>NZ_LMSL01000023.1:156898-175461 GCF_001428405.1 Frateuria sp. Soil773
CGTCGCCACGCCCGAGCCGCTGGACGACATGCCCGGCCAGTAGTCGGCGTTCCAGGGGTTGCGCGGCGGCGTCACCGACGGGTGATGGTCGGAGTACGCGCCCTCGGTGAGCTGCAGTTTGCCCAGCAACACCGCGCCCGCCTCGCGCAGGCGGCGCACCACGGTCGCGTCCCCGGCCGGCCGGAAATCCCGGTGGATCGCCATGCCCGCCGCCGTCGGCAGCCCCTTCGTCCAGCACAGGTCCTTCACCGCCACCGGGATGCCGTGCAGCGGGCCGCGATACCGGCCCGCGGCGATTTCCGCCTCGGCCTGCGCGGCCTGCGCCAGCGCGAGATCCGCCGTCACCAGCGCGTAGCTTCCGAGCCGGCGATCCATCGCGGCGATGCGCTCGAGCTGCGCCTGGGTCGCCTCCAGCGGCGAAACCTCGCGCGCGCCGATGCGTGCCGCCAGTTCGGTCAGTTCGAGGTAGTGCAGGTCGCCATCCATGCTCACCCTCTCCTGCCGGCGGAGGGCGGGCAATGCGCCGCCTTGCCGTGGCCGGGCATGTGCATCGGCATAGCTGAGTTGATCCGAATACGATTCGACAAGCGCATGCAACCGGTCCCGGCTTCTGTTCGAAGCGCATGATCGATGGGGCCGTGGCGATGCTCAAACCATATCTTTTGCACGTTTCGATTTAGTCTTGCTAAATGAAAAGAGAACCGCTTCCGCCGCTGAACGCACTACGCGCCTTCGAGGCGACCGCGCGCCATCTTTCGGTCAAGCAGGCGGCCGACGAGCTTTGCGTCACCCCGGGCGCGGTCAGCCAGTCGCTCAAGACGCTGGAACGGCACCTCGGCGTCCCGCTGTTCCGGCGCGCGAACCGCGGCATCTTCCTGACCGACGCCGGCCAGGATTACCTGCCGTCGATCCGCAACGCCTTCCGGCAGATCGCCGAAGCGACCCGGCGCATCGACCGCTCCGATGCCAGGGGCACGCTCACCGTCAGCGTCACGCCGCTGTTCGCCAACGCCTGGCTGGTGCCGCGCCTCGACGGATTCCGGGCGGCCCATCCGGACATCGACCTTCACCTGAAGGCCAGCCAGGCTTACGCCGACTTCGTGCGCGACGGCGTGGACGTCGCGGTCCGGCACGGGCTCGACCGCTATCCGGGCCTGTGCAGCCACCGCGTGCTGACGGTGGAGGTCGTGCCGGTCGCCACCCCGGCCCTGCTGGCGCGGCTCGGGACGCCGGGCTCGCCGGCCGAGCTTGCGCGCTGGCCATTGCTGCACGACGCCCAGCGAACCGGCTGGCATCACTGGTTCCAGGCGCAAGGCGTGAGCGACCCCAATGCGGCACGCGGCCCCGCGCTCGACGATTCGGGCCTGCTGCTGCAGGCGGTGCTTGCCGGCCAGGGCGCCGGCCTGCTGCCGCTGGCCCTGGTCGCCACCGAACTGGCGCAAGGGCGGCTGGTCAAGCTGGCCGACCCGCTATGGCTCGAACAACTGGCTTATTACCTGGTTTATCCGGAATCCAGCCGCGACCGCCCGAAGGTCGCCGCATTCCGCGCGTGGATGCTCGAAGCGGTGCGCGGCGACGCAGAGATCGGCCGGCCCTAGCGCGTTTGCGCAGCCGCCCCTATGCGGGGCTGTGGCGGGCTCATGGTCTTTGGCGCGCCGGCGGAAACTCGATCACCGCATCGTTCAACGGCAATTGCGCCTGGCGGCGTTCGGCGGGCGCGGGCCGCCACGCCTCGCCCTGGCCGAAGATCTGCGCCTCTGTCTCGCGCCCGCGCAGGTCGAAGCGGTCGAACACGTACGGCAGGCCCTCCGATCCCTCGAAGACGGCCGCATCGGAAACCTGGAAATGCAGATGCGGTGCGCTCGAATTGCCGGACTGGCCGAGGCGCCCCAGCAACTCGCCCCGCCGCAGCTCCTGGCCCGCCCGCACCTTCACGCTGCCGCGCTGCAGGTGCGCATAGCTGGCGAACATGCCGGGACCGATCTGCAGCACGACGTAGTTGCCGAACAGGCCACGGGCCGTCAGCGATGCCGGTTCGGGCTGCGGGCTGAGCGGCGGATGCTCCTGCTCGCCGTCGTGCGCATCCCGCACCACCCCGTCGGCGACGGCGAGCACCTCGGCGCCGTAGCCGATCCAGTCGGCATGGCGTGACTTGCCGATGTCCCTCACACCGGACCGCATCACTTGGCCGCGCGCATCCAGCCCCACCAGGTCCAGCGCGTAGCGTTGGGGAATGGTGACCTGGCCGTTCACCGCCACCAGGCTGCCCCAGTGGTGCGAATGCGCGTTGCCCGGGCCTTCGTGCGCCAGCCAGCGGCCGCCGCGCAACGGCGGGCCGAGCACCACCGGCGCCATGGCGCTTACCGGCACCGGCACGCCATCGAGCAGTTCGGTCTTGCCATGGGCCGCGGCGAAGGCGATCCGGTGCCGCAACCGCTTCGGCGCCGGCCGGCCGGCGGGCAAGGTCAGCCACACGTAGATCTCGATACGCTTGCCGGCCTCGACCGCGACCGGCGCACCCTGTGCCGGTGCCGGCCTGACCATGCCCGCCAGGTCCGCCGCGCCGAAACTGGCGAGCGGCGTGCCGGACGCATCGGCGAAGACCTGCAAGCCCTGCGGCCTCAACGTGCCGGTATCGCCGTAGATGTTCGTGACGTGCAGTTCGTACGCAAGATGGCCCAGGCCGTCGCTGCCGATGAAGGGGGCCGGCGCGAACGGCACCCGCGCCTCGACCGGCGCCAGCGCCTCCTGCGCGGCCGCGGCGGATATCCAGCCAAGCAGCAACAGCACCATCCCGCGCATCGCGCGGCCGCGAACCGGCATATCCGTCCCCTTGGCGATTGGCGCCACGCCGCCAGTGCCTGCCGCGGGGGACCGTCCCGCCGGCGCCGGCGCACCCGGCCTCTCTCGTGGCCGCGCCAGCATAACCTGCCGGCAGGCCACGCGCCGGCTACCCGGCGGGTCGCACGGATGCGGCGTCAGCCCGCCTGCGGCTTGCCCGCCACGATCATCCACGACACGCCGAAGCGGTCCGCCACCATGCCGAAGCTGGTCGCGAAGAAGGTCTCGGCCAGCGGCTGCTGCACCTGGCCGCCATCGGCCAGCGCGTCGAACAGTCGCTTCGCCTCGGCATCGTCGGCGGCCGCGATCGACAGCGAGATGCCCTTGAACTCCGGATTGCCGCCGGCGAAGCCGTCCGAGGCCAGCAACTGGGTCTGGCCGACCTGCAGGCAGGCGTGCATCACCTTGTCCGGCGGCGGCGGCTCGTCGCCGGCACAGCCTTCGGTGCCCTCCGGCCCATCGCTGTAGTGCATCAGCATGACCAGCTCGGCACTGAGCGCCTCGCGGTAGTAGGCGATCGCTTCTTCGCAGCGACCGTCGAAGAACAGGTAGGGCTGGATCTGCATGGCATGTCCTCGTCGATGAAGGTGGGGCATGGAACCCGGAAGCGGTTTCCATCCAGGCGACGAACGGCCGCGCGCGATTTCGACACGGCCGCCCGGCGGCACCGGCCACCGCGATTCCATCATCGGCGATACCGATGCCGTCCATCGCAACTTCCCGTTTCCGCTGCGCGCCGGCGCCGCCGAAGATGCGCCGTCCCCACCCACCACGGAGAGAACATGGCATCGACCCCGGACACCGCGCGCGAGCGCATCCTAATCGCCGGCGGCAGCTCGGGCATGGGGCTGGCGCTGGCCGGCCGGCTGCTGGAGCAAGGCGCCGAGGTGACCATCGTCGGCCGTTCCGAAGAACGGCTGGCCGCCGCGCAGCGCAGCCTGCCGCAGACCGGGCGGCTGCGCGCCCTGGCCGCCGACATCGCGCAGGAGGACCAGGTCGAGCGCCTGTTCGCGCAGAGCGGGCCGCTCGACCACATCGTCAGCACCGCCGCCGACATCGAGGGCGCCTACCAGTTGCTGCCCGCGCTGCCGCTGGCCGCGGTGCGCCGCGCGATCGACACCAAGCTGGTCGGGCCGCTGCTGCTGGCCAAGCACGGCGCGCCGGTGCTGTCGCCGCACGGCTCGATCACCTTCACCTCCGGCATTGCCGCCTACCGGCCCGCCCCGCGCGGCTCCGCGGTGGCCGCGGTCAACGGCGCGCTGGCTTCGCTGGCCTATGCGCTGGCGGTAGAGCTCGGCCCCATCCGCGTCAACGCGGTGTCGCCGGGCTGGGTGGATACGCCGATCTGGGATTTCGTCGCCGGCGAGGCCAAGGCGGCCACGCTGGAGGCGATGGCGCAGAGGCTGCCGGTGGGCCGCATCGGCCGGGCCGGGGACATCGCCGACGCGATCTGCTTCCTGATGCGCAACGGCTTCGTCACCGGCACGGTGCTGCACGTGGAAGGCGGGCATCGGCTGGCATAGCCTCGGCAAGGCCCGCCCGCGCCGCGTCGAGGAACAGCCGCAGCGGCGGCGGCGGCAAGCCCTGCCGCCGCCACAGCATCGTCACGGCCACGCTGCTCTCCGGACCCCGCCACGGCAACGCCGCGAAGCGGCCCTCGGCCGCCAGCTTCGGCAGCAAGGCGCAGCCCGCGCCGGCCTCCACCATCGCGCGCACCGCGGCCAGGCTGCCGAAGCTTCCCGCCAGCCGGGGCCGGCCGGCCGCCGCGGCGGGAAACGCCTCGTCGAACATGCGCCGATAGACGCAACCCGGCTCGGTCGCCAGGAAGGTTTCGCCCGCGAGATCGCCGGGCATCAGCGCGCGCCGCTTCGCCAGCCGGTGCCCCGCCGGCACGATCACCACCAGCGGTTCGCGCGCCACCACCTGCCGGCACAGCGCGGCATCGCCCGCCGCCTCGCCGAAGACGAAACCCACGTCCAGTTCGCCGGCGATCACCGCGGCGCGCAACGGCCCGCTGCCCGCGCTGCCGAGCTGCAACTCGACCGCCGGATACTCCCGGCCGAATGCCGCCAGCAGCGGCGGCAGGCGCGTGGCGCACAAGGTTTCCAGCCCGCCTATCGCAAGCCGCCCGGCCACCTGCCCCGCGGCATCGGCCACCGCCGCGCGCGCCTCGTCGGCCAGCGCCAGCAGGCGCTGCGCGTAGTCGAGCAGGCAGCGTCCCGCCGGCGTGGGCCGCAGGCCGCGCCGCGTGCGCTCGAACAAGGCCGCGCCCAAGTCCTCCTCCAGCGCCTGGATCTGCTCGGTCACGCTGGACTGGGCGAGATGGACGCGCTCGCCGGCCCGCGTGATGTTGCCGGTCGCGGCCACGGCGACGAAGGTCTTGAGGTGTCGGAACTGCATCGGGCTCCACCGGCGGCAGGCACGGACGCGCAGGCGCGCGGGCCGGCACATCATCGCCCGGATGCCGCCGCCGCGCGAGCCGGTCACGCTGCCCGGCGAGGGCACCGGCTTCGATCCCGCCGTGATCGTGCCCGGCCTGCGCGGCATCGCCGCCATGCCGCGCGCCAGGCGGTGCCGGCCTGCGCCACCCGAATCGACTGCCCGTGCGCGGACGACCTGGCCGCGCGCGCCTGGTTGCGCCGAAGCTGCTGCGCGCCCCTGCCCGCCCAAACCGATCCACCTGGCCTGGAATCCCGGCACCCCGCGGCATGCGCGCATCCAGTCCGTGCGCGACTTCCCGGTGGCAGCGATGCGGGATGCCGGCGCGACGCCGGCAACACGCCGCCGGCCAGCGTGACGGACGGCACAGGCCGCCCGCTGCCGCGCCGCGGGCTGCTACTGTTGCCCGATCCGCACCACCCATGGGGAACGACACCGATGCCGGCACGCCACGCCCGTCTGCGTCCGCTATGCCTGTTGCCGCTGGTCATGCTGCTCGCCGTTCCGTGCGGCGCGAACGCCGCCGCGCCCACGCCCGGGGACGCCCGCCTGCAGCGCGAAGCGCAGGCGGTGACGATCGTCCGCGACGACTGGGGCATCGCCCACGTGCACGGCAGGACCGACGCCGACGCGGTGTTCGGCATGGCCTACGCCCAGGCCGAGGACGACTTCAACCGCGTCGAGACGAACTACCTCAACGCGCTGGGCTGGCTGGCCCAGGCCGAGGGCGAGTCGGCGCTTTGGTCCGATCTGCGCCAGCGGCTGTTCGTCGATGCCGGCGAGCTGAAGCGGCTGTACGCGAAGAGCCCCGCCTGGCTGCGCCAGCTCATGGACGCCTGGGCCGACGGCCTCAACTACTACCTCGCCACGCATCCGGATACGCATCCGCGCGTCATCGCCCGCTTCGAGCCGTGGATGGCGCTGTCCTTCACCGAGGGCAGCATCGGCGGCGACATCGAGCGCGCCTCGCTGAAGCGGCTGCAGGCTTTCTACGGCAGGCCGGACGACCATGCGGCCTTCGCCGCGGAACCGTCGAGCTGGGCGGAACCGACCGGCTCCAACGGCATCGCCATCGCGCCGAAGCTCGCCGCCGACGGCCATGCGCTGCTGCTGATCAATCCGCACACCTCGTTCTTCTTCCGCAGCGAGCTGCAGATGTCCAGCGACGCCGGGCTGGACGCCTACGGCGCGGTGACCTGGGGCCAGTTCTTCGTCTACCAGGGCTTCAACCGGCACGTCGGCTGGATGCACACCTCCACCGGCGCCGACGCGGTGGACGAGTTCGCCGAGACGATCGTGCGCAAGGACGGCAAGCCCTACTACCGCTACGGCAAGGAACTGCGCCCGGTGACGGTGCGCGAGATCGCAGTGCCCTACCGCGCCGCGGACGGCTCGATGGCCGAGCGCCGCTTCACCGCCTACGCCACCCACCACGGCCCGGTCGTGCGCGAGGCGGACGGCAAGTGGATCGCGCTGGCACTGATGAACAAGCCGGTCGAGGCGCTGGAGCAGAGCTGGCTGCGCACCAAGGCCGGCGACTACGCCAGCTACATGAAGGTGGCCGAGCTCAAGGCCAACTCGTCCAACAACACGCTGTTCGCCGACGACAAGGGCGAGATCGCCTACCTGCACCCGCAGTTCATCCCGCGCCGCGACGACCGCTTCGACTATACGAAGCCGGTGGACGGCAGCGACCCGGCCACCGACTGGCGCGGCCTGCACGCGCTGGACGAACTGCCGCACGTGCTGAACCCGCCGAACGGCTGGGCGTTCAACACCAACGACTGGCCGTATTCCGCCGCCGGCCCGTACAGCCCGAAGCGCGAGAGCTACCCGCGCTACATGGACAGCGTGGGCGAGAACCCGCGCGGCATCCATGCCACCCGCGTGCTCACCGGGCGCCGGGACTTCACCCTGGCCTCGCTGATCGACGCCGCCTTCGACCCCTACCTACCGGCCTTCGCGCGCCAGTTGCCGGTGCTGCTCGCCGACTACGACGCGCTGCCCGCCGCCGATCCGCTGAAGAAGAAGCTGGCCGGCCCGGCCGCGCTGCTGCGCCACTGGGACTACCGCTGGGGCATCGCCTCGATGCCGACCACGCTGGCGGTGTTCTGGGGCGACACGCTGTGGGACGCGGTCGACAAGTCCGATACCGCCGAAGGCCTGTCGGTCTACGACATCATGGCCGAGAAGGCCGGTGCGCAAGCGCGACTGCGGGCTCTCGCCGAGGCGGCGGACCGGCTGGAGAAGGACTTCGGCAGTTGGGGCGTGCCGTGGGGCGAGGTCAATCGCTTCCAGCGCAACGACGGCGCCATCGTGCAGCATTTCGACGACGCCCGGCCCAGCATCCCGGTGCCCTTCACGTCATCGCGCTGGGGCTCGCTGGCCTCCTTCGGCGCGCACCGCTGGCCGGGCACGAAACGCTACTACGGCACCAGCGGCAACAGCTTCGTCGCCGTGGTGGAGTTCGGCCCCAAGGTGCGCGCACGCGCGATCACCGCCGGTGGCGAGAGCGGCCACCCGGAGTCGAGGCACTTCAACGACGAGGCCGAGCGCTACACCACCGGCAACCTGCGCCCGGTGTACTTCTGGCCGGAGCAGCTCGAAGGGCACGTCGAGCGGACGTACCACCCGGGATCGTGAGGTTTCCGCAGTCACCCGTCAGCGCGACCGGAACACCGCGATCCGGTCGGCCACCGGCGGCTCGCCTGCCTCCAGCCACGGCTCGCGCGCGATGACCGGCGTGCACGGGCCGTAGCTGCAGACGCGGATCGCGCGGCGCTCCGCCTGCCGCCGCAGCGCATCGAGCACGCTGCGCAGGATCGTTCCGGTGAACGGGGTATAGAGGTAGAATACCGTGCCCTCGGAAAGATCGGCCACGCGCGCATCCTGCTGCACGAACATGGCGCGCGTCAGGCCCAGGGCTTCGACGCAACGGCGCGCGCCGTCCACGTAGGCCGCCTCGTACTCGATCCCGACGCCGCGCGCCCCGGTGCAGGCGGCGACCAGCAGCGGCACCACGCCGAGCCCCGCCCCCAGATCGACCAGCACGTCGCCCTCGCCCAGCGCGAGGCGCTCGAGCAGGTCGAAGACGTGACGCGCCGGCGTGGGCTGGTAGAACACCATCTCCGCCGGCAGCTCGGCCACCTCCGCCTCGGGCAGCTCGAATGGCAGCACGCCGCTGACCAGCGCATCGAGGTAGTCGTAGCCATCGCCCTGCACGCGCCGCGCCGGCCCGGTCGCGCCGTGCGCCCAACGGCGCAGCACGTCCGCGCCGTTGCCCTGGCGTATTTCCTGGCGGATGGAGCGGTAAAGCGCCTCGTTGACCGCCTCCATCCCGGCACGTAGCGCCCTGCCGCGCGCATGCAGCGCCAACGTATCCGGCGATGCGTCGCCCTCGCCCGGCGGCAAGCCTTCGGGCATGTGCAATTCGAGGGCATCCAGCGCCTCGACGCGCTCGCGCAGCCGCGCCGGATCGCGCCAGGCATGCGTCCGTTCCAGCGTCTCGATCAGGTGGCGCAATCCGTGATGGGACATCCGTGCATGGCTCCGTCAGCTCGCCGCCACTTTACCTACATGTCGGCGGGAGCCACGGCAAGCCAGTGCCCCAGCCTTCGCGGAGACGCAGGGCCACGATACGCAGGCCCCTCGGGGCCTGTTCAAAGTCTCCCAGGCATCCCCCACGAAGCGTCATCCCGGCGGCTTTCAACGGCCGCACGGCCGGTCAAGCTGGAGGCGCTTTTCGACAGCCGAAGGGCTGGTCATCCAGTGCCTCCAGGTTTTGGGGAGGGGGGAAAGTCGCTGGATTCCTGCTTTCGCAGGAATGACGAGCGGGGAGCGCGAGGGGATTCCAGNAAGCGTCATCCCAGCGAAAGCTGGGATCTAGTGCCTCTAGGTTTGAGGAAGGGAAAGTCGCTGGATAATCAGCCCTTCGGCTGTCGAAAAGCGCCTCCTGCCTTCGCAGGAACGACGAGCGGGGAATGTGAGGGAATTCCAGTCGGACAGTGAGACTTTGAACAGGCTCTCAGCAAAGCGGCGTCCGGACCCACGGAAGATCCGGACGCCGCGTCGGGGTCAGCCAGGGCCCGGCCTCATGGCACAGGCCCCGGCAAGTTGCCCTTACTGCAGTTGCTCGAGCACCGGATCGCGCTCGATCTTGTACACCTTCACCGGCGCCATGCTCTTGCGCAGCTTCAGCTTGAGCGAGGTGGCCTTCTGGCAGGCGTTGCCGCCGTCGGCGAACACGCCGCCCTGGTTGCACTTCCAGTCATAGAAGTTGGCCAGCCCGCCGGCCAGTTGCAGGCTGTAGTCGGTGCTCAGCGCGGCCGCATCGAACGGCACGCCGGCCGGCTGGTTCTGGAACCAGCGCATCCATGCCGGCGACCCTACCGGCGGCACCTTGTCCGGCGCCTGGAAGGTCGGGTTCATCGGCGAGAGCTGCGGGCTCTCGGCGGTGAGGTGGCAGCTCATGCAGGAGCTGACCGGGTTGTCCACCGGGCCGTCCAGGCGGCCGTTCCAGCCCAGGTGGGTGGGCGGCAGTTCCGGCTTGGCGTTGATGGCGGTCTGCTTGAGGTCCGGGTTGATCTTGGTGACCGTCGGCTGCTTGTTGGTGTAGCTGTCGCCGGTGTCCTCCGGGTCGTTGCCCCACATCACGCCCACCGGCACCAGGTTGTCCCAGCCCGGCTTGCCGGTGAGCTGGCCGTTGTACTGGAAGGTGCCGAAGATCCAGCCGGTGCCGGGAACGCGCGAATCGCGCACCGCGAAGTCGAGCTGGATCAGCGCCACCTGCTTGATCGAGCGGTTCGCCGACTCGAAGGTGTCGGTGACGTAGCCCTGCCACAGCACCGGGTTGGCCAGGAACGGCACCTGCTTCAGGTCGATGTCGGCGAACAGCGCCTTGCACACCACGGTGCCATCGTGGAAGCTGTTCGGCTTGGAAGTGAACGCGGGATTGGGATCCTGCGGGTTCTTCCAGACCTGGCCGATGGTGTAGGCGCCGATGTCGTTGTAGATGCCCACCGCGTACGTCTGGCCGGTGGTCACCTGGGTCGGCGCGAGCTGCTTGACCTGGATCTCCGCTTCCTTGGTGAGGCCGTGGATGCCCTCGCGGCCGAGCGGGCCGTAGTGCTGCCATGGCATGTGGTACCAGTGGCGGATCGGGTTCTTCTGCACGTTCCAGTCGGTTTCCACGTTGCCTTCGAGGCAGTAGTGCTTCACCGAGTCGACATAGGTCCGCCAGGTCTCGAAGTCGTTGCTGAACGGCGAGGGCAACTGCTTGAAGAACGCCGGCGTGCCGGCCGGCAGCTTCTGCGGGTAGTTCTGGCTCAGGTGGAACAGCGGGCCGGTGTAGCTTGCCGGCGGCTGGTAGCCGAAATCCGGAAACGTCCCTGCGCTGGCCGCGCCCGCGGCCAGCCAAGTGGCGGCCGCCGCCACGAGGATCCTGCGTTGCTTTGCGTACATACCGATCAACCTCCTGTGTAAGTGGACTCACTTCCCAACAGGCGGGCATTGCGCCCGCATGCATTCGAGTCAGGCCTGCATCCGCGATGGCCAGTCATGATCGGCAGGACCGACGGCCGTCATCCCATATGGACGGCCGAAAGCGCGAAGGTCCAGGTTCCCCCTGATGGGCGAATGGTCCGCCACCTTGGGCGGAACTGCAATGGTCGATGACGGCCCGCGGCATTCCGCGGGCGATATGCGTCACATTATCGGGGCGCGTGCGGCTGCCTGGCGCCGGCAAGCCCGGGCGCCAGGCGGCCGCACGACGGCGGCGTCAGTCCCGGCCGGGAATCCGCAGGCCGCGCTGCACCGCCGGGCGGGCCAGGCCGCGCTCAAGCCAGGCGCCGACGTGCCGATAACCGTCGAATGCCACCAGCTCGCGCGCCTCGTAGAAGGTGACCAGGTTGTTCACCCAGCCCAGCGTGGCGATGTCGGCGATGGTGTAGTCGTCGCCCATGATCCACTCGCGGCCGTCCAGACGTCCGTCCAGCACCCCGAGCAGGCGCCTTGATTCGTCTACGTAGCGCTGCAGCGGGCGCTTGTCCTCGTAGCTCTTGCCGGCGAACTTGTTGAAGAAGCCCACCTGGCCGAACATCGGCCCGATCGACGCCATCTGGAAGAACACCCACTGGATCGTCTCCCAGCGCCGCGCCGCATCCGCCGGGACGAAGCGGCCGGTCTTGTCGGCCAGGTAGAGCAGGATCGCACCCGACTCGAACAGCCCGAGCGGCCCGCCGCCGGGACCGTGCGGGTCGATGATCGCGGGGATCTTGCCGTTCGGGTTCAGCGACAGGAACTCCGGCAGGTGGCTCTCGTCGCGCATGATGTCGACCAGATGCGCCTCGTACGGCAACCCCGTTTCCTCCAGCATGATCGACGCCTTCACCCCGTTGGGCGTGTTGAGCGAGTACAACTGGATGCGGTCGGGATGCTGCGCCGGCCAGCGGCGGGTGATCGGGAAGTCGGACAAGGTGGGCATGGTGGCTCCGGCTGGCAGGAGATGGCGGAAGGTTGGGCGGGCACGGGCCTGTCGCGTCAGGCCCGGCCGGCATCGCGCTCACGATAGCGCCTCCAGCCGTCCGTCGGCCAACGACAGCCGGCGGGTCAGGCCGATGCGGCCGAGGAAGGCGTCGTCGTGGCTCACCACGACCAGCGCGCCCTCGTAGGCACGCAGGGCGCCTTCCAGTTCGTCGATGGTGGCCAGGTCGAGGTTGTTGGTCGGTTCGTCCAGCAGCAGCAACTGCGGCGCGGGCGCGGCATGCAGCACGCAGGCGAGCGATGCGCGCAGCCGCTCGCCGCCGGACAGGCCACGCACCGGCAGGTGCATGCGCTCGCCGCGGAACAGCCAGCGCGCCAGCAGGCCGGCGCGTTCGGTCTGCGGCAGGTCCGGGGCGAATGCGGCGAAGTTGCCGGCCACCGTACCGTCTTCATCGAGCAGGTCCAGGCGCTGCGAGAGATAGGCCACGCGCCCCGCCCCATGCCGGATGGCACCCGCCTGCGGCTGCAGGTCACCGCCGATCATGCGCAGCAGGGTCGACTTGCCTGCGCCGTTCGGGCCGGCGAGCGCGATCCGTTCGGGGCCGCGGATCTCCAGGTCGATGCCCGGCGCGGCGAACAGCGGCCGGCCGCCGCGCACCACCTGCAACCGGCGGCCGGAAAAGAGCAGCCGCCCCGTCGGCACCCGGGTCGCCGGCAAGTCCAGGTCCAGCTCCGGCGCCTCGCGCAGCAGCCGGCTCGCTTCGTCCAGCCGCTGCCGCGCCTCGTCCACCCGCGCGGAGTGGACGTCGCTGGACTTGCCGGCCGACACCTGCGCGCCGCGCTTGCGATTGCCCGCGACGATCCGCGGCAGCCCCGCGCTCGGCAGATGGCGGCCGGCATGGCTCGCGCGGCGCTCGGCCCGTTCGCGCGCCGCCTGCTGCTGCCGCTGCTCGCGCTTCACCTGCTGGCGAAGCTGGCGCACGTCCTGCCCGGCCGCCTCCTGCTCGATGCGGACGGCGTCCTGGTAGAAGGCGAAGCCGCCGCCGTAGAGGCGAAGCCCGGACCCGCCCAGTTCGCCGATCTGCTCCATCCGTTCCAGCAGTTCGCGGTCGTGGCTCGCCACGACCAGGCACCCGTCCCAGTCCTCGATCCACCGGTACAGATACTGACGCGCGCGGCGATCGAGGTTGTTCGACGGTTCGTCCAGCAGCAGCACGTCCGGCCGCTTCAGCCATTGCGCGGCCAGTCCCAGCGCCATGGCCTCGCCGCCGCTGAAGCTGTCCATGCGCCGGTGCAGCGCGACATCCGCCAGCCCCAGGCGTGCCAGGCCTGCGCAGGCACGCTCAGCGATATCCCAGTCGTCGCCCACGGCCTCGAACAGCGCCGCGTCCGTGCCGCCCGCGGCGATGGCGTCCAGCGCCTCCAGCTTCGCGGCAATGCCCAGCACCTCGGCGACGCTCGCTCCGCTTGCCAGGGGAAGATGCTGCGGCAGGTAGGCCACCGTGCCGCTCGTCTCGACCACGCCGGCCGTCGGCCGGAGCCGGCCGGCCAGCAGTTGCATCAGGGTGCTTTTTCCCGCGCCGTTGGGAGCGACCAGCCCCGTGCGCCGCGACCCGAGCGCGAACGACAGCCGATCGAAGACCGGACTACCGTCCGGCCAGGAAAAACAAAGCTGCGAGGCGCGTACGAGCGCGTCGGCCATGAGCGATTCTCCGTCGATGCCGGCGGAGCGCGACGCTCCGCGGCGTTCTGACCGGACCTCCCCACGTGGCGGCCGCGATGGCGCGGCGACGTGCGGTGGTCAGCGATGGGAACCGGGTTTTCTCACATGGCCGTGGGTATCTCCGTGGATGCCGTACATTCTAGCCCAAGCCCTCCCGATCGGCTCGTCCGCGCCGGTCCGTTCGTGCCGGTCCGTTCGTGCCGGTCCGTTCGCGCCGGTCCGTTCGCGCCGGTCCGTTCGCGTGCCTCCGCGGGAGCGCTCGACAAACGCCCCGGCCGCCCCCATCTTCGATGCAGGCCACTCTTCCGGAGGTTTTCCATGACCGCTTCCACCGAACGCGCGATCCTCGCCGGCGGCTGCTTCTGGGGCATGCAGGAGCTGATCCGCCAGCAGCCGGGCGTGCTGTCCACCCGCGTGGGCTACTCCGGCGGCGACGTGCCCCACGCCACCTACCGCAACCACGGCACGCACGCCGAGGCGGTGGAGATCGTGTTCGATCCGCAGGTCATCGGCTACCGGACGCTGCTGGAGTTCTTCTTCCAGATCCACGACCCGAGCACGCCGGACCGCCAGGGCAACGACCGCGGCAGCAGCTACCGCTCGGCGATCTTCTACACCAGCGAGGCGCAGCGCCAGGTGGCCGAGGACACCCTCGCCGACGTGGACGCCTCCGGCCTGTGGCCGGGCAAGGCGGTGACCGAACTGGCCCCGGCGGGCGATTTCTGGGAGGCCGAGCCCGAGCACCAGGATTACCTGCAGCACTATCCCGACGGCTACACCTGCCATTTCGTGCGGCCGGGCTGGAAGTTGCCGCACCGCGGCCAGGAAGGGGCCGAATGACTTGCTCGTCGACATTCCAGCCCTCGATCGCTACGACACCATGCCCGCACATCGGACCACGCCGATATTCCAGCGAAAGCCGCCGTCCGGTGGCCGCGAAGTCCGGTGGCCTGGAAGTCGCTGGATCCCGGCTTTCGCTGGGATGACGGATTCGAGGCGAGGTCAGACCTCGCCGTCATTCCCTCACTCCCATTCCCTCACTTACTTCCTTTTCCTCACTCCCCTTCCTTCGCTCTCATTGCCTCGTCGCCACTCTTTCGCCGCCACTCCCTCACCGTCATTCCAGCGAAAGCTGGAATCCAGTGCCTCCGGAGTTCGGTAGCCCTGAAATCGCCGGACAACCACCTCTCCAACGATTGAAAAGCCTCTCGCATCGAGATAACAGGCAACATCGGATCGTCCCTGAAACCCGAACGCCCCCTTGTCTCCACTCAACCCCCACGCCACCGATGACCCCACTGCAGCAATTCGTCGAAACGCACCCGCGCCTGTTCGTGCTGACCGGCGCCGGCTGCAGCACCGACTCCGGCATCCCGGACTACCGCGACCGCGACGGCCGGTGGAAGCGCGCGCAACCGGTGAACTACGCCGCATTCATGCGCGAGCCCGCCACGCGCCAGCGCTACTGGGCGCGCAGCATGGTCGGCTGGCGGCGCTTCGGCAGCGCGCGCCCCAACGCGGCGCACCACGCGCTGGTCCAGTTGGAGCGGCGCGGTCAGGTCGAACTGCTGGTGACGCAGAACGTGGATCGCCTGCACCAGCGCGCCGGCAGCGATAAGGTGATCGACCTGCACGGCCGCCTCGACGAAGTGCGCTGCATGGGCTGCGACTGGCGGCTGCCGCGCTCCGCGTTCCAGCACCTGCTGCTCGCATCCAATCCCGGCTGGGCCCACCTCGACGCCGCCGACGCGCCGGACGGCGACGCCGACCTGGAAGGCCAGGACTTCGCCCGGTTCGACGTGCCGCCCTGCCCGCGCTGCGGCGGCATCGTGAAGCCCGACGTGGTGTTCTTCGGCGAAGGCGTGCCGCGCGAACGGGTGGAGGCGGCCACGCGCGCCTGGCAGGATGCCGACGCGGTGCTGGTGGTCGGCTCCTCGCTGATGGTCTATTCCGGCTACCGCTTCGTCGCCGCCGCCGCGGGCGCCGGCAAGCCGGTGGCCGCGGTGACGCTGGGCCATACCCGCGCCGATCCGCTGCTCACGCTGAAGGTGGACGCGCCTTGCGGCGAGGCGCTGGCTTTCCTGCACGAACAACCGCAACCGGCCATGGGCTGAAGTTGGCGCGCTCCTGCCGCGATAGCTGCAGGAAAGCGCCGAGGGCGCGTACGACCCATATCCGACGAAAACCCCCGCGATCTACTTTTGCCGATCGTACGGATGCTGCCCAGATGCGCGTCACCGGCGCACAGCAATCCGAACTCTCGGCTCCATGGTCACCGTCCGTGTTCCCCGCAAGAGTGCACTCACCTCTCATAGCCTGTTCACAGTCTCCCTGTTGGACTGGAAATCCCTCACGCTCCCCGCTCATCATTCCTGCGAAAGCAGGAGGCGCTTTTCAACAGCCGAAGGGCTGGTCATCCAGCGACTTTCCCTTTCCCCCAAAACCTAGAGGCACTGGATCCCAGCTTGACCGGCCCTGCGGCCGTTGAAAGCCGCTGGAATGACGCTTCGCAGGGAATACCTGGGAAACTTTGAACAGGCCCTCAGAACCGGATCGTGTCGCTCGACGACAGGCGTATGCGGTGCGTGGGATGGACTACGTTGGGAAGCAGCGCATTGTGGTGCGCGATGATCTGCGCCGCACTCATGTCCGAATCGCTCGTGCTGTGGCAGTCGCCCACCAGCATCACGTCGAAGCCTTGGCTGAGAGCCGAACGTGCCGTGGTGTCGACGCAGCATTCGGTCTGCATGCCGGTAACGGCGAGGGTGCCGACACCCTTCTCCGCCAGGATCGACCGCAGGGGAGTCTCGTAGAAGGCATCGGACGCCGTCTTCTCGACGATGGCGTCCCCACTGGCCGGCGCGATGTCCGGATGGATCTTCCAGCCCGGCGTGCCTCGCTTCAGCTCGGCCCACGTCGCATGGTCGTGCTGCACGTAGACGACCGGCACCTGCGCGGCGCGCGCCTTCGCGATCAGCGCGACGTGCCGCGCGAGCATGTCATCGGCAAGGTAAGCGCCTTCCACCAGGGCCGCCTGCATGTCGATGACGACCAAGGCCAGCCCGCCGCGCGCCTGTGCCCGGGCGGGCTGCATTCCCGCCGGACGGGCTCAGGGCACGGCCCGGCTACGGGCCGCCGTCGCCAGCGTGGCCGCTCCGGCCGAAAGCATGAATTCGCGCCGTCCCATGGGCATCGCCGCATGAATGCCGCACTTTCGCACGATTCTTCATCGCGCGCCGCTTTTCCGGCGCCGCCAATCCGGGAGGAGTTGTCGATTTACCGCGCGCTCGTCCGTCGCCTTGATGGAGGCGCCTTTCCGGCGCCTTCTCCCATGCGACCCTCAGGAGAACGGCATGTCCTACATCGACGGTTTCGTCATAGCGGTGCCCACGGCCAACAAGCAGGCGTTCATCGACCACGCACGCGCCGCCGACGCGGTCTTCACCGAGAACGGCGCCCTCCGCGTCCTGGAATGCTGGGGCGACGACGTGCCCGACGGCACGCTCACCGACTTCCGCCGCGCCGTCCAGGCCACGGCCGACGAGGCGGTGGTGTTCTCGTGGATCGAATGGCCCGACAAGGCAACGCGCGACGCCGGCATGGCGAAGGCGATGAAGGACCCGCGCCTGGACATGCAGAACCATCCCGCGCCGTTCGACGGCAAGCGGATGATCTTCGGCGGCTTCGTGCCGGTGGTGTCGCTGCCGTAGCCGGCGCGGCGTCGGCCGCCGGGATGCATGCAGCACAGCATCCCGGCGGCTGCATGCCCGGACACCAGCGCCGGCCGGTCGCTATCCGGCCGGCTCGCGCACGATCCATGACAGACAGGGGAGCGTGTCGCACTCGACCACCCCTGCACGTTGCAGCCGTTCGGCGGCGCCCGCCATGCTAGAGCGACGCCGCGATCCGCCCCACCTCTGCCAGCACCGCGTTGCGCGCGGCATCGTCGGCAGGCGAATCGGCGTAGTACGCGGCGACCAGCAGCGGCTTGCGGCCCGGCGGAACGAGGATCGCCACATCGTTGCTCTCGCCCTTCGGGCCGCTGCCGGTCTTGTCGCCCACCGTCCAGCCGGGCGGCACGCCGGCGCGCAGCTTCTCGAAACCGGTGGTGCAGGCACGCAGCCACGCCAGCAGCCGTTCGCGCGAGGCATCGGCCAGCGCGTGGCTCAGCAGCAGCTTCTGCATCGTGGCGAGCATGGCGTCCGGCGTGGTGGTGTCGCGCAGGTCGCCCGGACTGCCTACGTTGAGCATGGGCTCGTTGCGGTCGAGCCGGGTGACCCCGTCGCCCAGGCGGCGGGCGAGCGCCGTCACCGCGGCGGGGCCGCCCATGCTGGCCAGCAGCAGGTTGGCCGCCGTGTTGTCGCTCAGGGTGATCGCGGCCGCGCAAAGCTCCTCCACGCTCATGCCGGGCGCGCCGACGTGCCGGCGGGCGACCGGCGCGTAGGACAGCAGGACGTCCTTGCCGAACACGATGCGCCGGTCCATCCTCTCCTCGCCGTGGTCCACCCGCATCAGCACCGCCGCCACCGCCAGCAGCTTGAACGTGCTGCACATCAGGAAGCGTTCGCCGCCGCGATGCGAGGCACGCCGCCCATTGCCGGTGTCCAGGATGGAAACGCCCAGCCGCCCGCCGTGCCTGCGCTCCAGCGCGGCCAGCCTGGCGGCTGCCCCATCGGCCCCGGCCGCCAGGGCGAGCGTGGGGCGCAGGACGAGCGCCGAGGCGCCGAGCAAGGCGCCTTTCAACAGGTTGCGACGGTTCATGCAACGATCTCCATGGAAAGCGTGCCGGATACGGACACGGACTGCGCGACCTTAGCCGGCGCCGCGGCCTTTTCGCCGCCACCTTCATGGCGGCGACGGGACAGCGGGAATCGCCGCCGCCTCCCGCCCGCGCCGCGCCACGTCACGCCCTACGGCATGACGACGTATCCGTCGGTAAAGGCCACGTAGATGGAACCCCAGACGAAACCGAGGATCAAGAGCGCGGCGACGATCCGCCACGCGATGCGTCCGTATGGCACGCGTAGCCTTCCCCTCACGCGACGTCATTTGAAAGGAGAACATCTGGCAGTCTTGGCTG
>NZ_LMSL01000024.1 GCF_001428405.1 Frateuria sp. Soil773
CAGCCATTGCCCGACCAAGGCCAGGTAGTGGTCGGCCCAGCGCTGGACCGTGGCCTCGTCGAACAGGTCGCGGTTGTAGGTGAACACGGCCGTCAATTGCCCGCGGGCATCGCGCAGGTTCAGGCTCAGGTCGAACTTGGCCACCGCCTCCACCGGCAGGGGCGCCGGGTCGATCCGCAAGGCCCCGGGTGCAGCCGCCGGCAGCGACTCGCCCTCCTGGTCCAGGCTGTACATCACCTGGAACAAGGGCGTGTGCCGGGGATCGCGTTCCGGATTCAACAGCTCCACCAGACGTTCGAACGGCAGGTCCTGGTGCGCATAGGCGGACAGGATCTGCGCACGCACCTGCTGCATCGCAGTCACGCCGTCGGCGGCCTGGTCCGGACCCAGGCGCAGCACCAGGGTGTTCACGAAGAACCCGATCAACCCTTCCAGCACCCGGTGCGAGCGATTGGACATCGGCACCCCGATCAGCACCTCCTCCTGCCCGGCCAGGCGACCCAGCAACTGGGCAAAGGGCGCCAGCAGCGCCATGAACAAGGTCACCTCGTGGCGCTGGCAGAAGGCCTGCAGGCGCTCGCGCCAGCGGGCCGGCAGCGTCACCCCCAGCGTCGCACCGCGAAGGCTCTGCACCGCCGGGCGCGGCCGGTCGGTCGGCAACCGCAGGACCTGCGGAGCCCCCGCCAGGCTCTGCTGCCAGTAACGCTCCGCCGCCTGCAACCGCTCGCCCTGCCACCACGCCTGCTGCCAGCGCGCATAGTCGCCGTACTGCAGCGGCAGGCCCGGCAGGGCCGCCGCGCCCGACAGCGCGTCGGCATACAGCGCCGACAACTCCGACCACAGCACCTGCATCGACCACCCGTCCGACACGATGTGATGCATCTGCAGCAGCAGCCAGTGCTCCCGGCCATCCAGCCGTACCAGCGCCGCCCGGAACAGCCGGCCCGCCGCCAGGTCGAAGTCCACCCACGACAGCCACTGCCGGGCCACCCGCTCGGCGTCCGCCACGGAAGCCTCCAGCACCGGCAGCGGCAGCCCGGCCGCCGACAACTCCTGCTGACAGACCTGGCCGTCGACCTCGGCAAACGCCGTGCGCAGCACCGCATGCCGCGCCACCAGCCGCTGCACCGCCACACGCAGCGCCGGCACCGACAGCGTCCCCTGCAGGCGCACGGCCGCCGGCATCACATAGGTACCCACGTCCAGCTTCATCTGCTCGATGAACCACAGCCGGCGCTGTGCAAAGGACGCCGGGTGCCGCGTCTGGCCACTCGCCACCGGCGCCGACTCCGCCGGCGTCGCCCCCACCCGGGGCGCCAGCAGCCCGGCCTGCGCCGCCAGCGTCGGATGCGAGAACAGCTCCAGCAGGCTCAACGGCGCCTGCAACTGCTCGCGCACCCGCGCCACCAGTTGCATCGCCAGCAGCGAGTGGCCGCCCA
>NZ_LMSL01000025.1 GCF_001428405.1 Frateuria sp. Soil773
GCGCCTGCAACTGCTCGCGCACCCGCGCCACCAGTTGCATCGCCAGCAGCGAGTGGCCGCCCAGGGCAAAGAAGCTGTCCCGGCGACCCACCCTCGGCACCCGCAACACCTCCTGCCACACACCCGCCAGCGCCGTCTCCAGACCCGCTTCCGGGGCTTCAAAATCGCGTTGGCCGTAACTGGCGTCGTCCGGAGCCGGCAGGACCGGGCGATCGAGCTTGCCGTTGGGAGTCAACGGCCAGTCCTCGACGCGCACCATCGCGGCCGGCACCATGAAGTCGGCCAGGCGCGCCGTCAGCCAGTCGCGCAGGTCCGCAACCTGCAATGGACGCGAGCCATCGGTCCGGAAATACGCGACCAGGCGTGGATCGCCCGGCACATCCTCCCGGACCAGCACGACGGCATCGCGGACTCCCGGACAGGCACACAACTGGGCCTCGATTTCACCCAGCTCGATCCGGTAGCCCCGGACCTTGACCTGGAAGTCGTTGCGTCCCAGATAGTCGATGCTGCCGTCCCCGCGCCAACGGCCAAGATCGCCCGTACGGTAGACACGCGCTTCCCGGTCGGGCTGGAAGGGATCGGCGATGAAGCGGCCCTGCGTCAGCTCCGGCTGGTTCAGGTAACCGCGCCCGACACCGGCTCCGCCAATCCAGATTTCACCCACCTGACCAGGCGGCACCACCTGCCCGAAACGATCGACGATGTAGACCTGCGTATTGGCCACGGGGCGGCCGATGTGCGGCGTGTCGACCGCGCGGATCCGGGTCAGGGTCGCATCAACGGTGCATTCGGTCGGACCGTAGACGTTGAAGTATCGGCACCGCTCGTCCTGCGCCAGATGCTGCCAGAGTTTGCCGACGATCGCCTCGCCGCCCACCAGCACCGCATCGGCATGGTAGTCGGGCTGATCGAGCAGGCCGGCAGCGAGCAGGCCTTCCAGATGCGAGGGCGTGCAATCGAAGGCACGCACCCGATGCTCGCGCAGGTAAGCCACCATCGCCGCAGCATCCTGGCGCACCCATTGTGGGATCACGACCAGACAGCGGCCGGACAGGAGCTGGATCAACGACTGGACCGAGGCGTCGAAGGACAACGAGCCATTGAGTCCGACCCGGGCATCGGCCGGCAAGTCGCCCAGCACCTGCCGCTCCAGGTCCGCCCAAAGGTTGAGCACGCAACGGTGCTCGACCATGACGCCTTTCGGCCGCCCGGTTGAGCCGGAGGTATAGATCACATAGGCCAGCGCCTCCACGTCCAGACCGGCGACCCGCGGATTGCCGCGGGAAGAACCGGCGGGCATCGACGTCAGGTCGATCAACGCCGCCGACGGGGCAAGCGTGCCTGCCCTTGCCGCCAGTCCCTTGCCGCAGAGCACCGCCATGGGAGCACTGTCCTGCAGCATGTAGCGCAGGCGGTCGTCCGGGTACCCCAGGTCCAGGGGCACATAGGCGCCGCCCGCTTTCCAGACGGCCAGGATGGCAACGATCTGCTCCGGCCCGCGTTCGGCCAGGATCGCTACGCGATCCTCGACCCGGATGCCCCGATCCAGCAATTGCCAGGCCAGTGCATTGGCCGCTTCGTTCAGGTCCGCGTACCGCATCGCACATCCGGGAGCCAGCACCGCCAGCGCCTCCGGCGCCTGTGCCGCCCGATGCTCGATCCAGCCATGCAGGGTGTGCTCGACCGGGATCGGCTGCGGCTCGCATCGTGTGCTCGCCAAGAACCGGTGGCAGCCCGCGTCATCGAGCAACCGCATTGCCGCCGGTTGCACGCTGGCGTCTTCCAGCCATTGCCCGACCAAGGCCAGGTAGTGGTCGGCCCAGCGCTGGACCGTGGCCTCGTCGAA
>NZ_LMSL01000026.1 GCF_001428405.1 Frateuria sp. Soil773
AAGCCGATCTGGGCGCAGCGCCCGGATGGCCGCCTGATCAAGTTCAATTACGCCAGCTCGCCCACGCCCGGCTGGTACGAGGACAAGCCGTCCCCGATCGCCAAGATCCTCAAGTCGGGCAGCACCTATGTGCTCTACAGCGAGGACCATACCGTCGAGGTGTACGACGCCGCCGGCTTCCCGTCGAGCCTCCAGAGCCGGCAGGGCATCGGCTGGACGTTCCAGTACGACAGCGGCCACTACCTCACGCGGGTAACGCATGCCTCCGGGCGCCATGTGGACTTCACCTGGACCGACGGCCGCCTCACCCAGGTCACCGACCCAGCCGGCCACGCCTACACGTACAGCTACAAGACGTTGCCGGTCTCGACCTCGAGCGCCGTGAGCCCGGGGGCATCGCCCTCGGCCCGCATGGTCAATGCGGGAAGCATCGGAGCGCATCCGATGCTGCTGCCCCAGCATGATCCGCGCCACGACGATCCACCGCCGCTGCCCTCGACGCCGCCGATCAATTCGATGGTGGCCTTGCTGACCGGCACGATCCAGCCCGGCGCGATCCCCACCCGGATCACCTACCACTACGAAGACACCCGCTTCCCGACCGCGCTGACCGGCCGCACGATCAACGATGTGCGCCAGTCCTGGATCGCCTATGACGCGAATGGCCGCGCCACCGAGACCAAGCTGGCCGGCAACGTGGAGCGCTACCAGTTCAGCTACGTGCTCGACGCGGACGGCAATATCCACAAGACGACGGTGACCAGTCCGCTGGGCCGGGCAACCACCTATACCTTCGACGAGAACGGCAACCAGGTCGCGGTCGAGGGCACTTCCACCAACTGCCCCTCGACGGCCAAGGACCGGGCGTACGACGCCAACGGCTACCTGGAATCCGCCGACGACAACCGCGGCGTCATCACGACCTACGACCACGATGCCAAGGGCCAGTTGCTACAAACGGTGGAGAATGCCGGGGCCGCGGATACGAGTCAGCAGCGCGTAACCAACTACGCATGGGATGCCGACAACCGCATGACCAAGCAGACCCTGGTCGGCGACCATGAGATCAGCTACTTCTACGGCGGTACCGGCGATCGCCTATCCTCGGTGGTGGTCAAGAACCTCTCCAGCAAGGTGGCGGCAAGCCAGGGGCAGACACGTACGACGACCTACACCTACACCACCGCGTCCAACGGCATGGTGACGTCGATAGTGGTAGACGGCCCGTTGGCCGGCAGCGGCGATGCCATCACCTCCACCTACGCGTCCACCGGCGACCTGCTGACCGTCAAGAACAGCCTGGGCCACACGACCACCTACGGAAGCTACAACGACCTTGGCCAGCCCGGTTTCGTGACCGGCCCCAACGGCGACAAGACCGGCTATGTCTACGACGCACGCGGCCGGGTCATCGACGTACAGACCTACCGCAATGGCACTACGCAGCACACGTACTACGAGTACGACGGCTTCGGCCGGCTTGCCAAGGTGACGTCGCCGGACGGGCAATACCACGGCTACCAGTACGACGCCGCGGGCCGGCTCACGTCCGAGTACGAGCCCGAAGCGGGCGGCACCTTCGCGCAGACGGTCTACACCTACAACGCGCTGTCGCAACCGACGTCGGTCACCACCCAACGGGTGTTCCGCGAACCACAGCGTGGAACCGTGCCTTGAGGCGATACGCCATCGTGGTTTGAAGGCTTGGCCGTTGCCAGTGCGGCATCGGCATTCGATGGGAATCATGAAAAGGCGCGCTGCGAACCTTTCGCCAGGCGCGCCGAAGGGGAAAGGCATGCGAGCAGGGATGAAGCTGGGTGGATTCGCGCAACGGGCAGGCTCGTTGTTGTGCCTGTGGTGCGTGGCGGTGGTGTGGTCCACGGCCACCTGGGCCGGAACCGGGCCGGTCAAGGCGGACCCGAAG
>NZ_LMSL01000027.1 GCF_001428405.1 Frateuria sp. Soil773
CACGGTGTCGGTGGGCGACGCCTCGACCAACTTCACCCGCCAGATCACCAACGTGGCCGACGGCACCGAAGACACCGACGCCGCCACGGTCGGCCAGCTCAATGCAGCGACGGGCAGCACGCGCTTCTTCCAGGCCGACGGCGCGACCGACGGCAGCGAGGACGCGGTGGCGTTCGGCGAGCACAGCGTGGCGTCGGGCGCGAGCAGCATCGCCAACGGTATCGAGAGCACGGCCACGGGCTACCAGGCCTTCGCCAACGACGACAACGGCACTGCGGTAGGCGCCAACGCCAACGCATTCGGCGTGGGCGCCTCGGCGTTCGGCAGCGGCGCGAGCACCAATGCGGCCAATGCCACGGCGGTGGGTTACGGCGCGACCGCCTCGGGCATCAACAGCGCGGCGTTCGGTGCGGCGGCGGAAGCCTCCGGCGCCGGCAGCGTGGCGGTGGGCGGCAACGCGGTGGACGAGGACGGCAACCCGATCATCAACGACGCGAACGGCGACCCGGTCACCACCGCGGCGACCAGCGCCGGCATGGGCGGCACCGCGGTGGGCGCCAGCGCGCAGGCCGCGGGCGTGGGCGCCTCGGCGTTCGGCCTGGGCGCGGCGGCCATGGGCGACCTGTCGGTGGCGACCGGCCCGGTGGCGAACGCGCTGGGCAACTACTCGGTGGCGAACGGCTATTCCTCGGTCGCCGCCGGCGAGGGCAGCGTAGCGGTCGGCGAGAGCAGCCAGGCCCTCGGCGACGAGAGCGTGGCGATCGGCGGAAGCACCTACGGCGGCCTCATCACCGCGCAGGCGGCGGGCCTCGGCGCGACCGCGCTGGGCGCCGGCGCATGGGCGATGAACGACTACGCGACCGCGCTGGGCTGGAACAGCTACGCCGACCAGGTGAGCAGCACGGCGGTGGGCGAAAGCTCGATCGCGGCCGAGCTGGGCGCCAGCGCGCTCGGCGCGCAGTCCGAAGCGTGGGGCACCCAGAGCACCGCGGTGGGCGCGGCGGCGGTGGCCGATGCGGACTTCGCCTCGGCGATCGGCAGCGGCAGCTATGCCGCGGACACGAACGCCACGGCGGTAGGCGCGCTGTCCGGCGCGAACATGGCCGACAGCACGGCGGTGGGCGCCAACGCGCAGGCCAACGGCGAGCGCGGCACGGCATCGGGTTCGGGCGCGGTCGCCGATGCGACCGACAGCACCGCCACCGGCGCCGGCAGCGCGGCGTTCGGCGAAGGCAGCACGGCGAACGGCGCCAATGCCATCGCCGATGGCGTCGAAAGCGTGGCGAACGGCTACAACAGCTTCGCCGGCAGCGACAACGGCACGGCGGTCGGCGCCGGCGCGAACGCCCTCGGCGTGGGCGCTTCGGCGCTCGGCAGCGGCGCGGTCACCAACGGCGACTACGCCACCGCGAGCGGCTACGGCAGCACGGCCAACGGCATGAACGCGGCGGCCTACGGCGCCGGCGCGCAGGCCAACGCGAACGGCGCGGTGGCGGTGGGCGGCCAGGCGGTGGACGAGAACGGCGATCCGCTGATCACCTACACCGCGACCGGCGACGCGGTCGGCCCGGCGACGGCGTCCGGCCTGGACGCGATGGCGCTGGGCGCCAGCGCGCAGGCGGAAGGCGACTACAGCACGGCGGTGGGCACGGCGGCCTTCGCGATGGGCGAACAGACGCTGGCCGGCGGCTTCCTGTCCGAGGCCGATGGCGCCGGCGCGGTGGCGCTGGGCACGCAGAGCTATGCGGCGGGCCAGTTGTCCACCGCGATCGGCTACCAGAGCAGCGCGTACAGCGACGGCAGCCTTGCGCTGGGAGCGCAGTCGTCGGCGGCCGGTGCAGCCAGCATCGCGATCGGCGCCGGCGCCGAGGTGGGTTTCGCGGCGTTTGGCCTGGAGAGCGCCAATGCGGTGGCCCTGGGCTCGGGTAGCTGGGTGCTGGGCGACGACAGCACGGCGCTGGGCGCCAATGCGTGGTCGGTGGCGAACGGCGCGGTGGCGCTGGGCGCCAACTCGGTGGCCGACCGCGACAACACCGTGTCGGTGGGCGACGTGGGCGCGGAGCGCCAGATCACCAACGTGGCGGCGGGCACCGCAGGCACCGACGCGGTGAACGTGGACCAGCTCAACGCCTCGGTCGGCGACGCCACGCGCTTCTTCAAGGCCGACGGCGCGACCGACGGCAGCGAGGACGCGGTGGCGTTCGGCGAGCACGGCGTGGCGT
>NZ_LMSL01000028.1 GCF_001428405.1 Frateuria sp. Soil773
CATCGCGACTTAGCAAACCATGGCAAACTCCGAATACCAGGACAGACTATCCGGGAGACACACGGCGGGTGCTAACGTCCGTCGTGAAAAGGGAAACAACCCAGACCCGCAGCTAAGGTCCCAAAGTTAGTGCTAAGTGGAAAACGATGTGGAAAGGCATAGACAGCCAGGAGGTTGGCTTAGAAGCAGCCACCCTTTAAAGAAAGCGTAATAGCTCACTGGTCGAGTCGGTCTGCGCGGAAGATTTAACGGGGCTAAGCACTACACCGAAGCTCGGGGTGCACAGCAATGTGCGCGGTAGAGGAGCGTTCCGTACGCCTGCGAAGGTGGATCGTAAGGTCTGCTGGAGGTATCGGAAGTGCGAATGCTGACATGAGTAACGATAATGCGGGTGAAAAGCCCGCACGCCGAAAGCCCAAGGTTTCCTCGCGCAACGTTCATCGGCGCAGGGTGAGTCGGCCCCTAAGGCGAGGCAGAAATGCGTAGTCGATGGGAAGCTGGTTAATATTCCAGCACTTTTCTCAAGTGCGATGTGGGGACGGAGAAAGTTAGGTCTACCGGGCGTTGGTTGTCCCGGGGAAAGGCGGTAGGCATGGATCTTTGGCAAATCCGGGATCCTTTATGCCGAGCACCGAGACGAGTCCTATTTGGACGAAGTGACTGATACTACGCTTCCAGGAAAAGCCACTAAGCTTCAGCTTGAGAAAAACCGTACCGTAAACCGACACTGGTAGGCAGGGTGAGAATCCCAAGGCGCTTGAGAGAACTCGGGTGAAGGAACTAGGCAAAATGGCACCGTAACTTCGGGAGAAGGTGCGCCCTTTTTGGTGGTCACGTGCGTGACTGAGCTGAGAAGGGTCGCAGTAACCTGGCCGCTGCGACTGTTTATCAAAAACACAGCACTCTGCAAACACGAAAGTGGACGTATAGGGTGTGACGCCTGCCCGGTGCTGGAAGGTTAATTGATGGGGTCAGCCGCAAGGCGAAGCTCTTGATCGAAGCCCCAGTAAACGGCGGCCGTAACTATAACGGTCCTAAGGTAGCGAAATTCCTTGTCGGGTAAGTTCCGACCTGCACGAATGGCGTAACGACAGCGGCGCTGTCTCCACCCGAGACTCAGTGAAATTGAAATCGCTGTGAAGATGCAGCGTTCCCGCGGCAAGACGGAAAGACCCCGTGAACCTTTACTATAGCTTTACACTGAACGTTGAGTTCTTCTGTGTAGGATAGGTGGGAGGCTATGAAACCAGGACGCCAGTCTTGGTGGAGCCATCCTTGAAATACCACCCTGAAGTGCTTGACGTTCTAACCTAGGCCCGTAATCCGGGTCAGGGACCGTGTATGGTGGGTAGTTTGACTGGGGCGGTCTCCTCCCAAAGAGTAACGGAGGAGCACGAAGGTACGCTCAGCGCGGTCGGACATCGCGCACTGTGTGCAAAGGCATAAGCGTGCTTGACTGCGAGATCGACGGATCAAGCAGGTACGAAAGTAGGTCTTAGTGATCCGGTGGTTCTGTATGGAAGGGCCATCGCTCAACGGATAAAAGGTACTCCGGGGATAACAGGCTGATACCGCCCAAGAGTTCATATCGACGGCGGTGTTTGGCACCTCGATGTCGGCTCATCACATCCTGGGGCTGTAGCCGGTCCCAAGGGTATGGCTGTTCGCCATTTAAAGTGGTACGCGAGCTGGGTTCAGAACGTCGTGAGACAGTTCGGTCCCTATCTGTCGTGGGCGTTGGAGATTTGAGGGGGGCTGCTCCTAGTACGAGAGGACCGGAGTGGAC
Organism: Frateuria sp. Soil773; assembly: GCF_001428405.1. Classification (GTDB taxonomy): domain Bacteria; phylum Pseudomonadota; class Gammaproteobacteria; order Xanthomonadales; family Rhodanobacteraceae; genus LMSL01. The sequence goes on from NZ_LMSL01000028.1 coordinate 1,787, forward strand.
GTTCCGCTGGTGTTCGGGTTGTCTCGCCAGAGGCATTGCCCGGTAGCTACGAACGGAAGTGATAACCGCTGAAAGCATCTAAGCGGGAAGCACGCCCCAAGATGAGATCTCCCGAGAGCTCGACTCTCCTTAAGGCACCATCAAGACCAGGTGGTTGATAGGTCAGGTGTGGAAGCGCAGCAATGCGTTGAGCTAACTGATACTAATGAGCCGTGCGGCTTGACCATATAACCCCAAGACGCTTCGCTGGACGATAAGTCTCGACGTCGCATCCCGGGTTGGTTTTTCACCGAAATGCTTGTCACTCGTTTACCCCTTTGAGGGACCGGCGCTGTCTAGCGCTGTCCCCACCCCTTCCCTGGCGGCCATAGCGCTGTGGTCCCACCCGATCCCATCCCGAACTCGGAAGTGAAACGCAGCTGCGCCGATGGTAGTGTGGCTTTGCCATGCAAGAGTAGGTCACCGCCAGGGGCTTCTTCCTCAAAACCCTCACCGTTCCGGTGGGGGTTTTGTTTTTGGGGCGACGGCAACGTCCGGCGCTCTCGGCGCCGCCTATCCCTTGGCTTCCCGCGCATGGGGCCTCTCGGGCTCGAGGCGGCATCAACGCCCAGTGACGCGTCCGCGTCGCCGCGGTATCTCGCCAGCGGTGGCCATACCGCGTTCTCCTCAAGCGAGCATACGTCCGGTAGAAGGTGGGTTGCCTGTCCGTTCCTCCCCTCCTGACGTGGCATCATCCGTCCGCAGTCGCCGGCC
>NZ_LMSL01000029.1 GCF_001428405.1 Frateuria sp. Soil773
CCCGCTAGCCATAACAGTGCTCTACCCCCAGGAAGATTCGTCCGAGGCGCTACCTAAATAGCTTTCGAGGAGAACCAGCTATCTCCGAGTTTGTTTAGCCTTTCACTCCTATCCTCAGCTCATCCCCATCTATTGCAACAGATGTGGGTTCGGTCCTCCAGTGCGTGTTACCGCACCTTCAACCTGGCCAAGGATAGATCACTCGGTTTCGGGTCTACTGCCAGAGACTATGCGCCCTATTCAGACTCGGTTTCCCTTCGCCTCCCCTAGACGGTTAAGCTCGCCACTGACAGTAAGTCGCTGACCCATTATACAAAAGGTACGCAGTCACCCTTGCGGGCTTCCACTGCTTGTACGTATACGGTTTCAGGGTCTATTTCACTCCCCTCTCCGGGGTTCTTTTCGCCTTTCCCTCACGGTACTAGTTCGCTATCGGTCAGTCAGTAGTATTTAGCCTTGGAGGATGGTCCCCCCATGTTCAGACAGGGTTTCTCGTGCCCCGCCCTACTCAATTTCACACACGATGCCCTTTCGCCGACGGGGCTATCACCCTCTGTGGCCGGCCTTTCCAGACCGTTTGGCTAGAACATTGTGTGCTTTTGGGCTAGTCCCCGTTCGCTCGTCGCTACTGAGGGAATCTCGGTTGATTTCTTTTCCTCCGGGTACTTAGATATTTCAGTTCCCCGGGTTCGCTTCGTACGGCTATGTATTCACCGCACGATACCTCTTGCGAGGTGGGTTTCCCCATTCGGACATTGCCGGATCAAAGCTTGTTGCCAGCTCCCCGACACTTTTCGCAGGCTGCCACGTCCTTCATCGCCTCTGACTGCCAAGGCATCCACCGTATACGCTTAGTCGCTTGACCATATAACCCCAAGTCGCCTCGGGGCTACTCCCGTTCCTCCTCAGGAACCTTGGGATTCGCCAAACAACGCGTCGCTTATTTGCCTCAACGACACATCTCGGTTCGGTTTCGAACCAAAACGCTTGTCACTCGTTTACGTTTTCAAAGAACACCACGCCGGCCTCAACGCCGGATGGCTTCACTAATCTTTGTATGCGCTACACATCCAGTCGCTGGTGGAGCCAGTCGGGATCGAACCGACGACCCCCTGCTTGCAAAGCAGGTGCTCTCCCAGCTGAGCTATGGCCCCGGGAACAAAGCGTCGGCATCGAACAACCGGTGGTGGGTCTGGGAGGACTCGAACCACCGGCCTCACCCTTATCAGGGGTGCGCTCTAACCACCTGAGCTACAGACCCATAAAGCTTCCGGTCTAACGACCAAACGCGCCCTTGGCGCGTGGATGTGCAGGTGTCTTGTGTGGACGTCTTGCAGCAGCGAATGCTGCCTTGCTCGAAAGGAGGTGATCCAGCCGCACCTTCCGATACGGCTACCTTGTTACGACTTCACCCCAGTCATGAACCACTCCGTGGTCGTCGTCCCCCTTGCGGTTAGACTAACGGCTTCTGGAGCAACTCACTCCCATGGTGTGACGGGCGGTGTGTACAAGGCCCGGGAACGTATTCACCGCGGCATAGCTGATCCGCGATTACTAGCGATTCCGACTTCACGGAGTCGAGTTGCAGACTCCGATCCGGACTGGGATCGGCTTTCTGGGATTGGCTCCACCTCGCGGTATTGCAACCCTCTGTACCGACCATTGTAGTACGTGTGTAGCCCTGGCCGTAAGGGCCATGATGACTTGACGTCATCCCCACCTTCCTCCGGTTTGTCACCGGCAGTCTCCTTAGAGTTCCCACCTTTACGTGCTGGCAACTAAGGACAAGGGTTGCGCTCGTTGCGGGACTTAACCCAACATCTCACGACACGAGCTGACGACAGCCATGCAGCACCTGTGTTCCGATTCCCGAAGGCACTCCCGCATCTCTGCAGGATTCCGGACATGTCAAGGCCAGGTAAGGTTCTTCGCGTTGCATCGAATTAAACCACATACTCCACCGCTTGTGCGGGCCCCCGTCAATTCCTTTGAGTTTCAGTCTTGCGACCGTACTCCCCAGGCGGCGAACTTAACGCGTTAGCTTCGACACTGATCTCCGAGTTGAGACCAACATCCAGTTCGCATCGTTTAGGGCGTGGACTACCAGGGTATCTAATCCTGTTTGCTCCCCACGCTTTCGTGCCTCAGCGTCAGTGTTGTCCCAGATGGCCGCCTTCGCCACTGATGTTCCTCCCGATCTCTACGCATTTCACCGCTACACCGGGAATTCCACCATCCTCTGACACACTCTAGCTGTCCAGTATCCACTGCCATTCCCAGGTTGAGCCCGGGGATTTCACAGCAGACTTAAACAACCGCCTACGCACGCTTTACGCCCAGTAATTCCGATTAACGCTTGCACCCTTCGTATTACCGCGGCTGCTGGCACGAAGTTAGCCGGTGCTTATTCCTCAGGTACCGTCAGTCCCGCCGGGTATTAACCGACAGTGTTTCGTTCCTGATAAAAGTGCTTTACAACCCGAAGGCCTTCTTCACACACGCGGCATTGCTGGATCAGGCTTGCGCCCATTGTCCAATATTCCCCACTGCTGCCTCCCGTAGGAGTCTGGGCCGTGTCTCAGTCCCAGTGTGGCTGATCATCCTCTCAGACCAGCTATCGATCGTCGCCTTGGTGGGCCATTACCCCGCCAACTAGCTAATCGAACATCGGTCCATCCAACCGCGCGAGGTCCGAAGATCCCCCGCTTTCTCCCGTAGGACGTATGCGGTATTAGCGTAAGTTTCCCTACGTTATCCCCCACGTCTGGGCAGGTCCCGATGCATTACTCACCCGTCCGCCACTCGCCACCCAGGGAGCAAGCTCCCCTGTGCTGCCGTTCGACTTGCATGTGTTAGGCATGCCGCCAGCGTTCAATCTGAGCCAGGATCAAACTCTTCACTTAAGTTTTCGACCGGCCGAAACCGATCTATCTTTCTGAAGGGTTGTCCCAACGTAAAACGTCATTGCTGACTTGTTTGCGTTGGACCCTTGCATTTCTTGGACAGGCATTCCGTCCACTGCAAGGCGTCCACACAAGTCACCTGCGCATACTGTCAAAGATCAGTCACTTGCGATCCGTTTCTCGAACCGCCCCAAGACCTTTCGTCCCGGGTGAGCCGCCCATTCTACATCCATCTTTCGGTCCGTCAACACCTGC
>NZ_LMSL01000030.1 GCF_001428405.1 Frateuria sp. Soil773
CTCGAAGCCCTGCCCGCGGAAGCTGCCGCGGTAGTTGTCGGCCTGGTGGATCAGGTGGCCCAGATTGAGCTGGCTCGTCGCCCGAGGCTGGCTTGCCGTTTTCAGCAGGGCACTTCGGTCAATGCAGGCTCGAGAAATCGATGCCATGCATGTTGATGTAGTTCTGCATCTGTTGCTGATACAGCTCTTGTTCGGAAGGAGGCGGGGGTGGAGGCAATTGAAGGGCGGAAACCTGGGGGCTGTCGTTTCCGATGTAGTAGCGGCGGTAGCGAAGGTAGCCCTCCGGCTCCCACGAACCCGGGATCCAGTCCTGGCAACTCGTGAATGCGAATTTGGTATCGAATGGACGGAAGCCCGCATACGAATCATGCGCGTAGTTGGCGAACAATACCGCCTGTGGCGTCAACTGCTCCGGGTTTTCCGGCGTTCCTAGAATGGCCTGCGCCTGCAGGATGGAAAGTAGCGTGCGCGCTTCCGGAGCGAGTTTGCGCACTTTGCCAGCCTGATCGCCTATCACCTCGCGCACGAGCGGGAACTGGTGCAGTACGGTGTAGGCTGCCGATTTCCACGCCGTGTCGGTGGCGTGGATGGCGGCAATATCCGCCAGCAACGTGCCGTTGGCCCCGATGAGGTCCGAACGATCGGTGGTGCCGGCCCGCTGAAACCACGACAACTTGTCGTAGACCGTGCGCACCTGGTAGCGCCAGGCCAGATAGGGCAGCAGCCATTCGGCCTGGGTACCACTGACCGGCATGACTTGCATGAAGTCGGTAAAGGCCTTGCGCAAGCCTGGGTCGACGGCGAACGGGTCGTAGGTCTGGTTGCCGTGACGCTCAGTCGCCAGCGCCTTGTATACCGGCACCTTGGCCGCCTGTGCGGCCTGATACATCATCTCCAAGGGCATCTGCGACAGCTTTTCGCTGTCGTCGCCCCGCAACCCTCGCCCCTGCTGGGTAGGCTCGTAGCCGCCGCCAACATCCGAATGCATGCCCGGCAGCATGAACTGCCTGCAATTGGCGGGCAGCGAGCCATCGGGCAAGCGTACCTTGTCCGAGGGAAACGAAGCGCGATTCTCGTGCATCGCCACATAGTGCACGCAGTTCTTCACGGCAGCCGGCACGCGCAGGTAGTACGTGCGCCCCCAGGCGTAGTGACCATTGGTAAGATCGAAAGGTGCCGCACGGCTTGGCGGCCCTACCGAAGCCACCGTGTCGAAAATGCCCAGGAAGCGAATCTTGGCCGGCACGCCGCACAACAAATCGCCCTGCATGAAGTCGCCGAGCCAGTTGCAGAACACGCGCGCCTGCGCCGCGCCACGCGAGAAACCGAACACGTCGATGAATATCTCCACGATCTTCGGTTTCCCGGTCGCCTTGATCAGGTCGGCGATCCGAGCCGCCTCGCGACGCAGGAACGCCTGCGCCTGCGGGCGGTTGCCGTGGTTGTCGCACAGCAGTCCGCCAAGCCCTTCCATGCCGATCGGCTTGAGCGCATTGAAATCCTCGGGCTTGGCCAGCGGTGTCAACGTCTTGTAGGGCAGCGAGGTCGGCGTGGGGATGGGGGCCAGCCCATAACCAGTCGGCGCCAGGGTGTCGATGGTCCAATGCTCTACGCGCGGGCCGTTGCGGCACAGAGCCATCGCGGTCGTAGGTTCAATCGCTGGCGTATTGTCGGCAATCGCGCGATGAATCGAATTGAGCACATGTAGCAGGCCGAAATTGATGCGGCCGTCGCCGCCCTGACCGAAGCCCATGCCGCCCCCGGCAGCCGGCACTTCGCCGATCCAGTGGCAAGGTGTGCCGACGCCATGGATATACATGGGGTAGTAGCCGTTTGACGGATCATCCTTATATGCACGAAATAAGCGTGCTACATTGCTGTCCTTGCGACACTCGCGCTGGGTGCGGTCGCCCAATCCGATCGAACAACTGTCGGCCTCGTTCCATTCCTGGTTATTGCCGGTGCCATCGAAGAACACACCGATCTGCAGGGTGACTTCGCACTGCTCGGTGCGTGGGATCACGGTCGGCAACACCGGTCTGATTCCCGGCGTGGGGCCAGCAGGGTGAACGGCAATACTCTGGCTCATGGCTGGCGCTCCTTCGCCCTGACTTTGTCATCGTGCTGCTTACACGTCGTTTCGATCGGGTAGGCGTACCAAGGCTCCTTCGGGGGAATGGCATCGTGAGGCCCAGGATATGCCGGGTTCCCTGGTCCCACGATCGACGAAATGACCCGCACTGAACCGTTCGCAAGGAAATGCACCCAGACCTGCCCCGGTTTGGCATAAGGCTCCACGGTCACCGTGCGCTCGAAGTCCTCGCCATGGCAGTCGCGCCAGTTGGTGACGTTCCAGCGCACCACCGCCTTCAACCCAGGCCTCCACTTAAGGGGAATCACCATACAGCAAACAGTGCGTCCTCCCTTACCGGCCTGCGCGCCATCCACGCCGTTGACGGAAAAGTCCTGGACGCTGAGGTAATCAGCCAGATGATCGATCCCGGTCAGTCCCACGCCAATCGTGGCATCCGGCGCAGGCTGAGCGTGTTCCGACGGGTCGTAGGGTCTGCCGCAGGCGGACAGCAGTAGCGCCATACCGACAACCACCAACCAGACCACGCTTCGCAGCGCACCTTTGATCCCCAGCGTGGGGCCGGCGCGGTGAACAGCAATGCTTTGACTCATGGCAGTGACTCCTTCACTTCCGGCGCATCGACATGCGGAAACTTGTCGCAATGCGGCGACCAGCCAATGGTCTTCCAGGGCTCCTTGTCGGGGATGACATCGGGCGGTCCGGGATAGGTAGGGCTACGTGGCCCTTCATCCGAAGAAATGACCCGCACCGAACCGTTCGCGAGGAAATGCACCCAGACCTGGCCTGGCTTGGCATAACGTTCCACGGGGACGCGCCGCTCGCGGCTTTCCCATTTGCAGTCGCGCCAGTTGGTGACGTTCCAGCGCACCACCGCCTTCAACCCAGGCCTCCATTTAAGGGGAATCACCACACAGCAAACAGTGCTTCCTCCCTTACCGGCCTGCGCCCCGTTGACGCCATCGACCCAGAAATTCTGGATGCTGACGTGATCCGCCAGATGATCGATGCCGGTCAGTCCCACGCCAATCGTGGCATCCGGCGCAGGCTGAGCGTGCTCCGACGGATCGTAGGGTCTGCCGCAGGCGGACAGCAGCAACGCCATCACCATGGCAGCTATCATCGGCACGGTCCCGGTTCGTTTCCTCACTGCGCTTCTCTGGTTTTCACTTCGTTTGAAATCCACGCGGCTCTAACTCCGGAGAGACCCATGGCCCGGTTCGGCGGTCGCCTGGGGGCATGCAACTAGCACATGACCAATCCGAGCAGAATAAAGGGCAGCGGGGACGTCAAGCCAGGTTGATCCGTGCCATCAGGCGTGCCTTCTGATCCAGCCCAATCCCGGCAGACGACAAAAGCGCCCTCCATCCCGGCCCCAGAGTCGCTGCCAATGCGACCGCACCGACAACAGGAGCGGCCAAGACTCCGTAGCCGCCCCTCCAGGCATTCCCAGATGATTCCAGCAAAATAAAGAATCGCCACGGCAGCCGGCTGATAGATGCAGTTCACAGAGAACAGGGCGATCACGGAAGTCCAGGGCGTGGGTCTGCCAAACGCAATGTCATTCATTTCACGCTCCTTGTCTCCGGCGCTGCCGCAGCCACATCTCCGGCATGCCAATCGAGAACGGCACTGGGATCATGATCGGCGACCGCACGTTCTACGATGGCGGTGAACGACGAGCCATGAAGCACCTGTTGGCCTTGCCCAATCACAATGGCGGCCACGGCTAGTTCGATGGCGGCGTCGACCACTCCCTGGGCGCGAAGCCAAGCCTGGGCGTGCCGTGCTCGTTCACGCTGCAGTGGCATCGGAACTCTTGCGATGTAATCGGGAAACCACTCGTGCGTCGAGGCCAGCAGTTCATCGGCACGCGTCGCATCCAGCACTTGCTTGAATTGCTGCGGGTCCAGTCGCAATGGCAATGACGCCAACGATGCACCCTTGTGGGGCGGAGCAGTCAGCACAGATGGTTGTTCGCCCTGTGCATGCCATTGCCAGATCTGCACGGGACCGAGCAATGCAACCTGCTGCACAGCGGTCAGCACCTGCCAAACCCGGCTCAGCGCGCGCGTGTCGGCATAACGAAAAAAATAGCGCTGCCTACCTTCTTGTCTCGTATGAACATGGCGGAGTACGTGTAGATGCCGCTCCACGTCGAATTTGACGCCGATGTCGCCGGGCACGGTGAGCACACTGACTGCGTGGGAAACAGTTTCATCCGCTTGCAAGTGCTTGAGCCACTCCAAAGCCTCCCCCTGTAGTGGTATCAGCCAGGGGCCAATGGCTGCCGCCTCCCTTCCAAGATCGGCATAAAGAGCTTTTGCGTGTCCCTGGACCGTGACCGAAGCCAGGATAGGGTTGCCGGAGAGCACGGCACCGTCCAGCAGCATGTACAGCATTCCGCTTTCTTTCATACCGGCACCAGCGACCCGCCCGCCTTGGCTGCCTTGAGAAAGCACTCCAGGCAAAAATTACTGTCTGGAAAGGCGGGAGGGCGCAGATCAAGGTGCGCAGGCCCGACGAAGGACTTCCTGCCGGCATGGACGGTGAGCTGGCCGGGGCAGGCGAAG
>NZ_LMSL01000031.1 GCF_001428405.1 Frateuria sp. Soil773
AGCGGCCAGCTCACCGGGATGACCCGCAACGACGGCAGTGCGCTGGCCTATGCCTACGATGCCCTGGGCCGGCCCACGTCCGTGGGCAACGGCCAGGAGACCCGTATCTACAGCTATGACACGTGCACCAACGGCAAAGGCCGGCTGTGCCGCATGGCTGGAAGTGACAGCGTGACCACGCACAGTTGGTCGACCTTCGCCTACACGCCGGAAGGTTGGCTGGCGACGCGTCAGGACGCGATGCAAAGCACGATCAATACCACTGGCTACACCTATGACGATCTGGGCCGTCCGACTGGCATCAGCTATCCCAGCGGTGTCGCCGTCGGCTATGCGTATGACCACGGCAAGCTGGCGGCGGTGACCTCCACGCGTGGCGGCGTCACAACCACAATCGCCAATGGTTTCCACTATCAGCCTTTCGGTGCAGCCATGGAATGGACCTACGGCAACGGCCTGAAGCACACTGCGAGTTTCGACCAGGACGGCCGGCTCACTGGTCTCGGTGCCAGCAATGCGTCTACGGTTCGTCAGAATCTGAGCTACGACTACAACTTCGGTGACGAGATCACGGCCATCACCAACGGCATCGATGGCACGCAGAATCGCGTGTATGCCTACGATGCGGCGGGGCGGCTGGAGAAGGACACCCGCAACGGCTTGACCTGGACCCTGGATGCCAACGGCAACCGCAGCCGTTATACCGCTAGCGGCGTGCAGGCGGACTACGTGATCGAGCCGTCGAGCAATCGGGTGTCGAGCTATACGACACTGGCTGGCGCCCGCACGGACTATCAATACGACGCACGCGGTAACCGCAAGGTAGCGCAGGATCAGCCCGGCATCACGCAGAGCTATGCCTATGATGCGTTCAACCGGCTCATTCGGGTCTATGCCGGCACTACGACTACCTCGTTGCTGTACAACGCGCAGGACCAGCGCGTAGGCAAGATTGCCGGTGGCAGCCAGACTCGCTACATCTACGTGGGCGATCAACTGGCAACGGAATATGGACCGACTGGCTGGAAGAGCTACATCTGGGCAGGCACGGAACTGCTTGGCGTGGTGCGAGATAACGGTGCCACCTACTTCGTGCACAACGACCATTTAGGCCGCCCGGAAGTTGTGACCGGTGCTTCGCAGGAAGTGGTGTGGCGCGCGAGCAATGGTCCCTATGGCCGCACGGTGGTCCAAAACGCCATTGAAGGACTGAACTTGGGTTTCCCCGGTCAGTATCAGGACGTGGAGACCGGGCTGTGGATCAATGGCTTCCGGACGTACGATGAAAGTATCGGACGGTATCTGGAGTCCGATCCAATTGGATTGGCGGGCGGACCGAACACTTATGCCTATGTATTGGGGAATCCCATAAGCAACGTCGATCCGCTAGGACTTGGAACGTTCGCAATTGGTGGGGCGGCAACTGCACAGCTATCTGCAACGTTCAATATCTCTGCACAGCTTTCCATTAGCTGGAATGCAAATGCACTGAGCGATCTTTCTCAGTGGAGGATTGGAGGGATATTCTCGATTACACCTTTCACCGTGGCGTCTACAGGCACGGGAGCTTCGGCAGGCGCACTCCTGACATACTCGCCCACTAATAATGTGAGCACGCTCAACGGTTGGTCGCCCGTGGTCGGAGGCAGTGGTGGCGGCGGTGCTGTCTTTGGCTATGACGTAGGCAATCCGCTGGATCAGTGCAACCGTACTCACAATGTATTTATCGGCGCGGGTTTGAAGCTTAGCGGGCCACTCCCTGGTGAGGGCCACGCTGGCGCTAGTTGGACTGCGGCTGGGAGTTTTTCATTGTGAATGCCATAACGTCGATGGAGTTCCCGTTTTACATTGTCATTGGTTTGGCGGGGCTTCCGATCCCAATAGGTATCTTCGCTGGCCTGTATTACAACTACAGAACCTTCGCCATCGTTCGACGTATCCAGAGTGAATACCGCGCGCATGGCCGTAAGTGGCTCTTTTGGAGGGATAGGAGGCGCGTAATTGCATTTGTACTTAACCCGGACTTACTTTTGGGTGAAGTGCCCGAACTCGCACAGACTCTCAAGGCAAAGCTTGTAGCACATAGGCGGACATTGAAGACTTACTTGATCAGGATGTTTGCCTACATGTTTGGATCGTTTGGCTTAGCTGTCGCCTTACTTCTAGTCCTTGCCTACATTCGACGCTGAACGAGTTGTCCTTGTGTGAACCTCATAAGCTCCTTGCGTAAAAACATCTATGCATACGTAGCTTCGCGCCAGGATGCGATGCAGAACACGGTCAACACTACCGGTTACACCTACGACAACCAAGGGCGTCCGACCGGTATCAGCTATCCCAGCGGCGTCGCAGTCGGCTACGCGTATGACCATGGCAAGCTGGCGGCCGTGACGTCCACCATGGGCGGCGTGACCACCAATATCGCCACCGGCTTCCATTACCAGCCTTTCGGCGCAGCAACGGAATGGACCTATGGCAACGGCCTGAAGCACAGCGCAAGCTTCGATCAGGATGGGAGGCTTACTCACCTTGGTGCCAGCAATGGAGCCACGGTCCGGCAAAACCTAGGCTACAGCTACAACCAGGGTGACGAGATCACCGCGATCACCAACGGCATCGATGCCACGCAGAATCGTGCCTATGCCTACGACACTGGCGGTCGGCTGTGGCAGGACACCCAGAGCCATCTGGTTTGGTCGTTTGATGCCAACGGCAACCACAACCGCTTTACTTCTCCCAGCGGGCAAACAGACTACGTGATCGAACCGGCGAGCAACCGAGTTTCGAGCTACACCACACAGGCCGGTACCCATACGGCCTACCAGTACGATGCACGCGGCAATCGCACGGTGGCGCAAGAGCAACCCGGTATTACGCAGAACTACACCTACAACGCGTTCAACCGGCTCGATACGGTGACAACCAGCACGACGGTCAATGGGCTGCTATACAACGCTCAGGATCAACGCGTAGCCAAAGGTGGCACCGGTGGGCAGACCCAGTACATCTACGTGGGCGACCAACTGGCCGCAGAACACGGGCCGGCCGGCTGGAAGAGCTACATTTGGGCAGGCCCGGAACTGGTTGGGGTCGTGCGAGATAACGGCACCACCTACTTTGTGCACAACGATCACCTGGGTCGTCCGGAAGTCGTGACTGGAGCCTCGCAGGAAATGGCCTGGCGCGCCAACAATGGTCCCTATGGCCGCACGGTCGTGCTGGATCACATCGGTGGGTTGAGCCTGGGGTTCCCTGGCCAGTACCAGGACGTGGAAACCGGCTTGTGGATCAATGGCTTTCGAACTTACGACGAGAGTATCGGGCGGTACCTGGAGCCAGATCCGGCTGGATTGAAAGGTAGCCTGAATACATATTCCTATGTGGATGGAAGTCCTGTAAGCAACATTGATCCATTTGGAACAACCAAATGGCATGTCTCCATGTTTGGGGCAAGCTCCCCTATTGCTTACGGATTCGGGTTTACGTACATGAGCTTTCATGCCACGGCAAGAATCCCTGGCACAGATTGTGGAGTATACGTGGATGGGCATGTCAAAGGTGCTGACGGCGGCATCAGCCCTGGGCTCGGATTTTCAGGATCAACGTTTGATATGGATGATGGCTTGGATTATTTTGATCCAACGGCACTATCCGGGCAGTTCTCCAGCATGGGGGCACAGCTTCTAATCGGCGCCGGGCCATCCTATAGTGCTACACGTTTGGGGAAGGGTTACTCGGATTGGGGGTGGGGATTTTCCGGGGGAATAGCGTTTGGCTCCACCGCTGCATCCGGAATTTCCACCATTACATCCACTACATATTTTTCGCTGCGACCAAATGATCACTGAGAAAACAGTGTCGACTCTTTGGAACATACTTTGCGTCCTTGGAATTTGCATTGTCGTTCTCCGGATCAAGGTGGTTCTTAACTTAAGAAAGAACTATCCAGATCTCTATGAGTCTCTGGGGCATCCTGGCATCCTGACGCCTGGGTACTCATTCGTCATTCGACTGAAAAAAGAGTTCTCCGGCCTAATGTCATCGAAGGATGCGATGTATGTTAGGCTTCTTTGGATTTTCGATCCGATTGGGCCGCTTCTGCCGCTGCTCTTCATAATATGCTTGGCCCTGGCGTTGAGCAAATAACCTTTGATGAGCTGCGTCGTTTCTTTGGATGAGGGATGAGTATGTGGTTGACTATTGGCTTTTTTTTGATGGCAAGTGGCGCCATTCCGTCGGAGGTAATGTCTTTCAAGGATGCGAAGGAATTGGCTGACGCCCATGAGCAAAAACTTTCCACCAAGGATGCGGCGAAACTGGCAAAGGCCCAAGGGATTATAGTCGAAAGAGCGCTTTCGGATTGTTTGTCTGGAAAGAGTGGGAAGAGTCAGGTGCCGATTGTTGTCGTAGCTAAAGTGAGTGCTTCCGGCAGGGTTGTAAAGACTTGGCGAGATGGAGCAGGCGATGTGGCTTTGTGCTTTCAGAGATATGTGTCAAAAAGCATTCTGGAACTGCCTGCAGGAAAATCATACTTCACTTCCTTTGAGATGGATTTTTGAGCGATTGTTCGAGGCTTTTTAGATAATCGCTTTTGCCACTATCTGTATTAAATCCACTCATCCCGAAATTGATGCGACGCGTTAATAATGGTCTCTGTGGTCGTGTGGTGGCATTGGATCAGGTGGGCGGGTTGAGCTTGGGCTTCCCGGGCCGGCACCAAGACATGGAAATGAGGCTATGGATCAATAGTTTTCGGATCTACAATGAAAGAGCATCGGGCGGTATCTGGAATCCGATCCAATAGGGCTAAAAAGCGGGTCGAATACATGTACCTATGTTGGCGGGAGTCCCGCTGAGTGCAATTGATCCACTCGGCCTTGCCATCGTAGTGATCTATAGCGGCGCAACCATTGGCAACCCATTCGGCCACATCGCACTAGAGCGTGTCATCAATTGAGCAAAATGACCACAAAGGCACAATAAGGCCTGATTGATATCTTGGGTGTCTGGGCATCCGCCAAGGCCGGGGCGTAAGTCCACGGGTTGCTATTAACCCGAAAATCGGCGCGTGTGCATAAAGCAAGACGGAGGAACGAGCCGGCTGCTGTTAAGAGTTGCTTGCCTGTGACAAAGAGGCGGCCGGCCGACACAAAAAACCATGTCTGCCAGAATCAGGCTGCTTTTCGTTAGTTTGGAGTTCATGGCGAAAATACTGACTGCCTGAAACCCTTCAACGCCCGTGAAAGCGCCCCGTAGTCCCGCCGATGGAAATGCTCATGCCGCCGCTGGGATGGTCGCAGCTGCCGAAGGCCTGGCTGAGGTTGACAGTGCCGCCCTGGTAGGTGCCGGTGCCGATGCGGTTGCCGCTGACTACGCCCATGCCGACGCTGCCGTGGACCTGGGGCTGGTTGTAGGTGGCGTCGTCGCAGTGCGGTCGGTCGTCGGCGGCGACTTCGGTGTTGCCCATGCGGCCGCTGGTGTCGCCGTAGTAGACGCCGGGGGCGTCCTTGGCGGGTTTCGACGTGCTGGCGCTGCTGGCGGGGAGGTCGCTGGGCGGCAGGTCGTTGCGGGCGGGCAGCTTGAGGTTCAGCGGCTTGCCGGCGGTTTGCGCGCATGCCGCCGTAGCCAGCAGGCTGGCCGCCAGTATGCCGAGGATGAGCTTGCCGGGGTGCTTGGGGATGTTCATGGCCGTTCCGGGAGTGCGTGTGTGGATCAACGCACGAAATGCGTCGAGGTGCACATCCTGTTTGGAAGCCTGGGGCAGCCGGAAGTTCCGGCTTCCAGGGTTCCTGCGGTAGTGGCATCGGCCTCGATTGTTCTTGCCGGCGCCGGTCGCCAATCCGAAGCGCCGCAGTCGATACCGATGATGCTACCGCTCACGCAGGGGGGGTATCAGGGCTACCTTGCTGAGGAGATTTTGCGGACGAAAGCCTGCTGGCAATGCGCAGGCTTTCATGTGCGGTAATCCGTCAGATCCGGGGCTGCCCGCCGTCCGGGGCAGCCACCATCTCAGCCGCTGGTCTCGATCCGCTCCACCCGGCGCAGGCCGCGCGGCAGGATGCCGCCGCGGGTGGCGCGGTTGCCGCCGTATTCGACCAGGTCGGCCCACTTCAGGGTGAGCTTGCGCTGGCCGGCGTACATGGTGACCTCGCCCTTGCCTTCGGCCACCACGGCGATGCCGGCCACGCGTTCCTCGCCGCTGGCGAGCTTGGCCTTGGGGATCTCGATCAGCTTGTTGCCCTTGCCCTTGTCCAGTTCGGGCAGTTCGGCCACCGAGAACATCAGCAGGTGCCCTTCGGTGGTGACCACCACGATGCGGTCGCGCGACGGGTCGGCGCTGGCCTGCGGCGCCAGTACCTTGGCGCCGTCGGTGAGCGAGATGATCTGCTTGCCGGCCTTGTTGCGGCCGGTGAGCGACTCGAAGCGGGTCACGAAGCCATAGCCGAAGTCGGTGGCGAGGATCAGCCGGGTGTCGTTGTCGCCGGCGGCGAGCGCGTCGAAGCTGGCGCCCGCCGGCGGGCTGAAGCGGCCGGTGAGCGGCTCGCCGTTGCCGCGCGCCGAGGGCAGGGTGTGCGCGGGCGTGGAGTAGCTGCGGCCGGTGGAGTCGATCACCGCCACCTGTTGCGTGGTGCGCGCCTTCACCGCGCCGAGCAGGCCGTCGCCCTCGCGGTAGTTGAGCCCTTCGGCATCGACGTCGTGGCCCTTGGCGGCGCGGATCCAGCCCTTCTGGCTCAGCACCACGGTGACCGGCTCGCTCGCCACCAGCGCGCTCTCGTCCAGCGCCTGCGCCACTTCGCGCTCGACCAGCGGCGAGCGGCGGTCGTCGCCGTACTTGGCGGCGTCGGCGCGCAGTTCCTCCTTGAGCAGGCCCTTGAGCTTGGCCGGCGATTTCAGCAGCACGTTGATGCGCGCGCGCTCCTCTTCGAGCTGGTCGCGCTCGGCGTTGATCTTCATTTCCTCGAGGCGGGCCAGCTGGCGCAGCTTCGTCTCCAGGATGTAGTCGGTCTGCTCTTCGCTGAGCTTGAAGCGCGCCATCAGCACCGGCTTGGGCTCGTCCTCGGTGCGGACGATGCGGATCACCTCGTCGAGGTTGAGGTAGGCGATGCGCAGGCCTTCGAGCAGGTGCAGGCGGCGCTCGACCTTGGCAAGGCGGTGGTTGAGGCGGCGGGTCACCGTGTCGGTGCGGAATGCCAGCCACTCGGTGAGGATGCGCTTGAGATCCTTCACCTGCGGCCGGCCGTCCAGGCCGATCATGTTGAGGTTGACGCGGAAGCTCTTTTCCAGGTCCGTCGTCGCGAACAGGTGCTGCATCATCTCGTCGGCGTCGACGCGGTTGGAGCGCGGCACGATGACGAGGCGGATCGGGTTCTCGTGGTCGGACTCGTCGCGCAGGTCCTCGATCATCGGCAGCTTCTTCGCGCGCATCTGCGCGGCGATCTGCTCGAGGATCTTGGACGGGCTGACCTGGTGCGGCAGCGCGGTGATCACGATGTTGCCTTCCTCGCGGCGGTACACCGCGCGGGCGCGCAGCGAGCCGTTGCCGGTGGCGTAGATCGACAGCAGCTCCTTGCGCGGGGTGATGATCTCCGCCTCGGTGGGGTAGTCCGGGCCCAGCACGTGCTCGCACAGTTCGGCCACGCCGATGTCCGGATCGTCCAGCAGGCGGATGCAGGCGCTCACCAGTTCGCGCAGATTGTGCGGCGGAATGTCGGTGGCCATGCCCACGGCGATGCCCATCGAGCCGTTCAGCAGCACGTGCGGCACGCGCGCAGGCAGCCAGCTCGGTTCCTCCAGGGTGCCGTCGAAGTTGGGCACCCAGTCCACCGTGCCCTGGCCCAGCTCGCCCAGCAGGGCCTCGGCGATCGGGCTGAGCTTGCTCTCGGTGTAGCGCATCGCCGCGAAGCTCTTCGGGTCGTCCGGCGAGCCGAAGTTGCCCTGGCCGTCCACCAGCGGGTAGCGGTACGAGAACGGCTGCGCCATCAGCACCATCGCCTCGTAGCACGAGGTGTCGCCGTGGGGATGGAACTTGCCGATCACGTCGCCGATGGTGCGCGCGGATTTCTTCGGCTTGGCGGTGGCGGCCAGGCTCAGCTCGCTCATCGCGTAGACGATGCGCCGCTGCACCGGCTTCAGGCCGTCGCCCAC
The DNA here is from genome assembly GCF_001428405.1 of Frateuria sp. Soil773. Taxonomy (GTDB): domain Bacteria; phylum Pseudomonadota; class Gammaproteobacteria; order Xanthomonadales; family Rhodanobacteraceae; genus LMSL01. The sequence continues at coordinate 8,146 of NZ_LMSL01000031.1, forward strand.
GAAGGGCAGGGCGCGGTCCAGCACCACGTACATCGAGTAGTCCAGGTACGCCCGCTCGGCGTATTCCTTGAGCGGGATCTGTTCGAAATTGGCTTGCAGGTTCATGCGGTTACATCGGTCGGATGGCGCGCGCGCGGCGCTGATAACCGGACGATGGTGCCAGAATGGCCGCGGCCGGGACAGCCGGACGGTTGTCCCGGCGTGGATGGATGGCTTTGGACGGGGAGAGGACAGCCCATGCACGTATTCCTGCAATCATGGTTCGGCTTGTTCTGGCTGGGCGCGGTCCTGCTGCTGGCATCGTGGGCGGCATCGCCTGGTACCTGTGGCGCAACCCGAGCGAAACCTCCGACACCTTCACCGACGTCGATCCCGCCGGCCTCGGGCCGACCCGTTCGACCTGACCGGTGCGCTGCTGAGGCTGTCCGGCCGCCATGGCTCGTGAGGCGGTCCGGTTTGGCCCGGTGCTCCAGGAAAGGTCATTGATCGGCTTCTTGCGCGTCATTCCTGCGGGAAGCTTTCGCCTTCAATGGCCTACATGCACTGGATCCCGGTGTTCGCCGGGATGACGAGCAAAATCGGGGGTGCCCTTGTGGGAGCGACTTCAGCCGCGACGCTCTTGCCGTTGCCCGATGAAGAACAGCCGCGCCGAAGTCGCTCCCACAGGAGGCGATGCCGGCGGGGCGCCTATCGCTTCTTGGCGGCTTTCGGCAGCGGCGGTGCGCGCAGCGGCACCGGGGTGGACTGCACGATCGACGTGGTGGTCTGGCCGTACTGCAGGAAGCGGTCGAGGATCAGGTCGAGGTTTTCCAGCGCATCGAGGTGCACCTTGATGATGAAGCAGTCCTCGCCGGTGACGCGGTGGCACTCGGCCACCTGCGGCATCTTCTGTGCCAGCTCGGCCACCTTCGGCAACTGGCCCGGCACCGGGCGCACGCGCACGTAGGCGGTGATCGGCCAGCCCAGCGCCTTCGGGTCCAGCTCCAACCGGCAGCCGCGGATCACCCCGGCATCCTCCAGCCGGTTCAGCCGTTCCTTCACCGCGGGTGCGGACATGCCGACGTGCTCGGCGAGCCGGGTCACCGGCTGGCGCGGGTCGTCCAGCAGGGCTTTCAGCAGCTCGATATTGCGCGGGTCGGCCATGAGGCTGGAAATCTGAGGCATATCGTTCACCTGGCCTGCAAAAGAAGAAATATGGATGGCTGAGTCCTTCGAATCCGAATGGAGCATGCGCCGATCGTCTGCAAAAGTGGAGGCATGGACATGTGGCTCCGTCTTCCTTCGGCCAGGCGCCTGCCGCCATCGATGTATTTCGCGGCCAGCGCGCTTTTCCATTACCTCGGCCCGGCCTTCGCGGTGCTGCTGTTCGCGCGCGTGGAGCCGCTCGGCGTCGCCTGGCTGCGGATCGCCAGCGCGGCGCTGATCTTTGCCGTGTGGCGGCGGCCGTGGCGGCATTTCCTGCGACAGGACGGAGCTGTGCGATGGAACGTCGCCGCGCTGGGTGCGGTGCTGGGCGGCATGAACGCCTGCTTCTACCTGGCGATCGATCGCCTGCCGCTGGCGACCGTGGGCGCGATCGAATTCCTCGGCCCGGTTGCCCTTGCGCTGGCCGGCCTGCGCACGCCGCGCAACCGGGTTGCGTTGGCGCTGGTCATCGCCGGTGTCTGGTTCCTCATGCATTTGCGCATCGCCGGTGCGCCCGTCGGCTTCGTGTTCGCCTTCGCCAACTGCGCGCTGTTCGCCTTGTACATCGTGCTCGGTCACCGGGTGGCGGCCGATGGCGGCGGCACGGGCATCGACCGTCTCGCGGCGGCGATGCCCGTGGCCTTGCTGGCGGTCAGCCTGATCGGGATACGGCCGGCCTTGCCGGCACTGACCAGCCTGCCGCTGCTGGTCGCGGGCATCGGCGTCGGCGTGACCTCGTCGGTGATCCCGTATATCTGCGACCAGTTGGCGATGGCGCGGCTGCCGCGCGCCAGCTTTGCCCTGCTGCTGGCCTTGCTGCCGGCCACCGCAAGCGTCGTCGGCATCGTCGTGCTGCGCCAGCTACCCAGCCATGCGGAATCGGCCGGCCTCGCACTGGTGATCGCCGGCGTCGCCATCCATCGGCCTGCCGGTGGATGAGGGCGGGCATGGCGTGCCTGCGGGTTTCGCCCGGCGCATCGGAACCGGGGTGTCAGTGGTACTGCCTCGGCCGCGGTGCCTTTGCCGTTGCCCGATGGAAACGGTCGCTCCCGCAGCGGCGTTCGCTGCGCGCCGCGCATACCGAGAACCCGTTGAACCCCACCAGGAGGTAACCCATGGAATACACCCGCCTCGGCAAGACCGGCCTCAAGGTCTCGCGCATCGGCCTGGGCTGCATGAGCTACGAGGTGGCGCCGACCGAGCGTCCGTGGCATCTCGACGAAGCGCGGAGCCGCCCGTTCATCCGGCGCGCGCTGGAACTGGGCATCAACTACTTCGACACCGCCAACATGTACTCCGGCGGGGCCAGCGAGGAAGTGCTGGGGCGTGCGCTGAGGGATTTCGCGCGGCGCGAGGAAGTGGTGATCGCCACCAAGGTGTACTACCCGATGCGCGGCGACGCGAACGGCGGCGGGCTGTCGCGCAAGGCGATCATGCACGAGATCGACGCCAGCCTGCGCCGCCTCGGCACCGACCACGTCGACCTCTACCAGATCCACCGCTGGGACCGGCACACCCCGATCGAGGAAACGCTGGAGGCGCTGCACGACGTGGTGAAGGCAGGCAAGGCGCGCTATCTCGGCGCCTCGTCGATGATGGCGTGGCAGTTCGCCAGGGCGCTGTACACCGCCGACCGCCACGGCTGGACGCGCTTCGTCTCGATGCAGCCGCACTACAACCTGCTGTACCGCGAGGAGGAGCGCGAGATGCTGGGCCTGTGCACGGAGGAGGGTATCGGCGTGGTGCCATGGAGTCCGCTTGCGCGGGGACGGCTGGCGCGTCCGTGGGAGGACGCGCCGAGCACGGTGCGCGGCAGCTCCGACCCGTGGGGCGACGGCATCTACGCGGCCAGCCGCGAGGCGGATCGCAAGGTGGTCGAGCGCGTCGGCGAGGTGGCCGGCCGGCTCGGGATCAGCCGCGCGCAGGTCGCGCTGGCCTGGCTGCTGCGCCAGCCCGCGGTGACCGCGCCGATCGTCGGCGCCACCCGGATGCAGCATCTCGAAGAGGCGGTCGCCGCCGTCGCCCTGTGCCTTCCGCCCGGCGAAGCCGAGGCGCTGGAGGCGCCGTACATCCCCCATGCCGTGGCCGGGCTGGCGGTGCCGGGCGTGGACGACTAGTGGCAAGCCCGTCCGGCCTATTCGCCGGATGGTTTCGCGGCGGGGGGGGGAAACCGGTATGGCGGCGGGCTCCGGCCGCCATGCCTCATGCGCGTCGCGATCCCGCGGGTCGCCGATCGCTCGCGCCGGCCGCCGATCGTCCGCGACGGCGGCACCGATCAGCGTGCGTCCAGTCCGTGGACGGCGGCGCTTTCCTGGAGGCCGATCTCGGTCAGCAGCGCCTCGGCTTCGGTGCGGGTGGAAAACCGCATGACGTCTTCGTCCTCGACGGTATCGTGAATCACGAACCATTCGTCGATCGGTCGCACTTCCAGCATGTCCGTCACCTCGCGCAGGGGAGAGAGAGGAGAACCGCCGGCCTGGCAGCATCGCTCCGGGGAGAGCGCCATGGCTTGCTGCGGCCGACGTGACGACTTTCCGTCCCGGTCGATGAACGGCAGGTTAGGTGGGCGCCGGCCAGTGTGACGGGTCGCACAGATATGGCGCCCGGCCTGGGGCGAGGTAGGTGAATCGCCATATTGCCCGGCCTAGAGCGTGTCATCAATTGAGCAAAATGACCGAGGCCATCCCCTATATCGCGCCGAGGAAG
>NZ_LMSL01000032.1 GCF_001428405.1 Frateuria sp. Soil773
CTGGGATAGCTTTTTCTCATCCTCCCAGTTTCGGGCAACGCGCGAAGATTTTGAACAGGCTCTGAGAAACTGGTCGCGGCTCGTGCTTCCCCGGGTCTGCGCGAACCTGGTTTCCCGATGCTGGACGCCGGAATCGCGCTCCGGTTCCAGCGGCCCGCCGCCCGCCGCGCTTGCTATGCTGCGGCGCCGATCCGCCGATGCCCTGCGAGCTGCCATGTCCGACGTACTCGACCTCACCTGCGAGCTGATCCGCCGCCGCTCGGTCACGCCGGACGACGCCGGCTGCCAGGCGCTGCTGGGCGAACGGCTGGCGCGCGCCGGATTCGCCGTGCGGCACCTGCGCCACGGCGCGGTCGACAACCTGTGGGCGACGCACGGGCAAGGCGGCCCCACGCTCGCGTTCCTCGGCCATACCGACGTGGTGCCGAGCGGCCCGGAGGCGGCGTGGCGCAGCCCGCCGTTCGAGCCATCCATCCGCGATGGCCGTCTATACGGCCGAGGCGCCGCCGACATGAAGGGCTCGGTGGCGGCGATGGCGGTGGCGCTGGAGCGGTTCGTGGCGGCGAACCCGGGCCATCCGGGCCGGGTCGGCCTGCTGCTGACCAGCGACGAGGAAGGCCCGGACAACCTCGACGGCATCCGCAAGGTGATGGCGCAATTCAAGGCCGAGGGCGAGCGCATCGACTGGTGCGTGGTGGGCGAGCCTTCGTCGAGGGCGCGGCTGGGCGACCTGATCCGGGTAGGGCGGCGCGGCTCGCTGTCCGGCACGCTGACGGTGCGCGGCGTGCAGGGCCACGTGGCGTATCCGGAAAAGGCGCTCAATCCCATCCACGCCTTCGCGCCGGCCCTGGCGGAGCTGGCCGCCGAGCGCTGGGACGAGGGCAACGGCGATTTCCCGCCCACCTCGTTCCAGGTCTCCAACCTCAACGCGGGCACCGGCGCCAACAACGTGATTCCCGGCGAGCTGGTCGCGCTGGTCAATTTCCGCTACTGCACGGCCAGCCGCGCGGACGACCTGCGCGCGCGCGCCGAGGCGATCCTGCGCCGGCACGGCCTGGATTTCTCCCTCGACTGGAACCTCTCCGGCGAACCGTTCCTGACGCCCCCGGGCGGCGTGCTGCGCGACGCGGTGGTCGCCGTATGCCGCGAGCTGTGCGGCACCGAGCCCGAGCAGAGCACCGGCGGCGGCACCTCGGACGGCCGCTTCGTCGCCCCGACCGGCGCCGAAGTGGTGGAACTGGGCCCGGTCAACGCCACCATCCACAAGGTGGACGAGTGCGTGGAGGTGGCCGACCTGGAGCGGTTGCCGATGCTGTATCAGGCGATCTGTGCCCGCCTGCTGTAGCCGAAGCGGCATCCGGCATATCCATTGGGTCGCATGGCGCCTGGCGGAACAGATGGCGCGGCATGCGCGGGGTTTGGCATCGGCGTTTCGCCGGTGAGCGAAGGATAGGGAGCGACGCAGGCTCACCATTGGGACATCCCCGATGCAGAGACCGCCCGCATGCCCGTACTGTCCGTCCTTGGCCTGGCATCCGCCCTGGCCGCGTTGCCCGCCATCACGACCGACCTGCCGGTTCCGCACGAACCGGCGCAGCACGTCGCCCTGCACTGCATCGCTCCGGCGCACCCCAACGGCGAGAGCGTGCTGTTCGTGCATGGCGCGAGTTTTCCCGCCATGCTGGCCTTCGGCTTCGAGTTCGGGCCGGGCGATTCGTGGATGGGGTTCATGGCGCGGCGGGGGTTCCTGGCCTGCGGGCTGGATTTCCTGGGCTTCGGCGCATCCAGCCGGCCCGCGGCGATGCAGGCGGCGGCCGCGGGTGCGGGGCCGGTCACGCGGGCGCCGGCGGCGGCGCGGCAGATCGCGCTGGCGGTCGATTACCTGCGCACGCAGCGGCACATGGCGACGGTCCACCTGGTCGCCCATTCGTGGGGCACCATTCCCGCGGCGACCTATGCGGCAGGGCATCCCGGTGCGCTGCGCTCGCTCACCCTGTTCGGCCCGGTGGTGCCGCGCGCGCAGGCGGGGGCGGTTTCCGGGCGCATGGCGTGGTGGGGCATCACGGCGCAGGAGCGCTACCGGCAATTGCGCTTCGCCGACGTGCTGCCGCCCGGCATGGTCCTGCTCGAACCGGCGGTGGGGAAGGCGTGGACGGCCGCGTTCGAGGCATCGGCACCCCGCGTGCCGGGCGATCCGCCGGGCGAGCTGCGCATTCCGGCCGGGCCGGTCGCGGACATCGAGGCGGCCGAGCGCGGCAGCTATCCCTATGCCGCCGGCGACATCAAGGCGCCCGTCTTCGTGGTGTACGGCGATTACGACACCGTGGTCGACGACGCCGGTGCGGCGGCCTTCCTGGCGAGGTTCACCGGCAGCACGCTCCGGTGGCGGCTGCGCATCGACTACGGCACGCACGTGATGCACCTGGAGCGCGAGCGCCATTCGCTGTACGAAAGCGTGTGGGCCTTTCTCCGGGCGGCGGGAAGTCGCACGCCATGAACGGCTATGCCAGGCATCGGCAGGCTGGCATAGCCGCCCCTGCCGTCGGGATGCCCGAAGCCGGATGACCTGGCGCCTGGGATGGGCAGGCAGTGGATCGGCCGGCGGCGGGGCACCGCGTCCGGCGATCGCGGCGCGCCGCAGCGCTACGAGCCGGGCCGGCGCGCGGCGGGATCAACGCGCAGCGGATCGAGGCTTCGGGCGGGATGCCCGTGCGAGTTCCTGCATGGCCGCGGTGTTTTCGGCGCGCATGTAGTCCGCCGGCGAACGGCCCACCAGCGCACGGAAGTCGCGGATGAAGTGGGCCTGGTCGAAATAACCCAACTCCAGCGCCAGGCCGGTCCATGCGATCGGCTTGCCCGCCTGCAGCTGCGCGACGGCCTCGTGCAGGCGATAGCGGCCGATCACCCACTTGGGACCGACGCCGACGTAGTGGCGGAACAGCCGCTGCAGCGCGCGCACGCCCAGGCCGTGGCGCGAGGCCACGCGCTCCACGGTGGTCAGGCTGCGGTCGGCGACGAGGTCGGCCACCAGCGCGCCGATGCGTTCGACCTCGGGGTCCGGCGCGGGTCGGTGGCGCAGCAGCATTCGCTCTGCGACGGCAGCCATGGCGTCGATGTCCGGGCAGGCGAGGATGTCGCGCGCGAAGCGTTCCTCGCCGGCGCCGAACGCCTCCGTCATGCGCATCGAGCGATTCAGCAGCGTGGACACCGGCGCGCGCAGGAACGGCTGGAAGGCGCCGGCCCTGAACTTGATGCCGAACACGCGATCCTGGCCGGCCAGCACGCGGGTGAAGCGGCCGGTGTGCACGCCGTAGACGTCGGCCCGCCCGGATTCGACCACCAGGTGCACGTTCGGATGCGGCAGCGTTTCCTGGGTCTGCGGCGGCAGGCCGCGCAGGTCCCAGCCGACCTGCCAGTAGTGCTCGACCAGCCCCGCCAACGCGGGCGACGGCGCGCGGCGATCGTGCTGGAAAGCGCCCGCGCCGAGCCGTTGGCGCAGCACGCCGCGCGGCTTTCCGGTCGGCGCCGTCATGGACGTGCGGGCCGGCAGGCGCAGGATCGTCGCGTTTTTCCAATCATCGATGCGGCACCTGGGGCACTCTTGCTGCGGGCGGCGCGCGGTGCGCCGCCGTTGGATGATAGAGGAGCGCGGCGTGGCCGTCCGATACCGTTCCCGAGGCGCGGTCATGGCGGCCTTCGCTCTCGCGGCTGTCGTGCCTGGCGCATCGCGTGCCGACGACGCCGTTCCTTCCGCACCCGTTTCAAAGGAGACAACGATCGTGCATGCCAGTGGACCGTTCGAAGTGAAGCAGACGCCGCAAGCCGCAAGCGGCGGCATCGAGGCGGCCAATCTCGGCCGGATGACCATCGACAAGCAGTTCCACGGCGACCTGGAGGCGCACAGCCTCGGCGAGATGCTCGCGGCAGGCACCGACATGCCCGGTTCGGCCGGCTACGTGGCTATCGAGCGCGTCACCGGCCGGCTGCACGGCCGCGAGGGCAGCTTCGTCCTGCAGCACAGCGCGACCATGCGCCGCGGCACGCCCGCGCTCAGCATCGTGGTGGTACCCGATTCGGGCACCGGCGAGCTGGTCGGGCTGGCCGGCACGATGGACATCCAGATCGAGGGCGGCAAGCACGCGTACACGTTCGACTACACGTTGGACGGCGCGCCCTAGGGCGCGTTTGGGCAGCGGGGTTCGCGGCCAGTCGGTTGATGGTTGCGATCTGCACGGCGACCTCGCGGCGGATGGCCAGCCCTCGCGGGTTGATGCGTGCACTTGTACGAGTCGGTGCACCGTGATTGACTCGTCCGCCGAAGAAGCCGGCAGCGTTCAAAGGCTTCCACGCCTCGCCGTGGCCGGTTCCGGCCCCCGATGGACAAGGATGGCGCGATGAAGCTTCTCCTCACCTCCGGCGGCGTCAGCAACCGGAGCATCCGCGACGCCCTCGTCGACATGTTGGGTAAACCCATCGCCGAATCCACCGCCTTGTGCATCCCCACCGCGATGTACGGCATGCTGCCCAGGACCGCGGTGATGACGTGGCGGCAGATCGCGGGGCAGACGCCCACGCCCATGGTCGAACTGGGATGGAAGTCCGTGGGAATGCTCGAATTGACTGCGCTGCCCAGCCTCGACAAGGAGAACTGGATTCCCTTGGTCCGGGAGACCGATGCCCTGTTGGTGTGCGGAGGCGACGTCATGTATCTGCACCACTGGATGCGCGAGTCCGGCCTGGCGGATCTGCTCCCGTCGCTCGGCGAGACGGTCTACGTGGGACTGAGCGCCGGCAGCATGGTGATGGCCCCGCACGTCGGTGAGGAGTTCGTGGGCTGGAAGCCGGCCGCCGGCGGCGACCGCGCGCTGGGCATGGTCGGTTTCTCGATCTTCCCGCATCTGGACAATGCCATGTGCCCGGAGAACACCATGGCCGACGCCGAGAAGTGGGCCGCGCGCGTGCCGGTGCCGGGGTACGCGGTAGACGACGAGACGGCCATCAAGGTGGTGGACGGTGTCGTCGAGGTCGTATCCGAGGGGCACTGGAAGTTCTTCGAGCGCTAGAACGCGGAGTCGCAGCCAGTCGTCGATGGCTGCGATGTGCATGGTGGCTCCGAAGCGGATGGCGAGGTTGTCGCAGCGCGTGGCCACCGCGCGATGGTCAACGGCAGCAACGGTTCCGGCACCGGCCATTGGACATCGGGGGACCGAAACGGGCGTCGGTAGGCATCGTCTGCATCCGGGGTCTATCGTGGGGTGGCAGTCGTCTTGGTCGACGAGCCACCTGCCGGAGACCTCGCGTATGCGTATGCCGCGATGCGCCCCGCGGCCACATCGCGACCGGGCCGGTCTTCGCGGGCTTCTCGAACGTGCCCTGGGCGCTGCGCCGGACGGCGCGGCACGGGCGCTCAGGGTTCGAGCGTCAGCGTGTGCCGGGCCGGCCCCGGCAGCAGCGGGGTCGGGCGTCCGTTCACCCAGTCCTCGTGGCCGGCACCGAAGTAGGGCGACAGCGGGTTGTCACTCTGTCCGCCGGGCATTTCCAGGATGGCTTCGGCCTCGTGGCCGGGCGCGACGTCGAGTCGCTCCGAGGCGCCGAAACCGGGCGCGGCGACGCGCGGCATGTCGCGGTCGCCGGGCAGCGGTTCGTCGGGCATGTCGAGGAAGTGTGCGAGGAAGCCGGGCAGGGCACGGGCCAGCGGGTGGTTGACCGCGCTGCGGTTGTATTCGCCCCACCGGCGCGCGGCGAGCCCGCCGGGCTGGGTGCCCAGCTCGGCGACGAGCCGGCGCGCGGCGTCGAGCAGCAAGGCGTTCCAGTCCTTGTAGCGCGGATCGAGCAGGTTCGCCGGACGGTCGCGCAGCATCGCCCATACCGCCGCTTCCGATGCGCTGGACGTCGGCCACATGAAATCGGCATGTCGCTGCTTCACCCGCGCGGCGAACGGCGCCAGCACGGCCAGTTGCACCTGTTCGCGGAATGCGCGCACCAGCCGGTAATCGACGCTGTCCACGGCGGCGCGATTGCGCCATGGCGCGGTGAGGTTGCGCAGTTCGATCAGGGCCGGATCCTGCGTGCCGGCCAGGGTGTCCTGCAGCAGGCGCTGCCAGCGGGTGAGCAGCACGGCGCGGTTGTCCAACTGGATGTCGAGCAGGTTGCCGGGCGTGAAGCTGCCGCGCGCGCGCAGGCCGTCGCGGATCTGCTGCGCGCGCGCGCCGAGGTCGTGGCCGCCGTTGCCGAGCAGGGCCAGCGCGGCGCCGTCGACGGTGCGGTTGTTGGCGGTCCACAGGCGGCCGTCGGCCGGATCGACGATGCGCGGGTACTGCGCGGCCGAAGCCCAGCCGAGCCAGCCGCTGCCCGGCAGCGACCAGTCGGCCGGCAGCAGCGGGTCGAAGCCGCCGCGCAGCGGGATGCTGTTGCCGGCGATGGTCCAGCCGATATGCCCGTCGCGGTCGGCCACCAGCAGGTTCTGCGGCGGCATGCCGAGGGTCGGCGCGAGGTCCAGCGCGGCGGCGACGCCGGCAGCGTGCTCCAGTTGCATCACGCCGAGGTTGTAGGCGCGCGGCAGGTCGCCGATCCAGGCCAGCGCCAGCGGCGTGCCGTCGGTGTCCTTCGCCAGGATCGGTCCCCAGCGGGTGCCTTCCACCGTGAGCCGGTAATCGGGCTGGCCCTTCACCCGGATGCGTTCGTCGTGGCGCTCGATCGCGGCCCAGCCGCCGGGCACCTTGTAGCGCCCGGCATCGGCCGGATCGCGCTGCACGCGCACCCAGTCCTGCCAGTCGCCGTAGCTGTTGGTGAAGCCCCAGGCGACCTGGCCGTTGGAACCGACGACCAGCGCGGGCGTGCCGGGCAGGCTGACGCCGCTGGCGTCGCGGCGGCCGTTGGGCGCCGCGGGATCGGCATAGCGCAGCCGCACGCGGAACCAGATGTTGGGGACGCGCAGGCCCAGGTGCATGTCGTTGGCCAGCATCGCCGCGCCGGTCTCGGTGAGCGCACCGGCGACCGCGAAGCTGTTGCTGCCCGGGCGGCGCGCGTCGAGCGCGGGAGCCAGCACGGCGGCCAGCGCGGCCGGCCGGGCCGCGGGCGCGGCCGGACGCAGGTCGAACACGTCGGCGCCCGGCACCACCGGCGGCCGCGACAGCTGGCCGCTGAGCGGCGCTTCCCAGTCCGGGTCGGGCGCGAGCAGGAAGTCCACCAGCGATTGCGGCAGCGTCGCGCGCATCTGCGCCATGTGCAGCTCGCGTTCGTTGCGGCCGTCGCCGTTGAGGTCCAGGTACATCGCGGCGATGATCAGGAAGCTGTCTTCCGACCGCCACGGCTGCGGCTCGGTGCCGAGCAGGAAGTATTCCCACGGCTTCAGGCGCAGGTCCGCCAGGCCGGCGTTGACGCCGTCGCGGTAGCGGTCGAGGACGTGCCGCTGTTCCGGCGGCAGTTGCGCGTACGCCGCCTCGGCGACGGCGCGCAGGCGATGCCGGCGGTGGACGATGTCGGTGTCCAGCGCGGCCTTGCCGACCAGCTCGGCCAGTTCGCCGGCGGCCAGCCGGCGCATCAGGTCCATCGCGAAATAGCGTTCCTGCGCGTGCGCGAAGCCGAGCGCGTAGGTGACGTCGTCGCGGCTGCCGCCCTCGACGGTGAGCGTGCCCAGCGCGTCGCGTTCGAGGCCGACGCTGCCGTGCAGCCCGGCCGCGTGCAGGCGGCCGTCGAGCCGGGCGCGGCCGCCGGCGAGCAGGAAGCCCGCGCCGGCCAGCGCCGCGAGCAGCAGCACCGCCGCGCCGAGCAGCAGGGCGCGGCGCCAGCGCCAGCGTCGGGCCGCCGTCATCGCGGCGCGAACACGGCGAAGATGCCCGCGTAGGGCTTGACCATGAAGGCCGGCGCGCCGGCGTAGCCGCTGCCGTCGAGGTAGAACTGCGAAATGGTGCCGTCCAGGTACAGCGCGTCGCGGCAGCCCAGCTCGTCGCGGAACAGCCGCGCGAAGGTGTGGAAGTTCACCGGCGCCTCGCTGACCGCGAACACCACGGTGGTGGGCGTTTTCGCGCAGACGCCGCTGCGCCACTTCAGGCTGCCCGAGTCGCCGACGAAGGCGTCGTTGAGCCGGCCGCCGATCACCAGCATCGGCCCCGACTGCGTCGCCCACTGCGCGGCCCGTCCCTCGGCCTTGAAGTCGGTGCTGGTGCGCACCGCCGCGCGGCCGTCCGGGTAGACCGCGAACACGCCGTTCGGCAGCAGCGAGAAATTACCCGAGGCGGGATTGCCGTGGGCCATGTTCAGCGGCACCAGCACCTTGCCGTTTTCCACGTACAGGCCGAGCGGGGCGAACTTGTGGTCGTAGATGCCGGCATTGGCGGCGAACAGCAACTGCCTGCCCTGCGCCTCGCCCCATTGGCGCAGCGTGTTGATGTCGCCGTAGGGCTGGCCGCTGGCCGGATCGCGCCAATGCAGGGTGAGCGGCTCGCGCTTCAGGTCGATGCTGACCACGCGGTAGGTCTGTCCCTCGAAGGCGTGCTCGCGGCTGTCCACGGCCTGCGCCTGGCGCGCGCAGCCGGCCACGAGCGCCACCATCAGGGCCGCCAGCATCAGCGGCGCCAGCAGCAGGGACAGGGCAGGGCATCGGAACCGGGACGACGGACGGAAGCGGGCAGGCAAGCGCATGTCCCGATGGTCGCCGTCCCGGTGCGGCTCGCGCAAGTCCGCCCGCGCGGAATGTTCAGCCGGGCGCAGCCGCGGCCGGGCGCCGGCGCTAGACTCGGCGTTTTGCCGCGCGCGAAGCCCATGTCCAGCTCTCCCTACTGCCCCATCGTCGCCACGCTCGGCTACGTGCTGTCGCCGGACCGCTCGCAGGTGCTGATGATCCACCGCAACGCGCGGCCGGACGACCTGCACCTGGGCAAGTACAACGGGCTCGGCGGCAAGATGGAGCCGGGCGAGGACATCGCCGCCTGCATGCGCCGCGAGATCCGCGAGGAGGCCGGCATCGAGTGCGAGTCGATGCAGTTGCGCGGCACGCTGAACTGGCCGGGCTTCGGCAAGCACGGCGAGGACTGGCTCGGCTTCATCTTCGTGATCGACCGCTACCGCGGCGAGCCGCACGGCGGCAACCACGAGGGCACGCTGGAGTGGGTGCCGCGCGACAGGCTGATGGAGCTGCCGATGTGGGAGGGCGACCGCCACTTCCTGCCGCTGGTGTTCGACGGCGACCCGCGCCCGTTCCACGGCGTCATGCCCTACAAGGACGGCCGCATGCAGTCTTGGTCGTACAGCCGGCTGTGAGCGAAGGGGCGAAGCTCATCCGCATTGTCGCCGCGGTGATCCGCGACGGCGACGGCCGCAGCCTGCTGGTGCGCAAGCGTGGCGCGCAGGTGTTCCAGCAGCCGGGCGGCAAGCGCGACCGCGGCGACGCGGACGATCTGGCCACGCTGGCGCGCGAGCTGCGCGAGGAATTGGGCTGCGAACTTCTCGCCGCGTCGGCGCGGCTGCTGTGCCATTGCAGCGCGCCGGCCGCGAACGAGCCGGACCACGTGGTCGAGGCGGCCGTCTACGTCGTGCAGGTGCGCGGCGCGGTCGCGCCGCAGGCGGAGATCGAGGAGCTGCGCTGGGTCGATCCGGCTGAGCCGGGCGAATTGCCGATCGCCCGGCTCAGCCGCGAGCACATCATGCCGCTGCTGCGCGGCTGACCCGCTTGCCCGGCATGGCGGACGGTCCGGTTCGCCGGTAGCGCCGGATCATTCCTCGCCGCCGCCGTCCGCGGCTTCGTCGTCGGGCACGTAGGCGAGCAGGTCGCCCGGCTGGCAGCCGAGGAATTCGCAGATCCTGCCCAGCGTCTCGAAGCGCACGCCGCGCACGCGCCCGGACTTGAGCAGCGACAGGTTGGATTCGGTGATGCCCACGAACTGGGCCAGTTCGCGCGAGCGCGCCTTGCGCAGCGCGAGCATCACATCGAGGCGGACGACGATGGCCATCGGCGCCTCAGACGATCGAGCGGCTGTCGTCTTCGAGGCGGGCCGCCTCGTCGAGCAGCCGCGCTACCAGGAAGAACACCGCCGCGGGCAGCAGGGCCAGCAGGTCGCCGCCGTCGAACGCCAGGCGGACCGCGTGCTGGCCTTCGCGCCAGGCCGCGGCGAGGGTGGCGAGCGGCGGCAGCGCCACGCGCAGCGCGGCGGCCAGCGCGAGCAGGCCGGCGAACCGGCGGAAGTGGCGGATCGCCGCCGCGGAGAACGGCTGCCCCGCTTCCACCCGCCCGAGCATGCGCGCCAGTTCGGCCAGCGCGCCGGCGCTCGCCGCCGCCACGGCCAGGGCGATGCCGGCGGCCCAGGCATGCGGCAGGCCATCGGTGGAGAGCGTGGCGGCCACCGCGGACGACGCATCCGGCGGCGCCAGCACGGCCAGCGCGGTAACGGCGACACAGGCGGCGGCTCCCGCCCAGGCTACGAGGCGCAGGACACGGGCGATGCGGGTCACGCTTTCGATTGTTGTTGATCGCATAAAATTTTCTGTATTACGATAAATTCTGTTCACTAAACAGGATGACTCTACCATGCTGAGCCCGCTTGCCCGTCCAGCGCGCCGCCGTACCGCCCACGCCTTGGCAGGCCTGGCCCTGCTGCTGGCCGTCGCCCAGGCGGTCGCCGCCCCGATACGGCCGGTGCCGGCGCCGTCCGACGCGGCGGTGGAGGCCATGCTGGCCGCGCCTGCGGACGAAATCTTCGCGCTGGAAGCCGCGCTGCCGCAGATCCGCGAACCTTCCCTGGCGCTGCTGGCCCAGGCGCGCCTGGCGGCGGCACGGCTGGACGCCGCGCAGGCGCGCCGCCTGGTGGACCGCTTCCTTGCCGGCGGCGAGCGCAGCCCGCGCCAACGCGCACTGGCCTGGGGCATCGCCGCCGACGCCGCCTTCGCAACGGGCGACTATGCGCGGGCGGCGAAGGCGGCGCGCCAATGGCAGGCGGCGCTCGCGCAGGCCGGCAGCGGCAAGGCGGAGCAGGAAGGCGCCGCGCAGACCGCCGCAGTGGCCGCGCAACTGGCCGCGGCGCCGGCGCAGAGGGTGGTGTCGTACCGGCCGCGGCCCGAGCCGGTGCACAGGGACAAGGTGGGCCTGCCGCGCTCGACGGTGACGATCGGCGGCATCGCGCAGGAAGCAGTGCTGGATACCGGCGCCAATCTCTCGGTGGTGTCGCTGTCGGCCGCGCGCCGGCTGGGGCTGCGCCTGCAAGGGGGCGCAGCCAGCGTGGGCAGCGCCAGCCGCGCCGCGGTGGCGACGCGGCTGGGCGTGGCCGATACGCTGCGTTTCGCCGGCCTTACCCTGCGCAATGTGGCCTTCCTGGTGCTGGACGACGAGCAACTGGCCATGCCGGTGCCGGGCGGCTACCGCATCGACGCGATCCTCGGCTTTCCCGTGCTGCGCGAGCTGCGGCGCTTCCGCATCACCGCCGCCGGCCGGCTGGAGCCGTCGCTGCCGGACGCGCCGATGCCCGGCGCGGCCCCGGGCAACCTGCGCCTGATCGGCAACGACCTGTTCGTGCAGGCCGAGGTCGGCGGGCAGCCGGCGGCCATGCACCTGGACAGCGGCGGCGCGCGCTCGTCGCTGTCGGCGACGTTCGCCCGCCGCCATGCCGACCTGCTGAAAGGCCTGCGGCAGCGCCGCGAACACGTGGCCGGCGCCGGCGGCGCGGTGGAACGCAGCGCGGCGACCTGGCCCGGCGCACGCGTGCGCATAGGCAGCCACGAAACCGTGCTGGCCGGGCTCGCGGTGGAACTGGCCGGCGGCACGGGAGCGTCGCCCAGCGTGCTCGGCGAGGACGTGCTGGGCGCCTTCGACTGGTGGTCGGTCGACTTCGCGCGCATGGAACTGGAGTTCGGTCCGGCGAGGACGAGGGCGAAGCATGCGCCGGCGGTGCCGTCGGCCGGTACGTCGTACGCCGATTGAAGAAAGCGGGGCCGTATTCGGCCATCGGACGGGCCGGCCGCTTGCCCTTGCGCGAAGCTTGCGGATGGTCTTCCAGGTGGCCGACCCGCGGTTTTCAAGGATGGATGCGGCGGGACGAAGACGGCGCCGCGGCAAGGCCGCGGCGCCGCCGGCCTCAGGGCTTGAATACCTGGAACGCCCCGTACGGCTTCAACTGCGCATCGATCGCCTTGGGGTCGCCGACGATCACGATGTTCTGGTCCTTCGCGGCGAAATACTTCCGCCCCATCGCCTGCACCTGCGCGGCGGTGACCTTGTTCGCGTCGGCCACGTAGCTGCCGAGAAAATCCGGCGTCAGGCCATTGACCCAGTAGCCGGCGAGGGTGCCGGTAAGCGCGCCCTGGATCTGGTTGCGCAGCAGGTAGATGCCGCCGACCAGGCGCTTGGCGCCGGTGAGCTCCTCGTCGCTGGGCGCCTGGCTGGCCATGCTGCCGTAGAGCTTGCCCAGTTCGCTCAGCGTCGCGCCGGTGACCTCGTTGCGCACGTCGACCACCGACACGGTGTAGCCGCCGACACGCTGGGCGGTCAGCCGGGTCCTGGGGCTGTAGGAATAGCCCTTGTCCTCGCGGATGTCCTGGATGAGCCGGCTGGTGAAGCCGCCGCCGAGGATGGTGTTCGCCACGCTCAGCGGGACGTAGTCGGCATCCTTCATCGGCACGGCGGGGCGGCCGTAGCGGATGTTGCTCTGCACGGCGCCGGCGCGGGGCACGATCAGGCGCTGCGGCGCCGCCGTGCGTGGCGCGGCGGGAGTATCCGTCACCGCGGTGCCGGCGGCCTTCCAGCCGCCGAACCGCTGTTCGGCCAGGCGGAACGCCTCGCCGGCGTCGATGCGGCCGACGATCACCAGCAGGGCGCGGTCCGGGCGGAAGCGCGCATCGTGCAGCGCACGCAGGGCGTCGGGCGTGGCGGCCTGCACGCTGGCCTCGTCCAGGGCGTCGCGCGCATACGGGTGGTTGCCGTAGGCGGCATGGCCGAAGGCGCGCTGCGCCTGCCAGTCCGGGTCGGATTCCTGCACCTTCAGCTCCTGCTGCGCATTGGCCTGCGCCAGGCTGACTTCCTTGGCGGGGAAGCTGGGATGCAGCGCGGTGTCGGCGACCAGTTCGAGCAGGCGGGACGCGTGCGAGGCCAGCGCGCTGGCGCGGATGCCGATCGCATCCGCGTCGGCGTCGGCGCCGTAGTCGCCGCCGATCGCCTGCAACGCCTCGGCGATGTCACGCGAGTTGCGGCTGGCGGTTCCCTCGTTGAGCAGGCGCGCCATCATCCGTGACAGCGCCGGCGTGGCGGCGGGATCCGCCGCGGTGCCGCCGAGCACGGCCAGCGCCACGTTGACCTTGGGCAGGCCGTCGCGCGGCACCACCCAGACGGTGAGGCCGTTGGGCAGGGTGCGCCGGGCGACCTCGGGCGTGGGCAGCGGCTTGTCCGGGCCGTAGGCGGGCAGGTCCTTCGGCAGCGCCGTGCCGGCCTGCGCGGCGCCGGCCAGGGCCACGCCCAGGGCGAGTGCGAGCGTCTTGAACGTCGTGTTCGTCTTCATGGCGGTCCTCACTTGGCGGGTGCCTTGGCGGCAGGGGCGGCGGCAGCCGGGCGGCGCACGATCACGCTGCGGTTGGCGTCGGTGAGATAGGTGCGGGCGACGCGCTTGAGGTCGTCCGAGGTCACCGCCTCGATCCAGCCGGGCACCTGGTTGGCCACGCCGGCGTCGCCCCACAGCGTCTGCAGCTTGGCCAGCGTGTCGGCGCGGTTGATGAAGGACTCCAGCCCGCCGTACCAGTCCGCCAGCATCTTGGTCTTCACGCGGGCGAGGGTGGCGTCGTCGACGCCGTCGCTGGCGACCTTGCCGATTTCCTGGTTGATCGCGTCCAGCACCTGGCCGGGCGCGGCGTTGGGCTTGTACAGCGCGAACAGCCCCAGCAGGGTCGGCCCGGCGTAGTCGCTGCCGTCGCCGAGCGGGAAGTTCACGCCGCCCTGGATGTTGAGCAGCAGTTCGCGCCCCTTCACCAGGCCCTGGTAGAAACGCGAGGCGTCGTCGCCGACCAGCAACTGCGACAGCACCATCATCGGCACCTGGTCCTTGCTGCCGCGCGCGGGCATCTTCCAGCCGATCGCCAGCGCGGGCACCTTGGCCAGCGTGTCGGTCTGCTCGGCATGGCGCGGCTTGGCATTCAGCGGCTCGGAGACATCCGGCCGCTGCGGCAGCGCACGCGAGGGCAGCTTGCCGAAATACTGCTGCGCCAGCGCGAACGCCTGCTCGGGCGTGACGTCGCCGGCGATGCCGAGCACCGCGTTGGCCGGCTGGTAGTAGGTGTCGTGGAAGGCCTTCACGTCGGCGACGGTGGCGTGGTCCAGGTCCTTGAACGAGCCGTAGCCATCGTGGTTGTTGGCCCACTTGTCGAATGCGAGGCGGTTGAGGTCGGTCCAGAAGAACAGGCCGTAGGGCTGGTTCTTCACGTTGACGCGGATCTCCTCCTTCACCACGTTCTGCTGGTTGGCGAGGTTCTTCGCGCTGAAGTCGAGCGACTTCATGCGGTCGGCCTCCATCCACAGGATCGGCGCCAGCGCCGAGGACGGCGCGGAGGAAATGTAGTTGGTGTAGTCGGCGCGCGTGGAGCCGTTGAAGATGCCGCCGCCGCCCTGGATCACCCGCTCGAAGCTGCCCTTCGGCGCGTCCGGCGTGCCTTCGAACATCAGGTGCTCGAACAGGTGGGCGAAGCCGGTGCGGTTCTGCGGCTCCAGCCGCATGCCGACGTGGTAGACCATGCTGATGCCGACGGTGGGCGAGCTGCGGTCCTCGGAGACCACCACGGTGAGCCCGTTGTCGAGCTTCTTCACCGCGACGGGTAGTTTCCAGGTGTCGGTGTCGGCGGCGTTCGCCGCAAAGGCCATGCAGAGTCCGGCAAGCAGCACGGACGTTCTAAGGGCACGCATCCAGCTCTCCTTGTCAACGCGAAGGGAAGCACGATCCTGCTTTGATCGACGGGCGCCCACAAGTGACGAATGGGAGAGGGGTTGGGAGAGGGATGGGGCGATGGATGGGATAGTCGCGTACCGCGGGAACGCCTCTGTGCGGAAACCTGGCGGCCATCCGGACGAGGCGTGGTTCGCGCGCCGCTACCGCTGTGCCGGTGGGGCGGGTTCAGTCGGGATTGCCGGGGAGGATCGGCATCGCCGCGACGGAAACCGATGCCGCCGAAGCCACGCGGCCCTTCGCGGAACGGGAGTGGTCACGGAACGTCGCCGGTCCACGCCGCGCTCGAGAACTTGTCCCGCGCCAGCGCCTCGGCCTGCAGCAGTTCGCTAGCGCGCA
Source organism: Frateuria sp. Soil773 (assembly GCF_001428405.1). GTDB lineage: Bacteria > Pseudomonadota > Gammaproteobacteria > Xanthomonadales > Rhodanobacteraceae > LMSL01. The sequence goes on from NZ_LMSL01000032.1 coordinate 15,252, forward strand.
GGCTGTCGTCGGCCAGCCCGTGGAGCCGGCGGAAGGTGGCGACCATGTGCGCGATGATCGCCTCGCGCGCCAGGCCGGTCTGGCTGCGCAGCGGGTCCACTCGCTTGGCCGCGCTCTGCGTGCCCTTGTCCGACAGCTTCTCGCGGCCGATGCGCAGCACGTCCAGCATCTTCGCCGCGTCGATGTCGTAGGCCATGGTGACGTGGTGCAGCACCGCGCCGCCGCGATGCGCCTGCGCCGCGCCGGCGATCTTGCCGCCTTCGGAGGTGATGTCGTTGAGCGGCTGGTACCACGCCTTGATGCCAAGCTCGCCCAGCGCCCGCAGCACCCATTCGTCCATGAACGCATAGGCCTGCTGGAACGACAGCCCCTGGATCAGCGACAGCGGCGCGTAGATCGAATAGGTGATGGTGTTGCCCGGCTCGATGAACATCGCGCCGCCGCCGCTGACCCGGCGCACCACCTCGATGCCGTGCCGCTGCGCAGCTTCCGCATCCACCTCGTTGCGCAGCGACTGGAAGCGCCCGATCACCACCGCCGGCGCGGCCCACTCCCAGATGCGCAAGGTGGGCGGGCGCCGCCCGGCGCCGACCTCGTGCACCAGCGCTTCGTCCAGCGCCATGTGCAGGGCAGGCGCTTGCGGTGCGGTGTGGATCAGGTGCCAGCCGTGGTCGCGCCAGTCGGTGCGGCTCATGCGGCGCGCTCCCCGTGCAGGGCGCGCTGCACCGCCACCGCGACCGCCTCCGGCGAGATGCCGTACATCGTCGCGTGCGCGGGCAGGGCTTCGCGTATTGCATCGGCCAGTTCGTCGGCCGTGGCGGAGGCCGGTCTTCCTTCCAGCGCGGCATTGATGGCGCGCAATGCGTCGTCCGGTTCCAGAAAGAAGTCGCCGCTCAACTGCACCCCGGCAAGGCGACCCTCGCGCACCGCCAGGTCGATCACGATCAGCTTGCCGCCAGGCATCTTGTATTCGCCGTGCATGCTTGTCCGATGGGGTTCGTGTGGAGAGGCGTGTGCTCAGGGCGAGTATATCGGGAGGGCGCGCAAGAAATTTTGTTGCCTGCCTCCTTGGGTTCATCCTAGAGTGATATGGACTGCTGGAAATGCAGATGTCCAGTGGATGGAACAGGGGAACATAGGAATGTTGAAGGGTTTTCTGGCGGCCGTAGCCGCCTTACTGCTTTGCCAGTTTTCCATGCCCGCGCACGCGGTGATGCAGCACTTGCAGAAGTGCACCCAGATCACTATCTGGTGGAGCGATGGCTCGGTCACCCCCACGGTCAACTGCTCAGACGTTGCCTATGACGATGGTCTTCCTCCTTTACGTCCAGGCCGGGAGCCTATCGACGTAGGCCCTGTCAAGAAGCCCAAGGTACCCAGGGATCTGGATGACGGCACCGTGGCCAATGCTGGCGATCATCCCGACAAGCCCAACCCCGACCCCAAGTCCCCCTGCGACCGTCGAGGGAATCCGGTGGTTTTCTCCACCGGAAACAAGGTAGAGAGTGAAGTGGACTTCGTCAGCCGCGGCGCCATGCCGTTGGCGCTGACACGCACTTACAACTATTTCTGGAATGGCATCGGCCTCTTCGGCCGGCGCTGGCTCAGCGACTACGATTTCAAGCTCCTGCTCACCACGGACGACCCGTCGTCGCCGTGCTACACGCGTCCGGGTAACACGACGTGCGATCCGAGCGGAAAGCCGATCTGGGCTCAACGCCCCGATGGCCGCAGAATCAAGTTCAACTACGCCACTTCGCCGGCGCCGGGCTGGTACGAAGACAAGCCGTCGCCGATCGCCAAGATCCTCAAGTCCGGGAGCAACTATGTGCTCTACAGCGAGGACCACACGGTCGAGACCTACGATGCCTCAGGCTTCCCGGTCACCGTCAAGAACCGGCAGAACATCGGGTGGACCTTCCAGTACGGCACAGGCCATTACCTGTCCAGGGTGACGCACAGCTCCGGTCGACACGTCGATTTCACCTGGTCGAACGGGCTACTTACCCAGGTCACGGACCCGGCCGGAAACGCCTACCAGTACAGCTACAAGACGCTGTCGGTGACCGCGTCGAACTCCTTGCGCGCCGGACAAGTGAGCGCGGCGAACGTCGACGCGCGACTGATGATGTTGCCGCCGATCGACCCAGGCCGCGACGACCCGCCGCCGACCCCGCCGAGTTCCACCAATACCTCCATGGTCGCCCTGCTGACCGATGCGGTGCAGCCAGGTAGCGCTCCGACGCACACCACCTATCTCTACGAAGACAGCCGGTACCAGACCGCGTTGACCGGCAAGACCATCAATGGGGTTCGCTACTCCTGGTTTACCTACGACGACCATGGGCGCGTCACCGAAACCAAGCACGCCAATGGGGTGGAGCGTTACCAGTTCGCCTACGAACTTGACGCAGGCGGCAATGTCCACAAGACGACCATTACCAATCCCCTTACCAAGGTGACGACCTATACCTTCGATGCCGATGGCAACCAGGTGATGGTGGAAGGCGTACAGTCGACGAACTGCCCGTCGACGATCAAGGCCAGTCACTACGACGCGAATGGCTATCTGGATTCCGCCGCCGACTTCCGTGGAAACATCACCACCTACGATTTCGACGCCAAGGGCCAGTTACAGCAGACGGTGGAGAACGCTGGAGCCACGGATGCCAGCCAGCAGCGCACCATCAGCTACGCGTGGGATACCGACAACCGCAAGACCAGGGAAACCGTGGTTGGCGACCATGAAATCCGCTACGCCTATGGCACTGATGGCCGCCTGGCCTCGGTCTCCGTCCAGAACCTCTCCAGCAAGGTCGCGGCAAGCCAGGGGCAGACGCGCACGACGACCTATGCCTATACGACCTGGCCCAACGGCTTGTTGGCGTCGATGGTGATCGACGGCCCTTTGGCTGGCACTGGCGATGCGATCACCGTCACCTACTCGCAAACCGGCGATGTGTTGACCGTCAAGAACAGCCTCGGGCAAACGACGACCAGCGAAGGCCACAACGACCTCGGCCAACCCCGTTTCGTCACGGGGCCGAACGGCGACAAGAGCGGCTATCTCTACGATGCCCGCGGCCGTGTGATCGACATGCAGACGTACCGCGACGGCACCACGCAGCACACCTACTACGAGTACGACGGTTTCGGCCGGCTCTCGAAGGTGACGCGGCCGGACGGGCAGTACCACGCCTACCAGTACGACGTCGCAGGCCGCCTGGTGTCCGAGTACGAGCCTGAAGCAGGTGGCACCTTTGAGCAGAAGGTTTATACCTACAACGCAATGTCCTTGCCGACGTCGGTCACCACCCAGAGGGTATTCCGCGAACCACAGCGTGGAACCGTGCCTTGAGGCCAGACGTGAAGGCGGTTTGAAAGCATTGCCGTTTCGAGCGCGGCATGGGCATCGGGTTGGATATTCAGCGACAGAGCGCTCCTCGTCTTTCGAGTGAGTGCAGGGGGAAAGCATGGGAGCAGGGACGAGGATGGGTGGATTCGCGCAGCGGGCAGGCTCGTTGCTGTGCCTGTGGTGTGTGGCGGTGGTGTGGTCCACGGCCACCTGGGCCGGAACCGGGCCGGTCAAGGCGGACCCGAAG
>NZ_LMSL01000033.1 GCF_001428405.1 Frateuria sp. Soil773
CCGTCAGCCAAGACTGCCAGATGTTCTCCTTTCAAATGACGTCGCGTGAGGGGAAGGCTACGACTTGACGGGGAAGGCTACGCCTCCAGATCGTTTGAAATCGGAATTCAGCAGGCATCAGTCTGCCAAGGCAGTCATGGAGGATCCCTTGGCCGCAATCGGCAAGCCATTGCCCAGCGTGTTCTCGCACCTCGGAAAGGTTGCAAAATACGTGCGACGCCCCTGCTTTCAGTAACGAGGCGAACGTCGACTTGTCATTAGCCAATGACTCACTATTGAAAATTTATTCAAAAAGCACTCTAGAAAACACTACAACTTGGTTTTCAAGAGAAAATTCGCCTCTATCATTCTGGATATGCTTGGAAATTTTCAAGCGAAGTTCAGCATCTTCGATCAGCATTTGAATGCACCCTGCAACGTTGCCACATTCTCCCTGCGCAAATGAAAATCCAAAACCTCGTTCCACGACAAACCTTCCTCCTTCATTCTTAGGTGTAACAACAGAAGGAATGCCACTCCCTATGTACTCAAAAACTTTGACAGCGAAACCGCGACAACTCTCATCATAAGGAAGGTGCAATGAAATACCTATATCAGCATTTCGAACATGCTTAGCCACATCCCCTTGGCTCATACGCCCAAGGATATGTACATTGGGCAAGGATTTTTCCCTTAGACCTTCTAATTTTTTGCCAAACCCGATCAGCACTATCTCATATGGAATCTTTACCATCCGCCTCAAATTTGAAGCAATCTCTATAAAAGAAATCTCATCAAACAACTCACCAAAGTTACCATGACAAATTACCGTAACCGGACGATCGACCGGAATAAATGAATTTTCCGGGTAAAATCTATCGGATACATAACCATTCATAGCAACAAAAACCTCTCTTCCCTTCAGCTTATCTTCCAAATATGTAGCAACCTCTTTAGTGACAGCTACAATTTTAAAAGCGGAGCGATAAACGCCACACACGAACCAGTCAATCAGCTTAAAAAAACTGCTGTTGCGCGACACAACGCCGGCATTAGCATACACTTCTGGATACAAGTCTCTGACATCCAAAATATAGGGTATGCGGAATATCCTAGAAACAAACGCCACGATAAGCATAATAATGAAAGGCGGGGTGGTCACTACTACGCGATCCTTCTTCACAAAAAGAAGTTTCCACGCGATATTAATGCCCAACATAGCTTCACCAACTGCCCTCATCCACAAGGGCATCGTATTGCTCGGAAGTTTAAATCTCCCCTTCTTAATTATCACTCCATCAACATCAAAAGAACCCTTGTCGGCGCCACATAAAATAGTAATGCGATGACCGCATCGCGCCAATTCACGAGCAATAGCCTGGCCACGAACTGACAAAGCATTTGTTCCAGATAGAAAATCGGGCACGACAAGCGCAATATCCATATAACCCTGCTACCAAAATCTAACAAATTTTATTGGAACGAGCTTCATCGCAATCGTTCCATTCGATGATTAAATGACAATTCAAAAATATCAACCCATCTTTTCTTTAGCTAGGGCTTTAGCAGGATTTCCAACCACAACCGCCCCGCCTTCGACATCTTTCAGCACATTCGCCGCAATTCCAACCAATGAATCAGGCCCAAGCTTGCGCTGTTGAATGACGCTGGCATTTGGACCGACCCATGCCCTCTCACCCACTTCAACGCCGCCGCTCAACTCAGCGCATGCAATGATCATGGAGGCACGTCGCAAGATGACGTTATGGGCCACATGGACATGATCATCCACCTTGACGTAATCCTCCAATATGGTATTGCCCAATGTGCCACGACAGACTGTCGTCACACTCCCTATCTCCACATCATTACCAATGACAACACCGCCCAAGTGGACAAGTCGTATTGGCAAACCCGATTCATCACGCTCAAAGCCAAAACCAGCCTCACCTATAACTGCACCCGACTTAATAACACAACGTTCACCGATACATACGCCAGGCCCAATCGTCACATTGTTTCCAACTATAGTGTGCGCACCTATACGCACCCCTTTTCCTATGGCGCATGCAACGCCAAGCCGCACTGTTTCGTGTATATCTGCCGGCTCATTTGGCTCATTAAACCCAACATTTTGATCAATCCAAAGAAGCGCCCGTGCAAAATCAAGCCGCGCTCGCTCGCTTATCAATATAGTCGCATTCGCTCCTTCTAGTGCCTTTGGTGAGATAACCACAGCATCCTTTGGGATTGCAACTGAAGGTAACTTTGCAAAGCACAGTGATCCTTTGGACGCCTGTGCCAGCGGAAGCACTCTGATAATTTCTCTCTCGTCACCTGTTGCCTGGAGACCAAGTGCGGCAGCCAATTCATGGCTGTTAATCGGATATTTTAGTTCGTTACCCATCGCACCACCTCGAACGCTTCAGCATATTCGGCACCAATTTGAACTCCGCGCATCACCGCAAGGCTACGCAAGAACTCTGGGTTGGAGTAAGCCCTGCCACGTTGAGAATCGTAACACGCCACTGCTGCCATTTTTTTTGCAATATGGCTTTCTTTCAATATTGAAAAGCAGGTTGTTTTGAAGTCTAAATTATTCCATGGAACTTCATAGCCGAGCATCGAAGTTCGCTTGAATGCGCGAAAGCCTTCCTGGGCAATCACATAATGGTCCTGGTGAGTATCGTTTAGACTAGGCAGAAACACTAAATCCGGCCGATAGTCTCTATTCAAGCAAATCATATCGTCAAGTATGGCCTGCCTGAATTCTGGAAATCTGCGTACCTCATGCTTCAATACCAAACAATCATCCGGAGCAATGTCTAACCGACGCGTAGCTTCTTTTACTTCTTTCCTCAAGACATCTCGGGGCAAATGGGCAGGCACGGACTGTTCCGCTGCCGAAAAGGCCACGTAGATGACTCGAGTCCCAGCCTCGGCCAGCTTAGCGATCGTTCCACCGCACCCAAACTCACCATCATCCGTGTGCGGCGCAAGCACTAATGTTGTCTTAGATTGCAGCATCTAAATCTCCTTAATAAAATTTTTGGTACATAGACGTCATGTTTTTAAACGCCGCATCCCACGAAGCGTGAGCCAGCGCATAAACGCGCCCATTTCTTCCCATTTCACGAGCACGCTCCGGATTTGATAACAAGTACGTCACCGCTTCAACTTGCTGTTCCGTATCATCAACATTTACCACTAATCCGCATTTAGCCTGCTCCATCAAGGCAGGCCAGTCACCGTGATCGGGAACTATTACTGGCATACCGGCAGCCATGTATTCATACACTTTCACCGCGGTAGCCATACCATATTGACTAATTGGCTTATATAAGATTAGACCAATGTTTGAGCGCATATATTCCTTGAGCAATTCGACCTCATCAAGGACACCCATATAATGCGCCTTGCCAAACTCAATCCCAGCGGCCGGCTGATGCAAGGGGCCAGCCAGTACCACCTTGCCTCGTGGAGCCAGTTTATTAGCCAGCCTGATCATTTCATGTAATCCGCGAGCTTCGGACAAGCTGCCAGCATGCAGAATACGTCCACAATCAAAATCCACACTACGTTCCGGGAATCGTGACAGATCAACAAAGTTCGGGACTACTGCACAACATTTGGCATATTGCTGAAAGCTGCTGACTTGCGCATTCGTCACAACAACGACGCCATCAATATTACGCACTACATGACGTTGAAATAGGCCGAATGTCGACGCAACAATGCTTCCAAGAGGCGCCGGCAAATAAGGCTTGACTCGAATGTCTTTTGCGTAATCTTCATGAACATCATAAATTACTTTCGCTTCACCCTTGCGAAGACCGTTCAATTTTTTTGCAATTCGCAAAATTTCCGGATCATGAAAATGATATAAGTCAGCATCGACCTGAACTGCAGCGGCATATACTTTATTTACCGTTTCAGTCATGCGCCCTAAGCGCCCTCGAGGCCTTCCAACATCAACGATAGAAACTCCCTCGCAGCATTCATCACCCTGGCCATCCGCGACAATTAAAGTCACGTCAAAGCCTGCTGCCGCCAGCGAGCGGCACTCTTTACGAAAAATTCTCGTGTCGTAACGTGAATGCGCCGAAGTGAGATGTGCGACTTTCATCATTTATGGCCAAATTGCCTATGGAAGTTCAATACGCTTACAAGCCACGAAAGGCTGATCATGCATCAAAGCAATGCATTCAAATGAAAAATTAGATCCATCTATCGCAATGTTGACGCGACAAATCGCTTAATTGGTTGAAACACTCTTAAGTGCCGAGCAACTAACCACATTGCCTCGCATTCTCGCATCAGGCAATTTCCCCCCGCGACCTCACGGGCTCAATCAACCATGCCAGCATCAGCGCCTCATCGAGTAAATTCTTATCCTTAGCCAATCTCTCATCCGAAAGGCGTTGCTCGACATTTAGATTTTTATCAATATGGCCTGCTAGTGCCAGGCGGTTAGCCTGAATGCGATTACGCAGGCTTGCCCCAATGCCTCCCTCGATCCAAGATTGCGTGACATCGAACCCCCGCTTGCGACGATTGAGCCTGATGAAGTCAGGGACTATTCCCCTGTCGATGCTACGCAATGCCCATTTGCCAAAGCCCTTGGCGATTTTCAAGCGCGCAGGCAAGGCTAGGGCTAATTCCATCAACCGGTAATCCATGAATGGCAAGCGCGTTTCCAGACCATGCCCCATGGAGTTGCGATCCTCATAACGCAACAGGCTGGGAATGCTCCATCGCTGTACGTCCTCGATCTGACGGTCACTCAAAGTGGTGCCTTGCTCGCCCCACAGATCAATGGAAGGCGGATTCCAATCCACTAATTGGAATGCGAAGGGACGCCGCTTGCTGTAACGACTCAGCCCTTGCCAATACATCCTCGCCTGCCCCGCCTCATGCAGCAGCATGAGACCCAGCGACCAGGCATACTGGATGGCTCCACGCGGTTCGCGCCGGTTCAAGGCATCACGCAATGCGACAACGAAAAACTTGCGATAACCAGCAAAGGATTCATCCCCTCCCTGCCCGCCCAGCAGAACCTTGAAGCCGGCTTGACGAACAGCGCGGAACACTTCGTTCTGGGCCAGCACACTGAGCCCGCCGAATGGCGCCTCCTGAAACGTAAGCGTTCTCTCGAGCAGAGAATCCAATCCATTGGCATCATGCTTCGGCCAGATGAACTCGGCACCGATCCCAACATGCTTCGCAAAAGCAGCCACCACCGGCCCCTCGGACACCGACTCATCGGGCGAACCGTATGTGAAACCTGTCAAGCCGGGGACATGGCGCGCAGCCAGTGCAGCAATACTGGATGAGTCAAGACCTCCGCTAAGCGAAACAGCCAGCGGAACATCACTGCGCAATCGTAATTGCACCGAACTTGCCAGCACCTTCTGGCACTCCTCCAGAAGCTGTTCGTCCGTATGGGATTCAAGCGAGGCGCTGCGTATAGCAACGGCGTTACTCAGGTCGTACCAGCGCCCCTCAGCCACATCAAGGCCAGAATCCATGATCTGCACTTTGACCCAGCAACCAGGGGGCACAGCGCGCACCTGCCGGAATGGAGAACCTGACTCCGGCAACTCGAATGCCTTGTAACGCACACCACGCGCGCAATAATCGAGGTCGATGTCCGCGCCAACGTCTGTCGCGACGCCAGCCACTGAAGATGAAAAGACCAAACCACCATCCGGCCGACGCCCCCAAAGCAAGGGCTTGACTCCGAATCGGTCACGCACCAGCCAAAGCTGACCCGTTTGCTTGTTCAATGCAGCGAAAGCAAACATTCCGTTCAATCGAGGCAGCGCACCCACCCCCCACTGCGCCCATGCCTTCAGCAGTACTTCTGTATCGCTATCACTATCGAACTCATGCCCCAAGGCGGTCAACTCATGACGCAACTCAAGGTAGTTGTATATTTCGCCATTGTAAGTGATAAGCCAGGCCGACTCACGGTCGCGCATGGGCTGCCGTGCCCGCTCGGTCAAATCTATGACCGACAAACGCGTATGCAGCAAAACCACCGAATGGCCATGAATAGATTCGCTTTCGATACCACGGGCGTCTGGTCCACGCCTCGTTATGGATTGTAGAGCGAAAGAGCTCTCAGCAGATGAAAAGCGTAGGACATGCCCAGCTATGCCGCACATCTTGTTATCCCGTGAAAATTAAGCTTATAGACCCGGAGCATCATGACAATTAGATTAAATCATCAAACCTGAGCCAGAGCCTTCTGGCGAGATGCAAAAACGGCCGCCGTGCTCCCCCATGAAATAGCAAAAACGGGATCACCAACGGACTTGGCAAATATCATGCAAACAACACAATAGCTGGACATTGCAAAAGCGAACGCCGCAAGCCCCTTTGACTTGATCTTCCCACTGACGATCATCCACCCGGTATAGCCCATGCAAAAAAGATTCAACAAGGTGAATTGAAGAAAACCGAAAAATCCATAGGCAACCCAGGCAGATAATGCATTATGTGAATATGCCCCACTTGACCCTGCAAGTTGCTGAGAGCCAAAATCACCAAACAGCCAATGCTCACTTATTGTCGTCCATGCCACTTGTTGATATACGGATCTTTCTTGCCACGAACTATCATTCCCCAAATGCAGAAGATTCAGGACTCGCGACTGATCAACAAAATTTGCATATTGATATGCAATCACAGAAACAATCAACAACACGGCAGATATACCGCCCACACGGAGAAGCATATTTCTTCGCTCAGCAAACATGATGCATACGGTCACTATGACAATACCAACAAATTCGGTACGCGCGCCAAGCACAAACAAGAGAATTAGCGACCCACCGGAAAATAAGACGAGCCGCCATCCCTGCAACGTCGCCAGAATCACTGCCGAGACAACAAGTGCCGACCGCGCAAACCCCTGATAACTGGCGATTTGTAGAGAATAATCATCGACCGCTTGCTGAGCAGCATAATACATACCATTATTTCCGCCACTGATTGCTATTATTGCCATAACAAACCAAAGAAGCAAAAATGTTTTTACAACCGCCTTTCCCTCGTATATGCAATGTTTAAACGCGATATATGTTACAAACCACAGCATCAAACCCTCTACCGTATATAGAAACTGGTGCGCGTCAGAGTTGTAGCCGAGACCAAAAGAATAAAAAAATGATGACCATATTAAGCAAAACAATATAAAGATATAGACGAATATATCGATCACGACCAATACGCGCCTACCCCGCATGACCCATCTCACCGCCATGAACAAAGCAAACGGAATACCCAAAAACAAGGACACCGGACCGTACCAGCCTCCGGCAAATTGCGGAAACCACCCTTTTGATAGGCCGCTGTTGTAAAGAAAAAATACTGGAAACAGAAGAATTACAAGCAGCGTCGCTACCCTATTCTCCAAGCGCCAGCCTTGACCGTGCATCATTACACTCAATCCAATCAGTTTAAATGACAACCATCAAATAAAATTTTGAGATCACAAACCATCAAGGGCATATCAGACCAAGCAGCATTCACAACAATATTCACTCCCGCTTAGCTAACAATTTCTTCATTGCTATTTCGCAACAAGCCTAGATTCCACTACTCCGACAAGCACTGCCAGGTAAATCAAGTATGAAAATACTGCCGTTACTGACAAACACGCCACCATCGGCAGCAGAGACCACCTGAAATGCCGCGCCGCCATAAATGCTCCAATGAACAGCAGCACGGCAACCATGTCGTAGAGCAGTTTGTATTCCTGCGCCTGTAGGACTGACAGCAATCGACTAAGCGAACTGACGATCAATGCAACATAGAGCCACGGGGCGATAGCCGCAGCAATCCATCCTGCCTCGCGCCATGCCGGGCCAAAGATCACGGGCATCAGCCATGGCCCCAGCAACATCACACCCGCCATGGGCACTAAGCCGAACAGGCTCAACTTGATCATCATTTTGTAGAACAGGCGACGACCGCGCGCGCGATCCCCCTCAACAACAGCCCGTGCCAGCTCCATCTGGAACACATCGCCGACTGCCGCACCAATTTGCGTATTTGGAATACCTACCATTGCCCGCGCAAGCCCGAACCATCCTGCGGCAGTAGGGCCGTACAACGAAGCGATCATCGGAACCGGCAGCGTCATCGCAAGTTGATTGACAAAGGTCGACGGCGTCTCCAGTGCGGGAAACTTCACATAGCGCTTCATCGTGACTTTCAGCATTTCCCACGAGATCTGAGCCGGCCGACTTGAAGCAAAATGCTCATGCACCGAACGGTAAAGTGCCGCAGCCGACCCCCATGCACCTGCCAACTCCGCGGCAAACAATCCCGGGACACCGGCACCAAGCGCTCCCATTCCTATCCGTGTAACGGCATTTGCCGCAGATCGGGCCATCGTGGATTTAGTAATATGACGCACCACCCCAGCGCGCAACCCCCAAGACCGGCATACCATAAATTGTCCGTATCCGAACAAAATTGGTACCGTGGCTATAGGGGCCCACCACGGCAACAATCCGAATCCGAGTACGCCAGCGTAATGCAATGACGCAAGTACCGGCATACTTAAAACAGATGTCACTGCGACACAGAGCACTGCCAATCGATTGACCACATGCGACTCGGCATCGTCTTGCGCATTCAGTAAGGCATATTCGTAACGCAACGATAAAGCTGGTGCCCAGAAGTTGAAAAACGCAAGGAACAAAGAGATCACGCCAATCTGGGCCGGCGTATACAACCGTGTAACGATGGGCATCGCACAAACCGTGACGGCCTGCGCAGCGGCGGTACCACTGGCCAGCGTGACGATACCCCGCGCAACCCGACCTTTCGGCAACAGATCGCTGATAAGTTGCCGCCAAGAAGTCATCAGGCTACCGCTACGTCACGCGTCGTGAACGCCTTTACCACGTCAAAGATGTTGGCCTCGGCAAGATACGGATGCATCGGCAGGCTCATCACCCGATCGGCCACAGCATCGCCTATCGGCAGTTTCGCGGCATCATCGACTACTGCGGGCTGACGATTCAGTGGGATGGGATAGTGGACCGCTGTGGGGATACCTGCCGCCTTGAGCATCTCCTGCACTTGTGCCCGCTGGTCGACCTGGATGGTGTACTGCGCCCAAGCGCTCCGATTGTGCGTTTCCACATACGGCTCAGTCGTCACGCCAGCGCTGCGAAGCAGCTCGCCATAGGTTTGCGCCACATGCTGGCGCGCCTCGATTTCATCGTCGAGGATTTCCAGCTTGGGCAACAGAATGGCCGCTTGCAGGGTATCCAGCCGGCTGTTCACGCCCACGCGAATATGGTGGTAACGCCGGTCCTGGCCGTGCCGCGCGATTTGGCGCATCACTTTCGCCAGTTCGTCGTCATTGGTAAAGATGGCGCCACCATCGCCATAACAACCCAGCGGCTTGCTTGGAAAGAAACTGGTGCAGGCAATGGTGGTTAGATTGCAGCTCTTGCGGCTCTTGTACGAAGCACCGAAGCTCTGCGCCGCATCCTCTATGACCGCAATACCGTGTTTAGCGGCAATCGCGTTGATGGCATCGAAATCGGCGCATTGACCATATAGCGATACCGGAATGATCGCCTTGGTACGCGGAGTGATGGCCGCTTCGAGTAATGCCGGGTCCAGGTTGTAGGTGCGCGGATCGACATCCACGTATACGGGCTTTGCGCCCAGCAGCGCCACGGTTTCGGCAGTGGCGATGTAAGTGAATCCCGGAGTAATGACTTCATCGCCGGGACCGATACCAAGCGCCATCTGGGCAATCTGCAACGCATCGGTCCCATTGGCCACGCTGATGCAGTACTTGGCGCCGGTGTAGGCAGCCAGCTTCTCTTCCAGTTCTGCCACTTCGGGGCCGAGAATATATTGACCGTGCGCCAGCACTTGCTGAATACCGGCGTCAATCTTGTCCTTGATGCGCGCTTGCTGAGCCTTGAGGTCGATGAAGTCAATCATGGATGTTTCCTGGAAAATTGATCCTCGACCGCGTAAGTACTGCGATCGCACATGCTTCTGATTAGGCCGTTTTTTCGACTTTGTGAACCACGCCACCCATGAGTATGTAACGTGCCTGTGTGTGAGAGCAGACGGCCTCGCCATCGCCTTGCAACGGCAGCTTCAGCTGTTCGCCAAATTCACTCATCCAGCCAATATGACGAGCCGGCACGCCCACCATCAACGCGTAAGCCGGCACGTCCCTGTTGACCACGGCACCCGCACCCACGAATGCAAACTCGCCAATGGTGATACCGCATACGACTGTGCAATTGGCGCCGAGTGTGGCGCCCTTCTTCACCAGCGTGTCACGGTATTCGTCCTTTCTCTCGATCAGAGATCGCGGGTTGTAGACGTTCGTGAATACCATGCTGGGGCCGCAGAACACCCCCTCCTCCAGATGCACATTGTCGTACACGGATACATTGTTCTGGATCTTGCAGCGGTCACCGATCGTGACTCTGTTGCCGACAAAAACGTTCTGCCCCAGAGATACGCCTTTGCCGATACGCGCGCCGCCACAGACATGCACGAAGTGCCAAATGCGCGCGCCTTCACCGATCTGGGCCCCATCATCGACGATGGCGGATGGATGCTGGTAGAAACTCATGGCACTCACCGCTTCAGGAAAGGGTGGTAATCGCCCGTGAGAGGCGCTGCAACCGCATTGCGGATGGCCGCAACGGTGCTGATGGCCGTACGGTTCTCCTCCAGGCCGAAGCCTCGCCCTGCGAGGATCTCCTCATAGCTGCGGATATGCAGGTCAGTGAATCCACCGGAGAACTCGATCTCCTCGCCCCCCACCGTGATCGAGCGGTAGGTGCGCTGCCCCGTCTCGCGCACTGCCGCAGGTACATCCTCGACGTCGACCGACAGGAACCAGCGCACACGGGCATTCTCGTATTCAAGGTAACCCGCGGCCTTGGTCGCGGTGGAAAGATGCACCACGTTGTCCTGAAGGGCTCCGAAGATGTAATGCAGCATGTCGAAGAAGTGCACGCCGATATTGGTGGCGATGCCGCCGGACTTCCGCTCGTCGCCCTTCCAACTCTGCAAGTACCAATGGCCACGCGAGGTGATGTAGGTGAGGTCAACCTCGTACTTGCCGTTGCGCGTCTCCTGGCGGACCTTTTCACGCAGGGCCGTGATCGCCGGATGCACGCGCAGTTGCAGGATCGTATTGACCTTGTGTCCCGTATCGCGCTCGATCTCCTGCAGCGCATCGATGTTCCACGGATTGAGCACCAGCGGCTTCTCACAGATCGCATCGGCTCCCGACCGCAATGCGAAACGCATGTGCGAATCATGCAGATAGTTCGGCGAGCAGATCGAGATCAGATCAACCTTGTCGTCGTGGTTGGCGCGTCGCAACTTGTCGACGTGGCGATCGAAACGCTCGAACTCCGTAAAAAAATCGGCATCGGGGAAGTGACTGTCGATGATGCCAACCGAGTCATTGGGATCGTAGGCGGCAACCAACTGGTTGCCGGTGGCCTTGATGGCCTGCATGTGACGAGGGGCGATATAGCCAGCGGCACCGATGAGAGCAAAGTTCTTCATTGCGTCCAGTGTCCAGTACGAATTGAATGAAAGGAGAATCTGAAGCGACGAGGGCCTTACAGGCGTCCGTCAACCGCGTCCTTGGGCAATACACCCTTGATGTCGTAGAGCACGGCACGGCCATTGGCCCAGGTGCGGACGGCTTCGCTCCCTGCCGATTTGAATTCATCGTGAGCGACGGCCAGCACGACGGCATCATAAGTACCTGGCCTGGGGGCTTCGCCAAGCGGCTTGAGGCCGTATTCCGCCTCTGCCTCCACGACATCCACCCAAGGGTCGTAGACGTCGACCACCGCACCGTAGCTTTCGAATTCCCTCACCAGATCCACGACCCGTGTATTGCGCAAGTCCGGGCAGTTTTCCTTGAACGTCAGGCCCAGCACCAGCACGCGACTTCCCTTGATCGCATGTCCTTTGCCGATCATCAGCTTTACCACTTCGCTGGCCACATGCTGCCCCATGGCATCGTTGATACGACGGCAGGCCAGCAGGATATCCGGGTAATACCCCACGGCCTGTGCCTTCTGGATCAGGTAATAGGGATCAACGCCGATGCAGTGTCCTCCGACCAGTCCAGGCTGGAAAGGCAGGAAGTTCCACTTGGTGCCGGCAGCCGCGAGCACGTCGCTGGTATCGATCCCCAGCCGATGGAAGATCAATGCAAATTCGTTGATCAGCGCGATGTTCGCGTCGCGCTGCGTGTTCTCGATGACCTTGGCCGCCTCGGCGACCTTGATGCTAGGCGCCTTGTGAGTGCCCGCCGCGATGATCCGGCCATACAGTGCATCGACGAAATCCGCCGTCTCCGGAGTCGAGCCCGAGGTGATTTTTGGAATCGTCGTCAGACGGCGCTGCTTGTCGCCAGGGTTGATACGCTCAGGACTGTAGCCCACGGTGAAGTCCGCATTGAAACGCAGTCCGGACACGCGCTCCAACTCCGGCACGCAGATCTCTTCTGTCGCTCCGGGGTATACGGTCGACTCGTAGATCACCACGTCGCCCCGATTCAAAACACCACCAATGGCCTGGCTTGCCTTGATGAGGGGGGTGAAATCCGGGCGCTTGTGCTCGTCGACTGGTGTCGGCACGGTGACGATGAATACCGTGCAGCCTTTGATCTCGGCGATGTCCGTGGCGAAGTTCAGCCGCGTAGCTTGCTTCAGCTCTTCCGCCGAGGTCTCCCGGGTATGGTCGTCGCCTTTTCGTAGCTGTTCAATGCGGGCGGCATTGATGTCGAAGCCAAGCGTGTCGAATCGCTTGCCGAATTCCACTGCGAGCGGCAATCCGACATAACCCAGCCCAACGATGGCGATCTTAGTGCTTTCCAGATTCTGCATTCGCTAGCTTCCGTGGTGACTTGTTTGATCGTGGCTTGCAGCAACGGAAATCCGAAGCCTTGGACCACTAATGTTTTAAGCACAACGGAACCATGCGCGCCCCATGCTCGCGTACAGTCCCTTACGTTGCGACTTTCGTCAGGCATGGTGCGGCAGTCCGGCCGCACCACTCTAGCTGCAGGCTATTACGATGTTTTGGCGGTCTTGTATTCGTAGTAGCCGTAGGAGTAATAGCCTGCGCTGCGCTTCTCGACGGCGTTGAAGATGGCGCCCTTGATCTCCACGCCATTCTGCTCGAAGCGTTGCTTGGCCAGCGCGATCTCGCGCGCCTGGTTGAGACCGAAGCGCACCACCAGCAGGCTGGTGCCCGCCTGGTGGCCGATCACCGCCGCATCGGTCACCGCGAGGATCGGTGGCGTGTCGATCAGGACCAGATCGTAGAGCGGCTTCAGCTGCTCCAGCAGGGCCGTGAACTTCGCGTTCATCAGCAGCTCGGACGGGTTCGGTGGAACCTTGCCGCGCGCGATGAAGTGAAGGCTTTCGACACCGTTGACCGTCCGGGTCACCTGCTCGCGGGTCATCTGCCCCGAGATCAGGTCCGAGAGTCCGCCTTCGGCGGAGCCGCCGATCACCTTGTGCAAGGCGCCCTTGCGCATATCGCCATCGATCAGCAGGACGCGCTGGCCACCTTGCGCGATCACAGCGGCAAGGTTGGAGGAGATGAAGGTCTTGCCTGCCTCCGGGCTGGAGCCGGAAATCATCAATACGTTGTTCTTGGCTTCCAGCCGGGCGAAATGAAGACTGGTGCGCAAGCTGCGCAGCGCCTCGGTGGCGAGGTCCGCCGGATCGCTCACTACAAGCAGGTGCTGCTTCCCGTCCCCTCTCACGTGTTTTCCACGCACGGAGGACTCCATTTCGGTAGCACTGACCGGGATAGACGCATACACGGGCAAGCCCAATTGCTCGATCGCAGCGGGATCTTCCACGCCGCGATTGAGCATCTGACGTATGAATACAAAAGCGGCGGCCAGGAACGCGCCGAGAACCGTGCTACCGAGCACGACGATCGCCTTCTTCGGCTTGACCGGCCTAGTGGTGTCCACGGCCGCCTTGTCGATGATGCGTACGTTGCCCACTGTACCAGCACGCGCGATGTCCAACTGCTGCGCCTGATTCAGCAGGCCCGTGTAGGTTTCATTGCTGACCTGAACATCGCGTGTCAGGCGCAGCAGTTGCTGCTGGGTGTCCGGCAGGCTGCCCACCTGCTTTTCCATCGCCGCCTTCTGCGACTCCAACTGGCCGATCTGCTGCATCAACGCCTTGTAGGCCGGATGCTCATGCGTATAGCGGCGCTCCATGTCCGCCTGCTGCATGCGCAACTGCTGGATACTGGTTTCGACCGCGACTTCCTGATCGAGCAGCCCCTTGGTCTGCAGCGTGATATCCACGGAGTGGGCCTGGGTCTGGAAATTGTTCAGCGCACTCTGCGCGGCTTCCAGATCCTGCCGGACCTTGGGCAACTGCTCCTTGACGAACTTGAGGCTGTTGGCTGCCTCGGCCGAATTGCGGTCGACGTTCTGACGGACATATGCCTGGCTGACCTGATCGAGCAACGCCGCCGCCAGGTCGGGATCGGCGTTCTGGTAGGTCAATGCGATGATGCCGGAGTCCTTGCCCTGCTCGCTGGCATTGATGTCCTGTTGCAACTGGGAGATCGTCGACAGCGAACGATGGTGGATGACCGAGAACCGCGTCCCCGGATTGGCCAGCAAGGTTTTGACCTGGATAGAGACACCCCTCCCGCTCGCCGCCTGTCCCTGCCGACCGGTCAGCAAGGCATGGCCATCGTCATCGAGCAAGGTATAGCCGCCTTGTTCGCCAGCCACGAGCGTCAGCTTTTTCTCTTCCAGAGAAGTCGGCACCTTCAGTTCGAAGATGTCCAGCATCGAGCCGCCCCAGTCGTAGCCGTTCATGCCCAGCCAGGCTCGAGCGACTTCGCCCGGCTTGGCGGGGGAATAACGACGTGCGACAAAGTTGCCGATCAACGGAAAGCGGCGCGGCTCGACTTCGATGTCGAGGTTCAGCTCATCGACCGCCTTGCCGATCACCGTGCGCGAAGTGATCAACGCGATTTCGGTGGTCGCCTCCGAGCTGGATGCGCCGAGCGTCTGGCTGAGCGCGCTCAAGCCGGGAAGGTTCGGGACCTTCTGCTCCACCTGCACGATGGCATTGGCCTGGTAGATCGGCGTGGCGAGCAAGGCGTAGGCCACGGCAACGACGAAGAACACGCCCGTGACGATGATGATCAGCCATTTATGGTCGATCAGCGTGCCCAGCAATTCACCCAGGTCGATTTCGTCATCGCGCTGCGATGGGTTCTGCGTAGCGGCCATCAAAAGGTCATCCGAGGGGAAGGGGAATTACAGATAACGCAGCCAGCTGTGCACGCCCTGCTCGATCATGCCGTAGACATGCTCGAAGGCGACGCGCTGCTGACGATACGGATCGGGGATGTCTCGACCATGAAGCCACTTGTCGAGCAGGAAGATCTTGCCGCTGGCTTCGGGAGCCATCTGGACCATCGCGGCCACGTGGCGCTTTTCCATGCCGAGGATCAGGTCGGCCTCGCGCAGCATGGCCGTGGTGAGCTGGCGGCCACGATGGTTCGAGCCGTCGATGCCGTGCTCGGTGAGCAGTTCGCTCGCGGTGCGGTCCATCGGCTTGTCGACCATGGCGCCGAGCCCGGCGCTGCCCAACTCGATGTTGCGGTGCGACAAAGCCTGCCGGAACAGGTACTCGGCGGTCGGGCTGCGGCAGATGTTGCCGATGCAGACTGTCAATATCCGTTTGAACACTTAACGACATACTCCGGTTTCTCGGACAGGCTAACGGAACCGCATGGCGGTTTCCGATGATATGCCCCTGTCCATCGGGGTGCCGTCTCAAGGACCGGGCGACCCGCGATCACACCTCCCGACGCCGGCACTTGAACAGCTTGCGAGGCGCAAGCCAGTCCCAAACCCGGGAAAGCCGCGCATGTTAACGGATGTGCGCTGGCAGGTATATCGCACACGGATCATCGACATACGTTCCCTTCAGGTTGATCGTGGTTATACTTGCCGAGCCCATGAACGCAAGGAGCTCGCCCCCATGAAGAAGATCTTGACCGCCATCTTGGCCACCGGTTTGGTGACCTCGGCCTTTGCCCAGGCCGCCGCCCCCCAGTCGAACGACCAAGCCCAGGCCGCCCCGACCGTCCCCGGCGCCGCCGAAGCCGGCCAGGCCTCGCAGGGCACGCTGACCGCCGTGTACGTCGGCATGGGCGTTGCCGCTGCCGCCACCATCGCCGGCGCTTCGAGCGGCGGCGGCCACGGCAACGACAACACCTCGCCGGGCACCGGCGGCCCCGGTACCGGTGGTACCACCGGCACCACCGGCACCCACTAAGCAGGGTTCCTGCGTTGCATCCGTGCCGGATCCATCCATCCGGCACGGTTTTTCATGCCCGAAATAAATAAAGCTCAAGAGGGGAATACCCCCATGAAGAAACTCCCCCTGCTGGCGTTGACCTTGTCCGCCGGCCTGCTGCACGGCTGCATCTGGGCACCTGGGCAGCACATGTCGACCTCCGATCTGGTTCGCAACGACAAGCCGGAAAACAGCCAGGTCGAGCTGGTGCCGATCACTCCGAAGCTGCTGGCGATGAACCGCGCCTCGGCCCGGGCGGCAGCCATCCCGCCGGCCCTGCTGGCCTACCAGCCCGAACCTTACCGGATCGGCTCCGGCGACACGCTCTACATCACGGTGTGGGATCACCCGGAACTGACCTCTCCCGCCGGCCCGCAGCAGCAGACGCTGGCCAACGGTCGCCTGGTACGTCCGGATGGCACGCTGTTCTATCCCTACGTGGGTACGCTCAAGGTCGCCGGCATGTCGATCGAGGAGCTGCGCAAGGCGATCAGCGACAAGCTCGCGACCTACGTGGAGAAGCCGCAGGTCGACGTCAGCGTGATCGGCTACGCCAGCCAGCGCGTGTTCCTGCAGGGCGCGTTCATGAAGACCGACCCGCAGCCGATCAACGCCGTACCGCTGACGCTGGCGCAGGCCATCGGCACCGCCACCATCAATACCGAGCAGGCCAGCCTGTCCGGCTTGGTGCTGACCCGCGACGGGCACGACTACCACCTCGACCTGGACGCGCTGAACGGCAGCGGCGGCATGGCGCCGGACATCTACCTGAAGCCGGGCGACCACATCTATCTGCCCTACAACGATCGCCAGGAAGCCTACGTGATCGGCGAAGTGGTGCGCCCGATGGCGCTCAACTTCAAGACCTCCGACCTCACCCTGACCCAGGCGCTGGGCCGTGCAGGCGGCCTCAACCAGACCACGTCCAAGGGCAAGGCGGTCTACGTGATCCGCGGCGTCGAGGATCTCGAACAGGCGCCGGCCAAGGTGTTCCAGCTCGACGCGCGCTCGCCGGCCGCTTTCGCGCTGGCCGACCAGTTCAAGGTCAAGCCGGGCGACGTGGTGTTCGTGGGCCCCGCCGGTATCACCCGCTGGAATCGCTTCCTGAGCCAGTTGCTGCCGCTGTCCGGCCTGATCAGCAATGCGGCCAGTGCGAACTACAACTTCGACCGCTGAGGCCGTTGGCCGCGAGGCAGGGATGAACGCATGACGCCGGTACCCCGTGCCGGCGTCCTTCACGCATGAGGACCCCCGGTTTGCAATCGGATCGGCAGCCCCCCGTCGAGCGACGCAGCTTTCGCTCCCCGCTCCGCCACCGTCCGCTTCGCGCCATGGCGGGGCTGCTGGTATTGCTGGGCATCCACGGCTGTACCGAAGTATCGCGCTCGAGCATCGATGCGCTGAAGATGGCGACCAGGGGCGGCTCGCACCGACCCACGGCTGCCGAAGTGGCGGCGCGGCCCTACTACCAGATGCAGGTCGCCGGCAACGACGGCACGGCCGTGCTGATCCTCGGCAACATCGACGGCAGCCGCGAGGCCTGGTACGGAGCGCACCAGGTCGTGGTGTTCACCGAGCACGGCCGCGTCGTCCAGACCGCCGGCCTGAGCCAGAACCTGGATGCAGTGCGGCTGCCTGCGGACGACCCGTTCGCTCGCGGCCTGCAAACCCTGGCCGCACCGGTGGAATACACCCGCTTCGAGGACTGGTCGCCGGGCTACCGCTATGGCGTGCCGGTACACGCCCGCCTGGTGCCGGCCGGCCGCGAGACGATCGACATACTCGGCACACCGCACGAGGTACTCCGCATCGACGAACAGCTCGATGCCCCCGCCGCGGGCTATCGCGCCACCAACCGCTATTGGGTCGATCCGCAGGACGGCTTCATATGGAAGAGCACGCAGCAGATCGCTCCCGGCTCGACCCTGCAACTGCTCCAGTTGAAGCCGCATCGGGCGACCGCGCCATGAACGGGAAATACCTGATCATCCTCGCCTCGTTGCTGGGCCTCGGCGCGCCACTGCATGCGACCCAGGTGGAAGTCGGCGGCGCTGTCAACGCGCCCGCCACCCTGACGCTCAAGGAAGGCGCGCGCCTCAGCAATGCAGCCCTGGCCGTACCCTTGCAACCCCGCGCCTACCTGCGCGGCGCCGCTTGGCTCCGGCCCGGGTTGATCGAAGCCCAGCAACGCCTGAAGGCCGGCGTGCTGTTCGATCTTGCCAGCCTGCAACGCTGGGCGGCCGGACATGACAAACCGGCCCTGCACGCGCGCGCAGCGGCATTGGCGGACTGGATCAAGGCAATGCCCGTCACCGGACGACAGCCGGCCCTGCTCGACCCACGGGTCGTGGAAGCCACTCCTGCGGAAAACCGCCCGCTCGCGGAAGGCGATCGCCTGTACTACCCGCTGCGCCCCGGGACCATCCAGGTGGTCGGCGCGGTCCAACAACACTGCACGCTGCCGCTGGTTCCCCTGCAGGATGCGCGGCGCTATCTCGCCTCCTGCCCGCTGGAAAGCGAAGCCGATCCCGACACGCTGTATGTGATCCAGCCGGATGGACGGGTATTCGAACAGGGCTACGCGCTGTGGAACCGGAGCCCGCCGCTTTCGCTGGCGCCCGGCGCCGTGGTCTACGTGCCGCTGCGGGCCGGCTGGGTCCAGGCGATCGATCCCGACATGAACCGCGATCTCGCCGATTTCCTCGCCACCCAGCTCCTGCCCGGCCCGGAGGAGACGCCATGAAGCGTCACGCTGCCCGCGCCCGCGTTCCCACGCCATGCACCACGCCAGGAAACCCGCCGGTTTGAATACCTCGCTCGACCTCATCCGCCGCCGCTGTTCCTGCCTGCTGCCGCTGGCCGGCTGGCTGGTCACCTGCGCCGTGCACGCGCAGGACGCGCCGACGCAGAGCGATTTCGGCGGCGCCGGCCTGCTGCAGACGCCGACGGCGCGCATGGCGGCCGAGGGCGAGGTGGCATTCACCGCCAGCCGCACCAGTCCGTACACGCGCTACAACTTCACGCTGCAGCCGATGCCGTGGCTGGAGGGCATCTTTCGCTATGTCTCGGTCGCCAACCGGCTCTACGGCCCGGAAAGCCTGAGCGGCGACCAGAGCTACAAGGACAAGTCGATCGACGCCAAGGTGCGTTTGTGGCAGGAAAGCCACTATCTGCCGGCCGTGGCGGTCGGTGTGCGGGACATGGGCGGCACCGGATTTTTTTCCAGCGAATACGTCGTCTCGAGCAAGCGCTTCGGTCCGATCGACGCCAGCCTTGGCCTTGCCTGGGGCTACATGGGCAATCGGGGGGATATAGGCAACCCTCTTGCGATCATCAGTGATCGATTCAAGATACGTCCCGCCAGGGATAGCAACCCGGGCGGTCAGTTGAATGGCAACCGCTATTTTCGCGGGCGTCCTGCGTTTTTCGGTGGCGTGAGCTACCAGACCCCATGGGAACCCCTGGTGCTGAAGCTGGAATACGAGGGCAACGACTACAAGCACGAGCCCGAGAAAAACAACCAGCGGCAACGCACGCCCATCAACCTCGGCGCCGTCTACCGGCTCAATCGCAATGTCGATCTGAGCCTCGCGCTGGAACGCGGCCGCACGGCCATGTTCGGCTTCACCCTGCATACCAACCTGGCCGACCATGCAGAGCCGGCCAAGCTGCTCGATCCGCCGGCGCCGCCGCTGCCGAAGATGCCGCCGACGCAGTCGCCGGAACAGGTGGACTGGGCCGCCGTAAGCAGGGACCTGCGCGACAACGCCGGCCTGCGGATCTCGAAGATCACCCGGCGCGGCAGCGAGCTGATGGTCACCGCCGAGCAGACGCGCTATTTCTATCCCGCCAAGGGCATAGGGCGCGCCGCCCGCGTGCTGGACAACCGGCTCGGGCCTGAAATCGACTGGTACACCGTGGTGTCCACCCGCGAGGGCTTGGACGTCGCCACCACCAGCGTGCATCGCCCGCGCTTCGACGCCCTGCTCGACCACCGCATCGATCTGGACGCCTTCCGCCGCAGCGTGGAAACCGGCACGCCGCTGCCGCAGCGCGAGGAAGTGCTGTACAAGGCCAAGCCGAAGAAGTTCGACGGCGGCCTGTCGATCAACTATGCGCAGTCGGTGGGTGGCCCGGATGCCTTCATCCTGTACCAGATCTCGGCCAACTACGACGCGGACTACCACTTCACCCCGAACCTGTGGTGGAGCGGCAACCTCAGCGCGAACCTGGTCAACAACTACGACCAGTACAAGTACGACGCGCCCAGCAACCTGCCGCGCGTGCGCACCTACGTCCGCGAGTACCTGACCAGCTCGCGCGTCACCCTGCCGGTGTTCCAGCTCACCGCCACCCGCCGGCTCGGCACCGACCTGTACGGCATGGTCTACGGCGGCATGCTGGAAAGCATGTACGGCGGCGTCGGCGGCGAGGTGCTGTACCGCCCGATGGGCGAGCGCTGGGCGATCGGCGCGGACGCGAACTGGGTGAAGCAGCGCGGCTTCGACCAGGATTTCTCGTTCCGCCGCTACCACGTCGCCACCGGCCACGTGACGGGCTATTTCGACACCGGCTACAAAGGCATCACCGTATCGGTCAGCGCCGGCCGCTATCTCGCCGGCGACTGGGGCGGCACGCTCGACGTCTCGCGCGAGTTCCCCAACGGCGTGCGCATGGGCGCCTATGCCACGCTGACCAATGTCTCTTCCAAGCAGTTCGGCGAAGGCAGCTTCGACAAGGGCATCTATTTCTCGATTCCCTTCGACCTGATGCTGCCGCGCTCCACCGTCAACCGCGCCGGCATCCTGTGGCAGCCGCTGATCCGCGACGGCGGCGCCAAGCTGGGCAAGCGCTACAACCTGTACTCGCTGACCGGCGACCGCGATACCGACAACTTCAACGACAACCTGCAGAAGATCACGGAATAGGCGCCGCGCCTCTCGACTTTACGGATATGCCGTGGGGAGAAGCCTTTGGCGTCGCACGGTATTGCGCGCCGGCCGGCACCGCGGACTCTCTTCCTTCAGTCGGGACCCGATACCGTGCGCCTCCCGTAGCGGCCCGGCAGAATCACCACCGGACGACTGGCGCCAGCCAGGCTTATTCCGGGCTTAAACCTGTTCACGATCTATCGGTACCCCAGTCGGTCTAGCCGCTTCCCTCGTCATTCCTGCGAAAGCAGGAATCCAGCGACTTTCCCTTTCCCCCAAGCCTTAAAGGCACTGGATCCCAGCTTTCGCTGGGATGACGCCTCGCAGGGAAATACCTGGGGACCTTTGAACAAGCTCTTAGAACCTGTTCACGATCTTTCGCGAGTGTTGCACACTAGTGGAATGCGCAAGAAGACGTATCC
>NZ_LMSL01000034.1:0-484 GCF_001428405.1 Frateuria sp. Soil773
CGTCAGCCAAGACTGCCAGATGTTCTCCTTTCAAATGACGTCGCGTGAGGGGAAGGCTACGTATCAGCACCATCGGGTCAAGTGGCGAGGCATCGGCCGAGTCGTTCGTAGAACGCCTTGGCGTCAGCCGAAAGCGCATGCACGAGTAGGCCACGCACGCCAATCGCGTCAGCGGCCTGGAGGACGCGACGGCCGGCATCTTGCACCAAGGCGCGGCCGAGGCCTTTACCTTGTTGCGATTGGTCTACCGCGAGACGGCCGAGCGCCACCACGGGAATCGGCTCCGGCATGTTGCGCCGGAACCGGCCCGGTGCGGCATCCACCGACACGGCACTGGATGCCAACGCGTAGTAGGCCAGCACGCGGGTGCCTTCGCAGGTGACGAACGTGCGAGATGCGCTGCTACTCTGATTCTTCAGAGCCTGTTCACGATCTTTCGCGAGTGTTGCACACTAGTGGAATGCGCAAGAAGACGTATCCAAGT
>NZ_LMSL01000034.1:621-165514 GCF_001428405.1 Frateuria sp. Soil773
TGCTCTCTGCCTTGCTATCGCGTGGCACCTGCACGGCACCCAGCGTCCATTGCCGCTACTGCGTGAAGATGCCCGGAACCTTCCTAAGCTTTTGAGGAGATTGAGGTTCTTTCTTGCTGAATGTCCCTGCTCGGAGCTTGACGACGGGCATTTTTTGTGTCCGGGGAACGCCGCCCGGATGCGGCGCCGTTCCTTGCCGCGCAGGCCGCGCTGCGCCGATACTGCCGGCCTCCCTCCCGGCTGGAGCGCATCCATGCATTACCACGGCAGTTGTCATTGCGGACGCATCGCCTTCGACGTCGAAGGCGAATTCGATGAAGCGATGGAGTGCAACTGCTCGCACTGCAGCCGCAAGGGCTACCTGCTGTGGTTCGTGCCGCGCGACAGGCTGAGCCTGGTCACGCCGGAGGCGGACATGGCGACCTACCTGTTCAACAGGCACGTCATCCAGCACAAGTTTTGCCCGAACTGCGGCTGCGCCCCGTTCGGCTTCGGCACCGGGCCCGACGGCGCGGCAATGGCGGCGATCAACGTACGCTGCCTGGAAGGTATCGAGCTGGCCGGCCTCAAGCGCAAGCAGGTCGACGGCCGAAGCTACTGAGAGCCTGTTCACGATCTTTCCCGTGGAGTCATCCCGGCGAACCCCGAAAAAGGGGGGCAAGGGCTGGGATCCGGTGCTTATGGAGATGTGCGGTATCGGGTCATTGGATGACTCGCTGCGCTCGCTCCTTCGGGGCCAGTCTTCGACTGCTCGACGCTCGCAAGGCTCGCTTTGTCCCGTCCGACCGGCCCTGCAACCGTTGAGAGCCGCAGGAATCCAGTGACTTGATGCTCCAGAGCTCCGAAGGCGCTCGATCCCGGCTCTTGCCCCCTTTTTCGGGATTCGCCGGGATGACGCGGGATGGGGAGCCAGAGATCGTGAACGGGGTTCGGGCCCGTCGCCGGCGGCGGGCACGCGGGACTGTCGCGGCAGCGTCCGCCGCGCGCGGTGCGCAGACCATCCGGATCCAGCGGGCCCGCTAGCGAACCGGCTTGGCGAGCCGCAGCAGGTCGGTGGCGTAGCCGCTGGCCTCGTACAGGGCGCGCGCGCGTTCGTTGCCGGGGAACACCGACAGCGTCACCAGCGCGCAGCGATGCTCGCGCGCCCAGTCCTCGGCGTGCGCCAGCAGGGCCTTGCCGATGCCGCGCCCCTCGTGCGCCGGCGCCACCGCCAGGTCCGAGATGTGGCAGTTGGTGCGTCCGGTGAAATAGTCCTGGACCTTCTGCAGGTGTACGAAACCCACCGGCGCGCCGTCCTGCGCGTCCTCCGCCACGAACAGGAAGCTGTTCGCAGGCTGGTCGTCCAGGTGGTGCGCCAGGTCGCTGCGGATGCCTTCGATGCATTCGTGCCGCCGCCGCCAGGGCGGCAGGGCGAAATCGACGAAGCGGGGAACCAGGCCGAGGATGAACGCATCGTCGTCTTCGGCCAGCCGGATCAGGATCGCGTTGTCGCTCATGGAGTGGCGGATGGGGAGCGGAGTCAGTCGGAACGTTGGTTCTACACCCGGCGGGCGATGCCGCGGAAGTACCGCCGGTCTCCCTATTCATGCGGCCGTGTGCCTCGCGGCCGCGCGCAGGCGGGTCAGGGCCGGGCGTCGGCCGCGGGTGCGGCGGCGCCGGGAATGCCGACGCGTATCGCCGCGGAGAAGTCGCCGTCCGGCCCCACCTGGCGCGCCCGTTCGGTGATGCGGCCGCGCTGGCGCCATTGCTCGACGCTGAGGCTGCGGTCCAGCACGCCGGCCTTGTAGAGGTATTCCGGCAGGTAGCCGGTGAGCAGCAGGCGGATGTCGCGCGGCAGACCCGGCTGGATCAGCTTCGCCATGCGGTAGACCAGGGTGGTGCAGTTGGAGGTGATCGTGTTGTAGAACGCCGGCGTGTCCACCAGCCCGTTGGCGGCATGCACGTAGGAGAGGAACAGCGCGCGCATCGCCGGCTTATCCATGCGCAGCGGGTAGAGGTAGTCGTCCTCGCCGCGCACGTTGGTGCGCACGCGGATGATGTCGTCCTCGTCGGCGGCGACCAGGATGGTCTCGAACTGCTTGAAGAACCCGCCGATCGCCGAGAACTGCTCGCCGCGCTCCTTGCGGATCTCCACCGAGAACACCACGTGGCGGCCGTCGTCGAAGCCGAACGAGATCATCGCGTGCGCGATCGCCTTGCTGCCCCAGTAGGAGAGCACCGCATCCGCCGAGACCAGCCGGTCCAGGTCGTACTGGCGCGTTTCCCAGCGGACGTCGTAGTCGGTGTCGCTGCGCCAGGTGAAGTCGCGCACGTGGTTGAGGGTGACCCGGCTGCCGTCGACCGTGCCGCTGAGCAATTGCGACACGTCGTCCGCCCAGACACGCTGGTTGGACGGCGCGATGGTGGACCACCACAGCAGCAGCACGGCGTAGAGCAGCACGTAGGCGGCCAGCGGCAGCCAACTGCGCCGGCCGACGGCCAGCACGGCCAGGGCGACCACGGCCAGGCCCCACAGCACGCTGCCGAGCGTACGCCAGACGGCGCCGCCCGGCAGCTGATACCACAGCGCCAGCGCGCCCCAGGCGCCCGAGACGAAGGCGACGAGCCCGGCCAGCACGACGAGCGCCGCCCTGCCGATCATCCTGCGTGTCCTGGTCATCTCGCTCCTGCCATGGGCCCGGTCGTGCAAGCGTGCCGCGTCGGCGGCGGGATGACAACGCCGGAAACCGGCATCGTCGCGGCCGGCCGCCATGGCTACAATCCCTTCTATCGCCGCCCGGCCCGAGGGAACAAGCCGCCCATGCGAAACGGAACGCAGGTCTGGATCGTGCGATGCGCCGTCCTGGCCGCGCTCCTGTGCCTCAACGCGTGCGCGATGGTGGGGGTGAGCCGGGTCAAGTCGAACGAGGCGATCAACGAGCGCCGCGCCGACGTGATCGGCGGCGGGCGGTTGAGCGACAGCACGGTGCAGGCGCTCAACGTGGTGGCGCTGACCGCGTCGAGCTGCGAGAAGGCGTTCGCCGACTGCACGCAGACCGTGGCCGGTTCGCCGGGCCTCGACGACGAACAGCGGCTCTCGGCGCTCGCCGAGCTGTGGCTGGGAAGGGCGGCCAAGGCCGGGCGCCCGAAGGCCGGCGCGTCGATGGACGACGTCGCGCTCGACGCCTACCTGCAGGCCGCGCGCTACGCCTATGCCTATCTGTTCTACACCGCGCGCGCGCCGGCCGACCGCGCCTTCGAGCTGCGCCAGGTGCAGGTGATCGGCTTCTACAACTTCGCCGTGCAGCACACGGTGACCCGTTTCTTCGAGGAGCTGCCGCACCTGGACCCGCGCTGGACCCGGACCACGCTGGCCGGCTGGACCGTGCTGAGGCCGCAGTCCGACGTGCACCTGGCCGGCGGCGCGCAGGTGCCGTCGGAACTCATCCCCGCCGCGAGCCTGCGCTTCAACGGGCTGCGCAACGTCTACCGGCGCGACGGCTTCGGCTCGGACTTCGTCGCCGTGGCGCCGCCGGACACGCCGGCCAAGGACGTGCCCTGGCGCGATCCCGACTACATGTCGCTGACCGGCGCGCTGGTCTTCGGCGGCGACACGCTGGAGCAGGTGCTGGCGACGAAGGAAGTGCGCCTGCTGGCGAAGGATCCCTACCGCGACGATACGGTCACCGTCGGCGGCCGGGTGGTGCCGCTGGGCGCCAATTTCACCGCCGCCTACGGCGTGTGGCTGGCCCGCTCGGGCTTCGCCAGCCAGTCGATCCGTTCCCTGCTGGGCCGCGAAGGCGGCATCAAGACGCCGCGCGTGCTGCTGATGCAGCCGTACGATCCCGACCGCATGGTGGTGGTGATGCTGCACGGCCTCGCCAGCAGCCCGGAAGCCTGGATCAACGTGGCCAACGAGGTGATGGGCGACGAGGAACTGCGCCGCAACTACCAGGTGTGGGAGGTCTACTACCCGACCAACGCGCCGGTCGCGGTCAATCTCCTCAACATCCGCAAGGCGCTGGACGCGACCCTGAAGCACTTCGATCCCTCCGGCCAGGCCCGCGCGTCGCGGAACATGGTGCTGGTCGGGCACAGCATGGGCGGCGTCATCGCGCGCCTGCTGGTGTCGTCCAGCGGCGACAAGCTGTGGGACATCGTCCCGCTGCGCGCCGACCTGTCGCCCGCCAAGCGCGCCCGTGTGCGGCAGCGGCTGGCGCCCTACCTGCAATTCACCCCGATGCCGCAGGTGACCCGCGCCGTGTTCCTCGCCTCGCCGCATCGCGGCACGCCGTACGCGCAGCACCGGCTGGCGCGCTGGATCGGTGAACTGATCCGCCTGCCGGTCACCGTGCTGAAGGAAGTGGCGAGCCTGTCAGAACTGCTGAAGGACGACTCCGGCAAGCAAGGCCCCGCGCTGCACGTATCCAACAGCATCGGCAACCTCAGCGACACCGACCCCTTCATCACCGCGACGGCCAAGCTGCCGATCTCCCCGCGCGTGCACTACCACACCATCGTCGGCGTCTATAAACCCAAGGGCCCGCTACCGACCACCAGCGACGGCGTAGTCCCCTACAGCAGCGCCCACCTCGACGGCGCCGACTCCGAACTGGCGATCCCTTCCTGGCACAGCGTGCAGGAAACCCCCGCGGCGATCCTGGAGCTGCGGCGGATCCTGCGGGTGCAGTTGGAGGCGGTGAAGGGCGAAAATCCGTAGGCCGGGCTTGGGGGGTGTGCCGAAATCCAACCTGGGTTTAAGTGGATACGTTTAGGCACACGCGGAAAGCGAAGGGCCTTGCACGTTTATGGATTGGCTGCTTTCGGCGGCGGATTCAATGCCTTGAGTTAAGCTGCGCCGCGTGGCGGCGTCGGCTTGAATTGTTAGGCCTTAGTCTCGCGACGACAACTTCAAAATCATAATAAGATCCGAGGAACGTCTTGTTCCAATATACCGACCTTTCTACCTGCGAGACCGGGCTTCGTTTTTACGTCAACGCGCTCTAATGTTGCTAGTTGCAATGGGGCGGGTGCGTACGGAACCTCAATACTTTGAAGTCCAACTTTGGTATCAAACGTAACGTCGTCGGCGCGCTTGTAAAGAAGAATCAAAAGACCATCTTCGCGTGATCCAATAACGTCGACGTGCAGGTTATTTGCGCCAACACGCAGAAAGCACGAGCGCTCCAGATTGTGGGCTTGTTCAACTGAAAGATATGAGTTCGTCTTCTTTGACTTTCCGCTCTCTGTGATCGAGACGCGTGATATTGCGTGGGGATAGCAAGCGGGCAGGAAGATTCCAGGTCCGTAGTAATTGTGAGGAGCGTGTTGGGCAATCGGTGCAGCTGCGCCATTTGCCGAGAGTAACGGAATGTCCACCGTCCTAACAAGATGCGTATCTTTGTGCTCAGAGTCAAAGCGAAGCGCGACAATACAGAACTCAACCTTGGACTCCAGCAGAAGGTCAATGTCGGCCAAGATAATGTCAAGTTTGTCACGCTTCTGAGGGTTTACGTACTTGAGCTCTATCTTTCTTCCAAAGATTCGAATGTCGCCGGAGCCTGACCTGGTTGACGGTATTTCTGTGTTATTTGGGGAGATATCGGCATAGAGGTGAGAGCAGATCACCTGCCTGTAATTGTCTTCGTCACGAGTTGATCGAGTCCATTTGGAACGTTCAAGTGCTTGGACTAGTATTTCGTGAAGCTCTGATCGATACATGCGAATGTGCCCTGAGACTTAACTACTGAATATACGGACAAGCCCGTCCAGTTATTCACCCTTGGTCGCTGAAAAGGATTCACGCGCAAACCATTGTTCTTGTCGGAGTTTATCTTTGCTGCGTCCGGCTAACAATCGAACGCAAAGCCGGGCAGATGGAGCCGCCCTTTGAGCGGCGGCTTCGGGTCGGAAACGGATAATCAGGAAGGTGGTCAGTTGGACGGTGTGGCGCTCGCCGGCCCCATCCTGGGCGCGCAAGCGTGATACGGCTTCGCAGAGGCGTCGCGTCTTTTTTGATGCCTCATTGCCTACGGGGAGTCGCCGTGGTGTAGCTCGCCCGCGCGGGCTGGTGGGCCGTCGGCCAGGCGCGCGGCACCACGCACGACAACGCTCCGGCGGGTTTGCGGCAACCCTCGGCGACCAACCTCGCGCATCTGTGCCGCATCCTGGAACGGATCGGCCGCGGCGAAGGTTGAGCGCCAGCTCACACATACACCGTCCCGGCAAGCGCGGCATTGACGCCGGCGAAACCGCGTTCCATCACGTCCGCGAAAGCCGCCGCGGGTTTCCGCTTCTCGCGGAAGGCGCGTAGCGCTTCGCCGTAGGCGATCACCAGGGTGTCCATCAGCATGGCGGCGGCGAGGCGGGCGTGGGGGTCGTGGGGCGGCTTGCCTGCGGCGTCGGCGAGCATGCCGGCCAGGTCGTCGGCGAGCGTGCCTTGCAGCTTGCGCGCATGCGTGACGAGGGCCGGGCTGTCGGCGACGGTGCGCCAGAACCGGATGGGGCGCTGGTTGATCCGGAAGATGGGGTGCCGGTCTTCCAGCAGGGCGCGCATCAGGGTCTGGAAGGCGCGGATGGGTGGCTGCCCGCCGCGTGCGGCGAGCGCCTGGCGGACCAGTTCGCGGCTTTCTTCCTCGCGGTCGAAGACCAGGTCTTCCTTGCGCGGGAAGTAGTTGAACACGGTCTTGCGGGCGACGCCCGTCTCGCGCGCGATCTCGTCGATCGAGACATTCTCGAAGCCGCGTTCGACGAACAGGCGCGTGGCGACGTCCGAGATCACCTGGCGTGTCGCTGCCTTCTTGCGGTCGCGGTGCCCGGGCTGGTTTGACATGTCGCGATCCATCCTGCAAAACTTGCACTGAGTGTAACAATTTTCCTTAACGTTCGGTGTGGCCCACTTCCTGCGCACCTGAGGACACTGCCTTGATGCATGACGTCGTGATCGCCGGCGCGGGGCCGGTCGGCCTGTTCCTGGCCTGCGAGCTGCGCCTCGCGGGTCTCTCGGTGCTGGTGCTGGAACGGGCCGGGGATCCGCATTCTCCGCTGAAGCGGCTTCCCTTCGGGCGGCGCGGCCTGTGGGCGCCCAGCACCGATGCCTTCTACCGCCGCGGCATGCTGGACGATATCGCGCTGCCGCAACCGTCGAGCATCGGCTTCGGCAGCGGTGCGTCGCCGACCGCGCAGGGTGCGCAGCGGCCGCGCCATCCGGCCGGGCACTTCGCCGGCATCCAGTTCGACTACGAGAACATCGACACTGCGAAGTGGCCGTACCGCCTGCCGGGCTCGCCGATCGCCAACGTGTCGACCGACATGGAGCGCATCGAATCCGCGCTGGCCGCACGCGCGGGCGCGATGGGCGTCGAGGTGCGGCGTGGCCTCGATGTCGAGGGCTTCGATGCGTCGGACGAGGACGTGACCGTCCGCGCCGGTGGCGGGAGTTTCCACGCGCGCTGGCTGGTCGGTTGCGACGGCGCCCGCAGCACCGTGCGCAAGGCCGGCGGCTTCGGGTTCGCCGGCACCGATCCGGAGTTCACCGGCTATTCCGTGCTGGTCAACATCGCCGATCCGGAGAAGCTTCGGCCGGGCCGCAACTACACGCCGGCGGGCATGTACATGCAGGGTCAGCCGGGCTACCTCGCGATGGCCGATTTCGACGGCGGCGCGTGCCATCGAACGCCGCTCACGCGCGAGCACGTGCAGGCGGTGTTGCGGCGTATCGCCGGCGTCGACGTCACGGTGACGGCGCTCAAGGCCGGCACCACCTGGACGGATCGCGCCTACCAGGCCACGACGTACCGCAAGGGCCGCGTGCTGCTCGCCGGCGATGCCGCGCACATCCATTCGCCGCTGGGCGGACAGGGGCTCAACCTCGGTTTCGGCGACGCGATGAACCTGGGCTGGAAGCTCGCCGCGACGATCCGCGGCGACGCGCCGGCCGGCCTGCTCGACAGCTACGAGAGCGAACGTCACCCGGTGGGCGCGCAGGTGCTCGACTGGTCGCGCGCCCAGGTGGCGCTGATGCGGCCGAGCAGGCATGCACGCGCGCTCGAAGCCATCGTCCGCGACCTCATCGACACACGCGATGGCGCGACTTATTTCGCCGAGCGCGTATGGGGCGTTTCCGTGCGCTACGACCTGGGCAGCGAGCATCCGCTGGTGGGCCGCAGCGCACCCGACTTCGAACTGGCCGACGGGACGAAGCTCGGTGAATTCCTCAGGACGGGCCAAGGCCTGCTGCTGGATTTCGATGCCCGTGCACCGCTGCGGGCGGTGGCGAGGCGCTGGGGCGGCCGGGTTGCCTATGTCGCAAGCGGGGCGAAGGACACGCTGGGCCTGGGCGCCGTGCTGGTGCGGCCCGATGGCGTGGTTGCCTGGGTCGCCGAGGCCGCTCCCGATCCCGACGAAGCGGCCCGGGCCATGACGCGATGGTTCGGAGAGCCTGCGGAGACACGCCAGTAACCAGGCCGCGTCATGCGCGCGATCTTTCGTGTCCGCGATATCCGCTGCCAAGCGGTCGTTGCGCTCGCGACGACGGACGGCCTCCAGGATCGAAAGCCGGCATCGAATGGATCAAGCCGGCCGAACGGCAAGGGCGGCACTGCGCAAACGCGTGCGCCGTGGGCAAGGGTGGCTGCTTCAGCCACCGATCACCGGCAGCGCGATGAAGCTCGCCTTGTCCGGCGCGTGATAGACCCGCTGCGTCGCCTTCGCGTAATCCGCCGGCCTGGCCCAGAAGATGTTGGGCACGAAGGTCTGCGGGTTGCGGTCGTAGAGGGGGAACCAGCTCGATTGCACCTGCACCATGATGCGGTGGCCGGGCAGGAAGACGTGGTTGGCGGCGGGCAGGGCGAAGCGGTAGGCGAGGGGCTGGTTGGCGGCGATCGGTTTCGCTTCGGCGAAGCCTTCGCGGTAGCGGCCGCGCAGGATGTCCATCGACACGGCGAGCTGGTAGCCGCCCATCTCGGGCTGTTCGGCGACCTGGTCGGGGTAGACGTCGATCAGCTTGACCACCCAGTCGCTGTCGGTGCCGCTGGTGGAGGCGACCAGGTTCACCTCGGGCGCGCCGGCGATGGTCAGCGGTGCGGTAAGCGGCTCGGAGACGTAGCTGAGCACGTCGGTGCGGCCGGAGGCTTCGCGCTGGTCGTCGACCAGCCATTGCGACCAGGTCTGGCCGGCGTCGTAGCCGATCGGCTGGATCGGGCGGGCGCGGAACGGCACCGGGTGGGCGGGGTCGGAGACGTATTCGTCGTATGCCGCGCCAGTGGCAGGCGCGGCGAAACCGAGCTTCTGGCCGGGCTCCAGGTAGAGCTTGCGGCTCCCCGCGGCGCAGCCGCTGTCGCAGGCGAGCGGCCAGCGGTCGAGCCGCTGCCACTGGTTGCTGCCGGTCTGGAACGCGGTGACCGGGGCGAGGCCGGCGTCCGGCGCGCCGTCCTTGAGGTATTGCGCAAGGTAGGGGCGCAGGATCTTCTCGCGGAAATACTTCGCGGTGTCGCTGCCGAAGCGGATCGCGCCGAGCGAGCTGCCTTCGCCGATCTGCTGGCCGTGATGCCACGGGCCCATCACCAGCTTCACCATGCCGCCGCCGGTGTCCTTGGGCTTGATCGCACGGTACACGGCGAGCGCGCCGTAGATGTCTTCCTGGTCCCACAGGCTGTGCACCAGCATCACCGGCACCTTCAGCGGCTGCGCGGCGAGCAGCCTGTCCACCGCCTGGCCGCTCCAGAAGCTGTCGTAGGCCGGATGGGCGAGCACCTTGTTCCAGAAGCCGAGCTGCTCCATACCGTACTGCCGGCCCAGCTCGCCGGCGGAGCCGAAGTGCATGAAAAGGTCGTACTCGTCGTGGAAGCTGGTCCACCACTTGATGCCGTTGTCGCGGCTGGCGGTCTGCTCGTAGATGTAGCTCATGTTCTGCTGGCGGAAGGCACCGTGGTGGAACCAGTCGTCGCCCATCCAGCCGTCGACCATCGGGTTCATCGGCACCGACACCTTCAGCGCCGGGTGCGGGTTCACCAACGCCATCAGCGGCTCGAAGCCGTCGTAGGAGATGCCCAGCGTGCCGACCTTGCCGTTCGACTCTGGGATGTTCTTCACCAGCCAGTCGATGGTGTCGTAGGTGTCGGTGGCGTCGTCCACCGGGGTGGGATTGAGCGGCCCATGCACCGGGCGGTTCATCACGTAGTCGCCCTCGGAACCGTACTTGCCGCGCACGTCCTGCACCACGCGGATATAGCCGTCCTCGACGATCACGTCGGCGGGGTTGTCGTAGCCCTGCAGCATCGGGCCGAGGTGGCCGCTCATCGTGTGCGCGGTCAACGCCTTGGCGTCGTAGGGGGTGCGGGTGAGCAGGATGCCGGCGTGCCTGGCGCCCTTCGGCACCAGGATGACGGTGTGCAGCTTCACGCCGTCGCGCATCGGGATCATCACGTCGCGCTGCACGTAGTCGAAGCTGGCGGTGGCCGGCACGAACTTCGCCGGGGT
Organism: Frateuria sp. Soil773; assembly: GCF_001428405.1. GTDB lineage: Bacteria > Pseudomonadota > Gammaproteobacteria > Xanthomonadales > Rhodanobacteraceae > LMSL01. Next base: position 11,080 of record NZ_LMSL01000034.1, read on the forward strand.
TTCGCTGGGGTAGTCCGGATACTTCGCCTGCGGCGTGTCCGCGGCCTGCCCGGCGGCGGAGAAGGCGAACAGCAAGGCGAACCAGGCAGGCTTCCATCCTGCCGCAAGGCGGTATGGCGACATGGCGATCCCCAGGTGGACTAGGCCCGCCCAGCCTACCCGAATCGTGCCGGGTCGCGCGCGGGCGAGGCCGCCGCGCGGACCGGGGTGCGCCAGCCGGGCGTGCCATGCCTCTCCCGTGCGGCGTGGCCGGCGCGGAGGCAGCCGGCCACGCGCCGGGGATGGATCAGGAAGCGGTGCTGGCGGCGGTGCCGGCGTAGTCCACCGTCAGCGAAGCGCGGCGGTTGTCGTTGCCGCGGTCATGGCTGGCACCCTTGACGACCTGGCGGTTGCTGTCCTCGCCGTAGCTGACGGCGCGCACCTTGTCCTCGGGCAGGCCGCTGCTCACCAGGAAGTCGCGCACGGCCTTGGCCCGTTCCGCGCCCAGCCTGCGGTTGTAGCCGCGCGAGCCGGCCGGGTCGGTGAAGCCTTCCACCGTCACCAGCACGTCGGGGTGGTACTTGCCGATCGTCTCGGCGAAGTCCTGCAGCGCAGGCTTGTCCTGCTCGTTCAGGGTGGCGCTGTTGAAGGCGAAATGCGCCACGGTGTCGACGCTGACGCGGCCCTGCATGCTGGTGATCTGCGCGTCGTACTTGGAGAACTGCGACTGCATCTGCTGCTTGATCGCGTCGATCTGCTGCTGCTGGTCCTGCTGCTTCTGCTGAAGATCCTGGATGGCGGCGGTGAAGTCGGTTTTCTTCACGTACTGCGAACAGCCGGCCAGGCCCAGCGCCATGATGCCCGCCGTCAGTACGGCAACCCGAGTGGCTCGAATTCTCATCGCAATCTCCGATGTTCTTGCTCGCGTTCGCGGTGACAGCAGGTGCAAGCATGGTGGGAAGGGGATCGTCCATGTGCTGTCCCTTGAAACCTAACCCATGCGGATGGCCGAGCGGGCGCGATGCGGGTCCGGCCGTGAGGCTATGTTCAGTTTGTTGCTGCTAATGCGCGCGCAAGTGAAAGAGTGTGAGGGGCGTTTAGATCGACGCTGGCGCGAAACCCGTGCCGGGCTGCGGCAACGCGGAATCCGGCCGGTCGGGTTACTCGATCCTGAATGCGCGAACGACGATGCCATCGCGACCGAACACGATCCGATGTTCGTCCAGCCGGAATACCGGTGTGCAGTTGTCGCTGTCGAGAAGCGCGGTGTGCATGGGAAGGCCGACATCGGCAGGGCTGACGCCGTAGTACTTGTCGAGGAGGAGAGCAGTTTCGACTTCGGTGACCTTGAAGCCTCGATGGGGCGTACAGGATTCCTTGCCGAAGGCGATGCGGTCTGTCGTGATGGTCATGACTTTGCCGATCAGGTTCTTGGCCTCGGGTAGGCCGCCTGAGATGTCGCCGTAGCCGACGATGTCGGTGATTTGCCAGCGCCCCCGGAAGTCGGCCGACGTAGGCGGCGTTTGTGCGCCGCATGCGAACGAGATCGATAATGCCAGCACGGCGATGCCCGGAATTCGCATCATGGCGATCCTTGCAGGAAGGGGCGGTCGTTGTAATAGTGCATGACGACACCTTCATTGACGTGCAGAGCACGATAACCCGCAGCACTCAGGCGCATGTTTTCGTTTGCCATGACTGTCCTTGTCTCGAATCGTGGGCGAATGCCAAATCTAGCTGCGAGGTCGAGCCAGGAAAATGTCGCCCGTCACATGGCCTCGTAAGCCTGGGTTCGATAGGGGCATGGTCGTGCCGGACGAGCCTGGAACAAGAAAAAAGCCCGGCATCGCCGGGCTTTTGCTTGTTGCTGCCGCTGGAACCGGAAAGCTCAGCCAATCTCCGGCAGGCTGGCCACGCCGGACTCGATGCCGGCCTGGTGCACCAGGCAGCGCGGCAGGATGCGCGCGAAGTAGAACTTCGCGGTGTCGCGCTTGGCCTTCTTGAAATCGCCCGACTGCGTGCCGGCGTTGGCGGCGGCCACGCTGCGCGCCCACAGGTAGGCGAGCGTGACGTAGCCGGAGTAGTAGAGGTAGTCGGTGGCGGCGGCGCCGAGTTCGTCGGCGTTCTCCTTGACCCGCGCGGCGAGCGCAAGGGTGAGTTCGCCCCAGTTCTTGGTGGCGATCACCAGCGGCGCGATGAACTCGCGAAGCGCCTCGTCGTTGGCGTGCTGCTGGCAGAACGCGCCGATCTCCTCCAGGAAGTGCTTGAAGCCCACGCCCTGCAACTGGAGGATCTTGCGGCCGAGCAGGTCGGCGGCCTGGATGCCGGTGGTGCCTTCGTAGAGGGTGATGATGCGCGCGTCGCGGACGAACTGCTCCATGCCGTTCTCGGCGATGTAGCCGTGGCCGCCGTAGACCTGCAAGGCTTCCTTGGTGCATTCCTGCGCCCACTCGGTGACCATGCCCTTGGCGATCGGGATCAGGAACGCGACCAGCTCGCCGGCCTTCCTGCGCGCCGCCTCGTCGGTGGCGCGGGCCTCGATGTCGGTCTGCAACGCGGCGTACAGCAGCAGCGCGCGCGAGCCTTCGACGAAGGCGCGCTGGGTCAGCAGCATGCGGCGCACGTCCGGGTGCACTTCCAGCGGGTCGGCCGGGCTGTTCGGGAATTTCGGGCCGGTGAGCGCGCGCCCCTGGAGGCGCTCGCGCGCGTAGTTGAGGCTGTTCTGCAGCGCGCGCTCGGACAGCGCCAGGCCCTGCACGCCGACGGAGAGGCGCGCGGCATTCATCATGGTGAACATCGCCGCCAGGCCCTTGTGCGGCTGGCCGATCAGCACGCCCTCGGCGCCGTCGAAGTTCATCACGCAGGTGGCCGAGCCGCGGATGCCCATCTTGTGCTCGATGGCGCCGGCGGCGACGCTGTTGCGCTCGCCGGGCGAGCCGTCCGCGTTCACCTTGAACTTGGGCACGATGAACATCGAGATGCCGCGGCTGCCGGGCGGCGCGTCGGGCAGGCGGGCCAGCACCAGGTGCACGATGTTCTCGGTGAGGTCGTGCTCGCCGGCGCTGATGAAGATCTTGGTGCCGGTGATCCGGTAGCTGCCGTCGGCGCCCGGCTCGGCGCGGGTCTTCAGCAGGCCGAGGTCGGAGCCGGCCTGCGGCTCGGTGAGGCACATGGTGCCGGTCCAGCGGCCTTCGACGATGGGCTTGAGGTAGGTGTCCTTCTGCGCGTCGGTGCCGTGGATCTCCAGCGCGTGGCAGGCGCCCTCGGACAGCAGCGGGTACAGGCTCCAGGCCAGGTTGCCGCTCTGGAACAGCTCGGTGGTGGCGGTGCCCAGCACGCCCGGCAGGGCCTGGCCGCCGAAGTGCTCGGCGGCGGTGAGGCCGGCCCAGCCGCCCTCGGAGAACTGCCTGAAGGCTTCCTTGAAGCCTTTCGGCGTGGTCACCGCCTGGGTGGCCTTGTCGTAGTGGCAGCCTTCCTCGTCGCCGGCGGCGTTGGTCGGCGCCAGCACCTGCTCGCTGAGCTTGCCGGCTTCTTCCAGCACGGCGTCCAGCAGGTCGCGGGTATGGCCCTCGCCGCCTTCGAGCGCGGTGAGGATCGCCTCGGCGCCGAACAGGTCGAAGAGAACGAAGCGCTGGTCGTCGAGCGGGGCCTTGTACAGGGTCATGACGGGTCCTTGGTGCGGGAAAGGGGCGGAAACGGCGCGTTCAGCGCCAGGTATGGGCGATGCCGGGCACCGGCGAGAGCCAGTCGTTGCCGTGGAAGGCGAAGTCGCGCGGTGCGTCTTCCTGCTCGGGCTTGGCGCTGGCGGTGCCGCCGATGCTGTAGGCGACCGCGCCGGCGCTGCCCTTGGCGGCCGCGGCCTTGAGCGTCCCGGCCATGGCCGCGGTGGGCAGCACGGACAGGTCGACCACGTCGCCGGCGAACGCCGGGATGTCGCGCTCGAACTTGCCGTGCAGGCGCACCGGGACGCCGTCGGCGAACTTCAGCTCGCCCTCGATGGCGTGGAAATCCATCTCGCCGTAGCTGTTGTTCTGGATGCGCAGGGTGAGCTTCCAGGTGCCGTCCGGCTGCACCACCAGTTGCTGGATGCTGACGGCCGGCGGGAACACGCTCTTGCGCGGCGGGCCGCAGGCCACCAGGCCCAGCAGCAGCGACAGCGGGACGATCCAGCGCAGGAAACGCATCATCGTGCATGCTCCAAACGATCGTTCGAATCTCAGATTCTAACCATGTTTGGAGGCCGTGGTGGGCCGGCCGCGGGCCACCGCGGACCGCCCGGCCCCGGGGCCGGTTGAAACGCCACCCCGGAGCTCTCAACGGCCGCAGGAACGACGGTGGATCGCGAACGGGCTTTCAGGGCGAGGCGGTGTCCTTGCCCAATGCGCCGGTGGCCTTCGCCAGCGCGAGCACGCGGTCGGTGAAGTCCTCGTAGCCTTCGCCGTCGGCTTCCTGGTCGCCGCCGGCGTCGATCTGGCGCACGGCCACCAGGCCGGCCTTGGGCACCACCACCACGAACTGGCCTCCGTCGCCGTTGCCTTCGTAGGCCGCGACGGGGCCCTGGTCGAGCTTGAACAGGCGGTAGGGGCCGATGCCTCGCCTGATCAACTGGTCGGCCATGATCGAACGCGCGTCGGGGCCGAGCGCCCTGGCGATGCCGGCCTGCATCGCCGCGGTGCCGTCGAAGTGGGCTCCCGCCAGGCCGGCCTGCAGCTTCTGCACCGTGGCTTCGGGGACGCCGCGCTTGCGCAGCAGGGCGAAGCTGGCCGGGTCGGTGTCGAAGTGCAGCCATTGCCGCTGCCGCCACCACAGCAGGCCGCATTCGCCTTCCATGCTGCTCGGCGCCAGCATCGCATCGACGAAGCCGGGCGACAGCAACTGGCGGCCGTGCCAGCGGCCGCGGTCGGCGACCAGTTGGCCCAGCCTGGCGAGGTCGGCGGCGGTGAGCGGCAGGCCGGACATGGCGTACGGGTGCCCGGCCTTGTCCTTCTCCCACGGGCCGGGATGGATGCCCATCGCCTTGAACAGGCCGTCGCGGAAGAACGCGTCCATCGGCTGGCCGGAAGCCTTTTCGACGATGCCGGCCAGCAGGTTCACCGCCTTGTTGTTGTAGGCGGGAGCGGTGCCCGGCTGGCTGCTCAGCTCGGCGGCCAGCGCGAGCTGGATGGCGTCGGGCGCGGGGTAGATCTCCACGTCGGTGCGCATCGCGTTCTGCAGCCCGGACGTATGGTCGAGCAGCATGCGGAGGGTGATGTCCTTCTTCCGGCCCTGGCGCCATTCCGGGTAGAAGTCGGCCACCGGCTGGTCGATCGACTTGATCCTGCCCTGGTCCAGCAACTGGCCGATGCCCAGCGCCACCACCGACTTGGTCACCGACATCAGCTCGATCGGGCCGGGCGCCTTGCCGTTCTTGTAGTAGTGGCCGAGCTCGCGGCCGTCGCGCACCACCAGCACGGCATCGCTGTGGGTCTCCCGGCCGCGGTCCAGCAGTTGCTGCAAGGCCGCCTGGGCGGCACGCGGCAGTTCGGCGCCGCGGGCGGGCAGCACGGCCAGCAGGGACAGCGCGAGGATGGCGGCGGCAGGCAGTGGCTTCATGGACGGTATCCGGGCGGCAGGAGTTGCATCGACTGTCGCGCGGCATCCGGCGTGCGGCATGTGCCATTCGTTCCCGCGGCCGCGGCTTGGTGGGCCGGGTATCGCGCCGGTGTCCGGATGTGCGATCCAGCGCAGGAAAAGCCATGCGCCCGCGGATATAGTGGCGGGCGATCCGGGTTCGATTCGGTAGCCCGGGCAGGGAGGGACGAGCTGCATGGGCGGTCATGCCAGAAAGAGCAGGCGGATGGTCTGGGCCGCGGTGTCCATGGCCTGCGGGGCGTGGGGCCTCTTTCTCTATGAGCCGCCGATTTCCTATCTCGGCTTCTGCTCGATGACGTGCTTTGCCTGGTACTGGGCCTATGCGGCGCTTCCCGTGCTGCCGGACCGCGCCCGCATCGGCGACGTCTACGAGGGTTTTCGCGCCATGCCGCCGGGCAGGCCTTCGCATGCGAGCCTCGTGGGCCTGCTTGGCATCGTGCTGATGATCGCCGCGGTGGCGTTCCGCTTCCGCTAGGTGCGGGGGAAACGGGCGTCCCGTCCGCGGCCCCGGCGGGCGAGGTTTCGCGGTGTCGCCCAAACGGGCATGATCGGTCTTTTCCGCCCAGGGTTTTCACCGCATGCCACGACGCTACGTTGCGCGCCGCTCGCCGATCCACGGCAACGGCGTGTTCGCCACCGCCACGATCAGGAAGGGCGAGGAGATCATCGAGTACAAGGGCACCTTGATGACCGACGCCGAGGCCGACGAGATGTACGGCGACGGCGGCGAGACCGGCCATACCTTCCTGTTCACGCTCAACGACGAGTACATTATCGACGCCAACCGCAAGGGCAACACCGCGCGCTGGATCAACCACAGTTGCGAGCCGAACTGCCGCGCGGTGGTCGAGGAGAGCGCCAGCGGCGACCCGCGCAAGGACAAGGTGCTGATCGAGGCGATCCGCAGCATCAAGCCGGGCGAGGAGCTGACCTACGACTACGGCATCGTGCTGGAGGTGCCGCACACCGCGCGGCTGAAAAAGCTGTGGAAGTGCCTGTGCGGCTCGCCCAGGTGCACCGGCACCTTGCTCAAGCCCAAGCGCTGAGCCGGTCTCACGGGGGTCTCACGGGGCGGATACGCCGCGTGTATGCCGACGGCATCATGCTTCGATCCTCACCCCGGAGGACGCCATGCCAAGCGATAGACTCCTCGGCCGCGCGGTGGCGGTGCTCGCCACCGACGGCTTCGAACATGCCGAACTGACCGAACCCTGCCGCCTGCTGAAGGAGGCGGGCGCCGACGTGCAGGTGATCGCGCCGGGCGAGGCGGAACGGATCAAGGGCTGGAAGAACGGCGACTGGGCCGCTGCGGTGCCGGTCGACATGCAACTGGCCGACGCCGACGAAGCCGATTTCGACGCCCTGCTGTTGCCGGGCGGCGTGATGAATCCCGACAAGCTGCGCCTGCAACCGCAGGCGATCGAGCTGGTCGCCGCCTTCGGCCGGGCCGGCAAGCCGATCGCCGCGATCTGCCATGGACCGTGGACGCTGATCGACGCCGGCCAGGTCAAGGGGCGCCGGCTCACCTCGTGGCCCTCGCTGCGCAAGGACCTGGAGAACGCCGGCGCCCGCTGGGAAGACCGCGAGGTGGTACGTGACGGCAACCTGATCACCAGCCGCAAGCCCGACGACATCCCGGCATTCTCCCAGGCCCTGATCGACGCGCTCGCGGCGTGATGCTGTTCGTCATCCCAGTGGAGGCTGGGACCCAGTGCTTTCTTGAGCCAAGGCCGCCTTCTTATGGCCGAATCCCGCTCGTCATCCCAGCGGAAGCTGGGATCCAGCGCCTTCTCGAGCAAAGGCGCTGGATTCCTACCTACGCAGGAATGATGGGCGGATAGCGCCCGCCTTTAGCCGAATCTTGCTCGTCATCCCAGCGAAGGCTGGGATCCAGTGCCTCTCGAGCAAAGGCGCTGGATGACCAGCCCTTCGGCTGTTGAAAGCGCCTCCTGCTTGCGCAGGAATGACGGACAACCCAGGTGACGGACAACCCGAATGGCGAAGAAACAGCGGATCGTCCAGGCCATCCCCGGCCGATGGATTCAGCGCTGCACGGAAACGGGGCTGGCGGAGCCCTGGCCGATCCAGCGCGCCGTATCCAGTTGCTGGTCGATCGTGCGGGCCAGTTCCTCGATGCGCGGGCGCACCGCGTCCGCCTCCTGGCCGCTGCAGCCGAGATAGAAGTACACCGATTTGGTCCGGGCGCCGGCCAGGGCGATCCGGATGCTCGGCATGTCGGTCGCCACCTGGTCGCAGCCGTTGCCGTGCGCGACGTAGTTGTCGCGCATCGACTCCAGGCCGGCCTGCCGCACGGCGGCGAGGATGGCGGCGTAGCGGCCGGCGTCGACCCGCGCGCTGGCCGACTTCGCCTGCACGTGCATCTGCCCTTCGAAGCTCACCCGGCCATCGGGCGACACCGTCACCGCATAGGCCGGGCAACTGCCGAAGCAGGTCGTGCGCTGCAGGGTGACGCTCGGCTGCGCGGCGTCGCCGGCGCGGGTGGCGGTGCAGGCCGCCATCGGCAGCGCGCAGCACAGGATCAGTCGGCGCATCGGGGACATGGGCGGTTCTCCTTCGCGGAAACGGGTCCAGCATAGCGGGCGGCGGCGGACGCGGCGGTCAATCGTCTTCCGCGTGCGGCTTCCACGCCTCGCTCAACTGCTTCTGGGTGGGCGCGGGCACCGGCTCGTAATGGCTGAGGTCGAGGCTGTAGCGACCGCGGCCGCCGGTCATCGCCTTCAGCTCGGTGGGGTAGTCGGTGAGTTCGGCCAGCGGCGCCTGCGCACGGATCAGCAGCTCGCCGCCGCGCTGGCTGTCGGTGCCCATGATGCGCGCGCGCTTGCCGGCCAGGCCGCCGGTGACGTCACCCACGTTGCTCTCGGGAATCGATACCTCGACGTCCACGATGGGTTCGAGCACGATCGGCCGCGCCTTGCCGACCGCATCCAGGAACGCCTTCCTGCCGGCGCTGACGAAGGCCACCTCCTTCGAATCGACCGGATGGTACTTGCCGTCGTAGACGGTGACGCGCAGGTCCTGCAGCGGGTAGCCGGCGATCGCGCCGCGCTCCATCGCCTGGCGCACCCCTTTCTCGATCGCCGGCAGGAAGGTGCCGGGAATCACGCCGCCCTTCACCGCATCGACGAACTCGAAGCCGGCGCCGCGCTCCAGCGGCTCCACCCGCAGGAACACCTCGCCGAACTGGCCGGCGCCGCCGGTCTGCTTCTTGTGCCGGTGGTGGCCCTCGGCCTTGCCGGCGATCGTCTCGCGGTAGGCGATGCGCGGCGGGTGGGTGACCACCTCCACGCCGTAGCGTTCCTTCATCCGCTCCAGCATCACCTTCAGGTGCAGCTCGGACAGGCCGCGCACCACCGTCTCGTTGAGCTCCTTGTGGTGCTCCACGCGGAAGCACGGGTCTTCCTCGGCCAGGCGGGCGAGGGCCTGCGACAGCTTCTGTTCCTGGCCCTTGTGCATCGGTTCCAGCGCCAGGCCGAACATCGGCTGCGGGAACGCCAGCGGCGCGAGGTGGATGCGATCCTCCTCGTGGGCATCGTGCAGCACCGCGTCGAAGTGGATCTCCTCCACCTTCGCCACCGCGGCGATGTCGCCGGGGACCGCCGCGTCGATCTCCACGTGCGCCTTGCCGTTGAGGCGGAACAGGTGGCCGACCTTGAACGGCTTGCGGCCGTCGTCGATCAACAACTGCGTGTCGCGGCGCACGGTGCCCTGCCACACGCGGAACACGCCGAGCTTGCCGACGAACGGGTCGTTGACGATCTTGAACACGTCGGCGATCACGTGGCGCGCAGGATCGGCGCCGACCGCCACCGGCTCGCCGTCGTCGCCGAGGAACGGCGGCGGGTTGCCCTCGGCGGGGTTGGGCAGCAGGCGCGCGGCCAGGTCGAGCAGTTCGCGCACGCCGGCGCCGGTGCGCGCGCTGACGAAGCAGACCGGCACCAGGTGGCCTTCGCGCAGGCATTGCTCGAAGGCGTCGTGCAATTGCCGCGGGGTGAGCGAGCCTTCGCCCGCGTCGAGGTAGGTATCCATGACGGATTCGTTCACCTCCACCACCTGGTCGAGGATGCGCTGGTGCGCCTCGGCCAGCGAGGAGAAATCGGTGGCGCCGTCGTCGTGGAAGAAGCAGTCCAGCACCCGGCTGCCGCCGTCGGCCGGCAGGTTCACCGGCAGGCATTCGCTGCCGAACTCCTCGCGCAGGGCCTCGACCAGGGCGGGTAGCCCGGCCGGATCGGCGTCGATCCGGTTGACCACCAGCAGGCGCGCCAGCCCGCGCCTGCGCGCGTGTTCCATCAGGCGCCGGGTGCCGTGCTCGATGCCGTTGGCGGCGTTGACCACCACGGCGACGGTTTCCACCGCGGCCAGCGCGGACAGGGTCGGGCCGCGGAAGTCGGCGTAGCCGGCGGTGTCGATCAGGTTGATGCGGCAGCCGTCGTGGTCGAGCGCGGCGATGCAGGTGTCGATGGAGTGGCCGCGCGCCTTCTCCTGCGCGTCGGTGTCCGATTGCGTGGTGCCGCGTTCCACCGAGCCCTGCGTCTGGATGGCGCCGGCGGCGTGCAGCAGGGCTTCGAACAGCGTGGTCTTGCCGGCGCCGGCGTGGCCGGCGAGCGCGATGTTGCGGATGCTTTCCGTGTTGTACGACACGATGCGACCCTCCCAGGCAGGGCGCGGATCGTGCCGGCATGGACCACGGCGCCGCACGAAGCCGCGCATGGCGACCGATGGCGGGCCGTCATGGTCGTCCTTCGCGTCGGGACGCGCGGGCGGTCATGGCGGGGTGCGGCGGGTGCCGCCCGCATAGCCTTGAGCCATCGGGCGGCACGGTCAAGCTGCAGTGCGAGGGAACCTGGGCGGGGCGCGCGGGTCTGCATGCACAGGTTCAAGCGGCGGGCGTCATGCTGGCGGCCGGCTCCATGTACCGCCTTCCACGCAGCGGCCGAGGTATCCCCATCGTTTCCCCCGTGCAGGTCGAACACCATCGCTGGGACCGGTCCGGCGCCGACGCCCACGCGCAACGCGGGCTGGCGCCGCTGGACCCGGCCACCCGCGCGCTGCTGCACGAGCTGCGCTGGCGCCGGCCGGCGCGCGATCCGTGGCGCATGCGCTGGGCAACGGTGCTCGTGCTGCTGCTGCACGGCCTGTTCGTCGCCGTGCTGTGGCTGGCGATGCGCCCGTCGCCGCCGCGCGAGGCGGCCACGCGCCAGGGCGCCGCGCTGCAGGTACGGCTGATCGAGGCGCCCAGACGCACTGCGGCCCCAGCGCCGCCCGTGCCGGAGCCATCGGCGCCGCCGGCGAACCCCCGTCCGCGCCCGGCACCTTCGCGCGAGCCGGTATCCGCGCAGGCGATGGTCGCCAGCGTGCCGGGACCGGCGCCTGCGCCGGAAGCGGCGCCGCGCCCGCGCCTGTACGACCGCGACGGCCAGCCGCTGCTGCCGGCGGCCGCGGCGAGCGCGCCCGGCGTGCCCGGCTACGTGCAGCGCCGGCCGCAGGGCGACATGCAGGTGATGCGGCACGACCATCCGGTCACCTATACCGCGACCCGCTTCGAGCAGTACTTCCCGCCGCCCAACGAGACCGCCGGCCAGGCGGTGGTGCGCCACGTGGTGGAGAAGGTATCCAAGCCGTTCGCGGTGCGCCTGCCGCGCGGCGTGCACCTGCGCTGCACCCTGCTCACGGGATGCGCGGACCCGCCGGCCGCGCCGCCGAAGAAGGACGGCGACGAGCGCCTGAGCATGGCGCCCGCCGCGCCGCTGGCGAAGGAACTGGCACCCGCCGGCGGGCCGGACCTGGCCGAGTGCATCGCGATCTACCGCGAGGGCAAGCCCCTGCCGCACGGCTGCCCGGTGGACACGCCGAACCGCGCGGTGGACGCCGAATGCACCGAGCGCACCGCCAAGTCGGCCGCAGCGCATTGCGCCGGCCGCGCCACGCCCGGGCCGTCCGCCGTGCCGGCCGGCGGCGGCTGACGGCACGGCGCCGCCGCGGCCAGCTACACTCGCGCGCATGCCCATGCCTCCCGTGGACAAATCCCCCGGATCCCGCGCCAATGCGCCTGCCGTGGTCGTGCTGCCGTCGCCGCGCGAGGCCGCGCAGCGCGCGCTGGTCTACCGCCGGCGCCGGCGCGAGCAGCCGCGCGAGCGGCTGCTGCGCGTGGGCGCCATCGCCGGCGCGCTGCTGGTGCACCTGGTGTTCCTGTTCGGGGCCGTGCTGGGCTCGGCCTACGAGCTGGAGCAGCCGCCGGAGCGGCCGGCCGAGGCGCTGCAGGTGCGCCTGATCGACAAGCCCGAGCCGCCGCCCCCGCCGCCGGTGCGCGGCACGCCGCCGAAGCGGGTCGGACCGACCCATCGCGGCAGCGTGGCGTCGGCGCCGCGGCGCGCGGTGGCGCGGGCCGCCGCCAGCGTCGGCGCCGAACTGGCGCCGGTGCCCACGCCGGACAAGCCGGTGATCGCCCCGACCCTGCAGCCGGCCACCATCAAGGTTGCCGCGGTGGCCGCCCCGCCGCCCCCGGTAAGCCTGCCGAAGCCGAAACCGACGCCGGAGATGGCGCCGATCCCGCTCGCCGGCGAACCGCCGCAGATCGTGCTGGAGACCCCGCCGGCGGCCAAGCCGGTGCCGCCGCGCTTCCAGCCGGAACCGGCGCGCAAGCCGCAGCTCGAAGGCACCCGGCCGCTGCCCACGCCGCCCTCGCTGGCGATGCCCGCGGTGCCGGCGCAGGCGGTTCCCGCGATCGCGCCGCCCAGCATCGCGCTGGACACCACGCCGCCGGTGTCCGCTGCGCCGCCCAGCGCGACCCCGTTGGCGCGGCCGGAACCGCCCACGGTGCCGGCGCCCGCGCAGATGGAGGCGATCCCGCTGCCGGCCCAGCCGGCGCCGCAGGTCGACCTGCAACCGCAGCCGAGCGTGCCGGCGCCCAGCGTGCCGCGCGTGCAGCCGCAGGTGCAGGCGCCGGTGATCCAGGTGGCCGAACCGCAACTGGCGGCGGTGCCGCTGGCGCCCCGGGACGAGGCGCCGCGCCAGGCCGCGCCGCAGGCGCCGTCGTTCGACACCAGCGCGATCAAGGCGCCGGCGCCCAGCCGGCCGGAACTGGCGCGCCCGCAACTGAGCGAAGCGGCCCGGCCGTCGGCCGCCGCCGCGGAGCCGTCCGCCAGCGAGGCGGCCGAAGCCGCGGCCACGCCCGACGAGTCGAATGCCGCCCAGCCGCGCGACAGCGGCCGCGCCGACGACGTCAGCCGCGCGCCGGACGCCACGCCGCAGGGCAGCGACACGGCGACGCCCGGCCAGGCCGAGGGCAGCGTCGCCAGCACCGAGGCCGCCAACGGCAAGCCGTCCCAGACCGCGCCCGGCAAGGGCAAAGACAGGGGCGCGCAGGGCGAGGGCCGGCAGGGCACGCCGCAGCCGGGCGCCGCGCGGGGCGAGACGCAGGGGCGGCTGGGCAGCTACGTGCAGCTCAAGCCGCGCGGCGACGCCGAGATCATGGAGCACCGCGCGCCGAACATCGGCTACAAGCCCACCCGTTTCGAGGGCGACTGGACGCCGGAAGGCGAGAGCACGATCGACACCGCCCTGCGCCGCGCGGTGGAGAAGACCACGGTTTCGCATACCTTCCACCTGCCGCGCGGCGTGCGCCTGAAGTGCAAGGTGACACCGCTGTTCCCGCTGGCCCTGCTCGGCTGCGGCAACGGCGATCCGCCGCCCAAGCCGGTCGACGACAAGGTGTACGAGCGCATGTACATGGCGCCGGCCAACCCGCTGGCACCGCCGGCGCCCGCCGCCACGGCCAGCGCGCCGGCACCCGCCGCGCCGATCCGGCTCGACAACAGCGCCGAATGCGCCGCGGCGCGCGTCAGCGGCGGCCCGCTGCCGCCCGGCTGCGAGGCACCGCCCGGCGCGGCGCCAGTACCGGCCCGGCCGGCGCGCGCGCCCAGCCCCTCGTCCAGTTCCTGGGTGCCGGCCAGCGACCAGTTCCACTGAGAGCCTGTTCAAAGGCTCCCTGTCGAACTGGAATCCCCTCGCGCTCCCCGCTCGTCATTCCTGCGAAAGCAGGAATCCAGCGACTTTTCCCTTCCCCAAAACCTAGAGGCACTGGATCCCAGCCTTCGCTGGGATGACGCCCTGTAGGGGGATACCTGGGAGACTGGAATCCCCCACGCTCCCCGCTCGTCATTCCTGCGAAAGCAGGAATCCAGCGACTTTCCCCCTCCCCAAAACTTAGAGGCATTGGATCCCAGCTTGACCGGCCCTTCGGCCGTTAAAAGCCGCTGGGATGACGCTTCGTAGGGGTACCTGGGAGACTTTGAACAGGGTCTGAGAGTCTCGAAGCCCCTCCATCGCTTGTGCTGGGGGCTGTTCACAAAAGAGTGAAAGAGTGGAGCGTCCAGTCCACGACTGGCGATGACGCCGGCCCGCGGGCTGGCGGCTCTGGCTCCAAGCGGTGCCTCGCCCGGATTGTCGGGCGTAGTCGCGGGGCCTTCGCCGGCCGGCTGCCTGCGCTGCGCGCCAGCACGGGCGGCCCGGTCGGTGCATGCGGGCCGCCGGAGACGTCGGGCGGGCCTTGGAGGAACGGCGGCGGGTCAGCCGCCGATGCCGGCCAGCAGTTCCTCGACCTGCTCGTGGGTGTAGGCGCGCAGCAGGCGCGGCGCGTGCCGGCGCAGCTCGGCGCGGTCGAGCGCGGCGAGGCGGTCGCGCACGTGCAGGATCTGGCTGGGATGCATGCTGAACTCGCACAGGCCCAGCGCGAGCAGCAGGGCGGTGAAGTTGACGTCGCCGCCGATCTCGCCGCACAGGCTGACCGGCTTGCCGGCGCGGCGGCCGGCGGCGATCACGTAGGCGATCAGCCGCAGCAGCGCCGGCTGCAGCGGGTTGTAGATGTTCTCCAGGCCGTCGTTGCCGCGGTCGGCGGCGAGCACGTACTGCGCCAGGTCGTTGGTGCCGATGGCGAGGAAGTCGGAGTGCTCCAGCAGGGCGCGCACGTTCAGCGCGGCCGCGGGCACCTCGATCATCGCGCCCAGCGGCAGCTTTTCCGGCAGGTCGACGTTCTCGCGCTTGAGTTCCTGCCGCGCCAGCTTGAACAGCGTGCGCACCGCGATCAGCTCGTCCGGCTGGGTCACCATCGGCACCAGCACGCGCACCGGGCCGTAGCAGGCGGCGCGCAGGATCGCGCGGATCTGCGTGGTGAACACCGCCGGGTAGCGCAGCGACAGCCGCACCCCGCGCACGCCGAGCGCGGGGTTGTCCTCGCCGCGCAGCGCCAGGCCGGCGGCGTCGGCCTTGTCGGCGCCAAGGTCGAGCGTGCGGATGGTCACCGGCAGGCCGCCCATGCCCAGCACCAGGTCGCGGTAGGCGATGAACTGCTCGTCTTCCGACGGCAGCCCCTTGTGCTTGAGGAACAGGAACTCGGTGCGGTACAGGCCGACGCCGTCGGCGCCGCGCGCGCGCGCCATGGCGAGGTCGGCCGGCATCTCGGCGTTGGCGAACAGGTGGATGTCCAGGCCGTCGCGGGTGCGCGTGGGCGCGTTCGCCAGGGTGGCGAGCCGGCGGCCTTCCTGCGCGGCCTCGCGCTGCCATGCGCGGTAGCGGGCCAGGTCCTGCGCGGTCGGATGCACGATGGTCTCGGCGCGCTCGGCGTCGAGCAGGATCAGGTCGTCGTCGTGGATGGTCGACAGCGCGTCGCGCGTGCCCACCAGCATCGGCAGGTCGAGGCTGCGCGCGAGGATCGCGCTGTGCGAATACGCGCTGCCCGAGCTGGTGACCACGCCGAGCAGGCCGTTGCCGGCCAGGTGAGCCATGTCGGCCGGCGCGATGGTGTCGGCGATCAGGATCTCGCCCACGCGCGCGGCCAGCTTGCGTTCCTCGCGGCTGGTCTGCCGCTGCAGCGCCGAGATGACCCGGCCGATGACCTGGTCGACGTCCTCCTTGCGGCTGCGCAGGTAGGGGTCGTCCATCGCCTCGAACACCTTGGCCAGCCGGTCGCGCTGCTTCTTCAGCGCGGCGCCGGCGCGGTAGTGGCCGATCCGCACCAGGTCGTCGAGCCCGCGCAGCAGTTCCTGGTCGTCCAGCAGCAGGCTGTGCGCGTCGATGAACTCGTTGACCTCGCGCGCCAGCGCGCCGTGCAGCTTGCCGCGCAGCTCGTGCAGCTCCTGCCGCGCGGTGGCCAGGGCGCGGTGCAGCTTCTCGATCTCGGCGTCGACCTCGTCCTCGCCCAGCGGCCGCGTGTCGACCAGGTAGCGGCTGGGCTGCACCAGCCGCGCACGGCCCAGGGCCATGCCCCGGGAAGCCGAGGTGCCGGGCAGGAGCTCTCTCATGGGGTGGCTCCTTTGGAGCCGGGATTCGGGAATAGGGAATAGGGAATGGGAAAAGCGTTGGGCTGCCGGTCCGCGCGGAGCGGCTCTGCGATTCCCGATTCCCTATTCCCGATTCCCGGCATACCTCATGCCCCCTCGTCGAACTTGCGCTCGAACAGCGCCACGACGGCGCCGAGGGCCTCGGCTTCGTCGGCGCCGTCGGCGCGCACGGTCAGCGGCGTGCCGATGCCGGCGGCCAGCATCATCACGCCCATGATGCTCTGCGCGTTCACCTCGCGGCCCTTGCTGACCAGCCACACGGTGGACTTGAAGCCCTGCACGAGCTGCACCAGCTTGGCCGAGGCGCGCGCGTGCAGGCCGAGCTTGTTGGATACGACGATTTCTTGTTCAAGCATGGCGAGGGTCAGGCATGGTCGATGAAGATTCCGCCGCGGCCGCCGCTGGCGGCGATCTGGGCCAGTTCGTCCAGCGGCTGCTCGGCATAGTTGAGCACGCGCAGCAGCATCGGCAGGTTGAGTCCCGACACGCAGCGCAGGCGCACGCCCAGCGAGCCGAGCGAGAGGCCGATGTTGCACGGCGTGGCGCCGTACAGGTCGGCCAGCACCAGCACTCCGTCGCCCTGGTCCAGGTCGCGGGCGTGGTGCACGGTGAGGGCGCGCATCACGTCCGGGTCGGCCTGCGCCGGCACCTCCACCGCGTCCACCCGCAGCGGCAGCTTCGGCATCACGTGGTGCGCGGCCGAGATCAGCGCCTTGCCGACCGCCTCGTGGGTCATCAGCAGCACGCCGACGCTCACGGTCGCGCTCCGCGGCGGGCAACGGGCGGGCATGTCATCGCCATCACTCCAGCTCCCGGTGGAAGGTGAGCACGCCCTCGCGCTGCGCGCGGTAGTGGGCGGCGAGTTTCTCGACCAGGTAGACCGAGCGGTGCCGCCCGCCGGTGCAGCCGACCGAGATGGTCACGTAGCTGCGGTCGTCCTGCTCGAAGCGCGGCAGCCACGCGTCGAGCCAGCGCGCGGTATCGGCGAAGTATTCGGCGACCAGCGGCTCGGCGTCGAGGAAGTCGCGCACCGGCGCGTCCTTGCCCGACAGCGGGCGCAGCCGCGGATGCCAGTGCGGGTTGGGCAGGCAGCGCGCGTCGAACACGAAGTCCGCGTCCAGCGGCAGGCCGCGGCGGAACGCGAACGACTGGAACATCAGGGTCAGCCCCTCGATGGCCTGGGCGTAGCCGGTGGCGACCAGCCGGCGCAACTGGTGCACGTTCAGCTCGCTCGAATCGATCACCTTCTCGGCGATCGCCATCAGCGGGCGCAGCAGCCGGCGCTCGGTGGCGATCGCGTCGGCCAGCGAGGTGCCGCGCACCGCCAGCGGATGGCGGCGGCGCGTTTCCGAATAGCGCTTGATCAGCACTTCGTCGCGGCAGTCCAGGAAGATCAGGTGCACCTGCACGCCGGCCTCGGCGAGGTCGGAGATCACCTGGGGCAGGTGGCGGAAGTCGTCGCCGCGGTTGCGCACGTCGGTGCCGACCGCGATGCGCCGGCGCGCGCTGCCGGGGTCCTGCAGCACGGCCTGCACCAGTTGCGGCAGCAGCGCGGTGGGCAGGTTGTCGACGCAGTAGAACTCCAGGTCCTCCAGTGCGCGCAGCGCCACCGTCTTGCCGCCGCCGGACATGCCGGTGAGCACGATCAGGTGGATCGCTTCCGGATCGTTGAGGGTGGCCAGGATCGGGGTCTCGTTATCGCTCATGGGTCACCATGGGGGCAGCCGGCGCATCTGGTGCGCCTGGCGGTCGATGAAGGTCTGCGCCGGATCGATGCCCTTGCTCTTGAGCATATGGTTGCGCACCGCCGCCTCCACAAGCACGGCCAGGTTGCGGCCCGGCGCCACCGGGATGGTGATGCGCGGCACCGGCACCTCGAACACCTCGTGGTGGCCGACGTCGCCGGTGAGGCGGGTGAGTGCGTCGGTGTCCTCGCCCTCGCGCAGCGGCTTCAGGTGCACCACCAGGCGCAGGTACTTCGATTGCTTGACGGCGGTGTGGCCGAACATCTCGCGCACGTTGAGCACGCCCAGGCCGCGCACTTCCAGCAGGTCCTGCAGCAGGTCGGGGCAGGTGCCGTCGATCACGTCCGGCGCGATCAGGGTGAATTCGGTGGCGTCGTCGGCGACCAGCCGGTGGCCGCGGCTGATCAGTTCCAGCGCCAGCTCGCTCTTGCCCGAGCCGGACTCGCCGGTGATCAGCACGCCGATCGAGAACACCTCGAGGAACACGCCGTGCAGGGTGATCCGCGGCGCCAGCATGCGCGCCAGGTGGTACTGCATCCAGGTCAGCAGCTCGTGGCCGCGCTTGGCGCTGATCCACAGCGGCGTGTTGGTTTCCTCGGCCACCTCGCGCAGGTCGGAGGGGATCGCCTGGTCCTTGGTCACGATCAGCGCCACCGGCTGGTAGGCGGCGATCTTGTGGATCGCTTCCCAGCGCTGGCGCGAGTCCAGCCCGTCGAGGTAGTTCAGCTCCTCGGTGCCGACGATCTGCACCTTGTTCGGGTAGATCACGTTGAGGTAGCCGATCAGCGAGGGACGGCGGGTGGTGGTGGCGCCGCGCTCGAGCACGCGGCCTTCGCCGCGCATGCCGGACACCCAGCGCAGGGCCATGCGCTCGTGGACGCCATCGAAGAGTTGTCGTGCGGTGAGCCGGTCCAAGCGTCCGTTCCTCTGCCGTGGATGGGGCGGGGAGGCGCCATTGTGCCAGCTTGGGCGGATGAAGTCGGCGCCGCCCGGTGGACAGGGGGAGCGGCGGCGCCGGCCGGAAACGAAGCGACCCGCCGGAGGGCGGGTCGCTGCGGTACGCGGGTTCCAGGGCGGGCTAGCCGTACTGGCGGGCCTCGCGCGCTTCCTGCTGGTGCTTGTCGCTGATCTTCTCGCGGTGCTTGCGCAACTGGGTCACCAGCTTGTCGAACAGCACATCGATGGAGGCGTACATGTCCGCTTCGGCGGCCTCGGCATGCAGCTTGGTGCCGCTCACCGCCAGGGTGCCTTCGGCGCGCTGCTGCAGCTTGTCGACCGAAAGCACGATGGACAGGCCGATACACTTCTCGTCGAGGCGGGTGAGGCGTTCTAGCTTGGCGGTGGCGTGGTCACGCAGGGCCGGGGTGACTTCGATCTGCTGGCCGCTGAGTTGGAATTGCATGGTGCGCCTCCTCTGGTACGTGCCGCCCGCGGGCGGCGGGGTGTCGATGCGCCGCTGCGTGCGGCGACATCCTCAATCGTCTCTGTCTAAGGTGGGAGCGCCGGCGACGGTTGCAAGTTCCCGCCGCGCGCTCAGCCTGCGCGCTGGCGTTCGCTGGAGCTGGGTATGCGCATGGCCTCCCGGTACTTGGCGACGGTGCGGCGGGCCACCTGGATGCCCTTGCGGTGCAGTTCCTCGGCGATCGCCTGGTCGGACAGCGGCTTGCGGGCATCCTCTGCGTCGATGAGCTTGCGCAGCATGGCCTGGATCGCGGTGGCCGAGGCGCCGCCGCCGTCCTCGGTGGACACGCCGCTGGAAAAGAAGTGCTTCAGTTCGAAGGTGCCGCGCGGCGTGTGCACGTACTTGCGGGTGGTGACGCGGGAGATGGTCGATTCGTGCATGCCCACCTCCTCGGCCACCTCGCGCAGCACCAGCGGGTGCATCGCCTCCGGGCCGTAGTCGAGGAACGCACTCTGCCGCCGCACGATCGCCTCGGCGACCTTCAGCAAAGTCTCGGCCCGCGATTCCAGGCTCTTGATAAGCCAGCGCGCCTCCTGCAACTGCGCGCGCATCCAGCTTGCGTCCTCGCCGCGGGCCTTGGCGATCAGGTTGCAGTAATGCTGGTTAAGACCGAGTCGAGGCTGGCAGTCCGGGTTCAGGCTGACCCGCCAGCGGCTGCCGTCCTTGAAGGCGTACACGTCGGGGGCGACGTACTCCACCGGCGTCGCGTCCAGCGCCGCGCCGGGGCGCGGGTCCAGGCTGCGGATCAGCACGGTGGCGGCGACGATGTCGTCCTCGCCGGCGCGCAGCCGGCGCGCCAGCCGCGCGATGTCGTTGCGCGCCAGCAGTTCCAGCTCGCCCTGGACGATCTGCAAGGCCAGCGCGCGGTGCGGCGTCTGCGGCTCGAACTGTTCCAGTTGCGAGCGCAGGCAGTCGCGCAGGTCGAGGCTGGCCACGCCGGTCGGGTCGAAGCGCTGCAGCATCTGGCGCACCGCCTCCACCTCGTCGGCGTCGGCCTTGAGGCTGGCGGGCAGGGCGGCGAGGACGGCGTCGATGCCTTCGGCGAGATAGCCGTCGGCGTTCAGCGCGTCGATGATGACGGTGGCGATGGCCCGCTGGCGCGGCGTGAACGGCGACAGGTTGAGCTGCCACAGCAGGTGTTCCTGCAAGGTCTCGGGCGCGGCGTTCTGCGGCTCGAAATCCTCGTCGCCGCGCGATCCGCTGCCGGCGGCGGTGCCGCTGGAAAAATCGATCGGCGCCTCGGGCGGGCCGGCGTCGTCCGACCAGTCGGGCGCGTCGTCGGCGTCGTGCTCGGCGACGGGCGCCTCGCTGCCGGCGGCGTAGACCTCGGCCTCGTCGCCGCGGGCCTCGTCGCCGTCGGCCGGCGCGGCTTCCTCCTCGAACTCCAGCAGCGGATTGCCTTCGGCGATCTGGCGAAGCTCCGCTTCCAGCTCCAACTGGGACAGTTGCAGGAGGCGGATCGCCTGTTGCAACTGCGGAGTCAGGGTGAGCTGTTGGTTGAGGCGAAACTGCAGTCCGGGTTTCATGCCAATCGGTCGGATGAACGTGGGGTCATCCTAACCCCTGGCCCGCGAGGCGACCATAGCCGCGCGGCTAGGCCGTGTGGCCGATTCGCGGATCAGAGACGGAATTCGCGTCCCAGGTAGACCTCGCGCACCTTTTCGTCGGCGAGGATGTGCGCCGGGGTGCCGCGCGAGAGCACCTCGCCGTCGTTCAGGATGTAGGCGCGGTCGCAGATGCCCAGCGTCTCGCGCACGTTGTGGTCGGTGATCAGCACGCCGATGCCGCGTTCCTTCAGGTGCCGCACGATGCGCTGGATCTCGCCCACCGAGATGGGATCGACGCCGGCGAACGGCTCGTCCAGCAGCATGTAGCGCGGCTGCGCGGCCAGCGCGCGGGCGATCTCCACGCGGCGGCGCTCGCCGCCGGATAGGCTGATGCCCTTCTGGTCGGCGATGTGCTCGATCTTCAGCTCGTCGAGCAGGCTTTCCAGCTCGGCGGTGCGCTGCTTCGCGTCCAGGCCGTCGCGCAGCTCCAGCACCGCCATGATGTTGTCGGCCACGCTGAGCCGGCGGAACACCGACGGCTCCTGCGGCAGGTAGCCGATGCCGAGCTTGGCGCGCGCGTGCATCGGCAGGTCGGTGATGTCCTGCCGGTCCAGCTTGATGCTGCCGCCGTCGGCCTCGACCAGGCCCACCACCATGTAGAAGCAGGTGGTCTTGCCGGCGCCGTTGGGGCCGAGCAGGCCCACCACCTCGCCCTGGCGGATCGAGAAGCCGAAATCGCGCACGACCTGGCGCGACCGGTAACGTTTTTGCAGGCCTTCGGCGGAGAGCATGTCAGGGCTGGTTTCCGGTCGGGGCGGCGGGTTTCTTCTTGGGCAGGAAGGTGCCGTGCACCAGGCCGTCGCCGTTCGATTCGCCGGTGATCTGGCTGGTCTGCGTGTTGTAGGTGAGCTTGTCGCCGTGGAACTCGCCGCGGCCCTGCTGCTTGACCACCGCGTTGCCGGTGAGCACGGCGATGCCCTTGAGGTTGTCGTAGTCCAGCGTGGCGGCATCGCCCTGCATGAGGTTGTTGCTGTCGTCCATCTGCTGGATGTGCGCCGGCGCGCCGGTGACCACGACGCGGGCGATCTCGGAATCGCCGTTCAGGTGGATCTTGGCCTCGCCGCCGGTCAGCAGCAGGGTGCCCTGGGTGATCCTGACGTTGCCCTTGAGCGTGCTGACCGTGTTCGGCGCGTTGAACGCCTCGGTGTACTTGGAGGTGTAGTTCATCGGCTGGTCGCGGTCGCTCTGCTTGGCCGGGGCGGCCAGTGGCAGCGAGGCGGCCAGCAGGACGGCCAGCAGGGCGCCGGCGGGCCTAAGGCCTGCGTTTGCGTGGCGGGAACGAGCCGTGGCTGTCATCGAGCAACTCCAGGTGTTTGTCGTTGAGGTTGGCGCGCATGCCGACCCCGCTCATTGTAAGGGCACCCTGCACCATCTGCGCCGGCGCCGCGGTTTCCATGCGGTTGTCCTTGGGCCAGGCGGTGACGTCGGAGGTATGGATGTCGGCCGCCGCGGTGCCGGGGTAGGCGTCGCGGTGCATGTGCACCGGCCCCTGCAGCTTGAGCAGGGTGCCGGCCTTGTCGACCCAGCCGTACAGCGACTGGCCGCGCCAGTCGGGGACGCCGGGCTGCTTCGAGGGCAGCTCGAACGACGGGCTGTTGATGTACAGCGACTCGTCGCCCTCGCGCCGCTCCACGTGCGGCGCGGTGATGCGGAAGCCGGGCAGGCCCTCGGTGCCGTACTTGGTGACCTTGGCGTTGCTCAGCGTGTAGCCGGAACGGGGCGGGCCGACGAAGTCGTTGGTCTTCGGCGGCGGGCCCATCCACCACAGCAGCAACTGGGCCGTGCCGGCGGCGAGCGCGACCAGCACGATCGCGACCGGCAGGCGCCGGTCGCGCAGCCAGGTGCGCAGGCTCATCGCCAGCGCTCCTGCTCGGCGACGCTGCGGCCCTGCGCCAGCAGGATCAGGTCGCAGGCCTCGCGGGCGGCACCCTGGCCGCCGCCCAGCCGGGTCTGCCAGTGCGCCTGCGCGGCGACCCAGGGGTGGGCGTTCGCCACCGCCACCGCCAGCCCGGCGATGCGCATGGGCGGCAGGTCGGGCAGGTCGTCGCCGACGAAGGCCGCCTGCGCGGGCGCGAGCTGCAGCGCGTCGAGCAGTTCGAGCAGGCAGGAGCGCTTGTCGCCCTGGCCCTGGTAGACGTGGGCGATCTCCAGTTCCTCGGCGCGCAGGGCCACCGGGTGGCTGATCCGCGCGCTGATGATCGCCACCTGGACGCCGTTCGCCTGCAGCCGCTTCAGGCCGAGGCCGTCGTGGACGTGGAACACCTTGGCCTCGCGGCCGTCCTCGCCGTACCACAGGCGGCCGTCGGTGAGGGTGCCGTCCACGTCGAACACCGCCAGGCGGATGCCGGCGGCGCGGGCGAGGACGTCGGCGGGGACGTCGGCGAGGTAGGAGGCGTTGGGCAAGGTCAGGGAGCGCCGATGGTGTGAAGTGGGGAAAGGTCGGGAGCCGGCTTGCCCGGTCTGTCCGATCCGCCGGGGCGGAATCAGACCACGCGGGCGCGGAGCAGATCGTGAATGTTCAGCGCGCCGACCACCTTGTGCTGCTCGTCGACCACCAGCAGGGCGTGGATCTGGTGCTTCTCCATCAGTTGCGCCGCCTCGATCGCCAGCTTGTCCGAGCCGATCGTCTTCGGCCCGCGGGTCATCAGGTCGGCCACGCGGGCGCCGCGCAGGTCCACCTCGTCGTCGTCCAGCGCGCGGCGCAGGTCGCCGTCGGTGAACACGCCGAGCAGGCGGCGGTCGGCGTCGACCACGGCGGTCATGCCCAGGTGCTTGCGGGTCATCTCCATCAGCGCCTCGGTGAGGCTGGCGTCCGGCGCCACGCTGGGGATGCCCTCGCCGGTGTGCATCACGTCGCCGATGTGCAGCAGCAGGCGGCGGCCGAGGCTGCCGGCCGGGTGCGAGCGGGCGAAATCCTCGGCGGTGAAGCCGCGCGCCTCCAGCAGGGCGATCGCCAGCGCGTCGCCCATCGCCAGCGCCGCGGTGGTGCTGGCGGTGGGGGCGAGGCCGAGCGGGCAGGCCTCGCTGGAGATGCTGGCGTCCAGGTGCACGTCGGCCTGGTGGGCCAGCGAGGATTTCGGGTTGCCGGTGATCGCGATCAGCGGGATGCCCTGGCGCTTGATTACCGGCAGGATGAACAGCAGCTCGTCGGTCTCGCCGGAGTTGGACAGCGCCAGCACCACGTCGTCGGGCTGGATCATGCCCAGGTCGCCGTGGCTGGCCTCGCCCGGGTGCACGAAGAACGCCGGCGTGCCGGTGGAGGCGAGGGTGGCGGCGATCTTGCGCCCGATGTGGCCGGACTTGCCCATCCCGCTCACCACCAGGCGCCCGCGGCAGGCCAGGATCAGCCGGCAGGCCTCGACGAAGCTGCCGTCGATGCGCGGCTCCAGCGCGCGGATCGCGGCGGCCTCGGTGGCGATCACCGTGCGCGCGCTGTGCGCGATGGCGTCCGGGTCCAGGGCGGTCGCGGCTTGGGGCGGGGCGATGTGTGCGTTCATCGGGGTCTCGTCGGGGCGGATCCGGGTCGGCCGGTGCGGGCCGACATTTCTGTGCCTGCGGATTTCCATTACCATGGCATATTCGCATTTTACCGTCATATGACGACGCGTTGGATTCATCGGCGGTTCTGAATCCCGCCATTTCGTCGCTCAACTCCCGTGGAAAACCGATGGACGCTGCCCGTATCCAGGCATTGATCGAAGCCGGCCTGCCCGGCGCGCAGGCACAGGTCAGCGGCGAGGACGGGGTGCATTTCGAGGCGACCGTGGTCGCCAGCCAGTTCGCCGGCAAGCTGCCCCTGGCGCGGCACCGGCTGGTCTACGCCACCCTGGGCGAGCTGATGGGCGGCGCGATCCACGCCCTGGCGCTGAAGACGCTGACTCCCGAGGAAGCCGCGCGCGCCTGAGCGCAGCCGCCTTCCGACCCATTTCCGAAGGACATCCGATGGCCAAGATCCTGATCAGCGGCGGCGAGCCGCTCCATGGCGAAGTCGCCATTTCCGGCGCCAAGAACGCCGTGTTGCCTATCCTCGCCGCCTGCCTGCTGGCCGACGGCCCGGTGACGATCAGCAACGTGCCGCACCTGCACGACGTCACCACCTTCATCGAGCTGCTCGGCCGCATGGGCGTGCAGCTGGTGCTGGACGACCGCATGAAGATGCACGTCGACCCGCGCACCATCAACAGCTTCGTGGCGCCGTACGACCTGGTGCGCACGATGCGCGCCTCGATCCTGGTGCTCGGCCCGCTGGTGGCGCGCTTCGGCGAGGCCGAGGTGTCGCTGCCCGGCGGCTGCGCGATCGGTTCGCGCCCGGTCGACCAGCACATCCGCGGCCTGCAACTGATGGGCGCCGAGGTGGCGGTGACCAACGGCTACATCCGCGCCACCGCGAAGCGGCTCAAGGGCGCGCGCATCGCGATGGACATGGTCACCGTCACCGGCACCGAGAACATCCTGATGGCCGCGGTGCTCGCCGAGGGCACCACCGTCATCGAGAACGCCGCGCAGGAGCCGGAGGTGGTCGACCTCGCGCACTGCCTGGTCGCCATGGGCGCGCAGATCGAGGGCATCGGCTCGGCCACCCTCACCGTCCACGGCGTCGAGCGCCTGCACGGCGCCGAGTACGAAGTGCTGCCCGACCGCATCGAGACCGGCACCTTCCTGGTCGGCGCGGCGATGACCGGCGGCAAGGTGCGCGCGCGCGGCGCGCGCGCGAACACCCTGGACGCGGTGCTGGCCAAGCTGGAGGAGGCCGGCGCGCACCTGTCCACCGGCGACGACTGGATCGAGCTGGACATGCGCGGGCGCCGGCCGAAGGCGGTCAACATCGTCACCGCGCCGTACCCGGCATTCCCCACCGACATGCAGGCGCAGTTCACCGCGCTCAACTGCGTCGCCGAAGGGGTGGGCGTGATCACCGAGACGGTGTTCGAGAACCGCTTCATGCACGCGCACGAGCTGCAGCGGCTCGGCGCCGACATCCGCCTGGAAGGCAACACCGCGATCATCCAGGGCGTGGAGCGGATGAGCGGCGCGCCGATCATGGCGACCGACCTGCGCGCCTCGGCCTGCCTGGTGCTGGCCGGCCTGGTCGCGCAGGGCGACACCATCGTCGACCGCGTGTACCACATCGACCGCGGCTACGAGAACATCGAGGAAAAGCTGGGCGTGCTGGGTGCGAAGATCCGCCGGCTGCCGAACTGAGGCGTTCGTCAGGGTTTGCAGAGGCTTCCCGATGCTAGGGTCTCTGTTCGTCGATCAGGCAAAGGGAGTTGCTTTATGCCGTGGACTTATCACCAGCGCACGGGCGTCATCGAGCGCGCAAAATCGAAATTCACGGGTGCCTATGCCGGCCATGGAGTAGGCAAGAACAACCCCGATATGCAGATGGTCAGGGGCGTGGGTCCCTTGCCGCAGGGCTCCTATCGCATCCAGTCCCCGAGGGACAGTCATCGCGTTGGCCATTACGCTATGCCGTTGTCGCCGTTGGCGGGAACGCAGACTTATGGCCGTACCGCTTTTTATATCCATGGCGACAATCCGTCCCATGCAGGCGACTCTTCCACTGGCTGCATTGTGATCGGGCGGCAGCAGCGGCAACGGATCTGGACAAGCGGGGACCATCAAGTGGATGTCGTCCCATGAGGTGGCACGCGGTGTTCGCAATGATGCTTGCCGCCGCCAGTGGATGCGTTGCTGCGGGTGACCTGCCCAGGCGGGCTGAAGAAGTAGGCGCCCGGATCACCCAGGTGGGAGCCAAGGCATTCCTTGACGGCCTTAGCGAGGATCAGCTCGACGAGTTGTATGGGAGGATCGAATCCGGCGCTTCTGCGTGGGTCGCGCTGGCACCCAGGATTGCGCAAGGTGCGGATGCGGCCAACGCCGAAGGATTGACGATCGAGTTGGCCTTTGCGCTGCCCAAAAACCCCGAAGCAGTGCTTTCCGTAGCCACCTTGCATGACGATGTCATGCTGGGCGTGGATCGCGTGTGCGGCATGCCCTTCATCGAAGATACCGTCAAAGACCGACCAGCCTACAAGCGCAAGGCGACCACGGCCGTGCGGGCGGTATCCGATCCCGATCTGCAGACGATCAAACAGGCTTGCTTGTCGGCCCTTGGCAAGGCGGACTGATCGCGAGACGCTCGCTCGGGACGAGCCGGCTATTTCGATCAGCCGGCCTTGTAGCTCACCAGTTGCATGGTGATGTCGCCGCCGTCCTTCTGTTGCAGTTTCACCGGCAGCGGGTACTTGTCCGGCACGTACCAGGCGCTGAAGCCCTGGTCGGCGTCGCTGCGGTCCACCCGGGTGGCCTGGAACGAACCGGCGGGCACGGTGACCGCTTCCTTGCCGCCGGCGCGGAAGTTCTGCGTTTCCACCCGTTGCTTGACGCCCACCGGCAGGGCGATCTGCCGGTGCCCGTCGCGCAGGGCCAGCCCGATCGCCAGGGCGAGCGTGTTGCGCTCCACCATGCCCGGCTGGGCCGGATAGGTGGTTGTGCCCTTGCCTTCGTCGACGGTGACCTGTTTCGCCGACCAGTCCACCGTCATGTGGCGCTTCTTGGCCTTGATCGCCGCGTCGAGGCGGTAGTCGTAGCCGACCGCCTCGGGCACGTCGCCCTTCCAGCGGAAGCGCGAGCTTTCCTCCAGGCGCGCGCCGAGCAGGGCGGCCATGCCGCCGGTGCCTTGCATCTGCTTGCGGTAGACCCACTCGCCGTCGCCCGAGGGTGCCAGCGTCACCGTGGCCCGTCCGAGCGGCGAGCCCCCCTGGAGTACGTCGTAGGTGGCGGTGAAGGCGGCGGGCGTTGCCGCCAGGGCGAGGCCGGAGGCGGCCAGCAGGCCGCAGGCAAGCAGGGGACGCAGGAATCGGATAGTCATGCGGCGAGTTTGGCCGCCCCTCGCTGAACGCCAGGTTCAGGCGGGGCGCCGCAGGCCGGCGGCTTCGTCCCATAGCAGCGGGGCGGGCAGGCGGCTGCCGTCGAGGATCACGCCATGGCCTTCGAGCCGCAGGCGGCCGTCCGCGATCAGCCCGACCACCGCGGGCAGCAGCCGGTGTTCCAGCGGCAGCAACCGCTGGGCGAGCAGGTGCTCGTCCTCGGCGGGATCGACCGCCAGCCGTGCCTGCGCGATCACCGGGCCGCCGTCCAGCTCGGCGGTGACGTAGTGCACGCTGGCGCCGTGCTCGGCGTCGCCGGCCTGCAGCGCGCGGCGGTGCGTGTGCAGGCCGCGGTACTTCGGCAGCAGCGAGGGGTGGATGTTGATCATCCGGCCGGCCCACGGCGCCAGCGCCTCGCCGTCCAGGATGCGCATGAAACCGGCCAGCACCAGCAGGTCGGCGCCGCTGGCAGCGATGCGGGCGAACAGGTCCAGGTCGAACGCACGCCGGTCCGGGTAGCCGCGCGGGTCCAGCGCCAGGGTGGGGATGCCGGTCGCCTCGGCCAGCCGCAGCGCGCCGGCATCGGCCTTGTCGCTGCCGACCAGCACGAATTCGACCGGCAGCGCGCCGCGGCTGCGCGCGTCGATCAGCGCGGCGAGGTTGCTGCCGCGGCCGGAGGCGAGGACGGCGACGCGGAGGGGGGCGGTCATGGACTTGGGCTCGCCATTCCGGCGAAGGCCGGAATCCAGCCAGGAAACGTGTGCGAAGCACATAAAATCGGTTTCGCGTGCTTCGCGCGATTCATTTCACTGGATTCCGGCCTTCGCCGGAATGACGGTGCGACGGGGACGCAAGCGGCCGGGTTGGCAAGCATCAATCGATCCGTACCCGCTCGTCGCCCGTTGCCTTCACCACTTCGCCGATCACCCGGCTGGCCAGCCCGTGCTTCGCCAGCAGCGCCGAGGCGGCGTCCACCGCATCCTGCGGCAGGATCACGGTGAAGCCGACGCCGCAGTTGAAGGTGCGCCACATCTCCTCGCGCGCCACCTTGCCTTCGCGCATCAGCCAGTCGAAGACCGGCGGCAGCACCAGGGCCGAGGCGTCCAGCGCGATGCCGAGGCCGTCCGGCACCACGCGGATGATGTTTTCCTTGAGGCCGCCGCCGGTGATGTGCGCCATGCCGTGCACCGGGCTTTCCTTCAGCAGCGCCAGCATCGGCTTCACGTAGATCGTGGTCGGCGCCATCAGCGCATCGGCCAGCTTCACGCCGCCGAGATCGAGGTCGAGAGGGCTGCCGGCGCGCTCGAGGATCCTGCGCACCAGCGAATAGCCGTTCGAATGCGGGCCGGACGAGGCCACGCCGAGGATCGCGTCGCCGGCGACGATCGCCTCGCCGGTCAGCATCTGCGATTTCTCCACCGCGCCGACGGTGAAGCCGGCCAGGTCGTATTCGCCGGGCGGGTACATGTCGGGCATCTCGGCGGTCTCGCCGCCGATCAGGGCGCAGCCGGCGAGTTCGCAGCCCTTGGCGATGCCGCCCACCACCGTCGCGGCGGTGTCCACGTCCAGCTTGCCGGTGGCGAAGTAGTCGAGGAAGAACAGCGGCTCGGCGCCCTGCACCAGGATGTCGTTCACGCACATGCCGACCAGGTCGATGCCGATGCTGTCGTGGCGGTTCAGGATCTGCGCCAGCTTCAGCTTGGTGCCGACGCCGTCGGTGCCGGATACCAGCACCGGCTCCCTGTAGCGGCCGGACAGGTCGAACAGGCCGCCGAAGCCGCCCAGCCCGCCCATCACCTCCGGGCGGAAGGTGCGCTTGACCAGGGGCTTGATGCGTTCGACCAGCGCATTGCCGGCGTCGATGTCGACGCCGGCGGCGCGGTAGGTGAGGGCGTCGTCGGACATGGCTGCAACCGGCGTGGGAGAACGCGCAAGTTTAGCAGCTTGCGCAACCGAAACCTCAGCCCGCGCGGGCCCGGCCGCGCTCCGGCGCCGGCCCGGAGGGGCCGGTGCCCGGCCCGTTCGATGGACGCTGCTGGCCGGATTGGGCAGACTTCCGGCTGATCCCCCTCAGGATGAGTCCTTTGTCCATGCGCCTGTCCCGCCTGCTGCTTGCTTCCCTCGCGCTGGGCCTTGCCGCGCTGTCGCCGGTCCGGGCGCAGGTGCCGGCGGCGCCGGCTTCGCCCTATACGGTGGTGGTGCCGGTGGAAGACACCAGCGAAGCGCAGCGCGACGCGGCCTTCGCCGATGCGCTGGGCCAGGTGCTGGTGCGCGTCGCCGGCGGCCAGGACCTGCGCGGCAAGGCCGGCTATGCGGACGCCCTGAAGGGCGCGCCGGGGATGGTGCAGCAGTACCAGTACCAGCGTGCAGGCGCGGGGCTGGCGGTGCAGGCGACCTTCGATCAGGGCGCGGTGCGCCGCCTGATCCAGAAGCTGGGCGTGCCGGCGGCCGGCGAGAAACCGCCGCTGCTGGCCGTGGTGCACGGCAGCGACGGCAGCCTGCTGGGCAAGGATTCGCTGGACGCGCTGGCCCAGGCGGCCGCGGCGCGCGGGCTGGAAGTGATCTACGCCGCCCCGGACCAGGCTCCGGACCTGCAGGCGCTGGCGTCGGCCGATCCGGCCGCGCTGGCGGCCGTGGCCCGGCAGTACCACACCGGACTGATCCTGCTGGGCGACCTCAAGGGCGGCCGGTCGGAGTGGACGCTGGTTTCCGGCGGTCGGGCGCAGCACTGGACCGGCAGCGGCACCAGCGAGGACGCCATGCTGGCGGAGGCGGGCGGGGCGGCGGTCGACCGCATCGGCAAGCAGCTCAACGTGATCGGCGGCGCCGTCAGCGACGGCAAGCTGTGGGTGACCGGCCTGCAGTCGGCGATGGACTACGCCAACCTGCTGGCGACCCTGCGCGCCGAGCCGGCGGTGCGCCAGGTCGACCTGCTGGGCGCGCAGGACGGCGGCCTGATGCTGGGCGTCAAGGCGAGCATGCCGTCGGCCGCGCTGGCCGCCAGCCTGGCCGCGGAAGGCCGGATGATGCAGGCCGAGGCCCATCCGGGCGCCGACGCCAGCCTGCGCTGGCTGCATTGAGCATGCCCGCCGCCAGCCTGCGCTGGACGCGCCCCACGCCGCCGAGACGACGCCATGAGCCCTGACAACTCCCGCCGCTGGCAACTGCTGGCCATCGCCGCGGTCATCGCCTACCTGTTCTGGCTGCTGGCGCCGGTGATGATGCCGTTCGCGATCGCCGCGATGCTGGCCTACCTGGGCGATCCGCTGGCCGACCGCCTCGAACGGTTCGGCATGGGGCGCACGCTGGCGGTGAGCATCGTGTTCATCGTGCTGCTGCTGGCGGTGGCGGGGGCGCTGCTGTTGCTGATACCGCTGGTCTCGCGGCAGGTCGAGAACCTGATCGCCAACCTGCCGCGCTACGGCGAGTGGGCGCAGGGCACCGCGCTGCCCTGGGTGCAGGCCAAGCTGCACCTGGACCCCAATACCTTCGACACCGACCGCCTGGTGGCGGCGGTCAAGGCGCACCTGGGCTCGATCGGCGGCGTGGCCGGCGCCGTGCTGGGCAAGCTTTCGCGCTCCAGCGTCGGCGTGGCGATGTGGCTGACCAACCTGGTGCTGATCCCGGTGGTGGCGTTCTACCTGCTGCGCGACTGGGACCGGCTGGTGGCGTACATCGACGGCGTGCTGCCGCGCTCGATCGAGCCCACCGTGGCACACCTGGCGCGCGAGTCGGACACCGTGCTCGGCGCGTTCGTGCGCGGCCAGTTGCTGGTGATGCTGGCGCTGGGCATCTTCTACGGCGCCGGGCTGGGCCTGGTCGGGCTGTCGGTGGGACCGCTGATCGGCATGGTCGCCGGCCTGCTCAGCTTCGTGCCCTATCTCGGCTTCATCATCGGCTTCGTCGCTGCCATCGTCGCGGCGCTGGTGCAGTACGGCGACTGGACCCACGTGCTGCTGGTCTGCGGCGTGTTCGTGGTCGGCCAGTTGCTGGAAGGCTACGTGCTGGTGCCCAAGCTGGTCGGCGACAAGATCGGCCTGCATCCGGTCGCGGTGATCTTCGCGGTGCTCGCCGGCGGCTACCTGTTCGGCTTCCTCGGCGTGCTGCTGGCGCTGCCGGCGGCCTCGGTGATCATGGTGGTGCTGCGCTACCTGCTGGAGCGCTACCGGATGAGCGAGCTGTACACCGAGGAAGGGCCGGAGGACCCGGTGATCGCCGAGGTCGACGTCACCGTGCACACCGCCGACGGCACGGTCGAGGCCGACGTCGAGGTGGCGCCGAAGCCCGGCAAGGCCGACCGCGACGCGCCATGATCCCGCAGTTGCCGCTCGCCCTGCGCTGGCCGCGGCGCCAGCGCTTCGAACATTTCCACGCCGGCGCGAACGCCGCCGCGCTGGCCGCCGTGCAGGCGCTGGCGACGGCGCCAGACGCGCCGTGGGTATACCTGCACGGCCCGGCAGGCAGTGGCCGCAGCCACCTGCTGATGGCCGCCTGCCAGGCGGCCAGCGCGGCGGGCCGGCGCGTGCAGTACCTGCCGCTGGCGGCGGTCGCCGACCGCGCCGCGGCGATCCGCGGCGTGGCCGGCAGCGAGCTGCTGGCGCTGGACGACCTCGGCGCGATCGCCGGCCAGGCGGACGCCGAGCACGCGCTGTTCGACCTCTACAACCGCGCCCGCGCCGAAGGCAGCGAGCTGCTGTTCGCCGCCGAGGCGGCACCCGCGCAACTGGGCCTGGGCCTGCCCGACCTGCGCTCGCGCCTGGGCGCCTGCACCCAGTTCGCGCTGAAGCCGCTGGACGACGCCGAGCGCCGCGAGGTGCTCAAGGCGCAGGCGGCGTCGCGCGGCATCGAGCTGGACGACGGCGTGCTCGACTGGCTGTTCGCCCGCTACGCGCGCGACCTCGGCGCGCTGCTCGACCTGCTCGACCGGCTCGACCAGGCCTCGCTGGCGGCGCAGCGGCGGATCACCATACCGTTCCTGCGCGGGTTCCTGCGCGAGGCGGGCGAATCGGCGCCCTGAGCGCCTTGCCGGCAACCCTGTCATTCATCGGGAGGCAACGGCCATGCCGGACATCCAGTTCAGCAGCGACGAGAAAGAAGTCATCGTGCGCAGGATCAAGCTCTACTTCGCCGAGGAGCTGAACCAGGAAATCGGCCGCTTCGACGCCGAGTTCCTGCTGGATTTCTTCGCCGGCGAAATCGGCGCGTATTTCTACAACCGCGGGCTCTACGACGCGCAGGCCATCCTCACGGCCCGGCTAGACGAGCTGGGCGAGGCGATCTACCAGTTGGAACGCCCTACCGAATTCCGCAGATAATCCGCAGCGAAGCGGCGAGGGCGCCTTCGCTCCCGGCTGCCGATTCCGGAACCTGGCAGCCGCCATGCCTCTCCAGTATGGTGGCGTCTCGGCACGGTGCAGGAGGCGCCATGCGCAATACGGCAGCCGAAAGGCTCTTTGACGATCTTATCGAGCGCTGCTATGCCTGCGTATTGGACAGCAGCGCCTGGTACGCGCTTTTGCAGCGCCTGCTTTCCGCGAGCGGCAGGCAGTCTGTCGGGCTCTTGTTCTGGGATCAGCGTCAAGGCGGCCCGCGCGTCGGCTCGATCTCGATGTTTTCCCCCGCCACGATCCAGGCTTACAACGAGCATTTCCACGCTTTCGATCCCTCCCGGCAGTTCATGCTTGGCCGCAAGCCGGGAGATTGGTATCACGACGTGGAGGAATTGGGCGAGGAACGCATGCGCCGCGATCCGTTCTATGCCGAATTTCGCCAGCTCGAAGGCTTGCAACGCATTTCCTGTTTGAAGCTGTACGAAACGGACAGGGCGGGAGCCTATCTTTCCCTGCTTGCCCTGACCGGGGCCGCGGCGCCCCGGAAGGAGCACCAGCAACTGCTGGTGCGCATGGCGCCTCACCTGGAGCGTGCCGGACGGCTTTCCCAACACATCCACGAATTGGAGCTGGATGTGGCCCGGCGCGACCTACTGCTGGACCGCCATGATTCGCCGATCTGGCTGGTCGATGCCGATGGCCGCGTGCGCTATGCCAACCATGCGGCTGAAAGGTGGCTGGGCAGCAGCCATTGCCCGCTCTGCCTGCGCGAAGGGCGGTTGCTGGGACGCGACCAGCCTGCACGGCTGGCCGCGTTGATTCGCATCGCCGCAGGCCCCGCGCCAGCGCGTGCGGGATGGTTGCAGGCGGCGCAGCCAAGCGCATACGAACTGCTGATTACGCCATTTTCGGCGGAGAATACCGCGCTGCCCGAAGCCGGGCGTCGCCTGGCACTGGTGGTCTCGCCGCGCCGCGTCTTTCATAGCGCGCTGCTGGCCGACCTGTTCCATCTCACCCATGCCGAATGTCGCGTGGCCGGACAACTGGCAGGTGGCGCCACGCCCGAGCAGTGCGCGCTCGCGCTGGGCGTCACCATTCATACGGTGCGCACCCAGTTGCGAGCGTTGTTTCGCAAGACAGGTACCGAGCGCCAGGCTGAACTCGTAGTGCTGCTGTCGCGCCTTGGCGCGTGCTGATGTTACGCAGGGCGGCTATTCGACATCATCCATTTGGGCGATGAACGGGTATCTGCGACTGCCCTATGTTTCCGGAGAGGCGGGAGGCTTTCTCTCGCCATATCAGGGGAACGTTATGGAAAACAGCATCGTTGCGCGTTTCGCTCGTTTGCGCCGGAAAGACCGGCGGCAGGCCGAATATGGGTCCGTTATTTCGCATGAGGCCGGGCAGTTCTGGAATTCTCCCTGGCGCATGACCGGATTGCTCGTTGTCGCAGGGGGCTGTTTGGCCATGCATGGGTGCGTGAATTTCACTGCCCCGGCGCGTAAGCATTCGCTGGAAAACGGCGTGGTATGGATCGATTACGATTCCAGCCGCCGTGGCGCGTTTCTCGTGCCGGCCGGCGCCGAAGGCAAGTTCAAGTTCTGTTCGGAACCTGTCCCCGACGTGGCGCTGACATTGGCGACAAAGATATCCGGCAAGCTGAAAAACTCCGGCGGGGAGGGCGGGGCGGACGGAAGCGCGACGGCGACGGCGATAGCCTTGTCTGGCAGAACCCAGACCGTTCTCATTGCCCGGGAGGCGCTATACCGGATATGCGAGGCATCGCTCAATAGGAAAATCAGTGATGCCGACCTTTTAAGTTACTTCAAGGAAGTCATGAACAGCATCAATACGATCGCCAATGCGGATGTGGCGCGTGCCAGTGCGGATGCCAGCAAGGCGGCAGCAAAATTGAAGGTCGTGGATGGATTGAATTCAAAAGCGATAAAGAACGATGAGGCGGTCGAGATGCTCAAAGCCATCGACAAGTAGCCGTAAAAAATCCAGCGAACGGTGTTGCGGCGGTGGTTTTGCGTGAAGCTGCAGCGGCTCCGAAAGAAAAGCCCGGATGGGTTGTTGGTTGATAACTGGAGAGAGTGGAGCGCTTCTCTTCCAGTGATTGGGCGAAGTTCCTGGCTTGATCCGCAGGCCTCGGCAAGGCGAAGGCGCGGTGAGCGCCTTTGCCTTTTTGGGGCCGCTCAGGCCTTCAGCAGCGCCGGCGTCGCCTGCTGCCCGATCGCGTCGACCATCGCCTTGGCCACGTGCAGGTTGCCGGCGATGAGGTTGCCGCTGGCCGGGATGCCGTCGCGGCCGGCGAAATCGCAGTAGCGCCCGCCCGCCTCGCGCACCAGCAGCACGCCGGCGGCCATGTCCCAGGGCTTCAGGCCGATCTCGAAGTAACCGTCGTAGCGGCCGGCGGCGGTGTAGGCCAGGTCCAGCGCGGCGGAGCCGGAACGGCGGATGTCCTCGGCCTGGCCGAGGATCGCGCGGGTCATGTCCAACTGCGGGCCAAGGTGCTCGCGCTGGCGGTACGGAAAGCCGGTGGCGATCATCGCGCCGCCGAGGTTCTCGCGACGTGAGACGCGGATGCGGCGGTCGTTGAGATAGGCGCCGTCGCCCTTGCTGGCGGTGTACAGCTCGTCGCGCAGCGGGTCGAACACCACGCCGTAGACCGGTACGCCCTTTTCCAGCAGCGCGATCGACACGCTGAAGTGCGGGATGCCGCGCAGGTAGTTGTGGGTGCCGTCGAGCGGGTCGATCACCCAGGTCAGCGGGCCCTTGCCGATGGCGCCGCTTTCCTCGGCGAGGATGGCGTGGTCGGGGTAGGCGCGGCGCAGTTCCTTGACGATCTCGGCTTCGGCCAGCCGGTCGACCTCGGAGGCGAAGTCCATGCGCTGCTTCTCGACGACGTTGAGGCCGTCGATGCGGTTCATGTAGCGCAGGATCACGTTGCCTGCAGAGCGCGCGGCGCGCGCCGCGATGGTGACGGCGGGTCTTGGCATGGCTTCGGCTTTGGAAAAAGAGCGGGGATTGCGGCCGGCGATTCTAGCAGAGGCGCGGCTTCCCGGGCAGGCGGGGCAGGGGCGGCGGGCCGGCGAGGCCGCCATCGACTATCCTTGCCGACCGTCCCGCCACCCGATCCGACCGCATGACCGCTGCCGCCGACCTCGCCGCCCGCCTCCGCTTCGTGCTGGTGCGCACCTCGCACCCGGGCAATATCGGCAGCGCGGCGCGGGCCATCCGGACCATGGGCTTCACCCGCATGGAACTGGTCGCGCCGCACCGCTTTCCCGACCCGGAAGCCTCGGCGCTGGCCGCCGGCGCCGACGACGTGCTGGGCGGGGCGGGCATCCACGGCGAACTGGTCGAGGGGCTGGTCGGCGCCAGCTTCGCGCTGGGCCTGTCGGCGCGCCGGCGCGGCGTGAACCTGCCGGAGCTGGCCCCGCGCGAGGCCGCCGCCCGGGCGCTGGCCGCCGCCGCGCGCGGCGAACAGGTGGCACTGGTGTTCGGCAACGAGCGCACCGGGCTGGAAAACGAGGAACTGGCGCGCTGCCACGCGATGGTGCGCATCCCCAGCGTGGACGACTTCAGCTCGCTCAACCTGTCGCAGGCGGTGCAGGTGATGGCCTACGAGCTGCGCCTGGCCCTGCTCGGCGACCAGGCGCCGCCTCCGCCGCCGGAGCACGACGAGCCGCCGGCCGATGCGGCGAAGATGGAGCGCTTCTACGCGCACCTGGCGCAGACCCTGGACGACATCGAGTTCCACAAGGGCCGCGAGCCGACCACGATCATGCTGCGCCTGCGCAAGCTGTTCCAGCGCGCGCAGCCGGACGAGCGCGAGCTGCGCGTGCTGCACGGCATCCTTGCCGACGCCCAGCGGATGGCGACCCTGGCGGCCGCCCGCAAGCCGGACTGAGCCGTTCCGTAGGGCAGGTGCTTGCGCCGATGGGCGTTCGACGGAGCGGGATACTGCGGTCCGCCCACCCCTGCCGAACAGCCGCAGGGCCGGCTGTCCGGCGACTTCGAAGGGCGCTGGATTCCAGCTTCCGCGGGAATGGCGGCGTCATCGTCCGCGCGAACGGCCGCCTGATCGTCAGAACAGGTCGCGGAACAGCTTGAGCAAGGCGTGGCTGAAAGTGGCCGACAGCAGCACGCTGGCGGCGGTGGCCAGCCATACCAGCACCAGCAAAGCGCCGTCGCGCTCGATCAGGGCGAACGCGAACGCCAGCAGCATCGCGCCGAACAGGTAGTTGGTGAACGGGATCGGCAGGGCCAGCAGCAGGCCGAGCAGGATCATCACCAACCCGGAGGCGATCGTCAGCGGGCGCATCGTCAGCCGTTCCAGCCGCGGCCGGCAGATCCGCTCCAGCCGGCGGGTGACCGGCGCGATGCGCGCGAGGAAGCGGCGCAGGGCCGTGCGCGACAGCGTGCGCCGCGCCAGCCAGCGGGGCAGCCAGGGATGTTCCAGCCCGGCCAGCATCTGCAGGCCCAGCGCGATCACCAGCACCCCCATCACCCCGCCGATGCCGAGCGGCACCGGGATGAAGTTGGGCACCGCGAGCAGCAGCAGGAGAAAGCCGAAGGCGCGCCGTCGCAGCGGCTCCATCAGGTCGCCGAGGGCGATGCGGTCGCCGTCGTGGCGGTCGAGCGCGGCGGCGAGCAGCTCGGTGGTGCGCAGGTCGTGGATGGGGGCGGTCATTCCCCCGATCATGCAGGGCCAGCTTGAATCGGCGATGACGCTACTGCTCGTCGTCCGATGTCTCCAACGGCGGCGCGGGGGTGACCAGCAGCTTGTCGATGCGCGCGCCGTCCAGGTCCACCACCTCGAAGCGGATGCCGCGCCAGGCGAACACCTCGCCGGTCTGCGGGATGTGGCCGAGCGCCGCCATCACCATGCCGGCGGCGGTGCGGAAGTCGTGCTCCCGCTCGCCGGGCAGGCGTTCCAGGTGCAGCAGCTCGCGCAGGTCGTCGGAGGACAGCGAGCCGTCGACCAGCCAACTGCCGTCCGCGCGGGCCACGATCGGCGATGTCTCCTCGCGGCTGCCGTGGCCGAGCTGGCTCGCGCCGACCACCGCCGCCAGCAGGTCGTTGAGCGTGACCAGGCCCTCGATGTCGCCGTATTCGTCCACCACCAGCGCCATCGGCGTCTCGGCGTCGCGGAACTCCTCCAGCAGGTCCATCGCCCGCGCCGTGGCCGGCACGTACAACGGCTTGCCCAGGCGGCGGAACAGGTCCGGGGCGCCGTCGGCGATGCCGCCGAGCAGGCTCTTCACCTCCAGCACGCCGACCACGTCGCTCTCGTCGCCGCGGTAGACCGGGTAACGCGAGTAGGGGGTGCTGCGCATCACCTCGATGCTTTCGCTGCGCGGCGCGGACAGGTCCAGCCAGGCGATCCGCATGCGCGGGGTCATCACGCTGTCCACCGTGCGGTCGCCCAGGCGCAGCACGCGGTTGACCATGTTGTGCTCGTCCTGGTCGAGCACGCCCTGCTCGGCGCTCTCGGCCACCAGCAGGCGGATTTCCTCCTCGGTGGCGGCGCCGCGGCCCTTGTCGTCCACCCGCAGCAGCTTCAGCAGCACGCCGCTGGAACGGTTGAGCAGCCACACGAACGGCGCGGTGAGCCGCGACAGCACCAGCATCGGCATCGCCACCAGGCCGGACAGCGTCTCCGGCGCGGACAGCGCCAGCCGCTTGGGCACCAGTTCGCCGATCACGATCTGGATGAACGAGATCAGCACGAAGCCGATCACGATGCCGAGGCCGTGCGCGTAGGGCTCCAGCCAGGCCGCCCGGCCCCTGTGCAGCGCCTCGGCGATATGCGCGCCCAGGGCGTCGCCGGCCAGCGCGCCGGTGATCAGCATCACCAGGGTAATGCCGACCTGCACGGTGGACAGGAAGCGCTCCGGCGCCTCGGCGTGGCGCAGGGCGACGCGGGCGCGCCGGCTGGTTTTCGCCATCTGCTTGAGGCGGCTGCGGCGCGAGGCCACCAGCGCCATTTCCGACAGCGCGAAGAAGCCGTTGAACAGGGCGAGCACGAAGACGAGCGCGATTTCGGTCAGCATCGCGGGCGCTGGCGGTGAGGTGACATGGGCCGGAGTGTAAGGCCTGCGCGGCCCGCCTTCACGCGGGCCGGGCGGTGCGGGAAGCGCCGGCTGTCCTGTAACATGCCTGCCATATCACCCATTTCCGGCTCCAGGCGCTGCCCGCATGTTTTCACTGCAGACGATTTTCGGTAAAGGCGACAAGTTCTACGGCCTGCTCGAACAGAGCGCCGAGGCGGCCAGGGAGAGCGCCAAGGCGCTGCACGAGCTGGTCGCCCGCAGCGACCGGGCGCCGGTGATGGCCGCGTTCGCCGAGATGCGCACGCGCGAGAAGGCGCTGGCCGCGCAGATCAGCGAGGAGCTGGTGAACACCTTCGTCACCGCGCTGGACCGCGAGGACATCGACGCGCTCAATTCCGCGCTGTACAAGATCCCCAAGACGGTGGAGAAGTTCGCCGAGCGCTACATCATCGTCGGCGAACGGGTGGCCGGCGTGGACTTCGCCCAGCGCGCCCAGGTGCTCGAGCAATCCGCCACGGTGGTGGCCGAGATGATCGGCGAGCTGCGCCGCGGCCTGCGCATCGACCCGGTGAAGAAACTGCAGGACCGCCTGCAGGCGCTGGAGTCCGAGGGCGACCGCATGCTGCTGGCGCCGTACCGCACGCTGTACGTCGAGGGCAACGACGCCATGAAGGCGATGCTGGCCAAGGACCTGTTCGAGCTGATCGAGAAGGCGATCGACAAGTGCCGCGACGTCGGCAACGTCGTCTATTCGATCGTGCTGAAGAACTCCTGAGGCCCGCCGCATGACACTCGGCCTGGTCGTCGCGGTGGTGCTGATCGCACTCGTCTTCACCTACATCAACGGCTTCCACGACACCGCCAATTCGATCGCCACGGTGG
Source organism: Frateuria sp. Soil773 (assembly GCF_001428405.1). GTDB lineage: Bacteria > Pseudomonadota > Gammaproteobacteria > Xanthomonadales > Rhodanobacteraceae > LMSL01. The sequence goes on from NZ_LMSL01000034.1 coordinate 51,005, forward strand.
TGTCGACCAAGGTGCTCAGCCCCGGCCAGGCGGTGCTGCTGGCGGCGGTGACCAACCTGATCGGCGCGTTATGGGGCACCGCGGTGGCCAAGACCATCGCCGCCGGGCTGATCGACACCGACGTGATCGCGGCCGGGCCGCAACTGCTGATCTGCGCCCTGCTGGCGGCGACGGTATGGAACCTGATCACCTGGTGGTGGGGGCTGCCCTCCAGCTCCAGCCACGCCCTGGTCGGCGCCCTGGTCGGCGCGGCCATCGCCGCCTCCGGCGACAACTTCGCTTCGGTGATCTGGTCGCAGGGCGGCGCCCACTGGTGGGAAGGCAAGGGCGTGGTCCCGAAGGTGATCGTGCCGATGGTGGTCTCGCCCTTGATGGGCTTCGTGATCGGCTTCCTGCTGATGGGGGCGCTGTACGCGCTGCTGTCGTGGTGTTCCAACCGCACCGGCTTCCTGCGACGGTTCGGCCGTACGCCGTTCGTCAACGCGTTCTTCGGCAAGGCGCAGATCGTCTCGGCCAGCGCGATGGGCCTGGCCCACGGCATGAACGACGCGCAGAAGAGCATGGGCATCATCGCGCTGGCGCTGGCTGGCGCCACCGCGGCGGGGCAGTTCGACCAGCTTCCGGGTTGGCTGGGCTTCCTGCGCATCGCCGGTTCCGCCGACGGCGGCTTCGCGGTGCCGTCCTGGGTGGCGGTGGTGTGCGCGCTGACCATGGCCGGCGGCACCGCCGGCGGCGGCTGGCGGATCATCAAGACGCTCGGCCACAAGATGGTCAAGCTGCACCCGATCAACGGCTTCGCCGCGGAAGGCAGCTCGGCGGCGGTGATCCTCACCGCGTCGGCGTTCGGCATCCCGGTCTCGACCACCCACAACGTGTCCGCCTCGATCATGGGCGTGGGCGCGGCCAAGCGCTTCAACGCGATCCGCTGGTCGGTGGTGGAGCGGATGGTATGGGCGTGGATCCTTACCCTGCCGATCACCGCGCTGCTGGCCTACGGCTTCGTGCGGCTGTCGGCGCGGTTCTTCTGAGCCTCGGAGCCTATCCGTGGAGTCAAGTCCGACCGCCCGCTCGTCCTTCCTTGTCGTCATTCCTGCGAAGGCAGGAATCCAGTGACTCGATGCTCCAGAGCTTGAAGACGCTGGAAGACCGGCCCTTCGGCTGTTGAAAAGCACCTCCAGCCCGACCAGCCCTTCGGCCGTTGAAAGCCGCCGGGATGACGTTTCGTGGGGGGACAGGAGATCGGGAGCGGACTCTCAGAAGCTGTCGCCCTCGCTGGCGATCGCCTGTTCGAGCTGGTCGCCCAGCGCACCCAGCTCGGCGATCAGGCGGTTGAGCTCGGCCGCGTCGAGGAATTCGTAGGGGCGGTTCTCGCACAGGTGCAGGTAGGGCGAGCCGTCCAGGTCGGTGACGGCGAGAAAGCCGGTGCGCTGCTCCCAGTTGAAGCGCAGGCAGCGGCGTGGATCGGCGCCGGCGAGCGGGCCGATCGGGGTGGAGATGCGCAGGTAGCGCCGGCCGCCCTCGTCCTCCAGTTCCGCCAGGTAGATGCCCTGGTGCCGGCCCTGCGGCAGGGCGAGGTCGAAGCTGACCAGGTAGGGATCGTTCTGGCGCAGCCGGTGCTGGCTGCCGACATGGGAACGCACGGCTTCGAAGTGACGCATGGCGCGGCTTCCTTTCTTTGGCGGACGCCCGTTGGCGGGTACTGCGGCAAGCGGCCCGATGGTAACCTGCCGCTTCATTGCCCCCAAGTGACGGCCATGCAGGAAGCCCATGCCCGCGTCTATGCCGCGATCGCCGCGATCCCGCGCGGCCGCGTCGCCAGTTACGGCGCCATCGCCGCGCGCGCGGGCCTGCCGGGGAGGGCGCGGCTGGTCGGCCGCCTGCTCGGCGAGGTGCCCGACGGCATGGAACTGCCGTGGTACCGGGTGCTGCGCTCCGACGGGCACATCGCCATGCCGCCGGGCAGCCGCGGCTTCCGCGAGCAGAGCCGGTTGCTGCGCGCCGAGGGCGTCGAGGTGAAGAACGGCCGCGTGCCGCTGTCGCGCTTCGGCCTGGACGCCGACATCGACCGCCTGCTGTGGGGCATGCCCGGCGGCTAGGCCGCGCGATCGCCGGACCGTTGCAGGAGCGGCTTCAGCCGCGGTTTCCCGCCCTCGTCCCTCGACGAAAAGACCGCCGCATCCGAAGCCGCTCCCACGGGAGGGAGAGAAGCAATCCGGCAGGCACGGGCGTGACTCCCCCGCCCCTCGAATCGGCCGTCGCCGACAACCCGGCAACCTCCGTCGCCGGGCCGGTTTGCTAGCATGTAGCGGATGCCTGCCACTTCCTCCGACATTCTCCAGAGCGTTTTCGGTTACGCCAGTTTTCGCGGCCAGCAGCAAGCCATCGTCGAGCACCTGATCGACGGCGGCGACGCGCTGGTGCTGATGCCCACCGGCGGCGGCAAATCGCTGTGCTACCAGATTCCCGCCCTGGTGCGGCAAGGCACCGGCATCGTGGTGTCGCCGCTGATCGCGCTGATGCAGGACCAGGTGGACGCGCTGCGCGAGGCCGGCGTGGCGGCGGCCTACCTCAATTCCAGCCTGGACGCGGAAGCGCAGCGCGAGGTGGAGCGGCAACTGCTGGCCGGCGAGCTGAACCTGCTGTACGTGGCGCCGGAGCGGCTGCTCACCTCGCGTTTCCTCGGCCTGCTCGAACGCACCGAGGTCGCGCTGTTCGCGATCGACGAGGCGCACTGCGTATCGCAGTGGGGCCACGACTTCCGCCCCGAATACCGCGAGCTGACCCTGCTGCACGAGCGCTTTCCCGACGTGCCGCGGATCGCGCTCACCGCCACCGCCGACCCGCGCACGCGCGAGGAGATCGTCGAGCGGCTGGCGCTGCAGCAGGCGCGCCAGTTCGTTTCCAGCTTCGACCGCCCGAACATCGGTTACCGGGTGGCGCTGAAGCACAACCCGCGCACCCAGCTTATGCAGTTCCTCGACGGCCATCGCGGCGAGGCCGGCATTGTCTACGCGCTGAGCCGCAAGAAGGTGGACGAGACGGCCGCGTGGCTGGCCGAGGCCGGCATCGAGGCGCTGCCGTACCACGCCGGCCTCGACGCGGCCACGCGCGCGAAGAACCAGCAGCGCTTCCTGCGCGAGGACGGCGTGGTGATGGTGGCCACGGTCGCCTTCGGCATGGGCATCGACAAGCCCGACGTGCGCTTCGTGGCGCACCTGGACCTGCCGCGCAGCATGGAAGGCTATTACCAGGAGACCGGCCGCGCCGGCCGCGACGGCCTGCCGGCCGAGGCGTGGATGATCTACGGCCTGGCCGACGTGGTGACGATGAGCCAGATGATCGCCCAGTCCGAGTCGGCCGACGAGCGCAAGCGGATCGAGCGGCAGAAGCTGGAGGCGCTGCTGGCCTACGCCGAGGCCACGCGCTGCCGGCGCGAGCTGCTGCTGGGCGCGTTCGGCGAGGATTACCGCGGCCCCTGCGGCCACTGCGACAACTGCATCGAGCCGCCCCGCACCTGGGACGCCACCGTGCCCGCGCAGAAGGCGCTGTCGGCGGTGTACCGCAGCGGCCAGCGCTTCGGGTCCGGCCATGTCATCGACATCCTGCGCGGCATCGACGGCGAGCGCGTGAGCCAGCTCGGCCACGACAAGCTGACCACCTTCGGCATCGGTGCCGACATGGACGAGAAGGCGTGGCGCTCGGTGTTCCGCCAGTTGCTCGCCGCGGGCCTGCTGGAGGCCGATGCGGAGGGCTACGGCACCCTGCGGCTGACGAAGACCAGCCGCGAGGTGCTGGTCGGCAACCGGCAGGTGCATCTGCGCGAGGACGCGCGCCCGCAGCGCAGCGCGCGGCGCCGCCGCGACAGCCAGTTGGTGACCGGCGCCAGCATCGGCATCGAGGCCTACGAGCAGCCGCTGTGGGACGCGCTGCGCGCCCTGCGCACGCAGTTGGCGCGCCAGCAGGGCGTGCCGCCGTACGTGGTGTTCCACGACGCGACCCTGCTGGCGATGCTGCGCGCGATGCCGGCGAACGAGGCCGAGCTGGCCGAGGTCAGCGGCGTGGGCGAGGCCAAGCTCAAGCGCTACGGCCGGGATTTCCTCGCCGTGATCAACGCCCCGGGATAGATAAAAAGCCTTGCCGGGATCTTGCGCCGGAGTGCGCGAGCCCTTAGATAGGAAAACCTGGCCAGCGTCGGACGACGGCGGTCCGCGCCGTCGCCGACCCGTCGCACGGCATACCTCACGCCACAAGGACCGCGCCATGCACGACGCCCCGCTCATTGCCACCCTCGTCAGCGGCATTGTGCTGGCCTTCCTGTTCGCCGCGCTCGCCCACCGGCTCAAGCTGCCGGCGCTGGCCGGCTACCTGCTGGCCGGCGTGGTGGTCGGGCCGTTCACGCCGGGCTACGTGGCCGACGGCCATCTCGCCCACCAGCTCGCCGAGCTCGGCGTGGTGCTGCTGATGTTCGGCGTCGGCCTGCATTTCTCGCTGAAGGACCTGCTCTCGGTGAAGAGCATCGCGATCCCCGGCGCGGTCGGGCAGATGGCGGTGGCGACCGTGCTCGGCGTGCTGCTCGGCTGGGCCCTGGGCTGGCCGTTCGCGCAGAGCTTCGTGTTCGGCCTGGCGCTGTCGGTGGCGAGTACGGTGGTGCTGCTGCGCGCGATGGAGGAGCGCCGGCTGATGGAGACCGAGCGCGGCCGCATCGCGGTGGGCTGGCTGATCGTCGAGGACCTGGCGATGGTGCTGGCGCTGGTGCTGCTGCCGGCGATCGGCAACGCCCTGGCGGGCGGCAACGGGCTCAGCGTCGGCCAGGTGGCCGGCACGCTCGGGATCACCATCGGCAAGGTCGCGCTGTTCGTCGCGCTGATGCTGGTGGTCGGCAAGCGGCTGATCCCGTGGACGCTCAAGGTGGTCGCGCAGACCGGCTCGCGCGAGCTGTTCCGGCTGGCGGTGCTGGCGATCGCGCTGGGCGTGGCGTTCGGCGCGGCGGGGCTGTTCGGCGTGTCGTTCGAGCTGGGCGCCTTCTTCGCCGGCATGATGATGGGCGAGTCGAAGCTGGCGCAGCGCGCCGCCGAGGAGACGCTGCCGCTGCGCGATGCCTTCGCGGTGCTGTTCTTCGTCTCGATCGGCATGCTGTTCAACTACCAGATCGTGCTGACCGACCCGTGGGTGGTGCTGGCGGCGCTGGCGATCATCGTGATCGGCAAGTCGCTGGCGGCGCTGGGCATCGTGCTGGCCTTCGGGCGCCCCCTGCGCACCGCATTGACGATCTCCACCAGCCTGGCGCAGATCGGCGAATTCTCGTTCATCCTGATCGGCGTGGGCGTCGCCCAGGGCATGGTCTCGAAGGAGGCGCAGGACGTGCTGCTGGCCGCGGCGATCGTCTCGATCCTGCTCAATCCGCTGCTGTTCATGCTGCTCGACCGGGCCATGCCGAGGCTGGACGAGCGCGAATCGCAGCGCAAGGCGGCGGGCGAGCCCGGCGGCCAGCCGGCCGAGGCGCCCGACGCGGTGGCGGCGCCGACCGACCTGTCCGGTCACGTGGTGGTGATCGGCTACGGCCGGGTCGGGCAACTGGTCTGCGCGAAGCTGCACCAGGCGGGCGGGCCGCTGCTGGTGGTGGAAATGGAAAAGGAGCGGGTGGCGCAGTTGCGCGAGCAGGGCTTCGAGACGGTGAGCGGCAATGCCGCCAAGGACGAGGTGCTGGCCCTGGTCAACCTGCCCGGGGCGCGCTCGCTGGTGGTCGCCGTGCCCGACGCGTTCGAGGCGGGCGAGATCGTGCGCGTGGCACGCCTGGCCAATCCGCAACTGGACATCGTGGCGCGCGCCAACACCGACGCCGGCGCGGCACACCTGCGCGAGCAGGGCGCCAACCTGGTAGTGCTCGGCATCCACGAAATGGCCCAGGGCATCCTGGACCACCTGCATGCCGACGCGGCGGACACGGCGGCGAGCCAGCCTGCGGGCTGAAAAGCGGCGAGGCCGGCCTCAGCCGGCCAGGCGCCACCCGGGCATGGCCTTGTGCGCGCGCCGCGCGGGTGCCGCGGCGGGGCCGGGCAGGTATCGCCAACGATTGAGCTGGCTGGGCAGCCGGGCCGCCGGCCATGCGCCGAGCAGGTCGTCCAGTGCCGATTCGGCCGTGTCGTGCCGGCCCTGTTCGCGTTCGCCGAGCAGGCTGCGCCAGCGATGGCCGTGCCGCACGATGCGGAACAGCCCGAGCTTGGATGGATACACGTACTGAGCCAACACGGCAGCGGTCCCGGGGAGTGCGCGCATATCCTGGCGACGGCGGGTGACCGGCCGGTTATCGCTTTGCGGCGCGACGATGGCGGAAAAGGGCGTGGCCCGGCGCGCGGCCGCAGGGGCGCCGACAGTCGGTGCACCGAATCGCTATAGGGGAAGGACTACACGACGAGAAGCCGCCAGCCGCTACGCCGCAGGCACGCTCCGGCGCACCATGCACGCGATCAATGCATCGGGATCGGGTTACATGAAGATCGTGTTCTCGCTCAAGGAATGCGCCGGAGGGCAATGGAGCGTCTGCCGCGGTTCGATCACCCTGTTCAGCCAGTTGCGGCTCGGCCCGGCGATCCGGCTGGCGCGCGAGGTGGCCCGCGACGAGCACCTGCGCTCGGGCCGCAGCGTCAGCGTCGAACTGCCCGGCCCGACCTCGGCGATCGAGCTTGCCAACTACGTACGGGCTTCCGTCGCCGCCTGAACGCGGCCGCGCTCAGTCATCCGGCGAAACGCGCGTGATGCGCGACTTCCGTTGCCGGTGATGGCTGAGAAACGTTCCGGTCGAACCGAACACGACGTACAAGGTGGCGCGAAAAGCCGCCGTCACCGGCGAGCAGAACCAACTTCGTATTTTTCGATACGCCCACAACCAACCGCGATCCCCCTGACAAGCCGTGCTATCCCTAAGCATGGTGATACCCATGTCTTTGTCAGTCCGCGGATGCTTGCACAGGCGTATTGCAGCTTGGTGAGTGCCCCATGAACAGTCGTCCCTTCGCGAGGCGCCCGATGGCTTTCGCGCAGGCACGTCGCAGGCTCTCCGTGCGCGACTTCCCGCTGTGCGTACGGCGCAGTCGAGCGCATCCCCTGTGCTCCGGACAGGACGTACCTGCGCTCCAGGCGGGACGCAGCGATGGAAGATGAACGGGGCGATCCCCGCTCGCCGCGGCCGGCGGCCCTGCCGGAGCGCGGAACGGCGGCGGCATGCGACCCCGGGCCTGCCGCTACGGCATCCATACGGGAGCGTCTGGTCGATGCGCCAAGCGTTGCGATGAAGGTGGCGGTGTAGGACCATCGGGGCGGCAGAGTCTTCCCGGGCAGGCTGCTCCGTGTGTGACGTCGCAGTTTCTTTACCGTTTCGCGGGCATGATCGCGCGTGTGGGCTTTGCCAGCCTCGGCGAGGCCGGGGGATATCCGATCGTCTAGGGGTCTGCGGATGAATCAAGGATCACGATGGAACGTATGGCTGCGGCATGGTGCGATCGCCGCGGCTTATGCCTTGGGTTACGTGTTGCTGCGGCAGGTATCGTGGTCGCACTGGATACTGTTCGCCGGCTATCGCTTCGCGGTGCTGCTGCTGGTGCCCTACCGCTACTGGCCGGCGCTGCTGGCCGGCGAGATGGGGCCGGTGGGCTATGCAAGCCTTTCCTGCCTTGGGGACTTCGGCTGGGTCTGGTCCGCGCTGATGCTGGTGCCGCCGCTGGGCTTGGCGATGCCCATCGTGCGGTTCGGCCGCGAGCACCTGAAGATGGTGCCTGCCACGGGGCCGGTGCGCGTGGGCGCGGTCATGGCGTGCACGTTGGCGGTGTCCGCGGTCTGGACGCTGGCCTATGTGGTCACGCTGTCGACCGCGCGCGTTCCGGCCTCCCTTGAGCCGATCGATTACGGCGTCGAGGCTGCGCGCTGGTTCATCGGCAACTACCTCGGCATCCTCACGCTGGTCCCCCTGGTGCTCCTGGCCTGGGAGCAGCGCGCGAAGTGGATGGCGAAGCCGCGGGCCGGGTTCGCGCGCGCGATGCAGAGCCCGCTCGCATTGGAAACGGCGACCTTCGTGCTGCCCGCGCTGGCCATGCTGGTCTGGCTGGGGCTCGCGGCTCCGGGCGAAAGCTCGCGGTCGCTTGCGCGCCTGCTGATGTTCGCGCCCGTGGTCTGGCTGGCCCTTCGCCATGGCTGGTACGGTGCGGCCATCGGCGTCACCGCCGCGAGCGTGTCGGTGTCCCTGACGATGCCGGCGCTCTACGACCCGACGACGCTGCGTGCCGAGGTGCTCGTGGCATTCGCGGCCAGTTCCATGCTGCTGTTCGGCGGAAGGATCGCGGTGCTGCGCCGGCAGGCGGGCCCGGAAGGGCGGGGAGGGCATCCGCTGGCCCTGGCCCGGCGGATCCAGGCGCAGTGCGAAGCCCAGTTGCGCCAGGGCGCGCTGGGGGTCGAGTCGGTCAGCAGCACGGTGCACGCCACGGAGGAACTGCTGTTCGACCGCCTGCGGGAATACCGGCCCCTGATCGATACCCGTGAACTGCGCCGCCGCACCACGTTGACGCGCGAGCAGTTGTTCCAACTGGCCGACGGCCTGTATCCGGCCTCCCTGCGCGAGTACGGCCTGGTCGCGGCGTTGCGCCACGGCGGCCTGGCTCGGGCGCTGAACGCCCATCGCATCGGCTACTGGTGCCAGATGCGCGGCGCCATCCAGCAATTGTCGGAGCCGCTCCAGCTCACGCTGCACCGCCTGGTGTGCGAGGGGGCCAGCTACCTGTGCGCCAGGCACAGCGTGCAGGACGTCACCGTGTACCTGCGCCATGGCCAGCGCGACGGATGGCAGTGGGTGGTGGTCCGGATCGATGCGCTGTTCTCCGACGATCCCGGATTGCAGATCCGCGGGGAATCGCTGGCGCAGCGGCTGGCGGCCACCGGCCTGGGCGTCGAGGCGATCCGCGACCGTGCGGCGCTCTACGAGGGGGTGACGCACGTGCGTTCTTCGGCGCACGGCGAATGCATCAGCGTCCTGTTGCGCGAACCCTGCGCCAGCCAGCCGCAGCGGGTGGCGCCGTTCGAGCGCGCCACCCGCGGGGCGATGCCTAATTTTAGTTGACGTGCGTGGTGCATTCGACCGGGTTGGTGCAGGTCGCCTCCGCCTTGAACACCATCGCCCCGTCGTCCTGCGGCATGGCGGTGATCTGGACCGAACCGTCCTGGTAGATCGCGACTCCTGCGGCGCCGCCGGTGGCCGTCGTGCCGTCCTGAGGCGTCTGCAGCAATTTCGCGCTGCGTCCCATGGGCAGGGGCAGGAAGATGCCGTTGGCCGTCGCCACGGCCACCAGGACGTTGCCGGCCGCATCGTTGATCTGCACGTATTTCACGCCGGACTTGACCCAGACGTAGGCGTGGAAGCCGGGTGCGAGGCTCACGTCCGGCGTGTCGGTGGGCCAGGTGCTGCCCAGTCCGGTATTGAGCTGCTGTTGCGCGAAGGCAGGTCCGGCGAAAGCGGTAGCCATCAACCCCGCGAGCATGGCTTGCCGAACGGTAGATCCAAGACGTTTCATCGGTGCATCCCCTTTTCGTCGGTGGTCGAGACCCGAATGTAGCACCGCCCGCCGTAGGCGAACGTGGTATGGGGCGACGTTCCCCCACCTTTGAGTAGCACAGTGGTTTGTAGTCCAATCCCCCATCCGAAGGAGATTGGACGGGTTTCGGCATCCGCTCGATCACAAACCTGGGCGGTGAAAGCCTCCTGCTGCTCGATTGGCCGGGCATGGTGTTGCCCGAACGCCGACCGGCTTTCGTACCGGCGAAGTGGACCTTGCTGGCTGCAGATCGCCTAACGGCGGAGGCCGCGGCGAATGAGCTGGAGCTGTTAAGTCAGGTGATTGCCGAAGTAGCTCTAAGTTATAGCAATTGCAAATTGCTGCAAGCCGCGACGAAAAGACTTCTCACAGGTCGCATAGCGTTGCAATTTACTTGTTGGCATACAGTGATCACTGCCGTGAAAGTAATCGGAAGTTTGATTGTCTCCTGCCATCATGTCGGGCAATGACGCGCCCTATCCGGGTAACCGCAGATGCCACCATTGCGCGGGAACGGTCTAGGTTGCGTGGGGCGAGGCATAGATGTCGACGAATTGAAGTTGCGCGTTTTGTCCATGACCGGGTCTTTTAACGGATCGATGACGTACGCTTGTAGCCAGCTCACATCGGCACACAAGACGCCATTTTCGTTTGCTTCGCACGCACCTGATGACTCGGGGAATATTCGCCCGTATTTTATCCATCCGAGAATCGTATTTTTCCTACGACAAAACAAAGAAGAGCAATTGTCCGATTTTTCTGCATTATCCGAGGGGGTATCAACGGCGAATCCCTGCGGGCTGCCACAATCTCCATTCGCCACACCTTGCATAGCATTCCGCTTTAGACAAAGCGCAACCGCCATGCCCAATTCGTCGGCATTCCAGTCGACGTTGTCTTTCCTGAAGGGCGCTCGAGCCAAATAGTCATAGTACGTGAGGGCGTACCCATCGGGGCTCATCGCGTGATTGAGCTCGCGAAGAGCTTCCGGAGGAGTGCCGGCGGACTTCAGCGTCCATGTAACCTCATTGTTCAAAACAGTCCAAGGTCCCTTCAATACCTTCCCAAAGTCGCCTCGCGCCAAAGACTGCCCATCGCTGCCCGCATCAGCATTTCGAGCTTGTTTTTGAAGTATTTCCATGAGCTTCGAGCCTCTCGCTACATCGCTTCCGGGAAGCATGGCCAGGATGCGTGTGAGTTGCTCTGGCGTGTAGGCGATGCTGTTTCGACCCCCTGTCAGAGCCGACGCTGGGCAGAGCTGTGGCACGGTGCTTTTGGAAAGCGCCGTGAAGTCACATTCGCCTGTTTCACGACACTGGAGAATAATCTGCTCAAGACAGCGTCGAATGGTTGATAGAGCTGTGTAGTCATTTGACAGATCTGGAATAGTCGAATAGGGTAGATAGAATGAAGCGGGGTCTCTCAGTGCGGCATTATAGACATTCTCTAATTTCTTGGTCCTGGCGATGGACGCAGAAAGGGAGCGAATGTCATCGGAGTGCGTATCGACGAGGTTGGCAGACGGAGCTACAACTAAATAAGGCGTAACGACGATCTTATATGGAACTGCTTGCGTTGGAGCGAAGTTCGCGTATGACTCTATGTGGGAAATGGCGGCGGCCATGTTCATTGGGATATTGAGATCGCCGCCGCTTTGAAAGACGTGAATATCGAAATTGTCTGCAGCCAAGGTTTTTATTTCTTTAGTCGTAATGTCCACGCCGCCGCTCGCACCCCAACCCGAAGCCGAGGCGCTTAAAGTGAAGGATTTTCCATCAGTGTTATTTAGGGTGCGCTGATCAAAGAGATAGCTCAGCTGGCCGCCGATGCGGATACTAGAAACAAATCCATCGCCGCATGCCTGAAGAAAGCGTTTAGGGCCTTCCAACGGATCGCTGTCAAGAATGGCTCTCGCAGTATTTGTGAGTCTCAGTGGCACCTTGCCGTCCGTGATGAAGCTGGCCCCCTTGTCAACATGTGCAAGACCAAGAATATGCGTTGTGGTTCGGTCATTCGTGTTCCACGTCGTGTAGTTTGAAGACGCATGCGCGCCGAAGGCGCCGACGCCGTATCCTCCGTGCGCAGAAACACTGAGCAGACTTTGTAACTGTTCTGAGTCGAAGACGTAGTGGTACTCAATGGTGGCTGAGCCGCCCTGCTGCGTTTGCTCACTGCCGACGACGCATTGATTCAGAGTTCGAGTCCCGAAACCCCTGTTCCAACCTTGGCCGAGTACGACACCCTCAGGTGGATATTCATCCACCTCCTCGCCAAAAATATCCCGAACGGTACGACCTACGGTCGATGCTGGAACTGGCACTTGGCGATTCCTCCATGCCAATGCATAGCTGGATTCATCGCTTAAGGTGGACTGAGAGCCCGACGGATTATCGGGGCCTTTTTTTCCGCACCCGAACAACAAGATCGAAGAACTCGCAAATGCGAATAGCAAAAAATTGGCGCGAAACATAGGTGTTCCCCCTTAGCCATACGAGATGGACGAATGACTTTACGGCAATTTTTCTATGATCGGAGCGACGGCTATTCGGTGACGAAATCGATGTGGGCTTCGCCTGTGCGCATATCAGGAAAGATTGCGCCGAGATCTCGGCCACTTTTATCCGCATCTAAAGTGAACTTATCGCAGTCGATCGTTCCGCTGCCGACATCAATCTGTGTCTCTTCAGCGACAGTTCGCCACGTGCCGGTTTTATGCATGTCCAGGCAGGGATACTGGTCATCAGTGGACCAAGTCCCGTCTTCGTCCACTGAGAGCGGAAATCTATTTCCGTCTGGATCATGGAAAGTTAGGTGTGCAGCCTTGCCCATACGCTTCCCCTCGTGCGGCAATTGACTACTACTTTCTTGTGCAAGTATGCGCGCGCCATTGAGCTCAAATCAATGGGCGGCGAACTCCAGTCTGCCGCGCCCCTCCAAGGTGGGGGAGCGTCGCTCCCTATATTCTTCGTACCAGTGCGTGAAGATGGGCTGCTGAATGCTCGTGTGACGGTGGCCAGTTGCTTAGGCAAGGTCGCTGCACCTCACTCGGAACCACCCACGGCCACGACCTCAAAGCTGTTCGTGGCCTGTTCCATGTCCGCTGCCCTTTCAGCCTTTCCGGGGTCGGTTCCCGCTGCCAGCAGCTTGCGAGCTTTATCGCGCTTCGCGCGGGCATCGGCCAAACCGGCATAGGGGGTAAACGCCGAGACTAAATGTGTTGTGCTTGCCAGTGATGGGGCGGCGATTGTCCATGCGCCATCAGCACGCGCCATCGGGGCGCAAGAGTAGGTACAGGCCACCGCCATCGGTATGCTTGATGGGCTTGTCTATGGGCTTTGCCTTACGGATGGCTGCGTCAGTAAGTGGCATGACAGTAACGGGTTTGGCCGTGGGCCGGTTAACGTCATTGTTACCGCCATGGATCACCGGATCGCCAGGGGCGATCTCGGACAGTGGTGGACCGCAGATAGCAGAAAACCCGCATCTCTGCGGGCTTTACTGGACAACTCAGGACAGCTTGAGTTTGCAACATGGTGGCCGAGGACGGAATCGAACCGCCGACACGGGGATTTTCAATCCCCTGCTCTACCAACTGAGCTACCCGGCCGATGAACTGGGTTGAGCCGTCAATTAAAGCGGAATCGACCTGTTTCGTCAAGCACTGATTTGACCGTCTCGCCGCGCCACGCTTGGCGCCAGCGCTCATGCGACCTGGGCGAGAGCAAAACGTGAATTCGAGAGGACAGGCGGACTGCCGGGTGGGGCGGATTTGGCTGAATGAACCGCCAGGAACCGCCAGGAACCGTGGTGAAGGGGGCCGCACGGGGGCCGCAAATGGGAGTATCGTCGGGGCCGCAGCATTCGCCAAGCCGGGGAGCCACGATGGCCGTTCAACTCGAACTTTCGCAAAAACTCGTCGACAGTCTGACCTTCGAGAACAGGATCGTGGGTGTGTCCAAGACGGGCCAATACCTCTACGAAAAAACGCCACCGGATGAGACCGAGTGGACCGTGCGCGATGGGGGTAAAACTGGCGTGTCGGGGTTGATCCTGCGCATCCACCGCTCGACGAAAACGTGGGCCTTCCGGCGCAAGTGGGGTGGCAAATCCCGGCGCGTGAAAATGAGCAGCGCCGACGTGATGAGCTTGGCGCTGGCACGGCAACGGGCCAGGGCGTGGCAGTTGTCATACGACCAGGGGCATGATCCGCAGCGGTTGATTGCTGACCACCGCGACGAAACCCTGCGTGCGGAAGACCAGCGGCGCCTGACGGTCGAGGTGGCGATGCAGAACTTCATCGAATACAAGCGCAAGCACAAGACGAAGCTGGGCGACGACGGGCGCTTGGACATCGGCGTGGGCAAGCGCCGCAAGGTCGATCCGAAATTGCGGGACTCGTCGACCGAGGATCGGATCAAAGTCCAGCGGTGGCTCACCGGCTCGCCCATGTGGCGCGTGTCCATCGTCCAGCTGACCGAGGCCCAAGTGGCCGAGAGCCTCACCCCGCTGTTGCATCTGGCAGCCGGCAAGAAAACGGCGCTCACGTGGGGTCCGAAGTCCGTGAGCAAAGGCACGATGGACAAGATCTATGTGCACCTCGATGGGGCGTGGTGGCGAGCGGCCAAGCAGCTGAAACTGGGCGTGCTGCGGGAAGAAGGCCCGATTCAAACCTGGCGCCAATCCCATAACAGCGATTGGCCGGGCGACAAGCGTGTGGAGAAGGCGCTCGATACAACGCAGGATGCGCACATTGTCTGGCTGAAAGCTTTGCTGGCGATGCAGACCGCCGCGCACGATCCGGCCGTGCTCGCGAACCGGCCCGACCCGCGCAGCAAAGCGATCAAACCCCATCTGTCCGTGCTCATCGACTTCTATTTGATCCTGACGCTGTTTGGCACTCGGCAGACCGAAACGATGCTCCTGCAATGGCCCCAGGTGGACTTCACCAAAGGCTTGGTGTGGCTCTCGGATGACACGACGAAGAGCGGCGCGCAGGACGTCATCCCCCTCACGCCTTGGGCGCGGGACATCCTGGTCGAACGCAAACGCCTCAACGAGCTCTGGCGGCCGGACGAACCCGGCACCTTCGTTTTTCCGTCGCGCGAGCATGGCCGGCCGATCAACAGTCCGCGGAGCGTCCTGGTGGCGTTGGCCGAAGCCACCGGCATCACGATCACGGCGCATGACTTGCGTCGATCGCTGGCCCGCGAAATAGGCAGTGAAGCGGATTTGCTCCGCACGGCCAAACTCCTGGTGAGCGGGGCCGCCCTCCACCACGGGGCTGGGCGTGGGGGCAGCAAAGTTGCCGGGGCCACGCAGCGCTATCTCCCCGATCAGGCCGAAATCCTCCGGCCGCTCTACCAGCAGCGCGAAGATCGGTTGCGTCAGCTCGTGGGGTTGCCCGTGGCGGCGAAGCCGGAAAAAGACAAAAGCGAAGCCCGCGCGATGATCGAGAAAGTGAAAAACGACCCCGCCTTGCGGGAGGATTTGATCAAGGCACTGCTGGGAACCTGAACGAAAAAAGATAATTGCAGCCGAGCGTGGGCGGTTCCTGGCGGTTCCTGGCGGTTTTTGACGGTTCGCCACGGTGCGTCAGTAAATCCAATAAACCTTAACAGATCAATGACTTACGATTGAATTAAGGGTCAGACCCGGCCTATAACTGTCTCCCCATCAAAGGAGACAGCCATGACCCACAGCACCGATTTCACCTCTTCCACTTCGCAGGCCGCCCGCTCACCCGAGCCGGTGGCCGCTACCCGTGGCCTTGCCAACATCAAGGCCTCCCACCGTCGCCGCTCGCGCAACCCCCAGGCCTCACCTCAGGTCCTGCCGGTGCGCCAGCGGCCGCGTGCCTTTGCGCACCATGCCCAGGCCACCACGGCTGATGAAGCCAACGCGTCCCTGATCCAGTTCGCTGAGCAGCACGGGCTTTATGACGTCATTTTGCGGGACGACCCGGTGGCTTACGGACGTCGCACCGAAAACATGAACCACAACGCGTCCCCGTCGAAGCACTACCCCACGATGAGCAACCAAGCGTTGATGGACTTCGACGTCCGCCACGTGTGCGCCCCGAACTGCATTATGGGGATGTGGACCCCGGCGAGCCAGCTGCCCTTCGCGATCAAGCGGATGGAGCGGGTCGGGTTCCAATTCATCACGGCGATCGTCTGGCACAAGTTGCTGCCCTCAGGGAAGCCGGCCCATTGCGCGACGAAGAGCGCCGTGCTGCCCGAGCATGAATTCCTGCTCTTGGGCCGGCGTGGAACCGGGGTGCCGATCCCACGGGCCGGCCAGGGCGCGGATTACATCGCCCGGATCCACGGGGTCATTGCAGCGGTTCGCGGGGCGCACTCGCAGAAGCCCACGCTGTTTCACGACGAACTGATGCGGCTGTTTCCCACCACGAAGGAAGGCCGGCCGTGCAGGTTCCTCGAACTGTTTGCCAGGGCAGGGGTGCCCGGCTGGGACGCGTGGGGCAACCAGGCGCCTGGATCGGCACCGCTGCCAGAGCCGGAGTTTGTGCGGGCAGCTCAGCCTGCGGCGGCCGTGGAGGCCACCGTCAAACCGGCCGGTTACATCGTCGTTGATCGACGAAGCCGGCGCATCGTCATGGGCTGCTCGACGCTGGCCAAAGCCAAGCAGTGGCTGATGGCTTCGCGGGTGTTTCAACGGCCAGACGTGGAAGTGCTTGCGGCCGAGGCTGAACTGGTGCGCCACGGGACGACAGGCCGGTGGCCAATCTGGCATGGACGCCGCGTGTCGATCGTGTGGCGCGGCGAGACGGTAGCGGTGGCCATCGCCGCACGCCAAAACGACGATGGAGAAGAAGCATGAGCGCCGCCAAAGACACCAATCAGCGCAAGGCCCTCCTTGCAGCTGTCACCACCGGCGCCGGCGCTACTGAGGAACGCTGCCAGCTGATCGGGCAAGTCACTCAACGCTGCAACCCCCTTCGGCCGGAAGTTTGGACCCCCGAACACATTGCCGCGGCGAAGGAAGCACACACGTGCGGCGAAGAGTTGTGTCGGGTTTTTGTGGGGGCGCCCCTGCACTGGTCGCAAGAGCGCGTCGATGCGTTCGACGTCGCGGTGAATCAGAAAGATTGGGCGGACCTCCTCGAGAGAGTGGACCTGGACCTCCTTCGTGCGAAAAAAGGGAATTGGTCCCATTGGTCCGCGACCGGGCAACACTTCATGGGCACTGAGGCCGCGTTCCTCATCTGGAATCGGATCTGGGTCGAGGGCAGGCCGGCCCTGGAACTGCTCATCACTGCGGTGGACGCTGAGAGCATGCCGTTCCTGGACGTCCTCATCGAAACGACCTCCTGAGCAACAGATACGTCAGAAGAAGCGTCGCTAGTCGCGATCCCCCGGCAGTTCCGCCCACTCGTTCCGCCCATTCCATCGCCCCCGTTTCCAAACATCGCTGACGACAGCGAGGCGGGGGAGTGTTGCCCACATTCAAGGAGACCACCATGAAACATCCCTTCACTCCACCCGAACTCAACACGCCCGCCTTCCACGCCTTGCGCAAGCGAATCGGGGGCCAGCACGCGAACTTCGAGCGACTGGTCTATGGCAGCCTCGCCGCCTTTGGGCGATCGCCCGAACTGATGTTCGCTGCCCGCTACCTCGCCCACGTAGACCTGGGCGATGAAGAACGGATTGGCCAGCTCTTTGCTGACGCTGATTCGTGGCGGGCAGACATGGGGGCTTATCTGACAGCGGTCTGTTCCTTGCCGCCCTGGACCGATCTGCTCGGCGTGCTTCATGCGGAGGCGACCGCAAGGGCCGATCGGGACGCCAGGTGCCAGCACTTCACACCCTCCAACCTGTCGGATGGGGCCGCGGCGTTCTCACCATCGAGGGGAGAAACACCACAGCATGTCATGGATCCTTGTTGCGGATCTGGTGCACTGATCCTGGCCCACCTGCGCCGGAGCCAGAGCGTCGCGGCCATGACGATCCAAGCCAACGACCTGGATCCACTCTGCAGCGCGATGACCGCTTTGCAGATCCATGCCGGCGGTTTTGTGCAGGGGCGACAGTTTCCTCGGCTCGTTGTGGTCACCCAGGTCGATCTGATCCGTGAGTATTTGGAGACCAAAAGGCCGATGTGGATGTGTGAGCGGATGTCGGACGAAGACGCCGAACAGGTCCAGGAGCTCGTCGCAATTGGGAAACACCTGAGCCAGAACAAGGCCGCTTAAACACCTGACAATTTCTAGGTTTCTGCATCGCCTTCAACCCCAAGCGTGGCGCCACTTTCCAGCCGATTAGTGGTGCGTGGCGGAGCCTTTTATCCGTGGATGGGCTTGCCTGAAATGCGAACCGTCCTACAACAAATTACCGCACAGAATAAATCACAACCGGAGCAACCCATGTCCAAGGACACCCCCATCACTCGCCGTCGCGTCGGTCGCCCGGCCGTCATCCACCGCAAGGAGTTCCCGGTGCATGCACTGCTCGATGCTCAGACAAAGGCGGCTGTCGAGCGCGTGACTTCGCGCCGACAGGAAAGCCAGTCCTGCTTTCTGCGCCGAGCAGTGTTGGAACTGCTGCAACGCGAAACGCAAACCGCATAAACGACGAAACCCAATCCTGGCCGGGACTGGGTTTCTGAGACCACAACAGTTTGGAGACTGATATGCCATTTCTAAGCGATCAACATGATCGTGTCAAGGTCCTGACGGAAGCCCGTCGGATTGATGGCACCCTCATCAACCCACCCGCCCCGGTGACTTCGATTGCGGAACAACGCAAGAAGACCAAGAGCAAAGCGAATACGCCACTGGTTCCTGACGTCGAAAAGCCCGAGGGTCCCAGTTTCGAGCTGCGCTACTCGCTCGATCGCGCGAAGGATCCGAACATTTGCGTCGGCGGTCCGACCGGCGATGCCGATGGCCGCATCGACTGCACGGTTTACCGGTGGTCCGTGGAAGCCGACGGAAGCGCTTACTGGCACATCAAGGATCCGAAAGGCCTGGAAGCCGATGCGTTGAAATGGCTGGAAGACTTCGCACCGCACAAGGCCAACAACAGGAACGCTAAGGAAGCCGCGGCCACGTTGACGACCCTGCTGGTGGGTCGTGGCCATGAGAAAGCGGTGCCGATGGCCGACCCGAAGCGCAACCTGGTTCCCTTGCGTGGTCAGTATTTGTCGATCAACGATCAGGGCGTGATCACCTGCCTCTCGCCCGATCCACGCTATGGCGTGACGTATTGCGTGGGCGCCTCGTTTGATCCGCGCAAACTGGCCGGTGGCGTCTACACCCCGCAGCCGGTGCGCCCGGACAGCCACTTTGGCCGGTATCTCGCGACCACCTTTGCGGATGATGACGTGCGCGACTTGGCGCAGGAAGCGTTTTCCACCGTGTTGATCAATCGGTGTTTCGAGAAATCCATCTGGATGTATGGCGAAGGCGAGAATGGCAAGTCCGTGATGCTCCACATCATGACCGCCGTGGTGGGTGGCCGCAGCGCGCCGGTGAAGCTGGCCCGCCTGGTGCGCGATCATTTCGGCACAGCCGCGCTCCATGGTGCTCGCCTGGCCACCGTGGCCGAAGTTCCAAAGGCGCTGACGAACGAAATGCAGGACACGCTGAAAGAGCTTTTCAGCTGGGATGAGCAGCCATTGGAACGCAAAGGCCGCGACGCTTTCACTTTCCGACCGAACGCGGTGTGGATCCTCGCTTCCAATGCCTTCCCGCGCGTGAGCCAGCAAGAGCACGGTTTTTGGCGAAAGATCCTCACGCTTCCGTTCACACAGCGCGTGCCGCAAGAGATGAAAATTGCAGACTTCCACAAGCTCATCGTTGACAACGGCGCGGAGATGGCCCAAGTCATCGACTGGCTGCTCATCGGCGCGCAGCGGTTGATCCGCCGGGGCGGCAAGTTTGGCGAACTGCCAGCTGCCGTAGTGGCTCTTGCGCAACAACAGCGCATGGAGAGCGACCCGGTCGTGGCGTTCCTGGACGACAGTGAAGCGTTGGCGGACAGTGGAACCTGGACGTCCAAACTGGCGGTCTATCACGCTTATCGCGAGTATTGCGACGAGCGTGGCAAGCAACCGCTGGGCGAGCCGGCATTCTGGGTGGGCGTGCGTGGGGTGTTTCAGGGTGTGGATCTGGAAGGCCGCAAAGGGCCGAGCAAGAAGGGCAAGCGAGAGCGGTATGTGCAACTGCGGGTGTCCGGCGTGCAACCGCTGGACCGGACGTTGGTGCCGCACTCCTGGTCTGGGCTGGGCCTGGTCGTGAGCAAGCCCGCCGCACCCGTGAAGCCGGCACCCGTGGCGTTCGTTCCGAGCGTGCCGGATGTGCAGGAATGGAGCAGCGACGCGCTGGACGACGCGATTCATTTTTGAACCGATTCATCCGAAGAGTGCAGCGAAGGGGCGGGTTTTCCGCCCTTTTTCGTGTCTGAGCGGTGATGTGTCCGGGTGCCCGGTCATGGGTCGGACATCCACCCGGACAGCCGCAGCCCTTGTGCCCCAACGGTTTCCAAGGATCGGGGGTCACTTGTCCGACCGGACCACCCCCAAACCTGTTGGTCTATATCAGGACAGAGAGCACGAGTGTCGATGTAACGCCATACAGCGCTTCTAAAAGCGTTTTGCTGACTGAAATCGACAGGTTTGGGGGTGGTCACCCGGACAAGCTTTTTTAATGGCTGAAAAACCGCACAACCATGCGGGCTCCCGCTGTCCGACCCCTTGACCGACCCATGACCGGGCACTCGGACAAGTGTTTGCCGTAGGTTGCGCAACCTTGGCGCCTCCCGGCGCAGTTCAATGCCAAGGGCAGGGCGAAACCGCGCCGCGTTGCGGCCATTCGCAATTCATGATCGTCATTGCCTGACACACCTAGGCGGACCATCCCTCGGGTCCTGACCTTGACACCGACAATTTATCGACCATCGTCAGGGTATCCCGACCAGATACATCTCGCCATGAACGCACAATCGCATCGCACCCACACCCGCGGCTTCGGTCTCTTTGAAACCATCCTGACCTTTGCCATCCTGATTGCCGCCAGCGCCACGGTGTGGGCATTGGCCGCACCCGCAGGCGTCACGACTCAGGTTGCCGCCGAGACCACGCGCCTCAGCACCCTCGTGCAAAACATCGATGGCGCTTTCGCCAATGCCGGCGACTTTGCCGGGGTCACGACAGCCAACGGCATCCGCGACGGCTGGCAGGCCCCGGGCATCTCACCGGTCGATACCGCCTGGGGCACCTTCGACCTGGCCCCGGCCACCGTGCACGCGCCAAACGATGCGTGGTCCGCCAGTTATTCCACGGTCCCGCCCGAAGCGTGCGCCCAACTCACCGCCCAGGCCCTCCATTCCATGGCCTGGCTGGCCGTCACCGTCGATGGCACGTCCGTCAGCACGACCACCGCCCAGAGCGCGTGCACGGATCCGCAGCACCCCACGCACGCTCTGGTCTTGGTGCGCTACGTCGGCACGAAGACCGGCCCGACCTCCGGCCTGCAACCGCTGTGCTTCGATCGCTACCGCAAAGACCCGCGCGGCTACGAAACCGGGTGTCCGCAAAACGACTCGGCCTATGCACCCGCACCCCACACGCTCTGAGCGAAGGGCTACATCATGACCACATCCATCCGCTTCCTCTTCGCCGCCGCGCTGGCCACCAGCCTCACCCTCACCGTCCATGCGCAGGAGCCGCCTGGGGCGCAGGTGCTTGGGCCATCATGGATCGGCCAGCAGATCGACGTGCGCGGGTTCGTCATCGCGTGGGATGGCGACTGCCGCCAGGTGGCCGTTGAACGCGACGGGATCGAGGGCGCCGGTGGGCGTGTCTGGGCGTGCTATGGACCTGGGATGAGGGCGCCGGAATTGAGCGAAGAGGCGCACGTGCGTGGTGTGGTGAGCGACACACGAATGACGCGCATGGGTCCCCGGTGGCGCGTGGTGCCCGTGGTGCAACTCCACGCGAAGCGGTGAGTGCTTTTCCCGGGGCTTCTTGCCATTGAGCCAGGCGCCGAAGGCGGCTGAACATTGGGGAGATCTGGGCGCGTGGGTGGAGCAAAAGCGCTGAATGGAAAAGCAGAAGAGCAGTGGCGCAGCGTGGCTCGGCCACGCATGAAGGCGCCTTGATCGTGTAGGGAAATCCTGACCGATCGTGTCGCAAAAATAGATCGAAAACGGCCTTGCGCGGCGGGAAGTTTCGTCTATGTTGGACTTACAGGGAGCCCAGACAGGGAGCCCAAATCCCAGGAGAAACCCATGAGCACGAAGACCATTACAAACACCACCGCAGACCTCCGCGACCAGTTCGCTATGGCGGCACTGACCGACTTGCTGGCGAGTGAGGAGGGCATATCTAGCCATTGGGCAGCTGACCGCGCTTATGAAGTCGCGGACGAGATGTTGTTTGCTCGCGACCAGCCGCGTCAGGAGAAGAATTTTTGCATCCACGCATGCAACTTCATCTGCATGGAAACCGGTGCTGACAATGTTTCGCGGTGGAGTGTGAAAGTGGCAGATGGTGGCCGGGGATTTGAGCTCGAAGTCAAAGCGGATGCGGAAAAGGATGAGCTTTTCTATGACGCACCTTTCGCCTTCCTCTATGACGAAGAAGAAACCTTGTATGACAAGGTCGGCGATGCAATCAACATTGCCATGGGCTGTTCTGCGGCAAGCGTTTGAACCCTCGACCGGCCACGGACGGCTCTTCCAACACCCCACCGAGACCACACCCATGAAACCCGAACCGCTCAGCAAAACCTACATCACCGACGTCGACGGCAACGAACTCCCGATCGCGGCCACGCGGAATCCGAACGCCGCGTTCCACTTCGCACAAGTGGGCGTGGTCCCAGACGGCACGGTGTGGCGCTGCGACGCCATCCAGGGACGCGCGATGACCCACCGCCTCACGTTCACCTCTTACTACGCGCACGCCAGCCGCACCGGTCACCCCATGGGCTGGTTGCTCTTCCGCCAGATGCTCGCACACGAAGCCACGGCCAAGTGGGAACGCGAACTGGAAGCTCAGCACGCCCTGGCCGCCTAACCTCACCACACATCCCGGAGAAACACCATGAACACTTCAACCACCGCCGATCGCTCTGACCTGCAAAACCTGCCGACTCAGGTTGCCCTTGAAGCTTTTTCCCGGCTCTCTCGTGCGCAATCCCGGTTGGCTCAGACCGACTCAGCGGCCTTCCGCCAAGCGTATGAAGCCAGCGCCCGCCAGGTGCTCGCTGAGCTGAAAGCCCAGAACGGCGCCGCTTGAAAAACCCCCTGAACCCGCCTCAACTTTCTCAACTATTTTTCGCCAACCCACTTGACAGCCCCGCACGTTCGACTATGTTCAAAGTATGGGGAGCCCAGACAGGGCACCCGTCATATCCCCCAGGAGCCGACCATGATTTTCCATAGCCACACCCGCATCGCTGACGCTGACCGCACCCTGGACGGCTCCCCCATCCCCGTCGCCCAGGAACCCTGGCCGTTCCGTTCCGATTTCGTGCGCAACCTCCTGGCCGACGCCGGCTACTCCGAAACCAGCCTGCGCGCCATCGAATACAAGGTCGCGCACCCGAGCGAAGTGGAACCCGACCTGCGGCTCTTCGACTTGAACCTGCGCGCCTCCGCACGCGGCTACGCCGACCCCATGCCGCTGAGCATGGCGGTTGCCTGATCCCACCCATCGAGACCACGACCATGCCTCTCTTTCAGCCTTTCATCCCCAAAGCCGCCATCGACGTCCAGCCGGAAACCCGGCCCATCTTCCAGGCGATCCTCAACAGCAACGTCGATGCCGTGGTGGCTGCCATGGTGGCCGGCGAAGACCTCAACGCTGCCAGTGCCTTCCGTCTGACGCCCTTGCATGTGGCTTGCCGCGTGTATGGAATGAAAGCCGGCCCCGGTTTCTGCCGTCCCGCGGACGCTGAGCTGATCATCAAGATCCTGCTTTCCGCCGGTGCGTCCCCGCTCGCTCGCGATGCCTTGGGCCACATGCCCACCGAGTATTGCGAAGGGCATTCGCCGAAGTGCCTGCGTGATGCGATGCAGGAACTGGCACGCCAAGGCACCTGGCCCGAACCGAACCCGAGCGGCTTCGATTACGAAGAAGGGGACGTGCGACCGGTGAAACGTGCGCGCAGTGCCACCCATGTCCCGGTGGGCGGTTACGTGCCATGGCGCGAACGCGTGCGCAAGGCGGCCGCGTGAACGCCGTCGACCTCTTCCACTTCCTCAACAAGCGCATGGGTCCACAAAGCGGCCTGCGCTTCACCGGAGCAAAAAAACGATGAACCCCCACCGCGTTCTTCACTGCTACTCGCCAAAGGGCGGCAGTGGCAAAACCATGCTGGCCCTCACGCTTGCCGGCGCCCTCGCTCAACATGGGCGTGTCCTGGTCGTCGATTACGACCCGAACGGGAACGATGGGGGCGCCTTGCGCTGGGCCGCCCAAGCCCGTGACTGCGATCGACCCACCAGTTTCATGGTGTCGCCCGCGATGCCCCGGCGCCCGGAGGATTTCGACGTGATCCTGATCGACCATGCGCCTGGGCGACCGGCACGGGTGACCGACGGGCAGGTGATCATCCCCACGACCCTGGATCCTGGCACCTATTTCTCGGCTCGCCGGGCGCTCGACGTGCTGCGCAAGCGCAAACCGGTGTTGGTCGCCAACAGGGTGCGCCTCGATCGCGCTGAGCCCCGCCGCCTGCTGGCCCAATTGCCGGGCACCCTGGCGCTGAGCGATCGCGCCATTTTTGCCAGCGCGTATGGCGTGGGCGCCACGATCTGGGACGAGGACGCCGGGCTGCGCAACGCCCAGGCCGCGCGGGCCGAGTTTCAGCCGGTGGTCGACGCCGTGTTGGCGCGGGCAGGGTTCCCTGTTCGGGTTCCCGGGGAGGCCGCATGAACGCTATCATCGACCCCATGGCCACGACCAAAAAAACGACTGCGAAGCCTGCCGCGAAGAAAGCCGGCGCCTGGATCACGAAGGCGGCTGCGGCCCCGGCAAAGGATGGGCGCACGCAACGGCCCACGAAAGCTGAGGCGCGCCCGATGCCGCCCGGTTCCACGTTCCGGTTTGAAGTCTCCGGGGGCGCGGGCCAAGTGATCATGGCGGCCCGGATCCCGACCGCGACCTCCCGTGATGGTCAGTTCTCCCTGCCGCCGAACCTGGAACGGCAGGCGCGGGATGCGACTGGCGAAAGCAACTGGTCTTCGGCGATCATCGCACTGGCCGACTACGCCATCGACGTGCTGGAACAGACGCCCGGTGCGGCCACGATCACGCCAGACAGCAACGCGAGCGGCGAGGGCAAGGTGTGCTCACGACTGTCCGTGGAGCCGGGCAAAAAGTTGACCATCACTCTTGCGGCACCGCTGCCCGCCTGGCACAAGCAGGGCCGTCGCCGCATCGGTGTCCCCGAGGACATCCGCGCGCGGATCAATGGCCTGATCGTGCAGGGCAGTTTCACCGGTGTGCTGTTGGGCCTGGCCCAATTCGCCCTGGAACACCTGCGCAAACACAAGAAGCGGCTGCTGGTGTTGCCGGCCAACCTGGACTGAGCGCAGCGGTGGGGCAGCGCCAGGTGGGCCGCTCCCGCGGCCAGCTTGGTGTGAAAAGCGGAAGAGCAGGGACGCAGCGTGGCTTGGCCACGCTTGAAAGGCGCCGGATGTGTAGGGAAATCCTGACTGATCTTGTCGCAAAAATAGATCGAAAACGGCCTTGCGCACCTGGATTTTTCCTCTATGTTGGACTTATAGGGAGCCCTGACGGGGCACCCATAACCCAGGAGAAACACATGAGCAGAAAATTAAGCGTTCTTTCCATTGAAGAGCTGCCTTCCGAGGCGCGGTGGTTTGTCATGCGCACGTTTGCGATCAGTTTCATGGATTCAGGGGACACAAAAATCGTTCGAGCACGCCTGAGCCGATCGGGGTATGTAACTTTCGAAGAGAGCTTTATTTCACTTATGACTCCGATCCAGATGTGCCAAGTTGTGGCACTGGTTCAAGTCTTGTTGTGTGATCTGCTCAAAGCACCTTATAGCGAAGGCGGTGCAGGTGGCTTCAAGAGCTGGCGTGAGTCAGCGGAGCATTGGGAAGCCGTCATCAACGCCAGCTTGGTGTGAAAAGCGAAAGAGCAGGGGCGCAGCGCGGGCAAGCCGCGCCGAGAGGCGCCCCTTGGCGTGTAGGGAAAACCTGGCTTCACGCGTCGAAAAAATGAGGGCAAATATCTTGTCTATTTTGGTTAAATGGGCTTGCGCAGCTCTTATTTTTCGCTAGATTGTAGACATAGGGAGCCCAAACGGGGCACCCACAATCCAGAGGAAACACCATGTCTCACTTCGATAACCGACTCAATGATGCCGCCGCGTTCCTGATCCCTCACATGGAAGGAAACGACCACTTCCAAGATTTCAGCTTGGCCGATCGCATCAAGGATCCAGATGGCCTGTATGCCATAGAAGCCGAAATGACCGACAGCGATGATGAGCTGACACATAGCGCAATCGTGCGCGAGGCAATGGGGTTGATGGCAGCGGCGACTCCGGCAGAACGCTTGGATCTGTTCAAGGCGTATTCGCGGAGGGACCAAGACGAGATCGCCTCAATCGAACTTGGCGCCTAAACGGGCCCAGATGGGGCTGGGGAGACCTGGCCCTTCCGCCCCCACGATCACTCTACCCATCGCGAGACCACCCATGACCATGACCATGACCATGACCAAGACCTTGACCCAACACCGGCGCGCCGCTGCTCAGACCTACCTGGAAGGCCTGGCCGCCTTCGAGAAGAACATCGGCAACAACCCCCGATCTTCCATGACCCCAACGCTCAGGCGGTCGATTACGAAGCGGCCGCGTTCATGGGCATGCTGATTCGCCAGGACCAAGCCCTTCTCAACGACGACGATGAGGTGACCGATGAGGCCGCAGAATTGGCCACGTGCATGCACCCCATGGATCCAAACCTGCTCATCCGCACGGCTTACGTGCTCGCAAGTCGGCATGAAGAAGTCCGGATGAACCTTGAACTGAAAACCGCTGACGCAACCGACGATGAGCTGGACCACATCGCCCGGCTGAATGGGGAACCGGCCAGCTTTGATGCGGCGGCCGGTCCGGGTGCGCCGTTTCCAAGCTCGAACAGCCGAAACTGAGGGATGCCTTCCGCTTAGCGCAGCTGGGAGCGGCGCATTTTGTAGCGATTGCGTGGGGCGAAGAACTGGCCCGGCGGCAGCGGCACCTCAGGCACATCGGCGCAGGTCCATTCCTTCGTGCCCAGGTTCCACATCGAGTCGATGGTGTAGAGGAACGCGTGCTCCGCTTCCCCATCCAATCCAAGGATTTCCTGGAAGTCGCACTGGTGCCCGATCCGCAGGTTTCCTTTGCCGTGGTCATACATGCCCAATCGCACGTTCCAGAAGTCGCCCACGGCGCCGGTTAAGGCCTCAACGCGTTTCGTGTAAGCCTCAACGTCAATCTTCCAATAGGTCCGGGCCGCCAGGATGACCGTGAGGCTGCCTTTGTGCTCCCCTATGAACTGGACACCCGGCAACAGGCCGGCCATCAACATTTCTTCAATTACGGCAATGATGCGGGTGTCATGGTCATCGTCCCAGATCACTGCAAAGTCGTGGATATGGGGAAGGTGCGTTGGGCGTTGTTCGACATCACGTGAGTCGATGGCCCGAAACACGGAAAAGGCGCCGTAGAACCGATCACCAGGCCTGTCCGGCTGATCAAAGAGGCACTGGAAAAAAGACGAATACGTCTGCAAGGCGCTGGTGGCCATGTGGGTCTCCCATTTCGTTGGAGAACAGTGGATTCCTCCACGTGCGGCTGAGCTTTCGGCTCTGCCGGATTCGCCCTCAGTTTCACTCAACACGGGCGCCTCGATCAAGGCCTTGGGCTGCTACTGCATTTGCGCCCGGTGCGGCGACATGGGCCTTGTCGGAGTGGAGAAAATGGGCGAGGCTTCCTCAGACCACTGACCAAGGAGACGGCCGTGCCTGCGATGACTGATCCCTATGCTGCCCTGACCTCGTTTCAGCAAGCGCTGAGCCAAGGCGAGATTGCCGTTCAACCCGGGGCGCTCAATCCCGATGTCTTTGTGCATGCGGATCAACCGAACGGCGAGATGCGGCTCACGTATGTCCAGGTGGATGGTGGAACAGTGATCGCTTTTGCCACATTTGTGGGCTGCGATCCCGTCGAAGGACGGCCTTGTTTCCAGATCGGATATGCGGTGCCAGACACGCGTAGAAACCAAGGCCTGGCTACGTCCCTGGTCAAAGCGGCGATCGCTGAAATGCAACACGGTTTCACACGTGCGCGCCTCACGCCGTTTTTCATTGAAGCGATTGTTGGGGTGGACAACCTTGCTTCCCAGCATGTGGCCGCAAAGACACTTTCAGCGGATCGCGTCGAAGTGACGGATCGACAGTCCGGCCAGCCCGCCTATCAATACCTGCGCAAAATCGAATGATCAGGTAGGCGGCTTGGACCTGGCGGTGATTGGGAGTGTGCAAGAGGTGTGGCCGCTCCCGCGGCCAGCTTGGTGTGAAAAGCGGAAGAGCAGGGGCGCAGCGCGGGCAAGCCGCGCTTGAAAGGCGCCGGATGTGTAGGGAAATCCTGACGCAACGTGTCGCAAAAAAAGATCAAATTATCTCGACTATTTTGCTGAAAAGGGCTTGCGCAACTCTTATTTTTCGTTAGATTGTAGTCATAGGGAGCCCAGACGGGGCACCCATAGCCCAGGAGAACACCATGTCATTCACTCTAATTTCTAGCACCAAGCTTGATCACAACGACGACCTCGACCGCGATGTTTCGAAATGGAATGTTGTGGTCAGCGATGGCGAGAATGAATTCGAGATCGAAGTCTTCGTCAATGATGACGACAACTCGGTTGAGTTCGAACAACCGGAGGGTCTGGAAGACTTCGAGCAGGATGAGCTGTTCGTCCTGCTCGCAGATACAGCGGCCAAGGCGGCCTGAGGAAAGAAGCCCCGGGCAACCGGGGCCTTTTTGGGAGGCGAACATGAAGATGTATCACCCGAATGGCCACGCATGGCGCGAGCACCACGGCTTTAAGCATCTGCCGCGCATGCCGGTCGACGGCTGGGAACGCTACAAAGACCTTGACCATGAAACCCAGCGTCAGGTCAAAGGCATCGTGAAAGGGCGGATCCGCGGCGGCGACTTCCCGTCGATCAGCGAAACCGTGGGCCTGAGTGCCCACCACGTGTCGCACTACATCCACATCCTGCGCATCCCTACAACCAACGCGTTTCGGATGCGCAGGCTTGCCAAGCTCTATTGCCAGGGCCTCAGCGCGCCCGAGGTCGCCCAGCGCATGGGGTTGACCGTTCGCGCGGTGAACGTCCTGCGCGGCCACTTGCGTCTTCCGCCCTTTCCCCGCCAGAAGCATCGGATGAAGCTCAGCGTGCCGGGGCACCCTGGCCTGACCGTGCGCCAGGTGGCGGAGAAGCTGGGGGTGTCCCGGCAGACCGTTTACAACAGAATCCCAGCGGCTCAGCGTTCCATCGAGACAACACCATGAACAACTTAATCAACGAACTAACAATCATTCACCATCAACGGCGGCGCAAGCATTGCAAGAAAAGACGCTATTTGACGGAAGAGGTCGCCAACATCGGATTGAATGAGGTGAGAACCTATCGAATATCAGAAGGAGAGCCGGTAGGGGCCGGAAAATGTGGTTATGAAGATCACGCTTACCAATGCCCTTCCTGTGGCTATTGGCATCTCACCAGCATGACTGACCAGGCGTATGAGGAAGCGGTGCTGACCAAAGCCCTGGCACCTTCGGGCTTTCCAATCCACGCTGATACCGCGGGTCGAAAGATGTTTTGGAAGGGTGGATTCACTCCGGCCGTGAAGCGATACATCGATAACTCTTTTGACAAGAAAATGAGAGTTCGCGAGGAGGCTGACCACACGCATAGGAATGAAAGGCGGCGAGACAGAGGAGCGACGAAACGCGGCAGCCGTAGAAACTGGCGCCTGGACGAAGGATAGAATTGCCTGCCGTTGCAAACGATCGCTGGATGCTGCGGTGCCAAAGGAGCTGACCGTGCCCGATGCCTTCGGCACCGCAGGGACAGCCGGATGGACGACGCATGGATAAGCCCTTGGCTTACCCACCCGATCGCCCACGCGCCTGACCCCACTTCGCGCACTGGCAGATCACGAGCGCAGCCACCACCAGGCCCCAGCCTCGCTCGGGCTGGGGCGCTCAATGGCCAATTCTTATCGGACGCCGAGGACAGCGCCGCTCAGGTGCGCGGTGTTCGATCCTGGCCGTTGTCCGGCACCCACGCCGGCCCAAGTTTCCCCTGGTCCACCGCACCTTGGCGGCCCGCGCATTCGGGGCAATAGCCACCGATGCTCACGGATCCGTAGATCACCCCGGCGCACCCCCGGCAAAGAATGCCGTCTTCCATCGCTTCTGACCAATCGCCCATTTTCGTGTCTCCTTTTTTCTTGTCGTGAGGCCGCCTCTTTGGGTCGGCACGCGCAGACTAGGCACCAGGGGCGCACGAGCGCAAGGCACACGGCAACAAAAAAGGACCCCTGATCGCTCAGGGGTCCGGCCGCCTTTGCGGCGGTGCGCTGGATGCTGACAGGGGGAGCAGCCCCAGCGCACAAACAGATTAACGCCGACCATTCTCACGGATTGCGACGGGTTTTCCTGCCTTGCTTATCACCCAGCGTTCTTGATCTTCGCCGGCCAACGGCCGGCCCCGCGCGATGCGATCCCGCGGCACAACAAGAGCAAAAGCAACCCTCACGCTCGGCTTCTCCGATCAAGAGTCGATCAGGGCCCGTGTCAGTCGCCGGCACCGAGCCGCTTCGCGTCCGCACCAGCCGGCTCCATCCCGCGCCAAGCCCCTCTCTTCTGCTCTTGACCGCGCCTCTCTCCGGGCGGGCGGTCTGCCATCGGCAGCGTGTTCGCACCCGCTGCCCTTTCAGGGCCAGCAACTACCGAAGAGGAAACAGACCATGACCGACCGCAGCAACCCATTTGCCGACATGCCCACGATCTACGCTTACACCCGCGCCCAGGCGTTGGAAGATGGCGTGCTGGTGGCCGTTCCCCGCGCCCAGGCCATGGGCTTCAATGTGCCCGTCGTGGTGACCGAAGCTGTCTGGAATTCACTGATCGATTGGGACGAGACGGATCCGGGCTTCGCTGAAATCCAGGCGATGCGAGAAACCGCCGTGTTGACCGCCGCGCTTCATGAAGCCAAGGCCCTGATCCGCAGGCAGGGGCAGGGGAACACGGACGAGTCGGGCGACCGGATCTATTTTGCCGTGGAAGCGATCGCCAACGATGGCACCGGCCGCATCATCGAAACCGCACTCTGGATGCTGATTGGGCCGGGCGACGACGCTGAACCCGTGGGAACGATCATGCTGATCGGGGAGGACTGAGACCAACAGCGCCGCTTGAAAAACCTGTCGCTGGTCTGGCCACCGTGCCGGCCGGCGACTTTACTTTTCTCGCGAGCGAGAGCGAGAATGGAGCCGCAGCGTGGTGGATGATTGCCAGCTCGCTGCCTTCACGGCCCACGCGCCGAACCGTCAAACCTTGTCGCCACGTTCCACGCGCTGCAGCGCAACCCGGCGAATACTCCCCACAACTGACCGCCATGCATCTGACCCCACGTCGGAGGTGACCCGATGCCTCAATTTTCGGATTGAACTTGTCAATCCGCCGCGTGCTTCAAGCGGGCAGGAGCCACTGTCCGTCAGTCCCTATGAGGATTATTTATGAGTCTGTTTCTTGATCCGCAGCTGCACTGGGTGGCCCGTCTCGTGAACCAGCGCAACGACCCGGCCAACATCGACCGGGACATCCGTTTCATGCATGACAAATACATGCTCGTCTCCGATCAGCATTTCAATGCATTCGCTCATGACGTCCGGGCGTTGTGCGAATTCGAGCGCAACCGGGCGCTCGACGTTCGGTCGTTCCAGGTGGTCAGCGCGGCCGGGTTGAAGATCGACTCGGCCTTGGGCCGCGTGTGGGATGATCAGCTGGACAGTCTGCCCGCATAACCAGTGAAAGAGAGAAGGCGCTCATCCGGGCGTCTTCTTTTCCAGGACAACCGTCAATAGGAGAGTGACGTGATTCATGGTGGCAAACAATGGGCGATTCATCAAAAAGCGACCTGCTCGCAGGAAGATTGTGCTGACTGCAAGCTCGCGAACGGTCTTATCGCTGATGCTTCCGCGATGGAAAACAAGGTGCAGAAGTGGATTGGTGAACAGAAGATATTGGACGTTAAGCCTGAGACCAAACTACCCACCTCCGCTGAAAAGAAGGGTGGGCGCAAGCGGAAAGACATAGCGGATGGGGACGCCTGACCCACAAGTTCAATCGATTGTTAGGAGAATGAAATGCCCACATACAAACTCGAAATCAGTGAACTGGTGCACCGCTCAACAGAGGTCCTGGAGATCGAGGCGGACTCGTTGAAGGACGCGATGGCGGAGTTGGCGGAGCAAGTCCAGTCGCCCGGTTTCTATTGGAGTTCGGCCACGCGTGACCTGATGGTGATGGAACTTTCAGTGGATGATGAAGTGATCTTGGAGGACACGCGAACGCGAGAGAACGGGACCCTGTTTCAGATGTGGCCTCTGGACATGGTCGAGGATGGGCGGGTCTGGGAAGGAGATGGTGACGACGGCGGGGAATACTTGATCGAGGACTTGCCCCGTTGCGTGAAAGATTTGATTGAAGCGGAAGAGGACCAGGACCAGGGGGAATAGACCCCTAGCCACGAAGACCATCAACACGCATCCGTGATCGGCGTGGGCACCCGCCCAAGGGTTCCGCATCACCACACCACGCGGAGCCCCATCACCACGCCCGCCACGGCTCCCCCTTGCCACGCGATCCAGTTCCAGAACCACGCCCACGGCCGCCTCATGCGCAGTTCCCTGGGCCAGCGCAACCGCCTCACGATTGCCCAACGCGCCTCATCCATGCGGTTGCGCGTGTCTGTCACGACAAAGGTTGCCCCAGCCCAGGACTTCGCGACCACCACATAACCGGCGCTGGCGGCCCGGTGGCGCCACGCATATTCGTGGTCTTCCGCCTCGCGTTGCGTCCCTGTCATTTCTTCCAGTTGCGCAAACCGGAACGGGGCCGCCCAGGCTCGCCGGTGTTCTTTTTCCCGTCGCTTCGCGTCCGTGGTCTGGCCGATGTAGACCTGGCCGGCCTCGAACAACAGCGCGTAGAGCACACGCGACCGCCGTTCGTATTTCTGAGCCCGCCCGCTCATGCCGCCGCCTGCCGGTGGCCAAATCCCGTGCGCGCTTTCGCCGGCCGTCCGCGGGCCGCCTGCTGCACCCCATGAAACAGTTCATCCCAGGCGCCCGGCCCCGGTTTCCGCTCCCCATTTCCCGCGGTTGCCTCAGGCTCCGCCACACCGGCCACGTGCACCCGCCTCAACAAGGCGCCGCGCTCGATGAGCGTCCAAGCCAACCCTTCCCACTCAGACGAGTCCACCGCCAGCACGCTGGGCAGCAGTTTCACCGGATGCGCACCGGCCGCCCTTGCGCTTAACGCCAGCGTGGCCCAGGCCATCCCTGGCGTTGCCGCGATCGGGGCCAGCCAAGTTTCCTCATGCGCATGTAAACAAGAAACCGCGACGCGTGGATGGCGCCACCGGTGTTCGCTGAGCCAGTCGGTGCACACGGCCACGGAGCGTTGAGCGGCCCCGGGCACGGCATGTTGGGCGGCCGGGGCCAGTGCATCCAGCCGCTGCGCCTGATGACCTTCGGCAAGCGGATTTCCACCTTCCCATGACACCGACAGCGGGTCCTGATCGAGCAAAAGCACACGACAGGACGAGCACACGGCCGCCAGATTGCGTTCGGTTTTCTGACCGCCCAACGCGGGCGAAAACAGGGGAACGACCGCCAAGGCTTCCTCGCCGCACAGCCAACAATGGTTCCCTGATCGCGTGAGCACGCGCTGACGCAACCACGTTTGAACCGGGGGACCCTTCGCTCGGAGTGCGGCGGTGGCGTCCATGAAGGCCAGCAGGTGATCCGGCGAAAGCGGGGTCATGGGGTGCCTTGCGTGCGGTGGGCCGGGGTTCCCTTTGTGTGTGAAGCAGGGAGCGCGGGCGTGCGGAAACGGACGCCATGTTGCCGTTCGAGCAGGCGGACCCTCAGCACGATCTGATCCGAAAACTCAGAAGCCAAGGCGAGGCAACCGGCCACATAGGCCGCGCGCGAGAGACCCAGGCGCTCAGCCTCGTGATCACATTCACGGACGATGGGCAGAGGGAGCAACGCGTTCAGAAGGGCGCGATCCTTGCCTGTGTGATTGAGGCGCCAGTGTTCCTTTTGCGCGCGGGACTTCAAGAGAGCGGGGGAGGGAACGGAGGGTGTGGGCATGGGGGAACCTTGCGAGTTGAGTCGACTTAACCAAAAGCGTAGAGGAAACCTTTGGGACGTAAAGGCCTTGGAAAATTTCGACGCAAGAGCCTGAGACTGAAACTTTTGGACCTTGTGCGTTCTGGCCGCTCCGAGACTATTGAAGCTTTGGTCTCTGATCTTGTGCCAGAAACAAGGTCGATACACCTGACGCTCCCTTGGAGGTGGCCGTCAGGGTGCCCCTGCGCACGGCAAACAGCCTGCAAACCCCACCGCCATGCGGTTCCGCGTGGGTGGCCATTTCTGCGGAAACGGGTAGCCATTCAAAAGCGCGTGGGTGGCCGCACCCCACGCTGATTCCGCACAAACCCTTGCGCGGCCTCATTTTCAACGGGTGGCCACCGTGGCCTTGACAGTCCTAGGAATTTTGGGAGGTTGAAGGTATCCCAAGCGATCGCTTCGGTTCCTTTTCCCCTTCGAGACCTCATCCACATGCGTCGTCAGAACGGCATCCACCTCCGCCTCGATCCCGCCACGATGCAACGCGTCGAAGCGTTGGCGAAGGGCGAGCCGTCGAACCGTTCTCGCATCCTGCGCGAAGGCCTCGACCTCCGGCTGAGCTTTGAGAGCCACGCTGCGCTGATGCGTGAAGTCGTCGAAAGCATCACCGCCGAAGCGATGACCGCGTTGCGCCTGGAAGCCACCTCACTGCTGCGCGGCCAGGTCGCGGCCTCGAAGGCCGCCGACGAGCTGAGCTGTCAGCGCATGGCGGATTTCATTGACGTCATCGGGGCCGCGGCTCCGATCGAAACCAAACCCACGAAGTCAGCCAAGGCGCCGCGGCTGGCTGATCTTCCACGCGGCGACCTCTGAGGAACACACCATGAACTTCCTTTCACGACTCATCCGAAAGCCCGACGTGCCGACATCGGCCGAATACCAAGCGATGCGCGATCTTCTCGCCGATACAAATTCATACAGTTATCAATCAGCGAAATGGTTTGTGAAAGTGCGGGACGTCATCGAGACGGCACCGGTGGACACGCGAATTGACCGTCTGCGCGTGGTGATGAAACAGAAGATGACTACCGAGGTGGGCAACAACGTCACCATGTTTTCACTCGAAGCCGCGCGCATGGCCCATGAACGTGCTCGGTTGCTTGGCCCTGTCACTCCCGACCGTGAACTCACTATCAGTGAGCTCACCCTCCGCGCGGACATTCTCTCGCCGTTCGCCTTCGACGTCATTTGGCAAACGATCATCCCGCGGGTCAAGCAAAAGCTCGCCGAGCACAACGACCCTTCCCAATCCTGATCCCTCCCATCGACAGGACGCACGCCATGAACAAGCCCACAAAAAGATTTCTCACCTTCTTTCTCGGCACCCACAAGTTCGACCGGGCCAAGGGCTATTACGTGATGCGGGACTGGGCGGTTGAGCCACCTCCGGCTCCGACCTTCCTGGACCTGGTTTTTCAGGCCGAGTTGAAATTCTTTGCGGCCCTCGCGGCCAATCGTGTCCTCAGGGAGACCGCCGACGAGGCCGCCACTGAGACCTTGGTCGAAGCTTGGGACCGCCTCATCGCATTGCTGCGTGAAGGCTACCCGGCCAAGTGCCAAGAAGAGGCTGCTGTGCTGCGCGACGAGATATTCGCCGCGCTCGATGCCGGTGCGGATCCGAAGTTTGTGGACGCGCAGAGCTTCATTCAAGGGTTGAGCATCATGCGCGTCCTTTTCAGCGACGGTCCGATCACGGGCTTCGCGTTGCTCACCGCACTGGTTGAAGCCGGCTACTCCCTTCGTGGCGAAGAACTGGACGACATCACCAAGTCGTTCGGCCAAGAGATTTATCGGCCACTGACCGGACAGGAATGGCTGGACACGCGGGGTGATGGTTTCCATCTGCGGATCCACGACAAGCCATGGGCGCCAGATGCCGAAGTTCAGATCATGTCGTTGAGCGATCTATCTACGCAAATTGACTGATCTCTCCGTTCCCCATCACCCGCTTCAACGCTCTTCACTTTCACCTCAAACCAAGGACACACCCCATGAAACTCACCGCCCTCACCGCCCTCACCATCGCCAACGCTTTCGTCCTCATCGCCGGCCTGGTGCTCTCGCACCTGGGTCTTCTGGACAGCACTTTCAACATTCCGCCTTCCGGCTATGGCGCGCTCGCCGCCTTCGTGTTGTTGGGCGCCGCCGTGGATCTGGACCGGCGCAACCGTGAAGCCGCCGACCGCGAAGAGTTCTACCCCGCGGATTGCGCCTGAGCCATCCCGCACTCAAAGCCTGATCCCCAGCAGGCCAGCTCCACCGCTCCTCCTTCCTCCACTCATATATAGATAGGTATCCCCACATGAACCACCGCATCCCCTTCCGCGCCACCTTGGCGCTCACGCTCGCCGCCGCTCTCGCTGTCACCAGCGGTTGCGCGTCGATGGACACCGCCACGCAAAAAGTGGGCGGCCTCTTCGGATCCAAGAACGACACCACGAAGTCCGCCACCGGTGGCGCGATCATCGGTTGTGCCGGTGGCGCTGTCCTCGCCCGTTTCATGGGTGGCGGCCACGACATGTTGCGCGGGTGCGCGGCCGGTGCCGTGGTCGGCGGTGTGGCGAGTGTGCAAATTCACAAGCACTTGCTCGCCGAGGCGCAGAAGACGAAGGCCGAAGTCGAGCAGACTCCGGGCGTGGTCGCCACGGTTGCCACGAAGGAAGTGGCCGCGAAGAACGACACGACCGGAAAGACCGAGCAGGTCCAGGCCCTCGATCGTCTGACCATCGACTTGCCGGCTTCCAAGGTCAAGGCCCACGCCGCCGACATCGGCCGCGTGCTCGACAAAGCAACAAAGCTGGCAGACCAGGCGAGTGAGCCGACAACCATCACGGTGCAAGGTCCCGCGAGCTTGCGCACCTGGATTGCGGCTCGGGTGCACGCCGGGTTGAAAGCTGGATCCACGGTGAAGGTGATCGAGGCCGATGCCCGCACGCCGGCCCTGGTGATCAGTCCCGTTCCCGCTGTCGCAGGAGCCAAGTGATGTTTGCGCTCAGTCTCGCCGTGCAAGTCAGCCAGCAATGGTTGCCGTTCCTGCTCGATGCGACCGAGCGCGAATACGCGTTGCTCATGAACACCATCGCCATTGCCGACGACCAGGGGCACTACGTGCGGCCCTTGGCGCCGGCCCACCAGGAGCCGCAACCGTGAGCCAGCCCACGCGCACCGATGAAATTCAGCTCTATGCCGCTATGCGGGCCGCGCAATCGGCCACGAGCTTCTATATCGATGCCGCGCCTCATTGCGGGGAACTGCGCATCGATTTCAACAGGGGGAAATACCTGCTGGATAAATGGAGTCGCAAAGGGTGGTGGGTCAGCCGAAACGACACGAGCGGTGAATTCACTGCGGCGGCGCCCATGGCGCTTCCAGCCGCCGAAGACGTGCATGATCGCGGCAAGACTTCCTCGATCGTCCGTCCCACCGTCCAGGTGGACGAAGCCGCTACATCAAAGCGCGAAGCCGAACGCATGGTTGCCCGCTGGGTGCGCGAGATCAACGATCCCGAGTCCGTCTCGCTGGATGACCAAGGCCTGGACGACTTGGTCGATCTGGTCGCTCTGCAAGCGCACAACCACGAGTCGTTGATCGTGTTCAACACGAACGGCTCCTCCAACCCATTGGATCCGGCGTGGCTCGACGACATGCTGTCGAACGGTCCCCGCGGCCAGGGCCTGTCCGTCAGCTGGCTCATTCAAGCGGTGTATGCGCAAGCCCGCATCCTGGCCAGCCGCTCCGGCATCACCGTGCGCGAAGCGATCGGCCAGGCCGCTGAGCAACTGGACACCGCCGCCCGCGCTCGGCCGACGTGGACCCGGAAGCACGAGGCCCAGTTCGCTTCGATGCGCCGTGTGGTCACGAATTTCTGCGAGCGCCCGCGCGATGACATCCGCCAAACGCTGGCTGAGCATCCGCGCCAGGCGCTGGCGGTGGCGGTGCATACCGGGATCGCCACCCAAGTCTCCGAAGCCATCGTGGCGGCCGCCGAGGCCGCACGCCCACACCCACCCACCTCATCCGCTCGCCGCTGGTTCGCCCGGCTTCGGCACGCCCTCACACATCCCGCCTCCCAAGAAGGTTTGGCCTCATGAACAGCAACCCATTCGACGATGATGACTTCGCGCCCGCCGCTCCGGCGCCGGTGGTGGCCCCTCCCGTGAGCTCGGCCGTGGACGATGACGATTGGTCCACGCCTGCTGGCACGCCCGTCTCGGCCCCAGCACCCGCAGGACTGGTGAGTGAGGAGGCCAAGGCCGCCGCCAAAGAGGCGACTCAGAAGGCCAAGGCGATTGCACACGCCCGCGCCAAGCAGGCTGGCCAGGCCGCCTCAGTGGCCGCTGCGGGGTTGAAGACCCGGCTTGCGGGATTGCGTGGCCAGACTGTCGGCAAAACGTGTAAGCAGGTGTGTGCCTGTGTGGCCGTCGTGGCGGTGCTCGCCTGCGCCGGCATCGAGTGGCGCGCCCACCGTTCCATCATCCCGCCCGAAGTGGCCGCGGCTCCGGCACCCACTCTCGCTCCCGTGGAAGCGGCTCCCGTCGCCCCCGTGAAACCAGTGGTTGAGGCACCCGTGGTGGCCGCTCCGGTGCCGGCGCCTCCGGTGGCTGTGCCCGTGCCCGTGGCACCGGCACCAGTGGCTCAGGTCCAGCCGGTGGTGAAAGTCCCGCCAGTGCGCACGAAGGCCGTCGATGGCCCGATGAATCACTTGAAGCCGAAAACCTTCAATCCGATGAACCCGAATTAC
Organism: Frateuria sp. Soil773; assembly: GCF_001428405.1. GTDB lineage: Bacteria > Pseudomonadota > Gammaproteobacteria > Xanthomonadales > Rhodanobacteraceae > LMSL01. Next base: position 89,799 of record NZ_LMSL01000034.1, read on the forward strand.
AAGCCTGAAAAATCGAAATGGGAAAGCGAGCAGGACCAGAAGCTCAATGACTATTTCAAGAAGAGCCAAGGCCACTGATCGGCGGCCTTGACAGTCACAAGCAGACGCCTAGATTTTTTGTATCGCCCAGGAGTTCTCTCATGTCCACCACCTCACTCACTTCCAAAGTCTTGCACCGGCTCGGCTGCTTCTTCATCGGCACCCCCGAGTCGATGAAAATGCCACCCGATTTCTACTTCGAGAAGGGCGACCGCCAGGTGCCCACCGTGGGCGAGATGCAGCAGTTCGTCACGCAGCGCAATCGACTCATGGTCGATGCCGTGCGCCGAGGCCTTCTGGTGCGGCTGGGGATCCTGACCAGCGTAGCGACCGTGGTCATCGCCTTGGTCCTGCTTGCGGGCCTCAACCCCATCTTCCACGCAATTCACTGACCCGGAGCGCTACCATGTCACTCGACGTCATCAAAATGGGCTGCTGGCTCGGGATCTCCGAGCAGATTGCTCGCGCAAAAACCGAAGCGTTGAACTTGGCCACCCGCTGGGATGTGCCGCAGGGTCAGCGCAAGCCGGACCAGGATCCGGCTGATAAAGAGCTTTATATCGAGGCCAAGAAGGGCGTGTGGGCGGTGTTGGCGCATGACATGCGCGACATCAAAGGCCGCTTCTATCGCACCAAGCCGGATCCGATCACGGGCCAGCAGGGGCGTGTGGCCGGTCACATGCTGCAAGAGGATCTGGTGTTGGGTGCGTTCCCAGCCAGCATTCCGCTTTTGTTCGGTCTGCTGTCCCTGCTGGGCGTGCTCAATGTCCTCGTTGCCCACACCTGGGTGACGCTGCCCATCTCAGCAGCGATCTTGGCCTTGGGGGTTCTCATCGCCACGGCGACGGAAAAATTCACGTGGGGGTGTGTGGCTGTATTCCTTGCCGGTGTCTTGCCCGCACTCGGCTACACGATGGCGGCGGTTCGCGTGATGCAGATGATCAACAGCGGCGGCCGCATACCGCTGATCATTGGCGGTGTCGTGGTTGCATTGGCGGTGTTGTATGGCGGTTTGCGCGGCGCTCGGATCATGGTCGGCTCGCTTGTGGGGCTCATGGTCGTGTTGCTGATCGCTGCCCACGTGCCGGCGATTCTCAAGCCCGTCGTGTTGGCGCTTCCGGGCGCACTGTTGCCCGCGTTCTGGGCGATCAGCGAAGACCTTCGCCGAGCCAAGCGCTTGGCTGTGCAGGGGCGTCATAGTTTCGAGTTCAGCTCGCTCCCCTTGAAGCACATCGAAGGTCGCGCCGCTCAGGCCAAGCGTGCGTCGCTCGACGCAAGCCCGCTGATCGTTTACGGCACGGCCCAGGGTGAGTTCACGGGTCGCGGAGACGCGTGGGCGCCGGATGCTGGGCTCCCGATGCAACAAAGCGTCAATGACATTGCCACGCATTTGCTGGTGCTGGGCTCGACCGGTCGCGGCAAGACGTCTTCGATCATCCGACCCGTGGTCGTCGCGTGGATCAAATCCAAGGTGGGCGGAACCTTGATTATGGACGGCAAGGGGAGCCTCGCGCTCGAATTTGCCGGGCTGAAAAACTACCTGCTCGTGGATCCGTCCATCCCAGGTTGCATCGTGGGTCTCTATGAAGGGATGACGCCTTCGGACGTTTCGCGGACCCTGTCGCAGATCTTCATTTCAGACAGCACCAAGGGCGACTCGCGCATGTGGGCGGACTTGGGTTATGACATGTGCCGCCACTCGGCCGTGGTCTTGCGCGCCCTGGTGGACATGCAAGAAGCTGAGGAAACGCCGGCCGAGCGGTGTCAGTGGCACTGGACGCTGCACAACCACTTGCACGTGGCCGTTATGGGCCTGGCCGGTGCGGATGCACTGGCCGACGAACCCTCGAAATTCGAGGACCAGGCCGCCGCGGCCGACGCAGACAAGTTCGCGCGCAAGGACAGCAAGCAGACTCTGCAAGTGTTCCTCGATTACTTGAAAGCCAATCACCCCAAGGGTGAAGAAGGCTTGCTGGCCGAAGCGCGTCACTACTTCCTGTCCCAGCTGCCCGCGCAGCCGGCGAATGTCCGCGGTAGCATCTTCACGACGTTCAGCAGTTGGTTGACGGTCGTGCTGGGTTCGGAAGAGCTCCTGGGCTGGGCGCAGGCCGAGCATGGGGTGAAAGTGGAAGACTGCCTGCACGGCCGTCACGTCGGCATCAACTTGCCCGAAACGCGTTTCGGTCGCTCGGGTTCCGTCGCCACCGCGTTCCTGAAAAACCGCGTGTTCAACGAGGTGCGGCGCCGGGCCGATGGTGACTGGCGCAAAGCCGATCCCACCGCCAAGCCCTTGCTGTGCGTGATCGATGAATGCCAGATCCTGCTGTCCGATGCGGAAATGGAGATTTCGAGCATTTCACGCCAGCTCGGCTGCTACTTCGTGTGCTGCTCGCAGACGATCGAGTCGATCCGCCAAACCTCGACCAACACGAACAAGACCGAAGCCTTCCTCGACAGCTTCCAGTCCTTCATCGTCTTGAAGACCAGTTTTCAGACGATCGAATGGGTCAGTCAGCGAATCGGCACGACTTGGCAATTCGGCTCGACGGATGGCTCGATCGGCATCGACTTCGCCGCTGGTGCGATCAAGTGTCTGGAAAGCCCGCTGTTCGAGCAAGCGCATCCGTTGCGTCGGTGGATGCAGACGTTGTTGCGTCGGGGCGCGGGTGGGTTCCGGGATGTCGGTGGAATCCCCCTGGACCGCACGATTGAGCATGACCTGGGGTTCAACCCTTGCATCATCGGCGGCAGTTGGGAAGAGAAGCCGCTGCTCTATCGGGCCGACTTCGCCACCCTGACCTCGATGCAGGGCGTGGCGCTTGTGCAGGTGATGCGCGCCGGTTCGCCACGTCGCGACTTCATCTATCTCGACAAGGTTATGGATGAGATGCCAGCCGAGTTGATGGATCCGGATTACGTGCCGGCTCAGAAGAAGTCGGCCGTGAACCTCTCCAAGGAAGAGGAGGCGATCGCCGCCTGACGAGTGGGCGCCCATCGTGGCGCCGCTCTTCCTTCCGCTTTTCCACTCAACAGGGCCTCGCAAGAGGCCCGTTTCTTTTGGCCCAGGGAGCTCCAACAGGGCGCGCCTTGACAGCACTGCGATTTCCGCTTGAATGAAGGTAGGGGGTGACCTGACCCGCACCCCATTCACTGGACCATCGACCATGTTTCCCATCCTCGCTCAGATCCATCAAGCCGCCCCGGCTTTGCCGCCGGCCATTGCGCAACGCGCCCTGGACGCCGCCACCTGCGCCGGCCGCAAGGCACGCCATCTCCTGATCGCAGACATGTCCCAACCGAGCAGCCACCCGCGCCTGTGGGTGCTTGACCTCACCAACCGTAACCAGCCCGAACTCATCGCCCGCACGTTCGTCGCGCACGGCGCCGGTTCCGATCCGACCAGCCGCGGCGTGGCCCAGAAATTCAGCAACATTCCAGACAGCAACGCGACCAGCTTAGGCTTGTATCAGGTGGCCGAAAGTTACGTGATGGCGCACCACCCCAAGGGCTACCGCCTGGACGGTCTGACCACCGGCTGGGACGACCAGGCCCGCACGCGTGGGGTTGTGCTGCACCCCGCCAGCTACGTCAGCCTCAGTGGCAACGTGGGCCGGAGCAACGGCTGCCCCGCGCTGAATCCAACGGTCTTCAACCAGCTCGACAAGGAGGGTGCCCTCGCGGGGAGCCTCTTGTGGATTGATGGTCCCGGCGCCCCCACGATTTCCTGCCCGGCTGCGCAATCGCCCTGGCCCGTGACCGTGTCGCCGGTGTGGGTGGCCGCCGCTGCACCCGCCTGTTCTCCGAGAGAGCCCTCATGAGCGCCTTGCAATCCCAATCCACGGTCTGGCTCTTCGTGCCCATTGATCCTCGCACGTGCGAGCCGCTTGAAAACGAAAGCGCCTTCCTCGAACTCTTCGCCGGCACCCTGGCGGGCATCATGCTGGGCACCATGGGCCTGGAACACCTCGCCCACGCGGTGGACCTCGCCGAAAACTTGGGCGACCTGCAAACCGCCTTGCGTCCGCAAGTCACCGCCCAAGCCACGGCCCGCGCGATCTACGCCTACCAGCGCAACCCGAAGCCCTTCGCACCAGGCGAAATCCCGGGTGTGTGGGTGCCGGCGCAGGTGCCCACCGCCAAGCTGATGATGGAACTGCAACGGCTGGGCGTGCGGCCTGCGACCGGTGGGGTGGTGCGACCTGTTGCTACGAAGGGCGAGGTGCCCTGGCGTGTGATCCAGCGCAGCCGGCCCGTGCCACGCTTGAGGCCCCGGTGGTGATCAGCGGGGACGTCGTATCATGATGCTTCCAATCAGGGCAGGGGAGCCACATGGAAGCGAACGCGCGCCATCTCGAACGCATTTTCGATCAGACCATTCAGTATCAGATTCCGCTGTTCCAGCGGCCTTACGTCTGGACCGAGGAGCGGAACTGGACACCGTTGTGGGAGGACATTGAAGCCCTGTTGAGCAAGCAGCTCCGGGGCGACAAGGTTCACCCTCATTTCCTTGGCGCCGTGGTGCTGGAACAGTTGGCCAACCCCACCGGTTCCATTGAGAGCCGCCAAGTCATCGACGGCCAGCAGCGTTTCACCACTTTGCAATTGTTCCTCATTGCAGCGCGGGACCATGCCGCGCTCCAAGGGTTGCCGAAATACTCCGAGCGGCTGGGTGACCTGGTCGGGAACCGGCGCAGCAAAATTGATCACGACGATGAAGCGTTCAAGGTTTGGCCGACGAACAGCGATCGCGCTGCGTTCCGTCTCGTCCATGAGGCGGGATCCGAGGCTGCCCTGAAAGCCGCGTTGAAGAGCCACCCTGGCCTGACCAGCAGCAACATCGTGGGGGCCTATCGGTTTTTCTACGCGAAGCTGGGTCAATGGCTTTCGGGCCAGTTGGACGATGAGGAGGACGAGGCGGCCTTGTCCGTCGCGACGGGAGAGACTCGCATGGAGGCGCTTTGGCAAACGGTCAAGGCGGCGCTGCAAGTCGTGGTCATCGACCTCGACAAGAACGACGAGACCCAGGTGATCTTCGAAACCCTCAACGCTCGCGGTGAGGACCTGTTACCGGCCGATCTGATCAAGAACTTCCTGTTCCGCCGGGCTGTCGCCCTGGGCGAGGACGTGGAAAAACTTTACGAGAAATATTGGCAGCGCTTTGATCAGCCGTTCTGGCGCGAAGAGATCAAGCAGGGCCGGATCACCCGGCCGCGCATCGACGTCTTCATCAACTACTACCTCACGCTGATGACGCGCGATGAGGTGAAATCCGCCCACCTGTTCAACGCCTTCAAGGCCTTTGCCGAGACCACCGCCTCGCCGGAGGGTTCGTTGATTCCGGTGCCCACCACCCCGGCTGAACACATCGAGCAACTGTCGCGCTATGCCGATGTGTTCGAGAAATTCACCCGCCCCGGCGATCATCCACGCCTGGCGTTGTTCCTGCGTCGACTGGAAGCGGTGGACACCACCACGGTGTATCCGATCCTGTTGCACGCTTACGCTGAACTGATGCCCGAGCGTCGGGACGAATTCGATGCCCTCCTGGGCGTGGTCGAATCGTTCCTCATGCGCCGCATGATTTGCGGCATGACGCCCAAGAACTACAACCGCCTGTTTGTGGATCTGATCAAAGCAGTGGAGCGGGACAGTGAAGTGTCCGCCGCCACCGTGGGCGCTCAACTGAGCAAGTCGCTGGCCATCACCAGCAAATTCCCCACGAACGACGAGCTGATCACGGCCATCTTCCAGATGCCGCTCTATGGCCGGCTGGCCCAGTTCAAGGTGCGAGCCATCCTGGAAGCCCTGGACACCTACGAACAACACCGCAAAAGCGAGGTGTTGCCGCTGCCGGACAAACTCACCATTGAACACGTCATGCCGCAGCAATGGCGCGATCACTGGCCTTTGCCGGCAGAAGTGGCCGCGGATCCGGTGGAGGCGCAAAAGGCTTCCGGGGCGCGCGATGTGCTGCTCAACACGCTGGGTAACCTCACGCTGATCACCGATTCACTCAATCCGGCGCTCTCCAATTCCGCGTGGTCGGTGAAACGACCGGAGTTGCTGAAATTCGCCAAGCTCAACCTCACGCGCTATTTCCACGAGCCGCAGGCCGATGTGTGGAACGAGGAAGCGATCAGGGCCCGGACAGAAACGCTCTTCCTCCAACTTGCGAAAATCTGGCCCGCTCACACGCCGGTCGCATCGGCATGAGCGGGGCTCCCTTGTTCGCGCTGGTGTGGACCACGATGTGGGTCGTGGGCACGGTGGCTTTGGTCGCCTGGACCCAATACCGGTTGCGCTTCAAGCAAGCGTGGTGGTGGGTGGCCTTTTTCGGCCTCTTCATCGGAGCATGTGTCCTGCTGGGCGTGCGGCGCGGACCGGTCGCCTGGGTGGTGGGCAACCTCATTGCTTGGTGTCTCTCAACGGATCGTTTCCAGAACTGGCTGGATTGCCGACGTGCGGGCAAGCGACTGGCTGCGGAAATTGGCATCAAGCCCAATCTGCTCTTTACAGCCATCGAACTGGCTTTCGAGCGTAGCGGGCAGAAGGGTGCGTCCGTGTTGTTTTTCGCTGGGCTCAACCGCAACCCCGACATGCCGAAGGACGAAATCTATCGGACGATCATGCCGGGGCTGGTGATCGGTTTTGACATGCTGGAAAACCGATTCGGGCCGCAACAAGGCATTGAGGAGGCGAAAGCGAGGATCAGGCCATTGGTTCGTCAATATTGCGACGATCCACCCGATTGGGCTTAACCGCGCCTCCCTGCTACCTGGCCTTGACGGCGCGAAGGGATCGGCTACTTGTGTAACGGACTCCCCGTTTACAGGTGCCCGCCATGGCGTTCTTCCGTCGAAAGCCTCACACCCCCGATCTGACCACCGCCCGCGGCCGCGAGCGTCAAGCCGAGTGGGAAACCATCGCTGTTTCGCCAAAGATCCTCTATCCGGATCTGATGGGTGCGTTCCACGAGGACGCCCTGGACCTCGCCGATGCCCGCACCGCGCGCGATCGGTCGGAGGATCCGAGTCATGGCTGATGGCGCACCCAAACAGTCCTACGCGGAACGCGTGGCCGGTCAGCTCATCGAACAGCTGGAAGCCGGCACGGCGCCCTGGCAGAAACCCTGGAACCCGAACGTGGCCGGGTCGAACATGCCGCAAAATCCCGTGAGCGAAAGGCGCTACCGCGGAATCAATGCGGTTTACCTCATGGCGCAGGGCCACGTCATGGCGCAGGGCCACGACGACCCACGGTGGTGCACGTATAAACAAGCCGAGGCCCAGGGCTGGCAAGTGCGCCGCGGAGAGAAGGGCACGAGCGTCGAATACTGGCAGTGGGAGAAGGACGAAAAAGGACCCGATGGCAAACGCCTCACCGTGAAACTGGATCGCCCCAAGGTTTTCTGGGCGACCGTGTTTCACGCCTCGCAGATTGATGGCATCCCCGAATACGAGCCACCCGTGCGCACCTGGGATCCGAATGAGCGGGCCGAAGCCCTGCTGAAAGCCAGTGGGGCGTGGATCGACCACCGCGATGGCGATGCCGCGTTCTACTCACCCGCTTCCGATCGGATCATTCTGCCGCTGGTCGAATCATTCGCGACCGACGATCGCTATTACGCGACCGCGTTGCACGAGCTTGGTCACTGGACCGGGCACCCCTCACGCCTGGCCCGTGACATGACCGGCACGTTCGCGAGCGAAAGCTACGCCAAGGAAGAATTGCGCGCCGAAATCAGCAGCTTGATGGTGGGCAACGAGCTCGGCATCGGCCACGACCCGGGCCAACATGCAGCATACGTGAAGTCGTGGATCAAAGCGTTGAAAGAGGACCCGCGCGAAATTTTCCGCGCGGCCGCCGATGCGGAGAAGATCCATGGTTTCGTCATGGCCTTCGATCGTCAATACGCGCAAGAGCAGGAACAGCAGAAGCACGATCAAAACCGCCCCACGGCCAAGGTCCAGGAGGAACATCAGGCCCCGGCACCCGTTCCGGCGGCCCGGCCCGCTCCCGCGCACCGTCAGCCGGAGATGGCCCGATGACCCTCCGCCTCGTTTACTCCCGCCCATGCACGTCCGACGTGTTGCTCACGGCCTTGTGCAAGGCCGCTCATGAGTTGATTTGGGCGGACGAAGATGCCAACTGGCATCACCACCTGCAGGACGCTGCCGAATACTCGCTGACACGACAGAAGGCGATGGCCCGTGTCGAACGGATCCTGGTGCACGCGGAGCGGTGCCACATCCTCACCGGTCCCGGTGTCCGCCGGCTCATGACTGCGGTCTTCGATGCGATGGTGTGCGCCCGGTGGCGACACGCGGCGAAGCAGATCCCAGGCCTCGATGCGGCATCTCAGATCGCGGCCCTCCCGCGCACCCTGCGCCAGGTGTGGCGCCTGGGCCGCGTGCAGTCCGCCGTCACCCGCACATTGAGGCTCGCGTCATGACCGCGGAACAAATCGAACAGGCCCAGGCGAAACTTTTTCAAGCAGCGGCCCGCGGGGACGTGCTCCAAATGAGGAGCGCCCTGGTCGCCGGGGCGAAACTGGACGCCCCTCGCGCAGGCATCGGCGACACCGCCCTGAACCTCGCGGCCGCCATGGGCCAGGAACAGTCCGTCGTCTTCTTGCTCGAAGCGGGCGCCGATCCCGACATGCAGAACAGCTCGGGCCGCACGGCACTGCATGAAGCCGCGTTCTTGAAGACCCCCGCCATCTGGAACCGTCTGATTGATGCCGGGGCGAGCACGGACATCGTGAGCGTGAACGGGCAAACGCCGATCAGCTTGCGCGACACCCTGGCGTTCGGTGCAGCGATGGTGGAATACAGCCAGGAGCAGGGCCAACAGGCCATGGGGCAGCCCCGGGAACGCGAACTGTCGCGCGGGCGGTGACGCGTGGCCCGTCACGTCCTCAATCTCTTTTTCCAGGGCGTCCCCGCGAACCATCCGCCGGCGGTGTGGATCCGTCAGGTTGATCACGCGTTGCTCGCGGGCCTCGCCACATTTTTCGCAGTCGCCCTGGGCCTGGGTTGGGTGGCCTGGCGACCCCTGTTGGGGAGCCCCGTGCCCGATGGTGGTTTGCTGGCGCAGCTGTTCGGCTACCCGTTCCTGCTGCTCTCCCAGCTCAGCGGTGGCCACTTCTTCCGCCATGCCGCGGTGGACAACCCCGCCGCGTTGTCGCTGTTCGCTCTGCACGTCCGGCTCTTCCCCATTTGGCTGCTTTCGCTTTCAGCCGGCACCGCACTCTTCATCTCAGGGCTGAAACCCTGGCGCCGGATGCGGCACCTCGAAGGACCGCAGCTGCTCGACGGACAGGAAGCGATCGACGCGGCCCAGCGTGAAGCCGCCAAGGAGCTCGGCGGCCAGGAACCTTTCATGTGGCTGGGTCCGTATTTGCCGCTCCCGAAAACTCGCTGGACGCGCGGCCTCATCCTGTATGGCTCGCCTGGCTCCGGTAAAACCGTGGTGCTGCAAGAGATCGTGCGTCAGCTGATCGAGGCCAATCACCGGGGATTTTTCTACGATGTGAAAGGAGACCTGTCGGCGTGTTGGCTCGGCATGAACGGCACCGTGGGCCTCCTTTGCCCCTGGGACAAACGCAGCTTGGTGTGGGACGTCGGCCGAGACGTGCGCAGCCCGAGCCAGGCTCAGGTTTTCGCCGCCGCACTGGTGCCCGATGCCGGCGGCGACGGAAAATTCTGGGCCAGCGCCGCCCGGCAGTTGCTCGAAGGCACGCTCATCTCCCTTCAAAACGAGCTCGGCATCAACTGGGGCTGGCGCACGCTCGCTGAGCGCCTGGCCGTGGATTCCGTGTTCATGGCCGAGCGCATGGCCAAGCACTCGCCGATGGCCGAACTCCTGGTGAAGGACCCGACGTCCACCACCACATCCAGCGTGTTGGCGACGCTGGTCGGTTACACGAAAATGGTTCAGGACCTCGCCCGGGCGTGGTCCGATGGCGAAGATGAAGCCGGCAACTTTCGCCCCTCCATTTCCTTCACCGCCTGGGCCAAAGACAAGTATCCCGCGAAAATCCGTCAGATCATCTTTCAGGCTGGCCCGGACCGCAGCATGACCACGGCCCTGGCTTCGGCCATTCTCAACGTGCTCACCCCGGAACTCTTGTCCGCCGCATTGCCCGATGACGAGCTCGGCCGCACCATCGCACTCGTCCTGGACGAGGCCAGCAGCCTGGGTCCCGTGCCCTTCCAAGGCTGGATCGAACGTGGCCGCTCCAAAGGGCTGATTGTGTGTTTGGCCGTCCAAACGCTCGACCAGATCAAAGAGGTGTGGGGCGAGGAAACCATGCATGGGTTGGGCGCGATGATCGGCACCCATCTGGTGTTCCGCGTCCAGCAATCCGTCAGCCGCGACACCATTGCGGAGCAGTTCGGCAAAGCCCGTTGGTCCGTCACCGGGGTGTCCTCGACGGCCAATGGCACGAGCACGACCGTGCACGAGGAAAACCGCGCGGTGGTGCAACCCCATGAGTTGTCCGAGCTGGGCAAAGTGACCGGCAAACGCTTCCCGATGGGTTGGGGCATCCGCGCCATGGTCGCCTTGGGCGGCGACGTGCTCACGCTGGATTTCCCAGGTGTGAGCCCACCCAAACGGCGCACCCCGCACCGGCCCGCGAAGTGGACCCGCGGCCCCGCACGGCCGGGCATGACCCCTGAGCAAACGCCCATCGAACGGCTGATGCTGGCGAAGCAGAAGGAAATCGAGGCCAACGCGCAAAAGGAAAAGGACAAGGCCCAGAACGCGGCGGCGCTGGCTGAGATGAAGGCGCGCCAGGACGAGCGCCGCGCCAAGGCCCGGGAACAAGCCCGCGAACGCGTGCTGAAACAGACCGAAGACACGGGGCCGATGTTTCCGTATGAAGCAGCCACGGAAGCCGAAGAGCGCGATCACATCGCGTGGGCCCTGGCGCGCACCCAGCCCGCGCACCCGGATCACGATCCCTTCGAGCCCGACAGCACGCCATTGCAACGTATCCATGCTGGGGCGAACCGGACCACCACGGACACGCCGGCTCCCTGAAAAAGAGAAGGCCCCGCGAAGGGGCCTCCCGTCCAGCACGCGCCCGACCAAGGTTCGTGCCGGACTTGTCAGCGCCAAGCGCCCATCGAAGCACTGGCCCAGGAGAGGGATCGCTGACACCTCGAAGCATGGCGCAAAGCGTGTCGCTGTCAAGGCAGGCCTCGACAGTCCGAAGAATTCGCCTAACGTAGTCGGAGACCCGGAGAATTCTCATGCTCAGCATCGCCGCCATCAAAAACACTTCCGCCGATGGATCCGGTGGAGGGATGCCAGCGTATCTGAAATCGACTGAGTATTATCTGGACGCTACGGGCGTCGAGCAGAGCTCATCCAAATGGTGTGGACGAGGTGCCGATGCGCTCGGGCTGACGGGACAGACCGTCACCGAAGAGCTCATGGACAAACTCGCCGACGGCTTTGCACCGGACGGCACGAAGCTCCGCCAGAACGCCGGCCGCAAACCCGAGTTTCGCCCGACCCTCGACCGTAACGGCCAGCAACGCCTCGATGAGCAGGGGCAGCCGATGGGGGTGTGGGTGGGAGAAAGGGTGGGCTTTGATTGCACGTTTTCCGCGCCCAAGTCATTCTCCATCGCTTTTGCTGCCGCCGATCCCGCGTTGCGTGATCGCATGTTGGACACGCATCACAAAGCCGTGGAAACCGGCCTGCGCATGATGGAACTGCACGCGGCGGAAACCCGGCGCGGCCACGGCTCGAAAGACGTCATCGAAGTGGATGGCCTCCTGGTCTCTCGCCACACCCACTATGCCGCTCGCGAACACGACAAGGTCGACGGGACGCCAGGCACCGGCATCGACATGCAAGTGCACACGCACGCCCTGGTTTACAACGTGTGCTTGGGGAAGGATGGCAAATGGGCCACGCTCGAACCGCGTGAAATGTATGCCTGGAAAATGGCGGTGGGTGCAATCTATCGCGCCGAGTTGGCCAAGGGCCTGCAAGCGCTGGGTTTCGGCATCGAAGACGACATTCGCTTGGATGAAAATGGCCAGGTCAAGGACCGGTTTTTCAAGGTCAGCGGGGTGCCCGACGAGCTGGTGCGCGAGCGCTCCGGTCGCAGGAAGCAGATCGAGGCCTTCATGGAAGCCAACCCCGAGGCCTCCGCGCAGGAGGCCACGATGGCCACGCGAGCCGGTAAGGATGAGCCATCGTTTGGCGAGCTGGTCAACAGCATCTGGAAGGATGAATTGAACGACTGGCGGGCGCGCAACCCGGGCCAGTTTCCGCAAGACATGCGCGAATTGTTGAACCGCCCGTTGACGCCCGAGCAGCAACAGGAACAAGAGCGCCAAGCCCAGCGCACGCAGCAGGAGCAGGACAAGGAGATCCTGGACGAGCTGCACGAAACGCAGAGCGTGTGGTCGCGCAAGGATTTGACTCGGGCGATCGCCGAACGCTCAGCGGGCAAACGCGACGCCGCCGGGATCATCCATGAAGTGTCCCAGTTCCTTGGCCGGAACGACCTGGCTCTGATCCTGCCGGAAGCGATCCACAAAGACGATCGCGGCGAAAAATTGGCCCGGCGTCACCGTGCGGTGCGCTTTGCGGATCCGAAGGTGGTCGCGCAGGAGCAGACATTGGTGCGTGAAGCACTGGCGCGCAAAGACGAGCAAACCATCCGCCTCGATCCCGAGTCGGTGAAAGTGGCCGTGGCTGAGATGGAAAAAGAGCGCGGTTTCCAGCTCAATGCTGAGCAGCTGAAATCCGTGGATTTCGTGTGCCTGGAATCCGGGGGCGTGGCCGTGGTCGAAGGCCGCGCCGGCACCGGCAAAACCACGTCCGCCGATGCGATCGTTAAGGCTTTCCAGGCCAGCGGCTTCGAGGTGATTGGCGCCGCAACCGGTTGGGATGCGGCGAAAAAACTGGAAAGCGAAAGCGCGGGCGCCATCACCGGCCACTCGATCGCCTCACTCAATGCGAAACTCGACAAAGGCAAAATGCAGCTCAACGACAAGACCCTGTTGATCGTCGATGAGGCCGGCATGGTGGGCACCCCTTCGCTCACGAAACTCATGAGCCACGCCCATGCGGCGGGCGCGAAAGTGTTGCTCCAAGGAGACAAGCTCCAATTGCAGTCCGTGGAGCGTGGCGGCCCCTTGCGCTTGCTCGCCAAGGAACTCGGCAGCGTCGACTTGCGCGACATCCGGCGCCAGCGCCACCAGGCCGACCGGGACACCGCCCACGAATTTTACGCAGCCGGCGACGACACCTTGCGCAGCCGCGGACAAAACCTGGCCGCGGGCACCGCGATCCTCCAACGCATGGAACAGCGCGGCCAACTTCAAGGCTACGCCGACCGCGACCAGGCGAAAAAATACCTCGTGCAAGACTACATGCAGTCACCGTTACCGGCCCGCGAAAAACTCATCATTGCCGGCCCCCGCGCGGATGTGGCGGAACTCAATCATCTGGTGCGCCAGGCCCACCGCGATCGCGGTGAACTGGGTCCCGATGTGGCGGTGGACGTGCGCCACCCGCGCACGGACGTGAAGGAAACCGTGGCGCTGGCCGTGGGCGACCGGGTCCGCTTCGGCAAGAAGGACGAAGACCTCGGCCTGGTCAATGGCACCCGGGCCGTGGTGACCGGACTGACGAAACAGAAGGATGGCCACGTGCACATTGAGGCCACCATCGAAAGCGACATCAAAACGCAGGACGGCCGGAAACTCAGCTTTTCGACGGCGGACTACGCGTATCTCGAACATGGCTATGCGGGCACCGTCCACAAGAGCCAGGGGCAGGGCAAAGAACAGGTCTTCCACTGTTTCCACCGTGGCATGACCGATCGGCAACTCTCCCTCGTCGCCTTCACCCGCGCCAAAGATTCGTATGCGATGTATGGCGGTCCAGAAATTCACGACATCGGCATCGACGCCTCATTCGCGACCGACCGCTTGCAAACGAACGCGTTGACCGAGGGCTTGCATGGCAAGACCACGCAGGAGGTCATCCGCGAGCGAGCGGCCGCGCTGGAAGCCCAGACCCGTGCGGACAGTGAAGCCAAACGCCAGGCGCGGAACGAACCCCACGCCATGCGTGAGCAGCCCACGCCTGAGCGGCCCACCGCGGAACAGACGGCTGAGCGGCAACCGGACCCGCGCACCGTGCGCGCCGCGGAAGCCTTCCGAGGCATCCGGGAGCGTCTGGTGGCCAAGGCGCAGGAACGCGAGCGCGAACAGTCCCGGGCGGCCGCACGGGAGCGCAAGCGGACCCGTGAACGGTCCGAAGGCGGGTTGTCGCGCTGAGGCGTTACAAAGTGCCGGTTTTTTCGGTTTGCGCCTTGACGATGCAAAGGTTAGGCCTAGGGTGAGGGTGAGAAACCCCACACACCCAGGAGTGCACCATGGCCGATTTCACCGACGAGCAACGTCAGGAACTGTTCGACAACTTCAAACGCGGACTCACCGAGCGGCGGGCTCAGGAACGGGCGCAGGAACGCACCGTCGAACCGCAACAGGAGGCCGCTCCGGCGCAGGCTGAGCAGGCACAACAAGAACCCAGCGCGGTGCGCGAACCCACTCCGCTGGAACAGGCCCAGCAGGCCCGGGCGCCCAGCCTGGGTGCGCAACGGCCGCCCATGCCGCAGCGTGAGCCCGAACCTGCCCACGAAGCGCACCAGGGCCGGAGCCAGATGCCGCCTTTGCAATCCGAGCAAGAGGCCAGTGTCGAGCACTTGCGGGGCGCGAAACTGATGGATTTGCCCCTTCCCGGTCATGCACGCGAGCGGACTCCGACTGAGGATTTCATGTTGGACTCGCAGCGGCGTGCCGCGGTGAAAATGGCGCCGACCTTGGGCCAGCAGGCGCAGGACACCGGTCTCGCACCGAATGCGCCGGATGGGGTGGAGCAAGGTAAAGAGCAGGGCCAGGGCCAGGGCGAAGGGAAGGCGGGCCAGGAACGGCCGAACGATCCCAGCTACTACACCCAGTTTTCGCAGACCGTGGCCTTGCCGAAGCGCGACGAACAGTCGATGGAGAAACAGGCGGCCCGTCGTCAGGTGGATCGCAGCCGCAGCCGTGGCGGCATGGGCTACTGATCCGCCCTGCATTTCCATGAAGCCAAGGGCCGCACACGCGGCCCTTTCCTTTTTCGTGCGTGCACCTTGACAGTCATATGGTTTCTGAGACGTTAGAGGTATCCCGACCACGGATCCATCCACATGTCCGACCTCTCCATCTTTCACATCATTGCAATCGCCGTCGCCATTTACGCCTCCGTGCTTTGCCTTTTGGCGCTCACCCGCCGGGCGCTTTTCCACGCCTTCCTACGAACGGTATTTGATGCATGTGTGGGCATCTTCGCGGGGATTTTCACCTTGCTGGTCTCGGCTGGATGTTTTGGATTGATTCTGGGTGAACATCACCCGCTCGTGTTGATTTGTCTGATCACCTTTCCAGCAGTGACCTGCATGGTCGCCGTTTTTGCAGCTCGTCCCTCGAAACATGCGTTCTCGAACGCAGACGCGGAAGCCTGATCATGACCACCGACGAAACCACTCTCTACACCGCCCTTCGCAAGGCTTCCTATTCCGCCCAGGGCCGGTGCGCCCAAACCCTCACGTTGGACGTTGCCAGCCGTTTGGGGATGCGCACGGTGCGCCTCGATGAGCTGCTGGCCGCGTGGGCGCGGGCGGGGTGGTGGGAAGACGGCGACGAATGGTTTGCAGGGTGCTTCACCGATGCGGCGCCGCGCACCATTGAGCAGTGCGAGCAGGTGGCCGCGTGAACGACTTTCTCTATCAGGTTTCATACAAAACCACGGGAATGCTCCTGGCTCTGCTGATCTGCTACGGCTTCCTTGTCTATCCGCTTTTCACCAGCGTGGTGCTGGCCATCTCGATTGTTGTTGGCATGAGCGTTTGGATCCGCAGCGGTCAACGTGGTGCCGAAGCCGAAGCGGTAACGAGAATGGTCGAAGCCGGGGTGGCTGTGGTGAATGCTTATGAGCTTGGGCGTGAGCACGAGAAAAGCGCCAAACGTCAGGAACAGCCCATCAAGAGCCACACCCACGCAGGACCCACCCCATGACCCCACACAACCTCACGCTGACCGCCGGCCTCTCCCTGTTGGCAGGCGCCTTCGTTCTCCCTCTGGTCGACGAGGCCTACTGGTCGCATGTGGTGATGGGCTGCCTGGCCGGGCTTGCCGTCGTGGTCGTGGGCGCAGTGCGCAGGGGGAAGCGGTGGGATCCGAGGAATTACGCATGAGCACTCTTGATCACCTGGCGCCACCCAGATTGCTCGAAAAACTGGCAGTCCGGTTCTACTCCGACATTGTCGGTCAGATCAAACACCCATATCCGCTCTGGCTTGCCGTCGACAGACTGGCCAAGTTGTGGCTCGTCGTGGTTGTGATTACGCAGTTCGCATGGCATCCCATGACGCACTTACACGGCTTGCAAGCGTGGATGTGGAACGGATCGGTCATTGTGGCGTTTCTGTCCATTCAATGGATTCCCATGGAACGGAAGCGGGCCCGCGCAAGTAAACCAGCACCAATAGAACTTGTGGCCCTGGTTCGGGATGAGTTGGCCAATGAGCCGTTGGTGCCAGAGAAGGACAACGGGCCTTCGCGTTTTCTGCTTCTTGACGAACCTGAGCTCTCGGCTGCTCAAGTGTGGCTGGTTTTGGCGTGGCAAGAATGGGCGGGTCGGCGTGCGCTCATCGAAAACGTGGTCATCGCGGACAGCATTGATGAAGTCAGGCAATGGGCCGATAGCAAGAGCATGGATCCCATCTACATCGTCAGCGAAACCGAGTTGGCGGTTGCGCAAAAACGCTATGGCGATTGGTGGAACTGGGAAAAAAGCACGCGCAAATACGTGCGGCTTTGGAGGAATCGACTGCACAAGGTCCGGGCCAACTCGGGCAATGGAGCGGAGTGGGATGCACGCCACTTCGAGAACAGCGAAGAACGGGATCGCCAGATTGAAATGGAAGGGGTTGGCTTGGAGAAGTATTGGGAGGCTCATGCGACAGAGCCACCTGAATCGAGCTCGATTACCCGGGCGGAATGGATTGCCGAAGTGCGTCAGATCGGGAAGGAGGAATGTGATGCGCGTTTGGCCGAATTTTGCAGTTGGTTAAGTGATCAGGATGAAAGACAGGCCGCTGGGGCGCCGAGGAACTACGCATGAACGAATTAACCTTGGGCTTGGCGCTAATTGCGGTCGGTTTGATGTCACCGTGGATCCTGTTGTGCGTGTGGGTGTGGCGGCATCGTGTGCAGCCCAAGGCACCCACGAACGTGGATGAGGCTTCATTGCTCACTCTCTTTGATGAGATCCTGGCCAAGGACCGCGTGGCGCTTTACCAAGCTGGATTCCAAGTCGGTTTGAAGGAGCCCGAACGCGTTGATGTCGCGGCGTTGTTCGCCTCGGTGCGGCGTCGATTCCACATCGAAGACGAAATGGATGCGGTGGATCCGGCCTATCTCGAAGGGCAAAGGGCGGGCGAAGCCGAGCGAGTAGCAGCTAAGCCTTATCGCCCCATCCTGGGCGAGATGATGCCGCGAGCCCCCGATTTCCACACGGACACCCGCATGTCGGAGCAGGTGGTCCAGGACTTCTTGAAGACCCAGGACATGTCACTGGCCGTGCGACGGGCCCTTGCCAGTTGTCGAAGACGCGGATGGCCAGGTGCAGCCCAGGCAGGACCGCAAGCGGAGTCGGTGCTGATGGCATCACTGTCTAATCGGAGCCAAAATAGTCGATAAAGAGCCCCAAGAGATACCTTAAATAAGGTATCATAAGACACCCCTTAGGGCTTTCGCGGGACGCATCTCCATGAAAACGCTCAACGATCTGGTTTCCTCTCGACGCCGGCAAGCCGTGTCCATCGAGGAATTTCCGCTGGCCGTCGGTGCACGGGTGCGGCGTCAGCGGATCGCCTTTGATTTGCGTCAGTCCGACCTGGCCAAACAGGCCGGTGTGTCCGTGCAGACCATCAAATCGGCGGAGAAGGGCGAAGCCATTTCCTATGAAAGCCTGCTCCGCGTCCTGTTGGCGCTCGGTCACGGTGGGGACTTTTTACAGATGCTGGATTCCCCGAATTTTCCTCACCTGCGCGCACATGAGCGCTTCCTCGAACTTAAAACGAGTGCAGCGCCGGACTTAAAAATCAAACGGGTGCGGCCGAAACCATGAACCTCTCCAAGGAATGGCTGAACAGCCCTGTCCATCAATTGGACGTCGTGACTGAGCACCTGGCCGAGCCAGTCAACGTCGGGCGGCTCAACTACGAAGTGGCCACGGGAACAACATATTTTGAGTGGAGCGCAGAGGCTCAACGCATAGATCTGGACCTTTCTCCGATCATGATGCCGGTGTGGGGCGGGGTGTGGAGCAGCCGCGACGATCGCGATCTCCCGGTTGAATACCAAGGGCTCCCTGGCCTGCTCAACGATGCGTTGCCCGACGGGTGGGGCCTGTATCTCATGGACAAGGCCCTGGCGCGTTTGGGCATCCGGCCCGAACTCATCACGCCGGCCACTCGCCTGGCCTACCTGGGCAACCGGGCTTGGGGCTCGCTGTCCTTCTCGCCCGTGATCGAGGACGAACACGGTGAAGTCATGGCGTTGGAGACGCTGGGTGAGCAGATGGAGGCCACGATCGAAGGCCACCTTGAATACGTCTCCAACGAACTGCTCAGGGCCGGCAGTTCCCCGCAGGGCGCGCGTCCCAAGGTCATGGTGGACTGCGATGCCAAGTTTCAAACGGCGCGTGTCACCACTGGGACACCGGCGCCTGGCCAGCGGTCGTGGCTGATCAAGTTTGCCTCGCGCGACGAGCCCGAAGATGCGCCGCTCATGGAACAGGTTTATATGGACTGCGCCCGCAGCGCGGGGTTGCAGGTGATGGACAGCCGGCTCCTGGACCTCAATGGCAAACCGGCCTTCGCCACGGAGCGTTTCGATCGGCAGCCGGACGGGCGGGTGTTCTGTCACACCTTGGGCGGCTTGCTGCATTTCTCCCATCGCGCGATCGGCTTGGACTACATCAACGTGTCCGAAGCGATGGACGAGTTGGCGGTGCCCGAACCTGCCTACCGACAGGCCTATATGCGGGCCGTGTTCAACGCGGCCATGAGTGTGCGGGACGACCACGCCAAAAACTTCGCTTTCGTGCTGGGGGCGGACAATGAGTGGGACATCTCCCCAGCCTATGATCTGACCTACATGACCGGGCCGGGCGGTTATCACACGATGACTTTCGCCGAAGGCACTGGGCAGGATCCAACGCAAGAGGATCTGCTGAAAGTCGCCCCCCACTACCGTGTTGAGCAAACTGAGGCCAAGCAGATCATTGAAGCCATGGTGCAGGTTGCCCGGCAAGTCGGCACGATGGCCCGCGGCCTGGGCGTTGGGCGGGCCACTTTGGCTCCCATCGAGAAACGCTTGAACGACATCAGCAAGTCCATCATGCCAGCGCGTGATCGAGGCCGTGGCCGTTGACCTCGAACAGCTCGCGCTCAGCTCAGTGGGCTGCTCTCTAATCGACTATAAAGCGATCGGCCGGCTCTCCCGCGTGAACCGTTGAGCCAATTTCTCGAAGCCGTCGATCGCATCGAGCAACGGATAAAATCCGAGCCACCGCAGCTGATCCGCAGGCAGCGTGACATCCACCAGGCCGGTTTCCGTGCGCACCACGGAATGGGGCATGACCCACACCTCGGGCCAGCCATCGGGGTGCATCACCAGGAAACCCCGCACAACCTCACCACCATGCTTGGTCACGTAGGCGGCCGCGTTCTCGTGGCAACGGCCTGGCAACGCCCCATCGAATGCCAGACACGTCAGCGGCTCACCCCGGCGATCCAGGCGCCAACGGGCCACGGCGGCGTCCACCGCAGCCCTGTAAGCCTGCTCGCTCATGCTCAGGCAGGCTGCCGGGCGGTGTGCACCCGATGGTGAGCCAGGTGATCTGGGTGAGGGTGCTCAGCCGGATGCGCGGGTAACCGCAACTTGCGGCCACGCAAAGGTGCGTATTCCGAACCATCCAGATCAGGGCCGATTTGCACGAAGCCATCGGCATCGACCCAGAGCAACCCACGATCAAACAAGGTGTGGATGTCAGAGCGCAGGAGCAGGCCGTTCGGCACCACGTTCGAGGCCGCGCCACCGGATGCATACGGCACGATGTGCGCGCCTTCCAGGATTGCGAGGACCCCGCAGCCGGTGATGGCGCACTGGTGACCATACGCATCGAGCAAGGCCGCCTTGAACTGCGGCTGCCCTTCGCGTAAGGCGATGGCGCGCATTTCGTAGCGTCGCGCATCGGGTTCGCTCGCGAAATCGGGCAGGGCATCCCCGTAGACCTCCGCGCGGGCTTCCGCCAGCGCCTGTTCGGCCGGTCCCAGGTCCAGCTTCACGGCTTCCCATTTGCCCTCGGCGGACGGGCGCAAATCCCAGACGCCATGCTGGGCCACGTCGTAGAGCTCATACGTGACCCCGGTGGTCTGATCGCCCCGGCGATACAACACGTCTTTCGGGTGGCCGCGATCGGTGCGGTAACTCTTGCGGCCTGCATCGAAGTGGGGGCGGTTCGGCTCGTTGACCGTCAGCATCCCCGCGTTCTGGCGCACATCGGGGTGCCGCACTTCCGAATGATGCGCTTCCAGCCAGTCCGTGATTTCGCGGATCGTGCTGGGCCGGCTCAGCGCCTGCACCGCTTCCAGGACTTGCCAATACCGCGCATTGCGATCGAGGCGTGCGGCGGCTTTCTCTCCGGTCAAGCCCAGGTCGGCCGTTTCGGAATAGGGCGCCGGGCCACCGGTGGCGTGGTCGTAAAACCAATACCGCACGTCCCGCCCACCGCGAACGCCCACCCGGATCAGGAGGTCCTTCGGGTTACCTGCATCCGGCGTGAAGTCCTGGCGGGCGCGATCGTTGTGATGCCGGTTGGTGTCGTTGATCGACAAAACCGAGAGCTTGTTGGCCACGTCCGTCCACTTGCCCGGGTGGTGGCGTTCCAGCCACACGGTGATTTCCTTCACGGTGCACGGGCGACCGATCGCCCCAATGGCTTCCAGCACCTGGTCTCGCTTCGTCATCCCTGTTTCCCCTGATTTGTTGAGCATCCATTCTAGCCGTGGACCCGTCTCACGGCCTGCGCCAGGTCACCGCTTCCCGCGCTTCCCCTTCGCCTTCCGTGCCGCCTCCGCGGCCAGGATTTTGGCCTGGCTCATCGCCAGGGAGCGATTCGCAATCAGCTGCATGCGCAGGGGTGTGGAGAGTTCCCCCTTCGCGGACATCGTCCGGATGTCCGCGAGCACGACTTCCGGTTTGCAACCGAGGTGAGGCGCCATGGCGCTGCCACACAAGCCTTGACGGATCAGATCCGGGATCGCCTTGCGGCGGGCGACATGGGGCGGATCGAACCGGACCACCTGTTCAGCGTCCCTGAGTTGCGCCACGCGCTGGCGGGAGATGCCCAGAAGGCGTGCGATGTCGGAGCCGGAGGTGCCGGCGGCGGAGAGTTTGACGATTTTGGCGCGCCGCTGGGCTGCGCGATGGGGAGACATGACCATGGACCAAGGGTCGATGAAGGCTATGGGGCTGTCAAGGATTGGACGGACGACAGCCGGTGTCGAGACCGCACCCCAAACCCGTCTCCCATGCGTGGAAGGCCACCTGCGGTTCCGGTTCACCCCTGATGCGGGTCACGTTGGCTCAACGGCCGTCCCGGTCAACCCTTCGGGTGCGCCATTGCATTTCGCCCACCGCTGCACGCTCACGCGTTGGCTTTGTGGTGTCAGGGCCTTGTGCCGATGAGCCGCCGGTTC
Organism: Frateuria sp. Soil773; assembly: GCF_001428405.1. Taxonomy (GTDB): domain Bacteria; phylum Pseudomonadota; class Gammaproteobacteria; order Xanthomonadales; family Rhodanobacteraceae; genus LMSL01. The sequence continues at coordinate 111,685 of NZ_LMSL01000034.1, forward strand.
CCCGCGGGGCAATCCAGCCCCGAAGGAGCCACCCCATGTTTGCACGAGACGTTTTGGGCCACTACACACTGACACCGAGCACCGGGCCGCAAACCGAAGAAGACATCCTGGCCGCCGCCGAAGACATCCTGGCCCGTCGGCTCTACCGCGAAGCCACGATCAGCAACCCCCGCGACATGGAGCAGTTCTTGCGCATGCGCCTGGGTCACCTGGCGCACGAAGTCTTTGACGCAGTGTGGCTGGACAACAGGCACCGGGTCATCGGCGTGGAACGCCTGGCCACCGGCACCGTGGATGGAGCGTCGGTGCATCCCCGCGAAGTCGTCAAAGCCGCCCTTCGGGCCAACGCGTCAGCCGTGGTGTTCTCGCACAACCACCCTTCGGGTCTGACCACCGAATCGCAGGCCGACAAACAGATCACGAAAGAGCTGCAAGCCGCTTTGGCGCTGGTGGGCACCCGGGTGCTGGATCACCTGATCGTCAGCGCCGGCCAAGAATGCACCAGCTTTGCCGCACGCGGGCTCTTGTGAGCCCGCACCACCCTAGCCAAAGCAAAGGCCCCTTTCGGGGCCTTGTTTCATGGCAAAAACAGGGAAAAGCGGAGTGTCGCTTAACCAACACCTTGACGTGGCCGTGCTTTTTTGAGTGGCGTGGGTTGACGGCAAGCGAAGTTTTGAGAAGATCATGGGTGAGGCATGGAGCGCTTCATCCCCCGCCCAGGCGGGGACCGTTCCGCATCCGCCGGGACAACGACCCAGGAGCGCTACCCATGTCCGATTTTATCGTGCGGCACCGCGATCACTTTTCCATCCATGCGTCTTACAACCCGGATCTTGTTTCCGAGATCAAAGCCATCCCTGGACGGACCTTTCAAGGTTCGGACAAGACGTGGAATGTGCCCCTCGATGAAGGGGCTGCACTTGATCCCATTGCGGAGAAATACAACTTGATGCGGGGTTTCACGCACGATGGTGTGCAAACCTTGGAAGACTTGAAGAAATATCTGGCACAGCCCACGACGGAAGCGTTGGAGGGGCAATTTGGTCTGCTTAAACCCTTGCATGGAAGCGATACCACCATGGGATTCAGCAACGACGTCAACCATGTCTTTTCTTACAGCAACACCCGCGATACGGAACGCGTGACATTACTGAATGGCGCCTCGGCCGAAATGACCAAGGCACTCCTGGAAGCGGGGGCTGAGGTGAACCCCAAGCAAGAATACACAAACCTCACCCCACCGCCCGTGCCGCCACTTCACTCGGCCAAAACCGTCGAGGTCGCCAACCTGCTGATGGCGGCGGGTGCGGATCCCAATGGTGAAATCCAATACACAAAAGATCGCCCACTTCACCGAGTTGAAAACCCCTATGTGGCGGTAGCTATCTTTCGAGGTGGCGCCGATCCCAACGCGCGGAACCAAGAAGGCAACACCCCATTGCACACGGCCCGGACATCGGATGTGGCCACTGCGCTGTTGCAGACCGGGGCGGATCCGCACGCAGTGAATGAACGCGGTCAAACAGCATTGCATGCCTTGTCAGATGTCATGGCAGCGGCCTGGCGTGCTGGGCAGAACAGGTGGCCCACCAAGGAAATCTGGGATCAGCATTGGGAGACCGAAATGAATGATCACGCGGCGCACGCCCAGACCTTGCTCGCCAAAGGTGTCGATCCTGCTGTCCGCGATCAGGAAGGGCGCACCGCTGCTGAATACATGCAGCAGCAGCGATTCCCTTTCAACAACATGCTGGAATACGAGCAAAGCGTCAGTCCGCCTGCACCCCGTCAATCCATGCCTGAATTGCATGATCCCGGCCGGGAAACACCCGGCGTCAGGCAAACCATGCCAGTGCTCCAAGATGGCGGGGAGGGCTTTCGGCCGAGGCGGAACGATGGCCGCGGGATGGGTTTGTAGGCTCATTGAAACGACAAGGGCCGCAACAGCGGCCCTTTTCTTTTATCTACCGCCCTCATTTACTCCGGCAGTCGCTCAGTAGTCCCGTCGATCGTTCGTGGTCGCTCGCCACGACCGTAAGGCGTCCAGCTCCGCACGCCGGGCGGCCAGGACTTGGCGCGTTTCAGCCGCCTTCCTCGCCTCTATCGTATTCATGATGCGCGCGTGGTCCTCGGCGACCGCGATGCGCTGACGCTCATAGTCCTCCGCTTCATCACGCCGATTCCGATCACGCCGGATCAGGTCCTCGCGCACGGCCACCTGCGTGCGGTGGCGCCGCCAGAAACTCATCCAGATGCTTTCCTCGTCGAGAATTTGACCGATGTTCATGGTGTGCACTCCGCAGGGTTGAAGGTCTCGATGCCTGTCTTACCATCGACAACGGGCGAAGTGTCGATGGCAAGAAGGGGCGTTCAGGAGCCGGATCGTCAGTGACCGATGATGTCCACGCCCACGCTGGGGCCGCTTGGGGTGTTATCACCGCTGCACCAGAAGGTCACCTTCGACATGTCCAGTTTCCCACCGGTCAGGATGGAGTCGCCGCCCATGAAGCCAGGATCCGAGTCCCCCACGATGACGTCGTCATAGCCTGAGTTGCCAAGCGCCATGAGGAGCTTGGTGCACTCCGCGCCGGCCTGCGGAATGTTGTTGATGTTGATGTCGAATTGCGCTTTGGACTTATACCAAGGAGCCGTTTGGATCAAGCCGTAGTCGGTATTTGGTTTACCGTCGACAAGCAGGTTCGCCGGAAAGATCGCCCCCTTCAACGCGGAATCATTCGACAAGCCGGTGTAGTCATGAGCAAGGCCGAAGGGGCTCGCGCGCAAGTTCGCAGCCAAGAGGTTCAACTGATCGGCCGTTTTCGCGGCCCCGCTGGAAGCGCTGGCCGACGAGAACACGGTGAACGTCACCGCGGCCGCGCCGATCACGATGGCGAACACCAGGATGACTTCGAGCAAGCCGAAAGCGCGGCTGCGGCGCTTCATGCGCACGCGAGGGAACATGGGGGAGAGGGTGAGGGTGGTCATGATGGGTCCGAGGGGTCAGTGGGTGATGAATTCCACGCCCACGCGGTCATGCGCGCGGCACGCGTGGTCGAGAGCGGAACGGTCGAGGTGGCCGTGGCGGAAGACGGAGCCGCCCACGGCGGTGGGGCCGGCAGCGGCCATCCAAACGTCATCGAAATCCGGCGCAGCCGTCGAGACGAAGGCCACGCAATCCGCTTGCGGCACGCCGTCGATGTGGAGCGCGAAGTTCTTGAACGAGTGCGTATCCGGATACGGACCCGAGAAGGCGGTGAGTTCTCCCCATGGCAACATGACCGTGCCTTGCGGCGGGTTCAGATCGGCGTAGTTGCCCTTGTGGTTCAGGCGGATTTGCTGGGCGACGGAGGCCACCACCTGGGCCGCGCGGGTGGTGTCCGAAGCAAAAGCGGGCGAGGCGGCCAGGGCGAGGGTGGCGGCGAAGATCAGCGCTTTCATCACTGCACCCCCGCATTCACGGGTGCCACGCTCAACCCATCACGCGAGCGGATGAGCAGCACGTCCTGGCCCACCCGAATGTCCTGGTCGGCGTCCTGGACGACGCTGGTCAGGTTCGGGTTTGGACGGCCATTCGCTGCCGTGGTTTGCACGAAGATCTGGACGCCTTCATGGACGCGTGGCCGGTTACTGATCCCATTGCCAATCGCGGCCCCGGCCGCACCCCCAACAATGGTGCCCAGCCCGCGAAAGCTGCCACTCGATTTACGCGTGACGGCATAGCCCGTGGCCGCGCCGATCGCCGTGCCCACAAAAACCGAGGTATGGCCGTTGGGCTGCACTTGGATCTGCACGGGGCGGATCGCGACGACGCGGGCGAGGGAAGCCTGTTGAGCCGTCAAGGCGCTGCGGCTCGTGTAGACCTGTCCGCTGGTGTTGGGCAGGGTTGAGGCCGAAGCGCAAAGCGGCAGGGCGAGGAGAGCAAGGAGGGGAAGAGCAGAAGCGCGCATGGAAGGCTCCGGAGATTAGAAAAGGGTGGTGGCGTCCACGGCTTCGTCCACGTTTTGCGTGGTTTCGGCGGTGGGCGTGGAGTGCGAGAGGGCGACGCCGCTCAGGCCCAAGGCGATCGTGTCGAGGCAATCTTTGTCGTCACCGGTGGAGCAGACATTGCGAGCGTTCACGCTCACCGATGCGATTCGGCTGGGCGCCTGGATCGTGGCGGCATACGCGCCGTTGCCGTCCGTTGACACGGTTTCGTGGCGTGAGAAGCCGCCCTCGAGCACCACGACCACGTCCACTTTGGCGCGAGGCAGAGTCTGGCCTTCGGCGAACACGACACCGCTGACTTGGACGCGACGGTGCAGCCATGAATAGCGCAGGGTGGGCAGAGTCGTGGGTTGCACGTTGTGGGGTCCGCGAGCGTATTCACTCTCGACAGTGAGGGGGAATTGAACAGATGGGCCGACGGTTGCTCCCCAACCACTGAACCAACTGTCGCCATCTGGCAGCTGGTAGTCATTGGCGAATGCCGGCGTGTTCGAATCGGTGGACGCTTCCTGGGCGTGCAGGTCGATGCATTTCAAGCCGCCCAAGACGAAAAACGCGGCGACGAAGAGTTTGGCGGTGGTGCGGTCGAAGGCAGAGAGAGAGAGCACGGCGATGGCCTGTTTGGTCGGGACACCTCCAACTTCTCAAAAGACCTAAGACTGTCAAGGTCATAACCTCAAAAAAGAAGCCGCCCGGAGGCGGCTGCTAAATGGAGAGACTGATCCCCGCTCTTCTGGTCGCCCGCCTGGGACAAAAGAAGCAGCCCCAGGCGAAGCGCCAGAAGAAACACCACCGCTAACGTCCACTAACTCGAACCTGTTGTTGAACTTTTCCAGAGCGACGCAACAAGAACGAGCCTTCCAACACCCAAGCCAGCCCAGAGGTCTGACCCGACAAACAACTTATCTCCTACCACCAGCCTCTCAAATCGCCCAGAACTGTCAAGGTGCAAACCCAAAAAAGGAAGCCGCCTTTCGGCGGCCTCTCTTCATCTGGTGAACTCACCCACCGCATCGACTTCCAGATCCTCAGGCGAAGGGTTCGCCAGGCGTGAGTCGGGGTCGCCCAACTCTCGCGTGAGGAAGTCGAAATAAGCGGCGGCGGCGTTCACCACGAATACCCGACACCGGCGCCGATGGTCCGTTCGCGACCGGCGATCGCGCCGCCCACGTTCCAGGCCACACCCTTGTCCGTCACATGCTGGTAGCCCACGCTCACTGCGGAGGTGCCACCCGCAAACCCGGTGCCCGCGGCAATGCGGTTGTGGGCGGACGGATCCGCACCGGCGAACGTCGCGACCATTTGCGTCTGAGCAGTGCCCAGCGCTTGGGTGCGCGAGAACCGATCGTTGAGTTGTGAGAAACGCCAGTCGGTGTAGGTGTTGGCGGACTGCAAGGTTTGCCGGTCCCCGGCATCCGCATACGACTTGGCCGTGGCAATGGCCTGTTCCACCTGCGCGGACACCTGGCCCACGTTGGCCGCGTCATCATCCGCGACGCCGGCTTTGACGTTGCTGATCGTGGTGCCGTCGGTGCCGGCCAGGGTGACCGTGGACTGGGTGCCGTTGTCGTAGTGCACGGCCAACGCATCGGTGCCCGTGCCAGTCCCGTCTTTACCAGGCGCACCCGGATCGCCCTTCGGGCCTTGCGGCCCGGTGGGACCCGTCGGCCCTTGCGGCCCGGCCGGACCGGTGCCCGAAGGCGGCAAGTTGTCCACGCGGGTGTTCACCGCGTTCAGCCCGTTGTCCAGGGCCAGCAGCGCGCTGTTCGTGTCCGAGTAAGTGCCCGCCGCACCGGGAGCGGTCAGGATGAACTGAGGCGCGGTGTAAACCCCGCCGAGGAAACTGGCGCCACCGCCGAAGCCGGCCATCACCTGATTGATCTGATTCACGGTCACGCCGTCCTGCAACTGCACCCCGTTCGCCATCTGGCTGACGGTGCGGTTGCCCACCGCAACCGTGTTCGCACGATCGGTGCTGGTGAACTGGCCGAGCGCCACGGAGCCAGTGGCGTTCACGGTGGCCGAGGCTCCTTGGCCCAGGACAGTGCTGCCCGGCGCATCGGCGGCGGCACCCGCACCCACCGCGGTGGCCTGGCCGCTCACCCCATCGGCATCCGCCACAGTGCCCGCGGAGGCATCGGCGCCCACAGCGGTGTTCCCGCCATACGAGCCACCGGCCATGCCCGTCTTCGCATTTGCACCCACCGCAGTGGCGCCCCAGCCATTGGCCGAGGCCGGCGTGTTCGGATCATCCGAAGCCAGCCACGCAGGGGGCGGTGTGGGCGTGCCACCCGACGTGTTGATGTTGGTGATCTGGGTTTGCAGGCCGCTCAGGGCCGAGCCCACGTCGTGATACGTGTTGCCGCCCAGGCTATATGTCGGCGGGTAGAACGTGCCGTTGTTGAACACGGCCCCGCCTCCCAACCAGCTGGACATCGCGGACCAGCCCGCGGTCATGGACGTGTCCAGATAGTTGAGCGCGTCGCCCACCGTGTGGAAGGAAGCTGGGACGCCGCTCGCCAGCGAGTAGGTTGGCGTGGTGAACACGCCCGCGTTGTAGCCGGCTCCGCCGCCCAACGAAGCGGCCTGGTCCTGCACCTGGCCCACGGTGGCGGCATCGTCGAATTGCGTGCCGGCGGTCACTTGGGAGAGCGTGCGGTTGCCGAAGGCCGTTGTGTTGGCTCGATTGGTGGAGGTCCATGCGCCGATGGCGGTGCTGTTCACCGCATCCGTGCCGGTGGTGGCGCCCACGCCAAAGGTGGAACTGTTGTCCGCTTGCGCATTGCTCAGGGCACCCACCGCCGTGGTCTGACCCACGGTGCTGTTAAGGCCGGCGTTCGCGCCGTAGCCGAAGGCTGAGTTGTAGACCCCGCCGGAGGCATTTCCAGCTACCGCGTTCGGGCCCACGGCCACCTGGCCGCGGAATGCGCTCGTGTCGCCGTTGACGGTGGCCGGCGCCGAGGTGTCGGTGGCGGCGATCCAAGTGATCGGATCACTGGTGCCCCCGGTGGGCAGGCCTGCAATGGCGCTGTTCAATTGCTGCACGTTCACGGCATCGAGCGGGTTCGTGCCGGCCGTCACCTGCGTGATGCGCCGGTTGCCGACGGCCACGGTGTTCGCTTCGCTGTTTTGCGTGTTCGCGCCGAGGGCCACGCTGTTGGGGGCCATGGCGAAAGCCTGGTAACCGAAGGCCGAAGCGTTGGGCGCCGACCCGTTGTTCGCCAAGCTGCCAGCAAAGGCGCCAGTGCCCACGGCGGTGCCGTTGGCCTCGTAGGCCGTGCCACCGATGGCAATGGTGTTGGCACTGAACGCCGTGCCACCGATCGCGATCGCCTTGGTGTTCTGCGTGGGGTCGTTGCCGAACCCGGCCTGGCCAGAGATGGCGATCGAGTAATCCGATTTGGCGTTGCCGTTCAACGCAATGGCACCCAGGCCCGGGGCGTTGGAGGCGTTACCGAAGGCCAAGCTGTAATCACCGGTGGCCGTTGCCTGCTGACCCCAGGCCAGCGAGAACTGGCCGGTGGCCTGCGCCAGGTTGCCGAAGGCCCAACCATCCAGCGCGGCGGTCGCACTGTTCCCGAACGCGACGGCGGTGGACTGATCCGTGATCGAGGCGGGTTGTGCAGGCTGGGTGCCCACACACAGGAAGACATAGGGACATTCAGCCGTCACGGCGGGATCCGCACGCACCGGGGTGGGCGAGGCGGACAAGCCCACCGCCAAAGCGAGGGCCAGGGAAAGGGCGAGTGGGCGGGTGCGCATGGGGAGAGGTCTCGATGAGGAAAGGAAATCAGGAGTTGCCTTCAACCTCTCAAAAATCTTCGAACCGTCAAGGTGCGCACGCGAAAATGAAAAAGGCCGCGCTGAGGCGGCCTGGATTTCCATTGCTTGCTTGGGTTGCGGTCAGTGGAAGCCGGGCAACCGCTTCGTGAGCTCGGCGGCCACCGCGTGCGCTTGTGCGTCGGTCAGGCCACCCGCGAGCACCGTGCGAGTGCCGTCGTGCTCCACCTCCACCGTGTGCGAAATCTGGGTCAGGAGCGCGAGGGTGCCCGCGGTCATTTGACTGACGCCCGCCGCCACACCGTGGCCTGTGACCACAACCACGCGGCCATCCTGGGCGTTGCGACGCACGATGGCGTAGATCCGATCGCGCGGAACCATCGTGGCGCCCAGACGGATGCCACGGGAACACACCGAAAGCGGTTGGTGGACCACCTGACGACGGTGGTCGTGATACGTCTGCCACAGGCGGCGAATGACGATCCCCAGCGTGAGCCAAACCCCCATCGCCGCCAGCGTCGCGCCCACAGGTTTGGCTTGGCGGATCATGAAAGCGACCCACACCACCACGGCCAAGCCGGTGGCGAAGACGACAGAAATGGCGGTGAGCCGCTTGGGCAGCGGGGCCGGGGTGGCGACGATGACGGTCCACCCGTTGTCTTCCGTGACGTGCAGCGGCGGCGCCTTGGGCTGACCGGCCCCGAAGCGGTTGATGGCCCACACGCCACCGCAGAAGAGACCGAGGGCCAGCAGGACGGGAATGAGGACTTCCATGTCAAGGCCTCAGTTCGACTTGCCAGCAGGATCGAAGCCTTGCACCCACAAGACCTTGCCACCGGTGTTGCTGATGCCCTTCGTCGTGGCGTCCTCGAAACCCGCGGCATACATCACGCGCAGCAGAATTTCATGATATTGCGGCATGAGGGCCGGGCCCTCCGCGCCGAAATTCAAGGCAAAAAGCATGTGCGGCGGATTGGGACCGGCGTTGCGCGTGTTGGACGTGTCCGCGTGGGTGATGCCCTGGATGTTTTGCGCGGTGTCCATTTGCACCGTCACGCTGGACGCGGAGTGCGTGGCGCTCAGCTGCATCGAGCCGCCCATATCGTCTTTGATGTAGAGCGGGGCGTTGCAGACTTGGAAGGTCTCGACATGCGACGACCGCGCCGAACGCCAGATCGTGGCGCGGGCGGTCCAACACGGCAGGGACGGGCCCCAGCGGGTGAAGTAGACCGAGGCCCGCGGCCACGCATCCCCCGAGTGCCAAGTGTCGAACAAGCCCTGGAACTGACCGCCTGATGCCGGGGTGATTGGGCGGAAAGTGGCGCCCGTGGTGGTGGCGCCACCGCCAGCCGCATTGGGGTGGCCAAGCACCTGGCTGGCCCCCGTTTTCAGTGCCGCACCGGCGCGGTGGAAGAAGCCGGCCACGCCGGACTGCTGGGCGTGCACGGTCGAAGCACACACCGCGAACACCAGCGCGCTGGCCATGATGGATAGTTGTTTCATCGGGATCCCCTGTTGGACGCGGGCCAAGCACCACGGCCAAGGCGCCCGCACCCTCCCTGGCGGGTTCAGGTTACCGATTTTCACCGGGCGATAACACAACCTCGACTAAACGGGTAACGTAGGCCGGCCTTTTCGCCTTTCCCGTTTAACGTCAAGGCCTTCCTTGATGTGGTGCAGGCCATGGCTCCAAAACCCCGCGCACCGGCCGCGCAAAAATCGCTCTACCGGCCCGAATTGCAGGTGTTTCTGGGCGTGTTGCGCACGTTGCGCGAGCGCACGGAACTCAACCAGACCGATTTCGCCCAGCGCCTGGGCCGCTCGCAAACGTATGTGAGCGCCGCCGAGCGGGGCGCCGTGCGCCTCGATGGCTTGCAGCTGATGGATTGGGTCCGAGCGTGCGACGCGGACTTGCGCGAGTGGGCCGATCTGATCGAAAGCCAGTTGACGCCGGTGGCCGGAAAGCCGAGCAAGAGCAAAAACGCTGGGGTGGGGAAGAAGCACAAATGAACGAGCCGCCTCGCGGCGGCTCGGTTGGTGCATCGGCTTCCTTGCGGACCTGACTTCCCAACGGTTTCCAGTGTGCATGGGCGGACGACTTTTGCCAATCAGATCCCAATCAGATCCGGACTCGGCGTGCGTCATCCGTTTCTGACGCCGTGTCATCCACCCAGCTGGCGGGGCCATGGGGCGGCGCGGACGTGATCCAGCGTGGCCCGCCACACCGCCGGACCTTTCGTGGCTTGCAGGAACGCCAGATCGTCATGCAGGAAACCCAGCTCTTTTTGCATGAGCGGATGGGCCGCGATCGTGGCCTCAAAATTTCGGTCGGCTGGGTCCAGGTCCAGGGTGCGCTGCACGAACAAGTCCAGGGTGTCGCGGCGGGCTTCCACGGCCTCCACCAGTTGCTGCACGTCCTGGTCTTCGAGGAAGGCGAGCACGCAACACGCGATGTTGACCGTGTCGATCGCCGCGGAGGCGAAGGGGGAGGCGTGATCTTCCGAATCCGGCAAGACGGTTTCGCAGGCGGCAACCGAGACGAATGCGGGGGGCGCCGCGCCCTGTTCCAGCGCGGCCCAAGCCTGCGCGAGCGCCGCCCGCAACACGCCGCCGCCCAGGCAACCGGTGTCCGATTGAAACTGGAAGAAGGCCGGAAGGGCGCGCTCCAACACGCACACGCCGAAAGCCAGCTGGCGCGTGGGGTCCAGCGCCTTCAAGTCGGCGAGCAACGGGTTCAGATCAAACGAGTGGGCCATGGAGAATAGATACGTCACTGTTTCAGGGGTGACAAGGGTTTCACGCCTTGCTGTTCCATTGTCTGAGCGCACGAGGGACAAATCGGCCGGCTGGCGGCGGTGCCGGTTGGGGTCAAACCCATTTCACGAGCCGCGTTGATTCCATTGACTTCGGCGTGGGTGCCCGCCACACCTTTGGCGGCCACTTCCCCTTGGCCGAGCGCCGCCCGAGCGGCCGGACGCAATGCGCCTTCGCTCGATGACACGACGCGGGTGCCTTCCTTGGTTTCCGTCACGGCAATGGTCACCGCCCGCTGAGTGCGGGCGCTCATCGTGCCGGCAATGGCGCCTGCGCGGTCCACAGCCGCGGCCCCGCGGATGCCATCGGCGGCCGCCCCACCCACGACCGGGACGATGCCCACCACGGCCGCTGAAATGTTGACGGCCGATGGATTCGCAAACGCATTGGCGATGTTCATGCCATCGCCGATCACCGGCAACATGCTGAAACCGGCCTGGATGGCCGGCCCCACCGGATCGTTGGGCGAGGTGTAGGTTTGCGCCTTGCCGCCCATCATCACGAATTCGGAATGGAAGGCGATGCCCGTTTCGCGACCGTCCGGGTCGATGTTGACCACGGGATTGTTGTTTGCGTAAACGTAGCGGTTGAAGTTGAACGCGTTGCCAGCGGCTGGCGGATTGGGATCCACGCTCAGGAAACGACCGGTTGAAGGGTCGTAATACCGGGCTTGCATGTAGACCAGACCCGTCTCCGGGTCATTCACATGGCCCGTGTAGCCGGGGCCATTCGGCGGCGCGCTCATGCTCGCCACGGACGTGCCGTAAGGCGAATAGTCGAACCGTGCGGTGATGTTCCCGTTCGCGTCGGCTTCCGCCAAAGGCGTGCCTTGCGGGTCGGTGTAGATGTAAGTGACCTTGCCGGCGTGCGCGCCCGCAATGTAGAACAACGCCAGCAAGCAGCAGAGCCACTGGCCCACGCGACGGTTCCCCATGACCCTCTCCTTGTGCCCCTTCCAGACTCGAAGCCTACACCCGGATTCGGCGGACTGGAAACAAACCGATATTCCCGGTGCTCGCACACTGTTGACGGCCTTTCGGGCACGCTTCGGGCATCAAGTCGAGGACAAACCATGGCCAAAACACGCGAAGAACTCCAAGCCCTGCTGGACACCTTGCGCGAACAGGTGCCAGCGCTGGTGCGCGAACACACGGACGAGGGCGATTTCTGGTCGAATTTTGCCGGTGCTTCGGACTTCATCCTTGATGACGCCGGCCCCGATGACTTCGAGTGGGCGCTGGAACAGATCAATGCGATGCTGGCGGCCAACGGAAAGGCGAGGTGAGCCATGTGCGGACGCTACGCGCGGCAGTTGGAGATTGAATTCACTCCCGAAGAGCGTGAGGCGCTGGATCAGCTCAATCCGCTCCTGGTGGACCAGCTGATGCAGCGGGAACCCGCTTACAACATTTGCCCCACCCAGATTCAGCCCGTGATCGCGCGGAGCGATGATGGGGTAGAGATGAAAGGGTTGCGCTGGGGCCTCGTGCCTGTCTGGGCGAAGGACCTGAAAATGGGCGCCCACGCGATCAATGCGCGGCAAGAAACGGTGCAGGAAAAGCCGATGTTTCGGGCCGCGTTCAAGAAGCGCCGTGCGTTGGTCCCGGCCACCGGTTACTACGAGTGGACCGGCGAACCCGGGCACAAGCAACCGTGGTTCATCTATCCGCCCAACCATTCCCTGCTGCTGTTCGCCGGGTTGTGGGAAGCGTGGAAGGACAAGAACGATCCGGAGGCGGAGTGGATCAAAACCTTCACGATCATCACAGGCGAGCCGGGAAAGGTGTCCGGCGACGTGCACGACCGCCAACCGGTGATCCTGCCGCCATCGATGTGGGAGCCGTGGCTCGACGGCACGCCGGAGGAGGCGGCCGCGCTGCTGGCCGAGGTGCCGGAAGCTGAGCTGACGTATCACCCCGTGACCAAGGCGGTCAGCTCCCCAAAAAGCCAAGGGGAGCAGCTGGTGGCGCCGATCGAGCTATAACCTGCGCGGCTTGTCGAGCCGCCGCGGCGGCCGTTCCACCACCGCCTCAGGCAGACTTGATCGGAGCCCTTTGCCGCGGGCGATCGCGGCTTGCACGCTCAACGCCTCCGCTTCCTGGGCCAAGGCCTCACCTTGGGGCGTGCCCGCTCGACGCCTGGCCCAGTCGCGGGCTTCTGCGGCCGCCGCTTCGAGCAAGGACGCGCGTTCGTCCAGTGTCAGGTTCATCGTTGGCGCCCCAGGTTGATGGCCCATCATACGGATCACGCTCTCAACGCGTGAGACCCCGCCGGTGGTAATCTTGATTTCTGTTCAGTAATCAAGATGCCTTCCCATGACACCCTCCGAACACGGCGGTTTCCGCCCCGGCGCCGGCCGCAAACCAGGCTCCGGCGGCCTTTACGGCGAGCCCACCCGCCAGTTGCGTGTGCCTGAAAGCCAGGTCGAAACCGTGGTCGCCTACCTCGATGCGTATCGGCAGCCGGCCACGGCCGAGCACCCACGGCCGGTGGAGCGCCACCCGGTGTCGCTGGGCCTCACGGCTTTCGCCCATGGCGTTCAAGCCGGTTGGCCGTCGCCGGCCGACGATTACCTCGACGACACCGTCGATTTGAATGCGGAGTTGATCGTCAAAGGGCACGAAGCCTGCACCTTCGTGCTGCGCGTGGCCGGCTGGTCGATGATGCAGGCCGGCATCTTCGACGGCGACCGCATCGTCGTCGATCGCTCGCTGTCGCCCGTGCAGGGCGATGTGGTGGTGGCCGTCATGAACAACGACCTGACCATCAAGCGCTTGGGGCGGGTCGATGGGAAACTCGCCCTGTTGCCCGAAAACCCGCATTTCAAGCCGATCATCCTGGAAGAAGGGGACACCCTCGAAATCTGGGGCGTGGTCACGAATTGCTTGCGGCAGTTTCGCCGAGGCGGTCGATGAAACCTCCGCATTTCACACGGATTTGAAACGTATAAATAAAAGGGTCAAACCAAGGAGAAACACATGACACAGTTCCATCCAACCTACGACCGTGATGTGCTCGCACACGCATTCAACAACAAGACGTTCCACACTTTTTCACTCGGCACCGCCGACATCTCGGCGATCGGAGTCACGCATCCCGATGATGTGGCGCAAATCCGAGACGGTGGTCGATTTGACCTGACGCCGTGGCACAACCTGGCGGGCCAGATTCCCCGATTGATGGAGAAAAGTCCCGTGCAGATCCTGCAAGACGCGAGCACCGTGGTGCCGTATCTCTACCTGCAACTCGACCAGAGCGCTGGGCTGGATGGGAGGGGCGACATCACAGCCACCTACAACCCGGAGCCGAACGCGGCGACCACTCGGATCCTGACCGTGGTGCCACCGCAGCCATGAAACCGGAGCCCCGGCGCATCGCCCTGGTCGATGCGAATTCGTTTTATTGCTCATGCGAACGGGTGTTCCGCCCCGATCTGGAACACACCCCGCTGGTGGTCCTGTCGAACAACGACGGGTGCGTGGTCGCTCGCGACGCCCTGGTGAAGCGCCTGGGCGTCCAGATGGGCGTGCCCTGGTTCCAGTTGAAGGAGCAAGCGGAGCGCCAGGGCATCGTGTGCTTTTCCTCCAATTACACGCTTTATGGCGATCTGTCGCGGCGCTTCATGAGCGTGTTGGGCCACTACGTGCCGGCAGAGGACCAAGAGGTTTATTCGATCGACGAGAGTTTCCTCGACTTCACCCACCAGCCGCAGCTGGACTTGACGACCACAGGACAGGCGATCAAGGAGCGGGTTCGGCGGTGGACCGGGCTGCCGGTGTGCGTGGGATTTGGCGCATCGAAGACGCTGGCCAAATTGGCCAACCACGTGGCGAAGAAGCAAGCCCCATGGGGTGGGGTGTGCGACCTCACGGCGTTGACCGAAGCCGAGCGGCGGGGCGTGATGAAAGGCATCGAGGTGCGGGAGGTGTGGGGCGTGGGAAGGCAGATCGCCAAGCAGCTGATGTTGCGCGGCGTGAACACCGTGGCGGACCTGGCGGCGTGCGACCCCAATCGGATCCGCGAGCGGTTCGGCGTGGTGGTGGAGCGCACGGTCAACGAACTGCGCGGGATTTCATGCATTGATTTCGAGATGGCACCACCGGCCAAGCAGCAAATCATCGCCAGCCGATCGTTCGGCGGTCCGCTCTACACCATCGCCGACCTGGCCGAACCCCTGCGCCTCCACATGGGCCGGGCGGCGGAGAAATTGCGCCACCAGCAGAGCACCGCGGGGGTGGTGGGCGTCTGGATTCAAACCAACCAGTTCCGCCCGCAAGATCCGCAATACTGGCCCACGCGCACGATCAAGATGACCGAGCACAGCGACGACACCGCGATGCTCACGGCCTGGGCGATGAGCGTGCTGCGGTCCATCCACCGGCCCGGCTACCGCTACATCAAGCTGGGCGTGATGCTGATGGACTTGCGGCCCCGCGCGCTTCACCAAGGCTCGCTGTTCGACGCCACGCCGCCGGAGCTCGACGCACGCCGCGAGAAGCTGATGGGGGTGCTCGATAAAGCGAACGGGAAGTGGGGCCGCGGGTCGATGGGCATCGGCAGCGCTGGGGTGAAGGCTGACCGCGCCTGGACGATGCAGCGCGGTAACCTGTCCCCGTGCTACACCACGCGCTGGAACGAATTGAGGACCGTGTCATGACGCAAGAACCCCAACCCACCGACGCGGGAAAGCGGCGCTGGCCGCACACCGGTGGCTACGTCTTCGTGAACGACGGCGAGAGACTGCCGTGCACGTGCCTGGACACCTGTTCCGTGCCGTATTGCTCCGGGCGGTGTGGCTGCGATGCGTGCAGCCTGGCTTTCACCATCACGCTCGATGAAATGGGTGTGCTCGGGCCGGACGGCTACACGATCAGCGAGGAGGAAGGGCGGGCACGGTTCGGGCCGCTTTGGCCGAACCCGTGAAACCGCCTCAGGCCTTGGGCCGAGGTGCGCGCACCGGCGTGTCCTCATCACGCGGCGGGAGTTTGCCCGCACGGGCCGCACGCAAGGCGGCCTCTTCGGCACGCTGAGCGGTCACCTCCGCGTGCAGGAACGCGGCCAAGGCTTCCGCATACGCACTGAGCGACATTTGCTGGCACGTCGCATCGGCGAGCGTGTCCGGGTCCATGTCGAGGGTGGCGATCAGGTCCACGGGCCGGCGCAACGGGTTGCCAGGGGTGGGCGAAGGCACATTGAGAAAAACCCACTCGTCGTCGGGTGCGCCAACGGACAGGAACGCTGCGGTCGAGGTCTGATTGACCCCACCGCGAGCCTGGCCAGCGCGCAACCTTTCGTCGTCAAATCCAAAGATCCGCACCGCATCCTTGCCGGCGATCTGGCGAACCTTCTCCGCGGCCGTGGTGGGGGCCGTCGGGGAAGCAGGCGCCGGAGCCGGGGGAATGGCCACGGCCGTCGCTTCCAATTGCTCGCGCGAATACCGACGCAGTTCGCCCAGTGGATAGCGCACGATGCCATCGTCAGTCCAGCCCGGGGGACGCTTGCCTGCGGCGCGCCACTCGGCGAGCGAAGTGACCGAGCGGGAGAGGAAACCGGCGGCCTGTTCAATCGTCAATTGCTGGGCGTCGTCGCGACCTTCCAGTGAGCGAAGGAAGGGGTCAGCGGTGAGTTCGGCGAGGGATCTTTTGGCCATGTCTGAGGATAGGGGGCCGCAGCATTCGCGTGCAAATCGAGCCGGGGAGCGGGGGCCGCCTTCGAGGTGACCGAGGGGGCCGAGTGGGGGCCGCAAACGAAAAAGGCCACCCGAGCGGATGGCCTAACCTGTTGATGCTGTTGCACTTTCTAACGGTACCCCATTCAGCAACGGCGGGATTTTCAATCCCCTGCTCTACCAACTGAGCTACTCGGCCATATTGCGTGGAGCCGTGCATTTAAGCGGATGCGCGGCGGAACGTCAAGACTCGTCGGGTGCGACGTAGCCTTCCGGGCGTTGCGCCTCGCCGCCGCCGAACAGGAATTTCTCCATCTCGGCGCCGAGGAACTGGCGCGCCTTGGGATCGAGCGGGTTGAGCCGGTATTCGTTGAGCAGCATGGTCTGGTGCGCCAGCCATTGCTGCCACGCCGGCTTGGAGATCTCCGCGTAGATGCGCTGGCCGAGCGGGCCGGGCCAGGGGGCGAAATCCAGTCCCTCGGCCTCGGTGCCGAGCTTGCTGCAATGGATGGTGCGGCTCATGGGGTTTTCCTCGGATGCTTGCCGGCGCGTGCGGCGCTCGCGGGACGGCTGCCCGCCTGCGCGAACGGCTGGCCGATGCCTTGCAGCAGGGTGCGCACGGGGGCGGGCAGGCCCAGCGCGGCCAGTTCGATGCCGTCGCACCAGCGCAGTGACTGATTATCGGCGATGCCGTGCAGGCTTGTCGCGCCGTCGAACAGCAGCGGCTCGACGTTCAGCCGGTAATGGCTGAAGACGTGCACGAAAGGCGCCAGCGGCTGTGCGTCGTCGATGCGCGCGTGCCGCTGCGCGGTGCGCCATGCGGTCTCGTGGTCGCCGGCCTCGGGCAGGCTCCACAGGCCGGACCACACGCCTTGCGGCCCGCGCCGTTCCAGCAGGACGCGACCGTCGGCGTCGCGCAGGACCAGCATCACCGTTTCGCGCGTGGGCAGTGCCTTGCCGGGCTTGGCGGTGGGCAGCAGATGGGTGAGGCCGTCGCGGCGCGCGACGCAGCCGTCGGCCAGCGGGCAGGCCGCGCACAGCGGGCGCGAACGCACGCAGACGGTGGCGCCCAGGTCCATGATCGCCTGGGTGTAGTCGGCGACGCGTTGCGCGGGCGTATGCGCGTCGGCGTGCTGCCAGAGCTGCTTCTCGACCGCGCTTTGTCCGGGGTGGCCGTGGATGCCGTGGTAGCGGGCGAGCACCCGCTTGACGTTGCCGTCGAGGATGGCGAAGCGCAGGTCGTAGGCCTGCGCCAGGATCGCGCCGGCGGTGGAGCGGCCGATGCCGGGCAGGGCGGCGAGCGCGTCGAAATCGCGCGGCAGCTCGCCGCCGTGGCGTTCCACGCACAGTTGCGCGGCGCGCTGCAGGAAGCGCGCGCGGCGGTAGTAGCCGAGGCCCGACCACAGCGCCAGCACGGTGTCCTCGTCGGCCGCGGCCAGCGCGGCTAGCGAGGGCAGCGCGGCGACGAAGCGCTCGAAGTACGGGATCACCGTAGCCACCTGGGTCTGCTGCAGCATCACCTCGGACAGCCACACGCGATAGGCGTCGCGCGGCCCGTGTTCCGTGCGCTGCCATGGCAGGTCGTGGCGGCCGTGCCGGTCGAACCAGGCCAGCAGGGCGTTAGCGAATGGGTTCATCTAGGACTTCTTGGGCTGCTTGACGGCCGGCTTGGCGCTTGTCGCCGGCGCGCTGCTGGAAGAGGGGGCGGGAACGTCGGCGCCGGCCTGCAGGCTCAGGCCCTCGATGACGATGCCGGAAGCCTCGATCTTCGCCGCCTCGAGGTGGCCGCTGCCGGGCGGCACCGACAGGCGCGGCTCCTGCGTGCTTGCCAACTGGCTCCACCAATGCGCCAGCGCCAGCGGCGGCAGGCGCAGGTCGGCGTGGTTGGACGGGCCGTCCAGTTTCAGGGCGAGCAGCAGCGGGTCGCGCTGGTTGGCGGGAGTCAGTTCCAGCGCCACGTCGTAGGGACCGACCTTGGCCTCGTCCAGCTTGCCGCGCAGGCTGGCCGAGGCGTCGGCGGCGCCGTGCCAGTGCGCGCTGCCGCCCAGTTGCAGCGACAGCGACGGGCCGTACGACAGGTGCAGGGCCACGTCGTTCAGTTGCAAGGTGTTGCCCAGGAGGGCCGGCGTGGCGGACAGCTCCAGCCGCATGGGCGTGCCGGCGGCATCCTTGGCCGCCACGTCGAGCGGGAACGGCTGGCCGGGCACCAGGCTGCCCGCCTTCAGCGACAGCTCGCCGAGCAGCAGCTGGTTGCCGCGCACCAGGCTGCCGCGGGTGATGCTGACGCCCGCGTCGATGCGCGGGATCGACGGCACGCTGTCGGGGCGCGACGGCAGGCCGGACAGCCAGGCCTGCAAGGCGTCCAGGTCGACCCGGGGCGCATCGATCTCGAGCCGGGAAATCACCGTCGGGCCGCCGAACAGGGTGCGCCAGGGCAGCGCGAGCCGTCCTCGCGCGGCGAGCAGGATCGGCATGCCGGCGCCCTCGGCGTTCAGGGTGAGCCCCTGCAGCTCCAGCGCCGGCCGCGGGAACAGGGTGGGGCTGGCGGGGCTGGCGAGGTTGAGTTCCAGGCCGGCGTTGCGCGCCTGCCGCTGCAGCATCGCGGTGAACCGCTCCGGCTGCAGCAGCACGTAGACCGTCACCACCGCGACCAGCAACCCGACCAGCAGCAGCCCGGCCAGCGTCCATAGCAGCAGGTGCCATCGGCGCGACACGCGCGTCAATCCTGTGGGCCGCGGGCTTCAGCCATGGCCGAGCGCAGCCGGCAGCAGGCCGTCGACGTAGGCCTCGGCGTCGAACGCGCGCAGGTCGGTCGCGGTCTCGCCGAGGCCGACGAAGCGGATCGGCAGGCCGAACTCGCGCGCCAGCGCGAACACCACGCCGCCCTTGGCGGTGCCGTCCAGCTTGGTCACCACCAGGCCGGTGACGCCGACGATCTGGCGGAACTGGCGCACCTGGCTCACCGCGTTCTGGCCGGTGGTGCCGTCGATCACCATCAGCACCTCGTGCGGCGCGTCGGCGTCGAGCTTCTTCAGCACGCGGGCGATCTTGCCCAGCTCGTCCATCAGGCCGCCCTGGGTATGCAGGCGGCCGGCGGTGTCGGCGATCAGCACGTCGGTGCCGCGCGAGCGCGCGGCCTGCAGGGCGTCGAAGATCACGCTGGCCGAATCGGCATCCTGGCCCTGCGAGATCACCGGCACGCGGTTGCGCTCGCCCCAGGTCTTCAGTTGTTCCACCGCGGCGGCGCGGAAGGTGTCGCCGGCGGCCAGCAGCACCTCGCGGCCCTCGTCGCGCCAGCGGCGCGCGAGCTTGCCGATGGTGGTGGTCTTGCCGACGCCGTTGATGCCCACGGTGAGGATCACGAAAGGCTTGCGGCCGGCGATGTCGAGCGGCCGCTGCACCGGCCGGAGCAGGGCGACCAGCTCCTGCCGCAGCGCCGCCAGCAGGGCGGCGGCATCGGCG
The DNA here is from genome assembly GCF_001428405.1 of Frateuria sp. Soil773. Classification (GTDB taxonomy): domain Bacteria; phylum Pseudomonadota; class Gammaproteobacteria; order Xanthomonadales; family Rhodanobacteraceae; genus LMSL01. The sequence continues at coordinate 131,393 of NZ_LMSL01000034.1, forward strand.
AACTCGCGCCGGTGCATGCGCTTGCGCAGCCCTTCCACCAGCGTCGTGCTGGCCTCGACGCCGACGTCGGCGGTGATCAGGGTGGTTTCCAGCTCGTCCAGCAGGTCGTCGTCGAGCTTGGGGTGGCGCACGAACAGCGAGGAGAGCCCGCGCGCGAAGCCGCTGCCGGCCAGCCGCTCGCGCCAGCCGCGCCGGGCCGGCGCGGCCTCGTCGTCGTCGGGCACGCCGGTAATGGGCTCGCCAGGGCCGGCCTGGGCCGGCTCCGCCGTCGGCGTTTCCGCCAGCGCCTCGTTCAGGCCGGGCGCGGCGCCGTCGACCGGGGGCACGGGGGATGCCGGGTCTTCGCTGGTTGCGGCAGGGCCGGTCGCGGCAGGCTGCTCCGAAGTCGTTTCGGCGGGCTTCTTCTTCCAGAACTTGAGCATTGCGGCAGCGATTCAAAGACAATGCCCCCATGCTATCACCCCGACCCAGACTGCCCGCTGAGGACGCCCGCCCGTGCCGCCGCCGCTGAGCGCCGCGCCGGGGCGCATCCGCATCATCGGCGGCAGCCTGCGCAATTCGCGCCTGCAGGTGCCGGGCCTGCCCGGATTGCGGCCGACCCCGGAGCGGGTGCGCGAGACGCTGTTCAACTGGCTGGCGCCGGTCATCGGCGGCGCGCGCTGCCTGGACCTGTGCGCGGGCACCGGCGCGCTGGGCATCGAGGCGCTGTCGCGCGGCGCCGGCGCGGTGCAGTTCGTCGAGCGCGACGCACAGGCGGCGCGCGCCCTGCGCGAGAACCTCGCGCGCCTGAAGGCGGCCGGGGGGCAGGTCGCGGCGGCCGACGCGCAGGACTACCTGCAGGGCGAGCCGCAGCCCTTCGATCTGGTGTTCCTCGACCCGCCCTTCGCGTTGCAGTTGTGGTCGCCGCTGGCGCAGCGGCTGGAGCGGGGCGGCTGGCTGGCGCCGCAGGCGTGGCTCTACGTGGAGTCCCCGCGCGACCCGCCGCCGGCCCTGCCGTCGCAGTGGCGGCAGCATCGCGCGGGACAGGCCGGCGAAGTGGCCTACGCGCTCTATCGCCGGGCCCCGGGGCTTCCGTTAAGCTAAAGCCTTTCCGCCCAGTCCATCGCCCGTGAACAAGCCGTCGGCCAATACGCGCCTCGCCGTCTACCCCGGCACCTTCGATCCGATCACCAACGGCCACACCGATCTGGTGAGCCGCGCCGCGCCGCTGTTCGACAAGGTGGTGGTGGCGGTGGCGGAAAGCTCCAGCAAGGGGCCGGGTTTCAGCCTCAACGAGCGCATCTCGCTGGCGCGCATGGCGCTGGCCGATCTGCCGAACGTGGAGGTGCGCGGCTTCGACTGCCTGCTGGCGACCTTCGTCGGGCAGATCGGCGCCGGCGTGATCATCCGCGGCCTGCGCGCGGTGTCCGACTTCGAATACGAATTCCAGCTGGCCAGCATGAACCGGCACCTGATCCCGCAGGCCGAGACGCTGTTCCTCACGCCGGCGGAGCAGTACAGCTTCATCTCATCCTCGCTGGTGCGCGAGATCGGCCGCCTCGGCGGCGACATCTCGGGTTTCGTGCATCCGGCGGTACAACAGGCCATGCGCCAGCGCTGGCACAAAAAGCAACCTGAAACAGAAGGTGATCACTATGCGTAAGTTCGCTCTCGCCGCCACGCTCGCGCTGTCCGGCGCCCTGCTGCTGACCGCCTGCAACAAGCAGGAGGACGCCAGCCAGGGCACCGAGCAGGTGCAGAAGCTCACCAAGCCTACCGACCCGAACGACAGCAAGGCGTGGAACGCCTACCTCGGCCAGATCGTCAGCAGCAACATGCAGGGCATGACCGCCGAGCGGCCGTACCCCTACCTGGTGCCGGCCGGCGACGACGAGGATGCCCAGGCCAAGTACGACCGCCAGTTGCAGAACGTGCAGGACACCGTGGCCCGCGGCGTGCTGCCGGGCAACATGCTGGTGTTCGCCGGCCCCAGCTCGGCCAAGACCGCCGACCTGGTGATCGCCGCCTTCAAGGACGCCAAGCCCGGTTCGTTCAAGGACGTGATCGTGCTGTTCATCGGCGACCAGGCCGACCAGGAGCGGGTCACCACCGCGCTGCAGCCGACCGGCGCCACCGTGCGCTTCGTCGCCATGTAAGACCTGCGGCGACCGCCGCGCGCGGCCGCCATCGCCGCCCTCTCCCCGCGCGGGAGGGGGCCGGCAGGGCCAGCCTTCGCGGCGGCCCGCCGCGCGGGCCATTCCGCGCCCAGCATGTACTATCGATGCCATGTCCCTGAAGATCCTCGATACCTGCGTCAATTGCGACGTCTGCGAGCCGGCCTGCCCGAACAAGGCGATCTCGCTCGGCGAGGAGTTCTACGTGATCGACCCGGCGCTGTGCACCGAGTGCGTCGGTCACCATGACGAGCCGCAGTGCGTGGTGGTGTGCCCGGTCGAATGCATCATCGACGACCCGGACCGCCCCGAGACGCGCGACCAGCTCGAACTCAAGTACCGCCAACTGATGGCGAAGGAGACCGCGACATGACGTTTTCCCGGCGCCGGCCCGCGTGGGGCCGTTCCGCTTCGCGCGGGCTCGCCCTGCTGCTCGGGTTGCTGCTCGGCGGCAGCGCCGCCGCCTTCGCCGCCGACGGCCCGCGCGCCGCGACGGCCGCCGCCCCGTCGCAGGCGGCGCAGAAGCCCGGCCGCGCGGCGATCGCCAGCGCCAACTTCCATGCCACCAACGCCGGGCTCGAAGTGCTCGCCCGGGGCGGCAACGCCTTCGACGCCGCCGTGGCGGTGGCGTCCACCCTGTCGGTGGTGGAGCCGGAAAGCTCCGGCATCGGCGGCGGCTTCATGGCCGTGCTGCGCCGCGCCGGCGACGGCCGCGAGGTGTTCATCGACGCGCGCGAGACCGCGCCGGCCGCGGTGGACAGCAAGGACTACCTCAAGCCCGACGGCACGCCCAACCGCGACACCGCGCTGAACGGCCCGCTCTCCGCCGGCATCCCCGGCGAGCCGGCCGGGCTGGCCTGGCTGGCGAAGCATTACGGCAAGCTGCCGCTGAAGGATTCGCTGGCGCCGGCGATCCGCATCGCCCGCGACGGCTTCGAGCCGGACAGCCGCCTGCGCGAGGCGATCGCCGACCGCGCGGACGACCTCAGGCGCTGGCCCGCCTCGGTCGCCAAGTACCTGCCCGGCGGCAAGCCGCCGGCCGAAGGCGCCGCCTGGCGCGATCCCGACCAGGCGCACACGCTGGAGCTGCTGGCCGAGCGCGGCGCCGACGGTTTCTACCGCGGCGAGGTGGCGCAGAAGCTGGTCGCCGCGGTGCGCGCCGCGGGCGGCAACTGGAGCGCCGCCGACCTCGCCGGCTACCAGGTGAAGGAGCGCGCGCCGATCAGCGTCGACTACCGCGGCTACCGCATCGTCACCGCGCCGCCGCCGTCTTCCGGCGGCGTGGCGGTGGCGGAGATCCTCAACATCCTGCGCGGCTTCGATCTCGGCAAGCTGGACCGGGCGCACCGCATCCACCTGGTGATCGAGGCGATGCGCCGCGCGTTCCGCGACCACAACGACTACCTCGGCGACCCGGACTTCGTGAAGATGCCGCTGGAGATGCTGCTGTCGCCGTACTACGCCGACGGCCTGCGCCAGAGCATCCTGCCGGACAAGGCCACACCCTCGTCGATGCTGCCGTACACCGCGGCGGCCGACCCGGGCATGCACACCACGCATTTCTCGATCATCGACAAGGACGGCAACATGATCGCCGTCACCTCGACGGTGAACTACACCTTGGGCTCCACCTTCGTCGCCGCCGGCACCGGCGTGCTGCTCAACGACGAGATGGACGACTTCGCGCTGGTCGCCGGCAAGCCGAACGTGTACGGCCTGCTCGGCAGCGAGGCCAATGCGCCGAAGCCGGGCAAGCGCATGCTGTCGTCGATGACGCCGAGCCTGGTGATCGGCGCCGACCGCAGCGCGGTGATCGGCTCGCCCGGCGGCTCCACCATCATCACCCAGGTGCTCGAAGGCATCCTCGCCTTCATCGACGGCAAGAGCGCCACCGCGATCGCCGCGCAGAAGCGCTTCCACCACCAGTTCATGCCCGACCGCGTGGACGTGGAGGAGGGCGTGTTCGACCCGGCCACCGCCGAGTCGCTGAAGCGGATGGGCTACGAGCTGCACCCGCGCCAGTCGTGGGGCTTCATGAACGTGGTCACCTGGGACCACAAGACCAACACGCTCGACGCCGCCAGCGACCCGCGCCGGCCGTCCGGGCTGGGCAAGGTGCAATAGCGATGGCGCCGCGGCCGCTCCGCGCCGGCTCGCGGCAGACCGGGGGCGGCGCGCCGCCGCCCGGTTCGTCCATGGACTTCGTCGCGCGTTTTGCGCGGGCTTGTCCGCGGCGTCCGGATCCGCTTGCGGCGGGTCCGTCGGCAACGAGGTACTGATTCGTCATGGAATTCTGGTCGATTCTCGGCAATTCGCAGCAACTCGACGGCGGCGCGATGTTCGGCAACGCGCCGAAGGCGCTGTGGTCGCGCTGGATCGCGCCGGATGCGCAGAACCGCATCCCGCTGGCCTGCCGCTGCCTGCTGGCGAGGGACCTGGACGGGCGCAACGTGCTGTTCGAGACCGGCATCGGCGCGTTCTTCGAGCCCGCGCTGCGCGAGCGCTATGGCGTGGTGGAAGATCGCCACGTGCTGCTCGACTCGCTGGCCGAAGCCGGCCTCTCGCACGAGGACATCGACGTGGTGGTGCTTTCGCACCTGCACTTCGACCATGCCGGCGGCCTGCTCGCGGCGTGGCAGGAAGGGCAGCCGCCGCGGCTGCTGTTCCCGCGCGCGCGCTACCTGGTCGGCGCCGAGCACTGGCGCCGTGCCATGCAGCCGCATCCGCGCGATCGCGCCTCGTTCATTCCCGAGCTGCAGGCCTTGCTGGAACAGAGCGGGCGGCTGGAGCTGGTCGAGGGCGAGCATTCGCCGACCCTGGGCGAGGCGGTGCGCTTCCATCATTCGGACGGCCATACGCCGGGGCTGATGCTGGCCGAAGTGGCCGGCGTGGTGTTCTGCGCCGACCTGATTCCGGGGCGCGCCTGGGTGCACCTGCCGATCACCATGGGCTACGACCGCTTCCCGGAGGCGCTGATCGACGAGAAGCGCGGCTTCCTCGCCGACATGCTCGCGCGCGACGTGCGGCTGTTCTTCACCCACGACCATGCCTGCGCACTGGCGCGGGTCACCCGCGACGAGCGCGGCCGCTACGGCACCGCCGACGAGCAGCCCGCCCTGGCCGGCTGGCAGGCCGGAGCGCGCGGATGATCCGGCTTCGGGCAGGCGCCGTGGGCGGCATGGCGCTGAAGGCGGCCGGCACGTTGCTGCTGCTTGCCGGCGTCGGCCTGGGCGCGCTGACCGAGCGCAACCTGGTCCTGCATCGCGTGGCGGTGCAGCGGCACGGCGGCCTGGTGGCGGACGTCGGCGATGGCGGGCCGCAGGCCGGGTTGCACGGCGGCATGGTGCGGGTTTCCGGCCCGCTGCAGGTGATCGAGCCGGCCCGCGACGCGGAATTCAACCAGACCGTGCCGACGCCGGTGCTGGTGCGCCGGGTGGAGATGTTCCAGTGGCGCGAGGTGCGCGTGGGCGGCGACGTGCACTACGAGCTGGACTGGGCGGACCGGCCGCTAGACGCCACCGATTTCAAGCAACCGGCCGGCCACGTCAATCCCGGCGAATTCCCCGTGCGCGGCAAGCAGTTCGATGCCGGGCAGGTGCGTGTGGGCGGCTATGCGCTCGACACGCAGCTGCTGCACGCGCTGCCGGGAACGCAGCGGGTCGAGCCGGACCTGCGCCACCTGCCGCCGAACCTCGCGGCCAGCTTCAGCCTGTACCAGGACCGCCTGGTCACCAGCGCCAACCCGGCCAACCCGCGCCTGGGCGATGTGCGGGTGAGCTGGGATGCGGTGCCGCTGCAGGAGGTGACGGTATTCGCCCGGCCGGAAGGCGACCGCCTGGTGCCGGCCGGCGATGCGGCGGACGGCAAGGGCTACGAGATCCAGGTCGGCGACCGCGCCTTGACCGACGTGCTGCCCGACGTGCCGCTGGCACCGGAATTCGTGCAGGTGCGCCGCGCGGTCGCCGTGCTGCTGGCCGCACTCGGCGCGCTGGCGCTGCTGTGGGAACACCGCCGGCGCGACGCGCTGCTGGCGCTGGGGATCGGCGTGGCGCTGGTCGCCGGCGTCGGCTGCGTGCTGTGGCTGGGCGGCGGCTGGTCGATCGCCCTGGGCTGGCTGCTGGCCGCCGCGGTTGGCGTCGCCGTTGCGGTGTGGCGGCTGCGCCGTCCCGGTTGACGCGCATGCGCCGGGCGGTTCGTCGATGCCTGCGCGCTCGGCGGCCCATGCCCGTCATTCCGCGCCGACTTCGTCATTCCAACTTCCGCTGGGATGACGTCCAGGGAACCACCCAGTTGCCCCGTCATTCCGGCGCAAGCTGGAATCCAGCGCCTTTGGCTGTCCGCGGATACGGAGTCGCTGGATCCCAGCCTTCGCTGGGATGACGTCGAAGGAGTCTCGCCCGACCGCCCCGTCATTCCAGCGCAAGCTGGAATCCAGTGCCTTTGGGTATTCGAGGGTACGGAGTCGCTGGATCCCAGCTTTCGCTGGGATGATGTCGAGGGAGCCTCACCCGATCGCCTCGTCATTCCAGCGAAGGCTGGAATCCAGCGCCTTCGGCGCACGGCGCCCGAAACCCCACGGCACCAACAGCTCAAGCAGCCTGCTGCTCCGCATGCGCGAACACCTGGTCCGCCCACTGGGTCGCTTCCAGGTAGATCGCGGCCAGGCGCTGGATGCGCTGCGGCTGCGTCTGCTGGGCGCCGAGTGTGCCGGCTTCCCAGGCGTAGACCTGTTCGAGCAGTTGCGCGAACGGCCCCTTGTTCTCGACCAGCGCCTCGCGGATCTCGGGCACCAGCGGCAACTGGGTGAGCACGAACTCCATCGGCGCGCTCATCAGCGTGTCCAGCAGCGAGAACAGGCCGGCGGTGAACGCCATCTCGCGTTGCTCGCGCGGCAGGCCGTCGGCGAGCTTCTCGCACATGTGGGCGCGGATCAGGGCGGCGCGCAGCAGCTCCGGCGGGCGGTCGTCCATGCTGCCGAGCGCCATCGTGTAGATCCAGTTGCGCATGCGGGTGACGCCGAAGAAGATCGCCGCCTGCTGCACCGACTTCAGTTGCCGCGGCAGCGCGAAGTAGGCGGAGTTCACGCAGCTCAGCAGCTTGTAGCTGAGGATCGCGTCGTTGCGGATGATCTCGCCCAGCTCGACCGGGCCCGGGTTGCCGTCCTGCAGCATACGCATCAGGCGCAGGATGCTCAGCCGGTTCGCGCTCAGCACCGGCACGTCGACCCGGTCGGGAATCAGCAGGTGGCGGCCCTGGATCGCATGCAGCGGCAGGGCCAGGCAGCGCTGGTAGGTGGCGTGGTCGTCGACGTGGCCGGCGACCACCCAGATGCCGCGCTCGTGCAGGCTCTCGCTGCGCTCGCGCAACTGCTCGGGCGACAGGGCGCCGGCATCGAGCCGGACGAACTGCACGATCTGCAGCAGCGCCTCGAGCGCCGCGCTGTCTTCCGGCGCGGTGGTGCCGGCATCCAGCATCAGCAGCGAACCGCGCTGCGCCATCTTGCGCAGCAGGTCCATCAGGTCCGCGTCGGTGGCCGCCGCGGGCGGCAGTATCACGCCGAGGCGCGGATGGTGCTGCAGCACGTCGGCATGGCCGAGCAGCAGCTCGCGCGACAGCGACAGGAAGGTGCGGTTGCCGCGTACCAGCCGGTTGAGCGCGCCGTCGGCGATGGTGGACAGCACGTGCTGCATCAGCATCGCCTCGTCGCCGGCGCCGCGCTGGAACGCCAGCTCGTAGGCGAACAACTGGCGGTCGGGGTCCAGCATGGGCACGCGCACCACCGGCAGCGACAGGTCGCCGGTCGGCGGTGCGGGGGAATGGGACGCGGCGCTGGCGGTAACGGCGGTTTCGCTCATGGTCTGTCGTCTGCTGGAGCGGCGCGTGGGGGCGCGCCGCGGGTCGTGATCGCGCCGTGGCACGGCGCCGCCGTTCGGTTCCTCAGGCCTGCGCGAGCTGCTGCGAACGGGGGCGCGCGCGCAGCTCGCCGCTCGGTCCGTACAGTTCGGCGTCGCCGGGCTGGCCGGTCAGCACCGCCAGCGCGCGGCGCACCTGTTCCAGCCGTTGCGCCACCAGGCTGCCGTTGCGCTGGTTGAGCTGGCGGCAATTGGCCAGGGTCTGCAGCACCTCCTGCCAGCGCGTGGCGAGCAGGGCCGCCGCCGGCAGCGCCTCGCTCAACTGCACCCGCTCGGCGTCGTACTGTTCCAGTTGCTGCATCAGTTGCTGCTTGTGCGAACCGATCCGGTCCAGCGCGGCGGCGTCGGCGCTGGCCAGCGCATCGCGCTCGGCTTCCAGCACCCGGGCCAGCTCGTCGGCGGCGCGGCGGATGTCCTCGACCACGGCGGTCAGGGCGGCATCCAGTTCGGTTTGCAACTGGCGGTTCATGCCTTGTCTGCGGACGGCGTGCCGCCGATCTGGGCGTCCAGCGCCAGCATGCGGTCGGCGATGCGGGCCGGGTCGATCCGGTAGCTGCCGTCGGCGAGCGCCGCGCGGATCTTCTCCACCCGCTTGGCGTCGATCGCCGCGGCGTCGCCGGTGCGGGCGGCGTCCTGCAGGGCGCGCGCCGAATCGGTCAGCTTGACGCGGTCGTCGTTCCTGGCCGCCGTGCCCACGGCAACGTCGCCGCCGGCCGTCGCGCCCTGCGCGGGGCCGCTGGGCTGGCTGCCCGGGGGCTGCGGGAGCTTGGGCATGCCGTTGTTGGAGATCGTGGTGTTCATCGGTGCATTCTCGATGCGGTATGGATTCCGTCCCGGATGGGATCGGCCGGGCGGGCGGAAACTTTAGGGTATCTCCTGGCGGCCGGCGCCGCCGGTGGCGGGCGGCCGTTCATGGCAGCGCCACCACCTGGCCGGGGCCGCGCACCAGCGCGTCGACCACCCGGCCGGAACTGCCGTTGCGCACGCGCAGGCGCGCGCCGTTGTCGCCGCTGCCCAGGGCGGTGCCGTCGGCGCGCACCTGGATGCCGTCCAGCTCGGCGATCAACTGGACGTGGTCGCCCGCGCGCACCATCTGCCGGCCGCCGAGCGCGCCGGGCGTCAGCACGCTGCCGGCCGCCAGCGGGCGCGCCAGGGTGCGTTCGGCCACCTGCGCCATGTCCTCGACGTAGCCGTAGCCGAGCCGGGTGACGTCGCGTTCCTCCGCGTGCACGTCGCCGGCGGCGATGCCGTCGCCGCGGACCAGCGGCCGGCTGGCGACCAGCACCTGGCGGTACAGCTTCAGCCGCACCGGTACGCGCACCGTCCAGCCGTCGCGGTCGGGGCAGCGCACCAGCACGCTCATGCGCGGCGCCGGGCGGGCGTTGGCGGGCAGGCTGGCGTCGAGCGGCGCGGCGCAGGCGGTCAATTGCAGGCGGGTGTCGAGCGGTTCGGCGTGGACCTCGAGGCGGCTGCCCGGCTGCGCATAGTGCTGGCGCAGCCACCGTTCGGCGGCGGCGGAGGCGTCCGCCGCCGAGCCCCGCGCGAAGCCCGGCGCGGCCGCGACGAGCGCGGCCAGCAGCCAGGGGCGCCAGGGCATGCGCATGCTCATGCGTCCGCCAGCAGGGCGGCAAGCTGTTTCACCAGCGCCTCGCGCTCGCTTTCGAGCTGCCGCGATACCTGCGCCGCCTGTTCCAACTGGCCTTCGCAGAGCAGGCCGACGAAGGCCGCGCTGTGCGCGGCGAGCCGCGTGCCGGCCTCGCGCATGGCGCCGGCGGCATCGCCGTGGTGCTGTGCGGCGAGGCGGTCCACGCTGCGGCCGAGGGTGCCGGTGTCGAACCAGCGCCGGTCCAGCGCGGAGGGCTCCTGCAAGGCCAGTTCGGTCGCCTGGCGGATGCCCTGCGCGGATTCGCGCACGGCGAGGCTGAGGCTGGCGCGGTCGCCGTCGCTGTCGTGTTCCAGCCAGCCGAGCGCGAGGTGGTGCGCGAGCAGGGCGGCGCGGCTGAGCGCCTCGGCCTGCCGGCGCGCCTCGGTGCCCCGACGCTGCAACGCGCCGAGCGCGGCCTGGGCGGCGGTGGCGCGCGCGTGCTGGGCGTCCTGGCTGCGCTGCAGCGCGGCGATGCGCTCGGTGGCCAGGTACAGCGCGGCCTCGCCGTCGCGCTGCGCGGCCTCGGCCTGGCCGACGCCGGCCTGGGCGCGTTCCAGGCGCTGCATGCCCTGCTGCACGTCGCCGTCGAGCTGCAGCGAGAAATCGCCGATCGAGCCGGTGACGCTCTCGATCTCGGCGGTGGTCTGGGTGGTGCGTTCGGCCAACTGCTTCACTTCGTCGGCGACCACCGCGAAGCCGCGCCCCGCCTCGCCGGCGCGCGCCGCCTCGATCGCCGCGTTCAGCGCGACCAGGTTGGTCTGGTGGGCGATTTCCTGCACCACGCCGGTGAGCTTGCGGATCTGCGCCACCTGCTCGGCCAGCCTGGCCTGGTTGCGGTTCATCGCCGACAGCGCGCTGCGCAGCAGGCGCAGCTGGCCGTCCAGTTCGCCGACGCCGCTGGCGTGGCCGGCCTGGGCGGCATTGCTCAATGCGGCGGCGACCTGGGCCAGGGCCGTCGAGATCCCGGCGCTGCCGTCCGTCAAGCGACCGACGCCATCGCGGCTTTCCTGCGCGGACTTGTCCAGCGCGGCCTGCTCGCGCGCGAGCTGCTGGGCGGCCGCGAGCACCAGCGCCTGCTGCTCCAGCGCCTGCGGCGCGACGGCGGCCGGCGCGCGCGCGGCGAGACGGGACAGCAGCGGCGCCAGTGCCTGCGCCAGCCGGGGATGGCGCTGCGACAGTTGGGCGAGCCGCGGCCCGTCGCCCGCCGCGGCGGCGTCGGCGAAGGCGGCCAGGTGCTGGCTCCGGATCAGGCTCATGGGCGGCGGGTTCCTTGCGGCACGGTTCGATGTCCCGGGATCGGCAGTGGCGGGCGGAACTTGAGAAGCAAGCCACGTGCCATGCGCGCGGCACGGGCTCAAGCGGGCCGCGATCCGGCCGATATGCCTTGCGGCCCGGACGGCGGGCGTCGAGGAAGCAACGATGAGCGGCCCGCTGCTGGACAACGTGGAGCGCCAGACCCGCCTGGCCGGGCACAACCGGATCGCGCTGCTGCTGTTCCGGCTCGGCGACGCGCAGTTGTTCGGCATCAACGTGTTCAAGGTGCGCGAGGTGTTGCGCCGGCCGCCATTGGAACGCATGCCGGGCGCGCACGCGCTGATCGCCGGCAGTTGCGACTACCGCGGGCAGACCATCCCGGTGATCGACCTGGCCGGCGCGCTCGGCTATCCGCCGCTGCGCGACGATCCGGCGGCGCACCTGATGGTCACCGAGTTCAGCCGCACCGTGCAGGGCTTCCTGGTCGCCGACCTGCAGCGCATGGCGCATTGCGACGGCGAGGCGATGACCGCGCCGGACGCCGCGCTCGGCTTCGGCGCGCGGGTCAACGCGATCACCCGCGTGGACGGTAGCCTGGTCGCGGTGATCGACGTGGAGCAGGTGCTGGCAGGCCTCGACGCCGCGCCGCAGGCGCTTTCCGCGCAGATGCTGCGCGTCGCCGGCGCGCACCGGCTGCATCCGCGCCGCGTGCTGGTGGTGGACGATTCGGTGATCGCGCGGCACCGGCTGGTGAGCCTGTTCAAGCAGATGGACATCGAATGCGTGCTGGCACAGGACGGCCGCGAAGCACTGCAGCGCCTGCACGAGCTGGCCGACGCGCCGGCCGGCGAAGGCGTGAACCTGGTGGTGTCCGACATCGAGATGCCGCAGATGGACGGCTACGCGCTGACCCGCGCGGTCCGCGAGACGCCCGCGCTGCGCCGGCTCAAGGTGGTGCTGCACAGCTCGCTCAGCGGCATCTTCAACGAGGCGATGGTGAAGGAAGTCGGCGCCGACCGCTTCGTCGCCAAGTTCCAGCCGGACGTGCTGGCGCAGGCGGTGATCGAGTTGCTGCCGGAGCCGGCGGGGTGACCCGCGCTAGTCATCCCGGCGAACCCCGAAAAGGGGGCAAGAGCCGGGATCCAGTGGCTTTGGGCCTCCCAGACAACCAAGGCACTGGATTCCAGCGTCCGCTGGAATGACGGGTGTTGAGGGATTCGGGAAACCGGAGGGCCCGGCCTTTGTCCGTCATCCCGGCGAACCCCGAAAAGGGGGCAAGAGCCGGGATCCAGTGGCTTCGGGCCGCCAAGACAATCAAGACGCTGGATTCCAACGTTCGCTGGAATGACGGGTGTTGGGGGATTCGGGAAACCGAATGGCCGGCCTTTGTTCGTCATCCCGGCGAAAGCCGGGATCCAGTGGCTTTGGGCCTTCCAGACAGCCAAGGCCCTGGATTCCAGCGTTCGCTGGAATGACGGGTGTTGGGAGACTCGGGATCTTGGACGGCTCAGCCTTTGTTCGTCATCCCGGCGAACCCCGAAAAGGGGGCAAGAGCCGGGATCCAGCGGCTTTAGACTTCCCAGGTAGCCAAGGCCCTGGATTCCAGCTTCCGCCGGAATGAGGGGTATTCGAGGGGCTTCGGGGTCTTGGGCGGTTTGGCGCTTGCCCGTTTTTCAAAGCGCCACCGGAACGACGAAGCGCCGCGTCAGAAATCCGTCTTTGCCGCCGCGACAACCGCGACGCTCCGCCCCCGCGATGGCGCAAACCGAGTCCCCGCAAGCCTTCGCAGGCCATGGCATGCAATTTGCTCGAAGCCCCGTGCGGATGTTCCGGCCGCGCGGAGGCAAGCATGAGCCAATCCATCGACAACCTGTTCGGCATGCACACCGGCGCGCTGGCGCTGTGGCAGCGGCGTACCGAGGTGCTGGCGGGCAACCTGGCCAACGCCGACACGCCCGGCTACCTCGCGCGCGACGTGGATTTCCGCGCGGCGCTGGCCGCGGCCGGCGACGACGCCCGGCTGCGCCTGAGCGCGCCGACGCCGGGGCAGATCGACACCGCGGCGCAGGCCGCGGACACGCTGGCCTACCGCGTGCCGACCCAGCCGAGCATGGACGGCAACACCGTGGACGCGCAGCAGGAGCAGGCCAGCTTCGCCGCCAACGGCGTGCACTACCAAGCCAGCCTGGCCTTCATCACCGCGCAGGTGCGCATGCTGCGCACCGCCATCACCGGAGGCCAGGGCTGATGTCGCTGTTCAACGTATTCAACGTCGCCGGCTCCGGCATGGCGGCGCAATCGACCCGGCTCAACACGGTCGCCAGCAACCTGGCCAATGCCGACAGCGTGTCCGCCACGCCGGAGGGCGCCTACCGCGCGCGCGAACCGCTGTTCGCCACGGTGCGGCGCAGCCTGGACGGCAAGGCGCCCGACGCCGGCAGCGACGGCGTGCGGGTGCTCGGCATCGCCGAGAGCCAGGCGGCCATTCCCAGCCGCTACGAGCCGGGCAACCCGCTGGCCGACGCGGACGGCAACGTCTACGCCAGCAACGTCAACCCGGTGGACGAACTGGTCAACATGATCTCCGCCTCGCGCTCGTACCAGAACAACGTCGAGGTGATGAATTCGACGCGCCAGCTCATGCAGAAGACGCTGGACCTGGGCAAGTGACGCGGGCGCGGACGAGGAGGGCGGCATGAGCGACATCGCGATCGGACCGAATGCCAACGCTGCCGCGCAGGCGGCCGGCGCGGGCAAGGAGAAGACGCTGAAGCAGGCGGACTTCCTGAGCCTGCTGATCCAGCAGATGCGCAACCAGGACCCGACCCAGCCGATGGATTCGTCGCAGATGGTCAGCCAGCTCGCGCAGATCAGCCAGGTCTCGGCGACGCAGGCGCTGCAAAGCTCGTTCGACGCGCTGAGCCAGTCCATGCAGGGCAACCAGTTGCTGCAGGCCAGCGGGATGGTCGGGCGCAGCGTGGTCGTGCCGTCCGCGGCCGGCAAGCTGCAGGGCGGCAGCCTGGACGGCGCGGTCAACGTGCCCGACGGCGGCGGCAGCACCTTCGTGCAGGTCACCGACCGCGACGGCAACGTGCTGCGCACGATCGACCTGGGCATGCAGGAAGCCGGGCTGGCGACGTTCCACTGGGACGGCACCGGCAGCGACGGCCAGCCGCTGCCGCCGGGCACCTACGGCCTGAAGGCGCAGTGCGGCAACACCGCCATCGCCACCTATGTCAGCGGCAAGGTCACCGGCGTGGGCATGACCGGCGCCGACGGCGCCTACCTCGACGTATCCGGCTTCGGCGGCGTGCTGCTGAGCCAGGTCGCGCAGATCAACTGACCGGTCCCACCGGACCCAAAGAGGAACCATCACGATGGCTTTCAATATCGCATTGAGCGGCCTGAACGCAGCCTCCTCGGACCTCGAGGTGACCGCGAACAACATCGCCAACACCGCCACCACCGGCTACAAGGGATCGCGCGCCGAGTTCGCCGAGCTGTACAACGCCGCCGGCCGCAACCTCAGCGCCACCCAGGTCGGCAGCGGCGTGCGCCTGACCAACGTGGCGCAGCAGTTCGGCGCGGGCAGCGTGGAGAACACCGGCAACGCGCTGGACTTCGCGATCAGCGGCAACGGCTTCTTCACCCTGCGCGACGGCCAGGGCTACTCGTACACCCGCGCCGGCGCGTTCCGCCAGGACAACCAGGGCTTCGTGACCAACGCCAGCGGCCAGCACCTGCAGGTGTTCCCGCCCAACAGCAACGGCACCTTCGACACCAGCACGCTGCGCGACCTGCAGATGGTCACCTCGCAGAACGCGGCCAAGGCCACCGGCAAGGTGCAGATGTCGTTGAACCTGCCGTCCGACGCCGCCGCGCCGGCCGGGGCGTTCGATCCCACCGACGCGCTCAGCTACAACCAGGCCACGCCGTTCACCGCCTACGACTCGCTCGGCGCCACGCATACCGGCACGGTGTACTTCGTCAGGGGGGCCGCGGCGAACAGTTGGAACGCGTACATGTACGTGGACGGCGTCGCGGCCGGCGCGCCGCAGGCGCTGTCGTTCACCAGCAGCGGCGCGCTGGCGGCGCCCGCCGACGGCAAGCTGGCGTTCCCGACGCTGTCGGTGAGCCCAGGCGCCGAGCCGATGACGCTCACCATCGACGTGTCCAAGGCCACCCAGTTCGGCAACGACTACGCGCCCGGCACGATCACCCAGGACGGCTACCCGACCGGCACGCTGTCCAGCGTGGACGTCTCCGCCGACGGCGTGGTGCAGGCGAAGTTCTCCAACGGCCAGTCGGTCGCGCTGGGCCAGCTCGCGCTGGCCAACTTCAGCAACCTGCAGGGCCTGCGCCAGCTCGACAACACCAACTGGGCGGCCTCGTACGACTCCGGCACGGCGGTGATGGGCGTGGCCGGCAGCGGCACCTACGGCAACGTGCAGTCCGGTGCGCTGGAGGCTTCCAACACCTCCGACCTCACCGCGCAACTGGTGAACATGATCAAGGCGCAGCGCAACTACCAGGCGAATGCGCAGGTGATTTCCACCGACGACAAGCTGACCCAGACGATCATCAATCTGGGCAATTGATTTGGCATAGGCGTGGATTGAAGGCGCTGGATTCCGGCTTTCGCTGGAATGACGGCTCGGAAGCCCCCGCCCCCGTCATCCCGGCGAACCCCGAAAAGGGGGCAAGAGCCGGGATCCAGTGACTGGCATCGGGCAACACGAAGCCACCCGGCAAGACCGGACGGCAGACAGACGAAACGAGGCAAGCCGTGGACAGATCGCTCTACGTAGCCATGACCGGCGCGACCCAGATGATGCGGGCGCAGACGGAAGTGGCGCACAACCTGGCCAATGCCGACACGGTCGGCTTCAAGGCGCAGTTGTCGGCGTTCCAGGCGCTGCCGGTGCTGGGCCCGGGCCTGCCCACGCGGATCAACGGCGTGGCGCACGGCGAAGGGCTCGACCTGAGCGCGGGCGGCCAGATCGACACCGGCCGCGAACTCGACGTGGCGGTGCAGGGCAACGGCTGGCTGGCGGTGCAGACCGCCGATGGCGGCGAGGCGTACACGCGCGCCGGCAGCCTGCAGCTCACCGCCGACGGCCTGCTCACCGACCAGCGCGGCAACCTGGTGCTCGGCGACGGCGGCCCGATCAGCGTGCCGCAAAGCTCGCGGCTGAACATCGGCGCCGACGGCACGGTGTCGGTGGTGCCGATGGGCCAGAGCCCGGACACCATCGCCGCGGTCGGCCGCCTCAAGCTGGTGAACCCGCCGGCCGACCGGCTCGCGCAGGGCGGCGACGGGCTCATGCACCTGGCCGGCGGCGGCATCGCCGAGGCCGATCCCGGGGTGACGCTGCAATCGGGCGTGCTGGAGTCCAGCAACGTCAACCCGTCGCAGATGCTGGTGGAGATGATCCAGCTTTCGCGCCAGTACGAGCTGCAGGTGAAGGCGATCAGGAGTGCCGACGACAACGCGCAGTCGGCCTCGCGCCTGCTGCAGGTCGGCTGACCATCATTCGGACGTCCAGACGGAGACGGCACATGTTTTCATCACTTTGGGTGGCCAAGACCGGGCTCGATGCGCAGCAGACGCGCATGGACGTGGTCTCGCACAACCTCGCCAACGCCAACACCACCGGCTTCAAGAGCTCGCGCGCCGCGTTCCAGGACCTGGTCTACCAGAACCTGCGCCAGCCCGGCGGGCAGACCACCGAGCAGACCCAGGCACCGTCCGGGCTGATGCTCGGCACCGGCGTGCGCGTGGTCGGCAACGAGAAGCTGTTCACCCAGGGCAACATCGAGCAGACCGGCAACTCGCTGGACGTGGCGGTGCAGGACCGCGGCTTCCTGCAGGTGACCATGCCCGACGGCACCGTCGCCTACACCCGCGACGGCTCGCTGCACATGGACCAGAACGGGCAGATCGTGAACGCCAACGGCTACGCGATCGAGCCGGCGATCACGATTCCCGCCAACGCGCAGAAGATCACCATCGGCAGCGACGGCACGGTCAGCGTGAACCTGCCGGGCCAGGCCGCGCCGCAGCAGGTCGGCACCATCCAGTTGGCCGACTTCATCAACCCCGCCGGCCTGCAGCCGAACGGCGACAACCTGTACCTGGAGACCGCCTCCAGCGGCACGCCGCAGGTCGGCCAGCCGGGCCTCAACGGCCTGGGCACGCTGGCGCAGGGCGCGCTGGAAAGCTCCAACGTCAACGTGGTCGAGCAGATGGTGGACATGATCCAGACCCAGCGCACCTACGAGATGAACTCCAAGGCGATCTCAGCGGCCGACCAGATGCTGCAGTTCCTCACCAACAAGACCTGAGCCGCGCCGCCATGCCGATCCATCGCTTCGTCCCGGTCCTGTGCGCCGCGCTGTTGCTGGCCGCCTGCGCCGGCGTGCCGGCCGCGCGCGACGACGGCCAGTGGGCGGCCACCGCGCCGATGGCGCAGGAGGCCGCGCCGCCGGCCGACGGCGCGATTTACCACGACGCGCAGAACATGGAGCTGTTCGCCGATCCGCGCGCGCACCGCGTCGGCGACATCCTCACCATCGCCCTGGTGGAAAGCACCCAGGCCAGCAAGAAGGCCAGCACCAGCACCAGCAAGACCGACAAGGCGGACATCGCCTCGCCGACCATCCTGGGGCAGGGCGTGTCGATCGGCGGCAAGGCGGCCAGCATCGGCCTCGACGGCAAGCGCAACTTCGACGGCGCCGGCTCCAGCAGCCAGAGCAACCAGCTCACCGGCCAGATCACCGTCACCGTGGCGCAGCGCCTGAGCAACGGCAACCTGATCGTGCGCGGCGAGAAGTGGCTGACCATCAACCAGGGCCAGGAGCTGGTGCGCATCTCCGGCATCGTGCGCCCGCAGGACATCGGCCAGGACAACGTGGTGCCGTCCACCCGCGTCGCCGACGCGCGGATCGGCTACACCGGCCGCGGCACCCTCGCCGACGCGAACACGCGCGGCTGGCTGTCGCGCTTCTTCAATTCCAAGTGGATGCCGTTCTGATGAACGCTTCGGACGCCGCCGTGGCCGGCACTGCCGCCTCCCGAGATGCCGTGCATCGCACCGGCGTCGCTCCGGCGCAGGCCGGAGCCCAGTGTCTTGCGTACTCCGGGGCATCAGGCCGCTGGATTCCGGCTTTCGCCGGAATGACGGGATTTGGCGCAACGAGGAATGGCGAGGCCATCCACGGCAAAGGCGCCGCGGCCGGTGTACTCGCCCGTCATTCCGGCGAAAGCCGGACAAAAACGAGCTTTGCGAGCGTTGAACAGCCGAAGGCTGGCCCCGAAGGGGCGAGCGCGGCGAGTCAACCAGTCATTGCCACCTCGCGCGGTACTCGACCCCGTCATTCCGGCGAAAGCCGGAATCCAGCGACTTTGCGCCTCGAAGCCCACAAGGCACTGGATTCCGGCTTTCGCCGGAATGACGGTGAGGTGGCGGGGGGCAGGATGTTTCGCTTGGCGGGAGGACGCGCCACGCGCGCCCTGGTCGCGGTACTGGCCGCACTGCTGGCCGTCCTCGCCATGCCCGCCCGGGCCGACAAGATCCGCGACCTCGCCTCGGTCGC
The DNA here is from genome assembly GCF_001428405.1 of Frateuria sp. Soil773. Taxonomy (GTDB): domain Bacteria; phylum Pseudomonadota; class Gammaproteobacteria; order Xanthomonadales; family Rhodanobacteraceae; genus LMSL01. The sequence continues at coordinate 149,953 of NZ_LMSL01000034.1, forward strand.
CGGCGTGCGCTCCAACCAGTTGATCGGCTACGGCCTGGTGGTCGGCCTCGACGGCAGCGGCGACCAGACCACGCAGGCGCCGTTCACCACGCAGAGCCTGGAGAACATGCTGCAGCAGTTCGGCATCACCGTGCCGGCGAACGCGCGGCCGCAGTTGAAGAACGCGGCGGCGGTGATGATCACCGCCGAGCTGCCGCCGTTCGCCAAGCCGGGCCAGCTTATCGACGTCACCGTGGCCTCGATCGGCAACGCCAAGGGCATCCGCGGCGGCCAGTTGCTGATGTCGCCGCTGCGCGGCGCCGACGGCAACGTCTACGCGATCGCGCAGGGCAGCGTGGTGGTGGGGGGCGTCAGCGCGCAGGGCAAGAGCGGCTCCAGCGTGCAGGTGAACATCTCCGCCAGCGGACGCATTCCCAACGGCGCCTCGGTGGAGCGCAGCGTGCCGTCGTCGTTCGCCGGCAACGGCGACCTGATGCTCAACCTCAACACGCCGGACTTCACCACCGCCGCGCGCATCGCCAAGGCGGTCAACCAGGCCTACGGCGCCGGCACCGCGCAGGCGGTGGACGGCGGCTCGGTGTCGGTGCGCGGCCCGCTCGACCCGTCGCAGAAGGTGGCCTGGCTGGGCGCGATCCAGGACCTGGACGTGATGCCGGGCGACGCGCCGGCGCGGGTGGTGGTCAACTCGCGCACCGGCACGGTGGTGATCGGCTCGGACGTGCGCGTGAGCGCCGCCGCCGTCGCCCACGGCGCGATCCAGGTGACGATCAGCGAGCAGGCGCTGGTGAGCCAGCCGGCGCCGTTCTCGCGCGGCGGCCAGACCGCGGTGGTGCCCAGCAGCGACGTGCAGATCAGCGAGGGCGGCGCGCACATGTTCAAGTTCGGCCCGGGCGTGAGCCTGGACGCGATCGTGCGCGCGGTGAACCAGGTCGGCGCCGCGCCCAGCGACCTCATCTCGATCCTGCAGGCGCTCAAGCAGGCCGGCGCGCTGCACGCGGAACTGGTGGTGATCTGATGGACGCCGCGCCGGCCAGCGGCGGCATGCCCGCGCTCGACACCTGGACCGAGCTGTCCGGCTTCAACCGGCTGCGCGCCCAGGCGCAGGCCGACGGCAAGGCGGCGCTGCCGGCGGTGGCCAGGCAGTTCGAGGCGATCTTCACCCAGATGATGCTCAAGTCGATGCGCGCCGCCGGCGACAGCATCGGCGGCGGCATGGGCGACAGCGAGCAGGGCCAGGCCTACCGCGACCTGTTCGACCAGCAGTTGTCGCTGAGCCTGTCCAACGGCCACAACGGCCTGGGCATCGCACGCATGCTGATGCGCCAGCTCGGCGGCCGCGGGCCGGGCCAGCCGGATCCGGCGGCCGGCGGAGGCGTGGAGCTTCCGGCCGGCGCGCTGCCAGCGGCCGGCGACGATCCGCTGGCGCCGCTCGGCGGCGGCATCGATGCGGGCGCGCGCGCCGTGCTGGCGCTGGGCGGGGACGGCCAGGCCGGCGACGGCTTGGCGGCGCTGGTCGCCGATGCTTCCGCGCAGCCCTGGCGCGCCACGCTGGACCGGCTGGCCCGGCGCGCCACGCAGGCGGCCGGCACGGCGGCCCGGCTGCTGCCGGGCGGCGATCCGGTGGCCTTCGTGCAGGCGCTGGCGCCGCACGCGCAGGCCGCGGCGGCTCGGCTCGGCGTATCGGTGCGCGCGCTGCTGGCGCAGGCCGCGCTGGAGACCGGCTGGGGCAAGCACCTGCCGGGCCGCGGCGACGGCGGCAGCAGCTTCAACCTGTTCGGCATCAAGGCCGGCGGCAGTTGGGACGGCGACCGGGTCAGCGTGCCCACGCTGGAATACCAGGACGGCGTGGCGGTGCGCCGCCGCGACAGCTTCCGCGCCTACGACACGCCGGCCGACTCGTTCGCCGACTACGCCCGGCTGCTGGCGGACAACCCGCGCTACGCCGCCGCGCTCGGCCGCGGCGAGGACGTGGCCGGCTTCGCGCGCGCGCTGAGCCGCGGCGGCTACGCCACCGACCCGGCCTATGCGGCCAAGCTCACCGCGATCGCCAACAGCCCGCAGATGCGCGAGGCGCTGGCGGCGCTTTCGCCGCCGGAGGCGCCGTGAATCCGCGAGAGCTTGCGTCCCGGCGCCCACGGCGCGTTCAAGTACGCGCGCGCGCCGCCGTCACAGTACCCATGAACCGCGTGGCCCGCGTGCCACCTCCAGCAAGGAATACGCATGGCTGACATGCTTTCCACCGGCGTGTCCGGCCTGCTTGCCGCGCAGGTCGGCCTCAGCACCGTCGGCCACAACGTGGCCAACGCCAACACCGACGGCTACAGCCGCCAGCAGGTGGGCTTCGGCGCGCGGCTGCCGCAGCAGCAGGGCAACTACTACATCGGCACCGGCGTGGACACGCTGGCGGTGCAGCGCGCCTACAGCCAGTACCTCAACAGCGCGCTGTGGTCGGCCAGTTCGGCCCAGGGCCGCGCCAGCGGCTTCCAGGCACTGACCGGGCAGATCAACAACCAGCTCTCCGGCAGCAGCAACCTGCAGAGCGCGCTGGACGCGTTCTACGGCGCGGTGCAGGACATGGCTAACGCCCCCGGCGACGCCTCGTCGCGGCAGGTGCTGCTGGCGCGCGCCGGCGCGCTGGCCGGCACCTTCACCTCGCTGTCGCGGCAGTTCGAGCAGCTCGGCAGCCAGGTGCAGCAGCAGATCGGCACCACCGTCGATTCGATCAACAGCGACAGCGCCTCGCTGGCCAGGCTCAACGAACGCATCCGCACCGCCTACGCGGGCGGCGGCGAGCCGTCCGACCTGCTCGACCAGCGCGACGCGCTGGTGAAGAAGCTGGCCGGTTCGGTCGGCATCAGCGTGGTGCCGCAGAACGACCACACCCTCAACATCTACGTCGGCAACGGCCAGGCGCTGGTCACCGGCACGCAGTCGCACGAACTCGGCACCGCGCCGAACCCCTACGACGCGACCCGGCTGGAAGTGGTCGGCAAGGACACCGGCAGCGTGCTCAGCGGGCGCATCGGCGGCGGCACGCTGGGCGCGCTGCTGGACTTCCGCAGCACCGTGCTCGAACCGGCGCAGAACCAGCTCGGCCGCGCGGCGCAGGCGATGGCCAGCGCGTTCAACGCGCAGAACGGGCAGGGCATGGACCTGGACGGCCAGATCGGCGGCGACGTGTTCAGCGTCGCCGGCCCGCAGGTGCAGGCGGCCAGCGGCAACGCCGGCGGCGCCAGCGTGAGCGCGCAACTGGCCGACGTCGGCGCGCTGACCGGCAAGGACTACGTGCTCTCCTACGCCGGCGGCGCCTGGAGCCTGAAAGACACCAGCGGCAACCCGGTGGCGATGCAGGGCAGCGGCACCAGCGCCGATCCGTTCACCGTCGACGGGCTCAGCCTGGTCGTCGACGGCGGCGCGAGCGACGGCGACAGCTTCCGCATCCAGCCCAGCCGCGGCGCGGCTTCCAGCTTCGCGCTGGCGATCAGCGACCCGGACCGCTTCGCCGCCGCCGCCCCGCTGCTCGGCAGCGCCGCCGGCGCCAACACAGGCACCGGCGTGCCCGGCGGCATCGCGATCACCGACGCCAGCCAGCCGAACCTGCTCGCCGGCGCCGAGATCGTGTTCGACTCGCCCACCAGCTACCGCATCGACGGCGGCCCGGCGCAGACCTTCACGCCCGGCCAGCCGATCGAGCACGGCGGCTGGAGCCTGAAGCTGGACGGCGCGCCGGCGGCGGGCGACCACTTCAGCGTCAAGCCCAACCACGACGCGCGCGGCGACAACAGCAACGCGCTCAAGCTCGGCGCGGTGGCGAACCAGGGCGTGCTCGACGGCGGCGCCACCAGCGTGGGCCGCGCCTACGCGCAGATGGTCAGCGCGGTGGGCAGCGCCGGTTCCCTGGCGAAGGACGCGCTGACCACGCAGACCGGCGTCTACAACCAGGCGCTGGCGCAGCAGCAGAGCGTGTCCGGGGTGAACCTGGACGAGGAGGCGGCCAACCTGGTGCGCTTCCAGCAGGCCTACCAGGCATCGGCACAGGTCATTTCCACCGCGAGCAGCATCTTCGATGCGCTGCTCGGCGCGGTGCGCGGCTGAGGAGCGGGACATGCGCGTTTCCACCAGTTGGATGCAGCAGCAGTCGGTCAACACCATGCTGGAGCAGCAGGGCAGCCTGTCCGACCTGCAGACCCAGCTCGGCACCGGCAAGCGGATCAACCAGCCCTCGGACGACCCGGTCGGCGCGGCCAGCGCGCTGGCGCTCAACCACCTCGCCGCCGACACCGCGCAATACCAGCGCAACATCGGCGTGGCGAACGGGCGGCTGGGCCTGGAGGAGCAGACCCTGGCCTCCGCCGGCAACGTGCTCGGGCGCGTGCGCACCCTGCTGCTGGAGGCCGGCAGCGGCAGCCAGAACGCCGACACGCGCAAGGACATCGCCACCGAGATGGTGCAGTTGCGCCAGCAACTGCTCGGCCTGGCGAACAGCAAGGACGGCCAGGGCGACTACCTGTTCGCCGGCAACCGCACCGGCACCGCGCCGTTCGTGTCGGCGTCCGGCGGCGTCGGCTACGCCGGCGACGACGGCCAGCGCATGGTCGCCGCCGGCCCGGGCCTGCAGGTGGCCACCGGCGATCCGGGCAGCGCGATCTTCATGGACGTCGCCACCGGCAATGGCAGCTTCGCGGTGAGCGCGGCCAGCGGCAACGGCGGCACCGCGGTGGCCGGCGCCAGCAGCGTCGCCGACCGCGCGGCGTGGGACGGCGGCAGCTACAGCATCGTGTTCACCGCCGCCGACGCCTACGAGGTGCGCGACGCCGGCGGCGCGGTGGTCGGCAGCGGCAGCTACGACCCGGCCAAGGGCGGCGACATCGGCTTCCGCGGCGCGCAGGTCTCGCTGAGCGGCGCGCCGGCGGCGGGCGACACGTTCGAGGTGGCGCCGTCGGGAACGCAGGACGTCTTTGGCACGATCGACCGCATCGTCGACGCGCTGCGCCGGCCCGACGGCGACCAGGCGGCGATGCAGAACGAGCTCAACACGCAGTTCGCCAACCTCGACCAGGCGATCGATTCGCTGACCCGCGCGCGCGCCGGCATCGGCGCGCGCATGAACGCGCTCGACCAGCAGGGCGCGCTCAACGGCGACCTCACGCTGCAATACCAGGGCGCGCTGTCGGACGTGCAGGACCTCGACTACTACGACGCGATCAGCAAGCTCAACCTGCAGGCGAACGCGCTGCAGTCCACCCAGCTCACCTACAGCAAGCTGCAGGGGCTTTCGCTGTTCAACTACCTGAAGTGAAGCGCGCGCGTTCGCGCGGCGAAAATTTCCATTGACGTACTCAAGTTTCCATGCGCCGGGTCGAAACATTCTCTGAGGCGGCGGTGTTCCCAACGGAATCCCCGCTGGCAACCACCGCCGGCCACCGGCACAGAAGACCCGCTACGGAGACATTCCCATGGTCATGAGCGTCAACACCAACATCAGCTCGCTGAACGCGCAGAGGAACCTGGCCGCGTCGCAGAGCAAGCTTTCCACCGCGATCGAGCGCCTGTCCTCGGGCATGAAGATCAACAGCGCGAAGGACGACGCCGCCGGCCTCGCCATCTCGACCCGCTTCACCACCCAGATCAACGGCCTGAACCAGGCGGTCAGCAACGCCAACGACGGCATCTCGCTGGCGCAGACCACCGAGTCGGCGCTGAACGAGGTGACCAACAACATGCAGCGCATCCGCCAGTTGGCGGAGCAGTCGGCCAACGCCACCAACTCGCAGCAGGACCGCGACGCGCTGGACGCCGAAGTGCAGCAGCGCCTGGCCGAGATCACCCGCATCTCGCAGCAGACCACCTTCAACGGCCGCCACGTGCTCGACGGCAGCTTCGGCAGCGCCGCGTTCCAGATCGGCGCCAACGTCGGCGAGACGATCTCGGTGAACCTGAGCCAGGGCGTGGGCTCCAGCCAGATGGGCGCGGCCGCGACCACCAAGAGCGCCGACATCAGCGCGCTGTTCGGCGCGGGCAGCGCGGGCACTCCCGCCGCCGACGGCACGGCCACCACGATCGACCTCAGCACGGCGCTGGGCGGTGCCGGCCTCGTCGTCGGTGCCGGCGACCTGACGGTCAACGGCAACAACGTCGCCGCCGCGACCTACACGGACGGCTCCGTGCTGGCCTCGGCGATCCAGACTGCCGGCGGCTCCGGCGTCACCGCGTCCTTCGACTCGACCACCCACCAGATCACCATCACCAACGCCAACACCACGGCGGCGACGCTCGGCGGCACCAATGCCAGCGCGGTCTTCGGCAGCACCACCAGCGTGGCCGCGCATACCGACGCGGTTCCCGCCACCGGCGCGGGCCTGACCCTGGCGGCCGGCGACCTGACCATCAACGGCAAGGACATCTTCGCCGGCACCTACAAGGATGCCCAGTCGCTGGTCGACAAGATCAACAGCAGCGGCATCGAAGGCGTCTCGGCCTACTACGACAGCGACAGCAAGACGTTTGGCCTGAACTCGCCGAACACGCTGACCGTGGCGGGTGCCAAGTCCGGCACGGGCACCGGCAACTTCAACTTCTCCAACGCCGGTTCGGCGATCGCCGCGGGCGGCAGCCTGGCCCAGAGCGACGTCAAGTCGGTGAGCGGCGCCAACCAGACGATCAGCCGCATCGACGTGGCGCTGTCCACCATCAGCTCGATGCGCAGCGACCTGGGCGCGGTGCAGAACCGCTTCACCTCCACCATCTCCAACCTGCAGACCATCTCGCAGAACCTGAGCGCGTCGCGCAGCCAGATCCAGGATGCCGACTTCGCGCAGGAGACCGCGAACATGTCCAGCGCCAACATCCTGCAGCAGGCCGGCGTGTCCGTCCTGGCGCAGGCCAACTCCACCACGCAGAGCGTGCTCAAGCTTCTGCAGTAACCACCGCCGGAGCGGCCGCGGAACATCGCGGCCGCTCCGCCTTCCTTGAGGAACCCCGTCCATGGCGATCACCGTCGGCTCCACCGCCCCCACCACCGGTCTGCTGACCTCCAAGGGGATAACGTCGGGACTCGACGTGGACAAATTGGTTTCGCAGCTGGTCGCCGCCAAGAAGGCGCCGCAGCAGAACCAGATCACCGCGCAGGCGACCGACGCCAACACCCAGCTTTCCGCGCTGGGCCAGATCGGCGCCGCGCTTTCCGCATTGCAGTCGGCGCTCGCGTCCATCAAGGACGGCAGCGCCCTGGCCGCGCGCAAGGTCACCGTCGGCGACGACGACGTGCTCGGCGCAAGCGCCACCGGCAAGGCGGTGAACGGCAGCTACAACATCGTGGTGGACAAGCTCGCCACCTCGCTCAAGGCTTCTTCCGGCGCCTTCACCGACGCCGCCACGGCCGTCGGCACCGGCACGCTCACCCTCGCGGTGGGCGACAAGTCGATGTCGCTAGTGCTGGACTCCAAGAACAACTCGCTGGCGGCGATCCGCGACGCGATCAACAAGGCCAGCGACAACCCCGGCATCTCCGCCACCATCGTCACCGGCACCGACGGCGCCCATCTGGTGCTGAGCGGCACGCGCACCGGCGCGGCCAACGGCTTCACCGTGTCCAGCAGCGGCGGCGACGGCGCCCTGGCCGCGCTGAACTACGATCCGGCCGCCACCGGCGGCAACGCGCTGAGCGTGATCACCGCGGCCGCGGACGCCGAGTACAGCATCGACGGCCTGCCCGGCCACAGCGCCGGCAACACCATCAGCAGCGCCATCGACGGGCTCACGCTCAACCTCGCCAAGACCGGCAGCAGCACGCTCACCGTGACCAGCGACACCTCCAAGGCCACCTCGGCGCTGGGCAACCTGGTCAGCACCTACAACAGCTTCGTGGGGATCTACCAGAACCTCACCAAGTACGACGTGGACAGCAGCACCGCCGGCGCGATGATCGGCGACGCCACGCTCAACGGCATCAGCCTCACCCTGTCGCGCATCGTCGGCGGCAGCGCCAACGGCGCCACGCTGTCCTCGATCGGCATCTCGCTGCAGACCGACGGCACCCTGAAGCTGGACAGCGACAAGCTGTCCAAGGCGCTCGACGACGGCGGCGTGCAGGTAGGCAGGCTGTTCGGCGGCGACGACGGCTTCGCCGCGCGGCTGGACACCCAGCTCACCGGCTGGGTCGGCAAGGGCGGGCTGCTGGACAGCCGCACCGCCAGCATCGGCCAGCAACTGAAGGACCTGAAGGCGCGGCAGGCCTCGCTGGACAGCCGCATGGACATCCTCACCGCGCAGTACCAGGCGCAGTTCACCGCGCTAGACACCATGATGTCCAAGCTCAACAGCACCAGCGACTACCTGCAGAAGCAGTTCGACGCGCTGACCAACGCGAACAAGAAATAAGACCCCACGGAGCAGACACCATGGCATTCGGATACGGCGCAGGCGCCTACCAGCAGGTCCGCTCGCACGGCGGCGTGGAATCGGCCGACGCGCATGGCCTTATCACCCTGCTGATGGATGGCGCGCTGGAGCGCCTGGTACGGGCGCGCGGCCACATGCAGCGCGGCGAGGTGGCCGCCAAGGGCGAGCTGGTCGGCCGCTGCATCGCCATCGTCGGCGAGCTGCGCAACAGCCTCGACCGCAGCGTGCAGACCCCGCTGGTCGACCAGCTCGACGCGCTCTACGACTACATGGGGCGCCGCCTGCTGCACGCCAACGTGCACGACGACGCGGACGCCCTGGTCGAGGTCGGCGACCTGCTGCAGAAGCTGCGCGACAGTTGGGTGCGGCTGCCGGCCGAGGCGCGCGGGCAGCGCGCGGCCGGGCAGGCGGCATGAGCGTGGCGCCGGGCACCGCGCCGCTGGCCCAGGCCCTGGTCCTGAGCCGCGACATGCTTGCCGCCGCGCAGGCGGCGGACTGGGCCCTGCTGGCCGAACTGGAGGCCCGGCGCGAACCGCTGGTGATGCGCGAGCACGCGCCGGACGGCGCCAGCCGGCGCCAGCTCGGCGAGATCCTGGCGTACGATCGGGAATCGGCGGCGCTGGTGGCCCGCGCGCGGGACGAGGCGGCGGCGCAGTGGCAGGCCGCGCGCGGCCGCGCGCAGGCCATCGCGGCCTACGGCGAACCGGCACGCTAGGCGGGTGGAGACATGGCTACGATCGGCTGGGACGATTTCGAGCAGCGGCTGAGCTGCGAGGACCACTGGCACGCTGACAGCGAACCGCTGGCATGGCCGGTGTCCGACACGCTGGCGCTGCGGCTGGCCGAGCGCAACGCGGCCACCCTGGCCAGCATCGCCGCGCTGGAGGAGCGCCGCGCCGACGGCGCCGACGACGACAACCCGGTCATGCAGGAACTGCAGCGGCTGGACGCCAAGCTGACCGCCCTGGTCGACATCGTGAACCGGATGGTATTGCCGGCCGACCAGTTGCCGCCGCGGCAATGGCTGCGCTTCAACGCGCTCGGCGCGGTGCTTCCGGAGGCGCTGGTGCCGCCGGACGCCCCGGCGCTGCTGCTGCGGCTGCGCTTCGACGCGTGCCGCAGCCTTCCGCTGGAATTGCCGGCCCGGGTGGCGAGCCGGCTCGGCGACGGACGGGTCTTCGTGGCCTTCGTTTCGCTGGGCGAGGACATCGCCGCGTCACTGGACCGGCTGGTCTTTCGCCATCACCGACGCAAAGTGGCAGTCGCGCGCCAGATCGCCGGCTGAAGGCCGCGCCGGCGGCGTCATCTTCCATGTGACGCCCATCACAATTGCAAATTGTCCTACAAGATTTATTTGACCCGCTTCACGCGGCGGTGTCGCAACGTGTCACACGCCGGGCGGCGAGCGACCCGCGTCAAGACTCCGGCACAGCAAGCCCTGGCGGCCGCTTCGCGTCTTCCATGCGCTGGCGAACCGTCATCAGGTGACGCAGAGCGACCATCGAAACGCCCGCGCCGACCCCCGCCGCTGGCCTCCTTTTTGCTCCCTGACCATCGGCGACCGGCGACGGAAAGCCGGCACGTGGAGTTCGGGCGCGACGGGACGGTTCGCGCCCTGCATGAAAGAGGGGCACACATGAACAAGTTCGACTTCCTGGTGATCGAATCGGACGCGGTACGCGCCGAATCCGTACTTTCCGCCTTGCACTTCCTTGGCTACCGCCCGCAGCGCGGCGAGGACTGCGCCGCCGCGGACGAGGCCACGCACGCATGGCGCGGCGTCTACATCGGCAGCATCGGCGAACCGGCCGAGGCCGAGCGCCAGTTCGCCCTGCTCGGCGACGCCGCGGCGCAGGTGCCGGTGCTGCTGGCCGGCGACTCGGCGTGGGCGGCACGGCTTTGCGCGCCCGGCTCGGCGTTCGCGCCGCGCGTGGGCGCGGTGGATTTCCCGCTGCGCTACGAGCAGCTCGCCGAGACCATGCGCAGCCTGTACGCGCGCCTGCTCGGCGGCCGCCGCGGCGAGCTGCGCTTCGTCGGCGATTCCTCGCCGATGCTCCACCTCAACACGCTGATCCGCCAGGTCGCGCCGTTCGATTCCAGCGTGCTGGTGCTGGGCGAGTCCGGCACCGGCAAGGAGATGGTGGCGCGCACCATCCACGAGTGCTCGCCGCGCCGCGACAAGCCGTTCGTGGCGATCAACTGCGGCGCGATCCCCGCCGAGCTGCTGGAGAGCGAACTGTTCGGCCACGAGAAGGGTGCCTTCACCGGCGCGATCAGCGCGCGCAAGGGCCGCTTCGAGCTGGCCGAGGGCGGCACGCTGTTCCTCGACGAGATCGGCGACATGAGCCTGCCGATGCAGGTGAAGCTGCTGCGCGTGCTGCAGGAGCGCGTGTACGAGCGCGTCGGCGGCACCCGCACCCAGCGCTGCGACGTGCGCATCATCGCCGCCACCCATCGCAACCTGGAGCAGTCGATCGCCGCCGGCAGCTTCCGCGAGGACCTGTACTACCGGCTCAGCGTGTTCCCGCTGGAACTGCCCGCGCTGCGCGAGCACCTGGCCGACCTGCCGCTGCTGATCAACGAGTTCAACCAGCGCCTGGCGCGGCGCGGGCTGAGCTGCGTGCGCTTCAGCGCCAGCGCGCTGAATGCGCTGCACGGCTATGCGTGGCCGGGCAACGTGCGCGAACTGTGCAACCTGGTCGAGCGGCTGGCGATCCTGTATCCGCACGGCGAGGTGCGCGCCAGCGACCTGCCGGAAAAATACCGCGGCCACGCGGTGGCCGACGAGGCGCGCAGCGTCTCGCTGCTGGCGATGATGGACGCACCGGCCGTCGCCAACGATGCGGCGCCCGCCGCCGGCGACGCGCTGCTGCTGCCCGAGGGCGGGCTCGACCTGAAGGACCACCTGGCCGACATCGAGGTGGGCCTGATCCGCCAGGCGCTCGACGTCACCGGCGGCGTGGTGGCGCATGCCGCCAAGCTGCTGCGCATGCAGCGCACCACCCTGGTGGAGAAGCTGCGCAAGTACGGCATGCAGAGCGGCCTCGCGGCATAGCGGGCCGCAAGCGCGCGCGACGCGGCACGCCTGCTCCGTCGCGCATGCGACGCGCGCGCCAGCCATGGCACAGCTCTTGCCTCCAACCCCATAACGCATGCCACGCGCCGGAAAACCGACATGAGCCAGATCGACGTCAACAACCTGCTCTCGCAGATGCGCCAGCTCTCCGCGCAGGTGCGCCCGGCGGAAGCCGCGCCGCGCGCCGCGGCGCCGACGCAGGCGGACTTCGGCGCGCTGCTGCGGCGCTCGATCGCCGCGGTGGGCGACAGCCAGACGGAAGCCGGCCGCATGGCGGCGGGCTTCGAGCGCGGCGACGCCGGCGCCGACCTGGGACGCACGATGGTGGCGATCCAGAAGGCCGACCTGTCGCTGCGCACGATGACCGAGGTGCGCAACAAGCTGGTCGATGCCTACAAGGACATCATGAACATGCCGGTCTGATCCCGGCTTCCTCCGCTTTCCGCTGACCGACGACGAGTTCATTCATGGCCGACAACGCCATCGCGACCACCGAGAACGGCGGCTCGCGCCTGGATCCCCTCAAGCAGCTCGCGCGCAATCCGGCGACGCGCCAGGTCGTGTTGCTGGTGGCTGTGGCGGCGGCCGTGGCGCTGGGCGTGGCGGTGGTGCTGTGGTCGCGCGGGCCGAACTACGGCCTGCTGTACGCCGGGCTGGAGCAGAAGGACGCCGCCGCGGTGGTGCAGGCGCTGCAGGCCGCCAACACGCCGTACAAGCTCGGCGGCGACGGCAGCTCGATCATGGTGCCGGCGGCCGACCTGGCCGGCGTGCGGCTGAAGCTCGCCGCGCAGGGGCTGCCGCAGGGCAGCGCCGCGGGCGGCACGCTGCCGGCGGCCGATTCGCCGTTCGGCATGAGCGACCTGGCCGAGCGCACGCGCTACCAGCAGATGCTGGAGACCGACCTGGGCAACACCATCGGCGCGCTGCAGTCGGTGCGCAGCGCGCGCGTGCACCTGGCGCTGCCGAAGCCGTCGGCGTTCGTGCGCGACAACCGCCAGGCCAGCGCCTCGGTGCTGCTCACGCTGTACCCTGGACGCCAGCTCGACGCCGGCCAGGTGGCGGCGATCGTGCACCTAGTGTCCTCCAGCGTGCCCGAGCTGGACGCCAGCCAGGTGTCGGTGGTCGACCAGCAGGGCCAGTTGCTCACCAGCACCGACCCGGACAGCGCCACCGCCGTGGGCGACAGCCGCCTGCGGCTGGCCACGCGGATGGAGAACACCTACGCGCAGCGCATCGAGGCCCTGCTGACGCCGCTGGTCGGCCCGGGCAAGGTGCGCGCGCAGGTCTACGCCGACCTGGATTTCAGCCAGAGCGAGAAGGCCACCGAGACCTTCGGCCACGACCATCCCGCGCTGCGCAGCGAGCAGACCAGCAGCGAGCGTCGCAGCGGCGCGGCGGCCGATGCCGGCGGCGTGCCCGGCGCGCTGAGCAACCAGCCGCCGACCCTGGTGGCGCAGCCGACCGCGGCCAGGCCCGATGCCGGCGGCAAGCCGGCGGCCAACGCGACCGCGCAGGCGCAGCAACCCGCCGAGAGCGGCGACAGCACCAGCAGCGCCACCCGCAACTACGAACTGGACCGCACCATCAGCCACGTCAGCGACCCGGCCGGGCGGCTGGCCCGGCTCACCGTGGCGGTGGTGGTGGACAACAAGTCGGCGCCGGGCGGCGGCGACAAGAGCGTGCCCTTCACGCCGCAGGAACTGGAACACCTCACCGAGCTGGCGAAGAACGCGGTGGGCTTCAACGCGGCGCGCGGCGACAGCGTCAGCGTGGTCAACCAGCCGTTCCACCAGGGGGCGCCGGCCGGCGACGCGCCGGCCGACCTGCCGCTGTGGCAGCGGCCCGGCGCGATGGACCTGATCAAGCAGGGCATCGGCGTGCTGATCGCGCTGCTGGTCGCGTTCGGCCTGCTGCGGCCGCTGCTCAAGGGCCTGCTGCGCACCGCGCCGCAGCCGGCGCTGGCAGCCGCGCTGCCTACGGTGTCGGTGCGCATCGACGACGCGCCGGCGGAGGAGGGCGCGTCCTCCGGCCGCCTCGGCGCGCCCGCGTCGCTCGGCTACGAGCAACGCATCGGGCTGGCGCGGCGGATGGTCAGCGAGAACCCCAAGCAGGTGGCGCAGGTGGTGAAGAACTGGGTGGGCGAAGATGGCGGCTGATCATTCCCAGAACGGCGGCGCGCAGCGCGCCGCGATCCTGCTGCTCACGCTGGGCGAGCAGGACGCCGCCGAGGTGCTCAAGCACCTGAGCGCGCGCGACGTGCAGGCGGTGGGCTCGGCGATGGCCTCGCTCACCAGCGTCACCCGCGAACAGGTGGAGCAGGTGCTGGCCCGGCTCAACGACGACATGGGCCGGCAGACCGCGCTCGGCGTCGGCACCGAGGACTACATCCGCAAGATCCTCACCAACGCGCTGGGCGAGACCCGCGCCGGCGGCCTGATCGACCGCATCCTGCTCGGCCGCTCCAGCAAGGGGCTGGAATCGCTGAAGTGGATGGAGAGCCGCGCCATCGCCGAGATGGTCGGCCAGGAACACCCGCAGATCATCGCGCTGGTGCTGGCCCACCTGGAGCCGGACCAGGCCGCCGAGGTGATCGGCTACCTGCCGCCGCGGGTGCGCTCCGACGCGGTGATGCGCATCGCCACCCTCGACGGCGTGCAGCCGCATGCGCTGAACGAGCTGGATGAGATCATGGAGCGCCAGTTCTCCGGCAACACCAACAAGCTCAAGTCCGCCAGCGTCGGCGGCCTGAAGGCCGCCGCGGCGATCCTCAACGCGATGGAGACCAGCCGCGAGGCCGAGCTGATGAGCGCGATCCGCGGCCACGACGCCGCCCTGGGCGGGCGCATCGAGGAGCTGATGTTCGTGTTCGAGGACCTGGCCGAGCTGGACGACCGCGCGATGCAGACCCTGCTGCGCGAGGTGCCGTCGGCGCGCCTTATCATCGCGCTGAAGGGCGCCGAGCCGGGTATCCGCGAGAAGTTCTTCGCCAACATGTCCAGCCGCGCCGCCGACATGCTGCGCGACGACCTGGAGGTGTCCGGCCCGGTGCGCCTGAGCGAGGTCGACGCGGCGCAGAAGGAAGTGCTGGGGATCGCGCGGCGGCTGGCCGACGCCGGCCAGATCAACCTCGCCGGCAGCGGTGACGAGCTGGTCGCATGAGCGCCGTGCTGACCCGCGAGGCGATACCGGGCTTCCAGCGCTGGGAGCTGCCGCAGGTCGGCGATGCCGCGCCCGCGGCGGCGAGGGAACCGGCGCTGCCCACGGTGGCCGAACTGGAGGCGCTCGAACGCGAGGCGCGCGAGCAGGGCTACGCGGCCGGCCAGCGCGAGGGGCTGGCGGCGGCGCAGCAGCAGCTCGCCGCGCGCATGGCGCAGCTCGACGCCCTGTACGCCAGCGCGGCGCGTCCGCTGCAGGCGCTGGACGAGGCGACCGAACAGGAGCTGGCGCAACTGGCGCTGGCGGTGGCGCGGCAGGTCGTCGCGCACGAACTGAAAAGCACGCCGGAACTGATCGTGCCGGCGATCCGCCAGGCGGCGACGGCGCTGCCGTCGGCCACCCGCGAACTGCGCGTGCGGCTGCATCCCGACGACGCGGCTCTGCTGCGCGAACTGGGTGCCGCCGAGTCGCACTGGCAGATACACGCCGACCCCGCGCTGGCGCGCGGCGACTGCGTGCTGGAAAGCGAACGCTCGCGGCTGGACGCGCGCCTGCGCACGCGGCTGGCCGCGGTGATCGACGCGGTGCTGGGCGACGAAGCCGACGACTCCGTTGAGGACGAGGCATGAGGTTGCGGGCGACCCGCGACGCGACTCGCCGTCCTTCCTGCGGAGGCGCGTATCCAGCGTCTTCGGAATGTCTGGAACCCGAGGCGCTGGATGACTCGCTGCGCCCGCCCCTTCGGGGCCAACCTTCGACTGTCCAACGCTCGCAAAGCTCGTTTTTGTCCGGCTTCCGCCGGGATGACGAGCAAAGCGGATGGAATGACGAGCAGGGCGGGTGGGATGGCAGGCAAGGCGGNATGGAATGACGGGCAAGGCGGGCAGTGGACGTGGATGAAGCCGAAGCCTTCCCCACGACATTCCGAAA
>NZ_LMSL01000034.1:165538-165845 GCF_001428405.1 Frateuria sp. Soil773
AAGCGGGTGGGATGACGAGCAGGGCGGGTGGGATGGCAGGCAAGGCGGGTGGGATGACGGGCAAGGCGGGCAGTNGGACGACATTCCGAAAACCCGCCGTCATTCCTGCGAAGGCAGGAATCCAGCGCCTTTGGACGCCTGGAACCCGAGGCACTGGATCCCGGCTTCCGCCGGGATGANGGGCGGGTGGGATGGCAGGCAAGGCGGGTGGGATGGCAGGCAA
The DNA here is from genome assembly GCF_001428405.1 of Frateuria sp. Soil773. Classification (GTDB taxonomy): domain Bacteria; phylum Pseudomonadota; class Gammaproteobacteria; order Xanthomonadales; family Rhodanobacteraceae; genus LMSL01. Next base: position 165,762 of record NZ_LMSL01000034.1, read on the forward strand.
GGCGGGTGGGATGACGGGCAAGGCGGGTGGGATGGCAGGCAAGGCGGGTGGGATGACGGGCAAGGCGGGCAGTGGACGTGGATG
>NZ_LMSL01000034.1:165879-188367 GCF_001428405.1 Frateuria sp. Soil773
AGGAATCCAGCGCCTTTGGACGCCTGAACCCCAAGGCACTGGATCCCGGCTTTCGCCGGGATGACGGGCAAACTGGATGGGATGACGGGCAAGCTGGGCAGCCGGTACGCCATGGACGTTGAACCGACCATCGCCGCCCGCCGCGCGCAATGGCGGCAGAAGCTGCAACGCCGCCGCGCGCGTGCCGAGGGCGCGCATACCCTGGTGGTGGAAGGGCGCCTGCGCCGGGTGGTCGGCCTTACCCTGGAGGCCGAGGGTTGCGAGGCCGCGCTCGGCGCGCGTTGCCTGGTGGACAGCGCCGACGGCGCTCAACTGGATACCGAAGTGGTCGGCTTCGCCGACGAGCGGCTGCTGCTGATGCCGGTGGGCGAACTGCATGGCGTGCTGCCGAACGCGCGGGTGCGCCCGTGCCGCCATGCCGGTGGCCTGCCGGTGGGCGAGGGCCTGCTGGGCCGGGTGATCGGCGCCGACGGCCTGCCGCTGGACGGCCTCGGCCCGCTCGACGCGGACGAGCACGCCGCGCTCAAGCGCGAGCCGATCAACCCGATGGCGCGCAAGCCGATCGACACCGCGCTGGACACCGGCGTGCGCGCGATCAACGCGCTGCTCACCGTGGGCCGCGGCCAGCGCCTGGGCCTGTTCGCCGGCTCCGGCGTGGGCAAGTCCACCCTGCTCGGCATGATGACGAAATACACCGACGCCGACGTGGTGGTGGTCGGCCTGATCGGCGAGCGCGGCCGCGAGGTGAAGGAATTCGTCGAGCACACGCTGGGCGAGGAAGGGCGCCGCCGCGCGGTGATCGTCGCCGCGCCGGCCGACGCGCCGCCGCTCAAGCGCCTGCGCGGCGCGCAGTACGCCACCGCCATCGCCGAATGGTTCCGCGACCGCGGCCAGCGCGTGCTGCTGCTGATGGATTCGCTCACCCGCTACGCCCAGGCGCAGCGCGAGATCGCGCTCGCCATCGGCGAGCCGCCGGCGACCAAGGGCTACCCGCCGTCCGTGTTCGCCATGCTGCCCGCGCTGGTCGAGCGCGCCGGCAACGACGCCGAGGGCGTCGGTTCGATCACCGCGTTCTACACCGTGCTCACCGAGGGCGACGACTACCGCCACGATCCCATCGCCGACGCCGCGCGCGCGATCCTGGACGGCCACATCGTGCTGTCGCGCGACCTGGCCGAGGCCGGCCACTACCCGGCGATCGACATCGAGGCCTCGATCAGCCGCGTGATGCCGGCGGTGGCCGCGCGCGAGCACATGCGCGCGGCGCAGCGCTTCCGCCAGGTGTATTCCGCCTACCGCCAGCAACGCGACCTGATCGCGGTGGGCGCCTATCAGCAGGGCTCCGATCCGCAGGTGGACCGGGCCATCGCGATGTGGCCGCAACTGCGCGCCTTCCTGCAGCAGGAGGTGGACGAGCCGATGACCCTGGCCGACGGCATCGCCGCCCTGGCCGCGCTCGCCGACGAGGCGGCGGCATGAGCACGCGCGCCAACCGCCTGCAGCCGGCCGCCGACCAGGCCAGGCAGCGCAGCGAGGAAGCGGTGCAGAAACTGGCCGAGCAGCAGCAGGCGCTGGCCAAGGCCGAGCGGCAGTTGTCCGAGCTGCGCGGCTACCGGCAGGAATACGCGGTGGAGGCCGGCGGCGGCATGAGCGTGAGCGCGCTGCTCAACCGCCAGCAGTTCGTCGAGCGGATCGACCGCGCGATCGCGCAGCAACTGCACGAGATCGAGCGCCAGCGCCGCATGCTCGAACACGCGCGCGGACAGTGGCGCGAGGCGCACGCGCGCGAGGCCGCGCTCGACAGCGTGATCGACCGCTACCGCGAGCAGGAACGCAAGAGCGAGGAGCGCCGTGAGCAGGGCGAGATCGACGAGCGCATGCAGCATCGCCGCCCCGCGCGCCCGGAGCGCCAGCCGTGAGCGCGCGCGTGCCCGCAGCGCCCGGCCGCACGCAAGAGCCGCGAGACGACCGCGCCTGGACCGGGGCGCGCAACCGGATTTCTGGATGGCCGAGGTACGCATGAGCATGAACGCAGCGACGCCGCTACCGGCACAGGCGCAATCGCACCCCGGTACGCCGTCACCGGCGCCGGCCGGCAAGCCCACGGACGGCGCGTTCGACCGCCGCCTGGACGATGCGCGGCGTCAGCAGCGCGACACGCCGACGACGGCGCAGGAACCGGCGCAGGCCAAGGCCGCCGCACCCGGCAAGGCCGGCGACGCGGCCGCACCGGCGAAGGACGCCCCGGCGGCGGACGGCGAGGCGGAGCAGGGCGACGGCGACGCCGGCCTGCTTGCCGCCGCGGTGCTCGCCCTGCTGGGGCAGAGCGTGCCGGCCGCCCGTGCCGTCGCGGCCGCCCCGGCGGCGGCCGATGCCGGCCACGCTCACGACAAGGCGGCGCCAGGCGCGGTGCCGGGCGGCTTGCCCGTCGCCGCCGGCCTGCCGGCGCCGCCGTCGCAACTCCCTGGCCTGCCCGTCGCGCCGGAGGGCCTGATGAACGCGGCCGTGCAGCCCGAGCGGCTGACGCTCCCGGAACACGAACCCGGTGACATGCAGGCGCTGCCGGTGGCCTCGCTTCCGGCCGCCGTCGCGCATGCGGCGGTGCCGGACGCGCACGTCCTGGGCATGACCAGCGCCGCCGGCACGCCGGCCTTCGCGCAGGAGCTGGGCCAGCAGGTGGCCTGGCTCGGCGGGCAGGAGCTCAAGCAGGCGCGCATCCGGCTGCATCCGGAAGAATTCGGCCAGCTCGACGTGAAGGTGAGCGTGACGCACGGCCAGGTGGACGTCACGTTCGCAGTGCAGCATCCCGCCGCCGTGCACGCCGTGCAGCAGACCCTGGCCCAGTTGGACACCTTGCTGGCGCAGCACGGTCTTTCGCTCGGCCATGCCGAGGTTGGCCAGCAGCAGGCACGCGGCGAGCAGTCGCAGGGGCGGTCCGGGGGCGGGAATGCCCTGGGCGGCGATGACGACATGGGACTGGCCGCGCCGGTATCGCCGGCGCCCGCCGCGCTGGGCCTGCTCGATACGTTCGCCTGATCCGGTGCGGCGGCCGTGCCGCCGCGCGCGTCTTCCTGCGCGGAGCGGGAAGATCGTCTTCGCGGGACGGGAAGATCGGACATGGCCCGGCCGCTGCGGCCCTTTCGCGCCGCGGTTCCGGCGCGCGGCGGTGCGTGCGCGTGCGTTCCCCGGGGGAGCAGGGGCAAGCCGCTCCACCGGTGCGGTTTCAGGCGGATTCCCCCCGGCTTCCCGCCGCGTGCGCGCGATGCTCGCTCGAGGGGACGAGGGCTGGATCGCGGGCTTTCTGCCCGTCATTCCTGCGCAAGCAGGAATCCAGCGCCTGGATGTTCCTGGGGCAGAGGCACTGGATCCCAGCTTTCGCTGGGATGACGGGCAGGATCGGTCCTCGCCTGGGCAGGGCCCGCTGGCCCGCATCCGCATCCGCATCCACATCCGCACTGTGCGCGACAGCCGCGGCGCCGGATTCCGGACGGCCGTCGGCATCGCGTCGCGCCGGCGCGCCGGCGGGCGTCAAGAAAGCGCCGCCGCTGCCTCGCGATGCCCGCAAACCCGCTTGCCGCAAGGCTTGCGGAGGCTGGCACGTGGCTTGCTAAACCTCGTTCGGACCGCAGGGATGGCCGATGCCGCCATCGCATCGGACAGGTACGCAGATCGAGGGTTTTCATGGCAAACGAAGAAGTCGAAGCAGTCGTCGCGGCACCGGCGGGCAAGCGCCGCTCGCCGCTGGTGATCGGGCTGGCGGTGGCGCTGCTGGCGGTGTCGGGCGTATGCGCCTATGTGCTGTTCGGCGGCCGCGGCGCCGCGGCCGCCAGCAAGGCAAGCGAGCCGGCCCCTGCGAAGCACGAGCTGTACCTGCCGCTGGAGCCGGCCTTCGTGGTGAATTTCCGCGACGACGATTCGATGCGCTTCCTGCAGGTGGGCGTGAGCCTGATGTCGCACGACCCGGCCGCGCTGGCCGCCGCCAAGGACGCAGACCCGGTGATCCGCGACGCGCTGGTGAAGCTGTTCAGCAGCAAGGACTACGCGATCCTCAGCGACGCCGCCGGCAAGCAGAAGCTGCAGGCCGACGCGCTCGCCGCGGTGCGCGCGATCGTCGGCGCGCGCTACGGCAAGCCCGGCATCGAGGCGCTGTACTTCACCAGCTTCGTGATGCAGTGACGGCGGCGGAGCCACGCGCATGAGCGACCTGCTTTCCCAGGAAGAGATCGACGCGCTGCTCGACGGCGTCGAGGGCGGCGCGGTGGAGACCGGCAACGACGAGCCGTTGCCGGACGGCACGGCGATCCCGTACGACTTCACCCAGCAGGACCGCATCGTGCGCGGCCGCCTGCCGACGCTGGAGATGGTCAACGACCGCTTCGCGCGGTTCTTCCGCACCGCGCTGTTCGGCGTGCTGCGCAAGACCTGCGAGGTCTCGGTGCTCGGCGTGCGCATGCTGAAGTTCGCCGAGTACGTGCACGGGCTGGCGGTGCCGAGCAACCTCAACCTGGTACGCATCAAGCCGCTGCGCGGCACCGCGCTGACGGTGTTCGAGCCGCGCCTGGTGTTCACCGTGATCGACAATTTCTTCGGCGGCGACGGCCGCTACCACGCGCGCATCGAGGGCCGCGACTTCACCGCCACCGAGAACCGCGTGATCCAGATCATGCTGGGCGAGCTGTTCGGCGCGATGACCGAGGCGTGGGCGCCGGTGCTGGGCCTGCAGTTCGAGTACCTCAACTCGGAGATCAACCCGCAGTTCGCCAACATCGTCAGCCCGACCGAGACGGTGGTGGTATCGCGCTTCCACGTCGAGCTGGACGGCGGCGGCGGCGAGATCCACCTGACCCTGCCGTACGCGATGGTGGAGCCGATCCGCACCCTGCTCGACGCCGGCGTGCAGAGCGACCGCGTGGAGCGCGACGACCGCTGGGCCGAGACCCTGCACGAGGAAGTGCTCGACGCCGAGGTGGAGCTGAGCTCGCTGCTGCTGGAGACGCGCATCAGCATCGGCGACTTCCTGCGCCTGCGCCCGGGCGACGTGATCCCGGTGCAACTGCCCGAGCTGACCACGGTGTTCGCCGAAGACGTGCCGGTGTTCCGCGGTCGCTACGGCCAGGCCAACGGCCGCAACGCCATCCGTTACCACGCCCAGGCCGGTCGGCGCGAACGCCGCCTCACCGGCGACCTCGCCACAGAGAAGAAGCCCGCATGAGCCCGAACGACGCAGCACCCGCCGACGCCACCGAACGCGTCGAATTCGACACCCTGAGCGGCCTCGGCGGCGAGGGCGGCGAGGTCAACCTGGAAATGATCCTCGACGTGCCGGTGACCCTGGCGATGGAGGTCGGCCGCACCCGCATCAGCATCCGCAACCTGCTGCAGCTCAACCAGGGCTCGGTGGTGGAGCTGGACCGCGCCGCCGGCGAACCGCTGGACGTGTTCGTCAACGGCACCCTGGTCGCGCACGGCGAGGTGGTGGTGATCAACGAGAAGTTCGGCATCCGCCTGACCGACGTGATCAGCCCCGCCGAGCGCGTGCGCAAGCTGCGTTGAGCGCCGTGCCCGTGCTGGCCGTCCTCGCGCCCGTCGCCATCGCACCCGTCGCCGCCGCGTCCGATCCGGGCGTCGGCGGCGAGCTGCTGCGGGTGGTGCTGAGCCTGTTCGGCATCGTCGCGCTGATCCTCGCGGCCGGCTGGCTGAGCCGCCGCGTGCAGTCGCGCGGCATGCCCGGCGGGCGGCGCATCCGCTGCGTGGAAAGCTTCAGCGTCGGCGCGCGCGAGCGGCTGCTGCTGCTCGACGCCGACGGCAAGCGGCTGCTGGTGGGCGTGGGGCAGGGCGGCATGCGCACGCTGCACGTCTACGAGGGCGCGGCGCCGGAGCCGTCCGGTACGCCGCCGGCCGCCGCGGCGCCCGCGTTCGCCGAGCTGCTGGCCGGCTGGAGGCGCAAGCCATGAGGCGGCTGCTGCAACGCCTCCGCGGCGGCCTGCTGCTGGCCGCGCTGCTGCTGATGCCGCTGCACGGCATGGCCGCCGAACCGGCGCCGCCGGCCGCCGCCGCCCCGGCGGCCGCGATGCCCGCGCCGCTGTCGTCGCCCGCCGGCATCCCGGTGCTGACCGTGAAGGACGCGCCGGGCGGCGTCAGGAACTGGACGCTGTCGCTGCAGCTGCTGGCGCTGATGACGGTGCTGACCCTGCTGCCGGCGGTCCTGCTGATGATGACCTCGTTCACCCGGATCATCATCGTGCTGGGCTTCCTGCGCCAGGCGCTGGGCACGCAGTCGACGCCGCCCAACCAGGTGCTGCTGGGGCTGGCGCTGTTCCTCACCCTGTTCGTGATGTCGCCGGTGCTGGGCCGCGCCTACAACGATGGCGTGAAGCCGTACATGGACGGCCGGCTCAGCGCGGAGCAGGCGCTGCCGGCCGCCTCGCTGCCGTTCAAGCAGTTCATGCTCGACCAGACCCGCGACGCCGACCTGCAACTGTTCACCCAGTTGGCGAAGGAGAAGCCGTACGCGGGCAAGGCCGACGTGCCGTTCCGCGTGGCGATGCCGGCGTTCGTCACCAGCGAGCTGAAGACCGCGTTCCAGATGGGCTTCCTGCTGTTCATCCCGTTCCTGATCATCGACCTGGTGGTGGCCAGCGTGCTGATGTCGATGGGCATGATGATGGTCTCGCCGATGATCATCTCGCTGCCGTTCAAGATCATGCTGTTCGTGCTGGTGGACGGCTGGACGCTGCTGGTGGGGACGCTGGCGGGGAGCTTCTACGCATGAGCGCGAAAGGCCCCGCCCGCGAACCGGCTCCCGCAAGCGCGCGCTTGCTCCACTCTCGCTCCTCACTCCTCTCCACGCACTTCTCGCCCCCATGACCCCCGAATCGATCATGGCGCTGGGCCAGCACGCGCTGTACGTGGCGATGCTGGTGGCCGCGCCGCTGCTGCTGACCGCGCTGGCGGTGGGCCTGCTGATCGGCGTGATCCAGGCGGCCACGCAGATCAACGAGATGACCTTGTCGTTCATCCCGAAGCTGATCGCGATGGCGCTGGTGGCGCTGATCACCGGGCCGTGGATGCTGCGCACCCTGGTGCAGTTCACCCACCAGTTGATCTCGGGCCTGCCGGGGATGGCACGGTGAGCACGCTGGAACTGGCCGCGCTGCAGGACTGGCTCGGCGGCCTGCTGTGGGCGCTGGGGCGGGTCGGCGGGCTGTGCCTGGTGGCGCCGGTGTTCGGCTCGACGGTGATCCCCGCGCGCATCCGGGTGGCCCTGGCGCTGCTGCTGACCGCCGTGCTGGCGCCGCTGGCGCCGGCCGCGGCGGTCGATCCGCTGAGCGGCGACGGCGTGGCGACGATGGCCGGCCAGCTGCTGGTGGGCGCCGCGGTCGGCTTCGTGCTGAAGCTGGTGTTCGAGGCGGTGGCGATGGGCGGCCAGCTGATCTCGCAAAGCATGAGCCTGGGCTTTTCCGAGGTGGTCAATCCGCAGGGCGGCGGCTCCACCTCGGTGCTGGGCCAGTTCTACGTGGCGCTGGTGACCTTGCTGTTCCTGGCGATGGACGGCCACCTGCAACTGATCGCGCTGCTCGCCGACAGCTTCCGCACGCTGCCGCCGGGCGCCGCCGCGGTGGATGCGAACGGCCTGCACGCGGTGGCGCTGTACGGCGGCCAGCTCTTCGCCGGCGCGGTGCGGGTGGCGCTGCCGGCGATGACCTCGCTGCTGGTGGTGAACATCGGCTTCGCCGCGATCAGCCGCGCGGCGCCGTCGATGAACCTGTTCGCGGTGGGCTTCCCGATCACCGTGTCGCTGGGTTTCGTGGTGCTGTGGCTGTCGCTGCGCGGCCTGCCCGGCGCGTTCGGCTCGCTGCAGACCGGCGCCTGGACGCTGATGCGCGGACTGCTGGGAGGCTGACGCGATGTCGGAAGAGAGCGACCAGGAAAAAACCGAACAGCCGTCCGAAAAACGCCTGCGCGAGGCGCGCGAGAAAGGCGACGTCCCGCGCTCGCGCGACCTGTCCGGCGCGCTGGTGGTGCTGGCCGGCGTGGCCGCGCTGATGTCCGGCGGCCCGGCGGCGATGCGCCACGCGCGGCAGATCTACGCGCTGGGCCTGGACTACAACCGCGACGCGCTGTTCTCCGACGCGCTGCCGGCGCGCGTGCTCGGCATGGCGCTGCGCGAGGCGCTGGCGCTGTTCGCGCCGGTGGCCCTGGCGACCCTGCTGGCGACGTTCGCCGCGCCGGTGCTGCTGGGCGGGATCGGCTTCAGCGCGCAGGCATTGCAGCCGAAGTTCGAGCGGCTCGACCCGATCAAGGGCCTGGGCAAGGTGTTCGCCCTGCGCGGCCTGGTCGAGCTGGCCAAGTCGCTGCTCAAGCTGGCGCTGATCGGCGGCGTGCTGGCACTGGCGCTGCGGCATTGGCAGGGCGAGTTGCTGGACACCGGCCGCGGCGCGGTGGCGTCCGGCATCGCGCAGTCGATCGCCCTGCTCGGGCGCGCGGCGCTGACCTTCGGCGCGATGCTGGCGCTGATCGGCGGCATCGACGCCCTCTACCAGAAGTTCGACCACGCCAAGCGCCAGCGGATGACCAAGCAGGAACTGCGCGACGAGTCGAAGGAAAGCGAGGGCAACCCCGAGCTGAAGGGGCGCATCCGCCAGGTGCAGCACGCGATGTCGCGGCGCCGGATGATGCAGGAGCTGCCCAATGCCGACGTGGTGGTGGTCAACCCCAGCCACTTCGCGGTGGCGCTGCGCTACGACGACGGCAAGGGCGGCGCGCCGCGCGTGCTCGCCAAGGGCGTGGACGTGCTGGCGCAGCAGATCCGCCAGGTGGCCGCCGGCCACCGCATCCCGCTGGTGGAGGCGCCACCGCTTGCGCGCGCGCTGTACGCCACCACCGAGCTGGGCCGCGAGATCCCCGCCGCGCTCTACGTCGCGGTGGCGCAGGTGCTGGCCTACGTCTACCAGCTCAAGCAGGCGAAGGCGCACGGCGACGTGCCGCCGCCGCCACCGATGCCGGAGGTCGATCCCGACCTGCTCGGCCCGTACAAGTTCTAGAAGGAGGCTGCATGGCCGCCGTGGGCGCGATGGAAAACCTGAAACAGCTCGGCCGCCGCGGCATCGGCGCGCCGGTGATCATGCTGGCGATGCTGGGCATGATCATGCTGCCGCTGCCGCCGTTCCTGCTGGACATGCTGTTCAGCTTCAACATCGCGCTGTCGCTGGTGATCCTGCTGGCGGTGATCTACGTGATGCGGCCGCTGGAGTTCGGCGCGTTCCCCACCGTGGTGCTCGGCGCCACGCTGCTGCGGCTGGCGCTGAACATCGCCTCCACCCGCGTGGTGCTGCTGCACGGCCACGACGGCCCCGGCGCCGCCGGCAAGGTGATCGAGGCGTTCGGCGAGTTCGTCATCGGCGGCAACTTCGCGGTGGGCCTGGTGGTGTTCGCCATCCTCACCATCATCAACTTCGTGGTGGTGACCAAGGGCGCCACGCGCGTGTCGGAAGTGACCGCGCGCTTCACCCTGGACGCGATGCCCGGCAAGCAGATGGCGATCGACGCCGACCTCAACGCCGGCCTGCTGACCCAGGAGCAGGCGCGCGAGCGCCGCCAGGAAGTGCGCGAGGAGGCGGACTTCTACGGCTCGATGGACGGCGCTTCCAAGTTCGTGCGCGGCGACGCCACCGCCGGCATCCTGATCCTCATCATCAACATCGTCGGCGGCTTCTTCGTCGGCGTGATGCAGCACGGCCTGTCGGCCGGCGAGGCGGCGCGCACCTACACCCTGCTGACCATCGGCGACGGCCTGGTGGCGCAGGTGCCGGCGCTGATGCTGTCGGTGGCCGCGGCGGTGATCGTGACCCGCGCCACGCGCTCGCAGGACATGGGCCAGCAGCTCGTCGCGCAGGTGTTCGGGCAACCGCGGGCGCTGATGGTGGCCGGCGCGGTGCTGGGCGTGATGGGGCTGATCCCCGGCATGCCGAACATCGCCTTCCTGCTGCTGGGCGCGGCCTGCGCCGGCGCCGCCTGGCTGATGCGCAAGCGCGAGCGCGAGACCCGCGAGAAGCTGGCCGCGCCGGCCGCCGAAGCGCCCGCCGCGCCCGCGCCGGCGGAACGGCTGGAGCTGGGCTGGGAAGATGTTGCCGGGGTCGATCCGCTCGGGCTGGAGGTCGGCTACCGGCTGATCCCGCTGGTCGACACCCACCAGGGCGGCGAGCTGATGGGAAGGATCAAGTCGGTGCGCCGCAAGCTGTCGCAGGAGCTGGGTTTCCTGGTGCCGGCGGTGCACATCCGCGACAACCTGGACCTCGGCCCCAGCACCTACCGGATCACCCTGATGGGCGTGCCGATGGGCGAGGCCGAGGTGCACAACGAGCGCCTGCTGGCGATCAACCCCGGCCGCGTGCACGGCCCGTTGCAGGGCATCGCCACGCAGGACCCGGCGTTCGGGCTGGAGGCGGTGTGGATCGAACAGGGCCAGCGCGAGATGGCGCAGAGCCTGGGCTACACCGTGGTCGATCCGGCCACGGTGATCGCCACCCACCTGTCGCACATCCTGCAGGGCCACGCGCACGAGCTGCTCAGCCACCAGGACGTGCAGCAGTTGCTCGACCGCCTCGCCGAGAGCGCGCCCAAGCTGGTCGAGGACCTGGTGCCGCGGCGCCTGTCGCTGGGCGTGGTGGTGAAGGTGCTGCAGAACCTGCTGGCAGAGCGGGTGCCGATCCGCAACATGCGCGGCATCGTCGAATCCTTGGCGGAGCACGCCGGGCAGAGTCAGGATCCCGGCGTTCTGACCGCCGCCGTGCGCGTCGCCCTGGGCCGGCAGATCGTGCAGGAGATCACCGGGCTGGGCACCGAGGTGCCGGTGATCACGCTGGCGCCGGAGCTGGAGCAGATCCTGATGAACTCCCTGTCCGGCGGCGGCGTGGCCGGCGCGGCGGTGGAGCCGGGCCTGGCCGACCGCCTGCAGCAGGGCGTCGCCGACGCTGCCAGGCGCCAGGAAATGAGCGGCGAACCGGCCGTGCTGCTGGTCGCGCCGCAGCTGCGCCCCTGGCTCGCGCGCTTCACCCGCCACGTGGCACAGAACCTGCACGTACTGGCCTACAACGAGGTGCCCGACAACCGTCGGGTGCGGCTGGTGCAGGCGTTGGGGCGGTGAAGCGCCGTGAATGGGGAGTCGGGAATGGGGAATAGGAAGAGCGGGGCGAGGCCAGTTTCGACGATGCGCGCTGTTACTTATTCACCACATCGAATGGAACGAACAGGTCGGGAAAGGTCGGATATGCGCTACGGGCAGATCATGCAACGCAAGGCTGCGGCAACACGAGCCGTTCCTATTCCCCATTCCCCATTCCCTATTCCCGCGAGCAAGGCGAGCCCATGAAGATCAAGCGATTCGTAGCCACAGACATGCGCCAGGCGATGCGTGAGGTGCGCGAGGAGCAGGGGCCCGATGCGGTGATCCTGTCCACCCGGCGGCTGGCCGAGGGCATCGAGATCATCGCCGCGGTCGATTACGACGAGGCGCTGGTGCGCGAGGCGGCGCGCCATGGCGCGCCGTTGCCGGGCGACGCGCCGCCGGCGGCGATGCCGGCGCCCGAGCGCGCCAGCGTGACCCCGCTGCCGCCGGCACCGCCGCGCGCCAGGGCGGCGACGCCCGCCGCCGCGCCCGTGCCGGCGCCCGTATCCGCGCCCATGCCCGCGCGCGCGCCGGTGGAAACCGTCGCCGCGCCGGCGCCGGCGAAGGCCGCCGACGGCGAAGCGCCGGTGCATCCGCTGATCGAGCGCGCCGCACAGGACACCGTGCGCATGCGCGCCGAGCTGTCCAGCCTGCGCGAGATGCTGGAGCTGCAGCTTTCCAGCCTGGCCTGGAACGACATGGAGCGCCGCCAGCCGCTGCGCGCGCGCGTGCTGCGCGAGATGACCCGGCTCGGCATCGAGCCGGACGTGGCGCGCACCCTGGCCGACGAACTGCCCGAGCAACTCAGCGCCGAGCAGGCGCGCTACCTGCCGCTGGGCATGCTCAGCCGCCGCGTCGCGGTGAGCGCGCGCGGCCGCGCCGACCAGGCCGGGGTGACCGCCCTGGTCGGCCCCACCGGGGTAGGCAAGACCACCACGCTGGCCAAGCTCGCCGCGAAGGCGGTGATGCGCCACGGCGCCTCGCGCGTGGCCCTGGTCAGCACCGACCACTACCGCATCGGCGCCGCCGCGCAGCTCGAGCACTACGGCCGCCTGCTCGGCGTGCGGGTGTATCCGGCCTACGACGCGCAGAGCCTGCGCCAGGTGCTGGAGCTGCTTAAGGACTGCCACACCGTGCTGGTGGACACCGCCGGCCTGGCCGGCAGCGACCCGCGCCTGCAGCAGCAGCTCGACGTGCTCGGCGAGGCCGGCAACCTGCGAGCCTGCCTGGTGCTGGCGGCGAACGCGCAGGCGTCCGCGCTGGAGGAGGCGGTGCGCGCCTACCTGCCGCTGCAGCCGCACGCCTGCATTCTGACCAAGCTGGACGAGGCGCCCAGCCTCGGCGGCGCGCTGTCGGTGCTGATCCGCCACCGGCTCGCGCTGGACTACACCACCGACGGCCAGCGCGTGCCGGAGGACATCGCCGCGGCCGACGCGCGCGTGCTGGTCTGCCGCGCCGCGCAGGTGCTCAGGCAGCATGCCGCGGCGACGGACGACGGCCTGATGGCGGAGCGCTTCGGCGCCGCGGCGGCGCGGGCATGAGCGGGGCCATCGCGATGAACCAGGCCTGGGGCTTGAAGGACATGCTGTCGGCGATGACCGGGCTGGGCACGCAAGGCGCGCCGCCGCCGCAGGCGCACCAGGCCGCCACCCAGGCCGCCACCCTGGGCGTGCCGGCGCCGCGCCGGCCGTGCCGCGCCATCGCGGTGGCCGGCGGCAAGGGCGGCGTGGGCAAGACCACGGTAGCGGTGAACCTCGGCATGACGCTGGCGATGGCCGGCCGCGACGTGATGCTGCTGGACGCCGACATGGGGCTGGCCAACGTGGACGTGCTGCTCGGCCTGGTGCCGGCGCGCCACCTCGGCCACCTGCTCGACGGAAGCTGCGGCATCGAGGACCTGGTGCTCACCGCGCCGCACGGGCTGAAGGTGATTCCCGGCGGCTCCGGCGCGCGCCGGCTGGCCCAGCTCGGCAACGGCGAGCACGCCGCGGTGATCCGCGCCTTCGACGAGCTGGCGCAGCCGCCGGACTACCTGCTGGTGGATACCGCCGCCGGGCTGTCCGACAACGTGGCGATGTTCGCCGCGGCGGCCGACGAGGTGGTGCTGGTGGTGTGCGACGAGCCCGCCTCGCTCACCGACGCCTACGCCCTGGTCAAGGTGCTCAGCCGCGATTTCGGCGTGCGCCGCTTCCGCATGGTGGCGAACATGGTGCGCAACGCCGGCGAGGCGCGCGCGCTGCACCAGAAGCTGGCACGGGTCAGCGACCGCTTCCTCGACGTGGTGCTCGATTTCGCCGGCCTGGTGCCGCACGACGAGCGCCTGCGCCAGGCGATCCGGCGCCAGGGCGCGGTGGTGGACCTGTGGCCGTCGAGCCGTTCGGCGCAGGCATTCAAGCAATTGGCGGGTGCGGTCGATACATGGGGAGAACCCGCGCGAGCGGGCCTCGACCGCATCGCCTTCTTCGGCGGTCAGGCCGCACCGGTGGCGGGGTGGTGAGATGAGCGTGGCATCGGAATACCTGCAACTGCAGCGCCAGAGCGCCGACGAGCTGGTCAAGCAACATGCGCCCCTGGTGCGGCGGATCGCCTACCACCTGATGGGCCGGCTGCCGCCGAGCGTCGACGTGGGCGACCTGATCCAGTCCGGCATGATCGGGCTGCTCGAGGCTGCGCGCCATTACGCCGACGACCGCGCGGCCAGCTTCGAGACCTACGCCGGCATCCGCATCCGCGGCGCCATGCTCGACGAGCTGCGCCGGCTCGACTGGACCCCGCGCTCGGTGCACCGCAAGGTGCGCGAGATGGCCGAGGCGGTGCGCCAGATCGAGATCGAGACCGGCGCCGACGCCGACGATACCGAGGTGATGAAGCGGCTTGGCATGACGCCCGACGAATACCACGCGGCCCTGGCCGACGCCGCCAGCGCGCGCCTGCTCAGCCTCACCGCGCCGGACGACGGCGACGGCGCCGCCGCGCTCGACGTGGCCGACCAGAACAGCCTGGGGCCGCACGAGAACATCGAGCAGGACGGCCTGCGCCAGGCGCTCGCCGAGGGCATCGGCAGCCTGCCCGAGCGCGAGCAACTGGTGATGTCGCTGTACTACGAGCAGGAACTGAACCTGAAGGAAATCGGCGCGGTGCTGGGCGTGACCGAGTCCCGCGTCTGCCAGATCCACGGCCAGGCCGTGGTGCGCCTGCGCGCGCGCCTGGGCGACTGGCGGGACGGGGGGAATGGGGAATCGGGAATGGGGAATCGCAAAGGCAAGAGCCAACGCGCTTCCCCGTCCACCCGCTGACCTTCCCGCCCTCGCTTACGAATCCCCAATCCCGAATCCCGCTCCAAAAGAGGTCGCATGGACAAGAACATGAAAATCCTGGTGGTGGACGATTTCTCCACCATGCGGCGGATCGTCCGCAACCTGCTGGTGGAGCTGGGCTTCAGCAATCCGCTGATCCAGGAGGCCGACGACGGCAACAACGCGCTGCTCCTGCTGCGCAGCCAGCCGTTCGACCTGGTCGTCACCGACTGGAACATGCCCAACATGACCGGCATCGACCTGCTGCGCGCGATCCGCGCCGAGCCCTCGCTCAAGGGCATGCCGGTGCTGATGGTCACCGCCGAGAACAACCGCGACCAGATCATCGCCGCGGCCCAGGCCGGGGTGAACGGCTACATCGTCAAGCCGTTCACCGCGATCACGCTGCAGGAGAAGCTCACCAAGATCTTCGAACGGATCGCCGCCGCGGGAGCCGCCGCATGAGCGCCGTCCTGCCCGCACTCACCGGGGGCGCGCTGCCGCCCGAACTGCACGAGCTGCTCAACAGCGCCGACGGCGCCGCCTTCGAGCAGGCGCTGGACACGCTGGTGCGCCAGCGCGAACAGCACCTGTTTCGCGCGCTGGGCCTGCTCGCGCGCGACCTGCACGACGCGGTGCGCCGGCTCGGCGGCGACCTCGCGCAGGAAGGCGTGCCCGGCAGCGTCGCCGACGCGCGCCAGCACCTCAACGACGTGCTGGAGATGAGCGCGCTGGCCGCGCACCGCAGCATCGACTTCGCCGAACGCATGCGGCCGCAGGCCGAATCGCTGGCGCGCGACGCCGGCGACCTGCTGGCCGCCGGCGCCGGCGAGCCGGCCGCCGCGCTGGCGCGCCAGGCCGGCGAGTTCGCCGGACAATGCCGCGACGGCCTGGCCGACATGGTGATGGCGCAGTCCTGGCAGGACCTCTCCGGCCAGCGCATCAAGAAGGTGGTCGACTTCATCGGCAGCGTGGAGTCCTCGCTGCTCGAACTGGTGACCCTTACCGGCGCCCTCGGCGGCAGCGAGACGGTGGCGGTGGCGAAGGTGTCCAGCCAGGACGAGGCGGACCGCCTGCTCAGCGAATTCGGTTTCTAAAGGAGCGGCCCATGAGGGACGTGCCCATGGAAGCGAGCCCATGATCGATCCGGCGCTGGACAGCGAGCTGCGCGACGATTTCCTGGTCGAGGCCGGGGAGCTGCTGCAGCGCCTGGACGAACAACTGGTCGGGCTGGAGGCCGCGCCGCGCGACGCCGAGCTGCTGAACGCGGTGTTCCGCGCCTTCCACACGGTGAAGGGCGGCGCCGGCTTCCTCGCGATCGAGCCGATGGTGGCGCTGTGCCACCACGCCGAGGACCTGCTCAACGAGGCGCGCAACGGCGCCTTCGTGCTCGATGCGGCGCGGATGGACGCGCTGCTGGAGGCGCTCGACCGGCTCAACGCGATGATGGACGCCCTGCGCGACGGCACGCCGCTGGCGATGCCGCCGCCGTCGCTGCTGCAGCGGTTGCAGCCGCCGGGCAAGTCTGCGCCCGCGCCGGCGCCCGTGCCCGAGGCGATGCCGGCGGAAGCGACCGACGGCACGGCCGTGCCGATCGACGACAGCGAGTTCGAGGCGCTGCTCGACAGCCTGTACGGCAGCGCCGCACCGGGCACGGTCGAGCCCGCCGCGCCGGCGGCCGCGTCGGCCGGCATCGACGACGACGAGTTCGAGGCGCTGCTGGACAGCCTGCATGGCAGCGCGGCGCCGGGTGCGACGGGCGCTGCGGAGCCGGTCGCGTCGAAGGCGTCCGGCAGCATCGACGACGACGAATTCGAGGCGCTGCTGGACCAGTTGCATGGCGCGGGAACCGCTCCCGGAAGCGTGCCGGAGTCGCGCGGGAACGGCGAGGCGCTGGATCCCGGCTTTCGCCGGGATGACGGGCGGAAAAGCGGCGATGGCGAGCGGGAGTCCGCTGCTGGAAAACGGCCATCGGTTTCGTCGGACCGCCCAGCGGAAGCGCCTGCGCCGGCACGCGCCGCGGCAGCGCCCGTCGAGGCCAGCGTGCGCGTGGACACCGGCAAGCTCGATGCGCTGGTCAACCATGCCGGCGAACTGGTGCTGGTGCGCAACCGCCTGCAGAGCCTCGCCGCGCGCAGCGGCGACGAGACGCTGGCGCAGGCGGCCGGCGAGCTGGACCGGGTCGCCGACGAACTGCAGGGCGCCGTGCTCGGCATGCGCATGCAGCCGGTCGGGCGGTTGTTCCAGCGCTTCCCGCGGATCGTGCGCGACCTCGCGCGCCAGCTCGGCAAGGAAGTGGAACTGGTGCAGGAAGGCGAGGGCACCGACCTCGACCGCAGCCTGGTCGAGGCGCTGGCCGACCCGCTGGTGCACCTGCTGCGCAACGCGCTCGACCACGGCCTGGAAATGCCCGACGCGCGCGAGCGCGCCGGCAAGCCGCGCAAGGGCACGGTGCGGCTCGCCGCCAGCCAGCGCGGCGAGCGCATCGTGATCGCGGTGAGCGACGACGGCCGCGGCATGGACCCGGACGTGCTCAGGCGCAAGGCGGTCGAGAAGGGCCTGATCGACGAGGCGCAGGCCGCGCGGCTGGACGAGGCCGAGTGCTACGAACTGATCTTCCGCCCGGGCTTCAGCACGGCGGCGGCGGTGTCCGACATCTCCGGCCGCGGCGTCGGCATGGACGTGGTGAAGACGCGCGTGGCGGAGCTGGGCGGCACGCTGCGGGTGCGCTCGCGGCTCGGCCACGGCAGCGAGCTGGAACTGACCGTGCCGCTGACCCTGGCGATCCTGCGCGTGCTGATGGTGCGCGTGGGCACGCGGCTGCTGGCGCTGCCGCTGAGCAACGTCGAGGAAGTGTTCGAGCTGGCCGCCGGCCAGGACCACCTGCTCGACGGCCAGCGGGTCGCCGCGCACCGCGGCCGCGCGCTGCCGCTGGGCGACCTGGCCGGCTGGGCCGGCGTCGGCGGGGCGGCCGGCCGCCACGTGGCGGTGCTGCACATCGGCCACCTGCGGCTGGGCTGCCTGGTGCACGAGGTGATCGGCCGCGAGGACGTGATGGTCAAGCCGCTCGGCCCGCTGTTCGAGGGCGTGCCCGGCGTGGCCGGCGCCACCGTCACCGGCGACGGCCGGCTCGCGCTGGTGCTCGACCTGGCCGGGCTGGCCGACGACGGCGGACGACTCCTCCCTTCCCTGAAAGCAACGGCGTGATATGGACCTGGTAAGTCTCATCGGCACGATCCTGGCCTTCGTGGTCATCGTCCTCGGCACCATCCTCAAGGGCTCCTCGGTCGAGGCGCTGTGGAACCCGGCGGCCTTCGTGATCGTGTTCGCCGGCACCCTCGCCGCGCTGCTGGTGCAGAACCAGGGCAAGGTGCTGCGCCAGGCGCTGAAGATGCTGCGCATGATCTACCGCCCGCCGCGGCACCAGCCGGCCGACCTGATCAGCCGCATCGTCGGCTGGAGCGAGATCTCGCGCCGGCAGGGCCTGCTCGGGCTGGAGTCGCAGATCGACGCCGAGGCCGACCCGTTCATCGGCAAGGGCCTGCAACTGCTGGTGGACGGCGGCGAGCCGGAGGCGATCCGCGGCGTGCTGGAGGTGGACCTGGAAACCCGCGAGGCGATCGACCTGGCCGGCGCCAAGGTGTACGAGATGGCCGGCATCTACTCGCCCACGCTGGGCATCATCGGCGCGGTGATGGGCCTGATGGCGGTGATGCAGAACCTGGCCGACCCGAGCAAGCTCGGCCACGGCATCGCCGCCGCCTTCGTGGCGACCATCTACGGCGTGGCGCTGGCCAACCTGTTCATGCTGCCGATGGCCGCGCGCCTGAAGGGGCTGATCGGCAAGCAGTCGCAGATGCGCGAGATCCTGATCGAGGGCCTGGTGGCGATCGCCCAGGGCGACAACCCCCGGCAGATCGAGGCCAAGCTGCAGGGCTACCTGTCGTGAGACGGCACCGGCGCCACGACGAGCACCTCAACCACGAGGCGTGGGCGATCCCCTATGCCGACCTGATGACCCTGCTGCTGGCGTTCTTCGTGGTGATGTACGCGGTCTCGGTGGTCAACGAGGGCAAGTACCGGGTGATGTCCGAGTCGATCATCGAGGCGTTCAACGGCTCCAGCCACGTGATCGCGCCGATGCCGGTGACGCGGGTGACGCCGCACAACGTCGACCCGGCCATCGCCGCGCCGGCCAACCAGCCCGGCGCGGCGACCACGCCGATCGCCGTGCCGATCCCGCGGCGGCCCTCGCCGGCGCGCGCGGCCGACCTGCGCCGCGCCATGCCGCCGACCCGGCAGGAGCGCGAGCGGGAAAACCTGCGGCGCATCGAGAACGAGGTGCAGCAGGCGCTGCAGCCGCTGATCGACAAGAAGCTGGTGATCGTGCGGCGCACGCAGAACTGGCTGGAGATCGAGATCCGCACCGACATCCTGTTCCCCAGCGGCGTGGCGCAGTTGTCGCGGCCGGCCGACGTGGTGCTGGGCCAGATCGCCGCGATCCTGACGCCGTTCTCCAACCCGCTGCGGGTGGAGGGCTATACCGACGACAAGCCGATCAACACGGCCGTCTATCCGTCCAACTGGGAGCTGTCCGCCGCGCGCGCGGCCAGCGTGGCGCGGCTGTTCGCCGGGCACGGCATCAGCCCGAGCCGGCTCGGCATCATCGGCTGGGGCGAGTTCCGCCCGACCGCCGACAACGCCACCGAGGAAGGCCGCAACCGCAACCGCCGCGTGCTGGTGGTGGTGCTGAGCGACCAGGCGATGCCCACGCGCTTCTACAGCGACGTGGAGCGGGCCGGCCAGCTCGCCGACGCGCCGGAGGTGGCTCCCGATCCCGCGCCGGCCGCCGCCGCAGGCGAGGCCACCGCGTCGACCGATGCCGCGGCCGGCAGGCCGGCGACGCTGCCGGACGTGCCGCGCATCCGCGCCGCCGCCGCGACGGCCGGCGTCGCGCTCCCGTCCGCCGCGGCCGTGCGCCCGCCCGCGTCGCGCGCCCTCGCACCGGACCGCAGCCCATGAATCCCACGACGCCTGTTCGCCGCGCATCCGCCGCGCCGCCCGACGCCGCCGCGCAGAGCTGGCTCGGCTTCCGCCTGGACGGCCAGCTCTACGCCGCGCCGCTGGCCAGCGTCAGCGAAGTGATCCGTCCCGGCGAGCTGACCCCGGTGCCCGGCGCGGCGCCCGACCTGCTCGGCATCCGCCACCTGCGCGGGCGCATCGTGCCGGTGATGGACGGCCGCCTGCGGCTCGGCCTGCCGGCGCGCACGCACGGCGACGACGCCGAGGCGCGCATCGTGATGCTGGTCCACGGCAGCCACCAGGTCGGCCTGTACGTCGATGCCATCGGCGAGCTGCTGGCGCCCGCCGTCGCCGAGGTGGCGCCGCCGCCGCCGGGCCGCGCGCGGCGCGACGACGACCCCGTGCACGGCGTGCTCGCCTGGCGCGGCGGCTTCGTGGCCCTGCTCGACGTGCGGCGGCTGTGCCGCCTTCCGGCCGACGACGGCGCCTGAACCCGGCCCGGCGGTGCGGCGGCGCGCGGAGCCGGCTACGCTCGTGCTCTCGCAACGGCTGAAGGTGGCTTCGGATGCGTCGTATTGCCCTGATCGCCTGCGGCGGAACGATCGCCGGCCAGCCCGACGCGGCGGGCCGGTTCCGCCCCGTCGGCGCCGCGGCCGAACTGCTGGGCGGGGTGGCCGTGCCGGCCGGTGTCGAGGTCGTGCCGGTGGATGCCCTGTCCGTGCCCAGCCGCGCGATGTCGCCGGCCGACGTGCTCGGCCTGGTGGCGCTGGTCGAGCGGCTCGCCGGCGGCGAAGCGCCGGTGGACGGGGCGGTGGTCACCCAGGGCACGGACACGCTGGAGGAAACCGCCTACCTGTTCGAGCTGACCTGCGCCGCGGCGATCCCGGTCGTGCTCACCGGCGCCATGCGGCCCAGCGTCGTGGCCGGCTCGGACGGGCCGGCGAACATCGCGGCCGCGCTCGCCGTCGCGGCGCGGCCGGAGGCGGCGGGGCTCGGGCCGCTGGTGGTCTTCGGCGACGAGATCCACGCGGCGCGCTGGGCAACCAAGGTGCATACCGTGCGGCCGGCGGCGTTCGCCAGCCCGGGCGCCGGCCCGGTCGGCATCGTCGGCGAAGGCCGCGTCCGGCTGTGGGGGCCGGCATGCTCCGGCCTGCTGGGGCGTCCCGCGGCGCTGGCCGCGCGGGTCGAATTGCTGGCCGTCGCCAGCGGCGACGACGGCCGCCTGGCCGAGGCGGCGGGCAGCTACGCCGATGGCCTGGTGGTCGCGGCGATGGGCGGCGGCCACGTGCCGCCCGCGGCGGCGGCCGTGCTGGCGCGGCTGGCGAAGAGGATGCCGGTGGTGCTCGCCAGCCGCTGCGCCGCCGGGCCGGTGCTCACCTCGACCTACCGCGGCGCGGGCGCCGAAACCGACCTGCTCGCGCACGGCCTGCTCGCGGCGGGCAACCTGCAACCGCTGAAGGCGCGCCTGCGCCTGATGGCCGGCTTGGCTCTGGGCCTGTCGCCGGAAAGCCTTTTCCCGCTCGACTAGGCCGGCCGGTCGCCGCGCTCGGCTAGGCCACCCCGCCGATCGACTGCGCCAGCAGCAGGACGCCCACGGCGATCAGCCCGAGGTGCACGTAGCGCAGGAACGAGCGCGCATCCATCCGGCCGTTGGCGAGCCGGCCCAGGAAGATCGCCGCCAGCACCGCCGGCAGCGAGACCAGGTAGTAGTGCGTCACGGCGGGGTTCCACAGGCCGGCGAACCAGTAGCCGGCCATCGACATCAGGCTGGCCGGCAGGAAATAGCCTTGCAGGGTGGCGCGGAAATGCTGCGGCGACCAGCCGCGCAGCGTGCCGTACATCACCAGCGGCGGCCCGTTCATGCCGTACGCGCCGCCCAGCACGCCGGCGCCGAAGCCGAAGCTCCACGCCATGCGGTCGTCCGCGAGCGTGGCGCGCCTGCGGCCACGCAGGCAGTACAGCGAAAAGCCCACGATGACCGTGCCGAGCAGGCATTTCACGATGCGCCCGGGCACCGCCGTCAGCAGGTACAGGCCCAGCGGCGTGCCCACCAGGGTCGAGGCGACCAGCCAGCCGGCGCTGCGCACGTGCACGTGGCGCCAGTCCTGCAACAGCACGACGCCGGCCACCGTGATGGAAACGAGCACCGCCACCGGCGCGGCCACTTCCACCGGCATGACGAGGGCGAGCAGGGGAACCGCGACCAGCGCCTCGCCGAAGCCGAAGGCCGATCGCACGAACGTCGCGAGAAACAACACCAGCAGCACCTGGGCCGTCGTCCAGTCGAGCATCATTCCGTGGGGGTGATCCATTAGGCGGCAGGCCCGAAATTATACCAGCGCAGGCCCGATCCATGGCCGCGAACCGGCCGGCGGCACGGTCCGTAAACGGCCGGGGAGACGTTGCCTGCCCGGTGGATCGCCGCACCCGCGGGCGGGTTCTTCACGGCAGGTTCTGTGCGATCCGCCACAGCACCCCGGCGGGGTCGAGCAGGGTGAAGTCGCGCATCGCCCACGGCCGGTCTTCGGGCTCACCCACTTCGGTGGCGAAGCGTCCGGCCACGCCCGACGCGAGCACGTGGGCATGCCAGTCGTCGACGTTCTCCACCAGCAGGTGCATCTGGTAGTTGCGGGCGAATGCCGGGGCGTCGAACGCCTGTAGCAGGAAGCTGGTGTCGCCGTGGCGGACGTAGGCGAGATCGCCCGAGGACCAGGGAATCTCGAAGCCGAGCGCGAGGTAGAACTGCCTCGAACGTTCGAAATCGGGCGCGGGAAGGAAGGCCTTGATCTCGACGGTGCGCAGGTTCATGCCGGTCTCCGTGGTGGCGCGGCGGAGGCGTTGCGGCCTTTCGTGCAGGCCGTTGCGCTGGATGCCGCACTATGCGGGAGCCGTTGCCGGAAAATCCATGCGCGGGCGGCGAAGGACGATCGCGTCGCGCCGCTAGCTGTCGATTATCAACACGTTGTTTCGGAATCGAGACAAGGCTGACGCTCGGTGGTCGCG
>NZ_LMSL01000034.1:188421-188582 GCF_001428405.1 Frateuria sp. Soil773
GCCGGTCAAGCTGGGATCCAGTGCCTTTAGTTTTTTTGGCATCAAAGTCGCTGGATGACCAGCCCTTCGGNCAGCTTCTGGGCCCTGGCCTCAGAAGCTGTTCAAAATCCCCTGGGCAATCCCTATGAAACGTCATCCCAGCGGCTTTCAACGGCCGCAGG
>NZ_LMSL01000034.1:188658-203887 GCF_001428405.1 Frateuria sp. Soil773
CCTAGCGGTTGAAGAACGAGGCCTGCTGGAAGCGCAGGCCGGCCAGCGCCTGCTCGATCCGCGCGTGCGAAAGCGTGCCGATGCGCTTGCCCAGGCGCGCCTTGTACAGCGACGAGACCTGCGACACCACGATCACGCTCTGCCGCTCGAGGCCACCTTCGCCCGGTTCGAGCAGGACGTTGCCCGGCTCGGCCGTGCGCCGCAGGTCCGAAGTGAGCGCGCAGACCACGACGGTGGCGATGCGCGAACGGTTGAAGACGTCGTCCTGAACGACGACGTGGGGGTGCGGATAGCCGGGCACCGAGCCGCGCGTTTCGTCCGCGGCGATCCAGTACACGTCGCCCTGGGCGACCTCGCCGGTGTAGGCGATCAGGCGGGGGTCTTCGGTCCTGTCCATCGCGCAAGTGTATCCATCGCTGCCGTGAGGGCCACGGTGCGGAAAGGCCGGGCGCGGCTAGTGATGTTGGCGTGGTCGTCCATGCCGGTCCAGTGCGGGGACGAAACGGAAGGTCGGTTGGAACGTTTGCGAACTTGCCGGGTGCGCCTGCAAGTGGCCGATGCCGGTCCGGGGAGGGCGCTGGCCCGGGCGAACCGTCAGGCTTCGGTGGACGGCAGCGGCGCCAGGAAATCCGCCACGGGTTCGAGGATCAGCTCCGGCAGGCTTTCGGCGATGCACTCGCGCAGTTGCCGCCAGGCCTCCGGATCGACCGACGGCTGGGCGAGCCCTGCGGCCTTCGCCTCGGCGGAAGGCCATTGCGTATGGCTGTACCAGAGGCCGTCCGGGCCGCGATGCAGGCGCGAGCCCAGCGAACCCCGCCCGGCCCGCAGCAACCGGGTGACCCGCGACCAGGCCCGCACGAAAACCTCCTCGGATCCGGGATGCAGGCGCCAGCGGTAGAGGGCGCAGAAGGGAGGGCTGGCATCGGTCATGCTTTTCCCCGCGGTTTCCATGCAAAGGCGGCGTCCGATTCTAGGGCCGGACCGGGGCTCGTCCATCCGCACGGCCGCCGGACCGCCGGGCTCGCGTCCGCCGGGGCGCGGATGACCGGGAGCAGGACCGTTGTCCGTGCCGAGGGGCCGGAGTCATCCGGCGGACGGAATCAGTCCGCCGGCTCGCCCGCCGCGTCGTAGACGCTGGCCAGCACCGAGGCGGCCGCGGCGTAGAGGGTGGCGGGGACGTCGTCGCGCAGGCGCAGGGCGGCGAGCACGGCGCCGATCTGCGGGTCCGGATGCAGCGGCAGGCCGAGCGCGCGGGCGCGGGCGAGCAGGGTGTCGAGCGCCTCGGGCGGTGCGGCGGCGACGCGCTCGTCGGTGGGGCCGGCGAGGCGCAGGGTGACGCGGCGCTGGGGAGCGGGCAGCGGCGGGTTCATGCGGTGGCCTTGAGCAGCAGGGCGCCGGCGCGGCCGCCGGAGGGCGGCAGGCCGGCGTGGCAACTCAACTGGTCGAGCAGCACGCCGCAGGCGGCGAGGCGGTGCTTGAGCGCGACGAACTGGCGTTCCAGCTTCTGCGCCGTGCCGCTGCGCGCGGCCCACAGGCGCACCGCCAGCCGCAGGTCGCGCAGTTGCAGCTCGCCCTGCACGGGCCCGAGCGCGGGCAGGTCGAGCGCGAAGCCGAGCGTCCAGGCGGTGCCGCCGTCCTCGCTGTCGCGGGCGATCTCCAGGTGCAGTTGCAGCACGTCGCGGCCGTCGTCCCCTTGCAGCGGGATCTCGATCATCCACGCCTGCGCGGCGGCGGCGTCGAGCTGGGCCACCTCGAGGCGTGCCAGCGCGGCCTGGACGTCCCCGTGCAGGCGGCCGAGCAGGCTGTCGATGTCGTCGCCGCCGTCTGTCACGGGCGGCGGCGGCTGGCGCGGCTGCGCCTGCAGGCCGCGTTGCAGCAGCGGCGGCGGCGTATCGCTGCCGCGCGGCGGCGGGCGGGCCGGCACGTAGGTGGCGAGCAGGGTGGACAGGCGCAGCAGGACCGCCTTCCAGTCGTCCTCGCCGAGCGTGGCGAGGTCGGCGTGCGGCTGTGCCAGCAGCGATTCGAGGAACAGCCCGCTGCGGCTGATCGCCTGGCGCAGGCCCTCGCCGCTGGTGACGTCCTCAGGCGTGCGCACGCTGGCTTCGAGCCGGGCCAGCGCGGAGCGCAGCGCCGGCGGCAACTGGCGCAGGTTGGGGCGCTGCGCCAGTGCGCCCAGCGTGGCGAGCAAGGGCGCGTAGCCGTTCTGCTGCGGCAGGCGTTCGCGCAGGGCGCGGTGGATCGCCGGGTCGGCGGCGGCGCCGCCGAGGATCTCCAGCAGCGGCTGCGCGCCCTGGGTCATCACCCGCACCTGGAACTGCCCGGGCAACTGGCCGCCGGGCGATTCGGCCTCCACCGCCGTCGCGCCGATCTGCAGCACCAGCAGGCCGCGCTCGTTCACGCCCAGCGGCCGCGCGGACAGCACCGTGCCGATGCGCCAGCTCTCGGCCGTGGTGCCGGATGCGGCGCCGGCCCAGGTCAGGGCGGCCAGGCTGGTGGGTTGGATGATCAAGCAGGCCTCCTGCGTCCGTGCCGCCGTACCGGATACGGACGGAAGGCAGTCTGCCACGACATCGGCAGGCGGGCGGCGAACTTGAGGGGGCCGGTGGCGTGCGGTCCGGCCGGTAGGCGGCGTGCATTCCCGGGGTGGGAGCGGGGTTTGCGCAGGGATAGCTTCAGGCACGGCAGCCCTGCGTTTCGTGGTCGTGCGGGCTGCGGTTGAAGCTCGCGGCGGCGGTGCTAGGCATGGGCATTGCAGTCGCGGGATGCTTCCAGACTTGAAGCCTGCTCCGAATCCCCACGCATCCTTATCCCCCACCAAAGCGTCATCCCGGCGAAAGCCGGGATCCAGTACCTCTGCTTCTGGAATCCGGTGACTGTCCTCGAAAACTCAAAGACACTGGATCCCGGCTTTCCCGGGATGACGCTTCGATGGAATGACTTTTTCATGGGGCGATGCCTGCAGATCGTGGACATGCTGCCGGGGTGGGCTCGGGCCCGCCCGCTCCTTGCAGCGCCACCCGCGCGCTCCCCCCATTGCCCCGGCTCGCGGAGTTTCTGCTAAAGCGCCGGCGCCTGCGGTCGATACAGCCAGCGCAAGGCGATGTGCCGGGAGCATGCGATGGGCAGGAAACAGAATGCGGCGGACAAGGGCGGGCAGGCGATCCAGGTCGCGCTGCCGGCGGACTGCCGCCTCGCCGCGCAGGGCGCGCTGCGTGCCGAGCTGCTCGGCGCGCTCGACGCCCCGGCGACCGTGCTGGACGGGCGCGAGGTGGCGCGCGTGGATACCGCGGCGCTGCAACTGCTGACGCTGTTCCGGCGCGAGGCGCTGGCCCGCGGCGGCGCGGTGAGCTGGCTGGGCGCCAGCGGGACACTGTGCGAGGCGGCCGGCGTGCTCGGCCTCGCGCATGCACTGGATCTGCCGGCAAGCGTGCCGGCCTGAAAACTCTGAGGTAGCGACGATGGCAAAGATTCTTGCGGTGGACGATTCGGCGTCGATGCGCGGCATGGTGGCGTTCACCCTGCGCGGCGCCGGGCACGAGGTGACCGAGGCCGAGAACGGCCAGCTCGCGCTGGACGCCGCCGGCGCCAGCGCGTTCGACCTGGTGCTGGCCGACGTCAACATGCCGGTGATGGACGGCATCAGCATGGTGCGCGAGCTGCGCGCGCGGCCTGCCTACCAGGGCGTGCCGATCCTGATGCTGACCACCGAGTCGCACACCGACAAGAAGATGGAAGGCAAGGCGGCCGGCGCCACCGGCTGGCTGGTCAAGCCGTTCGATCCGGAACAGTTGCTGGCCACCGTCAAGCGCGTGCTCGGCTGAGCGCGGGGGAGCCGTCCATGAGCAAGGTCGCGCTGGCGCAGTTCCAGCAAGTGTTCGTCGAGGAGAGCCTGGAAGGGCTCGACACGATGGAGTCGTCGCTGCTGGCGCTGGACGACGGCGGCGACGCGGAGCTGGTGCATACCATCTTCCGTGCCGCGCACTCGATCAAGGGCGGCGCGGCCACCTTCGGCTTCCCGGAGATTTCCTCGTTCACCCACGAGGCGGAGTCGCTGCTGGACGAGGTGCGCGGCGGCAAGCGCGCCATCGACGGCGGCATCGTCGGATTGCTGCTGCGCACGGTGGACTGCCTGCGCGGCATGTTCGCGCGGGCGCAGGCCGGCGAGCTGCTGGACGACGCCACCGCCGCGGTGCTGCGCGGCGAGCTGGCCGCGGCGATGGGCCGCGGCGCGGAAGCCGGCGCCGCGCCGGCCTCGGCCAGGGTGGACCGGGCCGAGGCCTGGACGATCCGCTTCCGGCCGCACCCGGGCATGCTCGCCGGCGGCAACGACCCGCTGCGGCTGATCCGCGAGCTGGCCGGGCTGGGCACGCTGGAAGTGACCGCCGAGCTGGACCGCCTGCCGGCGCTGGACAGGCTCGATCCGTCCGAATGCCACCTCGGCTGGACCATCGCGCTGCGCGGCCCGGCCAGCCGCGCCGACATCGCCGCGGTGTTCGACTGGGTGGAAGGCGAATGCGACCTGGCGATCGAGCCGGTGCAGGCCGCCGCTCCCGCGCCGGCACCCGCGCCGCCGGCACCGGCGCCCGTGGCCGACATGGCCGCGGCGCGCACCCAGCGCGAGGCGGGCGGCGAATCCACCGTGCGCGTCGCCATCGGCAAGATCGACGGCCTGATCAACCTGGTGGGCGAGCTGGTGATCACCCAGTCCATGCTCGACACCTTCCGCGACGGCGTCGACGCCTCGCGCCTGGCCCTGCTGGAACAGGGGCTGGCCCAGCTCGCGCGGCACACGCGCGAGCTGCAGGAAAGCGTGATGGGCATCCGCATGCTGCCGATCGCCTCGGTATTCAACCGCTTTCCGCGGATGGTGCGCGACCTCAGCCAGAAGCTCGGCAAGCAGGTCAGGCTGGAGCTGGTGGGCGAGCACACCGAGCTGGACAAGACGGTGCTGGAGAAGATCGGCGATCCGCTGGTGCACCTGGTGCGCAACGCGATCGACCACGGCCTGGAACCGCCCGCGCAGCGCCGGGCGGCGGGCAAGGGCGACACCGGCACGCTGCGGCTGGAGGCATCCCACCGCGGCGGCAGCATCGTGGTGGAGGTCAGCGACGACGGCGCCGGCCTCGACCGCGCGGCGATCGTGGCCAAGGCGGTGCAGCGCGGGCTGATCGCCGGCGGCGACGGCCTGGACGACGAGGCGGTGGCCGAGCTGATCTTCCAGCCCGGCTTCTCCACCGCCGCGGTCACCACCGACCTGTCCGGCCGCGGCGTGGGCATGGACGTGGTCCGCCGCAACGTGGCCGACCTGGGCGGCACGGTGACGATCCGCAGCACGCGGGGCAAGGGCAGCGTGTTCACCATCACGCTGCCGCTCACCCTGGCGATCATCGACGGCCTCACCGCCGCGGTCGGCGAAGAGCACTACATCGTGCCGCTGGTGTCGATCGTCGAATCGGTGCAGCTCGGCGCCGAGGCGATCCGCACCGTGGCCGGCGGCGGCGAGCTGTTCCGCTTCCGCGACGAGTACCTGCCGCTGGTCCGGCTGCATCGCGCCTTCGGCTGCCCCGGCGCGGCGCAGCGCATCGAGGACGGGCTGGTCATCGTGGTCGAGGGCGACGGCAGCCGCGTGGGCCTGTTCGTCGACGGCCTGCTCGGCCAGCAGCAGGCGGTGGTGAAGTCGCTGGAAGCCAACTACCGGCGCGTGCAGGGCATCTCGGGCGCCACCATCCTGGCCGACGGCTCGGTGGCGCTGATCGTGGACATCGCCGGCCTGGTGCGCCTGCAGGGAGGGCGCAAGGCGGCCTGACCGCCACCAGGAGGCAAGACAGGGGAGGGTTCCATCTTCCCCGACGTTCCGGCGCAGGCCGGAACCCGGCGCCCTGGCGGCGCCGCGAAGACCGCCGCGTCCCGGCCGCCCGCCGGCGCGTCGGCGCATCGATTCATCCAAGCTGCGACAGGAAGCCGCGGCCGCCGGCGCGTGCGCCGGTGTCGAGCAGTGCAGGGAATGAAGCCGGGCAACGCATCCCGCCCATTTCATTCTGAGGTCGTACCCATGAAATTTCCGCTGAAACTCCTCGATCGCCTGAGCCTGTCGGCCAAGGTGTGGCTGGTGATCGCCTTCGTGATAGCCGGCCTGCTGGCGCTGACCACGATCTCGGCGATGGACAGCCGGCGCCTGCAGATGGACGCGCGCGTGCATTCGCTGGCCGACGAGGTGGCCACCGCCGCGGCCATCGCGCAGAGCTACCACGACCGGGCGCAGGCCGGCGAGTTCAGCGACGCGGTGGCGAAGCAGCGCGCGCTGGAGGCGATGCGCGCGATGCGCTGGAACGGCGGCTCCGGCTACGTGTTCGCGTTCGACTCCGGCCTGGTGATGCGCATGCACCCGATGCTGGCGGACAAGGAAGGCAAGAGCATCCGCGACGACACCGACAAGAACGGCAAGCCGCTCTACCAGGCCATGCTGGCCGCCGACCGCGCCGCCGGCAGCGGCGTCACCGAATACGTGTGGGCGATGCCGCCGAACGGGAAGCTCGAACCGAAGGTGTCCTACACGCAGTGGTTCAAGCCGTGGGACCTGCACATCGGCGCCGGCGCGTACTACGTGGACATCGACGCGCAGTTCCACCGCATGCTGGGCGGCAGCCTGCTGCGCGCGGCCCTGGTGGCGCTGCTGGTGATCGCGGTGGTGTGGCTGTCCATGCGCAGCATCCGCAAGAGCATCGGCGGCGAGCCGGCCTTCGCGGTGGCGATGGTCGGCCGCATGGCCGACGGCGACCTGGCGCTGGACGGGGCCGACAACCTGGTGCTGCAGCCTGGCTCGATGATGCACGCCATGCAGCGGCTGCACCTGAAGCTGGTCGAGGTGGTGCGCGAGGTGCAGCGCGGTTCGCAGGTGGTGTCCGGCACCGCGCAGCAGCTCTCGCGCGGGAACGACGACCTCTCCCAGCGCACCCAGGAGCAGGCTTCCAGCCTGGAGGAGACCGCCGCCTCGATGGAGGAGATGACCGCCACCGTGCGGCAGAGCGCCGACAACGCCGGCCACGCCAACCAGCTCGCCCGCGGCGCGCGCGAGCAGGCCGAGCGCGGCAGCGAGGTGGCCGAACGGGCCAGCGGGGCGATGCAGGCGATCGAGGCGGCCAGCCGCCAGATCACCGACATCGTGCAGTTGATCGACGAGATCGCGTTCCAGACCAACCTGCTGTCGCTGAACGCGGCGGTGGAGGCGGCGCNTGGCTTCGCGGTGGTGGCGACCGAGGTGCGCGGCCTGGCGCAGCGCTCGGCCGGCGCGGCCAGGGAGATCAAGGCGCTGATCGGCGACAGCGTGGAGAAGGTGCAGGCCGGCGCGGCGCTGGTGGAGGCGTCGCGCCAGGCGCTGGCAGGCATCGTCGAGAGCGTGCGCAAGGTCGCCGACATCGGCGCCGAGATCGCTGCGGCCAGCCAGGAACAGTCGGCCGGCATCGACCAGGTCAACCGCGCGGTGATGCAGATGGACGAGGTGACCCAGCAGAACGCCGCGCTGGTGGAAGAGGCCGCCGCCGCGACGCGCGCCATGCAGGAGCAGGCCGAAGCGCTGGCCGGGCAGGCGCGCTTCTTCCGCCTGGCCGACGAGCCCGCCGCGGCTCCCGCCAAGGTGGCGGTCCCGGTTCCGGCACCCGCGCCGGGTGCGGCGCGGCCGGCCGTGGCGCCGCGGGCGCTGGCGGTGGCGGTGGCGGGCGCGTCCGGCTGGGCCGAATTCTAAAAGCCTGTCCACGGTTTCCCCGCACCTCCTCGTCATTCCTGCGAAAGCCGGAATCCAGCGACTTGATGCTCCAAGGGTCAAAGGCGCTGGATCCCGGCTTGACCGGCCCTGCGGCCGTTGAGAGCCGCTGGGATGACGTTTCGGTGGGATGCCGGGAGATCGTGAGGAGGTTCCGTGCCAGCGGGCACGCGCGCGGCTCAAGTTTCGCGCCCGCCCGCCGATCAGAAGACGAACGGGAGCGCCGCGCGGCGCTCCGACGACGAGGCGAACCATGTCCGACCACCCCGGGAGCGAGGCGCTCCAGTCGCAATACCTCACCGTGAACCTCGCCCACGAGGAATACGGCATCGACATCCTGGCCGTGCGCGAGATCCGCGGCTGGACACCGGTGACGCGCATCCCGCAGGCGCCGCACTACGTGCTGGGCGTGCTCAACCTGCGCGGCGCGATCGTGCCGGTGATCGACATGCGCCTGCGCTTCGGCTTGCCGCGCGAGGACTACGGCCCGACCACGGTCGCCGTGATCGTCGCCGTGGCCGGGCGCAACTTCGGCGTCGTGGTGGACGCGGTGTCCGATGTGCTGGACGTGGCCGCCGACGCGATCCGCCCGGTGCCGGACATGGGCACCGCGGTGGACACCGAGTACCTCAAGGGGCTGACCGCCGCGGGCGAGCGGATGGTGCTCCTGCTGGACGTGGATCGACTGCTGCAGCCGCAGGACGCGCAGATGCTGGAGGCCGCCCTGCCGGCGGCCGCCGATGTGAAAGCCGTGGCCTGATGGGCCTGACAGGAACCACCATGAAAATGCCGAAACTGAAGTTCAAGATCTCCGCCCTCACGGTGCGCGGCCGGCTGCGGCTCGTGCTGGGCATGCTGGTGCTGATGCTGTTCGGCGGCGCGGTGATCGGCCTGGGCTCGATGGCCGTGCAGAACGACGGGCTGCGGCGCATGTACCAGGACGAGATCCTCCAGGCGCAGGCGGTCTCCACCCTGGCCCAGCGCTCGCTGATGTCCTTCGTGGTGCTGGGCGAGGCCGGCAGCGTGGTCGCCAAGCCCGACCAGCTCAAGCAGAAGCTGGCCGAGTTCGACAAGTACCAGGCCGAGGTGATGGCGCTGAAGAAGCAGGTCGCCGGCTACCGCCTGGAAGGCGAACTGGCCAAGGAATACAAGAATTACATGTCCACCGACGAGGACTACCAGTCGGCCAAGAAGGACATGCTCGACGCGCTCAAGCAGGCCGATCCCGGCGCGCTGGACGTGCTGGAGCTGGAGGTGCGCCCGCTGCTGATGCAGCGCCAGGACGCGCTGAACAAGCTGATCGCGCTGCAGAGCGAGGAAGCCCGGCAGATATACGGCCAGCAGTTGAGCCGCTACAAGCTGATCCGCGCGGTGAGCATCGGCTCGCTGGTGGTGGGCCTGGCCCTGGCGCTGTTCATGGCGCTGATGCTGAGCCGCTACATCGTGCGCACGCTGAGCTTCGCCGGCCGCATCGCCCGCGAGATTTCCGAGGGCCGCCTGGGCCACGCCATCGAGGTGAAGAGCCAGGACGAGCTGGGCCAGCTGCTGGACGCCTTCCGCACCATGGACGAGCGCCTGAGCGCGATCGTCGCCGAGGTGCGCCACGGCTCCGGCGCGGTGAGCACCGCCGCGCAGCAGATCTCGCGCGGCAACGACGACCTCTCCCAGCGCACCCAGGAACAGGCTTCCAGCCTGGAGGAAACCGCCTCCTCGATGGAGGAGATGACCTCCACCGTGAAGCAGAACGCCGAGAACGCCAGCCATGCCAACCAGCTCGCCCGCGGCGCGCGCGAACAGGCCGAGCGCGGCGGCGAGGTGGTCGCGCAGGCGGTGGGCGCGATGCACGAGATCAACCAGTCCAGCCGCAAGATCGCCGACATCGTGGGCCTGATCGACGAGATCGCGTTCCAGACCAACCTGCTGTCGCTGAACGCGGCGGTGGAGGCGGCGCNCGGCTTCGCGGTGGTCGCCGCCGAGGTGCGCAACCTGGCGCAGCGCTCGGCCGGCGCGGCCAAGGAGATCAAGGCGCTGATCAAGGACAGCGTGGAGAAGGTGCAGACCGGCTCCACGCTGGTGGACCAGTCCGGCAAGGCGCTGGCCGACATCGTCGACAGCGTGAAGAAGGTCACCGACATCGTGGCCGAGATCGCCGCGGCCAGCCAGGAGCAGTCGGCCGGCATCGACCAGGTCAACCACGCCGTGCTGCAGATGGACGAGATGACCCAGCAGAACGCCGCGCTGGTGGAGGAGGCCGCCGCGGCCGCCCGCTCGATGCAGGAGCAGGCCGGCGAACTGGCCGCCCAGGTCGGCTTCTTCCGCATCGAGGGCAAGCAGGACCAGGCGCCCGCGCCGAGCGCGCAGGCGCGCCAGCAGAGCGTGGCGGCCGAGGCCGAGGCGGTGTTCGCCGCGGTGCGCAAGTCGCAGCCGGTGCGCCGGGCCGAGCCGGCCGAAGCGGCCGATGCCGGCGCCTGGAAGGAGTTCTGAGCGATGCCCGCCGGTGTCCTTGCCGATGACGGCATCGCGGCCGCCGGCGGCCCGCTGCTAGGCGACGCGGAGTTCCAGTTCCTGCGCGACTTCGTCTACCGGCATTGCGGCATCGCGCTGAGCGAGCAGAAGCGCCAGCTGGTGCAGGGGCGCCTGCTGCGCCGCCTGCGCGCGCTGCGCCTGAAGGACTTCGCCGGCTACTGCGAGCTGCTGCGGAACGAACCGGAAGGCGAGCTGGGCGAGCTGGCCAGCGCGATCAGCACCAACGTCACCTCGTTCTTCCGCGAGGCGCACCATTACGAGCTGCTGGAGCAGGAACTGCTGCCGTCGTGGCTGGAGCGCAAGCGCCGCGAGGGCGACCGCCTGCGCATCTGGTCGGCCGGATGCTCCACCGGCGAGGAGCCCTACGCGATGGCGATGGTGCTGGCCGAGGCGCTGGCGCGCAGCCCCGGCCCGGTGGACGCGAAGATCCTCGCCACCGACCTGTCGCCGCAGGCGCTGGGCATGGCGCGCAAGGGCGTCTACGCGCTCGACCGCCTGGGCGGGGTGAGCGAGGAGCGGCGCCGGCGCTGGTTCCTGCGCGGCGAGGGCGAGTACGAGGGCCTGGCCTGCGTGCACCCTCGGCTGCGCGAGCTGGTCAGCATCCTGCCGCTGAACCTGCTGCACGACTGGCCGATGCAGGGGCCGTTCGACGCGATCTTCTGCCGCAACGTGGTGATCTACTTCGACCAGCCCACCAAGCAGCGGCTGTTCCAGCGCTACGCGGCCATGCTGCCGCCCGGCGGCTACCTGTTCCTCGGCCATTCCGAATCGATGCACGGCCTGTCCGACGCCTTCGAGCTGGTCGGCCGCACCACCTACCGGAAGCGCGCATGAACTCGCTCGCGGCCAAGCTGAACCACCTGCCGGTGCTGCCCGGCTTCGAGCACCTGCGCCGCTTCTGGGACGCGACCCACGACTGCCCCACGGTGAAGGTGCTGCCGGGCGAGTACTACGTGAGCGGGCATGCGGAGATGGTCTCCACCGTGCTCGGCTCGTGCGTGTCCGCCTGCATCTTCGATCCGCACCGGCGCATCGGCGGCATGAACCACTTCATGCTGCCCGCCCCGATGAACGAAGGCGGCGCGCGCGAGCGCGACGACTGGTCCGGCACCGTGGGCCGCGCCGCGCGCTACGGCAACGACGCGATGGAGCAGTTGATCAACGCCATCCTCAAGGCCGGCGGCCAGCGCGCGGACCTGGAGGTGAAGATCTTCGGCGGCGGCCGCGTGCTCAAGCAGATGACCGACGTGGGCCGGCGCAACATCGAGTTCGTCCAGGGCTACATCCAGACCGAGCGGCTGAGGCTGGTGGCCTCCGACCTGGGCGACGTGTACCCGCGCCAGGTGCAGTTCTTCCCGGCCACCGGCAAGGCGCGCGTGCGCCAGTTGCGCGGCAGCCAGGACGCGGTGCTGGTGGCCGACGAGCGGCAATACCTCAAGCGCCTGGCGAACGATCCGATAAAGGGAGAGGTGGAATTGTTCTAGGGCGGAATCCTGGGTCGCCGTTGCGGTGAATGAAGAGCGTGAATAGACATTTCGAGACCCCACGCCGTCATTCCGGCGAAAGCCGGAATCCAGTGCCTCCACACTCCCGGGAAGCCAAAGTCGCTGGATTCCGGCTTTCGCCGGAATGACGGGTTTGAGGCATTCGTGGACGTGTGCGCGAACTGGGTCCGGGCCGTTTCGTTTTTTGCGATTGGCGAATGCCCGCGTTCGACGAACGGCATGCCTCAAGCGTTCGGCGAACGGTCCGATAAAGACACATGGAGGCGGCATCGCTCCAAGGCACATCGATTCAAGGCATATCGATCCAAGGCACATCGGGGAACCCCAGCGCCGTCATTCCGGCGAAGGCCGGAATCCAGCGACTTCAGGCTCCCGGGAGTGCGAAGGCACTGGATTCCGGCCTTCGCCGGAATGACGAGTCGGGCGCATTCGGGAAGACGCGGCAGATCGCTGTTCCGTTTCACCGACAACAAGCAGTAGCAGGCAGACGAGATTCGAGAGAGCGATGGAAAGAGTGCGTGTCCTGGTAGTCGATGATTCCGCACTGGTGCGCAAGCTCCTGTCGGCGATGCTTGCCGGCGATCCGGCGATCGAGGTGGTCGGCACCGCCGCCGACCCGCTGATCGCGCGCGAGAAGATCAAGCAGCTCGATCCGGACGTGCTCACGCTGGACGTCGAGATGCCGCGCATGGACGGGCTCACCTTCCTCGAGAACCTGATGCGGCTGCGGCCGATGCCGGTGGTGATGGTGTCCTCGCTGACCCAGCGCGGCGCCGAGGTGACCTTGCGCGCGCTGGAGCTGGGCGCGGTGGATTTCTTCGCCAAGCCGAGCGACGACCTGGCCGGCACCTTCGCCGCCGGCGCCGACGAGATCTGCGCCAAGGTGAAGGCCGCCGCCCGCGCCCGCCCGCGCGCGCGGGCAGTGGTGCGCAGGCTCGAGGTGGCGCCGCGGCTCAGCGCCGATGCGGTGCTGCCGCTGTCGCAGGGCGCCGGCACCCGCGGCGGCAGCCCGATCATCGCGATCGGCGCCTCCACCGGCGGCACCGAGGCGATCCGCGTGGTGCTGGAGGCGATGCCGCCGGACGCGCCGCCGATCGTGATAACCCAGCACATCCCGGCCGCCTTCAGCGGCCCGTTCGCGCAGCGCATGGACCACTGCTCGGCGATGCGCGTGTGCGAAGCGCGCGACGGCCAGCCGATCCAGCAGGGCCACGCCTACATCGCGCCCGGCAGCCAGCACCTGCTGGTGATGTGGGACGGCGCCAAGCACGTATGCCGGCTGCACGACGGCCCGGCGGTGAACCGGCACAAGCCCAGCGTGGACGTGCTGTTCCGCTCGATGGCCGCCAGCGCCGGCGCAGCCACCGTGGCCGCCCTGCTCACCGGCATGGGCGACGACGGCGCGCGCGGGCTGGCCGAGCTGAAGCAGGTCGGCGCCCGCACCCTGGTGCAGGACGAGGACAGCTCGGTGGTGTGGGGCATGCCCGGCGCCGCCTGGAAGCTGGGCGCGGCCGCCGAGATGCTGCCGCTGGACCAGATTGCCGCGCGCCTGCTCCGGCTGGCGCGCCAACCCATCGACAGCGCGCAGCGCGTCGCCTCTTGATTCACGGATCCGCCATGGCCGCCATTCCCGCATTCCTCCACGTCCGTCCGCTGGCCGGTTTCGCCGCCAGCGCCGCGGCTTTGCTGACCAGCCTGCTGTGGCAGCCGGCCTGGCTGGCGCCGGTGCTGGTGATCGCGCTCACCGCGGTGTGGATCGTGGAGACGCGCCGCAGCGCGGCGAACGCCGAGCCGCCGGCCGCGCCCGCCGCCGACACCACGCCGGTGCGCGAGGCGCTGGAGGACGTGCGCGGCGCCCTGGTGGACGAGCTTGGCCATGCCTCGCGCGAGCTGCACCAGGCGCTGGACCTGCTGCGCGACGCGGTGTCGGAACTGGGCGGCGGCTTCGACGGCCTGTCGCACAAGACCGGCCTGCAGCAGTCGCTGCTCAAGCAGATCATCGACGTGCAGCACGGCGAGGTGTCGGTGCAGGATTTCGCCGCGCGCACCGGCGACCTGCTGGAGCACTTCGTCGGCATGGTGGTGCAGATGTCGCGCGAGAGCCTGCGCATCGTCTACCGCATCGACGGCATGGCGAAGGAGATGGACGCGGTGTTCGGCCTGCTGAAGAACGTCAACACCATCGCCGAGGAAACCAACCTGCTGGCGCTCAACGCGGCGATCGAGGCGGCGCGCGCGGGCGAGTCCGGCCGCGGCTTCGCGGTGGTGGCCGGCGAGATCCGCAACCTGGCCAGCCATTCCAACCAGTTCAACGAGCAGATCGGCAGCCACGTCGAGCGCGCCCGCGGCGCGATGGAGCAGTTGCGCGGGCTGGTCGGCACGATGGCCTCGCAGGACCTCAACGTGGCGCTGTCGGCCAAGGGCGGCATCGACGCGATGATGGCCCACGTCACCGAGAGCGACGCGCGCACCAGCGCGGTGGCCGACCAGGTGGTGGAGATCAACCGCGGCCTGGGCAGCGACGTCTCCACCACGATCCGCTCGCTGCAGTTCGAGGACATCCTCAGCCAGCTTCTGCACCAGACCCGCAGCCGCCTGGTCGAGCTGCAGGAAGTCACCGCCGAATGCACCCGCGACATCGAGGAGCTGGCCTGCGGGCCGGTCGACGCCGAGGCGCTGGAGGCTCGCGCGCAGCGCGTGCGCAGCCGCCTGGCGATCCAGCGCGAAAAGGCGCGGCTGCGCTCGCGCGGCCCGGCGCTGCAAAGCTCGATGGACGCGGGCGAGATCGAGCTTTTCTAGGCGGCGGAGCCGTGAAGAAGCCTTCTCCCGCGCCCGGCGCCGTTTCCGCGAAAGCGGGGTGGGCGCCGCGCGCGGAGCGGCCGGGGCAAGGGCCGCCCGCCACGGCCTTCGCACCAGCCAATGGATTCCCGCTTTCGCGGGAATGACGAACAAGCAGCCTGCCATCCGAGGCGATCCATGAGCATCAACGTCCACCACGACAGCGACACCGACTGCCTCACCCTGCAACTGGGCGAGCACTTCGATTTCAGCGTGCACCGCGACTTCCACGACGCCTGCCTCGGCCCGTCCCGGCCGGCGCGCAGCTACGTGGTCGACCTGGGCGAAGTGACCCGCATGGACAGCTCCGCGCTGGGCATGCTGCTGCTGCTGCGCGAGCACGCCGGCGCCGACCGCGCCGAGATCCGCCTGGTCAACGCCGGCAGCGAGCTGAAGGGCACGCTGCGCGTGGCCGGCTTCGACAAGCTGTTCGTGCTGCACTGAGCTGTTCGCGGTGGCTGGGTGGGCACCACCTGGCTCCCACCTCGAACCGTCGTCCCAGCGGAGATCGAGCCCAGCGTTTTGCCGCTGCATGCGGAGGCACTGGATTCCGGCTTTCGCCGGAATGACGGGGTGGAGATGGTGGAGGGTTGGAATTCGT
>NZ_LMSL01000034.1:203907-204251 GCF_001428405.1 Frateuria sp. Soil773
TGCCGTTGCGTATGAAGGCACTGGATTCCGGCTTTCGCCGGAATGACGGGGTGGGGATGGCGGAGGGGCGGGGTTCGTAGCCCGACGCCACCTCGAACCGTCGTCCCGGCGGAAGCCGGGACCCAGCGACTTTTGCCGTTGCGTATGAAGGCGCTGGATTCCGGCTTTCGCCGGAATGACGGGGTGGGGATGGCGGAGGGGCGGAGTTCGTCATCCGACGCCGCCTCGAACCGTCGTCCCGGCGAAAGCCGGGACCCAGCGACTTTTGCCGTTGCGTACGAAGGCACTGGATTCCGGCTTTCGCCGGAATGACGGGGTGGAGATGGTGGAGGGTTGGAATTCGT
>NZ_LMSL01000034.1:204290-204477 GCF_001428405.1 Frateuria sp. Soil773
TCGACGCCGCCTCGAACCGTCGTCCCGGCGAAAGCCGGGACCCAGCGACTTTTGCCGTGGCGTGCGAAGGCACTGGATTCCGGCTTTCGCCGGAATGACGGGGTGGGGATGGCGGAGCGTCGGAGTTCGTCGCCCGACGCCACCTCGAACCGTCGTCCCGGCGGAAGCCGGGACCCAGCGACTTTTG
>NZ_LMSL01000034.1:204520-204706 GCF_001428405.1 Frateuria sp. Soil773
CCGACGCCGCCTCGAACCGTCGTCCCGGCGAAAGCCGGACCCAGCGACTTTTGCCGCGGCGTACGAAGGCACTGGATTCCGGCTTTCGCCGGAATGACGGGGTGGGGATGGCGGAGGGGCGGGGTTCGTCGCCCGACGCCACCTCGAACCGTCGTCCCGGCGGAAGCCGGGACCCAGCGACTTTTG
>NZ_LMSL01000034.1:204711-209402 GCF_001428405.1 Frateuria sp. Soil773
GAGTGGAGGGGCGGAGTTCGTCGCCTGGCGCCGCCTCGAACCGTCGTCCCGGCGAAAGCCGGGACCCAGCGGCTTTGCTCGGCCCTGCGATTCCCGGCTACGCGTACCGCTTCAGCCTCACTGCAAGCGGCGGGAAATGGCGAAGGACACCAGGTTGCCCAGGCCGGTGGCGCCGGCGAGCACGGCGATCATGCCTGCCGACAGCTCCTCCCAGCCGAGCGCCTGGATGATGCCGAAGCCGATCGCCAGCGCGATGAGGATCACGCCCCAGCGCAGCGACGCGTGGCGGCGGCGCAGCTCCTCGCCCTGCAGCACCGAGGTCACCAGTTCGCCCGACTGGCTGGCGCTGAACATCTGGCGGCGCACCCGGGCGTCCACCACGGACTTGATCGCGTAGGCGATGCAGACGAACAGCGAGATGGGGATCAGTGTCGAGTCGATGCTCATGGTGCGCTCCTGGTTGATGGTCGGTCGGGGCAAGAGATACCGGCCGCCCGTCGCCGGTTGCACGGCGATACTTGCAACCGTTTGCCTCTTCCGCGTATCCCGGTGTCGATGGAACCCGTCCCGATGGAAGAAAACGACCCCCACGCGCAGGATCGTGCCCTGGCCGACGCCGTGCTGGGCGGGGCGCCGGGCGCGTTCGAGCGGCTGGTGCGCGACTACCAGGGGCTGTGCTGGCACATCGTCTACCGCATGGTGCGGCATCCGGAGGATGCCCGCGACCTGTGCCAGGAGACCTTCCTGCGCGTGCACCAGTGCCTGCACCAGTACCGCGGCGAGAGCGCGCTGAAGTCGTGGATCGGCCAGGTGGCGTACTCGATCGCCCTGCGCCACCTGCAGCGCCGGCGCATTCCCCTGCTCGAACCGGGGGACGAGGGCGACGAACTTTCCATGCTGGAGAACATCGGCGACGGCGTCGACCTGGAGGCGGCCCACGCCGACGCGCAAAGCGCGCGCCGCCTGCACGCGGCGATCGAGGCCCTGCCGCCGCTGCAGCGCACCTTGCTCACCCTCTATCATCTGGAAGAGGCCAGCATCCCGGAGATCGCGGCGATCACCGGGCTGGCCGCCGGCACGATCAAGAGCCACCTGTTCCGTTCACGCCTGCGCCTGCGCGACGTGCTCGGCGCCCGGTCAGGAGTCGTCGTATGAACCGCGATCCGCATTTCCCCCTGGAAGACGCCGCCGCCGAGCGCGAATGGCAGCGGCAGGAGCGTGCCATGCGGCAGGAGCGCGCCGGCCTGGCCCCCGCCGACGGCGAGCCGGACCTGCATGCGTACCGGCAGGTCGCGCGCGCCCTGGCCGAACCGCCGCGGGAGCGGTTGCCGGCCGATTTCGCCCGGCTCACCGCGCGGCGCGCCGAGCGTGCCGCCGCCGGCCTCGCCGACGACGGCCGTTTCGAGCAGCGGCTCGTCGTGCTGCTGCTGGCGGTCTTCGCGCTGGCCGGCGTCATCGCGGCGGCGATGTACGGCCGGGCCTGGCTGCCAGCCATCGACGACGGCATTCCCGCCGCCTGGCTGACCAACCGCTGGCTGCTGGCCCTGGCGGTCTGCCTGGGCTGCTCGGGCCTGCTCGGCCATTGGCGGCCCGGATCGCGCGGGCGCGGCTGAGCCGCCGCCGCCTCGGTCCGCGCCGGCCGCCGGCCGGCTAGCCCATTGGTCATGCCCACGCGGCGGGGGTTTCCGGTCTATCGTGGGCCGTTTTCCCAGACCGAGGTAACGCATATGCAACGCATACGATGGATAGTGGCCGCCGCCGTGCTGTGCGGTTCGGCCGTAAGCGCGCCGGCCTTCGCCGCCGCGGCGGCCGGCATCGATCGGGCCGGCATGGACACCTCGGTCAAGCCGGGCGACGACTTCAACGGCTACGCCAACGGCGGCTGGGCCAAGACCGCGGTGATCCCGGCCGACCGCTCCAGCACCGGCATCTTCCTGCAGGTGTTCGAGAAGGCCGAGAAGCGCAACGCCGAGCTGATCCGCGCCGCCGCGGCGAGCAAGGCGGCGGCCGGCACGAACGAGCGCAAGATCGCCGACTACTACGCGGCCTTCATGGACGAGGCGGGGATCCAGAAGGCCGGGCTGAAGCCGATCCAGCCGGAGCTGGCGAGGATCGACGCCATCCATGGCAAGGACGACCTGGCCCGCGTGCTCGGCAGCCAGTTGCGCGCCGACGTCGATCCGATCAATGCCACCAACCTCGACACCGAGCACCTGTTCGGCCTGTTCGTCACGCAGGGCCTGGAGGACGGCTCGCACAGCGTGCCCTACCTGCTGCAGGGCGGCCTGGGCATGCCCAACCGCGACTACTACCTGGAAGCCGACAAGCAGATGGCCGGTTTCCGCGACAAGTACCAGGCCTACATCGCCACCCAGCTGAAGAACGCCGGCATCGCCGACGCGCAGGCCAAGGCGAAGGCCGTGTTCGCGCTGGAAATGAAGATCGCCAAGGCGCAGGCCAGCCTGGTCGAGAGCGAGGACGTGCACAAGGCGAACAACCCGTGGCCGCTGGCCGATTTCGCCAGCAAGGCGCCGGGCCTGGACTGGGCCGCCTACTTCAAGGCCGCCGGCCTGGACGGCCAGAAGATCGTCGTGGCATGGCAGCCGCAGGCGATCCGCGGGCTGTCCGCGCTGGTCGCCAGCGAGCCGCTGGACACCTGGAAGGCCTGGCTCGCCTTCCACACCATCAACCACAGCGCCAACCTGCTGCCCAAGCCGTTCGCCGACGCCAGCTTCGACTTCTACGGGCATACCCTGCAGGGCACGCCCAAGCAGCGCGACCGCTGGAAGCGCGCGATCGGCGCGGTCAACGGCGACCTCGGCGACGCGGTCGGCCAGATCTACGTGAAGAAGTACTTCCCGGCCTCGTCCAAGGCCGAAGTGCAGCAGATGGTGAAGAACATCCTCGCCGCCTTCGACGAGCGCGTGGACGCGCTGGACTGGATGACCCCGGCGACCAAGCAGAAGGCCAAGGCGAAGATCGCCACGGTGAGGGTCGGCGTGGGCTACCCGGAAACCTGGCGCGACTACGCCTCGCTGGAGATCAGGCCCGACGACGCGCTGGGCAACCACCTGCGCGCGGAGAAGTACGAGTACGAGCACCAGCTCGCCAAGCTCGGCCGCCCGGTGGACAAGGGCGAGTGGTGGATGACCCCGCAGACGGTGAACGCGGTGAACCTGCCGCTGCAGAACGCGCTGAACTTCCCGGCGGCGATCCTCGAGGCGCCGTTCTTCGATCCCAAGGCCGACGCGGCGTCGAACTACGGCTCGATCGGCGCGGTGATCGGCCACGAGATCAGCCACAGCTTCGACAACACCGGCGCGGAGTTCGATGCCGACGGGCGCCTGGCGAACTGGTGGACGCCGGAGGACGAGGCGCACTTCAAGGCGGCCGGGCAACGGCTGGTGGCGCAGTACAACGCCTACGAGGCGCTGCCGGGCCTGCACCTGAACGGGCAGCAGACGCTGGGCGAGAACATCGCCGACGTCTCCGGCCTCACCATCGCCTACCTCGCCTACCAGAAGTCGCTGGGCGGCAAGCCGGCGCCGGTGATCGACGGGCTCACCGGCGACCAGCGCTTCTTCCTCGCCTACGCGCAATCGTGGCGCACCAAGACCCGCGACGCGGCGCTGCGCGCCCAGGTGATCGGCGACGGCCACGCGCCCGGGCCGTTCCGCGCGCAGACCGTGCGCAACATCGACGCCTGGTACGACGCGTTCAAGCCCCAGCCGGGGCAGAAGCTCTACCTCGACCCGGCGCAGCGGGTGAAGATCTGGTAGCCGCGGAAAGCCGTCCGCGCCGCGGGCAGCCCGTGGCGCGGGCGAAATGATGCGGGATGCCGGGCGCTGTTGCGCCTGGACGGAA
This sequence comes from Frateuria sp. Soil773, assembly GCF_001428405.1. Taxonomy (GTDB): domain Bacteria; phylum Pseudomonadota; class Gammaproteobacteria; order Xanthomonadales; family Rhodanobacteraceae; genus LMSL01. The sequence goes on from NZ_LMSL01000034.1 coordinate 208,576, forward strand.
AAGGCCCCGAACGGGGCCTTTTCCGGTGACGCGGCCAGGCGATCTTCCGGGCGGATTCCGCGTGCTCGCATGCCGGCGCCGTCGCTCGATGGTGGGTAGGCGCCCACCATGTCTTCGTTCTTGGCCGGCCCGTGCGCAGGCCGTTCCGGCGCGGGGCGCGGAGAGGCTTCGGTATGCGCTTACCAGGCGCGCACGTCGACCACGCTGACGGTGTAGGTCTGCATGTCGCTCTGGAAGCGGAACAGGCGGCCCATGTCGAAATCCACCGACTGGCCCGGTGCGATGTTGGTGGTGCCGGCAGGCCAGCCCTTCTTGGTCTGCACCACCTTGCCGCTGGAGTCCTTGGCCTCGATCTGGATCTGCGCGGCGGCGGCCTCGGTGCAATGGTTCACCAGCGCGCCCTTCATGCTCATGCGGGCGCCGGCGCCGGAACCGGCGCCGACCTTGAAGTCCTGCACGGCGAAATCGGTGGCGGCGCAGCCGGCATGGGCGGCGATCGGGGCGAACAGGAGCACGGCGGCGGCAAGCAGAGTCTTCATGGGCGTATCCGTTGGTATCAGGGAGTCGAAATGGAGCGACACTCCACGGATCGGCCGCGGCGGCGGAATCTTTAGGGAAGGCCCGGACAATCCGTTTTTGTTCGGCATCCCCGGGTAGACGGGACGAGTGCGAACCGTACGGGCGTCGAACAGCCGAAGGCAGGCCTGGACGGGGCAGGCGTAGCAAGTCATCCCGCGCCTTTGCGCCCAATGGATTGAAGGCGCTGGATCCCGGCTTGACCGGCCCTTCGGCCGTTGAGAGCCGCCGGGATGACGGGCAAGACCGGG
>NZ_LMSL01000034.1:209421-209500 GCF_001428405.1 Frateuria sp. Soil773
TTTTCCTTGCGACCCACTTTTCGTTCGTCATTCCTGCGCAGGCAGGAATCCAGCGTCTTCGGGTTCGATGGATCGAAGG
>NZ_LMSL01000034.1:209683-209762 GCF_001428405.1 Frateuria sp. Soil773
TTTTCCTTGCGACCCGCTTTTCGTTCGTCATTCCTGCGCAGGCAGGAATCCAGCGTCTTCGGGTTCGATGGATCGAAGG
>NZ_LMSL01000034.1:209798-253826 GCF_001428405.1 Frateuria sp. Soil773
TTTCCTTGCGACCCGCTTTTCGTTCGTCATTCCTGCGCAGGCAGGAATCCGGTGTCTTCGGGCTCGATGGATCGAAGGCGCGGGATCCCGGCTCTCGCCGGAATGGCGGGCAAGGAGCGGCCTTCAGCCCGGGCCGGTCGCGCCCAGCCGCCCGTGCTCGATGAACCACAGGCCGGCGAACAGCTTCGGATCGACCGAGTAGCCCTCGGCGGCGCGGGCGAACAGCCAGGCGCCGGCTTCGCGCCGCGGCACCTCGTGCACGATGATGTCCTCGCTCTCGTCGCCGCCGCCCGGGCCGACCTTGACCAGGTCCCAGGCGCGCACGAAGGCCATCATCTCGGTGCTCATGCCCGATGACGACGGGCCTTCGTGGATGAATTCCACCCGGGCGCAGCGGTAGCCGGTTTCCTCCTCCAGCTCGCGCTGCGCGGCGAGCAGGGCGGTTTCGTCGTGCTGCCCGGCGAGGTCGCCGACCAGGCCGGCCGGCATCTCGATGGTGTTCTGCAGGATCGACACGCGGTACTGCTCGACGAACAGCACCTTGTCCTCCGGCGTCACCGCCAGGATGATCACCGCCCCGCCGGGGTTGTTGCGCTCGGCGTACTCCCAGCGGCCGCGCTTGCGCAGGCTCAGCCAGCGGCCCTCGTAGAGGGTCTCGACCGGGGCGGCGGCGTCGGCGGGGATGCGGGAATCGGGCGGGTTCATGGCGGTCCGGGCAGGTTGCGGCAAGGCCCTCATGGTGCCGTGCCCTTCGTGTCGTCCACAACCTCGCCGGCGGCGGCCCCGGCGTGGCCGGGCGGCAGCTCCGGCTTCACGCGCACCGCCCAGACCACCCCGCCCACCAGCAGCGCGATGCCGAGCAACGTCTGCGGCGCCGGCACCTGGCCGCGCAGCGCGAAGGCGTAGCCCAGCGCCGCCAGCGTCTCGAACACGATCAACTGCCCGGCCAGCGCCGTCGGCATGCGCTGGCTGGCCTCGTTCCAGCAGACCGTGCCCAGCCAGGAGGCGAACAGGCCGATCGCCGCCATCAGGCCGACGAAGAACCACGGGCGCGGGCCCAGCGGCATCGGGAAGTGCCGGCCGGCGGCGGCCATGCCGCCCCACAGCAGCGCGTAGCCGGCCAGCGCCAACGGCAGGGTCGCGATGCCCTGGGCGGTGGCCCAGGCGCGCGGGCTGCGGCCGGGATGGTGGCGCAGCCAGTCGGCGTTGCGCAGCGGATACCAGGTCCAGCAGGCCACCGCCACGCAGGCCAGCAGGGCGCCGGAGGCGTAGCGCGCGAGGTCGGCGTGCGCATCGTGGCGCAGCGCCGCCAGTTCCACCCGGTTCACGCAGGCGATGCCCGCCGCGATCAGGGCCAGCGAGGGCGCCAGGCGCCGCCACGGCAGGCGGCCGTCGCGGCGCGCGTTGCGCAGGTTGGCCGCGATCGCAATCACCACCGGCAGGGTGCCGATGATCATCGTCGGCAGCGGCCCGCCCGCGCGCTGGATCGCGCTGGCCAGGCAGAGGTAGTACAGCAGGTTGCCGATCGCGGCGAGCTTGAGCGCCTCCAGCCAGTCGGCGCGGCGCAACTGGCGCAGCGCGCCCCGGTTGAGCCAGGCCAGCGGCAGCGCGATCAGGCCGAAGGCGAGGTAGCGCCCCACCGACTGCAGCGCGGCGGGGTATTCGGGCAGCAGCAGCGGGCCGATGAAGACCAGGCCCCACATCAGGCCGGCCGCGAGCGCATAGAGGGTTCCGATCCACATCGGCCTAGCGTGGACGTTCGCGCGCGGGCCGTCTTGTCGCAGATTGCGGTGCGTGTCAGCGCCGCAACTGCCGTTGGTAGCGCGCCGGGGTCACGCCGTAGCGGCGCGCGAAGGCGCGGGTGAGATGCGCCTGGTCGGCAAGGCCCGCCGCCGCCGCCACCTGCGCCGGCGCCTCGCCGGCGGCGAGCCGCCGCTTGGCCTCGGACAGCCGCACCGCCATCAGCATCTGCTGCGGCGTCACGCCGTACTGGCGGCGGAACTGGCGCAGGAAATGGAACGGGCTGAGGCCGGCGGTGGCCGCCAGTTGCTCCAGCGTGAGCCGGTCCGCCAGGTGCGCATGCAGGTAGTCCAGCGTGGGAGCGAAGCGCGCGGCCCGCCCGTCCGCCGCCGGCCGAGGCACCCGCGCGTGCGGGCGGAAGCCGGCCAGCAGTTCGGCCAGCAGGCAGTCGAAGGCCAGCGGCTCGTCGGTGTGCCACAGCGCATCCAGCAGGGCGGCGGTGCGCTGCGCCGCGGCCGTGTCGGCGCTCACCGCCTCGCCGAACCACCAGCCGGGCTCGCCGGTGATCGCCGCCGCGGCCGCCGGATCGATGTAGAGCATGCGGTAGCGCCAGCCGCCCGCGGTCTCAGCGCGCCCGGTGTGCGGCTCGCCCGGGTCCATCGTCACCAGCGAGCCGGGCGGCGCCAGGTGGTCGGCGCCGCGGTAGCGGAAGCGCTCCACGCCCGACTCGATCGCGCCCAGGCCGAAACCGTCGTGCATGTGCGGCTCGAACGCATGCCGCACGATGTGCGCGCGGTACAGCTCCACGCCGGCGCGATGCGCCGGGTGGCGGAACTCCGCGCTGTCGCGCGCGTGCTCGAAGTGGGCGGGGACGCCTTGCATGGCGGCCATCCTACACGCGGCCGACCTTTGGCACTGGCGCGGGTCCACGGCGGCCGGCACGGTGGGCCTCGCCCCACAGTCATGCGGCCCTTTTGCGGCCGCTTCCCCGACGATGCAGGAGCCAGCGATGCGACGTGCTTTCGGCTTATTGGCGTGTTTTTCCCTGGCCCTGGCGGCGCCCGGCTGGCTGGCCGCGCAGGCGCGCGCGCCGCAACGGCAGTCGTTCGACCTGCAGGTGCCGAACCCGCCGACGCCGGCCAGGGTCGCCGGCAGCACGCAACTGGCCTACGAGCTGTATCTCGACAACTTCGCTGCGGAACCGCTGACGTTGCGCCGCATCGCGGTGCTGGACGCCGGTTCCGGCGCCGAGCTGGGCGCGTTGCAGGGCGAGGCGCTGCGCACGGCGGTCGGCCGGCCCGACCGGCCAGCCGCCACGGCCGACCGCCTCGTGGTGCCGCCGGGCGTGCGCGTGGTGGCCTACCTCGCGCCCATCGTGGCGGCGGCGCCGCACGCGCTGCGCCAGCGCGTCGACTACGTCGCCGCCGACGGCTCGCCGCATACGGTGGAGGGCGGCACGGTCGAGCCGCGCCGGCCGTCCGGCGCCATGCTGGGCCCGCCCCTGCGCGGCGGCCCCTGGGCGGCGGTGTACGGGCCGGATTGGGAGCGCGGCCATCGCCGCGTGCTCTACGCGGTGGGCGGCGCGGTGCACGTGCCCGGCCGGTTCGCGATCGACTGGATCAAGCTGGACGACCAAGGCCATTACGCGCACGGCGACCCGTCGCGGCCGGCCGACTGGTACGGCTACGGCGCCGAGGTGCTGGCGGTGGCCGACGCCACCGTCGCCGCGGCGGTGGACGACATGGCCGAGCCGGCGACGGTCGCGGCCGGCCGCAAGGTGCCGCCGGAGCAGGCCAGCGGCAACTATGTCGCGCTCGATCTCGGCGACGGCCGCTACGCCTTCTACGAACACCTGCAGCCGGGCAGCCTGCGGGTGAAGTCCGGCCAGCGCGTGCGGTGCGGCCAGGTCATCGCGCGGCTGGGCTACACCGGCGAATCCACCGGCCCCCACCTGCACTTCCACGTGGCCGACGCGGCCGCGCCGCTGGATGCCGAGGGGCTGCCCTACGGCCTGGAACGGTTCCGCCTGCTCGGCGGCTACGCCTCCATCGAGGCCTTCGGCAAGGAACCGTGGACGCCGGCGCCGGGCGGCAAGGCGACGACGCGCCAAGGCGAACTGCCCGCGCCGCTGGCGGTAGTGGATTTTTCCGACGGCGGGCGTTGATTGCGTGGCTGGGAAATCACCAGGCAGCTCGATATTCCTCGAGCTACTCCTGAAAGATGACTCAGGTGGTGTGGACTATTGAGCGCTGCCCGCGTGCGAAGAAACGCTGCTTGCCTCCACGGCGGTATCCTCGAGTACCTTCAAGGATCGACCATCCGGAGTGAGCCAGCTCTGGGGACCGCTACGGGACGTTCCAGCGACCAGCACAGCGGCATAACTGGAAGAACTCATCAGGACGTCTTCCATGAGCAGGTAATGATCGTCTCTGTCTTTCAGTCGCCCATCGGCAACCAGTTGCTCTTTCATCTTCACGATTTTTCGGTTGGCGCTGTCGCTGTCTGTCTTCGATGCCATGGAGCCTTTCTTCAGGACAAAGCCTTCGTCGGTCTGCATGCCATGGGCTAGCAAGTGATGGACTTTGAAGGTCAGCTCCAGTTCTTGCCCGGAGCTTGGCGTGCTCGTTGCGTCGTTGCGCGCGCCCGTCGCTGGAACGGCCTTCGGTTGGATCAGCGGCTCGAGTATCGGATAGCCCAGCGTTCCCAGCACCAGTCGAATGTCTTCGACGAGTTCGTCCATGGCTTCGCGTTCGGCGCGCGGCAGGCTCGAGGGGGTCGGCGTATTGCTGTTCTCCAGCTCGTAGCGATCCGCTGCCTTTGCCAGGCTCTCGAAGCGGGACTCCAAATACTTGATATGCGACTTGGTCAGGTTTTCGTCCTTGCTGGTGAATATGACCGCGTCGTTCCAGAAGTCTTTCTTTCGATCGTGCGTCAGCAGGCGTTCCGCGACGTTTTCGGATTCGCCGATGTATGCAAGGGGTTTGGAATCACCCAGTCGTGCCTCGAACAGGAAGTAAACACCGGGTTTGCTGGTCTCGGTCCAGCCTTTTAGTTCGTCAAGACGGGTTCTGGGGCAGGCGAGGGTGTGTCCCGTACGGTTGACGATCTCGGCATGGCGTATGCCGGTTACGGTGGCATCGGGGAGAAATATCCGTACAGACTTTCCGTAAGGCATGGCATTCCCTATGGGCCGATTTCGACTGGGTCTCGATATTCCGAGGATACACGTGGAGGCTTCAAGCGCGTGGTAGTGAGCGATTGAGAGAAGCCCAGCAAGCGGGAGCTGTGCGACTTTGGCGGCGACGTGTGCGATGTGCGAATCGCGGCGTTGACGAATGGGTGTCCCTGGAATGTCGGGCAGCTCACGAAGCTATTCCAGCAAGGCCCGCATCCGCGAGCGCGTCAGCGGGCCGAAGCGCAGCTTCGCGCACAGTTCGTCCAGGTGCGCCTCGTCGCCGCGCTGGCGGCGCAGGGCGTCGGTGCCGGGCGACACGGGGGCGTCGAGGGCGATGCGGGTGAGCCGGCGGTAGAGCAGGGCCGCCTCGGCGTGCTCGCGCAGCTTCTGCGCACAGGCGGCGGCGCCGCGCAGGCGCAGGAAGGCGACTTCGTCGATCCGTTCGAGCAGGGCGTCGAGGCTGCCGAAGTGGGCGAGCAGGGCGGCGGCGGTCTTCGCGCCGATGCCGGGCACGCCGGGGATGTTGTCGACCGCGTCGCCGCAAAGGGCGAGGTAGTCGGCGACCTGGTGCGGATGCACGCCGAGCTTCTCGTGCACGCCGGCCGGTCCCCAGCGCAGGTTGCGCGCGTAGTCCCATTGCTCGTCGTGTTCGCCCAGCAACTGGCCGAAGTCCTTGTCGGCGGACACGATCACGCTGGGCAGGCCGTGCCCGCGCAGGTTCCACAGGGCGCTGCCGATCAGGTCGTCGGCCTCGTAGCTGTGGTCGATCAGCACGCTGACGCCGAGCGCCTCGGTGATCGCGCGGCACAGCACGAACTGGCGCTCCAGCTCCGGCGGCGGCAGCTCGCGGTTGGCCTTGTAGGCCGGATAGATCGCGTTGCGGAACGAACTGGTCAGCGAGGCGTCGAACGCCACCGCGACGTGCGCGGGCCGCGCCTTCTCCAGCAGCTCGCACAGGAAGCGGGCGAAGCCGTGCACCGCGTTGACCGGGTGGCCGTCGGCGTCGAGGAATTCGTCCGGCATCGAATGCCAGGCGCGGAACACGTAGAGGCTGCCGTCGACCAGGTGGGCCGGCAGGCGGTCGTCGGGAAAGCCCTCCGCGTTCATGGCGACCATGCCGTGAGCAGGTCGCCAAGCGCGGGGCGGTCGCGGTCGGGGATGTCGACCTGCGGCGTGCCGATGTGCACGAAGCCGATCACCTGCTCGTGCGCGGCCAGGCCGAGCAGGACGGCGGCCTCGGCGTCGTAGGCGGCCCAGCCGGTCAGCCACTGCGCGCCGTAGCCCAGCGCGTAGGCGCCGAGCAGCAGGTTGTGCGCGACGCAGCCGGCGCTGAGCTGCTGCTCGATTGGCGGCACCTTGCTGTGCGCGTCGATGCAGGCCACCACCACGATCACCAGCGGCGCGAAGGTGTAACGCAGGCGCTCCTTCTCGCGCTTGGACTCGGGCAGGTCCGGGTCGCGCCGGATCGCGCGCTCGGCCAGGCGCTCGCCGAAGCGCAGCTTCGCGGCGCCACGCAGCTCGATCAGGCGGAACGGCACCAGCTTGCCGTGGTCGGGCACGCGGATGGCGGCCTCGAGCAGGGCTTGCAGTTCGGCCCCGGAAGGCGCCGGTTCGCCGAGCTGGCGCGAGGGGGCCGAATGGCGTTGCTGGAGCAAGGCGAGCGGGTGGGCGGGGGAAGCGGGCATGGCGTGGCCGGAGCGATCAAAGCCTCGATGGTAGCGCGACCGCTCCGTGCGCCGCCCGCCTCAGGCGCGCGCCGGCAGCCGGAAGGCGCCCGGCAGCAGGCCGTCGACGGTGGTGCGCTGGACGTCGCCGGCGAGGTTGCCGAGCAGCACCGGCATCGCCGGGTCGCACAGTTCGGCCATCACCTGGCGGCAGGCGCCGCAGGGGCTGATCGGACCGGAGGTGTCGCCGGTCACGGCCAGGGCCGCGAAATCGCCGGGCTTGCAGCCGGCCGCGACGGCGGCGAACAGCGCGGTGCGTTCGGCGCAGTTGCACAGGCCGTAGGCCGCGTTTTCCACGTTGCAGCCGCCGAATCGGCGGCCGTCGCGGGTCTGCACGGCGGCGCCCACGCGGAAGTGCGAGTACGGCGCATAAGCGGATTCGCGCGCTTCGCGCGCCAGGGCCAGCAGGGAGTCGAAAGCATGTTCGGTCATCGGGTACTCCAGTGAGCCCCATCGACCGGCCTTGCCGTGCGGCGGCCGTCGGCGGGCCAGTCTAGCGCGTGCGGCCGGGCCGCGTCGAAGCGGCGGCCCGCTTCGGCTAGGATGCGGGAATCACTTTGCCGGGGGTGCACGATGCCGATCACCGTGAGCGCGTTGCGTGAGACTGCCAGCGGCGAACGCCGCGTCGCGATCACGCCGGAAGCGGCCAAAAAGCTGCAGGCCAAGGGCGTGCGCGTGCTGCTGGAGCACGGCGCCGGCGCGGCGGCGGGCTTCCCCGACGCGAGCTATGCGGGGGTGGAATTCGCCGATGCCACGCAGGTGCTGGCGCAGACCGACCTGCTCGCCTGCGTGCTGCCGCCGGACGACGCGGTGTACCCGCAGTTGCGCGAGGGCAGCGTGGTGGTCGGGCAACTGCGGCCCTACGGCGCGGCCTCGCGCATCGCCGAGCTGGGCCGGCGTCGGCTCACCGCGTTCGCTCTGGAACTGCTGCCGCGCACCACCCGCGCGCAGGCGATGGACGTGCTCAGCTCGCAGGCGGCGGTGGCCGGCTACCGCGCGATGCTGATCGCGGCCGAGGCGGCGCCGAAGTTCTTCCCGATGCTGACCACCGCGGCGGGCACGATCCGGCCGTCGCGGGTGCTGGTGATCGGCGCCGGCGTGGCCGGACTGCAGGCGATCGCCACCGCGCGGCGGCTCGGCGCGCAGACCGAGGGCTACGACGTGCGCCCGGAAACACGCGAGCAGGTCGAGTCGCTGGGCGCGAAGTTCCTGGAGCTGGGCGTCAGCGCCGCCGGCAGCGGCGGCTACGCACGCGAGCTATCGGCGGAGGAACGCGCCGCGCAGCAGCAGGCGCTGGCCGAGCACCTGAAGCAGGTGGACGTGATCGTCACCACCGCCGCGGTGCCGGGACGGCCCGCGCCGAAGATCCTCAGCGCGTCCATGGTGGCCGGGATGAAGCCCGGCGCCCTGATCGTGGACCTGGCCGCCGAGGGCGGCGGCAACTGCGAGCTGACCCGTCCCGGCGAGCGGGTGGAACTGGAGGGGGTGACCGTCCTGGGGCCGCTGAACCTGCCGGCCGGCGCACCGCTGCACGCGTCGGAGATGTATGCGCGCAACGTATACAACTTCGTCGAGCTGCTGTTGCGCGACGGCGCCCTGCATCCCGATTTCGACGACGAGCTGGTAGCCAAGAGCTGCCTGAGCCACGCCGGCGAGACGCGCTTCAGCGCCTGAAGCCCCGGCGGTGGCGCGCCGCGCCGGGCGTCAGCCGCCCGGCGGGGGCGGCGGCGGGCGGTGCGCATCCGGTTCCGGCGGCAGGCCGCGCAGGCGCTGTTCGATGCTCATGGCGCGCCATTCGCGGATCAGCCGTTCCCGCTGCTCGGGCGGCATCTGCTGGAATCGCTCAAAGGCGGCATGCAGCCGCTCCCGCTGCGCCGGGGGCAATCGCTGGAACTTGCGCCGGTTCTCGCGGGCCTGCTCGCGCTGCTCCGGGGTCATCTGCTGCCAGCGCGCGATGCGCTCGCGGATCTCCTCGCGCCGCGGCGGCGGCAGGGTGACCCAGCGCTGTGCCTTCTCCAGCAGGTGCGCCTGCCTGCGCGGCGGCATGCCGTCCCACTCGTCGCGCAGCGGCGCCAGCACATCCTGCTGGGCCGGGTCGAGGCTGCGCCATGCGCGCGGCGGCGGTGGCGGTGTGTCGTCGGCATGCCAATGCGCCGGCGGCGGCGTCTGCGCGCATGCCGGCGCGGCCGCGAGGCCGGTGCAGGCGGCGAACAACACGAACAGGGTGGTGCGTAGCGTGCTCATGGCTGTCAGTGCATGGCCTTGGGCGTGCTGTCGTTCGCCGCCAGCCAGCCGTAGAAGTCAAGGTTCTGGTAGAGGTTCGGGTCGGTGCTGTCGGCATCCGGCGGCACGTCGTTGTCGTCGCCGGCCGGCAGCGCGACGGAAGCGGCGTGCGGCGGCACGGTATCGCCCCGGTGCAGCGGTTGCCAGACCATCAGCGTGGCCAGCGCGATCACCGCGAACGCGCCGGCCGGCAGCAGCAGGCGGCCGGCGCGCGGCGCCGCCTTCGGCGCCTCCAGCGCGGTGCGGCGCGCGGCGCGCAGGCGGCCGGCAGTGGCTGGGTCGAGCCGGCGGGCGGCTTCGAGGTAAAGCCCGCGGGCCCGTTTCTCGAGCGGGTCGCCGGGCCGGTTTTCGAGCGGGTTCATCGCCAGTTCTCCAGTTGGTCGCGCAGCCGGTGCATCGCGCGCGACAGATGGGTTTTCACGCTGCCTTCCGAGCAGCCCATGGCCTGGGCGGTCTCGGCCACGTCCAGGCCCTCCAGCACGCGCAGCATGAAGGCTTCGCGCTGGCGTTGCGGCAGTTGCCGCACCGCCGCCGCCAGGTCGGCATAGGACTGGCCGTCCTGCAGCCGGTCGAGCGGGCCGGGACCCTGGTCGGCCGGCTCCCACGCCGGCAGTTCGTCGCCGTCGTCGTCGCGCCCGCCGCCGAGCCAGCCGACCACGATCGAGCGCACCTTGCGGCGGCGCTGCAGGTCGACGATGCGCCGGCGCAGGATGCCCCAGAACAGCGGCGTCCATTCCTGCGCGGGCTTGTCGCGGTAGTGCCTGACCAGCCGCAGCATGGCGTCCTGCACCGCGTCCAGCGCGTCCTCCCGGTGGCCGAGCTGCAGCTCGGCCAGGCGGAACGCACGGCGTTCGACCTGGGCCAGGAAGGCGTCCAGCGTGGCGGGCACGTCGCGCGGGCTTTCCAGCGCGAGGTCGGCATCGAGCGCGGTGGCGAGGTTCATGGCGTCGGCATCGCCGGGCGGTTCATGCGGCGGCTCCATCGGATCGTCTCCCGTGTTCAACGCGGCAGGCTCGCACGCGTTGACGCGCGACCGTATGATGCGGCAACGACGGCATCCTGGCGGGGAAGGATCATGATCGACGGGTTTCTTGCACTGTACATCTTCATGCTGGCCGCATTCACCGGTTACGAGATCATCGCGCGGGTGCCGGTGATCCTGCACACCCCGCTGATGTCCGGTTCCAATTTCATTCACGGCATCGTGCTGGTGGGCGCGATGATAGCGCTGGGCCATGCGCAGACGCCGGTGGAGATCGCCATCGGCTTCCTCGGCGTGCTGCTGGGCGCGGGCAACGCCGCCGGCGGCTACGTGGTGACCGAACGGATGCTGGAGATGTTCAAGTCCAGCAAGCCCGGCGCCGGCAAGGGGACGCATTGATGAGCTGGCTGCCCACCGCGATCAAGGCGTGCTACTTCCTCGCCGCGCTGCTGTTCATCCTGGGCCTGAAGCGCATGAGCTCGCCGCGTACCGCGCGCGGCGGCATCGTGTGGGCCGGCTACGGCATGCTGCTGGCGGTGGCGGCCACGCTGTTCCTGCCCGGCATGCACAACCGCGGGCTGATCCTCGCCGCCGTGCTGATCGGCGTGGCGGCCGCGTGGTGGTCGGGCCGGCGCGTGGCGATGACCGCGATGCCGCAGATGGTGGCGCTCTACAACGGCATGGGCGGCGGCGCGGCGGCGGCGATCGGCGCGGTCGAGCTGATCGGCTATGCCGGCGCCACCATCGTCCTGCTCGACGGCGGCCGGTTCACCGCCGGCGCCGAGGCCCCGGGCGCGGCGCAACTGGCGCTGGCCGTGCTCGGCGCGCTGATCGGCGCGGTGAGCTTCTCCGGCTCGCTGATCGCCTTCGCCAAGCTCCAGGGCTGGCTGGACCGGCGCTTCGTGTTCGCCGGGCAGCGCGCGGTGAACATGCTGGTGCTGGCGGCTGCGGTGCTGTGCGGCATCGTGCTGGCCTGCGGCCACCTGTCGGTTCCGCTGGTGGTGCTGTTCTTCGCGCTGGCGCTGGCGTTCGGCCTGATGATGACGCTGCCGATCGGCGGCGCCGACATGCCGGTGGTGATCTCGCTGTACAACGCCTTCACCGGGCTGGCGGTGGCCTTCGAGGGCTTCGTGCTGCAGAACGAGGCGATGATCATCGCCGGTACCGTGGTGGGCGCGGCGGGCACGCTGCTGACCCAGTTGATGGCCAAGGCGATGAACCGCTCGATCGGCAACGTGCTGTTCGGCAGTTTCGGCGCGGCGGCCGGAGGTGCGGCGCAGGAAATCGGCGGCAGCCAGAAGCCGATCGAGGCCTCCGACGCGGCGGTGATGATGGCCTATGCCGAGCGAGTGGTGATCGTGCCGGGCTACGGCATGGCGGTGGCGCAGGCGCAGCACAAGGTATGGGAATTCGCCAGGCTGCTGATGGAGCGCGGGGTGAAGGTGAAGTTCGCGATCCACCCGGTGGCCGGCCGCATGCCGGGCCACATGAACGTGCTGCTGGCCGAGGCCGGCGTGCCGTACGACCTGATCGCCGACATGGACGACATCAACCCCGAGTTCCCGACCACCGACGTGGCCCTGGTGATCGGCGCCAACGACGTGGTCAACCCGCTGGCCAAGACCGACCCGGCCTCGCCGATCTACGGCATGCCGATCCTCGACGTGGCGGCGGCGAAGCAGGTGATCGTGGTCAAGCGCGGCAAGGGCACCGGCTTCGCCGGCATCGAGAACGCGCTGTTCTATGCCGACAACGCGCGCATGCTGTACGGCGACGGCCAGGCGGCGGCGGGCGAGCTGGTGGCTGCGCTGAAGACGCTGGACGGTTGAGCTTCGAGCGGCCCCGATCCGGTTGAGCTGCTTCAGCGCGGCGTCGTGCGGCGCACGGGCCGGTTGCCCGGTCGCCGCCACGCCGTAAAGGCGGCGACCAGCGCACCGGCGACGGACCACCCGGCGGCGGCCGGCGACAGCGCCATCCGCGCCAGTTGCAGCAGCATGCCCGGGCCGGCCTGGCGCATCGCGTCGACCAGCCCCAGCCCCATCGCGCCGGCCACCCGCGCGGCCGCCAGCAGTACGCCCAGGTAGGCCGCGGCCAGCAGGGTGGCGAGGGCCGCCAGCACCGCGGCGCCCGCGCCCGGGGAGCGCACCCAGTTGCGCACGGCCAGCGCCAGCAGCCATCCCGCCGGCACCGCGAGCCACGGCAGCGGGCGCTGCAGGAACAGCGTCGGCAGCATCCATACCGCGCCTGCGGCGAGTCCCAGCATGGCGGCGCTGAACGCGGCGAACAGCGGCGCGAAGAGGCGGCGCACGATCAGCATCGGGCCGGTGCGGACGACAGGATGGCGGACATGCGGTTCCCCTGCGGCAAACGCGCATGATAACGCGGCCGCCGGCCGCGACGGCTGCGCCGGATCATGGCCGCGCCGGCGCAGGCCCCCCACAATCGCCGCCGGCGCGCTTGAGAACCGGCCTCTGCAACCCGATCTCTGGCGGCAGGCGGGCTTCCGGCCGGCATAATAGTCAGTTCGGCGCGGCGCCCCGCCGCGCTTCCGTTACGAGATCGGCAGGATCGGCATGAGTGGCTTCAGTCTGAGCAGCGAACCCTTCACCCTCGAGCGCGACTGCCCGGCAGTCATGGTGCCGCAGGGCGAGAGCGTGACCTTGCCGGCCGGGCAGATCGGCTACATCACCCAGGCGCTGGGCGGCAGCTTCACGGTCTACGTGGAGGGCAACCTGTTCCGCATCGCCGGCGACGACGCCGACGCGCTGGGCAAGGAGCCGCCGCCGCCGATCGAGCTGCCGGCCGACGCCAGCGATGCCGATGTCGAGCAACTGGTGTGGCAGCAACTGCGCACGGTGTTCGATCCGGAGATCCCGATCAACGTGGTGGAGCTGGGCCTGGTCTACGACGTAAGCCTGGAGGCGGACGGCGAGAGCAGGCGCAAGGTCTACGTGAAGCTGACCCTCACCGCCCCCGGCTGCGGCATGGGCGACATCCTGGTGGACGACGTGCGCACCAAGCTGGAGCTGATCCCCACCGTGGTCGAAGCCGACGTCGATCTGGTGTTCGATCCGCCCTGGAGCCACGCCATGATGTCCGACGCCGCCAAGCTGGAAACCGGCATGCTCTGAGCGCCGCCCGCTCCCTGGCCGCCACGGAACGCCGCGCTCTTGCGCGGCGTTTTTGCGTGAGTTTCGGAAAGGCCCGGTGATCTGCCGGGAGGATCGCAGGAAATTGCGTATTTCACATTTGCGTGGCAGTAGCGTGTCAGGGGTCACGCAAATTGGAAATTTTCACCCTTGCTGCCGGCTGGGCACCCGCCTATCGTCAATGAATCCGTTGGCGGGGAGGTTGACGGATGACCCTGTGGCGGTACGGAAATTCTTGCCGTGCCGCTCTGCAATGAAGCGTCCAGCGCGTTGCCCTTACATGGAGGAGTACGGGGGGAGGTAGCGGTAGGGCGCTCTCGGGGTTGCTAGACAGCTAACGAAATGTGGGCCGTGTCCGCACGGCGTTTTCATGCATGGGGCCACGTGGCCGCATCAGGCCCGTTCGTCCTAAAAAAAATGTCTAGGAGTTCAAAATGCCAAGCAGTTTTCGTCTGAAAGTCCTGGTGGCCGCCATCGGCATGGCGACCGCTTCGGTGGCCACGGCCGCGACCACGCAGAGCCTGCGCGCGCAGAACCTGGGCGCGGTGCCGGTGGCCAACCTGGCCGCGCATCTCAACCTGGGGCCGGAGATGTCGCTGGTCGCGCGCAGCTCGACGCCGCTGGCCCAGGGCCGCACGGTGGTGCGCCAGCAGCAGATGTACCGCGGCGTGCCGGTGTACGGCCGCAGCATCGCGGTGGTGCAGGATGCCCAGGGCAACGCGCTGCGCGCCACGGGCAACCTGATGCAGATCGCCGGCAACCAGGTGGCGCCGTTCTCGGTGACGCCGAAGCTGACCCCGGCGGCGGCCATCTCGGCGCTCAAGAGCCACGCGCATACCGTGCTGGTGGGCGGCGCCACGATCAGCAACCAGAAGACCGACCTGTTCGTGCTGCCGCAGGACAACGGCTCGCCGCGCCTGATCTACCGCACCTCGTACTTCGTCGGCGGCAGCCATCCGAGCCGCCCGACCGCGATCATCGACGCCAACACCGGCGAAGTGATCCGCAGCTGGGAGGGCCTGACCCACGCCGACGCGACCGGCCCTGGCGGCAACCAGAAGACCGGCAAGTACATCTACGGCACCGACTACGCCGCGCTGAACGTCACCCAGTCGGGCAGCACCTGCAAGCTGCAGAACACCAACGTGGTGACCTACAACCTCAACCACGGCACCAGCGGCGGCTCGATCGTCAGCTTCACCTGCCCGAACAGCGACACCGACGCGATCAACGGCGCCTATTCACCGGTGAACGACGCGCACCACTTCGGCGGCGTCGTGCACGACATGTACCAGGCCTACACCGGCGCGCCGCCGCTGAACATGCAGCTGCGCATGAACGTGCACTACAGCAGCAACTACGAGAACGCGTTCTGGAACGGCTCGTCGATGAACTTCGGCGACGGCGCCAACANCGTTCTACCCGCTGGTGTCGCTGGACGTGACCAGCCACGAGATCAGCCACGGNTTACACCGAGCAGAACTCGAACCTGGAATACAGCGGCCAGTCGGGCGGCATGAACGAGGCGTACTCGGACATCGCCGGCGAGGCTGCCGAGTTCTACGACCGCGGCGCGGCCGACTTCCTGGTCGGCGCGGACATCGTCAAGGCCAGCGCCGGCATCGGCGACGCGTTGCGCTACATGTGCAACCCGCCGCAGGACGGCGGTTCGATCGACAACGCGGCCGACTACAACTCCGGCCTCGATGTGCATTACTCCAGCGGCGTGTACAACAAGGCGTTCTGCCTGCTGGCCAAGACCAGCGGCTGGGACGTGAAGAAGGCCTTCCAGGCTTTCGCGCTGGCCAACAAGAGCTACTGGAACGCCAACAGCGACTTCAACGACGGCGCCTGCGGCGTGGAGTCGGCGGCCGAGGACCTGGGCTACAACAAGAGCGACGTCGTCACGGCCTTCACCGGCGTGGGCGTCACCTGCCCGGGCACCGGCGGCGGTGGCGGCACGGCCACGGAGCTGCAGAACAACGTTGGCGTGAGCGGTGTGTCGGGTGCCTCCGGCGCGGACAACGACTACTTCATCACGGTGCCGGCCGGCGCCAGCAACCTGGTGATGTCGATCTCCGGCGGCAGCGGCGATGCCGACCTGTACACCAAGTTCGGCAGCGCGCCGACCACCAGCAGCTACGACTGCCGCCCCTACAAGAGCGGCAACTCGGAGAGCTGCACCGTGGCCTCGCCGCAGGCCGGCAAGTACTACATCAAGGTGCACGGCTACTCGGCGTACTCCGGCGTCACGGTGAAGGCGTCGTACAGCACCGGCGGCGGTGGCGGCGGCACCAGCGACTCGGTGAACCTGCCGACCGTGACCACGGGCAACTGGTCGCCCGCCTACACCGAAACGGTGCAGGCCGGTCACACGGCGACCTTTGCGATCACCGGCGGCACCGGCGACGCGGACCTGTACGTGCGCGCCGGCTCGGCACCGACCACCAGTGCCTATAGCTGCCGTCCGTACCTGACCGGCAACAACGAGAGCTGCACCTTCACCCCGACGACGACCACCACCTACTACATCAAGGTGCGTGCGTACCAGACGTTCTCCGGTGTGACGCTGACGGAAGAGATGAACTAAGAGTCAGCCCAGGGCCGCGCGGCCGCACCTCGTTTTCGGGCGTGCCGCTGCGGGCCACCTGGTAAAGGCCAGCGGGCGCAGGACAGGGAAGTCCTCGCCGTACGCTTGCCGGCATGCGGCCGCTTCAGCGGCGGCATGGACGGCAGGGTAGGGAAACCCAGGGCCCGACCGGAAACGGTCGGGCCTTTTTTTGTCGATGCGGCATGGCTTCTCCGTTGCGGGTTGGCATGCTGGAAGCCGCCGGCGGTCCGCATGGATTCCCTGCGGTTGGTGCATTGCCGGCGTGCGGAGAGGCCGTAACCGGATCGAGAACCGTCGACGCGAGGCGCCGCCATGCGTGGCAGCAGTCCTACACCGCCGGCCCGCGCCGGACATCGTGCGATGCGACTGCGTTGCAGAGGCCGGACGATGGCTCCAACGCCGCCGGCCATCAAGGCGGGCGCATGGGATTGCGAGTCGGGGCAATTAATTGCGAATCATGGAATTTCATTCGACGGTTAATCGGACGATTAATTGAATGGCGCTTTTTCTTGCGGCAAAAATCCATTATTCGAAATATTTTCCATCCGCGCCGAGTTAATCGATTTATTGAATATTCCGATGCTGTGACGGAAAGCACTCCAGGGAATTAATTTCCTATTGACGGGTGTTATGACCGAACCTAATGTCGCCGGGTCCTGAGACGGGGAGGTTGAAGGATGGTTCCGCCATGGCGCCGCCGGAAGCGAGCGGCGCTGCCCGTCGGGCGCAGGCGTTTGGTGCCCGGAAGGACGGCATGGGGAGGGCATTGCCCGGCGGGCTGCGGAATCGCGCATTAGGCAGGCAATAACGGAGCCGCACACGTTGCGGCAATCAGTCATGGGGCTCAACGGCCGCATCGGGCCCGTTCGTCCCGAAAATAATCGGAGTTCAAAAATGCCAAGCAATATTCGCCTGAAACTGCTGGTCGCCGCGATCGGAATGGCGGTGGCCGCGTCGGCCAATGCGGCATCCGCCGGTACGTCGCTGGTGACCCTGGCCCAGGCCCCGGCTTTCAAGAAAGGCGACGTGGTCACCGGCGCAGTGCCCTATGCGCAGCCGATGCATGTCGAGGTGGCGCTGAAGCTGCGCAACAAGCCGCAGCTTCAGAGCTTCCTGGAGACGGCCCGTTCGCCGAGCCTGCTGGTGACCCGGCGCAGCATGACGCCGCAGCAGTTCCTGGCCGATCACGCCCCGACGCAGGACCAGGCCGATGCGGTGGCCGCCTACCTGCGCAAGGCCGGCTTCACCCATGTCGAGATCGCGCCCAACCGCATGCTGGTTTCCGCGGACGGCCAGGCCGACGTCGTCCAGGCCGCCTTCGATACCCAGTTCGCCCAGGTCACCACCGCCAAGGGCCGGCACGGCTTCATGAACACGTCCGCCGTGCGCATCCCGGCTGCCCTGCAGGGCAGCGTGCTGTCGGTGATCGGCCTGCAGAACGTGCACGTGCCGCACATCCTCGTCCAGTACCGGCGCAACGCCCTGCAGCCGCAGGCGGTCACCGGGCACAACCCGACCGAGTTCGCGGCGATCTACGGCGGCGCCGGCGCGACCACCGGCGCGGGCGTCAAGGTCGGCATCATCACCCAGGGCTCGCTGGCCCAGACCGTCACCGACCTCAACACCTTCACCTCGAACAACGGCCTGACCACGGTAAGCACCACCACGGTCAACACCAACGGAACCAGCAGCGACACCAGCGGCGTCGGCGAGTGGAACCTGGACAGCCAGGACATCGTCGGCATGGCCGGCGGCCAGGTCGGCGGGCTGGTCTTCTACAACATTCCCACGCTGTCGAACGCCAACCTCACCGCCGACATCAACAAGGCGGTGTCGGACAACCAGGTCAAGATCATCAACGTGTCGCTGGGCGAGTGCGAGACCGACGCGCAGGGCGACGGCTCGGCGGCCGCGCAGGACCAGGCCTTCCAGCAGGCGGTGGCGCAGGGCCAGACCTTCTCGATCTCCACCGGCGACGACGGTGCGGACGAGTGCGGCAACGGCGGCACCACGCCGAGCTGGCCGGCGGCCTCGCAGTACGTGATCGCGGTGGCCGGCACCCTGCTCAACGCCTCGACCACGACCTGGAGCAGCGAGACGGTGTGGAACGAGCTGAGCAAGGGCGAGGGCGCCACCGGCGGCAGCGAGAGCACCTTCGAGCCGAAGCCGAGCTGGCAGACGCTGTGGACGGGCAGCCATCGCGGCGTCGCCGACGTGGCGTTCGACGGCGACCCGGAATCGGGTTCCAAGGTGATCGTGAACGGCGGCATCCAGCAGATCGGCGGCACCAGCCTGGCCGCGCCGCTGTTCTCCGGTTTCTGGGCGCGCGTGATCGCCGCCAAGGGCACCGGCGTCGGCTTCGCCGGCCCGTTGATCTACCAGTTGCCGGCGTCCGACTTCCACGACGTGACCTCGGGCAACAACGGCGGCGAGTCGGCTGCCGCCGGCTATGACCTGGCCAGCGGCCGCGGCAGCATCATCATGGCCAGCGCCCTCAACGACCTCGGCGGCGGTGGTGGCACCAACGTGCCGCCGGTGGCCGGCTTCGGCGACACGATCAGCGGCCTCACGGTGAACTTCACCGACAGCTCCACCGACAGCGACGGCACGATCGCCTCGCGCGCGTGGAACTTCGGCGACGGCGGCACCTCGACCGCGACCAACCCGAGCCACACCTATGCCGCCGCGGGCACCTACAGCGTGTCGCTGACGGTGACCGACAACCAGGGCGCGACCAACACCAAGACGCAGTCGGTAACGGTTTCCGGCGGCGGCAGCGGCGGCGGCCTGCAGAACGGCGTGCCGGTGACCGGCCAGTCCGGAGCGCAGGGCCAGCAACTGGCCTACACCGTCACCGTGCCGGCCGGCGCCAGCAACCTGGTGATCTCGACGTCCGGCGGCACCGGCGATGCCGACCTCTACACCAGGTTCGGCTCCGCGCCGACCCTGTCCAGCTACGACTGCCGCCCCTACGTCACCGGCAACAATGAATCGTGCACGGTGGCCTCGCCGCAGGCCGGTACCTACTACGTGATGCTGAACGGCTATTCGGCCTTCTCCGGCGTCACCGTGAAGGCGAGCTGGAGCACCGGCGGTGGCGGTGGCAACGTGCTGCAGAACGGCGTGCCGGTGACCGGGCTGTCCGCGTCGACGGGCGGCTCCAAGAGCTACACGATGACGGTACCGGCGGGCGCCAGCAACCTGAAGTTCGCGATCTCCGGCGGCAGCGGCGATGCCGACCTGTACGTGAAGTTCGGCTCGGCCCCGACCACCAGCAGCTACGACTGCCGTCCGTACAAGACCGGCAACAACGAGAGCTGCTCGATCTCGGCGGCGCAGGCGGGCACGTACTACGTGATGGTGCGCGCCTACCAGACCTATTCGGGCGTCAGCCTGAAGGGCAGCTACACGCCGTAAGCGGGACCTGCCAGGCGCAACATCGGCCCGGCGCAACGACGACTCCCGGCCCGCGAGGGCCGGGAGTCTTCCGTGCAGGATCAGGCCTGCTCGAAACGGTTCGCGTCGCGGTTCTTGCGCACCCTGGCCGGGTCCCACACGCGGCCGTTCATGGTGATGTAGACGCCGTCGGGCAGGGTCTGCACGGCGGCCACGGCGCAGCCGATGTTGAACACCGCGTCGGAACCCTGGAAGCGCGCCGGGTTCAGCGCGCCGGTCAGCACGATCACCTTGCCCGGGAGACCGGCCAGCACCTTGGCGGTTTCCACCATGGTGTCGGTACCGTGGGTGACCAGCACGTGGCGGTGCGGCTGCGCCTCGATGGTGGAGCGGATCAGTGCGCGGTCCTCGTCGGTGACGTGCAGGCTGTCCTTGCGCAGGATCGGGATCACGTCGAACTGGAACGCCACGCCGAGCTGGCCGAGGATGTCGCCGATCTGCGGCGCGCCGATCTTGTAGTCCGACTTGTCGTCGAAGTAGATCTTGTCGATGGTGCCGCCGGTGGTGACGATGGTCAGGTGCTGCATGGTCGGGAGCCGGGTCGTGGACATGAAAGGCGCTAGTCTAACGCCGCGCCGTGCACGACCGGAACCGAACGGCCTGCGCCGCCGTCCGGCGCGCGCTCATCGTTCGAGATCCCATTGCCGGCAGCAGCGGTCGATGGCGCGCGCGGACGCGAGCCGCAGCTTCGGCAGCCGGAGCTTGTGGTAGAGCTCCGCGTAGCGCCTGCGGTTTCCCGGCGTGACGATGGCGATGTGGTGGAGCATGCCCCACTTGAGGCTGTCGCGCCCGCCTTCCAGTCCGCCCGCCCGGGTCCGCTCGAACAGGCAGCGCCTCGCGTAGCGGAACAGGCTGAGCGGCGTGGCGATGTCCAGCAGGATGATGCCGGTGGCCCGCCCGAAGCGCTGCGGCATGCAGCGGGAATAGTTCCCGTCCATGACCCAGGCGTCGCCCAGGATGGCCTCGTCGTGCAGGGCCGCGAACTCGTGCGGCGGGCGCGGTTCCCAGTCCGTGCCGGGCAGGTGGTGGAGCCGGTCGAGGTGGATCGCCTGCAGCCCGCGCTTGCGCGCGATCGCGTCGGCCAGGGTCGACTTGCCGCTGTTGGACGGGCCCAGGATGCAGATGCGCTTTCCCAGTTCCGCCAGTTGCATGGGCTTCAACCGAGCAGCAGCGCGGTGTCGTCCGCAGCGGGCGATACCAGCCGGTCCAGCCCGTGGCCGACGAAGCGCCGCAGCGCGGCGGCCGGGCGGCGGTCGCCGCGTGCGCCGGCCCAGGTCGCCTGGCGTGCGAGCAGGGCCGCAGCGGCGCAGCGCGCCAGCGTGAAGGCGAGGCCGCGCGCGCCGGCCTCCAGCATGTCGCGTGCGGCGCCGTGGCGATCGAGCCAGCGCGCGGCGGCGTCCAGCGCCTGCCGGATGGTGTCGGACGCCGCGGCGTCGTCGCCGCCTTCGAGCCAGCCCTCGCTGGCGGTGCGCAGCGCCGCGAGGCCGTCGCCGGCCAGGGCGCGCAGGCTGTCCAGCGACAGCACGTTGGTGGTGCCTTCCCAGATCGCGTACACCTGCGCGTCGCGCAGCAGTTGCGGCAGGCCGGTGTCCTCGATGTAGCCGGCGCCGCCGAAGCATTCCAGCGCCTCCGAGCACAGCTTCACCGCCAGCTTGCCGGTCCACAGCTTGGCCAGCGGGGTGAGCAGGCGCAGCAGCGCGGCTTCGTGCGCCGCCGCGTCGCCCTGTTCGACGCGGCCGAGCAGGTGCGCCACCTCGAAGGCCAGTGCGAACGCGCCCTCGAACTCGGCCTGCATGTCGGCCAGGGTGTGCGCGTGCAGCGGCAGCTCGACCAGCGGGCGGCCGAACGCCGAGCGCCGCGTCGCGTAGTCGCGCGCCAGCGAGATCGCCCGCGCCATGCTGGCGACCGCGCACACCGCGTTCCAGGTGCGGGTGACGTTGAGCATCGGCGCCACCTGCCGCACGCCGTTGGCCAGCTCGCCCAGCGGCCAGGCGGGCAGGCCGTGGAGGTGGATCTCGGCGGTGGGCAGCTCGTGCGTGCCCAGCTTGTCCTTGAGCCGGTCGATGACCAGCTCCGGCCGGCGCCGCGCGCCGTCCATGGTTTCCACGTAGAACAGCGCGAGCGCGCCCGTGCCGGGGCCGGCGCCTTCGGGGCGGGCCAGGCCCAGCGCCGCCTCGCCGACCACCGCCGAGCTGAACCACTTGCGGCCGTACAGGCGCCACTGGCCCGCCGCGTCCTGGCGCGCCGCGGTCTCGGTGCGGCCGACGTCGGAGCCGCCGGCGTTCTCGGTCATCCATTGCCCGCTCAGCCAGAACGTGGCGGCGTCGCGGCTGAGCAGGCGCGGCAGCGCGCGCTCCATCAGCATCCGGTTGCCCGATGCCTTCAGCGCGGTGGCGGCGCCGTCGGTCATCGCCAGCGGGCAGGTATAGAACTCGCTGGCGACGTGGTAGAGGTAGACGCGGGCGAATTCCTCCAGCCGCGCGTGCTCGCCGGCCTCGTGGCCCGAGGCGAGCACAGCGTGCGCGGTGGCGATGCGCGGGCCTTCCTGCCAAGCCTCGGTCAGCTCGATCCGGTCGACCCGGTTGCCCCAGGCGTCCCATTGGGTGAGCACGGGCTTGCGGCGGGTGGTGCGGCCGGCGCGCTGCCACGCGGCCTGCGCGTAGTCGCCCAGCGCCTGCAGGTCGGGATCGAGCGCGCCGCGCCGCGCCGGGGGCAGGGCGCGTTCCAGCATCGCGTGCAGCACGCGGTCGTCGCGGTACGGATGGGCGAGCTGGGGCGGGTCTTGCGCGAATCCCATGGTCGGCTCCCGGCGGATCGGAGGCTTCGAGTATAGGCGCGCCCACTATTGCGCCGATGTCGGCCCGGCAGCGCGTCCGCGCCCGTGCCCGATGCGGCGGTCCGACCTAGTGCACGTAGTTGATCGCGATGGCCGGCGTGACCGAGGACGGCGTGCGATGGCCGCCGAAGATCACCCGCGTGCCCAGCAGCACGCCGACGTTCGGCGTCCAGCTGTATTCGACGGCGGGCGCGATCCCGTAGGCGTCGCTGCGGCCCGACTCCATGCGCAGGTCGTGCGGCAGGCCGGCCCGGGCCCGGCCGGTCACCCGGGTGGAGCCGTTGCGGTTGTAGAGGAAGTCCATGGCGAGCACCCAGCGGCGGGTGAGGCTGTATTCCACCGACGCGTCGATGCCGTAGGCGTTGCCGGGGCGGGCGCTGCCGCGAAAGCCGTCATCGGTGCCGTACACGCTCGCGCCGCGCACGCGGGCGCGGCCGGAGCGCGAGGCCGACAGGTTGAGGCGCAGCCGCAGGATGCGGCCGTTGGGCATCCACAGGTAGGTCTGCGCGTTGAAGCCCAGGGTGGTGCCGTAGGCGCCGCTGCCCATGCCGTCGGCGGGCCGGACGAGGCGGTCGTAATGCCCGGTGGGCAGGGTTTCCTGCAGCATGACGGCGGTGGTCGGCAGCCAGCCATCCTCCTGGAATTCGGTGAGCCGGTACTGGGCCTGCACGGTGAAGTCGCCCATGCCCGCGCCGCGGCTGCCGGGCGCGCCGTCGGGCCGGTTGTAGCCGAACACCGGGATGACGCCGACGGTGAGGCGCTCGGCCAGCCCGTACAGCAGGTAGGTGCGGGAGCCGAAGCCGTCGGCGTGGGCGCTGCGGACGTCGTAGAGGTAGGGCTCCGCGAGGAAGTGCCCGGGCGGCAGCGTTTCCGCGGAGTTGGCCATCATCGGGCCGGTCCACCAGGCGTCGTCCCGGCTTTGCCGGTACGTATCGGCAGCGGCCGCATCGGCGACGGCCGGCAACGCGAGGGCGGGCAGCGGCGCGCATCCCAGCAGGGCGGCCAGGGCAAGCGAGGCCGGGTGCGGAAAGGGGCGGTCGGTCGGGTGGCGATGGGCTTTCACGGTCGGCCTCGTGGCTGGTGCGGGCCTCACGCTAGTGCCCGGTGCGGTTGGCGGAAATAGCCACTTCGATGTGATCTGATAGGACCACTTCGGCGCCATCCGGATCATGCGATGACACGTGCCCCCGCCAGTTTCGTGCCGCCGGTCGCGATCGATCCGGACGGCGGCGTGCCGATATACCGGCAATTGTCCGACTGGTTCCGCCGCGCCATCCTGGACGGCCACCTGCGGCCGGGCCAGCGCGTGCCTTCCACCCGCAGCCTGGCCGGCGAGCTGGGCATCTCGCGCATCTCCGTGCTGAGCGCCTACGACCAGTTGCTGGCCGAGGGCTACCTGGAGAGCTTCGCCGGCTCCGGCACCCGCGTCGCGCAGGCGATACCGAGCGATGCGTGGGCCGTGCCCGGCGGCGGACGTCGCAGCGCCCCGCCGGACCGGGGCGTGCCACGGCGCATCGCGGGGCGCGCCGCCGGCCTGCACGGCCCCGAGCAGACCTGGCTGGACAGCCAGGGCGCGTTCCGCGTGGGGCTGCCCGCGCTGGACCGGTTCCCGACCGGACGCTGGGCCCGGCTGCTGAGCCGCCACGCGCGGCAACTGGCGGTGGCGACGATGGCCTACGGCGATCCGGCCGGCCACGAGCCGTTGCGCGAGGCCATCGCGACCTACCTGGGCGCCGCCCGCGCGGTGCGCTGCGACGCGCGGCAGGTGCTGATCACCACCGGCTCGCAGCAGGCGCTGCAGATCTGCGCGCACGTGCTGCTCGACGCGGGCGAGCGCGCGTGGATGGAAGACCCGGGCTATCCCGGCGCGCACCAGGCGTTCCGTACAGCGGGCGTGCGGATGGTGCCGGTGCCGGTGGACGGCGAGGGCATCGACGTGGGCGAGGGCGTGCGCCGCGCCCGCGATGCGCGCGTGGCCTACATCTCGCCCTCGCACCAGTTCCCGCTCGGCACCACCATGAGCGCGGCGCGGCGGATGCAGTTGCTGGCCTGGGCCGCGCGCGAGGGCGCGTGGATCGTCGAGGACGACTACGACAGCGAATACCGCTTCGGCGGGCGTCCGGTGGCATCGCTGCAGGGGCTGGACGCCGGGGCGCGGGTGATCTACCTGGGCACCTTCAGCAAGGTGATGTACCCGGCGCTGCGGCTGGGCTACATGGTGGTGCCGCGCGATCTCGTGCCGGCGTTCCGCGCCGGCCGCGACGCCATCGACACGTTTTCCGCCAGCCTGCCGCAACTGGCGATGGCGGACTTCATCCGCGAGGGCCATTTCGCGCGGCACATCCGCGCCATGCGCGTGCTGTACCGCGAGCGGCGCGCGGCCCTGCTCGATGCCATCGGGCGGCAACTGGACGGACGGTTCGAGGTGGTCGGCGCGGATGCGGGCATGCAACTGGTGGGCCTGTTGCCGCCGGGCGTGGACGACGTGGCGGTGTCGCGCAAGGCCGCGCGGCGCGGCGTGTCGGCGCGTCCGTTGTCGCAGTGCTACCTGGAGCCGCCGTCGCGTGGCGGGCTGATCCTGGGCTACGGCGGCGCGACGCCGCGGCAGATCGAGGAAGGCGTGCGCCGGCTTGCCCGTTGCTTCTGACGCGGCTGCGCGGTTATGGCGCGGTACGCCTGCGCTTCACGCCCGCGCCGAGCGCGGCGATCAGCAGCAGGGTCAGCGCGATCTCGGCGAGCGCCAGCCAGCGTTCGGCGGACGAACTCCACGCCTCGGACACGCCGTGGCAGAAATAGAACAGGCTGAGGATGCCCACCCACAGCAGCGCACGGCGCAGGTCGCGGATCGCCAGCAGCGGCAGCAGCAGCGGCACCACGGTGATCGCCAGCAGCAGCCACGTCGGCATCGCCTGCGGCGGCGCCAGCCAGCCGTGCCAGGCCAGTTGCAGCGCGATCAGCGCGAACCAGGCGATCCGGCCGACGCGATAGGTGCGGGCGACCGGCGCGCTCACGGCTGCACCGCGAGCTTGAGCGCGATGCCGGCGAGCCGGCGGCCCAGCGCGCGCGCCAGTTCGCGCTCGTGCTCGCTGATCGCGTTGTCGCCGCGGGCACCGGCGACGTGGCTGGCGCCGTAGGGCGTGCCGCCGCTCTGGGTGGCGTTCAGGGCCGGCTCGGTGAAGGGCAGGCCGAGCAGCAGCATGCCGTGGTGCAGCAGCGGCAGGGCCATCGTCAGCAGCGTGGATTCCTGCCCGCCGTGCATGGTGCCGGTGGAGGTGAACACCACCGCCGGCTTGCCGGCCAGCGCGCCGCTGGCCCATTCGGCGCCGGTGCCGTCGATGAAGTGCTTCAGCGGCGCGGCCATGTTGCCGAAGCGGGTCGGGCTGCCGAGCGCGAGGCCGGCGCACTCGGCCAGGTCGGCGGTGCTCGCGTAGGGCGCGCCGTCCTCCGGCTCGGGCGGCTGCGCCCGTTCGGTCACCGGTGCCACCGGCGGCACCTGGCGCAGCCGCGCGCGCATGCCGGGCACCTCCTCGACGCCGCGCGCGATCAGCCGCGCCAGCTGGGCGGTGTGGCCGTTGCGGCTGTAGTACAGGACCAGGATGTCGTTCATGCGGCGCGGCTCGCGGTTTGGGCGGTTCAGTGCGGATCGGTTAGTGTACCGGTCGCCTCCGCTGATGTTGCCGCCCGCGCGCAGGGCGCCGACGATCCCAAGGATAGCCATGGCCTGGCGTTTCGACCGCGACCGCACAACCAGCTTCAGCCGCTTCATCTGGCAGCGTTTCGTCGACGACAAGTGCTTCGAGACCGCCGGCGCGCTGTCCTATACCACCCTGGTGTCGCTGGTGCCGCTGACGGTGGCGGTGCTGGCGATGTTCTCGGCGTTCCCGGTGTTCGCCGAATGGCGCGGCACGCTGATCAACTTCGTCTTCAACAACTTCGTGCCGGCGGCGGGCGAGACGGTGCAGAAGACCATCGAGGGCTTCGCCGACAACGCCAGCAAGCTCACCGGCATCAGCATCCTGGTGATGCTGTTCAGCGCGGTGTCGATGATGATCAGCATCGAGGACCGGCTCAACCGGATCTGGCGGGTGCACCAGCCGCGCAGTTGGGGTTCGCGCCTGCTGCTGTACTGGGCCGCGCTGACGCTGGGGCCGATCCTGGTGGTCGGCGGCATCGCGGTGACCTCGTACGTGACGGCGATGCCGCTGCTGCACGGCGCCTACGACCTGGGCGTGGGCATCGGCCAGCGGCTGCTCGGCGTGCTGCCGTTCGTGGTCACCTTCGTGACGCTGTGGCTGATGTATACGGTGATCCCGAACCGCCAGGTCTCGCGGCGCGACGCGGCGATCGGCGCGCTGCTCGGCGCGGTGCTGTTCGAGATCGCGCGCTGGGGCTTCGCCGAGTTCGTGCGCCACGCCAACACCTACAGCCAGATCTACGGCGCGCTGGCGGCGATCCCGATCTTCCTGCTGTGGATCTACCTGTCGTGGGTGATCGTGATCCTCGCCGCGTCGATCGCCGCCTCGCTGTCGGCCTACGAGTACCACGCGCCGGCGGCGACCCTGCCCGAGGGCGCGGAATTCCTCGGCCTGCTGGTGGTGCTGCGGCACTTCGTCGAAGCCCAGCGCGTGGGCGGCAGCGTCGACCCGGCCACGGTGCGGCTGCGCGAGCCCTACCTGCGCAGCGCGTCGATCGCCTGCTATTTCGAGGACCTGCAGCGCGCCGACCTGATCCAGCGCGGCGAGGCCGGCGGCTGGCTGCTTTGCCGCAGCCTGGACAGCACCGACCTGCTGCGCGTCTACAATCACACGCAGTACCGCCTGCCGCTGCGCCCCGCCGAGGAGGCGCAGGCGCTGGGCATCGCGCTGCCGACCACCCTGCTGGAACTGCTCGACGCGATGGCCGAAACGCTGGAAACGGCGCTCGGCACGCGGCTGGACCGTATCTATCCCCCGCTCGCCGACGCGGCGAACGACCCCGAGGAATCCGCACCATGACGCTGTTGAAGCCGCTCGTCCTTGCCGCCGCCGTGCTGTTCGCCGCGCCGGCCTTCGCCGCGATGCCGGCGCAGCCGGCGCTGAAGGTCACCACGCTGGACGGCAAGCCCTACGACCTCGCCGCGCAGCGCGGGCGCTGGGTCATCGTCAACTTCTGGGCGACCTGGTGCATACCGTGCATCAAGGAGATGCCCGACATCTCGCGCTTCGTCAGCGCGCACAAGGACAAGGTCGGCGCGATCGGGCTGGCCTACGACGACTCCGACCCGGCCGACATCGAGGCCTTCGTCGCCAAGCACCCGGTGAGCTACCCGGTCGCCCAGGTCACCCTGGACAACCCGCCGAAGGATTTCGACGAGCCGCGCGGCCTGCCCACGACCTACCTGATCGGGCCCGACGGCAAGGTCGCCAGGCGCTTCGTCGGGCCGGTCACCGAGAAGTCGCTGGGCGACGCGATCGGCCTGAAGTGAGCCGCTGATGGCGACCGCGCGGTTCCTCGTCAGCGGCAAGGTGCAGGGCGTGTTCTACCGTGCCGGCACCCGCGAGCAGGCGCTGGTGCTGGGCCTGGCCGGCCACGCGAGGAACCTGCCTGACGGCCGCGTGGAAGTGCTCGCCAGCGGCGAGCCGGGCGCGCTCGACGCGCTGGAACGCTGGCTGCGGCAGGGACCGCCGCTGGCGCGGGTGGAGGCCGTCGCGCGCGAGGCGCTGCCGGAGCAGGCGCTGTCCGGCTTCGGGCTCGGCTGAGAGCCTGTTCAAAGTTTCCCTGACGGACTGGAACCGCCTCGCTCTCCGCTTGCCATTCCTGCGGCTTTCAACGGTTGCGGCCGGTCAAGCAGGAGGCGCTTCAACGGTCGAAAGGCTGGTCATCCAGCGACTTTCGCTTCCCCAGAATCTTAGAGGCACTGGATCTCAGCCTTCGCTGGGATGACGCTTCGTAGGGGGCTGAGAGACTGGAATCCCCTCGTGCTTCCCCGGTCGTCATTCCTGCGAAAGCAGGAATCCAGCGACTTTGATGCCTTCCAAAAAGCAGAGCCACTGGATCCCAGCTTTCGCTGGGATGACGCTTCGTAGGGGTTCGTAGGGGACACCTGGGAGCCTTTGAACAGACTCCGAGGCGCTGGCACGGCCGCACTGGCTCGCACCTTGCCGGTTGTCTCGCCCGTTCACGCTTTATGGCCAGGCACCTTCAGCGCCTGCGCGGTCACCTGCTCGCGCTTCGGCTTGCCCTTGAGCCTGGGCAGCTTCACCGCCGGGATGTCCTCGTCCTGGTAGGGCAACTGGCCGAGCAGGTGGCGGATCAGGTCGAGCCGGCCGCGTTTCTGGTCGTTGAAGTCCACCACGAACCACGGCGCCCGGTCGGCGTGCGTGCGCTCGATCATGGTGTCGCGCAGGCGGCCCATCTCGGCGTATTTCTGCCGCGCGGCAAGGTCCACCGGCGACAGCTTCCAGCGCTTCAGCGGATCGCTGGCGCGTTCGGCGAAGCGCCGCTCCTGTTCCTCCTGGTCCACGGCGAGCCAGTACTTGAGCAGGATGATGCCGTCGTCGGCCAGCAGCTTCTCGAAGCCGGGCACCGCGTCGAGGAACGCCTCGTACTGCGCCGGGCTGCAAAAGCCCATCGCCGGTTCCACCACCGCGCGGTTGTACCAACTGCGGTCGAACAGCACGAACTCGCCGGCCGCCGGCAAGTGCGCCACGTAGCGCTGGAAATACCATTGCGCCGCCTCGACATCGCTCGGCTTGCCCAGCGCGACGACGCGATAGCCGCGGGTGTCGAGCGTTTCGACGATGCGCTTGATGGTGCCGCCCTTGCCGGCCGCGTCGCGTCCCTCGAAGATCACCAGCAGCCGCTTGCCGGTGCGGCGCAGCCAGTACTGCAGGCGCAGCAGTTCGAGCTGCAGTTCGTCCAGTGCCTTGCGCTTGCCGTGCTTGCCCATGGGAATGCTCCACGGCGGTTGCCGCCGGTCAGGAATCCAGGTTCAGAAATCCAGGTCGATGGGCGGCCGGCCGATGCGCTGGCGGGCGCCGATCGCCTGCACGGCGCGGCGGAAATCGACCGCGAAGCCGCGCATGTCGAACAGCGGGTGGTCCTCGCGCAGGCGCAGCAGGTGGTCGCGCAGGGTCGCCAGCGCGCCCGGGTCGCTGCCCAGCGCGATGGCCGTTTCCACGTAGTCGTCCTCGTTGGCCGCCACCAGCTCGGGCAGGCCCAGGTGGTGGAGCAGGCTGGCCGCGACGCGCCCGGCGAGGGTGCGACCGGCGCAGGTGAGCAACGGGCAGCCCGACCACAGCGCGTCCACCGCCGTGGTGTGAGCGTTATAGGGCAGGGTGTCGAGGAACAGGTCGACGTGGGCGTAGCGCGCCAGGTAATCGGCATGCGGCAGGCGCGGCAGGAACGCCAGCCGCGCCGGCGCGACCTGCGCGGTCGCGGCGGCACGGCGCAGGCGCTCGTCGGCCTGCCCGGGTCCGCCCTGCAGCCACAGCACGCTGCCGGGGACGGCCTGCAGGATCGCCATGAAGCGCGCGAACATGGCCGGGTTGATCTTGTAGCTGTTGTTGAAGCAGGCGAACACGACGCCGCGCGCCGGCAGGCCGCACGCTTCGCGCGAAGGCGCGGGCGCCGTCACGCGGCCGGGGTCGTTCGGCTGGAAGCAGCGCGGCAGCCGCAGCACCTTCTCGCTGAAGCCGTCGCGCAGGGTGACCGGCAGCACCACCGGGTCGGCCAGCACGTAGTCCATCCAGGGCGCGCCCGAGGTGGACGGGTAGGCCAGCCAGTTCACCTGGACCGGCGCCGGGCACAACTCGAACAGGTCGGCATTGGCGCCGGCGCCGTAGCCGCGCAGGTCGAACAGGACCTCGATGCCGGCGGCATGGATGCGCCCGGCCAGTTGCGCCGGATCGAGGCCGGCGCCTTCGTGGACGGTCGCGGCGGCGGCCAGCCGGCGCCGCGTCAGGCCGCCGTCGTCCGGCACCGTGGCGAACAGGTGCAGGTCGAGCACGCCGTCGCGCGCGAGGGCCTCGAACAGGGCCACCGTGAGCAGGCCGATCGGGTGCTCGCCGAAGCCGTTGGAGACGAAGCCGACCTTCATCGCCGCATCGGGCGCGGCCGGCGCGTAGCGGAAGTCGAGCTGACGGCGCAGCGGCTCCATGCGCCGTTCGACGGCATCGGCGAAGACGGCCGCACAGCGGCGCTGCGTGCCGGCGTCGGCATCCTCGGCGAGGAACGGGAACGGCGCGATGCCGGTACGCCTGTCGGCCACTGCCCTGCGCAACGCTTCGGCCAGGTCGCCCAGCCCGCGCCAGTCGCACAGGCGCCGGCGGGCGAACAGCAATTGGGACAGGGCGGAGCCGGAGGCCGGGTCCAGCGCGTGGGCGCGCGCGTACGCCTCGGCGGCGTCTTCGAGCCGGCCGGATTCGTCCAGCATCTGGCCGGCCAGCAGCGGGTGCTGCGGCTCCTGCGGCGCCTCCCGCGCGGCGCGCAGGTAGGCGTCGGCGGCGTCCTCGAAGCGTCCCTGCGCCTGCAGCACGTGGCCGTGCAGGGCATGCGCCGCGGCCAGCCGGGGCGCATGCCGCAGCGCCTCGCCGACCTGCACGGCGGCCTGCGCGACCTGGCCGCGTTCCAGTTCGGCGGCGGCCAGGCCCAGGTACAGGCCGGGCTCCCGCGGCGCGTGATGCAGGGCGAGCGCGAAGGCCGCGTGCGCCTTGTCGTGCTCGCCCAGGCCCAGCAGCAACTGGCCGAGATCGTGCAGCAGGGCCGGATGCTCCGGCGCGCGCTGCAGGGCCTGCCGCAGCCGCCGCACGGCGGCCTCGCGGTCGCCCTCGTCCAGGGCGATCGCGGCGAGGTCGCGTTGCAGGTCGACATGGTCGGGGGCGGCGGCCTCCGCCTGCAGCAGCAACCGGCGCGCCTCCTCGCGCTGGCCGAGCTGCATCAGCGCCATGGCGTGCAGGCGGGCCAGCTCGGCGTCGGCGGGGAACTGCCGCTGCGCGTCCGCGGCGAGCGTGCGCGCCTCGGCGCTGGCGCCGCGATGAAGCAGGCTGGCAATGCGCTGGAGCAGGGCGGGGCGTTCGGGGGAAGCGGCCGGATTCATCCGCGCACGCTAACCCAGGCCGCCGGGTGCGCCAAGCTCAGCCGGCGGCGAGCGACTGCAACTGGTCGGCCTGGTGCTCGCGGGTGAGCGTGTCGAGCAGTTCGTCGAGGTCGCCGGCGATCACCTCGGGCAGCCGGTACAGGGTGAGGTTGATGCGGTGGTCGGTGATCCGGCCCTGCGGGAAGTTGTAGGTGCGGATGCGCTGGCTGCGGTCGCCCGAGCCGACCTGCAGGCGGCGCTCCTGAGCCTGCGCGGCGGTCTGCTTGGCCTGGGCCTCGTCGAGCAGGCGCGCCTTCAGCAGGGACAGCGCGCGGGCGCGGTTCTTGTGCTGGCTGCGCTCGTCCTGGCACTCCACCACGATGCCGGTGGGCAGGTGGGTGATGCGGATCGCCGAGTCGGTCTTGTTGACGTGCTGGCCGCCCGCGCCGGAAGCGCGGAACGTGTCGGTCTTCAGGTCGGCCGGATTGATCTCGATGTCCTCGATCTCGTCCATCTCCGGCAGGATCGCCACGGTGGCGGCCGAAGTGTGGATGCGCCCCTGCGACTCGGTTTCCGGCACGCGCTGCACGCGGTGCGTGCCGGATTCGAACTTCAGCCGCGAGTACGCGCCCTTGCCCTCCACGCGCGCCACGATCTCCTTGTAGCCGCCGTGCTCGCCGGGGTTCTCGCTGAGGATCTCCACGTGCCAGCGCTTGCGCTCGGCGTAGCGCGCGTACATGCGGAACAGGTCGCCGGCGAAGATCGCCGCCTCGTCGCCGCCGGTGCCGGCGCGCACTTCCAGGAACAGGTTGGCCTCGTCGCGCGGATCCTGCGGCAGCAGCAGGACCTGAAGTTCGGCGTCGAGGTCGAGCAGGCGCCGTTCCAGCCGCGCGACGTCGTCGGCCGCCATCTCGCGCAGCTCGGGATCGGCCAGCATCGCGCGCGTCTCGGCCAGCTCGCGCTCGGCCTGGTCGTGCTCGCGCAGCGCGGCGGCCACCGCTTCAAGCTGCGCGTACTCGCGCGACAGCCCGCGGAAGCGGCCGTTGTCGGCGAGCACGTCGGGCTGCGACAGCAGCAGGCCGATTTCCTCGTGGCGTTCGGCCAATGCCTCGAGCTTGCGGCGGATCGATGGGGTCATGGAGGGAGGAGTGAGTGGAGAGGAGTGAGAAGAGAGAGTAGCTGGGTGAGGCTTTCTCTATTTTCTCACTCCTCTCCACTCACTTCCTGATCGAGGCCGTACAGCCGGCCCGCCACGTGCAGCAGTTCGAGGTCGCCGCTCAGCGCCGCCTCGCGCAGGCGCGCGCTGGGATGGTGCAGCAGCTTGTTGGTGAGCGTGTTGGCGAGGAAGGCCAGCGCCTCGTCCGGCGACTTGCCGCGCGAGAGCATGGCCTGCGCCTTGGCCAGCACTTCGTCGCGGTACTGCTCGGCGTGCTGGCGCAGGTCGATCGCCGGGTTCTTCAGGGTGAGCGCGCGGCGCCAGGCCATGTAGCGCTCCACCTGCAGGTCGATGATGGCGTCGGCCTCGCGCGCCGCGGCCTCGCGCGAGCGGCGGTTGTCGTCGATCACCTGGCGCAGGTCGTCGATGCCGTAGAGGAACACGTCCTCCAGCTCGCCCACGGCCGGCTCGATGTCGCGCGGCACGGCGATGTCGACCATGAACATCGGCCTGCGCCGGCGCGCGGCGATCGCCTGCTCCACCATCGGGCGGGTCACCACCGGCTGGCGCGCGGCGGTGGAGGCGATCACGATGTCGGCCTCGGCCAGGTGCTGCGGCAGGTCGTGCAGGGCGATCGCGTAGCCGCCGTAGCGGCTGGCCAGCTCCTGCGCGTTCTCCAGCGTGCGGTTGGCCACGATCAGCCGGCGTACCTGCTTGTCGGCCAGGTGGCGCGCGGCCAGCTCGATGGTGTCGCCGGCGCCGATCAGCAGCACGCAGGCCTGCTTCAGGTCGGTGAACACCTGCTCGGCCAGGCGCACCGCGGTGAACGCCACCGAGACGGTGTGCGCGCCGATGCGGGTATCCGTGCGCACCCGCTTGGCGACCGCGAAGGTGTGCTGCAGCAGGCGGTCCATCGGCGCCTTCAGCGCCTGCGCGTCGCGCGCCTGCTGGTAGGCGTCCTTCACCTGGCCCAGGATCTGCGGCTCGCCCAGCACCATCGAGTCCAGCCCGGTGGCGACGCGGAACATGTGGCGCACGGCGGCGTCCTCGTCGTGCCGGTAAAGGAACTCGTCGAGCCTGCCCGGAGTCAGACGATGATGCCGGCTGAGCCACGCCTGCGGTACGCCCTCCGCGCCGGCGGCGACGCCGACGTACAGTTCGGTGCGGTTGCAGGTGGACAGGATCAGCGCCTCCTCCACCCCCGGCTCGCGGCTCAGCTCGAGCAGGGCCGGGCCTGCGGCGTCCGCGTCGAACGCCACCTGCTCGCGCAGGTTGACCGGCGCGGTGAGGTGATTGAGCCCGAGGGCGATCAGCGGCATGGCATGGACTGGTGAAGGGCGACAGGCATCCGGCGGCGTAGGCTAAGCTTGGTGCCCATACCGGGCCTGGCCGGACGATGCCGGACGGCAGCCAGGTACGGCCGAAACGGACCGTTTGACGAGGACTAGTGTGCTGAGCGGATCGACCAAGTTCAAGCAACTGCGGCATTTTGCGGCGTGCGGCGGGCTGGCGCTGGCCCTGGCGGGCTGCGCCGCGGCCCCCCTGCGCACGGGCGGCAGCGAAGCCGCCCCGGCGCAGCCGCTGGCCCGGCTTGCCGTGGTCACGCCCGATGCCGACCACGACTTGCTGGCGCAACTGCTGGCCGGCGAGATGGCCCTTACCCGGACCGACCTGCCCACGGCCGCGCGCCACTACGGAAAGGCGATGGTCCTGTCCGACGATCCGCGCGTGGCCGAGCGGGCCGCCACCCTGGCGATCGCCGTGCACGACGGTGCGACGGCGCGGCGGGCGATCGACCGCTGGCAGGCGCTCGGTGCCGGACCGGCGGCGCTGGCCCAGGCACGCGCCCAACTGGCCCTGGACGAGGGCGACACCGCCGAGGCGCGGCGGCAGCTCGAGAAGCTGGTCGGCAGCGGCGACAAGGACGCCTGGCGCCAGTTCGGGCGGGTGCTGGTGGGCGCGCGCGATCCCGCGCAGGCGGCGCAGTTGCTCGAGGCGCTGGCGACCCCGCAGCGGCTGCCGCCCGATCCGCAGGCCTGGCTGGCGATGAGCGAGCTGGGCGACAAGCTGGGCCGGCATGCGTACGCCGTGCGCATCGCCGAGGCGGCGATGCAGCGCTTCCAGTCGGCCGAGACCTATACCTGGGCCGCGCAGGTGAAATTCCGCGCGGGCGACCGCGACGGCGCCCGCGCCCTGCTCAAGAAGGCGCTGGCGAAGGAGCCGCGCAATACCCGCCTGCGCCTGGCCTACGCCAGCATGCTCAGCCAGGCCGGCGACTACGCCGCCGCGGCGAAACTGCTCGACGGCGGCCCGCAGGACGCCGACACCTACGCCCTGCGGGCGGCGCTGGCGGCGCAGGCCAAGGACCAGAAGGCCATCGCGCGGCTGTACCGGCAACTGCAGCAGGCGCCGGACGAGGTGCGCACGCGCAGCGCCTTCCTGCTCGGCCAACTGGCCGAGATGCAGGACCGCAAGGACGAAGCGCTGGACTGGTACGGCCAGGTCGCCGACGACGACGAGCATGCCTTCGACGCGGACCTGCGCAGCGCGGTGATCCTGCACGAGCAGGGCAAGCGCGCCGACGCGCACGCCCTGCTCGAACAGTTGCAGACCGCCTATCTCGACCAGCCCACCCAGTTGCGGCATGCCTACGAGGCCGACGCCGAGCTGTACATGCGCGAACAGAACTACCCGGCCGCCGAGAACGCCTTCAGCCGGGCCCTGCAGGTGGTGCCGGACGACCCGGCGCTGCTGTACGGCCGCGGCCTGGCCTATGCCGAGGCGGGCAAGGTGGACAAGGCGGTCGGCGACCTGCGCCGGCTGCTCACGCTGAAGCCGAACGACGTCGACGCCAGCAATGCGCTCGGCTACACGCTGGCCGACGCCAACCGCGACCTGCCCGAGGCCGAGCGGCTGATCCGGGTGGCCCGCGCGGCCAAGCCGGACGACCCGGCCATCGCCGATTCCTGGGGCTGGCTGCAATACCGGCTCGGTCATCTCGACCAGGCCGTGCAGACCCTGCGCGGCGCGTGGAACGCGCGCAAGGACGCCGACGTCGGCGTGCACCTGGGCGAAGTGCTGTGGAAGAGCGGCCGGCAGCAGGACGCGCAGCAGGTCTTCGACCAGGTACGCCGCATCGATCCGCACAACGCCAGCCTGCAAGCCACCTTGAAGCGCCTGAAACCATGAAGAGATTCCTGATGGCCGCGGCGGCGGTGTCGCTGCTGGCCGGTTGCGCGCCCGTGGTGCGCATGAAGGGCGACGCGGCCCTGCTCGATGCGCAGGCCGCGCGCGAGAAGGCGCTGGCCGGCGTCGACCACTGGACCCTGCAGGGGCGGCTCAGCGTCTCCGACGGCCACAGCGGCGGCAGCGGCGACCTCGACTGGACCCAGGACGGCGACCGCTACGCCTTCACCATGCACGCCCCGGGCAAGAGCTTCCGGCTGAGCGGCGGCCCGGACGGCGCCCTGCTGGAAGGGCTCGACGGCGGCCCGCTGCGCGGCCCGGACGCCGAGTCGCTGACCCGCAAGGCGCTGGGCTGGGAAGTGCCGCTGCGCGAACTGCGTGCCTGGGTGCTGGGCCTGCGCGCCGACAGCGGCCCGGCCGAGCTGAGCTTCGGCGCCGACCGCCTGCCGTCGCTGCTGCAGCAGGACGGCTGGACCGTGGACTACCGCGAATGGGACACCGCGCGCCAGCCGCCGCTGCCGAAGAAGGTGTTCGCCGGCAAGCCGCCGTACAAGGTCCGGCTGTCGGTCGAGAGCTGGAGCATCCGCTAGACTTCGC
The DNA here is from genome assembly GCF_001428405.1 of Frateuria sp. Soil773. Classification (GTDB taxonomy): domain Bacteria; phylum Pseudomonadota; class Gammaproteobacteria; order Xanthomonadales; family Rhodanobacteraceae; genus LMSL01. The sequence continues at coordinate 245,749 of NZ_LMSL01000034.1, forward strand.
GGCCTTGCGGCGCGCCCTCCGGCGCGCCGGGCAACCGGCCATCCCATGTCCTTTTCCATCGTCCCCGCGCATATCGACCAGGTGGAGCGGCTGCGCGAGATCGAGTGCGCCGCGCTGGAGCTGTTCCGCGGGCACGAGGCGTGGGCCGCCTATGCCGCCAGCACGCCGAGCGACCGCGAGGCGCTGGCCGAAGCGATCGAGGCGGGGCGGGTCTGGGTGGCGCTGGACGGGGACGGGCAGGCGGTAGGCTACGTCGGGGTCGGCATCGAGGCGGACGAGGCCGCGATCGCCGAGATCGACGTGCTGCCCAGCCACGGCCGGCGCGGCATCGGCGCGGCCCTGCTCGAACATGCCTGCGCCTGGGCGGCCGAGTCGGGCTACCGCTCGATCGTGCTCGGCACGCTCGCCGACGTGGCGTGGAACGCGCCGTTCTACGCGCGCCACGGCTTCGTCGCGCAGGACCCGCGGCACGACACCCCGGCCCTGGCCGAACACCGCCGGCTCGACCGCGAGCGCGGCTTTCCCATGCACCTGCGCGTCTACATGCGCCGCGCGCTGGCGCGCGGCCGGCACGACTGGAGCCGCTGGCCGGCGCCGGCCAAGCTGAACCTGTTCCTGCGCATCACCGGCCGCCGCCCGGACGGCTACCACGAGTTGCAGACCGTGTTCCGCCTGCTCGACTGGGGCGACGAGGTGCGCCTGCGCGTGCGCGACGACGGCCAGATCCGGCGCGTCACCGACGTGCCCGGCGTGCCGGCCGAGAGCGACCTGCTGGTGCGCGCCGCGCGCCTGCTGCAACGGCATGCCGGGACGGCCCTGGGCGCCGACATCGCCGTCGACAAGCGCATCCCGATGGGTGGCGGCCTGGGCGGCGGCAGCTCGGACGCGGCCACCGTGCTGGTCGCGCTGAACCTGCTGTGGCGGGCCGGGCTGGACGAGGACGCGCTGGCCGAGCTGGGGCGCCAGCTCGGCGCCGACGTGCCGGTATTCGTGCGCGGCCGCTCGGCCTGGGCCGAGGGCGTCGGCGAGCGGCTCAGCCCGATAACGCTGCCGCGCCGCTGGTACGTGGTGCTCGACCCGCGCGAAGCGGTGCCGACCGCGGCGCTTTTTCAAGCGCCTGAATTGACACGAAATGCACCGCGGGCGACAATTTCGTCCTTTGCTTCCGGCGAAACGACGGAAAACGCCTTCGAACCTGTCGCGCGCGCGCGGCATGCGCGGGTGGCGGCCGCGTTGGACTGGCTCGGCGGCTTCGGCCGGGCGCGCCTGTCCGGCAGCGGCGGCTGCGTTTTCCTGGAGACGGCATCGCGCGGCCAAGCGCAGCGGATCGCGCGGCAATGCCCGCCGGCGTTCGCCGCGCAGGTGGCCGCCGGGGTGGACGTTTCGCCCCTGCACGCGGCGCTGGCGCGCCAGCGGGGCGCGGTTTGACGGAAGCAGGACAGGACGCGGCCCGCCACCAGGCGGACCGATGCGAGCGGATAGGTACTCGGATAAAGCACTACTGGGGCGTCGCCAAGCTGGTTAAGGCACGGGATTTTGATTCCCGCATGCGCAGGTTCGAATCCTGCCGCCCCAGCCATCCATCCATGGCTCTTTAAGAACAGGTTTGCGAGGAACTCACCGTGGACACGTCCGCCCCGATGCTCTTCACCGGCAATGCGCACCGTGCGCTCGCCGAGGACGTTGCCCAACGCCTGGGCGTGCCGCTGGGCAAGGCGCTGGTGGGCAAGTTCAGCGACGGCGAGGTGCAGATCGAGATCGAGGAGAACGTCCGCCGCCAGGAAGTGTTCGTGCTGCAGCCGACCGGCGCGCCGAGCGCGGAGAACCTGATCGAGCTGCTGGCCCTGGTCGATGCGCTCAAGCGCGCCTCGGCGGCCAGCGTCACCGCGGTGATCCCGTACTTCGGCTACGCCCGCCAGGACCGTCGCCCGCGCTCGGCGCGCGTGCCGATCACCGCGAAGCTGGCGGCCAAGCTGATCGGCACCGCCGGCGTCGACCGCGTGCTCACGGTGGACCTGCACGCTGACCAGATCCAGGGCTTCTTCGACATCCCGGTGGACAACGTCTACGCCTCGCCGATCCTGCTGGCGGACATCTGGCGCAACTACAGCATGGACGACCTGATCGTGGTCAGCCCGGACGTCGGCGGCGTGGTGCGCGCCCGCGCGATCGCCAAGCGGCTGGACGACGCCGACCTGGCGATCATCGACAAGCGCCGCCCGAAGGCCAACGTGGCCACGGTGATGAACATCATCGGCGACGTCGACGGCAAGACCTGCGTGATGGTGGACGACATCGTCGACACCGCCGGCACGCTGTGCGCCGCCGCGGTGGCGCTGAAGGAGCGGGGCGCGCGCAAGGTGATCGCCTACTGCGTGCACCCGGTGCTGTCCGGCGCGGCGATCAGCAACATCGAGAATTCCCAGCTCGACCAGCTCGTGGTCACCAACACCTTGCCGCTGCGTCCGGAAGCCCGCGCCTGCGTCAAGATCCGCCAGCTCCAGGTGGCCGAGCTGCTGGCCGAGACGATCCGCCGCATCGCCTTCGGCGAGTCGGTGAGTTCGTTGTACGTGGATTGAGAGCGGGGATTCGGGATTAGGGATTCGTCAGGGCAGGCACCGGCGCTTTTGCAAATCCCGAATCCCGAATCCCGCTCTAAAGAAACCCGACTTCCCTGGTCGCGGGGAAGTCAACCGGCCGCCGCGAGGCGGCAACACCAACCAAGGTAGTAAAGCAATGTCCAAGACCCATGAAATCAAGGCGCAGAGCCGCAAGGACGAGGGGAAAGGTGCGAGCCGCCGCCTGCGTCGCGCGGCTTTCGTGCCGGCCGTCGTCTACGGTGCGGGCCAGCCCCCGGAAAGCATCCAGATCGAGCACAACACCATCCTGCTCGCCGCCAAGCACGAGTGGTTCTTCTCCTCGGTGCTCGACCTGAACGTCGACGGCAAGGTGCAGAAGGTGCTGGTGCGCGACTGGCAGAAGCATCCGTTCAAGCTGCAGATGATGCACATGGACTTCCTGCGCATCAACGAGAACGAGGCGGTGCGCGTCAACGTTCCGCTGCACTTCCTCAACCAGGAATCCTCGCCGGCCGGCAAGACCTCCGGCGTGGTGATCTCGCACAACCTGACGGAAGTGGAAGTCTCCTGCCTGCCGAAGGACCTGCCGGAGTTCATCGAGCTGGACCTGGCCGACCTGAAGCCGGGCGACATCATTCACCTGTCGCAGCTCAAGCTGCCGGCGAACGTCGAGATCGCCGCGCTGCATCAGGGCGCCGACCACGACATCGCCGTGGTCACCGCCAACACGGTGAAGGAAGAGGTCGAGGAAGCCCCGGCGGACGCCGAGGCTGCGCCGGCCGCCGCCGCGCCGGCCAAGAAGGACGACAAGAAGTAAGCCGCGCTGGCCCGCGTCCCATCGGGCGCGGGCCAGCCGCCGCTGCTCGTGCGCATGGCTGGCCTGAAACTCATCGTCGGACTGGGCAACCCCGGCGCCGACTACCTCCGAACCCGGCACAATGCCGGGTTCTGGTTTGTGGACGCCCTTGCGGCGGGGCAGGGCGAGCGCTGGAGCTTCGACGGCAAGCTGCACGGCGAGAGCTGCAAGGTGCGCATCGGCGGCACGCCGGTATGGTTGCTCAAGCCGGCCACCTTCATGAACAAGAGCGGGCTCGCGGTAGCCGCGGCGCTGCGCTACTACAAGATCGCGCCTGAGGAGTGCCTGGTCGCCCACGACGACCTGGACCTTCCCGCCGGTGCCGTGCGCATGAAGTTCGACGGCGGCCACGGCGGCCAGAACGGCCTGCGCGACCTCTTCGCCCACCTGGGGCATGGCAAGTTCCACCGCCTGCGCGTGGGCATCGGCCACCCCGGACACCGCGACAAGGTCACGCCATGGGTGCTGGGCCGGCCCTCGGCGCAGGACGAAGACGCCATCCTCGACGGCATCGCCCGCGCGCTGGACGTGCTGCCGCTGGCTGTGGACGGCCAGTTCGACAAGGCGATGCAGCAGTTGCATACAAGCCGGGATCCGTGATTCGGGATTCGGGATTCGCCAGAAGCACGGCGGCCCGCTCTTCCGAATCCCGAATCCCAAATCCCGAATCCCGGAGTCAAAAATGGGCATCAAATGCGGCATCGTCGGCCTGCCCAACGTCGGCAAGTCCACCCTGTTCAACGCGCTGACCAAGGCGGGCATCGCCGCGGCCAACTTCCCGTTCTGCACGATCGAGCCGAACGTGGGCGTGGTGCCGGTGCCCGATCCGCGTCTCGATGCGCTGTCCGCCATCGTCAATCCGCAGAAGGTGATTCCCACCGCAGTCGAGTTCGTCGACATCGCCGGCCTGGTGGCGGGCGCCTCCAAGGGCGAGGGCCTGGGCAACAAGTTCCTGGCGCACATCCGTGAAGTCGACGCGATCGCCCACGTGGTGCGCTGCTTCGAGGGCGACGTGGTCCACGTCGCCGGCAAGGTCGACCCGATCGCCGACATCGAGACCATCGACACCGAGCTGGCGCTGGCCGACCTGGAGTCGGTGGAGAAGGCGCTGAACCGCGCCGAGCGCGCGGCCAAGGCCAACGACAAGGAAGCCCTGGCGAAGAAGCCGGTGCTGCAGAAGCTCGCCGCCGCGCTCAACGAAGGCCGCAGCGCGCGCAGCGCCGGCCTGGACGAGGAAGAGAAGGCGCTGGTGCGCGACCTGTTCCTGCTCACCCTGAAGCCGCTGATGTACATCGCCAACGTCCCCGACGACGGCTTCGAAGGCAACCCGCTGCTCGACGCGGTGCGCGCCCGCGCCGCCACGGAAGGCGCCGAGGTGGTGCCGGTGTGCGCGTCGATCGAGGAGGAGATGGCACAACTGGACGATGCCGACCGCGACGAATTCCTCAAGGACATGGGCCTGGACGAGCCGGGCCTGAACCGGGTGATCCGCGCCGGCTACAAGCTGCTCGACCTGCAGACCTACTTCACCGCCGGCGTGAAGGAAGTGCGCGCCTGGACGATCCGCCGCGGCTTCACCGCGCCGCAGGCCGCCGGCGTGATCCACACCGACTTCGAACGCGGCTTCATCCGCGCCGAGACGATCGGCTACGACGATTTCATCCAGTACAAGGGCGAAGCCGGCGCCGCCGCCGCGGGCCGCCTGCGCAAGGAAGGCAAGGACTACGTCGTCAAGGACGGCGACGTGCTGCACTTCCTGTTCAACGTCTGAGCGCAGCCGAGCACGTCATCGAAAGCCCCGCTTTCGCGGGGCTTTTTTTGTGGCCGAGGTTCTTGCCACACTGGACTGGCGTCGGAACACGCCGGGAGGGCTTGGCCTGCATGACTCTACGCATGCGCCTGGGGCGCGCGGACGATGCCCGCGCGATCGGCTCGCTGATGCGCCGGGTCGTGCGCCGCTGGGTGTTGCCGGACCAGCCGCGCGATGCCGGCATGGCCTTGCTGTCGCGGCTCGGCGCCAGGGCGATCCGCGAGCGGATCGCGGCCGGCCATCGCTTTCAGCTCGCTTTCCTGGGCGACACCCTGGTGGGCGTCGCCGCGGTCCGCGACGATTGCCACCTGATGCACTTCTTCGTCGGCACCCGCTACCAGCGGCGGGGCATCGCACGCCGGCTGTGGCAGCGGGCCATGCGCGATGCGGTGCGGCGCGCGGGGACGCGGCGCTTCACCCTCAACGCCACCCGCGTGGCGGTTCCGGCCTACCTGCGGCTGGGCTTCGTCGCCACCGGGCCGGAGCGGCCCTCGCCGAACGGCGTGCTTTCCACGCCGATGGTGCTGGAGCGCGTGCCGGCGGTGCGTCGGCGCAAGCGGGCATAATGCGCGTCCCTTTGTCCGAACGATCCGCCGGAGTCCGCGATGCCAGGCCAGCAGCACGAAGTGTCGTTCCGCTTTCTCGCCCAGCCCACCGACGTCAATTTCGGCGGCAAGGTGCACGGCGGCATGGTGATGAAGTGGATCGACCAGGCCGGCTACGCCTGCGCGGTGGCGTGGAGCGGGGCGTACTGCGTCACCGTGTCGGTCAGCGGCATCCAGTTCGTGGCGCCGATCCTGATCGGCGACCTGGTCACGGTGCGGGCGCGGTTGATCCATACCGGCACGTCCAGCATGCATCTGGCGGTGGACGTGCTGGCGCAGGACCTGCGCAAGGGCGAGCAGCGCCTGGCCACCAGTTGCGTGATGGTGTTCGTGGCGCTGGACAGCCCCGACGGTCGTCCCACGCCGGTGCCGCCGTGGCAGCCGCGCAACGAGGAGGAGCGCCGCCTGCAATCCCGCGCGCAGCAGTTGATGGCGCTGTCCAAGGACATGGAGCGGCAGGTGGCGGCGATGCGCGTCGAGCCGGAGGCTCAGTGAACCGAGAGTGCGCGGCGTTCCTCGCGCCATAGCCGACGTTCCAGCCAGCGCGGCGCGGCGAGCGGCTGCGACAGCCGCTCGGCCGTCACGCTCGACAGCGCCGCCGCGCACAGCAGCGCCAGTGCCAGCAGGGCCGGCAGCAGCACGGCGGGCGGCCAGCCGGCCAGCCAGCCGAACGCACCGGCGGCCACCGCCAGCTTCACCACGAAGCCATGCAGCAGATACGCCGGCAGGCTGCGTGCGCCCAGGCGCGAGACCGGCAGCGGGCGGCGCGGCACCAGGCTCAGGAAGGCGGCGCTGCCCAGCACGGCGGCGGCCAGTTGCAGCAGGCGCAGCGCGATGCCTTCGGTCGGGCTCGCCCCCAGGCTGGCGTAGCCCTGGCTGCCGTAGAGCCAGGGCGTCGCGTCCGTCCAGCGCCAGGCCAGCCACAGCAGCCCGGCCAGCACGGGCAGTGCCATCCTGCGCACGGCAGGATGGTGCAGGGCGTCCCGCCAGTTCCGGCCGTAGCGCCAGCCGAGCAGGAACAGCGGGAAGAACACCAAGGTGCGCGACAGCGAAAGGCTGTAGCCCAGATCGTCCGCGCCGCCGGCCAGCACGGCCAGCAGCACGGCCAGCGCCAGCCCGTGGCGCAGCCGGGCGAACAGCGGCAGCAGTAGCCGCCAGCCGGCCAGGCTGGCCAGATACCAGAGGATCCAGTACGGCGTGGCGATGCCGACGGGGCCGTCGTCCGGCCATCCGGGCGCATGCGAGGCCAATGCGTACAGGCCCTGGAAGGCGAGCCCGGGCAGCAGCAGCCGGAAGGTGATGCCGCGCAGCAGGCGGGCGTCCGCGTCAGCGCTGGCCACGGCGCCGGAGAGCAGGGCCAGCGCCGGCACATGGAACAGGTAGACGAAGCGGTAGGCCGCATCCAGCCACGGCGAATGCCCGGCCAGCGGCTCCAGCGCGTGGCCGAATGCCACCAGCACGATCAGCCCGAAGCGGGCGTTGTCGAGCCACGCGTCGCGCGGCACGGATGCGGCAGGCGGCCGTGGAGCGGTGGTGCGGAGAGAGGCGGCATGGGGCGAGGCGGGAAGCCGGGAGATCGCATCGGGCATGCGTGCCACCACAACGCATCCGGGGTTCAGGTGTCGTGGGCGAAGCGTTATGATGCGCGGCCGCATTCAGGCGCGCAGCGATGCGCGCCTGCGCCGGCGACGGACTCCGTCGTTTTTTGTGCCCGCAAGTCTTGACACATTTCCGGGCGCTCACGACAATAGCCGTTCTTTGTTGGAGGGATACCCAAGCGGCCAACGGGGGCAGACTGTAAATCTGCTGGCTTACGCCTTCGGTGGTTCGAATCCACCTCCCTCCACCAGACGAGTTTCCGCGTAGGGCTGTCCAATCCAGGCGGGAGTAGTTCAATGGTAGAACCTCAGCCTTCCAAGCTGATGGTGCGGGTTCGATCCCCGTCTCCCGCTCCATTGGACCCGTCTTCGTGTTTCGTGCTCATGTAGCTCAGTCGGTAGAGCACTTCCTTGGTAAGGAAGAGGTCGCTGGTTCGATTCCAGTCATGAGCACCATCTCTCGCGGTTGATGTTGCGGTACCGCCTGAATTCACGACCTGATCTCATCGGGTAGTTTCTTTCACTCATTGACTCCATCGGGGTTTAGCGCGCATGGCAAAGGGTAAATTCGAACGCACCAAGCCGCACGTGAACGTGGGCACGATTGGTCACGTGGATCACGGCAAGACG
>NZ_LMSL01000035.1 GCF_001428405.1 Frateuria sp. Soil773
CGTCAGCCAAGACTGCCAGATGTTCTCCTTTCAAATGACGTCGCGTGAGGGGAAGGCTACGATCTGGTATCGAATGCGGCCAGCCTCAGGTAAAAGGGCCGGTGGCTTTGACCTGCTTTCTTGCAAAATATAGTCGCAACCCCGGCGCCGCCAATGCGACACCAGCCTTTAGCTTCCCGTAGGAACGGTAGTCGTACTCACCCAAGGTCGTGCCCTTGGCGCTTCCCCGCGCCAGTACCGTACCTTGCGCATCCGTCAAAACGCAGGCAGTCGTCCCGGCCGCGGGCGCCACGCCGAAATCAATGACCTTGCTTTACACTAACCCTTTTAGATACTAATGCCGCCCTGTAATAGCAGGAAAATCAATGTATACACTCGAAGACAGCTAGGCTCGTCAAATCGCCAACCTTTCATATGTGAAATATCGAAGTGTCTCTACATACAGGGCAGCGCAAAAAACTCATGGTAGCGCCCCTCTTCCAAAAGCGGTCACCACCAAGTATATGAAGAAAAATGATATAGCCACCCAACTACATGTCACTAGCCAAAACCCTAAAGCATCTTGCGATCTAAAAGCCTTCCTTCCATTAATGAAGACGTATCCACGCCTCAGCGAATTGATAATATTCCATAAACAAACAGCCGCAAAGAATGCAGCACCCATATACAAAATTCGATCGATCACATCGATAAATATTTCACGCATGGCACATCACCTACCGACATCCTTTACGCGATCCTCAACGACCGCCGATGCAGCATTATTCAGTACTTCAGCACTGATAGGCCGCGTGACAGTCTGAGCAGGAATATTGACCGTATTGAAGACCTTTCCGCTAAGTGAAGTTACTGGGTATGCGGAAACAGCAGGGGTTATCGTTGTTGTTAGCTTAGCGGTGACTGGACCAACCGCTGTTCCAGCAATAGCTCCCACCGCTGTCGCCGCTCCGACTTTTATAGATTCTCCAATACTTGGAGCCTCCTTCCCCTTCGCCACCTCACCTACAGCATGGGCTCCAGTCCCTACGCCGAAAGCAACAGCTCCGGTGGTAGCTGCCTGCGCCCCCAGCGTCATGCCGCTAGCGGCAGCGGCCCCGCCAGTCAGGCCAATAAGTCCTCCGACAGCAGCTCCCTTGCCCGTTTCTACCAACAAACTACGGCCATCAAATCTACCATTTTTTATTTGTGAGTAACCTTCAACTGTAAATCCAACAAGTGCTCCAATACCCGCACCGACAGCAGCAGTGCATAGATTTGCGCACCTCCCGTCCGGATCCGTGAACCTATATGGATTATTAAACGCATAAATATATCGATTGAAAAGCCGCCAATCTTTTCCTTCATAAACGGTAACCGGATCAACACTCAGAAAGCATCCGCAAACCGGATCGTAGTAGCGCTGTTGCATGTAAATCAGCCCAACATCCGGGTCCATTACATGCCCCGTATACCCCGGCGCCGCCAATGCGGCACCAGCCTGCAGCGTACCGTAGGGGCGGTAGTCGTATTCGCCCAGGGTCGTGCCGTGGGCGTCTTCCCGTGCCAGCACCGTGCCTTGCGCATCGGTCAGAACGTAGGTCGTGGTCTCGGCCGCGGACACCGTGCCGCTCACCGTCATGACGAGAATGGCGATCCAGAGGACGGCCCACGTCCAGCGACCACGCGGCCTCGATCCGGTCGAGGCCGCGTTGCATCCGTGGCCGGCTATCTTTCCGTTCATGTGAAATTCCATGGTTCCCTCCCTACCGCACTACCGTAGCCGTCACCGGGCTGGACCATCCGGCACAACCCCGGGCATTGCACGGCCTTACGGAAACAACGATGGCCGAGCCCGGCACCTCTTTGGCCCCCAGGTAGAGGGTTGTCACGTTGTAAGTCGTGACGCTGGCGTTCGTACTCGCCGTCTCCAGCACTTCGACCTTCACTTCGTAGCGGGTGGCATTGGCTGCCGCGTTCCAGTTCGCGGAAATGAACCAGTGCCATTCCTTGACGGGTGGTGGCGGCGCCATGGGAACGACTGTTTCCCCAATGGCCTTGGCGCTCACGCTCGTCGCATCCGGCTTGCCCGCATTGAGCGAATCGACCTGCACCGCTATCAACTTGACCGTTGCCGTAAGCCCCGTGACACCGGCCAAATCCGATACGGGAACCGTCGCGGTGGCGCTCCATGGACCATCGCCGCCGCTATTGGAAGCGCGCACCCGGTATCCATAACTGCCAATGGCCCTGCCATTGAACGCCATGGATTGCCCGCTATTGCTGTACACCGTCGTCCAGGCCCCGCCATTCGCGCTCTCCTGCAAGGTATACGTGGCAGCCTGATAGACCGAGCCCCAGCTCACGGTATAGCTGCCCGTACTGCTGCCCGGGACGCTCAGGCTCGGTGCGGTCGACGGTGCCATGTAGACGTACCGATGACTGGCGCTGACCCAACTGCTGCAGGCATATGCATTGCAGGCGCGTACGGCGTACGAATTGTGGGGAATCGGTTCGTTGAAGCCACGCTCGACCTCGATGGAGGTGCCTGTCGTGCTGGTGACGGCAACACCCGTATCGGCGTTCTCCACCTCGTAGCTGGTGGCACCGGCCGAGGCATTCCAGACCAGCGTTATCGTCTCGAGCTTGGCATTCACGACCAGATCGTTGGCATAAACACCCGTCGGTGCCGGAGGCGGAATGGCGATCATTACCGTGGCCGCGGCGCCTGCCACCGAGCATCCCGCAGCATTGCAGGCCTGTACGCGGTAGCCGTACTTAGCGCCGTTGGACCTTCCGCTGAAAGCCATGGAGAGGCCGGCGCCATCGTAGGCCGTGCTCCAGGCTCCGCCGTTCAACTGCTCCTGCAAGACGTAGCGGTTGGCCCCCGCCACAGCATTCCAGCTCACCGTGTAGCCACCGGTACTGCTCGATGCCGGAACGCTGACGGCAGGCGCTCCAGCAGGCGGATACAGCACCGTAACCGCCCCCGACACGGCCCAGCCACGGCTGCCGAAACCGTTCTTCGCCGAAACCCGGTAGAGATAGCTGCCTGCGGCAAGATTGGTCCGGGTGATGGAGGTGGCGGTCGTATCCGTGGCAACCCGGACCCAGGTACCACCGCTCTTTTGCTCCTCGACATCGAAGCTTGCCGCCGAGGCGGGACGCGCCCACCCGACAACCACGCTTGCCCCCTGTATCCCGGAAGGCACGGTGATCGCAGCCAACACCGGCCGTACGCCAAGCGTCGCCGAGCTTCGCCATTCGCTGCACTCGCCCTGGCAGGCCCGCACGCGATACAGGTAGCTGCCGCCGGCCTTGCCGCTGAAATTCTTGCTGCTGGCCGTACCGCTGTAGACACCCTGCCAGGTAGCGCCGCCGTCGTAGCTTTCCTGCAATTCATAGCTGGCGGTGCCTACCGCGTACCAGCTCACCGTATAGCTGCCATCGTTGGGGCTGGCATCGAAGTAGATAGCCGAAGGCGGATTCAGGACGATATCGCCATTGTTCCTGCGTACCTCGGCCACGAGGTTGCGACCCAGATACACGTAATCCGTCGTCACGCCAGTCGATGCGTCGAACTGGTACAGCAGCTTCCCATCGTTGTTGTAGGCGTAGTAGGTCTCGTTGCCTGCCGCCCCTGTTTTCTTTACCCGTCGCCCGGACGCGTCGTAGGCATAGCTGCCGACGCCCACTATCTGGGTCAACCGGTTCGCCTTGTCGAACAGCAGGCTGGCGCCGTCTTTCTGAGAGACGTTGCCTTGCGGGTCATAGGCATAGCTGTGCAGCACCGTGGCGCCATTCTTTATCGTTGCCAGACGGTTGGACGCGTCATATGCATAGACGCGATTGATCCCGTCGCTGTTCAGCTCGCGCAGGTTGTTCAACGGGTCGTAGCGATAGGTTTCCGTCTGCCAGAGATTGGGAGCCTGGGCCGAGGTCAGGCGGTTGAGGGCGTCATAGCCGAACGTCTTGTCGCGGCGGTTGTTCACCTGGTCGTCCACGACGAGCAGGTTGCCGCTCGGATCGTAGGTGTATTGCTGGGCAATCACGGAGGTGGTTCCGCCGTGGAAATAGTTGATGCTGCCCAATGAGCGGCGATCGTTTTCCTCGGCCAGGTACTCCGTGCCGTTCCCCAGCCGGTAGTACTGCACGTTCCCATCCGGGAAGAATGCGATGTCCGAGGCATAGGCTCCTGCCTTGGTGGCGCGCCCCAACGCATCGGGGGCATAGCCGATCTGCTTGCCGTCCGGATAGGTCACCGAGGCGACGCTGCCATACGGATCGTGCGCGTAGCGAACGGGCCAATGGTATCCCTCGACATCCAGCGTCTCCGCCTTCAGCTGCGACAGGCCGTTGTATTCGTAGGTCCACAACGCGATACCGGATTTGGCCGTCTTGACGGATCCCGTAGGCCAGTATTCGTAGTCGATCCCGTCGGTGTCTCCCGGATAGACAATGGACTTCACGCGGTTCATGACATCGTAGGTGCGCGTCGTCCTTGCCGCATCCGCAACCAGTTCCTGACCGCATCCGGAAATATTGTTGCCGATGGCCTGCCCGGCCGCGCTCCATAGGATGTTGTTGGCGTTGTCATAGGACATCACCTCGCTGCCGCTCTCTGGCTCCGTGGTCCGGCACAACCGATGGTACGCGTCGTAGGCCAGCGTCCTGGTCACGTTGAGCGGTGTCGTTCCATACGTGCCGGCCTGGGCGATACTCAACGGGTTGCCGTACACGTCGCGCACGATGGTCTGCGTAACGTCCTCAGGTGCCTGGACCTTCAGCACGGTTTCGTACGAAGGGGTATCGAAAACCTGGAAAGTACTCGTGGTGACGTGATTGCCGGGGTCCGTCACCTGCTTGCGGGCTCCCGACAGGTAATCGATGCGCGTCGTGAGCGGGTTGGGCAGCTCGGAGTCCTGCTGGATCAGCACCTGGCGCCCGATCGCATCGAACGTGTTGTGCGTTCCCTTCATGGGATCGCCCAGGCCAGGCACACCCTCCTTGGGATAGGACACGAACGTCGCCTGCCCTTTGTAGTCGAAGTCCCTGCGCACGTTGCTGTGCGAATCGGCGCGGCCATCGATGTAGGTATCAGAGAGGACCGGCTGCAACTCCGCGCTGAAGTAAGTGACCTGCCGCTGGTCACCACGAGTCATCGTGCGTCGCCAATGACTGCCGCCGATACCGCGCTCGCTGCCGGCGACGAAGTCGTAGGCGAAGGTTTTCTGGTGCCAAGCCTGCTCGTCACCCGAGGGATAGGTGATACTGGTCAGGCGACCTACAGGATCGTAATCGTAGGAAGTGGTGAAATTGGCCTGGTCGGTAATGCTCTTGATCTGTGCGAAATCGTCGACCGTCAGGCTTTGGGAAGTACCATCGGGGTAGCCAATGGCCTGCGGTATGCCCAACTTGTAGCTGCCCAGGGTGGTGGCATGCTCATTGCCATCGGCAAAGCGGGTAAGCCGCCCTTTCGAGTCGAAGGCATAGCTCATCACCTTCCGGCCGAAAGACGAGCGCTCCTGAAGTATTGCACTGGAGTCATAGGCGTTCGAGCTGACGACTTCACCCGTCGTCAAGTTGTCCGTCTGCAACGGTAAGCCCAACAGCCAATGCGGCAGGTCGTTGAGATAGCTCGTCTGTTCCTCGACGGCACCCTGCCCGGCAATGGTGTTCCAGCGCTTGGCCTTGGTCACCTGGGCAAATTCATTGAACCCCTCGGCCTGCCACTTGTAAGTGTCGCCCTCCTGGGTGATCGATCGCTGGTCCTGCGGGGACAGCGTGGTGGTTTGATCCTTGTTGATATTGGATTGTGGATTGCTTCCCAGCGATGCGGGCCAGGGACCGCCGGTGGGGTTGGCGTAATGGTCGACCTCGGAGCGGATCAAGCTGCCGCCCACTGCACCCGCGTAGTAATCGGTGCTCAGCAACAGGCTTTCGCTGGCATCGTATTTGTTGCTGAACGTGCGCCGGATGGCGTCGCCGTTCGGATCGGTTTCGTCCGTCCACACCGTGGTCGGGCATGTGCCCGCGCTGGCGCAACTGTCCGCCGTCCAGCTTTCGTTGGACGGCGAATAGGCATAGGTCCAGGTTCGCGTAGGCATTCCGGCGCCGCTGTACTGGCGCTGCGATATCGCCATGGCATACCAGGCACTGGGCGTGGTGGCGAAGCTGTTGGGCGCCGTCGGCGCATTCGACCCACCCACCTGGCCGGCCCAGCAACTGCGCACCACGTATGAGCGCCCGCGCTTGACCGGCGTAACGGTAAACGTGCCTTTCAGTCCGGACGGATGCGTAATGCTGCCGCTGTAGCTGGTACCCAGATTGTTGGGCGTCGCGATGCTATTGCAGATGGACGGAGTATCCCTGGTGTCCACCCATGCATCGCCGGTCAGCGTGGAAAGCTTGAATTCCCAGAATGACGCATCGGGCAGGGTAACACGTGCCAGCTCCCTGCTTGACGCTCCCCATACCCCCGGATCGTAGGTATAGGTCCAAGTCCTCGGTTTGCTATTGCCTGGCTGCAGCGTTATCGACCGGATCAATGGCGTGCTGTCGCTGTATTGCACGCTCAACGCACGCCCGTCGCCTGGCGCGGTAATCCCGGTCAGGCGATTGCTGCTGTCGTAGCTGTAGACGAGTGCGTTGCCGAAGCGATCCTCGATGCGGGTGACCAGCATCGACGCCTCACGGCGCAGAAGAAAGTCAGAAGGCGCAGCCATCGGATGCATGCCACCACCCTGTGCCGCCATCGTGAGCATGGCCACCGAGTTGAGCCCGCGATCCATATTGGGCGCGTAACGGTAGACCAGGTGATTGAACCAGTACTTCGTACCGTCCGGCGCCACCGCCAGGAACGCTTCACGCGTACTGTCATTCTCCGCCTGTAACAGGCAACTGATCTGCCAGTGCTGCTTGGTAACGATGGGGAAGGTCATGCCAACCATCGCTGGCGCCAGCGTGTTGGCCGCACCGCGCTTGAGCAGATCCTGGCTGCCCAGGCCCGGGATGACCAGTTGGTATCCGTGCCACCACTGGGACGGCGCCCACGGACGCCGCTGGGTATCGCCGAGCGGTGGATTGACGCTGGGCGGCGCGCTGAAGTTGTTGCAGATCGCCTTGTTCCCGCCGGCAACGACCCAGCCGGTGACGTTCTGCTGATTTGCCGTGATCGTGGTTATTCGCGGCAGGTCCAGATCCCAACTGCCGAAAGCGTTATCGAGAAGGTCGATGTGCTCGCCCTGCGCGGGCAGCTCATAGCGGCGGCTCAGCGACAGCGTAGGACCTGTACCCCGAAGGCTTATATCGGTCTGCTCGAAGGAGAGGCCTCCGGTATACAAACTGATGCTTTCGCCGAACGGGTTCTCGCCCAGCGGCTGGATGTCTTCGCTGACACGGATGTTCTTCTTGTATTCCTCTTCGGGCGTCACCGGCTGCGCGGCCTGGGCGTGAACCAGACTGCACGCCACCATCCATCCCCACGCCGAACGCGCAACGACGCGCGCCAAATGCCTCTTCAGCATCCACTGCATGCCAACTCCCCTGTTTGATATGGCCCGCCTTGCACGGTGCCGCCGCAGTACTATGCGCAGGGAAGCTTGGTTGTCAATGAGGAAGAAGCACGCACCGATGGACGTGCGTGCGATATCGAGTCAGCGAGCAAGCGCAACCGAGGCAAGTCTTGCCTCGATTGCCAGACAACCATCGATGGTCATGGCCTCAGGCTGAAATCGTCCGCGTCCATCCATGCCGGGAACCGCTCGCGGTGCGCCAGCAGCGGCGCAGGATCGAGCCGTACCGTGACGACCTGTTCCTGTGCGCCCAGTTCGACCAGCGGTTCGCCGACGGCGTCGATCGCCGCGCTGTCGCCGGCATAGGGCAAGTCGTTGCCGTCCACGCCCACCCGGTTCACGCCTACCACGTAGGCCAGGTTCTCGATCGCCCGCGCACGCAGCAGGGTGCGCCACGGCTGCCGGCGCGGGGCCGGCCAGTTGGCGACGAACAGCGCGAGGTCGTAGTCCATGCCGCCGGCGGCACCTTCCAGCCGGCGGTTGCGCAGCCATACCGGGAAACGCAGGTCGTAGCAGACCTGCGGCAGGATGCGCCAGCCCTTCAGCTCCACGATCAGGCGCTCGCTGCCGCCGCCGTAGCGGGTGTGCTCGCCGGCCATGCGGAACAGGTGGCGCTTGTCGTACTGCGCGTAGCTGCCGTCCGGCCGCGCCCACAGCAGGCGGTTGTAGACGGTGCCGTTCTCGCGGATCGCCAGGCTGCCGCAGACCACCGCGCCGACTTCTTCGGCCAGCGCCCGCAGCCAGGCTACGCCTTCGCCGTCCATCGTCCCGGCGCTGGCCTGGATGTCGTTGCTGAAGCCGGACAGGAAGGTTTCCGGCAGGACGATCAGGTCGCTGCCGCGCGCGCGGCGCACCAGCTCGCCGTAGTAGTCGCGGTTGGCCGGCGCGTCGTGCCAGCGCGTCGCGCCCTGCACCAGGGAAACGGCCAGGGGTTGCATGCTCACAGTCGGCATAGACGCTCCGCCGCCGCCTGCATGGTGGCGTCGCTCTTGGCGAAGCACAGGCGCAACAGGTGCGTGCCCGGGGCGGTCTCGTAGAACGGCGTCAGCGGGATGCCCGCCACGCCGCCCTCCTTCACCAGCCACTGGCTGAACGAGAGGTCGTCCTGCTCGCTGATCGCGGAATAGTCGACCAACTGGAAGTAGCCGCCCGGCACGTCGAGCAGCTTCAGCCGCGACGGCTTCAGCAGTTCGCGGAAGTAGTCGCGCTTGGCCTGGTAGAACGCCGGCAGCTCCAGGTAGTGCTGCGGCGTGCTGGCGAGGAATTCGGCGAACGCCGCCTGCGCCGGGTGGAAGGTGCAGAAGGTGAGGTACTGGTGCACCTTGCGGAACTCCGCCGACAGCGCGGCCGGCGCCACCGCATAGCCGACCTTCCAGCCGGTGCAGTGGTAGGTCTTGCCGAAGCTCGACACCACGATGCTGCGCGCGGCCAGCTCGGCGTGGCGCAGCACGCTCTGGTGCGGCGCGCCGTAGACGATGTGCTCGTACACCTCGTCGGACAGCACCACGATGCCGGTGTCGCGCACGATCGCCGCCAGCTCGTCCAGGTCGGCCGCCGAGAGCACCGCGCCGGAAGGGTTGTGCGGGCTGTTGATCAGGATCATGCGCGTCTTCGGCGTCACCGCGTCGCGCACGCGCTGCCAGTCGATCGCGAAGCTCGGCACGGTCAGCGGGATGTGCACCGCCCGCGCGCCCTGCAGGTCGATCGCCGGCTCGTAGCAGTCGTAGGCCGGGTCGAACACGATCACCTCGTCGCCGGCGCGCACCACGGCGGCGATCGCGGCGAAGATCGCCTCGGTGGCGCCGGAGGTCACGGTGACTTCCGCATCGGGGTCGACGCGGTGGCCGTACAGGCGCTCGGTCTTCAAGGCGATCTGCTCGCGCAGCGGCTGGGTGCCGATGCCCGGCGCGTACTGGTTGCGGCCGTCGGCCATCGCCCGCGCCAGCGCCTCGCGCAAGGCCTCGGGCGGCTCGAAGTCGGGAAAACCCTGGCCGAGGTTCACGGCCTTGTGCTCCACCGCCAACTGGCTCATCACGCTGAAGATGGTGGTGCCCACCTTGGGCAGCTTGGTTTCGATAGTCATGGGCTCGGCGGTATGGATGTCCAAACGGAAATGCTAGCACGCCTCAGGCGGCATCCCCGCCCGCGGCCGGCAGCGCGTCCAGCGGACGCACCTTGCACTGCTCGTGTTTCAGGCGGGTGGCTTCGGGCAGGCGCTCGGCGAGGAAATCCACCAGCGCGCGCACGCCTGGCAGCATGCCGCGACGGCTGGGATAGACGAAATGCATGGTGCCGTCGGGCGCGCTCCAGTCTGGCAGCACCACTTCCAGCTCGCCGCGGGTGATCGCCGGGGCGCAGACGAATTCCGGCAGCAGGGTCACTCCCAGGCCGCGGCGCGCGGATTCGAGCAGGATGGCGAAATCGCCGGTGATGAGGCGCGCGGTCATCTCCACCGATGTGCGCTCGCCGTCCGCCCCGGTCAGCTCCCACACCTGCGCGCCTTCGTGCTCCTGCATGGACAGCGCCGGCAGTCGCGCCAGGTCCGCAGGCACCCTGGGCCGGCCGACGCCGTCCAGCAGCCCGGGGCTGGCCACCGCCAGCACGCGCGACAGGCCGAAGGTGCGCATGACCATGTTGGCGTCGGTGTCGAGCTTGCTGCGCACGCGGATGGCGAGGTCGAAGCCCTCGCCCACCAGGTCGACCCGGCGGTTGCTGGACAGCACGCGCACCTGCACCTTCGGGTACATCGCCATGAAGTCCGGCAGCACGTGCGCCACGATGGTCTGCGTCAGCGAGACCGGGCAGCTCATCCGCACCACGCCGCGCGGCTCGGCGCGCAGCTCGTCGACCGCCTCCTGCGCGGCGCGGGCCTCCTCCAGCACCGCGCGGCAATGGCCGTAGAAGCGCTCGCCGACTTCGGTGACCACGAAGCGCCGGGTGGTCCGCTGCAGCAGGCGCACGCCCAGCCGCTCTTCCAGTTGCGCGATCCGCTTGCTCAGGCGCGACTTAGGAATCCCCAGGGCGCGACCGGCTGCCGAGAAACCGCCGTGCTCCACCACCGCCGCAAAGAAATAGAGATCGTTGAGGTCCTGCAGGGCGCCGTCCAGACCGATCATCATCGTTTCCCATTTGGAACTATAAGTCCAGAACAAGCAGACTTATCGATTGATTGTTCCAGTTTTATCGTTATCTCCGTCGCCGGCAACCCTGCCGGCCCGTCTCGGAGCCAATACGATGAAACTGTTGCATGTCGATTCCAGCGCGCTGGGCAACCACTCCGTTTCGCGCGGCCTGACCGCCGACATCGTAGCCGAGCTGAAGCGCAGCCAGCCAAACCTGCAGGTGCGCTACCGCGACCTCGCCGCGCAGCCGCTGCCGCACTGGACGCCGGTGGCCGACGCCAACGACCCGGCCGCCCTGCTCGGCAACGACGTGCTGGAGGAATTCCTCGCCGCCGACGTGATCGTGGTCGGCGCGCCGATGTACAACTTCACCATCTCCAGCCAGCTCAAGGCGTGGATCGACCGCATCCTGGTGGCCGGCAAGACCTTCCGCTACACCGCCAACGGCCCGGAAGGGCTGGCCGGCAGCAAGCGCGTGATCGTCGCTTCCAGCCGCGGCGGCCTGTACAGCCAGGGGCCCGGCGCCGCGCTGGATTTCCAGGAGCCCTACCTGCGCGCGGCATTCGCCTTCATCGGCATCACCGACATCGAGTTCGTGCGCGCCGAGGGCGTCAACCTCGGCCCGGAGAGCAAGGCCGAGGCGCTGAAGCAGGCGGGCGCCAGCATCGGCAGCCTGGCCAAGGCCGCCTGACGCGGGCGGATCGGACGACCACGACGGCCCTTCGGGGCCGTCTTCGCTTGCGGCGGGCGCGGCATGGCGCGCACAGGTGGAAAAAGCGGCCGCGGCCGGACACACTGCCGGTTCGTTCCGGTGCCGAGGAATCCGACCGCATGAACCGCCTTCCCTGTTTCGCGCTGCTTGCCTCGCTGGTTTTCGCTCCCACGCTGTCCGCCGCCGACCTGCTGGTGACCCACGTCAAGGGCTACACGCTCGACAGCCATGGCAAGCTCAGGCAATTCGACTCGCTGCTGGTGGACCAGGGCAAGGTGGTCGCCACCGGCAGCCGTGCCGCCCTGGACAAGCAGGCCGGCAGCGCCCGGGTGGTGGACGGCCAGGGCCGCACCCTGCTGCCGGGGCTGATCGACGCCCACGGCCACGTGCTCGAACTGGGCTATGCGCGCAACCAGGCCGACCTCACCGGCACGCAATCGCTGGACGAGGCGCTGGCGCGGGTGAAAGCGTACGCTGCGGCGCATCCGGATGCGAAATGGCTGCTGGGCGGCGGCTGGAACCAGGAAATCTGGAAGCTGGGCCGCTTTCCCACCGCGAAGGAACTGGACGCCGTGGTGGCCGACCGGCCGGTGTGGCTGAGCCGCGTGGACGGCCACGCCGCCTGGGCGAACACCGCCGCCATGAAGGCCGCCGGCATCACACGCGACACCAAGGATCCCGCCGGCGGGCGCATCGAGCGCGACGCCGCGGGCAACCCCACCGGCGTCTTCGTCGACGGCGCCACCGCGCTGATCTACGACAAGCTGCCGGCGCCCACCGCGCGGGAAATGTCCGCCGCGCTGGATACCGCGCTGGCCGAGATGGCCAGCGTGGGCCTCACCGGCGTGGACGACGCGGGCATCGACCTGCCCACCTACCGGCTCTACCGGCAGTACGCCGACCAAGGCAAGCTCACCGCGCGCATCTACGCGATGATCCGCGGCACCGGCGGCGACTTCGACACCATCAGCAAGGAAGGGCCGCTGATCGGCTACGGCAACGACTTCCTCACCGTGCGCGCGGTGAAGCTGTTCGCCGACGGCGCGCTGGGCAGCCGTGGCGCGGCCATGCTCGCGCCCTACTCCGACGATCCGCACAACAGCGGCCTGCTGTTCCAGCAGCCGGCCGAGCTGACCGCGATGGTCGACAAGGCGATGGGCAAGGGCTACCAGGTATGCATCCACGCGATCGGCGACCACGCCAACCGCGAGGTGCTGGACAGCTTCGCCGCCGCCTACAAGTCCCATCCGGACGGCATCGCCCTGCGCAACCGGGTCGAGCACGCGCAGATCGTGTCGCTGCAGGACATCCCGCGCTTCGTGCCGCTGCACCTGATCGCCTCCATGCAGCCCACCCACGCCACCTCCGACATGAACATGGCCGAGGACCGCATCGGCCGCGAGCGGATCAAGGGCGCCTACGCCTGGCAGCGCTTCCTCAAGCAGGGCACGGTGATCGCCGGCGGCTCGGACTTCCCGGTGGAGTCGCCCAACCCGTTCTACGGCCTGTATTCCGCGGTGACCCGGCAGGACCACCAGGGCCGTCCGCCGGGCGGTTGGTATCCGCAGCAGGACATGACGCCCACCGAGGCATTGCGCGCCTTCACGCTGAACGCGGCCTATGCCGGCCACGCCGAGAAGACGCTCGGCACGCTGGAGCCGGGCAAGTGGGCGGACTTCATCCTGGTCGACCGCGACATCTTCGCCGGCAAGCCGGCCGACATCTGGAAGACCAAGGTGCTGCAGACCTGGGTCGGCGGCAAGCAGGTCTACGCCGCGCACGATTGAGCATGCGGCGCGTCCGGACGGGGCCGGCCGTACGGCCGGTCCCGCCCGCATGAGAGGCAAGCGCTAGATCGCCGCGACCTTGCCGCCGTCCATCGGGATCACCGCGCCGGTGACGTAGCTGGCCCGCGGCGAGGCCAGGAATACCGCGACGCTGGCGATCTCGCCGGGCTCCGCGGGGCGCCCGAGCGGGATGCCAGCCACCTGCTCGGCCAGCAGTTCCTCCCGCGAGCGCCCGCTGGCGCGCGCGGAAGCGGCCAACCCCTCCTCCATCCGCCCGGTACGGGTCACCCCGGGGTTGATCGCGTTCACCCGCACGCCGCGCCCGGCGTAGGCGCTGGCGTAGCCGACCGAGGCCAGCATCAGCGCCGCATTGGCCGAGCCGCCGCCGATGTGCATGGGATTGGCCTGCCGCCCGCCCTGCCCGACCACGTTGACGATGCTGCCCTGGCCCCGCGCCGCCATGCGGCGGATCACCGCGTCGATCGCGTGCATGTAGGTGAAGTATTTCGCCTCCATCGCCGCATGCAGCGCCGCGGCGTCCAGCTCGTCCGGCGGCATGCGGCGGGCCGCACCGGCGCAGTTGACCAGTACGCCGATCGCGCCGTGCGCCTCTTCGATGCGCGCGACCGCCGCCGCGGTGGCCGTGCTGTCGCGCAGGTCGGCGGCCTCGACCGCCATGCGCAGGCCAAGCGTCTCCAGTTGCCGCTGCGCCGCCTGCAGGCCGGCCGGTTGGCGCGCCACGCCGACCACGAGGGCGCCTTCCCGCGCGAAAGCCTCCGCACAGGCCAGGCCGATGCCCTTGCTGGCCCCGGTGACCACGACCACCTGCCCGCCCAGTTCGAGATCCATCGATGCCTCCGCCTTGCCGATCGCCGTGGGCATCGATTCAACCACGCCTGCCCCGTACGGCGCAGGAAGGCGGCCGCGGGCGCGCCGGCGCGCGGGCTCCATATAGGCCATCAGTCATGTTGCGAATCCGCCACGAGCCTATTGACGGTCCAAAATATGGTGTTATAGTTCACTACAACACTGGTCAACGAGGTCACTAAGGAGGCCCGTCATGAAAGCGCAGAACCTGAACCTGGTCGCTCTGGCAGCCGCAGCCCTGTTTACCGTCACCGGTCTGGCCGCCATCAACTCGAACGTTTCCGTCCGCCCGGTGAGCGAGGTCAACGGCGTCAAGGTGGTCGACCTGGCCCCGGTCACCGTGCGCCCCAGCGCCGACGACCTGCGCGCCGCCGCCCTGATTGGCAACGCCAGCGCCGCCATCGCGGTCCCGGGCGTGGTGCGCGGCGCCGAAAGCGGCGCCAGCCTGCTCGGGGCGCAACTGGCCATGCCCTACTATTCGTTTGGCACCAAGTTCGGCCGTATCACCAAGGAATAAACGTATGACCATCACCTGGAACGACAGCGTCCCGATCTATCGCCAACTGCGCGAACGCGTAGTGGCGATGATCCTGGACGGCGCCTTGAACGAAGGCGACCCGCTGCCGTCGGTACGCCAGGTGGCAGCGGATTTCCAGATCAATCCGCTGACCGTCTCCAAGGCCTATCAGGAGCTGGTCGACGATCAACTAGTTGAAAAAAGGAGGGGATTGGGCATGTTCGTCACCGATGGAGCCCGCGAGGCGCTGCTCAAGTCCGAGCGGGAGCGCTTCCTGCGCGAAGAGTGGCCGATGCTGTACGCCCGGCTGCAGCGGCTCGGCCTGGACCTGAAGACCTTGCTGCGCGAGGCGCCGGGCGAAACGGAGAAGACCCCATGAACGCCGTCGTCACTGCCAGCGGCCTGAGCAAGCGCTACAAGAACACCGCGGCGCTGGACAACGTCAGCTTCCAGATCCCTTCCGGACGCATCGTCGGCCTGATCGGCCCGAACGGCGCCGGCAAGACCACCGCGCTGAAGGCGATCCTGGGCCTGACCGACTTCCAGGGCTCGCTCAACGTGCTGGGCTTCGACCCGCGCAAGCAGCGCGGCCAGCTCATGGAGCAGGTCTGCTTCATCGCCGACGTCGCCGTGCTGCCGCGCTGGATCCGCGTGCGCGAGGCGGTGGACTTCGTCGCCAACGTGCATCCGCGCTTCGACCGCAAGAAGTGCGAGGCCTTCCTCGCCCGCACCAAGCTCACCCCCGACCAGCGCGTGCGACAGATGTCCAAGGGCATGATCGTGCAGTTGCACCTGGCCCTGGTGATGGCGATCGACGCCCGCCTGCTGGTGCTGGACGAGCCCACCCTGGGCCTGGACATCCTCTACCGCAAGCAGTTCTACCAGAGCCTGCTGGAGGACTACTTCGACGAGAACAAGACGATCATCGTCACCACCCACCAGGTCGAGGAGGTCGAGCACATCCTCACCGACCTGATGTTCATCCGCGACGGCAAGATCGTGCTGGACGCCGACATGGACGCCATCGGCGAGCGCTTCGCCGAGGTCATGGTGAACGCCGACCGGGCCGCCGCGGCACGCGCGCTCGGCCCGCTGGACGAGCGCCAGGTGTTCGGCAAGAGCATCTTCCTGTTCGACGGCGCCGACCGCGCCGCGCTGGAGGCCCTGGGCGAGCTGCGCCGGCCTTCGGTCAGCGACCTGTTCGTCGCCACCATGAAGGGGACCTACACATGAAAACCTTCTACTGGCTGGTCAAGCGCGAATTCTGGGAACACCGCGGCGGCTTCCTGTGGGCGCCGCTGGTCACCGGCGGCGTGTTCCTGCTGCTGAACCTGATGGGCATCGTCACCGGCGAAGTGTTCGGTTTCCGGCACGGCATCCGCTTCGGCTCGATGGACTTCGCCAGCGCCCTGAACCACCTGGGCCCGAACGACGCCGGCAAGATCGCCATGGTGGTGGACACGCTGATGGTATCGAGCAGCGTGCTGCTGAAGCTGGTGCTGGGCATCGTGGTGTTCTTCTACCTGCTCGGCTCGCTCTACGACGACCGCCGCGACCGCAGCTTGCTGTTCTGGAAATCGCTGCCGCTGTCGGACACCGAGACGGTCGCCTCCAAGCTGGTCGCCGGCCTGGTGGTCGCCCCGGCCATCGCCTTCGTCACCAGCATCGTGGCGGGCCTGCTGATGCTCGCGATGTACGCCACCGCGCTGTCGTTCCACGGCGTCAACGTCTGGCCGATCCTCGCCATGGCCCATCCGTTGCGCACCGTCTCGGGCATGCTGGCGATGATCCCGCTGTACCTGCTGTGGGCGCTGCCCTCCGCCGGCTGGCTGATGCTCTGCTCCGCCTGGGCGCGCAGCAAGCCGTTCCTGTGGGCGGTGGTGCCGCCGGTCGCGGCGGCCATCGTCGTCGGCTGGTTCAACATGCTCGGCGGGTTCGGCCTGCAGACCGGCTGGTTCTGGAAGAACATCGTGGGACGCGCCTTCGGCGTGCTCCCCAACGGCATTCCCACCGGCCTGGGCCCGCTGGGCGAGATAGAGAACGTCGACAAGGCGGCCCAGCTCGGGCAGTACATCGCCACCGAAAACGTCTACGGCCCGATCCTGGCCCGCACCGAGCTCTGGGCCGGCGTCGTCATCGGCCTCGCCCTGCTCGCCGTCGCCGCCTGGCTGCGCCGCTGGCGCACCGAAAGCTCCGTCTGAATCCCGACCATGAAGGCAACCCACGCATGAAGACCTTCTACTGGCTGGTGAAGCGCGAGTTCTGGGAACACCGCGGCGGCTTCCTGTGGGCGCCGCTGATCACCGGCGGCGTGTTCCTGCTGCTGAACCTGATGGGCCTCGTCGCCGGCGAGATGTTCGGCACGCAGCACGGCATCCATTCGCTGCTCAGCAACGGCCACTTCCTCGACCACGCGCTGAGCCCGGACGAGATCGACAAGGCCGGCAGGGTGATGGACGTGGTGATGTACTCGACCACCTTCATCATCAGCATCGTGCTGGGCTTCGTGGTGTTCTTCTACTGCCTCGGCGCCCTGTACGACGACCGCCGCGACCGCAGCCTGCTGTTCTGGAAATCGCTGCCGCTGTCGGACTCCGCCACGGTACTCTCCAAGGTCGTGGCCGGCACCCTGCTGGCGCCGCTGATCGCCGTGGTCTGCGGCGTGGTCACCGGCATCGCGATGCTGCTGATGTTCGCGATCGCGCTGTCCTTCCACGGCACCGGCGTGTGGCACCTGCTGGCCTATGCCCATCCGTTCCGGGTCATCGCCAACCTGGTGGGCACCATTCCGCTGTACGCGCTGTGGGCGCTGCCCAGCGTGGGCTGGCTGATGCTCTGCTCGGCCTGGGCGCGCAGCAAGCCGTTCCTGTGGGCCGCGGTGCTGCCGGTGGCGGTGGGCATCACGCTGGGCTGGTTCAACCTGCTGGGCACCCGCCTGGTGGGCAGCGGATGGTACTGGAGCCATGTGTGCGGCCGCATCCTGCTCAGCGTGTTCCCGGGCAGCTGGCTGGGCGCGAACCATTACGAATCCGTGGGCAACGACTCGGCGCATGCGCTGGATGCCCTGAACCTCGCCAACGCCTACGGCGTGGCCGGCTCGCCGGGCTTCTGGGTCGGTGCGGCGTTCGGCCTCGCCCTGCTCGCCGGCGCCATCTGGCTGCGCCGCTGGCGTGACGACAACTGACATCCGTCCAAACCGGAAAGGGGAGAACATCATGAAAACCCACCCAATCGCCATCGGCATCCTTGCGTCGGCGCTGCTGCTGCCGCTGACCGCGTGCAGCCAGTCCGAGCAGGACGGCGCCCAGCCGGGCGTCGCCGACGGCCTGGCGCAGGCGGCGAAGGAAGTGCGCGAGCAGACCTCGCCCGCGGCGATCTCCGCGGAAATCCAGAAGGGCATCCAGCAAGCCAGGAAGGAGCTGGCCACCGAGGACATCAGCGTCAACAACGTGCGCATCGGCCACGACCACGAGCGCAGCGACAACGATTCCCGCCCCAAGGCGGTGATCACGCCGCAAGGCAACCTGCTGATCGCGGGCAAGGAAGTGTCGGCCACGCCGGAGCAGCACGCCATGCTGGTGGATTACCGCCAGCAGATCATCGGCATCGCCGAGGCCGGCATGGACATCGGCGCGAACAGCGCCAGCCTGGGCGTCGGCATGGCCCGGAAGGCGATCCTGGGCTCGCTCCTGGGCAGCAGCGACAAGGAGATCGAGGCGTCCATCAAGCCGCAGACGGACAAGATCAAGGCCGCAGCCCTCCAGTTGTGCGGGCGCATGCCCGGCCTGCTGGCCTCGCAGCAGAAGCTGGCCGCGGCCATGGCCGAGTTCAGGCCGTACGCTACGATGACGCAGAAGGACGTCGACGACTGCGGCGAGGAGATGACGGACGAGAACGGCAAGAAGGGTTTCGCCGTGTTCTCGGACTGACGCACGCTCCGGCCAACCCGCTGCCCACGGCGGGGCCCCCGGCGTGCATGCCAGACGCCGATACGAAGCTCGCCCTGCCGGCCGGCGAGCTCACCGCCCTGCTCCATCCGCATCCATGACCTCGCGGGCGGTTCGCCGCCCCGGCCGGCCGGACCTGCCCAGTGCACCGAGGCACCGCCGGCCGGCCATGACTGCGCCACTCCGACGATGGCATCCTGCCGCATGCCCCGAATAGAGGAACCCTCCATGAAAGCTCACGTTCGCCCGCTCCTCCTCGCCCTGCTGGGCTGCGCCCTCGCCGCCTGCGACATGCCCGACACCACCATGGCGAACGGCGCGATCACGATGCGCGGCGACACGGTGACCCTGCGCGTCACCGGATCGCCGAAGGCGGTGATCGACGCCGACGGCACATTCACGGTGGACGGCAACACCGTCCCCACCACGCCGGCCGAACGCGAGCTGCTGGCGAGCTACAACCGGAGCGTGCACTCCGTGCACGAGGCCGGCCTGGCCATGGGCATGACCGGCGGCGAGATAGCGGCCAAGGCCGTCGCGGCCAAGCTCTCGTCCACCCAGGACAAGGCGGCCGAAGACGGCGCCGGCGAGATCAAGAAGCTGACCCGGGACATCTGCAAGGCCCAGGCCGCCATCAAGTCCACGCAGGATCAGCTCGCCGCTCAACTGGCCGCCTTCGCTCCCTACGCGAAGATCATCGACGCCTCGGACGTATCGGACTGCGAAAGCGACGCCAAGGATTGACGCCGCCGGGCATGCGCAAGCCGGTTGCGTTCGCCGCGGCGCGCCGGCCAGCCGAGACCGTACGCCCATGCCGCCCATGCGCCGCCACGACTCGGCTGGACGTCGACGACTGCGACAGGAATGTGGACAAGGATCGATCGGCACTTGAGTTCGGTTGTGCCGGCCGGCGTCTCCGCACGGAGGCGGGACGCCGGCGCGGCCTCGAACGCAACGCGCCGGAGTGATCCGCCAGGTCGTCCGCCATACACCGAGGGGTTCCATGAGTTCGTTGGGGAGGTCTTCGTTCGCTTCGGCACTGCTGCTGGCGTGCTGCCTGCTCACCACCAGCAGCGTCCATGCCGCCGATGCCAGTGGGCTTTCAGGACGCCGGCCCCGGCTTTCGCTGGGGTGACGCACGCTGGGGTGACGCACCACGACGCCGCCTCGCGGCCTCGCCGTTCCAGCGAAAGCCCGAATCCAGTGCCCTCAGGCCACGGCGCTCAGCCGCCGCCACCTCCGCCACCGTGGATTCCCCCCTTGGTCAGCGCCATCGGATCGAGCAGCTTCTTCAGCTCCTCCTTCGACAGCCCGGTGGTCTCCAGCGCCACGTCGATGATCGGGCGCTTCTCCTTGTAGGCCCGCTTGGCGGTGGCCGCGCCCTTCTCGTAGCCGATCACCGGGTTGAGCGCGGTGACCAGGATCGGGTTCATCGCCAGCGCCTGGTCCACCCGCGCCTCGTTGACCTTGAAGCCGGCAATGGCCTTGTCGGCGAGCAGCCGCGAGACATTGGCGAGGATGCCGATCGACTGCAGCAGATTGTGCGCGATCAGCGGCAGCATCACGTTGAGCTGGAAGTTGCCGGACTGGCCGGCGATGGTGATCGCCGCGTCGTTGCCGATCACCTGCGCGGCTACCATCGCGGTGGCCTCGGGGATCACCGGATTCACCTTGCCCGGCATGATCGACGAGCCCGGCTGCAGCGCCGGCAGCTCGATCTCGCCCAGGCCGGCCAGCGGGCCGGAGTTCATCCAGCGCAGGTCGTTGGCGATTTTCATCAGCGCCACCGCCAGCGTCTTCAGCGCGCCGGACAGTTCCACCGCGGCGTCCTGCGAGGCCATGCCTTCGAAGTAGTTCTCGGCCGACTCGAACTTCACCCCGGTGAGCTTCTTCAGCTCGCGCGCCACCGCCGGGCCGAACTTCGGATCGGCGTTGATACCGGTGCCCACCGCGGTGCCGCCCTGCGGCAGCCGGCGCATCCGCTTCAGGCTGTCCTCGATGCGCTCGATCGCCGAGCCGATCTGCGCCGACCAGCCGGACAGCTCCTGCCCGAAGGTCACCGGCATCGCGTCCATCAGGTGGGTGCGGCCGGTCTTGGGCGTATTCCTCAGTTGGCGCGCGCGCCGGTCGATGGCCTTCCTCAGGTGCTTCAGCGCCGGCAGCAACTGTCCGCTGCCGGCCAGGGTGGCGCTGACGTGGATCGCGGTGGGGATCACGTCGTTGGAGCTCTGCCCGTAGTTGACGTGGTCGTTCGGGTGCACCTTGCTGCCGGCCTTGGCGGCGAGATGGGCGATCACCTCGTTCGCGTTCATGTTGGTGCTGGTGCCCGAGCCGGTCTGGAACACGTCGATCGGAAACTGCCCGTCGAACCGGCCCTCGGCCACCGTCAGCGCCGCCTTGCGGATCGCCGCGGCCGGCCCTTTCTTCAGGTGGCCCAGGGCCAGGTTCGCCTCGGCCGCCGCCGCCTTGATCAGGCCCAGGGCGCGGATGAACTCGCGCGGCAGGCGCAGGCCGGAGATCGGGAAATTGTCGATCGCGCGCTGCGTCTGCGCGCCATACAGCGCATCGGCGGGCACCTTCAGCTCGCCCATGCTGTCGTGCTCGATGCGAAAACCGTTCATGGCGGGTCCTTGGGGGGGAGAAGATTCCGCCACTATAGGCCGCCCGCCGTCGCCGTTGCGATAAAGCGCGCCGTCCGGTCAGGACGGCGCGCCAGCCATGTAAAATGGCGGTTTCCCCTTGCCGGAACACCCGCGATGTCCCACCACGCCCTCACCGCCCTGTCGCCGCTGGACGGCCGCTACGCCAGCAAGGCCGAAGCGCTGCGCCCGATCTTCAGCGAGTTCGGCCTGATGCACCGGCGCGTGCACGTCGAGATCGAGTGGCTGCTGGCGCTGGCCGCCGATCCCGGCATCGCCGAGCTGCCGCCGTTCGACGCCGCGCAGGCGGACCGGCTCAAGGCGATCGCCGCCGGCTTCGGGGTCGAGGACGGCAGCCGCATCAAGGCGATCGAGGCCACCACCAACCACGACGTCAAGGCGGTGGAGTACTTCATCAAGGAGCGCATCGGCTCCGATCCCGCGCTGGCCCAGGCCAAGGAATTCGTGCACTTCGCCTGCACCAGCGAGGACATCAACAACCTGTCCTACGCGCTGATGCTGCGCGATGCCCGCGAACAGGTGCTGCTGCCGGCCTTCGACCGGCTGATCGCCACGCTGCGCGGGCTGGCGCACGCCAACGCGGCCCTGCCGATGCTGTCGCGCACACACGGGCAGACCGCCTCGCCGAGCACGCTGGGCAAGGAACTGGCCAACGTGGTCGCGCGGCTGGAACGCCAGCGCAGGCAGCTCGCCGCCCTGGAGGTTCCCGGCAAGATCAACGGCGCCGTGGGCAACTACAACGCCCATGCCGTCACGTACCCCGAAGTGGACTGGCGCGCGTTCTCGCAGCGCTTCGTCGAGAGCCTCGGCCTCGACTACAACCCGTACACCACCCAGATCGAGCCGCACGACGGCATCGCCGAATACTGCGACGCCGTGCGCCGCGCCAACATCATCCTGATCGACCTGGCGCGCGACGTGTGGGGCTACATCTCGCTGGGCTACTTCAAGCAGGCGCTGAAGGCCGGCGAAGTCGGCTCCTCCACCATGCCGCACAAGGTCAACCCGATCGACTTCGAGAACGCCGAGGGCAACTTCGGCCTCGCCAACGCGCTGCTGGGCCACTTCGCGGAGAAGCTGCCGATCAGCCGCTGGCAGCGCGACCTCACCGACTCCACCGTGCTGCGCGCGCTGGGCACCGCCTTCGGCCATACCCTGGTGGCGCTGGAATCCCTGCAGAAGGGCCTGGGCAAGCTCACCGTCAACGCCGACCGCCTCGCCGCCGACCTCGACGCCAGTTGGGAAGTGCTGGCCGAGGCCGTGCAGACCGTGATGCGCCGCTACGGCCTGCCGGAACCGTACGAGCAGTTGAAGGCGCTGACCCGCGGCCAGGGCATCACCCGCGATTCCATGCGCAACTTCATCGACGGCCTCGACCTGCCGGCCGACGCCAAGCAGCGCCTGCTCGAACTCACCCCGGGCGGCTACGTCGGGCTGGCCGAAGCGCTGGCTCGGGACGTCTGAGTCGCCGGTGCACCAATGTGTGGCCTGGGGCGGATCGCATTGCGGCCTGCCCAGGGATACGCGGGAACGATGGATCGTTTCGAAACGCTTCATGCCCTCCCAACTCGACCCCGTCATTCCAGCGAAAGCTGGGATCCAGCGGCTCCAGGCCCATCGAAGCGCACAGGCACTGGACTCCAGCTTTCGCTGGAATGACGGCGAGGGTTGCATGAGGGCGCGGGGCTTAGATGGGCGAGAGCTGGGGTGGGAGCACAGGAGCTTGAATGTCGGCAAACAGCCGCGCTCGAAGCTTTTGCAAAGACCGCGTACCGCCCCGACCGCCCCGACCGCTTCCCGCCCCGAACCCGTTATCCCAGCGAAAGCTGGGATCCAGTGACTCCAGGCCCGTCGAAGTGCACAGGCACTGGATTCCAGCTTTCGCTGGAATGACGGTGAGGGTTGCATGAGGGCGCGGGGCTTAGATGGGCGAGAGCTGGGGTGGGAACGCAGGAGCTTGAATGTCGGCAAACGCCCGCGCTCGAAGCTTTTGCCAAAGAACGCGTACCGCCCCGACCGCCCCCGCCCCGCTCCGACCCCGTCATCCCAGCGAAAGCTGGGATCCAGCGGCTTCAGGCCCGTCGAAGCGCACAGGCACTGGATTCCAGCTTTCGCTGGAATGACGGCAAGGGCAGAGGGTCCGGCCTCGCCTGCTAGCGACCGAGCATCAACGCGATCGTGCAATAGGTCACCAGGTTGGCCGAGGCATGCATCGCATAGCCGGGCAGGATCGATCCGTTTGCGCGGCGCTCGTTGAGCCATCCGGCGATCCAGCCGAGTACCCCTGCATTGACGCAAAGCACGAAGACGATGACGTGGTCGACCTTCGCGACGGCAAGCAGGGCAAGATGCACGGAGCCGAATATCGCCGCCTGCACCACGTTCCCGGCCGGAAACCCCAGCCAGCGGATCGACGCCTTGGCGATAAGGCCCCGGAACAGGATTTCCTCGCTCGCCGCCGTCTTGAGGAGCGCGGTAACCACCAAGGCAATCCATGCCGCGGCCCGGTCGGGGCCGGACAACACGGCGGCGATCGCCGTGCCCTCGCCGCCCGCGACGGCGCGCACCGACGGAAACGCGACGGCCGTGGCGGCGATCGCGATGCCGATTCCCATGCCGATCGATACGACCGGCACCGGCGCGCGGTACAGGCCGACATAACGGCGAAAACCGGCTTTCCGGCCGAAAGCCGCATAGACCAGGCCGGCGATGACGAGGACGACCGCGATCTGCGCCAGCGCTGGGGCCAGGGCAGCCCCGATCAGCATGGGTTCCGCCCCGCGCGGCAAGGTTCACGACGAAGTGGCGCCCCCGAAAGGACCGACCACGGCCTGTACGCTGGTTGCATATCGCCCCCTGTCCCCGTGCCGCCCCTGGCGAACCCGGCAAGCATGCACCATTCCGCCGACCGTTGCCGGGGCGGCGGCGTCGCCGCGTGGAATGCTACCTGCGCGCACCCGGCAGGGCCGGATGCGCGCATCGCCAGCAGCAGGCGTCAGCCCGCCTTCTTCAGCCCTTCGGCCACCAGCGCCGCCTGCACCGCCGGGCGCTCGCCCACGCGCTGCTGGAATGCGCCCAGGGCGGTGAATTCCGACAGGTCGACGTCGACGTGCTTCGCCCAGTTGGTGACGGTGAACAGGTAGGCATCGGCGGCGGTGAAACGGTCGCCGAGCAGGAAGGGTTGCCGCGCCAGCACATCTTCCAGCAGCGCGTAGCGGCGGCGCAGGTAGTCCTTGCGCTCGGCCCGCGTCTGCTCGGGCGTGTCCGGCTTGAACAGCGGGCTGTAGGTCTTGTGCAGCTCGGAGTTGATGTAGCCGAGCATTTCCTGCAGCCGGTAGCGCGCCAGGGTGCCGTTGGCCGGCGCCAGGCCGCTTTCGGGCTTGAGGTCGGCCAGGTACTGCACGATCGCCGGGCCTTCGGTGAGCCGCTCGCCGTTGTCCAGCTCCAGCACCGGCACGTAGCCCTTCGGGTTGATCTGCCAGAAATCCTCGCCGCCCGCGGTGCGCTTGGCCTTGCCGTCGACTTTCTCCAGCGACAGGTCGATGCCCGCTTCCAGCGCCACGATGTGCGGCGACAGCGAACAGGCGCCAGGGGTGTAGTAGAGCTTCATGCGGTTTCTCCGGGGTCGGGTGGGCAGAGTCGCCGCCCGCGGATCGGCGGAATGGCCGGCCGCGGCGGCAAGGCCCGCATGCTAGCCCTCGTGGTTACTGATGGATACCGCCAAGGCCCGATTGGCGGGAAAATGCGGTATCCCGCCGGTTACCGGCTTACCGAAAGACACCCATGGGCCTGCCCGTACGCAAAAGCAAGGTCACCCCGCCGCCGGCCTGCCCGCTCACCGAATGCCTGGCGCTGCTGCGCGGCGCCTGGGCGCCCAACGTGATCTGGTGCCTGAGCGCGGAGCCGCGCCGCTTCGGCGAACTGCGCCACGACATCCCGCGGATTTCCGCGCGCGTGCTGAGCGCGCGCCTGCGCGAACTGGAATCGCGCGGCCTGGTGGCCCGATCCGCGCTGGATACCTCGCCGCCCTCCGCCGAATACGCGCTGACCGCGCTCGGCCGCGAACTGCTGCCGGCGGTGCAGGCGCTGGCCCTGGTGGGCCAGAAGCTGATCGCGGAATGGGAGAAACGCGCCCCGGTCCAGGGCGGCCGTGCCGAGCGCGGCGGCGCAGCGGCCCGGGGCGGCGGCCACGCGAGCGCGGCCGTCGCTCCGGAGCAAGGCCGGCTCAGACGTCGTCCGAACCCTCGTTGACCCCTTCGAACAGGAAGGTCGACAGGTAGCGCTCGCCGGTGTCCGGCAGCATCGCCAGCAGCACCGAACCCTCCGGCGCGTCCTTGGCCACTTCCAGCGCCGCCGCCACGGTGGCGCCCGAGGACAGGCCGACGAAGATGCCTTCGCGCTGCGCCAGCGCGCGCGAGGTGTCGCGGGCGACGGTGTCGTCCACGGCGACCAGCCGGTCGACCACCTTGCCGTTGAGCACGCCGGGCAGGAAGTCGGGCGTCCAGCCCTGGATCTTGTGCGCGTTCCATTCCTTGCCGCCCAGCAGCGACGCCACCGCCGGCTCGGCACCGATCACCTTCACCCCGGGCCGCGCCACCTTGAGCACCTCGCCCACGCCGGTGAGCGTGCCGCCGGTGCCCCAGCCGCTGACGAAGTAATCCAGCCGGCGGCCGGCGAAATCGTGCAGGATCTCCGCCGCGGTGGTCTGGCGGTGATAGGCGGGGTTGGCCGGATTGTCGAACTGGCTGGCCAGGAACCAGCCGTTCTTCTGCGCCAGCTCCTTCGCCTTCTCCACCATGCCGGTGCCGCGCACCGCCGCCGGCGTCAGCACCACCTTGCCGCCGTAGGCGCGGATCAGCTTGCGCCGCTCGATCGAGAAGGTCTCGGTCATCACCGCCACGAACGGGTAGCCGCGCGCCGCGCACACCGCCGCCAGCGCCACGCCGGTGTTGCCGGAAGTGGCCTCGACCACCGTCTGGCCCGGCTTGAGCGCACCGCGCTGCTCGGCGTCGAGGATGATCGCCAGCGCCAGGCGATCCTTCACCGAGCCGGCCGGGTTGAACGCCTCCACCTTCACGTAGAGGTCGACGTGCTTCGGCGCCAGCCGGTGCAGCTTGACGATGGGCGTGCCGCCGATGGTGTCGAGGATGCTGTCGTAGATCATGGAAACGCTCCTTGGGATGGGTACGCGGGATCGGCGCCGGCAGCCATAGTGCTCCGCGCGGCGCGGGTTTTTCGTTACGCGCGGTGGATGGCGGCCAGCAGCCCGTCCTGCGCCGCCGGCACGGCGACGACGGGCCGGGGCGGCGCCGGGCGGACGGCACGCTGCGGCGCGTCCCGCAAGGGCGGCTGGCCGAACCAGGCCAGCGAGGACGCCAGCGCGGCCACTTCGCCCAGGATCAGCAGCGCCGGCGAACGCACCGCGTGCGCCGCGCCGCGCTCGGCCAGCTCCGCCAGCGTGCCGGTGACGACCCGCTGGTCGGCGCGCGAGCCGTTCTCAACCAGCGCGAACGGCGTCGAGGCCGCGCGCCCGTGCCCGAGCAGTCGTTCCTGCAACGTGCCCAGCTCGCCCACGCCCATGTACACCGCCAGCGTCTGCCGCTCCTGCGCCAGCGCGGCCCAATCCAGGGTGTCGTACGAGGCGCGGCAATGGGCGGTGACGAAACGCACCGACTGCGCGTGGTCGCGGTGGGTCAGCGGCACGCCGGCATAGGCGGCGCAGGCGACCGCGGCGGTGATGCCGGGCACCACCTCGTAGGGAATGCCGTGGTCGCGCAGGAACTCCAGTTCCTCGCCGCCGCGGCCGAACACGAACGGATCGCCGCCCTTCAGCCGCACCACCCGCCGACCGGCGCGGGCGTGCTCCAGCAGCAGCGCGTGGATGCCGTCCTGGGTGGTGTGGTGGTTGCCCGCCTGCTTGCCGACCTCGATCCGCTCGGCGTCGCGGCGGGCCAGCTCCAGCACCTCGGCGCTGACCAGCCGGTCGTGCAGGATCACGTCCGCCTCGTTCAGCGCGCGCAGCGCGCGCAGGGTCAGCAGGCCCGGATCGCCGGGGCCGGCACCGACCAGCACCACCGAGCCGCCCGGCTCCGCCGTGGCCGATGCCAGCGCCTTCTCGGCGGCCTGGCGCGCGGCCTGCGGCTGGCCCTGCCGCAGCAGCGCCGCGACCGGCCCGGTAAACAGGGTTTCGTAGAAGCGCCGCCGCGCCGCCGGCTCGGGATGGCGGATGCGGATGCGCTTGCGCAGCCTGGCGGCCAGCGCCGCCAGCGGGCCGAGCGAATGGTCGAGCAGGGTTTCCAGCCGCTCGCGCAGCAGGCGCGCCAGCATCGGTGCGTCGCCGCCGCTGGAGATCGCGACGGTCAGCGGCGCACGGTCGATCACTGCCGGCACGTGGAAGCTCGACAGCTCCGCGTCGTCCACCACGTTGACGAAGATCCGCCGCAATTCGGCGAGGGTCGCCACCAGGCGGTTCGTCTCGCGGTCGGACGTGGCGGCCACCACCAGCCAGACCCGGTCGAGCCAGCCGTCCTGGAACGGGTCGCCGCGATGCGCGATGCGCCCCTCGTCCACCCAGCGCTGCAACTGCGGCGTCAGCGTGTACGCATTCACCGTCACCTGCGCCTGCGCCGCCAGCAATGCGGCCACCTTGCGCTCGGCCACCGTGCCGCCCCCCACGACCAGCACGGCGCGACGGGAGAGGTGGGCGAACAGCGGATACAGCTTCATGACGACGGCAACCGGCACCAGCGCCGCAACAGCGCGGCCGGGTCACGCTACGAAGCGCCCCCCCGACCGGCAAATGATTTGTGCCGCGGCGCATATGCCATGGCGTTATGACCGCCGCACGCGGCGCGGCGCCGGCCACGGAAACGATTCGTTTCACTTGACACGATCAATGATTGGACGTATAGACGTCCGTTTATGCATATATCCATTTCATTCCGGGAAACCTTCCGCCGCCGCCACGAGGCGGCAGGCCTCCTTTCGGCACCCCCGATGGCGAATCGCATCCAGCGATGTACCCGTGCCCCGTCCGCGCGCCCGCCCACCGCCCACGAACGCCCACGAGCCTATCGCCATGACGCTGACCCAGCTTCGCTATCTCGTAGCCATCGCCGACTCCGGCCTCAACATCACGCTCGCCGCGGAGCGGGTCCACGCCACCCAGCCCGGCCTCAGCAAGCAGCTCAAGCAGCTTGAGGACGAGCTGGGCTTCCAGTTGTTCATCCGCAAGGGCAAGAGCCTCGACGCGGTGACCCATGCCGGCAGGCACGTGCTGGAGCGCGCACGCACGATCCTTGCCGAGGCTGCCAACATCCGCTCGATCGCCGCCAACCTGCGCAACGAGGCGCGCGGCGAGCTGCGCATCGCCACCACCCACACCCAGGCCCGCTTCGCCCTGCCCGTCGCGATCGGCGCGCTGGCGCAGAGCTACCCCCAGGTCAGCGTGCACCTGCAGCCGGGCCGCGACACCGAGGTGCTGGCGCAACTGGAGGCCGGCCGCGTCGACCTGGCGGTGATCAGCAGCGCCGGCGCCCCGCCCGCTTCCGGCATCGCGCTGCCGGCCTACCGCTGGCACCGCGTGATCGTGGCGCCGCAGGACCACCCCCTGGTCAGCGACGGGCAGCCGCCGTCGCTGGACGAGCTGGCCCTGCTGCCGCTGGTCAGCTACGAATCCTCGCTGAAGGCCGATTCCTCGCTGCGCCGCGCCTTCGACGCCGCCGACCTGCGCCCGCAGATCGCGATGACCGCCGGCGACGCCGACCTGATCAAGACCTACGTGCGCGCCGGCCTTGGCGTCGGCGTGCTGGCCGAGATGGCGATGCTGGAAAGCGACACCGACCTGCGCACGCTGCCGGTCGACCACCTGTTCCCGCAGTGCACGACCTGGATCGTGCTGCGGCGCGAAAGCGTGCTGCGCGAGTACGTGCTGGAGTTCATCACCCAGTTCGCGCCGCACCTCGACCGCCGCGACGTGGTCCGCGCGCTGGCTTCCGACACGCCGCCGACCGAATGGTCGGCGGTGCCGCACTGGCGGGAACGCCCGGCCATCCCGCAAGCGGATGTGGCCTGAGAGGGCCGTTCGCCCCAGAAGGCATCCTGTTTCGGGTGCCCGATCAGTGACCAAGAGGGCTTAGAACCTGCTCACGATCTATCCGGCAGTCCAACCACATCCTCGTCATTCCTTCCTGCTTCCTCGTCATTCCTGCGCAAGCGGGAATCCAGTGGCTTGGTGCTTCAAAGCTCAAAGACGCTGGATCCCAGCTTTCGCTGGGATGACGCTCGATGGGAAATGCCCGGAGATCGCGAACAAGGCTTGGGTATACGCAGGGTACTGGAGGCGGCGCCGCTACTGACGCGGGGAATCGCCGTCGACGCGTCAATGCCGACCTGCGGGCAAGTCGACAGGGCCTTTGGAGGCCATGTGGAGAAGACTTCAGCCGGAGGAAGGCTGCGGCATGGAGAGTACGAACCGCCACCCACGCCCTTGGTGTTCATAGGAATGTCCAGCGGCGCGCGCCACGGCTCCCGCGCCAGAATCTCGACGACGGCCGTGCCGTCGGCACGGCCGCGCAGTCGGCCGACCGCCTGCGCCATCGTGCAGCCGCACGCAGACAGCCACACTCCCCGGGCGCAAAGAAGCCCGGGCGTACTCGACCCGGGCTCCAGGCTCCATGCCATTCCCCCGTGCACGGAATCGTCCGTGCACGGGAGTCTCCCAACCTACGACGCGATCAGCCCCTTGTTGCGCAGCAGCGCCAGCACCTGCCGGGCCAGCGCGGCCGGCTCGACGGCCTCGCCGTCCAGCCGCAGTTCCGGCTGCTCCGGCACCTCGTACGGATCGCTGATGCCGGTGAACTGGGCGATCTTGCCGGCGCGGGCCTGCGCGTAGAGCCCCTTGCGGTCGCGCGCCTCGCACACTTCCAGCGCGGTATTGACGTGGATCTCCACGAAGTCGCCGTGCGCCTCCACCAGCGCGCGCGCCTCGGCCCGCGCGTCCGCATAGGGCGCGATCGGCGCGCAGATCGCGATGCCGCCGTGGCGCACGATCTCGCTGGCGACGTAGCCGATGCGGGTGACGTTGGCGGCGCGGTCCTCGCGCGAGAAGCCCAACCCGCGCGACAGGTGCTTGCGCACCTCGTCGCCGTCCAGCACAGTGACCGGACGGCTGGTGTGTTCCAGCAACTGCGCCACCACGGCCTGCGCGATGGTCGACTTGCCGGCGCCCGAGAGGCCGGTGAAGAACAGTGCGAAACCGCGCGGCGCGTTCACCGGATGGCGCTCGCGCAGGATCTTCACCACGTCGGGGAAGCTGAACCAGGCGGGGATCTCGGTGCCCTCGTGCAG
Organism: Frateuria sp. Soil773; assembly: GCF_001428405.1. GTDB lineage: Bacteria > Pseudomonadota > Gammaproteobacteria > Xanthomonadales > Rhodanobacteraceae > LMSL01. The sequence continues at coordinate 30,511 of NZ_LMSL01000035.1, forward strand.
GTGCTTGCGCAGCTGGGTGCCCGAGATGTCGCGCACCTCGTCCGACGGCGTCACCTCGGTCGACGGCAGATAGGCGTCGCGGTTGGCCGCATAGACCATCGCCGGGAACGGCACGATCTGGATGCCCAGCTCGGCCTGGTGCCGCTCCAGCAGCAACTGCGCATCGAACGGCCCGTAGAACGGCTGGCCGGTCGAATCCTTGCCCGGGCCGGCGTGGTCGCGCCCCACGATGAAGTGGCTGGCGCCGTGGTTCTTGCGGATGATCGCGTGCCACAGCGCCTCGCGCGGGCCGCCCATGCGCATCGCCAGCGGCAGCAGCGACAGCTTCACGCTGTCGGCCGGGTACTGCGGCAGCAGCGCGCGGTAGCAGCGCACGCGGGTGTAGTGGTCGACGTCGCCCGGCTTGGTGCGGCCCACCGAGGGCTGGATCAGCAGCTTCGCGCCGACCTGCTGCGCCGCGCGCAGGGTCAGCTCGCGGTGCGCGCGGTGCATCGGGTTGCGCGTCTGGAACGCCACGATCCGGCTCCAGCCGTTGGCGGCGAACCATTCGCGCAGGCTGCGCGGGGTGTCGCGCAGTTCGCCGAAGTCGTAGTGCGCCGGCCGCTGGATGCCGCGGACGCGCCCGCCCAGCGCCACCGGCAGGGTCCGGTCGAGCAGTTCGGCCACGCCCGGGTGCAGGCGGTCGGTGCTGCCGAAGACGCGCTTGGCCTCGTGCAGGCGGTCGGGCCAGTAGATGTCCTGCACTTCCAGCACCGCCAGCGGCACGCCCTGGCTGTCGCGCAGGGCGACTTCGTCGCCCTCGTTCAGGGTGGCGGCGAAGGCCTCGCTCACGTCCAGGGTGATCGGGATCGGCCATAGGGTGCCGTCGGCCAGGCGCAGTTCCTCGACCACGCGCTGGTAGTCGTCGCGGCCGAGGAAGCCTTCCAGCGGCGAGAACGCGCCGCTCAGCAGCAGCTCCAGGTCGCACAACTGGCGGGTGTTGAGGTCCACGCCCGGCAGCCGGGCGCTGCGCTGCTTCAGCGCCTCGGCCTCGGCGGCGGGCAGGTACAGTTCCTTCAGCACGCCGCCGTGCGGGGCGATCAGGCCGTCGTCGGGAACGATGTCGGGGTTCGAAGCAAGCGCAGTCTGGCTCATGGCAGTGGAGTTCCGGTCGGGAGTGAGGAAGCCATCGCGGGCGATGGCGGATGGCTTACGCGATGCTGTGCAGTCCGCATTCGCGCTTGAGCCCGAAGAAGCGGGTGTCCTCGGCGTCCATGCCCGGCTCCCAGCGGTGGCTGGTATGGGTGTCGCCGATGGAGAGGTAGCCCTGGTGCCACAACGGGTGGTACGGCAGGTCGTGGCGGGCGAGGTACTGGCCGACGTCGCGGTCGCTCCAGTCGGCCAGCGGGTGGAACTTCCAGCGGCCGTGCCGGTATTCGGCGAAGTCGATCGCCGCGCGGCTGCGCGACTGGCCGCGCCGCAGCCCGGCGTACCAGGCGGCCACGTCCAGCTCGGCCAGCGCACGCTGCATCGGCTCGACCTTGCGCATTTGGTTGTAGCGGTCGAGCCCTTCCACGCCCTGCTCCCAGAGCCGTCCATGGCGCGCTTCCATCCAGGCGGGGCTGAGCGGCGAGCGGTAGACCTTCAGGTTCAGCGCAAGCCGCTCGGTCAACTCGTCGACAAAGCGATAGGTCTCGGGAAACAGGTAGCCGGTATCGATCAGCACCACCGGCAGTTGCGGCCGCTGGCGCGTCACCATGTGCAGCGACACCGCCGCCTGCGCGCCGAAGCTGGACGACAGCACGTGCTCGCCCGGGATGTGCTCCAGCGCCCAGGCCACGCGCTGCTCGGCGTCGAGCCGGGCGAGCGCGGCGTTCAACGCCGCCAGTGCGCGCGGCTCGTGCGGCTCCTGTGCCAGTCGCACCGCGTTCATGCGACCACCCCGGCCGGGATGCGCCGCGCCGGCGCCGGCACGAGGATCCCGCTGCGCAGCAGGAAGTCGCCGAAGCCCTCGTGCTCCGCGCGCTCGGCGGCATAGCGGGCGAACAGCGGGTCGAGCGCCTCGAGGATCGCCGCCTCGTCCACGTTCTCGCGGTACGTTTGGTTCATCCGCTGGCCGACGAAGTCGGCGCCCAGGCGCAGGTCGTAGCGCCCCGGGCCGCGCCCGACCAGGGCGATCTCACCCAGGTAGGGCCGCGAGCAGCCGTTCGGGCAGCCGGACAGGCGCAGCAGGATCGGCGCGTCGAGCAGGCCATGGTGTTCCAGCCGCGCTTCGAGCCTGCCGAGGATCGTCGGCAGGTAGCGCTCGCTCTCGGCCATCGCCAGGCCGCAGGTGGGCAGCGCGACGCAGGCGATGGCGTGGCGGCGGATCGCGCTCTGCTGGCGGTAGCCGTCCATGCCGTGCGCGGCGACGATGGCGTCGATGCGCGCCCGGTCGGCCGCTTCCACGTCGGCGACGATCACGTTCTGATTGCAGGTGAGGCGGAAATCGCCGGTATGGACCTTCGCCAGTTCGCGCATGCCGGTGAGCAGGCGCTGCTCGCCGCGGTCCAGCAGGCGCCCGGACTCGATATGCAGTGTCAGGTGCCAGCGGCCGTCCTCGCCTTCCAGCCAGCCGTAGCGGTCGCCGTTGTGGTCGAAGCGGAACGGCCGCGCGGGCCGCAGGGCGAAGCCCAGGCGGCGCTCCAGCTCGGCCTTGAACGCATCGGTGCCGCGGTTGTCCAGGGTGTACTTCAGGCGCGCGTGCTTGCGCTGGACGCGGTCGCCCCAGTCGCGCTGGATGGCGATGACCTGCTCGGCCGCCTCGCGCAACTGCCCGGGCGTGACGAAGCCGATCACCTCGGCCAGCCGCGGATAGGTGGACGGATCGCCATGGGTGGCGCCCATGCCGCCGCCGATGGCGAGGTTGAAGCCGGCCAGCGCGCCGCCCTCGCGGATCGCGATCAGGCCAAGGTCCTGGGCGAACACGTCGATGTCGTTGAGCGGCGGGATCGCCATGCCGATCTTGAACTTGCGCGGCAGGTAGGTCCTGCCGTACAGCGGCTCGGGCTCCGCCTCGCCCACCAGCTTCTCGCCGTCCAGCCACAGCTCGTGGTAGGCGGTGGTCTGCGGCGCCAGCTCCGCCGACAGCCGGGCGGCCCAGTCGTAGGCCTCGGCGTGCGCCGAGGACTGCTGCGGCAGCGGCGTCGCCACCACGTTGCGCAGCACGTCGCCGCAGGCGGCGATGGTGCTGGCCATGGCGTGGTTGATCGCCGCGATGGTGGGTTTGAGATCGCGCTTGAGGATGCCGTGCCACTGGAAGGTCTGGCGCGTGGTGATGCGCAGGCCGCTGCTGGCGTAGTCGCAGGCAAGCCGGTCGAACACCAGCCATTGCGCCGGCGTGACCACGCCGCCGGGCAAGCGCGCGCGCAGCATGAAGGCGTACAGCGGCTCCAGCTTCTGCTTGCGGCGCTCCTCGCGCAGGTCGCGGTCGTCCTGCTGGTAGCTGCCGTGGAACTTCAGCAGCTTGGTGTCGGCTTCCGCGATGCTCCCGGTGACCGTGTCGGCCAGCCCTTCGGCGATGGAGCCTCGCAGTTGCCGGCTGTTTTCCTTGATGTATTCGAGTTCGGAGAGCTTGGCGGCCATGTCAGTACACGTCGCGGGCGTAGCGGCCCTGGGTCAGCAGGTCGGCGAGCCATGCCTTGGCTTCGTCGGGGGAAAGTCCGCCGTGGGTGGCGGCGATGTCGATCAGGGCGGCATGGACGTCCTTGGCCATGTGGGCGGAATCGCCGCAGACGTAGAGATGGGCGCCGTCCTTCAGCCAGGCGTACAGCTCGGCGCCGCGCTCGCGCAGGCGATGCTGCACGTAGGCCTTGTCGGCCTGGTCGCGCGAGAACGCCAGGTCGAGCCGATGCAGCGCGCCGTCCTTCAGCGCCTGCTGCCACTCCACCTGGTAGAGGAAGTCGCTGGTGAAATGCCGGTTGCCGAAGAACAGCCAGTTGCGCCCGCTCGCGCCGCTCTCCCGGCGCTCCTGCACGAAGGCGCGGAACGGCGCCACGCCGGTGCCCGGGCCGATCATGACGATGTCGCGCGAGCCGTCGGCCGGCAGCCGGAAGCGCTCGTTCGACTCGATGAAGACCGGCACCTTGCCGTCCTCGTCGGCGGCGGCGAGGAAGGTGGACGCCGCGCCCCAGTGCGTGCTGCCGTGCGCCTCGTAGTCGACCACCGCCACGGTCAGGTGCACTTCCTCGCCGACCGCCTTCTGGCTGGAGGCGATCGAGTACAGCCGCGGCGCCAGCGGCCGCAGCGCGGCCAGCAGCACCTCGGGCTGCCACGGCGCCGGGTGGCGGCGCAGCAGGTCGATCGGCTGGTCGTTGGCCAGCAGCACGGCCAGCTCGGCGGACTGCTCGGGCCGCAGCACGCGGGCCAGCGCCTCGTCCCCGCTGACCGCGGCCAGCGCCACGATGAACGGGCGGCCGAGCCGGGTGATCTCGCGCTCGCGCTCCAGCCATTGCCGCAGCGGCAGCGTGCGCCCTTGGTGGGCCACTTCCTTCGCACCGTCCAGGCGCAGCGCGTCGAGCCACTGCGCGACCAGCGCCGGCGGGTTGCGCGGCCACACGCCGAGCGCGTCGCCCGGCTGGTAGTGCAGGCCGGAGCCTTCCAGCGACAGCTCGACGTGGCGCACGTCGCGCAGGCTGTCGCGCGCCACGATGCGCTGGTTGGCCAGCACGGCGGCGGCGAACGGCTGCTCGCGGGAATGGCTGCTGCGCGGCACCGCGTGCAGCGGGGGAACCCGCGCCGGCTGTGCCGGCTGCCCGGCCTGCTTCAGCAACTCGCGCGCCTGCTCCAGCGCCCGCTCGGTCCACGGCTCGGAGACCGGCTCGATCTCCACGTCCGCCTCGCCGAAGTCGGCGAAGCGGCTGCCGCCCAGCTCGGCGAGGCGGGCGTCGAGCTGGCGCCCGATGGTGCAGAACTGCGGGTAGCTCGAATCGCCCAGCCCGAGCACGGCGAACTGCAGCGAGGGCAGCCTGGGCGCGCGCTTGCCGGCGATGAAGTCGAACAGGCCGCGGGCGTCGTCCGGCGGCTCGCCGTCGCCCTGGGTGCTTATGACCACGACCAGGTGGCGCTCCTGCGCCAGCTCGCGCTGCGGGTAGGCGTCGGCGCGCAGCAGCCGCAGCGGCAGTCCCGCCGCCTCGCCGCGCCGGGCCAGTTGCTCGGCGATGCGCTTGGCGTTGCCGGTCTGGCTGCCGTAGACGATGGTCAGCCGCGCCGCCGCGGCCTTGCCGGCGGCGGCAGGAACCGTGCCACCCGGCTGCGCCTGTGCCGCCAGCGACGCGCTCCAGGCGGCCACCCAGTAAAGCTGGGCCGGGGTCAGCCCTTCCAGTCCCTGCGCCAACTGGGCAAGCCGGCCCGGCTCGATGGCAACCGCCGGAAGCTCCGGCACGACGACAGCATTCACACTCGAATCCTTTGGACGTCCATACGTCTTACCGTCCAAACATAGACTCCGGGCCGGAAACGGCAAAAGGATGTGTCGGAATGTGCATATGCCGACACCTTATTTCCGCGTTAAATCGCGCCGCCAGATACTCGCTGCCCCTGCGCCACGCACGGATGCCAGCCCCGCAATGACGCCGCTTCCCGAATTCCTGACCTTCGTCGCCGTCGGCGCGTTCGCGCAACTGGTGGACGGCGCGCTGGGCATGGCTTATGGCGTGGCCTCGGCCGCGATGCTGCTCGGCCTGGGCCTGCCGCCGGCGGCGGCGAGCGCCAGCGTGCACTACGCGGAGACCTTCACCTGCGGCGCCTCCGGCCTGAGCCACCTGGCCGCCGGCAACGTGCGGCGGCGGCTGTTCTGGGCCCTGGTCGTGCCCGGGGTGGTCGGCGCGACGCTCGGCGTCTACGTGGTCAGCCACGTGCCGGCGGACTGGATGCGGCTGGCGCTGACGCCCTACCTGCTCGGCATGGGCCTGTTCCTGCTGTTGCGCGGCCGGCGCAGCGGCAGGCAGCCGGACGACCACGTACCGCGCGCCACCCGCCCGCTCGGGTTGCTGGCCGGTTTCGCCGATGCGGTCGCCGGCGGCGGCTGGAGCGCGCTCACCGTGACCACCCTGGTCGCCCGCGGCGCCACGCCGCGCACCGTGATCGGCACCGTGCACCTGGCCAAGTGCGTGGTCAGCGCCGCCGCCAGCGCCGGCTTCCTGTGGCACGTGGGCGCCACGCACGGCCTGGCCGTGCTGGGGCTGATCGTCGGGGGCGTGCTCGCCGCCCCGCTGGGCGCCCTGTTCGCCAGGCGCATGCCGGCACGGGCGGCGACGCTGCTGGCGGCCATCGCGGTGCTGGGCCTTGGGCTCAACAATGTGCTGAAGGCTCTGCATTAAGAAAGGCACAACCCATCCGCCAGCCTGGCACCTGCCCACCAGCCCGGTCTTTGCCATTCCGGCAAACACCCGTCATACCGGCATTAGCTCACCATCTTGGCACTGGCTCGTCATCCCAGCGGAAGCTGGGATCCAGTGCCTTCCGTCCTGAAAACTAAAGGCGCTGGATTCCTGCTTGCGCAGGAATGACGGGCAAAAAGCGGATTACCCCGCACCTCTTATATTCCCGCCTCCTACCTATGTAGCCACCGTCTATATAGCCACCATCACACGTATCGCGGCCGCCGCGCGCCGCTACAATGCGCGGATGACCAAGCCCGCCCCCTTTCCCATCGAAGTCCGCGGTTCCGCCAGGCAGCCGCTGGGCATGCCGCCGGCGCAGTTCCTGCGCGACTACTGGCAGAAGCGCCCGCTGCTGATCCGCAATGCCTTTCCTGGCTTCGTGCCGCCGGTCGAGCCGGACGACCTGGCCGGGCTGGCCTGCGAGGACGGCGCACTGTCGCGCCTGATCGTCCACGACGAAAAGCGCGACCGCTGGACGGTGAAGACCGGCCCGCTGGCCGAGGCCGACTTCGCCGGGACGCCGCCGGGGAACTGGACCCTGCTGGTGCAGGACGTGGACAAGTGGGACGCGGACGTGGCGCAGTTGCTGGAACACTTCCGCTTCCTGCCGAGCTGGCGGGTGGACGACGTGATGGTCTCCTACGCCGAGCCGGGCGGCGGCGTCGGCGCGCACGTGGACCAGTACGACGTGTTCCTGCTGCAGGGCCTGGGCCAGCGGCACTGGGCGATCAGCACCGACCCGGACGCGCCGAAGGACTTTCGCCCGGACATCGAGCTGAAGCAGTTGGCGCAGTTCGAGCCCACCCACGAATGGCTGCTGGAACCCGGCGACATGCTCTACCTGCCGCCCGGCGTGCCGCACGACGGCGTCGCCTTCGGCGGCCCCTGCATGACCTTCTCGGTGGGCATGCGCGCGCCGTCGCAGGCGGAGCTGACCGGCGACCTGGCCGACTACCTCGCCGAACGCCTGTCCGAGGAACAACGCTACGCCGACCCCGACCTGGCGCCGGCCCGTGCCGCCGGCGAGATCGACAAGGCCGCGCTGGCCCGCCTGAAAAGCGCCCTGCCGTTCGCCGTGGCGCTGGACGAGGCCAGCCTGCGCGACTGGTTCGGCCGCTTCATCACCCGCTACCGCAATGCGCAGGCGCCGGTGCCGCTCGACAAGCCGTTGACCGCGGCCGCCCTGCGCAGGCAGCTCGACGCCGGCGCGCACCTGTTGCGCCACCCCTGGTCGCGCATGGCCTGGAGCCGCGGCAAGGACGGCGCCACCTTGTATGCATGCGGCCACGCCTACCCCGCGACGCCGGCGCTGGCCGAGGCCCTGTGCGGACAGCGTGCCTACGCCGGCGGCCACGACCATTCCGACGCCGAGGCCGGCACGCTGCTGGCATTGGTCAACGACGGCCACCTCCTGCCGCACAAGCCGCGGCGCCGCTGAATCCGGAGCCCCGCCTGGACCGCGAACCCGCCACCGCCCCGCTGCCGGAACGCGTGCCGCTGCCGGCCGGCGACCGCACCGAAGTGGCTGCCGCGCGGCTGCACCTGCTGCGCGCGGCACGGCACCGGCTGGACCTGTACCTGCCGCAACTGGCCGGCGGCGACTACGGCAGCGCCGAGGAACTCGCCCAGTGGCGGCGCGTCGCCACCTCCGGCCGCGGCGCGCAAATCCGCATCCTGCTGCACGACCCGGCGGGCGCCTTGCGCGACGGCCATCGGCTGGTCGCGCTGGCGCAGCGCCTGCCCAGCGCGCTGCAGATCCGCGTGCCGGTGGAAGATGCGGACCTGGCCTATGCCTCGGCCTACCTGCTCAACGATGCCGGCGGCTACCTGTTCCTGCCCGAGGCCACCCGCCCGCAGGGACGCGCCGCCGACGGCGACCGCGCCGCGCAGGCTCCTCTGCGGCAGCACTTCGAGGAAGTGTGGGAACGGTCGATGCGCGCCACCATGCTGCAGCCGCTCGACCTGTAGCGGCGTAACTGAACGCAAGCCGGCTCGCCATCGCAACCCGCGCGCGCGATGACCGCGCTGCGCAAAACGCGCCAGATCGCCATGCCCGGCGAATCCGGCCGCACCGTCGCTCGAATCCGGCGCACCGGTCTCGACTTTGGTCGGATGCTTTGGCTTGCCGCGCCGCAGCAGCCAAGGGCTATAATCGTTAAGATTATATCCAGCCCGCTGCCCGCCTTCGCTCAGACGGGCAGCCAAGCCTCCCTTCCCTGCCGGTGGTGACGTGAGCACAAATCTGATTCGCGAGTTTTTCGAGTCTTCCCAACTCGCCGGCGGCAACGCCGATTATGTCGAACAGCTTTACGAATCCTGGCTGGCCGACCCCGCGTCGATCCCCGCCGACTGGGCCAACTACTTCCAATCCTTCAAGGGCCGCGAAGCCGGCGACGTGCCGCATTCGGCCGTGATCGCCCGCATCGAGGCCGCGCAGAAACAGCGCCACTACGCCGCCGCGGCCGGCCCGGTCGACGACGCCCATGCGCGCAAGCAGGCCGGCGTGCTGCGCCTGCTCACCGCCTACCGTTCGCGCGGCCACCTCGCCGCCGACCTCGATCCGCTCGGCCTCGCCCACAAGATGGAGGCGCCGGACCTGGGCCTCGCCTTCCACGGCCTGTCCGACGCCGACCTCGACACCGAATTCGACTGCGGCACCTATGCCGGCGGCGGCCAGCGCCTGAAGCTGCGCGACCTGCTCGCCCGCCTCAAGAAGGTGTACGCCGGCACCATCGGCGCCGAGTTCATGTACATCAGCAACCATGAGCAACGCAGCTGGATCTACAGCCGCCTCGAACAGGCCAACGGCAGCGCCGGCCTGGACAAGGCAGGCAAGCAGCGCGTGCTCGACGGCCTCACCGCCGCCGAGGGCCTGGAGCGCTACCTGCACACCAAGTACGTCGGCCAGAAGCGCTTCTCGCTGGAAGGCGGCGACTCGCTGATCCCGATGGTGGACGACGTGGTCCGCGCCGCCGGCGACAACGGCATCAAGGAGCTGGTGATCGGCATGGCCCACCGCGGCCGCCTCAACGTGCTGGTCAACATCCTGGGCAAGCCGCCGAAGACGCTGTTCAACGAGTTCGAAGGCAAGTTCGAGCATCCGGACGACCCGGCCCATTCCGGCGACGTGAAGTACCACATGGGCTTCTCCGCCGACGTCAAGACGCCCAAGGGCGGCGTGCACGTGGCGCTGGCGTTCAACCCCTCGCACCTGGAGATCGTCAACCCGGTGGTGGCCGGCTCGGTGCATGCGCGCCAGGTCCGCCGCGGTGACGGCGAGCACACCCAGTCGATGGCCGTGCTGGTGCACGGCGACGCGGCGCTGGCCGGCCAGGGCGTGAACATGGAACTGTTCAACATGTCGCAGGCGCGCGGCTTCAAGATCGGCGGCAGCCTGCACATCGTGGTGAACAACCAGGTCGGCTTCACCACCTCCAACCCGCAGGACGCGCGCTCCACGATGTACTGCACCGACCTGGCCAAGATGGTCAACGCGCCGGTGTTCCACGTGAACGGCGACGACCCGGAAGCGGTGATCGAGGTGACCCGCCTCGCCTACGAGTTCCGCAAGACCTTCCGCAAGGACGTGGTGATCGACCTGGTCTGCTACCGCCGCCACGGCCACAACGAGGCCGACGAGCCGTCGGCGACGCAGCCGGTGATGTACCAGATCATCCGCAAGCGCCCGACCACCCGCGACCTCTACCAGCAGCAGCTGGTCAAGGAAGGCGTGCTGGCCGACGGCGAGGCGGCGAAGCAGTTCGACGCCTACCGCGACCGGCTGGAAACCGGCGACACGATGACCGAGCTCGACCCGTCGCTGGCCAAGGACATGCAGGTCGACTGGTCGCGCTTCCTCGGCGGCAAGCTGTCCAGCCCGGTCGATACCGGCGTGCCGAAGCAGAAGCTGGTCGAACTGGCCCATCGCATCCTCGACCTGCCGAAGGACCTGACGCTGCAGCCGCGCGTGGCGAAGATCTACGACGACCGCCGCAAGATGGCCAGCGGCGAGCTGCCGGGCGACTGGGGCTTCGCCGAGAACCTGGCCTACGCCACCCTGATCGACGACGGCCACAACCTGCGCCTGGTCGGCCAGGATTCCGGCCGCGGCACCTTCTTCCACCGCCACGCCGTGCTGCACGACCAGAAGGACGGCCACACCTACATGCCGCTGGCCACCGTGCGCGACGGCGCCGACGTCGAGGTGATCGACTCGCTGCTCAGCGAAGAGGCGGTGATGGCGTTCGAGTACGGCCACGCCACCACCGATCCGGACACCCTGCACATCTGGGAAGCGCAGTTCGGCGACTTCGCCAATGGCGCGCAGGTGGTGATCGACCAGTTCATCAGCTCCGGCGAATCGAAGTGGAACCGCCTGTGCGGCCTGGCGCTGTACCTGCCGCACGGCTACGAGGGCCAGGGCCCGGAGCATTCCTCCGCCCGCCTCGAGCGCTTCCTGCAACTGTGCGCGATGGACAACATGCAGGTGTGCGTGCCGACCACGCCGGCGCAGGACTTCCACATGATCCGCCGGCAGATGCTGCGCCCGGTGCGCAAGCCGCTGATCGTGATGACGCCGAAGTCGCTGCTGCGCCACAAGCTGGCCGTCTCCAGCCTGGACGAGCTGGCCGCCGGCCGCTTCCAGTTGGTGATCGGCGAGCACCGCGAGCTGGCGGCCAAGAAGGTCAAGCGCGTCGTGCTGTGCGCCGGCAAGGTCTACTACGACCTGCTGGAGGAAGCCGAGAAGCGCGGCCTGGCCGACGTGGCGATCGTGCGCGTCGAGCAGCTCTATCCGTTCCCGCGTCCCGAGGTCGCCGCCGAGCTGGACAAGTACCCCTCCGCCAAGGAAGTGGTCTGGTGCCAGGAAGAGCCGATGAACCAGGGCGCCTGGTTCCAGATCCGCCACCATCTGCAGGCCTGCGTCGGCAGCAAGCGCAGCCTCTCCTACGCGGGGCGCGCGCGCTCGCCGGCACCGGCGGCCGGCCACCTCAACACCCATGTCGCCGAACAGGCGGCGCTCGTCGAGCAGGCGCTGGTCGCGCCGGTCGGCACCGACCATTCCGCTGAATAAAGAGACTCCAGGAAAATTCCCATGTCCATCGAAGTCAAAGTCCCTGTCCTGCCCGAGTCCGTTTCCGACGCCACCATCGCCACCTGGCACAAGAAGGCCGGCGACGCGGTGAAGCGCGACGAGAACCTGGTCGACCTCGAAACCGACAAGGTGGTGCTGGAAGTGCCCTCGCCGGTCGACGGCGTGATCAAGGAGATCAAGCAGGACACCGGCGCCACGGTGAACAGCCAGCAGGTGATCGCGATCATCGAGGAAGGCGCCGCCGCGCCGGCCCCGGCGCCCGCCGCGGAAGCGCCCAAGGCCGCTGCCGCCCCTGCTCCGGCTCCGGCCGCCGCGCCGAAGGCCGCCGCAGGCAACGCCGACCTCTCGCCGGCCGGCCTGCGCGTCGCCACCGAGCAGAACATCGACGCCTCCAAGGTCGCCGGCACGGGCCGCGACGGCCGCGTCACCAAGGAAGACCTGGTCAACTACGGCAAGGGCGGCAGCGCCGCCGCCGCGCCGGCCGCCAAGCCGACCCCGGGCGCGCGTCCGGAAGAGCGCGTGCCGATGACCCGCATGCGCGCCAAGATCGCCGAGCGCCTGATGCAGTCGAAGAACTCGATCGCCATGCTCACCTCGTTCAACGAGGTGAACCTGGCCGAGGTCGTGAAGATGCGCAAGTCGCTGGGCGAGCAGTTCCAGAAGACCCACGGCATCAAGCTCGGCTTCATGAGCTTCTTCGTGAAGGCCGCCGCGGAGGCGCTCAAGCGCCACCCGATCGTCAACGCCTCGGTCGACGGCAACGACATCATCTATCACGGCTACCAGGACATCTCGATCGCCGTGTCCACCGACAAGGGCCTGGTGACGCCGGTGCTGCGCGACGTGCAGGACATGGGCTTCGCCGAGATCGAACAAGGCATCGCCGACTACGCCAAGAAGGCGCGCGACGGCAAGCTGAGCCTGGACGACCTGCAGGGCGGCACCTTCACCATCACCAACGGCGGCACCTTCGGCTCGCTGCTCTCCACCCCGATCGTCAACCCGCCGCAGAGCGCCATCCTCGGCATGCACACGATCAAGGAACGCGCCATCGTCGAGAACGGCCAGGTGATCGCCGCGCCGATGATGTACATCGCCATCAGCTACGACCACCGCATCATCGACGGCAAGGATGCGGTGCTGTTCCTGGTCGACATCAAGGACCAGCTGGAGAACCCGCAGCGGATGTTGCTGGGGCTCTGAGCCCCGGCAACATCCGGGATTCGGGATTGGGGATTCGGGATTCGGAAAAGCGCCGCACCTAGCGACGCTCACGAACCGCCGCTCCCACCGGATCCTGCACGATATTCGGGACTCGCCGCAGCGCCGCACGCCTTCGGCTTTTGCGAATCCCGAATCCCCAATCCCGAATCCCGCAGTGAGCGAATGAAATGAGCGAAAAATTCGACGTCATCGTCATCGGCGCCGGCCCCGCCGGCTACGTGGCCGCGATCCGCGCCGCGCAACTGGGCCTGAAGACCGCCTGCGTCGACGCCTTCACCGGCAAGGACGGCAAGCAGGCGCTTGGCGGCACCTGCCTCAACGTGGGCTGCATCCCGTCCAAGGCGCTGCTGGATTCCTCGCGCCAGTTCTGGAACATCGCGCACAACTTCCCGGTGCACGGCATCAGCGTCGACAATCCGAAGGTCGACATGGCGACCTTCATCGGCCGCAAGGACAAGATCGTCAAGCAGTTCACCGGCGGCATCGGCCAGTTGTTCAAGGCGAACAAGGTCACCGCGTTCTACGGCAAGGGCAAGCTGCTCGGCCGTGGCAAGGATGGCGGCAACGAAGTCGAGATCACCGGCAGCGACGGCGCCAGGCAGACCATCAGCGCCGCCAACGTGATCCTCGCCTCCGGCTCGGTGCCGATCGAGCTGCCGTTCGCCAAGTTCGACGGCAAGGCGATCGTCGACAACGCCGGCGCGCTGGACTTCACCGAGGTGCCCAAGCGCCTGGGCGTGATCGGCGCCGGCGTGATCGGCCTGGAGCTGGGCAGCGTGTGGAAGCGCCTCGGCGCCGAGGTCACCATCATCGAGGCGCTGCCGGAATTCCTGGCCGCCGCCGACGCGGACATCGCCAAGATCGCCGCCAAGGAGTTCGCCAAGCAGGGCCTGTCGATCAAGCTCAACGCCAAGCTCAACAAGGCCGAGGCGAAGAAGGACGGCGTCCACCTCACCTACACCGACAAGGACGGTGAGCAGAGCCTGGTCGTCGACAAGCTGCTGGTCGCCGTGGGCCGCCGCGCCTACACCGACGGCCTGCTGGCCGAGAACGCCGGCGTGAAGCTGGACGAACGCGGCCGCATCGTGGTGGACGAGCACAACCACACCGGCGTGGACGGCGTATGGGCGATCGGCGACGCCGTGCGCGGCCCGATGCTGGCGCACAAGGGTTCCGAGGAAGGCGTCGCGGTGGCCGAATGGATCGCCGGCAAGGCCGGCCACATCAACTACGACACGATTCCGTGGGTGATCTACACCGAACCGGAGATCGCCTGGGCCGGCAAGACCGAGAGGGAACTGAAGGATGCCGGCATCCCCTACAAGGTCGGCACCTTCCCGTTCGCCGCGATCGGCCGCGCCGTCGCCATGAACGAGGCCGTCGGCCAGGTGAAGATGCTCGCCCACGCCGAGACCGACCGCCTGCTCGGCGTGCACATGGTCGGCCCGGGCGTTTCCGAGCTGATCGCCGAGGCCGTGGTGACGATGGAGTTCAAGGGCTCCGCCGAGGACCTCGCCCGCATCGTCCACGCCCACCCGACCCTGTCCGAAGCCGTGCACGAGGCCGCGCTGTCGGTCGACAAGCGCGCCATCCACAAGGGCAACTGACCGCCCGCGGCAGCGAGCATGCGGCCCGCTTGTGGCGACACGGCGGGCCGTTTGTTTTCCTGGTACGCCGATGCACTCCGTACCGTCATTCCGGCGAAAGCCGGAATCCAGCGCCTTCGGTAGCCATCGCAAAAGCCCCTGGATTCCGGCTTTCGCCGGAATGACGACTTCCCAGCCCAACGACTAGACCCCCGACATGCCCCAACCTACGGCCATTTGCGTCTACTGCGGCTCCAGCAGTGGCGGTTCCCCCGAGTACGCCGAACAGGCGCGCGCCTTCGGCGCGGCGCTGGCGCGACGGGGCATCGACCTGGTCTACGGCGGCGGTAAGGTCGGCCTGATGGGCACCGTGGCCGACGCGGTGCTCGCCGGCGGCGGCAAGGTGGTCGGGGTGATCCCGCGCCAGTTGGTCGAGCTCGAGGTGGCCCACCCGGGCCTCACCGAGCTGGTGACGGTCGAGACCATGCACCAGCGCAAGACCCGCATGTACGAGCTGTCCGACGCCTTCGTCGCCCTGCCCGGCGGCTTCGGCACCATGGACGAGATGTTCGAGATGCTGACCTGGGCCCAGCTCGGCCTGCACCGCTATCCCTGCGCCTTCCTCGACGTGCGCGGCTACTACGGCGGGCTGCGCGCGATGATGGACCACATGGTGGCCGAGGGCTTCGTGCGCGCCGGCCAGCGCGACAGCGTATGGTTCGGCGAATCGATGGACGGCCTGTTCGACTGGATGGCCGGCTACGATGGCGGCAATGCGTCCCGCGTGATCGGCCCGGCCAGCATCCGGGCCTGAGGAGAGGAACCCGAGATGACGACTTTCCGTGCCTTCCGCATCCACGACGACGACGCCGGCTACCGCGCCGGCATCGAGCGGATGCCCGCCGACGCGCTCTCGCCCGGCGAGGTGCTGGTCAAGGCCGCCTGGTCCTCGGTCAACTACAAGGACGCCCTGGCCGGCACCGGCAAGGGCAAGATCCTGCGCCGGTTCCCGCTCAACGGCGGGATCGACGTGGCCGGCCACGTGGCCGCCTCGGCCGACCCGGCCTTCCGCGAGGGCGACGCGGTGCTGTGCACCGGCAGCGGCCTGTCCGAGACGCGCGACGGCGGCTATGGCGAATACGTGCGGCTTGACGCGCGCTGGACGATCCCGCTGCCCGCCGGCCTCGGCCTGCGCGAAAGCATGATCCTCGGCACCGCCGGCTTCACCGCCGCGCTGGCCCTGCTGCGCATGCAGGACAACCGGCAGGCGCCCGCGCTCGGCCCGATCGCGGTGACCGGCGCCAGCGGCGGCGTGGGCATGCTCGCCATCGACATCTTCGCCCGTGCCGGCTACGAGGTGCACGCGATCAGCGGCAAGGCCGACCACTTCGACTTCCTGCGCGGCCTGGGCGCCAGCGCCTGCATCGACCGCCACCAGCTCGCCTTCAGCGGCAAGCCGATGGAGTCGGCCCGCTTCGGCGGCGCGCTGGACAACGTCGGCGGCGCGATGCTGGCCGGCCTGCTGCCGCAGATCGCCCCCTACGGCAACGTGGCGATCTGCGGCAACGCCGGCGGCATCGCCTTCGACAGCACCGTCATGCCCTTCATCATCCGCGGCGCCAGCCTGCTCGGCATTGCCTCGGCCGGCACCGACCGCGCGATCCGTGAGGCGGTCTGGCAGCACCTGGCGAGCGACTGGAAGCCTCGCCACCTGGACTGCATCGCCACCCGCGAGATCGGCCTGGACGACCTGCACGGCACCTTCGCCCGCATGCTCGCCGGCGACTCCTTCGGCCGCACCGTGGTGCGCCTCGGCGAAGCGGCCTGACCGCCGCAGCTTGGAAGCGCCGCAGGCGCGGCTTAGAATCCACCTGAACCACAAGGGAACCACCATCTCATGGCACGCATCCTGATCGTCGACGATTCACCGTCCCAACTGCTGGGCCTCAAGCGCATCGTCGAGAAGCTCGGCCATGAGGCCCTTACCGCGGAAGACGGCGCGGCAGGCGTCGAGGTGGCGCGCCGCGAACGGCCCGACCTGATCCTGATGGACGTGGTGATGCCCAACCTCAACGGCTTCCAGGCCACCCGCACGATCAGCAAGGACCCGGACACCGCGCACATCCCGGTAGTGCTGGTGACCACCAAGGACCAGGAAACCGACAAGGTGTGGGGCATGCGCCAGGGCGCGAAGGCCTACGTGACCAAGCCGATCAAGGAAGAAGAACTGGTGGTCACGCTGAAGGACCTGCTGCCGGCCTGAGCCAGCGGCCGGTCCCCACGCATCCGCGACGACGGCGCCCGGGAGGCGCCGTTGCTGTATGGAGAACCTGGCAAGGGACGCCTGCCCGGGAGGCGCCACGGGCGGCGAGGCTGGCCATGTCCGACGCGCACCGCGGCAGCCACGCATGAAGCCCTGACCGGCCGGCCTTCGCCCGGCAGGAATTTTCGACTTCGGCATGCCGGGTACGCGCCACCGTACGCGACGCGCTCCCAGCGGACCGGAAGATCATCCGCCCGCCAGGCGCCGCTTTTCTTCGGTACTCCTCGGCATGCGCGCGCGGCACCTACTGCCGCGGATCGAACCCCGGGAACTGCCCGCGCAGGGCCTCGTAGGCGGCGCGCTGCGCGTCGCTGTCCGGCGCGGGCGCGCGGATGGAGATTTCCACCAGTTGGTCGCCCGGATGCGCGCCCGGCATGCCGCGACCTTTCAGGCGCAGCTTGCGGCCGGACTGCGAGCCGGCGGGAATGCGCAGGTCGACCGTGCCGGCCAGCGTCGGCACCGGCACCGTGGCGCCGAGCGCGGCTTCCCACGGCGCCACCGGCAGGACGTGCAGCACGTTGCGGCCGTCCAGCCTGAACCGCACATCGTCGCGGATGCCCACCTCGAGCAGCAGGTCGCCGCTCGGTCCGCCGGCGGAGCCCGGATGGCCCTGGCCGGACAGGCGGATCACCTGGCCCGGCTGGATGCCGGCGGGGATCTTCACCTCCAGCACCCGCTCGCCGCCGTTGCCGTCGTGCAGCGCCAGGCGCGTGCGGCCGCCGTCGAAGGCGGTCTGCAGGTCGATCTGCACCTGCGCCTGCACGTCGCGGCCGCGGCGCGAGCGCGGCTGCCCGTGCGAACCGCCGCCGGCGCGGCCGAACAGGCTCTCGAAGAAATCGCTGAAATCCCCGTTGCCGCTGTCGCCGAAATCGAAGCCCTGCCCCTGGCCCTGGCCCCAGCCCGGCGGCGGCCGGAACTGCTCGCCCTGGCGGTAGCCGCCGGCGCGCACCTGGTCGTAGGCACGGCGCTTCTCCTTGTCGCGCAGCACCTCGTTGGCCTCGTTGACGGCCTTGAACTTCTCCTCGGCACCGGCTTCCTTGTTCTTGTCCGGATGGTATTGCCGCGCCAGCTTGCGGTAGGCCGCCTTGATCTCGGCCTCGCTGGCCTCCGGCTTCACGCCGAGGATGTCGTAATAATCTTTGAACTCCACTCAGCTCTCCCTCGCGCTGGCTGGGCAAAAGGCACGGCCCGCGGCGGATCATCGTCCGCCACGGGCCAACCGCATGCAAGGCGACCGGTCAGCCGGCGTTGATGGCGATGCGGCGCGGCGCGGCCTGCGCCTTCTTCGGGATCGAGATCTCCAGCACGCCGTGGCGGCCGGTGGCGGTGATGCCCTCGGCGTCGGCCGTGTCCGGCAGCGCAAAACGCCGGTGGAAGGCGCCGCGCGCCCGCTCCACGCGATTGAAGCGGCTGCCCTGCACAGGCGCCTCGGCCTGCCGTTCGCCCTTGATGGTGAGGACGCCCTTGTCCATGCTCACGTCGATCAGCGCCGGATCGACGCCCGGGATGTCGGCGAGGATCACGAAGCGATGCTCGTCCTCGCGGATGTCCACGTGCGGCGCCCACTGGCCGGCGGCCGCGGCCGCGCTTTCGCCCTGGCCCTGCGACTCCGGCGCGAAGAAGCGGTCGAACGCATGGCGCACGTCCTGCGGGAACACGCGCGCGGAGTGCCAGGTCGGGTTGCGGTAAAGGCTCATCGTCTGTTTTCCTCGAAAAGTTGCGGCAGCGGCGCCGCTTGCCAAGGAAAGTAGGTACGGACGCCGGCGATTCAAGGCGACAACGCCCGCCGCCGCGGTTTAGCATCCGCCGGATGCCCATCCTTCAGGTTTCGAGCCCATGACCATACAGACCGGCCAGTCCCTGCCCGACGTCGAGATCGCCGTGATCGACGGCGACGACGAAGTCCGGCGCCAGCGCACCGCCGAACTGTTCGCCGGCCGCAAGGCGGTGCTGTTCGCCGTGCCCGGCGCGTTCACCCCGACCTGCTCGAGCAAGCACCTGCCCGGCTACGTGGCGCACTTCGAGGACTTCCGCGCACGCGGCATCGAGGTGTTCTGCATGGCGGTCAACGACGCCTTCGTGATGAAGGCATGGGCCACGGCCCAGCAGGTGCCGCCGGGGCTGAAGATGCTGGCGGACGGCAATGCCAGCTTCACCCAGGCGCTGGGCCTGGAGCTGGACGGCAGCGCCTACGGCATGGGACTGCGCGCGCGCCGCTTCGCGCTGTACGCCGAGGACGGCGTGGTGCGCCAGTTGCACGTGGAAGCGCCGGGCGAGTTCCGCGTCTCCGGTGCGGAGGCGATGCTGGCGGCCCTGGCAGGCGCCTGAATCCACGAACGCGAACGCCCGGCCATGGCCGGGCGCAACGTCGTGCCTGCCGCAGGAGCAGGCAATGGTCGCCGGACGGACGGCCTGCCGAATGACAGGCCGCCCGGGGGCACCTAACGCCCCGCTCCTTCGGCTGGCGCGCTGCTACAAGTCCACGCCGAAGCCGATGCCGGCCGAACTTTCCGAACCGCTCGCGGTGGCGCCGAAGCTGATCCGCGTACGCTCGCCCAGCGGCGCGCCGTAGCCCACCGAGAGCGCCGAACGGCCGCCGGAGAAACCCACGCCCGCCGCCAGCCGGCCGCTGCCGCTGGCGCCGGCGGCGTTGATCGCCATCTGCGTGGAGGCCGCACCCATCGCGTTGACGCGGTCGATCCGCGCATCCACGGCGCGGAAGCGCCGGTCGACCTCGCCGCGCAGCCGGTCGAACTGCCAGTTGGCCTCGGCGACGCGCTTGTCGGTATAGCTCTTGGCGCTGTTGAGCGTGGTCACCGCATTGGCGTCGGTGTACGCCTTGCCCTGCGCGATCGCGTCCTGCACGCCGGCGTCGAGCTGGGCCACGTTCGCCGCGTCGGTGCCGGCGGTGCCGGCCGCCACGTTGACGATGCGCCGCTGCTGCGAGGCATTGCCCACCGAGACGGTATCGGCCTGGTCGGCCACCGAGCCCTGACCCAGCGCCACCGCACCGGCGGCGGTGGCCTTGCTGCCCTGGCCCAGGGCGGTGCCCGAGGCTGCGCTCACCGAGGCACCCTCGCCCACCGCGACCGCGTTGGTGGCGGCGGCGGTCACGCTGCTGTTAGCGCCCACCGCCGTGCTGCCGTCGGCGGCGACCCTGGCGTTTCCGCCGATCGCCGTATCGTTGGGGCCGGCCGCATAGCTGTCGCCGCCGACCGCGGTGCCGTGGTCGCCGCCCGCGTTCGCCCCGGAGCCCACGGCCACGCCCCTGGAACCGGCGGAAACGCTCGCGTCGTCGCCGCTGCCGGCGCCGTCGGTGGCCACGTGGCGGTTGCCGCCGCCGACGCCCTGGTCCACCTGGCTCTGCAACGCATCGATGCTGGAGAACGCCCGGCTCAATGCTCCGTCCAGCGCACTGAAGGCGCCGCCGATGCTGCCGTAGGTATCGCCCTGGACCGCGAAGCCGGGAAGAACCATCGAACCGCCGGCCTGCAGCGCGGCGCCGCCGCCGATGATCCCGAGCAGGTCGTCGACCTGGCCCACGGTCGCCGCATCGCTCAGCACGTTGCTGGCACGCAGGTTGCCGATCCGGGTGCCGCCGTTGCCGGCAAGCGTCAGTTGCTCCTTGTCCGTATCGTCGTAGGCCACCGCCAGCGGATTGCTGCCGCCGCCGACCCCGGCGATCGCCAGGTCCAGCTGCGCCCGGTTCACCGCATCGGTCGCGTCCGTGCCGGCGGCGACGTTC
>NZ_LMSL01000036.1 GCF_001428405.1 Frateuria sp. Soil773
CACCGATACCAGGTCGCCCTCCCGCAGTCCCTCTTGCTCGCTCCGGTTGAACGCATGCAGCTCGCGGTCGAGCATTTCCGGTTGCCAGATAGGCAGTTGCTCCAACTGCTGCGTGCCGTAGTTGGCGATCTCCGCCAGGCAGGACTCGATAGCCTGAAGCCAGCTCTTTATCGTGGCCTCCTCGAAGCGGTCAGTCGCATACTCGACAAACAGCGACAGACCCTGCTCGTGCTCCCGATACATCAAGGTGAGGTCATATTTTGAGGTTCCGGTGTCTGTCACGACCGGAGAAAAACGCAACTCTCCAATGTCGCTCTCATCGCTCGGTGCGTTCTGCAGGACCACCATGACCTGGAACAGCGGTGAATGACTGAGCTGGCGCGGCACCCCGCTCAATTCGACGATGCGCTCGAACGGAACAAGACTATTTTCGAAGGCGCCGAGGACGCTTTGTTCAACTACCGAGAGCGCCTCGTCGAGACTCATACCAGGGCGCAGCCGCGAGCGGATCGGCAAATTGTTGACAAAAAAACCGATCAACGACTCCAGCCGCGGCTCGGGACGATTGGCCACGGGCGTGCCGACAACAAGGTCGTAT
Organism: Frateuria sp. Soil773; assembly: GCF_001428405.1. Classification (GTDB taxonomy): domain Bacteria; phylum Pseudomonadota; class Gammaproteobacteria; order Xanthomonadales; family Rhodanobacteraceae; genus LMSL01. The sequence goes on from NZ_LMSL01000036.1 coordinate 599, forward strand.
TGCTGCGAGAGCCTTGCCAGCGTCACCTGGACTCCGGCAAGAAGCATCATGAACAGCGTCCGACGCTCGCGTTTGGCCCGGGCCTGCAACTCATCGCGCAGAGAAGCGGGTACCGTGATTTCGAAACTTCGACCGCGCATGTCCTGCACGGCCGGCCGAGGGCGAACCGAAGGCAATTCGAGCGAGGCCGGCGCATCCTGCAACTGCCCTTGCCAGTAGCGTTCCTGCGCAGCGACGTCGCCGGCCTCCTGGCGTCGCCGCAGCCATACCGCATAGTCCGCATATTGCAACGCAGGCGGAGGCAACGGGTTTTCCAGGCCGAGGTGAGCCGCCTCATAGAGCGCACGAAACTCGCGCGCGAGTACACCCAACGACCAGCCATCCGAGATGATGTGATGCATCATCAGCAACAATGTGTGCCGATTGGGGGATAGTCGCAGGAGATGCGCACGGAACAACGGTGCCTGGCGCAGATCGAACGTATGCGTCGAGAGGTCGGCCAGCTTCAGGTCATGGGCCGGTACATCGTCCGATTCAATCTGCTCGAGCTTGAAATCCACCTCATCCAGCACGACCTGGACCGGACCTTCGTCACCCTCGACAAACTGCGTGCGGAAAACCTCGTGCCGTCGAACCAGGCCTACCAGCGCCTGTTCCATGGCGAGTACGTCCAATGGGCCGGTCACTGACAGGGCCAAGGCTACGTTGTAGACCGCCGACGTGCCGTGTACCGCATCCAATACCCACAGGCGTTGTTGCGAGAATGACAACGGCAACTTTCGATCGCGGGCGACAGGGGCCAAATCGGGCAACGACGTGCATTCGGTCGCCTGCAGGTCGGCGACGGCCTTGGCAAAGCCTGACAACGTGGGTTCGCGGAACAACAAGCCCAGCGGCGCCTCGACGCGGAACCGTTCGCGCACCCGATGAAGCAGCTGCCCGGCCTTCAACGAGTTGCCGCCGAGCTCGAAGAAACTGGCATCGGCACGGCTGATGGCGGTGCCAAGCAACGCCGACCAAAGCTCGCCCATGGCACGAACGGACTCATCGTCAAGCAACCCATCCCTGGCGCCCCCTGTATCGCGCAAAAGCATCGCCGCATCGGTATTGCCGGAAGCATCCAGCGGCCAAGGCCAGACAGGCTGGACTTCCAGCATGCGAGTGTGCCCGAAGCGATCCTTCAAGGCCAAGGGTGCTGGCGGGTCCAATGCATCTTTTGCTTCCGCAAATGCATGCAGACGATATAGCGGTGCATCCGGGCTATCCAGGCGCCAGCGATAGCGAGGTGCGACCGGGTCCAGGCCGATGCTCGCCCGCGGCCAGTCCGATGCGATTGCGGCTGCGAGGCTGGATAGGCCCTGGACCGCCGACAAGGCCAAATGACCGGACGCGCGCGCCGCCTCGACCATCGCGCTCAGGCCGCCATGGCTCATGCCGAGATCGAGCCAGATACCGAACGAAAATACCTGCACGCTGCCCGCGCCAGCGTGGCGCAACTCCGCCGCGGAGGCCTCGCAGTAAGCGTTGGCGGCCGCATAGGAGCTAAATCCGGCGCTGCCGTCCTGGCTGAGGACCGAGGAAAGCAGCACCAGCCGCAAGCCCGGATAACGCGCCGCCAACCCATGCAGGCTCGCCATGGCATCGACCTTGGGAGCCAGAAACGCCTGGATGGACTCGGCGCACTCGTTCAACGCGCGCAGGTCTGGATCGGCGAATTGGTTCAAGTGGCCGTGGCCAGCCAGATGTATCACACCTTCGAGAGCGCCGAACCCGCTCTGCTCCGCCATCATCGTGGCCGGCATCAGGCCATCGCTCTCGCTCAGGTCGGCACGGACATAGGCTACCCGTTCGCCAAACTGCGCCAGCGCCTGCCAGGCACGAAGACGGGATGCCGCGTTGCTATCTCCTGTCTCCGCCGCCGATTGCAGATCGTCCAGTGACACGCGCCCCGTCAGCACGACACGCCCAGTCCCGGACCGCAGCATCCAGCCCGCCAGTTGCGCCCCGATGCCGCCAAGACCACCGGTCAGAATCCAGTACTGCTGGGCGGCCAGCAACGGTTCCCGCGCCTGCTGAGGGCGCAGGGCCTTGAGCCGCTGCACATACCGCCGGCCATCGCGCCATGCCAGCGCGGGTTCGGAGTCGTTGGCCCAAAGAGTGTCGCGCAGCCAATGCAGGTTGCGCAGTGCCGTGGCATCGGGATCGGTATCCAGGCTTTGTACCGTCAACCAGGAAAGCTCCGCCGCCGCCGAGCGCAGCCAAGCCAGAACGGCCACCAGCGCCGCATCGGCAGAATCGATGGCGCGAACCGGTTGGGCGCCGACCGACGCAACGATGAGGCGGATGCGCCCTTGCCCGACATGGCCATCAAGCTTACGCAGCAACCGCTGTGATTCGAGGATCCGCGCCAACAAGCTCTCCGGCTTCGCAGTTGGCTCCCAGAACCATACGAGAATCTGCTCGGGGCTGTCGTCCCAATCCAAGCCATGGAGGTCATCGACCCGGATCCAGGCAGGTTCGAGCCCTGCCAGCGCGATGGGCTGCCCAGTACCCAGGCGGCCGGGCCAATTCAGGCAGCGCAAGGTTTGGACATGCGGCCGTTTCGGCAAGGCGAGCGCAGAGGCCTGCCATCGCCATTGATAGAACCACTCGGGCAACGTCCGCTCGTTGGCCAGCAGCAGGTCGACCTCGCGCAGTTCACGATCGAAAAGGCCAGCCAGCAAATCCTTTCGAAGTTGCGCGCGCTGGATCTTCCCCAGCGAAGTTTTCGGAATGCGCTCACTCGCAAGCGGCACCAGAACGGCAGCCTGCAGCCCGAATCCTTCCAACAATTGCCTCTGGATTGCCTGCAAGGTGGTTCTGCGATCGCCACTGGCACCAGTATCCGGGCTGAAGAAGATGGCCAACACATCCGTGTCGTCGCCCGGTCGGCGCAGCGCGCAGGCCGCGGTAAACGACACCGCCACGCCATCCAACTGATCGAGGGCGGATTCCATTTCGTGGCCGGCATAGTTGATGCCATTGACGATGATGGTGTCGCTGATGCGGCCGGTCAGAAACAGGCGCCCATCGCGGATGTACCCGCGGTCGCCCGTGCAGAACCAACGATCTTCCGTGAAACTCAACGCATTGGCATCCGGGTTGTCGAAATAACCCGGCGTGACACACCCTCCCCGTACCTGCAATTGCCCGTTGATCCCTTCCGGCACCATCTGTTGCTGCTCATCGACGATCCGCATCGCCATGCCGGCAATCGGGCTGCCGAGGCAGACTGCCTCATCGTCGTCGTCGGTCGACGCGAGCTGGAAATCGGTCAGGTAGATCGTTGCCGAGCAGGTCTCCGTCATACCCCAGGCCGGCTGCATCGCCGATTCGCGCAGACCGAACCGGCCCATCAACTCCAGGAAACGCCGCGTCGTCCGTGGCGTGAGCAGCTCGCCAGCATTGGTGATCGTGCGAAGCCGCGACAAGTCGAACCGGCGACGCCCGATCGTCTCGGCCTGGGCATTGATAAGCGCGAACGCAAAGTTCGGCGCCCAGGTGCTGGCAGCCTGATAGCGATCCAGCAGATCGAGCCACCGTACCGGATCGGCCAGTACGGTGTCCTTCTCGACGATGACCTGGCGTGCGCCAGTGGCCATCTCGCGCAAGTGGAACATGATGAAGCCGCCGACATGATCCAGCGGCATCCACGTCATCGAAGTGTCGGCCGCCGTCAACGCGTTGAGGCTCACCGCCGCCTGGACCTGGCTCAGAATCGTACGGTGCGTCTGCACGACTGCTTTGGGCAACCCCGTACTACCGGACGTGGTGAACATCGCTGCGGGAGCATCACGTTCGACGGACACCTCGGCATACTCGGCCCCGCAGGCCAGTACTTGGGAAAGATCGATCAGCTGCGGCTGCCTTCCCTGGATGGCGGCAATCGCTTGGGGCAGTTCATGGAACAAATCTCCATTCGCTAGAATCCTGGGCTGCCCATAGCTCTGCCAGATATTTGCCAACTTGCGCAGATCGTTGTCGTGTTGTCCAAGTGTTTTGGGCAGGCCCTGGGGCATCGGCACCGCACCGGCCAGAATGCATGCCCAATAGGCGGCCAGCAATTCGGGATTGCCGCGGACCTGCAGCACGATCAGGTCGCCGGCGCGAACTCCTAGTGCCTTCAGACCCGCGGCAGCACGGCCGGCCGTTTGCAACAGGTCGCGGTAGCTTTGCGCCAGTTCCTTTCCTTGGGCATCGACGAACAGCAACCCCTTGTCGCTTTGCGACGCTGCATGACGCAACAGTCCGGGCAGCGTCTCTGCGACGAACGGAGTCTCACAGGCGGGAGTGGCTACCAGGCTCCATGCCCGCGCCGGACCTTGATCGGACGGCGACGTTCCCTCCGGCTCGCCAAGCGCCAGCTCGTCAGTCGTCGCTGCTCGATTGCCTTTTCCAGGTTCCGAACTCGGCCGCATCGACGGCGATACGAGGTCGTCCAAATGCAGACGTGGTGCATCTACCTTGTCCACATCGCGTAGCAACGCCGAGCGATCGTGGCGATCTTCGAGCTCGGCACGCCAATGTGCAGAGTCGGCCTCATCCCACATCCATTCCGGCATCCATTCGTCCATGACGTCACCAGTAGCAAGCCTGGCCATGGCGCGCACCACGAAGGGTAGTGGCGCCGCCAAGCCATGGGCACGGCAAATTGCCAGCGCCTCGCTGCGCCAATCACGATCGACGGCATCGACGTCCAGGGCAAGCTCCAGCAGCATCAGTCCTCGCCCCAGCGAGTCTGATCCCAGTCGACATCGTGCATCGGCGACGCCTGCGAGGCGCTTCACACAAGCCGAATAGAGCGCCGGATCCAGACGCCAGCCCAGGTACTCGCCGCGATTTTGGTTCCGCAGCTCCCAGCTCCCGTGCCCGATCACGCGTGCCTGCAGACCGGTATCCAACCAGCCTTTCCGTGCCGACGACGGGTGCAACTCGGTCAAAACCGCCTGCCCGTCCAAATCGACGTGCAAGCTGCCATGCCCCAGCGTATCGACGCGTGCGCCTTCGTCATCCCGCACTTCGGCAGAAACCAGATCAAAGCGACCCTGTTCGCATGTCGTGTACAGGCAGTTCTGCAGACGTACCCAACCTTCCGGCAGACAGTTCTGGAGTACCACGCAGCATTGAGGATGCTCGGCGAGCGCCTTCTGGATAGAGGCTCCCCCAGTCGCATCGCCCAGAACCAGCACACGACGCGCCAGTATGCTGGGCAGCGCTGCCAGCTCGTCTCCGCAGACCAAGTCGAGGTCCACGTCCGTCGGCGACGTGCCCGTATGTACGATGGCGCCAGCGGCGAGGGCCGCGATGGCCATCAGCAATCCATGCGGGTGTCGTCCCAGGTGCGATACCCATACCGACTCCCCGTCGTGCACGCAGACCTCGCTGGCACACCAGCGCCGCAGGGCCTCCAAGCCGACGTGTATCCGGCCTTCGCCGCAATCCAGGTATAAGCCCGCTGCCCGATCCGGCAAACATCGAACGCGCGGTCCGGCCTCGGAGAAATGGACGTGCAACGCCTTCCCTTGAGCGAACGCTGTCGAGGCCGCACGCAGCAGTTCGTCGGCTTCGAGCGCGGTGTCGGCACAAGCATCCCATGCAATCGGCTTGCTCATATCGGCCAACGTGACGCCTTGGCCTTGGGCGACCAGAATCACTCGATCCGGATGGCCGCTTGCCGCCGCCCACAGACCCTGGTCGCCAGGCAGGCCCGCAGGCTCTCTCAGCAAGACCAAAAGCTCGTCGCGCTGGCTGCGCAACTCGGTCTTGAGCGACTCGTTCAAGGTCCCTTGAGGTGCACGGACACGCAACTGTCCTTCATGAATCCCGATCGAGATACCGCGGGCGTGCAGGCGCCAATGCAGGTCACGCGCGTTCATAGAACAAACTCCTCCAGGTCGCTCACCGGCGCCTTTGCGCCCGGATCATTGCCCGCCAGTTCTTTGATGGGGCATTCGGGGTCATCTATAGCGGTCTTCAGGCAACGCTGGTATCGATCGAGCAGAGCATGCACGCTGCTGGCCTCGAACAATTCCCGGCGGTACTCCACGATGCAGCGGATTCCCGCCTGGTCCTGGTACAGCGCCAGCACCAGATCGAACTTGGCGGTATGGGTGCTCTGGTCGATGACATCCATGTTCAGGCCACCACCGGCGGGGGCTTCGCCGGGCGCGTTCTGCAACACGAACAGGCATTGCACCAAGGGTGCGAACGCAGTGCGACGCTTGTCGACCACTGCAGACACCACTTCATCGAACGGCACATCCTGGTGCGCATAGGCGTCGAGGGCGCTGCTGCGAACCGCCGCCAGTACGTCGATGAATCGGCTGTCGGCTGCGAAACGTGTGGCAATGGCAATGGTGTTTGCGAAAAAGCCAAGGCACGGCTCGAACGACTCCGGACGATTGGCTACGGGAGTGCCGATCACCAGATGCGTCTGCCCGCTCAAGCTGCTGAGCATGGCCTTGAACGCAGCAAGCAATACCATGTACAAACTGGCGCCTTGTTGCAGGGCCAGTCGTTCCAAACGGGCGCACAGGGAAGCCGGAAGACGATATTCCTGCCGCGCTCCCTGATTGCTCTGTCGAGCCGGCCTTGGGTGGTCCAAGGGCAGTTCGAGCAATTCGGGCGCCTCGCGCAAGGCCTGCCGCCAGAACCGCAGCCCATCGGCCCGCAGCGCCCGTACAGCATCGGTGTGCTGATACCAGGCATAATCGAGATAATCGCGTGCCAAGGCGGGAAGCGCCTTTCCATCATAGGCCTGCGAGAGGTCGGTCAGCAGATTGCCGACCGACCAGTGATCGGCGATCGCATGGTGCAGACACCCCATCAGGATATGCTGCTCGGCGTCGACGCAAACCAACGCCTCTCGATGCAATGCCTCCGACAACCATGAGAAGCCACGGCGGGCATCTGCGGCGATCAGGCGCTGGGACTCGTACGTTCGATCTTCCGTGGACAGGCCCCGCAGGTCGATGACTGGTAATGCACCCTGTAAAGCCGACAGTGACTGTCGGAGCTCGCCCTCTTGCCTGAACCAGCGCAGACGCAATACCTGATGACGTTCGCATACGCGCACCAGCGCTCGGCGCAGTCGGCCCAAGTCCAGCAAGCCGCGCAGGCGGACGACAACAGGAATGTTGTAGGTAGCGGCATCGTCCTCCGTCTCGGCCAAGAACCATAGGCGCTGCTGCTGCGGCGACAACGGATGATCCGGAAGCTCCGGCCCCTTGGGCACCAAGTTTGTCACCGCCCGTGCCGACTCCTCGGTGATGCCGACGAACTCGGCAAAGCGCCGCAAGGTCGGGTGCTCGAACAGGGCCCTGACCTCGAATTGTTGCCCGCGCCGCTCACGCAACCTGGCCACGACTTGCATGGCACTCAGCGAATTGCCGCCGATCTGGAAGAAATCGTCGTCCAGCGAGACCTGGGTCAGGCCGAGTTGCTCGGCCCACAGGCCAGCCAGTTCACGATGCAATGAGCTGACGTCGTCGCCATCGACCATGACCGAGCCGACAGCCGTCCGTGCCTCCGCGCCCATGCTCAAGCGTCGCCAATCGGCGCGGCGCTGCATCACCCTGCCTAAGCTCACCACCACATGTGCCGGTTGCTTCGTTTCGATCAAGGCAGCCAAGGGTGCCAGTGCCTGTGCAGGCGTCAGGCCTTGGCCCATCTCGGCCACCGCCGGGTTCGCATGGGGCAAGCGGTTCCCTCCCACTGCCCGCAACTCGAAACCATGCAGGTATGCCACGACTTCGCCGGAATGAGCGATCAGGTCGATGTCGAAGCGATGTCCATGCCGGTCCTGATTACGACGAACCCAGGACCAGCACCTGGACGGAAGTGGCGCAAACTGGCGTATTTCCCTCACTGAAGCCGGAATCATGGCACCGGCGCCTTCCGGCAGCAGGCATGCAGCCAACAGACCCGTTGCACAATCGAGCAATGCCGGATGTACGCACACATAGGTCTGGTCGTGTTCGAATTCGGAGGGCAAAGCCAACTCCGCCAAAAGTTCGCCCTCGCCGACATGGATTGATTGGATCGACTGCCAGCGCGGACCCAGCTGCAGTACGCCCGAGCGATAAGCGGGCAGTACGTCTCGCACTGCTGCCGGCGTGGCGGCCAGCGTCCGTGCCAGTCGGCCCTGAATCGCCTCGACGTCGCGGGTCGAATGTATCGGTGGCGCGTCGGCCCCAGTACAGAGCCAAGCCGAGGCCAAAATCTGCGGCGGTTGATTGCCTCGACGGCGCAGGAGCTCCAATTCGGTTTCAGCGCCACGGGGAGTAATCCGCAGCTCCGCGTCAATCCCGCCGTGGGCGTCCGCGACAGCCGCTTCCAACCATTGCAGATCATGGATCGCTGAAGTTCCCGAGCCACGCAGAAACAAATCAATCATGGCCGTGCCCGGCAGAACCGGAACACCAGTCAGTACATGCTCGCGCAAGCTCCAGTCCCGCTCGCGTTGAATTCGAAAGCGTGTCTGGCCGGCTTTCGTGGCCTGGGTCCAACTTGGCGGCAGGCACGACCGATCCCACCAGCGCAAGCCGCCGCTCGTCTGCGACATGCCGGTATCGGCCCACTGGTCCCAACTGACCGCCAGCCATTTCGCCGCGCCGTTAGCACGCGCGACAGTGTCCAGCACTGCATTAGCTGCGGCATAGTCAGCCTGTCCTGGCCCGCCTGCGGCCGAGGCCAAGGACGACACCAGCAGGACGAAGTCCAAGACATGCGATGGCGCCATGTTCAAGACAGCAAGCAGAGGCAGGATTTTTGTCCGCAATACGCGTCGAATCGCATCCTGCTCACGCGTCCGGGCAACCCCCTCGCCGGGCTGGCCCAGCGCATGCACGACACCGTGCAGAGGACCGCAGGAGCCAATGAACTCCATCCAACCAGGCAAGTCGATCGAACCGGAACCGGCTATCCGCACGTCGAAAGTTACTTGCCGCGCCTGCAACTGCTGCAAGCAACGAATACGTGCGCAAGCTTCGGGATCGCCGCCCGCGTCTAGGATCGCGGCCCATTCCGACTGGGGCGGCAGTTGCGAACGGCCGACCAGGATCAAATGCGCGCCGCGTGCTTCGGCCGGCTCGGTCAGGGCCAGGACCAGTGCGCGGCCGACGCCGCCGAGGCCGCCGAGGACCAGATAGCGGCCTCCTTTCCGAAGCGCCGCCATCTTCCGCTCGCGGATCGGCAATAGCTGGAATTCCTCCTTCCAAGCCCTGCCAAATCGGATGGCGCGTTCGGTCACATCGCCGCCTTCGGCGAGCATGCGCGGCAGCACGTCGAGCGACAGGTCGGTGTCGCCATCGTCGTCGGGTAGATCCAGCAGGCGGATGTCCAGCTCGGGATGCTCCAGACCCAAGCTCCTTGCCGACGCGGCAAGTGCGGCGTGCAGCGCATTGACCCTGCCGTCGCCCAGCACATCCATGGCTGCGGTCGACAACAAGCGAAGTTGAATGCGCTCGCCGCTGTCCGAACAAAGGCGTGCAACCCGGAACAAATCCACCAGCGCCGATTCCAGGCGATCCGGCAGGTCGGCCTGAAGCATGCTGCCAGCGGCCGATTTCGGGAAAACGTAGAGCACCTGCAGCGGAAGCAGTTGAGCCGCACCTGGCGACCGGTCGGCCAGGGCATCCTGTAGCCGGTCGAGCCTGACCGCACACGCTTGCAGCGCTTCTCCAAGCCTCCCGGCCAAAATCGATTCTGCATCGCCGTGCACGATCAGGCGGTCAGGCTCCATGCTCGCTGCGGACTCCAGACCGATCGATGCGTCACGCTGCCAAACCGAGGCCGAAAGGATCGGACCGGATGGCCGCGAGTCAGAAGGATCCGGCACGCCCGTTTCCTCATGGTGAGGATGGGCCATGCCGCCTTCCTTCCACGCCGGCGCCGACTGCCAATCCTCGGGAACCAGATCCAACCAATGGCGCTTTCGTGCGAACGGATAGCCCGGCAAGGGCACCCGGCGACGCCTCACCCGCCCATCAAGCTCCCCCAAATCCATTGGCAAACCCAACTGCCACAGTCCGCCCAAACTCTTGAGGAGAGCGAATTCGCCCCCCCGTGCGTCCTGCGGCAACAGCGGAAAAACCTGCCGCGCAGGCAGGCCCTGCGCTTTCGCCAAGGCGGTCAAGACCTGCCCCGCACCCACTTCGATCAGTACCACGCCTTGGCGTTGCCGCAAGCGCTCGATGCCGCGGCCGTACTGTACCGGCGAACGCAGATGCCGCAGCCAGTACTCGGGCTGGGTCAGCTCCTGGTTCACCACATCGCCGAGTACGTTCGAAATCAGCTCGCATTTCGGAGCGTTCAGGTGCAGGTCGGCAAATGCCTTGGCGAACTCGGGCAAAACCGCTTCGGTCTGACGCGAATGGAAGGCACGCTGGACGTTCAGCCGCTTGCATACCCAGGCGCGCTCCGCCGCTTCATGCTCGAGCGCGGCGAGTGCATCGGACGAGCCGGCCAGTACGCACTGGTCGCCGGTATTGATCGCCGCCAGATCAAGATCCCGGTGGCGGGCCAACAGCTCACGCACCCGCACTTCCGGCAAGGCCAGCGACAGCATGCCGCCTACCGGCATCTTCGCCATTGCGCGGCCTCGGGCGCTGACCAGGCGGATCAGCGTCTGCAAATCGAACACCCCCGCAACCGCCGCCGCCACATATTCCCCAAGGCTGTGCCCGAGTACGGTGGTCGGCCGCAGGCCCATGCCCATCAAGGTCTTCGCCAGCGCATATTGGAACACCACCAAGGCGACCTGCTCGACTTCATCATCGGCACCGGCAACCACACCGGTATCGAGCAAGCGCTCCCTCACACCGGCAGGCGCGTCGGAAAGCGCATCGTCCAGCGCCTCGGCAAAGCCCGGAAACGCTCCGTACAGTGGCGCGGCCACCGCCACGGGCAAGGTGCCCTGGCCGGGGAATTGGAACGCTATCGAGGTTGGCGGCGTGGTGGCATCCACGCTCTCGGCCAGCCAGGCCTGCGTATCGTGAATCCAGCGCTGGCCCGCCGCGCCCGGGTCGTCGCTAACCAGCACGCCTCGCCAGACATGCAGATCTCGCCCGTGCTGCAAGGTTTGCGCAACGGCGTCGAGATCAACCTGTGTCGCAATGGCCGCGCCAACCGAGCGGGCCAACTGTGCCAACGCGTCTGGCGACCGCGCCGACAGGGGAAGAAGTTGATAGCGGCGGCTGCGTTTCGTGGGTTCTGGCGCCGGAGCCGATTCCAGCAGGACATGTGCATTGGTGCCTCCAATGCCGAAACTGCTAACGGCCGCCAAGCAGGCGTGTCCGGCTTCGGTTGCCAAAGGCACCGCCTCTGTCGGCACGGAAAATGCCGATTGCTCCAGGTCGATGCGTGGGTTGATGTGCTGAAAGTTCGCCATGGGTGGAACGCGGCGCTGTTCGAGCACGCCGATCGCGTTGATCAGGCCGGCAACGCCTGCGGCAGCATCCAAATGGCCGATATTCGCTTTTACGCCACCGAGATAGCAGCGATCTCGACGCGTGGTCCTGCTCCTCTTGAAAGCGCGCTGCAGCGCCGCGAACTCGATCGGATCACCAAGCGCGGTTCCAGTGCCATGCGTCTCGACATACGCGATCGTCGCCGGATCGATGTCCGCCAAGGCGAGGGCTGCCTCGATGACCTCGGCCTGACCAGCCACCGATGGAGCTGCATAGTCGATCTTCGCGGCGCCATCATTGTTGATCGCGCTGGCCCGGATCAGGGCCCGAATCGGATCGCCATCGGCTAGGGCGTCTTCCAGTCGACGCAATACCACCATGCCGACGCCACTGCCTTGCAACGTACCCGCTGCCCGCGCATCGAACGGGGCACACAGTCCATCGCGCGCATAGACGCCGCCTTCGACGTAGGAATAACCCTGCCCGGGAGGAAGCAATACGCGCGCACCACCGGCCAGAGCCATGTCGCACTCCTGCGCAAGCAGGGCAGCACAGGCCTGGTGCACTGCCACCAGGGAGGTCGAGCAGGCGGTATCCACGGCCATGCATGGACCGCGCAGATTGAGCCGATGTGCGATCCGCGTGGCTGCGTAGCTCTTGTCATTGCCAAGCAGCACGGCCAGCTCGCCGTTGGCATCCTGGCCAGCCGATGCGTACTGCACATAATGCAGCATGTAATTGTTGTAGCCGATGCCCAGAAAAAGGCCCGTGCTGTGCGGTACGCTGCGCGGCCGGTAGCCTGCATTCTCCAGCGCCCAATAGGCATGCTCGAGCGCCAGCCGATGCTGCGGATCCATCATCACAGCATCACGTGGCGCAACACCGAAGAATTCGGCGTCGAAGCAGTCGAAATCGGCCAGCGCGGCTTCGACCGGGACATAGTTGGGATCGTGGATCTTCGCTTCCGAAACGCCGGAAGCGCGTAGCTCCTCAGGGCTCAAATGCCGCGTGGCAACCTTGCCCTCGGCCTGATGGCGCCAGAAGCTCGGCACGTCATGCGAACCAGGAAAGGCGCCCGATAGTCCGATCACGGCGACAACGGGAAATGCGTGCGAGCTCATGGTCAGAGGGCACCTTCCAGCTCGGCCGGCCCCCGGCGATCACGACCACGCGCTTCGCGGCGCTTGGCCGCGCGTGCATTTGCGTCATCTTCCAGCACGACCCCTGAACTGGCCTGCACCTGGGCAAGATGCGTTGCCAAGTCGGCTACCGTGACGTGGGTGAACAAGTCCGCGACATTCAACTCGCCGGTGACCTGCGCGCTGATGCGGCCGAACATCTGCACGATCAATACGGAATTACCTCCCAGCGCAAAGAAGTTGTCGTGCCGACCGACGCGATCCAGCCCCAGCAGTTCGCGCCAGATTGCAGCGACCTGCTGCTCCAGCGCCCCTTGAGGAGCCTGGAAATCGCGTACGGCATGCATGTCCCGGCCCGGTGCGGGCAAGGCAGATCGGTCGATCTTGTTGTTGCCGTTCAGCGGCATGGTGTCGAGCAGGATGTAGCCGCGCGGCGCCATGTACTCGGGAAGGCGATGACGAATATGCGCATCCAACTGGCGCGAGAGCGCCTTTTCTGCATCAGGCTTATTGGCCGATTGCCAACTTGCCTTTTGCTCGGCGCGGATGGCGCCGCCGACAAGGCTGTGCAGCAATACGAGGTTCCGCAGGCACGGCAGGGCGTCATGCAACTCCCGTGTGCGCTGGTGGCCGATCGCACAGAAACCAACCAACGCCCGTGCGCCGCGGGCCATCAGTTCTCCCGCCTGTCGCCCGGCAGCATGCATGGCCTCCCGGTCAGCCTGATTGGCAAGCATGAAAACCACGAATCCGGACTGGTCGTATACCGCCTGGTTATCGCCTGCAAAGGCTTCTCGCAACGCTAGATCGGCCTCGCCCTGCATGATGCCCAGACTACGGGCTCGAGCGTCCAACCGATACATGCCTGGCTGCAGCCCTTCCACCCCTCCGGCTTTGACATAGATCCAGAGCTGGCAATGGGGATGCTCGGCCACACACAGCACATCGGCGAATTCGGACAAGCCCAGGGACCGCGGTGCGTACTCGCGAAAGCTCTGGCGATCCAATGGCGATAGCAGGAAGCGCGGCGGCAGATCGGAATCGGGCAGTCGGACTGCGTTCGGCACGCTCATTTCCGGTTCGCACCCCTCGGAGAGCGTTGCCGCGGCGATCACCGCCATCGCCACCTGCGTGCGGCTCAACCCCAGTTGCTGGCGAATCGCCTCCTGCTCGGACACAGTAACGGCCTGTCCTGACCAAGAGAGCCCGACCGACGCCGCTCCGGCGGTCAGCAAGCGATCGATGTAACCGCATTCCAACGCGCAGAAATGGGGCGCCAGCGAACCATATAGCGGTTCGATCGCCGCCGAGTCGGCAACCAAAACCACCCGGAAGATCTCGGCCTGCGGATCCACGTCGGATACCAGCACCAGTTCGTGCCGGTCCGGCTCGTAGTAGTAGTGGCCCGGCGCCAATGCCTGCCCGATGCCCACCTGCAGGTAGACCTGAACCGGATACAAGCTGCCCGCGGACGGATAGAAGTATTTTGGCAACGGCGTCCCAGGTTGCGCGATCGCACGTACACCCGTCAATACGCTCGACAACTGCTCCAGACTAATCGGCGAAACCGTTCCGACCTTGGGAGTGGCCATCGCCAGATCCAGTCGCTCGTCGCCATGCAGACTCACGCGCGGCGCGTCGGCGGGCGTGCGGCGCAAACCGTGGCGCGCGAACTTAAACAAGAGACGGTCGATCGGGTCCTCGATAAAGTCGGTTCCCGCCTCTGCCGGTTGCTGGCCATCGGCTTGGAAATCCGCTGCGCTGCGCGCGGCATCGGCCGCTAGCTCGCGCACTTTGCCCGATGCCGGCACGACATAGGCAAACAGGCCACGACCGGGGCCGTCGCCTTTCACCGCGACGGCAACCTCACGAACCGCCGGATGCTCGCCCAGGTGCGATTCGATTTCGGCCAACTCGATGCGGTGGCCCTGCACCTTGACTTGGTTGTCGACGCGCCCCAGGAACTCGATCCATCCCTCCGGGCGGATTCGCCCGAGGTCGCCGGTGCGATAAAGGCGTTCGCCGCTTTCCGGATGCCTGATAAACGCAGCCTCGGTCCTAGCGAGATCTCCCCAGTAGCCTTGGGCCAGCCCGACACCGCCAATGTAGAGGTCGCCCGCCACCCACTCCGGACAATGCTCGCCTTGCCGATTCAGTACGTGGATGTGCTGGTTCAGCATCGGCCTTCCGTACGGAATGCTGCGCCAGGATGGTTCCACCCGATCGATCTCGTGCAAGATCGACCAGATGGACGCTTCGGTCGCACCGCCCAGCGACACGATATGGATTGACGGTCCGCGCGCACGTAGCCGTTCCGGTAATGCCAGCGGAATCCAGTCGCCGCTCATCATGACCAGTCGCAGCGAACCCAGGCCCGCACCGGCACCAGTGTCCAAATAATCGACGAGCATCTGGATGAAAGACGGCACTGCGTTAATCAGTGTGATCCGGTGCTCATCGAGCAACGCTGCCCACCGTTGGGGATCGCGGGTCTGCTCATCGCTGGGCAATACGACCGTACCACCCACCGCCAAAAGCCCGAACAGGTCATACACGCTCAAGTCGAAGCTGAGCGAGGACAATCCCAACGCCCGATCGCTGGCGCATACCTGAAATCGCCGGTTGATGTCGACAATGGTGTTGAATGCGCCGCGATGATCGATCATCACCCCCTTGGGAACACCGGTCGAACCGGAGGTAAAAATCACATACGCGAGATCGGTATCGCGCAATTGCGGATGTGCTTCGAACGGTTGATCCACAATCGCCGAACCGGCCAGGACCGGCAAGCGGATCACGCCGGGAAGAGACTCTACCGGAGCGTCGAGTTGCACCAGTGAAATGCGCACGCGGCCCTGCTCCAGCAGTTGCGCACGCCGTGCCGCCGGCAAACTGGCATCGATCGGCAGATAGGCGCCGCCGGCCATGGTGATTGCAAGCGCGGCGACGACCTGCTCCCAGCCCTTGCGCATCTCGACGGCGACCAGTTCGTTTGGGCCGACCCCGCGATCGCGCAGGTTTCTCGACAGGACACTGGCTTCCGCACTCAATTGCCCGTAGCTCAAAGTCCGCCGGGCGTCTACCACCGCGGGGGCATCGGGCGTGCGTGCGGCCTGGTCAAGAATAGGCTCATAGAGCTTGCCGGTCGGCACCGGTGCATCGGTCTCGTTGTAGTGCCGCCAAGCTTCAAGCTGTCGTCCGGGCAGCCGAACCGGCCGTTGGCTTTGCCACAGTTCCTGATGCTTGGCCAGATCGCCGAGCAATCGCTCGTAACTGGCGAACATGTCATCCAGCAGGCCTGTCGGGAATAAGGCTTCGACGGCATCCCAATGGAAATGCAGGTCACCGGCGCGTTCCTCGACCACGTGGTCGATCCATACTTGCGAGGTCTGCGTGATCGCGTAGTCGGGCTGGCTAACTGCCGCTCCATTGCCGTCGTCATCCAGCGGCAGAATGGAGGTGAAAACCACCGGCATGCCAGCAACCCGACCTTGCTGCTGGCGTGTCAGCTCGCGCAGCACTTCGACACCGGAGAAACTGCGGTGCTCCAGATCTCGCCAGAGCTGGTTCTGGCAGCGTACGGCACGCGTCGCAAAGTCGGTGGCGTCTCCCGTTTCGACTTCCAAAAGGGTCAGCGAGGTGAAATCGCCTACCAGGTGTTCGACGTCCGGATGCAGCGGTTGACGATTGAATAGAGTGAGATTGAGGCTGAAGCGCGGCTCCGTGCTGAAGCGCCCCAGGACTTCCGCGTAAGCGGCCAGCAGTAGCGCAGAGGGTGTGACCCGCAGCTCGCGGGCCCGCTGTCGCAAGACCTGCCAGGCATGCTTTGCCAGCACCGACTGTCGACGCACGAACTGCGGCTTGGTGATTTCGGAAGGATCACGCGCGAAAGGCAACTGTGGCGGCCCCGGGAAACGGGCCAGGCGTTCGGTCCAGTAGTTCCTGGCAGCCTCGTATCGCGCACCCATGCGGCTTTGCCGCTCGGCCAGCACATAGTCGCGGAATGTGATGTCGAGCGCCGGCAGCTCGCGGATGCGCCCTTGTTCGATAAGGCCGTACTCAGCTTCGAGCAAGCCGAAACTGCGCGCGTCGGCGATCAATGCATCGATACTGGTGTGCAAGCGAAAGCGATCAATGCCGATTCGGCTGACGCGAATCTCGAACATCGGCCAGTGCTGGGGGTCGAACACTTGATGCGACATCCGCTCCCGGATCGCCAGCAAACGCTCGCTCGCCGCCGCCTCCTCGAGGCAGGAAAGGTCTTCGACCTCGATCCGGTAGGGCGGCACCTCAGGCAGCACACGTTGCATACCGTCGATCGACACCACCGCGCGCAGCATGTCATGCCGACCAATCAGCACATTCCAGATTCGGTTGACCTGGTCCGGGTCGAAGCTCGAAAGCTCCTGTTCGGTATAGATGTGCGTGGCCGTATTGCCGAGTTCGAAGCTGGCTGCACGACCCGCCCAGTAGGCATGCTGGACGTCCGTCAGCGGAAAGGAAAGGAAGCGCTCTGCTGCATTGGCGTCAAGTACCGGCGCCAATGAATCCGCCGGCGCGGCATTGCACTCGCTGTCGAAATGCCCAGCGAGTGCTTCGACCGTGGCTGTCGACATCAACGATTCCATACGGAGGTCGCGGCCCATGTCCTGACGCACACGCTCGATCATCTGGGCCGCGGTCAGCGAATGGCCTCCGGCTTGGAAGAAGTCGTCATCGATCCCGATGTCGTCGTGGCCGAGCACATCCCGCCAAATCCGTAGCAACCGCTCTTCGGTTTCCGTGCGCGGAGCACGTACCGTGCGTGCATCCGTCGAACTGGTGACGGTTCGCAATGCCTGGTCGTCGATCTTGCCGGCGGGATTGCGCGGCAAGGTCGCCAACTGCCGACATTCGCCAGGCACCAAATAGGCTGGCAGATTCTTCCGCAGTGCCGATTGCACGACCTCGGGCACGGGTGTGCCCACGTAAAACGCCAAAAGGCGCTGGGTATCCGAGGACAACAGCACACGAGCCGACAATACGCCCGACTGGTTCAACATGGCCGCCTCGATTTCCGCAGGCTCGATGCGGAAACCACGCAGTTTCACTTGACGGTCCGCACGCCCAAGGAACTCCAGACGTCCTTCCTCGCCGTAGCGGCCGAGGTCGCCGGAGTGATAGATGCGTTCGCCCGGCGTGGGTGAAAAAGGGTTTGGCCGGAAGGCGTCCGCAGTCCGACGCGGATCGCCAAGATACCCTCGCGCCAAACCTTCAGAGGCGATCAGCATCTCTCCCGGCATCCCCTGCGGAACAGGCCAGCCGTAGAGGTCGGTCACGTACACCGCGGCCCGGTCGATGGGCCGACCCAGGTCGGGAAGCCCCTCCCCGCCACGCTCCACTTCGCCGCAGGTGGCCAGGACGGTCGCCTCGGTTGGACCGTATAGATTGCTGAGCGGCACGCCTACGTCCAGACGCTTGCGTAGGCGGTCACCACCCGTCGCCAAACCCTTCAGGCCCGGCACCTGTTGCCAGGCTCCAGGCGCAATGGCCTCCAGCACAGGCGTGATCACGAAGGCCCAGGTTACGCCGTGCTCGGCGGCGAAACGCGGCAGTGACTCGGGCAGCGCAGAGATCTCGCCCGGCACGAACACCACCCGTCCGCCGGCGGACAGGACAGGCCAGAGTTCGATGATGCTGGCATCGAACGTGATGCTGCCGCTCTGCAGCGTCACGGTACCTGCATCCAGAGCCGAGTGGCTGATTTGCCAGCCCACGTAATGCGCAAGCGCGCTATGGCTGATCATCACGCCTTTCGGGCGGCCAGCGGACCCGGAGGTGAAGATCACATACGCGAGCTGGTCTTCGTGCAACGGTGCAGCGGCGTCGAGTCGTTCCAGCGGAACGTGCCGATCGAGCATATGCGGGGCAAACGCCATCAGGCCAGAAGACGAGAGCATCTCGCCCAGGTCGCTGTCAACAGCATCGACGATGGCCACGCGCGCACCGCTGTCCTTCACGATGCCGGCCAGCCGCTCGAACGAAAGCTCGCTGGAAAGCGGCGCAAACGCAGCCCCCGCCGACCAGACGGCTAGACAGGCACAGACGAAATCAGCGCCCCGATGCATCGGCAACAGCACAACGTGATCGGAGCCCACACCCTGCTCGCGCAAGGCCGCACCCCAGTGGCGCGCCCGCTTCAGCAGTTCGCCATGGGTGATCTCATGCTCCCGGTCGCGCAGAGCCACGGCTTGCGGTTGCGACTGGGCAACGAGCTGCAATTGTTCGAGTACGTTGCGGACGGGCCTTGGCTCGCTCCTGCCCTGGCTGAGATGAAGCGCCTCCGCGCGCGTGGCTTCGCCGCACAGGCGCTGCGCGCCCAGCGCGGTGAGTGGCGATGCCGTCCAGCGATCCAGCAGGCCAAGATAGGCTTCGGCCATGCGTCGCACGCTGGCCGAACCGAAACGCTTCGGGTCGAAGGTCCACAGGCAGTGGAGCGCATCGCCCTGCTCGACGATCGATAGCGCCAGGTGATGGGTGGCGCCGCGGCGGCCCGTGCTGGATCCCTGCAGGTATGCGCTGAACACCGAATCGGCCTGCAAGGTACCCGCGACTTTGTTCCAGTTGAAGACCACGTCGAAGAAGGGGCTGTGCCCGGCCTCACGCCGACGGGCGAACCGCTCTACTTGTACCTCATAGGGAAGGTGCTGCAGCGATAGCACTTCATTGAGGCGGTGCTTGGTCCCGTGTAGGTTGCCTGCCAGATCCGCGTCGCCGTTCAATTCGGCCACGAATGGCATGAGATTGACCAGATTGGCGACCAAGGATTCGCATCCGGGACGATCGCGTCCGGAAGTCGGAATACCAAGGCGCAGGCGGTTCTTGCGGGCGATGCGGGCAAGCACCCCCGCAAACATGGTCAGCATGACCGTGTAGGGTGTAACACCGCACTGCCTGGCCACGCCGCGGACGCGTGCGACAATCTCGGGGTCCATCGCCACCTGCAAGGTTTCGCCTGCCTCGGTTCTCGTGCTCGCATGCGGATGATCGGCCGGCAGGCTTAGCTGCGCTTCGCTGTCACTAAGCCATTCCCCGAGGCGGGCGTACTGTGATTCGATCTCGGGGGCTGCCAACTGAGCCCGTTCCTGCTCGATGAACTCCCGCAACCCCATACCAGCAGGTCTTGCCACCGCCTCGTGCCGGCCGACCAGCCGATACGCCGCATCGATCTGGGCCAGCAACACTCCAGCGGCATAGAAATCCACCGCGATGTGATGAATCACAAACAGGAACTGCGTTGCCTGGCCGGCCTGGCTTGTCAACGCAAAGCGGCAAGGCAGATCCCGCTCCAACTCGAATGGCCGATCGATCCAGTCGGCAAGCATGGTTTCGGCCGCTGCGGCAGCGTCGGGCAGCGCCAGGCGGCACAAGTTGATGTCGGGCTCGGCATCCACGAATTGCGCCGGAAGACCGTCGTCGCCTACCCGGAAACGGCAACGCAGCCCTGGATGCTGCAATACCACTTCCTTCAACGCACGCTCGAACCGTTCCAGATCGCAATCGGCACGCAGCTCCAGCAAACCGTTGACGTGGTACGAGGCGCTCTTGGGCGATGCCCTGTAGGCATTCCATATCGGCAATTGCGCCTGGCTCAAAGCCAGACCTGCGCTGCTGTCCGGGTTAACCGCCAGAAACTGCAGCACTTCGAGCTTGCGTGCCTTGAGTTCGTCCATTAGTTCCGGGGTCAACGCGGCCTGCGGGCCGCGTACCCGCAAACGTTCGCCCTCGGCCCAGATTTCGACGCCCTTGGCGGCAAGCGTGGTGACAAACGCGGTGACCGTCATAGTTCGACCTCAATAGTGCTGACAACAGCGGCACTCGCTGCCGCAGGTGCGGACGACGTTCCGGCAGCGGTGCCGGCGGCAGTGAGTTGTCGCAAAAGATAGATGGCCAATTCGCGCAGACTGGGTATTTCGAGCAATGTGGCGGCTTCCAGATGGATGCCCAATTCCCGATCCAGGCGGCGGCGGATCTCGATCGCAAGCAGCGAATCCATGCCCAGCGCGACAGGCGCGAGTTCGACATCGATGGTGCTGCCATGCTGTGCCGTCACAGCGGCGAATACATCAACGCAGTAGCGCAGGCACGCCTCGTTCGCGTCGGCCAGCGTTTCCCGGGAAGCCAGGGCGTGGCGAAGCGCTCGGAGTGAATCCGGGCTATTGTGCGGCCTCGGCGATGGGACATCGTTGATAGGCAACTGCGACAGCAGACACGGCGGCACGGCATTGGCAAAGCGCTCCCAGTCGAAGTCGACCATCAGGCGCACGCCGCTCTGACCGCCTTGGATCAGCGTTCCCAGGCTGGCCAGGGCCTGATCCGGCAGCAGCGGCCGAATGCCCATGGCATGCGCGCGATCATGGAATTCGCTGCCCAGGCGCGCAGCCATGCCAGCTTCTGCCCAGGGGCCGAACGCCACCGACAATGCGCAAAGGTGCCGGCCACCTTGGGCTACCGTCATCGCTTCCATGGCGGCGTTGGCAGCGCCATAGGTGCTTTGCCCCGGCACGCCCAGGTGGGCTGACATCGATGAAAAACTGACGAATAACGCTGCCCCATTCGACTTGGCGATATCGAGCAGAGTTCGCGTGCCCTGGCACTTTGCCGCAAGCATCGCGCGAACTCGCTTTTCGTTCAGGGTCGAGAGCAGCCCGTCGTCGGTGATGCCTGCGGCGTGAAAGATGCCGGACAAGGACGGCATCCCGGCCAGCGCAGTGAGGAGCTGCTCACGCACGTGAGTCTCGCCTATGTCGGCGACCTCGATGCGCAGCTCGGCACCAAGCGCATGGGCATGTGCGCGTAACTGTTCGGGCAAGCTACGTCCACTGCGCCCACACAACAACAGGTGGCGGGCACCGTGATCGAGTAGCCAATGGCAGAGACGCAGCCCGATGCCGCCGAACGCGCCGCTTATCAGATAGGTGCGATTGGGCTCTGCCTGCCATTCCCCGAGTTGTTGCGATAGTGGCGTGGCAGCCAAGCTCAGGCCCCGGACTCCGTCGGTCCTGACGCTCAGACGGCCAAAGTCCATATGCGCCAGTGCGACAACGACGCCTTCGACCGTGCGTTCGTCCAAGCCATCCGGCAGATCGAGCACTTGCCAGCAAATCTCCGGGTATTCGTGCAGCAAGGCACGCGATAGGCCGAGCCGGGCAGCCAGCAAAGCATCGGCTTCCGCTGCGCGTGGACTGGCGTGCGGCAAAAGGATCACAACGCGGCGAAGCTGCGCGATGTTCCCGCCGAGCAAGGCTTGCAATTCGGTGAATGTCCCGACCAACGCGTCGTCCATCGGGCCGGAAGCCGTGATCGGATCGCAAACCAGAATCAAGCTCTCGATGGCGGCATCCGTCAGGCTTGTTTCCCCAGCGCGAATCGAGGCCCAGTGGGATACCGAAGGTACCCCGCGTGAGGCCAAATGCGCCACGAGCTGCGCGACGCCGCCGCCCGCTCCTGCCACGACCGTGGCCCCCAGTTCGGAAATCGAGCGGGAAGGCGAAGCCACGAAAGGCAATTCCCGCCATCGATATACACGTGGCTGCACAACCTCCTTCGCATCGCCGTGCAGGGCGTTGCGTCGAGCCCGACGGGCGCGAAAGCGCTCCACACCGAGCAGCAATCGCCCCCGTTCATCGAAAAGCGCGGCGCCACCGCTGGCCTGTCCCACGTCGGCCTTGGTGGAATCGTCCAACCAAGCACGGCAATACAGGCGTTGGCCTTCGGGAACGGGGGCGTACAACGTGAGCGATTGCACCGAGAACGGCACGAAGATCCATTCGCTCCCGGCCGGTTCGTTGCTCTGCATCCGTTCACCGATGGCATGGAAGCAGGAATCGATCAGGCCAGGATAAATGGGGTAGTCGGCCCAGGGCTCCGGCAGCACCGGCGCACGCAAGGCCCATAAGCTCTGCTGATCCGGCAGCAGCCAGCCCGTGTCGAGCCATTGGAATGAATCGCCGAGGTGATAGCCCAGGGCTTGCATGTCGCGGTACAGATTTGGGCCAAACAGGCTCGGGGAGGTATCAGGTAACGGCATGCCGCCGTACTCGCCGGGCAAGGCCGGCCAACGCAAGCGTGCACTGAAGTGGCGAACCGGCGTCGCCGGCGGCTCGTCGACGACCTGCGTCCAGGACTCTGCCTGCCAGGCATCGCCGGCCGGGCTCAAGGCAATCTGCCAACGGCACTGCTCGCCGATCAGTGTGCGCGCCTGCTCGAAGGCCAGATCGTCGAGCTGCACGCATTGCGTCGGCCATTCTTGGAGGGCGGCGCGCAGCACCGCGGCAACATGCGACGCTCCTGCGAGCAGCACTTCGCCAAAAATCCGATGGTCTCGGACATGCGCCGGTACTGACGCGTCCACAGCTTGTTCATAGACCGCGCCATTCTCTGCCAGCAAGGACAGGCGTCGCAAACCGGAGTCGGCCGCGGATCGGTTCGCGTTTCCGACTCGAGGCCAGTACCGCTGACGTTCGAACGGATAGCTCGGTAGCGCCACGCGGCGCATTCCGGCGGCGCGAGGCCAGGCGACCGGCAAGCCTTGCAGCCATTCCGAAGCCAGTCGTTGCCAAGGCTCGGAAAGACCCGTCAGCAGGCCAAGCGTCTGCATCGGCTTTGGCGTCCCGGTACCGCGTCGCCGCCTTTTCTCCCGCGAAATCAAAGCATGGGCATGTTCGTGGCCGTCAGCTACCGCGAGCAGCGCCTCGACCAGTCGGCCACGTGACGACACCGCCACCAGCAGGCGCCAGTCGCCCAGGTCGCTTCGCGCTGTATGGACGCTGGCGCAAATTGCCTGTAGGTAGATGTCGTCGCTCAGCGCGTCGATGGCCCTTGCCATCTCTCCGGCATAGGCGCGCAACTCTGCGTCCGAACGGGCGGACAGCACGAACGGCAGGACTGCGGAGCCCCCGCTGGGCGGACCCACTGCATCCAATGCATCGTGGCTGCCAATCAGCACATGTGCGTTGGTGCCGCTGAATCCAAACGAACTGACACCTGCGACCAGCTTCCCCTGTCCGCTCCATGGTTCGACATCGGCGCAGACGCGCACACGCTCGGAATCCAGCTCGATCCTTGGGTTCAGGGCACGGAAATGCACGCTTGGCACCAATATCCGCCGTTCAAGCATCAGCAGCACCTTGATGACGCCCGCGATGCCCGCCGCCGCTTCAAGATGGCCCAGGTTCGATTTGACAGACCCGACCAGCAATGGCGCTTTGCGCTGGTCCGAACTCCCATAGACGGCAGCCAGCGCATGCATCTCGATGGGGTCGCCCAATGGAGTCCCCGTGCCGTGTGCCTCCACGTAGGACACCGTGTCGGGAGACAACCTGGCATCGGCCAGGGCGGCACGCAGAACCCGTTGCTGCGCCGTACCGTTGGGCGCTGTCAGGCTGCTGCTGCGGCCGTCCTGGTTGACCGCCGAGCCATGTATGACCCCCAATATCGGATCGCCATCGCGCTCGGCCTCTTCGAGGCGGCGAAGCACCAACATTCCACAGCCTTCGCCGCGTGCATAACCATCGGCCTCGGCGTCGAAGGACTTGCAACGCCCGCTCGGACTAAGCATCTTGCTTTTGCACAGCATGACAAAGCTTTCGGGCTTCAGTGCCAGATTGACGCCGCCGGCCAACGCAAACCCGCAATCGCCCCGTCGCAATGCCCCGATGGCTTCGTGGATTGCCACCAGGGATGACGAGCATGCGGTATCGATGGCCATGCATGGGCCTTCGAAGTCGAAGGTGAAGGAAACGCGGCCTGCGATGGCATTGAGCGCATTGCCGGTTGGTACGTGCCCCATGAACTCGTTGACCGAAGCGTCCTGCATCAACAAGTCGGCGTATTCGTTGCTGCCAACGCCAACGAAGACTCCGGTCGAGCGCATCGAATCGTCATCCGGGTGCCAGCCAGCCCGCTCAATGGCTGCCCAGGCGGTTTCCAGCACCAATCGCTGCTGCGGGTCCATGCAGAGGGCTTCTCGCGGTGAGATCCCGAAGAATGGCGCCGCGAAGAGCTCGACGTCATCGATCAAGCCAGCGCTCATCGAATAGGCGTGATTTGGAGTGTCCGGGTCGGCATGATGGAAACGGTGCGCGCGCAGACGCGCAGGCATATCGTCGATCGCGCAGCGCGCCTCCTTCAGCAATGCCCAGAACGATTCGGGGTCATTGGCGCCGCCAGGAAACCTGCACGCCACGCCGACCACTGCGATCGACCCCTCGCGCACATCTTCGGTGGCGTCCCGACCCTGCTCCGGTCGGTCGCCGCTCAACAGATCGGTCAGCGCTCGCGCCATGGCCTTGGGCGTGCCGTGGTCGAACACGAAGGTGCTTGCCAAGGCCAGACCGAACGCTGCCGACAGGTGATCGCGCAGTTCGATGGCAAGCAAGGAATCCACCCCCAACTGCTGCACCGATGTGCCGATGCCGATCTCGACGGCATCCGGCAAACGCAGCACTGCACGAAGCGTTCGCTCCAGCAGATCCCAGAGACGGTTTTGGAATTGCTCGGGCGACAATGTGCGCCATGCTTCAGTCGCCACCGCAGGCTCATCGCCCGCACTGGCCGGCACAAGTCCACCAAAGACCGGCCGCCCCCTGCGTGCTTGCATCGCGGCGAGGAATCGCGGCAGATCCAGTTCGCAACTGGTCAAGACAGCGCGCTCTCCGCGCAAGGCGGCATCTAGCAGGCTCAGCGCTGCCATCCTGGATAGGGGCAACAGACCGATCCGAGCCAGTTGCTCCGCGCGCGCGCCATCGACCATGCCGGCGCCTAGCACCGGGCCCAGCCGCAGCGCAGCGCATGGCAGGCCCTGCAATCGCGCCCAGCCGATCCAGGATTCCAGCCAGGCGTTTGCAGCGGCGTAATGCAGACTGCCCTGCCCGCCCCAGAGCGCCGACATCGACGTGATCGCCACCAGAAAATCCAGCCGTGACCAAGGCAACTGCGACGCCAGCGCCTGCAAACCGTCAACCTTGGCCGACAGCATTCGCTCTAACCGCGCCTCGTCCAGGTCGGCCAGTTCGCAGAAATCCTCGATGCCTGCCGCATGGACCAACCCGCGCAGCTTGGTACCCGAGGCAAGCATCAGTGCCCGCACTCCCGACGCATCCGTAATGTCCAGCGCCGGCGCATCGAGGGCGATACCGCGCGCGCGCCATGCTTGCAGCAGATGCCCGACGCGTTCATCGCAGCCACGTTCGCCACGCCGGCTGATCAGCACCAGATTGCGCGCGCCGCGTTCGATGAGGGCCGATGCCAATGCCAACCCCAGGTCACCCAGCCCGCCGGTAACCCAATAGCAGGCATCCGGATCGAGCGCTTCGAGTTGTCCGGTTGCCAGTCGTTCGACCGCTATCCGCCGGACCCGGCGCACACGGCCCTGCCAGAAGATCTGGTCTTCGCCGGCTTGCGTACGCAGTTCCTGCAGAATCGCATCGGCATGGTCGTGATCCGCTTGCGCCACGGTAATGGCCGCGCCCCAGCATTTCTGCATCTCCGTCGCCGCAACCTGCAGCATGGCCTGGTTCATGCTTGGGGGCGCGATATCGGGATCGTCGCTCACGCGTACCGACCAAAATCGGATGCCGCGACGCAGAGCCGTCTGCATGGCTCGCAGCAAGGGGCCTGTGCAAGCCACCGAATCATCCAGATAGACGACATCCGTGCTGTCGGCCTGCTCGAGCAGATCTTCCCAGATGTCGGGCAGCTCGATTTGCAGCGGGGTCAAGGGGTGTTCTGCTCCACCCTGCAACAACGGCAACCAGGCGGCCAGGTCGCCCTTGCTGCCCAACACCGCGATACGCTGCTCCTGGGCCACGATGGCTTCCGGCAGAGCATGTTCCCGCCAGACCGCGTTATAGCCCGTACTCTGCAGATTGCCGCGCGTTGGTACTTTCGGGCTCCCAGCGATCCAGTAGCTCTGACGCTGGAACGGATAAGTTGGCGCCCAGACCGGCAACACGGAACTGGAATTGATTGCCTTCCAATCCAGATTGCAACCAAGCGCATACAGTCCGGCCAGCGTGCGATGCGTATCCAGCGTATCGGCCGCCCCCTTGCGGAGCGACACGTACGACGCCATACCGCCGGTGCCCGGGCAACGACGCAACATGGCTGTCAGCGTGCCTTGCGGGCCAATCTCCAGAGTGGCGTCCACGCCTTCGGCGCACAAGGTCGAGACCGAATCGGCAAACCGGACCGGTTGCGAAACGTGCCGCACCCAATAATCGGCGCAGCTCATCGTCCCCTCTTCGCGTCGACCAGTCAGCGTCGAAACGATGGGCCATTGCGCCGCGTGGTAGGTCACTCCCTCCGCGACGTCCGCAAAGGCCGAGAGCATCGGCCGCATCATCGGCGAATGAAAGGCATGCGAAACGTTCAACGCCTGCACCTGGACACCGGTGGACCGCAAGGACTCCTGCCATGCAGAAACGGCTTCCGGTTCGCCCGAGATGACGGTGTTGGCCGGGCCGTTGAAGGCGGCGATGGACAGTTTGCCCTGCCACGGCTCGATCTGCGCGCGGGTCAGCGGCGCCAGCACAGCAGCCATTGCGCCTGGGGCGCAGCATTCATCCATCAGGCGACCGCGAGCCGCAATGAGCCGGGCAGCATCTTCGAGGCTGAAGACTCCGGCCAGACAAGCAACCGCGAATTCGCCCACGCTGTGGCCGACCAGCACATCGGGCTGCAACCCCATGCCTAGCCAGAACTTGCCGAGCGCATATTGCAACGCAAACAAGGCCGGCTGGGTATAACGGGTATCGTCGAGGCTCGTGCTGCCGCCATCGAACAGGAGGTCTCGAACCGCCATGCCCAGATGCGGTTGCAAGGCCAGGCCGGCCTCGTCAAGTGCGGCCCGGAAGCGGGGCTCGTCGTCGTACAGCACCCGTCCCATGCCCGCATACTGCGAGCCCTGGCCTGTAAAAAGCCACGCCAGCTTGCGGGTTTGCCCGGCCTCTACCTCGCCTTGCGCCAACCACTCGCTGTCGCCCCCCTCCGTAAACGCCCGCAGTGCCGACACCGACTCGTCGCCATGGCGATGGACGAAAGCAAGGCGATGCTCGAAGTCGGCCCGGCCGAGATTCAAGGTTCGCGCGAGTTGTGGATTGCTCGCCTCGGCATTAGCCAAGAATGCCGCCAAGCGCGCGGCCGAATCGCGCAGCGCCGCCTTCGTGCGAGCGCTGAGCTTGAGTACGGTCGCCGCCTTGGGGTGCTCCACATGGACGGCAGCGGCCTGGGCAACCTGTTCGATGATCACATGGGCATTGGTGCCGCTGATGCCGAACGCATTGACCGCAGCGCGCCGCAACTGGCCGGTGGTCGGCCAGGGCATCGTCGCAAGTGGTACCTGGATGCAGGAGCTTTGCCAATCGAAATGCGGATTCGGCTCTTGTAAGTGCAGGTGCGCCGGGACATATCCATACGTGACGGCCAACGCCGCTTTCAGGACACCCATCAAGCCTGCCGCGGCCTCCATGTGTCCAAAATTTGTCTTTGCCGAACCAACCAGCAAAGGACGTCCACGATGGTTGCCGTAGACCGCCTCGATCGCATTCAGCTCGATCGGGTCGCCCAGGGGCGTACCTGTGCCGTGCGCTTCGATCAGGTCGATGTCTCCAGCCTGCAATGCCGCGTCATTCAACGCGGCCAGAAGCACTTGTTCCTGCGCTGGTCCATTGGGAACCGTCAAGCCGCCGCTTGCGCCATCGTGGTTAACGGCCGAGCCGCGAACGATCGCAAGCATGCGATCGTTCCGCCGCGCTGCCTGGTCGGCTGTCCGCAGCACCAGCGTGATGCAACCGTCACTGCGGCCAAAACCGTCAGCGCCTGCGTCGAAAGTCTTGCAGATGCCATCCGGCGAGAGCATGCGCCCCTCGCATTCAGCCAGCGTCATCTTGGCTGTGATCTGCAGGTTCACCGCCGCAACGATGGCCATCTCGCACTCGCCGCGCGCCAGCGCCTTGCAGGCCAAATGCAGCGCTACCAGACCCGAGGAGCAGGCAGTGTCGACTGTCAGCGTCGGCCCGTGGACGCCAAATACATAAGCCAGCCGCCCCGAGGCCACGCTGGCAGACGTACCCGGTCCGGTGCAGAAGTCTGCGTAATCCTGGTTCATCATGCCGACGAACACGCCGCAAGACTGGCCGAGCAGGCTAGTCGGAGCGATGCTGGCGTTTTCCAGCGCCTCCCACGTCGTCTCCAGCAGCAGGCGCTGCTGCGGATCGATCTGTTCCGCCTCACGCCCGGAAATGTTGAAAAAGGCGGGATCGAACTGATCGATTCCCGGGATGAAAGAGCCGTGTCGCGTGTAGACCGTGCCTGGAGTACCGGGCTCGGCGGTGAACAGGGCAGCGGCGTCCCATCGATCGATCGGCACCTCGGACACTGCGCACCGGCCTTGTCGCAGAAACGTCCAGAGCGACTCGGGTGAATCGATGCCTCCAGGCGCGCGCACGCCGGCACCAACGATCGCCACCGGCACACCGGTCGGCGATTCCAGTTCCTGGATGCGCTGTTTCAGCTCCGTTATCTTCAGCAGAGCCTGCTTGATCGTCGACTGAGTGCCGGCGTTCGCCACCTGAGCAGCCTGCACATCGGTTTCCTTCACCACCGTCACTCCCTGAGCTCCATCAACAGCAATGCCTCCGCCTCGGCGTCGCTGAGTGCATCCAGATCCAGCGCGACAGCGGTTTTGAAAGAAGGGGCACCGGTTTCCTGCACGGCATCGACGAACAACTCGGAAAGCAGAAAGCTTCCCAACGCCTCCACGCTCGGGTAATCGAACAACACCGTCGCGCGCAGCTTCAGATCCAACTTTTTCTGAAGTATTTCGCGCAGATCCATGGCGGCCATCGAATCCAGGCCCAGGTCGAAAAGCCGACGCTGGCGGCCCACCTGCTCCGGACCGGCCAAGCCCAGCACCGAAGCGATCGCGATCCGCAGCGCCTTCTCCATCTCGGTTGCCCGTTGCCCGCTCGGCAGTCGCTGCAAACTGACACGCAGGCCGCCGACTTCCGCGGATGTCGCCATTTGAGCCCCTTCCCGGAAGGCCGACAGCAATGGGCTACCCGCATACTCGTTGCGGTGGACCATGAATCGGGACCAATCGATCGCCGCCGCCAATAGGGCGGGACGCGATTCCTGCGCCAACTGTCCGAGCACGTGCAATCCCTGGGTCAAACCGAACGGCTGCAGCCCCATGTCGGCAAGGCGCTTGCCATAGGCCGTACCGAGCCTTGCCGTCATGCCAGCTTCGCCCCAAGGCCCGAAGCCAATGGCGATGGCCGCGATCCCTTGCCGTTGGAATTGCTCGGCAAAGCTCTCCAGAGCTGCATTCGCGGCAGCATAGGCGGACTGCCCTTGAGCGGGCAGCGTGGCCGCCATCGAGCCGAACAGCACCACGAAGCCGGGGCGGCAACGATCCGCCAAGGCCAGCAACGCTTCGGCGATCTCCCACTTCGGCCCCAATACGGCATCCAGATCGTCCACGCAGGTCTGGAGCGCCAATGCGTCTGCCGTGGTGCCGGCGGCATGGAAGATCCCTCCGATCGGCATGGCATCCGAGCCAAGGTCCTCCGGTATGCCGTCGTTAACCACGATCTCTTCGACGTGGGTACCGCCCTGGCCGCTCTTGTTCTGCCAGGACGCCAACATGACCGGATTGGGGCGACGCACCAGCACCTGCACCCGACCTGCATTCTGTTCGATCAGATGATTCACAAGGGCTTGGCCGATGCCGCCGTGACCGCCGGTGACCAAGTAGCGGGCATCTTTGCGTATCTGCAGTTCACCGTGGCTGCGTGCAGGTTTGTAGCGCTCCAGCCGGGGCACCTGAAGCCGGCCTTGATGCCATGCCCACAGTCGCTCGTCGCTCGTCACGCTCAGCACGTGCCGGAGGGCGTGCAACAGTTCGTCCTGAGTCGCACTGGCATCCATATCGAGCACACGCAGGTCGAGCTCGGGGTGTTCAACCTGCAAGGTACGTGCAAAGCCCCAGACTGCGGCAGCCAGCGGCGAGCTTCCCGACTCGCTATCCGGCCAATGCTGCGCGCGTCGCGTCAATATCAACAGACGAGGCATCGGGCACAGCTCGAGGGTCAGCAGCCGCTGCCAGATTTCAAGCAATTGCCTCAGGCGGCACCACGGCCTGCCACTGCCCGGACTGCATACATCCGGCACCGAGATCACGAGTCGCTCGACCGGATCGCTGCTCAGGTGCCGCGTCATCGTATCCAGGCAGACCTGCATGGCACCGGCGTCTTCGGCGTCGGCCGAAGGCCAGGGCAAGTGCCAACGCAGGTGCTCAAACATGCCTTCTTGCGATGTACCCGCGCCGCTCGGCAACCCTTCGGCCCCCAGCCATCCGACCTGCCCTTCAGACGGCATGTCGCTACCCTGCGCCACGTCCTGCCAAGCCGTCTGATACAGCCAGTCTCGAACCGAATCGCGATAGCCCAGCTTCAACGCTTCGCGCTGGGCTCGGCGCGTTTCGAATCCCGCGATCCTGGCAACGACATGGCCATCGGCTTCGAACAGGCAGATGTCTTCGCGAGCGCGAGCGCCCTCGGCAACCGGCTGCTGTCGGGCACGTGCGTGGGCCCAGGCCTGTTCGTAACCGGCATGCCAACCGTAAAACTCCAGTCGCTCGATACTGACTGGTATGAATATGTGATCGGCATCGTGTTGCGTCGTCCAGTCGAGCTGGCCGCTGCTGAGTACCGAGAAGCATGTATCGATCAACCCCGGATATAGCTCGAAGGCGTCCAACGCGTCCGGCAATACCGGCAAGGACATCTGGCGGACCGTTTCCTCGCCACGGACCCAACCCTGGCCCAACCAGCGGAAGGAGTCGCCAAGGGTGTAGCCGTGCTCCCAGAACTGGGCATAGAACGATTCGCGGGAAATCGTCTCTTGCCAAGTCGCCGTAACCTCGGCGGCATCTGCGGGAGCTGGTCCTCCAATAGCCCCTGCGCGCACCAGGCAACGCATGTGCGTAACCCAGGCATGCTCGTCGTCCCCGTTCGCCTCGTCGCAACTGACCAGCTCCACGCCATAGTGGGATCCGGAACGCGTCAGGATAAGTTCCACCCAGCGGGCTCCCCGGTCGTGCAGTACCAACGGGCTCAGCAAGCGGACATCTTCGATCGTGCAAGGCCAGGCGCCACCTGCTGACTTCCATGCGCAAAGCACCATGGACAAGTGCGATGCTGCCGGCACCACTACCGTTCCCAGCAGTCGATGGTGGTCCACGTAGGCCGGCGATTGCGCGGTGAATCGGCGCCTGAAGCGTATTTCGGCCGACCGCGGCAGGCTCAGTCGCTCACCGATCGCGTAATACCCGCAAATGACTGCCATCGGAGGCTGCGTGGGCACCAGAACCTGCTGCTCATGCGGCCAATAGCGCGTGCCGGCAAAGGGGTATAGCGGCGCATTCGTCGAGCGCCGCGCACCGGCATCCGGCCAGCGCACTGGAAAACCTGCGACAAATGCGCCTGCAAGCAAGTACCAATCGAATGCATCGGGCGCCGCCGCCAGAGCCGGCGCGACCATGCTGCCCAGACTGCGAGCGCTCAGAGGTATGCTCGCATCGGTGTTAGGTGCGCTCGACTGGAAACCAGTCGCCCGCTTCCAGAAACCGGCTTGCGCGAAGGATTCATTCAAGGACCGGCCATGGCGGTCCAGGACACGCGCATGGACCGCGCCCGCGTCCGGCATGGGCAGCGCTTCGCCTCGTAGCCAACGCTGGGCGGCCTCGCCCTGCAGACCAGCAGCTACCGCAGCCAGTACTGGGAGCGGCGCCGTCCCCTGCAACCAGGTGTGTACCGCCACTCCCAGCTCACGCAGGCGTAGGGCTACCGCGAGCGTTGCCGCTTCCTGGACGAAGCAGTCGCCTCCGGACTGCGGCGACAGCTTGAGCATCTTTACGATGGCACGGCTGGTGTCGATGTCGAAAAGGTCCAGCTCGATCGCAAGGCCTTGCTCGGAATCCGTGGCGATCGCGGGAGCATGCAGCTCCATGCTGGCCAGTGAAGCGAGCGCCTCATCGGCGCTGGTCGCGACAATGGCAGCACGCGCCGGCCCGGACCAGCGGCCTAGGCGGCTGGTTGCGCACAACGCCAGATACGAGTCGGTGTCGTCACCGCAGGCAGCCAGGGCTGCCACCCAGCGCTCGCTCAATGCCGACAAGGCATCTGTATCGGCGGCAGCCAGGCATAGAATCGGCAATGGGCGAGGCCCAGGCCGGAGAATCTCTGGTGCGGAAGCCAACAGCAGATGGGCATTGGTTCCCGAAAATCCGAAAGAGCTGATGCCGCCCAGGCGAACACCCGCATCCGGCAGTGCCGCCTGCATTCCGGCAACCCGTAGGTGCGTGGCGCCGATCTCCGCGACTTGTGGATTCATTTGCTGGAAATGCCGATTCGCCGGGATGCTTCCCGACTGCAGCGACATGGCCAGTTTCAACAGGCCGGCGATGCCGGCCGCCGCCTCGGCATGTCCGATCAGGCTCTT
This sequence comes from Frateuria sp. Soil773, assembly GCF_001428405.1. Taxonomy (GTDB): domain Bacteria; phylum Pseudomonadota; class Gammaproteobacteria; order Xanthomonadales; family Rhodanobacteraceae; genus LMSL01. The sequence goes on from NZ_LMSL01000036.1 coordinate 33,726, forward strand.
GGCCGACCCCACCCACAATGGCTTGTTGCGCGTCGGGCGATCGAAGACCCTAGCCAGGGCTTGCCATTCGATGGGATCACCCAGGGTCGTGCCAGTACCGTGGGCCTCGATCAAATCGATGGCATCGGCATGCACACCTGCCTGCGCCAAGGCAGCTTCGATGACCTGCTGCTGCGCTGCCGGGTTCGGCGCCGTCAACGAACTGCTTCGGCCGTCCTGATTCAAGGCCGAGCCCAGGACCAGTGCCAGTACTTGATCGCCGTCCCTCTCTGCATCGGAGAGCCGCTTCAGAACCACGATGCCGCACCCTTCGGCGCGCACATAGCCATCGGCGCTGCGGTCGAAACTCTTGCAGCGCCCGTCGGGGGCCAGCATGTTCGCCTTGCACGGCGAGGCAAACGTCGAAGGATCCAGGATCAGATTGACGCCACCGGCAAGCGCCAGCTCGCTTTCGCCCGAGCGCAGGCTTTGGCAGGCCAAGTGGACTGCCACCGCCGACGAGGAACACGCAGTATCGATGGCCATGCTGGGCCCTTGCAGGCCGAATACATAGGATACGCGGCCGGCAATCACGTTCAGCTTGCTGCCCGTGCCGAGATAGGCCAGATCTGGCGTCAGATCCATGTGCTGGCGCAGCAAGGGCAGGTACTCGTTGTCGGCTACTCCCAGGAATACCCCGGCCTTGCTGCCGCGCAATGACATCGGGTCGATGCCGGCCTGCTCCAGGGCATGCCATGTCCCTTGCAGCACCAGCCGTTGCTGGGGGTCCAGAAGTTTCGCTTCGCGCGGGCCTATACCGAACACGGCTGCGTCGAACTGCTCGACATGGGCTAACGCACCGAAAGCCATCGTGTAGGGACGCTCTGGATTGCACGTGCTCATCCAGGCATCCAGGTCGAAGCGCTGGCTGGGGGCATCGACGATGCCGTCGACCCCGTTCAACAGGTTCTGCCAGTACGCGGACAACGAGTCGGCACCACCAGGCATGCGAGCCGAGGCACCTATGATGGCGATGGGTTCGTCGTGGGCGCCCGTCCATGATGGAGCAACAGGCGGGGCCGGGTCCGGTTCAAACAGCGATTGCGCCAGATGTCCAGCGAGGGCGGCGCAATTGCCGTGCTCGAATACGACGGTCCCGGGCAAATGCCGTGCAAACGTCTTGCTCAGGCGATTGCGGATGTCGATGGCAAGCACGGAGTCCATGCCTATCTCGAGCAGTGGCTTGTCCAACGGCAGCTCCCGCTTGGACAAGCCCAGGACCTGCGCCGCAATCGTTCGCACCAAGTCCTGCAACACCAGCAATCGCGGGCCAGGAGCCTGCGCACGCAGGCGCGCCAGCAGGCCGTCATCCCCGGCCTGGAGACTCGCCGCCGGATTGGGCGGAGTGGGCACGGCGACCATGTCGTCGAACCAGGCGAACGGATGCGCACTGTGGCAGGTATCGCGAAACTGGGGCCAAGCTGCCGAAACCAGGACCTCCTCATCCATGTCTATGCCCGATTCCGTCGCCAGCAATGCACCAACCACATCGTGGATGGACATGGATTGCAGACCCGCGGCGGCCAGTTGGTGACCCTCCGTCCCCCCCGCCATCCGCGTATCGGCAACGGGGCCTAATGCCAGGTAGCTGGCCGGCATTCCTTGCCGGCGGCGCCACGCCGCGAGGCCAGCGAGGCCGGCATTGGCGCACGCATAGATCGCATGAGAAGGACTGCCCCAGGTGCCGGCAGCCGAGCCGACCAACACGAATTGCTCAGGCTCATCAACCGCCGTCAGCAAGTGCAGTTGCATCGCCCCATCTAGCTTGGCACCCAGCATCGCATCCAGATGCGCGTCCGATTGGGCGTCATCCAACGAACTGGCGGCCAATTGCCCCGCGAGATGGTAGACGTCGGTGATGCGCTGGCCGTACCCGTGCGCTTGCTCGACCGCCGACGCCAATGCCGGTGGATTGGCAAGGTCCACGTTCATCGACACGATCCGAGCGCCTGCAGTGCGCATGGCTTGCAGGCGCTCACGCTTGGAAGTCGGCAATGCTGCTTCAGGTTGCCGCGACAGCACGATCAGGCAACCGTGATCGCGTACCGACAAAGCTTCCAGCAAGCCCAAGCCGATATCGCCAAAACCGCCGGTGACCAGGACAACATCGGCCGGCCGACGGCGTTCCAATGACAACTTCCGCGTCGTTGCGGTTCGCAGGCGCGGCACCAACACCGCATCCTCCGCAACACGCCAGCGAGGCTCTGCCTGGATGTGCTCCGCACTCGTCGAAAGCAGGGCTTGGACATCGGACCTGGCCAAGCCGGCTGCGTCGACGCCAGTCAGACAAGCGATGCTCGCTTGTGCCTGCCAACTCAAGGAAGCGACAAAAGAGGCCAATGCCTCCACGGCGACGGCGTCCTCACCGTCGATTTCACCTGCACCGGGCAGCAGAACCCAATAGATGCCTTTTGGGTCCTGCTGGAGAAAACGCTGGTAGGAGGCCGCCAACAGCATAAGCGACCTGCGCAGGCCATAGGTGCGGTGCTCCAGAAAACGCAGATCGAGCATATGTCCGACTGGCGCCTGACTATCCTGCTGGCTCAAACACGCCGGCATGACGAGCGGCACCGCAGGATCGCACAAGACTTCGAAGCTGACGCGCTGATCGCTGGCAGGCACCGATTTGGCCTGCCAGGACCAGCACACGCGGTGGGGCAGGACACGCCCACCGCCGCGCAGCGCATGGCCTGCCCCGGGCCAGTACGTCTTGTGCTGGAACGGATACATCGGCGCACGCACGTACGGGCGGCCGCTACCGGGCCAATCCAGATTCAAGCCAGCACAAAACACCTCGGCCTGCGCCGATGCGAAAGCCTCCGTTTCGTTTGCTTTCATCAGGCTGGGCACGGCCGTCTGGGTCAAACCAGCCTGACGCGCGAGACAAATCAGTGTATTGCCGGGGCCAATTTCGATCAGGATATCGACCTTCTCGGCAGCCAAGGTCCCCAACGCTGCAGTGAATGCCACCGGTTCGCGCGCATGCGCGAGCCAATGGCCCACATCGGTCAGTTCCTTCGTCGCTAGTCGCCCCGTCCGCGAGGAAATCAGCTCGACGGTCGGCTCGTGCAGGTCCAGTCCGGCGACGTGCCGGGCAAAGGCAGGCAGCATGGGCTCCATCATGGCGGAGTGGAAGGCATGCGACACACCCAGTCGAGCGGCGCGAATCCGCTCCGCTGCCAGATCAGCTTGAAGCGCCTCTACAGCGGCGACCGGACCGGCCACGACCGTCTGCGTTTCGCTGTTCATTCCAGAGATCGACACCTCTGGATGCGCAAAAAGCAGCTCTCGCACCCGCGCGGTCTCTGCCGCGACGGCGAGCATCGCGCCGGCCTCGCAGCATTCGTCCATCAATCGGCCGCGGGCTGCGGCAAGCCGGAGTCCAGTGGCTGAGTCGAACACGCCGGCCGCGCAGGCCGCCGCGATTTCACCGACGCTGTGCCCCAGCACCAGGTCGGGTCGTACTCCGAGTGCGGCCCAGGATTGCAGCAATCCATACTGCAGCAAGAACAAGGCTGGCTGGGCAAAACGGGTGTTGCCCATCAAAGTATCCGCTTCGGCACCGAACAGGTCGTCCAGGTCAATGCCGACAGCTTCCTTGAACACCGGAGCCAGTCGCGCCACTTCGGCGGCAAACGCGGAATTGCCAGCCCTCAGCGAACGTCCCATGCCAGCGTATTGCGCACCCTGCCCTGAAAACAGGAACGCCACACTGCGCCTGCCGGCCGGCGCCTGGCCAGTCCATGCCACCGACGCTCCACCATCTCCATTGAGCAAGGACTGCAACGCGGCCCTTAGCAGCGTATCGTCGCTCCCCATACAAACGGAGCGGTAATCCAGTCGTGCCCGTCCGCCGTTGGCCTTGGCGCATAGCGCGCGCGTGGCTTCTGGCGTCGCCGATTCCAGCGCCAAAAGCCAGCGTTTCTGCAACTCCCGCAGCGCCGTCGGTGACTTGGCCGTCATAGCCAGTAGCATCGGTTCCTCGTCGGCTTCATCCGCCCGCACCGCCGGTGCCTGCGACACGATCACGTGGGCGTTGCTGCCGCTTCCACCAAACGCGCTGATTCCTGCCAGGCACTCGTTCGCCTGCAGCGGCCAAGCCCGATGCTCGGTTGGCACCTTCAACAGCGTGCCCGCCCAATCGAAATGCGGCGTCGGCTTTGTCAGATGCAGATGCCGGGGCAACTGACCAGCACGCATCGACAAGACGACCTTGATCAACGCGGCAATGCCTGCAGCCGACTCCAGGTGTCCGATGTTGGTCTTGACCGATCCGACCCACAGTGGCCTCGTACGTGACGCGAACACTTCGCTTAACGCCCGCAGTTCGATCGGATCGCCGAGCGCCGTGCCCGTCCCGTGCGCTTCTACATAGTCGATCTGCTCAGGCGTGACGCCAGCATCCTCCAATGCGGCACGCATGACGGCGACTTGGGCGGCGCCGTTTGGCGTCATGAGGCCCGAACTGGCGCCATCTTGGTTGATCGCCGAACCGCGCAGCACCGCCAACACAGGCCTTCCTTCATGCACGGCCTGGCTCAGGCTCATCAACACCAGCATGCCGCAACCCTCGCCGCGCACGATGCCATCGGCAGAGGCATCGAACGCTTTGCAGCGTCCGTTGGCGGCAAGCAGGTTGGAACGACTCGATGCCTCGGTGACTTCCGGTGCCAGGACGATATTGACACCGCCGACCAGGGCCAGGCCACACTCACCGCGACGGAGCGACTGCATGGCAAGGTGCACGGCCGTCAGGCCGGAGGAACAAGCGGTATCCACCGCCATTGCCGATCCGTTCAAGCCAAGCTGGTAGGCCAGTCGACCGGCGATGAAATTCAGGGAATTGCCCGAGACATAATAGGCATCGATCGGCGACTCGTCCTGGCGATCCTGCAGCCTTGCCGCGTAATCGCGTGCCGTTGCACCGATGAACACACTCGACCTGGTGCCCCGCAGATCTTCGGCGCGAATGCCGGCATCCTCCAGCGCGTGCCAAGCGCATTCGAGGGCCCAACGCTGTTGTGGATCCAGGCTGCGTGCCTCACGAGGCGAAATACCAAAGAACTCGGCATCGAAATCGCCCGGGCGGTCCAACAGCCCTGCGTGGCGCCCCGGCATACCGGCTTCCTCGCCGCCAGCCTGGGCCGGCAATTCCCAACGCATCGGATCGATTTGCCCGATGGCATCGACGCCATTGGCAAGCAAGCGCCAATAGGCGTCGAGATCTTCCGCACCGGGAAAGCGGCAGGCCATGCCAACTACCGCTACCGGCGCGTGCCACGCCGCTTCCAGTTCGGCAACGCGCTGGCGCTGCTGGCGCAATGCACGCAGCGACTGTTCGATCAGGTTCGCCTCGCGGCTACCGACAGGCGGGGTCTCGCTCACCGCTGCTCTCCTGCAAGGTCAGGCAGATTCCTAAGCTCGCGCTCCAGGGATGCCTCCAACTCGTCCAAAAGGAGCACGTCCGAACCGACTTGACGCTCGGCTGCCAGCCCGGCCAAGCAGGTCTCTGGCGAGTCATGTGCATCCACTCCGCATGCTTCCTTTCTCAGCATGTCGAGCAGATGTCGCACCAGGCTCACCGGGCTAGGCCAGTCGTAAATCATTGTGGCTGGCAAGTTAAGCTGAAACTCGCGTTCGATCCGCTGGCGAAATTCCAGGGCCATCAGAGAATCCACACCCATGGCCTGAAAGCCATCATCCATCGACAGGTGACGGATATCGGACACGTTCAATACGGAAGCAAGCAACGGCATCACCGTCGCTTCCACCAGCGCTTCCTGCTTGCGCATGCTCAGCCCGCTCAGCCGCGCCCGCCAAGCGGCCGGCATTGGGGCTTCGGGCACCATGCCGGCAGACGTGTCCACCGGCGCGGTCCTGCCGACCAGGTGCGCCAGCAAGGCCCCCTCTCCGGCACTGGCCATCAACGCCTGCAGGCGCGGCCAATCGTTGCGGGCTACCACCATGCCACCTGGGTCGTCTCGGGTGGCTACCGCCAGCACTTCGACAATCTCTTCCGAGTCGATCGCCTGCACGCCGTAGCCTGCCAACACAGCGCGACTTTCCTCGCCTGCGGCCATACCGCCAGGACGGAGATGACCCCAGTTGATGGAAGTACCGGATAGACCCAGACTCCTGCGTTCGGCGATGAGCCCATCGATATACCCGTTGGCTGCGGCATAGTGCGCTTGGCCCTTGAAGCCCCAGGCCGAAGCCCCCGACGAGAAGCATAGGAAGAAATCCAAGGGCAACGCTCGACTCTGCCGATCGAGATTCGCCGTACCGAAGACCTTTGCGGCAAACACGCGCTCGAAATCGGCGCGACGAAGATCTCCTGCAGACATCGGTTCCGTAATCACGCCGGCCAGATGCAGGATTCCACGCAAGGGCGCCGGATCCTTCGCGATGGTCTCGAACGCCGAAGCAACGGCACCGGCATCGGCAAGGTCCAATACATCGACGACGACGCGAACCTGCCGTGCCCGCAGTTCCGCCACCAAATCCCGCTGCACGGCTGTCTCGATCCCTGTGCGCGAGAAAACCCGGATGTGACGCACGCCCTGATCTGCCAACCAGCGCAGTACCACCAATCCGACACCGCCCAGGCCGCCTGTCACCAGATACTGAGCGTCGGACAGCACCGGTATCGTGGATGCATTGGCATCCATGGGAAGCAAACGTGGCAACTTTCGCCCGGCCGCGCTCCAATGGCATTCACGGGCCGCCGATGGAAGCTCCAGTTCCTGGGCTGCCCGGCACAGGCTGTCGCCGTCGTCGGGATCGAACAACACGCGCGCGATACCATGCTGGCCGGATTCCAGGCTGGCAACGCGGGCAAAGGCCAGCAACCCCTGGCCGACGGAACCGGCAATGCCCTTCTCTGTAGCAATCCAGACGCGCAGACGCGCGTCAACGTGCCGCTGCGGCCAGGATAGAAGCTCGGCCAGTCGCATGCAGGTCGAGAGAAGATCTGTCGTGTACGGACCAGCCAAAACATGCATGCGGACCGGTGTCATGCCCGTCATGACCGTTTCAGCCAGCGGACCGAGACCGTCGGGCGCATCGATCAAGTCCGATGCTTCGGCGCCCAGCCTGATCAGGGCGTCCCGCAGCCTTTGCCGCAAGATCGCATCGGCACCGATCAGCACGTGCCGTAGACGCGCAGGCGATTGTTTCGCCAAGCCGGCATAGCGCGCCAGAACCAGTTTTTGCGAGCTTCCCGGGTGGCCATCGACCACTTGGACGGCATCGAAACCGATCCGCGTCAGCAATTGCCGCCAAGCGGAGATGCCGAGCAACGGATAGTCCGCGCGCAATGGATCATGGTCAAAACACCACCAACCATCGGTCAGGCCGAAGGTCAAATCGACCCAGGCCTGCTGCTCGGTTCCTTCGACCAGCGCCAGCCATCCACCCGGCTTCAACTGGCTTGCCGCGCGCCGCAGAGAACGCTCGATGTCGCGGGTCGCATGCACGACGTTGGCCGCGATCACTAGATCGTTGGCACCTCCGGCGACGAACCCATCGACATCCGATTCAAGGTCGAAGGTCAATGCAGAGAAACCCTGCAGATGCCCGAATTGGCGATGCGCTCGCGTCACGAACGCGGGACCAACGTCGGTAAAGCAGTATTTAGCGTCCCGTCCTACCAGCCGCGGCAACACATGGGCGGTCGTACCGCCAGTGCCGCCACCGATCTCCAGGATGCGCAGGCCCTGGCCTGGCGGGCAGGCAGCCAGCAACGTCTCCAGCCACTCGCACATGCTCTGGCTCAACGCATTCAGAACCGGCCCGTCGCGATACAACTCGGTAACGTCGTCGAAACTGTTGTCCGGAAACAAAAGATGCACCGGATTGCGCATGCCTGCCAATACGGCTCCCAGCTCCAGCCCGCAGCGATGTAGCAGACGGAACTCCACCCGCCGGCCATGCCTGGCCTGAAAGGCCTCGATACACTCCTCGAGAGGGGCTGCGCCACGCGCCTGTTCGGTCGTCTCGAACGAGCCATGTCGCTGCACCAGGTAGCCAGCCTGCTCCAGCATGGCAAGCAGGCGCGGCACCAGTGGTTTCAGCCTTGGCAGAACCCGCAGAAGCTTCGTCACCGACTGCAAATCCTGCACCTGGCAATGAAGATTCGCAGCAAACCACATGGCTCGCACATAGTCGGCGGCCAGGCGTTCAAGATCACGCTCATAAGCCTGATAAAGACACAGGCTTTCTGTCTGCGCCGGTGACGGGGCTTCGGGGACAGCCGTCGGCGGCAACAGGTCGAAGGCTGCCTCCGGCTGCCACGCCAACTGATACAGCAAGCCGCCGGGTAGCCATCGCTCACCGCGTAGCGCTGCATGGAAGCGACGCAGCAGCGCGCGACCCGTCGAATCGACGTCCTTGATTCCCGCGCGTGCCAGGCACTCTGCAAAATCCGGGATGCCGGGCGCCATCGCAGCCGCCTCGGTCTCGTCCAGCCAGTATCGTTGACGCTGGAACGCGTAACTCGGGAGTGCCATGACTGGCCCCCGCCCGCCGAACCAAGCTTGCCAGCGAAGCATCGCCCCCAATTGCCACAGTGCTGCCAGCGTGGCGGGAAGCAGGCGCTCCTGCGGCCGCTCCGCTCCAGAGCCCGTTGGCAGAAGGGCAGCATGCGGCAGCATCCGCCGCACCAGACCCAGCAGCGACTTGCCGGCCCCCAGTTCAACACAGACATCGATCGATGCAGCTGCCAGCGTCCGCAGCGCCGAGGAAAACTGCACGGGCTCGCGACATTGCCGAAGCAGATAAGCACGATCGATCTGGCTGTGCGATTCGCCGTCCTGGGAGGATACGAACTGGCAATGGGCTTTCTGCAACGCAAGCGATGAGGTAGCTTCGTCGAGTTCGGGCAGCAGGGCGTCTACCGCTGCCGTGTGGAACGCATGGCGATTGCGGAGCGCTGCATGGGCCTGTCCGGCTTCCGTCAGTGATGCGAGCAAAGCCTCCACGCTCCCAGCGGGCCCAGCAATGACCTGCACGTCGACGGCGTTGCACGCAGCCAGCGCAAGACCAGGGGCGACCGACAGCCACCCTTCCAGTTCCGACTCCCGGCAGAAGACCGCGACCATCCCTCCTGGAGGCATGCCTCGGCTCATGATCTGGCCACGCTGGCAGGCAAAACGCATCGCGGATGCTTCATCGAGGATGCCCGCGGCAACCATGGCCGCTATTTCACCGACGCTATGACCAAGGCAAGCCACCGGTTCGATGCCGAGCTCCCGCAGCCGACGCAGTAGCGCCAATTGCAGTGCCAGCAGCGCAGGCTGCGCGTACCGGGTATCACTCAGTCGAGAAGCCCGGTCATGCTGCAGCAGTGCAAACAGATCCTCGTCGCAGTGCGGCCGTGCAAGCATGCAGAGCGCGCCCAGGTGAATCGCGAACGCCGGATCGGCAGCGAGCAATCCGTCGGCCATGTGTGCGTGCAAGCTGCCCTGGCCGGTGAAAAGAAACGCTACTCGAGGCGCCGACTTGCTACGTGCGGTCGGCAACTTGGCTGCGGCAAGTGCCTCGCGCAACCCTGTCGCATCCTGTGCACTGGCGCACAACCTCCAGGGCATCGAATCGCGACGAGTTGCCGCGGCCATGCAGTAATGACGAACAGCGTCCTCGCAATCCAGCTTGTCGAGGGCCGCTGCATGGTGGCCGATCATGGCCGCAAGCCCCGCCTCGTCACGCGCCGAGATGGGCAGCAGCAAGTCGGACGTGACCACTGGCGGTTCGCCGCCGTCTCGCAGCGGCGCCTCGGCCAGCAGTACATGAGCGTTGGTACCACTGAAGCCGAATGAGCTGATGCCGGCGACCCGCGGACGTCCACTGCGTGCCCATGGCCTTGCCTGATTCAAGGGCCGGACGGGCAACGATTGCCAGTCAACTTCCGGCGTCAGGTCATTGGCGAAGCGTTGCGCCGGCAGCAGGTCATGCTGCAAGGCCAGAAGTACCTTGATCACCGAGGCGATCCCAGCGGCTGCCTCCAAGTGACCGATATTGGTCTTCACCGACCCGATGGGCAGTGGCATCGCGGGGTCGCGGCCGGCAAAGACCTCGCCCAGGCTGTTCAGCTCGATTGGATCGCCCAGACGCGTGCCAGTGCCGTGGGCTTCGACGTAATCAATATCGTGGACGGACAAACCGGCATCGTTCAGCGCGAGCCGGACCAATTCGGATTGTGAAGGTCCATTGGGCACGGTCAAACCGGCCGATCGTCCGTCCTGGTTGCAGGCGCTCCCCGCCAACACAGCCAAGATGCGGTCGCCATCGCGTACAGCATGGTCGAGTCGCTTCAACATGACTATTCCGCAGCCTTCGGAGCGGCCGAATCCATCTGCTTGAGCCGAGAATGCCTTGCAACGACCATCAGGCGCGAGCATGCCGGCTTGCTGAAAGTTGATGTGCACCTGTGGAAGGACTATCCGATTTACGCCACCGACCAGCGCCTGGTCGCAATTGCCACCCTGGATGCTGAGCCTTGCCAGGTGCATGGCAACCAGCGAGGAGCTGCAGGCAGTGTCGATCGCAACACTTGGGCCTTTCAGGCCCAGCCAATACGAGATGCGGCCGCTGGCAGTGGAATGACAGGTCCCCGAGCTGAGATAGGCATCGATCTGCTCCAATCTCTGACGAGCCAGCATCTGTTGATAGTCGTTGCTGCAAAGTCCCACAAAGACGCCGGTACGCGAATCGCGCAGCTCACTGGCGCTTTTGCCGGCGTGCTCCAGTGTCTGCCACACCACTTCCAGCAAGAGCCGCTGCTGCGGATCCAACGACTTCGCCTCGCGAGGCGAGATTCCGAAAAAGTCCGCATCGAATTCACGCAGGTTTCCTACAAAGCCGCCTTCTCGCACGCGCAAGCGATCGGCCGACATCGCCCCGGCATCGAAACGATCTTTTGGAATCGGGCCGATTGCATCGCCCGCGCCAAGCAGTAATCGCCAGAACGACTCCAAATCCTCGCCCCCGGGAAACTGGCAAGCCATACCGACGATCGCGACGGACATGCATTGCGCGTTGCGTGCCGTCAGCAGCTGTTTCTCCAGCCGCTCGATGGCTTCCAGCGATTCCAGCAATAGGGCTTCTACCGCCTCGGAATCCCGATCGCTCATACGATTGCTCCGCGGCGTAGTTGCGCCAGTTTGTCGCTAAGATGCTTGCGCACATCCGAGCCATCGATGGCCGTGGCACAGCCGGTCGCTGCAACGGTGCCTACGGGTGCCGCCTCGGCTTCGGCGACCGGGTTCGCCCCTGCTGCGCCGACAGGGGCCAATCGTCGGGCCAGGTACTGCGAAAGGGCATGCACATTCGGATAGTCGAATAGCAGCGAGGATGGCAGGCTGATACCCAAGGCCTGCTGCAATCGGTTGCGCATCTCCACGGCGCCTAGCGAATCGATGCCCAGATCGGTGAAGCCTTGATGGAAGTCCAGATCGGTTGCGGCGAAACCCAGCACTCTGGCGAGTTCTTGTTGAGCAAGTCTGACCAGCGCAGGCAGGCGCTCTGAATCTGACATGCGCTGCCAATCTGGCATCGCCGGCGTCGGGGTCGAGGCGGCCGTGCCCACCTTCCCAGGATCGATGGCCGCTGGCGTGCATTTCGTCACCAGGTTCGAAAACATGGCGCGTTGCCGTAAGCAAGGATCGGCTTCCGACCAATTCATCGGTACGGCGGCCAGCCAGGCCAAACCACTGCCAATGGCCAGTTCGACAGCCGCCAGTGCCTCTGCCGGTTGAAGCGGAAGGATGCCCTTTCCGGTGGCACGCCGATCTGCGCCCAGGGACGCCGCCGAACCAACCTCCGACACCGTGCCGAGCGCAATGCTCAACGCTGGGACGCCGCGGGCACGAAGTTGCGCGGCCAACCCATCGAGGCCAGCATTGGCTGCCGAATGGTTGGCCTGTCCAGGTGAACCGAAGACACCCGCGACCGAAGAGAACAGCACGAAATACTGCAGCGGTTGCGCCGCCAGCAGGTTCGCCAATTGGCATGCGGCCGTGAGCTTGGTCGTAAGTACGGGCGCTAGCGTATGTCCGTCCTGCTGCGGCAGGAGACCATCGGATAGCACACCTGCTGCGTGAAAGACGCCAAGTACCGGTGGCCAGTCTTGACCAAAGCGGGCACAGAGCGTGGTCAGGGCGGTGTCGTCGTTCAGGTCGAGCACCGGTAGCTCAACCATGACGCCTCGCTCCCGCAAGGATTCAACCATTGCCGTAGCCCTGGCATCGACGGGGCCGCGACGACTCACCAGCACAAGATGCTTGGCACCCCGCGAGGCTAGCCAGTCCGCTACGATCAATCCCAGGCCGCCCGTGCCGCCGGTAATCAGGTACGAGCCATCCAGGTCAGTCGCCAGTTGCCGTGTCGACAAGCTGGCACGCCATTGAATGGCCAGCTTGCCAATGTGCTGGCCGCGCTGCATGCGCCGAAACAGACTGGTTGCCTGTTCCGGAGACGTCGTGCGTACCGGCATCAAGGGAAGCCGTGCACGATCGATCGTCGCGACGATGTCGCGTAGGCCATTGGCGACGAGTTCCGGACAGCTCGCAGTCTCCCGGTAGAGATCCAAGACGTGATAGCGGACATCCGGACGCTTCGATGCCATCTCGGCATCGCTCGAAATGCCCTGCTTGGCGAGTTCCACGAACCGTCCGCCCCGTTGAAGGCAGGCAAGGCTTGCATCGATGAATCCCGGTGAAGTCAGGCTATTGACGACGACTGCGACCCCCTGCCCCTGCGTATACCCCAAAACTTCCTGGGCGAAATCGGTACGCCGCGAATCGAATACGGCCTCGGCGCCTTGCGAGCGCACCCAATCAGCCTTGTGACGACTGGCGCTTGCGACCACGCGCGCGCCGCGCGCGCGTGCCAGTTGCAACGTTGCCCATCCCGTTGCGCCGGCCGCAGCATGGATCAGTACCAACTCGCCATGCGCAACCTCGGCAAGATCGAGCGCGCGCAGCGCGGTCAGGAACGCTACCGGCACGCTGACCGCACGCTCCAGCGGCCAGTGCCTGGGCACCGGATGCGTATAGCGAGCATCGATGGTCGCAACGCTGGCCATGGATCCTGGTGCAATGGCCATAACCCAATCGCCGACAGCCAGCCCATGGACCCCGTCGCCAATGGCTTCGATCTGTCCTACGCATTCGCTGCCCAAACCTTCCGGCCGCTTGAATGGCAACGCACCCAGTGCGTCGAGCAAGTCGAGGAAATTGATGCCGGACCAGGTCGTGCGTATGCGCACCTGCCCTGCCGCCGGTGCCGAAATTCCTGCATCGACCAGCTTGATATCATCAAGGCTCGCGCCACCTGCCAGGAGGCGTTTGTCGCACCCAGCCGCGGCAGGCACCCATACGTGCGCGCGGTGTACGAAGCGCTGTCCGTCGCGCCATGCCAGCTCGCGCTCGCGCGAGCCCGCTTGCAATTCGCACTCCAGGTACGCCACAAGGCGTTCCGCACTAAGTGGTTCGACCGTATCCACATCGATCAGCGTCGCCCCAAATTCCGGACGCTCAAGATCGAACGCACGGACCAGACCTTGGATGCTCGCCGCAGCGAGATCGTTAACGGCTTCGTTGGGCAACACCGCCTGTCCGCCGCTGGTCAGCACGAATATCCGAGGCGGCGCAATCTCTGCGTCCCTGGCCAAGGCGTTCAGTGTCGCAAGCACGGCAGTGCCCGCGTCGAGCGGGGCCACGCCACTCGGCACCACCAGTACCTGGGCCAGCGCTCTGCCATCCGCGCTCAAATACGTGCTTGCCGAAACAGGTACGGGCACGCTGAAGGAAGTCGCCCCTTCATTGGACGGAAATTGCGCAGGACGCAGGCAGACCGTCTCCAGCAGCTCGGGCTTGCGCGCGATCAATACCTGCTGGTGCAGCTTCCAGTGCGCCGCACGCCGCCCCACCTCGGTAAAGCCCGAGGCACGCAAGCGCTCATCCCACGCTTGGGCATCGAGCAGGGCACTGTCCTGACGCGCATCGGTAAAGGCCCACCAGCCACCGGTGAGTCCAAAAACAAGATCCAGCCAAAGCTGTTGCTCCGTCACTTCCAAGAGCAACAGATAGCCGCCAGGCCGAAGCAGTCGATGCAGGCGCGCCAGGCTGGCAGGAATATCCTTTGTGGCGTGCACGACATTGGCAGCGACGATCACGTCGAAGCGTTCGCCGTCGAACCCGGCGACCGATTCGTCGCTCTCCAGATCAAAGACTCGCCAGCGCAAGCTTCGATGATCGGCGAAACGCTCACGTGCTCCGGCCATGAAGGCGGCGGAAACGTCGGAGAACATGTAATTCAGCCGAGCACCATCCAGGATCTCCAGGGCTACGCCCGTGGTGGCTCCCGTCCCGGCGCCAACCTCCAGGACGCTGAGCGCGCGCCCTTCCGGGAGTTGTTGCTGCAGGGCGTGGAGTGCTTTCGCCAGTTCCCGATTGCATGCTTGAGCACCGACACTTTGCCCGTACACGCCGGCGAGCAGCGCACGGCCGTCGCCCTCAAACAGGAGTTCCACGGCATCCCGGCCATCGGCCAGGATCTCCGGCAGAGCCCTGAGGCATCGATGCAATAGGCGCGCCTCGTAATCCGACTCGGCCAGGCCCACGTCGGACACTTCGGCCAACCGTATTCCAAGCCGGGCATCTGCCGACCAATCCAGGCCCTGTTCCGAACGGTTCAATATTCCGGTTTCAACGGCTCGCGCGAGGCAACGTCGAAACAGTCGGGCACGATGGCCCGGCAGCCGATGGGCCAAGGCGTCGACCGCCGAATCGGAGATTGTGGTGCCGAAGGCCGCCGGCATACCGAACTGGACCAACACCGCCGGCAGCCAGTGCAGTACCCGCGACTCGAGGGCCGCCATCGCATCCCGGTAGCCCAGCAATGGCGGCGTCAAGGCATCGCATTTCTCGAAGGGCATCGGCACCGGCATGCTGGTCTCCGGGCCATCCATCGCCAACCATTCAGCGCTGAACAGGCTGTCTGCGGACGGCAGTTTCCAATGCACCGGCCGGGGCGACGAAACCAGATGAAACTGCTGTGCCCGGCGCAGGTGCAGGCCCTGCCATGCCAGCACCTTCTCGCCCTGCGGATCGAATGCCACACCGTCGACAATCAAATCGTCGTTGTTCGCCTGCAACGAGGGACGCCGCCGCCAGCAAACCGTCAAGTGGTCCATATCGAGCCGACCCAGTTGCAAGCGCTCCAGGGCAAACGGAACGTGCGCTGTGCCGGGCGCAAACATGGCAACCGGATGCATGGCCGCATCCAGCAAGACAACCCGTTGCAAAGCCGGCGAAAGCCCGTCTACGGCCGAAATGCGGGCGACGATAGTGCTTTCGTGACCGACCAAAGCCTGTACGGCGCGGAACGGTGCCCGATAGCCAAGTCCAAGCTCCTCCAGGGTCTCGTACAACGCATCGCCGCCAAGATTCGGAGCTTGCTCGAGCAAGCGTTGCGCCTCGGGCCACTCAATCGTGACAGGTACGACCATGGTATCGATCCGACCGATGGCGCCTGCATGCATCAAGCGTTGCCAGGATCCCTGATCGTCCTGTGCACGCACGTGAACCGATACCTGGTCGTCGGCCTGCACGACCTGCAAATCCAGATCCGGTAGGCCGGTAGCCAAAGTCGCGGCGGCTGGCCAATGCACGTCGTCGAGTGCAACGTGGCCGTGCCTATCGGCGATAGCCTCCAATGCAGCGACCAGGCTGAGCGAAGCGGGGATGACGACCTCGCCGAACACGAAGTGGCCGGCCAGTGCAGGTAACCGCTTCAAACCTACCTTGCCGGCACGGACTCGTTGCGGCACGGCGAGCTGGATATCGGTATGGGCAATACGATCATCTGGCGCGGTGCCTGCATCCCCAGCCAGGGAAGTCGATGTAGGCACCTGGTCGTACCAGAATCTCTGGCGCTGAAATGGATAGTGCGGCAGCGACACCGGCTGGGTGCGTCCGACAAGGCCCAAGATCGACCAGTCCGGTGCGCCACCGGCGACATACCAACGCGCCAACGCCTGCAGCATGCCAGTCCAGCCGTCGATCTGGCGGCTCTGTGTCACCTGCAGTACGGCCTTGGAGTCCGGCGCACTTCGGCGCGTCAAACCTGGTAAGCCGGAGCTCGGTCCAATCTCGATGGCAAGATCGACTCCGGACGCCATCAATGCCTTCGCCGCGTCGGCATAGCGCACAGGCGCAACCATCTGGGAAACCCAATAGTCGGATTCCGACATGGCGCCACGATCCAGACCGCCATCCCTGCTCGAATAGGTGGGCAATTGCGACGATTGCAATACCACCCCGTCGAATGCCTGCGCCAAGGATTCCTGCGCACCGGCCACCCAAGGCGAGTGGAAAGCGCGGGAAACGTCGAGACGTTTCCACGATGCACCCAGTTCGGACAGGCGCCGCTCCAATACCGCAAGCGCGGCAAAGCCGCCAGAAACCGTCACAGCGTCAGGCGCGTTGATCGCGCTTATAGCGAGTGCCTGACCGATTTCGGCGACAAGCGCCGACACGGTGGCATCGTCAAGACGCACGGCCGTCATGCCGGCATCGTCAGGAATGGCTGCGATCGCATGTCCTCGCGCACAAACGGCCAAGGCCGCCGCTTCGGCATCCATGATGCCGGCCATCACCGCCGCAGCGTACTCGCCGACGCTGTGGCCCAACACGGCGGCCGGCATCATGCCAAGCTCACGCAACGCGTCAGCCAGTGCCCATTGCATCGCGAACAACGCCGGCTGCGTGTTCTCGGTCCTTGCCAAACGACGATCGTCGGCATGCAGGCAAAGATCGATCAGGTTGCCGTCCAGAGCGACAGCCATCCATGCCGCACATTGATCAAGCCGCTTTCGGAACGCCGGCCAGGTCTCATACAACGAGCGTGCCATGCCAGCATATTGGGCGCCCTGCCCCGGAAACAGGAACGCTACCTTTGGGGGGCGCATCCCTGCCTCGCCACGGCATACCGACGATCCATCTCGACACTGTACACGTGCATCCTGCAACGACCGGGCGACGAATGCGGCACGATGCCTGAACGATGCTCGCCCGCGTTGAAGACTCAACGAAACAGCTGCCAGATCGGGGCAATCAGATTCATCCAGGTGCGCAGCAAAGTTGCGGATCTGCGCATCCAGCGCTGCTTCTGATTTAGCGGATAGCACCAACAGTTCTGGCGAACCCGCCGGGGCCGCGGTGATCCCGTGCGGCGATGCCGGAGCAGAGGCCAACACCACATGGGCATTGGCGCCGGCGAAACTGAACGCGCTCACCCCTGCCCAACGACGACCATCAGCACCAAGAGGCCAGGCTTCCAGACGATCCTGGACACGTACGCACATGCGTTCGAACGCAATCAACGCATTGGGTTGCCGGAAATGCAGGCTGGGTGGCAACTCGCCGTGGTACATCGCCAGGCTGGTCTTGATGATGCCGGCAATGCCTGCCGCCGCCTCCAGATGGCCGATGTTGGATTTGACGCTACCGATACGCAGCGGCTTGGCCGGATCACGCTCCGCCCCCAAGACAGCGCCGAGTGCATTGACTTCGATCGGATCTCCGAGGCGTGTGCCGGTCCCGTGAGCTTCCACATAATCGATGCGTGCCGGTGCGACCCGCGCCTGCGCATAGGCTTCGCGCAGCAGAGCTTCCTGGGCTTTTGGATTCGGTGCGGTCAGCCCATTGCTGCGGCCGTCCTGATTAAGCGCGCTGGCTTCGATTACCGTCCAGATGCGATCACCGTCGCGCACGGCCTCATCAAGCCGCTTCAGCACCAGCATGCCGGCACCTTCACCACGAACGTAGCCATCGGCGCTGTTGTCGAATGCCTTGGAACGCCCGTCCGGTGCCAGGAAACCGCCGAGAGCGAAGCTGACCGTCACCGCCGGCGACAGCAGGCTCATCGCGCCACCAGCCAAGGCCAGGTCGCAACTGCCATCGTGCAGCGCGCTGCAGGCTTGGTGCAATGCCGTCAACGATGCCGAGCACGCGGTCTCGATGGCCATGCTCGGCCCCCGCAGGTCGAGCAGGTAGGAGATACGGTTGGCGATGACACAGTTGAAATTGCCGGACCCGAAGTAAGTATCGACGGCTTGCGCATCAAAAAGGCGTTCGTAGTAATCGTAAACCGAGGTGCCCATGTATACGCCGGTGCGCGAGCCACGCAAACTGTCCGGTGCGATGGCCGCGTCTTCGAGTGCGCACCATGCCACCTCAAGCGCTAGTCGTTGCTTGGGGTCCAACGCTTTGGCTTCCGTAGCGGAAATACCGAAAAACGGCGCGTCGAACTGATCGATGTCGTCGATGAAACCGCCAAAGCCGACCGCCGCCTTTTGCTCGGGTGTCAGCCGTGGCAACAGATCGGCGAGATCGAACCGTCGATCCTCCGGAATCGGTCGCACGGCATCGCGGCCTTCGCGCAGCAGTTTCCAGAATGCACGCAGGTTCGGTGCGCCCGGGAAACGGGCTGCCATCCCGACGATGGCGACTGGCGCGCGCCGGATCATTGTGCCGCCACTCGTTTCGGTATCGGTGAAGTCACCACTGGCAGTGCCTTTATGCCGCGCAACAGCACGCTTTCACGCCATTCGAACTCGCTGGCATGCAACCGGATGTCCGGCGCACGCTCAAACAGGCGCTGAACCACGCACTCCGCCTGCAGGCGCGCCAAATGCGCGCCCAGGCAAAAATGGATGCCAGCGCCGAATGGCAGCTTGCTCCGCTCGGTGCGCTGAATCAGGAACCGGTCGGGGTCTTGGAATTGCACCGGATCGCGATTGGCGGCGCCGAGTGAAAAATTCACACGCGCGCCGGCCGGTATCACGATGTCATCGATCATCACCGGTTCGGTGCTCAGGCGAGCCACACCCTGTACCGGCGTGTCGTAGCGAAGCATTTCATCGACGGCATCGGCGCACAGGCCAACGTCATTGCGGAGCATGTCGGCCTGGTCTGGATGCCTGAGCAATCCAAGCATGCCGTTGCCGATCAGGTTTTCGGTCGTCTCCTGGCCGACGCTGAACAACATGATCGCGAACGCGTATACCCCCGCTTCGTCAAGTTGGCCGTCCGCTTCCGCGCGTGTCAGGAGACCCAGCAAGTTCCTTGGCGACTCCGCGCGGGCCTTGGCCACATGCGGTGCAAAAAACCGTACGAAGTCATGTACCACCTCGTCCATGCGCCGATAGGAATCCAACGGCTGCGGTGGCACCAGCACGCCGAAGAGGCGTCTGGACCATTCCACCACCAGCGGCATCTCGGCCGCCGGAATTCCTTGCAGCGCGGCCATGACCAAGGTTGGTAGCGGATGGGCCAGGTCCCGGATCAGGTCCCAACTGCCCTGGAGCAATGCCTGGTCGAGCAGCGCGTCGACGATGTTCAACACCAGGGCACGATGGTGCTCGACGCCGCCCGGTGAAAGGTCGCGGCTAAACAGCCTCCGCACCACGTCGTGGTCTGGTGGATCGCGAAAGAACAACCAATGCTTGATGCATGCGATCAAACGATCGAAGTTGGTTCCCGCCAACGCAGCCTTGGTTGCCATCTGCTCCGGAAGATCGTCCACTCGAAAGCGCGCGTCCGCGAGCAACGATCGAACGTCCCGATACCGTACCAACAACCACTGTTCCCCGCGGAACCCCGCAAATCGATGCACGGGCTCCTTGGCCCTGATCGCCGCGTACACAGGATAA
The DNA here is from genome assembly GCF_001428405.1 of Frateuria sp. Soil773. Classification (GTDB taxonomy): domain Bacteria; phylum Pseudomonadota; class Gammaproteobacteria; order Xanthomonadales; family Rhodanobacteraceae; genus LMSL01. The sequence goes on from NZ_LMSL01000036.1 coordinate 53,479, forward strand.
GGATCCCGCCGGAACTCCGGCAGAAACGGGTTGTAGAGCGGCACGGCGCTCATGCAGACATCTCGGCCTGCTGGTGATGGGTGCGAACGCTGGCCAGTTCATGCAACACGTGATTGCAGAGCGCATCGATATTCGGATAGATCCACAACAGGCTTGAATCCTGCCGCCTGCCGATCCAGCGTTCGACGTCGCTGGCAAACCCGACTGCGGCGGACGAGTCCAGGCCCAGGTCGGAGAACGAGGCACCGGGATCGATGCGTGCCACGGGCATGCGGAGCTGCTTGGCCAGTTTCGCTACGATCAAGGCATGGACGTGATCGATATCGGCATCGAACGGCAGACGAACATCGGCATCCACTTGGCTCACATCGCTGGACGAGGCGATGTCGCGCACAATCTCGCCTTCAAAAATCCCCCCGGAAACAAACGTCGCCTGACACTGACGGCGTTGAATCTTGCCACTGGAGGTTTTCGGCAAAGTCGCCGGCTTGATCAGCACGATTCCGTGGACCTGGATGTCGGCAGCTTCCACAACGGATGAACGAATCGCAGCGCAGACCGCATCAGCATCCAGATTGCGCAAAGCGGTGCGCTCGACTTCCTGCACCACGACCAGCCGCTCTTCGCCATCGACTTCGACCGCGAACGCTGCACCGCAGTCCTCACGGAGCGCCGGATGCGATTGCTGCAGGATGTTTTCGAGGTCTTGCGGATAATGGTTCTGGCCACGGACGATGACCATTTCCTTTAGGCGGCCGGAAATGAAGACCTCGCCGTTCCGGAGGAACGCCATATCGCCGGTGCGGAGGAACGGGCCATCCCCATCCACGGTACGTGCGGCAAAAATGCGTGCGCTCTCTTCGGGCTTATTCCAGTAGCCCTTACATACGCTGCCCCCATGAATCCATAACTCGCCGATGTGGCCGTCCGGCAAGGACGCCATAGTCTCGGGATCAACGATCACGATCCTCAGGTCGGAGCGTGGTTTGCCGCTAGCAATCAAGGCCATGGCCGAAGCGTGGCTCGTCTCGCCATGGTCCACCATGCGGCCATTCCGATACGCGTCGGCGTCGGCATCCACGATCTGGGCCAGTCCGTCGTGATCGGCGGTCAGCGCAATCAACGTGATCTCCGCCAGCCCATAGGCCGGGAATGTCGTTGTCCGACGGAAACCGTGGGCGGCATATGTTGCCTCGAAATCGAGTACCGTCTGGGCGCGGATAGGTTCCGCGCCATTCAGCGCCAGGCACCAACTGGAAAGATCCAAGCCGGTGCGTTGCTCGAGTGGAATGCTCAGGCAACGCTCATAGGCAAAATTCGGCGCCATGCTCGTCGTGCCACGGTAAGTCGAAATGGCACGCAGCCAACGAACCGGCTGTTGAAGGAACGCCACCGGCGTCATCAGGTAGCAAGTTGCGCCAAGGTACAGCGCCTGGAGGACGTTGCCGATCAACCCCAGGTCGTGAAACAACGGCAACCAGGTCACGAACACCGATTGCGTGCTGTGGCCAAAAGCGCGCTCGATCAGGTTGGAGTTATGGATCAGGTTGCCGTGACTGACCATGACGCCTTTTGGCGTACCGGTCGAACCGGAAGTGTATTGCAGGAACGCGATGTCGCTATGCGACACTCCAGGATCCTCCCAAGTGTCCGGCGACGCCATCTCGATGGCATCGACCGCCAGTTGGGGAAGCTGACCGAAAACCTCCGGGTCCCTGAGCCAATCTCCGCTCTTGGCCAGATTCTCGGCCGTGGTCAGCACGACGGTCACGCCAGCGTCGGTGACGATGGAGGCCAGCCGCCGCCAATGCAGTTGCTTTGGCTTCGGATTGTTTACCGGAACGGCAATGACTCCGGCATATAGGCAGGCTACAAACGCAACGATGAAATCGATTCCGGAAGGAAACAGCAACAAGGCGCGCGAACCGCGTCCGAAACGTTGCTGCAACGAGGCCGCCAGCGCCCTGGCGCGATTGTCGAGCTCCTCGTAATTGATCGAGTCTTCGATCAGTTCACCATCGCGGAGGAAGGTATAGGCTGTTTTTTCCGCGTGGAGATGGGCCCATTGCCGAGCACGCGTGACAAGAGTTTCATGACTTGCAGACATGGTTGACCTCAGCGCAGAGACAAAGCACACGCGGCCTCGCATATAGCGAGGCGTTCATTCCTGGGAAGTGCCTGGATTGTTCGTCGCCTGAAGGCGAACCAGAGCGCCTGATTCGAATGGAACGCCCTACCTCACTTCTTGCCCTCGTTTCAGGCCGCTTTCGCTGCACCTTCCGCCTTTTCGAAGGGACCCGGGCGCAATGCCCCGTTTCGGACGAAACCACGCTCGCCGAACCCAGCATGAACTTGCCGGCCCATTCGTGGCGAAAGATCGCGGCGCATTGTGCTGTCGCGCACTGTGCACAAAGCCCTTCGCACACGGCATCGCTTGGGCGATCGACTTGCCGTGGCCACTTTGAATCTGGTTGCTCCAGAACTACGTCTCCTGACCGCGCAGGAGATCGCCGGATATCTGCGAATCGTGCACATTCGTCGTTGCGACGACGACAGAGCGAATCTGCCTGGCTCGACTGTATAGGCCGATGTGCGCCTTCACCCCAACATTCCATTGGCTGCCCCCTTGGCCACGCAGCACTCCAGACAGCGTGCACCGTTCCGGCCCTTCATCAGGCCGCCGCAGCAGCGACCGTGATGCCCAGATTGCCGGAACTTGCACACTCATGTTCTCGCTCGGAGCGTCTTCTCCGCCCGAACCGAAGCTCTCGAATCGATACAGCCCCCGCAGGCCGTACAGTTTTTCCACCGAACCGTACAGCTCGCTCCCTTGCCGCAGAAAGTAGATGCATGGCATCTGCTCCAGCCCCCGGCGGTCCAAACCCTCCCGCCTACGTCAATTCCATCAGCCTACAAACCCCAACAACGGCACGATCTTTTCCATCCTCGCCACGACGGGTCGCTCGGCATTGGCGGGCGGCGGGTCATGGCACATGGACCCCCGGTCCGGAAAACGGTCCGCTATGTGCGCGTTGCTCTCTGCTCGATCGTGAACCCATCGCACCGCAAGGCACAAAACACTACGGCTCCCCTGGGCCCGACCAGGAATCAGGCATCCATCGCGCGCCGCAGACTCAGCGGCCGCATGTCAGTCCAGATGACTTCGATGTAGTCAAGGCATACCTGTTTGGCATGCGGCCCGCGCACATTCGCATGCTGCTCCTGATACGCATGCCACCAGTCGGCCGGGATGTCTACGATATGCCATCCTGCGGGAATTTCCCGATCCTTGAACCAGATCGAATACTGCTCTTCGTGATTCACGACGACGTTGTAGTCGCGCAAATCTTCTTCTTGATCAATAGCCATGATCTCCCCCACTCGTTTCCTGACCCTCGCGGGCAACTCAAGCCTCGCGGCCCATGAAGCATGCAACCGCAGCATCAACGACAACTCCCCTTCCGCAGGCCGCCCCGTTGGGCCCGCGACGCTCGGGGAATTTTTTTCAGGCAACCTGCAAGGCTTCGAGATCCTTCTGGACCTGCCTTTCCGCCTCGAGGACGTCTTCGGGCACAGCAAAACCCAGCGTCTCCTCACAAAACTGGCGCCATCCCGCTGCCGTGCCGGGAAACAGCACGTGCTCTCCCATGAAAATCCCATCAGTCACCGAATGATCGGCCTGCAGGTACACGATCGAATCTGCATCGAGCTGTCTCGGCGTTTTTACCGATTCCGAGACCGGTCGCGCCTGGTCTGCGCACTCGTGCCAGTTCGGAAATCCCCTCAGGTCACGAAGGTAGTATGCCTTGCAATATAAACCAAGTGTTTTGCTCATAGCCTTCCTCCGAGAGGTGTAGCGCGATCGTTTGGACTGTCCCCTCTGTGCCGCTTGATGACGGTCGAGGCCCAAGACATGCCAACACCGAAACTGGATAGAACGAAAGTATCGGTCGACTGTTCGTCCGCCTCGTCAAGCAGGCCGCTCAATGCCAATGGAATGGACGACGAGGAGGTATTTCCGATGGTGACCGCACTGAAAGGGGTTTTTCCGGTAGCTCCCAGTTCGCTGGCAATACCGTCGACTATGAATCGACTGCCTTGGTGTAGCACCACCATACCGATCTGATCGATTGACAGGCCGTTCTTGCTCAACGTCCGCCCGATGCTGCGCGGTATGGCACGCATACAGAACCGCGCCACGTCTTTACCGTGCATGCGGAATCGACGTTGGCCGTCCACGGCCAGGCTGGCCGACATGCTCCCGGCTGTACCGAAGTCGGAAGCTCCGATTCGCCATGGCGCACCGCGCTCAATCAAGGTCGCGGTAGCGGCATCGCCGAAGATCAGGGCAGTGCCTCGATCTTCGGGATCGACAATCTTGCTGTATGGATCGGCGGTGACCAGCACACCACGTCGACCGTTTTGTGCCAGCAGGAAGCCGCTGACGATGGCCAGGGCGTACACGTAACCAGAGCAGCCGAGGGAAATGTCGAATGCGGCCACCGTTTCTGGCCAGTCCAGCTTGCCATGTACCAGAGCGGAAACCTGAGGAATCCCGAAATTGTCAGGATTCTGGGTAACTACGGCTAGACAATCGATCTCTGTAGGCTGGACATCGACCCTGTCCAGCAAGTCGCGGATGGCTGCCACCGCCATGTCGGAAGTGTCCTCGTCCCCGGACTTCTGAGCCAGTGAATCAAAGCCGATCTTGGAGCGCAGGGTGTAATCCGAAACGTCGAGTCGACGCGCCAAGGCTTCACAATCGATCCGACCGCTGGGCAAATAGTTGCCGATTGCACGAATCCCGAACTCCGGTCTGGCAGCAGCCTCTCGGACCAACGGGGGGTCAACGGCGAGCATGCGCGCCATCCCGTATGGCTGTCTCATTTCGATAGGTCGGTGCCAAACAAGCCTGCTCAGGCCTGGCTTCCCTTCCGCCCTGTCCGTTGGCGTTGGCAACAATCAATCCAGTTCCCCCCCCAGGGACAAACCAACAATCACGAGCATGAATCATTGGAGCTGATGCCAAGGCATGTTACCGACGGATCGTGACCCTGTCCACGCGAATTCTAAATTGGGGTCCGGCCTCGATCCCCCGGGGGAACCTGCGACCGCCAGGTCGTTCCTGCTGAGGAAGCGTCAGGCCGATACAAGGTCATGGGCGGATCCTCGTGAAGTCAGCCAAAGTGAGCTGCCCAACTTCGGCAACCCTCGCTCCCGTATACAGACCTACCCATGCGCCCCAACGGGCCGACTCACTCAACCCGGCTTCCATCGCCTTGGCGTCATACAAGGCCTGGATCTGTTCGTTGGTGAAGGGCTTGAAGCCCAGCGCCCTGCGCTTGCGCTTCTCGCGGGTGCCATACACGACTTGGCCGGACGCGGGATTCTCGTCCTTGGCGAAGGGTGGGTAGTACCCCCGCACCTTGGCCCAATCGAAGAAACCCCTGAGATATGAGCATTTGTTAACGATGGTGGGGGTTTGCAGGCCACCTGCCCTCAAGGCCTGAACCCAGTTACCCACGTCAATGCGGCCAGCATCCTTGAGTGAGCTTTTCTCGCCATAGTGGCGAGCGAAGCCCTCAACAGCCGTGGTCTTGATCTTGAAGGTCTTGGGGCGGGTGCTGGATTTGATCTCAGCTAGCCACTGCGTCACGGCCTTCCCTATCTGGATGACCGGAATCTTCGATGCAGGGTCAGAAGCTGGAAGAACCCGTTGAGACTCAGCGGCCTGAGCGGAGCGCATGAGTTCTTAATAATACGGTTCCTGGTCTAGCCGTCCGATGTGGTCAACCGCATCCATCGCAAAGCCATGGTCAGCCTTGCCTTTGGCTTCAATTTCGACGGTGCCATCTGGATGGCGGATGACCTTATATCCCAAGGCAATCGCCCTGGCGATTTCGTCGGCCGAAAGTAGACCATCCCTAGCTACAGACACACTCAGCCCCCTGACTGTGGTGGCTTGAGCATACGCCTGGACGAGAATCAGCGCACGTTGCTGTGCGGTCAACAAATCCCGTGTGCGAAGGCTTCGAGTGACCTCGTGCTTACCCGCCTTGCGGGTCTGACGTGATGGAATTCTTTGCCGGAAGTGCCAGATGCCTGAGGGTGCCAACCGGAGATAGTTGGGAATACGCATATCGGCTCGCTGTGGAGCGATATGTGGAGCGACAAGCCCTTCCTCAGAAAAGCAAAAACCCCTGTAAAAACAGGGGCTTCGCAGTACTGGCGGAGAGAGTGGGATTCGAACCCACGGTAGGCTTGCACCTACGGCAGTTTTCAAGACTGCTGCCTTAAACCGCTCGGCCATCTCTCCGGGTTTTCGCGCAATCGCTGCGGGCTGTGCACAACGCGGGCAGTTTATCAGGAACGTCGGTGCGGACGGGTGTGGCTGCCCTTTTTCGAGAGGGCGAACACGCAGCCGAGCAGGATCGCGACGGGAACCAGAGCGCCGAGCAGGGGCAGCAGGAGTACCGGTTCGCGGATCACCATCGGCACGAGCTGGGTCGCGGCGGCGAAGGCGATAATGGCGATGCGCCAACTGCGGCGCTGGCGGGCGAACCAGAAGCTGCCCAGCACGAGTACCAGGGCGATGCTGCTCAGCACCAGGTCGGGCGTGGGCAGTTTCCACACGCCGGCAAAACCGAGCCGGGTGCCGATGACCGAGGCGAGCACCACCAGCAGGAAATAGCTGGTGGTGATTTCGACCTTGGCCCAGGCGCCTTGCGCGGGCATCGGCGAGGCGGCGTGCATCAGGCGATGCGGTCCAAGCCGCGCAGGTAGGGACGCAGCACTTCGGGTACGTCGATCGAACCGTCGGCGTTCTGGAAGTTTTCCATCACCGCGACCAGGGTGCGGCCGACGGCGAGGCCGGAGCCGTTGAGGGTATGCACCAGCTCGGGCTTGCCGGTTTCCGGGTTGCGCACGCGGGCCTGCATGCGGCGCGCCTGGAAGTCCTCGCAGTTGGAGCACGAGGAGATCTCGCGGTAGGTGTTCTGGCTGGGCAGCCACACTTCCAGGTCGTAGGTCTTGGCGGCGCCGAAGCCCATGTCGCCGGTGCACAGCAGCAGCTTGCGGTACGGCAGGCCGAGCTTCTGCAGCACGGTCTCGGCGTGGCCGACCATTTCCTCCAGTTGTGCGTGCGACTGCTCGGCCGTGGCGATCTGCACCATCTCGACCTTCTCGAACTGGTGCTGGCGGATCATGCCGCGGGTGTCGCGGCCGTAGCTGCCGGCCTCGGCGCGGAAGCACGGCGTATGCGCGGTGAGCCGCAGCGGCAGGGCGCCGGCTTCCTGGATGGTGTCGCGCACCAGGTTGGTCAGCGATACCTCGGCGGTGGGGATCAGGTAGCGCCGCGACTCGCCGACCTCGGTGGCGAACAGGTCTTCCTCGAACTTCGGCAACTGGCCGGTGCCTTGCATGCTGTCGGCGTTGACCAGCAGCGGCACGTTGCATTCGAGATAGCCGTGCTCGCCGGTGTGCAGGTCGAGCATGAACTGGGCGAGCGCGCGGTGCAGGTGGGCGAGCTGGCCGCGCAGCACGGTGAAGCGCGCGCCGGACAGCTTGGCGCCGGCGTCGCTGTCGAGCCAGCCGTGCCGCTCGCCCAGCTCGACGTGGTCCTTCACCGCGAAATCGAACGCGCGGGGCGTGCCCCAGCGGCTGATTTCCCGGTTGTCGTTCTCGTCCTTGCCGACCGGCACCGAAGCGTGCGGGATGTTGGGGATGCCCAGCGCGATGTCGGCCAGCTTCGCCTGCACCTCGGCCAGCGCCTGCTCGTTGGCCTTGAGCCTGTCGCCGATGCCGGCCACCTCGGCCATCAGCGGCGCCACGTCCTCGCCCTTGGCCTTGGCCTGGCCGATCGCCTTGGAGCGCGTGTTGCGCAGGTTCTGCAGGTCCTGGGTCTCGGTGGACAACTGCTTGCGCTCGCTTTCCAGCGCCTCGACGGCGGAGACGTCGAGCGCATAGCCGCGCGTCTCCATCAGGCGGGCGGCGGTTTCGGCGAGGCGCGAGCGCAGCAGTGCGGGATCCAGCATGGTCGAGGTCCGGTGAAGGCTTGGACCGGGAATTATCGCCGTCGGGCGGCTGTGGCCGCAATGCGAGCGCCCGCCGGCCGGGGCTTCGCCTCGCCGCGGCCTTCCCTGGCTCGCGCAGGCAGGCTTGCCCGCCCGAGCCACATCCGGCAAGGCGCCCGTTCAATGCGACTCGACGAAGGACCGCAAGGCGTCGTCGCGGATGGCGAACGCGTCGAACAATCCCAGTGCGCGCAAGGCCGGGAGCAGGTCGACGATGTCGCGCTCGGCGGTGGCGCGCGCTTCCGGCGACGACGCGGGATCGGCGAGCACACGCGCGTTGGACAGGAAGGCGCCGACCGATCCCTTGCGGACGGTCACGCCGTTGAAATCGCCCTGGTTGACGTCGTCGGGAAGCAGTTCTTCGGCTCGCATTGGGAAAACTCCAGTGGGAAGTCGCGGCGATAGCCTAGGCCGGAAGCGGCCGTTATCCTGCGGCATCCAGGCCAACCAATACGGCGTTTCGGCCATGTCCGGGTACATGCTTTCCCCGTCGCTCGCGCAAGCCGCGGACGACCCGCTGCTGATCGCGGTCGTCCGGCGGGAAGACGCCGCGCGCACCACGCCCGGCCACAGCCATGCCCGCGGCCAGTTGCTCGGCGCGCTGCACGGCCTGCTCTCGGTGGACATGGAAGCCGGCCAGTGGGTGGTGCCGGCCATCCACGCCGTATGGATTCCGCCGCATCATCGCCACGGGTTGCGCTCGCACGGCCCGTTTTCCGGCTGGAGCGTCTATGTCGCCGAACCGGCCTGCGGGCTGCTTCCGGCCAGGCCATGCACCATGCGCATGTCGGGCCTGCTGCGCGAAGCGGTCGGCCGCGCATCGGGCTGGCCCGCGGGCGCGCTTGGTCCCGCGCAGCGCCGCCTCGCCGGCGTGATCCTGGACGAGATACGCGGCATGCCGCGCGAACCGCTGGGCCTGCCGATGCCCGCCGATGCGCGCCTGCAGCGTGTCACCCGGATGCTGCTGGACGACCTGGCCGATCCTCGCCGCCAGGAAGACTGGGCGAAGGTGGCCGGCCTGTCTGTGCGGTCGCTGGCGCGGCACTTCGCCGAGGAGACCGGCTTCGGCTTCAACGAATGGCGCCAGCGCGCCAGGCTGCTGCGCGCGCTGGAATTGCTGGCATCCGGCCGGGCCGTGACCGCCGTCGCGCTCGACCTGGGCTACGCGAACGCCAGCGCCTTCATCGACATGTTCAGGCGCACGCTGGGGACGACGCCGGCCAGGTATTTCGCCGGCGAGGCGACAACGCCCGCCGGCACGGCCGCGTAGCGCCCTATTTACCGCGCGCGGCGCGGCGCGCGGCGCGCAGGCTGGTCAGCTTCTCGCGCAGCTTCAGCTCCAGCCCGCGCTCCACCGGCTGGTAGAACTCGGTGCCGTCGAGCGCGTCGGGCAGGCATTGCTGGTCGAGCGCGATGCCGCCCTCGGCGTCGTGGTCGTACTGGTAGTCCTTGCCGTAGCCCAGGCCCTTCATCAGCTTGGTCGGGGCGTTGCGCAGGTGCATCGGCACCTCCAGCGTGCCGGTCTTGCGGATCGCCGCGCGGGCCTGGTTGTAGGCCATGTAGGCGGCATTGCTCTTCGGCGCGATCGCCAGCCAGATCGCGAGCTGGGCCAGGCCCAGCTCGCCTTCCGGGCTGCCGAGGCGCTCGTAGGTATCCCATGCGTCCAGCGCCATGCGCCACGCGCGCGGCTCGGCCAGGCCGATGTCCTCCACCGCCATCCGCGTCATGCGCCGCGCCAGGTACAGCGGATCGACGCCGCCGTCGAGCATGCGGCTGAGCCAGTACACCGCGGCATCGGGATCGGAGGAACGCACGGATTTGTGCAACGCCGAGATCTGGTCGTAGAACTGCTCGCCGCCCTTGTCGAAGCGGCGCGTGCGGTCGGCCAGCACCTGGGTCAGCGTGGCCTCGTCGATGCGTCCGTCGTCGGCGAGTTCGGCGGCGATCTCCAGCAGGGTCAGCGCGCGGCGCACGTCGCCGTCGGCCGCCTGCGCGATCAGGCGCAGCGATTCGGGGGCGACGGATAGCTGGAGCCGGCCCAGGCCGCGCTCCTCGTCGGCCAGCGCGCGTTCCAGCGCGGCGACGATGGCCTCGCCCGACACCGCTTCCAGCACGTGCACGCGGCAGCGCGAGAGCAAGGCGGAATTGAGTTCGAACGACGGGTTCTCGGTGGTGGCGCCCACGAACACGATCACGCCGCGCTCGATGTGCGGCAGGAAGGCGTCCTGCTGCGCCTTGTTGAAGCGGTGCACCTCGTCCACGAACAGCACGGTGCGCCGCCCGCGGGCGAAGTTCGCCTCCGCCTCGGCCAGCGCCTTGCGCACGTCCGGCAGGCCGGAGAGCACGGCGGAGATCGCGCGGAAATCGGCGTCGGCATAGCGCGCCACCAGCAGCGCCAGCGTGGTCTTGCCGCAGCCGGGCGGCCCCCACAGCACCATCGAGTGCACCTTGCCCGCCTCCAGCGCGCGGCGCAGCGCCGAGCCGGCCGCGGTCAGGCGCGGCTGGCCGACGATCTCGTCGAAGCCGCGCGGGCGCATGCGCTCGGCCAGGGGCTTGAGCGCATCGGAATCGGGATCGGGGAACAGCCCGGGGGATGGAGGTAAGGCCATCGGGGCATGATAGACAGTTGACGGCGGGGCTGCATGGCGTTCCGAAAGTTTCCGCCCTCCCGCGCAACTTAAGGATCGAGGGGCGCCCGCGGCGGGCGGCCGGCACGACCACGGGGAAATCGATGCGGGAAAGGCGCGACGACGGACTGGACGCCCGCTTCGGCGAGCTGCTCGAGGCCAATTACGGCCGCCTGCGGCGGATCGCGCGCAGCTACGCATCTCCCGGCGAGCACGAGGACCTGCTGCAGGAGATCCTGGCGCAGGTCTGGCGCGCCCTGCCCGGCTTCGACGGGCGCTCGCCGGCGGCGAGCTGGATCTACCGGATCGCGCTCGACACGGCGCTGGGCCTGCTGCGCAGGCGCTACAGCCAGCCGGCCCTGCATGCGATGGAACACGGGCAACTGCTCGCCCTGGCGCCGGCCAGCGCCGGCGACCCGCGCGACCCAGACGCGTTGCTCGACGCCTTCCTGTCCAGCCTGGGCCCGATCGACCGCGCCGTGCTGATGCTGGCGCTGGACGACCTGCCCTACGCCGAGATCGCCCGGGTCACCGGCCTGAACGTCAATGCCGTGGGCATCCGCCTCAACCGGATCAAGCAGCGTTTCAACCGCGACTACATCGAGGAGCAGCCATGAACATCGAGAACCTGAAACAGGCCTGGAACGCGAGCGTCGCCGCCGCGCCGACCGGGGAGTCGCTGGAAGCGATGGCCCGCGAAGCGCGGGCGCGGGGCCGGGCGTACCGCCGCCAGAGCCTGCTGCGGGCGGTCTTCGGCGCCATCGCATTCGGCCTCGCGCTGGGCATGCTGGCGGTGCTGTGGCTGCTGCCCGGCGTCTGGATCGGCATGCGGCTGGCCCTGCTGCTGTGGGGCGCCGCGATGGTCGCCTGCATCGCCGGCCTGTGGCCGCTGCGCGGTGCCGCAGACGGTGCCGGCGACGTGCCGCTGCAGGCCCGCCTGCAAGCCTGCCTGCGACGCCTGCAACGCGAGGTCGCCTACCACCGCTCGCTGCGCTGGCGCTTCTGGTTGCCGTTCGGGCTGGGACTGGCCTGCGCGCTCGTCCCGCGCGTCTCGCCGCAGCCCGGCGTGAGCTGGCTGTTCGTGTCGGGCGGCCTGCTCTTCTGCGTCTGGGGCTTCGTACAAGGGCCGCGGCACTGGCCCGAACGGCTGCGCGCGGAGGAGGCCGCCCTGCGCGGGATGCTCGACGGCATGCAGGCGGCAGGCGGCGGGGAAACGCCCGTGTGAAGCCGTGCGAGGGGTGGATTCGCGGGCGGTGCGGATGACCGTTACGCGAATCCATCCATGGCTCCGGCCGGCGCGGACGCTCAGGATCCGCCGTTGGCCGGCACTTCCCCGCGCTGGCTGTAGAGCGCGTAGCCCAGGCCGCACAGGCCGGTCAGCGCGGCCGGGATCAGCAGGGTGTGTTCCTGCAACCGCCCGAACAGGACCGCACCGGCCACGCCGCCGAGCATGAAGGCGCCGATCACCAGCACGCACACGCGCACGCGCAAGGTGTCCACCTCCAGCCCGCGCAGGCGATGGCCGAGATAGATGCCCAGGTCGGTGAACATGCCCGAGACGTGGGTGGTGCGGAACACCATGCCGCTATAGGTGCTGACCATGCCGTTCTGCAGGCCGCAGGCCGCCGAGGCCAGCCACAGCCCGGCCGACCATTCGCGGTCCAGCAACGGCACGGCGGCGAACAGCAGCAGCGATTCGAGCACCAGCGCCATGCCGTAGGGGCGGCCGAGCTTGAGCGTGCTTTTCTGCACGATCGCGCCGCTCAGCATCGCGCCGACCACGAAGGCCAGCAGCGACAGCGCCCAGTGCAGCGCCTCGGCGTTGTCGGCGGTACCCAGCGAGATGCCGAGCAAGGTGGTCGAGCCGGTCAGGTTGGTGATCGACTGGTGGCGAAAGCCCATGTAGCCGGCCGCATTGACCAGGCCGGCGACGAAGGCCAGCGCGCCGCCGCCGATCCACGCCCAGCGCGGCAACTGGCGCAGCACGGGCATGGCCGGATCAGTCCTTCAGCGGCTGGGTGGTCATCACCGGCAGGTCGCCGATCACGTCGGCGCCCTGCGGCGGCACGAAGTCGAAGGTGGCAGGCGGGATCTCGGGATTGCGCTGCCAGCCGCTGAAACGGATGTCGGTGGTGGCGCCGAGCTGGTCGCGGAAGGTCATCCGCGCCAGGCCGTTGGCGTCGAAGCCGAGGTCGGCGTAGTCGAACTGCGGGTCCTTGGCGGTGGAGGTGAGCCGCAGCCACACCAGGCCGTCGCGCTCGCCCTGCTCGGCGGTCTTGAAGTTCCGGTCCAGTTGCTTGACGTCGGTGATCACGGTGAGCGGGCTGTGCGCCTCCTCGGCGCTCTGCACGCGCACGGTGACCTGCTCCAGCGCCGGGTCGTACAGCCATACGCGGCTGCCGTCGGCGACGATGGTCTGCTTGTACGGCGCGGTGGTCTCCCAGCGGAACTGCCGCGGCGCCTGCAACGCCAGCGTGCCGGAACTGGCCTTGGCGCCGCCGCCGTTGACGTCGGTGAGCGTCTGGGCGAAGCGGCCGGTCAGCGAGTGCAGGCCATTGGCGAACGCGTCCAGCCGGGTGCGGGCCGGGCCGGCGGCCTGGGCGACGCCGCCCAGCGACAAGCCGAACAGGGCGACGACGGTAAGGAAGCGAAGGCGTTTCATGGAGTGTCCCGATGGGTGGGGTGGCGGCGCAGTGTGGGTCCGCATCGCTTAACGGCGGCTAGTTTAGTGGAAGCCGCTCCCGCGATGGCCCGCAGCCCGCGTGGAACGAGTGGAGGCTGCTCGCGGCGGGCCGGAATCCCAAGGGAGCGGCTACGAGTTCGTCATTCGTGCAAAAGCGGGAGGCGCCTTCGACGGCCGAAGGGCCGGGTCGTCCAGCGACTGGATATTCCAGGAACTCAAAGACGCTGGATTCCTGCTTTCGCAGGAATGACGAGCAGGTAGCTGGACCCACGCAGAGATCGTGAGCCGGCCTGAGAGACTTTATCTCCGCGCATCTCCCATGGACGCGCACCTCCCATGGGAGCGTCATTCCTGCGAAGGCAGGAAGCGCTTTTCAACAGCCGAAGGGCGGGTCATCCAGTGACTGTTTCCCCGAAAAACTACAACGACACTGGACGACCCGCCCTTCGGCCGTCGAAAGCGTCCCAGCCCGACCGGCCCTGCGACCGCTGAAAGCCGCTGGGATGACGTTTCATGCGGCGATGCCCGGAGATCAGGTACAGCCTCCCAGGCCACTGCCGCTGGCGTCGCCGGCTTGGCCCGGCCGCACCGCTCAATGCTTCGGCGGCGGCGGCGCCAGCACTTCGCGGTTGCCGTTGTGCTGGGGCGCGCTGACCACCCCGTCCTGCTCCATCTGCTCGATCAGCCGCGCGGCGCGGTTGTAGCCGATGCGCAGGTGGCGCTGCACGCCGGAGATCGAGGCGCGGCGGGTCTGGGTGACGATCGCCACCGCCTTGTCGTAGAGCTGGGTATCGGCGTCGCCGCCTTCCTCGCCGTCCTGCGGCAGGCCGGAGTCGTTGATGAACTTGCCATCCGACGTTGCCTGCACTTCCTCCAGCACGCCCTCGATGTACTGCGGCGCGCCCTGCGCCTTCAGCCAGTTCACCACGTTGTGCACCTCGTGGTCGTCCACGAAGGCGCCGTGCACGCGCTCGGGCGTGGCGGTGCCGGGCGGCAGGTAGAGCATGTCGCCGTGGCCGAGCAGCGCTTCGGCGCCGGACTGGTCGAGGATCGTGCGCGAGTCGATCTTGCTCGACACCTGGAACGCGATGCGGGTGGGGATGTTGGCCTTGATCAGGCCGGTGATCACGTCCACCGACGGGCGCTGCGTGGCGAGCACCAGGTGCACGCCGGCGGCGCGCGCCTTCTGCGCCAGGCGGGCGATCAGCTCCTCCACCTTCTTGCCGACGATCATCATCATGTCGGCGAACTCGTCGATGATGATCACGATATACGGCAGCGGCTCCAGCGGCTCCGCGGCGAGGTTCGGCATCTCCGGGTTGGGGCGGAACAGCGGGTCCAGCAGCGGCTGGCCGGCGTTCTCCGCCTCCTTCACCTTCTTGTTGAAGCCGCCCAGGTTGCGCACACCCACCGCGGCCATCAGCTTGTAGCGGCGCTCCATCTCGGCCACGCACCAGCGCAGCGCGTTGGCGGCCTCCTTCATGTCGGTGACCACCGGCGCCAGCAGGTGCGGGATGCCCTCGTACACCGAAAGCTCCAGCATCTTCGGGTCGATCATGATCATCCGCACGTCTTTCGCGCTGGCCTTGTACAGCAGCGAAAGCACCATCGCGTTCACCGCCACCGACTTGCCTGAGCCGGTGGTGCCGGCCACCAGCAGGTGCGGCATCTTGGCGAGATCCGTCACCACCGGCTTGCCGCCGATGTCCTTGCCCAGCGCCAGCGCCAGCGGCGACTTGGTCTGGTCGTACTTGTCCGAGCGCAGGATCTCGGAGAGGTAGACGATCTGCTTGCGCGTGTTGGGGATCTCCAGGCCGATCACGTTCTTGCCCGGGATCACGTCGACCACGCGCACGCTCACCACCGACAGCCCGCGCGCGATGTCCTTGTCCAGGCTGGACACCTGCGAGCCGCGCACGCCGGCGGCCGGCTCCAGCTCGAAGCGGGTGATCACCGGGCCGGGATACACGCCCACCACCTTGGCCTCGATGCGGAAATCCTTGAGCTTCAGCTCGACCTGGCGCGACAGCACTTCCAGCGTTTCTTCCGAATAGCCCGGCCCCTGCTCCGGTGCCTCGTCCAGCAGCGACAGCGGCGGCAGTTCGCCCGGTTGCGAGGCGCCGACGAACAGCGGGATCTGCGTCTCCACTCGGGCGCGCTCGCTCTTCGCCACCGGCGCCGAGGGCGCCTCGATGCGAACCGGCTCGCGCTTGGCCTGCCTGACCGCGTCGGCCTTCTTGACCACCTCGCGCTCGACCCGCGCCTGCCGCGCGGCCAGCGCCTCGGGCGCCTCGCGCAGCTTGCCGCCGAACCAGCCGGCGAGCTTCAGCACGCCCTGCCCGGTCCAGTCCATCACCTTGAACCACGACAGCCCGGTCGCCAGCGTCACTGCGATCAGGAACAACGCCAGCAGCAACAGCGGCGCGCCCTTCTCGCCGAACGCGCGCAGCAGGCCGTCGCCCACCCACAGCCCGATGATGCCGCCGACGCCCTGCGGCAGCACCGGCTCGTGGAAATTGAGGTAGAGCAGCGCCGGCGCCGTGATGAAGAAGAACACGAAGCCGATCAGCCGCAGCGACGGCTCCCACGGATGCACCGCCCGCTCGCCGTGCTGGCGCAGCACCTGCACGCCCAGCAGCAGGAGCAGCAGCGGGAAGCAGTACGAGACCAGTCCGAAGATGTAGCGCAGCAGGTTGGCGATGTTCGCGCCCACCGCGCCGCCGAAGTTGCGCGCATGCTCGGCCGTGCCCACGTGGCCCCAGCTCGGATCCTGGTCGTTGTAGCTGAACAGGCAGACCAGCAGGTACAGCGCCAGCGGCAGCAGCAGCAGCGCGCCCGCTTCGCGCAGGCGCCGCCTGAGCTCGTCGCTCATGGCCGCCTTTTCCTTTTCTTTCTTGACGTTCGCGCTACGCGCCACCGTGATCCGCTTCCTGGTCGATGCTATCGGGCAAGTCTACACAGGCGGCCGGCGCTTCAGAAGGTTGGCCGGCCGGCGGCACGGCGCAGCCCGCGCGGCGCCTGCACTGGCGCCGAAAACCGGCCGGCCCGGCCGGCTTGAATCCGGCCCGGGCCGCTTGAATCATGCCGCACGGTCCCCCACTCTTCCGGGTCAACCTGGCGGCCCGGTTCCTTGCCGCGGCCGCGAAACCGCCGCGCCGGGTACGGCGAAACACCTTCCATGCCGCAGCAACTCCAAGGATTAACACCATGAGCGTCACCGCCAAACACAGCCGCCTGCTGATCCTCGGCTCCGGTCCCGCCGGCTACACCGCCGCGGTGTACGCCGCCCGCGCCAACCTCAAGCCGACCCTGATCACCGGCCTGCAGCAGGGCGGCCAGCTCATGACCACCACCGACGTGGACAACTGGCCGGGCGACGTCGAAGGCCTGCAGGGACCGGCGCTGATGCAGCGCATGGCCGAGCACGCCGAGCGCTTCCATACCGAGATGGTGTTCGACCACATCCACACGGCCGACCTGAAGCAGCGCCCGTTCCGGCTCAAGGGCGACTCGGGCGAATACACCGCCGACGCCCTGATCATCACCACCGGCGCCACCGCCAAGTACCTCGGCATCGCCAGCGAGGAGAAGTTCAAGGGCAAGGGCGTGTCCGCCTGCGCCACCTGCGACGGCTTCTTCTTCCGCGAGCAGGTGGTGGTGGTGATCGGCGGCGGCAACACCGCCGTGGAAGAGGCTCTGTACCTGTCCAACATCGCCAGCAAGGTCTACCTGGTGCATCGCCGCGACAAGCTGCGCGCCGAGAAGATCATGCAGGACAAGCTGTTCGAGAAGGCCGCCGCCGGCAAGATCGAGCTGGTGTGGAACAGCACCATCGACGAGGTGCTGGGCGACGATTCCGGCGTCACCGGCGTGCGCGTGAAGGACGTCAACTCCGGCGCCACCCGCGAGATCGAGGCCACCGGTTTCTTCGTGGCGATCGGCCACACGCCGAACACCGGCATCTTCGAGGGCCAGCTCGACATGCACGATGGCTACATCAAGATCCACAGCGGCCAGAACGGCATGGCGACGATGACCTCGGTGCCGGGCGTGTTCGCCGCCGGCGACGTGGCCGACCACGTCTACCGCCAGGCGATCACCTCGGCCGGCTTCGGCTGCATGGCCGCGCTGGACGCCGAGCGCTGGCTCGACCAGCAGACCCCGGTCGGCTGATGCAGGCCACGCTGCACTACATCCACGACCCGCTGTGCGGCTGGTGCTACGCCGCCCAGCCGTTGGTGGGTGCGGCGCTGGAGAAGCTGGGCGGCCGCCTGCGGCTCGAGCTGCACGGCGGCGGCCTGTTCGCCGAGCCGCGCCGGCTGGACCCGGAACTGGCGCAGCACATCGTGCAGGCCGACCGGCGCATCGCGCAGTACAGCGGCCAGCCGTTCGGCCAGCCCTACGTGGAAGGGCTGCTCGCCGCGCCGGACACCGTGCTGCATTCGCTGCCGCCGATCGCCGCCGTGCTCGCCGCGCAGGCGATGGACCCCGCGCTGGCCTATCCGATGCTGACGGCGATCCAGAACGCACACTACCTGCGCGGCCTGCGCGTGGCCGAGCCGGCCGTGCTCGGCGAGCTGGCCGAACAGGTCGGGCTGGACGGCGGACGCTTCGGCCTCGGCTTCGCCGAGATCAGCGGCACGACCCTGTACGAGCACGTGCAGGACAGCCGCCGCCTGCTGTCCGAGGTGGGCGGCCAGGGTTTCCCCACCCTGGTGCTGGAACGGCAGGGGCAGCGCCAGGTGCTGCCGCACCATCACCACTACGGCCAGCCGGATGCCTTCGTCGCCCGGCTGGCGGCATTGCTGCCAGCGCTGCATTAACCTCTCCGCGTGATCGAAGCGCGCTTCCACTCCCGCATCAGCGAATTGCCCGCAGCCGACTGGGACGCCCTGCGGCCGGACGCCAACCCGTTCGTGTCGCACGCCTTCCTGCATGCGCTCGAACGCGGCGGCTGCATCCGCCCCGACTGGGGCTGGCAGGCGCACCACCTCGGCCTGTACGAGCGCGACCGCCTGCTCGCCGCCGCGCCGCTGTACCTGAAGGGCAATTCGCACGGCGAGTTCGTGTTCGACTGGAGCTGGGCCAGCGCCTGGGAGCGCGCCGGCGGCGACTACTACCCGAAGCTGCTCAACGCGGTGCCCTACTCGCCCGTGACCGGGCCGCGCCTGCTGGCCGGCCACGGCGAGCAGGCGCCGGTGCTGCAGAGCGCCCTGGTGGAGGCCATGCGCGGCGAGGCCGGGCGGCTGGGGCTGTCCTCGGTGCACGCCAACTTCCTGTCCGGCACCGAGCCGGACGCCTTCGACGACGACTGGCTGGCGCGCTCGGACGTGCAGTTCCACTGGCCCAACCGGGGCTACCGCGACTTCGCCGATTTCCTGGCCGCGCTGAACCACAAGAAGCGCAAGAACATCCGCCACGAGCGCGCGCAGGTCGCCGCCAGCGGGCTGGCCATCGAGATGCGCGACGGGGCCAGCCTGCACCTGGGCGAATGGCGCCGGGTGCATGCCCTGTATGCCGCCACCTTCGACGCCAAGGGCAACCACGCGGCGCTCACCGCGGCCTTCTTCAGCCGGCTCGGCGAGATGGGCGACGCCGTGCAGCTCGCGCTGGCCCGGCGCGATGGCGAGATCGTCGCGATGGCGCTGTTCGTGCAGGGCGGCGACACGCTGTACGGCCGCTACTGGGGCGCCGCGGTCGAGGTGCCGGGGCTGCACTTCGAGCTGTGCTACTACTGCGGCATCGAGTACGCGATAGCCCGCGGCCTGCAGCGCTTCGAGCCCGGCGCGCAGGGCGAGCACAAGCTGGCGCGCGGCTTCCTGCCGGTCCGCACGCACTCGCGGCACTACCTGGTGGACGAGGGTTTCCGCGCCGCGGTGCGCCAGGCGCTGGTCCACGAGGCCGAAGCGATCGACGCCTACGCCGCCGACCTCGCCCGCCACGACCCGTATGCCCGCCGCGACGGTGGCGAACGGTGATCCGCCTTCCGCTGCTCGATGCCGGCACGCCGGAACGCTTTCCCGACCCGCGCGACGCGCTGGCCGAACCGAACGGCCTGCTGGCGTTCGGCGGCGACCTGTCGCCGCAGCGCCTGCTCGCCGCCTACCGGCAAGGCATCTTTCCCTGGTTCAGCGAAGACGAGCCGATCCTGTGGTGGTCGCCCGACCCGCGCTGCGTATTCCATACCGACCGGCTCAAGCCCAACCGCAGCCTGCGCCGCGCACTGGCCGGCAAGGACTGGCAGGTGACCGTGGACGGCGATTTCCGCGGCGTGATGGAAGCCTGCGCCGCCCCACGCCCCGGCCAGCCCGGCACCTGGATCAGCCCGGCGATGATCGAGGCGTACACCGCGCTGCACCGGCAGGGCCATGCGCACAGCGTCGAGGTGCACGAACGCGGGGCGCTGGTGGGCGGGGTCTACGGCCTCGCGGTGGGCCGGCTGTTCTGCGGCGAGTCGATGTTCAGCGCGCAGAGCGGCGGCTCCAAGCTGGCCCTCGTCGCGCTGGCGCAGTTGCTGCGCGGCTGGGGCTGCCCGCTGATCGACGCCCAGGTCGGCAACCCGCACCTGCTGTCGCTGGGCGCGGTCGAGCTGCCGCGCAGCGTGTTCCTGGAACGGGTGCGCGAGCTGTCGGCGCTGGCGATCGATGCGCAGGCCTGGCGGAGCGTCGGCACCTTGCCGGCATCCGCCTTCCTCCAGCGCGGCTGATCGACGTCGTTCGCCCGGGGCGTCAGGCCAGCGTATCCGGGTTCGGTCCCAGCCGGTTGCCGGCGTCCAGCCCGTCGATGGCGCGCATCTCGTCCGGCGCCAGCACGAAATCGAATACCTCGATGTTCGAGCGGATGCGCGCGGGGGTCTGCGATTTCGGGATCACCATGTGGCCGCGCTGGACATGCCAGCGCAGGATCACCTGGGCCGCGCTCTTGCCGTGCCTGCGCGCCAGGTCCAGCAGCAGCGGCGCCTGCAGCAGCTCGCCGCCCTGCCCGAGCGGGCTCCAGGCCTCGCTGACGATATGGTGGCGCCGGTTGAAGGCCACCACGTCGCGCTGGGCGAAGTCCGGGTGCAGCTCGATCTGGTTCACCGCCGGCGCCACGCCGGTCTCGGCCAGCAGCCGCTCGATGTGCGCCGGCTGGAAATTCGAGACGCCGATCGACCTGGCGCGCCCTTCCTCGCGCAGGCGGATCAGCGCCTTCCAGGTATCCACGTAGCGGTCCTTCGACGGCACCGGCCAGTGGATGAGATAGAGATCGACGTAATCGGTGCCGAGCCGCGCGAGGCTGGCGTCGAACGCCTTCAAGGCGCTGTCGAAGCCCTGCTCGGCATTCCACAGCTTGGTGGTGAGGTAGACGTCGCCCCGCGCGACGCCGCTGCGGGCGATGCCTTCGCCCACGCCCTGCTCGTTGCCGTAGATGGCGGCGGTGTCGATCGAGCGGTAGCCGGCATCGAGTGCGGTCGCCACCGCACCGGCGGCCTGCGCATCGTCGATCTGCCACACGCCGAAACCGAATTGCGGTGCGCGGCGGCCGTCGTTGAGTTCCATCATGGGGATTGCCGGGGTCATGCCGTTGTCCTTCGGAGGAGAAGGACTCTGGATAGTGGCGTCCGGTCGGCAATCAAGGGCGCGGGACGGCCGCGTGCCGCGTCACGCATCGACCGCCAGGGTGAAGATCACCGACGCCGGCCTGCCGCTGTGCGGATGTTCCGGCTCGGCCAGCCCCCGCAGCCGCAGGCCGGCCGCGGCGAACGCCGACAGCCAGCCGGCCAGCGTGCGGAAATACCACGGCGCGGCGTCGCCAAAACCTTCGCCGCAGCCTTGCCAGGAACCCTCGCGCCAGCCGTCGCGGTAGGGCAATTCGCCGCAGGCCGTCAGCGGATGCAGGGTCTGCACGATCAAGACGCCGCCCTCGTCCAGCATCGCCGGCACGGCGCGCAGCAGCGCATCGACCGAGGCGGCGCCGAGCAGCGAGAAATTGCACACCACCACGTCGGCGCGGTAGCGGCCGCCGCCCTGCGCCGCGGCGGCCTCGACCAGGGCCGCCACCGCATCCACCCCCAGTGCGTCGATGCCTCGCGCGGCCAGCGCGCGCACCAGCCAGCCTTCGCCGCAGCCGAGGTCGATCACCCGGTGCGGCGCCTGTGCCAGCACCGCATCGACGATGGCCCGGTCGGTGACCAGGCGACGGCTTTCGATGCGCTGTCCGCGCACGGCCGCGGTCCATGGCGAGGCATTGGCGTGCCATGCGGCGAGGATCGACCGCTCCCGTTCCGCGCCGCGATCGGGCATGGCGCCGCTCAGCCGCCGCGCGCGGCGTACTTGCGCGCCACGTAGTCGTCGAGGATGCCCACGAACTCGCTGGCGATGTTGTCGCCGCGCAAGGTCATTGCCTTCTCGCCGTCGATGAACACCGGCGCCGACGGCGCCTCGCCGTTGCCCGGCAGCGAGATGCCGATGTTGGCGTGCTTGGATTCGCCCGGCCCGTTCACCACGCAGCCCATCACCGCCAGGGTGAGGTTCTCCACGCCGTCGTACTTCACCCGCCACAGCGGCATCTGCTCGCGCACGTGCGCCTGCACGGTCTTGGCCAGTTCCTGGAAGAACTCGCTGGTGGTGCGACCGCAGCCGGGACAGGCGGTGACCAGCGGGGTGAACGCGCGCAGGCCCATGGTCTGCAGCAGTTCCTGCGCCACGATCACCTCGCCGGTGCGCGAGGCGCCCGGCTCGGGCGTCAGAGAGATGCGGATGGTGTCGCCGACGCCTTCCTGCAACAGCACCGCCAGCGCGGCGCTGGAGGCGGTGATGCCCTTGGAGCCCATACCCGCCTCGGTGAGGCCCAGGTGCAGCGCGTAGTCGCAGCGCGCGGCGAGGTCGCGGTACACCGCGATCAGCTCCTGCACGCCGGAGACCTTGCACGACAGGATGATGCGGTCGCGCGGCAGGCCGATCTCCTCGGCCTTCGCGGCGGAATCCAGCGCCGAGCGCAGCAACGCCTCGCGCGCCACGTGCGCGGCGTCCCACGGCTCGGCGCGCAGCGCGTTCTCGTCCATCAGCGCGGCGACCATGGCCTGGTCCAGCGAGCCCCAGTTGGCGCCGATGCGCACCGGCTTGCCGTACTGGATGGCCTTTTCGATGATCGCGCCGAACTGGCTGTCCTTCTTCTTGCCGAAGCCGACGTTGCCGGGATTGATGCGGTATTTCGCCAGCGCCTCGGCGCAGGCCGGCTCGGCTTCCAAAAGCTGGTGGCCGTTGTAGTGGAAGTCGCCGATGATCGGCACCTCCACGCCCATCATCGCCAGCCGCTCGGCGATGCGCGGCACTGCCGCCGCCGCCGCCGGCGTGTTCACCGTGATGCGCACCAGCTCGGAACCGGCGCGGGCCAGCTCGGCGATCTGCCTGGCGGTGCTGGCCGGGTCCTCGGTGTCGGTGTTGGTCATCGACTGCACCACGATGGGCGCGCCGCCGCCCACCGTCACCTTGCCGATCCGCACGCCGACGCTGGGCCTGCGCGGCAGGGGCGCCGCGTCGCGCGGCTGTTGGGATGTCTCGCTCATGCGGATTCAACCGGAAGTCAGGCCGCGGCGACCCGCGGCGGAAGGCTGCCAAGGATAACCGACCCGCCCGGAATGCCGGATGACAGATCCTCTCGCTCGCCATCCCGGACGGCTTCCAAAAGCCGCATGGTGTAGTCATGGCAGATTCCTCCCGCCCGTCATCCCGGCGAAAGCCGGGATCCAGCGACTTTGCGTGACCACGCTGCCGGCTTTCGCCGGAATGACGGTCAAAAACAGATGCGACGCTTGGGTCTGGCTTGTCACCGCAACGCACCGTCTTCGTGCTGCAACAGGATCGACAAGGTGTGGTTCGTGGTCTTGATCGTCATCCCGGCGAAGGCCGGGATCCAGTGCTCCGCACGGACCACGCTGGATTCCGGTCTCCACCGGAATGACGGTCGACCTATTCCAGCAGTAGCCTGAGCGCGATCGTCCACATGGTCAGCCCCACCAGCACCTCCAGCACGCGCCAGGCCGCCGGCCGCGCGAACACCGGCCGCAGCAGCGCCGCGCCGTAGCCCAGCGCGAAGAAGAACGCCAGCGACGCCGTCATCGCGCCCGCGGCGAACCAGCCGCGCGTGCCGGGGAACTGGGTGGAGACCGAACCGATCAGCAGCACCGTGTCCAGGTACACGTGCGGGTTGAGCCAGGTCAGCGCCGCGCAGGTCAGCAGGGTCGCCAGCAGGGGTTTGGCGGCGTCCGCCGTCGGCACCAGGGCGCCGGGGGATTTCCACGCGGCGTGGAAGCTCCGCGCGCCGTAGAACAGCAGGAAGGCGGCGCCGCCGTAGCGCATCAGCGGCGCCAGCCACGGCGCCTTGCCGAGCAGGATCGCCAGGCCGGTGACGCCGAGCAGGATCAGCACCGCATCGGACAGCGCGCACAGCAGGCAGATCCAGAACACGTGCTCGCGGCGCAGGCCCTGTTTCAGCACGAAGGCGTTCTGCGCGCCGATCGCCAGGATCAGCGACAGGCCCAGCGTGAATCCGGCGAGGGCGGCATGCATGCGGGAACTCCAGGCGAAGACGGGGCCGGCGCACCGCGCCGGCAGGGGTTCGAGAACAGGTATCCGGGTGAAGCGAGGAAAGCGCGCGGAGCGGCTAGCCGTCCGGTGGCGGCTCGTGCCGCAGCGCGGCCTGCAATAGCCGGCGCTGCAGCCTGTCGGCGAACGTGCCGGGCCGGGCCAGGCCCATCCGCTCCAGCGCGGCCGCCTCGTCCTTCGCCGGCTCGCCGGGGCGCAGCAGCGCCCGTACCAGCGCCAGTCTGCCGCGCCAGTGCGCAGCGGACGATTTCAGCCAGTCCAGCGCCGGCAACAGGCGCTGCTCCACCGCGGTGAAATCGCTGCCGAACGGAAACGCGGGCAACAGGCCCTGCCTGTGCAGCGGGCCGAGCGCCTCGCGCAGGCATTCCGGACGGTGCCGCCGCCAGGCCTCGGGGATCCGGAAATCCGCCGCCAGCTTGCCGTGCGCCTTCGCCTCGGCGGCGAGCGCATCGAGGAAGCGCGCGTCGCAGATCGACAGCATCGCCTCGATGCACTCGCTGTCGCTCTTGCCGCGCAGGTCGGCGACGCCGTACTCGGTGACGTAGATGTCGCGCAGGTGGCGCGGGATGGTGGTGTGGCCGTAGTTCCAGCGGATGTTGGTCTCGACCCCGCCGGCGCCGTGCCGGGTCGCGCGCAGCAGCAGCACCGAGCGGCCGTCGGCCAGTTCGTGCGCCATCGCCACGAAGTTGTACTGGCCGCCGACGCCGCTGACCACGTGGCCGTCCTCCAGCGCGTCGGACACCGCCGCGCCGAGCAGGGTCGCCATCATGCAGGTGTTGAAGAAGCGCGCGCCGCGCCGCTGCAGGCCGGCCAGCGCCTGGTGGTCGCCGTAGAGCTGGTTGACGTTGGAGACCGGGCACATGTCGATCGCGTCCGGGTCGGCCGCCTCGGTGGCGTCCAGCCACTCGTACAGCTCGCGCGAGCCGAGGAAGAACGCGCCGCGCAGGTAGTGCCCGCCCGGCGTGGCCGGGTTGAGCCGGCCCGCGGCCGAGGCGCGCTCCAGCGCCAGGTTGTCCCAACTGCGGCGCCTGAGGATGCCGGCGCGCTGCAGGTGCATGAAGCCGTCCATCACCATCTCGCTGGCGCCGTACAGCCCTTCGGCGAAGGGTTCCAGCCCGCCGCAGCTTCCGGCCAGCGCCTGGGTGGCCTGCTCGCCGTCCAGCGCCTGCAGGCCCTGCCGCCACGCCGCGTTGTCCTGCTGGCGCAGCAACAGCGCCTTCACCAGCGCGTCGGACAGCGCGCCGATGCCGATCTGCAGGCAGCCGCCGTCCTTCACCAGCGCGCTGGCATGCAGGCCCAGCGCGTACTCGGCCAGCGACACCGGCGGTCGCGGCAGCGCGAACAGCCTGGGCGAATGCGGCGGGTCCAGCTCGACGTCGAAGAAGGCCTCGTCCACTTCGGCATGCCCGCTCAGGTACGGCAGATCCGGGTGCACCACCGCCACGCACAGCGGGCGCGGCCGCCCGGCCAGTTCCGCCTGGCGCAGGAAATCCAGCGTGAGGTCCGGGTTGCTCGACAGGCTGTAGCGCACGCCGCCTGCCGTCTCGCGCCGCGCCACCAGTTGCACCAGCAGGTTGATGTCCTGCACCACCAGGTCGCGTGCGACGTGGGTGTAGTTCTGGCTGATGTAGTCGCGCTGCGCGCTGGCCGAGTGCAGCAGCGCGCCGGACTGCAGGTAGAACTCGTGCACCGCCACGTTGCCCGGCAGCGCGTTGCGCGCCTGGTCCACGGCGTATTCGGGGTTCTCGTAGTCCGCGCCGAAATGGCGGTCCAGGAACGGTTGCAGGAAGCGCCGCTCCAGCCCCGGCTTCGGCTGCGGCCGGACCAGCGAGAGCGCGGTGTACAGCGTCATCGTGCGACCCATGTCCGCCGCGGTGAGATGGTAAAGCGCGTTGAGCAGCCCGTGCGGCTTGCCCATGCCCAGCGGCGCGGCGATGCGCAGGTCGGGTCCCAGCCGTTCGGCGATCAGCTGGGCGCAGGCGGCGGTATCGGCGAAACGGAGCGCGGGCCTCATGCGCCGATCATGACAGAACGCCGCGACCGCCAGCCATGCCGGAGCGGACCGGCCGGCTTGTCCTACACTCGGGGGCATGTCACACGTACCGCCGATGTCCGCCCCGTCCAGCCGCGTGCTCGCCGAGCAGGCGCTCAGCCGCGCCGCGGGCGCGCCCTTGCTCAGCGGCAACGCGGTGGATCTGCTGATCGACGCCGCCGTGCACTACGAGCGCTGGCTGGCGGCGATCCGCGGGGCGCGGCACCGCGTGCTGCTGGAGAACTACATCATCCGCGACGACGAGGTCGGTCGCGCCTTCCGCGACGCGCTGGCCGAGCGGGCCCGCGAGGGTGTGTTCGTCGCCGTGGTCTACGACTGGCTGGGCTGCCTCGGCCAGTCGCGCGCCGCGTTCTGGAAGCCGCTGCGCGACGCCGGCGGCCAGGTGCGGGTGTTCAACCCGCCGACGCTGGGCGAGACGTTCGGCTGGATCAGCCGCGACCACCGCAAGCTGCTGGTGGTGGACGGCGTCCAGGGCTTCCTGTCGGGCGTCTGCATCAGCGCGAAATGGCTGGGCGATCCGCAGCGCGGCATCGCGCCCTGGCGCGATACCGGCGTGGCCCTGCGCGGCCCCGCCGTGGGCGAGCTGGAGGCCGCCTTCGCGCAGAGCTGGGCCAGCATCGGCGCCGCCCTGCCGGCCTGGCCCGCAGCGTCGGCGGAGGCCGCGCCGGCCGGCGACGTGGCGCTGCGCGTGATCGCTACCCAGCCGGCCACCACCGGCATGTATCGGCTCGATCAGCAGATCGCCGCACTGGCGCGCCGCACGCTGTGGCTCACCGACGCCTATTTCGTCGGCATTGCGCCTTACGTGCAGGCGCTGGCCGCGGCCTCGCGCGACGGCGTGGACGTGCGCCTGCTGGTGCCCGGCAGCAGCGACATCCCTATGGTGGCTGGCATGTCGCGCTCCGGCTACCGCCCGCTGCTGAAGGCCGGCATCCGCGTGTTCGAGTGGAACGGCTCGATGCTGCACGCCAAGACCGCGGTGGCCGACGGCCAGTGGGCCCGGGTGGGCTCGTCCAACCTCAACATCGCCAGTTGGCTGGGCAACCGCGAGATCGACGTGGCGGTGGAAGACGAAGGCTTCGCCCGCCTGCTGGCCGCGCAGTACGAGCGCGACCTGCAGAACGCCACCGAGATCGTGCTGGCGCCGCGCCAGCGCCGGCGCGTCGAGAAGGTGCGAAGCAGCGAGGCGCGCCCGCCGCGCCCGCGCGGCGCCAGCGGCAGTTCCAGCCGGGCCGCGGCCAGCGCGCTGCGCATCGCCAACACCGTCGGCGCGGCGATCACCGACCGCCGCGTGCTGGGCGATACCGAAACCGGCCCGCTGCTGGGCGGCACCGCCCTGCTCGTCGTGCTGGCCGCCGTCGCCGCGCTGTGGCCGGCCGTCGTCGCCTGGCCGATCGCCGCGCTGGCGGCCTGGTTCGCGCTCAACCTCGGCATACGCACGTGGCGGCTGCGCCGCCGGCGCCTGGCGCGCCAGCGCGATCCGGACGCCGACGACTGAGCCGGCCCCGCCGGACCGGCCACAGGTGCCGCTCCGGAACCGCCGGCAGCCCGGCGCGGCGACCGCCGGAGCAAGCCCGCCATCGCCCTTTTCCGGGCAGAAGCAAGCCTTATTCCTCAATGGCTTGCGGGCACAACATCATGTTAGTCTCGATGGTCCATGCAGACCTTCGACCGCAGCCCCGACGACGCCCCGCCGCGCCACGTCCTCACTCCGAGCACGCTCAACCGGCTGGTGCGCGGGCTGCTGGAGGATGCGCTGCCGATGGTGTGGATCGAGGGCGAGCTGTCGAACGTGGCGCGGCCCGCCTCCGGCCACCTGTACTTCACCCTGAAGGACAGCGGCGCCCAGGTGCGCTGCGCGATGTTCAAGCCCAAGAGCGGCTGGCTGAAATTCAGGCCGGCCGACGGCATGCAGGTGCTGGTGCGCGCACGGGTCGGGCTGTACGAGCCGCGCGGCGAATACCAGCTCGTCGCCGAACACATGGAGCCGGCCGGCGAAGGCGCCCTGCAACGCGAGTTCGAGCGGCTGAAGGCACGGCTCGACGCCGAGGGCCTGTTCGACCCGGCGCGCAAGCGCCCGCTGCCGCGCTTCGCGCGGCGCATCGGCGTGGTCACCTCGGCCACCGGCGCGGCGGTCCGCGACGTGCTCAGCGTGTTCGCGCGGCGCTGGCCGCTGGCCGAGGTCGAGGTGCTGCCGGTGCCGGTGCAGGGCCGCGAGGCGCCGCCGGCGATCGTTTCGATGCTGCGCCGGGCCTCCGCCTGCGGGCGCTACGACGCGCTGCTGCTGACCCGCGGCGGCGGCTCGCTGGAAGACCTGTGGGCATTCAACGACGAGCAGGTGGCGCGGGCGATCCACGCCAGCGCCGTGCCGGTGGTGAGCGCGGTCGGCCACGAGGTCGATTTCAGCATCGCCGACTTCGTCGCCGACCTGCGCGCGCCCACGCCATCGGCGGCGGCCGAACTGCTGGTACCCGATGCCGATGCGCTGGGCCGGCACCTGTCGCAACTGCGCCAGCGCCTGACCCTGCTGGAGCAGCGCCGGTTGCAGGCGCGCATCCAGCGCGTCGACCACCTGCTCGCCCGCCTGCAGGCGCAGCGCCCGCAGGCCCGCCTGGCGCGCGACCGCGAACGGCTCGTCCATCTGCAACGCCGCCTGCTCGGCGTGCAGCGCGAGCAGGGCCAGCAGCGCCGCGCGCGGCTGGACCGCATCCACGCGCGCCTGCTCGCCCAGCATCCCCGGCAACGCCTGCAACTGTTGCGCCGGCTGCTGGCGGAACACGCCCAGCGGCTGCGCCAGTCGATCGAGCGCCGGCTGGAACGCGAACGCCTTACCCTGCAGCAGTCCGCCCGCGCCCTGCACGCGGTCAGCCCGCTCGCCACGCTGGAGCGCGGCTACGCCATCGTGTTCGACGCCGACGGCAAGGTGGTGCGCTCGGCCAAGGACGTGGCAGCAGATACCCGCCTACGAGCCCGCCTCGCCGATGGCGAGCTGGCGCTGCGGGTGGAGCCGGACTGAAAACTGGCTATAAGGATTCGCAGTCGGCATCCGGTACCACCCTGGGTTTCAAGCCGCAAAGCTTGCCAAGAAAACCTAAGCCTGCAAGCAATCGTGCACTATGGCCCGGCATATTGAAAGCGATTTTCCACATAAACAACGTCATGTCGCTTATCGACATAAGCAAAATAATGATAAGAAACCTTTCTCGTAAGCCTGGAAGGGTCAAAAACATCGTAAACCCTTATTATTTCAGACAAATCAACCGCACCTCCGATATTGGGAGTTGGCAAGAACCCTTTGCCAGACTTCTTTTCCGCATATATCTCATAGCTCAAACCCCTACTCTTCAGAAAATCCAAAAACCACTCTTCCGAAACCGGAAGACTCAAACCTTTATCATATGTTTTGTTAAAAGTATCCTCATTATCTCCCCCAAAGAACCCATTTAGAGCCATCTCTCTGCGTAGCCTTCCCCGTCAAGTAGCGCACTCAAAAGGAGAAGTTTGCCGCTCGCAGTGTTCGC
>NZ_LMSL01000037.1:0-343 GCF_001428405.1 Frateuria sp. Soil773
TGGCGTGAATAGCGGTAGCGGCACGACGACGCTGACCTCGGGCGGTGCGATCAGCGAGGGCGCGGGCGGCACGCTTGCCGCTGGCACGCTGACCGGCAGCTCGGTTGGAAGCACGGCGCTCAACGGCGCCAACCTCATCGGCACACTCGGCAACTTCGATACCAATGGCTTCGGCTTGACCAATGCACAAGCACTGACGGTAACGGGCCCGGTGACGGGCGGCGCCGGCGCGGTGGCACTCGGCACCACGGCCGGCGACCTCACGGTGGGCGGCNTCTGACGATCAACAGTGGCGTGAATAGCGGTAGCGGCACGACGACGCTGACCTCGGGCGGTGCGATCA
>NZ_LMSL01000037.1:520-6692 GCF_001428405.1 Frateuria sp. Soil773
GAATGGCTTCGGCCTGACAAATGCGCAGGCGCTGTCGGTGACCGGCCCGGTAACGGGCGGTGCCGGCGCAGTGACGCTCGGCACCACAGCCGGCGACCTCGCGGTGAACGGCAACGTCAGTGGCAGCGCGGTCACGCTGACCAGCGCCGGTAACCTGGCAATCAACAGCGGCATCGACAGCGGCGCCGGCACGACGACGCTGACTTCGGGCGGCGCGATCGGCGAAGGGGCGGACGGCACGATCGCCGCCGGCACGCTCGGCGGCACGTCGGGCGGCAGCACCAGCCTGACGGGCGCGAACAAGGTGGGCACGCTCGGAGCGTTCGCCGCCGGAGGCGACTTCAGCTTCAACAATGCGCAGACGCTGACGGTCGGCGCGGCGCCCTCGGCGAACGGCGGCGCCGGCAACCTCACGCTGACCACCACGGGCAGCAGCTCGGACCTCAACCTGGCGAGCGATCTCGCCGGCGACACGGTCACGTTGAGGGCGGGGCGCAACCTCGCGCAGACGTCCGGCGTCATCAGGGCGAATACGCTGACCGGCGGCTCGGCCGGCAGCACCGAACTGCGCAATGCCAACCGGGTCGGCAACCTCGGCGCGTTCGCCGCCAACGGCTTCGGCCTGACCAACGCGCAGGCGTTGACGGTCGGCGGCCCGGTAACGGGCGGCCCCGGCGCGGTGACGCTCGGCACCACGGCCGGCGACCTTGCAGTGAACGGCAACGTCAGCGGCAGCGCGGTAACGCTGTCCAGCGCGGGCGACCTGGCGGTCAACAGCGGCATCGACAGCGGCGCCGGCACGACGACGCTGACCGCGGGCGGCGCGATCAGCGAAGGTGCGGATGGCACGATCACCGCCGGCAGGCTGGCCGGCAGCTCGGTCGGCAGCTCGGCGCTCAACGGCGCCAACCTCATCGGCGCGCTCGGTGGCTTCGACGCGAACGGCTTCGGCCTGACCAACGCGCAGGCGTTGACGGTGACGGGCCCGGTAACGGGCGGCGCCGGCACGGTGTCGCTCGGCACCACGACCGGCCATCTCGCAGTGAACGGCAACGTCAGCGGCAGCGCGGTGACGCTGACCAGCGCGGGCGACCTGGCGATCGATGGCGCCATCGACAGCGGCAGCGGCACGACGACGCTGACCGCGGGCGGCGCGATCGGCGAAGGCGCCGGCGGCGCGATCACGGCGGGCACGCTCGCCGGCAGTTCGGTCGGCGATACCACGCTCGACGGCGCGAACCGCATCGGTACGCTGGGCGGCTTCGACGCGAGCGGTTTCAGCCTGACCAATGCGCAGGCGCTGGCGGTGACCGGCCCGGTGAACGGCGGCGCCAGCACCGCGCTGACGACCACCAGCGGCAACCTGACCCTCAACGGTGCGGTTAGCGGCGGCACGACCACGCTGGTGTCCGCCGGCGCGATCAGCGAAGGCGCCGGCGGCAGCCTGACGGCGGGTACGCTCACCGGCCGTTCGGCCGGCGACACCACGCTCAACGGCAGCGGCAACCGGATCGGCACGCTGGGCAGCTTCAGCGCGACCAACTTCAGCCTGATCGACGGCCAGGCGTTGACGGTGGCCGGCCCGTTGAACGGCGGCACCAGCACCGCGCTGACCACGACCAGCGGCGACCTGAGCATCGACGGCGCGGTCAGCGGCGCCACCACCACGCTGGCCTCGGCGGGCGCGATCCACCAGGGCAGCGGCGGCAGCGTCACCGCCGCCCTGCTGGCGGGCAGCGCGGCGGGCGCGGTGGCGCTCGACGGCGCGAACCGGGTCGGCGCGCTGGGCAACTTCAGCGCCAACGGCTTCAGCCTGACCAATGCGCAGGCGCTGACCGTGACCGGCGCGGTGAACGGCGGCGCCAGTACCGCGCTGACGACCGGCAGCGGCGACCTGACGATCAACGGCACGGTGAGCGGCGCCACGACCACGCTGGCGTCCGCCGGCGCGATCGGCGAAGGCGCCGGCGGCACGATCGTGGCGGGCACGCTCACCGGACGTTCGGCGGGCGGCACCGCGCTCGGCGGCAACAACCGGATCGGCGCGCTGGGCGGTTTCAGCGCGGGCGGTTTCAGCCTGACCAACGCGCAGGCACTGTCGGTGACCGGCCCGGTGGACGGCGGCGCCGCCACGACGCTGAAGACCACCAGCGGCGACCTGAGCATCGACGGCGCGGTGAGCGGCGGCACGACCATGCTGGTCTCCGCCGGCGCGATCGGCGAGGGCGCGAACGGCAGCATCGCCGCCGACGTGCTCACCGGCAGCGCCGCCGGCCCCGCCGTGCTGGGCGGCGCGCGAGGCTACCGCGACAACCGCGTCGGCACGCTCGGCGGCTTCTCCTCGCCGGCCGGGTTCAGCCTCACCAACGGCCGCACGCTGACGCTGGCGTCGGTGAACGGCAGCGCGTTCACGGTGGACGCGGGCACGGCGGCGCTCTACCTCGAAGTGCGCGACGGCGACCTGCTGCAGTCGGGGACCACCTGGTTGTACGACGGCGTCGGCACGTGGTCGTCCACCGGCCGGATCGGCACCGCGATCGACCCGATCTACGTGACCGGCGTGAGCAACCAGACGGTCGCCAAGGTGGGCGAGCCGCCGGCGTACTTCTACGCGGTGGACCGCGCGGGCAATTTCCTGCCGCTGATCGGCGCGCCCAGCGTCAACATTCCCACCTCGATCCTGGCCGGGCGCGCGCAGAACGCCAAGAACCGCGGCGACAGCTACATCGATCCCAGCGTGGTCTCGGCGAACTACCGCTCGTTCGGCATCGTGCCGTCCGGCATCCTGCTGCCGCCGGACCAGCAGACCTGCCAGCCCGACGATCCCGACCAGGATTGCCCGGACGAATGAGCGCGATGCGGTCATGGCGGCGCGACACGCATCCGCGCGGCGGCGCGGCCGGATGAGCCGCGTCCGTTTCCTGCCGGGCTGGCTGGGCGGGCTGGCCGCACTGGGTTTCTGCGCCGCGCTGCCGGCGCAGTCGCCGCCCACGCTGACGGGCAATGCCGTGGCGAACCGGCTCGATGCGGCCGTGCACGGCCTGTCCGTCCGCGCCGCAGACCGGCGCGATACCGGCCTGGACGCGACCGGCCAGCGCCTCGCGCGGATGGCTGCGGACCTGCGCGGATCGCTGCCCGGTCGCATGGGCGAGCCGGCCGCCACGCTCGACGGCCCGTTGCAGGCCCGGCTGTTGCGCGCCGATGCCGCGGCCAGGCGGACGCAGGCCTACCTGGACGTCTCCGACGGCTGCCCCGGCGGCGAGGCGAAGGCGATGGCGGCGGCGCTGGAACTCGGCGTGGCGCGGCTGGAGGCCGGCGGACCGGGCAAGGTCGCGCCGCCGGTGATCGATGCCGTGGAGACGCCGGACCGTCGCCCGCTGTTCGCCGTCCGGCCGGGACGCAAGCCGCCGGCGTTCGCCCTGGCCGGCACGAACCTGTCCGACCCACAGTGCGCGGGCCTGTCGGTCAGCGCCACGGATGCGGATGGCACGCCGCTGCGCGCGCAGCCGATGGTGACCGACGCGTCGCCCGCGCGCATCGAACTGGAATGGCCGTCCGGCGCCGCGCTCGATCCGGGCAGCGTGGTGCTGCACGTCGCGTCGCGGCGCAAGGTGTTCCTGCTCGGCTGCGTGGCGCAACCGGAGGCGGTGGCGGCGATACGGGTCCTGCCGCCGCTGAAGTTCTCCGCCAGCTACACGCTGGATGCGCGCTGCCGCATCGACGGCCGCGAGCGGGACGTGGCCGTGGCCGCGGGCACGTTGCCCGACCTCGCCGCGTACGATGCCGCGGTGTCGCAGCCGGTCGATACGTCCGCCTGCGCCGATCCGGTCAGCTATGCGGTCTCGGTCAAGGCGACCTACGCCGACGGCAGCCAGGCCGCGGCGGGCCCGATCGTGCAGGACGCCGGCGCCTCGATCACCGCGGGCCTGCCGGGCGGGCTGTCGGTGAACTGGAATCCCGCCATGCGCACGCTGTTCATGCGCAGCGGCGCGAACCGCTGCAAGGGCGTGGACTGAGGAGCGCTTGCCGTTGCCGGGCGGCGACCCGGCAACGGGGTCCGGCATGCGTGCGGGCACCCGGATCGCGGTGGATTCCGGGCGCCGCCTGCGGTCAGTCGTCTTCGCTCGAACCGGAGATGACCTGCAGTTCGCTGACGCCGCCGGGCGCGAGATCCTTCAGCAGGTCCATGAAGTTCATGCCGACCAGGCGCTGCGCGCGGCGCAGCAGCAGCGGCACCGGGCTCGACGGCTCGACCCTGTCGTAGTACTCGCACAGCTCGTCGATCCGGCGTATCACGTCCTGCGCGCTCTCGATGCGGCCGCTGGCCGCGGCGGGCGCACCGGCCGCCACGCACTCCGCCGGCGCCTCGTCGCCGGCGGAGGAAGCGGATTGCGGCGAGCGCTGCGCCAATTGCGCGTCGAGGAATTTCTTCAGTTCGCGCATGTCGCCGAGCAGGGTCTTCAAATCCGGGCCGGCGGTGCCTATCCGGGCATTGAAAACGCCGTCGATCGCAATGGCGTGTTCGAGCGCCTCGTTAATCGCCGCGGCGGCCGCGCTCAATTGCTCCTCGGGGCAATCCTGGCAGCAGGCCTCGATTATGGTCATCGTGGGCAGTTCGGACGCGCCGTCTTCGGCGGCGGCGATTTTCAGCGTGCCGTTGGCGATGCGCAGGTCGCGCAGCGAAAACCGGCCCAGCCGCGGCGATTGCACGAAGCTGGTGGTGCGCAGGTAGCCGAGCACGCCGAGCAGGTCGCCGATGGGCACCACCGCGTTGACGCGGGCGGTCGGGTCGTCGTCGTCCTCGGCGTCCAGCAGCGGGTGCACGCCGTCCCAGAAATCCTCGAGGAAACCGCGGATCAGGCGAAGGCCGGCCGCCCAGCCGGCCAGCCCGGAAGTGCGCATCCAGGCCGTCGCCAGGTACACCGCCACGCGCAGGTCGCGGGAGCGGCCGAGCAGGTTTTCCGCCAGCGCCGCCACCTTGTCCCAGTCGGGTTCCTCGGCGGCCTTGACGCTGTCTCCGACGGCCCGCTCGGCCTTGGGCGCGGCCGCCCGCTCCAGCGCCAGAAAATCCGCGTCGTATTCCAGGTTTTCGCCGCAGGGCGATTCGTCCGAGAGCGGGGCGAGAAAAGACTCCAGGGCATTATGGTTCATGGCGGCCACGCGGCGTTCCGGGTGAAGCCTTCATAATACATAAAAATGGCTTGCTTTACGGTGGTCGAGGGGGTTCTTGACGATTTTTTCGATAATGCCGGAAGTGGTGTCCGCAAGAGGGCGTGGCAGGTCTCGCAATTA
Source organism: Frateuria sp. Soil773 (assembly GCF_001428405.1). Classification (GTDB taxonomy): domain Bacteria; phylum Pseudomonadota; class Gammaproteobacteria; order Xanthomonadales; family Rhodanobacteraceae; genus LMSL01. The sequence continues at coordinate 5,813 of NZ_LMSL01000037.1, forward strand.
CCTGAAATCGGTCCAGCTTCGATCCCGAACCGGCCCACCCGGAAACCCTCGGCCTCCACTGCATACCAGAACCCCTCGGACCCTCACGCTCGTCATCCTGGCGAAAGCCAGGATCCAGCTCCTTTGCGTTGCGGAGCGTCGCGGGCTGGAAGGCCGAAATCGTGGGACGTCGAGGGCAAAGGTGCTGGATTCCGGCCTTCGCCGGAATGGCGGGTTGGGGGTTTTCCGGGCTCGGGCCGGTCACGGCTCCGTTGCGTACCAGAGCCCTCGGTCCCCGCGCTCGTCATCCTGGCGAAAGCCAGGATCCAGTGCCTTGGTNATTGCGGGGCGTCGAGGGCTGGAAGGTCGAAGTCGTTGGGCGTCGGGAGCGGCAAAGGCGCTGGATTCCGGCCTTCGCCGGAATGGCGGGTTGGGGGTTTTCCTGGCTCGGGTCGGTCGCGGCTCCGTTGCGTACCAGAGCCCTCGGTCCCCACGCTCGTCATCCTGGCGAAAGCCAGGATCCAGTGCCTTGGTGTTGCNNCCGAAGTCGTGCGACGTCGAGGGCAAAGGCGCTGGATTCCGGCCTTCGCCGGAATGACGGGTTGGGGGTTTCCGGGCTCGGGCCGGTCACGGCTCCGTTGCGTACCAGAGCCCTCGGTCCCCACGCTCGTCATCCTGGCGAAAGCCAGGATCCAGTGCCTTTGCGTTGCGAGGCGTCGAGGGCTGGAAGGTCGAAATCGTGAGACGTCGAGGGCAAAGGCGCTGGATTCCGGCCTTCGCCGGAATGACGGGTTGGGGGTTTTCCGGGCTCGGGCCGGTCATGGCTCCGTTGAGTAAAAGAGCCCTCGGTCCCCACGCTCGTCATCCTGGCGAAAGCCAGGATCCAGTGCCTTGGTGTTGC
>NZ_LMSL01000037.1:6699-6825 GCF_001428405.1 Frateuria sp. Soil773
TCGAAGTCGTTGGGCGTCGGGAGCGGCAAAGCGCTGGATTCCGGCCTTCGCCGGAATGACGGGTCTAAGAGCCTGTTCAAAATCTTCGCGCGTTGCCCGAAACTGGGAGGATGAGAAAAAGCTATC
>NZ_LMSL01000038.1:0-168 GCF_001428405.1 Frateuria sp. Soil773
AGCCTGCAGTTCATTCACTTGGCCTTCCTCACCCTGCTGCTTCGGAGATCGTGAACAGGCTCTAAGAGCCTGTTCAAAATCTTCGCGCGTTGCCCGAAACTGGGCGGATGAGAAAAAGCTATCCCAGTGACATCAGCCGCAAGCAGTTCGAGCAAGTGAAGCCGCTGC
>NZ_LMSL01000038.1:299-518 GCF_001428405.1 Frateuria sp. Soil773
GCGTCTGGGCCAAGTACAAAGCGTGCTGGCCGACAGCAGTTATGTGGGCCAGCCCTTTGCGCAGGGTGTACAAGAGGTCTTGGGCGAGTACGTCACGGTGCAGATCGCCAAGCGCAGTGAACTGCACACGTTCAAGGTCATGCCCAAGCGATGGGGCGTCGAGCGCAGTTTTGCCTGGCTGGAGAAGAACAGGCGGCTGTGGAAGAACTGCGAGCGCAG
>NZ_LMSL01000038.1:527-67902 GCF_001428405.1 Frateuria sp. Soil773
AAGATCCGAGCAAGGCAAGCTGGGTAGATCAGGAGATCAAGCGCCGTCTGCATCCGGTACCGATCCGGCAGCGAGCAGCACCTCGCCGTTCTCCACCGTCACGGGCACCGCGCGCAGGCGATCGCCACGGCAGGGCCCGCCCACGCATTCGCCGTCCGTCGTGCGGAAGCTGGCGCCGTGCACGGCGCAGACCAGCGTGCCGCGGGTGACCAGGAACTTGCCCGGCGCCCAGTCCAGCCGTCGTCCCGCGTGCGGGCAGACATTGAGCCAGGCGCGCGCGCCGTCGCCTTCGCGCAGCACGATAAGGCTTTCCTCGCCGTCGGCCAGCACGGCGTCGACGGCGGTCGCCTCGCCATCGGGAATCTCCTCGAGCCGGCACAGCAGGCGGGAAGTCACGGTATCCATCGGCACTTGTCTCGAGGGCCGCAAAGCCCCATCGTTGCACACGTAAGTCGTTGATTTTACCACACGGATTTTTAACATGCGCTTCGTCCTGCCTCCCATGCACCGCCACCGCCATCCGCTTGCGCGCGTCCTGTCGCTGATCCTCGGCCTGGCCGTGATCGGCGTGCTGCTGGTGTTCGGCTTGGTCGTGGCCGGGGTGCTGCTGGTGGGCGGCGGCATCCTGCTGGCGTTGCGCCAATGGAAGCGGGGCCGCGTCGCCGCCGGTCGGCCCGCGGCGCAGCCCGCCCGCCACCAGCCGGAAGTGCTGGAAGGCGACTTCGTGGTGATCCGCCAGGGCCGCCCCGTCGCCCACTGAGCGCAAGAAGCGGATGGCCGCGCCAGCGGCCGCCGCCCAGACTGCGGGCATGCCCTGACGGAGGCCCGCCATGAATGCCCGGATGACCCGCGCCGACCACCCGCTCGAACACGTCCGCCGCCTGCTCGAACAGGCCGAGACCGCGCCGAGCCTGGATTCGCTCGCCGCCGCGGTATCGCTCAGCCCCAGCCACCTGCAGCGCATGTTCCGGCGCCGCTACGGCATGAGCCCGGCCGAGTACCACCGCGCGCGGCGGTTCGGCCAGTTCAAGGCGGCCCTGCGCGAAGGCGCGGCGGTGACCGATGCGGTGTACGACGCCGGCTTCGGGTCCGGCAGCCGCGTGTACGAGCACAGCGACCACCTGCTCGGCATGACCCCGGCCAGCTACCGCGCCGGCGGCGCCGGCGCCAGCATCCGCTACACCACCACCGATACCCCGCTGGGCCGCCTGCTGGTGGCCACCACCACGCGCGGCATCTGCGCGGTGACCCTGGGCGGCGGCGACGCCGAGCTGGAGCAGCGCCTGGCCGCCGAGTTCCCGCAGGCCGAGCGCACGCGGGTCGATGCCGGCCGCGAGGAATGGCTGGATGCGGTGATCGCCCGCATCGCCAACGAGCTGGGCTGGAGCGACGAGGCCGTGCCCGCGATGCCGCCGCTCGACATCGCCGCCACCGCCTTCCAGTGGCGGGTGTGGAACGCGCTCACCCGGATTCCCGCCGGCGAGACGCGCAGCTACGGCGAGCTGGCCGCCGAGCTGGGCAGCCCGAAGGCGGCGCGGGCGATCGGCAATGCCTGCGGCAACAATCGCCTGGCCCTGATCGTGCCCTGCCACCGCGTGGTGCGCGAGGACGGCAGCCTGGGCGGCTGGCGCTGGGGTGTGGAACGCAAGCGCGAGCTGCTGGCGCGCGAGCGCCGGCACGCCGGCCGCGAAGCCGGGGCCGGGGCCGGACACGGCTGACGGCGAGGCTTGAACGCCGTTCAAGCGAGCCTTTCCGAATGCTCGCTACCGGGCCGGCGGCACGCGCCGTATCGTCGGCCTTTGCGTAGAATCGTGCGCACATCGGCCCCGCGATGTCCCTCCCAGGTTCCGCCATGAACGACACCACCACCGCTGCCGGCGCCCCCGCGCGTGCGCTGGACGATCCCCGCGTGCTGATCCCGCTGGCGCTGTTCGCGCTGTACGTGATCTGGGGCTCGACCTACCTCGGCATCCGCTTCGCGCTGGAAAGCTATCCGCCGTTCCTGCTGGCCGGCCTGCGCTTCCTGTGCGCCGGCATCGCGCTGTACGGCTTCCTGCGCTGGCGCGGGCTGGCCGCGCCGACCCGCCTGCAGTGGCGCAATGCCGCCATCACCGGCGTGCTGCTGCTCGGCTTCGGCAACGGCCTGGTGTGCTTCGCCGAGGAGCGCGTCAGTTCCGGCATCGCCGCCGTGGCGGTGGCCAGCATGCCGCTGTTCGCCGCGGTGTTCTCCGGCCTGTACGGGCAATGGCCGAACCGGCGCGAGACGGTGGGCCTGCTGATCGGCTTCGCCGGCGTGATCGTGCTGAACCTGGGCAGCGGCCTGTCCGGCTCGCGCATCGGCGCGCTGGCCCTGATCGTCGCGGCGATGAGCTGGGCATTCGGCTCGGCCTGGAGCCGCCGGCAGGACATGCCGGCCGGCCCGATGAACACGGCGGCGCAGATGCTGTGCGCCAGCGTCGCCCTGCTGCTGGTCGGGTTCGGCAGCGGCGAGCACCTGCCGGCGCATCCGACCGCTCGCGCCACGCTGGCCGTGGCCTACCTGGCGGTATTCGGCTCGATCATCGCGTTCAGTGCGTATCTCTACGTGCTCAGGCACGCACGGCCGGCGCTGGCGACCAGCTACGCCTACGTGAACCCGCCGGTGGCGGTGCTGTTCGGCGTGCTGCTGGCCGGCGAGCACGTGGGTCCGTTCGACCTGGCCGGCATGGCGATCATCCTGGTGGGCGTGGGCGTGATCACCCTGGCGAAGCTGCGCAAGGGATAGCGCGCGCCGCTCCGGCCCTGCGGAGGCCGGATGTTTCGACCTTCGTCGCCTTGCCCGCGCCCTGGGCGCGCGCGACCATGTCCCGATCACCGACCGGGACATCCCGCATGAACGTAGCAAGAGAAGGCCTGATGGCGCGCGCCGCACTGCGCAGTGCGGCATGGTCGGAATGCTGGTTTCCAGATGCCTGGGTGTTCGCCGCGCTCGGCGTGGTCATCGTGGCGCTGGCCGCGCTGGGCTTCGGCGCGACGCCGACGGTCACCGTCAACGCCTTCGGCGACGGCTTCTGGAGCCTGATCCCGTTCACCATGCAGATGGCCTTCGTGGTGATCGGCGGCTACGTGGTCGCCACCGCGCCGGTGGTGGCACGCTTTATCGATGTGCTGGCGCGGGTACCGCGCAGCGGCCGCGGCGCGGTCTGCTACGTGGCCCTGGTCAGCATGCTCGCCTCGCTGCTGTCGTGGGGCTTCTCGCTGGTGTTCGGCGGCCTGCTGGTACGCGCGCTGGCGCGGCGCGGCGACCTGCGCATGGACTACCGCGCCGCCGGCGCAGCGGCTTACCTCGGCCTCGGCGCGATCTGGGCGATGGGCTTGTCCTCGTCGGCCGCGCAGTTGCAGGCGAACCCGAAGAGCATGCCGCCGGGCCTGCTCAACATCACCGGCGTGCTGCCCTTCGGCGAGACGATCTTCCTGTGGCAGTCGGTCGTGCTCACCGCCAGCCTGGTGGTGGTGTCGCTGCTGGTGTGCTGGTTCACCGCTCCCTCCGACCGCAACGCCCGCACCGCGCAGGATTTCGGCGTGACCGACTCAATGGCGACGCCTGCACTGCCGCCGCGCACGCGCCCAGGCGAATGGCTGGAATACAGCCCGCTGCTGTCCGTGCTGATCGGCCTGCTCGGGCTGGGCTGGCTGGGCCATGAGTTCGTCGCCAAGCCGGCAGTGACCGCGATCGCCAACCTCAACACCTACAACTTCCTGTTCCTCACCGTGGGCCTGCTGCTGCACTGGCGGCCGCGCAGCTTCCTCGACGCAGTGGCGCGCGCGGTGCCGAGCACGGCCGGCGTGCTGATCCAGTTCCCGCTGTACGGCGGCATCGCCGCCCTGCTCACGCATGCGCCCGGCAGCGGCGGCGAGACCCTGGCCCACCACCTGTCGCAGTTGTTCGTGCGCGTCGCCTCCACCGACAGCTTCCCGGCGGTGATGGGCGCCTACTCGGCGGTGCTGGGCTTCTTCGTGCCCTCGGGTGGCGGCAAGTGGCTGGTCGAGGCGCCGTACGTGATGCAGGCGGCGAACGACCTGCACGTGCACCTGGGCTGGGCGGTGCAGGTGTACAACGCGGCCGAGGCGCTGCCGAACCTGATCAACCCGTTCTGGATGCTGCCCCTGCTCGGCGTGCTCGGCCTCAAGGCGCGCGACGTGGTCGGCTTCACCTTCATGCAACTGCTGGTGCACGTGCCGCTGGTGCTGGGCATGCTGTGGCTGCTGGGGCTGACGCTGAGCTACGTGCCGCCGGTGATGCCCTGAAGGAGGAGCGGGCGGAGAGGAGCGACAAGTGAGATTGGTATGCCCAATGCCCGCCGATCGCCTGCTCCACCCGCTCCCGCTTTTCCGGCCGGCCTCTAGAGTTCGCGCAAGGCCGTGGTCACCGGCAGGCGCGCCGCGCGTACGGCAGGGAACAGGCCGCCGATGAAGCCGATCGCCAGCGCCCACTTCAACCCGGTCCACAGCAACGCGGGCGTCACGGCCAGCTCGAAGCTGAGCTTGCCGACCGAGCCGCCGGCCAGCGTGGAGGCGCTGTAGCCGTTGAACACCAGCCAGGCGAACAGGCCGCCGATGACGCCACCGAGCAGGGCCAGCAGCATCGTCTCCAGCATCACCGCCACCACCACCGGCAGGCCGCGGAAGCCGATCGCGCGCAGCGTGGCGATCTCGCGGGCGCGGGCGGCGACCGCGGCGAACATGGTGTTGAGCGCGCCGAACATCGCGCCGATCGCCATGATCATGCCCACCGTGATGCCGATCGCGCGGATTACCTTGGTCATGCCCTCGGACTGCTTGCTGTAGTAGTCGAGCGTGGTGCTGACGTCCACCTTGAGCTGCGGATTGGTCTCCAGCGCGGTCTTGAACGCGGCGAATGCCCCGGGGTCGACTAATTTCACGGTGACCGAGGCGCGGCTGCTGCCGCGGCGATAGGTGTCGGCCACCACGTCGGCGTCGCCCCACACCTCCGAGTCCATCGCGTCGCCCGCGGCGAACACGCCGACCACGGTCCACGACTGGCTGCCCAGGCGGACCTCGTGGCCCGGCTCCAGGCCGGCGAACTGCTTGGCGGCGCCCTGGCCGACGATCAGCTCGCGCATGCCGGGCCTGAACGTGCGGCCCGTCACGATCTTCACGTTCGGCCGCACCGCCCAGGCCTGCTCGCCGATGCCACGCAACTGTACGCTGCCCTCGTCGTCCGCGCTGCCGCTCTTGATCGGCAGGTTCGCCGCCACCACCAGTTCAGGCGAGGCGATCGGCTGCCCCTTCGCGTCCTTGGCGATGCCAACAGCCTGCGGGATCAGCACCACGCTGTCGCGGCCGAGCAGCGACATCACCTCGGAGGCCGAGGCGCCGCGCATCACGATCGCGGTGTCGGCGCTGCCGGTCTTGCGCAACGTCTCGCCGTAGCCCTCGCCCATCGCCAGCAGGGCCACCAGCACGCCGACCACTCCGGCGATGCCGATCACGATCACCGCCGAGGAACCCAATCGCTGGCCCAGCGTGCTGATGCCCACGCCGGCCACCGACGCCGCCTGCCTGCCGCGGCGGGTAAACAGCATCCAGCCGGCGAACAGCACCGCCAGCGCCACCACGCCGTACCACGGCAGCACCACCCACACGGCCAGCACCGCCACGAGCAATACCAACAGAAGAAAAGTCACCATGTCGTCCTCCTCAGCGCCCGGCCAGCGCGTCGACGATGTTCAGGCGCATCGCACGCATCGCCGGCAGCAAGCCGACCAGCAGGCCGATCGCCACCATCAGCAGCAATCCGTGCGTCCAGATGCTGGCATCGACCGGCGCCATCGGGATGGCTCCGCCCATCGCACTCTGCAGGCCCTCGATCACTAGCATCGCGATGGCTAGACCCAGCACGCCTCCGAGCAACAGCAGAAGCACCGATTCGGCCAGCACCATCGACATCACCGAGCGGCTGGAAAAGCCGATCGTCTTCAGCACCGCCAGCTCCGACGTGCGTTCGCGCACCGCCTGCATCATGGTGTTGCCCGACAGCAGCAGCAGCGTGAAGAACACCGCGCCCATGATCGAGGTGACGATCAGGCCAACGTCGGCCAATTGCTTCATCCACGAGGCCGTGGCCGCCTCCTCGGTCTGCGTACGCGTCTCGTGGTCTGAGTTGGCCGAGATCGCGTCGATCGCCTTGGCCACGCGGTCGGCCTGGTTCACGTCGGCCACGCGGGTGACGTACCAGCCGACCTGGCCGCGGTTGTACGGCGTGGTCTCGTCGAAGTACTTCCAGTGCAGCAGGAACATCTGGTCGTACCAGCCGCCGGCCTTCTTGTCCTTCGAGTGCATGATGCCGACGACATCGAACGTCCAGTTCTTGCTGCCCTCGCGGTTCGGGAAGATGGTGGACTGCAGCGGGATCTTGTCGCCCACCTTCCAGTGGAAGCGCTCGGCCAGCTTCTCGCCCACCAGCACGCCGGTGCGAGTGTCGTCGAACGCCTTGCGCTCGGCCGCGCTCACCTCGATCTCCGGGTACAGGTCGATGTAGTTCGGTTCCACCGCGAAGCTGAAGACCTGGTTGTGCGGGTCCTGGTAGGCGCCGCCGAACCAGTTGGCGTAGGTCACCATCTTCACGCCGGGCACCTGCGCGATCCGTGCCTCCAGCGATTGCGGCAGGGTCTGGATGAAGGACAGCTTCGAGCCGGTCTGCAGCCGCTGCGCGCCGTTTGCGCTCTTGCCGGCGTCGTCGAAGCCGGTGCGCACCGCGTCGAGCAGGCCGAACAGCAGGAATGCCGCGATGATCGACACCAGGGTCAGGATCGTGCGGGTCTTGCGCCGGAACAGCGCCGCCCAGATCAGGTGAAGGTATTTCATCGCCGCCTCCTCAGGCCGTGGCCTGCTCGACCAGCGTGCCCTTGTCCAGGTGCAGGGTCTGGTTCGCGTACTCGGCGGCCTTCGGGTCGTGGGTGACCATCACGATGGTCTTGCCGTGCTCGCGGTTGAGCGTGCGCAGCAGGCCGAGCACGTCCTCCGCCGACTGGCGGTCGAGGTCGCCGGTGGGCTCGTCGCAGACCAGCAGGGTGGGATCGGACACGATCGCGCGGGCGATCGCCACGCGCTGCTGCTGGCCGCCGGACAGCTCGCTCGGCTTGTGCGAGCCGCGCTCCTGCAGGCCGACCAGTTGCAGCGCGATGGCGGCGTTCTTCCTGCGCTGCGCCGCGGAGAGCTTGGTCAGCAGCAGCGGCAGTTCCACGTTGCGCTGCGCCGACAGCATCGGCATCAGGTTGTAGAACTGGAACACGAAACCCACGTTGGCCGCGCGCCACTTCGCCAGCGCGCCCGCGCCGAGCTGGTCGATGCGCTGGCCGCCCACGGCGATGCTGCCGCCGCTGGCGCTGTCCAGGCCGCCGATCAGGTTGAGCAAGGTGGTCTTGCCCGAGCCGGACGGCCCCATCAGCGCGAGGAAGTCGCCCTCGGCGATGTCCAGGTTGATGTGGTGCAACACCTCGACTTTCTGCTTGCCGCGCTCGTAGACCTTGGAAAGATCGCGAATCTCGATCAGATTGCCCATGCCATGTCCTCTTCAGTTGGGCCGGGGATCGTCGAACCGGAAGGGTCGACCGTCCATGCCGCGTTGCCGTTACTTGCCCGTTTCCTTGACCAGCACCGCCGCGCCGTCGCGCAGCGTATCCGGCGGCGATACCACCACCCGGTCGCCTGCCTGCACCGCCGCCGGCAGCAGTTTCATCTCGCCGTAGTCCTGCGCGACCGGCGCCACATCGCGCCGCACGGCCTTGTCGCCGGCGACCACGAACACCACGTTGCGGCCGTCGCGCTGCGCGATCGCCTTGGCCGGCACCAGCACGCCCTTGGGCGCCTGCGTCGCCACCGCCGCCTTCTGCTCGAGGAAGGACACCCGCACGCCCATGTCCGGCACGATGCGGGCATCCTTCTGCTCCAGCGCCACTCGCACCTTCACCGTGGCCTTGCCGCGATCGGCGGCCGGCACCACGGCGATGACGTGGGCGGGGATCCTCCAGTCGGGGTAGGCGTCGAGCACCGCTTCGGCCGGCATGTCCGCCTTGACCCGGCCGATGTACGCCTCGTTGACGTCCACGTCCACTTCCAGCGAATCCATGTCCACGATCGTGCCCACGCCGGTGCGGGTGAAGCCACCGCCGGCGGACAGCGGCGAGACGATCTCGCCGACCTGCGCGTCCTTGGTGGTGATCACGCCGCCGAACGGTGCATGCACCACGGTGTAGTCGAAATTGACCCTGGCCTCGGCCGCCTGCGCCTGCGCCACCAGCGCCTGCTTGCGCTGCGCGTTGAGTTGCGCCTCGGTGCTGACTGCGGTGGTACGCGCCTGCTCGGCCTGCTGCTTCGATACCAGCCCGCGCGCGGCCAGAGATTGCAGCCGGCTGGCGTCGTGCCGCGACTGGTCCGACTGCGCCTGCAACTGGGCCACCTGGGCCTGCGCGGCCTGTACCCCGGCCAAGGCCGCATCGAGGCTTGCGCGATAGGCGCTGTCTTCGAGCCGGGCCAGCACCTGGCCCTTGCTGACGCGATCGCCTTCCTCGATCAGCACCGCGGTGAGCGTGCCGGTGATCTGCGCCGATACCGTCGCCTGCCGGCGCGCGGTGACATAGCCGGTGGCCTGCAGCACGGCGCCGGCCTCACCGCCGCTGGCCGGGGAAACCGCCGTGGCCGTCTGCACCTCGATCGCCCGATGGCCCAGCACCCACCAGCCGATGCCACCTGCCGCGGCCAGTACCAGCATGATCGCGCCTACGATCCACGGCCAGCGGCCCGGACCCTGCCCATGCTCTTCGCGCTGGCCACGCTCGATGCGCAGCTCCTTCAACAGATGCCCGTTATCCACGCCGACTCCCTTGTCCCCACGGAAGGAGGAATGATGGCCGACGAAGCCTCGCACCGCCAGAGCCATGGCATCAACCATCGAAAGTGACAGGTGTCACCCAGCTTGGCGGCCACTGATGGCGATGCATGCTGAAGGCCCGATTGGGGTCGTACGGCTGCGCAACGATGCAGAAAGCCGCCGTCACCTTCCTCCGTCCCAGGCGTCGTTGCCGGGCAGCGGGCAACGGCACGGCCGGCTGGGATACCCTAGGCGGATGGACTACGCCATTCCTCTCCCCGCCTGCCCCAGCCTGCCGGTCGCCGGCAGCGCGCAACGCTTTCCGGTCCGCCGGGTGTTCTGCATCGGCCGCAACTACGCCGACCACGCGCGCGAGATGGGCGCCACGGTAGACAAGGACACCCCGATGTTCTTCTGCAAGCCGGCCGACGCGGTGGTGAGCGACGGCGCCGACGTGCCCTATCCGCAGGCCACCGCCGACCTGCACCACGAGGTGGAGATGGTGGTCGCGCTGGGCCGCGGCGGCCGCGACCTCGCCCCGGCCGAGGCGCTGGACCTGGTCTGGGGCTACGGCGTGGGCCTGGACCTGACCCGCCGCGACCTGCAGGCGCAGGCCAAGGCCAAGGGCCATCCGTGGGACGTGGCCAAGGGCTTCGACCATTCCGCCCCGGTCTCCGCGCTGCGCCCCGCGGGCGAGGCCGCGCCGGGCACGGACACCGTGCTGCGCCTGAGCGTCAATGGCGAAGTGCGCCAGCAGGCCACGCTGGGCGAGATGGTGCACGACGTGCCGCACATCATCGCGGCATTGTCCGCGCTGTTCGAGCTGAAGGCGGGCGACCTGATCTTCACCGGCACGCCGGCCGGCGTGGCGGCCCTGCAGCGCGGCGACCGCTTCCATGCCGAGCTGGCGGGGATCGCCGAACTGGACGGCCGGATCGCCTGAGCGCCGCCGCGACGGGCTGATTCCACCGTACGCCGGGTAAGGCGCGCCGATGCCGGAACCATCGGTCGCCTGATGGCCCGGCCAAAAGCCCGGTGCGCCGTCTCAGGCATCCGGATGCGAGGCTTGCCGCAGCGCCTGCGCCGCGAGCGCCTCGGTGTCCGCCAGCCAGCCCCGGCGCTCGTCGGGGGAACTGGTGGCGACGACGCCGAAAAGGCGGCGCACGACCTGCCGCACGCCGCAGTAGTGCAGCAGGCAATCGCACCAGATGCGTTCCAGCGGATCGCCGAACACGGCGCGCTCGCGCTCGGCCGGCGTGTTGCCGGTATTGACCACGAGCGCGGCCTTCGCCTTGAGCAATCCGACCGGCTCGTCGCCCATGTCCTCGCCCTTGGCGAAACCATGGGCGGCGCCGGGCGCGAACACACGATCGATCCAGCCTTTCACGATCGCCGGCGGCGCGCCCCAGCAATTGGGATGGACGACCGCCAGCAGGTCGCAGTCGAGAAGCTGCGCAACATGGACCTGGACCAGGGGATCGGCCGAGGCCTCGCCGCGCGCTTCGGCGGCGGTGAGCCGCGGATCGAATCCTTCCTGCACGAGGTCGTGAAACGCCACCTCGCAGCCTGCCGCCCGCCATGCGCCGGCGATCGTCCCGGCAATGGCGTGGTTGAAGCTTTCAGGGCAGGGATGGCCCATGACGACCAGCGCTTTCATGCACGCTCCCGATTGGCGAAGGGTGCCAGTATGCCGCCCGCTCCACCGGCCCAGCAGCGCGGGTTGCTCCGGCATGGCGGTGTACGAGGTCACTCACCGCACGAAGTCCGGCTTCGCATCGCCTGCCGCCCAGACGCCGACCGCCGCCGCGTCGCGCGCGAAGTCCGCGAAGTCGCGGGGCTTGCGGCCGAGCGCACGCTCGATGTCGCCGGTGGGCTTCGCGTTGCGGCCGTCGAGCACTTCGGTGAACAGGTAGCCCAGGAAACCCACGATCTCCTGCGGCATGCCCTGGGCCACGGCCTCCGCCGCGTACGCGTCCATCGATACCAGCTGATAATGCAGCTCGCGGCCCGATGCGCGGGCGATCTCCGCCACCGCCTGCGCGAAGCTCAGCGCGCGCGGGCCGGTCAGTTCGAGCACCTGGCCGAGATGCCGGTCGTCCGTCAACGCGGCCACGGCCACGTCGGCGATGTCGTCGGCATCCACGAACGGCTCCGGCACGTCGCCCACCGGCAGCGCCAGCGTGCCGGCGAGCAGCGGATCGAGGAAGAAGCTTTCGCTGAAGTTCTGCATGAACCAACTGCAGCGCAGCACGGTCCAGTCCGTGCCCGAAGCCTGGAGCGCACGCTCGGCGTTCTGCGCCTCCTCCTCGCCCCGGCCCGACAGCAGCACCAGCCGGCGCACGCCCAGGTCGAGCGCCTGCGCGGCGAACGCGGCAATCGCGTCGGCGGCGCCCGGCGCGGCCAGGTCCGGATAATAGGAGACATAGGCGGATGACACGCCCCGGAGCGCCCCCGCCCAGGTACCGCGGTCTTCCCAGTCGAAGCGCGGCTCGCCCGAGCGCGAACCGCCGCGCACCGCGACCCGGCGCGCGCGCAGGCGCTCCACGATGCGGCGACCCGTCTTGCCGGAGCTGCCCAGCACCAGCGTCGTCTGTGTCGTATCGGTCATGCGGTTCGTCTCCATCGAATGAGGTTTGGGTTGAGGGGCTGAGGTTCTTGCATCGGTACTTTGGGATGGCAGCGGAAGACGATCCATGACCCGGCATCGCGTTCTTTTGCCTGATCGTCCAGAGCTTGTCGTCCAGGCGCGTCGTCCGGCTCCGGCGCGCCGCCGACGGCCCGCGGCCGATTGGACGAAACGCCGATCGCGCCCATACTTCGTGCATGCGTCCCCCCACGCCCTGGTCTCCAGCCGATCCGCTCGACGAAGCGCTGCATCTCCTGCGCATGAGCGGCGTGTTCTATTGCCGCTCGGAGTTCGCCGCGCTGTGGGGGCTGGCGCTGCCGCCGCTGCCGCAGCACCTGATGTTCCACGTCGTCACGGCCGGAACGTGCTGGCTGAAGGTCGGCGGCTGCCCGCCCCGCCAGCTCCACCCGGGCGATTTCGTGCTGCTTCCGCACGGCACCGGCCATGAGCTGGGCGATGTGCCGGGAACGCACTGCGAACCGCTGTTCGACCTGCCGCGCGAGAAGGTCAGCGAGCGCTACGAAGTGCTGCGCCACGGCGGCGACGGCACACCGGCGCACCTGATCTGCGGCGCGGTGCGATTCGACCACGCCGTGGCGAAGCAACTGGTCGACATGCTTCCGCTGACCCTGCACATCAGCCCTGCGAAAGACCCGTCGTTGTCGTGGATGTCGGACCTGCTGCGCTTCATGGCCGCCGAGGCCCGCAACCTGCGTCCGGGCGGCGACGCGATCGTTTCGCGCCTGGCCGACATCCTGGTGATCCAGGCCATCCGCTCCTGGATCGAGACCGTTCCCGGCACCCAAGCCGGCTGGTTGCACGCACTGCGCGACCGGCAGATCGGCCAGGCCATCGCCCTGATCCACCGCAGGCCGGAACAGCCATGGACGCTGGCCTCGCTGGCCGAGGCCGCGGCGATGTCGCGCTCGGCCTTCTCGGCGCGCTTCACCGCGCTGGTCGGCATGCCGGCGATGCAGTACGTAGCGCAGTGGCGCATGCAAGTCGCCCTCACCAGCTTGCGCGAACGCAACGTGCCGGTGGGCACGCTGGCGGGAAACCTGGGCTATCAGTCGGAAGCGGCCTTCACCCGCGCCTTCAAGCGGCATGTCGGCATGTCGCCGAGCGCCGCACGCACGGCCCGCGACGCGGACGCGGCGACCGGCCGCGGGTAGCCCCGTCGCAAAACGCGAAATGGCGGGAACGCCGAGTGCGCATCGCCCGGATCGCGGCGCCTCGCATCGCTGTCGCGCCTTCGCGCGCTGCGCTAGAGTGGCGCCTGCCATCCGGCAGACCTACTAGGGAGGGAAAGGCATGAGCATGCTCAAAGAATTCAAAGAATTCGCCATGCGCGGCAACGTTATCGACCTGGCCGTCGGCGTGGTGATCGGCGGCGCGTTCGGCAAGATCGTCACCTCGCTGGTGGACCAGATCATCATGCCGCCGATCGGCCTGCTTACCGGCGGCATCGATTTCGCGCAGCTGAAGTGGGTGCTCAAGCCGGCCGACAACAGCGACCCGGCGCACAAGGTGGCCGAAGTGGCGATCCAGTACGGCGCCTTCATCAACACCCTGATCCAGTTCCTCATCATCGCGTTCGCGATCTTCCTGATGGTCAAGGCGGTCAACAAGCTCAGCCGCAAGCAGGAAGCCGCGCCCGCCGCACCGCCGGCCGACGTGGTGCTGCTGACCGAGATCCGCGATCTACTGAAAAAGCAGTAGCGAGTGAGGAGGAGTGAGGAGCGAGAGAGAGCCGGTCTCACCTCTCACTTCTCTCCTCTCACTCCTCGCCCACCCATGACTTCTGGCCTAAGCGGCGTGTAACGGCCGCGCCATAATCGGGGTTTCCCCAGCGGAGTCCCCCGATGCGCCGTCTCCCCCTCTCCCTGCTGGCCGGCAGCCTGCTCCTGGCCACCGGCATCGCCAGTGCCGCGGACTCCACCACGATCCCCGCCGCGGCCGTAAAGACGGCCGAACAACTGCGCGACAAGGCCCTGCGCGACGACACCGGCTACAAGATCGTCGAATCGCTGACCACCGAGGTGGGCGCCCGCATGGCCGGCAGTCCGGCAGACCAGCGCGCGCGCGACTGGGCGGTGGCCAAGTTCAAGGCGCTCGGCTTCGACAAGGTCTACACCGAGCCGGTCACCTTCCCGCTGTGGGAGCGCCGCAGCGAGCATGCGCAGATCGTCGCCCCGTTCCCGCAGCCGCTGACCCTGACCGCGCTGGGCTACTCGCCCGCCACGCCGAAGGGCGGGCTCACCGCCGAGGTGGTGAAGTTCGGCAGCCTGGCCGCGCTGGAGGCCGCCGACCCGGCCACGATCAAGGGCAGGATCGTCTACGTCGACTTCCGCATGCAGCGGCACAAGGACGGCCACGACTACGGCATCGGCTCGCCGATCCGCGTGCAGGGCCCGGTGGTGGCGCAGGCCAAGGGCGCCGTCGGCTACCTGCTGCGCGCCGCCGGCACCGATCCGCACAGCCGCACGCCCAACACCGGCGTCACCGGCTTCCGCGACCAGG
Source organism: Frateuria sp. Soil773 (assembly GCF_001428405.1). GTDB lineage: Bacteria > Pseudomonadota > Gammaproteobacteria > Xanthomonadales > Rhodanobacteraceae > LMSL01. The sequence continues at coordinate 14,546 of NZ_LMSL01000038.1, forward strand.
CCAAGGCGATTCCCGCCGCGGCGCTGGCCAATCCCGACGCCGACCAGCTCGACCGCGTGCTCGCCTACGGCAAGCCGGTCAGCGTGAAGATGGAGCTGGATTGCGGCATCGCCGGCGAATACACCGGCGCCAACGTGATCGGAGAGGTCACCGGCAGGAAATATCCCGACCAGGTCGTCGCCATCGGCGGCCACCTGGATTCGTGGGACCCGGGCACCGGCGCCATCGACGACGCCGCCGGCGTGGCGATCGCCATGGCCGCGGCCAAGCTGATCGGCGACCTGCCGCAGCGCCCCGACCGCACCATCCGCGTGATCGCCTTCGCCAACGAGGAGATGGGCCTGTGGGGCGGCCGCGCCTATGCCGACAGGCACGCCGGCGAAGTCGCCAAGTTCCAGCTCGGCACGGAATCGGACTTCGGCGCCGGCAAGATCTGGCGCATGACCGCCAGCGTGAAGCCGCAGGCGCGCGGCGCCATCGGGCAGATCGCCAAGGTGCTCGCGCCGGTCGGCGTGGCCTACGACGCGAAGCGTCCGGGCGGCGGCGGCTCCGACCTGTCGCAGATGCACGGCAAGGGCATGGCCGCGCTCAGCCTGACCCAGGACGGCACCAGCTACTTCGACTGGCACCATACCGCCAATGACACGCTGGACAAGATCGATCCGAAGGAGCTGGCGCAGAACGTGGCCGTGTACGCGGCGTTCTCGTACATGGCCGCGCAGGCCGACGGCGACTTCGGCTCCGCGCCGGGCGCCTTCGCCAAGGACGGCGCCGAGGACTGACCGGGAGCCAAGCGCCCGGCCCATCCGGGGCGGCCTGCGGGCCGCCCCTTTTTCGTGCCCGCGCCACACGCCCGGCGCGCCCTAAAGTTCGCCCGCGCCGGGCCGCTACAGCGCTTGGTATCGCCATCGGCCCGAAGCGCCGGCGGCGCGGTACGCCGCTGCCGGCGCTGGGAGGCGCGACGCAGCGGTGGCGGCAATGGACATCTCCCGCAGGAAGACCTTCACGTCACCAGGGAATCTCTGCCATGAAGCATCCAAGGACCCTGCTTGCCAACCTCCTCCTCCGCCGGCATTCGCGCACCGAGCTGGAAGGACAGATCCGCGCCTTGCACGCAGCGCAGGCGATCGTCGAGTTCGGCCTCGACGGCGTCATCCTCGACGCCAACGACAACTTCCTGCGGGCGTTCGGCTACGACCGCGCGGAAGTGATCGGGCGGCATCACCGCCTCTTCGTCGATCCGGCGGAAAGCGAGAGCGAAGGCTACCGCGAATTCTGGCGCGCGCTGGGCCAGGGGCAGCACCACAGCGCCCTGTTCCGGCGGATCGGCAAGGACGGGCGCGAGGTATGGATCCAGGGCAGCTACAGCCCGGTCCTCGACCGGCGCGGCCGCCCGCGCAAGGTGATCAAGCACGCCGTCGACGTGACCGCGCAGCGCCTGCGCAACGCCGACATGGAGGGGCAACTGGCCGCGATCGACCGGGCGCAGGCGGTGATCAGCTTCGACCTCGACGGCATCATCCTCGACGCCAACCCGAATTTCCTCGCCACGCTGGGCTACGCCCGCGAGGAAGTGGTCGGCCGGCACCACCGGCTGTTCGTCGCCCCCGCCGAGCGCGAGAGCGAGCAATACCGCCAGTTCTGGGCGCGCCTGCGGCGCGGCGAATACGACGCGGCGCTCTATCGCCGCGTGCGCAAGGACGGCAGCGACGTGTGGATCCAGGCCTCGTACAACCCGATCTTCGATGCGGCCGGACGACCGTTCAAGATCGTGAAGTACGCCACCGATGTGACCCGGCAGACCCTCGCCGCGCAGGTGTTGCAGCGGTCGCTGGGATCGCTCTCCGACTCGGTGCCGGCGATCGCCGGCGAGGCGCGGACCGCCAACCGGCTGGCCAGCGAGGCCAACGGCAGCGCCAACTCCGGCGGCATCCTGGTCGAGCGGCTGGTGGACACCATCGGCGACATCAATCTGCGCGCGCAGAGCATGGCCGAGATCATCGGCGTGATGGACGACATCACCTTCCAGACCAACATCCTGGCGCTCAATGCCGCGGTCGAGGCCGCGCACGCCGGCGCGCACGGGCGCGGCTTCGGCGTGGTCGCCCAGGAAGTGCGCGCGCTGGCCCAGCGCAGCGCGCAATCGGCCCGCGACATCCGCGAACTGATCCAGAACACCATCGACGCGCTGGCCGAGGGTAGCGACAGCGCCCGGCAGGCCGGCGCGGCGATGCGTGCCATCGTGGACGCCACGGCCCAGGTGAACGAGCGCGTCGACCAGATCGCGCGTGCCGCGCACTCCCAGGCCGGCGGCATCGCCGAGGTCAGCGACGCCATCCGCGAACTGCGGCTGGGCGCCGCGACGGCCGCCTGACGATCCCGGCCCCGGCGGCTCAGTGCGGGGCGGCGCCCGCCGGTGCGCCGGGTGCGCGCGCGAAACGCCGCTGCACGCGGTCCATCCACAGGTAGATCACCGGCGTCAGGTACAGCGTGAGCACCTGCGACACCACCAGGCCGCCAACCACGGCCAGGCCGAGCGGGCGCCGGGTCTCCGCGCCCGCGCCGATGCCCAGCGCGATCGGCAGCGTGCCGGCGAACGCCGCCATGGTGGTCATCATGATCGGGCGGAAGCGCACGCGGCAGGCGTCGAAGATCGCCTCGGCCGGCGCCATGCCCTCGTTGTTCTGCCGTTCCAGCGCGAAGTCGATCAGCATGATCGCGTTCTTCTTCACGATGCCGATCAGCATCACGATGCCGACGAAGGCGAACAGGTCCAGCGAGGCGCGGAACAGCACCAGGGTCAGCAGCGCGCCGACCGCCGCCGCCGGCAGGCCGGACAGGATCGTCAGCGGATGGATGAAGCTCTCGTACAGGATGCCCAGCACCAGGTAGATCACGAACACCGCCAGCAGCAGCAACAGGCCCATGCCCTGCATCGAGTCCTGGAACGCCTGTGCGGTGCCCTGCACGCTGCCGCTGATCGTCGCCGGCAGGCCCATGCCGTCCATCGCCTGGTTCATGCTCGCCACCGCGTCGCTCAGCGATACGCCCGGCGCGAGGTTGAACGACACCGTCACCGCCGGCAACTGGCCCTGGTGGTTCACCGTGAGCACCTGCGGCTTGCGCGCGAAGCTGGCCACCGTGTCCAGCGGCACCGCCTTGCCGCTGCTGGAGGTGACGTAGAGCCGCGACAGCACCGCCGGATCGTCCTGCAGCGAGCGCTCCACCTGCAGGATCACCCAGTACTGCGTGGCCGAGCCGTAGATGGTGGAGATCTGGTTCTGCCCGAACGCGGCGCCGAGCGCGCTCTGCACCTGCGCCATGGTCAGGCCCAGCGGGGCCAGCTTGTCGCGGTCCACGTCCACCATGATCGAGGGGCTGTTGAGGTCAAGGTCGTTGGTCACGTCCTGGAAGCCGGGCAGCCGCGCGAACGCCTGGGTCACCTTGCCGGACCAGTCGTACAGCGACTGCAGGTCGATCGATTGCAGGGTGTACTGGTACTGCGCCTTGCTCTGCCGCCCGCCGACCTGGATCGCCGGGGGATTCTGGATATAGGTGCGGATACCTTCGACCTTGGCGAATTTCTTCCGCAGCTCCTGGATGATCCCGTCCGGGGCGAGCCGGCGCTGGTCGGCCGGCTTCAGCAGCAGCAGGATCGAGCCGTTGTTGATGGTGGAGCGCGAGCCGCCGGCGCCGACGCTGGACATGTAGCCGGCGATGTTCGGATCCTTCGCGACGATCTCCGCCAGCCGCTGCTGGCGCGCCACCATGCCGTCGAACGACACGTCCTCGGGGCCTTCGGTGTTCACCCGCAACTGGCCGGTGTCGCCGGCGGGGATGAAGTCCTTCGGCGCGACGACGAACAGCAGCGCGGTCGCCAGCAGGCTCACCGCGAAGCCGGCCAGCACCAGCCGCGGCCGCGCCATGCACCAGCGCAGGCTGGCGGTGTAGCCGCGCTGCACCGTGCCGAAACCGCGGTCGAAGCCGCCCACCAGCCAGTTCTTGTTCTCGTGGTCGTGCGCCCGCACGAAGCGGCTACACAGCATCGGCGTCAGCGTGATCGCGACCACGCCAGAGATCAGGATCGCCACGCTGATGGTCACCGCAAACTCGTGGAACAGCCGGCCCACGATGCCGCCCATGAACATCACCGGGATGAACACCGCGACCAGGGACAGCGTCATCGAGAAGATGGTGAAGCCGATCTCGCCGGAGCCCTTCACCGCCGCCTCGTACGGCGGCATGCCCGCCTCCATGTGGCGCACGATGTTCTCCAGCATCACGATCGCGTCGTCCACCACGAACCCGACCGCCAGGGTCAGCGCCAGCAGCGAGAGGTTGTCCAGGCTGTAGCCGAGCGCGTACATCACGCCGAACGTGCCGATCACCGAGATCGGCAGCGCCACCGCCGGGATCAGGGTGGCGGACAGGTTGCCGAGGAACAGGTAGATCACGAACACCACCAGCACGCCGGCCAGCAGCAGGGTGAACTGCACGTCGTCCACCGAGGCGCGGATCGACTGCGAGCGGTCGTACAGCGTCTCCAGCTTCACCGACGGCGGCAGGCCGGCGCTGAAGCCCGGCAGCACCGCCTTGATGCGGTTCACCGTCTCCACCGTGTTGGCGCCGGGCTGGCGCTGGATCGCCAGCACGATGGCGCGCTCGCCGTTGTACCAGCTTGCCTTCTGGTCGTCCTGCACGCTGTCGGCGGCATGGCCGACGTCGCCCACGTGCACCGGCGCGCCGTTGCGCCAGGCCACCACCACGCCGTTGTAGGCCGGCGCGCGCAGCAACTGGCCGTCGCTGCGGATCGGCAACTGCTGGCGGTGGCCGTAGAGCGAGCCGGTCGCCTGGTTCACGTTGGCGTCGGCGATCGCGTCCTGCACCTGGTCGATGCCGATGCCGGCGGCGGCGAGCCTGTCCGGGTCGACGCTGATGCGCACCGCGTACTTCTGCGAGCCGTACACGTTCACCTGCGCCACGCCGTCGACCATCGACAACTGCTGCGCCAGCTCGGTCTCGGCGTACTCGTCCACCTGCGGCAGCGGCAGGGTGGACGAGCTCATCGCCAGGTACAGGATCGGCGCGTCGGCCGGGTTCACCTTGCGGAAGGTCGGCGGCGTGGTCATCTCCTTCGGCAACTGGCGCAGCGCGGAGGAGATCGCCGACTGCACGTCCTGCGCGGCCGCGTCGATGTTGCGGTCCAGCTCGAAGGTCAGCGTGATCGAGGTGGAACCGAGCGCGCTGGTCGAACTCATCGAGCTGATCCCGGCGATGGTCGACAGCTTGCCCTCCAGCGGGGTGGCGACCGCCGAGGCCATCGTCTCCGGCGAAGCGCCCGGCAGGCTGGCGCTGATGCTGATGGTGGGGAAGTCGACGTTGGGCAGTTCGTTCACCGGCAGCCGCGGATAGGCGACGATGCCGAACACCAGCAACGCCGTCATCAGCAGCGTGGTCATCACCGGCCGGCGGATGCAGAGCTGGGGCAGGTTCATCGGTTCGTGCCCATGCAATCAGCCGCCCTGCCTGACGGTGACGTGGCTGCCGTCGACCAGCAGCATCTGGCCTTCGGTCACCACCCGTTCGCCGGCCTTGAGCCCCTGCGTGACGATGATGCGGTTGCCGGTGCCCGGGCCGGTCGTCACGTAGCGCTGGCCCACCGTGCCGTCCGCGCCGAGCACGAACACGAAACTGCCCCTGGACGAACTCTGCAGCGCCTGCACCGGGATGCTGATCGCCTTCGCGATGCGCGTGGTCGGCAGCGTCACCTGCACGAACTGCCCCGGCGTCAGGCGCTGGTCGGGGTTGTCGAAGCGCGCCTTCAGCACGATCGTGCCGGTGGTGTGGTCCACCGCGTTGTCGACGAATTCCAGCGAGCCGGCCAGCGGCTTGCCCGCGTCGCCGGGGATCGTCGCCTGCACCGCCACCGCGCCGCGCCCCAGCGAGGCGCGCACGGCGGCCAGGTTCCGCTCGGGGATGTTGAAGGCGACGCGGATCGGCTCGACCTGGTTGAGCACCACGATGTCGGTGCTGTCGGCGCTGACCTGCGCGCCCGGCCACGCCAGCGGCGCGCCGGTGACGCCGTCGAACGGCGCCACGATGCGCGCGTAGTCGAGCTGGGTCTGCGCCAGCTCCTGCGCGGCGAGGTCGCTCTGCAGCGCGGCCTTGGCCACTGCCAGGTTGGCCTGGTAGGTGTCGAAGTCGGCCTTGGAGACGTAGCCCTTGGCGAGCATGTCGGCATAGCGCCGCTGGTCGGCCTGCGCCTTCTGCAACTGCGCCCGGTCGCGCGCCACGCTGCCGCGCGCCTGGTCCAGTTGCGCCTTCAGCAGGCGCGGGTCGATCTGCGCCAGCAACTGGCCCTTGCGCACGCGCGAGCCGGGCTCGAAGGCGAGGGTTTCCAGTTGCCCGGTGACGCGCGCGCGCAGGGTCACGGTCGACCAGGCCTCGGCGCTGCCCACCAGCTTCAGCGAAAGGTCGATGTCGCCCTGCTCCGCGGTGGCCGCCTGCACCGGCACCGGGGCGGCGGCCGGCTTGCCGCCCTGGGCGCCGCGCGACGGTGGCCGGGCGAAGTAATGCACGCCCAGCGCGACCAGCAGCAGGGCGACGAGAACGAGGGCGATTTTCTTCGGGGACATGCTTCGCTTCGCTGTGATGGCGCCGTGCCCCGCTTCCGCATGGGCAAGCCGCGTCGGGCGTACGTGGGGCCGGCGCCGCGGCGGCAAACCAGTGGAAACGCGGCAGGCCGGCTCCGGTTTACCTGACACGGCAGCTTCCCACTATGCCGGCGCCGCCGCACCGGATGGAGGCGACGAATGGCACTGGCGCGTGCCGCTGCCTTGGCACTTGTTCAAAGCCTCCAAGAACCTGTCACGGTCCATCGGTCGGTCCAACCGACGCATCGTCATTCCTGCGAAAGCAGGAATCCAGTGATGGTTTCTTCGAAAACCCAACGACGCTGGATTCCTGCTTTCGCAGGAATGACGAGCAGGCACATCGCGTCGCGGTCCCTGCCCGGCGAATGGATTCCGGACAAGGACCCTACGTCGCGTCGTCGTCCGACTGCTCCAGCGCCTGCAGGTTGTCCTTGATCCGGCTGATCACCGCCAGCGCCTGCTCCAGTTCGGCGGCCTCGATCCCGACCGTGGCGTCGCGGCGCAGGCCGCGCCCGATCTCCTGCATGTCGTCCACCACCGCGCGCGCCTGCGCGGTCAGGTGCAGGCGCCAGGCGCGGCGATCCTTCGGGTCCGGCCGGCGCTCGACGAAGCCGGCGGCCTGCAGGCGGTCGATCACCCGCCCCACCGCGATCGGTTCCATTTCCAGGAACTCGGCCAGCTCGTTCTGGCGCAGGTCCTCGCGATGGTGCAGCATCTTGATCGCGCGCCACTGCGCGCGGGTCAGGCCGAAGCGCACCGCGCGGCGATCGAAATGCTTGCGGAACAGCAACGTCACGTCGCTGAGCAGGTAGCCGAACGGAATGTCCTCCGGTCTGGTCATAGTTGTCTCGCCCTCCACGTCCTCACCTCGCGCAGCATACGGCGCCGTCCCGGCGCAGGCCACGCCCATGACGATCTCCCTCGTGATTGCCGACATCACCCGCCTGCGGGTCGACGCCATCGTGAACGCCGCCAACCGCAGCCTGCTCGGCGGCGGCGGCGTGGACGGCGCGATCCACCGCGCCGCCGGCCCGCAACTGCTCGCCGCCTGCCGCGCGCTGCCGGAAACCGCGCCCGGCGTGCGCTGCCCCACCGGCGAGGCGCGCATCACGCCGGGCTTCGAGCTGCCCGCGCGCTACGTGATCCACACCGTCGGCCCGGTCTGGCAAGGCGGCGGGCACGGCGAGGCCGGCCTGCTCGCGGATTGCTACCGGCACTCGCTGGAACTGCTGCAGACGCATGGCCTGCGCACCATCGCCTTCCCGGCGATCAGTTGCGGCGTCTACGGCTACCCGCCGGAACGCGCCGCGCCGGTGGCGATCGCGGCGATCGACGCCGCGCTGGCCGGCACGGAAGCGATCGGGGTACGGCTTTGCTGTCACGACGAAGCGATGGCGTCCATCTGGCGGGCCGCCCTCAACGCAGCTTGAACGGATAGAGCGGCGGCAGGGGCGCGTCGTCACCCCCACCCGATGCCTCGCGCCATGCGAAGCCGCCGGCGAATGCCTCGGCCAGTCCCGGCGAAGCGCCGGCCGCCGCATCGGCATACTGGCGGCGCTGCAAGGCGGCGATCGCCGCGCGCTGCGGCTCCGCCGCCAGCGCGGCGGCCAGCGCGCCGAGGTGCGGCAGGCCGGGGCGCTCGGTCCGCGCCCACGCCAGCAGGCTGCGCGCCTGCGCCGCGGGATCGTCGCCGCGCGCGGCCGCCATGAACGCCGCGCGCAACTGCCGCGCCGATGCCGGTCTCGGCGCCGCATCCATGGGAGCGGCAGCACCGGGCCGGCGCCCGGCGGCGCGCCGCCCCATCCACCAGCCCACACCGATACCCAGCAGGCCGATGCACAGCAATACCGCCAATGCGCCAGCGGCCAGCCAGCCCCACGGCCAGCGATGGCTGGCCGCCGGCGCGGGTGCCAGGGAAGCCGCCGGCGCAGCCCCACCGGTCGTTGCCGCAGGCGCGGGTGCGGGCGCGCGGCTGCCGTCGGCGGCCAGCACGGTGAGGTGTTGCGCCGGGATGCGTGCCACCTCGGCCTTGCCGGTCAGTACGTTCCACCACTTCAGCGTGGTCTCCGGGATCGTTAGCGTGCCGGCGCGATCCGGCACCACCGCGAAGTCCTGTTGGCGCCTGCCGACGATCCACTGGCCGTCGCCGCGCGTGCCGGTCACCGGCTTGTCCGGATACACCGTGGCGCCGTCCAGAGACGGCAGGCTCAATGCCGGCAGCGCCTCGTACGGCAGGCCGGTCGCCTGCAGCGTCATGGTCAGCGTGAGCGACTGCCCCACCCGCAGCTTGCCGTCGGCCGGCAGGCCGTCCAGCGTGAGCTGCAACTGGCGCGCCGGAAGCCAGGCCGCACCACCCCAGCCGGCCGGCGCCGGCTGCACCTCGACCGTGGTCGGCGGCGAGGCGGCAGTGGTGGCCGTGCCCATGCCGAAGAAGCTGTCCGGATCGTTCGGATCCGCCAGCTCGCCCTGGAACGCCACCGGGGGAATGTCGATGCGTCCGGCGCGCTGCGGGATCATCGCGTAGCGCCGCTCGACCACGTGGTAGCGCCGGCCGCCGCGCTCGGCGTCGTAATTGAGGTCGCTGCCGATCTTGCGCACGTCCACGCCGGCCAGTTGCGGATCGTCCAGCGCGCCGTTGGTGAGGTTGGCGGTGAAGTACAGCCGCACCGTGAACAGCAATTGCTGGCCGACGTAGACCTTGCCCGGCTGCGCGGAAGCCTCGACGAACACGTCCCGGCTACCGTCAGCGTTCGCCTGCGGATCGGGCGCCACGACCTGCAACTGCAATGGCGAGGTGCGGCCGCCGGCGAATGCCAGCGGGGGAACCCGCAACTGGCCGACGTGCTTCGGCCGCAAGGCGATGCCGTAGGTCAGCTCGGCGCTGCGCGCGCCGTTGACGATGCTCACGCTGGTGTTGCTGGACGTGCCCAGCACGTCGAAGTCCTGCGCCAGCGCGGCGAGGTCCGGCGCATCGACGCTGCCGCCGCCCTGCACGCGCAGGTTGAGGGTGACCGTTTCGCCGAGCTGGACCTGGTTGCGGTCGAGCGTGGCCTGCACCTCGGCGGCCTGCGCCAGCGCCGGCAGCAGCAGCCAGGCGAGCAGCCAGCACAGCAGGAAGCGTCGGGCCGTCATGGTTGTCCATCCTCCGCCTGCGCGCCGCCGTGGCGCTGCCGGTATTCAAGCTCGAACTTGCGCCGCAGCAGCGCGCCGGGATCGTCCGGTACGCGCTGCAGCGCCTGGCGCAACTCGGGCGGCAGCTTCGACTGCGGATCGTCCTGGCTCAATGCGCCCAGCTCGTGGCCGGCCGGCGGCTTGCCCTTGCCGCCGAGCGCCTGGTTCATCTGCTGCTGCAGGGCCTGCTGCGCCTGCTCGGCGCGCTTGCGCTGCTCGGCCTGCTCCTGTGCGGAGGGGGGCCCGGATGTGGTTTCCTTCGACGGATCGCTGGCCGCCCCCGGCGACTGCTCGCGCGCGTCCTGCGGCTGCCCGCTCTGCTGGCCGCTGCTGTCGGGCCGGCCCTGGTCCTGCTCGCCGCGCTTGTTGCCCTGGCTGTCCTGCTTGTCCTTCGCGTCCTGGTCCTGTTCGCCGGGCTTCTTCGGCGACTGCTGCTTGCCGTCGCCCTGCGACGGCGGCGGCTTCGACCCGTTGGACGAAGGCTGTTGCTGCGATTGCCGGCGCAGCCAGTCCTCCACCGCCTTGCGGTTGGCCTTCGCGTCGGCATTGCCAGGATCAAGTTCCAGCGCGCGGTCGTAGGCATCCAGCGCCGGCTGGTATTCGCCGGCCTTGGCCAGCGCGTTGCCGAGGTTGTACTGCGACTGCGCGTCGGGCAGCGACCGCAACGCCTGCGCGGCCGCCGCATAGTCGCCGGCGCGGTAGGCCGCCGCGCCGCGCCATGCCGGGTCGCGCGCCAGCTGCTGCGCGCGCTTCGCGTCACCGGCATGCAGCGCCTGCGCGGCCTGCTGGTCGCGCCGTTGCCACAGGTCGCTCCAGCTCGTGGCCTGGGCCGTTCCCGGCAACAGCGGCAGCAACAGCAGGGGCAGCAGCAGCAACACACCGCGCCGGCTCGCCAGGGCGGCAAGCGGCAGCAGGAGCAGCAGCAGCCAGGGGCCGCGGTCCTGCCACTGCTCGCCGCGCTGGCCGCTCGCGGCGACGTCCGTACCGGCGCCCAGGCTGGCGTGCAGGGCCTCGACGTCGCCACGGTCGTCGCGCATCGCCACGTAGCGTCCGCCGCCGGCCGCGGCCAGCGCCGCCAGCCCCTTGTCGTCGCGCTGGGCGAGCACCATGCCCCCCCGCGCATCGTGCATGAAACCGCCTTCCTCCAGCGGCACCGGCCCGCCCTGCGGCGTGCCGACGCCCAGTACCGATACCGTGACGCCATCGGCCCGCGCCTTGCGCGCCGCGGCCTCGGCCGCCGCATCGGCACGGTCGGTGACCAGCACCAGCGTGCCGCTGCCGACCTTGGCATCGTGGATCAGGGCCGCGCCGCGCTCGATCGCCGCAGCCGCGTCGTCGCCTTCCACCGGCATGGTGTCCGGCGCCAGCGCCTCGAGCAGGTCGTTCAGGCTGTTCGCGTCGTTGGTCAGCGGCGCCACCACGAAAGCCTCTCCCGCGTAGCCGATCAAGCCGTTCAGGCCGTCGTGGTTGGCGGCGAACAGGTCGCGCGTCTTGTAGCGGGCACGGTCGAGCCGGCTCGGTGCGACGTCGCGCGACAGCATGCGCGGCGACAGCGAAATCGCCACGACCTGCGCGGCGCGGTTGGCGTACAGCGGCTGCGCCACCCGATCCCAGGCCGGCCCGGCCAGCGCCAGCACGCACAGCAGGCCGGACGCGCCGAGCCACGCCGCGTGCCAGCCGCGCGCGCGTGGCCGGCCACGCAGCAGATGCGGCAACAGCTCGGCATCGACCAGCCGCGCCAGTTCCTGCCGGGCCGAGCGGCCGCGCGACAGCCACCACATCAGCAACGGCAGGCCGGCCAGCGCCAGCAGCCACCACGGACGCAGGAAATGGAACTGCTGCCAGGCGCTCATTCGCGCACCCCGGCCGGCTGCCGCCCCTGCGGCGCCACGGCGAACAGCAGCAACAGCACGCCCGCCAGCAGCGGCCAGCGGAACAGCTCGTGGCGCGGCCGCAGTTGCGGTCCGTGCTGGGGCATGGGCTCCAGCGCGTCGATCGCGCGGTAGGCCTCGGCCAGCTCATGGGTGTCGGTGGCGCGGAAGAAACGGCCGCCGGTCTGTTTCGCGATGGACGTGAGCATGTCCACATCCAGGTCGGCCGACGGATTCACCAGCCGGCTGCCGAAGAAATCCGGCACGCGCATCCGGGTGGCGCCGACGCCGATGGTGTAGATGCGCACACCGGCGGCCTTCGCCGCCGCGGCCGCCTGCAAGGGCACGATGCTGCCTGCGTTGTTGACGCCGTCGGTCAGCAGAACCAGCACGCGCGCCTGCTCGGGCTGGCCGGACAGCCGCTTCACCGCCACCGCGATGGCGTCGCCGATCGCCGTCTCGGTGCCGGCCAGGCCCACGGCCGCGCCCTGCAACTGCGCGCGCACCGCGTTGAGATCGTAGGTCAGCGGCGTGACCAGGAAGGCGCGGCTGCCGAACAGGATCAGGCCCAGTTCGTCGCCGCTGCGGCGCGCGATGAAGTCGCTGGCGATCGCTTCCACCGCGCCGAACCGGCTGACCGGCTGGCCGGCCAGTTGCATGTCGTCCAGCCGCATGCTGCCGGACAGGTCGACCGCCAGCATCAGCGCGCGACCGCTGCGCTGCTGCGACTGCGGCGGCCCCACCCATTGCGGCCGCGCCGCCGCACCGAGCAGGCACAGCCAGGCCAGCGCCAGCGCGAGTGCGCGCCCGCGCGCGGGCGTATCCGCGACGCCCGAGAGATGCAATCCCGCATGCGGCAGGTGCAAGGCCTGCCCCGGCGGCGCCGGCGACAGCCAGCGCCGCAGCAGCCATGGCAGCGGCGCCAGCAGGAACAGCCATGGCCAGGCGAACTCAGGCATGCGCCTCTCTCCCCCGCCTTGCCTGCTTCATGCGCAGGGCGCGCGCCAGCCAGCGGCGCATGGCGATATGCGCGGCGGCGGCATCGAACGGCTGCGGCCGGTAGATCGCCTGCTCCAGCGCCAGCAGCGGCGCCAGCGTGCCGGCATCCACCGGCACCTGCGCCAGCACCTGCCGCCAGGCTTCGCCGCGCGCCAGCTCCGCGCCCGGCGCGTAGCACCGCGCCACGCGGCGCAGCAACTGGTGCATGCCGGCGGCAAGCGCGGCACCGTCGCCATCGACCGCATACGCGGCCAGCAACGCATCGATCTCACCGAGGACGCGTGCATGGGCGCGGCGCACGCGCCGCCGCCTGCGCCACCACCAGATCATGCCAACCGCGCTCGCCAGCAGCAGGAAGGCCAGCACCCACCAGCCCGGCGCCGGCGGCCACCACGACGGATCGTGCGGCAGGTGGATGTCCCGCAGCTCCGGGCCCTGCGGCGTCGGCAGCAACCCCGGCTTCATCGCGGCGTTCTCGCCTCGAGCAGGCCGGTCACCGCTTCGAGCGGGTCGGCCGCGGTATCGATGCAGCGCCAACGCAGGCCCAGCGACTGCGCCATGTCCGCCAGCCGCTGCCGCCCCTCGCCCAGCGCCTGCTGGAACGAGCGGCGCTGGCGCTCGCCCTGCAACACCACCTCGCAACGTTCGCCGCCGTATTCCAGCGGATAGCGCCCCGGCGGCGGCAGGCTCGTCTCGATCGCATCGGCCACCACCAGCACGCCGACGCGGCAATGCCACGACAGCGCGCGCAGGTGCCGGCGCGAAGCCTCGTCGCAGCTCTGTCCGTCGCTGACCAGCAGAACCCGGCTGGCGCCGTGCATCAGCCGGTCGGCACGCGCCAGGGCTTCCGAGAGCGGCTCCTCGGCAAGGCTTTCCGCGGCATCCCAGGCGGCCAGGCCGCCGCACACCGCCAGCGCGCCGCGCATGCCCGATTGCGGCCGCAGCAACTGCCGGCTGGCACCGAACGCCAGCGCGCCGACCCGCTCGCCGGCGCGCACCGCATGCCATGCGGCCAGCGCGCCGGCGCGCGCGGCCTGCACCGACTTGAAGCGCACGCGCGTGCCGAAGCGCATGCTTTCGTGCGTGTCCATCACGATCAGCAAGCGCCCTTCGCGTTCTTCCTGGAACAGCTTGGTATGCAGCTTGCCGCTGCGCGCGGTCAGCCGCCAGTCGAGCCGGCGCACGTCGTCGCCGGCCTGGTAGACCCGCGATTCCGCGTAGTCCATGCCCCGGCCGTACAGGCGGCTGGATTGCTGGCCCGAACGCGCCGCCCGGCTTTCCAACTGCGGCGGCCGCACCTTGCCGATGCGCGCGCGCTGCGCGAGCAGTTCGGCCAGCGCGACACGGACGCGGCCGTCGCCGGCGCGCGGTTCCACCTGCCGGTCGCTCGTTGCAACGACGCTCACGGCAGCGGCACGAGATCCAGCAGGCGATCGATCACCTGATCGCTGCGCACGCCTTCGGCCTCCGCCTCGTAGCTCAGCAGCACGCGATGGCGCAGCACTTCGTGGGCGATCGCGTGGACGTCTTCCGGCAGCGCGTAGTCGCGGCCGGCCAGCCAGGCGTGCGCGCGGGCGCAGCGATCCAGCGCGATGGTGGCGCGCGGGCTGCCGCCCCAGGCGATCCAGCGTTTCAGCTCCGAGCCGTAACGGCCGGCATCGCGCGTGGCGAGCACCAGTTGGGCGAGATACTCCTCCAGGGCCGGCGCCACGTGCACGGCCAACGCCGCGTCGCGCGCGGCGAACACGTCGGCCGGCGACAGCAGCGCACGCACCGGCGGCGCCGGATGCAGTACGCGGCGCGCCTGCTCGCGGGCGAGCTGGAGGATCGCCAGCTCCGCGGCCGCGTCGGGATAGCCGATGGTCACGTGCATCACGAAGCGGTCGAGCTGCGCCTCCGGCAGGGTGAAGGTGCCCTCCTGCTCGATCGGATTCTGCGTGGCCATCACCAGGAACAGGTCCGGCAGGCGCCAGGTGCTGCGGCCCACGGTGATCTGCCGCTCGGCCATCGCCTCGAGCAGGGCCGACTGCACCTTGGCCGGCGCGCGGTTGATCTCGTCCGCCAGCACGATGTTGTGGAACAGCGGCCCGCGCTCGAACTCGAAGCTGCCCGACTGCGGCCGGAACACGTCGGTGCCGGTGAGGTCCGCCGGCAGCAGGTCCGGAGTGAACTGCACGCGATGGAAATCCGCTTCGATGCGCGCCGCCAGCGCCTTGACCGCGGTGGTCTTGGCCAGCCCCGGCGCGCCCTCCACCAGCAAGTGGCCGTCGGCCAGCAGGGCGATCAGCAGGCAATCGATCAGGTGCGGCTGGCCGATGATCTCGCGCCGCAGTTCCTCGCGCAGTTGCGCGAAGGCCGGCTGCAGGCGGTCCTGGGCTTCGTGTTCGGGCATGTCCATCAGCGGTTCCCATGGAAATCGTGGCATCAGACCACGCCACGGCCAGGAAGTTTAGCCGGGGTACCGCTGATGCCGGATGGAATCGCGTCCCGCCAGACGCAAAGAGCGGCCGAAGCCGCTCTTTGCCGTATCCACCGATGCCGCTTACTGCAAGGTATCGCTGAGGATGCGCGGCGTCACGAAGATCAGCAGCTCGGCCTTGTTGTTGTTGCGCGAGGTCGAGCGGAACAGGGCACCGATGCCGGGGATGTCGCCCAGGCCAGGCACCTTCGTGATGGTATTGCTCTTGTTGATCTCGTAGATGCCGCCCAGCACCACGGTCTGGCCGTTGTCCACCAGCACCGAGGTATTGATCTCGCGGGTGTTGATGGTCGGGATCTTGCCGCTGCCCGGGGCATCGACGTAGCCGTCGAGCGCATCCTTCTTCACGTTGATCTGCAGGTAGACGCGGTTGTCGGCCGTGATCGTCGGCGTGACCTTGAGTTCCAGTACGGCGTCCTTGAACTGCACGGTGGCCGTGCCGCTGCCTGCCGCGCTGGTGGTGCTGTTCTGATAGGTCACGTAGCCGATCTGCTGGCCCTGGCGGATCACCGCTTCCTGCTGGTTCGCGGTAATGACGCGCGGGCTGGAGATCACTTCGCCGCGGCCCTCGGTCTGCGCCGCCTGCAACTCGAGATCGACGAGATAGTTGGCACCCAGAATCGCCAGGCCGAGGCTGCCTCCCTTCAACGTGGTCGGCATGTTCACGTTGAAACCACCCGGGTAGGTGAGGGTCGACCGGGTCGGCAGCGGCACCGAACTGGCCGGCTGGCCGCTCGCAAGCGCATTCGCCACGGCGCGCTGATACTCGGCCATGGCCCGTGCGTCTGCCACGGCATTGTTGTGTACGCCGGTAGCCAGTTTCCCCGCATCATCCGCGGTCGGATTGGTGCTGATCACGTTGCCGCCCTTGGTGGTGTGCGTAGCCTGCACACCCCACTTCACTCCCAGTTCGCGGGTGAAGTCATCGGTGGCCACCACGATGCGCGACTCGATCAGCACCTGCTGCACCGGCTTGTCGAGCACTGCGATCAGGTCGCGCAGCTCCTTGATCTTCTGCGGGTTGTCGTTGATCAGCAGGGTATTGGTGCGCTCGTCGAACGAGACGCTGCCGCGCGGCGAGAGGAAGCCGCGGTTGTTGTTGCCGCCCGCGCCGCCGCCGCTCGCACCGCCGCCGCCCTGCAGGCTGCCCTGGGTCAGCAGCTTGGCGATGTCAGACGCCTTGCCGTAGCTGATCGGCACGTAATCGGTGACCAGCTCGGCATTGTCCTCGGCCTTCAGGCGGGCGTCGGCGATGTTCTGCTCGTAGTCGGCCAGTTCCTTCTGCGGGGCGATCCAGATCACGTTGCCGTTGCGGCGCTTGTCCAGGCTCTTGGCGCGCAGCACCACGTCCAGTGCCTGGTCCCACGGCACGTTGACCAGGCGCAGGGTGACGCTGCCGCCCACGGTATCCGAAGCCACCAGGTTGAGCCCGGAGATGTCGGCCAGCAGCTGCAGCGCGGAACGCACCGGGATGTCCTGGAAGTTGAAGGTGACGCGGCTGCCGTTGTAGACCGGCTCCTGTCCCTTGGCCAGCTTGGCGTCGGCCTTGGCATCCTTCTTCTTGGGCGCCACCTCGATCACGTACTGCTCGGCGGTCTGGTAGGCCGAGGTGTCCACGGCGCCCTTGACCGCGATTTCCATCCGCGCTCCGCCGCGCACGCCCGCCTTGGTCGAGATCGACTGCACCGGGGTGGCGAAGTCGAGCACGTCCAGCTTCTGCGCCAGCTTCGCCGGCAGGTTCACGTGGTCGAGGTCCACGACGAGCTTGTCGCCCTGGTTCTTCATCTCGGCATGCGCGCCGGCGCCGCTGAAGTCGATCAGCACGCGGCCCTCGCCGTTCGGTCCGCGGCGGAAATCGATGTTGGACACCGCCGGGCCGTTCATCGACGACGGCAGGGCCTTGGTCGGGTCGATCGTCGCGGCCGTCGTGGTGGTCTGCGCGTCGGTGCCGTTGCTGACGGTCAGCACCAGGCTGTTGCCGTCGACCCGCGAGCGGTAGGACGACTCGCGCATCAGCTCGATCACCACGCGGGTACGGCCGCCGGCCGCGATGGCCGAGACGCCGGCGGTGGAGCCCTTGCCGATGTCGAGGTGGCGGGCCGCCGCGTTGTCGGTATCGGCGAAGTCGACCGCGATGCGCGGCGGATTGCCGGTGGTGAAGATCTTCGGCTGCGGCACCGGGCCCTTGTCGAAGTTCAGGTGCAGCTCGACCTGCCCGCCGGGCAGCGTGTCGTAGCTGATGTCCTTCAAGGTGGTGCCCGCCGCTGCGGCAGCGCCCGACCAGGCGGCGCCGGCCAGCAACAGGCCCAACAGCACGCAACGGCTCGCTCGGCGCATGGCACGGCCTCGAATAGGTTTGATTTGGTTGCTCATTGCATCAGCCCCTGTATGCCTATTTCTCGCCGAGCGCGATGCTGGCTGCACGTTCCATCCAGCCACCATTGCCATTGGAAACCAGCTCGACCAGGTCGATGTGGTCATCCGCGATGGCGGTGACGCGACCGTAGTTCTGCCCCATGTATTCGTTGCGGTGGACGCGGTGGATCACTCCGCCCGGATCCTTGACCAGCACTTCCATGCCGGCGCCGGCGCCGACGGTGCCGACCATCTTCAGGCTGTCCAGCGCGAACATCTCCAGCGGCTGCTTGGCGCGGTTCTCGTCCGGCCGCGGGCCGGCGTTGCCGCCGCTCGGCTGCAGCTCGGCAGTGCTCGGGCTGAACGGGTCGCGCTGGTCCTGGTCGTTGTACTGGAAGGTCTCGAACGTCTTGATCACCGGCAGCGGCTGGATCGGCGCACCTTTCTTGGCCTTCTCCTGGGCGACCCAGTCGCGCAGGTCGGACATGCCGCGGGTACAGCCGCCAAGCACCAGTACCAGGCCGAGGGCCACGAAGGCGCGCATCAGGCCGCGCGAGGTGACGGGAACGAATCTGTTCATTTCCGCCCCCCGGACTTGGCATTGGCCGCCTTCGCTTCGGCGCTCTCGTCGTCTTCCAGGTAGCGGTAGGTCTTCACCGTGCCCTGCAGCACCAGCTGGCCGCTGGCTCCGGATACGCCCCCCTTGCCGGCCGCCGCATCCTTCGGCGTCAGCGAGACGTCGTGCAGGGTCAGGATCACCACCCGCGGCAATGATGCGACGCCGCTGATGAAGGTACCGAACTGGTGGTAGGTGCCGGTCATGCGCAGGGTGATCGGCTTTTCCGCGTAGAAGTCCTTGGGCACTTCCGGCCCGGGCTGGAACAGGTCCGACTGCAGACCCGCCGACAGCGCGGTCTGCGAGATGTCCACGAGCAGCTCGGGCATCTCGGTTTTGCTGGGCAACTGGCGCAGCAACTGGCGCAGCATGTCCTGCATCTCGTCGAGCTGCTGCTGCAGCGCCTCCAGGTTGACCGATTTCGCCTGCTTGGTGGCGAACTCCTGCTTGAGCTGCTCCTCCTTGCCCACCAGCGATTCCAGCTCGTCCTGCTGGTTGCTGACGTACAGGTACCAGCCGAAGAACACGATCACCCCGAACAGCAGGACCGTGAAGAAGACCTTGATCGACTGGGGCCAGCCGCCGATGTTGTTGCGGTCGAGATTGCGCAGGTCGTCGAGGAACTTCATGGCTTGGCTCCTTTCGACGCTGCATTGCCCGCCGGCTTGCCGGCCGCCGGGGCCTGCGCGCTCTTCGGCGGTGCCGTCGTCGCCGGCTTGGCCGGAACGTCGGTGATCACGGCGGCGGCGTTGGCCGGAGACGAGTTCGCCGGAGACGAAGAAGCGGCCGCCGCGCTGCCGGATGCCGCGGGGAGCAGGACCGGCGTGCCGCCCTGTCCGGCTTCATCCTGCTTCGGGCGGCTCAGCGCCACGTCCAGCCCGAACGTATAGGGCATGCGCGTGTCGCCATGGGTGTTCTCGGTCTTGCGCAGGTCGGCGTGCCCCATCCACGGCGAAGCCTCGATGTTGCGCATGTACTCGGCGACGCTCGCGTTGGACTGGGCCACGCCGTCGAGCGACATCGAGTCGCCGCTCTGCTTGAGGCCGGCCAGGCGCGCGCTCGACGGGATCGTCTTAACCAGTTCGTCGAACAGGTGCACCATCTGCGAGCGGTTGGCCTGCAGCTGCTCGATGATCTCCTTGCGCGCCAGCAGGCGCTGGCGCACCTTCTCCAGGTCCTTGATCTTGGCGATGCGCTCGTCCACCTGCTTGATCTCGGTCTGCAGGTAGGCGTTGCGTTCGTTCTGGTTGTCGATGCGCAGGTTCATCCAGAACACCCACAGCATCAGCACCAGGACCGCCGCCACGAAGGCCGCACCCAGTTGCAGGAAGAACTCGCGCTCGCGCTGCTTGCGGCGCTCGGCGCGCCACGGAAGTAGGTTGATGTGGGCCATCAGTCGAAGCTCCTCAGCGCGAGTCCGACCGCGATCATCAGCGCCGGCGCGTCCTGGGCGAGCGCCTGCGCCTGCACCCGCGGCGACAGCGACATGCGCGCCAGCGGATTGGCCACCACGCAGGGCACGCCCAACTGTTCCTCCAGCATCGGGCCCAGGCCCTCGATGGAGGCGCAGCCGCCGGCCAGCACCACCTGGTCGACCTTGCTGTACTCGCTGCCGGCGAAGAAGAACTGCAGCAGGCGGCTGATCTGCTGGATCAGCGATTCCTTGAACGGCTCCAGCGCCTCGGTCTCGTAGGATTCGGGCAGGCCGCCCTTGCGCTTGGCGCGGCCGGCCTCCTCGTAGGACAGGCCGTAGCGGCGCATGATCTCGTCGGTGAGCTGCTTGCCGCCGAACACCTGCTCGCGCGAATAGATGGTGCGCTGGTTGCGCAGCACCGACAGCGTGGTCATGGTCGCGCCGATGTCGACCACGGCGACGAGCGCGTCGCGGCCGACGTTGAGCTGGTCGACCAGCATGGCGAACGCGTTCTCCATCGCGAACGCCTCCACGTCCACGACGCGGGCGCCGAGGCCGCCCAGGTCGAGCGCCGCCACGCGCATGTCGACGTTCTCGGTGCGCGAGGCCGCCAGCAGCACGTTGTTCATGTCGGGGTTGTCGCGCACCGGCCCCAGCACCTCGAAGTCGAGGCTGACCTCGTCGATCGGGTACGGGATGTATTGGTTCGCCTCGACCTGGATCTGGCCCTCGAGGTCGTCGTCGGAAAGATCGCCGGACATGGGCACGATGCGGGTGATGACGGCCGAGCCGGCCACCGCCGCCGCCGCGTGCTTGAGCTTGGATCCCGAACGCGCCAGCGCGCGGCGGATCGCCTCGCCCACCGCCTCGACCTCGACGATGTTCTTTTCGACGACCGCATTGGGGGGCAGCGGCTCGACCGCGTAGTGTTCCACGCGATAGCGGCCACCGGCCTGGCTGAGCTGCAGCAGCTTGACTGCGGTCGAACTGATGTCGACCCCAATCAGCGGCGGCTTCTTGGGTGTAAAGAGCCCCACGTTTTCCCCCTTGCCCCTGAACGCCCCGGACCAGAAACCTGGTGGATGCGCGCAAGCATTAGAGCCAAAAATTAACGTAATGGCAACGGCCTACATGCACTTTCTCGACACTTTGGCGTGATGACCGGCACATTGTGAGCCATGGCTACCGCGGCTGATTTTTTCGCTCTGCTCAGCCCCGACTCAGGCGGGAGATACTGCAACATCTATACTCTGGCGTGTTTTGACTCAGGTCTCGCTACCATCTACCACACATGCGAATTTTGAAGCGGTTGCTGCGCTGGGCCCTGATCCTGGCCTTCTCCGGCCTGTTGCTGGCCGTCCTCGCCGTCGGCGTGGCCTACTGGCTGATCGAGCCCCGGCTGCCCTCGGTGGCGAAGCTCAAGGACTACCACATGCAGGTGCCGCTGCGCGTGCTCAGCGCGGACGGCAAGCTGATCGCCAGCTTCGGCGAGACCCGGCGCATCCCGGTGAACATCGCCGAGGTGCCCGACCGGCTCAAGCATGCCGTGCTCTCGGCCGAGGACGGCGACTTCTACCGCCATCCGGGCGTGGACTGGCACGGCATCGTGCGCGCCGGCTGGCACGTGGTGATCTCCGGCGGCGACAAGGGCCCCGGCGGATCGACGATCACCCAGCAGGTCGCGCGCAATTTCTTCCTGAGCCCTGAAAAGCTCTACTCGCGCAAGCTCACCGAGATCTTCATCGCGCTGCGCATGGAGAGCGAGCTGAGCAAGGACCAGATCCTCGAGCTCTACCTCAACAAGATGTTCCTCGGCCACCGCTCCTACGGCGTGGCGGCGGCGGCGTCCTATTACTACGGCAAGACGCTCGACCAGTTGACCACCGCCGAGTGCGCGACGATCGCCTCGACCTTCCAGTTGCCGTCGGTGGTCAACCCGCTGAACAACCCCAGGCGCATGCTCGCCCGCCGCAACTGGGTGCTCGGCCAGATGCTGGAGAACCACTACATCAGCAAGGCCGAGCACGACCAGGCGGTGGCCGAGCCGAACCGCGCCTACCCGCACGAACAGCCGATCGAGCTGGACGCGCCCTACCTCGCCGAGATGGTACGCCTGCAGGTGCTCGACCGCCTCGGCAACGACGCGCTCACCGAGGGCTACGTGGTGAAGACCACCGTACCCAGCAACCGCCAGCAGGTCGCGGTGGACGCCCTGCGCAACGGCCTGATCGAGTACGACCGTCGCCACGGCTGGCGCGGCCCGGAGGCGCACCAGGAACTCGGCGCCAGCGCCGGCAGCGAGGACTACGACCGCCTGCTGTCCGGCTACACCGACATCGCCGGCATGCAGCCGGCCATCGTCACCGCCGCCTCGGCGGACCAGGCCACGCTGTACATGGCCAACCGCGAGACGGCGACGCTCGATCTCGCCGCCGTCGGCTGGGCGCGCCCCTACATCAGCGAGACGCGCATCGGCGCCGCGCCCAAGAGGGTGGACGCCGTACTCAAGCGCGGCGACATCGTGCGCCTGTCGCGCAACGAGAAAGGCGACTGGCAGTTGACCCAGATCCCGGCGGTGCAGGGCTCGCTGGTCTCGGTGAACCCCGAAGACGGCTCGATCCAGGCCCTGGTCGGCGGCTTCAACTTCCTGCGCAGCAAGTTCAACCGCGCGGTGATGGCCGCGCGCCAGCCCGGCTCCAGCTTCAAGCCCTACATCTATTCGGCCGCCTTCGACCGCGGCTTCACGCCGGCCTCGATCGTCAACGACGCGCCGCTGGCCCTGCCCGACCCGTCGCGCCCGGACGGCATCTGGGCGCCGGCCAACGACGACGGCAAGTTCGACGGCCCGATCCGCCTGCGCGAGGCGCTGGTGAAATCGAAGAACCTGGTCTCGGTGCGCCTGCTCGACGCGATCGGCGTGCGCTACGCGCGCGACTACCTCACCCGCTTCGGCTTCGCGCTCGATGCCCTGCCCAACAACCTGTCGATGGCGCTGGGCACCGCCTCGGTGTCGCCGATGGGCATGGCGCGCGGCTACTCGGTGTTCGCCAACGGCGGCTACCTGGTCACGCCGTACTTCATCAGCGAGATCGACGACCGCGACGGCAAGCCCGTCTACGTGGCCAACCCGGCGCGCGCCTGCCGCACCTGCCAGGAACGCCTGCTGGACACCCGCCCGCCCGGCCCGCCGCCGGCGGACATGATCAAGACCCCGGCCAACGGCGTGGCCCAGGCATCCAGCACGCCGGCGCCGGCCTCCAGCGTCGCCGGCGTCGGCGACGCTGTGCTGCCCGCCGACGCGCACGACGGCGCGCATCCGCCGCTGCTGGCGCCCCAGGTCATCGACGTGCGCAACGACTACCTGATCACCTCGCTGATGAAGGACGTGATCCTGCGCGGCACCGGCTTCGCCGCCAAGTCGCTCGGCCGCGACGACCTGGCCGGCAAGACCGGCTCCACCAACGACCACCGCGACGCCTGGTTCGTCGGCTTCAACGGCGACCTCTCCACCGCGGCGTGGGTCGGCTTCGACGATTTCAGCTCGCTGGGCCGGGGCGAATTCGGCGCCAAGGCGGCCCTGCCGATCTGGATGGACTACATGGGCAAGGTGCTCAAGGACGCCCCCTCCAGCACCCTGTCGATGCCGCCCGGGATCAGCACCGTGCTGATCAACCGCCAGAGCGGCCTGCCCACCTCCGCCGGCGATCCCGACGGCATCAACGAATGGATGAAGGTGGAGGACGTCGACCGCCTGCGCGCCCAGGCCGCGCAGCAGCAACAGGACGACCCGCAGCAGCACGCCTACGATATCTTCTGAGCGGGCGGACACGAAACCGTCACGCGGGAGCGGCCTCGCTTGCGGCATGCTTCCCGCGGACGGCCACAGCGATGGAGCGACCATGACACGAGGCGAGCACCACCGCATCCACGCGCAGGACCGCATGCAGCGCAACCGCCTGCGCGTCGCCCAGGAGGCCGCGCGGCTGATGAGCGAGCACGGCATCCGCGACTTCCACCACGCCAAGCTGAAGGCCGCCGAACGGCTCGGCATCGTCGATGCCCAGGCGCTGCCGCGCAACCACGAGATCGAGCAGGCGCTGCGCGAGCACCAGCGCATCTTCCACGCCGACAGCCAGCCGCAGCGGGTGCGGCGGCGGCGCGAGGCGGCCGCCGAGGCGATGCGCTTCCTCGCCACCTACGAGCCGCGCCTGGTCGGCGCGGTGCTGGACGGCACCGCCGACGCGCACTCCGCGGTCTGCCTGCACGTGTTCAGCGACGATCCCGAAGCCGTCACGCTGTTCCTGCGCGAGCACGGCGTGCCGGTGGAACTTCAGACGCGCCGGCTGCGCCTGAACCGCAGCGAGCAGGCCGACTACCCGGTGCTGCTGTTCGCCGCCGACGACATCCCCTTCGACCTCACCGTGATGCCGCTCGACGCGCTGCGCCAGGCACCGCTCGACCGCATCGACGAGAAGCCGATGCAGCGCGCCTCGCTGGCGGCGGTCGAGGAACTGCTCGCCGAGGACGACGCTGCCGACGACGCGTTCGAACGCAAACTGTCGGCCGCGCTGCGCTGACCGCCCAAAGCAGGACGCCCCGGCCGACCGGCCGGGGCGTCCTGCGGTTCGTGCTGCCGGGCGGGGATCAGCGCTTGTCGGCGGGCACGTAGTCGCGCACGTCGGCGCCGGTGTAGATCTGGCGCGGGCGGCCGATGCGCGATCCCGGGGTCTCGTGCTGCTCGATCCAGTGCGCGATCCAGCCGGCGGTGCGCGCGATGGCGAACATCACGGTGAACATCTCGGTCGGGATGCCCAGCGCCTTGTAGATGATGCCCGAGTAGAAGTCGACGTTCGGGTACAGCTTGCGCTCGACGAAGTATTCGTCCTTCAGCGCCGCCTCCTCCAGCTTCATCGCCACGTCGAGCAGCGGGTCGTTGACGCCCAGCTCGGCGAGCACCTTGTGGCACATCTCGCGGATGATCTTCGCGCGCGGGTCGAAGTTCTTGTACACGCGGTGGCCGAAGCCCATCAGGCGGAAGCTGTCGTTCTTGTCCTTGGCGCGCTTGACCGCCGTCTCGACCTTGTCCGGCGAGCCGATCTCCTCGAGCTGCTTGAGCACCGCCTCGTTGGCGCCGCCGTGCGCCGGGCCCCACAGCGCGGTGATGCCGGCCGCGATCGAGGCGTACGGATTGGCGCCGGTGGAGCCGACCAGCCGCACGGTGGAGGTGGAGGCGTTCTGCTCGTGGTCGGCGTGCAGGATGAACAGCAGGTCCAGCGCCTTGGCGGCCACCGGGCTCAGTTGCAGCGGTTCGCTCGGCACCTCGAACATCATGTGCAGGAAGCGGTCGACGTATTCGAGGTTGTTGCGCGGATAGCGCAGCGGCCAGCCGATCGAGTAGCGGTAGCAGGCGGCGGCGATGGTCGGCATCTTGGCGATCAGGCGGATCGCGGCCAGCTTGCGGTCTTCCGGGTTCTCCACGTTCAGGTCGTCGTGGTAGAACGCCGACAGCGAGGCGACCGAGGCGGCCAGCATGGCCATCGGGTGCGCGTCGTGGTGGAAGCCCTGGAAGAAGTTCTTCAGCGACTCGTGCATCATCGTGTGATGCGTGATCTGGTGCTCGAAGCCGCTGAACTCGGCCTTGTTCGGCAGCTCGCCGTTGAGCAGCAGGTAGGCCACCTCCAGGAAGCTGGACTTCTCCGCCAGTTGCTCGATCGGGTAGCCGCGGTACAGCAGCACGCCCTGGTCGCCGTCGATGTAGGTGATCGCGCTCTTGGTGCTGGCGGTGCTGCCGTAGCCCGGGTCGTAGGTGAAGTGACCGGTGTCCTTGTACAACGGGCTGATGTCGATGCAGGCCGGGCCCAGCGTGCCGCTGATCAGGGGCAGCTCGGTGCTGCGGTTGCTCGACTCGTCGACCAGCTTGACGACCTTGGGATCGGACACGGGAACCTCCTTCGCAGATGTCACCGCCGGGGCATCCGGATAACGACGCCAGCCGGCAAGGGAATGGGGCATCGCGCCGGGGAAAGCGAACGATGCAACCTGCGCATTATCGCACAACGCCGGATGAACATCCGTAGGCGGATGGTCGAACGGCGGACGCGAAAAGACACGGGGCGAGCCGCTGCCCGCCCCGTGTCCGGATTCCGGTCGTCACCGTGCCGCGCCCTGCGGGCGGCGGATCGCTTCGGCGCTTACTTCTGCGCGTAGCGGCGACGGAACTTGTCGACGCGGCCGCCCACGTCCAGCGTCTTCTGCTTGCCGGTGTAGAACGGGTGCGAATGGCTGGAGATATCCACCTTGATCAGCGGGTACTCGTTGCCGTCTTCCCACTTGACGGTTTCCTTGGTGGCGATCGTCGAGCGCGTCAGGAACGCGAAGTCGGACGACAGGTCCTGGAACACCACCTGGCGGTAATTCGGATGGATATCGGGCTTCATGACGGACTCAAAGCGTGCGTGAAAAGAGCGGCATTGTAGCGAACCCGGCCGCCGCATGGCAAGCCGGATCAGGGGCTTGCGGCGGCCGGCGGCGGGCTACGCGCCCAGCGCCCGCCGCACCATCGCGGCGAAGCGCGGCTGGTCCAGCTCCAGCACCACCCGCGCGTTCGCCGGCCGGGCCAGCCGGCCGGTCCAGTCGACCACGGTGGCGCCGCGGGTCAGCCGGCCGTCCAGTTCCACCGCCACGTGGCGCGATTCGCTGCGCAGCACCAGCGACGGGTCGATCGCCACCGCCATCGCCAGCGCGTCGGCGGCGATGACGCCGCGGCGGCCGCGCTCGCGGTTGGTGTTGCGCGCCACCTGGCAGATCCTGCCGTAGAAGTCCGCGCGATGGTCGCCGGCGGCGAGCCAGGCGTCGAATTCGTCCTCGTCGAAGGCGTGGCGCAGGGTCAGTTCCCAGTCGACCAGGTCGAACTGCGGGAACGCACCGAACACCACGTGCGCCGCCTCCGGGTCGAAGCCGATGTTGAATTCGGCCGGCAGCGTGCCGGTGTTGCCGTGCCCGTTCACCGCGCCGCCCATCACCACCAGGCGCGCCACGCGCTCGGGCAGGCTCGGGTCCAGCCGCAGCGCCAGCGCGAGGTTGGTCAGGGGGGCCAGCGCCACCAGGGTCAGCTCGCCCGGCCGCTCGCGGGTCAGCCGCAGCAGCGCCAGCGCGGCCTGCTCCGCCGCCGCAGCCGATGCCGGCGCGGCGAAGCCGACGTCGCCGAAGCCGTCCCGGCCGTGCACGAAGGCGGCGTCCTCTTCCGGCGCGCGCACCAGCGGCGACGGGCAACCGGCGAACACCGGCGTCCGCGCCTTCACCAGGTCAACCAGCACGCAGGCGTTGCGCACGGTATGCGCCAGGCCGACGTTGCCGGCGGCCACGCTCAGGCCGGCGACGTCGGCATGCTCGTAGGCCATCAGGATCGCCAGCGCGTCGTCCACGCCGGGGTCGGTATCGATCAGCAATTGCGGTCGGGTCATGAAGCGATGGGATGGCGGAGAATGGATCAGCTTAGCAAAGGAGCGATGCGCGCAGGCCGGCGCGGAGAGCAGCGCCGCCCGCTTCACGCATGCGCATAGCGCGCGGCGCCGCCGATCCAGCGCTCGATCAGGCGTTCCGCCTCGCGCGGATGCCGGGCCAGCAGGTGCGCGCCGACCTGCTGCACCGCCGGCAGCAGGTGCGCGTCGCGCGCCAGGTCGGCGATGCGGAAGCTGAGCTGGCCGGTCTGGCGCGTGCCCAGCACCTCGCCGGGGCCGCGCAGTTCGAGATCCTTCTCGGCGATGCGGAAGCCGTCGCTGGTCTCGCGCATCACCTGCAGCCGCTCGCGCGCAAGTTGGCCCAGCGGCGGCTGGTACAGCAGCACGCAGTTGGACGCGACCGCGCCGCGACCGACCCGGCCGCGCAACTGATGCAACTGGGCCAGGCCCAGCCGTTCGCTGTTCTCGATCACCATCAGGCTGGCGTTGGGCACGTCCACGCCCACCTCGATCACCGTGGTGGCGACCAGCACCGCCAGCGCGCCGGCCTTGAAGGCGTCCATCACCGCCTGCTTTTCCCTCGGCTTCATGCGGCCGTGGATCAGCCCGACCCGACCGCCGTCCAGTGCCGCGGCCAGCTCCGCGTGCGCCACCTCGGCGGCCTGCGCGCGCAGTTGCTCGGATTCCTCGATCAGGGTGCACACCCAGTACACCTGCCGCCCTTCGGCGCAGGCCACGCGGATCCGCTCGATCACCTCGGCGCGGCGCGCGTTGGAAACGGCGACGGTCTGCACCGGCGTGCGTCCCGGCGGCAGTTCGTCGATGGAGGACACGTCCAGGTCCGCATACGCGCTCATCGCCAGCGTGCGCGGGATCGGCGTCGCGGTCAGCACCAGTTGGTGCGGCACCTGCTCGCCCTCCAGTCCCTTGTCGCGCAGCGCGAGCCGCTGCTGCACGCCGAAGCGGTGCTGCTCGTCCACGATCACCAGCCCCAGCCGCGCGAACGCCACACCCTCCTGCATCAACGCATGCGTGCCGACCACCACCGGCGCGCCCTCCAGCACGCGCTGCAGGGCCTGCTTGCGCGCCCTGCCCTGCACCTTGCCGGCCAGCCACTCCACCGCTACGCCGAGCGGCTCCAGCCAATGCCGGAAATTGCGCAGGTGCTGCTCGGCCAGCAGCTCGGTCGGCGCCATCAGCGCGACCTGGTAGCCGGACGCCACGGCGGCCAGCGCGGCCAGCGCTGCGACCACCGTCTTGCCAGAGCCGACGTCGCCCTGCACCAGCCGCAGCATCGGCTTGGGCTGCGACATATCGGCCGCGACCTCCCGCGCCACCCGCTGCTGCGCGGCGGTCAGCCGGAACGGCAGGCCCGCCAGCAATTGCCGGCGCAGGTCGTCCGGCCCGTCGAACACCGGCGAGCGCCGCCGGCGCACCGCCGCGCGCATGCGCCGCAGGCTGAGGTGCTGGGTCAGCAGTTCCTCGAAGGCGAGCCGCTGCTGGGCCGGATGCCGGCCCAGGGTGAGCTGCCCAAGATGCGCGTCCGGCGGCGGCCGGTGCACGTAGAGCAGCGCCTCGCGCAGCGAGCCCAGCCCGTGCTCGGCGCACAGCGCCGGCGGGATCAGCTCCAGCCGCGCCTCGTCCGGCAGCAGGGCCAGCGCCTTGGCGATCACCGCGGCCAGGCGCTTCTGCCCCAGCCCCTCGGTGGTCGGGTAGACCGGGCTCAGCGCCTCGTCGACCGTCGCCAGCTCGTCCGCGGCCAGCCGCTGGTACTGCGGATGCACCATCTCCAGCCCCTGCGCGCCATGGCGCACTTCGCCGTAGCAGAGCAGCCGGGTGCCGGGCTGCAACTGCTCGACCTGGGCGCGGCGGAAATGGAAGAAGCGCAGCACCAGGGTCCGGCGCGAATCGTCGCCGATCGCTACCTTCAGTTGCGGCCGGTAGCGGAACCCGCGCTCGACCGCCTCGACCACGCCCGCCACCTGGGCCCGCTCGCCGGCGCGCAGGTCCGCGATCGCGCTGACCCGGGTCCGGTCCTCGTAGCGCAGCGGCAGGTGGAACCACAGATCCTGCACGCGTTCCAGCCCGAGCCGCGCCAGGGTCTCGGCCAGGGCCGGCCCGACGCCGTGCAGCGCGGCCACCGGCATCAGGCCGGGATCGTCCGGCACGGCGGGGGAACGGGAAGGTCGAACAGGCATGGCGGCTAGCCTAGCCGAGCATCCGGCGCCGACCCAGCGTGGGCCTCCGGTTGGCGCGTCGGCGCATGCCGGCCCGCGCGATCAGCCCAGCACCATCACCGCATCGACCTCGACCTGCGCACCCTTGGGCAGGCCGGCGACCTCGATGGTGGAGCGCGCCGGGTACGGCTGCTGGAAGTACTCGGCCATCACCGCGTTGACCGCGGCGAAGTTGGCCAGGTCGGTGACGTAGATGCCCACGCGCACGATCTGCGCCAGCGAGCCGCCGGCGGCCTGCGCGACCGCCGCGAGGTTGTCGAACACGCGGCGGGTCTGCGTGGCGATGTCGCCGTCGACCAGGGCGCCGGTGGCCGGGTCCAGCGGGATCTGGCCGGAGAAGTAGACGGTGTCGCCGGCGCGCACGGCCTGCGAATACGGCCCGATCGCGGCGGGCGCCTGCTCGGTGTGGATGATGCTGTGGGACATGGCGGAGGCCTCGTGGCGGGTAAGGCCCGCCAGTGTAAACCGGCCACCCGGGTATCCGGCCAGCGCATGCCCGGCCGGAACGCTGCCGGTCAGAACGCGATCACGTCGTGCGCGGCGATGCCGACCCGGGTGCCCGGATAGCGCAGGCCGGCGAAGTAGCCGTTGACGTGCGCCACGATCTGCTCGCCGCTCATCGCCACGCCGCCGAAGGCGCTGTCCGCGGTGGTGTGGGCGTCGCCGGCCAGCAGCACCTCGTAGCCGTCCGCCGCGGCCCGCTGCGCCGTGGTGCGGATGCAGTAGTCGCTCTGCGCGCCGGCCACGACCAGGCGCCGTGCGCCCATCCCTTCCAGCACCTCGCGCAGTGGCGTGTCGGCGAAGGAATCCCAGCAGGTCTTGAATACGCGCACCTCGAGCGGCGCCGGATCGAGCCCGTCCACCCACTGCCAGAGCGGGCTGCCGCGCGGCATGTACTCGTCCTCGTGCTGCACCCACACCACCGGCACCGCGGCGGCGCGCGCGCGTTCCACCAGGGCGCGGGTGCGCGCCACCACGCCGTCGGCGTCGAAGCAGCCTTCGAGCACGCCGGCCTGCAGGTCGATGACGATCAGTGCGGTAGCGGCAGTCATGGGCAAGGGCTCAGATCGGATAGCGGTAGGCGCCGCTGACCACGCCGGTGCGGCGCACGCGGCGGATCACGTCGGCGAGGTGCTTGCGGTTCTTCACTTCCATCGTGAACAGCATGGTGGCGGCGGCGGCGTCGCGCTCGACGTATTCCACGTTCTCGATGTTCGAGTCGGCGGCGGCGATAGCCGCCGCCACGGTGGCCAGCACGCCGGGGCGGTTGATCACCTCGATGCGCAGCTCGGCGCGGTAGTCGCCCTGCACCTCGCGGCCCCATTCGATCGCCACGCAGCGCTCGGGCGACTTGCGCAGCTCCACCACGTTCGGGCATTCGACCCGGTGCACCACGATGCCCTTGCCCGACGACAGGTAGCCGATGATCTCGTCGCCCGGCAGCGGATGGCAGCAGTTGCCGAAGCTGAGCACGCCGCGCTCGGCGCCGGTGATGCGGATCTTCTCGCTGGCGTGCGGCACCGCCGGCAGGCCGGCGGCGGCATCGCCACCGCGCGACGCCACCAGTTGCCTCGCCACCTGGTCGGGCATGCGGTTGCCCAGCGCGATGTCGGACAGCAGCTCCTCCAGCCGGCGCAGCTTGGACTCCTCCAGGAAGCGGTCCAGCACGGCCGGCGGGATCGCGTCGAGGTTGGTGCCCAGCGTGTCCAGCGCGCGGTCCAGCATGCGGTGGCCGAAATCCACCGCGTCCTCGTGCTGCAGGTGCTTCAGGTACTGGCGGATCGCGGTGCGCGCCTTGCCGGTGACCACGAACTCCAGCCAGGCCGGGTTCGGCACCGCCGACGGCGCGGTGATGATCTCCACCAGTTGGCCAGATTCCAGCCGCGTGCGCAGCGGCAGCAGCTTCTTGTCCACGCGCGCGGCCACCGCGTGGTCGCCCACGTCGGTGTGCACGGCGTAGGCGAAATCCAGCGCGGTGGCGTTGCGCGGCAGCGACAGGATGTCGCCGCGCGGCGTGAACAGGTAGACCTCGTCCGGGAACAGGTCGATCTTGACGTTCTCGATGAACTCGGCCGACGAGGCGGTGTTCGCCTGGCTGTCGGCCAGCGAGGACAGCCACTCGCGCGCGCGCGCCTGCGCGCTGTTGGCCGGACCCGAGTCGGTCTTGTAGGCCCAGTGCGCGGCCACGCCGCGCTCGGCCACCGAATCCATCTCGGCGGTGCGGATCTGCACCTCGATCGGCGCGCCGAACGGCCCCAGCAGCACGGTGTGCAGCGATTGGTAGCCGTTCGCCTTCGGGATCGCGATGAAGTCCTTGAAGCGGCGGTCCACCGGCTTGTACAGCGCATGCACCGCGCCCAGCGCCATGTAGCAGCTCACCGCGCTATCGACCACCACGCGGAAGCCGTACACATCCATCAGTTGGGCAAAGCTCTTGTGCTCGCTGCGCATCTTCGAATAGATGCTCCACGGCGACTTGATCCGCCCGACCACGCGGGCCGGCAGATGGTCGGCGGCGAGTCGCGCCGACAGCGCCGTCTCGATCTTCGCCATCGCCTCGCGGCGGTTGCCGAGCGCGGCGCGGATGCGCTCGCTGATGACGCGGTAGCGGTCCGGATACAGCGAGCGGAAGCCGAGGTCCTGCAGCTCGGCCTTGAACTTGTTCATGCCCAGCCGCTGCGCGATCGGCGCGTAGATCTCCAGCGTCTCGCGGGCGATGCGGCGGCGCGAGGAGTTGTCCTTGGCGCCCAGCGTGCGCATGTTGTGCAGGCGGTCGGCCAGCTTGATCAGGATCACCCGGATGTCGCGCGCCATCGCCAGCAGCATCTTGCGGAAGCTTTCCGCGTCGGCCTCCTGCCGGCTGCTGAAGCGCATCTTGTCCAGCTTGGTGACGCCGTCGACCAGGTCCGCCACGACCTCGCCGAACTCGCCGGCCAGCGCCTCGCGGCTGAGCGCGGTGTCCTCCAGCGTGTCGTGCAGGATCGCCGCGATGATGGTTTCCGCGTCCAGCCCCAGCTCGGCCAGGATGCCCGCCACCGCGACCGGGTGGGTGATGTACGGCTCGCCGCTCTTGCGCGCCTGCCCCGCATGCGCGTGCGCACCCACCTCGTAGGCGCGCAGCACCCGTGCCACCTGCGCCTCGGGCAGGTAGGCGACGCGTTCTTTAAGGGCAAGGACGTACGGAGGCAGCACGGACGGTTCCACGACTGGGGAAGGCGTGGCCGCTGGCAAGGCTGTGCGCTGCCCGCTCAGGTAACCACCGCGCAGACAGGATCGACCAACGAGACGATGCCGCCGGCTACGGCGGCGCGGCGACTGCGTGTTCGACAGCCGCCGTCCTGCATCAGTCGTCCCCGCCCTTGGAGAGGTCGTCGTCCACTTCGGCCGCAGCCCACTCCAGCGCCTCGCGCTCGGCGCGCTCGCGCTCGGCCTTGTCGATCTCGTCGATGGTGGCCTGGTCGATGCGGCGGTCGGCGATCTCGCGCAGCGCCACCACGGTCGGCTTGTCATGCTCGGGGTTGACCGCCGGCTCGGCACCCTTTTCGAGCTGGCGGGCGCGCTTGGTCGCCATCAGGACCAGCTCGAATCGGTTGTCGACCACCTCGAGGCAGTCTTCCACGGTAATGCGTGCCATTGTGAAATCCTTAAGCGTTAAAGCGACTTATAAGGGTTGACAGTGTAGCCAGCCGCCGCTTGGCTGGCAATGCGGCATGCGCGTATCATGCGCGGTTTGCTGGCGGCAGGCCCGCCGAAAGACCGCCGAAACCTGTACACATTATAAAACCAAGCGGTACACTTATGCGGCACCCTTCCCCGTAGTGGATCCTTATACGCCGATGCCCCGCCTACTCCGCCTCCCCGCGCTCGGTCGCGTGCTGCCGTTGGCCCTGGTTGCGCTGCTGGCCGGCTGCGCCATCGCCAAGCCGCGTACCGACGATCCGCTCGAGAAGTTCAACCGCAAGGTCTACGCGTTCAACGACTCGCTGGACAAGGCGATCATCCGGCCCGTCGCCGTGGGCTACCGCAAGGTCACCAACCCGCCGGTGCGCCGCGCGTTCAGCGACTTCTTCACCAACATCCGCATGCCGATCACGGTGGCCAACGACCTGCTGCAGGCGCGCCCGAAGCAGGCGGTGCAGAGCACCGGCCGCTTCCTGGTCAACCTGACCCTGGGCGTGGGCGGCTTCTTCGACCCGGCCAGCCAGCTCGGCATCCCGCTGGAGGACAACGACTTCGGCGTCACCCTGGCCCGCTGGGGCGTGCCCGAGGGCGACTTCCTGATGCTGCCCTTCGTCGGCCCGACCACCGTGCGCGACGTGTGGCGCATGCCGGTGGACAGCTACTTCTTCGACCCGCTGAGCCTCTATGCGCGCAACAACCACTACGAGTACCACCAGCAGTACCTGCCGCAACTGTTCTACCTGGTGACCATTCGCGCGCGCGCGATCGACGCGGAGAGCTTCCTGGAATCGGCCTACGATCCCTACGTGTTCCTGCGCGACGCCTACCGGCAGCGCCGGCTGTACCAGATCTACGACGGCAACCCGCCGGCCTCCGTCATCCAGCAAATGCAGGGCCTGGACGACAGCAACTTCGATCCCGAGCAGTTGCTGGACGAGCAGCACCAGTGGGAGAACAAGCACTCGGGCCAGGCCTCGCGCCAGCCCTGAACCGGCCGGGACGCGGCGACGAAAAAGGGGCCCTCGGGCCCCTTTTCCATGCCGGCGGCGAGAGCCGTGCTCAGGCCATCAGGCCGTCCACCTCGCACACCAGCGCCAGCGCGCGCATGCCGGCGGGCACGTTGCTCACCTGCAGCGGGCGCCCGCGCTGCGCCATGTCGGCCTGCACCGCCAGCACGCAGGCCAGGCCGGCGCTGTCGCTGCGCTCCACGCCGGCCAGGTCGAGCCGGTCGCACGGCTCGGCGGCCAGCGCCTGGACGATCGCCGGCAACGCGGCGGCCGCGGTGGCGAACGTCAGCTCGCCGCCGACCCCGAGCACCCGCGGCGCCTCGCGCGACAGCCGGAACGCCTGGCTCATGGCGACGCCTTGCCTTCCTTCTCCATCGTCTCCAGCGCCTTCTCGCCCTGGGTCTCCAGGTTCGAGATCAGCTTGTCGATGCCGACCTTGCGGATCTCCGCATCGACCTGGTTGCGGTAGTTGGTGACGTAGGAGATGCCTTCGATGATCACGTCGTAGGCCTTCCAGTCGCCGCTCTTGCTCTTGCGGAACGCGTAGTCGACCGACAGCTTCTTGCCGTCGTCGAGCACCACCTGGGTGCGCACCACGGTGCGCTTGTCGTTGAGGTCGCCGTTGAACGGCAGCACCTTCACCGCGCCCTTGGTGTAGTTGAGCAGGCCTTCGGCGTAGCGGTGGGTGATCGAGTTGTAGAACGCCTTGGCGAAGCGGTCGCGCTGCTGTGGCGTCGCCTCGCGGGCATGCTGGCCGAGCACCAGGATCGAGGCGTAGTCGATGTCGAAGTGCGGCAGGAACACGTCGTCGATCACCGCGATCAACTTGTCCTTGTCGTTCTTCAGTTCGTCGCGGTGGCCGGCGATGGTGCTGTCCAGCTCGTGCGCGATGGTTTGCACCACCTGCACGGGCGTCTGCTGGGAAGCCGGCGCCGCGGCGGCGGCGTCCTGGGCGAAGACCGGTGCGGCGACCACGCCGCAGAATGCGATGGCGGTGGCGAGAGCCAGACTGCGCAACATGGGTTAACTCCTGGGTTCGACTGTCTGAGATTCGACTGTCTGCGGTTCAACTGCGGGAGGCCGGCGCCTACTGCTTGCCGGCCGGGGGAGTGGATGACGAACCTTCGCCCGGCTTCTTGTCGCCGGGCGAGCCGTTGACGAGGAACTTGCCGATCAGGTCTTCCAGCTGCATCGCCGACTGGGTCAGCACCATCTCGTCGCCGTCCTTCAGCGGCTCCGGCGAGCCGCCGGGCTGGATCGCAACGTACTGGGTGCCGATCAAACCGCTGGTGAACACCGCGGCGGCCGAATCGTCCGGGATCTGGCCGTATTTCTTGTCGATCGCCAGGGTCACCAGGGCGTCCAGCTTGACCGGGTCGGCCTGCACCGACTGCACGCTGCCGATGGCCACGCCGGCCATCTTCACCGGCGCGCCGGCGGAGAGCGCGCCGACGTTGGTGAAGCGGGCCTTGAGCAGGTAGGTGCCGCCGAGGTTGTCGGCCGAGCCGCCGGCGCCGAAGAACTTGCCCAGCATCTCCTCCAGTTGCTGCGCCGGCCTGGTCAGCGCCAGCGTGCCGCCGTCGGCCACGCTCTTGGCCGAGCTGCCGTACTGGATGCCGACGTACTGGTCGCCGAGCAGTCCGCTGGTGTAGATCGTCGCCACCGAGTCCACCGGGATCTTGCTGTAGCGCTGGTCGATCGACAGCTTCACGTCCGCCGCCTCGCGCGCCGGGTCGAGCGCGATCGACTGCACCTGGCCGACGCGCACGCCGGCCACCTTCACCGGCGCGCGCTCCTTCAACTGGCCGATGTTGGCGAAGTGCGCCTCGACCGTGTAGCTGCGCCCCTGGCGGCTGTTCGCCACCGAGGTGGTCTGGGTCGCCAGGTAGGCCAGCGCGGCGAAGCCGAGCACGATGAATAGGCCGGTGCCGACGGCATAGGAATTTCTCTGGCTCACGGCACGATCCTCGAAAGTTGGGTGGAAACGGTCATGGCGTTCGGGTCACATCAGGAAGGCGGTCAACACGAAGTCGAGCGCGAGGATCGCGATCGACGAGGCGACCACGGTGCGGGTGGTGGCATAGGCCACGCCCTCGCTGGTCGGCGGCGTGGTGTAGCCCTGGTACACGGCGATCAGCGAGACCACCGCGCCGAACGCGAGACTCTTGTAGAGCACGCCGTTCACCACGTCCTTCCACACGTCCACGGTGGCGGTCATGTTGGACCAGAAGGTGCCGTTGTCGATGCCCAGCCAGGTCACCCCGACCAGGTGCCCGCCGAAGATGCCCAGCGCGCAGAACACGCAGCACAGCAGCGGCATCGCGATCAGCCCGGCCAGGAAGCGCGGCGCGGCGACGTAGGCGATCGGATCGACCGCCATCATCTCCATCGCGGCGATCTGGTCGGTGGCGCGCATCAGGCCGATCTCGGCGGTGACCGAGGTGCCGGCGCGGCCGGCGAACAGCAGCGCGGTCACCACCGGGCCCAGCTCGCGGTAGATCGCGATCGCCACCACCGTGCCGCTTGCCGCGGTGCCGCCGAAGATCGACAGCACGTAATACAACTGCAGGCCCAGCACCATGCCGACGAACAGGCCGCAGACCATGATGATGGTGAGGCTCATCGCGCCGACGAACCACAACTGGCGCACCGTCTCGCGGCCGTGCCGGAAGCTGCGCGGCACCGCCGCCAGGATGGTCAGCAGGAACAGTCCGCAGGCGCCGATCTGCGCCAGCGCGTTGGCAACCACGTTGTGCCGCGGCTGCGCGTTCATACCTGCCCCCTGACGAAGCCGAGCGATTGCGCCAGGTCGCCGGCCGGGTACTGGAACGGCACCGGGCCGTCGATCTCGCCGCCGAAGAACTGCCGCGTCCACGGCGAGCCGTCGTCGGCGATGGTCTTCGGATCGCCCTGCGCCACCACCTTGCCGTTGGCGATGAGGTAGATGTGGTCGGCCACCTGCTTGATCGCCTCCAGCTCGTGCGCCACCAGCACGCTGGTGATGCCCAGCGTCTCGTTCAGGGTGCGGATCAGCCGCAGCACCTGGTTCAGCGCGATCGGGTCCAGCCCCACGAACGGCTCGTCGTACAGGATCAGCATGGGATCGAACACGATCGCCCGTGCCAGCGCCACGCGCCGCGCCATGCCGCCGGACAGTTCGCTCGGCATCAGCGCGGCGGCACCGCGCAGGCCGACCGCCTGCAGCTTCATCAGCACCAGGTTGCGCACCAGCACCTCGGGCAGGTCGGCGTGCTGGCGCAGCGGGAAGGCGACGTTCTCGAACACGTCGAAATCGGTCAGCAGGGCGGAGTTCTGGAACAGGTAGCCGATCCGCTCGCGCAGCTCGAACAACTTCTCGCGCGACAGCGCCGGCACGTTCTGGCCGTCCACCCACACCTCGCCGGCGTCGCCGCGCATCTGCCCGGTGATGTGCTTGAGCAGGGTAGTCTTGCCGGTGCCGCTGGGCCCCATGATCGCGGTGATCTTGCCGCGCGGGATGTCCAGGTCCAGCGCGTCGAAGATGGTCTTGCCGTTGAGCACCGTGGTCAGGCCGCGCACGCGCACCAGGGCGCTGTCGGCGGGCGTGGCGCGAACGGGGTCGGTCATGGGCGAAGGCACCGTGGGAAAGCCATGGAAGGTAGCGTAAGACGGTGGCGAAGGCTACGCGGCGGGCCTTTCCGCCCGCTTACCGCGGCCCCTCCGCGGCCAGCAGCTCGGCGATCAGCGCCTCGTGCCGGCGCCACTGCAGCGCGCTGCGCTGGCGCACCGCGCGCACGATCGCCTGCAGGTCGCCCAGCGCGTCCTCGAACCGGTCGTTGACGATGATGTAGTCGAACTCGTGCGCGTGGCCGATCTCCTCGCGCGAATTGTGCAGCCGCCGCTCGATCACCTCGGCGCTGTCCGAGCCGCGGCCGCGCAGGCGGCGCTCCAGCTCGCGCCGCGAGGGCGGCAGGATGAACACGCTGACGCAGTCGGGCTGGCTGCGGCGGATCTGCCGCGCGCCCTGCCAGTCGATCTCCAGCAACACGTCGCGCCCCTGCCCCAGCAGCCCCTGCACCGTGGTGCGCGAGGTGCCGTACAGGTTGCCGTGCACCTCGGCGTGCTCGAGGAAGACGCCGTCGGCGATCTCCCGCTCGAACTCCGCCCGTTCGACGAAATAGTAGTGGCGGCCGTACTCCTCGCCCACGCGCGGCGGCCGCGTGGTGTGCGACACCGACAGCGAGATCGCCGGCTCGCAGGCCAGCAGCGCGTTGACCAGGGTGGACTTGCCGGCGCCGGACGGCGCGGCGACCACGAACAAGGTGCCTTCGCGCGGAGAGCCCTGGGCGTTCATTCGATGTTCTGCACCTGTTCGCGCATCTGCTCGATCAGCACCTTCAGCTCCACCGCGGCGTTGGTGCTGCGCGCGTCCACCGACTTGGAGCCGAGCGTATTCGCCTCGCGGTTGAACTCCTGCATCAGGAAGTCCAGCCGCCGGCCCACCGGCTCCTTCAGGCCCAGCACGCGGCGGGTCTCGGCGATGTGCGTGGCGAGGCGGTCGAGCTCCTCGTCGACGTCGCAGCGGGTGATCTGCAGCACCAGCTCCTGCTCCAGCCGCCCCGGGTCGGCCGGCTGCCTGAGGTCGGCCAGCCGCGATTCGAGCCGCGCGCGCAGGCCGGCGCGGATCTCCGGCATCCAGCCACGCACGTCGGCGACGATCCGCTCGATCGCGTCGAGCTTGTCGCGCAGGATCTCCTCCAGCTTGGCGCCCTCGCGCTCGCGGGTGGCGCCGAGCGCGTCGAGCGCGCGGTCCAGCACGTCGAACAGCGCCGCCTGCACGGCCTCGGGGTCGGCCTCGGCCTGCTGCAACACGCCGGGGAAGCGCAGCAACTCGGTGAACTCGATGCGCATCTTCGGGAAGCGCGCGTCCAGGTCCAGCGACAGCTCGGACAGCCGCGCCAGCAGCGCCTGGTTGACCTGCAGCGCCTCGCCGCGCGCCTCGCTGCCGCGCAGGCGCACCGTGAGGTCCACCTTGCCGCGCGACAGCTTCGCCGCGATCCGCTCGCGCAGTTGCGACTCGAAGCCGCGCAGCTCGTCCGGCAGGCGCGGGCTCAGTTCCAGATAACGGTGGTTGACCGTGCGCAGCTCGCAACCGAGCGTGCCGGTGGGGCCGGCGGCTTCGGCGGAGGCATAGGCCGTCATGCTGCGGATCATCGGTGGCCTGCGGGATGAAGGAAAAGAGCGCAATGGTAAACTCTCCCGTCCCGCCTTGCCCAATCCAGGCCGCCTCCACGATGAATTCCGCCACCCGCCCCAGCGGCCGTGCCAGCGACCAGCTGCGCGCCGTCACCCTCGAGCGCCACTACACCCGCCACGCCGAAGGTTCGGTCCTGGTGGGCTTCGGCGACACCCGCGTGCTGTGCACCGCCAGCATCGAGGACCGCGTGCCGCCGTGGCTGCGCGGCAAGGGCGAGGGCTGGATCACCGCCGAGTACGGCATGCTGCCGCGCGCCACCCATACCCGCATGCAGCGCGAGGCCGCACGCGGCGGCCAGGGCGGCCGCACCATGGAGATCCAGCGGCTGATCGGGCGCAGCCTGCGCGCCTGTATCAACCGGCAGGCGCTGGGCGAGCGGGTGATCACGCTCGACTGCGACGTCATCCAGGCCGACGGCGGCACCCGCACGGCGGCGATCACCGGCGCCTACGTGGCCCTGGTGGACGCGGTGAACGCGCTGATGAAGCGCGAGAACCTCAAGCGCAACCCGGTGATCGGCGCGGTCGCCGCGGTATCGGTGGGTGTCTACAGGGGCGTGCCCGTGCTCGACCTCGACTACGCCGAGGACTCCGACTGCGACACCGACATGAACGTGGTGATGAACGACGGCGGCGGCTTCATCGAGGTGCAGGGCACCGCCGAGGGCCATGCGTTCCGCCGCGGCGAGATGGACGCGATGCTGGCGCTGGCCGAGAAGGGCATCGCCGAACTGGTCGCCGCGCAGCGCGCCGCGCTGGCGACGGCCTGAGAACGATGGCGCGACTCCTTTTCCGCGCACCGCGGCCCGACGAGCCGGATGCCGTCCAGGCCGTCCATGAGGCCGCGTTCGGGCGGACGGACGAGGCCGCGCTGGTGCGCCGGCTGCGGCAGGCCGGCGACAGCCGGCTCGAACTGCTGGCCGAGGCGGACGGCGAGGTCGTCGCGCACGTGATGTATTCGCTCGTGCGCATCGAACACGGCGACGACGGCCACGCGCTCGGCCTGGCCCCGCTGGGCGTGCTGCCGCCCTGGCAGCGGCACGGCGTCGGCAGCGCGCTGGTCCGCCGTTCGCTGGACGTCCTGCGCCAGGCCGGCACGGCACGCTTGGCGGTGGTGCTGGGCGACCCGGCCTACTATGCGCGCTTCGGCTTCGCGCCCGCCGCGCAGGCCGGGCTGCACGACGTCTACGGCGGCGGCGACGCCTTCATGGCGCTGGCGCTGCGGCCCGGCGGCCTCGACGGCTGCCGCGGGCGCGTCGATTACGCGCCCGCCTTCGACCAACTCCCGGAATGACCCCATGCAGCGCATCGTCCTCGCCAGCAGCAATCCCGGAAAGCTCAAGGAATTCGGCGCCCTGCTCGCCGACAGCGGCCTCGAGGTCGTGCCCCAGGCCAGCCTGGGCATCGCCGACGCCGAGGAGACCGGGCTGACCTTCGTGGAGAACGCGCTGCTCAAGGCGCGCCACGCCGCGCAGGCCAGCGGGCTGCCGGCGCTGGCCGACGACTCGGGCCTGTGCGTGGACCACCTCAACGGCGCGCCCGGCCTGTATTCGGCGCGCTACAGCGGCGGCCACGGCGACGCGGCCGCGAACAACGCCAAGCTGCTGCGCGCGCTCGACGACGTGCCGCCGGAACGGCGCGGCGCCTTCTTCATCTGCGTGCTGGTGCTGCTGCGCCACCCGGAAGACCCGGCGCCGCTGGTCGCCGAGGCGCGCTGGCACGGCCGCATCCTCGCCGAGGGCCGCGGCAGCGGCGGCTTCGGCTACAACCCGGTGTTCCTGCCCGAGGGCTACCGGCAGAGCGTCGCCGAGATGGACGATGCGCTGAAGAACCGCCTCAGCCACCGCGGCCAGGCGCTGGCCCTGCTGCGCGAGCGCCTGCGCGAACTGCACCCGTGAGCCTCTGCGCGCCGCCGCTGGCGCTGTACGTGCACATGCCGTGGTGCGTGAAGAAGTGCCCGTACTGCGACTTCAACTCGCACGGCCTGCGCGGGCAGCCGCCGCCGTACGCCGAGTACGTCGGCTGCCTGCTGGCCGACCTGGACGCCGACCTCGCCGACTTCGGCGCCGCCGCGCGCGGGCGCGAGATCGCCAGCGTGTTCTTCGGCGGCGGCACGCCGAGCCTGTTCGCGCCG
Organism: Frateuria sp. Soil773; assembly: GCF_001428405.1. Taxonomy (GTDB): domain Bacteria; phylum Pseudomonadota; class Gammaproteobacteria; order Xanthomonadales; family Rhodanobacteraceae; genus LMSL01. The sequence continues at coordinate 55,858 of NZ_LMSL01000038.1, forward strand.
GAGCTGGTCGCGCGCTTCCTCGACGGCGCGCGCGCGCGGCTGCCGTTCGCCGAGGCCTGCGAGGTCACCCTGGAGACCAATCCCGGCACGGTCGAGCACGGGCGCTTCGACGGCTACCTCGCCGCCGGCGTCAACCGCCTCTCGTTCGGCATCCAGAGCTTCGACGACGACAAGCTCAGGCGCCTGGGCCGCATCCATTCCGCGGCGGAGGCCGAGGCCGCGGTGAAATCCGCGCAGGACGCCGGCTACGCCAACCTCAACCTCGACCTGATGTACGCGCTGCCGCAGCAATCGCTGGACGGCGCGCTGGCCGACGTCGAGCGCGCGCTGGCGCTGGCGCCCACGCACGTCTCGCACTACCAGCTCACGCTGGAGCCGAACACCGCCTTCGCGGCCAACCCGCCGCCCCTGCCAGACGACGACCACGCCTGGGCGATGCAGGAGGCCTGCCAGGCGCGCCTCGCCGACGCCGGCTACGGCCAGTACGAGATCTCCGCCTACGCGCGGCCCGGCCGGCAGTGCGCGCACAACCTCAACTACTGGCAATTCGGCGACTACCTCGGCATCGGCGCCGGCGCACACGGCAAGCTGAGCGATGCCGCCGCCGGCACCGTGCGGCGCCGCTGGAAGACGCGCCACCCGCGCGCCTACATGGAGGCCGCCGGCGGCCCCGCACGCATCGGCGGCGACAGCGTCGTCGGCGCCGAAGAACTGCCGTTCGAGTACATGCTCAACGCGCTGCGCCTGATCGACGGCGTCCCCGCGGACGCATTCGGCCGGCGCACCGGCCTCCCGGCCGACGCCATCCGCCGGCCGCTGGACGACGCGATCCGGCGCGGCTGGCTGGTGGACGATCCGCGCTGGCTGCGCACCACCGCCCTAGGCCAGCGCTTCCTCAACGACGTGATCGCCGCTTTCCTCGACTGACCGCGGCGCGGCCGCACGCGCGAGCCCGCCGTATCATGGAAGGCCCGCCGCCTTTCCCGCTCGCCCAGGAAATCCCCATGACCGACCGCCTCGCCCCGCTCTATCCCCAGCACCTGGCCACCCTGCGCACGCATGCCGACGAGGCGCTCGCGCTGGGCGGCTTCGACCACCTGGTGATCGCCGCCGGCCAGCCGCCGCGCAGGTTCCTCGACGACCAGGACTACCCGTTCGTGGTCAACCCGCACTTCAAGCACTGGCTGCCGCTCACCGACGCGCCGGGCAGTTGGATCGCCTACACCCCGGGCAGCCGGCCGAAGCTGGTCTTCCTGCAGCCGCGCGACTACTGGCACGCGGTGCCCGAGGCGCCCAGCGGCTACTGGGTCGAGCACTTCGACATCGTGACCGTGCGCGATGCCGCCGCCGCGGCGGCCGAGCTGCCGGGCGGCCGGCGCGCGGTGATCGCGCCCGAATGCCCCGCCGTCGACGGCGTCGAGGCGAACAACCCCGCCGCCGTGCTCGACTGCCTGCACTGGCACCGCAGCTACAAGACGCCGTACGAGCTGGAACTGATGCGCGAGGCCAACCGCATCGGCACGCGCGCGCACCGTGCGGCGGAACGGGCGTTCCGCGCCGGCGAGAGCGAGTTCGGCATCCACATGGCCTACCTCGCCGCGGCGAGGCAACTGGACGCCGAACTGCCCTACGCCAGCATCGTCGGCCTCAACGAACACGGCGCGGTGCTGCACTACACCCGCTTCGACCGCCGCGCGCCGGCGCAGAGCCGCTCGTTCCTGATCGACGCCGGCGCCAGCACGGCCGGCTACGCCAGCGACATCACCCGCACCTACGCCGCCGCCGGCGCAAGCGGGTTCCAGGCCCTGGTCGACAGCGTGGACGCCGCCCAGCAGGGCTTCGCGGCCCGGGTGCGCGCGGGACAGAGCTATCCGGAGCTGCACATCCACGCCCACCACGTGCTGGCCGGCGTGCTGCGCGAGCACGGCATCGTGCGCATGAGCGCGGAAAGCGCGGTGGAATCAGGGGTGACCTCCACCTTCTTCCCGCACGGCCTGGGCCACCCGATCGGCCTGCAGGTGCACGACGTCGCCGGCTTCCAGCAGAGCGAACGCGGCGGCAGCATCGCGCGCCCGGACGGCCACCCGTACCTGCGCATGACCCGCGTGCTGGAACCGGGCATGGTGGTGACGATCGAGCCGGGCCTGTACTTCATCGACATGCTGCTGGCCGAGCTGCGCGACAAGCCGTTCGCCGCCGACATCGACTGGGCCAGGGTGGACGCGCTGCGCCCCTACGGCGGCATCCGCATCGAGGACGACGTGGCGTGCACCGACGGCGCGCCGGAAAACCTCACCCGCGACGCCTTCGCGCAAGGCTGAGGCGCGCCGGCCGGCCGCAGCGGCGGAACCGTCGCTGCGGCAATCCACCGCTGCGACATTGCTCCGCAGCGACACTTTCACGCCGACAGGCGTAAGCTCCGCCGGGTGCCGCTCGGAGCTTCCCGCGTGTCCCAGTCGCCCGCCGAAACGCCCGCCGTTCCACTCCCGCGCCGGCCGCTGCGCCGGCTCGGCGTCGAGCTGGTCCTCCTGGTCGTCGCCAAGATCGCGCTGCTGACCCTGATCTGGTGGGTGGCGATCGCGCCGCATCCGAAGCCCGACACCCGCCCCGCCGCGATCGAGCGGCTGCTCGCGCCCGCCCCCACCGCCTCGCAAGGTTCGCCATGATCATCGCCGCCGACGTCGTCACCCTGTCGCGCCTGCAGTTCGCGCTGACCGCGCTGTACCACTTCCTGTTCGTGCCGCTCACGCTGGGCCTGGTGTGGATGCTCGCCATCATGGAGAGCGTCTACGTGATGACCGGGCGCGAGGTGTGGAAGCGCATGGTGCAGTTCTGGGGCGTGCTGTTCGGCATCAACTTCGCCATGGGCGTGGCCACCGGCATCACCATGGAGTTCCAGTTCGGCATGAACTGGGCCTACTACGCGCACTACGTCGGCGACGTGTTCGGCACGCCGCTGGCGATCGAGGGGCTGATGGCGTTCTTCCTCGAAGGCACCCTGATCGGCGTGTTCTTCATGGGCTGGAACCGCATCTCGCGGGTGAAGCACCTGCTGGTGACCTGGTTCCTCGCCCTGGCCACCAGCCTGTCGGCGCTGTGGATCCTGATCGCCAACGCGTGGATGCAGAACCCGGTCGGCGCCGCCTTCAACCCCGAGACGATGCGCATGGAGGTCACCTCGTTCAGCGAGGTGTTCTTCAACCCGGTGGCGCAGGCGAAGTTCGTGCACACGGTGAGCGCCGGCTACGTGATGGGCGCGATGTTCGTGCTGTCGATCAGTGCGTGGTACCTGCTGAAGGGACGCAACACCGACTTCGCCAAGCGATCGATGACGGTGGCGGCCAGCTTCGGGCTGGCGGCGGCGCTGAGCGTGGTGGTGCTGGGCGACGAGTCCGGCTACACCGTGTCGGAGAACCAGAAGATGAAGATGGCGGCGATCGAGGCGATGTGGGAGACCGAGCCGGCGCCCGCCTCGTTCACCGTGTTCGGCATCCCCGACGTGAAGAACCACACCACGCACTTCGCGCTGCGCGTGCCGTGGGTGATGGGGCTGATCGGCACCCGCTCGATCGACCAGGAGATCCCCGGCATCGCCAACCTGGTGGAAGACACCAAGGGCAAGATCGGCAACGGCATCAAGGCGTACGACGCGATGCTGGTGCTGCGCGAGGACAAGAACGACGCGCAGGCGAAGGCGATCCTCGCCGCGCACGACAAGGACCTCGGCTACGCGCTGCTGCTGAAGAAGTTCATCGACGACCCGCGCCGCGCCACCCCCGCGGACATCCAGAAGGCGGCCGACTCGACCATCCCCGACGTGCCGGTGCTGTTCTGGTCGTTCCGCGTCATGGTCGGCTGCGGCTTCTATTTCATCGCGCTGTTCGCGTTCTCGTTCTGGCAGGCCAGCAAGCGACGGCTGGACGCGCACCGCTGGTACCTGAAGCTGGCGCTGTGGAGCCTGCCGCTGCCGTGGGTGGCGGCGGAGCTGGGCTGGATCGTCGCCGAGTACGGCCGCCAGCCGTGGGCGATCGAGGGCATCCTGCCGACCGCGCTGGGCGTGTCCTCGGTCACCGCCGGCCAGGTCTGGACCTCGCTGGGCGGCTTCGTGCTGTTCTACACCGCGCTGGCGGTGATCGACGCGGTGCTGATGGTGAAGTACGCCCGCAAGGGACCGGACGGGCTGGGCATCTGGCCCGCCGCCTCCCCGCTCCCGCCGGGAGAGGGTGCCCGGAAGGCTGAGGGCACGGCCGGAGCGCAGCCATGAATTCCCGCCCTGCCCTGCGGATCGCGCATCCGACCGGTGCCGCCGCACGCCCCAACCCTCACCCCCAAGCACATGGAGATTGCCGCCATGTTTGACTACGAAACCCTGCGGGTGATCTGGTGGGCGCTGCTCGGCGCACTGCTGATCGGCTTCGCGCTGATGGACGGCTTCGACTTCGGCATCGCCGCGCTGCTGCGCGTGCTGGGCCGCGACGAGGACGAGCGGCGCGTGCTGCTGGAAACCATCGAGCCGACCTGGGAAGGCAACCAGGTGTGGTTCGTGCTCGGCGGCGGCGCCAGCTTCGCGGCGTGGCCGCTGCTCTACGCCACCGCGTTCTCCGGCATGTACTTCGCGCTGGCGCTGGTGCTGCTGGCCTTCATCCTGCGCCCGGTCGGCTTCAACTTCCGCGGCAAGATGCACGACCCGCGCTGGCGCGACCTGTGGGACTGGGTGCTGGTGGGCTCGGGCGTGGTGGTGATGCTGGTCAGCGGGGTCGGTTTCGGCAACCTGTTCCTCGGCCTGCCGTTCCGCTTCGACGGCGACCTGCGGATGAGCTGGCAGGGCGGCTTCTTCGACCTGCTGCATCCGTTCGCGCTGCTGGCGGGCCTGGTCAGCGTGGCGATGCTGCTGACCCACGGCGCCTGCTGGGCCGCGCTGAAGGCCGACCATGCGGTCGCCGCGCGCGCGGTGCGGGTCGCCCGCGTCGCGGCCCTGGCCTATGCCGTGCTGTACGTGCTGGCCGGCATCTGGCTGGCCTACGGCGTGCCCGGCTACGCGGTGGTCGGACCGGTGGTCGCCGACGGCGTCGCCAATCCCCTGTACAAGCAGGTCGCGGTGGGCGGCAGCTGGTTCGCCGGCTACCTGCTGCATCCGTGGTTCTGGATCGCGCCGGTGCTGGCGCTGGTCGGCGCCGTGCAGGTGCAGTGGCAGGTCGGCCGGCGCGGGCTCGGCGGCTTCCTGGGCAGCGGCGCGATGGTGGCCGGCACGATCCTATCGAACGGCTTCGCGCTGTTCCCGTTCCTGCTGCCGTCCAGCCTGGACCCGCGTTCCAGCCTCACCATATGGGACGCCTCCTCCAGCCGCGCCACCCTGCTGCTGATGCTGGCCGCCACCGCGGTGTTCCTGCCGCTGATCGTGCTCTACACCGGCTGGGTCTACCGCGTGATGCGCGGCCGGGTGACGCTGGAGCACGTGCGCGGCAACGGCCACGGCTACTGACCTTCGAAGGAGATCCGCCCATGTGGTACTTCGCCTGGATCCTCGGCCTCGGCCTGGCCTGCGCCTTCGCCATCCTCAATGCGATGTGGTACGAGGTGCACACCCGCAACGAGCAGGAGCGCGAGCCCTGACCCCTCGCGGGGCGGCGTCCCTGCCGCCCCGCCGCGCGCGTTACCTGGCCGCAGACGGCAGCATGACCTCGAAGGTGACGCCGCCGTCGTTCTCGCCGGTGGTGCCGCGCTGCGAGCTGAAGTACAGCCGGCGGCCGTCCGGCGACAGGGCCAACCCGGTGACCTCGCTGTCGTCGTGGCCGACCAGCCGCATCAGCGGCTGCGAGCTGCCGTCGTCCATCCGCAGCACGCCGATCTCCAGGTTGCCCGAATCCTCGGCGACCAGGATGTCGCCCAGCGGCGAGACGATCAGGTTGTCCGGCTCGTCGATCGAATGCTTCGCCGGGTCGCCCTGCTTGCCGTCGTAGATCAGCTCCAGCGTCTCATGGTTGGTGTCGTAGGCCCAGATCCGGTAGTTGAACGAGGTGACGAAGTACACGATGCCGTCGTGGAACCACATGCCCTCGGCCTTGGGGAAATGCTGCCCCGGCGGGACGCGGCCGGCCGCGCGGTGGCTGTCGCGCACCGCCTGCTGCGGCCGGTCCGGCTGCAATGCGTCCACCCATTCCACCGGCTGCGGCACGCCGAAGTCGATCGTCGAGGCGTAGCCGGGCGAGCTGAGGTCCACGTCGTCGGGCATGCCCTTCACCCGCAGCACCTGCAGCCGTCCGCGGCGCAGCTTCGGCCGCCGCCGGCCCTGCGGCCAGTCGCCGTGCGCGCAGGCGAAGCGGTAGATGCGGCCGCCGCCGCTGGCGCCCGCGTCTTCGGTCATGTACAGCGCCGCGCGGTACGGATCGACCGCCACCGCCTCGTGCGCGAACAGGCCGAGCGCGGGCAGGCTGCGCGCCTCGCCGCCGTCCGGGCGCCAGCCGTTGCCGCGCCCGCAGCGGACGAACGGGTCGCACTCCCATACCATACCGCTGGCGTGCTCCTCGCACGACAGCCAAGTGTTCCACGGCGTGGGACCGCCGGCGCAGTTGGACGTGGTGCCTTCGAGGATCGGATAGGCGTCCACCGGCACGCCGCGGCGGTCGAAGCGCAGCGCGCCGACGCCGCCCATGCCGTCGTCCAGCTCGGCGTTGCTCACGTAGACCCAGCCGCCGCCGGGCGTCGCGAAGGTGGCGCCGCCGTCCGGCGCGCCGTGCCACAGGTACGGGCTGGGCGCGCAGCGCATCCCCGAGCGCGCCACGATGCGCGAGCCGAAGCCGTAGGGCAGCATCACGCCGTTGGCGTCGGCCGGCTGCAGCGCGGAGAACGACGCGAACGGGCTGCGCCGCCCCGGCCACGGCCAGCGCGGACCGCGCGCGCCGGCGTCCGGCAGCGCCGCGGCGAGGCTGCCGGATGCCAGCACGCCGGACAGGCCGATCGCGCCGGCCAGCATGAAGCTCTGGCGCAGGAACGCGCGCCGGCCGGGCATGTCGAGGGGGATCACGGGAGGGGTGGGCCGAGACATCGCGCGCTCCAGGCTGCCTTGTGGGGCCTGCGATGCTGGTTGGCGCGTATGACAGGCCGGTGAAGGAATCGCGCGCAGGTGGCGATTTGCGTACCGGCCTCACACTTTTGCCTTCCGCGCCGCGCGGACCGGCCGCACCGCCCGCGCCACCCGTCAATCGCGCGCGTGCAGCAGAGCCTCGATCGCCTCGGCGTCCTTCGGCACCGCCGCGGTGAGCACCTCGTTGCCGTCGCGGGTGACGACGACATCGTCCTCGATGCGGATGCCGATGCCGCGCCAGCGCTCGGCCACCGAGCGGTCGTCCGGCGGCACATAGATGCCCGGCTCCACCGTCGCCACCATGCCCGGCTCCAGCAGGCGCGGCTCGCCGCCGACGCGGTAGTCGCCCACGTCGTGCACGTCCAGGCCCAGCCAGTGGCCGGTCTTGGCCGGGAAGAACGCCTTGTAGGCGCCGCTGGCGATCGCCGCGTCGGCGTCGCCCCTGAGCAGGCCCAGCACGCACAGGCCCTCGGCGATCACCCGCACGGCGGCGCGGTGGGCCGCGTCGAACGGCCGCCCCGGGCGCACCTCGTCGATCGCCGCCTGCTGCGCGGCCAGCACCACCTCGTACAGCGCGCGCTGCTCGCGCGACCAGCGCCCGCCGGGCGGGAAGGTGCGGCTGATGTCGGAGGCGTAGCAGTCCACCTCGGCGCCGGCGTCGATCAGCAGCAGCTCGCCCTCGCGCAGCGGGGCGCGGTTGGCCTGGTAGTGCATGGTGCAGGCGTTGGCGCCGCCGGCGACGATCGGCGGGAACGCAGCCACCGCGCCGCGGCTGCGCATCACCCGCATCAGCTCGGCTTCCACCTCGTATTCGTGGCGGCCCGGGCGGGCCAGCCGCATCGCCGCCAGGTGCGCCTCGGCGGCGATCCCGGCGGAAGCGCGCATCAGCTTCAGCTCGGCGCGCGACTTGTACAACCGCAGGTCGTGCAGCAGGTGGCCGAGCGCGACGAATTCCTTCGGCACCACGCCGCCGCCGCGCAGCTGGCGCAGCCGGCGCATCCAGCCGAGCAGGCGCGCGTCGAAATCCGGCTCGCGGCCGAAGTGGCAGTAGACCCGGGCGCGGCCCTCGATCATCCCGGGCAGGATGTCGTCGATGTCGTCGATCGGGAAGGCGTCGTCCACGCCGTAGGTGCTCACCGCGCGCTCGGTGCCGATCGACTCGCCGTGCCAGCGCTCGTGTGCGGGATCGCGCTCGCGGCAGAACAGCACCGCCTCGCCGTGCCGCCGGCCGGGCAGCAGGGCGAGCACCGCGTCGGCCTCGGGGAAGCCGGCCAGGTAGTGGAAATCCGAGTCCTGCCGGTACGGCCAGGCGGCGTCGGCGTTGCGCATGCGCTCGGGCGCCGCGGCGACCAGCAGCGCGGCGTCCTCGCCGGCCATCTGCATCAACTGCCGGCGGCGGCGCGCGAATTCGTCCGGCGCGATGCTCAATGCAGGGTGTCGCTGGCCGGCTTGCCGGTGTGGCATTCGGTGAACAGCAGCATCGCGCCGACCCGCACGAACTCGTGCACCTCGATCAGCGCGTCCTCGTCCTCGTTCTCGTTGCCGAAATCGAACGACGAGGCGGCGATCGTGCCCAGGTCGCGCAGGATCTCCTGCGCCTCGTCGGACAGCTTCGCGTGCGCGTCGGCGCCGGCCAGCCCGAAGCCACCGAGGAAGCCGCGACACCAGTCGACCAGCGCATCCGCGCGCTCGGACAGCGGCCGGTCGTCGGCCGGCAGCAGCGGCTCGAAGCCCAGCTCCGGGTCGGCCAGCTCCAGCTCGCTCTGCGCGGCCAGCCGCTGCAGCAGCTCCAGCGAGGCCGGCGCCTGCGCCACCTCCTCGCCGTCCAGTTGCAGCAGGGCCAGCACCGGCTGCCTGCCGACACGGCCGCCGCCGGCCAGATAGCCGCACAGCGAGCCGTGCAGTTCGCTGGCGTCGGTGCCCAGGCGCAGCCGGATCACGGCGTCGTCCAGGTCGTCGAAATGGATCGGTCCAGTGGCCGTCATGGCGTACTCCTCGCGTCGGACCGACAGTTTAATGCAGCCGCTCCGGCACCGCGGCCGGGCGCGCAGTTTTGCCGGACCGGCCTGCTATAGTTCCGGCCCATGAGCCAGCCCGACACCGTCCAGCACGAGATCGAAGCCCTGAGCCAGCAACTCGACCGCCTGCTCGAGATGGTGCGCCGGCTCACCGAGGAAAACCGCAGCCTGCGGCACAGCCAGGAACAACTGGCGAACGAACGCGCCGGCCTGATGGCGCGCAACGAACAGGCGCGCAGCCGCGTCGAGGCGATGATCCAGCGCCTGAAGGCGCTCGAGAGCAATAGCTGATATGAACACACCTGCCAGCGAACCGGTCGCGCTACGACTGATCGATCGCGAATTCCTGATCGCCTGCGCGCCGGAAGAGCGCGAGGGCCTGCTGGAGGCGGCCGGCTACCTCGACCGCAAGATGCGCGAACTGCGCGCCAACGCCAAGGCGCCCGGCTTCGACCGGCTCGCCGTGCTGGCCGCGATCAGCGTGACCCACGAGTACCTGGCGTTGCGCAAGCAGCACGATGGTGCCGACCAGAGCGTGACCGACGGACTGGCCGCGTTGCGTCGCAAGCTTGAAGCGGCGCTCGACGCCTCGGTAAAATAGCCACGGCGTTTTCTGCGGTGTGCGCCAGCACACTCTTACATTTGCCTTGTTCCTAAATACGGCCCCGGGTCGGCTTCACATCGGTCGTTGTGCATGTCCGCCGCGTGCGGAAAGCCTCGAGACCATGTAGCTCTCCCACCTGATCCATCGTGGATCAAGGTCGTTTGGTGGGCAGCGGCATCGCGGTTGACGCCACCTCTTTCCGCCCGGTCCGGCGCCTCGTGCGCCGGGCGGGTCCGGCGACCTACGGCAGCGCCCCCGCGGCGTTTTCTGGAGAAGCGCGAACGTGGACGCCATCGCCCAACGCCGCGAACTGCGCCGGCAACTGGCCGAGCGCCGCCGGGCGCTGTCGCCGGCGCAGCGCATCGCCGCCGCCCAGGGGCTGCGGCACAGCCTGGAGCAGCTTCCCGAATACCTCACCGACGCGCGCGTGGCCGGCTACTGGGCCAGCAACGGCGAGCTGCCGCTGAACCTGGTGATTCCGCCGCTGGCCGGCCGCGGCCAGCAGTTCCTGCTGCCGGTGCTGGCGAAGGAGCGGCAACTGCGCTTCGCGCCGTGGCAGGCCGGCGACCCGGTGGAACCGAACCGCCACGGCATCCCCGAGCCGGCCGCCCCGCGCGAGCTGCTGGCGCCGTTCCAGCTCGATCTGGTGCTGGTGCCGCTGCTGGCGTTCGACCGCCGCGGCCACCGGCTCGGCTACGGCGGCGGCTGGTACGACCGCAGCTTCGCCTTCCTCAAGGACCAGGCGCGCCCCACCGAGCCGCTGCTGGTCGGCATCGCCTACGACTTCCAGGAACTGGAACGCATCGAGGCCGAGCGCTGGGATGTGCCGCTGGACTACGTCGCCACCGACCGCGAGCTGATCGACTGCACCGCCACCGCCCAAGACCGCGAGACCGACGCATGAGCCCCGCCCGTCCCCGCCAGCCTGCCCGTATCAGCCATTGGCTGATGAAATCCGAGCCGGACGCCTTCTCCATCGACGACCTCCGGCGCAAGGGCCAGGAAGCCTGGGACGGCGTGCGCAACTACCAGGCGCGCAATTTCATGCGCGACGGCATGCGCCCGGGCGACAAGGTGTTCTTCTACCACTCCAACTGCGCCGAGCCGGGCATCGTCGGCATCGCCGAGGTAGCCACCGACGCCTACCCCGACCCCAGCCAGTTCGACCCCAAGAGCGCCTACTTCGACGCCGCCAGCTCGCGCGCCAACCCGCGCTGGATGCTGGTGGAGGTGAAGTTCGTGAAGAAGCTCAAACGCACCCTTTCGCTGAAGGAGCTGCAGGCGCAGCCTGCGCTGGCCGGCATGGCGCTGGTGCGCAAGGGCAACCGGCTGTCGGTGATGCCGGTGGAAAAGGCCGAGTGGGACTACATCCTCAACCTGGAAAAACACTCCGCATGAGCAGCAACGAAAAGCGCCTGGCCGGCGAGGCCGCGATCCGCTACGTGGAGGACGGCGCCATCGTCGGCGTCGGCACCGGCTCCACCGTGGCCTACTTCATCGATGCGCTGGCCGACCTGAAGGACCGCATCCAGGGTGCGGTGTCCAGCTCCGAGCAGTCCACCGCGCAGTTGAAGAAGCACGGCATCCCGGTGCTCGACCTCAACGCGACCGGCCCGCTGGCGCTGTACGTCGACGGCGCCGACGAATGCGACCCGCACCGGCAGCTTATCAAGGGCGGCGGCGCCGCGCTGACCCGCGAGAAGATCGTCGCGGCGGCGGCGGCGAAGTTCGTCTGCATCATCGACTCGAGCAAGCGCGTGGACCTGCTCGGCCGCTTCCCGCTGCCGATCGAGGTGATCCCGATGGCGCGCAGCCTGGTCGGCCGCGAGATCGCCCGGCGCGGCGGCCACCCGGTATGGCGCGACGGCACGGTCACCGACAACGGCAACTGGATCATCGACGTGCACGGCTGGCAGATCGCCGACCCGGTCGCACTGGAGAGCGAGCTGAACCAGCTCGCCGGCGTGGTCAGCGTGGGCCTGTTCGCGCGGCGCCCGGCCGACGTGGTGCTGGTCGGCGACCAGGTGATGTAGCTGCCGCGGTGCGGCAGCTGGCGTCGATGTAGCACACGACGTTTCGTGTTCCACAAAGAGCGGCCCATAAGGGCCGTTTCTCGTTAACAGGCGCCGGAATCGAATCCGCCTCGACCCCCATCCATCCGTACCGTCCCCAGCCCGTCATCCCAGCGAAGGCTTGGATCCAGAGGCTTCAGCCCTCGAAGCGCAACGGCACTGGATTCCGGCCTTCGCCGGAATGACGTCCATGGAAGNCTCTCGGGTTTGCCGGTATCCAACGGCAGCTTCACCACAAACCCACCCCTCAAGCTCGCCATCCCCCCA
>NZ_LMSL01000038.1:68062-84233 GCF_001428405.1 Frateuria sp. Soil773
TTCACCCCAAACCCACCCCTCAAGCTCGCCATCCCCCCAACTCGTCATCCCAGCGAAAGCTGGGATCCAGNAGGCTCCAGCCCTCGAAGTGCAACGGCACTGGATTCCGGCCTTCGCCGGAATGACGTCCATGGAAGTTCTCGGGCTTGCCGANCTCACCCCAAACCTGCCCCTCAAGCTCGCCATCCCCCCAACTCGTCATCCCAGCGAAAGCTGGGATCCAGCGACTTCAGCCCTCGAAGCGCAACGGCACTGGANTTTGCCGGTATCCAACGGCAGCTTCACCCCAAACCCACCCCTCAAGCTCGCCATTCCCCAGTTCGTCATCCCAGCGAAAGCTGGGATCCAGCGGCTCCAGCCCCTCGAAGCGCGAAGACACTGGATTCCGGCCTTCGCCGGAATGACGTCCAAGGGAACCTTGGCCTGTCGACTCAAGGGAAGACGCCAGGATTTGCCTTTTTGCAGCTCCCGATTCCCTACTGCACGGGCCGCGGCTTCAACCCGTCGCGGAAGCGCAGGTAACGCCCGGACTTCCTCGCCTCCTGCAGGCGGCGGGCATGCGCGCTCAGCAAATCGCCGCGGGTGATGATGCCCACCAGCGGATGCGGCGCCTCCTTGCCGACCACGATCAGCCGGCCCACCTGTTCGGCCACCATGTGGTCGGCCGCCTCGCGCAGCGAGTGGCCTTCGTTCACCACGATCGGCGGGCGCATCACCAGCTCGCCCAGGGTCAGCGTGTAGTGCCATTGCGGGTCGAGCAGGCTGCGCCGGGTCAGCACGCCCTGCACGTGGCCGGCCGGATCGATCACCGGATAACCCTGGTGCGAGGCGTCGGCCGCGCCCTCGGCCAGCCAGCGCCGCACCTCGGCCAGGGTCTGGTCGCTGCGCAGGGTGACCACCTGCCGCGTGCAGGCGTCGCCCACCGCGACCTGCTCCAGGTAGTCCGCGGCGTATTCGGCCGGCACGCGCACGCCGCGGCGGGCGATCTTCTCGGTCATGATGGTGTTGCGCATCATCAACGCCGAGATCAGGTAGGCCGCGGTGCAGCCGCCGAGCAGGGGCAGCAGGCCGGCCGGCTGGCCGGTGGTCTCGAACGCGAACACCACCGCGGTGAGCAGCGCGCGCGAGGCGCCCGCGAAGATCGCGGCCATGCCGACCAGGCCGGCGATGCGCGGATCGACGCCGAACTTCGGCGCCAGCGCCACCACGGCCATGCCGGCCAGCGCGCCCAGCGCGCCGCCGATGGTGAACAGCGGCGCCAGCGTGCCGCCGGAGGTGCCGCTGCCCAGCGAGATCGACCACGACAGGAATTTCATCACGCACAGGAACGCCATCGCGTGCAGGGTGAGCCGGCCGCTGACGATATCCTCGATGTTGGTGTAGCCCACGCCCAGCGTCAGCGGCGCGAAATAGCCCACCACGCCCACCGCCACGCCGCCGATCGCCGGCCACCACATCCAGTGGATCGGCAGCTTCTCGAACGCGTCCTCGATGCCGTACACGATCCGTGTCACCCACACGCTGACCAGCCCGAGCAGGGCACCGATCGCCACGTAGCACGCCAGCGCCGCCAGCCCCGGCGTGGCCAGTGCAGGCATCGCGAACACCGGCGTCGAACCGTGGATCGCGTAGCGCACCCCGGTCGCGGCGACGCAAGCCAGCGCCACCGGGATCAGCGAGCGCGGGCGCAGTTCGAACAGCAGCAGCTCCACCGCCAGCACCACCGCGGCGATCGGCGAACCGAACACCGCCGCCATGCCGGCCGCCGCGCCGGCCGCCAGCAGCACCTTGCGCTCGCTGCCGGTCACGTGCAGCAACTGGCCGACGAACGAGCCGAGCGCGCCGCCGGTGGCGATGATCGGGCCCTCGGCGCCGAACGGGCCGCCGGTGCCGATCGCGATCGCCGACGACACGGGTTTGAGGAAGGTGATCCGCGGCGGGATCTTCGACTCGTTGAGCAGCACCTGCTCCATCGCCTCGGGAATGCCGTGGCCGCGGATCGCGCGCGAGCCCCAGCGCGCCATCGCGCCCACGATCAGGCCGCCGATCACCGGCACCACGATCACCCAGGCTCCCAGGTGGTGGCCTGCCGGCGAGGAAAAGCCGGTCGACAGGCGGCCGTAGAACGCCAGGTTCGTCACCAGGCCGATCAGCGCGGTCAGCACCTGCGCGATGAAGGCCGCGGCCACGCCCAGCGCCACCGCCACCACGGTGATCCGCAGCACGCGCCGATCCACCAGGGTCGAGCGCCGCGGCATCCGCGTGGCGTCCAGCGTCGCCCCGAGCGAAGGCGACAACGGCAAGGCATCCGTGCTGCCTTCCAGGCGCACGCCCGGCGGCGCCGCCGGCTTCTCGGTTTCGGAGGTCATGGAGGGGGTTACCGCGGAATCGAAGGTGGCAATTCTACGCCCGCGTCCGAAAGAACCGAAGGCGCAGGTTCCTGCGTCCGCCTCCGCGGCGCTTGCGCGAAGGCGTCGCGGCGGCGGTTGTCGATCCGCCGCCGCGACCGCTACACGAACTTCCGCTCACCGGCCAGGCACGCCGCACCTCTCCTGCCGGCCTCGATCGACGCCGCCCGGCGGATCGCCCGGGCGGCGCGGAATGCCGTCAGGACTGCCCCTGCGCCTTCGCCTCGCGCAGCTTGTCGGCGCATTCCTGGCAACACACTTCCACCACGCGCGAACCGATGGTGACCTGCACCCGGTTGTCGTCGAGTTCGTAGTCGCAGACGGCACATGTGTTCTCGCTCATTTCCTTTCTCCTCGTCATCGCCCTGCAGCGGGCAGGCACAGGAGACCATGGGCGGCGCGGCGGCGCTGTCAGAATCTTTAGCCGTCCGTTTGCGGCCGGGCGAACTGGCGGAAAGCCGCAGGCGAGCGGCCGTAGGCCTGGCGGAAGGCATTGGCGAAATGGCTGTGGCTGGAAAAGCCCAGGTCCGCGGCGAGCGCGGAAAGGTCCTCGCACCGCCCCACCAGGTCCAGCGCGCGGGCGAGCCGAAGCTGCAGGTGATAGCGATAGAGCGGCACGCCCTCGACCTGCCGGAACACCTGCGTGAGATACACCGGCGAGCTGCCGATCTCCGCGCCGATCTCCGCCAGCGTCCAGCGCCGGGAAAGGTCGCCGGCCAGCAGGAGCTTTACCCGGTCCGCGAGGCGGCGGCGTGCATGGGTGGAGGCCGGCCCGTGCGACGTGCGCGCCCCCAGGCTCCGGCTGGCCAGGGTGAGCAGCAGGGCCTCGGCTTCCAGCGGTTCGATGGCGTCGTTGACCAGGCTGTGCCGCAGCAGGGCCACCAGCGCCTGCGCACGCGGATCGATGCGCTGGTGCTGGCGCCGGAAGACCGGCTTCGCGCCGGTGCGAAGCAGCCCGCCCGGCGCCAGCTCCTCGAGCACCGCCGGGGCAAGCCCGAGCGACAGGCAGGCGTCGCCGCCGTCCACCGGATGGCTCACCCGGTAGCCTTCGTCCGCATTGAAGAACAGCACGTGATTCGCGTCGGCCACCGCCTGGTCCGTTCCCACGTGGCGCAGGTAGACGCCGCGATAGGGAAACACCAGGTAGGTGGACGCCATGCACTCCTCGTCGCTGCGATGCCGGCACGTTCCACGGCAGTGGACGTCGCGCAGCGACAGCGTGCCGGTGTCGAGCAGGTGGTTCACTCGGAGGTTGGACATGGCTCCCGCCGCAAGGCTTCGGTATGGTGGCCGACCCATGCCTGGGCATGCCGGCCGCCTGCGCACTCTACCGGATGGAAGATCGCCGGGCCTACCGCCCATGCAGCAACACAGACGCGCCCTCGAAGCCACTGGCGGCATCCCGCGCAGACCCAGAGCGCAAGCAAAGAAAAAGCCCTCGGTTTCCCAAGGGCCTTTTGATTTGGCTGGGAGACTTACCCACCCTGTAACAGGGCCTAAGCCATTGACCGATAAGTCCCTGATGCGCGAGGTAACTCGGCGGGATTGACCTCCGAAGTTGACTAAGGAGCGGAACGCTATCAGGAGAGTTATCTTGCGCCAAGCTCAGTCATCCTCAAAATTCATATGACACCGTCCCCCTCGTAATCCTGGCAAGTCCCTCCACGCCACCAGATCACACGGCTATCTATTCGGTGGTCATCACGCAGATCGTGGCCCTGGCGATCTTTGGGATTGGTCTTTGGCAAGCAGCCGAAGTGATCGAGAAAAACGGGTTAAAGATGCGACGAAAGATGTTCTCCTCGAAGTGGCCCCCATCATTCAAAAGACGCTGGCATCTTTGAGTGAACTGGCCGACCCACTGACCAAGGTCAACGATTGGGGGGCTGATCGCCAACTCCATCGTTATACCGGCTTACCGAATGCTCGCATCAGAGCACCCGAATATGGCGGCTGGCTCACCAAAATGCCTTGTCCCCTAGCTCTGAAGACGTAACATCGATGGACAAACCATACTTACCATTCACGTCATTGATCAATGGTGCCAGCCAAGCAGGAGCCTTTGGAGAAACAAAGACCGCATCGACCAGAACACTTAAGTCGCAAGGCATCAAGATCCCAGGCTTGCGCTCGAAGTCGATATGAAGTGCACGCACTTCACGCTCATGCTGAAACGACATCCGCTTGCGCCAGAACGAAGAATTTATGCCGGCGTATTCCTTTCTGAAGTCGATATATTTAATGCGCCCGATCTCAACCGCTCCGGCATTCCCAATAGCAGCGCGCAGACGGCTTGTTGTTGTCCGAACGGCGAGCGCATTTTCCAGATAGCTTGAGTAGAGGCGCCACATTGCCTCCGACTCGTGCTCATTTTCATGCCAGCAGTTTGCATAGGTAAAGTATCTGCGCGTTTCACCCGCCTGCTTCATTTGCGCCAGCAACCGCTCGGCCTCCGATTCAACCTTTTCGTCGGGGCACACCCGCGCATCGCCGTCTGGAAGCGGTGACCGCAACGCGTTTCGAAAAAAATCGCGGTAGTAGTTATCCCACGCCCCCTGATTCGAAAGCAGTCCTTGCGCACCTTCGAAAGCGTCGTCAAAGGTGTCTGTTCGCGCAAAAAATATGGCTCGCGTCGACAAAAGGCTGACATATTTGGCGAAATCCATGTATCGCCAGAGCTTGCTGTCATCCGGCGGCACTTTGAATGGCCTCTCACGATATTCATACCATCTGGCTAACTCGGATAGATTCACCTTGCACTTAACGCAAGCAATGTAAGGCTTTCCGCCAGCAGCGTAGCCCTCATAGCGGATTTCGCCCTCGGCAAACTCGTGACCGCACCCACTGCAACGGTGGCCAACTCCCCAGACCATTTCTTCCAGCTCAGGCGTGAACCTGCCAGTTCCGTTCTCGCTCATCAATGCTGTCTCCCTTTAAATTTTCGAAGACAAAAGTCCGTCTACAACGCCAAGTATTCGCGGACGATCTTCAAATCAAACAGGTTCCCGTGAGGTTAGGTGCCGTCGCTGCGCCCCCCTGAATCCCTGAAGCGAATGGTTACGGAGTGGGTAAAGGCTCTTCGCGCCATGCCCTTTTCCAAGGCATCGTTAGTCTGATCGCCGCGCGTAGCCGCCTCTGCTTTTCGAGCATTCGCCCGTCTTCTGTTAGCAACTGGTCGCAATAGGAAGCGACCGCCAAATAATGATTGTCGACCTCGCTGTTGGTAACCTTGTCGGGTGCAACACTATCAATGCCGCCCTTCGCCAACCAATCAGCAACGGTTTCGACGCGCAGCCATAGCCAGCGCATCGTATAAGCCTTGGACTTTGCCAAGGAACCAAGCGTGCCGTCGGGCAACGACATAGCCGCATCATTTGTCGCCGTCGCGGTATACCGTGACACGAAGCGAATATATTCCTCTTCAGGAACTCTCTTCGCCCGAAGTCTACGAACGAACGACGCAGGAAAATGATCTCGGCAGAAATCCACCAATACGCGCAGTTGGGCTAGGTTCTGTTCGTGGGCGAAGTGTTGTGCCTGAGCGTGCCGGTTCGCGGCATCGATTTCCGCTACCATGCGTGTGAACATCGCACCGAATTGACCCGAAGCTACTTCCGCGAGTAGCTCGCGCAACCAGAAAGTTTGCTGGTCTGAAATCATCGCCTTCAGCGTTAGCGGCGTTCGTGTAGTCAGCTCTGCCTTCAGGCATTCACCATTTCCCGGGACAAAACACACTCGAGCCGGCACCGCGGAAAGTCGCCGCAAAGAGTTACGGAGGGTGCTCTCCCAGTGAGGGGTGGACTTACACATCTCCATCAACGCCGCATCAGCGACGACGAAACGACCGCCGGTCGTGTCGATCAGCTGCTCCAGCTTTTTGGAACGAAACCCTCTTTGGTCGACGCAAAAGTTCAACACTGCCACCCCCCAGGCGATTTCAGCAGTAGAGGTAGCTAGGTGGGTGTGAGTTCCCACGACACGCCGCCCATGTTCCGTCCTCCCTACCCGGCTATGGCGAAAATTTGAGCACACTTGGCGCTGAGCACATAAGACCAGGCGCAAGCCTGGATGAGATCCCGCGTGCGCAAGGATTGCTTGATCAGGCTCCGCCCCAGGGCTTCACTGAGGCGCCGGGGAACGACCACCCGGAAATACCAGATGCCCGACGTGTCCCGCCAAAGATGATGTGCCAAGCGCATGACTTGTACCGACCAAATCGCCCAAGCACCCAAAACGCATACATAAAAAAAGCCCTGCATTCGCAGGGCTTTTCAGTTTGGCTGGGAGACTAGGATTCGAACCTAGATAAACAGAGTCAGAGTCTGTTGTCCTACCATTAGACGATCTCCCAAAACCGGTGGAACGATGCGCTCTGACCTTGCTGCATCGTCCCTCGAAGCGGGATCAGCGCTTCGAGAACTGGGTGGCGCGGCGGGCCTTGTGCAGACCGACCTTCTTGCGCTCGACCTCGCGGGCGTCGCGGGTCACGAAGCCGGCCTTGCGCAGCGACGACTTCAGGGTTTCATCATACTCGATCAGCGCGCGGGCGATGCCCAGGCGGATCGCACCGGCCTGG
Source organism: Frateuria sp. Soil773 (assembly GCF_001428405.1). GTDB lineage: Bacteria > Pseudomonadota > Gammaproteobacteria > Xanthomonadales > Rhodanobacteraceae > LMSL01. The sequence continues at coordinate 75,047 of NZ_LMSL01000038.1, forward strand.
CCGGTGATGCCGCCACCGGCGACGGTGACCTTGATGTCGAACTTCTCGGTGCTGTCGGTCAGCTCGAGCGGCTGGCGCACGATCATGCGCGAGGTCTCGCGGCCGAAGAACTGCTCGAGCGACTTGCCGTTCACTTCGATCGCGCCGGTGCCCTTGCGCAGGAACACGCGGGCGGCGGAGGTCTTGCGACGGCCGGTGCCGTAATTCTGCTGGATCGCCATGATGATTCCTTAGATTTCCAGCGCCTGCGGCTGCTGTGCGGTATGCGGATGGTCGGCGCCGCCGTACACCTTGAGCTTGCGGTACATCGCGCGGCCCAGCGGGTTCTTCGGCAGCATGCCCTTCACGGCGATCTCGATCACGCGCTCCGGATGGGTCGCCAGCATGTCCTTCAGGCTGGTGGTCTTCAGGTTGCCGACGTAGCCGGTGAAGCGGTGGTACATCTTGTCGTCCAGCTTGGCGCCGGTGACCGCCACCTTCTCCGCGTTGACCACGACGATGTAGTCGCCGGTGTCGACGTGCGGGGTGAACTCCGGCTTGTGCTTGCCGCGCAGGCGACGGGCGATCTCGGTCGACAGGCGACCGAGCGTCTTGTTCGTGGCGTCTACCACGAACCAGTCGCGCTTGACGCTTTCCGGCTTGGCGCTGAACGTTTTCATCTGAAGAATACCTGTCTGCCGCCCGGAGGCGGTTAAGCGGAATCGGTGAAACAAAGGCGCGAGATGATAGCGGAGCTTCCATCGATCGCGCAAGCCCGTCGACCGGCGGGCTGTGAGCTGGCAATCATAGCATGACGGCCTGGCCGCTTGAAAAGTCCCCCTCGACGTCGCCATGCCCATCCGGATGGGGCCTGGGGTCCACACCTTGCCGTGCACGGCTGGACCATTGCGAACGGCCCTGCCCGGCCCACGTCCGTTACACCGAATTGCTGGTCGAGCCCCGGAGGCCTGGACCTTTCACCGCAACGACCGCGGAGGCCACCCCCGCTGACCGCGCACTCTTCCGGACGCCCCCTGCGGCAAGCCGCCACGCTGGCGCCGGGCCGCCCCTGTCGTCCAATATCGACTGCCTCTGCCCCTGTCCGAACAGGACGCGGCGCTGCCGGCCCTGCATCCGCCGGCCCCGCTGGCAGCGCAGCTCGAACCGAACGGAGTACGCCCATGAACGCCCGCACCCTCACCCCGCTCGACCGCCTGCTCGCCGGCATCGAGCGCGCGCTGGAAACCGTCGCCGGCGCGCCCGAGGCCGCGCGCCCGTCTCCCGCCGGAAACGTGGCCGAGGCACCGCTCGACGATGCGGAGCGCCGCCACGCCGCCGGGCTGATGCGCATCAACCATACCGGCGAGGTATGCGCGCAGGCCCTGTACGACGGCCAGGCCGCGCTGGCGCGCAGCGAGGAGAACCGCCAGCACCTGTTGCACGCGGCCGCCGAGGAAACCGACCACCTCGCCTGGTGCGCCGGACGCCTGAAGGAGCTGGACAGTCGCCCCAGCCTGCTCAATCCGCTGTGGTACGCCGGCAGCTACGCCATCGGCGCGCTGGCCGCGCTGGCCGGCGATCCGGTGAGCCTGGGCTTCGTGGTGGAGACCGAGCGGCAGGTGGAGGCCCACCTGGAAGAACACCTGGAAACCCTGCCCGCGCAGGACCAGCGCTCGCGCGCCGTGCTCGCGCAGATGCAGCAGGACGAGGTTCGCCATGCCGAGAACGCGCAGGCGCGCGGAGGCATCGAGCTGCCCTTCCCCATCCCGGGCCTGATGCACCTGAGTTCGATGGTGATGAAGAAGGTCGCCTACCGCATCTGACGCCGGGCACCGTCGCCGCCAAGAAAAAACCCGCCTTCCGGCGGGTTTTTCGTGTCGCATCACATCAGGTTGCGGCCGTGGAACAGCTCCTCGATCTCCCGCCGCAGCAGCGACTCGATGCGCTGGCGCTCCTTAAACGAGAGGTCGTCGGCGTGCGCCTCGAACAGGTAGGTGTCCAGGTCGAAGTCCTTGATGTGCATCTTCGTGTGGAACATGTTTTCCTGGTACACGTTGACGTCGAACATCTCGTACTTCTGGCGGATGTGCTTGGCCAGGTAGTCCTGCACCGAGTTGATCTTGTGGTCGATGAAGTGCTTCTTGCCCTTCACGTCGCGGGTGAAGCCGCGCACGCGGTAGTCGGCGATCACGATGTCCGACTCGAAGCTGTCGATCAGGTAGTTCAGCGCCTTCAGCGGCGAGATCACGCCGCAGGTGGCCACGTCGATGTCCGCGCGGAAGGTCGCGATGCCGTTGTGCGGATGCGTTTCCGGGTAGGTGTGGACGGTGATGTGGCTCTTGTCCATGTGCGCCACCACGGCACCGGAGATGGTGTCGCGGCCGAGCTTCTCGACCACCGGCTCCTCGGAGATCAGGATGGTGACCGAGGCACCCTGCGGGTCGTAGTCCTGACGCGCGATGTTCAGGATGTTCGCGCCGATGATCTCGGCCACGTCGGTGAGGATCTGGGTGAGGCGGTCGGCGTCGTACTGCTCGTCGATGTACTCGATGTAGCGCTGGCGCTGTTCCTCGGACACCGCGTAGCAGATGTCGTAGATGTTGAAGCTCAGCGCCTTGGTCAGGTTGTTGAAGCCCTGCAGGCGCAGACGCGGGAGCGGTTTCACCACGGCGACTCTCCATGGCCGGGTCGCGGCCAGCAGATGAGGCGGGTTAGCACCAAGGGTCCCCGCTTAAAAAAAGCAAGGTACGAAAGACCCTTATCTTCCGTACCTCCTGTGAACGGCGTGCGACAGGAACACCATCGCCGCCGAAAGACTGCGAAGTATGCGGCAAAAAAAGGAAAAACAGAACCTTCGGCATCCCGGCAGGGTTTGCCATAATGCCCCGATGACAGGGGCGGAACGTACGTGACGCATCGTGCCGCTGCGGCGGCGGCGCTTGAACCATCCACTTCCGGGAATGATCCGTGGCGCAACTCAAATACCAACTCCAGCAGGCTTTCGAACGCTCCCAGGCTCCGCTCGGCTTCGCGCCCGACCCGGCCTCGATGGAGCGATTCCTCGCGCTTTGCCACCGCCGGCGCTATCCCGGCAAGACCGCGATCATCCGCCCCGGCGACCCGGCCAATACGCTGTACTACGTGGTCGAGGGCTCGCTGGCGGTCTGCACCGAGGACGAGCAGGGGCGCGAGCTGATCCTCGCCTACATCAGCCGCGGCCAGTTCATCGGCGAGATGGGCCTGTTCGTGGAGCAGGCCCAGCGCGAGTCGATGGTGCGCACGCGCACCCCGTGCGAGATGGCCGAGGTCAGCTACGAGCGGCTGTTCCAGTTGATGGAAGGCCCGCTGCGCGAGGAATGCCCGAAGATCCTGTTCGCGATCGGCGCCCAGTTGACCAACCGCCTGCTGCGCACCTCGCGCCAGGTCAGCCGGATGGCCTTCATGGACGTCACCAACCGCATCTCGCGCACCCTGCTGGACCTGTGCCAGGAGCCCGACGCGATGACCCACCCCGACGGCACCCAGATCCGCATCTCGCGGCAGGAAGTGAGCCGCATCGTGGGTTGCTCGCGCGAGATGGTCGGCCGCGTGCTCAAGCAACTGGAGGAGCAGCGGATGATCGACGTGGCCGGCAAGACCATCGTGGTGCGCGGCACCCGCTAGCGCGGCTTGCGCGGCCCCTTGCCGCGCCGGCCAGGCGCCGCGTCCGGCCGGTAGACCATGTAGACGTCCGCGCGCTGGTAGTGCGAGCCGGCACGGACGCCCGGCTGCATCACGAAGCCCAGTTGCTCGTACAACTGCAGCGCCGGCTTCAGCGCGCTGTTCGACTCCAGGAACAGCTCGGTTCCGCCGCGCCGCCGGAACTCGGCGATCGCCGCCTCCAGCAGGCGCCGGCCGGCGCCCAGGCCGCGGAAGCTCTCGTCCACGCTCATCTTGGACAGCTCGTACACCCCCGGCGATTCGCACAGCAGCGCGCAGGTACCCACCACTTCCCGGCCCAGCCGCGCGAAGAAGATCGCCCCGCCCGGCTCCAGCACGTATTTCTCGGGGTTCCCCAGCACCGCGCGGTCGATCTCCTCCAGCCGGAAGTGCCGCTCCAGCCATTGCGCGTTGAGCCGCAGGAATTCCCCGCGCAGGGCCGGCTCGAATGGGACGATCTCCAGTTCCGCGCGCGCCAGCGCCGCGTGCTCGTCGAGGATCGCCGGGACGATGGGCCGCTCGCGCAGGGCACGCTCGCAGGCCTCGACGGCCTCCAGCAGGCGCGTCGCATCCGCGCCGAGCGATACCCCGACGCCGCGCCGGATCGAGCACCAGACCGGCCCCAGCGCCGACAGCGCGCGCCTGGCCTTGTCGGTCAGCACCAGCAGGCTGCGGCGCCCGTCCGCCGGGTCGCCCTGCCGCCGCAGCATGCCCGCGCGCACCAGCTTGTCCGCGAGCTGGCTGACCGCCGAGTGGGTCTGCTCGATCGCGGCCGCCACCTCGCTCACCGTCGCCGCCCGGTGCTCGCGCAGGTAGCGCAGCACCGGGAACCAGCGCGACTCGATCCCGGCCCCGCACTGCCGGTACACCTCGTCGGCGGCGGCATAGAACTGGTCGCTGAGCGACTTGAGCCGGCTGCCGAGCGCCAGCTCGGCCAGGGAGGACAGGTACATGGAGGCTTCTTCCAAATTACGTAAGCACTAACGTAATTCCCCGAATCCCACCTTGGCAAGTGCCGCCGGCACCTCCCGGCATCCCGAACACCCCGCCCCATCCAGCCTCCCCCGCCCACCCTCGCATCCCGTCTCGTCCCGCCCACCTGGCATCCCGCACTCCAGCTCGTTACCCCGGCGAAAGCCGGGATCCAGCGCCTCCAGACCCCGAGCCACCAAGGCACCGAATTCCCCGAAGCCCCCGGCACGACACGCCCAGGAACGGATTCTTACCTCGGGTTAACCCGCCCCCGCTTAGCGTGGCTGCCTTTCCCCGGCACGGGCCCGCCCAATGGACTGGACCTCCTTCTTCGGCTTCGCCCTGGTCGGCCTGCTGGCCCAGATGGTCGACGGCGCGCTGGGCATGGCCTACGGCCTGGTCTCCAACTCGATCCTGCTGGCGCTGGGCCTGCCGCCGGCGGTCGCCAGCGCCACCGTGCACACCGCCGAGGTGTTCACCACCGGCGTCTCCGGCGCCTCGCACGCGTGGTTCGGCAATGTGCGCTGGAAACTGTTCTGGCAACTGGCGCTGCCCGGCGCGATCGGCGGCATCCTCGGCGCGACCTTCCTGGCGAACGTGCCGGGCGAGCTGATCCGGCCGTTCGTCAACGCCTACCTGCTGGTGCTCGGCGCGATGGTGCTGCTGCGCGCGTTCGGCAAGCGGCTGAGCCGCCACCAGGTGCACCATGCCGGCGTGCTCGGCTTCTTCGCCGGCCTGCTCGACGCGATCGGCGGCGGCGGCTGGGGCCCGCTGGCCACCAGCACCCTGATCGCCCGCGGCGGCGCGGTGCGCGGCACCATCGGCTCTGTGAATGCCGCCGAGTTCGTGGTGACGGTGTGCGTCTCGGCCACCCTGGTGATGCACGTGGGGATCGGCCACTGGCCGATCGTGCTGGGCCTGCTCACCGGCGGCATCGTCGCCGCGCCGTTCGCGGCGTGGCTGGTGCGGCACCTGCCGGAACGGATCGTGATGGTCGCGGTGGGCAGCCTGATCGTGGGGATCAGCCTGTGGCAACTGCTGCAGCGCTGGCTGTAGCGCCCGGCACCGGCCGGCACGACCCGGTCCGGGTCAGTACCACTCGACCCGGATCGCAGCCCGGCCCAGCGCCTTCTCCACCCGCTTGCACAGCTTCGGCGAGCCGTTCACCAGCACCGCCTCCGCCGCCCCCTTCAGCATCGCCACGTCGTACATCGAATCGCCGTAGGCCACCTGCCACGCCTCGATGCCGTGCTGCGCCAGCGACTGCACCTTGCGCCGGCCCACGTTGTGCCACTGCTGCCGCATGCCCAGCCAGCCGCCGCGCAGGCGGGAGGCATGCACCTCGATCCCGCCCAGGCCCAGCTCGGCCAGGATGCCGCGCACCAGCGCGTCCTCGCAGCCGGTCACTACGATCACCCGGTCGCCGGCCGCCTGGTGCCGGCGCAGCGCCTGCAGGCCATCGCGGCAGAACTGCCGCGGCCGGCGCACCAGGGCCGCGGCGAACGCCTGAGCCTGCGCGCGGTAGCTGGCCTCGTTCACGCCCAGCAGGGCCAGGTGCACCAGCGCGCGCAGCACCCGCCGCCGCGAGAACGGCAGCACCAGCAGCAGCCATGGCGCGCACAGCAGCGCCAGCGCCTTGCGCGGGAACGAACGCGCGTAGCGGTCGCGCACAAACATCGCGAACGAATCGCCGTGGATCAGCACGCCGTCGAAATCGAACAGCACCGTGCGCGGCGCGGCCGCCTCCGTGGCGGACGCCGCCACCCCTGCCCCTGTCTGCATCGGTCAGTCCGCGTCGAACAGCCGCTTCAGCTCCGCGCCCGGGTCGGCCGCGCGCATGAACGCCTCGCCGACCAGGAAGGCATGGATGCCCGCCTCGCGCAGGCGCGCCACGTCGTCCGGCGTATGGATGCCCGATTCCGCCACCAGCACGCGGTCGTACTCCATCAGCTCCTGCAGTTCGAGCGAGGTGTCCAGCGAGGTCTCGAAGGTGCGCAGGTTGCGGTTGTTGACCCCGATCAGCGGCACCGGCAGGGCCAGTGCGCGCTCCAGTTCCTCCGCGTCGTGCACCTCGCACAGCACGTCCAGGTCCAGTTCGGCGGCCAGCAGCGCCAGTTCGAGCAGGGCGGCGTCGCCGAGGGCCGCGACGATCAGCAGGATGCAGTCGGCGCCGATCGCGCGCGCCTCGTACACCTGGTACGGGTCGATCACGAAATCCTTGCGCAGCAGCGGCAGGCTGCACGCGCCGCGCGCCTGCTGCAGGAACGCCTCGCTGCCCTGGAAGAAATCCTTGTCGGTCAGCACCGACAGGCAGGCCGCGCCGGCGGCCTCATAGCTGCGGGCGATCTGCGCCGGGTCGAACTCGGCGCGGATCACGCCCTTGCTCGGGCTGGCCTTCTTCACCTCGGCGATCACCGCCGGCAGGCCCGCCTCGATCTTCGCCTCGATCGCCGCGGCGAAACCGCGCGTCTCGGGCAGCTCGTCGATGCGCGCCGCCAGGTCAGCCAGCGGCAGCCTGGCGCTGCGCTCGGCGATTTCTTCCGTCTTGCGGGCGAGGATGCGTTGCAGGATGTCGGTCATGAGCGCAGGCACAAGGTCGTGATGGGGATGCGGGCAGGGCCGTGTCCGCGCCGCGCGAGCCTCATGCTACCGGCTGGCCCAGTCGGCGCGTCACGGCCACGAACTCCTCCATTTTGGCACGAGCCGCGCCGCTGGCGATGCTTGCGCGCGCCAGCTCGATCCCCTCGCCGATGCCCGGCGCCTTGCCCGCGGCGTACAGCGCGGCGCCGGCGTTGAGGCAAACGATGTCGTGCGGCACGCCGCGCTGGCCCGAAAGCGCCTCCAGCAGCATCGCCTTCGACTCGCCGACGTGCTCCACCCGCAGGTTGCGGCTGGAAGCCATCGCCAGGCCGAAATCCTCCGGCTCCACCTCGTACTCGCGCACCTCGCCGTCGCGCAGCTCGCCCACCAGGGTGGCCGCGCCGAGCGAGATCTCGTCCATGCCGTCGCGGCCCCACACCACCATCGCGTGCCGCGCACCGAGCTGCTGCAGCACGCGGATCTGGATGCCGACCAGGTCGGGATGGAACACGCCCATCAGGATGTTCGGCGCGTCGGCCGGGTTGGTCAGCGGCCCGAGGATGTTGAACAGGGTGCGCACGCCCATTTCCTTGCGCACCGGCGCCACCACCTTCATCGCCGGATGATGGTTGGGCGCGTACATGAAGCCGATGCCGGTCTCGTCCAGGCACTCGGCCACCTGCGCCGGCGGCAGGTCGATGGCCGCGCCGAGCGCCTCCAACACGTCGGCGCTGCCGGACTTCGACGACACGCTGCGCCCGCCGTGCTTGGCCACGCGCGCGCCGGCCGCGGCGGCGACGAACATCGAGGCGGTGGAGATGTTGAAGCTGGAGGCGCCGTCGCCGCCGGTGCCGACGATGTCGATCAAATGGTCGCGCGCGCCGGCGAGCGGCACCTTGGCAGCCAGCTCGCGCATCACCCGCGCCGCGCCGGTGATCTCGCCCACGGTTTCCTTCTTCACGCGCAGGCCGGTGACGATCGCCGCGGTCATCAGCGGGCTCACCTCGCCGCGCATGATCTGGCGCATCAGCGCGATCATCTCGTCGTGGAAGATCTCGCGGTGCTCGATCGTGCGCTGCAGCGCCTCCTGCGGCGTGATGTGGATCGCGCGCTCCTGCATGCTCATGCCGCCAGCTTCCGCTGCGGCAGGCCGAGGAAGTTCGCCAGCATGTCGTGGCCGTGCTGGGTGAGGATGGATTCGGGATGGAACTGCACGCCCTCCACCGGCAGGGTCTTGTGGCGCAGGCCCATGATCTCGTCGATGCTGCCGTCGGGGTTCTCGGTCCACGCCGTCACCTCCAGGCAATCCGGCAGCGACGCCTGCTCGACCACCAGCGAGTGGTAGCGCGTGGCCTCGAACGGGTCGGGCAGCCCGGCGAACACGCCCTGGCCGCGATGGCGCACCGGCGAGGTCTTGCCGTGCATGATCCGCTTGGCGCGGATCACCTTGCCGCCGAACGCCTGGCCGATCGCCTGGTGCCCCAGGCACACGCCGAACACCGGGATCTGCGCGGACAGCTCGCGCAGCACGCCCAGCGACACCCCGGCATCGTCGGGCGTGCCCGGCCCCGGCGAGATCATGATGTGCGAAGGCGCCAGCGCCCGGATGCCGGCCACGTCCAGCGCGTCGTTGCGCACCACCTTCACCTGCTGCCCCAGCTCGCCCAAGTACTGCACGAGGTTGAAGGTGAAGCTGTCGTAGTTGTCGATCATCAGGAGCATGAGAGGCGCATCCAATTGTTTTACTTAGAAAAATGGCAGATCAAGTTTCCGATATACCCACAAAAATACCCACTTTCGACACGCGCGGCGCTATCTATCAGCGCCGCCGAAGCATTGTAGCGGGCATGCCTCACTCGAGGCAGCGACCGATATCCGAGACGCCGTATGTATATGCGTAGCCTTCCCCGTCAAGTAGCGCACTCAAAAGGAGAAGTTTGCCGCTCGCAGTGTTCGC
>NZ_LMSL01000039.1:0-88234 GCF_001428405.1 Frateuria sp. Soil773
CCGTCAGCCAAGACTGCCAGATGTTCTCCTTTCAAATGACGTCGCGTGAGGGGAAGGCTACGCATCCACCTTGCCGCTTCTCCCTCGCTTCCATGATGCGAAGCCGGCGCACCAGGCCGCATCGGCGGCAACGCACCGCACGACCGTGCAGCTGATAGCTACCGCCTGCAATCAACGACCGACATCCTCAAATGAAGCAGCCCCAGGAGTCGCCAAGGCAGCCACCGCCTCGACACTGAAGGCAGGTCCGCCTGCCGCGGCGATGACCTCGGCCGGAAATTTGGGCAGCTTGCCGTACCTCGTCGTGCGCAGCGTCTCGCCTGGCTGGATCGGTGGACCGTCTTCTTCCATGTAGCGACGGATGTGTTCCCACAACCGGAACAGCCGCTCGTCCTCCCACCAGCCCTTGTAGCCGATGTTCATCCAGTACTTGAGCTTGTGTGGCTGCGCGGGGTCTTCCCACAGCAAACGCAACAAGTACATGTCGCGGAATACACGGCCACCCGGCGCCTCTATGAACTTGTAGCTGCGCACTTTCGTCGCCTCCCAGGGCACCGTCTGCACTGGGCTTGCGCCCCCCTTCCTCCAGAACTTCCAGAAGGGAATCGGCACAACTTGGCGAAAGCTGACTTGTCGAGTTTTTCGATTAAACAGAGTTGGAAAATCTCTTGGCATAAAGAATGCCATTTTTAAACACATAATCCCAAACAAGAAAAAAATAATCGACACAAACAATAATACTGGAGCAAATATATAATCTATCTTTTCCATTCTTCCAAGAAAAGTTGAAAATTCAAAAAGAAGCAAAGCAATGGACGCACCAAATCCTATAAAAGTGCCAAATACACCTAAGGCAAAAATCTCTCCAGTCCCAGCCACCGAACCAATCTCTATCCCTTCAGGATAAACATTCAAAAGCGATTCACAAGTGCTCGCCTGTCTATGCGTCGCCAGCCTCTTATTATCCGAAATAACTCGCCACGGATTGTTCTTGATATAGACAATCCTCTTCTTTTGAATCTCCGTGTACTCAAAATACGGTTCCGGCTTATCCCATACCGGCACCAATACCTCTCGCTCTGCCTTGCCTTTCTCGGACACGTGTCACCTCACTGCAGGGCTTCGTCGACGATCAGGTCACCGTCCACCGGCGCATCCCAAATCTTCACCGTAGCTGTAATAGACGAAACCGCGCCTGTCGCAATCCGCACCGTTTCTAGAACCACACTGCGACCGTCCTCATTGCTTTGTTCCTTCTTATAGCTGAAGGATGGGCCACCCACCATAGTGTCCTCTTGGCCACGTACACCGGGAATCACCTTCCAACTCTTGCGTTGCTCGGCGTTGCCGTGCGGATGAATGTCCGTGTCCAAGCGTATGCTGCCAAGCAGCGCTTCGGGCACGCTCACTCGCAACTGTGCTTCTGACACAAATTCTGCATTACTCATACCTTCACTAATCGCCGCGGAAATCGCCAGATTCTTCCAACTCATTAATCCACTGAAGCTGAAATCCACCCGTACACCGATCAGTATCTTGTTCAACTCTTCCTGCTCGCGCTTTAGGCTACCCCACTTATCCGAGGCCTTATCGCTCCAGATACAGCGCTTACTCCACTCTTCAACCGGAGTGTCTTCCAACAAAATCGCTATAAAGCCTGCAACCATACCCAGCGCCACCAATAAAAGCCCCCATCCGGTCCAAGAAAGCCCCCACCCAGCAGTGACAATCACTTCCGCGCCAACCGCGCCGGCTGCAATTGAGGCCCCTGCCGCACCAAAAAAGAAAACCGCCTGCGCGATATAAGCATACTTAGCGTCAGAATCACCTTTTGAAGACCTCGAACTGGCATTAATAAGAGCTTGTGTAGCATCGATTGCTGATGCTAATCCAGCCGCCAACCCAATCCGCCAAGCCAGCCGTTTAACCAGCGCCTCTTGACCTGCCTTTTCCGCCGCCAGCTTCCCCAGCTCCATCGCCGCCGCTGCCACGCCCAACCCCGCCGAAAGCAGGCTGAAGGCGGCTTTCTGGCGTTCCTCGCCGGTTACCGCGCCCTCGAGGTCCTTCCACGACTTGGCGATGACCAGGCATTGCAGCCAGCCCGAGGCCAGCGTCATGGTGGCGGTGCCGCTGGCCAGCAGTTGCGTGCTGGTCTTGGCGAGTGCGGTAATGCCTTTTTCGTCCAGCAGCCGCACCGCGCCGGCCCATGCGCGGCTCAGATTGACCTCGGCGGGCCGCACCGCATAGGTGGTGACCGCTGCCGCCGCCCTCCTGGCGGCATCGCCGACGGCATCGGCCGCCTGGCCGGGCAGCGACTCGGCCTTGGCGGCGGCGCTGCCCACCTTGTCGGGCAGTTCCTTGGTCCACAGGTAGACGTCGACCAGCGCATCGGCCAGCTTGGGGGCACCGGCCATGTCCAGCGCCATGGCGCCGCCGACCACCAGGCTCTTCACCTGCTTGCCTTCGAGCTGGCGGGTCATCGTCTGGGCCGCCTGCTGCACCGCGCCCATCTGCGTGCGCCATACGCGATTGGCCATCTGGAAAGGCAGCCTGGCCTTCAGCAGGGCCAGCCCGGCGATGTTCGCGCTTTTCAGCGCGAGCGACTGCGCCAGCGGAGCGAGTTTCGAGATCAGCGCCGGCGCGAGCTGGCCTGCCTTGTTCAGGGCCATCGAGGTGGCTCCCGCGGCCGCCACCAGCGGGTTGGCATAAGCCGCCGCCAGGCTCCTCAGCGCCGGCACGCTGCGGTACAGCGCGCGCTGCGGGGCGGTGGTCTGCGTGCCGGCATGCCTCTGCGCCTCCTCGATCTCGCCGATGACGTCGAACAGGCTCTTGAACTCGTCCGTGGTCTTGGACTTCTGGTCCAGCTCCTTGAACCAGGCGAAGAAGCTCTGCTGGTTGCCGAGCAGCGCCCGCACGATGAGGTTGTCCTTCTTGCCCGGATCGTCCTGGAGGAAATCCTTGAACCACTCCAGGCTCGATTCGGTCAACGGCCCGCCGAAGGTGACCATGGACACCACGCCGGCGTAGTGCACGCCGTCCTGCGGGGTGGTCTCGTCGAAATCGTGCTCGGTGACCAGCTTGCGGGCATCGCTTGGCAGCCAGGCCTGGTAGTCCTTCTCGACCTTGGCGAGCCGTTCCTGGTCGGCCTTGGCCTTGTTGTTGAAGGCGTTGAGGAACTCCTTGTAGCCCATGCCGCCGGGGCCGTTCCTGGCCAGGTTGTCCAATATCTCGGACTTGAGGTCGCCGGTCTGCCTGTCGATGCGCGCCGCGCTGGGAATGTCGATGGTGCCGACGCCGTAGCTCTTGACGGCGCCGTAGGGGGAAGGCGTGTAGTGGTCGGCCAGCTCCGCCTCGGCGGGCAACTGGCCGCTTTTCTTCATGGCCTCGAATTCCTTGGTGCTGACCAGCTTGCCCTGCAGCCCGGCGTATTTGCTGCCGGAGACGTTCGACTTGCTCTGCTGGCCGCGCGCGTCCATGAGCTTGAGCAGGCCGTCGATGGTCAGCGCGGTCTGCAGGCGCCAGTAGCCGTCGGTCTGCCGGGCCAGCCAGTTGGCGGCGTCGTTGCACAACGTGATGCGCAGCTGCGCAGCCTCGTGGGTGACGCCCACCGCGTCGGGCACGCTGACGATCCTGGCCTTTCCGACATCGACGGCCCCGCCAGACCGGTCGGCGATGGCCTTGGCCTGCTGCCATACGTCCTGCGCCGATTCCTTGCGCACCGATGCCAAGGGAAGCAGCCTGGCGATCAGGCTCATGCCCTGCGAAAGCAGGCCATGGTCCTCGTTCGCCACGCGACGCTGGAACGGGTTGCCCGCGAAAGCGGACGCGGGAACGTCCGGCACGTAGTCGGCAACGGCCGCGTGCAGTTTTTCCACCGTCAACGGCAGGGAGCGCTGGCACGAACCGTCGGGAGCGTTGATGCATGCCATGCGCTGGTTGCGCAACGACTCGCTCGCGGCATAGCCGTCGCGGACCTTCTTGCTCCAGGGGTGGTCGCTGAAACCCACCCACACGCGCCCGGTGTGCTTGGCGTCGGGTATGACGAACAGCATGGCCGCCGCGTAGCCGTCGGTGCGCTTGCAACTGAACCCTTTCGTTTCCAGGGTCGGCGCCGTGGCGAGCGACTTCGGGGTCAGGTAGCCGCCGTCGTCCACCTCGAACACCTGCCAGCCGCTCTGCGACTTGATCTGCGGCGTATGCGGCGTTTCGTAGTACGCATACACGTACCCTTTCCGCAGGGTGCGCATGATGTAGCCCGAGTGGCTGAGCCCGGGATCCGCCACGCCGGGCAGCAGGGGTGCGGTGGCGGCGTGGTGGCGCGCCGCGAAGGAGGCTTCGGCCAGGCCCGGCCTCACCAGGAGCACCGGCAACCCTGCCTTGATGCACGCATCGCATCCACCGGCCGCGCATTGCGGGGCACCCGATGCCGCCCGGTTCGCGTTGCTGGCGTACTTTCCTGCCGTTCCGTCTGCCATGGTCTTCTCCGTCTTCAGCTCACCGCGGCGTCCAGGCCGCCGGCGTTCCGCAGGCCTGTTGCCTGCAATTCCGACCGTATCGCATCCCACTCGGGATCGGTCACCGTATCGAGCAGCCCGCTGAGATCGGCGCGCTCCCTCGCGGCGGTGGCGACCAGCCCCGCGACTTTCGGATGCGCGCACAGCCAGGGGTGGATCTGCAGCGTGTACGCGCCCAACAGGACGACATCCTTCGCGTCCGACAGGCCGAGCCTCAATGCCTGGAATACCGCATCGCCGGCCCTCTGCAGGTAGTCCTCGGGCAGCTCCGGCTCGAAGCTCATCCAGCCCCGGACAAGGGCCTGCACGAGCTCGCCTTGGTCGGCCCGCTCCCACTGCGCTTGCCCCAGGGTCAGCGCCTGTGCCGGCTGTTCCGTTATCTGCCCGGCTGCGTGACAGACCAGCGTCCCGCGCCGGTCCAGCGACCACCATTGCTCAATGGGACCCAGCAGCCGGGCGCGCTGCTCGCCGGACAGTCCGCCCCACATCCATTCCATGACTCGGCGGTCCGCCCACCTGAAATAACGCCGCCGATGGCCCGGTCGGGGCAGCCGCATGACCCGCGCCAGATGGCTGGCCACGACGGCGGCGTCCTCCGACGAAAGCAGCCAGCCTCCCAACGCGAAGCCCTCAGACGCTTCCAGTTCCGCATCCGCTTGCTCGTCGTGCGCGACGCGCAGGCTGTCGGCCAGGACGTGCACGGCCTGCGGCCGCCAATGAACCAGGCAGGGGCGCTGCCCCTCGTCCAGGCCCGGATGGTTCAAGGGCACCGGGGTGACCTCGCACCGCTCCGCTTCCAGCAACGACGCATCGAGCGGCTCGCGCAGGATCGGATCGATCAGGATGTAGGCACGCAGCCGTTCGTCTTCCTGCAGATGCCCGCTCAGCAGGCTCGCCGTGTTTTCGAGCGAAAAGGCCATGCGCGCCCTAGATCGCCGATGCGCCGCGCGCCGCGCCTGCGGCCATCTTCTTGGGGCACGCCTTCAGCGCACTGCCCGGCACGCTCGCCTGCGCGCTCGCCGACTGCGGCCCGGTCAGCTCCTTCCTCGCCGCCTTGAACTCCACCTTGCCCGGTGCGCCGATCTCGATGTCGCCGCCCTGGAGCCGGATATAGGCGCCCTTGGCGGTGAGCAGCACGTGCTTGCTGGCCTGTACCAGGGCATGGGCCTGGGTGCTGGCAAGGGTGACGGCCTGTTCGGCGGCGAAGCCGGCCTTGTCCTTCTGCGCCTGGACGCTGACCGTGCCGCTGGCGGCGTGCAGGGCGATGCCGGTGTTCTTGACGGGGCGGCTGCCCGGCGGCTCGCTGCCCTGGGCGTAGAGGGCGATGCCGTTGGCGGCGACCACGCTGGCCTTGCCCTGGGTGGTGAGGTTGAGGTCCTGGCCGGCGCTCAGCGTGGCGGTGGTGCCGGCCACCCATACGTGATGCTGCGGGGTCACGCTGGCCAGCCCGTCCTTGCCGTGCAGCACCAGGGCCGGGTCGCTCCAGCCGACGGCCTCGCCCTCGCCGCCGCCCACGCCCTGCCCGGCGGGCTGGCCGCCATGGGTGGCGGCGAGCGCATCCTGCAGCCGGGCGAGCGCGTCGGTTGCCGGCAGCTTGTCGGGCGCCGGCTCCTGGTCGAGCCCGGCCTGCTGCTTCTGGGCGACGTCGGCCAGCCCCTGGACCAGTTGCTGGCTTTGCGCGAGATCGCTTGCCGGCGCGCTTGCATCCATCTGGTTCGCGCCATCGGCCGTGCTCAACAGCAGGCCGCGACCGCCGCGCAGCGCTCCCATCGCCTGGGTGGTGAGCTCCACGCCGAAACCGCGGTCGGCCTGGCGCTGGTTGTCGGTCGCCTGCTTCAGGTGACCCAGGTTCAGCGCGCTCTCGCGGTCGGTGGTGTAGAGCTGCGCGCGCGACTGGCCCTTGCTGTCGTCGAACTGCAACTGGCGATAGCCGCCGCTGCCGGACTGGCTCTGCGACAGATCCTGCGTCTTGATTCCGCTGAGTACGGCGGCGTGCCCGTTGCCGGCGAACCAGGCCGCGGCATTGCCGGTGCTGCCTGACGGCCCGCCGGCCTGCGCGTTGTGCGGCGCATCGGCGTTGCCCTGGCCGTTGTAGACGGCGCCGACGACCACCGGGCGGTCGATGTCGCCTTCCAGGAACTCGACCCACACCTCCTGCCCCACCCGCGGCACGAAGGCGCTGCCCCAGTTGCTGCCGGCCAGCGGCGTGGCCACGCGCACCCAGGTGCCGGCGGTGGTATCGGCCGGCGCGTTGGCCTCGCCGCGCGGGTGCTCCTGGCGGCTGGCGGCATTGCCGCCGCGCTGCCAGTGGAACTGCACCTTGATGCGATGGTCGCGGTCGGTGTGGATCGGGTCGCCGTTGCCGACCACGATCGCGGTCTGCGCGCCCGAGGCGGTGGGCCGCGGATGCAACCGTCGGCCATGGCCGTCGTCGGTCTGCGGCCGGTAGGTCTGGGCGATCGGCAGGGCCAGGAAGCGGTTGCGGTAGAGCGCCTCGTCGCGGTCTCCCGGCTTGTCCGGCGGCGCCGCGGCGAAGGCGTCGAAGGCGCTGCCCAGCAGTTGCTCGACGGCGCCGTGCACGTCGGCGCCGACGTTGTTGCGCGCGTGGTGCTGCACGCGCAGGCAGGCGAACGCTTCCCCCTCCGCCACGCCGGCATGGCCGCTGAGCGCGAAGCGCAGGCCCGGCGCGAGCCGCCGGTCGGTGCCTTCGCCCTCGCCCTGCAGCGAGCAGACGTGCAGCGCATCCAGGTGCTGCCGGCTGCGCCGCTCGCCCACGGCGCGGGTGGGCCAGGCATACGGCCCGGCGGTGTCGTCGTCCTCGGCATCCACCGCCGGGCCGTCGGCCTGGGCGTTGCCCGGGCGCATCGACAGGGTGCGGTAGTCCCAGCTCGCGCGCGCGACGCTGCCGGTCTGCCAGCGCCTGACCGCATGCCATTGCTGGATGCTGTCCTCGCCCTCGGTGGCGTCGGCACGCTGGAAGCGGATCACCCGCGCCTGCTGCGGCAGGAAGCTTTCGTTGCTGTCGGCCAGCACCAGGGTATGCGAGCCCAGGCCGGCCGACGACGTATCGCCCTTGTGCTCGAAGCGGTAGAAGATGCCCTCCTCCGCCAGCAGGCGCGACACGAAGTCGAAGTCGCTCTCCTGGTACTGCGTGGTGAGGCTGCGCTTGAGGTAGATGCCGCGGTCGGCCAGGTCCCAGCGCCAGGCGGGCACGACCTGTCCCTGCGCATAGTGGCCGAAGACCTGCTCGACGATCTCCACCACGGTCAGGTCGTGGAAGGCGTAGCTGTCCTGGCGTTCGCGCAACAGCGCGAGCCACGGCTCGACGACCAGCCGGTAGCGCGCCAGCCCGCCGTTGCTGCCGACGCGCTCGGCCGCGGTGACGTGGCCGTGGAACGGACGCAGGTCGTGCCGCGAATCGGCGGTGAGCAGTTCCAGCAGCACCGGCGTGCCGACCAGCTTGGCCAGCGGCAGGAAGGCGTCGCTCGACAGCGCGCTCAGTTCGAAGAGGAAGCCGCCGCCGTCGAGCGCCTCCCAGCCCTCGAACGCTTCCGCGACGAGGACATCGGCCCCCAGCGCGGTATGCAGGCGCAGCAGGCGGTCGGCCTGCCGCAGGCCGCTGCCCAACAAGGATTGCAGGATGTCCGTTATCACTGCCATGGATCCGATCCGGTGGTACGACGCAGAGAAGAGAATGGAGGGGCGGGTCACGCGGCGCCGTCGCGGCCCTGCCCGGGGCAGGGTCGCGACGCGCGCGCTCAGGCGGTGATGGCGACCACGTGGAGCTGCGGCGCGGCCTTGCAGCGCAGGTGGTATTTGCGGTTGCCCACCTGCAGGGTGATGCGCGGCACGGTGTCCGCCGCCCTCGCCTCGTCGCCCTTGCCGCCGGAGTGCACGGTCGCGAGGATGCGCCAGCTCTGCGACTGCATCTCGCCGAGCAGCAGGCGCGCGCGGTGGTGGGCGTTGTGCGAGGCCCCTTCGAGCAGGCCGACGACGACGTCCGGGCTCAGCTTGGCCCAGCCGCGCTCGGCGACGAGCTGCGGCTGGAACTGGCCGTACCAGCCCGGCGCCGCACGCTTGAGGACTGCTTCCCTGGCATTGCTGTTCATGCGGTTTCTCCTTGGGGTGGGATCAGGTGATCTTGTACTTGAAGGCGCCGTCCTTGCCGGCGCCTACCTTGATCTTCTCGATCGCGCCGCCTTCCGCCATGCGCGCGAGCACGCTGTCGGCCACCTCGGGCAACAGGCTGCCGTTGAGGATGTGGTCGACGTTGCGCGCGCCCGAATCGACCTCGGTGCAGCGGGCCAGCACCGCCTCCACCAGGGCGCCGTCGTAGGCGAATTCGGCCTGGTGGTTGGCCTTGACGCGCTGCCCGATGCGATCGAGCTTGAGCCGGATGATGCGTTCGAGCACGTCGTCGCTCATCGGGTAGTACGGAATCACCTTCATGCGGCCCAGGAAGGCCGGCTTGAAGGCCTTGTACAGCGCCGGGCGAAGCTGCTCGGACAGGGCCTCGGCGTCGGGCAGTTCCTCCGCCGGCTTGTTGAGGCAGGCCTGCATGATCGTCTGCGAGCCGACGTTGCTGGTGAGGATGATGAGCGTGTTGCGGAAATCGATCTCGCGGCCCTCGGCGTCGTCCATCACGCCCTTGTCGAAGACCTGGAAGAACAGCTCCAGCACGTCCGGATGCGCCTTCTCCACCTCGTCCAGCAGCACCACCGAGTACGGGCTGCGGCGCACCGCCTCGGTGAGCACGCCGCCCTCGCCGTAGCCGACGTAGCCCGGCGGCGAGCCTTTCAGTCCGGACACGGTGTGCGCCTCCTGGTACTCGCTCATGTTGATGGTGATCAGCTTGCGCTCGCCGCCGTAGAGGATGTCCGCCAGCGCCAGCGCCGTCTCGGTCTTGCCGACGCCGGACGGGCCGACGAACAGGAACACGCCCTTGGGCTTGTTCGGGTCCTCCAGGTTGGCGCGGGCGGTGCGCACGCGCTGGGCGATCGCCTCCAGCGCGTGGTCCTGGCCGATCACGCGCTGCTCCAGCGCCGGGCGCAGGTTGCGCACCGTGCGGATCTCGTCCTTGACCATCTTGCCCAGCGGGATGCCGGTCCACGCCGCGACGATCCCGGCGACGACGATGCCGTCGACCTGGATGGGGATCAGCGGCGCATCGCCCTGCAACGCGGCAAGCTCGTCGTAGAGCTGCTGCAGTTGCCGCTTCTCGGGGCTGGTCGCAGCCGGTTTGGCCTTGCCCTTGGCGGGCTTTGCCGGCTTGGCCGCAGCAGCCTCCGGCTCGGCGGGCTTGCCCTCGGCGGCTTGCGCGACCGAAGCTTCGAGCCTGGCGCGCAGTGCCTTGATCTTCTCGACCGCGGCGCGCTCGGCCTCCCAGCGCTGCTCGTCGGCCTTGAGCGAAGCCTCGACCGCGCCGCGCTCCGCGCGCAGCGCATCGAGCCGCGCGTCGTGCGCGTGTCCCGCGGCCTCCTCGCGTTCCAGCGCGGCGATCTCCGCCCCCAGCCGGTCCAGTTGCTTGCGCGCGTCGTCGATCGGCGCCGGCGTGGCGGTCTGGCCCAGCGCCACGCGCGCGCAGGCCGTGTCGAGCACGCTGACGCCCTTGTCCGGCAGTTGGCGCCCGCTGATGTAGCGGTGCGACAGGCGCACCGCCTCGGTCACCGCCTCGTCGAGCACGCGCACGTTGAAGTGCTTCTCCATCAACGGCACCATGCCGCGCAGCATGGCGGCGGCGAGCGACTCGCCGGGCTCCTCCACCTTCACCACCTGGAAGCGCCGCGCGAGCGCCGCGTCCTTCTCGAAGTACTTCTTGTATTCGCCCCAGGTGGTCGCCGCGATGGTGCGCAGCTCGCCGCGCGCGAGCGCCGGCTTGAGCAGGTTGGCGGCGTCGTTCTGGCCGGCCGAGCCGCCTGCGCCGATCATCGTGTGCGCCTCGTCGATGAACAGGATGATCGGCTTGGGACTCTTCTTGACCTCGTCGATCACGTTCTTCAGGCGGTTCTCGAACTCGCCCTTCACGCTGGCGCCGGCCTGCAGCAAGCCCATGTCCAGCGTATGCAGCTCGACGCCCTGCAACGGCGGCGGCACGTCGCCCTCGGCGATCTTCAGCGCGAGCCCTTCGACCACGGCGGTCTTGCCGACGCCGGCCTCGCCGGTGAGGATCGGGTTGTTCTGGCGGCGGCGCATCAGGATGTCGATGGCCTGGCGGATCTCGGTATCGCGGCCGATCACCGGATCGAGCTTGCCGTCGCGGGCGCGCTGGGTGAGGTTGCTGGTGAACTGGTCCAGCGCGGGCGTCTTGCCCAGGCCGGCCTGGGACTCGGCCGCGCCTTCCTCCGGCCGCTCCGCGACGGCAGGCGCGTCGGCGAAACGCACGCTTTCGCCCGCCTCCGCCGAACCCTCGGTCAGCCGAGCCAGGTCGTGCTTCAACTCGTCCTGCCTGAACCGGGCGAACAGCGCCGAGCCGCGATAGGCCAGTTGCGACAGCTCGGGATGGGTAAGCAATGCAGTGAGCAGGTGGCCGCTGCGGATGCGCGTGGTGTGCGAATCCAGCGAGGCGATCAGCCAGGCGTGTTCGAGCAGGGTCGGCAGGTGGGCGGAAAACACCGGCGTGCGCGTGTTGCCGTTGCGGAAGCGGCCGATTTCCTGCTCCAGGTCGGTCTGCAACTTCTCCAGGCTGATGCCGCTGCGGCGCGCGATCACCACGAAATCGCTCTGCGACTGCTCCAGCAGGGCCA
Organism: Frateuria sp. Soil773; assembly: GCF_001428405.1. Taxonomy (GTDB): domain Bacteria; phylum Pseudomonadota; class Gammaproteobacteria; order Xanthomonadales; family Rhodanobacteraceae; genus LMSL01. The sequence goes on from NZ_LMSL01000039.1 coordinate 11,258, forward strand.
GGAACAGGTGCTCCAGGTCCACCTCGTAGTGGCCGCGCGCCATGCACAGGCTCGCCGCCCGCTCGGCGGCGCGGCGGCAGGTGTCGTCGAGCTTGGAGATCAGTGTCTTCAACGAATTGCTCATGGTCTTCCTTAACCGTCCTCGCCGGTTCGGTGTGTCGGTGGGCGCCGTCGCGCCCGGTTCATTGCAATGTCTTCACCGCATAGCTCGCGTCGGCGCGGTCGGCCGTGGCCGGCCGCGTGCACACGAAGGCGTCCCAGCCGAGCCGGCCGGCCGACGCCTCGGACAGCACGGCGCCGCATACGTCGCGCGCGCGCAGGATCGGCACGATCTCGTACTCCAGCGCGCCGCCGCCGAGCAGGGTCAGCCACTTGGCCAACGCGGCCGCCGCGCTGCCGCCGGGCAGGAAATCCTCGAACTGCGCCCTGGGCAATGGCCCGACGTGCAGGCGCAGGCGCAGGTCGCGCTGCCATACGCGCTCGCCGGCCAGCGCGGTCCTGCCCAGCACCGCATTGCTGCCGCCCAGCCGGCTCAACTGCTGCGGGGGCACCGCGTACCAGGCGCCGGCAAACTGCTCGATCCGCACGGGCGCGTCGAAGTATTCGGCCAGGATGCGCTGCAGGAAGGCCGCGGACAGCGGCCGCTGGCGCACGCCGGCGCAATAGAACGCCAGCGCCTGGTCGAGCACCGCGCCGTTTCCCTCGGACAGGCGCGAGCGCATGGAACGCAGGCCCAGTCCCGCCAGCGACAGGGTCAGCGGCAGGAAGCGCTCCTTGCGGTCCAGTTCGTACTGCAGGGCCAGCCGGTATTTCTTCCACGCGGCGTAGAACAATGCCACCGCGCGGTTGCTGAAGATGTCCATGAAGGCGCGCGCCGCGCGGTCCCGATGGAACACCTCGCGCTCGCCGATGCGCTCGCTGTAGCCCAGCGGCAGCGCCCCGGCCACGCCCAGCATGCCGATGAAGGAAGGGGTGATCTCCACCGAGCGCCAGGCGCCGGGCTCCGCATCGGCGCCCTCGCCCGCTTCGCCCTGCCCGGCGTGGACCCGCAACTGCTCGATCTCGCTCGCCGGGAACGCCAGCGACAAGGTGTTGCGGAAGCTCAGGTGGCGCGGCACCACGTCGGCCACGCGCACGCCCTGGCGCGCAAAGACGTGCTCCAGCACCCTGACGGCCTGGAAGAACTGGAAGCGATGCGGCGATTCCTGCAGCCGCTGCGCTACGCCAGGATCGAGTCGCCGTTGCGTGCTGGACATCGGATCAGTTCCTCTCCGCTGCGGTGGGAGAGCAGGACGAGCTGGGTGAAGCTGTTGGCGTTCACATACAGGCCGAAGAAGGCATCCATCACGTGCGCGAAGATGCTGATGCCGGTGCCGACGAAGCTTTCCTCGTCGACGGTGAGGCGCACTTCTGTTCCGCGCGCGACGCTGGCGAAGTGCTTGCCGGGCAGCCACGCCGTCACGCTGCGCTGGACGAGGTCGAGCATGCCCTCGATCTGCCGCGACGAGATCGCGGAACGCTGCAGGTCGTACAGCTTGAGCATCTCGCGCAGGGGGGCGATGCCACCCTCGACCAGCGACAGGTGGTTCAGCGACAGGTGCGAGATGAGCCGCCACTGGGCGCCGCGGCCGCGCTCGAAGCGCACCGACGGCGTGGGCTTGCGCAGCATCGCGATGCTGCGCGCCACGCCGCCTCCCTCCAGCACCAGGTCGCCGCCGGGCACGCCGTAGGCGAGCTGCTCGGGCAGGTCGCGGTTGCTGCAGACGAGGTCGATGCTTAGCACGTCGGTGCGCGGCGTCACCGGGTCGAACTGGGCGTCCACGATGCTCAGCTCCAACTCGTAGCCCGGGCTCTGCCTGGCGACCAGTTCGTCGCGCCGTGCCACCCAGTAGTGTTCGTGGCGTTCCTGGCTCTCGCCATGCCGCAGCGAATAGAACGGGCGGAATTCCGTGATCGTCTCGCCCTGCGCGGTCTGCTGCACGCGCGCCACCGATTCGATCGCGTGCACTTCGTAGGCGAAGGCGCGGCGGGAATCGGCGACCACCGGATAGGAAACGGCCGCGTGCGACACGCGGATGGGCTCGCCATGCTGGGCGAACAGGTTGACGATCGGCGTGCAGCCGGTGGGCAGGTTCGCAGCGGACAGGCCCTCGAGCAGCCGCGCATGGGCCGAATCGGCGGCGACGTCCTTGAGCACGAGGTGCACGGTGAACTGGCGACCGCCCAGCGCGCCGATGCGCCGCAGGTCCAGGTCGAAGAAGCCGAACTTCTCCGGGAACGCGAAGAACTCGGTGAGCAGGCGGTAGGCCGGGTGCGAGCGGGCCGGATAGTCGATCAGCGACTCGTCTTCGCCGAAGCCGGCCGGTGCCAGCGGATTGGCATCCAATGGCAGCCACTGGTCGCGCCCGGCGGGCTCGACGTAGGCCTTGAGCACGTGCATGGCGAGCACGTCGCGCAAGGCGGCGCAGAACGACGGCTCGCCGTCGGTGAACAGGCGCAGCGTCTCCAGTTCGAACGCCGCGACCGACTCGTGCGTGGACGCCAGGTTGAACCCGATCGAGATCTGCGCGCCGGCCTGCGGCGGCAGGCGCACCGACCGCGGCGCCTGGACGATCGAGTTGAACCGCGCCGACGTCAGTTGCAGCGGCGACAGGACGACGTCGTAGGTGGTGCGGAACCGGCACGGCACGCCGCGGACCGGCCGCGACAGCAGCTCGGTGCCGCGCTTCACCACCACCGGCGCCGACAGTTGCGAGGCCGCGCTGCCCGCGTCGAAGCGGGCGATCGAGCACGACGGAAAGGGCCGCAGGTAGTGCGGATAGAGCACCTCCAGCAGCGCCTCGGTGAACTCCGGGTAGTCGTCCTCGATCTTCTTGGAGATGCGGGCGCCCATCAGCGCGAACGATTCGATCAGCCGTTCGACGTGCGGGTCCTCGCTGACGTCGCCGGTCAGCAGCAGGCGCCCGGCGATCTTGGGGTACTTGTCCGCGAAATCGCGCGAATACCGGCGCAGGAAGGCCAGTTCGCGTTCGTAATAGGGGAGCAGGTCTTCCATGGCCTATCGCCCCGGGAGCGCCGGGGCCGCCGCATTCCGCCCGCGCGATGCGGACGTCCTCCTGGCGGGGAAAGCGCCGGCGATCATGCCGCGACCCGCCGCGCCCGGCTCACCGAATACTGCAGCGTGGTCGGCTGCAACAGCGCATCGAAGCTCACCGGTTCGCGCGAAGGATGGACCACCAGCATCGCGCTGATCGAGAAGCGCAACGCGCCGGTGGAGCGCTGTTCCGGATCGAGCGAGACGCGCACCTGGGTCAGGCGCGGCTCGTGCCGGGCGATGGCCAGTTCCAGCGAGCGGCAGATGAAGGCGCGGTCGGGCGAACTGGCCAGGCTCCGGCCGGAAAAATCGCTGAGCCCGTACGTGGCCAGCGAACGCTGGCAATGCGGATAATCGCGCAAGGCCTCTTCGTCCATCACGAAACGGCTGTTGAGCAGGGCCTCGACGTCGCGCGCCACCGATTCCTTGAACTCCTCCAGCGAAAGCCGCTTGAACATGCCCTGCCCCGGGTCGCGGGGGGCATCGTCGAACAGTTTCTCAAGCAGCCCGGGCTCGAATCCCTTCATGACCATTCCCAATCACGGCCCGGTTACGCGCATGCCGGGAAGCTCCGGCACGGCATCAAGCAATGCATCCGATCGACCGGCACGAAGCCGCCGCGATAGGGATCGCGGCGGCTCGACCATGCCGTAACGGTCAGACCGAGAAGGTCTTGTCGTTCTTGGTCAGGCTCCAGGCGCCCTGCGAGCTGCCGCCCTGGCCGCCGCCGATCTTCTGCTGGGTGTAGCGCCACTGCACGGCGGCGTACTTCAGCGTGAAGGTCTCGGTCGGCAGGCCCTCGCCCACCACGCTCGGCGCGACACTGGCGATGATCGCGTTCTGCAGCTGGATCTCGAGGTACTTCACGCGCTTGCCGTCGCCGTCGGCACGCATGAACTCGATGGTGACGTCGCTGAACGTGGTGCCGCCCGAGCACGCCTGGAACAACTGCGGGCTGACCACGTCGATGTCCTTCTCGAACACCATTTCACCGTGTTCGCAACGCTCGGCCGTATGGCCGCCGGCCGTGGAGGCGGTCGCCGAACGCGGCTGCCGGATCAGGTGGCTCCACGAGCTGATTTCGATCCAATCCTTGTGATCCTTGTCGAGGGACTCACCCTTGATGTCGGGCTTGCCGAATTTGATGTAGATGTCTTTCATGTCTTCATCCTTGATGGTGGGAACAACAAGAGTGCATAGCACCGCCGCGAGCAACCGGTGGCGGCGGGGCCGCCAGCGGATTGATCGACTACTTCGCCGACGCCGGCAACTCGGCTACAAGCCGCAACGACACCGAAAGTTCGTCGAGCTGGTAGTGCGGCCGCAGGAACGCCACCGCGCGGAAGGCCCCGGGGCGTCCCGGCACGTCCGTCACCTGGATGGAGGCTTCGCGCAGCGGATACTGCGCCTTGGCCTCCTGCGTGGCGTTGTCGTCGAGCAATACGTACTGGGTGATCCAACTGTTGAGGAAGGACTCGACGCTGCTGCTCGAAGCGAAGCTGCCGATCTTGTCGCGCATCATCGCCTTGAGGTAGTGCGCCACCCGGGACACGGCGAAAATGTACTGAAGTTGGGCGGACAACATTGCGTTCGCGTTGGCAGAATCGGTGTTGTACTTCTTGGCCTTCTGGATCGACTGGGCGCCGAAGAACGCGGCGTAGTCGGTGTTCTTGCAATGCACCAGCGGGATGAAGCCCAGGTCGCTGAGCTCCTTCTCGCGACGGTCGGTGATGGCGATCTCGGTGGGGCACTTCAGCGCCACCTCGCCGTCGTCGGTCTTGAAGGTGTGGGTGGGCAGGTCCTCGACCAGGCCGCCGCCTTCGACACCGCGGATCGCCGCGCACCAGCCGAAGTCCTCGAAGGCATGCGTCAGGCGCGCGCCGAAGGCGTAGGCCGTGTTGCACCACAGGTACTTGCTGTGGTCGGTGCCGTCCACGTCCTCGACGTAGTTGAAACCTTCGACCGTGGTGCCGTCCTTGGGGTTGTACGGCAGGCGCCCCAGGAAGCGCGGCAGGGTCATGCCGACGTAGCGGCCGTCCTCGGAATCGCGCAGCGACTTCCACTTGGCGTATTCGACGGTATCGAACACCTTGGCCAGGTCGCGCGGCTTGCCCAGGTCGGCGAAGGTCTCCAGGCCCAGTAGTTCGGGAGACGCGGCCGAGATGAACGGCGCATGCGCCGCGGCCGCCACGTGCGACATCTGCTCGACGAAGTAGAGATCCTCGGCCTGGCGGCCGATCGCATAGTCGCCCAGCAGGGCGCCGAACGGGGCGCCGCCGAAGGTGCCGAACTCTTCCTCGTACACCTTCTTGAACAGGGTGCTCTGGTCGAAGTCCAGCGCCGAGCGGAAGTCGCGGTTCAGGTCCTTCTTCGACGCATTGAGGACCTTGATCTTCATCATCGTACCGGTCGAGGTCTGCTGGCACAGGTAATGGAGCCCGCGCCAGCTCGACTCGAGCTGCTGGAACTCGGGTGCGTGCATCACCGCGCTGAGCTGCTCGGAAATCATGTGGTCCAGCTCGGCCACGCGCGCGTCGAGCGTGCGGTTGAGGTTGTCCGAGACCACCACCGTACCCTGCAGCACCTCGCGGGCGAGCTCGGCGATGATGTCCTTGGCGCGCTGGTGCTCGGTATTGGACTTGGCGACCTTGCTCTGCTCGATGATGTTGTCGAGCAGACCGGTCTCGACCAGCCCGGATTCGGCGGCGCGGGCGCTGCTGGCCTCGGTGTTCATACCTGCTCCTGTCCGGATTCTTCGCCGATCTTCTTCAGCATTTCGGTGTTGTTGAGGACGTCGTTGAGGATGTCCTCCAGCTTCTCGTTGCCGGCCAGCTTGTTGCGCAGGTCGGCCAGCTTGCTGCGCGCCTCCAGCAGCTTGCGCAGCGGCTCTACCTGCTGCACGACCGCCTCGGGGCGGAAGTCCTCGATCGACTTGAACTTCAGCTCGACGCCGTATTCGCCGCTGCCGCCGATGGTGTTGCGGACGCGGTAGGACGCGCGCGGGCTCATGCCCTCCATCACGTCGTCGAAGTTGTCCAGGTCGACGTTGACGAACTTGCGGTCGCGCAGGCGCGGCAGCGGCGTCTCGGGCTGGCCGGAGAAATCGCCCAGGACGCCGACCACGAATGGCAACTCCTTCTGTTCGATGGCGTCACCCTTTTCCACTTCGTAGGTGAGCTGAACGCGCGGCGGGCGCACTTTCTGCAGGCGCTTCTGCACGCTTTCCTTCTTGGCCATGGGTTGCGTCTCCGACGATAGCTGGTGTTAGGGGATCAACGGCCGGGCAGGCCCGAGAAAGGATCGTTGCTGACCGGCGCGGCGGGTGCCGCTTCCGAGGCAGGCTTGTCGGCGCCGGCCGCGGGAGCCGCCGCCGGCGTGACGGGTGCCCGCGCGATCCGGCGCTTCGGCGGCGTGCGCACGGCCTTTTTGGGGACGAGCACTTCCTCGCCCAGGGTCTCGCGCAGCTTCTCGGCGAGCTTCTCCGCTTCCTGGTGCGCCGGTCCCTGCAGGTTGTCCTCGTCGTGCAGGCGGCCCAGCGCGTCCACCGCTACGCGCAGGCCGGCGACGGTCAGGATGCTTTCCGCATCGACGTCGGCGGCGTCGCGCTGCAGCACTTCCTGCGCGGAGAGGATGGCGCCGCCGTAGTTCTGCTGGTTGAAATCGAGTTGGGCGAGCCGGAACCAGGGTTCCTTGCGCGTCGGGTCGGCCGCGGCTGCCTTGGTGTAGAACAGGCGCGCACCGTCAACGTTCTGCGTGCGCAGGTTGGTGTCCGCCTGCTGCATGAGTTGATCGTAGGTGAGCGCCGGAGGTTGGTCGCGCTTGGTGTTGCGCGAGCATCCCGAAACCACGAATGCGCTGAGCAGCATGCCCAGCAGTAGTGCCTGCGACTTCAAGAGACATCTCCCTATCTCGTTCCCTGAACCGGCGAGCCTTCGCAGCACATCCGCTCAAGTGCCCGGTTCTGCGCCACTTTCTATAGTAGAGTCGTGAAACTTGCAACCCGAGGCATACGCCGACGTACTGCACGCTTTCTTCACGCGGACCTGCGTCACAAAATCGGAAACGGGTCGCCCATGAGGCATCCACACCGCGCGCAACCGGGCTTTCCGCCGTCGCAGGCTGCGGTTTCGACGGGCCCTGCGGTAAAGTTCCGACTCCGACGCGCACGGGTTTCCTACGCAGATCGGCGAATTCGCCCAACTCAGGAAGAGCACTCGAACGACATGACGCAACGGACGGCCATTCCAACCCTGCGAGCCACCACCCTGCTTCCGCTCATGCTGGCGACGCTGCTCGCCGGCTGCGCCAGCGCCGGCAAGACGATGGACAAGGCCATGTCGGCGATCGGCCTGGGCAAGCAGGAGGCGCCGGCCGAGGCGCCCGCCAAGACCCGGTTGCCCCTGCACGTCTTCGCCGGCGGCAACCTCAATGCCGGGAGCGGCAAGAAGCCGCTGGCGCTGGTGGTGAAGGTCTATCAGTTGCGCTCGCTGCAGCGCTTCGAGCAGACCCCCTTCGACAGCTTCCTGGACACCGACAAGGAACGCGCCGCGCTGGGCCAGGACCTGGTCGACTCGCACGAGATGCTGGTGCTGCCCTCGCAGCACTACGACATCGTCGAGGCATTGCCCAACGACGCGCCCTACCTGGGCGTCGTGGCGCTGTTCCGGGCGCCGGCCGCGCAGCGCTGGCGCTATGCCTATGACGTGAAGGCATCGATGCCGGCCGGCATCACGCTGGGCGCGCATGCGTGCGCGCTGTCTTCCACTGCCGGCAAGCTGGTGACCGACCTTGCGGACGACCCCGGCTCGCTGGCCTCGGCGCGCTGCCCCGACATGGCGCACTGAGACGGGCATCATCGCCTCCGACCGAATCACGCGGTAAGCTTGCCGACCAGAACCTGCCCACGGAACGGGAACTTGCAGCCGTTCGCGCCAGGGCACTCAACGGATTGAAGCGAGGCTCCATGAGTCATACGGCGAAGGTCTTCTGGGGCGAAGGCCTGTTCCTGCGTCCCCAGCACTTCCAGCGACAGGACGCATACCACGAGTCGCGCCTGCGCGAGATCAGCCAGTCGCTGCACCCCTACGGCTGGGGCGTGCGCCAGGTGCGGCTGGACGGCCAGAGCCTGGCGATGGGCACGGTGCGCCTGCTGCAGGCGTCGGCGATCTTCCCCGACGGGGAAATCTACTCGGCGCCCGAGTCCGACGACCTGCCCGCCCCGCTCTCGCTGGAAGGCCTGCCCGCCGGCACGCAGGAACTCACCATCCACCTCGCCCTGCCCCTGCTCAAGGAATACGGCGGCAACTGCGGGGACGGCGCCGACGCCGGCGCCGCCACGCGCTTCGCCCAGGTCAACACGCAGACGCCCGACCTGTTCACCGACGCCGCCGAGGCCGAACTGGCCTACCTGAAGAAATCCGTGCGCCTGCTGACCGAAGAGCAGTCGCGCGACGCCTACGTCTCGCTGCCGCTGGCGCGGATCCGCCGCAACGGCACCGGCACCTTCGAGCTCGATCCGCACTATGTGCCGCCCGCGGTCAGCCTGCGCGCCGCGCCCGCGCTGTTCCTGCAACTGCGCCGCCTGCTCGACGCGCTGCAGGCCAAGGTCAACGCGCTGTACGGCCTGCACCGCGAGCCGTCGCAACACATCATCGAATTCCGCTCCGGCGACATCGCCTCGTTCTGGCTGCTGCACACCGCCAGCAGCGCGTTCGCCAGCCTGTCGCACCTCTACCACCATCCGGGCCTGCACCCGGAACGCCTGCACCAGGAACTGCTGCGGGTGGCCGGTGCGCTGCTGACCTTCTCCAAGGCCTACACGCTGGCCGACCTGCCGGCGTACACCCATGCCGATCCCGGCCCGGCGTTCGCGCGGCTGTTCCAGATCATCCGCGAGCTGACCGACACGGTGATCTCGGCGCGCTACTTCGGCATCGCGCTGAGCGAGGTGCGGCCGTCGTACCACCTCGGCCGCCTCGATTCGCAGCGCATCGACGAGAAATCCACGCTGTTCCTCGGCGTCAGCGCGGACATGCCGGGCACCGAGCTTGCCAGCATCGTGCCGGTGCGCTTCAAGCTCGGCGCGCCGGACGACGTCGAGAAAGCGGTGCTCTCCGCCCTGCCCGGGGTCAAGCTCACCCATGCCGCGCAGGTGCCGGCGGCGATCCCGGTTCGCCCGGGCAACCTGTACTTCGCGATCGAGCCGCGCGGCCCGCTGTACGAGCGCATGCTCAAGGCGCAGTCCCTGATGATCTACGTGCCGGCCGGCATTCCCGAACTCAAGCTCGAACTGATGGCGCTCACCGCATGATCAAGTCGCAGAAAGCCATGGTCGAAAACACCGGCGCCGCCGGCGACGAGCCGGCCGACGCGCCGCGCAGCCTGCTCGACCTGATGTCGGACGGCTTCTACATGCTGCTGCTGGTCAAGCGCGGCCAGATGCCCGCCGCGGAGCAGCCGTTCGCCGACGCCGTGCGGCAGTTCCTCGCCTCGACGGAACGCAACGCGATGCGGCTGGGCATCCCGTCGGAGGACGTCTATGCGGCCAAGTACGCGTTCTGCGCCTCGATCGACGAGGCCATCCTCGCCACGCCCGGCTGCAGCTTCCGCGAAAGCTGGGAGCGCAACCCGCTGCAGCTTTCGCTGTTCGGCGACCATCTCGCCGGCGAGAACTTCTTCACCCGCCTCGAACAACTGCGCGCGCAGGGCGCGGCACGCCTGCAGTCGCTGGAGGTGTGCTACTTCTGCCTGCTGATCGGCTTCGAGGGCAAGTACCGCATCGAAGGCACCGAGAAGCTCGGCTACCTGACCGCCCGGCTCGGCGACGAGATCGTCTTCCTGAAGGGGCACCGCGCCAGCTTCGCCCCGCACTGGGCGCCGCCGGACCGGATCAGCCACGCGCTGCGCCGCCAGGTGCCGCTGTGGGCGCCGGCCGCCGTGCTGGCCGCAGTCGGCCTCGGCGGCTACGCCGCGATGAACGGCATGCTCGACCGGGAAACCGGGCAGAAACTGGCGCAATACCACGATCTGGTGCAGTTGCCCGCACGCACCGCGAGCCTCACCATCACCCTGCCCTGATCCGCTGCCGTCCCCGCCTGCCGCGGCGGGGACGGCGCAACCTCACACCGACAGCACGCGCCGCTGCAGCAGCCCGCACGCGGTGCGCACGTCGCCGTCCATGGCGCGGTCGCGGTGCATGAACGCGATGTGCTCGCGCAGCGCCGCATGCGCCGCCCGCACCGACGCGCCCGGATGGAAATCCTCGCCTTCGGCCAGCGCAGCCATCAGGCGCTGCACTTCCTCGACGAACTGCGCGTAATGCGGATGGTCTTCGCGCGGCGCGTTGGCCACCTTCGCCGCAAGCCGTTGCCAGTCCCCGCGGGCGGCGAGGCGGCGCGCGGCATTGAGCATTTCCCGGCGATAGTCCAGCGCCTGCGCCGCGGTATACAGCTCCAGCGCGATCACGTGACCGAGGTCTTCCATCATCTCCAGCACGTGGCGCGCCTCGTTGGCACCCATCGAGACGTGGTCCTCGGCGTTCGCGCTGGTCGGCACCGAGTACACGCTGGCCGGGTGCGCGCGGGTGGCGAGGTCGTTGACCAGCGCCGCGGCGGTGTACTGCACGATCATGAAGCCGGAATCGGTGCCGTCCTCGTTGCCGGTGAGGAAGGCCGGCAGGCCGTCGTTGGTGGCCGGGTCGACCAGCTTGTTGAGGCGCCGCTCGGAGATCGACGCCAGCACCGGGATCGCGGCCTTCACGTAGCTCATCGCCAGCGCCAGCGGCATGCCGTGGAAATGGCCAGCGGAGATCACCTGGTCCTCGATGAACTGCGGGTTCTCCGCGTCGGGGAAGATCAGCGGGTTGTCGGTGACCGAGTTCAGCTCGATGTCGATCACGCGGCAGGCCTGCGCCCAGGCGTCGCGCACCGCGCCGTGCACCTGCGGCATGCAGCGCAGGCAGTAGGCGTCCTGCGGCTGGTGCTTCTTGCCGCCCTTGAACGGCAGGAAGCGGCTGTAGAACGCCTCGCGGCCGTGCCGCTGGTTCGCCGGCACCCAGTCCCAGCCGATGTCGAAGCTGAGCGCCTGGTCTTCCGGCGTGTCCCAGGCCTCGGCGCTCCACGGCTTGAAGCGCGGCACCAGGTGGTAGGGAATGTCCACCAGGGTGGAGCCGTCCAGCAGGCTGCGCACGTGGGCGGCGCCGTCGACCTGGCCCGGATGCGGGCGCAGCGCGTGCACTTCCGGGCGCAGCGCGCCGCTGCGCCCGGCGAAGGCGTCCAGCGTCATCGCCGCCGCGAGGTCGGCCGCGCCCAGCAGGTATTCCAGCGAGTCCAGCGCAAGCGCGGCGGTGGCCAGCATCTGTGCCGTGCCGTTGTTGAGCGCCAGGCCCTCCTTGAACGACAGCCGCACCGGCTGCAGGCCGGCCCGGCGCAGCGCCTCGGCGCCGGCAAGGCGCTCGCCCTGGTAGAACGCCTCGCCGCCGCCGAGCAGCACGATCGCCAGGTGCGACAGCGGTGCGAGATCACCGCTCGCGCCGACCGATCCCTTCTCCGGCACCACCGGCACCACGCCGCGGTTGAGCATCGCGGTGAGCGCCTCCAGCGTCGCCACGCGGATGCCCGAGTGGCCGCGCATCAGCGTGTTGACGCGGATCAGCAGCATCGCGCGCACCACGTCCGCGCCGAACGGCTTGCCCACGCACACGGCATGGGTGGTGATCAGGTTGTGCTGCAGTTCCTCCATGAGCGTGCCTTCCGGCGCCTGCACGCGGCTGCCCGGCAGCTCGTCGCGCACCCGGTGCGCGCCCAGCAGCTTGTCGGCGTTGCTGCCGAAGCCGGTGGTGACGCCATAGGTGGGCTCGCCGCAGCTCACCTTGTCGGCGAGGAAATCGGCGGCGCGCCGGACATGCTCCAGTTGGCCCGCATCCAGCGTCACCTGCGCGCCGTGGCGCGCGACGGCGACGAGTTGGGCGCGGGTCAGGCTGGTGCCGTTGAGCACGATGGGATCGGAATTGTTCACGGAAGCCTCGTTGGATTGCGCGGCGACGGCGGATCCGGCCGCGCGGAATGATCGTGCCGGCGGCGGCCGGAATCCTGGCCGTCGCCCCATTCCCTCCCCGGCGGCGGCCTGCGGCCGGCCGGAGAGGAGAAGCATCACCTGCCCATGGCGGCGGCCTGCTCCAGCTCCACCCGCAGGGTCTTGATCAGTTCGCTGCGCGCGACCTCGAACTGGTCCTCGCGGCGCAGGTCCTTCACCGTCACCACGCCCTTGGCCAGTTCGTCCTCGCCGAGCACGACCACGAAGCGGATGCCGGCGCGGTCGGCGTACTTGAACTGCTTGCCGAGCTTGCCGCCCTCCAGCACCACCTCGGTGGCGATGCCGGCGCCGCGCAGCTCGCTCGCCAGCGCCAGATAGGCCGGCAACTGCGCCGCGTCCATCTGGGTCACCAGCACGTCGACCGTGCTCTGCGCCGTCCCGACCAGGCCGGCGTCGCGCAACTGCCAGTACAGCCGCGTGAGGCCGATCGAGATGCCCACGCCGGGCAGCTTCGACTTGGTGTACTGGCTGGCGAGGTTCTCGTAGCGGCCGCCGGAGCAGATCGAGCCGATCTGCGGGTGATCGTTGAGCGTGGTCTCGTAGACCGTGCCGGTGTAGTAGTCCAGGCCGCGCGCGATCGACAGGTTCAGCGCGTAGTGGCTCTCGGGCACGCCGAACGCGTGGATCAGGCCGAGCACCTCCTTCAGCTCGGCGCGGCCCTGCTCCAGCGCTTCCGGCCCCGGCCCCAGCGCGTCGAGCTGGGCGAACGCGTCCGCCAGCGAGCGGGAACGCACCTGCACGAAGGCCAGGATCTTCTGCGCCACCTCGGCGCTAAGCCCGAAGGCGTCGCCGGTGAGGGTGTCGCGCACGTAGTCGGCGCCGCGCTTGTCCAGCTTGTCCACTTCGCGCAGCACCAGCATCTGCTGCTCGCCGTCGACTATCCCTAAGCTTTCGAAGTAGCCGCGCATCAGCTTGCGGTTGTTGAGCTGGATGGTGAAGGCGCCGATGTCCAGCTCGCGGAACACGCTGTAGATCACCGCCGGGATCTCGGCGTCGTAGCGCACCGACAGGGCGTCCTTGCCGATCACATCGATGTCGCACTGGTAGAACTCGCGGAAGCGGCCACGCTGGGCGCGCTCGCCGCGGTACACGCGCTGCATCTGGTAGCGCCGGAACGGGAAGCTCAGGTCGTGCTCGTGCTCGGCCACGTAGCGCGCCAGCGGCACGGTGAGGTCGAAGCGCAGCGCCAGCTCGGGCACGCCGGCATCTTCCTTGCCCGCGGCGTTGAGAGCACCGGTGGACTGCACGAAATACACCTGGCGCTCGGTCTCGCCGCCGGTCTTGGTCAGCAGCACGTCGGAATACTCGATCACCGGCGTCTCGACCGGCAGGAAGCCGAAGCGCTCATAGTTGCGGCGGATCACGTCGAGCATGCGCTGGAACGCGATCTGGTCGAGCGGCAACAGCTCGAGCACGCCGGGCATGGTGCGGGCCGGGGTAAGCGCCATGGAATCCTCTGCTAACGGGTGGAGAAGGCCGTTCGACGGCAGCCGCATAGGTTAGCAGATGGGTGCCGCCCGCCCCGGCGCGGGCGGTCGATCGAAAACGCTTCGAACCTGTTGCCAAGGCCGAGGGTCGCCATTAAGATACGCGGCTCCCACGGGGTGTAGCTCAGCCTGGTAGAGCGCTACGTTCGGGACGTAGAAGTCGCAGGTTCGAATCCTGTCTCCCCGACCAAGATTCAAGCAGTTACAACGCTTGGCGATGAAAGGCCCGCCTTCAAAAGCGGGCCTTTTTCGCGCCTTTTGGCCGGAAATTGGCCGGGGCATATCTCGGGCGTATCTGTGGCGTGTCTGCATGTTCGGCCGAAATTTGGCCGGGCGCGCAGCGACCCAAGATTTCAGCATCCTTCACCGCAGACAGAGCATCGCGCTACGCGCGGTGATCCTGCGCCGATACGTCGACGCCCGTGTGCGGGCCTGCGGGATTCGGCCGCGGCCGCCTCATTCTTGAAGGGTCAACCACCGTGCGCGGCCTTGTAGCGCTGCACGCGCTCCAGATACTCCTTGTCGCCTGTTTTCGTCGACGGGGCCCAGCCCATCGCCTCCACGCGGTTCATGATCCGCGTGCTGGCGTCATAGAGCGCGTTGAAATCGGCGCGCTGTGCCGGCGGCAAGACTTCGGGCGTGAGGTGGTGCACGAGATAGCGGTGGGCTAGCGTAAGGAAAAAGGCGTTGGCCTCATTCACATAGCCGTCTGCATTTCTTAGATCCATCCTCTCCACCAGTACAGCCAGACCGAGCAACGCCCCGGGTGACCGGGTGTGGACGTAGACAGCTTCCAGTGGTTCGAGCATCGCGGCCACCGTCTCTCGTGGGGTGGTCGTCCGCATGTAGATCCCGCTCTGAATCTGCTGCGGCGTGATGTGCATTTCGTCGATGTATTTTGAATCGGGCGGCGAACCGGGCGACGTAGCTTCGATGTTGAACCACCGCCCGTTGACGTCCTGCAGCCGTGCGAATTCATGCTGGGGGGCCTCGCTCAGCGTCATGGTCAGGCCAAGCTTTTGTCCCAGGATGATGAGCAACGTGGGCATCGACACACAGTTGCCCTTGCGCGTGCGCAGGTAAGTGGACACCAGCTTGTTCTGATAGATCGACCCCATCGGATCGTCTAGGTCGTAAGAAAACGGGTGGTTGTCGTTCCAGGGACCGGGCGTGTAGATCACTTGCCCCAGCGCGGTCATCACTTCCGTGGGCGGCGCACCCTTCGGCACCCGGGCCTTGACCAGATTGGCCCAGTGATCGAGATCTGCGTTGAAAGCCTTGGCGTCGAACTTCGGATTGGCCGCGCGCTCTATGGCGGTCTGCACCTTCGCATAATCGATGCGGCCATCTGCCGGGTCAGCCAACTGCTCGATGATCCGCACAATCGGATCGTTGGGTACCTCAATGGCACCCGGGGGCTGCTGGGCCCAAGTCCACGGGCTGATCGCCAGGAACACAACCACCCAGCCCCAGCGCATGACGCTACGCGCTGGGTTCACGGTTGGGACGTGCGATCAGCCAGAAGACCCAGGCGGCCAATGCGCCCAGCAGGGCTGCGACGACGAAAATAATAGCCGAAGGTCCCAAGGACTTATTGGGATCGGGGATGAAGCTGACATTGTGAAGCGCCACGCTGCCGAACAGGACGGCCGCCACAATCGCGCCAATCGCGATCCCGGCCAGCGTGTAGCTCCATCCGCTGGTCCATCGGCGCTTGGTCAGCAACAGGTGCGCCGGTACACCCAGCACTAGCATGGCCGGGTAGCCGACCATGGCGGAGAGTTTCAGCGCCCACAAGCCTTCGCCGGGATTGCTGAGCAGCGAGAGCAGCAAGAACAGCAACCCGGGGATCAGGGGAGCCAGCAGGAACCCCACCCAGAGGCGCACGGAGGGCTTAGTGGCTGCAGACATTGTTCATCGGTCCTGCAGCGCTGCTGCAACCGGTGGGATTGGGCGCCGATGGCGGGCCTTCGTGTTGCCAGACGTTGTCAATCTCCTTGCCGAACAACGAGCCAGGGTTTTGCAGGGAGGCGGTGCCCTCTCCCCAACTCTGAATAGAGGTGCTGCCATCACTGGCTTGCGTGGCTTCACGCACCACGATGCCGGACTGCAGCGGATGGCCGGGCTCGGTGACGTTCACCACCACCGGCTTGCCATCCACCTGATTAGTGAGCTGAAACGACATGACCGGGCTTATGGACTTCGGAATCATGTTCCCGATGACGGGCGTGGCGTCGTTGGGTGTGCCTTGCGGCGAGGCTCCGTTCGACAGGCCGGGCGTTGGACTCCGCACCAGGAAGTTCTGATCCTGGGCCAACGTCATGCCCGGTGTGGCAACCGGAACACTGTAAAAGTGGTAGTTCGGCGAGCTGGTGGTGAAATCCTTGAACCCAGGTTGGGCGGCAAAGGACACCCGATAAACGGCTGTGAAGCAGGTGGTCACCCGGCTGGAAGTCGTGCAATCCCGCCCATCCGGATCAAGGTTCGTAACGGGGTTGTTGTTGGCGTAAGCGTATCGATTAAACCCGAAGACATCGCCGGGTTTCGGCGCTTTCGGATCTGGCGTTAAAAAATGTGCTGACGCTCATGGCCGCCGCGATGCAAAGGCCGGCCCATGCTCCCTTCCCCATGGCACTTCCTCCTGGTCCCCGTTAAATGAGTTTACACCCGACAAAAAGGTGCGCAATGAAGGGCTTCCATCTTCCTGTGCGCCCTAATGTCGACATGGTCGAGGACGGGAGTTAAGCCGGTATCCGAATCACCGATTCTCGGTACCGCAGACAGGGGCACCGCGCTACGCGCAGCGCCCCTGCGCCGATACACCGCCTCCCGCCGCTACGCGACGCTCGCCGGTAACGGCGCCCGTGTGCGGGCCTGCGGGGATTCGGCCGCCTGTGCGGCCTGCTCCCCACGCGGCTGCGCTGCGCGGTTCCCCTGAGCCTTCCCAAGTGCATGGCAGCTATGTTGTTTTTGACGTTCGGGACGTAGAAGTCGCAGGTTCGAATCCTGTCTCCCCGACCAAAATTCGATGAAAAAGCCGGCCCAGCGCCGGCTTTTTTGTGCCCGGCGGAAACCGTGCGCAGGCCGGCTTCTACGAAACTGGCTGCGCCAGCGCCGCGAGCCGGTCGAGCTCGCGCTCGACAAAGCCTGCCTCGATCCGCGCCGGGCGGTTGAACGGGCCGCGCAGGCCGGCGCCCATGTAGTCGCGCAACAGATCGAAGAACGTGTCGATCGGATCGAGGCCGTCGCGCTCGCAGCAGTGGCGGTACCAGCGGGTGCCGGCGGCGACGTGAGCGACCTCCTCGCGCAGGATCACCTCGAGGACGGCCACCGTGCGGTGGTCGCCCACGCTGCGCAGGCGCTCGATCATCCCCGGCGTCACGTCCAGCCCGCGCGCCTCCAGCACGCGCGGCACCAGCGCCATGCGCGCCGTGTCGTCGTGCGCGGTCTTCGCAGCCATTTCCCACAGGCCGTTGTGCGCGTCGAAATCGCCGTAGGCATGGCCCAGCTCGGCGAGCCGCGCGGACAGCAGGGCGAAATGCCGCGCCTCGTCATTGGCGCAACGGGCCCAGTCGAGGTAGTACGCCTGCGGCTTGCCGCGGAAGCGGTACACCGCGTCCCAGGCCAGGTTGATCGCGTTGAACTCGATGTGCGCCACCGCATGCACCAGCGCGGCGCGGCCCTCGTCGCTGCCCAGGCCGCGCTGCGGCACCTGCCGCGCGGACACCAGCCGCGGCCGTTCCGGGCGCCCCGGCTCGCCGATCGGCAGCGGCGCCGGCGAATCCGGCCCGGGCCGCAGTTCGCCGGCCAGCAGCGCCTGCCAGGCGGCCTGGGTGAGCCGCAGCTTTTCCGCCGGGTCGCTGGCGTCGAGGCAACGCTTGGCGGCAGCGTGCAGGTCGGTCATGGATGCGAACGGCAAGGGCGCCTCCCCGCATCGCCGACTGGAAAAAGCCTGCGCCGGCCGGGCACGAAGCCCGCCGGCGACGGGAACCCGCCCCGCCTTCCCCGCACGCGGGGCGCGACGCCCGTCACGCGCTGCGGCGCGCGGCCTTGGCGTCGTCCGAGCGCAAGAGTTCGATCTGCTCCAGGTAGCGCTGGTCGAGGCCGGTGACGTATTCGCCGGAAAAGCACGAAGTGTCGAACTGCTTCAGGTCGTCGTTGCCGTCCTGCACGGCGCGGATCAGGTCGGGCAGGTCCTGGTAGATCAGCCAGTCGGCACCGAGCATCTGCTGCACTTCCTGCTCGGTCTTGCCGGCGGCGACCAGCTCGCCGGCCGACGGCATGTCGATGCCGTACACGTTCGGATAGCGCACCGGCGGCGCGGCGGAGGCGAAGAACACGTTCTTCGCGCCGGCGTCGCGGGCCATCTGGATGATCTGCTTCGAGGTGGTGCCGCGCACGATCGAGTCGTCCACCAGCAGCACGTTCTTCTTGCGGAACTCCAGGTCGATCGCGTTGAGCTTGCGGCGCACCGATTTCACCCGGTCGCCCTGCCCCGGCATGATGAAGGTGCGGCCGACGTAGCGGTTCTTCACGAAGCCCTCGCGGAACGGCACGCCCAGCGCCTCGGCCAGCGCGCTGGCGGCGGTGCGGGCGGTGTCGGGGATCGGGATCACCGCGTCGATGCCGTGGTCCGGCCGCTCGCGCAGGATCTTCTCGGCCAGCTTCTGGCCCATGCGCAGGCGCGCCTTGTACACCGACACGTTCTCGATCATCGAATCGGGGCGCGCCAGGTAGACGTACTCGAAGATGCACGGCGCGTGCACCGCGCCTTCGGCGCAATGGCGCGCGTGCAACTGGCCATCGTCGGTGATGAACACCGCCTCGCCCGGGGCCACGTCGCGCACGCGCTTGAAGCCCAGCACGTCGAACGCCACCGACTCCGAGGCCACCGCGTACTCGCGCCCCTCGGCGGTCACCCGCTCGCCCAGCACCAGCGGACGGATGCCGTTGGGGTCGCGGAACGCGAGCAGGCCGAAGCCCTGGATCAGCGCGAGGCAGGCGTAGCCGCCGCGCGCGCGCGCGTGCACGCCGGCCACGGCCTTGAAGATGTGGTCCGGCGTCAGCGCCATGCGGCCCTGGATCTGCAGCTCGTGCGCGAGCACGTTGAGCAGCACCTCGGAATCCGAGTCGGTGTTGATGTGGCGGCGGTCGTCCTCGTACATCTCCCGGCGCAGGGTCTCGGTGTTGACCATGTTGCCGTTGTGCGCGAAGGCGATGCCGTAGGGCGAGTTCACGTAGAACGGCTGCGCTTCCTCGGCGCCCTCCGAGCCGGCCGTGGGATAGCGGCAGTGGCCGATGCCGATGCGCCCGCGCAGGCGGCTCATCGAGGACTGGCCGAACACGTCGCGCACCAGGCCGTTGCCCTTGTGCAGGCGCAGGTGGGCGCCGTCGACGGTGACGATGCCGGCGGCGTCCTGGCCGCGGTGCTGCAGCACGGTCAAGCCGTCATAAAGGGCCGATGCCACTTCGGTGGTACCGACGATGCCGATGATTCCGCACATGATGATTGCCTGCTTTAGAAAGTCGTTGCCGCGGTGGTTGCCGGCGCGGGCGCCGCGAAAGTGCTGTGGGCGGGCGCAGGTGCGGCGCCCGGCAAGGTGGGAAGGCGTTCCAGCGCCTCCGGCGTGCGCAGGTAGCGGCGCACGCTGTCCGGCACGTGCTCGCCCAGCCACGCTGCCACGCCCTTGAACTGCGGCAGCAGCTTCGACTCCTGCCACCACGGGTCGCGGGTGAACGCGGTGAAGCCGAGTAGGAACACCATCAGGGTCACCAGCAGGACGCCGCGCGCGAAGCCGAACAGCATGCCCAGCAAGCGGTCCGTGCCGGACAGCCCGGTGCCTTCCACCAGCTTGCCGACCACGAAGCGCAGCAGTGCCCCGCCGATCACCACCACCAGGAAGCACAGGCCGTAGCCGACGATGATCCGCGCCGAAGGCAGCGTGATGCTGTGTTCGAAATAGCCCGCTACCGCCGGCCCGAACGTCCACGCCACCCAGAACGCGGCCACCCATACCGCCAGGGCCAGCACCTCGGAGATGAGGCCGCGCCACAGCCCGATCAAGACCGACAGCCCCAGCACGCCGATGATGATGTAGTCGGTCCAGTTCATCCGTTCGCAGGCCTGTCAGGCTCGGGGAGCCTGTTCATGGTCTCAGGGCACGCCCACCACGTTGCCGGCGATGCCGAGCTTCGCCTTGATCTGGTCGCGCACCCGCTCGGCGTCCGCGCGCTGCGTCTGCGGGCCGGCGCGCACGCGCCACAGCTGGCGCCCGCCGGCATTGACCGAATCGACGAAGCCGTCGAAGCCGCTGGCGCGCAGTTTGTCGCGCAGCGCGTTCGCATCGGCCTGGCTGCCCACCGCCGCCACCTGCACGGCGTAGCCGCCGGCGCGCGCGGCCGGCTTGCCCGTCGCCGCCGCGGCACTGGCCGCGGGCCTGGCCGGCGCATCGCCCTTGACCGTGCTGGCGCCGCTTTCCAGCCGCGCCGGCGCGCCGGGAATCGTCTGGGTGATCCTCAGGCGCGCCGCCTCGGCCGCGGCGCGGGTCTCGAACGGACCCGCGCTGACCAGGGTCAGCGACTTGCCGGCCTGGCTGATCGGCCGGCTCGACACCGGGTAGCCGAGCGCGCGCACGCGCTGCATCAGGCTTTGCGCGCTGGCGCCGGAAGCGTAGGCGCTGAGGTTGAGCGAATAGGAGCCGCGCGCGGCCGTGCCCGGATCGGCCGGCGCCGACGCGGCGGGCGGACGCGAAGCCGGCGCGCTCGCCGCCGGCTTGGTCGCGGCGGCCGTTGCCGGCGCCTGGGCAGGAATCAGCGGCTGGCTGGCCGACGGCCGGGCCACCGTGGTCGGCTCCGGCGCGCGGCCCGCGGCCGGATCGGTCTCCACGTCGCGCGGGCGGCGCGAGCCGATGTTCACCGTGGCCAACTGGTCGCTGGACGCGGCGGGATTCGCTGCCGGCACGCTCACGCTGGTCGTGTTCGCGGGAATGGCCGGCGCGGTGGCGGAGGGGCTGGCGCCTTCCGGCGTCAGGCTCATCGTCTTGGTCTGCAGGTCGCGGTCGGGCGCCGGCGGGATCTCCAGGCTGACCGTCTGGTCGCCGCCGGCGGCCGGCGGGCTGCTGGAGAAGAACATCGGTACGAACAGGACCGCCAAGGCAACAAGAACGGCAGCTCCCAGCAGGCGTGTTTTCAAGACGGGCTCCAAAAGCGACGGGCGCGACGCGTAACGGCGGGATTATACCTGCCCGCAGCGGAGCCCATGGCCCCGCCGCGGCGAACGGTTCATCGGGCGTATGCCGCGAGTACGGCGGCGGCCACGAAAAACGAGCCGAAGGCGAGGATGCGCGCATCGCCCCCGGCCGCCGCACGCGCCGCGGCCAGCGCATGGGCCACATCGGGGTGCACGTCGAAACCGGCCTGCGGCAACGCCTCGCGCAGGACCTGCGCCAGCGCGCCGGCATCCATCCCGCGCGGCGTGTCCTGCGCGAGGCCGGCCAGGTGCCAGTGCGCGATGCGGTGGCCCAGCGCGCCGATCACGCCGGCCACGTCCTTGTCGGACAGGGCGCCGTAGACCGCATGGACCGGGCCGCCCGGCTGCGCGTCCAGCCATTCGGCCAGGGCGCGCGCCGCCTGCGGGTTGTGGCCGACGTCGACGATCAGCGGCGGCGTACCGTCCAGCACCTGCAGGCGTGCCGGCACGCGCACCGCGCGCAGGCCGGCGGCCGCCGACGCGAGCAGGCTCGCCGTGCCGACGTGCCCGTCCAGCCGGTCCAGCGCATGCAGCGCGGCGAGCGCCGCGGCGGCGTTCGCGTACTGCACCGGCGCGCGCAGCGCCGGGTCGGGCAGCTCCAGCGCCGTGCCGTCGCGGTGGCTCCAGCGCCAGCCGCGCGCCTGCCGTCCGGCATGGAAATCGCGGCCGGCCCGCTCGACCAGCGCCCCGCTGCCGGCCAGGGCGTCGAGCAGCCCCTGCGGCGGATCGGGCTCGCCGACGATCGCCGGCCGGCCGCGCCGCGCGATGCCGGCCTTCTCGCGGCCGATGCTGTCGCGGTCGGGGCCCAGCCAGTCCATATGGTCCAGGTCCACCGTGGTGACCACCGCCACGTCGGCATCGACGAGGTTCACCGCGTCCAGCCGCCCGCCCAGCCCCACTTCCAGCACAGCCGCGTCGAGGCCGGCGCGGGCGAACAGGTCGAGCGCGGCCAGCGTGCCGAACTCGAAATAGGTCAGCGGGATCGAACCGCGCGCGGCCTCGATGCGCTCGAACGCGCCGACCAGCTCGGCATCGCCCGCGTCGACGCCGTCGATGCGGATGCGCTCGTTGTAGCGCAAGAGGTGCGGCGAGGTGTAGCAGCCCACGCGCAGGCCGGCCGCGCGCAGCGTCGCCTCCAGCATGCCGGCGGTGGAGCCCTTGCCGTTGGTGCCGCCCACGGCGATCGTCCGGCGCGCCGGCGCCGGCGCGCCCATGCGGCGCCAGACCTCGCCGACGCGGTTGAGCCCCAGCTCGATGCTGCGCACGTTGACGCGTTCCTGGTAGGCCAGCCATTCGGCGAGATTGCGCGTCACTGGGTTCACCTCGATGTGGAAACGGCGTCGCCGCGGCCGTCGAGCCGGCGCAGCCAGAAGCGCAGGCGATGGCCGGAGGCGGCATCGTCGCCGCGCTCCTTCCAGTCCAGCGTGCAGAACATGGCCTCCTGCCGCCGGTAGCCGCGCTTGCGCCAGAACGCATCGTGGGGCCGGTAGTCCGCCGGCCGGCGCGGATCGTCGTCGGCGCGCTCCACCGCGCAGAACGCGGCCAGGCGGCAGCCGAGCCGGCGCGCCTGCGCCTCGCGCCCGTCGAAGAAGCGGTGCCCGATGCCCTGTCCCCGGTAGGCCGGCAGCAGCACCGATTCGCCGAAGTAATACACCTCGGCAAGCAGGCAGCCCCGGGCGAGGAACGGCCGGCGGAACGCCTCGCCCTCCTCTGCCAGCGGTATCCCGGTGGCCGCGCCCACCACCGTGTCGCCGTCCCGCGCCAGCACGAACACGCTGCCGGGCGAGCGCGCGTAGGTCGCCAGGTAGTCGCGCTCGTACGCCGCGTCGCCGTCGTACAGGTAGGGATAGTCGCGGAACACCGCGATGCGCAGCCGCGCCAGGTCGTCCAGGTGCGCGGCGACCTGCGCGCCGGTGCATGTCTCGATGCGTACCGCCATGGCTAGCCGCCGACCTGGGCGATCCAGTCGTTGAGGTTGTAGTAGTTGCTGACCCGCGCGATGAGCCCGTCGCGCAGCTCGAAGAATGCGCCGCCGGGCAGCACGTAGCGCTGCCCCCGCGCCGGCGGCAGTCCTTCGTCGTCGGCCAGGTATTCGCCGTGCACCACGTATTCGGCGGCGGCGCGGCGACCGTCGGCGCCGACCATCACCACGACGTCGCGCAACTGCTCGCGATAGCTGGCCTGCATGCGCGCAAGGAAGGCGCCGAACGCCGCGCGCCCGGTTTCGCGGCCGCCCTGGTTGACGTCGTGCGCGACGTCCGCGGCGAGGCAGTCGAGCATCGCGCCCCAGTCGCCGCGGTTGAAGGCGGCGTAGTAGCGCTCGATCAGGGCCTGTGTTTCGTGCATGCGTGCCATTCCGCGGTGGTGCCAGGCGCGCAGCTTAAAGCATTGCCGCGCTGCAACAGCAGCCGCGCCCGGCCGGGCCAACCTAGGGTCGCCCCCAGTTGGCGCCCCCGCCGCGCCCGGAGACTATCCGGAATCATTGCTCCGTCCGATGCCGAGTCCCCTCATGCGCCCGATGATCCCCGACTATGGTTTCCGCCCCGAGCCGCCCAAGCCGCCGGCGCCGACCACCACCACCTTGCGCGAGGCGCCGCCCGCGCAGGCACGCGCCATGGTCGGGCAGATGACCCCGCAACAGCAGCAGGCGCTGAAGGGCGAGGTGCGGCAGATGCCGCTGGCCGACCGCCAGCGGCTGGCGAACGACCTGGCGAAGAAGCTGGAAGCGCCGCAACTGGTGCAACTGGAGCCGGTGTTCGGCCAGGACGACATCGAGCACGCCGTCAGCACCTACGGCAGCGCCAAGCTGCAGGCCGACTACAAGGTGGCCCACCTTGCAGGCAACCCCAAGCTCAAGAGCGGGCTGGACAAGCTCGGCCTCACGCCCGAGGACATCAGCAACGCTTCGGAAGCGGCCACGCCGAAACTGGTCGAAGCCGCGCAGGCGCTGGCGGACAACGATACCGGCAAGGCGTTGCAGGACCTCCAGGCCGCGGCCAAGGCCGGCAGCCCGCTGGCGACTAAGGCCTTCACCCATGTCGCCGAAGGGTTGAGCGGCCCGGCCAAGACCATCCTCACCGACGAAAACGTCGCCAAGCAGTTGATCGACGCCGCCCCCGGCACGATCGACAAGCTGGTGAAAGGCGACCTGGCCGGCGCCCTCAAGGGCCTGGGCGACAACAAGCCGCTGCGCGACGCGCTGATCGACGCCGCGGTGAAAGACCCCGGCATCAAGGGCAACCTCGACAAGCTCGGCCTCGGCGCCGCCGACCTCAAGCAGGCCGCCGACGCCGCGCCGTCCCTGCTGAACGCTGCCACCCTCGCCGGCAAGAGCGACTGGCCCGGGGCCGCGCTGGCGCTGGCCGATGCCGGCAAGCAGGCGCCGGAACTGGTCGCCAAGGGCCTCAAGGCCGCGGCGGAGCATCTGCCGGAGCCGGTCAAGAGCGTCCTGGGCGACGACAAGGTCGCCGAACAACTGGCCAAGTCCAGTCCGGATGCGCTGAAGGACTTCATCAACGGCGATGTCGGCGCCGGCCTCGGCGCGCTGGGCGGCAACAAGGACCTGCGCGACGCGGTGATCGACGCCGCGATGAAGAATCCCGCTTTCAAGGGGAAGATCGACAGCATCGGCCTCGATGCCAACGACCTGAAGCAGGCCGGCGACGCCATTCCCCACCTGCTGGATGCCGCCACCGCGATGTCCGCCAACCCGCCCGACGTGAACGCCGCGCTGAAGGCCTTCGGCGAGGTCGGCAAGGCCGCGCCGGACCTGCTCGCCAAGGTCGGCGGCAAGATCTACGACAAGCTGCCCGCGGGCACGCAGGAAAAGCTGCAAGGCCTCGGCATCACCCGCGACCAGCTCAAGGAGGGCGCCGCCGCGCTGCCGCATTTCGTCGAGGCCGCGCAGGCCATCGCGAACAAGGACTGGAAAGGCGCCATCGATGCCCTGTTTAAGGCCGGCGAAGCCGCGCCGAAGCTCACCCAGGCGGCGCTGCAGAAGCTCGGCGCGCAGATCCCGCCGGGCAAGTGCGACCTGGTCAAGCAGTTGCTCGCCGACGACACGGTGAGCAAGGAGCTGGCCGGCAATACCGACCTGCACGACGCGATCGACCAGTTGCTCGACGGCAAGACGCTGGAAGGCGCGAGCAAGCTGCTGCACAACGACACCGTGCGCGACGCCGTGCTGGACGTGGTCGGCAAGGACCCTGCCGTCGCCAAGGCGCTGGACAAGGCCGGCCTCACCCCGGAAGAGTTCAGGCAGGCAGGCGCCGCCACGCCGCACCTGCTCGACGCGGCGATCGCACTGTCGGCCAACCCGCCCGACGTGGACGCCGCGCTGAAGGCCTTCGGCGAGGTAGGCAAGGCCGCACCGGACCTGCTCGCCAAGGTCGGCGGCAAGATCTACGACAAGCTTCCCGCAAGTACGCAGGAAAAGCTGCAAAGCCTCGGCATCACCCGCGACCAGCTCAAGGAAGGCGCCGCCGCGCTGCCGCACTTCGTCGAGGCCGCGCAGGCCATCGCGAACAAGGACTGGAAAGGCGCCATCAATGCCCTGCTCGACGCCGGCGAGGCCGCACCGACGCTGGCCCAGGCCGCGATCAAGAAGCTCGGCGCGCAGTTGCCGGAAAACTTCGGCCTGGTGAAGAAGCTGCTCGGCGACGACGCCGTGGTGAAGGAACTGGCGACCAACGCCGACCTGCACGACGCGATCGGCCAGTTGCTCGACGGCAAGACCGTCGAAGGCGTCGGCAAGCTGCTGCACAACGACGCGATCCGCGGCTCGGTGCTCGACGTGGTCAGCCAGGACCCGCAGGTCGGCAAGCTGCTCGACAGGATCGGCCTCACCCCGGAGGAGTTCAGGCAGGCCGGCGACGCCTCGCCGCACCTGTTCGACGCCGCCGTCGCGCTCTCCAACGGCAAGTGGGACGACGCGATCAAGGCCTTCGGCGCCGCGGGCGCCGCCGCGCCGGATCTGCTCAAGAAGGTCGGCAACAAGCTGGTCGACCAGATGCCCCAGGGGGTGAAGGACAAGCTCGGCTCGCTCGGCCTCACCACCGACGACCTCAAGGACGCCGGCGCCGCCCTGCCGCACGTCATCGCCGCGGTCGCCGACGCCAGCCAGACGCACTGGCTCGACGCGCTCAAGGAACTGGGCCAGGCGGTGGACGCCGCGCCCGAACTGGTCACCAAGGCGATCAACGCCGCCGCCGGCAAGCTCGACGCGGACAACCCCAAGACCCGCCTGCTGCGCTCGATCCTCACCGACCACGACCTGGTGAAGACGCTGATCGGCGACCCGTCGCTGCGCGGCTCGCTGGGCCAGTTGCTCGAAGGCAAGGTGAGCGATGGCCTGCGCGGCATCGGCAACAACGCCACCGTGATGGCCCAGGTCGGCCGGGTACTGGCCAAGGATCCGGACCTGATGGCGCGGCTGAAGCCGCTGGGCATCGTCAGCGCCGACGACATCGCCCAGCTCGGCCCGGCGATGGCCGATTGCGTCGACCTGGCCGACGCGATCAAGGTCGGCAACATCGGCGACGCGATCAAGAGCCTCGGCGCCGCCATCAAGGACCTCCCCGACGGCACGCGCAACAAGCTGATCGACGCGATCGCCGACAAGTTCAAGATCAAGCCGGAGCTGAAGGAACTGCTCAAGGGCAGCCTGGAGGCCCTGTCCAACCCGCAGGTGGCCGATGCGCTGGGCCAGGCCTTCGACGCGTTCGGCAAGGGCGACCCGGTGGCCTTCGTCAAGGCGCTGGCGAACGTTGGCGAGACGATCACCAAGGAAGCGCCCGACCTGGCGGTCGGCTTCCTCGACACGCTGAAGCACCTGCCCGGCACGGTCGGCAAGTTCTTCAGCAATCCGGATCTCAATGCGGCGATCGTCAAGTCCGGCTCGCTGCCGCACATCTTCGCCGCGGTGGAGAAACTCGCCGGCGGCGACGTGAGCGGCGCGATCAGCGAACTGGGCAAGTCGTTCACCACCCTGCTCGGCGCGGGCGATCACTTCAGCGTGGCGGGCGTCGACCTGCCGTTCGGCAAGGAGGGGCTGGAAGCCGTGGGCGGGCTGTTCAAGCAGTTCGTCGAGTGCATGCCGGACAAGGTCAAGACCAAGCTGGAAGAGAAGATCGCCACCGCGGTCGCCGGCGCCGGCTTCAAGTCGATCCCGTTCATCGGCCCGCTGGTGGGCGTGGTGGGTGCCGGCAAGGACCTCATCGGCGACATCAGCGACCACAAGGACGGCCTCAGCATCGCGCTGGACACCGCCAACCTGGTGATCAACGGCGCCGGCCTGATCCCGGGCGTGAGCGCCTTCACCGGCCCGCTGCGCACCGTGCTCGGCGTGGCGCAGGCGGTGAACGACGTGGCCGGCTTCGTCGGCGACATGCAGGACTTCGGCCAGCAGTTCACCGGCATGGCGTGAACGCTACCGGTTCCGGGCCTCGCCGGCCCGGGGCCTTCCGGGCCCGCGCCGCTCGCCTTCGGCGCCCCGCTTCCGCAGTGGCGGCGAAGGCATGCGGCTATCCGGGCGGACCGCCCGGGCGGGCGATCCGGGCACCCCGGGTCAGCACAACCCCAACTGCTTGAGGAAAGCCAACGTCCGGCTCACCTTTTCCTCGTGCGACAGGCCCGGCTCCAGTTCGAGCAGCCGGCCCGGCTTGAGGTACTTGCGCGTACGCTCGTGCACGAAATCCTTGCTGCGCCGGCGGAACTGCTCGCCGTCGTCCGCCGGCACGCCGGGCGCGCCGGCCAGCCGCTCGACCTCGGACCAGTCGATCACGCAGGCGTCGACTTCGCCTGCGTAGACCAGCCACGCGGTGCCGAACACACCCGCGCGCTGCACGTCGCCGTAGAGCTGCTCGAAGGCGCGGCGGTAGTACGGCGCCAGCACCTCGGCATCGGCCATCGGGTCGTCGGCGTGCTGCAGCAGGACTTCGCGCGTGGCCGCATCCTGGCCCATCCGCGCCGCGACCTCGGCGTTGCTGATCGGTGCGAACCGGGCCTGGGCGAACACCTCGTCGGCCCAGCGATCGTGTTCCAGCGGCGGGTTGTCGAGAACGATCACGAGCTGCCTGGTCACGTTGCCTCCGCACAGTATCCAAAGGTGCAGTATAGCCAGCCTTGCGCACCTGCCCGGGGCGGACCGCGCATGTTGAGACGCCGCGGTGAAATGCGTGCGAACGCCGCGCGCGGCACACCCTCTTCTTCAGAACGGCAGGTGGAGGCTGGCGTCCAGCACCCAGCCCAGGCCGAACAGCGTCGATGCGGTGGCGAAGGCCGCCAGCAGCAGCGGCAGGTACTTGTCGAGCGGGTGCTTGTCGACGGTCAGGTAGTTCATGGCGTTCTCCGGTGTGCAGGTTTTACGGATGCACCGCCACGCCGCAGCGTGGCGGCATGGGCTCAGCCGAACGGGTGGAGGCCGCTGAAATGCGGCGCCGGAGCCATGACGAACAAATCCCGGCACAATTTCCGCATGGCAGGACCGGTCGGCAGTGCGGCGAGCCGGCCAGGCAGCGGATGGCGTTCCAGGATGTTGCCGGCGGCGCTGTCGCTGTTCATGCGAAATCCTCCCGCACCGCATCGGTGCGGGAGGTATCGTCGGGAAAACGCCTTGCGCGCGGCAGGAGCAGGCGTCAGCGATCGCGGATGACAGCCGTCACAGCGGCACGCGGCGCAGCCTGAGCGCGTTGCTCACCACCGACACCGACGACAGGCTCATCGCCAGCGCGGCCACCATCGGCGACAGCGTGATGCCGAGCAGCGGGTACAGCACGCCGGCCGCCAGCGGCACGCCGACCGCGTTGTAGGCGAATGCGAAGAACAGGTTCTGGTGGATGTTGCGCACGGTGGCCCGCGACAGCGCGCGGGCGCGCACCAGCGCGGTCAGCTCGCCCTTCACCAGGGTCAGTTGCGCGCTCTCCATCGCCACGTCGGTGCCGTGGCCCATCGCGATGCCCACGTCGGCCGCGGCCAGCGCCGGTGCATCGTTGATGCCGTCGCCGGCCATCGCCACCCGCCGCCCCTCGGCCTTGAGCCGTTTCACCACCGCCGCCTTGTCGGCCGGCGACACGTCGGCGTGCACTTCGTCGATGCCCAGCTCGCGCGCCACCGCCCTGGCGGTGACGGCGTTGTCGCCGGTGAGCATGACGATGCGCAGCCCCTCGCGGTGCAGCGCCGCGAGCGCCTCCGGCGTATCCGGCTTGACCCGGTCGGCGACCGCGACCAGGCCGGCCAGCACGCCGTCCACCGCCAGGTGCATCACGGTGGCACCGTCCTGGCGCAATTGCCCGGCCTTCGCCGCCGCGTCCTCGCCCGGCGCGATGCCAAGTTCCCGCAACAGCCGCTCGTTGCCGAGCGCGACCACGCTGCCCTCGACGCGGCCCGATACGCCGCGGCCGGTCAGGCTGCGGAAATCGTCCACCGCCGGCAGCCGCTCCCCGGCGGCCTGCACGATCGCCCGCGCCAGCGGGTGCTCGCTGGGCCGTTCCAGCGCGGCGGCCAGGCGCAGCAGGCGCTCGCGCGGCACGTCGCCGAGCGGCAGCAGCTCCGTCAGCGCCGGCCGGCCTTCGGTCAGGGTGCCGGTCTTGTCCAGCACCAGCGTGTCGATCCCGCGCAGCGCCTCGATCGCCCCGGCATCCTTGAACAGCAGGCCGTGCCGCGCGCCGCGCCCGCTGGCCACCATGATCGAGATCGGCGTGGCCAGCCCCAGCGCGCAGGGACAGGCGATGATCAGCACCGACACCGCCGCGATCAGCGCATGCGTCAGCCTCGGGTCCGGCCCGAACCAGGCCCAGCCGGCGAACGCGAGGACGGCGCAGGCCACCACCGCCGGCACGAACCAGGCCGCCACGCGGTCGGCCACGCGCTGCAGCGGCGCCCGGCTGCGCTGCGCCCGCGCCACCAGGGCGACGATCTGCGACAGCAGGGTGTCCGCGCCGATCCTTTCCGCGCGCATGCTCAGCGCGCCGTCCAGGTTCAGCGTGCCGCCGGTGAGCGGATCGCCCTCGGCCTTGGGCACCGGCATCGGCTCGCCGGTGAGCATCGATTCGTCGACGTGGCTTTCGCCGGACAATACCGCGCCGTCCACCGGCACCTTCTCGCCGGGGCGCACGCGCAGCACGTCGCCGGGGCGGACCTCGTCCAGCGGCACGTCGGCCTCGCCGCCGTCGGCGGCCAGCCGGTGCGCGATCTTCGGCGCCAGCCCCAGCAGCGCCTTCAGCGCCGCGCCGGTACGGCGGCGTGCACGCAGCTCCAGGAAATCGCCCAGCGTGACCAGGGTGACGATCACCGCCGCCGATTCGAAATACACCCCCACGCGCCCATGCGCGTCGCGCAGGCCGGCCGGGAAGATGCCGGGCAGCAGGAAGGCCGCCACGCTGTAGGCCCAGGCGACGCCGGTGCCCAGCGCGATCAGCGTGTACATGTTCGGCTGCCAGGGTTTCAGCGAACGCCAGCCGCGCGCGAAGAACGGCGCGCCGCCCCACAGCACCACCGCGCTGGACAGCAACGCCTCGACCCAGCCGGAAATGCGGTCCCACGGCATCGGCCAGTGCCAGCCGAACAGGTGCGGCCCCATCGCCAGCACGAACACCGGCAGGGTCATCGCGGCAAGCAACCGGAAGCGTCGCGTCATCGCGCGCAGCTCGCCGCCGTCGTCCTCGTCGGCGCTTGGCATCATCGGCTCCAGCGCCATGCCGCACTTCGGGCAGTCGCCGGGGCCTTCCTGCCGTACCTCCGGATGCATCGGGCAGGTATAGATCGTGCCGGGGATCGCCGCCTCGACCGGGCGTTCGCCGAGATAGCGCTCCGGCGCGGCCACGAACTTCCCGCGGCAGCCGGCCGAACAGAAGTGGTAGGCCACGCCGTCGTACTCGGCATGGTGCTTCGCGGTGAGCGGATCGACGTCCATGCCGCAGACCGGGTCCTTCGCCTTGCCGGCATGGCCGTGGCGTCCATGGTCGTGGCCGTGGTGTCCGTGGGCATGACCGTGGTCCGCATGCGCGTGCGCTCCGTCGTGCGCGCGCGCCGCAGGCGCCGAACGGCAGCCGCCGGCCTCGTCCTGCCGGCGGCCGGAAGCCGGATAGTCGTCCGGCGCGGCATCGAACCTGGATTTGCAGCCGCCACAGCAGAAATGGAACACCTGCCCCGCATGCTCCGACCGGTGCGCGCCCTTGGCGGGATCCACCGCCATGCCGCAGACCGGATCGACCGCCATGCCGTCTCCCGGCCTGCCGCTGGCGGCGCAGCATGCGCCCTGTGCGCTCATGGCTGCGCCTCCTCGTCGGTCAGCGCGCGCAGGATCGGGCATTGCTCGGGAGCGCCGTGCCCGGGACACGAGGCGATCAACTGGGCCAGCCCGTCGCGCACGCGCTGCAGTTCGGCGATCCGCACCTCGATCGCCTCAAGACGCTGCTCGGCCCGCTGCTTCACCGCCTTCACCCCGCGCCGCCGGTCGGCCGACAGCGCCAGCAGGTCGCGGATCTCCTCCAGCGTGAAACCCAGGTCCTTGGCGCGCCGGATGAAGCGCAATTGCGCCACCGTGCCCTCGCCGTAGCTGCGGTAGCCCGAGGCCCGCCGCAGCGGCTCGGGCAGCAGCCCCTCGCGCTCGTAATAGCGGATCGTGTCGATAGCCACGCCGACGCGCTTGGCGACGGCACCGATGGTGAGCGAAGCGTTTTGTGTGTTCATGCCCCAAAGTCTAGACCTTTGATCAAGGTCCAGAGTCAAGCACTCCCAATTTCTCCAAGGGAGCAGCCGTGCCCGTCCGTCACCTTCGTCCTCGAACCAGTCCCCCCGTGAAGCGCGCACCCGAAAGATCTGCCGGTGTCGTTCCGCAATTTTCTACGCCATTCCGCTCAATGCAACGTCATCCACGGCGCGTGCGCCGGCACCTGCTCTCCGAAGGACCTGCCGGCGGGCGGGCATGACTAATTGCACAGGCTCGGCCATTTATTGTTACGATATAACATTACATCGAAAGAACTTGCTGCAATCCCGCGGCCTTCTGGGGACCCCATCCAATGCGCAACACCCTTCTCGCCATCGCCATGGCCTCCCTTCTCGGAACCACCCTGCCCAGCCTGGCTGCGGCCCCGCCCTCATCCGACGATGCCGCGGCGCCCGACACGACGGCGAAGAACAAGGCCGTGCAGGATCTCGATCGCGTCGTCGTCACCGCCGTGCCGCTGGGCCAGAGCGTCGACCGGATCGTGCACCCGGTAGCCGTGCTGGCCGGCGCGCAACTGGACGACGCCAAGGGCGTCTCCCTTGGCGAAACCGTATCGAACATCCCCGGCGTGCAGACCACGGCGCTGGGCACCGCGGTCGGCCGCCCGGTGATCCGCGGCCTCGACGGCCCGCGCGTTTCGGTACTGGAGAACGGCCTCGCCTCGCAGGACGTCTCCAACGTGAGCCAGGACCACGCGGTAACCCTGGAACCGTTCCTTGCCGACCAGATCGAGGTGCTGAAAGGCCCCTCCACCCTGCTCTACGGTTCCGGCGCCATCGGCGGCGTGGTGAACGTCGTCGACGGGCGCATCCCCGAGAAGGCGCCGGACAACGGCTTCGCGGGCCGCGCCGAGGCGCGCTACGACAGCGTCTCCGAAGGCAAGACCGGCATGTTCCGCGTCGACGGCGGCAACGACGCTTTCGCGCTCCACGTCGACGGCATGCATCGCGACAACGGCAGCTACGACATTCCCGGCGGCACGCTCGCCAACAGCCAGGTCAAGACCACCGCCGGCGCCGTCGGCGCCTCGCTGCTCGGCAGTTGGGGCTACCTGGGCATGTCGGTCGCGCGCTTCATGGACAACTACGGCAGCCCCGCCGAACCGGGCGATCCGGCCGAGGGCGAAGACCCGGTCACCATCAAGATGGCGCAGACCAACTACAACCTCAAAGGCGGCCTGGTCGATCCGTTCTCCGGCGTCTCGAAGATCGAGTTCAACCTCGGCCACAACGCCTACCAGCACGTCGAGTACGAAGGCGCGGAGCCTGGAACCACCTTCAGCACCGACGGCAACCAGGGCCGCCTGATCGTCTCGCACCGACCCGTTGCCGGCTGGGAAGGCGCCATCGGCGTGCAGACCGAGCACAGGAAGTTCTCCGCGGTGGGCGAGGAGACCTTCGTGCCCGCGACGACCACCAAGAACGTCGGCGTGTTCCTGACCGAGCAGCGCGATTTCGGCCCGGTCAAGATCGAGCTTGGCGCCCGCCGCGACAAGCAGAGCAGCGAGCCGGAGAACGGCAACAAGCGCGACTTCTCGCCCAACAGCTTTTCCGCGGGCGCCGCCTGGCGGTTCGCCGAACACTGGCATGTCAGCCTCAACCTCGACCATGCCGAACGCGCGCCGGCCGAAGAGGAACTCTTCGCCAACGGCCCGCACGAGGCGTCCGCCACCTTCGAGGTCGGCAACGCCAACCTCGACAAGGAAGCCTCCAACCAGGCCGAGCTGGGCCTGCACTTCCATGGCGATGCCGTCGAAGGCAAGGTCGCCGTCTACTACAACCGCTACAGGAATTTCATCTACCTCGCCGACACCGGCGAGATCGACGACGACCTGCCCGTGCGCATCTGGTCGCAGAACGACGCCAAGTTCCGCGGCGCCGAGGCGGAGGCCACCTTCCACCTCGCCAAGGACACCCACGGCAACTGGGACCTGCGCGTATTCGGCGATACCGTCCGCGCCACGCTTGCCGACGGCGGCGGCAACGTGCCGCGCATCCCGGCCGGACGCCTTGGCGCGCAAGTCAACTGGAGCGCCGGCGACCTGCGGGCGAGCCTCGGCGCCGTGCGCTACTTCAAGCAGGACAAGACGGCCGAGTTCGAAACCGATACGGCCGGCTATACGCTGGTCAACGCGCACTTCGCGTGGACCTTCCACGACGATGCCCGCAGCCAGTGGGAGGCTTTCCTCGACGGCAACAACCTGACCAACCAGACGGCCCGGCCGGCGACATCCCTGTTCAAGGATGTCGCACCCTTGCCCGGCCGGAACATCTCGGTGGGCCTGCGCGCGTATTTCTGACGCCGGCCGGCCCGGGCACGCGCCGGCCGGCGCGTGCCCGGCGCCTCGTTGCCCGTCGCTGCAATCGATCGCCGCCCTCCCGGCGAAACCGAGAGAAAACGGCGGTCCCGTCGCCACGGCGCCCTGTGCGGAGCAGCCGCCGGTATCCCCAGGCATCGCCGCCGATGGCCGCACCGCCCGCTCCCGGCATCCCACCCTCAGGGGATGCGCCGGCGTGAGGATTCGCGCAAGGCAGCGATCGTGGTCCCGAATGAAAGCGCCGGAACTGCGCGCCCTCGCCGTCACATGGTGGCGCGCGACCCGGCAACCAACACGTGCCCGCACGCACGGATTGCGCCCACAGGTTCCAGCGCAGCCGGTCAGTCACGGATGCTCTCCGTCATGCGCATGCCCTCTGCCGACGGCGTCGCGCAATACCGCCGGCTTCGTCGTGGCCGCTTCCGGAACCGGGAAATCTCCGCGCCGTCTTCGACTCGCAACGGCACGCCGGCCATGCGCTGCCATCTGCCCTGGATGCGTGGCCGAGGCGGACAAAAATCCTTGCGCGAAACCCGCTCGATCCCGCATCGGGCCTGCAATTGACACTTTCGTCACTCTCTTGCGAGGATGCCGCCGAATCGGGAACGCTTCCCGATTTCCAGGGGGCCTGCCGTCCGGCCGGCAAGCGAGTCGCTCGCAAATCACACAGGAAGGAACAGATGGATCCTCGCAAGAAGGTTGCCATGAAGGGCAGCGCATGGAGTCTGGCGTTGACGATGGCGGTTTCGCTCTCTGCGCACGCCTCGAGTGCGCAGGACCAGCGCGCCGAACAGATGACGCAGATTCCCACCTGCGCCACCAGGATCGGCACGCTGGCCGTCGAAGAGCCGGAGCGCGGCGTGGACTGGTGGAGCGAGCGCCAGCTCCCCTCGCCCACCAAGCTGATCAAGGTGTTCGTGGCCAAGTCCGGCTGCTTCACGCTGGTCGACCGCAGCGCCGGCATGGACATGGCGATGCGCGAGCGCAGCCTGGCGTCGAGCGGCGAACTGCGCGCCCGCTCCAACCTCGGCAAGGGGCAGATCAAGGCCGCCGACTACGTGCTGGTGCCCGACCTGGTTTCCAGCAACCGCGACGCCAACGGCGGCTCGGTAGGCAGCGTGCTCGGCGGCCTGCTGGGCAGCAGCAAGATCGGCCGCCTCGCGGGCAACGTCGGCTTCTCCAGCAAGACCGCCGACGTGGTCCTCACCCTGACCGACGTGCGTTCGTCCGAGCAGGTCGCCATGGCCGACGGCAGCGCCAAGAAGAACGACATCAGCTTCGCCGGCAGCGGTGCGCTGTGGGGCTCCAGCGGCTTCGGCGGCGCGGGCGTGGGCGGCTACGCCAACACCGAGATCGGCCAGGTGATCACCATGGCCTACCTGCAGGCCTACAACAAGCTGGTCGGGCAACTGGGCTCGCTGTCGTCCAACGCCGCCCAGTCGAACGCGCAGCAGGCGGTGACCATGCTCAAGCCGGGCCGCCTCCTGGCGACCGCCACCGGCGGCGCGGCCGTGCGCACGCTCGATCCGGGCATGATGCTCTACCCCACCGGCAACAAGAAGGGCGTGATGTGGGAAGTGGAAGACGAGCTTGGCAACAAGGGCTGGGTCTCCTCGGCCCTGCTGGAACTGTCCAAGTAGGCGGCGCGCGCCGCCCCGGGTAGCAGGACGCCCGCCCGCGCCCCACGGCAAGACCCGCCCGGGGCCTGGACCCGCCACGGCCGGCCGTGGCGGCGGGCCCGATCAGGAAGGACCGTGATCCGGCCGAAGGCGTCGACGCCGGCCGGATCGCGGATTTCGCAGGCATGCCCTCTCTTCCGGTCGCCGGGACGACCCGGAACCGCATGCCGTCGACGCGCCCGCCATCCCCATCCCGCCGCAGGCCACGCGAGCGACGGCCGCATTTCGCCCGTCCATGGCATCCCGGCGATCCCGTCGAAACACCGCTTCGTGAGGACCGGCCCGGCGCCCGGCACGAGCCGCCGCGTGCCCGCTTCCTGTGCCCGGCAATCGTCGGGGCCACGATTGCGAGCGGCCGCCCCAGCGTGCGGCAATGCCTGCATAGGCTCCGCCGTGGGCGCTTCATTTCCGCTGCACGCCGCCGGCCGCTATCTTCGGCGGCACCTCCCTGTGCATGAACCGCCCATGGCCTCCGACAGCACCGTCATCGCCGCGACCGGCGCCACGCCGTACACCACCGCCCTCGCCGATGGCCGCGGCCACCACTGGCTCGGCGACGAGCCGCGCGGACTCCAGGGCGCGGATGCCGGCCCCACGCCCACCGGGCTGCTGCTCTCCAGCCTCGGTGCCTGCACCGCGATCACGCTGAAGATGTACGCCCAGCGCAAGGGCTGGCCACTGGAGGATGTGCAGGTGGCCCTGCGCCTCAACCCGGACGGCGCGCCGGCCGACGGCCACAACGACATCCAGCGGCAGGTGGCGTTGCACGGTACGCTGACCGCCGCGCAGCGCGAGCGCCTGCTGGCAGTGGCCAACGCCTGCCCGATCCACAAGATGCTGAGCGGCGAGATCCACATCGCCACGGCCCTGCTCGATCCCCAGGCCGCGTCCGTCCACGCAAGCTTCCAGCGCCCGTGCATCCACAACCAAGGGTGATCCCATGACCAACACCGCACCCCAGTCCGCGCCGTCGGATTCCCACGACGGCCAGCCCTGCCCCGGCCATCCCGTATTGGAGCGCATCGAGACGCGCGGCGCCGAGGTCGGCCTGCTGCCGATCCACCGCGCCCTGCCGAACCGCCAGCGCCGCATGGTCGGCGCGTGGTGCTTCCTGGACCACGCCGGCCCGATCGACTATGCGGCCGGCCAGGGCCTGCGCGTGGGGCCGCATCCGCACATCGGCCTGCAGACCTTCACCTGGATGATCGAGGGCCAGATCATGCACCGCGACAGCCTCGGCTTCGAGCAGGTGATCCGCCCCGGCCAGGTCAACCTGATGACCGCCGGCCGCGGCATCGCCCACGCCGAGGACGAAGCCTCGCCCGAAGCCGGGCGCCTGCATGCGGTGCAGTTGTGGATCGCACTGCCCGAGGCGGAGCGCCACCGCGAGCCGTCGTTCGAGCACTACCCGGACCTGCCGGTGATCCACGAAGGCGGCTTCCGGGTCACCGTGCTGGCCGGCACGGCCTTCGGCCAGCGTTCGCCGGCCGAGGTCTTCTCGCCGCTGGTCGGCCTCGACCTGGCCGCCGCCGGCCGCGCCAGTACGCGCCTGCCGCTCGAACCCGGCTTCGAGCATGCCGTGCTCGTGCTGGCCGGCGAGGCCCGCGTGGAAGGCGAGTCGCTGGCGCCGGACACCCTGCTCTACCTCGGCACCGGCCGTCGGCACCTGCAGGTGGAATGCGACGCGGCCTGCCGGCTGGTGCTGGTCGGCGGCGAGCCGTTCGGCGAGGAGATCCTGCTGTGGTGGAACTTCGTGGCGCGCCGCCCGGAGGAGATGGAGGAAGCCACGCTGGCCTGGAACGAGCGCCGCCGTTTCGGCGAAGTCCATGGCAGCCCGTCGCCGCGGCTGGTGGCGCCGGACGTCGCCGGGCTGCACCTGCGCGGAGCCCGCCGGTGAAGACCATCGCTCGCGCCGAGGTCCGCTCCGCCGGCCCGCATTACCGCCACGACATCCGCACCGGCGCGCATGCGCTGGTCGCCGACGAACCGTTCGCGCAGGGCGGCCTGAACGCCGGCCCCGCTCCTTTCGACTATGTCCTGGCCGGGCTGGGTGCCTGTACCGCGATCACACTGCGGATGTATGCCGAGAAAAAACGCTGGGAACTGGGCGAGCTGACGGTCGGTCTTGAACTCCAGCGCGACATCGACGGCAACACGCGCGTCCAGCGCACCCTGCGTGCTGGAGCCGTGCTGGACGACGAGCAATGGACGCGCCTGCTCGACATCGCGGCGCGGACGCCGGTCACCCTGGCCCTGCAAAACGGGATGACCATCGCCACGCGGCGCGCGGGCGCCGGCTGATCGGCGCCGCGGCCGGCACGACCGGCGCGGGCCGGGCATCGGCTACTCCGCCGCCCGCGGCGAACGCGCCGCGCCCTGCGGCTGCATCAGCAACAGGTAGCTGGCGGCGGACCAACTGAAGTTGCGCGACTGGTAGCCGCGGCCGGTCAGCGGATCGTAGTTCTCGTACATCGGCGCCTGCGCCGCCAATCCTTGCGCGTTCAGCACCAGCCGGCTGGCCATGGCGTCGGCCTCCCTGGCGTAGCCGTAGCGGCGCAGCGCCGCCACGCCGAAATACGCCTGGTCCATCCACACCGGGCCGCGCCAGTAGCCCTTCACCGGCGAGAAGCGGGGATCGTTCCTGGCCAGCGTGGGAAACGGCATGGTGGTGGCGAAGCGGTCGGGGTCCAGCATCACGCGCGTCACGCCGCGCGCCTGGGCGGCATCCGCCAGGCCGGCCCACAGGGGCGTCCAGCCTTCCGGCCCGTAGACGCGCACCAGCTCGCGGCTGCCCAGCCGGGCATCGAAGAAATAGCCTGCCGCGGCGTCGAACATCCGCGCGCCGATCGCCCGCCCCAGCGTGTCGGCCTCCTTGCGCCACATGGCCCGGTCCTGCGCCTTGCCGAGCACGCCGGCGATCTCGGCCAGGTCGGCCTTCTCGCGGTACAGGTAGGCGTTGAGGTCGACCGATTCCTGGTCCAGCGACCACGCGCCCTTGCCGTTCTCCAGCATCTTCGCCGCGTCGAAGCGGACCGCGTTGTCCATGCCGCTTTCCCAGGCCGCGGCGATCCGGGTGCCGTCGGTTGAGCCGAACTCGGCCAGGCCGTTGCCGTCGTGGTCGCGCGCCTGGAACCACCAGCGGTGATAGCGCACCAGCTTGTCGTACATCTCGGCGAGGAAGGCCTTGTCGCCGGTGGCACGGTAGATCTCCAGCGTCGCCCAGGTCGCCAGCGGCGGCTTGGTGTCGCGCCAGTTGTCGTCCGCCTTGTCCAGGAAGACGCAGTCGGGAACCATGCCGTCGGCGCCCTGGTAGTCGAACATGGTGCGCATCTGGTCGCGCGCCAGGTCCGGCGCGAAATGCGCCAGCGCGGCGGCGTGCTTCCACGAATCCCACGCCCAGAAGCCGTTGAAGTCGGGATTGGAGTACGACGGCACCACGCCGTCGTGGCGCAGGTCGCCGCGCGCCGCACGCCAGTTGCCCAGCAAGGTCTCGACCGCCTTCAGCGCCACGTGCCGCGCCGTTGCGTCCGGCACGCCGGCCAGATGCTGCGCGTCGGCGTACTTCAGGTAGCCGGCCCAGCGGGCGCGGTTGGCCTTCCAGGCCGCCTCCGGATCGGTCCCGGGCGGCACCTCCGAGCGCGCGTCGTAGCGCAGCGCCTGCGCGACGAACAGCGTGGCCGTCCGGCCGGGTTCGAGCCGCAGCGGCCGGTCCAGCGCGATGCGATAGCCGCTGCCGGCACGCGAGGCGCGCGCCGCGTCCGCGCCCGCCAGCAGCGTGGTGAGCAATTGCGACTCCGAGCCGTCGAAGCGCTGCGTCACCGTGCCGCCGGCGGCGTCGAGCCGGGCGCCCTGCGTGGGCAGCACGCTGCCCTCGACCGCCAGCTCCAGCGAGCGGCCGGCCGTGGCGGTGAGTTCGATCTTCACCAGCGCGCGCCACGAGTCCGGGAAGAACAGCGTCTGGCGCACCGCCAGCCCCGGCGCCGTATAGCTGCGCACCAGGTAGCCCGGGCCGGCATGGCTTGCGTCCGGCGCCAGCGCCAGGTCGCGGCCGGCCTCGCGCAGCGCGAGCCGGGCGAAGCGGTCGCCGGTCCATTGCCCGCCCTTGAGGCTGTGCACGAACGGGCCGGCAAAGCCCGTGGACGCGTCGCTGGCCGGCGGCAGGCTATAGCCGTGCCAGGCGCCCGCGTCGAAGAAGATGTTGAAGCTGCGGTCGCGCGCATCCTTCGCGGCGCCGTGCAGGTCCAGCACGTCGAGATGGCGCGGGACGTCGCCGCCGGTCGCGGGCGCGGCGTAGGCGGGCGTCGCGCCGCCCGCCAGGGCCAGCGCGGCGACAAGCGCCACCGCGATTCGGCGTTTCGTGGAAAGCTGGATCACATCGGGCTCCTGTGTGCTTGCGGCGCGTCGTCCGCCGCATGGCGCCGGCCGGCGGAACGGCTGGCGCCATGCAGGTTAGCGAAAGGCGGCAGCGCCACCAACGCGGCCGGTCAGAACTGGTACTTGGCCTGGAAGTTGTACTCCCGCCCCTCGATCGAGCGTGCGAGGATCACCCCGCCGCTGCTGGCGAAGCCGAACAGGCGCGCGTTGCCCTCGGTGATGCCGATCTCGTTGGTGATGTTGCTGCCGCGCAGGGTCAGCACCCAGTGCTTGCCGACGTTGGCGATCGCGCCGATGCTGATGTCGTGGTATTGCCCCAGCGGCTGCTGCTCGATCTGGTCGCCGTAGCGGTTGCCGACGTGCTCGTAGGTGACCCAGAGCTTCACGCTGCCCCAGCCGGTGGGGATCAGGTAGGCCGGCGTGAGGCGGTACTGCACCTTCGGCTGGCGGTCCAGCGTCATGCCGTTGATGCTGGTGCACTGGTCGCTGCCGTCCTGGGCCACGTAGGGTACGCAGTCGGCGTAGTCGGAGTAGTGGCCGTCCATGTAGTTGCCGCTCAGCGCGACCGAGAAGTTCTCGAACGGCTTGACCGTCACCGCCGCGTTGAGGCCCTTGGTCACCGAGCCGTAGACCAGGTCGACCCGGCCGGTGGGCAGGTTGATCGAGTACGGCACGCCGTGGAACAGCCGGCGGTAGGCGCTGACGTCGGCGAAGATCCAGGGCGCCTGGTACTTGAAGCCCACCTCCATGTTGTTGATCTTCTCGATCGGCGCGTCCGGCAGGCTCGCCACGTCGTCGAAGCTGGGCAGGAACACGCCGCGGTTGACGCGCGCGTAGGCGCTCATGTTGTCGTTGATCGTGTAGTTCGCGCCGATCGTCCAGGACGGCGCCGTGCGCGAGCTGGAGGGGCGCCGGTAGCTGTCGATCAGGTACCTGGCGTTGTTGTTGTAGACCGTGTCCGGATTGGCGTCGAGGTCGCCCGAGGCGGTGTTCTGGCGCCAGCCGTCGATCTTGTCGTGGTGCACGCGCACGCCGCCGTCCAGGCGCCACTTGCCGATGTTCCACTCGTCGGCCAGGTAGAACGCGGTGGTGGTCGCATGCCAGTGCTCGTTGAACGCCATCCACGACTGCGGCTGGCTGTTCCAGTACAGGCCCTGGCCGTCGGTGATGGCGTAGCGGCGGGTGCCGTCGGACAGGGTCACCACGATCGGGTCGGGATTGTTGCGGGCCTGCAGCAGCATGTTCAGGCCGGCCTCCTCCGAGTGCTCCTCGGAGTACACCGCCGTGTAGTTGCCGAAGGTGAGCCGGTTGCCCTCGAACAGCTCCTTGCTCAGGCGGAATTCGTTGCTGATCGACTGGATCTTCTTGTGGATGTATTCGGGGTTCTGGACGGTGACGTTCTCGTTCATGTCCGCCGGGCGGCCGTCGCGGTAGGTCGCCGTGGCCGTCATGCCCGCGGGCAGGCCGAACGAATCGGCCGCGTCGTCGATGAAGTTGCCCAGCGTGGTCGGGTTGTCGCCGGTGCTGAAGAAGGCGGTGGTGTCCATGTTGCCGGCCACGAACAGCAGCTTGTCGGAGAGCGACCAGCCGCTGTCGAAATCCAGGTCCAGGTTGCCGCCCAGCATGTGCACGTCGCCGCCCTGGCCGTTGGCCATGTCGATGCGGTGCCCGGCCGGCGAGCAGCCCGCGGTGAAGCACGGCGCCAGCTCGAAGAACTGGCGGCGGTTGGCGTTGCTGCCGAAGGTGCCGGTCAGCGGGTCGAAGCCCGGGTACTTGGAGAACTTGCCGGGGCCGGGGTTGAGGATCGGCGTGTCGGTGACGAACTGGTTCTTGTCCTTCAGCGCGCGCGCGTAGAACATCACCGAGCCATGGTCGAGGTCGTGGCTCAGCGTGGCGGTGAGCTGGCCGCCCTTGTCGGCCGCGAACTCGGGGTCGCGCACGCCGTCTGACTTGCGCCAGAAGCCGCCGATGCTGCCGTACCAGCCGCTGTCCTTGCCGCCGATGGGGAAGCCGTAGAAGCCGTCGAGGCGCACCATGCCTTCCGAGCCGTAGGTGACGCCGATGTCGCCGGTGGGCGTGCTGCTGCCCTCGCGCAGGATGAAGTTGGCGATCAGGCCCGGCTGGCCGTTGCCGTACAGCACCGAGGTGCCGCCCTGCACCGCTTCGAGGCGGTCGATGGTGTCGTCCAGGCGGACCATCGCGTCGGTGAAGTAGTCCCATTTCGGGAACAGCGGCGAGCCGTTGAGCTGCATGGTGACGAACGGGGCGCCGCTGTCCGACGGGAAGCCGGCCACCTCGATGTTGGCGCCGGTCTGGCCGCCGGAGGATTCCGGGTAGATGCCCGGCGACACCTTCAG
The DNA here is from genome assembly GCF_001428405.1 of Frateuria sp. Soil773. Classification (GTDB taxonomy): domain Bacteria; phylum Pseudomonadota; class Gammaproteobacteria; order Xanthomonadales; family Rhodanobacteraceae; genus LMSL01. The sequence continues at coordinate 53,637 of NZ_LMSL01000039.1, forward strand.
CAGGTCGGCCACGCTGACCGGGTTCAGTTCCTTGATCTGCTGCAGCGTCGCCGTGGTGATCGAATAGCTGGCGTCGATCTTGCGGATGCCGCCGGCCGCCGAGTTGCCGGTGACCACCACCTGGTCAAGGGTCTGCGCGGTCTTCTCCGCGGACGACGGATGCTGCCGCTGTTCGGCCGCCGGCTTCGTCTGGGGCGGCGGCGCGGGGTCCTGCGAAGGCGCGTCCTGGGCATGCAGCGCGCCGGCCACCAGCACGGCGCCGATGGCGGTGGCCAGGGCCCGCCGGTCGAGCTTCTTCCAAGCATTCATTTCGAGAGTTCCTCCCCGGAACGTGTGAACGGTTGCGTTCTTCGTGGCTTCGGGCAGGCGCGACGGCGCGCTGCCCGGGATTGACCAACCTCGGTTGTCCGACATCGCTGTCCGGCGTCCGGCCGGCGCCGCTCCTGGTCGCATGCCGCGCTTCCCCGGGCATGCCCTGCATCCTAACGCAGATTTTTCTATTTGTACTACAATAGTACAATACGTCAAAAGTAACGGACCCGGGCCGGGCATCGGCAATGGCGCGGTCGGCCATCGCACCGCCCATGGCGACGGCGAGCCGGCCATCGGCATGGAACGCAGGCAGCCCGCATGGGCGGGAATCGGGGCGCGGCAACGCGAGGCACGCCGGACAACCCCCGCGGCCGGATGCACCATCCGGCGAGCCGGAACGACATCCGACGCTGCGGCAAGGAAGGCGGCAGGCAGGGGCGCGAGGCACGGCTCCATAGCGGCACGCCCGCCCGCTCCCGGCGAAGACGCGAACTGAAACCGGGCCGCTGTCTGTATAGTTACCGGAGGACGCCGCACCGCGGCACGCGAAGGCGTCCGCCACCACCGGCGGCGCCCGGGGCATGCCGCACGCCCCGTGGCGGATGCCACCTCCCGCGAGAGAAGAATCCAGCATGAAAGCGACGGATCCACGCAGTCTGCACGGCCAGGTAGTCCGCGAACTGGGCACGAGGATCGTGGGCGGCGAGCTGAAGCCAGGCGACGTGCTGCCGCGCGAGGACACCCTCGCCGAAAGCATGCAGGTGAGCCGCAACGCCCTGCGCGAGGCGCTGAAGGTGCTGGCGGCCAAGGGCCTGATCGAGGCCCGCCCGAAGACCGGCACCCGGATCCGTCCCACCGAGGCGTGGAACCAGCTCGACGCCGATGTGCTGTCCTGGCGCTGCGCCACCATGCCCACCGACGACTTCATCGAGAAGCTGGTGGAGATGCGCGAGGTCATCGAGCCGGCGGCGGCCGCCGCCGCCGCGCAACGCCGCAGCGACGGGCAACTGGCCGAGATCGACAGCGCCTACCGCCAGATGGAACTGGCGCCGGACGCCAAGGCATGGGCCGCCGCCGACCTGCGCTTCCACAACGCCGTGCTGCGCGCCACCGGCAACGAGCTGATGGCCTCGCTGTTCTCGGTGATCGAGAGCGTGCTGGGGATGTTCTTCGTGCTGTCGGCGCAGACGGCCGGCGACTTCAAGTATTCGCTGCCGCACCATCGCAAGGTGCTCGACGCGATCCGCCGCAACCAGCCCGAGGCGGCCCGCCGGGCGATGCAGGCGATGATCGACGATTCGCGCGCCAACCTCGCCAAGCGGCGGCGCAGGAACGGACGCAAGGCGCGCTGAGCGCGTCTGACGTCGCTCCGTTCCGCTGCGTACGGCGGTGTACGGTGACGGCGGTCATGCGGCTTTCTCTCGGTGTTTCGCGCGGCGTTTTCCGGAGCAGGTCTGTGCAGGCGGAAGTCCATGCCCCCTAAGGCACTGGATTCCAGCTTTCGCTGGAATGACGGCGGAGGCGACGGCGGGGCGGCGGCGAGGGGCTGCGCGCGGCGCCGCATCAGGCCTCGCGCAGCGCCGCCTCCAGCTTGTGCAGGAATTCCTCGGCGTTGGCCTGGCTGAACACCACCGGCGGCTTGATCTTGAGCACGTTGTCGTCGGGGCCGTCGGTGGAGAGCAGTACGTGGCGCGCCTTCATCGCCTCCACCACCGCACGCGCGCGCGCCGCGTCGGGCTGCCGTCCGGCGCGGTCGCGCACGAACTCCGCGCCGATGAACAGGCCGCAGCCGCGCACGTCGCCGATCGCCTCGAAGCGCCCTTGCAGCTCGCGCAGCCCGTCCATCAGGAAATCGCCCACGCGCAGCGCGTTGGCCTGCAATCCTTCTTCCTCGATCGTGTCCAGCACCGCCAGCGCGATGGCGCAGGACACCGGGTTGCCGGCGAAGGTGTTGAAGTACTCCATGCCGGTGACGAAGCTGGCTGCGATTTCCTGGGTGGTGACCACCGCGCCGACGGGGTGGCCGTTGCCGATCGGCTTGCCCAGCGTGACGATGTCGGGCACCACGCCCTGCCGCTCGAACGCCCAGAAGTGGTCGCCCGCGCGGCCGAAGCCCACCTGCACCTCGTCGGCCAGGCACACGCCGCCCGCCGCGCGCACCGCCGCGTAGACCTCGGCCAGGTAGCCGTCCGGCGGCACGATCTGCCCGCCGCAGCCGAGCAGCGACTCGCCGTAGAACACCGCCGGCGCCACGCCGCGCTCGCGCAGTTCCCCGATCGCCGGCGCCGCCAGTTGCCCGTAGCGGCGGCCGGCATCCGGCGTGTCGCCGTAGCGGCCGCGGTAGACGTCGGGCATCGGCAGCACGGCCACGTGCGCGCTCTGCCCCGCTCCGCCCTTGCCGTCGAACTTGTACGGGCTCAGCTCGATCATCGAGGGCGAGTGGCCGTGGTAGGCATGGTCCACCACCAGCGCACCCTGCGCCCGCGTGTGCGCCCGCGCCAGGCGCAGCGCCAGGTCGTTCGCCTCGGTGCCGGAATTGGTGAGGAACACCACCGACAGCGGCGCCGGCAGGGTTGCCGTGAGCCGCAGCGCGTACTCGACGAGGTTATCGTGCAGGTAGCGGGTGTTGGTGTTGAGCCGCGCCATCTGCGCCTGCCCCGCCGCGACCACGCGGGGATGGCAGTGGCCCACGTGGCACACGTTGTTGACCATGTCCAGGTAGGCCTGCCCGTGCTGGTCGTACAGCCATACGCCTTCGCCGCGCACGATCTTCAGCGGCTCGCGGTAGGCCACGCTGAGCGTCGGGTTGAGGTGCTCGCGGCGCAGCGCGAGGATGTCCTCGTTGCTGCGTTCCGGCGCGATGCGCGGGGCGGGAACGGGAGTCTCAGTCATGGCTCGATTCCAGGAAGGGGCGCACGATGGCGTCGCGCTCGACGCCGGCCAGCCCGAGCAGCAGCCGGCGCACGCCTTGCTGCGACACGAGCACGAAGGGGTTGTCCGGCTGCTCGCGCTGGCTGCGCGTCGCCATCAGGACGCTCTGGCACAGCCGTGCCAGGATGAACCCGTGCAGGCTTTCCAGCTCGCGGCGCAGCAGCGGCTGCTCGGCGAGGTAGCCGCCGACGATGCGCTGCGCGCAGCCGACCGGGTCGGCCTCGTGCTGCATGGCGTAGGTGCAGGCGATCGCCAGGTCGGCCAGGCGGAAGCTGGTGCACATGTCGCCGAAGTCGATCACCGCGCTGACGTGCTTTCCGCCGGCGCCGTCGTCCGCGACGATCACGTTCAGGTCGTTGGCGTCGTTGTGCAGCACCGCCACCGGCAGTTCCTCGCGCCAGCGCGGCAACGCGGCGCGGAAGGCATCGGCCTCGGCCTGCACGACGGCGCGCACGTCCGCCCCGGCGACGTGGCCGGCCTCGTCCGCGAGGGCCGGCAGCCGCATCAGGTTCCAGTCGTGCGTGCGGCCGGCGGCGGGATGCTCGAAGCCGGCCAGCCCGCGGGTCAGCCGGCCCACCGCGCGCCCCAGGCTTGCGTGCAGCGCCGCGCGCCGGTCCGGCGCCAGGCCGCCGACCGATGCCGCATAGGTCGCGCCCGGCACGTAGCTGAGCATGCGCACCAGCAGGTCCCGGCCGGCGACCGGCACCGTCAGCAGGTGCCCGCCGTCCGCCGCGGGCTGGACCCGCGGGCAGCCGAGGGACGGCTCGCGCGCCGCCAGCGCCATCATCGCCCGGTTTTCCAGGTCGATGTCCTGGCGCGACCAGGACGGATGCGCCACCTTCAGCACGTAGTCGCCGCCATCGGCGCGGATGCGGAAGTTCTGGTCCGCGTAGGATGGCAGCGGGCTGGCTTCGCCATGGATGCGCCAGTGGCGCCGGGCCAGTTTCAGGGCTTCGTCCGTCGTCAGGATGTCCATCGTCCAGCTCGCTCGCCGGGATTGCGGCAAGTCCAATGGTAGTATAATTTGACAAATTAATCCGACCCTCAAGGCTAGCCCATGTTCCGACCCTTGCTCGCCACGGTCCTCGCCACCGCCCTGACGATCTTCGGCACCGCCGCCGCGGCGGCCGGCCAGCCGCACGCCCAGGGCGCCGCCCTGCTGCACCAGCGCGAGCCGATGAGCTTCGGGGTGTTCTACTACCCGGAACAGTGGCCGCGCGGGCAATGGCAGCGCGACCTGGACGGGATCGCCCGGCTCGGCTTCGATTTCACCCACATGGCCGAGTTCAGCTGGACCTATCTGGAACCGGAGGAAGGCCGCTTCGACTTCGCCTGGCTCGACCACGCGATCGAGCTGGCGCACAAGGCCGGGCTGCGCGTGATCCTGGGCACGCCTTCGGCCGCGCCGCCGGCATGGATGGGCGAGCGCTACCCGGAGGTCTACCGCGTCGACGAGCACGGGCAGCGCCACGAGCACGGCATCCGCGCCGAGGTCTCGCTGACCAACCCGCGCTACCGCGCCTTCGTCGCCAGGGTGGTCGCCGCGATGGCGCAGCACTACGGCCACGATCCGCGCGTATGGGGCTGGCAGGTCGACAACGAGCCGGGCAGCTTCCCCGATTTCAGCGACAGCGCGCGTCGCGCCTTCCAGGGCTGGCTGCGCGAGAAGTACGGCAACGTCGACGGGCTCAACGCGGTCTGGAGCGGCTCGTTCTGGAGCAGCCGCTACACCAGCCTCGACCAGGTGCTGCTGCCCAACGCGACGCTGGCCGCGGAGGACAAGCTCAGCCCGCACGCCCTGCTCGACCTGGCCCGCTTCCAGGCCGACATCACCGCGCGCTTCCTCGACGAGCAGGCGCAGATCATCAAGAAGTACGCCGACCCGGACCAGTGGGTGACCACCAACTACACCAACGTCACCACCGCGACCGACCCGCGCCGCACCCGCAAGCTGGATTTCACCACCTTCACCCTCTACCCGGTGGCCGGCGGCAACGCCCTGGGCGGCGACAGCTACGCGATCGGCCGGCCGGCCAACCTGATGGAGGCCGCCGCCTACTTCCGCCCGATCACCGGCACCTTCGGCGTGATGGAGCTGCAGCCGGGCCAGGTCAACTGGGGCGGGATCAACCCGCAGCCGGCGCCGGGCGCGGTCGGCATGTGGATATGGCACGCGTTCGCCTCCGGCGCCTCGCTGCTGAGCACCTACCGCTACCGCCACCCGCTGCGCGGCAGCGAGATGTACCACGAGGGCATCGTCGGCACCGACGGCGTGACGCTGTCGCGCACCGGCCGCGAGTTCGTCGACGCGATGCACGCGATCAAGGCGCTGGAGGGCAAGCTGGACGACCGCGCGCGGCTGCCCGCCGCGATGGCCGCGCGCTCCACCGGCTACCTGTGGAGCCACGACGTGTTCTGGGACCTGGAGATCCAGCCGCAGACCACGCTGTGGCATACCTGGGCCTACCGCAACGGCTACACGCTGGCGGTGAAGAGCACCGGCGCGCCGATGGATTTCGTCGCCGAAGGCGACGACTTCGACCGCTACCCGTTCCTGATCGCGCCGGCCTACCAGATGGTGAGCGAGGCGCTGGCGCAGAAATGGCGGCGCTACGCGGAGCGCGGCGGCCACCTGATCCTCACCGCCCGCACCGGCCAGAAGAACGCCCTTGGCCACTTCCACGAAGGACCGTGGTCGGCGCCGATCCTCGACCTGATCGGCGCCGACGTGGACGGCTTCGACATGCTGCCGTCCAGCGCCGACGGCAACGTCGAAGCGGGCGGCAAGCGCCACGCGTGGCACCGCTGGGCCGACATCCTGTCGCCGCGCCCCGGCACCGAGGTGCTCGCCACCTATGCCGACCACTACTACGCCGGCAAGGCGGCCGCCACCACCCGGCGGCTCGGCAAGGGCAGCGTCACCATGATCGGCGTGTCCACCGACGACGGCGCGCTGGAGCGCCAGCTCGTGCGCGACGCGTACCGGCGCGCGGGCGTGGCGATCGAGGACCTGCCCACCGGCGTGTTCCACGAATGGCGCGGCGGCTACGACTTCATGGTCGACTACAACCCGCAGCCGTTCTCGCCCGCGCTGCCCGCCGGCGCGAAGATCGTGCACGGCCAGCTGCCGCTGGCGCCGGCGCAGGCGGTGGTCTGGAAGGACGCGGCTTGGAAGGGCGCGGCGCGGAAGGACGCCTCGCCATGACGCGCAGCGCGCAAACCGTGCCGGCTCCGGCGCAAAGGCCGCTCCCATGGACGGCCTGATCGGGCTCGACTGGGGCACCACCCGGCTGCGCGCCTACCGCTTCGACGGCGCCGGCCGTGTGCAGGACACGCGCACGCGGCCCTGGGGCATCCGCAGCCTGCCCGCCGGCGGCTACGAGGCCGCGCTGGCCGACGTCACCGCAGGCTGGCCCGCGCTGCCGCGGCTCGCCTGCGGCATGGTGGGTAGCCGCGGCGGATGGCTCGAAGCGCCCTACGTCGACCTGCCGGCCGGTGCCGATGCACTGTGCGCGGCGGTGCGCCGCCTGCGCGCCGCCGACGGCATGGACCTGCACATCGTGCCGGGCCTGCGCAATCCAACGGCACCGGACGTGATGCGCGGCGAGGAAACCCAGTTGCTCGGGGCCGTCGCGCAGCGCCCCGCCTCCGCTGCCCGCAGCGCCTGGATCCTGCCCGGCACGCACAGCAAGTGGGCGACCGTCGAAGGCAGAGCGGTGACCGGCTTCCGCACCTACCTGACCGGCGAGCTGTATGCCCTGCTGCGCGAGCACTCCATCCTCGGCGCGGGCATCGCGGAAGCGGTCTCGCCCGCCGCGTTCGCGCGCGGCGTCGATGCGGCGCGCGACAGCGGCGCACAGGGTGCAACCAGCCGGCTGTTCGCCACGCGCGCGCTGATGCTCGAAGGCGCGCTGGCGCCCGCCGAGGTGCCCGACTACCTGTCCGGCCTGCTGATCGGCGAGGAGTTCCGCAGCGCGCTGGCCGGCGGCCTGCCGCCGCCCGGCGAGGCGCCCGGACTGATCGGCGAGCCCGCATTGTGCGAGCGCTATCGCCAGGCCGCTGCGCGCTTCGGGCTCGCGCTGGCGCCGCCGGTGGCCGATGCCGCGGCCCTCGGGCTGTGGCATGTCGCCGGCCGGATCGGCCTGGTCCATGATCGCGGACGACCCGCGTCCGAGGAGTCTTCGCCGTGCTGAACGCCTGGCTCGAACCGCTTCCCCTCGTCGCCATCCTGCGCGGCATCCGGCCCGACGAGGCCGTGGCCGTGGGCCGGGCGCTGGCCGGGGCGGGTTTCCGCATCGTCGAGGTGCCGCTGAATTCGCCGCAGCCGCTGGACAGCATCCGCGCCCTCGCCGCGGCGCTGGGCGACGCCTGCCTGGTCGGTGCCGGCACCGTGACGGGCCCGGCGCAGGCGCAGGACGTGGCCGCGGCCGGCGGCCGGCTGGCGGTGATGCCGCACGCCGACCCGGCCGTGATCCGCGCCGCCAAGGCCGCCGGCCTGCTGTGCACGCCCGGCGTCGCCACGCCCACCGAGGCGTTCGCCGCGCTGGCCGCCGGCGCCGACGGGCTGAAGCTGTTCCCGGCCGGCCAGGTCGGGCCCGAAGGGCTCAAGGCGTGGCGCGCGGTGCTGCCGCGCGAGATGCCGGTGCTGCCCGTGGGCGGCATCGAGCCCGGCAACATGGCGCCGTGGGTCGCCGCCGGGGCGCAGGGCTTCGGCATCGGCACGTCGCTGTACGCGCCGGGCCTGGACGCCGCCGAGGTCGCGCGCCGCGCCCACGCGTTCGCGCAGGCGTGGCGCGGCCTATCCATCAAGTCACAGGAACACCGTGCATGAAGATCACCCGACTCACCACCTTCCAGGTGCCGCCGCGCTGGCTGTTCCTGCGCATCGACACCGACGCCGGCATCAGCGGCTGGGGCGAGCCGATCGTCGAGGGCCGCGCGCGCACCGTCGCCGCGGCGGTGGACGAGCTGTCCGAGTACCTGGTCGGCAAGGACCCGCGCCACGTCGAAGACCTGTGGAACGTGATGTACCGTGGCAGCTTCTATCGCGGCGGCCCGATCCTGATGAGCGCCATCGCCGGCATCGACCAGGCGCTGTGGGACATCAAGGGCAAGCACCTGGGCGTGCCGGTGCACGAGCTGCTCGGCGGCCCGGTGCGCCAGCGCATCCGCGTCTATTCGTGGATCGGCGGCGACCGCCCGGCCGACACCGCCCGCGCCGCGAAGGCCGCGGTGGAGCGCGGCTTCACCGCGGTGAAGATGAACGGCACCGAGGAAATGCACTTCGTCGACAGCCACGCCAAGGTGGAGCGCGTGCTGGAGAACGTGCAGGCAGTGCGCGACGCGGTCGGCCCGGAGATCGGCCTGGGCGTGGACTTCCACGGCCGCGTGCACAAGCCGATGGCCAAGGTGCTGATGCGCGAGCTGGCGCCGTACAAGCTGATGTTCATCGAGGAGCCGGTGCTGTCCGATCACCTGGAGGCGATCCCCGAGCTGGCGGCGATCGCGCCCGCGCCGATCGCGCTGGGCGAGCGCCTGTACTCGCGCTACGACTTCAAGCGCGTGCTGCAGACCGGCGGCGTGGACATCGTGCAGCCCGACCCCTCGCACGCCGGCGGCATCACCGAGACGCGCAAGATCGCCGCGATGGCCGAGGCCTACGACGTCGCGCTGGCCCTGCACTGCCCGCTGGGGCCGATCGCGCTGGCGGCGAACCTGCAACTGGACGCGGTGTGCCACAACGCCTTCATCCAGGAACAGGGGCTGGGCATCCACTACAACACCTCGAACGACCTGCTCGACTACGTCGCCGCGCGCGACGTGTTCGCCTACGAGGACGGCTACGTGGCGATCCCCGGCGGCCCCGGCCTGGGCATCGAGATCAACGAGGACTACGTGGCCGAGCGCGCCGCGGCCGGCCATGATTGGCGCAACCCGCTGTGGCGCCACGACGACGGCAGCGTCGCCGAATGGTAGGCCCCGGTTCCATGGCTACCGATACCGCAGGAGACGGCGCGATGCCCGCCTACGCCACCTACCCCAGCCTGGCCGGCCGCAGCGTGCTGGTCACCGGCGGCGCCAGCGGCATCGGCGCGGCCTTCGTCGGGCAGTTCGCGCGTCAGGGCGCGCGGGTGGCCTTCCTGGACGTGGACGACGCCGGCGCCGCCGCGCTGCTCGGTACGCTCGGCGAGGTGCCGCACGCGCCGCACTACCTGCACTGCGACCTCACCGACCTGGACGCCTTGCACGCGGCCGTCGCGGCGGCGCGCGAGCGCATCGGGCCGGTCGCCGTGCTGGTCAACAACGCCGCCGACGACGCCCGCCACACGCTCGACGGGATCGACGCGGCCGGCTTCGAACGCAGCATCGCGGTGAACCTGCGCCACCAGGTATTCGCCACCCGGGCGGTGATCCCTGACATGCGCGAACTCGGCGGCGGCTCGATCGTCTGCCTGGGCTCCACCGGCTGGATGCAGAAGAACGGCGGCTATCCGCTGTACGCCGCCGCCAAGGCCGCGGTGCACGGCTTCGTCAACGGCATGGCGCGCGAGCTGGGCCGCCACCGCATCCGCATCAACGCGCTGGTGCCCGGCTGGGCGATCACCGAGAAGCAGGCGCGGCTGTGGCTGGACGACGCCGGCCGCGCGGAGATCGCACGGATGCAGTGCCTGCCCGGCTTCCTGCGCGCCGACGACCTGGCGCGCGCCGCGCTGTTCCTGGCCGCCGACGACAGCCGCATGTGCACCGGGCAGGATTTCATCGTGGACGGCGGCTGGGTATGACGGCGCCGGCGGTGGAGGTCGCGCTCGACGCCGCCAACGTATTGGGCGAAGGCATCCTCTGGTGCGAGCGCGCCCAGGCGCTGTACTGGACCGACATCCAGCGCGCCACGCTGTTCCGCCTGCGCCCCGCCGACGGCGTCCTGGCGCAATGGACGCTGCCCGAGCGGCTGGCCTCGTTCGCGCTGTGCGAGGACGAGGGCTGGCTGCTGCTGGCGCTGGCCTCGCGGCTGGCCTTCTTCCGCCTCGCCGACGGCGCGCTGCGCCCCCTGCACGCGGTCGAGCCCGGCCTGCCCACGCGCTGCAACGACGGCGCCTGCGACCGCCAGGGCCGCTTCGTCTTCGGCACCCTGCACGAGCCCGCGGCCGGCAGCCCCCGGCAGCGCCTGGGCGGCTTCTGGCGGCTGGACGCCGGGCTGCGCCTGGAGCGCCTGCCGCTGCCCGCGGTGGCGATCAGCAACAGCCTCGCCTTCAGCCCCGACGGCGCCACGCTGTACTTCTGCGACTCGTCCACCCGCCGCATCCACTGCTGCGACTACGGCGATACGCTGGGCCCGCCGCGGCCGTTCGCCGACCTGGGCGAGGTATCCGGCGAACCGGACGGCTCCTGCGTCGACGCCGAGGGCTGCCTGTGGAACGCGCAGTGGGGGCTGGGCCGGGTGGTGCGCTACGGACCGGACGGCGCGGTGCGCACGGTGGTGCCGGTGCCGGCCCGCCAGCCGACCCGCCCGGCCTTCGGCGGCCCGGCGCTCGATACGCTCTACCTCACCAGCGCGCGCGACGGGCTCGATCCCGCGCAACTGCGCGGCGATCCGCTCGCGGGCGCGCTGTTCCGCTGGCGACCCGGCGTGGCCGGCCTGCCGGAACCGCGCTTCGCCGGCCGCCCGGGCTAACGCCGACGCCTCCACCCACCGTCTTTCACGCCCTACCTTCAACGCCGCCACTTCGACCTCGCCACCTTCCAACCATCGCCATCCATCCACGCAGGAACGATCCGATGAATGCAGCAGCGACACCTTCCGCCAGCCGCGCGCGCACCACCGCCGTGTTCACCTGCATCCTCGCCGCGCTGGCGGGGCTGATGTTCGGACTGGACATCGGCGTGATCTCCGGCGCGACGTCCTTCATCCAGAAGGAGTTCCAGGTTTCCAACCGCACGATCGAATGGATCGTCAGCGCGATGATGCTCGGCGCGGCCGTCGGCGCGCTCGGCGCCTCCTGGATGTCGGCGCGGCTCGGCCGCAAGCGCTCGCTGATCCTGGGCGCCGTGCTGTTCGTCGCCGGTTCGCTGCTGTGCGGCGCGGCGGGCTCGGCGCAGATGCTGATCGCGGCGCGCTTCGTGCTCGGCCTGGCCATCGGCATCGCCACCTTCACCGCGCCGTTGTACCTGGCCGAGGTGGCGCCGGAGAAGATCCGCGGCGCGATGATCTCGCTCTACCAGCTGATGATCACCATCGGCATCCTGGTGGCCTTCCTCTCCGACACCGCCTTCAGCTACAGCGGCAACTGGCGCTGGATGCTGGGCGTGATCGCGATCCCCGGCGTGGCGTTCCTGCTCGGCCTGTTCCTGCTGCCGGACAGCCCGCGCTGGCTGATGATGCGCGGCCGCACCCAGCACGCGCGCGAGGTGCTGCTGCGCCTGCGCGGCGAGGCGACGCAGGCCGAGCGCGAGATGGCCGACATCGCCGAGCAGCTCGGCACGCCGCAGCGCGGCTGGCACCTGTTCCTGGAGAACGCCAACTTCCGCCGCTCGGTGGGCCTGGGCATCCTGCTGCAACTGATGCAGCAGTTCACCGGGATGAACGTGGTGATGTACTACGCGCCGCGGATCTTCGAGCAGATGGGCTACGACCCGCAGGCGCAGCTCTGGTTCACCGCCATCGTCGGCCTCACCAACGTGCTGGCCACCTTCATCGCGATCGGCCTGGTCGACCGGCTCGGCCGCAAGCCGATCCTGTACGCCGGCTTCGCGGTGATGGCGGCGGGCCTGGGNGCGATGATGCACGCGGGCATCGCCACGCCGGCGCAGCAGTTGTTCACCGTGGCGATGCTGCTGCTCTTCATCGTCGGCTTCGCGATGTCGGCCGGCCCGCTGATCTGGACGCTGTGCTCGGAAGTGCAGCCGCTGAAGGGGCGCGACTTCGGCATCGGCTGCTCCACCTTCACCAACTGGATCGCCAACATGGTGGTGGGCGCGACCTTCCTGACGCTGCTCGACGGCATCGGCAGCGCGTCCACCTTCTGGCTCTACGCGGCGCTGAACCTCGTCTTCATCGCGCTGACCTTCTGGCTGGTGCCCGAGACCAAGGGCGTCACCCTGGAACAGATCGAACGCAACCTGATGGCCGGCCTGCCGCTGCGGCGGATCGGCACGTCGCCGGCCGCGTCCCGCGACGCATGAGCGGCGGCGTCACGCGGCGCGCACGCGCCGGCGCGGGCCGGGCGTCGCACGATCGCCGATGCCTTCCAGCGCGGCTCCGCGGTCGAAGTGGTCACGCCATTCGAGGATGCCCCCGGGGAACCCGGGGCATGCCTCGGCGCCTCCTTGCGGCACCACGGAAAAGAAAGCGATGCGAACGCGGCATCGCTGCCCGCCATCGCGCCGTGGCAGCAGTGCAGGCCGCCTCCCCGCTCATGCAGCGGCGACCTTCTCCGTCAGCCGTTGAGCTGCCGCCAGCGCCGGTACACCTCGATGGCGCCTTCGTGCCGGTGCTGCCGCATCGGCAGGCGGCGCTCGCCGACCGGCTTGGCGTATTCGGCGTAGAACGTGTCCAGCTCGAAATACTTGCGGTCGTCGCGGTAGAACGGCGCGTAGTCCTCGCGCGTGGTGACGTAGATCACCTGCCGCGGACTGCAGTAGTACAGCGAGCCCAGGCACATCGGGCACGGGCTGGCGAGGATGTAGATGTCGCAATCCGCGAGGTGCTCCGTGTCCAGCTTCATGCAGGCCTCGCGCACGGCCAGGATCTCGGCGTGGGCGGTCGGGTCGCGGGTCTGCGCCACCCGGTTCGGGCTTTCGGCGACGATCTCGCCGTTGCGCGCGATGACAGTGGCGAACGGGCGGCCGCCCTCCTCCACGTTCTTCATGGCCAGGTCGATGGTGCGTTGTACGAAATCCATGGGGGTACCTCTTGGGGGTGATGGCCATGGGGCAATGGCCTAGGGGCGCGGCTTGGGGTGCCGGCTGGTTTCCTTACGGGGATCGCGGCAGGGAAAGGCTTACCGCGATGGCGGTTCGAACGAAGACTGTCCGGCAATGAGGCAAGACATCCTCGACACCTGCGTCTTCATTAGAGCTTGCTCACTATTTCCAGGCCCCCGAAGCGTCATCCCAGCGGCCTTCAACGGCCGCAGGGCCGGTCAAGCTGGGATCCAGCGCCTTTGGGCTTTGGGCTTTGGGCTTTGGGCTTTGGGCTTTGGGCTTTGGGCTTTGGGCTTTGGGNAAGCATCAAGTCACTGGATTCCTGCTTTCGCAGGAATGGCGCAAGAACGGCTAGACCCACGGATAGGTCGTGAACGGGCTCTTGGGGCTCCAGAAGCCGCCACTGGCACCACTCATGCCAGCGCCCCGGACCGTCGCAATCGATGGCGCACACGTTACGCGCCACAACACATAACGTAAAAGACCGATTTATTATGGAATCCATAGGCCTGACTTATGGAGTCCACACATGCTCCTGCGCCACATCAACTACTTCCTCGCCGTGGCCGAGCACGGCGGGTTCACACGCGCGGCCGCCGCCCTGTACGTTTCGCAGCCGGCCCTGTCGCAGCAGATCCGGCAGCTCGAAGCATCCCTGGGCACGCCGCTGTTCGACCGTTCGGGGCGCGCGACGCGCCTCACCGATGCCGGCGAGGCCTACCTGGGCTACGCGCGCCGCGCGCTGCAAGACCTCGAAGCCGGCAGGCGCGCGCTGCACGACGTGCAGGACCTCAGCCGCGGCACGCTTCGCCTCGGCCTGGCGCCGACCTTCGCGTCCTACCTGGTCGGCCCGCTGGCGGAGGCGTTCCACCGGCGCCACCCGCGCATCGCGCTGACCGTGCGGGAAATGCCGCAGGAACGCATGGAAGACCAGCTCGACGACAACCGCCTCGACGTCGGCATCGCCTTCGATGCGCCGCGCTCGCCGGACATCGAGGCCGAAACCCTGCTGACGGAAACCCTCGCCCTCGTCGTCGGCAAGGCGCATCCCCTCGCGCGGCGACGCTCCGTCCGGCTGCCGGCCCTGGCCGACGAATCGCTGGTGCTGCTCTCCGGCGAGTTCGAGACGCGCGGGCAGATCGATCGCCGCTGCCGCGAGCACGGCATCCGGCCGCGGGTTTCGATCGAGGCCGACTCGGTCGGCGCGGTGGTGGAGATCGTGCGGCGCACGGCACTGTCCAGCCTGCTACCGGCGGCCATTGCCGCGCAGCGCGACGACATCTTCGCGCTTTCCCTCACGCCTGGCCTGCTCGAACGCACCGCCATCCTGCTGCAACGCAAGAACGGCTATCGCAGCGCGGCGGCCCGGGCGTTCGTCGCGGTGGCGCTCGAAACATACCGAGGCGGCAGGAAACGGCGCCCTGCCAGTCATTCCATTTCCGAATGACACGCATCGCATCATTTAATTTGCGAATGAACCATTCCCCGCGATACGGTGGCAGCCCATCCCCGCCCGGGCCCGCGACACCGTCGTGCGCCGCCCGGCTTCTTCCGGCAACCGCCGCCATGGGACCGTGCCATGATCGACCGCCTGTTCGACAACGCCGTGGACATCCATGGCAGCCCCACGCGCCTGGCCGTGCAGGACGGCCGCTTCGTCGATGCCGATCCCGCCGCCTGCGCCACCGCCCGCGAGACCGTCGACCTGGGCGGCCGCCTGGTGCTGCCCGGCTTCATCGACGGCCACATCCACCTCGACAAGAGCTTCGTGGGCGACGCCTGGCGGCCGCACGTGCCTGCCGACACCCTGCGCGGCCGACTGGCGGCCGAGAAGAAGCTGATCGCCCAGGCGCGGCCGATGGCCGAGCGTGCCGATGCGCTGATCGCGCAGGCGGCGGCGTTCGGCACCATCGCCATGCGCTGCCACGTGGACGTGGACGCGACCACCGGCCTCTCCCATCTCCACGCGGTGACGGAGGCCCGCGACAAGTGGCGCGGCCTGGTCGACATCGAGATCGTGGCCTTCCCGCAGGCCGGCGTGATGTCGTGCCCGGGCAGCGCCGACCTGCTCGATGCAGCGATGCAGGAGGGCGCCCAGGTGGTCGGCGGCATCGACCCCACCACGTTCGACGGCGACGCCGACGGCCAGCTCGACGTCGTCTTCGGCATCGCCGGCAAGCGCGACGCGAAGATCGACATCCACCTCCACGAACCCGGGTTGCAGGGCATCGAGCAGTTGCTGCGCATCGCCGCACGGACGCGCGCCCTGGGCATGGCCGGGCGCGTCGCGGTCAGCCACGCCTACGCGCTGGGCGAAGTGCCGCCCGACGTGGCCGGCCGCACCGCCGCGGCTCTGGCGGAGGCCGGCGTGGCGATCATGACCAACGCACCGGGCGACCGCCCGTTCCCGCCGGTGCTGCGCCTGCGCCGTGCCGGCGTCCGCGTGTTCGCCGGCAACGACAACATCCGCGACGCCTGGTGGCCCTACGGCAACGGCGACATGCTCCAGCGCGCGAACCTGGTCGGCTACCGCTCCGGCTTCTATACCGACGACGACCTGCTGGTCGCGCTCGACATGGCCACGGAGGCCGGCGCGGCGGTGCTCGGCAAGCGCGACTACGGCCTGCGCGCGGGGAACGAGGCGACCTTCCTGGTGATCGACGCGCCCAACGGCGCGGCCGCGGTGGCCGGCGTGCCCGGCAACCGGACCCTCGTGCGCAAGGGCGAACTGCCGCGCGACGGCGCAGCGGTGCCCGGCGCGGGACGAACTGCCTGAGCGCCTGTTCACGATCTCCGGGCATCCCCCATGAAACGTCATCCCAGCGGCTCTCAACGGCCGCAGGGCCGGTCAAGCTGGAGGGGCTTTTCAACAGCCGAAGGGCTGGTCATCCAGCGCCTTTGGGCTTTGGAGCATCAAGTTACTGGATTCCTGCTCTTGCCCCCTTTTCGGGGTTCGCAGGAATGACGACGAGGCAGTTGGGTCGACCGATAGATCGTGAACAGGCTCCGAGACGCCCGCCGCAAGCCGGCAATGCACCATTGCGCGCGACGCCGAACCGGCCCGCCGCGCACCAGCGTCGTGCGGGCAGCCATGCGATAGCGCGTGAACCTCCCGCTCCGGCTGCCCGCCCGCGCGCCATGGCGTGCCGACGCCTTTCCCGCTCCGCCTATTTCCTTCCGGGCCCGAGCATGCGGCCAAGCTCGCGCCCCAGCGCCTTCACCACCGGGTCGGCCGCCGCGCGGTAAAGAAGCGCCACGTCCATCGTGTCGACCGCCGGCAGGCCGCTCCTGCGCGCCAATACCGCATGCTCCGCAGTGACGGCGCGCGCCGGCAGCAGGCTGATGCCCAGCCCGCCGGCCACCGCCGACTGGATGCCGGACAGGCTCGAACTGGTGAAGCTGATGCGCCAGCGGCGTCCCAGCGCCTCCACTGCCGCGATCATTTCGTCGCGATAGAGCCCGCGCGGCGGGAATGCGACCAGGGGCAAGGGATCCTGGCCGAACGCGGGGTCCTTCGCGCTGTCGATCCAGCGCAGCGGCTCGGGCCAGCGGGCGACGGACTCGCGGCTGTCGCGGCGCTGCTTGACGAGGATCAGGTCCAGCTCGCCGCGGTCGTAGCTGCCGGCCAGGTCGCGGCTGAGGCCCGTGGTGACTTCGAGCTTCACCTGCGGATGCCTGCGGTTGAAGGCGGCGAGCAACGGGGTCGTGCGCCCCGCCGCGAAATCCTCGGGTACGCCCAGGCGCACCGTCACCGCAACGTCGGCGCCGGTCAGCGCATCCAGAAGCTCGTCGTTGAGCGCGAGCAGGCGCCGCGCATACGCGAGCACGGTCTCGCCCGGGTCGGTCGGCCGCACGTCGCGCTTGCCGCGCACCAGCAAGGCGTGGCCGGCCATCTCTTCCAGCCGCCGCACCTTCTGGCTCACCGTCGACTGGGTGGAGTGCAGCCGCGCCGAGGCCGCCGTGAAGCTTCCGCAATCGGCCACCGTGACCAGCGCGCGCAGCAGGTCCAGCTCGAAAAGCGTTCGGTTCCGTTTCCCGTTGCCGGCCATTCGGATGCTCACCTCGATGCAGAAACGGCTTCCCCGAGCGAGACAGTACCCGGTTTCCGGCCGGCATCCCCGGGAGCGCGACCGAAGCCGGCCACTACCGCACAACCAGGCGGCGGATCGACGGGGCTACAGGTCGAAGATGCCAAAGGCTCCCGCCATGGAACAGGCACCGCGACGCGCCGGGCATCGTCACACCGGCAACGCCGTCGTCTTCTTCACCGTGCGCAGCGCCAGCGTCGATTGCACGCGCACCACGCCGGGCAACTGGGTGAGGATGTCGGTGTGGATGCGCTCGAAGTCGGCCGAGTCGGCATAGGCCACGCGCACCATGTAGTCGGCCGTGCCGGCCAGCAGGCAGCATTCGGTGACCTCGGGATGGCGCTGGATCGCCGCCTCGAAGGCGTCCAGCGCGGCGCGGCCCTGCTGGTCCAGCGTCACCAGCACGAAGGCGGTGCCGGACAGGCCGGCGGCCTTCTCGTCGAGCAGCATCACGTAGCGCGAGATCAGGCCGCGCTCCTCCAGCAGCTTCACCCGGCGCAGGCAGGCCGAGGGCGACAGGTTGATCTGCAGGGCCAGCTCCATGTTGGTCAGCCGCCCGTCCTGCTGCAGCAGTTGCAGGATCGCGCGATCGCGCTCGTCGAGGACAAGACCGGAACGTGACATAAAATTCCAATTTCCCGCAGATTCGTGGACAAGAATTCCAGACATTCTCACGATTTGCGAAAAAATAAGCGAGAAATTGCTCAATACACCGATCATACTGCTGCGTCTCCGGCCCCGGGCCGGCCCTGCAACCTCCTCCCACTAGCGAGAGACCTCCAGCCATGCGCATCGGTGTGCCCAAAGAAATCAAGAACCACGAATACCGCGTGGGCCTCGTTCCGTCGTCCGTCCAGGAACTGGTGCACCACGGCCACCAGGTGCTGGTTGAGACGGGCGCCGGCCTGGGCGCGGGCATCAACGACGCCGACTACGTCGCGGCGGGCGCCACCCTCGCCAGGGACGCCGACCAGGTCTTCGCCGAGGCCGACATGATCGTGAAGGTGAAGGAGCCGCTGGCGGTGGAGCGCAAGAAGCTCCGCGAGGGCCAGATCCTGTTCACCTACCTGCACCTGGCGCCCGACGCCGAGCAGACCCGCGACCTGATCGCCTCAGGCGCCATCTGCATCGCCTACGAGACCGTCACCGCGCCGAACGGCTCGCTGCCGCTGCTGACCCCGATGTCCGAGGTCGCCGGCCGGCTCGCCCCGCAGGTGGGCGCGCACTCGCTGGAGAAGGCCCAGGGCGGCCGCGGCGTGCTGCTGGGCGGCGTGCCGGGCGTGCCGGCGGCCGAGGTGGTGATCCTGGGCGGCGGCGTATCCGGCAGCCACGCGGCGACGATCGCCGTGGGCATGGGCGCCAAGGTCACCGTGGTGGACCGTTCCGCCGACGCGCTCAAGCGCCTCTCGGCCCAGTTCGGCACCGCGATCTCCACCGTGTTCTCCACCCGCTCGGCGATCGAGGAGCTGGTGCGTCGCGCCGACCTGCTGATCGGCACCGTGCTGATCCCGGGCGCCGCCGCGCCGAAGCTGGTCACCCGCGACATGCTCAAGACCATGAAGCCGGGCTCGGTGATCGTGGACGTCGCCATCGACCAGGGCGGCTGCGTGGAAACCTCGCACGCCACCACCCACGCCGACCCGACCTACGTGGTCGACGACGTGGTGCACTACTGCGTCGCCAACATGCCGGGCGCGGTGGCGCGCACCTCCACCTTCGCGCTCAACAACGTCACCCTGCCGTTCGCGCTGGCGCTGGCCGACAAGGGCTGGAAGCAGGCACTGGCGCAGGACGTGCACCTGCGCAACGGCCTGAACGTCTGCGAAGGCAAGGTGACCTGTGAGCCGGTGGCCCAGGCGCACAGCCTGCCGTACGTGAAGGCGGAAACCGCGATCGGCCTGTAAGCCCCTCGCCCACGGCCTCCCTGCGATCCGCGCAGGGAGGCTGCGAAGGATCGGCCGGCGCAACGCCCCGGGACGACTCTTCCTTTCCGGATTGCCGCACTTTCCGGATTGCCGCGTCTGTCTTCCACGCGGCTCCAGGGCATCGCCCGTTCCTCGTCGACATACCGCAAACCGGGCCGGAACCTCGTTGCACGCATCCCTGCCGGGATGATCGACCATGCAGTGAAACGCCGAGCCATTGCCCCCTGATCGACAGAGCCGCGCGCCGAAGAAGCAGGCTGGCACGGTGCCCGGTGCCGTGTTCTGCGCCACCGGCTGCGAGGCCGACGAACTCGTCGCCCTGAAAGGCCACTTCACGCAAGTGCGCAAGGCAGAAGTGCGATGTCCTCCGTCGCCACTGACTTGCAAGCGCTCCCACGGCACGCCCGCTTCCCTTCGCCACGAACCGCAGGCCACCGGACCTCCGGCTCTGCCCCCAGGGCAGCGAAGCGGGCCAGCAAGGACGCGGGCATCGTCCGTAGACGATACCCGCGCCATGCCACCCGTGAACTAGAGCGGATGCCGGTCGGCCGACGCCAGCCCACCGTGCCGGTGCTGGGCCTCGAAGGAGGCCACCGCCAGCGTGGACACCGCTCCCTCGACGTCGTGCAGCTCCATCGACACGCCCGTGGACGGGCTGAAGCGCGACATTGCCTCGATCAGCCGGTGCAGGTTGCGGTCGGGTCGGGCGCCGGCCTCCCCGTGCCAGCCACGCGACGGCACATCGTCGTCCTGCCAGTCCAGCCACGGCGAGCGCATGCCGTGCGCCGCGCCCTGCTCCCCGTCCTGGAAAGCCGCGGCGGCCAGCGGTTCGCCGGACACGGCAAGCGGGCCGCTCGCGGCATGGATGGCGGACGACATCAGCGACTGCGTCCCTCCCGAAACGATGCTCGCCGGCATCGGCGTCAGCAGGCTGCCGAACTGCGAGGCCGGGATGGCATTGCCGTCGTTCGGCTGGACGTAGCTGATGGCGAGATCGCCGCCCTTGAAGTGGTCCTGCACGCGGACCTGCTGCGCCGCGTCGCCGTCGACCCGGATGACCAGGTCGTCGCCGTCGCGGTGGAAGCCGAGCCGCGTGCGGGCGACGCCGTTGAAGAACAGCCAGTCGGTGCCGCCGCCGGTGTTGTCGATCACGTCACTGCCGGAGCCGGCCTGCCACACGTACTTGTCGTCGCCGGTGCCGCCGATGAGCAGGTCGTCGCCGTCCTCGCCCACCAGCGTATCCACGCCGGCGCCGCCGATCAGGATGTCGTTGCCGGAACCGCTGAAGGAACCGTTGCCGCCGGAAAGGTAGTCGTCGCCGTCGCCGCCCTCGAACTTGTCGTCGCCGCCGAAGCCGAAGATGGTGTCGTTGCCGCCGAGCCCATGGATGAGGTCGCGTCCGCTGGTGCCAAGCAATTGCTCGCCGGCGGCGGTTCCTTCCACGACGTTGGTGTAGTCGCCGTCGTTGCCGGTGTTGCCCGGATCGGGATCGCCGCCGGAGCTGCCGCCCGCCAGGGCGTTGATCGCCGCCGTGTCGAGCATCGAGCCGCTGGCCGGCTGCACATAGTCGATGGCGTAGTCGCCGCCGAGGAAGTGCTTGGTGACGCGCACCGTGCTCCCGGCATCGCCGTCGACCGTGATCAGCAGGTCGTCGCCGTCGCGGCTGAAGGCCAGGCGCGAGGCGGTGATGCCGTCGTTGAAGAACACGCCGTCGTAGCCGCCGCCGGTATTGTCGATCGTGTCCTGCCCGCCGCCGTAGACGTAGCTGTCGTCGCCGGTGCCGCCGATCAGGGTGTCGTTGCCGTCCTCGCCGCTGAGCGTGTCGTTGCCCGCGCCGCCCTCCAGGCGGTCCGCGCCCGAACCGGTGCCGCTGCCGCCACCGCCGGCCAGGTAGTCGTCGCCGTCGCCGCCCTGCAGCGTGTCGTCCCCGCCCAGGCCGAACAACTGGTCGTCGCCGGCCAGGCCCTTGATCAGGTCCTTGCCGGCACTGCCTGCCAGTTGCTCGCCGGCCGCGGTGCCCTCGATCACCTGGTCGTACTGCCCGCCGGTGCTGCCGCCGGCCACGATCTGGTTGATCTGGGCGGTGGTGAGGTAGTTGCCGCCGTCCGGCTGCACGTAGTCGATGGCCGCATTGCCGCCGAGGAAATGGTTGGCCACGCGCACCGCGGGCGTCGTCGCGGCATCCACGAAGATCAGCAGGTCGTCGCCGTCGCGGCCGAACGAGAGGCGCTCGCGGGTGATGCCGCCGGTGAAGAACACGCCGTCGAAGCCGCCGTCGGCGTTGTCGATCACGTCGCTGCCCGAACTGGCGTCGAAGACGTACTTGTCGTCGCCGGTGCCGCCGACCAGCGTATCGTCGCCGCCGCCGGCCACCAGGGTGTCGTTGCCGCCGCCGCCGTCGATCCTGTTGGCGCCGCCGTTGCCGGCGATGTAGTTGTCCAGGCCGTTGCCGGTGCCGTCGATGTCCGCGCTCCCGGTCAGGAACAGGTTCTCGACGTTGGCCGACAGCACGTACGAGGCGGATGCCTGCACCTGGTCGGTGCCGGCGTTCGCCGCCTCGACCACGACGTCGCTGCCGTCGTCGACGATGTAGTTGTCGCTGCCGGCGCCGCCCTCCAGGCGGTCCACGCCGGTGCCGCCGTCGAGGTAGTCGTCGCCGGCCCCGCCGAACAGCGTGTCGCTGCCGTTGCCGCCGAACAGCGCATCGTTGCCGTCCAGGCCCTGCAGCGTATCGTCGCCGTCCCAGCCGCCGAGCGTGTTGTCGCCGGCATTGCCGGTGATCAGGTTGCCCAGGTCGTTGCCGTTGCCCGTCTTGACGCCATCGGCCAGGATCAGGTTCTCGACGTTGTCCTTGAGCACGAGGTTGGTCTCGTAGCGGCGCTCGACCGTGTCCAGGCCCTCGCCGGCGTTCTCGTAGACCCAGTCGTCGCTCGACTCCTCGATGAAGTAGTCGTCGCCCAGCCCGCCGTAGAGCGAGTCGGCGCCCTGGCCGCCCTCCAGGCGGTTGTTGCCGGCGTTGCCGACCAGCACGTTGTCCTGGTCGTTGCCGGTGCCGTTGAGGTTGGCGCTGCCCAGCAGGGTGAGGTTTTCCAGCGTGGCGCCCAGCACGTAGTCGATGCTCGACTCGACCGTGTCCTCGCCTTCCCCTGCGGCCTCCACGACCTGGTCGCCCACGTCGTCGACCACGTAGGTGTCGTCGCCCAGGCCGCCGACCAGCATATCGGCCCCCGCTCCGCCGTCCAGCCGGTTGGAGGCGGTATTGCCCAGGAGCGTGTTGTCGCCGCCGTTGCCCGTACCTTGCCAGGCGCCGCTTCCTTCCACCAGCACGAGCTTTTCGATGTTCTCCGAGAGCGTATAGCTGCTGGACGCGTTGACGACGTCGAAGCCCTCGCCGGCCAGCTCGACGATGACGTCGCCTTCCGCATCGACCGCATAGGTATCGTCGCCTGTGCCGCCGATCGACCGGTCGATGCCGCGGCCGCCGTCCAGCAGGTCGTTGCCGGCGCCGCCGACCAGCGTATCGTCGCCGTCGTTGCCCTGCAGCACGTCGTCGCCGTCCTGGCCTTCGAGGCGGTTCGCGCCGTCGTTGCCGACCAGTGCGTTGTCGAGCGCGTTGCCGGTGCCGTCGATCGGGGCCGCTCCCGCCAGCTCCAATCGCTCGACGTTGGCCGACAGGGTATAGCTCACCGTGCTCCGGATCGTGTCCTGGCCCTCGCCGGCTGCCTCGGTCACCGTGTCGCCGGCATCGTCCACGAGATAGACGTCGTCGCCGCTGCCGCCGATCATCTGGTCCTGGCCCGTGCCGCCGTCGAGCACGTCGCCGTCGGCGCCGCCGCGCAGCACGTCGTTGTCCGCGCCGCCCGACAGGTGGTCGGCGCCGTCGCCGCCGTCCAGGGTATCCGCTCCCGCACCGCCGGCGAGGTCGTCGCTGCCGATGCCGCCGGAAAGCGCGTCCACGCCGTCGCCGCCGTCGAGCAGGTCGTCGCCCGCGCCGCCGACGAGCTGGTCGTTGCCGCCTTCGCCGAAGAGCTGGTCGCCGCCTTCGCCGCCATCGACGATGTCGTCGCCGTCGCCCGCGCGGACGATGTCCTGTCCACCCAGGCCGTTGATGGTATTGCCCAGCACGTTGCCGAAAATGGTGTCGTCCGCCGACGTGCCCAGCAGCACCTGTGCGTCGATGTCCTGCGGGGAAAGCGACCACAGCGATCCGGTATCGATGGCCAGCGCCGCCGTCGCCAGCCCGGTCGTCCCGTCGAAGAACTGCTCGAAGCGGACCTCGTCGCCAGGGCTGCTCGCGAAACGGATGACCAGGGTGGTGCCGTCGCGGCGCATGCGCACGTCGGCGACCGGCAATCCGTCCAGGGCCAGGGTGTTCAGCCCTTGCACGTCGGAGACCCGGTCCTTGCCGTCGCCGCGGGCGAACACGTAGCGGTCCTCGCCCGCACCGCCGTACAGGAGATCGTCGCCGGTCCCGCCCGTCAGGCTGTCGGCGCCGTCGCCGCCACGGATCTCGTCGTCGCCGTCGCCGCCGGCGAGCCGGTCGTCGCCCGCCTCGCCGGAAAGCCAGTCGCGGTCGGCGCCGCCATCGATCACGTCGTTGCCGTCGCCACCGTACAAGGCGTCGAGGCCGGCACCGCCGAGCAGATGGTCGTCGCCCGCTCCGCCCGACAGCGTGTCGTTGCCGTCGTCGCCGGCAAGCGTGTCGACGCCGTCGCCGCCGTCGAGGAAATCGGCGCCGGCACCGCCGGACAGCGTATCGTCGCCACCGCCGCCGGCAAGGCTGTCGTCGCCCAGACCGCCCGCCAGGGTGTCGTTCCCGACGTAGCCCACGAGGGTGTCGTTGCCGTCGGTGCCCACCTGGACCAGGGCCTTCACGGCATCGACGCTCCATACGGTGCCGTCGGCGAAGCGGATCGCATCCAGGCGGAAGGCGCCTGCCGCGTCGTCGCGGAAATACTGCTGCACGTAGACGCGATCGTCGCTGCCGCTGATCTGCAGCGACAGGTCGTCACCGACGCGCGTGGCCACGACGTCCGCCGCCGCGATCCCGGCGGCGAATTCGAGGCTGTCGATGCGGCCCGCGCCGGCATCGTTGTTGTAGATGGTGTCGCGACCGTCGCCCCGGGCGAACACGTAGGTGTCGTTGCCGGCGCCGCCCGCCAGGTAGTCGTTGCCCGTACCGCCTTCGAGGCGATCGTCGCCGTTGTCGCCGGCCAGGCGATCGTCGTCGGCCCCGCCTTTGAGCACGTCGTTGCCGGCGCCACCCGAGAGGACGTCCTCGCCGGCATCGCCGGAAAGCGTGTCGTTGCCGTCGTCGCCGCCGAGGCTGTCGGCACCCGCGCCGCCCGAAAGCGTATCGTTGCCGCCGCGCCCCACCAGCCAGTCGTTGTCGGCGCTGCCCGTGATGACGTCGTCGGTCTCGTAGCCGTAGATGTCGTCGTTGCCGTTGCCGGCGACGAGCACCATGGCCTTGACCGCCTCGATGTTCCAGACGGTGCCGTCCACGAAACGGATTTCGTCCAGCCGGTAATCGCTGTAGCCATCGTTGCGGAAGTAGTACTGGATATCGACGCGGTCTTCGGTGCCGACGATCTTCAGGCAAAGATCGTCGCCGCTGCGCCAGGCCTTGATATCGGAAGCCGATACCCCTGCCTCCAGTTGCAGCACGTCCTTGCGTCCCGCCGCGTGGTCGTAGTTGTTGATGGTGTCGTGTCCGGCACCGCGACTGAAAATATAGATATCGCTACCGGCATTGCCAGCCAGGTAATCATTACCGGTGCCACCAGCCAGGCGATCATTGCCATCGCCGCCCTGTAAGGAATCGTTGCCTTCGGCACCGTACAAGACATCGTCGCCATCTCCACCACTCAAGCTATCATTGCCGGCCTCGCCATACAGCACGTCTTCGCCAAGCCCACCACTCAGGTTGTCGGAGCCATCGCCTCCATACAATGTGTCGTTGCCGTCGCCGCCTTCCAGCGTGTCAGCTCCCGCACCGCCGCTGAGTTGATCGTTCCCAGCACCGCCATTGAGCGTATCCGCCCCGGCACCCGCCAGAATTACATCGTCACCTGCGCCGCCATTAATCACCTCACGTACGCCATCGGCTTGGTCGCGCCCCACCAGCACCTCGGCAACCGCCGTACCCGTCAACGCAACACTGCCAACACCAGCCGCCGCCTCATCGGCGATCAATACCCCGGCGCCAGCCAGCCGACCACGTGCGGCCGCATCACCTACCACCCCGCTCAGCCAGCTGCGCAGTAAAGCCCCACCCTGTGTCCAGCCCTTAGCTGCCTGCAACTGCTCGTCGAACTTCAATAGCTCGGCAAGATCAACGATGGCAGCTTCTGGCGCCTCATTGTGCTTGGATGTAAGCGCCGCCTCCAACTGGCTGAAGTCGAATGCCATACCAGTAGTTTCGGAATAAGCCAGGTCAATCGACGCCAGATAGGGCTTAAGCCGAGTCTGCAGAGACAAGGAGGCATAGCTGCCCTCAAAGAAGGTGCTGTAGATTTGCAGATAACGCGAGAGATTGGCTTCGCCCCACCAAATCCCCTCGATCGGCTCGCAGCCCAATACCGCTTCCACCACGCGCACTTTGCGCACCGCGTCGGCCGGCAAATCGACTGGAACCGACACCATCAGTTCGCCCGGCCGCAAGCGAATCACGTTAGTTGAATTGGGATCCTCCACCCCACCGCTTGAGTACATTTGAATACCGGCACTGGAGAATGTGGGGCTAGTTTTAGCCCAGTCGTACAAGAGCGTCTCCAATAGCGCCCGCTGCTCCTCTCGAGTGCTGGCCGCCGAGAATGCTCGCGTATCAGCCTCCAGCGCAGGCGAGAGCGCGCATGCCTCCCGCAGATCTCGAAGCTTCCCAATGCCGTCAAGAAGGGGCAGATCCTTCAGCTCATCAGGAACTGTCACTTTCTCGACGTAATCACTGGAAATGGAGTCATTCGCCAAATTAAAATCCTGCATCACCCCGGATACGACATGCCCTTGCCCATCGTCACGCAAGTATGAGCCACTGCCAATCAGCTCTCCACCCGCAACGGCCGCCCCACCCGCCACATAACCCGTTGAAAGAGCGACAACTCCAACTTGCTCCAGTGTGTAAAGCTCACCGGCCTCGCTGATACCATTTCCGTTGAGGTCACGCCAAACCTTGAGTGAAGCAAATGCAACATCGCTAGCATCGACGATGCCATCAGCATTTGAATCCAAATCCGCCAATGCCGCAAAACCATTGGAAGCAGACCCGCCGCCAGCAAGCAAGGTTCTGTCTCCAAATAGTTCAGCGCCACTATTGATGACCCCATCGCCATTGATGTCGCGAACCAGCAGCCCATCCTCTGAATCAATCCAGCCCGTAGCCGTGCGGATTCCGTCGCCATCGTTATCGAACAATGCACCAGCCCAATTGGCCTCGGCTCGTGTCGCCACAACGCCATCACCATTGAGGTCCAAAGCGAGCGGGTCGTAGCGAACGACCTTGTAGGTTCTATCCTGAATTCCGTCCCAGAATCCCCACAAGTCTTCCATAAATTGATCCTCCCAAGTGCCGAAGCGCTTGGGAGGCTTGATCGCTTTCACGTCATCGATATTGTTTGTCGGCCAAATATCACCCTCAAATGCCGACGGATTCAAACCCACTTCAGAAAGGGCCTTCCAGGTAAAATCCACACAGCTATTATCCAGCCCGTTATAATACAAATCAAAACCATAAGAAGCGGGATCCCGACCAAAACTCTGCAAAACCTCGTATTGATTCTGTGAAATCTCGATCGTACGGGTATATGCACGACTTTCGTAATTCGAGCTGTCGTCGACGTACACCCGACCATCGGAGAATGGGGATCCATGCTCGATCGGAGCAAAGCCATAGCTTTCGGTATTGCCAAAGCCATCATTTAACTCGTACCACATATGGCCAACCGAAGAAGTCCCTCCTTGCGACAGAGGAGTTCCACGATTAGCGATGTTTATCGTTATAGTTGGCATGGGTTAATTTCCTTATTTTCCAATGTAGGTATGTTCAACGACGACACTGCTACTAAAGCCTGGATGCACCAAGCTCTTCCCAGAGAACGAAACGTGGATCCTGTACTCGCCTTCAGTCAAGCGCGTCCGGGCCAACTCCAAGTAGAAATTTTCAGACGTCCAAGAAGAAAACTTCGGGTCAGTGACAATTTTTTTAATTACCGAAGAATTTTCCGAACCACCTATTTTTTGAACCGACACATCAGCCACGAGAGACTGCGACCGATAACCACCATCCAGATAATGCCTTACCCCATCCCTGCCAGCGGGTGACGAGTCAGCCACCACACTCTCCAGGGAGACCGAGTACAGGCCCGCTTCACCTACCTTAAAGACCCCGTCAACCTGCCCCTGCACATCCACTGCGCTTCGAAAAATATAGTTTCCCTTAGAGCCACAACCAGACATAAAAGCCTCCATCAACAGGGCAATGATCAAAATTTTGCGCATAACCCACCTTTGCCGTTTGTGCATTTCTGGCCGATCAATTTGCCCAGCATCGACCTGCAATTACCCAATTCCTGTTTTCAACAGACCCATCGACACCGGATTTCAATACCAGAGCGTGATCTTTTTTTACTCAGACTCGTCTGGATCGCTACATCAACGCTCCCGCATCGCCTCCGCCCCCTGCTGGTGCAGCGGGCTCAGCAGGTAGTCGATGACCTTCCGCTTGCCGGTCTTTATTTCCGCGCTGAGGCTCATGCCGGGCGTGATGCCGACCTTCGCGCCATCGATGTCGAGGAAGGCGCGGTCGAGCCGGATGCGCACGGGGAACAGCAGGCCCAGCTTCTCGTCCTTGACCGCGTCGTGCGAGACCACGACGACGGTGCCGGTGACGTAGCCGTAGCGGGTGTAGGGAAAGCTGTCCAGCTTCAGCGTGACCGCCTGCCCCGGCCTGACGAAGCCGATGTCCTTGTTGAACACCGTCGCCTCGGCCTCCAGCGATTCCTCGGCCGGCACGATGGACAGCAGCGGCTGGGCGGGCGTGACCACGCCGCCGATCGTATGGATGTCCAGTTGCTGCACGGTGCCGTCGACGGGCGCGCGCAGTTGCATCAGCGCGTCGCGCTGGCTCGTCCTCGCCACGTCGGGGGCGGACTGCCTTATCTGCTCGCGCGCCTGGCGCTCCTCGTCGAGCAGTTGCCGGCGGGTATCGGCCACCGTCAGGGCCAGCTCCTCGCGGGCCCCGGCAATGGCCGAGAGAAGCTCCAGGCGCCGGTTGCGCTGCGAGGCCAGGTCGCGCTCGGCGTTGATCCTTTCCTGCTCCCGGGTCAGGTAGTCCTGGCGGGAGACGTACTCCTTGGCGAGCAGCTTCTTGTAGTCGTCCACGCGGGCACGGGCGATCTGCGCGTACTGCGCGAGCGGATCGATGGAAGCCTCGACCGTGTGCAGCTCGGCCTGCTTCTGGGCAATGGCGGCCTCGAGGCCCTGCCGCTTCGCCTGGAAGGTGGCGAACTCGCTTCCCGCCAATTGCCGGGCCGCCTTGAGGCCGGCCTCCGGCAGTCCGTCCTCGGCGGCCAGTTGCGGCGGCGTGCCGGCGTCGATGGCGGCGACCACCGCGGCGGCGCGCATTGCGGTCAGCCGCGCGCTGACCAGCGCGTCGGCCGCCTTGGCGGCATCGGCCTCGACGCCCACCGCGTCCAGTTCCACCAGCAGGTCGCCGCGCTTCACCGCCTGGCCGTCCTGCACCAGGATACGGCGCACCACGGACGTCTCCATCGGCTGGATGACCTTGGTGCGACCGCTGCTGACGATCTTGCCGGGGGCCACCGCCACGATGTCGAGCCGCCCGAAGCAGGCCCACAGCAGCGCCACGGCGAAAAGCGCGACGATGATCCGCATGCTCCACCGCGGCGCGGGCGACAGCGGGGTGTCGGTCAGTTCCAGGTGGGCGGGCAGGAAGGCCAGTTCCTCCCGCGTGCGCCGGACCGGTTCGAGCTGTTTGCGCTCGGCCCAGGCTGCGCGGAATACCTCGCCGTAGCGGCGGGCGACGTCGAGCAGCGCTTCGAGGCGATGGGTCATCGGGTCAGCCCTGCTGCAGGCGGTGGAGGTGGGCGAAATGGCCGTCGGGGCGTTGCAGCAGCTCGTCTGGCGCCCCGGTTTCCACGATCCGTCCCTTGTCGACGACCACGATGCGGTGGGCGTGGCGCACCGTGGACAGGCGGTGCGCGATGATCAGCACCGTGCGCCCCTGGCAGATCGCGCGCATGTTGGCCATCACCGCGCGCTCGGACTCGTAGTCCAGCGCGCTGGTCGCCTCGTCGAAGATCAGGATGCGCGGATCGGCGACCAGCGCCCGCGCGATCGCGATGCGTTGGCGTTGCCCGCCCGACAGGCTGGCGCCGTGCTCGCCGACGACAGTGTCGTAGCCTTCGGGCAGGTCGACGATGAATTCGTGCGCCCCGGCCAGCTTGGCCGCGTGGATGACGCGCTCCAGCGGCATGCCCGGATCGATCAGCGCGATGTTCTCGCGCACGCTGCGGTTGAACAGGAAGTTCTCCTGCAGCACCACGCCGAGCTGGCGGCGCAGCCAGGCCGGGTCGGCCAGCGCCAGGTCCATGCCGTCCACCAGCACGCGGCCGCGCTCGGGCACGTAGAGCCGCTGCACCAGCTTGGTCAGGGTGCTCTTGCCGGAGCCCGAGCGGCCGACGATGCCCACGATCTCGCCGGCCTGGATGTCCAGGTCGATGCCCGCCAGCACCTCGGCGGTATCCGGGCGGTAGCGGAAGCCGATGTTCTCGAAGCTGATCCGCCCCTGGATCGGCGGCAGCGCCATCCGGCTACCGGCCGCTTCGGTGCGCGTGTTGAGGATGTCGCCGAGCCGCTCGACCGAGATGCCGACCTGCTGGAAGTCCTGCCAAAGCTGCGCCAGCCGCACGATGGGCGCGGCCACCTGGCCCGCCAGCATGTTGAACGCGATCAACTGGCCCACCGACAGCGAGCCGTCGATCACCTGCTGCGCGCCCCAGTAGAGGATGGCGATGCTGACCAGCTTCTGCAGCAGTTGCACGCCCTGCTGCCCGATGTTGGCCAGGCGGGTGACGCGGAACCCCGCGCTGACGTAGCCCGCGAGCTGGTTGTCCCAGGTGCGGGTCATGCGCGGTTCCACCGCCATCGCCTTGGCCGTGCCGATGCCCGACACCGCCTCCACCAGGAACGACTGGTTGTCCGCGCTGCGCACGAACTTCTCGTTGAGCCGCGTGCGCAGGGTGGGCGTGATCGCCGCGGACCACAGCGCGTACAGCGGCAGCGACACCGCCACGATCAGGGTCAGCCAGCCGCTGTAGTAGAACATCACCGCCAGGAAGACGAAGGTGAACAGCAGGTCCAGTACCGAGGTCAGCGTCTGTCCGGTCAGGAAGTTGCGGATGTTCTCCAGTTCCCTGACCCGGGCGATGGTGTCGCCCACCCGGCGCGACTCGAAGTAGGCCAGCGGCAGCGCCAGGATGTGCCGGAACAGCCGCGCGCCCAGCTCCACGTCGATGCGGCTGGTGGTGTGGGCGAACACGAAGGTGCGCAGCCCGGTGAGCGCCACGTTGAAAAGCGTGATGGCGACCAGCCCCACGGTGATCACCGTGAGCGTGGTCATGGCATGGTGCACCAGCACCTTGTCCATCACCACCTGGAAGAACAGCGGCGTGACCAGCGCGAACAATTGCAGGAAGAACGACACCAGCAGCACTTCCAGCAGCAGCCGGCGGTACTTCACCACCGCCGGGATGAACCAGCTGAAGTCGAACCGGGCCAGCTCGGCCACCATCGACGCGCGCGAGGCCACCGTCAGCAGGCGCCCGTCGTAGCGGTCCGCCAGTTCCTGCCGGGTAAGCACCCGCGGGCGCTGCTGGTCGAGGTCGTGGATCAGCGCCTTTTCGCCGTCCACCCGGGCCAGCACGAAGGCGGTGCCGTCGTTCCGCAGCGCGAGGGCCGGCAGGGCGACCCGGTCCAGCCGCTCGGCGGGCTGCCGGATCGCCCTGGCCTTGAGGCCCAGCTTTTTCGCCGCGAGCAGCAGGGCGGCCTCGTCGAAGGGATCGCCGCCGCGGCCGGCGTCGTGGCGCATCTGCGCGGCATCCGCCGCGATGCCGTGGAACTGCGCGAGCAGGACCAGGCCGAGCAGCGGCTGGTCGACGGCGGCATGCGCCGTGCCTTCGGCTTCGGGAACCGGTTGACCTGCGGCAACCGCATCGGAATCCACCACAGCATCCATGCAAAACCCTCAAAGCCCAACCGGGCAGGCTCCCATCGAGCAGGCCCCAACCGGGATACCGGAAATCCGGCATCCCCGCGTATCGCAACCATCGGATACCGGTCGGCAAGCACACGGCCGCATGCTTGGCCCGAAAGCCAGACACTGGAATGAGTGGTGCCCCCTGTACCTCGGCGTTACGGGGCGCAGGAACCTGCGCCTCGCAACTTCTTGCAAGTCTGCGCTGCGGGCATGACAAACTCAATGCGGCCGAGTGTGAGGCAACTCACACCCTGCCCCTTGCCCGGGCATGGCCTCCCGCGCCGTATTTTTTTTGGACAGTCAGACGTACGAACGATTACGCCTTCTTTCCCGCCCGCGTACGCGCGGCCTTCTTGGCGGCCGCCGACCGGCCAGCGGCACCCTTGGTCCGTGCGGCCTTCTTCGCCGCGGCCGAACGGCTGGCGGCGGTGCGCTTTGACGCGGCCTGGTGGCCCTGCCGCGACAGCGCGGATTTCGACGCCGCCTTGCCGCCCTCCTTCTTCAGCGCCTTGCTGGCGGCGCGGCTGCGGGTCGCCTTGCTCTCGGACGACTTCCGCGCGGCCGGCTTCTTGCGCGAAGCCTTCTTCGTCGCGGATTTCTTCACGGCCGACTTCTTCGCCGCCTTGCTCTTGTCGGGGATGTCCACCCCGGCCTTGCGCGCCTTGGACAGGCCGATCGCGATCGCCTGCTTGGCCGAGCGCGCGCCGTGCTTGCCTTCGCGCACGTGCTCGATTTCCTCGCGCACGAACTCGCCGGCCTGCGTGCTGGGCGCCTTGCCTTCGCGCTTGTCCTTGCGTGCGCGTTGAACGGTTTTCTTCTCTGGCATGACGAATCTCCGGTCGCGGCAGTGCCTCGGAGACTGCGCGCCGCGCCGTGAACCCGCGGGCAAGGAAACCTCAATGCGGCGCGAGCGCGCGGGGCGGCGGGGGCGTGCTCCATAAAGCTCCGGCGCGTCGGCGGGAGCCGCGCCTGCGACGCTAGGGGCCACCGCTGCCGCCAGCCCCGGCACCCGCCTGCGCATCCTCCGCCGCCACGAAGCCGCCGGTCTGGCGCCGCCACAGCCGCGCGTACAGGCCATCGTGGGCGATCAGTTCGGCGTGCGTGCCGGTTTCCACGATGCGGCCCTTGTCCAGCACCACCAGCCGGTCCATCCGCGCGATGGTGGACAGGCGGTGCGCGATGGCGATCACCGTCTTGCCCTGCATCAGCAGTTCGAGGCTGTCCTGGATCGCCGCCTCGGCCTCGGAGTCGAGCGCGCTGGTGGCCTCGTCCAGCACCAGGATCGGCGCGTCCTTCAGCAGCACGCGGGCGATCGCGATGCGCTGGCGCTGGCCGCCGCTGAGCTTCACGCCGCGCTCGCCGACCAGCGCCTCGTAGCCCTGCCGGCCCTCGCCGTCGGTGAGGCTGGGGATGAACTCGTCCGCGCGCGCCTTGCGCACGGCCTCCGCGACCTGTGCCTCGCTCGCGTCGGGGCGGCCGTAGAGGATGTTGTCGCGGATCGAGCGGTGCAGCAGCGAAGTGTCCTGGGTCACCACGCCGATCTGCGAGCGCAGGCTCTCCTGGGTGACCCGGGCGATGTCCTCGCCGTCGATGGTGATGCGCCCGCCCTCCAGGTCGTACAGCCGCAGCAGCACGTTGACCAGGGTGGACTTGCCGGCGCCGGACGGGCCGACCAGGCCGATCTTCTCGCCCGGGCGCACGGTCAGGTCGAGCCCGGCGATCACCCCGCCCTGCTTGCCGTAGTGGAAGTGGATGTGGTCGAAATGCACCGCGCCGCGGGTCACCTCCAGCGGCATCGCGCCCTCGCGGTCCTGCACCGCGCGCGGCTGCGAGATCGTGGTGATGCCGTCCTGCACCGTGCCCACGTTCTCGAAGATGCCGTTGACCACCCACATGATCCAGCCGGACATGTTGTTGATGCGGATCACCAGGCCGGTGGACAGCGCGATCGCGCCGACGGTGACCTTGCCCTGGCTCCACAGCCAGATGGCGAGCGCCGTGGTGCCCACGATCAGGAAGCCGTTGAGCGTGGTGATGGTGGCGTCCATGGCGGTGGTGAGCCGGGTCATGCGGCGCAGCTTGTCGGTCTGCTCGGCCATCGCCTCGCCCACGTACGCCTCCTCGCGCTGCGTATGCGCGAACAGCTTGAGCGTCAGCACGTTGCTGTAGCCGTCCACGATGCGTCCCATCAGCTTCGAGCGCGCCTCGGACGCCTTCCACGAGCGCTGCTTGATGCGCGGGATGAAGTACGCCAGGGCGCCGACGTAGGCGAACAGCCAGGCCACCAGCGGCGCGGCCAGCCACGCGTCGGCCTGGGCGAACATCACGATCGCGCTGCCGGTGTAGATCGTCACGTACCAGATCGCGTCGACGATCTGCACCGCCGATTCGCGCAGCGAGCCGCCGGTCTGCATGATGCGGTTGGCGATGCGCCCGGCGTAGTCGTTCTGGAAGAAGCCCAGGCTCTGGCGGATCACGTAGCGGTGGTTCTGCCAGCGGATGCGGTTGGTCAGGCTCGGCACGATCGCCTGGTTCACCAGCATGTCGTGTGTGCCGATCGTCAGCGGGCGCAGGATCAGCACGACGAAGCCCATCCACAGCAGCTCGTTGCCGTGCTGCCGGAAGAAGCCCGCCGCCGGCATGCCCTTGGTCATGTCCACGATGCTGCCGACGAAGCCGAACAGCGACACTTCGACGATCGCCACGAAGAAGCCGACCACGATCGCCGCGGCGAACACCGGCCACACCTGGCGCAGGTAGAACGCGTAGAAGCGCAGCACCGGCTTCGGCGGCATGCCGTCGACCGGCTCCTTGAACGCGTCGATCAGGGACTCGAACCAGCGGAAGATCATGGGGAATCGCGGGGTGCGGTTGGGAACCTAGCGTGCATGCTCGCGGGCAGGTTCTCAAGTCCACGCGCCCGGACGCTTTCCGGCCATTGCCTTCGGCATGCTGCGCAAAGGGGCGATCCGCACTCGGTTGCCGCCGGCTGCTGCGCCATCCACTTTTTTGCACGCGGCCGGACGAAGGCGCCCGCAGCGCGTCGAGCCTGTTCAAAGTCTCCCTGTCGGACTGCCCCCCACGCTCCCCGCTCGTCATTCCTGCGGCTTTCAACGGCCGCAGGGCCGGTCAAGCAGGAGGCGCTTT
>NZ_LMSL01000039.1:88240-114143 GCF_001428405.1 Frateuria sp. Soil773
AGCTGGTCATCCAGCGACTTTCTCTTCCCCAAAACCTAGAGGCACTGGATCCCAGCTTGACCCGCTCCTCGGCCGTTGAAAGCCGCCGGGATGACGCTTCGTAGGGAATACCTGGGAGAAGTTGAACAAGCTCTCAGTCTGCGGGGAACAGCGACGGCTCGTCGGCGTGGGCTCGGTGGCGGTCGCGCCGCGACGCGATCCGGTCCGCCAGCCGGGTCGGCTCCGGCAGCCGGTAGCGCGTGCAGCAGGCCAGCACCAGCACGGGCGCGCTGTCCTGGCCGACACGATGGCCGGGCGACACGATCAGCGGCTTCACCCGCTCCTTGCTGCGCAGCACGGTGCCGATCCGCTGGCCGCGGTGAAGCAGGTCGGTGCGGTCTCCCCGCCGCGGACCGACTTCGGCATGCGTGCCCACGAGGATCTTCTTGGCCACCCCGATGGTCGGCAGGCCGGTGATCACGCCGAGGTGGGCGGCGATGCCGAGGCCGCGCGGATGCGCCACGCCCTGGCCGTCGACGAAGACCAGGTCGGGCACCTGCGGCAGTTCCGCCAGCGCCTGCAGCACCGCCGGCAGTTCGCGGAACGACAGCAGGCCCGGGATGTAGGGCATGCGCGTGGGCACGCGGGCGACCACGTCGGCCAGCGGCTGCAGGCTCTGCGCGTCGAGCAGGACCGCCGCCGCGCGGGTGGTCGCGCCGTCGTCCTCGAAGCCCACGTCCACCCCGGCGATGCGCCGCAGCGGCGGGAAGTCGTCGAACAGCCGCACCCGCCCGGCCAGTTCGAGCTGCAGGGCCCGCGCCCTGGCGACGTCGCCGTCCCATGGCGGCGCCAGGGCAGGATCGATGATCGGTTTGTCCATCG
The DNA here is from genome assembly GCF_001428405.1 of Frateuria sp. Soil773. Classification (GTDB taxonomy): domain Bacteria; phylum Pseudomonadota; class Gammaproteobacteria; order Xanthomonadales; family Rhodanobacteraceae; genus LMSL01. The sequence continues at coordinate 89,102 of NZ_LMSL01000039.1, forward strand.
CGGCAGCCTGGACGCCGGCACCTGAACACCCCGTCAAGGGCAACCGCGCGGGCCGCGTTCCGCGATTGACCGCTGCCGGCGACGCTCCGATCATGCCCGGATGCGCGCCCTGCCCCGCCTGATCCTGTCCGCCCTGCTGGTTTTCGCCGGCACGTCACGCCTGCCCGCCCAGGATGCCCCGGCGCCGGACACGCCCGCCGCTGTGCAGTCGCCGCAGCAGACGCTCGACCAGGTGCGCGGCCAGCTCGACGCGATCAAGAAGTCGCTCGGCGACAGGGACGCCAACCTGCCCCTGGCCGAATTGCGCAGCCAGGCCTTCGACATGCGCGACCAGGCCCTGCAGCTGGCGGCCGGGCTCGGCCCGCAGCAGCAGAGCCTGCAGGCCAAGCTCGACGTGCTCGGCCCGGCGCCGGAAAAAGGCGCGCCGCCCGAAGCGGCCGAGGTGAGCGCGCAGCGCCGCCAACTCGATCGCCAGAAGGCCAGCCTCGACGCCCAGGTGAAGCAGGCGCAACTGCTGGCCGAGGAATCGCTGCAGATCGCCGCGCAACTGGCCGACCAGCGCCGCAACGAATTCCAGGCGCGGCTGGCCTCGCGTACCGCGACGCCGTTCAGCCGCGCGTTCTGGGTCGATCCGATGCGCAGCCTGCCGGCCGACATGCGCCGCCTGCGCGGCCTCGGCGACGACCTGCACGATGTCGTGCGGCAGGCCTGGCAGCCACCCAACCGCACGCCGCTGCTGGCCTGCCTGGCCTGCGCCGTGCTGTTGCTCGGCGTGGTGCGCTGGCTGCTCGAACGCGGCCTGCTCAACCTCACCCGCAACCGCATGCCGGCCGGCCACCTGCGGCGCAGCGCGCTGGCGCTGGCGATCACCCTGCTCACCGCCCTGTGCACCGGCATGGCGGCGCAACTGGGCTACCTGGCGATCAACTGGAACGGCATCCTCGACGACGACCTGGCCCTGCTCGCGCAGCGGGTCGTCCTGCTGGTCGCGCTCAGCGCCTATGTCGCCGGCCTCGGCCGCGCCCTGCTGTCCTGCCGCCGGCCGAGCTGGCGGCTGCCCAACCTGACCGACGACGAAGCGCAGCGGCTGCGGCCGTACCCCTGGCTGCTGGCGGCGGCGATGCTGCTGCTCGGCGTGCTGGAACTGATCAATCACGCGATCGGCGCCAGCCTGCCGGCCACGGTCGCCACCCGCGGCGCGATCGCGCTGGTGATCAGCGGGCTGATCGGGATCGGCCTGCTGCGCGCCGGGTACGCGCGGCGGAAGCTGGCGGCCGCCGGCCAGCCGCCGCCGAGCCGGCCGGTATGGGTGGGCCTGGTCACCGGCCTCGCCCTGCTGGCGGCGGCGGTGGCATGGATCGGCGTGGCCGCCGGCTTCATCGCGCTGGCGTTCTTCGTCGCGGTCAACACCTTGTGGATCGGCGTGGTGGTGTGCTCGCTGTACCTGCTGATGCACGTGATAAACGACGGCTTCGAGCTGCTGCTGTCGCCGCGCGGCCGCAACGGCCAGCGGCTGCAGCAGGCGTTCGACCTGACGCCTGCGCGGCTGGACCAGTTGCACACCGTCCTCTCCGGGATCACCCGCGCGCTGTTCGTGCTGCTCGCCCTCGCCACCGTCGTCAGCCGTTTCGGCGCCAGCCCGGAGGACCTGTTCTCCAGCCTGGGCGGCATCTTCGGCAGCCTGACCCTCGGCGAGCTGAAGCTCGCGCCCGGCAACATCCTCAAGGCCATGCTGGTGTTCGCGCTCGGCCTGCTCGCCGTGCGCATGGTCAAGCGCTGGCTCGGCGAGCAACTGCTGCCCAAGACCAGCCTCGACCCGGGCCTGCAGAACTCGATGCTCACCCTGCTCGGCTACATCGGCAGCGTGCTGGTGTTCGTGATGGCGCTGGCGACCCTGCAGGTGAGCCTGCAGAACATCACCTGGATCGCCAGCGCGCTGTCGGTCGGCATCGGCTTCGGCCTGCAGGCGATCGTGCAGAACTTCATTTCCGGCCTGATCCTGCTCGCCGAGCGCCCGGTGAAGGTCGGCGACTGGGTCAGCCTGAGCGGGGTGGAAGGCGACATCCGCCGGATCAACGTGCGCGCCACCGAGATCCAGATGAGCGACCGCTCCACCATGATCGTGCCGAACTCGCAACTGATCACCCAGAACGTGCGCAACGTGACGCTGGCGAACGCGCAGGGGCGCGTGCAGTTCAGGCTGCCGATGCCGCTGGACACCGACGCCAGCCGCGTGCGGCAGATCGTGCAGGAAGTGTTCGAGCAGCACCCGGCGATCCTGGCTACGCCCAAACCCAGCACGCTGCTGGACAACATCGAGCCGACCGCGATGAACTTCACCTGCACCGGCTACGTGAGCAGCCCGCGCGACGTCGGCGGCGTGCGCAGCGACCTGCTGTTCGCCCTCCTCGAGCGCCTGCGCGAGGCGAAGCTGCCGCTGAGCCGGCCGCAGGACATGGTGGTGCGCACCATGCCGCTGCCGGCCCCGGACGGCGGCGCGCCCTAGGCCCGGCCATGGGATTCGACCACCGCCGGCCCGCGCCGCCGCTCGACCTGCTGGTCGAGAAACTCTGGGACTGGGACATGCCGCCGGCCGCGCACCGCTACGAGCGCCTGCTGCCCACGCCCGGCTCGGCGCTGGTCATCAACCTCCACGAGGACGAGACCCGCGTCTACAGCGACGATGCGGCGCGCCGCTGCACCCGCGCCTCCGGCAGCGTGGTCGGCGGGCCGTCGCTGTCCAGCCAGATCATCGACACGGCCGAGCAGGTGCGGGTGATGGGCGTGGTGTTCCGCCCGGGCGGTCTGCACGCGTTCACCGGCGACGACATCGGCGCCTGGCCGGGGCGCGACATCGACCTGCCGGACGTCTTCGGCAGCCGCGCCGCGCAGTTGCGCGAACGGCTGCTGGAGACCGGGGCGCCGCAGCGGCGGCTCGACCTGCTGGAAAGCTGGCTGCGTCGGCGGCTGCGCGTGCCGCGGCTGGCGCCGGCGGTGGAGCACGCCCTCGACGCGCTCGGCCGCGCGCCCCAGGTGGCGCGCGTGGCGGCCGTCGCGCGCGACGCCGGCATCTCCGAGCGCGGGCTGGGGCGGCTGTTCCGCCAGCAGGTCGGCTTCAGTCCCAAGCGCTACGCGCGGCTGATGCGCTTCCGCGCCGTCGTGGCGCAGGCCAGGACCGGCGCGCGGATCGCCTGGGGAGGGATCGCCGCCGACAGCGGCTACTGCGACCAGGCCCATCTCGTCCACGAATTCCGCCGGTTCGCCGGCATGACGCCGGGCGAATTCATGGCGCGGCGCGGGCCGTACCCCAACCACCTCCCACTGGATTGAGCCGCCGAAATCTACAAGATGTGCCCACGCCCATGATCTAGCATCCGGGGCACCCCACAAGGAGCCCAGCCATGACCGAAAGCACCCCGCAAACCCGCAGCAGCATCATTCCCTGCCTGCGCTACCGCGATGCCCATGCCGCCATCGACTGGCTGTGCCGGGCGTTCGGCTTCGAGAAGCATGCCGTGTACGACGACGGCCAGGGCGGCGTCGCGCATGCCGAGCTCACCTACGGCGGCGGCATGGTCATGCTCGGCTCGGTGCGCGACAACGCCTTCGGCCAGCACATCGCGCAGCCGGACGAGGTCGGCGGACGCGAGACGCAGTGCGCGTGCGTGACCGTCGCCGATTGCAGAGCGCACTACGAGCGAGCCCGCGCCGCCGGCGCCGAGATCGTCGACCCGTACGCGGAGAAGGAATACGGCGGAGCCGGCTATGGCTGCCGCGACCCGGAAGGCCACCTGTGGTACTTCGGCAGCTACGACCCCTGGCAGGAAAGCTGACTCCGGCAACGCACCTCCCGGGCTGCCGGTACGGCACGCCAGCGCACCAGTGCGGGCCGTAGGAGCCTGTCCACGATCTCCAGTGAACGTCATCCCAGCGAAGGCTGGGATCCAGCGTCGTTGAGCTTTCGAAGAAACAGCCACTGGATGACCAGCCCTTCGGCTGTCGAAAAGCGCCTCCTGCTTGACCGACCCTGCGGCCGTTGAAAGCCGCAGGAATGACGAGGAGGCGGTTGGATCGGCGGAAGGATCGTGAACAGGCACCAAGGCGCTCGCGCTTCCCTGCCACGCGCCCGCACCACACGATGAGGCGGACGCGCCCGTGAACAGGACGGACGCGTCCCTTTAAACTGGCGCTCCGTTGCCGGAGACCGCCATGAGAACGTTGCTGGCCTGCCTTTGCCTGCTGTTGCTGGGTTCCGCGCAAGCGATGGCGGCCGAACTGCGCATCGACCTCGGCCACGGCGTCAGGACCTATCGCAGCGAACAGCTGCTGCAGCGCCGCGACGCGCGCGACATCGACATCCCGGACGACGTCGCGTTCCACCGCGCCATGCGCTACCGCGCGGTGCCGGTGCTCGCCCTGCTCGACGGCGTCGCCCCCGGCGACCACCTGCAGTTCATCGCCGCCGACGGCTTCGCCGCCGAGATCCCCGCCGGCCTGCTGCTGAACCGGCAGGGCAGCGAAGCCTGGCTGGCGATCGAGGATCCGGCCCGGCCCTGGCCTCTTCTCGCCGGCGGCAAGGGCGGCGCGGGCCCGTTCTACCTGGTGTGGACGCGGCCCGGGGCGGCCGGCATCTCGCCCGAGCAGTGGCCTTACCAGCTCGCCGCCATCCGCAAACTCGAAAACGTGGCGGTGCGCTTCCCGGCGATCCTGCCCGATCCCGCGCTGCCGGCGGACAGCCCGGCACGGCGCGGCTTCGCGGTGTTCCAGCGCACCTGCTTCGCCTGCCATACGCTCAACGGCGAAGGCGACGCACGGCTCGGCCCGGACCTCAACATCCCGCACAACCCCACCGAGTACCTGCGCGAGGACCTGCTGCGCGCCTTCATCCGCGATCCGCAATCGCTGCGGCGCTGGCCGGAGGCGAAGATGCAGGGCTTCCCCACGCAGCAGGCGCTGTCCGACGCGGACCTCGACGCGCTGCTGGCCTACCTGCGGCACATGGCCGGGCGCAGGCATTCGCCGTGAGCGGGCGCCGGGAAGCTCTGGTTTTTTTCGTCGTCCCAGCGGCTTTCAACGGCCGCAGGGCCGGTCAACCTGGGATCCAGTGCCCGCAAGCCATTGCACGCAAAGGCACTGGATGACCAGCCCTTCGGCTGTTGAAAAGCGCCTCCTGCTTGCACAGGAATGACGCGCAAGAACCGATTGATCAGACCTTCCCTAGCGCGCGACTGCCTTGTCGTCCTGCAACGCCTGCAGGTGCGCCTCCCGCTGTGCCGCCGGTTGCTTCGCCAGCGCGCACACCTGCGCGTAGAACGCCGGCCACCGCCGTCCCGCCTGCCGGAACAGCGCGGCGAACGCCGGCAGCCAGCGGTCGTAGAGGCCGAACGGCAGCAGCCGCGCATTGTTGATCGGGGCGGCCACCCAGGCGTCGTAGCGGTGCTCGCCCGGCCAGTGCGCGTCGCGCCATTGCGCGTAGCGCACGCGGAACGCGGCGATCTCGGCCTGCTTGGCCGCCGCCAGCGCCGCGTCGCCGCCGCCGAGCGCGTAGCGCGTCCGCAGCCGCTCGCGCAGGTCGAGCACCAGCCCGGTGAAGCCGTCGTCGATCGCCTGGTTACGGTCGTCCTGCGCCGGCAGTCCGCGCGAGCTGCGCCACTGGCGCAGCCCCTCTGCCTGCACGAAGCTGGCGAACGACTCGTTGAAGGCGGTATCGCCCTTCACGTAGATCCGCTGGTGCGCCAGTTCGTGGAAGATGGTGCCGGCCAGTTCGTCGTCGTCCCAGCGCAGCATGCTGGAGAGGATCGGGTCGGCGAACCAGCCGAGGGTGGAATACGCCGGCACCGGGCCGATCCATACGTCGTCGCCCGCCGCTATCAGCCGGCCGGCGGCCGACTGCGCGCGCGCCTGGTCGAAGTAGCCCCGGTAGGCCACGCAGCCGGCGATCGGGAAGCATTGCGGCAGGGCATCCACCGAATAGCGCGGCGTGGCGAATACGTTCCACGCCACGTAGGGACGGTGCAGGTCGACGTAGCGCGTATAGCTGCGGTTGTCCGGCAGGTCGAGCCGGCGCGAGGCGAAGCGGCGCGCCTCCTGCGACAGCGCCAGGCGCGCCGCCAGCTTCGGGTCGGTGGACGGGTCGCGCAGCATCCGGGCGATCGACCGCCGGTGCAGCACCAGTTCGCCCTGCCCGTGCGCCACGTGGGCGTAGTAGCGCAGGCTGCCGCAGCCGCAAAGCACAAGGCCCATCGCCATGAGGGCGATGAGCCTTGGTATCGACGTGCGTATCGCGGCGACCGGTCCGGGCATGCCGCGATTGTGCCTCAAGCCTCAATGGCGATGGTCGCCGCTCCGTCCGCTGCCGTGGCCTCCGCCGTGCCAGCCGCCACGGCCGCCGTCGCCGCGGTTGTTTCCGCCATGGCCCCAACTGCCGCGATGATCGTTGCCGTTCCAGTGGCCGCGGCCGCCCCAATGGTCGCGGCCGCCGCGGTAGTAGCGGTCGCGGTAGTAGTAGCGGTCGCGGTAGCCCGACCTGCCGTACCATACGCTGACGCCGGGTGCGTAGCCGTAGTAGCCGCCGTAATAGCCGGGGGAGTAGCCGTCGTCGTACACCACGGTGCCGCCGCTGCCGTAGTACGCATCGCCGCCATAGGCGTCGCCGCGCACGTAGCTGTAGCCCGGGTCGTAGTAGCAGCCGGACAGCGCCATGGCGCCCACGGCCAGCGCGAGACCCGCAAACAGACGTTTCATGGCCCACCTCCGGAGGGAGCGACGCTTCGCACGCTAGTCACGGGCCGTTGAATGCCCACTGAGCGCGCCGCCCGCATCCGGCGGGCGTTTACCCCTCAGCCATGTGGCCTGGCGCGGCCGCCGCGCAAGCGTCAGTCCCGGCCGCGCTTGTCCTGCCCGCCGCGCTCGTGCGGCGGGATGCGCGCAGCCTCCGGGGCGGAAGGATTGTCTGCCTGGACATGCCGCTCCGCATCCGGGCCGGGATGCGCCTGCTGCTCGGCGCCCGGCCAGTTCGGCCCCTGCCGCACCCGTTCCTGCTTCGCCTCCAGCAGGGCCTGGATGTGCGCCACGGCTTCCTCCGGGCTGATGTGCCTGATCGGCTTGGCGGCGGCGGGCTTGGCGGCGGGCTTGCGCACCGGCGCGGGCCTGGCCGCCGGCGCGGCCGCCTTGCGCGCGGCGGCCTTGGCGATCGGCTTGCGCGCCGCGCCCTTCTTCGCCGCTGCCTTCCGGGGTGCGGCCTTCTTCGTCGCGGTCTTTCGTGCGGCGGTCTTTCCCGTGGCGACCTTCCTCGCCACCGCCTTCTTCGCCGCAGTCTTCCTGGCAACCGCCTTCTTCGCCGCCGGCCTGCGGGCCGCCGATACCTTGCGCGCCGCGGCTTTTTTGACCGCCGTCTTCTTCGCCGCGGTTTTCTTCGCCGCGGACTTCTTCACCGCAGCTTTCTTGACCGCCGTCTTGCGGCTTGCCGCCTTCCCCTTCGGCGCGGCCTTGCGTGCGGCGGCCTTCTTCACCGCCGTCTTCTTCACCGCCGTCTTCTTCGCTGCCGTCTTCTTCGCCGCGGATTTCGCAGCCGGCTTCTTGCGTACGGCGGCCTTCTTCGATGCGCTCTTGCGTGGGCTTGCCTTCTTTGCCGCGGACTTTTTCGCGGGCGACTTGCGGGTCGTTGCCATGCGTCGGTTCTCCTGCGGTGATCGACGAAACCGGACTTGCCCGCCCCGGCGTCCTGTGCGGCCCGGAACTTCGGCATCGTCGGAATGACTACGACCCGAGTATTGCGCGATGGCGCACGACTGTCATGCTGCATGCGCCCTTCGCGCACGCCGCGTTCACCTCAGCGACCGAAATGCGGCTGCGACAAGGCGGCGAGGAAATGGCCGAACACGCGCGGCTCGACCAGCAGGGTGAAGGCCACGCCGTAGGCCGCGCCCCACAGGTGCGCGCTATGGTTGATGTTGTCCCGGCCGCTGCGGTCCATGTAGATCGAATAGCCCACGTACAGCACCGCGTAGACGATCGCCGGCATCGGCACCACCAGCACGATGATCTGCGCCCACGGCTGCAGCAGGATGAACGAGAACAGCACGGCGGACACCGCGCCGGAAGCGCCCAGGCTGTGGTAGTTCGGGTTGGCGCGGTTCTTCAGGTAGGTCGGCAGGATAGAGACCACCAGGCCGCCGATGTAGAACAGCACGAAACCGAGCGTACCCAGCTTCATCGTGTAGAACTGCTCCATCAGCCGGCCGAAGAAGAACAGCGTGAGCATGTTGAACAGCAGGTGCCCGAAATCCGCGTGCACCAGGCCGTAGGTCACCAGCCGGTGGTACTCGCGGTGGCGCTGGATCGCCGGCGGCCACAGGATCAGGTCGTTCATCAGGCGGCTGTTGTTGAGCGCGATGAGCGACACGACGCAGGTGATCGCGACGATGGCCAGGGTGATCAGCATGGGCGGTTTTCCTCGGTGGTCCGGTCGTCCATCTTCGCGGGCGCACCGGCGCTTGTCGATTGCCGCCGCGCCGGCGGGCCGTGACGCGGCGTTGACGGCGGGCTTCCGCATGCTGCGCCGATGGACATCAAGAGCGGCTATCCGTGGTGGACCGTGGTCAACGGCCTGCTCGGCGACTTTCCGGCGCTGGCCGGCGATGCGCACTGCGAGGTCGCGGTGATCGGGGCGGGCATCAGCGGCGCGCTGGTGGCGCATGCCCTGGCCGAGGCCGGCCACGAGGTCATGCTGCTGGACCGGCGCGAGGCCGGCTGGGGCAGCACCGCCGCCAGCACGGCCCTGCTGCAGTACGAGATCGACACTCCGCTGGTCGACCTGATCGAACGCTACGGCGACCCTGCCGCACTCGCCTACCAGGCCTGCGCGGAAGCGATCGACGCACTTGCCGGACTCGCCGCAAGCCTGCCCGAGCCGGTCGGTTTCCGCCGCTGCGACAGCGTGTACTTCGCCAGCAGGCCCCGCCACGTGGCGGCGATGAAGCGCGAGTCCGCGGCGCGCCGCCGCCACGGCCTGCCGGTGGAGACGCTGGACGGCGGCGCCCTGCGCGAACGCTACGGCATCGAGGCGCCCATGGCGCTGTGGACCGCCCAGGCCGCGCGCATCGATCCCTACCGCTGCACCCGCATCCTGCTGGCGCAACTGCGATCGCGCGGAATACGCGTGCACGACCATACCGAGGTCGCCGGCTGGCAGGCGACGCCCGGGGCGATCGTGATCGATACCGCGGACGGCGCCCGCGTGCACTGCCGGCACCTGGTGGTGGCCGCCGGCTACGAGTCGCAGCGCTGGCTGCGGCATCGCGTCGCCGCCAACCACAGCAGCTACGCCCTGGTCACCGAACCGGTGGATGCCTTGCCGCTGAAGCTGGACCGCACCCTGCTCTGGGAGACCGCGCGCCCCTACGCCTATCTGCGCGGCACCGACGACGGCCGCGTGCTGATCGGCGGCGAGGACGACCGGCTCGACCTGCCCGCCAAGCGCGACGCGGCCCTGCCGCGCAAGGTCCGGCGGCTGATGGCGCGGCTGCGGCAGCTCGCGCCGGATACGGCCTGTACACCGGCCTTCGCCTGGGCCGGCACGTTCGCCGAGACCGCCGACGGCCTGCCCTTCGTCGGCACGCCGCCGGAACACGACCCGCGCGTGCAGTTCGTGATGGCCTACGGCGGCAACGGCATCACCTACAGCATGATCGCCAGCGAGATGGTGCGCGAGGCGATCCAGGGCAGACGCCACCGGCTCGACGCGCTGTTCGGTTTCGGCCGCAACGGACGCTGACCCCTGCCCATCGCGGCGAGGCATGGCTATGATGCGACGCTTTACGCGGCCCTCCCCCACCGCCGACCGAGTCCCATGCAACCGATCCGATATCTCCACCTGGACGTCTTTGCCGCCAAACGCGGCGGCGGCAACCACCTTGGCGTGGTCACCGACGCGCGCGGCTGGAGCGACGCGCAGATGCAGCGCTTCGCGCGCTGGACCGACCTGGTGGAAACCACCTTCCTGCTGCCGCCGGCCGATCCGAAGGCCAGCTACAAGGTGCGCATCTTCACCCCGCACAAGGAGATCCCGTTCGCCGGCCACCCCAGCATCGGCAGCGCGCACGCGGTGCTCGAATGCGGCCTGGCGCGGCCGGTGGATGGCCTGCTGTGGCAGGAGTGCGGGGCCGGTGTGCTGCCGATCCGCGTGGAAGGCGACGGCACGGACCGGCAACTGCTGCTGCAGTCGCCGGGCGAGCGCGTCGTCGCCACCGGCGCCGACGCGCATCCGCAGTTGGCCGCCGCGCTGGGCGGCATCGGCCTCGGCACGCTGCCGCCGGCGCTGGTCGACGGCGGCCGCCGCTGGTGGCTGGCCGAATGCGCCGACGAGGCCGGCCTGCGCGCCTGGCAGCCCGACCACGCCGCGATCGGGGCGCTGGCCCGCGCCAGCGACAGCATGGGACTGTGCGCGTTCGCCCGCGCCGCCGGCGCGGACTACCAGTTGGTGGTGCGCGCTTTCCCCGCCGGCGTCGGCATCGTCGAGGACCCCGCCTCCGGCGCGGCCAACGGCCTGATCGCTGCCTACATCGCGCACGCCGAACCGCACGGCACGCTGGCGCGCGGCTACGCGGTGAGCCAGGGCCGCGAGATCGGCCACGACGCGCGCCTGGTCGCGCACATCGACGGCGCGGCGATCTGGGTCGGCGGGCGCACCCACACGGTGATCGACGGCCGCCTGCACTGGGACGGCGCGTGAACGGCACGCCGCAGATCTGGGTGGATGCCGACGCCTGCCCGGCGGCGATCAAGGAGATCCTGTTCCGCGCCGCCGAACGCGAGCAGGTCGCGGTGACCCTGGTGGCCAACCAGTACCTGCGCACGCCGCCCTCGCGCTTCGTGCGCGCGCTGCAGGTGCCCGGCGGCTTCGACGTGGCCGACGACGAGATCGTGCAGCGCGTCGCCGCCGGCGACCTGGTGGTGACCCAGGACATCCCGCTGGCGTCGCTGGTGATCGAAAAAGGCGCGCTGGCGGTCCACCCGCGCGGCGAGCTGTACACGCCCGAGACCATCGCGCAGCGCCTCACCATGCGCAATTTCATGGACGAGCTGCGCGGGGCCGGCGTCGATACCGGCGGCCCGTCCGCCTTCCATGCGCGCGACCGTCAGGCCTTCGCCAACCAGCTCGATGCGTGGCTGCTGCAGCGCCGCCGCCGTATCGCCGGCTGAGAGCTCAGCGCAGGCCCGCCGCGTCCAGCACGGTAGCGATCGCCAGCGGGGTGAAGTGCAGTTCCTTCAGCGCCTCGGCCAGCCCCTCGCCGCTGGTCACCTCGCTTTCCACCGCTTCGCCGGCGCCGCTCGGCGACACGTGCACATAGGTGGCGCCGTCCTGGTAGGCGATGCCTTCGTCGTGCGTGCTCTGCTCGGTGAGCAGCTTGTAGCTGCCTTCGCCGGAACGGCGCAGGACCAGCCTGCGCCCGTCCACGGTGCCTTCGTACAGCGTTTTCCATTCGGCGGTCATCGGCGGTGCCGTTCGTCGCGCGGACGTTCGCGCACGCGCCATTGTGCACCGGCCGGGTGAAGGCGCCGGCAAGCGTCAGTCGTCCAGATGCGCGCGCCGCGCCGCCACCAGCGCCAGCGCGGCAAGGTCCAGCGATTCGCCGCCGGCGCCGACCGCCTCGATCAGGCTGTCGCGCAGGACGCCGCCGAACGGCAGCGGCACGTGCACGTCCTCGGCTGCGTCCAGCGCCAGGTTCACGTCCTTCAGTCCCAGCGGCAGGGCGAACCCCGGCGGCGAGAAACGCTGTTCGGCGATCGCCTTGCCGTAGCCCTGGTAGACCGGCCCGGCGAACAGGGTGCCGGTCACGATCTCCAGGAAGTCCGCCGCGCCGATGCCGTGCGCGCGGGCCAGCGCGCCGGCTTCGGCCATGCTCTCGATGGCCGTGACCAGCATGAAGTTGCCGGCGATCTTGACCACGTTGGCGCACTCCGGCGCCTCGCCCAGCGGCCACAGCTTGCTGCCCATCGCCTCCAGCAGGGGGCGTACCCGCTCGACGTCGGCCGGCTTGCCCGCGACGAGGATGTTCAGCTTTGCCGCGGCGGCCACGTCCGGCCGGCCGAACACCGGCGCGGCGACATAGCCCAGGCCGCGCCGCGCGTGCTCCGCGGCCAGCTCCCTCGCCAGCGCCACCGAGATCGTGGCGTGGTTCACGTGCACCGTCCCCGGGTCCATCGCGTCGAGCAGGCCGCCGTCCAGGAATACCGCGCGCACCGCCTGGTCGTTCGCCAGCATGCTGTGCACCGCCTCGCCCTGCACGGCGCGCTCCGGGCTGCGCGCCAGCCTGGCGCCGAGCGAGACCAGCGGCCCGGCGGCGGCCTCGGAGCGGTTCCACACCGTCAGCGCGTGGCCTGCGGCGAGCAGGTTGCTCGCCATCGCGCTGCCCATGACGCCCAGGCCGATGAATCCCACTTTCATGCAAACGTCCTCTCGAAGTAATCGCGCAAGGGTAGCGCCGCCGTCGTCCGGAGCGGTCCGCCGCCGGCGATCCCCGTCGATGCCTTTTCGATCGTACGGTACGTCCCCGCCTGCGGCGGCAACGCCTTGTCGGCGATGGCCGCAGGCGGTATCAAGCGACGCCGAGCTTTCCGCGTTCGCCGTCGCGAGGCGTCGCCAGCTCCTCGGGCGTCACGAACTCGGCCAAATCCTCCGCTTCGTAGAACGGCAGGATTTCGATCACGCTCCCCGCCGTCATCGGTGCGCGCTTCATCCAGGCCAGGGCCTCGTCCATGTCCCCGACCTCCCAGATCTCGAAGCCGGCGACCAGTTCCTTGCTCTCGGCGAACGGCCCGTCGACGATCGCGAACTCGGTGCCGTCGAAGGTGATCCGCCTGGCCTCGGCGCCGTTCTTGAGGCCCGCGGCGGCAACGAAGACGCCGGCCTTCACCAACTCCTCGTTGAACCGGTCCATCGCTGCGAACGCCTCGAGCTCCTCGGGCGTGGGAGCACTCATGTTGCCGACTTCGGCGGCTTTGACAAACACCATGACTCGCATCGTCTTTCTCCTGGCTTGAGCCCGCCCCATTGGCGCCTCTCAAAGGGACGACGAGCGAGCTTTTCGAATATCGACCCTGCTCAAAAGAATCTCAAGACATTCGATCAATCAATTGTTTTATATCAAAATATAGCTTGAACATGCTTTCGCTCAAGCGTAACCGGCAGCTTGCCGGCGCCGTGGACGGCGCGGGGCACGCCCGGCGGCTCCTCGTTGATGACCCGGCCCAAACGCGGCCCAGGAAATCGCAGGGCAGATACGCCCCATGCGCGACCATGGAATCAATGGCTGCGGCCGCACGCAGCGCGATCCGGTCCTCGACGAGGCTGGCCGCGGCCCATAAGATTTCGAGGCCGCGGATATCGACCATGGACCGGTACAGGATTTCCCGGCCGCACTTGGAAAGACTGGGGCAAAGTGGAGCACGCGCCGCGTTCAGGGCGCGCGAACGCGTGCGGCCTCAGGCCACCGCGCCCGCCGCCTGCCCGGACGCCCACGCCCACTGGAAGTTGTAGCCGCCCAGCCAGCCAGTGACGTCCACCACTTCGCCGATGAAGTACAGGCCGGGCACCAGCTTCGACTGCATCGTGCCGGACGAGAGCCCGTCGGTATCGACGCCGCCCAGGGTCACCTCGGCCGTGCGGTAGCCCTCGGTGCCGCTGGCGACGATGGGCCAGTCGTGCAGTTGCCGGCCGATGTCGTCCAGCTCGGCCTCGCGGTACTGGCGCATCGGCCGGCTCTGGAACCACAGCTCGCACAGCCGGTGCGCGAGGCGTTTGGGCAAGGCGTCGGCCAGCACGGTCTTCAGTTCCGCGGCGGGGCGCGCCGCACGCTGCCCGCGCAACCAGCCGGAGGCGTCGGTCTCGGGCAGCAGGTCCAGGCGCAGGTCGTCGCCGGGCTGCCAGTACGAGGAAATCTGCAGGATCGACGGCCCGCTGAGGCCGCGATGGGTGAACAGCAGGCCGGCGCGGAAACCGCGCCTGCCCACCCGCGCCTCGGCCACCGGCAAGGCGACACCGGCCAGGTCCTGGTAGCGCTCCTGGTGCTTGCCGCTCAAGGTCAGCGGCACCAGGGCGGCGCGCGTCGGCAGCACGGCGTGGCCGAACTGGCGCGCCAGCTCGTAGCCGAAGCCGGTGGCGCCCATGCTGGGAATCGACAGCCCGCCGCTGGCGACCACCAGCGACTCGGCATGCACCTCGCCCTGCGCGGTCAGCACGCCGAAGCCCTCGTCCGTCTTGCGCACGCGCCGCACGCCGCAGCCGGTCTCGACCCGCGCGCCGGCCGCGGCGCATTCGTCCAGCAACATGCGCACGATCTGCTTGGAGGAGTCGTCGCAGAACAACTGGCCCAGTTCCTTCTCGTGGTAGGCGATGCGGTGCTTCTCCACCAGCGCGATGAAATCCCACGGCGTGTAGCGCGCCAGCGCCGACTTGGCGAAGTGCGGGTTGGCCGACAGGTAGTTCGCCGGTGTCGTGCCGAGGTTGGTGAAATTGCAGCGCCCGCCGCCGGACATCAGGATCTTCTTGCCGGCCTTGTTGGCATGGTCCACCACCAACACGCGGCGGCCGCGCTGGCCGGCGGCGATCGCGCACATCAGCCCGGCGGCGCCGGCGCCGACGATCAGCACATCCACTTTCAAGCATTCACCACGGCCGGCGCCTTCGTGCGGGAGCGCGGCATTATCGCCCAGACGCATCGCTTACACTTCCCCCTCCCACCGCAGCGAGCCCCGCCATGCCCTCCTTCGACGTGATCTCCGAAGTCGACAAGCACGAGCTGACCAACGCCGTCGACCAGGCCAACCGCGAACTGGCCAACCGCTTCGACTTCAAGGGCGCGGACGCGAAATACGCGCTGGACGGCGACACCATCACCCAGACCGCCCCCAGCGAGTTCCAGTTGCAGCAGATGCTGGACATCCTGCGCGGCCGGCTGACCACCCGGAAGATCGACATCCGCGCGCTCGACGTGGCCGACCCGGAAGTGAACCTGGGCGGCGCGCGGCAGAAGATCACCGTGAAACAGGGCATCGAGCAGCCCGTCGCCAAGAAGCTGGTGGCCGAGCTGAAGGCCGCCAAGCTCAAGGTCGAGGCGCAGATCAACGGCGACAAGCTGCGCGTCACCGGCAAGAAGCGCGACGACCTGCAACTGGCGATGGCCGTGCTGCGCAAGGCCGAGGTGGAACTGCCGCTGCAGTTCGACAACTTCCGCGACTGACCGCCGCGACCGACCGCGCGGCGGGCCTCGCTCAGCCCTTGCCCGCCACGATGTTCACGCTGATGGCGATGATGAACACGTTGAAGAAGAACGCGATCACGCTGTGCAGCAGCACCGTGCGGCGCAGCGTGCGGCTGGTGACCTGCACATCGGACACCTGGAAGCACATGCCGATCACCAGCGCGAAGTACATGAAGTCCCAGTAGTCCGGCTGGTCCGTCTTCGGGAAATCCAGCCCCTGGTGCTGCTTGCCGAAATCCCCGTAGTAGCCGTGCGCGTAGTGCTGGGCGAACATCGTGTTGATGAACAGCCACGACAGCACCAGGGTCAGCGCCGCCACCACCAGGGCGACCAGGCCGCCGGCCTGGTCCGCGCGCAGCTCGGTGCCCAGCGCCACCAGCACCACCGCGGTGAGCACCAATCCGCTCCACAGCACGCCCCAGCGCCCGGTGTCCATCGCGCGCGCCTGGCTGCGCATGTGCTCGGGCGTGGCGCGGCCGAAGAAACGCGCAATCGCGCCCAGGTAGAACAGCGCCCCGGCGTCGAAGCCGAGCAGCACCGCGTGGGCCGGCTCGATGCCGCTGCCGGCCAGCGCCAGCGCGATCGCCAGGAACAGGCCGCCGGCGATGCTCAGCCGCGGCCGCGCACGCAGGTGGTGCAGCGGCCGCCAGCGCCAGCGCGGCGGTGCGGCGGCGGGTGGCGGATCGTCGGCATGCGGCACGTCGTCTCTCCAGCAGGCCCCAAGCGGGCCGCTGCATCCTAGCCCGAAGCCGCCGCACGCGCGCGCCTCAGAGCCTGCTCGTTCAAAGTCTCCCAGGTATCCCCTACGGGGCGTCATCCCAGCGGCTTTCAACGGCCGAAGGGCCGGTCAAGCTGGGATCCACTGCTTCCAGGTTTTGGGGAGAGAAGAAAGTCGCTGGATTCCTGCCTTCGCAGGAATGACGAGCGGGGAGCATGGGGGATTCCAGTTTCCCGGGCATCCCCTACGAAGCGTCATCCCAGCGGCTTTCAACGGCCAAGGGCCGGTCAAGCTGGGATCCAGTGCCTCCAGGTTTTGGGGGAAGAAGAAAGTCACTGGATTCCTGCCTTCGCAGGAATGACGAGCGGGGAGCATGAGGGGATTCCAGTCCGAGAGACTCTGGACAGGCCCTCAGGCCCTCAGGTCGTCGTAGGCGGGGTGGCGCTTCATCCAGGCCTGCGCATAGGAGCATGCCGGCACCACCTTCCAGCCCTCGGCGCGGGCCGCCTTCATCGCCGCCTCCACCAGCGCCGAGGCGATGCCGCGCCCGCCGACCGCGTCGGGCACCCCGGTGTGGGTGATCGTCATCACTTCGCCGGCCCGGGTGTAGTCGAGCTCGCACGCGAAGCCGTCCACCGTGGTCTCGAAGCGGCCGGCCTGGCGGTCGTGGCGGATCTCGTGGGGGAAGTCGGAAGCCATGGCGAACCTCGGTCGATGCGGGTCAATGGCGCAGCATACGGGGCGATGCCGCAAAACGCCCGTGAAGCCCGCGGCCGCGGGCGTTCGCGTTCCCTGCATGGCGCTGCGTCCACGATGGCGGTTCATTCCAGCCGGAGCCTGCCATGATCAAGCGAACCGCATCCGCCGTATGGACCGGCGGCCTGAAAGACGGCCAGGGCACGATCTCCACCGAAACCGGCGTGCTGCGCGAGGCGCCCTACGGCTTCAAGGCCCGCTTCGAGGACGGCCCGGGCACCAACCCGGAGGAACTGCTGGGCGCCGCGCACGCCGGCTGCTTCTCGATGGCGCTGTCGCTGGGGCTGGGCCAAGCGGGGCTGACCGCCGAACGCATCGAGACCAAGGCCGAGGTGTCGCTGGACAAGGACGGCGACGGCTTCGCCATCACTGCCATCCACCTCACCTGCCACGCCAGGGTGCCGGGCACCGACACGGCGGCGTTCGGCAAGATCGCCGAGGCGACCAAGCAGGGCTGCCCGGTGTCGAAGGTGCTGAAGGCCGCGATCACGCTGGACGCCGTGCTCGACGGCTGAATCCGGGATACGGACGGGTGGCCCGGCCGCCGCGGCCTTGCGGGAGGATCGTTCGCACAAGGGGGCCGGCATCCGTCGCGCTCAGCGGTAGCCGGCCGCCTGCAGTTCGAACAGCTCCGCATAGTGGCCGCCCGCGGCGATCAACTGCTCGTGGCTGCCGACCTCCTCGATGCGGCCGCCGTCCAGCACGATGATGCGGTCGGCCATGCGTACGGTGGAGAAGCGGTGCGAGATGATCACCGCGGTCTTGCCGCGCGACAGCTCCTTGAAGCGCTGGAACACCTCGAACTCCGAGCGCGCGTCCAGCGCCGCGGTCGGCTCGTCGAGCACCAGCAGCGGCGCGGCGCGCATGTAGGCGCGGGCGATGGCGATCTTCTGCCACTCGCCGCCGGACAGGTCCACGCCGTCCTTGAACAGCTTGCCAAGCATCTGCCCGTAGCCCTTCGGCAGCCGGCCGATCACCTCGTCGGCCATGCTGCGCCCGGCGGCGTCGACGATGCGCGGGTGGTCGCCGCGCGCGTCGATGTGCCCGACCGCGATGTTGTCCGAAGCGCTGAGGTAGTAGCGCACGAAGTCCTGGAAGATCACCCCGGTGTTGAGGCGCAGTTCCTCCAGGTCGTACTCGGCCAGCGGATGGCCGTCCAGCAGGATGCGCCCCTCGTCGGGGTCGTACAGCCGCGACAGCAGCTTCACCAGGGTGGTCTTGCCCGCGCCGTTCTCGCCGACCAGCGCCAGCACCTCGCCGGCGCGCAGGGTGAAGCTGAGGTGCCGCACCGCCCAGCGCTCGGCGGCCGGATAGCGGAAGCCGACGTCCTCGAACACGAAGCCCTCGCGGATCGGCTGCGGGAACGGCCGCGGGTTGGGCGGCGAGAGTATTTCCGGCTGGATCCGGAAGAACGAGAACAGGTCGTCCAGGTACAGCGCCTGCCCCGCCACCTGCGAGAAGCCCACCAGCAGGTTCTCCAGCAGGGTGCGCAGGCGGCGGAACGAGGACGACAGGAAGGTCAGGTCGCCCACGCTGAAGTCGCCGCGCACTGTCCGCCAGGCGATGATCGCGTAGGCGGCGTAGTAGCCGACCGTGCCGATGGTGGTGAACAGCCCGCCCCAGCCGGCGCGGCGCAGGGCCACGCGCCGGTTGGCGCGGTAGATCGACTGCGACAGCTCGCGGTAGCGCTCGATCAGGAAACCGTTGAGGCCGAAGCTTTTGACCTCCTTCGCGTTCTGCGCGCTGGCGCCGACCTGGCGCAGGTAGTCCAGCTCGCGCCGCTCCGGCGTCCACACGTAGTTCACCGCGTAGCTCTGCGCGTTGAAGTGGAACTCGCCGATGAAGGCCGGCACCAGCGCCACCAGCAGCAGCACGATCAGCCACGGCGCATACACCACCAGCCCCACCGCGAAGCTGGCGATGGTGACCATGTCCTGCGCCTGCCCCAGCAGTTGCGACAGCAGCGAGCTGCGCCCGGCCACCTGGCGGCGCGCGCGGTCGAGCTTGTCCTGCAGGTCCGCGTCCTCGAAATCCTCCAGGTCCAGCGTGGCGGCGTGCTCCATCAGCCGGATGCTGGTGCTGTTGGCGTACAGTTCGGCCAGCAGCGAGTCGATCATCGAGACGATCCGGCCGAGGATGTCCGCGGCCACCGCCAGCGCGAACTCCAGCGCCAGCAGCAGCCACAGGCGGTCCAGCGCGCCGCTGCGCAGCCATTCGCCCAGGCCGTCGTGCGCGCCGCCCGCGGCCAGCAGGCGCACCACCTCGTCGATGATCAGCTTGCCGACGTACAGCGTCGCCACCGGCAGCAGCGCGCGCAGCAGGCGCAGCACGATGGTGGACGCGCTGAGCAGGCGGCTGGTCCGCCAGATGCTCCCGAGGAACGGCGGCAGGTTGCGCAGCGCGGCGAAGCGCTCGCGCAGGCTCTGCTTCGGCGGCGGCTCATGGCGCCCGCCGCCCATGCCCGGGCCACCCGGGGCGGCGCGCCCACCCATGCTGTACTGACGAGGCATCCGTGATTCCTGTGCGTTGGCCGGCCCAGCATGCCATGCGATGCCGCATGCGGCCGGCGCATTGTCAAAAGACATTCTTGCGATATATCTTAGAAACACTCTAACGATATATCGGAAACATTGCCATGCGCATGCACCATCTGTTCCGTAAGGCCATGCAGCACCATCGCGACCACCACCACTTCGGGCACCGCTTCGGCCACGGCGACGAATGGCCCGAAGGCGACCGCCACGAGCGCCATGCCGGCCGCGGCCCCTTCGGTGGCCGCCACGGCGGCGATTTCTTCGCCGACTGGAGCGGCTTGCGCGGCGGCGGCCGGCGCGGCGGCGGCCGCATGTTCGGCCACGGCGACCTCAAGCTGCTGCTGCTGGCCCTGATCGAGCAGCAGCCGCGCCACGGCTACGAGCTGATCCGGATGATCGAGGACATGTTCCACGGCCACTACTCTCCCAGCCCCGGCGCGATCTACCCCACCCTGACCATGCTCGAGGAACTGGGCTATGCCGAGGTCGAGAACGAACAGGGCGGGCGCAAGCTGTACGCGATCACCGAGGCCGGCCGCGCCTACCTCGACGAGAACCGCGCGGAGGTCGAGGCCGTCACCGCGCGCACCGAGCACAGCGCCCGCATGGCGGCGAAGATGGCCGCCCCGATGGCCGTGCGCAAGGCGATGCACGCGCTCAAGCATGCCTTGCTGATGCGCGGCGCCGACTGGAGCAAGGCCGAGGCGCAGCGCGTGGCCGACATCCTCGAACGCGCCGCCAGCGAGATCGCCGCCGGCAGGCGGGACGACTGACATGGACGCCGTGCCGGGGTCCGCGTGGGAAGCCCGCTTCCGGGCCAGCGGCCTGCGGCTGACCGCGCCGCGCCAGGCCATCCTCGCCGCCCTGCTCGAACAGGACGGCGCCGGCGACGCGGTGATCCTGCTCACCGCCGCGCAGCGGCACTATCCGGCCACCCGGATAGGCACGGTCTACCGCTTCCTGCGCGAGCTGGAACGACACCGACTGGTGCAGGCACTGGCCTGGCCGCACGGCCGCACGCACTGGCAGCCATGCGCCATGCCGGCCGCGGATGCGCAGGCCGGCGAGGATATCCAGCCGATGATCGCCCGGCTGAAGGCGTTCCTTTCCGACCTGGAGCGGCTGGGCATGGCCGAAGCGCAACCGCCCGCCGAAGCCATGGCAAGCGACGACTGCGCCCCCACATTGCAATTGCTGCAACGGGTCGCCGGCCGCCTCGGCTACCGGCTCACCCCGATCCATTCCTGATTTCCCGCCATCGCCACCGTCCTTGCGGCGCCTCCCGCCGCGCTCCGGGCCACTAGCCGGCATCCTGACCCCAAGGAGACAGTGCCCATGACCCTCCATGCCCCACGCATGCTCCGCCACACCGTGGTGTTCCGTTCCCTCGACGTCCTGCGCGTCGAGCGGCTGACCCCGCACATGCAACGCGTCGTGTTCGGCGGCGCCGAACTGCGCGGCTTCCTCAGCGCCGCGCCGGACGACCACGTGAAACTGTTCTTCCCCAACGCTTCCGGCGAGATCGTGACGCCCACGCTGGGGCCGGCCGGGCTGGCCTACCCACCCGGCCGCGAGCCGTCGCCGATGCGCGACTACACCCCGCGCCGCTACGACGACGCACGCGGCGAGCTGACCGTGGACTTCGTGCTGCACGGCGACGGCCCCGCCTCGACCTGGGCGGCCCAGGCGGCGCCCGGCCAGCGCATCGGCGCCGGCGGCCCGCGCGGCTCGTTCGTGGTCGCCGACGATTTCGACCGCTACGTGCTGGTGGGCGACGAGACCGCCCTGCCCGCGATCGGCCGCTGGCTGGAGGAAATGCCGGCGCACGCACGGGTCGAGGTGCTCGCGGAAATCCCCGAGGCGGCCGACCGTCAGCCGCTCGATACGCGCGCCCGGGCCGACGTCGCCTGGCTCGCGCGCCATGGCGCCCCCGCCGAGCGCAGCGACCTGCTCGAACAGGCGCTGCGCGCCCTGCCCGGGCACGACGGCGACACCTTCTACTGGATCGCCGCCGAATCGCGCCGCGCCCGCGCCATGCGCCTGTGGCTCGCCCAGGAACGCGGCGTGCCGAAGGAATGGATGAAGGCCACCGGCTACTGGAAGGCCGGGGCGGACGACGACGAGGACGAGTGAGCGCATGAATCCCGTCTGAGCAGAACGGCCGGCCCACACGAAAATTTTTCGCCGTTCGCGCTATGTCTCGTTGCATCGTCCAGCCGCGGCCAGGCATGGACCATGCAAAGGGAGAATGCAATGAGGCGCAGCCGCAAGGTGCTGACGTGGACCATCGGCGTGCTGCTCGCGCTGGTCGTGGTGCTGGTGCTGGTGGTCGCGCTGTTCGACTGGAACCGCCTCAAGCCTGTCATCAACGACAAGGTGAGCCAGGCCATCGGGCGGCCGTTCACGATCAACGGCGACCTCAGCGTGGCCTGGCGGCGCGACGCCTCGGCCGGCTGGCTGCATGCGCTGGTGCCGTGGCCCGAGTTCACCGCGCGGCAGATCGCCATCGGCAACCCGGCCTGGGCGGGCCAGCCGCAGTTCGCCCGGCTCGACGCGCTGCGCTTCCGCGTGTCGCCGCTGCCGCTGCTGGCCCACCGCATCGTGGTGCCGTCGCTGCAACTGGTGCATCCCACGATCGACCTCGAACGCGACAAGCAGCAGCGCGCGACCTGGGATTTCACCCTGCCCGACAACGGCGAACCCTCCGCATGGAAGCTCGAACTGGGCTCCGTCGGCTTCGACCAGGGCGCCATCTCGCTCGACGACGCGGCCAGCGCGGTGAAGCTGCAGGTGCTGGTGTCGCCGTTGCAGGGCGCGATCCCCTACGACCAGATCGTGGCCCAGCAGTCCACCGATGCGCGCGCGCAGGCCGGCAAGTCCGCCGGTGCCGATGCGCGCAAGGCGCTCGACCGCGCGGCCCAGGCAGACGCCAAGGCGAAGGATGCCGACGACACCGTCGGCCAGGCGCGCCGCGGCACCGTCTACCAGTTCGGCTGGACCGCCAAGGGCAGCTACAAGGGCACCGCGCTCGACGGCAGCGGCAAGACCGGCGGCGTGCTGGCCTTGCAGAGCGCGAACGAGCCGTTCCCGGTGCAGGCCGACGTACGCATCGGCGACAGCCACATCGCCCTGGTCGGCACGCTGACCGACCCGGTGCACCTGGGCGCGCTCGACGTGCGGCTGTGGTTCTCCGGCTCCAGCATGGCCAAGCTGTACGCGATCACCGGCGTCACCCTGCCCGACACGCCGCCCTACGCCACCGAAGGCCACCTCAAGGCCGAGCTGCGCGGCCGCAACAGCCGCTACAGCTACCGCAACTTCCGCGGCCGCGTCGGCGGCAGCGACCTGGCCGGCAGCCTCGACTACGACACCTCCGGCCCGCGCCCCAAGCTCAGCGGCACCCTGCGCTCGAAGCTGCTGCGCTTCGCCGACCTCGCCCCGCTGATCGGCGCCGACTCCAGCGCCGAGAAGCAGCAGCGCGGCGACGCCACGCCGCAGCCGGCCGACAAGGTGCTGCCGGTGGAGCCGTTCCGCACCGAGCGCTGGCAGGCGATGGACGCGGACGTGAACTTCACCGGCGAGCGCATCGTGCACGGCGAGTCGCTGCCGATCGACTCGCTCAGCACCCACCTGGTCATGAACGACGGCGCGCTCTACCTCGACCCGCTGGGCTTCGGCCTGGCCGGCGGCAAGGTGCACAGCAACATCACCCTCGACGGCAGCCGTACGCCGATGCGCGGCGTGATGAAGCTCGACGCGCGCCACCTCAAGCTCAAGCAGTTGTTCCCCAGCTTCGCGCCGATGCAGACCAGCTTCGGCGAGATCAACGGCGACGCCGCCCTCACCGCCCAGGGCAATTCCGTCGCCGCCCTGCTCGGCAGCGCGAACGGCGAGCTGAAGCTGCTGATGAACGACGGCGCGATCAGCAAGAACCTGCTGGAAACCGCCGGCCTCAACGTGGGCAACATCGTCATCGGCAAGCTGTTCGGCGACAAGACGGTGCAGATCAACTGCGCGGCCAGCGACATGACCGCAAAGAACGGCCTGTTCGACATGCGCCTGTTCGTGTTCGACACCGACGACGCGGTGATCAACGTGGACGGCACGGTGAACTTCGCCGACGAGAAGCTCGACCTCGACGTGAAGCCGCATACCAAGGGCTTCCGGGTCTTCTCGCTGCGCTCGCCGCTGTACGTCAGGGGCACGCTGAAGAACCCCAGCGTCGGCGTGCACGCCGGCCCGCTGCTGGCGCGCGGCGCTGGCGCGGTGGCGCTCGGCGTGGTCGCCGCGCCCGCCGCCGCGCTGCTCGCCCTGGTCTCGCCCAGCCACGACGACGGCGGCGAGAACACCTGCCGCACCGTGCTGCAGCAACTGCGCAGCTCCGGCCGGATGATGCCGTCGGCCGGGAAGAAGCCTCGCAAGTAGCTCCCGGCCGCAGGAGCGGCTTCCGTCGCGGCATCCTTGCCGCCCGCCTGGCCGAGGGCGTCGCGGCGGAAACCGCTCCCACGGAAAGCGCGCCGCGTCATCGGACCCGGCCGCCCCTCCTCCGTTTCCTGCCCGCATGGGACGAGCGCCCCTGGTCCCTTCGCAAGCCGGGCCTCTCCTTTCGACATCCTTGCACGCGAGGACCGGCAGGTGCCGGGCGTTAGAATGCCGTCCCCCTCTCCTCCGACCGTCCCCATGCAAGCAGTCAGCAAGGCCCGACTCCAGATCCACTTCTGCGTGCTGCTGTGGGGTTTCACCGCGATCCTCGGCAAGCTGATCAGCCTGCCCGCGCTGCCGCTGGTGTGGTGGCGCATGCTGCTGGTGGTGGCCGCCCTGCTGCTGGTGCCGAAAGTGTGGCGCACGCTGCGCGCGATGCCGGCGCGGCTGCGCTGGGCGTACGCCGGCATCGGCGTGCTGGTGTCGCTGCACTGGCTCACCTTCTACGCCGCGATCAAGCTGTCCAACGCCTCGGTGGGCGCCACCTGCATCGCGCTGGGCCCGGTGTTCCTGGCACTGCTGGAGCCGTGGATCGCGCGGCGCCGCTTCGACCCGCGCGAGCTGCTGGTCGGCGTCGCGGTGGTACCCGGCGTGGCGATGGTGGTGGGCGGCGTGCCGCACGGCATGCGCATGGGCATCCTGGTCGGCACGCTGTCGGCCTTGTTCGTGGCGCTGTTCGGCTCGCTCAACAAGCGGCTGGCCGACCATGGCGACCCGCTGACCGTGACCTGCATCGAGCTGGGCACCGGCACCGTCTTCCTCACCCTGCTGGCGCCGCTGCTGCCGCATGCCGGCGCCGCCTTCGTCCTGCCCGGCGCGCACGACGCCCTGCTGCTGCTCGCGCTGTCGTTCGGCTGCACCCTGCTGCCGTTCGCGCTGGCACTGGTGGCGCTGCGCCACATGAGCGCGTTCGGCACGCAGATGGTGACCAACCTGGAGCCGGTCTACGCGATCGTGCTGGCGATGCTCCTGCTCGGCGAGCAGCGCCAACTGGACGGCTGGTTCTACGCCGGCGTGGCGGTGATCCTCGCCGCCGTGTTCGTGCATCCGCTGCTGACCCGCCGGCAACGCCGGCCGGAGCAGCCCGAACTGCTCGGCACTAGCGAAAGTCATGGTGTGATCGATTGAGGGGCTGGGGCTTGTCCGTAGGGGCGCGCTTTGGTGTTTCCCTGGCCTGCGGGCAGGTAGTTCCCGGTATGGGGCATATCTGAAGATCGCGGGAAAGCCCTTAGAGCCTGTTCAAAATCTTTTGAGGAGGAGGGCAAGGAACGCCAAGTGGATGAATTGCA
>NZ_LMSL01000039.1:114157-114648 GCF_001428405.1 Frateuria sp. Soil773
CACCCATCGCTTGGGCATGACCTTGAACGTGTGTAGTTCGTTGCGTTTGGCAATCTGCACCGTGACATGTTCGCCCAAGACCGCTCGCACATCCTGCGCAAAGGGCTGGCCCACATAACCGCTGTCGGCCAGCACGCTTTGCACCTGACCCAGACGGGCTTTGCCACGTCCGAACGCCTGCAAGGCGCCCTTGCGATCGGTCACCTCCGCCGTGGTCACCGCGATGGCGTGCGGCAAANATGTTCTTCACGCTCTGCGCGTCCACGATCAAGAACGTGCTGGAGGCGTTGCGCCCCTGTTTCTCGCGGGCCGCGCCAACCTGATTTTTTGAGCGCCCGCTCCAGCAGGCTCTCTCCCTCGTCGTCCACTTCGCTCCAGATCTGGAAGTACGCGTGCACCGTGCGCCATTTGGGGAAGCCTTCCGGCAACATCCGCCATTGGCAACCGCTCTTGAGCACATACAGCACGGCGCAAAAGACCTCATACAGCTC
>NZ_LMSL01000039.1:114653-123967 GCF_001428405.1 Frateuria sp. Soil773
GCCTGTCCACGATCTATCGGCCAGTCCAACCGCCCCGTCGTCATTCCTGCGAAAGCAGGAATCCAGTGACTGTTTCCTCGAAAGCTCAAAGGCGCTGGATCCCAGCTCTTGCCCCCTTTTCGGGGTTCGCTGGGATGACGTCTCAGAGGAGATGACGTTCCATGGGGGATGACGTTCGAGGGATGATCGCCATAGGAGATGACCGTCATAGGGAATAACCGGAGATCGTGGACAGCCCCTTACGCCGCACCCGCGAGGCAGGCGCGCAGGTGGTCGATGAAGGCGCGTACCTTGGCCGGCGGCTGGCGCCCCGGATACACCGCGTGGATGCCGCCCTCGGGCAGGCGGTACTGTGCCAGCAGCGCCACCAGCCGGCCGGCGCGGATGTCGTCCTCGGCTAGGTAGTCCGGCAGCACGCCCAGGCCCGCGCCGGCCAGCACCATCGCGCGCACCGCGCTGGCGCTGTTGGCCTGGGCCCGCTGATGCAGGCGCACGGTATGCCGCGCGCCGCCGCGGGTGAAGGTCCAGCGCAACGGCGCGGGCAGCACGGACAACGCGACCAGGCCATGCGCGGCCAGGTCCTGCGGCCGCCGCGGCGTGCCGTGCGCGGCGAGGTAGCCGGGCGAGCCGACCAGCAACTGGCGGAAGCCGCCCAGGCGCGCGGCGCGCAGGCTGGAATCGCGCAGCCAGCCGCCGCGGATGGCGAGGTCGAAGCGCTCGGCGATCAGGTCGCTGACCTCGTCGCTCAGCACCATATCCGCCTGCAGCGCCGGGTGCAGGCGCAGGAAGCCGGCCAGGGCCGGCGCCACGATGGCGGTGCCGTAGTCGGTGGAAACGGTGAGGCGCAGCGTGCCGCTGGGCGTCTCCCGGCCTTCGCCCACGCGCGCGATCGCCGCGTCGGCCTCGCCCAGGATGCGCACGCAGTCGGCATGGAACACCGCACCGGCCTCGGTCAGCGACATCCGCCGCGTGCTGCGCACCAGCAGGTTCACGCCCAGTTCCCGCTCCAACCGCGCCAGGTGCTGGCTCACCATCGCCTTGGTCAGGCCGAGCTGCTCCGCCGCCGCGGTGAACGAGCCGGCGCGCACCAGGGCGGCGAACACCGCCAGCCGGTTGAGGTTGACTGCCTGTGCCATGGGTTGCCACTGTCAATTCCGAGTTGACAGTAAATTACTCCATCTGTCGTTTATCGAACCAATGTCCCGGCGCATGCTGTGTCCACTTTCCCTCCGGCAGGCACCGCCATGCGCCCGTTCCGACTCGCCTCCCTGCTGCTTCCCCTGCTCGCGCTGGGGCTGTCCGGCGGTACCCGCGCCGCCGAGGCGCCGCTCACGCTGGACGTCTACAACCCGGGCAGCGGCTCCGTCTTCGCGGTGAGCTCGGTGCTGGTCGAAGGGCAGCGCGACGCCGTGCTGGTCGACGCCCAGTTCGAACGCAAGGACGCCGAGGTGCTGGTGCAACGCATCCGCGCCTCGGGCAAGCGGCTCACCGCGATCTACGTCAGCCACGGCGACCCGGACTACTACTTCGGCCTGGACGTGCTGCACCGGGCGTTCCCGGCCGCGGCGATCGTCGCCACCGCGCCGACCGTCGCGCACATCGAAGAGTCGCGCCGGGCGAAGCTGGCCTACTGGGGACCGATCCTCAAGGACAACGCTCCCGCGCGGACCCTCGTGCCGGCCGCGCTCGCCGGCGACAGCCTCGACCTGGAAGGCCACAGGCTGGAGATCGTCGGCCTCGACGGCCCCACGCCGGACCGCAGCTTCGTGTGGATCCCGTCGATCCGCGCCGTCGTCGGCGGTATCCCGGTGGTGGGCGGCGAGCACGTCTGGATGGCCGATACGCAGACGCCGCAATCGCATGCGCACTGGCTGGCCACGCTCGACCGCATCGAGCGGCTGCACCCGCGCACGGTGGTGCCCGGCCACTACGCGCCCGGTGCGCCGATGACGCTGGCCGCGGTGCGCTTCACCCGCGACTACATCCGCGCCTACGACGCCGAGGCGGCCCGCGCCGGCGATGCCGCCGCCCTGGTCGCCGCGATGAAGCGGCGCTATCCGCAGGCCGCCGGCGTATCCGCGCTGGAACTCAGCGCCAAGGTCAGCAAGGGCGAGATGAAGTGGCCGTAAGCCGCTTCCCGCCTCCCTCCGATTCCCTACCCGCCAGGAGCCACCCATGAAGATCGCACTGTTCGGCGCCACCGGCCATCTCGGCCGCGGCATCCTCGACGAAGCGCTGGCGCGCGGCCACGACGTGGTCGCCATCGTGCGCGATCCCGCCCGCCTCGACGCCAGCCACGCGCACCTGCGCGTCGTCACCGGCGACGTCGGCCAGCCCGCGACCTGGCTCGACGCCGTGCGCGGCGCCGACGCGGCGGTCGCCAGCCTGTCCGCCCGCCGCGACGGCAACAACGACAGCCTGCCGGCCAACGCCCGCCTGTTGCTGGACAACCTGCCCAGGGCCGGCGTGAAGCGCCTGGTCTGGGTCGGCGGCGCCGGCAGCCTGGAGACCGCGCCGGGCGTGAGGGTGATCGACGATCCCGGCTTCCCCGCCGCCTGGAAGCCGGAAGCCGAAGGACAGGCCAAGGCGCTGGAGGTCTTCCGCGCCAGCCCTGCCGACGTCGACTGGACCTACGTCAGTCCCGCCGCGCTGATCGAGGACGGCGAGCGCAGCGGCACCTACCGCATCGGCGGCGACCGGTTGCTGGTCGATGCCGCGGGCAACAGCCGGATCACCGTGCCGGACTATGCCGTGGCGCTGCTGGACCGCGTCGAGAAGAACGACGCGACGCGCCAGCGCATCACCGTGGCGTACTGAAGCGATCCACGGAAGCCGCGCGCGACCGCGCCGCAGCGGCACCGGATCGTCCCGCGCGGCGCGCAGTCGTTCATCGCGCGGTCGTGTCGTAGCTGTCGCGCTGGACGGGACGGAACCGCGCTACCTGCACGTGTCCGCCCGCGCTTTCGTCGCCGCCGCCCGCTGCCGGGCGGCGGTCCGGGCAAGCCGCGGGCGGCGGATGCGTGCCGCGCTGGACGTCCGAGGCGCTCACCGGCCGGCAGGATGCCGGTGAACGCGGGACGGGTCCGCCATCGGTGCCGGGGCGCCGGCGGCGTGGCGGTCGCCATGGCCGCGGGATTCCATGTCCCCGTCCGGCGGCGCCTTCGCCACCAGCGCCGCGTATCCGGCCGGCGACAGGCCGGGCAGCCTGCGCAGGAACGCGACCATGCTCCAGATCGTGGCGTCGTCGTGGCTGCCGCCCCAGGCCGGCATCACGCTCATCTTGATGCCGTGCTTGATCGTCCAGAACGCGGCGCGCGGGTCCACCCGGGTCCGCGACAGGTCCGGCGGCTGCGGATAGAGGCCCGGGCGCAGTTCCGAATCGTCCATGCCCGGCGCGAGATGGCAGCCGGTGCACATCGCCGCGTACTGGCCCGCGCCCTCGAGGATCGTCGCTTCGTCGTCGAGGTTGTCGGGCAGCACGAGGTCTTTCGCATGCTGCGCCACCGAGCGCTCGCGGGCGAACTGCAGCAGGCGGTAGGTGGCTTCCCAGTGCGGGCGGTCCGCGCCCGCGTCGTACCAGCCGGATGCGACGAAACCGGCCGCGGCCAGCACCGCCAGCAGCACAACGGCAACGAGCGTCTTCATGTCGGCGGCTCCATGGCGGATCAGAACCAGAACCGCAGGCCGGCGACCCATGCGGTTTCGCGTGCCGGCGCCTGCCGCGGCACGCCGGCGGACCGGCCGAAGCGGCGGGTCTGCTCGATGCCGACGTACGGCGCGAAGCGGCGGCTGAACTCGTAGCGCAGGCGCAGGCCGGCCTCCGCCTCGGACAGGCCGGCGCGAATCCCTCGCCGCGGGTCGTCCTTGCCGTACAGGTTCAGCTCCAGCCCGGGGCTCAGGATCAGCCGCTGGGTGAAGCGCAGCTCGTAGCTGGCCTCGAAGCGCGCGGCGGTGCGCCCCTGCGGACCGGCGTACAGCGTCGCCGCCAGTTCGAACCAGTACGGCGCCAGGCCCCGCACGCCGGCCGCGATCCACTGGCGCGACGGCCCCTGGCCGAAGTCGTGGCGCACGCCGAGCTGCCAGTCCCAGAAGGTCGAGGCCGCATGGCCCCACAGCAGTTCGGCGCGGGCATCGCGGGTGCCGTCGCCGTCGCGCTCGCCTTCGGTCTTCAGCCACAGCCGGTCGATGTCGCCGCCCCACCAGCCCTCGGCGCTCCATGCCGTGCTGCCGTCGCCGGCCGTGCCGAGGCGGCGCTCCAGCCGGTCGAACAGCCACATGCCGCGCAGCGCCTTGTCGTGCATCTGCATCATGTCGGCCATGTGCGCGGGCGGCATCGGCGGCAGCTCGTGCTGCGGTGGCGGCGGCGGCACGTGGTCGTTCGGCGTGCCCTCGCGCACGGCCGGTGCGGGCATCGCATGGCCGGCGTGCTGCATGGACATGGACGGTTCCCGCATGTCTTGCGTATCCATGCCATCCATGTGCATGCCTTTCATGTCCATGCCGCCCATATCCATGGCCGGCTTGTTCCCTCTTTCCGCCGCAGGCGCATCTTCGCCATGGCGGGCGTGCCGGGATACCGGGGCAGCGTGGCGATGCCTGGCGGCTCCGCGGGCTTTGCCACCTGGCGCGGGAACTTCGTGCATGCCCGCCATGGCGTGATCGGGCATCGGCCCGTCCGCCTTCGGCGCCTGCACGCTGCCGGAAGCGGCCGGCATGCCGCCCATGGCGTGCTGCGCGTGTTGCGCGGCGGCAGGCGCCGCCAGGGCCAGCGACGCCAGCAGGGCGACGGTCGATCCGGTCCGCGCGCTCATGCCACCACCACTTCGCGGAACATGCCCGCTTCCATGTGGTAGAGCAGGTGGCAGTGGTAGGCCCAGCGGCCGAGCGCGTCGGCGCTGACCCGGTAGCTCACCTGCTGCGCCGGCTGCACCACGACGGTGTGCTTGCGCACCTGGAACCCGCCCTGCGAGTTCTCCAGCTCGCTCCACATGCCGTGCAGGTGGATCGGGTGGGTCATCATGGTGTCGTTGACCAGGGTGACGCGCACGTGCTCGCCGTACCTGAGCCGCAGGGGCTCGGCATCGGAGAAGCGGGTGGCGTCGAACGACCACAGGTAGCGTTCCATGTTGCCGGTGAGGCGCAGGGTCAGCTCGCGGTCCACCCGCGGCGAGATCGGCGCGTCCAGCGTGCGCAGGTCGGCGTAGCTCAACACGCGCCGGCCGTTGCCGCGCAGGCCGACGCCGGGATCGTCCAGGTTGGTGCGCGGCTGCGGTACGCGCATGTCCGCCTCGACGCCGGTCTTCAGCGCAGGCGTCGGCATGCCTTGCATGCGATGGCCCATGGCGGCGTGGTCCATCGCGGCCTGCTCCGTCGCGCCATGGCTCATGGCAGCGTGCCCCAGCGCAGCGTGGTCCATGCCCGCCATGTCGTGCCGCAGGCCGGCATGCCCCATGGACATCGCGCCCATCATGTCGCCCATGCCAAGCAACGGCTTCGGCTCCAACGGCGGCACCTCGGCGCGCATGCCGGCCCGCGGCGCCAGCGTGCCGCAGGCGTAGCCGCTGCGGTCCATGCTCTGTGCGAAGATCGTCCACGCGCGGTCCGCCGCCGGCTCGACGATCACGTCGCAGGTCTCGGCCGTGCCGAGGCGGAACTCGTCCACGCTCACCGGCTCCACCGCCTGCCCGTCGGCGGCCACCACGGTCATCTTCAGGCCCGGGATGCGCACGTCGAAGAAGCTCATCGACGAGCCGTTGATGAAGCGCAGCCGCACCTTCTCGCCCGCGCCGAACAGGCCGGTCCAGTTGCCGGCCGGGGCATGGCCGTTCATCAGGTAGGTGTAGGTCATCGCCGAGACGTCGGCCAGGTCGCTCGGGTCCATCCGCATCCGCTGCCACATGCGCCGCTCGGCCAGCGCGCCGCCCACGCCCTGCCGGCGCGCATCGCGCAGGAAGTCGCCCACGGTGGGCTTGCCGAGGTTGTAGTAGTCGCCCTGCTTCTTCAGGTTGGCGTAGATCCGCTCCGGATCGTCGTCGGTCCAGTCGTTGAGCATCACCACGTAGTCGCGCTCGGTACGGTGCGGCTCGCCGCCGCGCGGCTCGACCACGATCGGGCCGTACAGCCCGGTCTGCTCCTGGAAGCGCGAGTGGCTGTGATACCAGTAGGTGCCCGACTGGTTCACGGTGAAGCGGTACAGGTACTCGCCGCCGGGCGGGATGCCGGCGAAGCTGAGCCCCGGCACGCCGTCCATGTCGGCCGGCAGGACGATGCCGTGCCAGTGGATCGAACTGGTCACCGGCAGGGTGTTGCGCACGCGCAGGGTGATCGTGTCGCCCTGGCGCCAGCGCAGCAGCGGCGCCGGCAACCGGCCGTTCACCACGGTGGCGATGCGGCGCCGACCGGTGAAATCCACCGGCAGCTCGCCGATGGAGAGATCGAAGTGGCTGCCGGACAGTTCGGCACGCGGCGCCGCGGCCTGCGCGCGCAATGCGGTGCCGCGCAGGCCGAGCACGGCGGCCGCGCCACCCAGCGCCAGCCCCTGCACGAATCGTCGGCGCGGCAACTGGAAGCCGCGCGGGTCTTGCATGTTCATCATCGGGTTCCTTCGAGGAGATGCAGGTGCGCACGACTCGGGGGGTGCGCAGCGCGTACGAAGAGGGAAAGAGAAGCCGCTTGTTCGCTCGTCATTCCTGCGCAAGCAGGAAGCGCTTTCAACAGCCCAAGGGCTGGTCATCCAGTGCCTTGGCGCTTGCAAGAGAAGAGGCGCCGGACCCCAGCCTGACCGGCCCTATGGCCGCTGAAAGCCGCTGGGGTGACGGGTCGCGAGGTCGGAGTAGCGGAAATTTCCGAGGCGCCCCAGGGCCTCATCCGTCCCGCATGGATCAGGCCGCCGGAGGCCGCAAAGGCGGCGCCTCGACCGGCTGCGGCGCCCGCTGCAAGCGGGCCGGCCAGCCGGCGCCGTGCGGTGCCGGAGCAAGCATCGCCATGAAGCGCGCCTCCGGCAGGTCTGCCGTCATGTGTGCGCAGGTGCACTCGCCCTGGTCGGCGTGGTGCTGTCCGTGCGGCGGCGACGCATGGCTGTCGCCGTGCATGGCCATCGTCCCCTGCATCGCCATCGAAGCGCAGCAATCGATCCTGGCCCAGGCCGCGCTGCCCATCGCCATCCAGGCGCACAGCGCCAGCGCGAACAGCGCACGGCAACGACGCAGGCGATGGAAGACCGGGGAGGGCATGCCATCGAGCCTACGCAACCCGCACGCCCCTGCCAACTCTGGACCAACCTCCATCAGGCCCCGCCTCACCTCTCACTCCTCAATCTCTCAACCCCATCCCACCGCCCGCCGTATACCGCCCCGCGCCCCTATACTTACCCGCCCAGCCCGCCGCGACCGCCATGAACTACCGCCACGCCTACCACGCCGGCAACTTCGCCGACGTCCTCAAGCACAGCGTGCTGCTCGCGCTGGTCGAATCGCTGCGGTCCAAGCCGGCGCCGTTCGCCTTCATCGACAGCCATGCCGGCAGCGGCTGCTATGCGCTGGACGGCAAGGAGGCCGGCAAGACCGGCGAGTACAAGGACGGCATCGCGCGGCTGCTGTTCCCCGACCTGCACGCAGGCACGGCGCAGGCCGGCAGCCTGCCGCCGCTGCTGCGCCGCTGGCTGGACGGCATCCTCGCTATCCCCGGCAACGAGGACGGGCTGAAGTTCTACCCCGGCTCGCCCTTGCAGGCCGCCAACGCGATGCGTGCGGAAGACAGCGCCCAGCTCTGCGAGCTGCAGCCGGAGGAAGCCGCGCGCCTGCGCGAGCTGTTCCACCGAGACCCGCGCATCCACGTGCACCACCGCGACGGCTACGAGGCGCTGAAGGCGCTGCTGCCGCCCAAGGAGAAGCGCGGCCTGGTGCTGATCGATCCGCCGTACGAGGCGCAGGAAGCCGAGTACAGGCTGATCGAGAAGGCGCTCAAGGAGGCGCTGCGGCGCTGGCCCACCGGCGTCTACGCGGTGTGGTACCCGATCAAGCTGCGCAGCCAGGTGCAGCCGTTCCTGCGCGGGCTGCCGCGCAGCGGGGCGAAGCGCGTGCTGCGCGCGGAACTGCTGGTGCACCCGGACGATTCGCCGCTGCGCCTCAACGGCTCGGGCATGGCGATCCTCAACGCGCCGTGGAAGCTCGACGACGCCCTGCGCGAACCGCTGCGCGCGATGGCGCGGCTGCTGTCGCAGGACCGCCCGGCCGAATGGACGCTGGACTGGCTGCTGCAGGAGGGCGCCGAACCGCCGGCCGCGGCCCCCTCGCCGGCACGCGCGGGCACGCCGCGCCGGCGCTGAACCGCGACCTTCGCGCACACGTCCGGCGGACGCGGATTGTTGTAGCGTAATGCCACATCCACGCCATGGCTGCCCGCCAGCCCAGGAGTCGAACGTGCAACCTGTCGCCCGCTTCCTGCTAGCCCCGCTGGCCCTGCTCGCGCTGGCCGCCTGCGCGCCGGCGCCGATCTACCAGCCCGCCGCCGGCACCGTCGCCGCGGCGCCGTTCGAAGTCGCCAGGTCGCCGGAACGCTTCGCCGGCCAGCCGGTGATCTGGGGCGGGCGCATCGTGCAGGTGAAGAACCTGGCCGACCACAGCGAGGTCGAGCTGCTCGCCTACCCGCTGGACTCCTCGCAGCGCCCGAAGGCGAACGACAGCGGCAACGGCCGCTTCATCGCGGTGATGTCCGGCTACGTGGAGCCGCTCGACTACCCGCCGGGCGCGATGATGACGGTCAACGGCCGCCTCGACGGCAGCCGCGCCGGCAAGGTCGGCCAGGCCGACTACGTGTTCCCGCTGGTCGGCGTGGCGCAATCGCACGTCTGGACGGCCGCGGAAATGAACAAGGGCCGCAACAACGTCAACTTCGGCGTGGGTGTCGGCGTCGGCATCCGCTAACCGCGGCATGCCGGTATCGCTTCGTTGTCGGCCGGCAGCGCCTTTTTTGGCGACGCGGTCGGAAATGCATTGCCAGTCGCCGGCAGCGAAGCTGGGCGAAGCCCCGATATGGGGCTCCGCCCGGCTTGCAACCACCTATTCCGGCAATGCCGTGGAACGCATCGCGGCACGGTGCCACGATCCCGCATTCCTCCAACACTGCGACCACCGCGCGAAGTCGCCCGCCGCGAGGAAACGGCGGATGGCGAGACTTGGCGAATGCCACAAAGGTAGCTGCCCGGCCTCACAGCAGCCGATCCTAGCGGCTCTTGGAGCCTGTCCACGATCATCGGTCAACCCAACCGCCTCGCCGTCATTCCTGCGAAAGCAGGAATCCAGTGACTTGATGCT
>NZ_LMSL01000039.1:123997-124068 GCF_001428405.1 Frateuria sp. Soil773
TGCCCCGTCGTCATTCCTGCGAAAGCAGGAATCCAGTGACTTGATGCTTCAAAGCTCAAAGGCGCTGGATC
>NZ_LMSL01000039.1:124236-193716 GCF_001428405.1 Frateuria sp. Soil773
CCAAAGGCACTGGATCCCAGCTCTTGCTCCCTTTCGGGGTTCGCCGGGATGACGTTTCATGGAGGGGATACCTTGAGGGCGTGAACAGGCTCTTGCGGAAGATCACCTGGCACGGCGCCACAATCTCACCCTCTCGCGCACCGCTAGCCAGCACGCTGGCGCAACCCTCCCGGCGAAACCGCCTAGCGGTGGAACTGAGCGAACGTCACGAAATGGCCGCCCGGTTCCCGGTAGCCGATCTCGGTGGCGCCGTAAAACGTTTCGTGGCGCGGCGCCACGATCTCGCATTCCTCCAGCGCCGCGGCCAGTGCGTCGATGTCGTCCACCTCCACGAACAGGCAACTGCGGTCGTCCCGCCAGTGCATGTCCGCAGCGTGCGGATCGGCCGCCAGCGCCGCGGTGGTCTGCAGCATCAACTCGACTCCGCCAAGGGCGAGGATCACGAACACCGGGCCATCCTCGCCGGGTACCTCGGCGGTGACCGCGAAGCCCAGCCTGTCGCGCCAGAAGGCGAGGCTGGGGGCGATGGTTTCGACGTACAGCACGGACGTGGCCTTGCGGCAGACGGGCGGCGCCATGGCATGGCTCCTCGATGGATGGAGGCGTCAGCATGCCGCCGGCAAGGCACCCCGTATTGAACGAACGCGTCAGCGCCAGCGCCCCGGCGTGACCCCGGCGAAACGACGGAACTCGCGCACGAAATGCGCCTGGTCGCTGTAGCCCGCGGCCAGCGCGACGTCGGCCGCGCGCGCGCCGGGGCGTTCCAGCAGCCGCCGCGCCTGCGCGAAGCGCAGGTAGCGCAGATGCTGGCGCGGGCTGACGCCGAGGTGATCCATGAAGCGCCGCTGCAAGGTGCGCAGTCCCATGCCGGTCTCCTCGCCCAGCACCGTCGCGGTCGGCAACAGCCGCCGGCCTTGCAGGTGGCGCAGCAGCCGCGCCGTGTCCGAGGACGGCAGCCGCGGCAGCACCGCCAGCAGGCTCGCATCGGCGCGGGCGCAGCGGGCGGCGAAACCGCGATCCCCGCACCAGCCGTCGAGCGGCGGCCGCCAGCGCCGCGCCGGCAGGTCGTCGACGCCGATGGTGCTGTCGGTCAGCAGCGACAGCGGCGCTCCCAGCAGGCCGAACAGGGCGCCGTGGGCGAAGCGGATGCCGAACAGGGCCTGCCGGCCGCCGGACGGCACCTCGATCGCGCGCGTCATGGTGCCGACCCAGCGCATGCGCGGCGGGCTCGCCGCGAAATCGCAGATCAGGTCGGCGCAGCCGTCGGGCAGGATGCGCCGCGCCGACGTCGAGCCGGCGGGCGCGCTGTCGATGCCCCAGTAGGCGGCGACCAGGGTCCGCAACGCGGGGGCCGGCAGGGTTTCGCGGTAGCTCATACCCGCCATCTTGCGCGATGTCGCGCTGTCCGTGCCACGGCCGCACGGCGCGGCAGCGCAGGCACCGGAAGTTCTTTCGCGTGCCCTACACTACGCGGCCAGCACACAGGGAACCGTCCATGTCCGGCCACGCCAATTCGCCGAAAGCCATCTTTCTCGCACTCGGCGCGAACTTCGCCATCTTCGTCGCCAAGCTGGTCGCCGCGGTCGCCACCGGCTCCGGCGCGATGCTGGCCGAGGCGGTGCACTCGCTGGCCGACTGCGGCAACCAGGGCCTGCTGCTGCTCGGCATGCGCCAGGCCAGGCGGCCGCCGTCCGACGACTACCCGCTGGGCTGGGGCCGCGCGATGTACTTCTGGTCGTTCCTGGTGGCGATCCTGCTGTTCAGCGTCGGCGGCATGTTCTCGATCTACGAGGGCGTGCACAAGCTCACCCATCCGGAGCCGCTGAAATGGCCCTGGCTGGCACTGGGCGTGCTGGTGTTCGGCATCGTCGCCGAGGGCGTCTCGATGCGCGGCTGCATGCAGGAAGTGAACAAGGCGCGCGGCCAACAGGGGCTGTGGGAGTGGTTCCGCGAAACGCGTTCCAGCGAGCTGCTGGTGATCTTCGGCGAGGACCTCGCCGCCCTGCTCGGCCTGATGCTGGCGGCGCTGGCGATCGGCGCCACCATGCTCACCGGCAACCTGCTGTTCGACGCGCTCGGCACCGTCGCGATCGGCGTGCTGCTGATCGTGGTGGCGGTGCTGGTCGCGGTCGAGGTGAAGGCGCTGCTGATCGGCCAGGGCGTGGAACCGCGCCGCCGCGCCGAGCTGCTGACCTTCCTCAAGAGCCGCGCCGAGGTCGATGACGTGCTCAACCTGATCACCCTGCAGATGGGTCCGGACGTGATGGTCTCGGTGAAGGCGCGGATGACGCCCACCGCCGACAACCGCGCCCTGATCGAGGCGATCAACACCGTCGAGCGCGCGATGAAGGCGCGTTTCCCGGACGTGCGCTGGAGCTTCTTCGAGCCGGACAACGCCGACTGAGCGGCCGCGGCCGGCCCCGCCCGGCCGCCCGGCGACCTTGTCGCGCGCAGAGCGGCCATCCGGCCGCCGCGGCCGCGTGCCCGCCCATCGCCTCCCTTGTCGATTCCGCGGTTTCCCGTTCGTCGCCCGGATAGAGCGCGGACGGCCGCGGCCGCATTCCCCGCTCGCCACCCGACAGGAGAGACGACATGCGATTCATGGTGATGGTCAGGGCGAACAAGGATTCCGAGGCCGGCATGATGCCGAGCGAGACGCTGCTGGCCGAGATGGGCCGCTTCAACGAGGAACTGGTGAAGGCCGGCGTGCTGCTGGCCGGCGAAGGGCTGCATCCCAGCTCGAAAGGCGCGCGGATCAGGTTCGCAGGCGGCCGGCAACGCGTGATCGACGGCCCGTTCGCCGAAACCAAGGAACTGATCGCCGGCTTCTGGCTGATCCAGGCGAAATCGCTGGAAGAGGCGATCGAATGGATGAAGCGCTGCCCCGCCCCGTTCGAGGGCGGGCAGGAATCGGAGATCGAGATCCGCCGGGTGTTCGAGGCCGAGGACTTCGGCGCCGAATTCACCCCCGAACTGCGCGAACAGGAAGAACGGCTGCGTGCCGAAATCGCGGCAAGGCACTGAACGCACCGCCATGCGCAACCACTGCAAGGAATCCCGATGAATACGCTCACTGCCGTCCTGCTGCTCGTCGCCGTCATCGTCCTCGCCCTGCTCGGCTACGCCGCGGCCCGCCCGGACACGTTCCGGGTCGAGCGCACGATCCACATCGAGGCCGCGCCCGAAACGGTCTTCGCGCAGATCGACGACTTCCGCCGCTGGAGCGCGTGGTCGCCGTACGAGAAGCGCGACCCCGCCATGAAGCGCGCGTTCGACGGCCCAGCCAGCGGCCTGGGCGCCGTCTACGGCTGGAGCGGCAACAACAAGGTCGGCGAGGGACGGATGGAGATCGTCCGTTCGGCGCCGGCGTCGCGGATCGAGATCCGGCTGGATTTCGTCCGCCCGTTCGAGGCCCACAACACCGCCGAATTCACCCTGGCGCCGCAGGCCGGCGGCACCGAGGTCCGCTGGGCGATGCACGGGCCGAGCCCGTACCTGAGCAAACTGATGGGCATCTTCATCGACATGGACAAGATGATCGGCAAGGACTTCGAGACCGGCCTGGCCGGCCTGAAGGCGGTGGCCGAGCGCTGACCGGCGCCCCCTGCCGGCGAGACCGGCCCGCGAGGCCGGCTTGCAAGGCCGGAGGGACGATGGTGTGATCGGTCGCCATGACCGCCACCGACACCCATCGCACCATCGACGCCGTCTGGCGGATCGAATCGCCGCGGCTGATCGCCGGCCTCGCGCGCATGGTGCGCGACGTGGGGCTGGCCGAGGAGCTGGCGCAGGACGCGCTGGTGACCGCACTGGAGCGCTGGCCCGAGACGGGCGTGCCGGACAACCCTGGCGCCTGGCTGATGACCACCGCGAAGCACCGCGCGATCGACATGCTGCGCCGGAACAAGCTGATCGAGCGCAAGCACGAGGAGCTCGGCCACGAACCCGAGGCCGGGCAGGACTGGGCCGACCCGGAGGCGGGCGTGGGACTGGAAGACGACATCGGCGACGACCTGTTGCGCCTGATGTTC
Organism: Frateuria sp. Soil773; assembly: GCF_001428405.1. Lineage (GTDB taxonomy): Bacteria > Pseudomonadota > Gammaproteobacteria > Xanthomonadales > Rhodanobacteraceae > LMSL01. Next base: position 128,268 of record NZ_LMSL01000039.1, read on the forward strand.
ACGGCCTGCCATCCCGTGCTGTCCACCGAGGCGCGCGTGGCGCTGACCCTGCGCATGCTCGGCGGGCTCAGCACCGACGAGATCGCCCGCGCCTACCTCGTGCCCGAAGCCACCGTGGCCCAGCGCATCGTGCGCGCCAAGAAGACCCTGACCAAGGCCCAGGTGCCGTTCGAGGTGCCGCGCGGCGCCGAGCGCGCCGAGCGCCTGGCCTCGGTGCTCGAAGTGATCTACCTGATCTTCAACGAAGGCTACTCGGCCACCGCCGGCGACGACTGGATGCGCCCGGGCCTGTGCGAGGACGCGCTGCGGCTGGGCCGCGTGCTGGCCGAGCTGGCGCCGGACGAGCCGGAAGTGCACGGCCTGGTCGCGCTGATGGAGATCCAGGCCTCGCGCGCCAAGGCGCGCACCGGCCCGGACGGCGAGCCGGTGCTGCTGCTGGACCAGAACCGCGCACTGTGGGACCGGCTGCTGATACGCCGCGGGCTGGTCGCGCTCGAACGCGCCGGCAAGCTGGACGGCGCGCTGGGGCCCTACGCCCTGCAGGCCGCCATCGCCGCCTGCCACGCGCACGCCCTGGCGGCCGAGGACACCGACTGGGCGCGCATCGCCGCGCTGTACGCCACCCTGGCCCGGCTGGCGCCCTCGCCGGTGGTGGAACTGAACCGCGCCGTCGCCGTCTGCATGGCCTTCGGCCCCGCCGAGGGCCTCGCCATCGTCGACACGCTGACCGGCGAACCGGCCCTCGCCAACTACCACCTGCTGCCCAGCGTACGCGGCGACTTCCTGAAAAAGCTGGGGCGCCTCGACGAAGCACGCGCCGAATTCGAACGCGCCGCCTCGCTCACCCGCAACGCACGCGAGCGGCAGTTGCTGCGCGAACGGATCGCCGAGTGTTCGGGCGGGTCGGCGGCCTAGGCTGCATGGGCGCGAGCCCTCGCGCCAGCACGGCTTCCTGCGGCAACCGGGCCCGCTCCTCCTGAAAGACCAGCTTCGTCATTCCGGCGAAAACCATGTCCACGGGGACGCATGCTCGTCATCCCGGGCGAAGCCATGTCCACGGGGACGCATGCTCGTCATCCCGGGCGAAACCATGTCCACGGGGACGCATGCTCGTCATTCCGGGCGAAACCATGTCCACGGGAACACATGCTCGTCATTCCGGGCGAAGCCATGTCCACGGGGACGCATGCTCGTCATTCCGGGCGAAACCATGTCCACGGGGACACATGCTCGTCATTCCGGGCGAAACCATGTTCGCGGGGACACATGCTCGTCATCCCGGCGAAGGCCGGGATCCAGCGCCTTCGCACGTTGGCCAGCCCCAAGGCGCTGGATCCCTGCTTTCGCAGGGATGACGGGCCAGGGGCTTTTCGCAAGAGAGGCGCGATCCGGAGTTCCGCATGGAAACCATCCGCCTCCCCACGCCTGGACCGAACTCCCCTACCCCTTCAACTGCAACAGATCCCACCCATTCCCGTAGAGATCCTCGAACACCGCCACCGTGCCGTACGCCTCGTAGCGCGGCTCCTCGCGGAAATGCACGCCCGCGGCACGCATGCGCTGCCAGTCGCGCTGGAAATCGTCGGTGTGCAACAGCAGGAACACCCGGCCGCCGGTCTGGTTGCCGATCCGCGACGACTGCTCCTCGCCCTTCGCCTTGGCGAGCAGCAGCCGCGTCTCGCGCGAGCCCGGCGGCGCCAGCAGCACCCAGCGCTTGCCGCCGCCCAGGTCGGTGTCCTCGACCCGTTCGAAACCCAGCTTGCCGGTGTACCAGGCGATCGCCTCGTCGTAGTCGGCGACCAGCAGGGCCAGGGCCCCGAGATGCTGCTTCATGGCGTGTCCTTTCCGATGGCCGGCAGCGGCCCCAGTTCCGCCTGCCGTTTCTTCGCGAGCTTCGCCCGCACCAGCGCATACGAGCCGAGCACGAAGGCGGCCAGTTCGCCGGTGGCGAAGCGCGCGGGTTCGGCGATCATCACCCAGCGCGCCCGCGCGAGGTAGGGTGCCGGCACGATGCCGGCGCGGTCGGTGAGTTCGAGGAAGCGTTCGTCGGGCACCTTCGCATAGAGATAGGCCGGCCCGCCGCCTTGCGCCGCGGTCATAGCGAACATCTTGCCGTCGACGCTGTACACCAGCCGCGTCTCCCACTTGATGTCGCGCGTGACGCCCGGCCAGTGCCCGCACAAGGCGTCGAGCTGCGCCGCGGTCAAACCCCTGCCCGATCTGCCCATCTGCCTCGCCCACGCTCCGGATCAGCTCCGCATTGTGGATCGGCCGGCCGCGCCTGTCTGCCACCGACAGGCCGGCAGGTCCGGTTGCGCTGCAATATCGCGCCGTCACGGCCTGCCCACGACCGGGCGAACAAACTGCGTCACTACGCCGCGCCGTGCGCCTCAACGACGGGCATGCCATTCATGCTGCAGCGCAAACAATACGCTAAAGTATGGACATGCTCACGAACGCCATCTCCGCCAGGCCCGCCATGTTGCCCCCACGCAGCAAGGATCGTTTCCTCCGTCCCCGCCCGTCCTCGACGCCGCGCGGCGAGACGGTGCAGACGCGCGACGGCCGCAGCCTGACGCTGCGCCCGATCGAGCCGGGCGACGTCGCCGCGATGCAGCGCTGCTTCACCCGCCTGTCGCCGGAAGACATCCGCCGCCGCTTCCTGCACGCGATGTCCGAGCTGCCGGCGCCGATGGCGCAGCGGCTGTGCCAGATCGACCCCGCCTGCGAAACCGCCTACGTGCTGATGGACGAATCGATCAGCCCGGCCGAGATGCGCGGCGTCGGCCGCATCTACGTCGACGAGGCGGCCGACAGCGCCGAATTCTCGGTGCTGGTGGAGCACGACTGGTCCCGGATCGGCCTCGGCGCCCTGCTGATGCAGCGACTGGTCGACGACTGCCGCCGCCGCGGCCTGGCCGAGCTGTGGGGCTACGTGCTGCTGGAAAACCGGCCGATGCTGCAGTTGTGCAAGGAGCTCGGCTTCACCCGACGGATGATTCCCGACGAACCGGGCACGGCGCAGATCATCCTGCGCCTGTAACGGGCACGCACGCCCGCGGAAGCGGCTGCGGCCGCCGTTGCCCGATGACGGGAACGCAGCCGCCATCGCCGCTGACGCCGATGCGGCATGCCCGCCCGATGCGCCGCGCCTATCGCGCTACACTTGCCCGCTTCCCCGGCGCGGCCTGACGTTCGCGCCCCAAGCGCCAGCGTCCCCATGCCCATCCCCGATCCGATTCCGCACCCGCCCCTGCCCACCACGCCGAAGCAGCGCCGCTACTGGACGCCGCCGCACGGCTCCGCCCGCGCCCTGCTGATCGCCGAAGCCGCACGGTCGCACGCCGGCCTGCTGGTGGCGGTGACCCGCGACACGCAGCGCGCCTCGGCGCTGGAGGACGAGCTGCGCATCTTCGCCGGCGGCCTGCCGGTGCTGCACTTCCCCGACTGGGAAACGCTGCCCTACGACGTGTTCAGCCCGCACCCGGAGATCGTCTCGCAGCGCATCGCCACGCTCTACCGGCTGCCGAACGTGAAGCGCGGCGTGCTGGTGGTGCCGGTCGCCACGCTGATGCAGCGCATCGCGCCGCGCTCGCACATCACCGGCTCCGGCCTGGTGATGGCGAAGGGCCAGAAGCTCGACCTGCTCGCCGAGCAGCGCCGGCTGGAAGCGGCCGGCTACCGCAACGTGCCGCAGGTGGCCGAGCCCGGCGACTTCGCCGTGCGCGGCGCGCTGATCGACATCTTCCCGATGGGCACGGCCGAGCCCTACCGCATCGAGCTGTTCGACGACGAAGTGGAATCGATCCGCAGCTTCGACCCGGAAACCCAGCGCTCGCAGCAGACCGTGGACAAGGTCGAGCTGCTGCCCGCGCGCGAGTTCCCGCTCACCGAGGAAGCCGCCAAGGATTTCCGCAGCAACCTGCGCGAGCGCTTCCCGATCGACGTGCGCCGCTGCCCGCTCTACCAGGACATGAAGGAAGGCGTGACGCCCGGCGGCATCGAGTACTACCTGCCGCTGTTCTTCCCCGCGAAGAATCCCCACGCGGGCGTGCGCGGCGCGCAGGAACCGGACACGGGCACCGCCACGCTGTTCGACTACCTCGCCGACGACGCGCTGATCGTGCTGGGCGAAGGCGCCGGCGAGGCCTCAGAGCAGTTCTGGACGCAGACCGCGGAACGCTACGACCAGCGCGCGCACGACATCGAGCGCCCCGTGCTGCCCCCGGCCGAGCTGTACCTGTCGCCGGAGCAGTTGCGCGAACAGCTGAACCGGCGCCTGCGCGTGGAAGTGGTCGAGTCCGGCCACCCGCATGCGGTGAACGCAGGCACCCAGCCCGCACCCGAGCTTCCGCTGAACCGCAAGGGCGAGGAACCGGGCACCTCGCTGCGCCACTTCCTGTCGAGCTATCCGGGGCGCGTGCTGATCGCCGCGGACTCGGCGGGCCGGCGCGAAGCGCTGATCGAGATGCTGGCCGCCGCCGGCCTGAAACCCGGGAACATCGAAAGCTGGCCCGCCTTCGCGGGCGGCCAGGCGAGCCTCGACGACCGACCTGGCCTCGACCGTCACCCTGACCATGGTCGTCATCCCGGCCACGATCGTCATCCCGGCCATGATCGTCATCCCGGCGAAGGCCGGGATCCAGCGACTGCGGATGCCGCAAAGGCACTGGATGCCGGCCTCCGCCGGAACGACGCCTCCCAGCGCACCGACGGCCAGAAAGCCAGCTCCGCCCTCCCCCGCTTCGCCATCACCATCGCCCCCCTGGAACAGGGCTTCGCCCTGACCAGGCCCGCGCTCACCGTCCTCACCGAGCGCGAACTGTTCGGCGAACGCGTGCGCACCGAGCGCAGGCGCCGGCGCGGCGCGGCGCGCGACCCGGAAAGCATCATCCGCGATCTCACCGAGCTGTCGGTGGGCGCGCCGATCGTCCACGTCGACCACGGCGTGGGCCGCTACCAGGGCCTGGTCTCGATGGAACTGGGCGGCATGGAAGGCGAGTTCCTCGTCATCGAGTACGCCAAGGGCGACAAGCTCTACGTGCCGGTGGCGCAGCTCGGCCTGGTCAGCCGCTACTCCGGCACCGCGCCGGAACTGGCGCCGCTGCACTCGCTGGGCGGCGACGCCTGGGAGCGCGCGCGCAGGAAGGCCGCCGAGAAGGTGCGCGACGTAGCCGCGGAACTGCTGGCGATCTACGCCCAGCGCGAGGCGCGCGGCGGCGAGTCGCTGCCGATCGACCGCCAGTTGGTGGAGGAATTCGGCGCCAGCTTCCCGTTCGAGGAAACGCCCGACCAGCAGCAGGCCATCGACGCCGTGCTCGCCGACCTCGCCGCGCCGCGCGCGATGGACCGCGTGATCTGCGGCGACGTCGGCTTCGGCAAGACCGAGGTGGCCCTGCGCGCCGCCTTCGCCGCCGCCACCGCCGGCAAGCAGGTGGCCGTGCTGGTGCCCACTACCCTGCTCGCCCAGCAGCACTACCGCAACTTCGCCGACCGCTTCGCCGACTGGCCGGTGAAGGTGGACGTGCTGTCCCGCTTCAAGTCGACCAAGGAAGTGAACGAGGCGCTCAAGCGCCTCGCCGACGGCCACATCGACGTGATCGTGGGCACCCACAAGCTGCTGCAGCCGGACATCAAGTTCAAGAACCTGGGCCTCGTCGTGGTGGACGAGGAACAGCGATTCGGCGTGCGCCAGAAGGAACGGCTCAAGAAGCTGCGCGCCGAGGTGGACCTGCTCACCATGACCGCCACGCCGATCCCGCGCACGCTCAACATGGCGATGAGCGGCCTGCGCGACCTGTCGCTGATCACCACCCCGCCCGCGCACCGCATGGCCGTGCGCACCTTCATCTCGGTGTGGGACCCGGCGACCATCCGCGAGGCGTTCCAGCGCGAGCTGGCGCGCGGCGGCCAGGTGTACTTCCTGCACAACGAGGTGCAGAGCATCGAGCGCACCGCGCGCGAACTGGAGGAACTGATCCCCGAGGCGCGCATCGGCATCGCCCACGGCCAGATGGCCGAGCGCGAGCTGGAACGGGTGATGGCCGACTTCCACCGCCAGCGCTTCAACGTGCTGGTGTGCACCACGATCATTGAAACGGGAATTGACATTCCTACGGCCAACACCATCATCATCGACCGCGCCGACCGCTTCGGCCTCGCGCAGTTGCACCAGTTGCGCGGCCGCGTGGGCCGCTCGCACCACCGCGCCTACGCCTACCTGATCGTGCCCGACCGCAAGGCGATCACCGCCGACGCGGAGAAGCGCCTGGAGGCGCTGGCCTCGCTGGAGGAACTCGGCGCCGGCTTCACCCTCGCCACCCACGACCTGGAGATCCGCGGCGCCGGCGAGCTGCTGGGCGACGAGCAGTCCGGCCAGATCCAGGAGATCGGCTTCGGCCTCTACACCGAACTGCTCGAACGCGCGGTGCGCGCGCTCAAATCCGGCAAGGTGCCCGACTTCGACCTCAGCTCCGAGCACGAGACCGAGGTGGAACTGCACCTCCCCGCGCTGATCCCCGACGACTACCTGCCCGACGTGCACGCGCGCCTCACGCTGTACAAGCGTATCGCCAGTGCCCGCAACGACGACCAGTTGCGCGACCTGCAGGTGGAAATGATCGACCGCTTCGGCCTGCTGCCCGAACCGACCAAGACCCTGTTCGCGCTGTCCGGCCTGAAGCTGATGGCCACCCCGCTGGGCATCCGCAAGCTGGACTTCGGCGCCAACGGCGGCCGCATCGTGTTCCGCGAGAAACCCGAGATCGACCCGATGGCGATCATCAAGCTGATCCAGAAGCTGCCCCGCGTCTACAAGCTGGACGGCCAGGACAAGCTGAAGATCACCCTCGACCTGCCTGGCGCCACCGAGCGCATCCGCAGTGCGCAGGAAGTGCTGGTGCTGCTGGGCGCGCGACGCTCCAACTGATTCAAGCCCCCCGGCACATCCGCCACCTGTGAGAGCAGCTTCAACTGCGACGATCTTCCGATCCGCCACCAGAACGCAAGGTGTCGCAGCTGAAGCCGTCCCTACCATCGCGCCACGGTGCACCGCGGAAGATATCTCATAACCGTACGCCGGAATCTCAACGATCCAGCGGGCCTGCCGCTACCGATCTACTGCGGTTGAGCACATGCGCGTAAGTCTGCGCCATGTGCCTCAACAACTCCTGCACCGTATCAATGCAGCTTGGTAGGTAGGCACCGTGCAGGACTGGCCCAGGATTCCATAGAGGTATATGCCTGGCTTATCCGGCGGAGCCATAGTCGAAACACATTTGACGCGACCACCCACTTCAGTGAAATATGACAATTCGTTCGAGACGGACGGCTTCGTCGCCACTTAACTCCAGCGCCAGGATTTAGTGAAGGGATTTCGCCATATGAGCAATTGGTTCGAAAACAACCAAACAAAGTCGGTCATCCTCTATACGATTCTCGTGGCTGGCACGACATGGACTATTTTCAATGTGCTCCTCGACGACAAGAAGCTTGCATCCGCAAAGGCAGAAGTAGATCAGTACAAGGCAAAGACCGAGGTTCTCGAGGCCCAGATTTCACAACTCAAAGACGAGAACCAGAAATACCGGAGCTGGCTTGCAGAAACTCCAGGAACGATTCCATATTTTGAATCGGAAATCGCCAAGGCCAAGGAACTGACTTTGTCTGTAAAGGCCGCGATACCAACAGTCGAGCCCAACATATCCACCGCTGAGGGTAGAGCGGCTGTTCTTACCCGCGGAGAATCGTTGGCCGACCCTGTAACCGGCGCCATCGTCGGAGTGGGAACGTTCCATCCAGATTTTACGGTGGATATAAACATTACGACTCCGGACGGAAAGACTCAGTCACACCCAAGCTCAAAGGCAGGTGAAGTATGGGATTTCAGCTACAAATCCGCCCAGTATCGAATCACTCTCTCACGGTCAGACTGGTATAAGAACGAGGCCACCGTGTCACTTAGAGAGCTCAATTGAGTGACCCGACATCAAAAGGCGGAGCAGCCTCGTTGCGACTCAACTCAACGTTGCGTGCAATCAACATGAAGCTCAGTGATCTCGAAGAGTCAGCACTACAGCTAAACAAGCTCTATGAACAGCTTGAGGTCAAGAGGTATGGGCGCATCTGGACCACCGAAGAACTTGCGCTTGGTTTCGTAGGGGACGTAGGCGATCTGGCAAAGCTGATCCAGGCAAACGCCGGCATCCGAAATATTGACGACTGCAAAGCTAAACTTGGCCATGAATTGGCGGACTGTTTATGGTCGATTATCGTTCTTGCAAACAAGTGCGACATTGACCTGGGAGCGGAGTTTGCCAGAAACATCAAAGATCTGACCGAATATGTATCTGGCGAGCTAGGCACATAAAATTCGTTCAAGCCGATGCCACTCCGCGGCGCGGCTTAATTCCGGCACTGGGCAGCACACAAGCCTCATGACCGTCACCAATCCCCAGGAGGAGCACCATGGCGAAGTACCTGATCTCCTTTCCCAGCGCAGCAATGGTTGTGCCCGATGGTGAGTTGGGGACGGTAGGCCGCGACGCGCATGCTGTGATTGACGAGGCGAAAGCCGCTGGCGTGTACGTCTTCGGTGGCGGAATCGACGAAAGTGTACCGCCCGTGCTCGTCTCGGCCGACGGCGCAGTCGCAATGGGCGGCTATCCTTGGGCGCCCACACTTGACGGCGGCTTCACCGTACTGGAATTGCCTTCGCGCAACGAGGCTGTCGCGTGGGCTGCGCGCATCGCCAAGGCTTGTCGCTGCGATCAAGAGTTGCGCGTCTTCGGGTTCGATCCGCAGTCCTGAAGGCCGAGCCGGAATGACGGGCAAGCGCGGCTTAGTTCAAGCGTCAGACCGCACGTAGCACGTAGAGGGTGCCATGCTCATAGGTTCATGCCATTGTGGGGCTGTAAAGATCCAGGTCCCGTACAAGCCACGACGCCTCACAAGCTGCAATTGCTCAATCTGCCGCCGCCATGGTGGCATCTTCGGCTACTACGACAAGAGCAGGGTGAAAATCACTGCTCGCAGAAGTGCACTGGACCGTTACGTTTGGGGCGACAAATGCCTTGTGCTTTGCAGATGCGCCACCTGCGGCTGCGTGACCCATTGGGAGCCCATCGATTGCGCCAGCAACAGGATGGGCGTCAACTTCCGCAACTTTGACCCGACCGTGATCGAGTCAACCCGGGTTCGGAGATTTGATGGCGCGAATACCTGGAAGTTTCTGGACTAAGCGGCGCACGGTCATACGGTGGTGCGCGTGCATGCTGAACAATGGCAGAAAGAGCCATCCATAGCTTAAGCTGGCCCAACAAGGCGCCGCAGCCGACCGCCATCCCGCTACTCGGCCTGTCGCCTGCGGAGCCCATGAGGCGCCCGACAATTCGCTCAAGGCAGACGCTACCGACACCGTTAGCTCAAACGTTAGACGCCAAGAGGTGAGCTCGATGAACATGGCAGCCAACCGATTCATAGCGCACAACAGCGTTTTCGCCTGGATTGCCCTGGTGTCGTGCGCCCTCTTGCTCATCCCGCTTGGCGCCATGCAGTTCACTACTGAAGTCAACTGGGGGACCGCGGACTTTATCGTAATGGGCGTCCTTCTTTTTGCTGCTGGCTCGGCATTTGTGCTCGTCGCGAGGAAGGTCTCTTCCAGGCACCGGCTGCTAGTCGGCGCCCTGGTCTTCGCTGCGTTCCTCTACGTCTGGGCGGAACTTGCGATCGGTGTTTTTACGAATATCGGCAACTGAGCTTCCTTGCGGGTCCGGGCGGAACGCTGTCGCCCGACATTGCTCCAGGCCAACGGCCTCGCCGCACTTAACTCAGGCGCTAGCTGCCATGGGCACGGAGTCGCAAGTGATCGCAATCTTCGACAACGACGACACCGAGTACGCCATGTGGATTTCGGCTTACCCCGAGAGCTACGTCGTCAACATGCGACGTGGTTACTCACCGTCGTACATGGTGCCGCATCATGGTCGTCGTCCAACGGTCAGCCCCGTCACATCACTTCGGGCGTTTGCCCTTGCTGTCGCAAGGCAGCCTTCGAGCAAACGCCCGACAACGCACAAGCGGGTGCGCCGACACGCGCTGCCCAACTCCAGCGTCAGGCAACACGAGGAGTGAATCGTGGCTTTGTCAAAAGGCAAGCAGATCACTGGTTTGGTTGCATGGCTTGCGGTCAGTTTCATCGCCGCTGCCATCGGCGCCGCTGCGTCAGTGCAGGCCGGCCCGTTCTATACACGGCTCGCGCGCCCGCAATGGGCCCCGCCACCCGACCTGTTCGGCCCCGTCTGGACCGTCCTGTACGCGCTCATGGGTATTGCGGCGTGGCTGGCCTGGCGTGCCGGAGGGTTCCGGACCTCGCGGACGGCCCTCAGTCTGTTTCTGGTGCAGCTTGTGCTCAATGCGATCTGGAGCTGGCTGTTCTTCGGTTGGCACCTGGGCGCCTTGGCCTTCGCGGACATCGTGCTGCTTTGGGTGCTTGTCATCGCAACTCTTGTTGCGTTCTGGCGTATCAAGCCATTGGCAGGCATGTTGCTCGTCCCATACCTGCTCTGGATCAGCTTCGCTTCCGCGCTCAACCATGCAGTGTGGCAACTCAATCCGCGGATCCTGGGTTAGCGGATGGTATTGCCCAATCACTCACTCAAGCAGACGCCGCTAAACGGCAAGGCTTGACTCAGGTGCCAGATCGCAGACATGCCCTTGAAGAATCCCGTTACCTTTACGATTCTGGTGCTTGCTGTACTGATTGGTGCAAGCATCGTCACGTATGTCTATGGCTTTCCACTGCTGGAAGGATCCCGGATAGGTTGCCAGGTCGGTGGCGGCGTAAGGTCTTTTGGTTGCTCTACATCATTCGGGACATTCATGATCTGGGTCGTTCTCGCAACCGGCTTAGCAATCGGCGCCATCTGGAGCAAGTTTGGTCGGCAGTAGACAGGCGCTCGGCCTCGCCAGGTTTGCGGCCTGGCAATTCGTTGAAGACAGAAGGCTACGATGCCGCTTAATTCCGGCGTTGGAAGGTGAACATGAAATTCCATGTGGCGGCGAGAGCCTTGCTCTTGGGACTCGTAGCAGTGCCGGTGCATTCGGAGAGTGCGACGATGAGCGGAAAGCCACTCACGGGAACGTGGGTGATGTGTCAAGACCCCGACCATTCACCCCCGGATTCTTTGACATTTCATCCAGAGGGTTACGGCTTCGAGCATCGTCCAGACAAACCGAAATATCCTTTTCTATTCAAGGAAACGGGTGAAAAATTATTGCTACTCGTGAACGCAAGGGGAGACCTGATACAGATACATATGATGGTCAATCCTGCTCGCACGCGCCTGTTTCTGAAGAGCGATAAAACTGGCAGCGAATCATTTTACGTACGTCAAGGGCAGGAAAAAGAAAATTCCTGCAGCACCTGGCAACCTCACTTCTGACAGTTCGTCCAAGCAGACGCCATACCGGCGCCGCTCGACCCTAGCGCCAAGCGAGATAGCATCCCCAAGCAATGCCGCAGAACATCTACGACAACGTTGCGTTCTTTGATCTCTACTCCCAGCTCGATCGCTCCGTGCAAGGACTGTCCGGGGCGCCGGAATGGCCGGCGCTTCAGTCCTACTTGCCGCCGATGGAGCATCTGCGCGTCCTCGATCTCGGCTGCGGCTTCGGTTGGTTCAGCCGCTGGGCCGCAGATGCCGGCGCGGCATCGGTCCTCGGCGTCGATCTGTCGGAGAGGATGCTGTCGCGGGCAAGATCGGAGGAAAGCGACGGGAGTATCGAGTACCTCAAGGCCGACCTTGACTCCATCGAACTCGCCCCAGACAGGTTCGATCTTGTGTTCAGCTCGTTGGCGCTCCATTACGTGAAAGATCTCGCATCGCTTTTCAATAAGATCCATCGCAGCCTGCGCGGAAACGGCCGCCTCGTCTTCTCTGTCGAGCACCCCATTCTTCTCGCCCCGAGTGACCCGGGATGGAAGAAGCTGGAATCGGGCTCCACGATCTGGCCGCTGGACGGGTACCTGGACGAAGGGCCGCGCACAGTGAACTGGCTGGTGAACGGTGTCGTCAAGGAACACCGGACAGTCGCCTCCTACTTGAATCTGCTCATAGGCAGCGGTTATCTGTTGCGCGCACTAGAAGAGTGGGGGCCGTCGCAAGCGCAGATCATGGAACACCCCGAATGGAGCCTTGAGCGGAATCGGCCTTATTTTCTGCTTGTGTCAGCGCAACGCGGTCAAGACAGTGTCGCCTGACAATCCATTCATGCCGATGCCGCGCGGCAAGGATTGGTTCAAGGGTCAGGCGGGGTTCGATGTTGCAGCATGATCTGTTTTTCGAGCGTCGATTTCGCAAGGCCGCCCCGCCTGCCTAACGGATCGTTCGAGGCGGGCGGCAGCACGGACGCTCAATTTCGGCGCCAAGCCCTTGGCGCCTTGTCGGTTTCGAGGCAAGTCGAAGGAGAAGGCATCAATGACCCTTACGCGCATCAATCCCAGCGATCTACCGCCTCAGCAAACCTACACTCAGGTCGTCGTCGCGACGGGTAGCCGATGGGTGTTTGTGTCGGGCCAGGAGCCCGAAGACATCAACGGCAATCTCGTTGGGCATGGCGATCTTGCGGCCCAGGCACGGCAGGTGTACGCCAACCTCGGTCGCGCACTTGCCGCTGCCGGCGCCGGACCGGAACAGGTCGCCAAGATCACCATCTACGTCGTCGATTACGAACGGGACAAGTGCTTGCCGATTATCGAAGCGGCCCGGAAAACGCTGTTCGGGGATCACAAACCGGCAGACGTAGTGCTCGGCGTAGCCTCGCTTTCTCCAGGCTACCTGATCGAGGTTGATGCGATCGCGGTCATTGATTGATCGCTGGCCGCCCTCCAACGATCCATCCAGGCCCAGCCTGCACAAGCCCTGGCAATTCGTTCAAGGCGGACGGCTGCGCCGCCGCCCAACTCCAGCGCGGGATTTCCCTATGAACACACTCGGCAAGCTCAGCCACATCGCCCTGATTGTCCGCGATCCGTCCCGCACGGCATCGCTGTTTGCGGAAGTCTTCCGCGCAAGGACCGTTCGACGCACCGACGAGGACGGGCATGACGAAAGTCACGTGCAGCTTGGCGATACGTGGTTCGTGCTCGTCGAGGCCGACGTGGAGCGTCCTATAACGGGCGATCACATCGCTTTTCTCGTATCGCGGCCCGCACTGGCCGAAACAGCGAAGAAGCTGGAGGCGATGGGGCACGAGTACCACCTGGCCAGATCGGACACCGCGCTCTATTTCCAGGACTTCGACAACCATGTGTTCGAGCTCGATACGGTCGGCATGGAGGCAGAGTTGCGCGAGTGAACTAGCCGTTCGCCCTCCATCGCCTGGGGAGCCTCGAAGACCATTGCCTTTCCTGCCGGAGCAACTCAGAGTGGCGCCTGAAATTGCTCGGCCTCGGCAGGCAGCCCCGCTCAAGGCAGGCCGCTTCGCTGCCATTCAACTCAAGCGTTGGACTTCGGCCAACAAGTATGCGAGATCATGACGAAACCACCCGACAACCTGCCGATCTACCGAGTCCTCACCGGCCCAGACGATGCAGCCTTCTGTCATCGTGTCAGCGATGCCCTGGCTCTCGGATACAAATTGTTCGGATCGCCGTCCTGCACATTCAACGGCAGCGATGTCATCTTGGCGCAAGCCATCGTTTGGCCGAGCGCAGAGGCATCCATCGCAAACGCTGGCAGTTGATTTTCCGCGCAACCCACTTACTCCCATCCCGGTGCGGCGGCGCCCGGCTGCTCGTTCAAGGCGGACGATCCCGCCGCCACCCGGCTTCAACGTCGGCCATCCGCAAATCTCCATGCATATTCGACAGGCCACTCCCGACGATCTCGAGGCAATGTGGAGCATCTTCCGGTCGGTCGTGGCGACCGGAGACGCCCTGCCCTTCCCGGACGATTTCAGCCGGGAGACATTCCGCGAGCACTGGTTCGGCACGCAGACGGCGCAGGTGGCCGTGACGGAAGCCGGCGTTGCCGGCATGTACAAGATCGGGGCCAACTATCCAGGCCTCGGTTCCCACGTGGCGAGTGCCACTTACGTGGTGAGCCCCGCGGCGCAAGGGAAAGGCATCGGCCGCGAGCTTGTGAATCACAGCCTTGCCCTGGCCCGGGATGCCGGTTTCATGGCGATGCAGTTCAACTACGTGGTGAGCACGAATGCACCGGCCGTCGAGCTGTACAAGAAGCTTGGCTTCGCAATCGTCGGCACGCTGCCCAAGGCCTTCCGGCACCGGAAACTCGGCCTGGTCGATGCCTATGTCATGTTTCGGCTCCTGCAGCCGCCGGGTGCTTGACGGTTCGTTCAAACGAAACGGGCATGGCAGGGCGCCGGCTCCGTATGCACACGGTCGCCATCGGGCCTGGCGGCGTTTTCGGCCCGGTGCACGACCACAAGGACCGAGCGGGCATCGTCTACGTACTGCAAGGGACGAGCGCCGACCACCGGAACGGAACCGCTACGGGCCATGGGCCGGGAGTGGGCTGGCCGAGGACAGGGACACTGTGCGGTGACGCTGCCGGAAAACGCCTCCGGCCCCTGAAGCCGATGCACGCCTTCGACCTGCCCCACCCGCGAAGACGCCTGATAGGCTGCCCTGGACATCCACTCCCCCCACGCCGGACCGCATGCGACTCTGGACCCTGCACCCCAAGTACCTGGACCCCCAAGGCCTGGTCGCGCTTTGGCGCGAAGCGCTGCTGGCCCGCGCCGTGCTTCGGGGCAAGACGGTGGGCTACCAGCGGCATCCGCAACTGGAACGCTTCAAGGCGCACGGGTCTCCCCGCCTCGCCATCAATGCCTATCTCGCCGGCGTCCACGACGAGGCCGTGGCCCGCGGCTATGCGTTCGACCGCTCCAAGATCGGCCCGGTGCAGCCGGTTGTCCCCATCGCCGTCGCCACCGGCCAGATCGAGCACGAGTGGAATCACCTGCTGCAGAAACTGGCCCGCCGCAGTCCCCTGCTGTATGCCAGCCACCGCGACCTCGTCCCCGTCTGCCATCCCCTGTTCGTTCCCGAACCCGGCCCGGTGGCATCGTGGGAGCGGGGGTAATAACGACGCTTCGACGCTCTTCCAACCCGGCTCGACATCCGGCCGCGGTCGGTTCGACGCCCCCGATGGGAACAACATAGGCCAATGGCTCCGTGAACAAACAGCTGGCCGACCTGATTAGCGATTACCAGGCGAAGGTCCATGAGGCCTTGGTACTCATGCATCGGTCCGGTATCCGGATGCCGGCTTCAAACCTGCGATGGATTAAAAACGGCATCCCGCAAAACGGCCTGCTTGATGGCGACATTGCGTACGTCAAGCATGGCATCGGATGCACGGTCTATCTCCCCGATGGAGAGGTCGATTTTGATTTCGGAAGGCTCGGAGAGATCAATGGATTCGACGCATGGCGTCTGTCCCACTTTGCCGGCGAAAAATTGTCGACATACGGCTTCGAGAGCCGAGATACTCTCGAGAGATGCTTCGAGGCGGCAGTCTCTGAAGGGCATCTGGTTCACTCGGACGATTCTCTCTTCTACGTCGCGAACCTTGCGCGCGCACTTGCCATTGACATCGACAGCAGCTTGCCTGGCGACAATCTCCCTGCCCGCAATCTGGACATCGTGCTGGTACTTCATAGCCATTATTTCCAGGCTGCCGAGCTGATGCTCGAGAACTACGACAACCTCTACCGAAAATGGAAGAAGAACAATTCCTTGAGTCATCGGAAGGTCGTCGAACTGCGAATCTACATGTCCTCCTGGCTAGGCTTCCTTGCCGTGACATGCGAAGGTTTCGAGAATCTCGGAATGCACCTTCTCCTGCACGATAGTCGTCCGGCAGCCTTTGAAGAATTGATTCCAAAGAGCGATGCCGTGGGAAAACTGATCAAAAGGCACCGCAATCCGCTTCGGGAGTTCCGGAACAAGACGTTTCATCTCCGGAAAGACCCTGAGGCAATCCGACGCTTCTTCGATCCCGATGCAAACAGGCTTACGTGGGCTCGTGAATTGCACGATGCATTTGAAGATTTTTTCTCCTCTTATCGCTTCCAGTGCGAAGTCCATTACGCGGACAATGGACGACGAGGCGAACTGCGCGTCAAGCGAGAACCTCCCCAACGATACTCGATATGGTGAGTTGACCGCCAAGCCAAACGGCCGGAGCCGGGAGGATCTGGCGGCCTTTCGCATCGACCGGAAGATCGTCATCAAGACCATCGACTTTGAAGCTTCGCTTACCCGGAAAGCGGACATCGGCGGCAGGCCGCTCTTGCCGAAACCGGCCAGTCGATTCCTCGGGCCGTCGCTGCTGGCGGGCCCGGTACTCCCGCGGCGATGGTGGCCAGGCACGATCGCGGCAGCAGCCAACTCGCCGGCGATGTTGGGCCGATTAGCCGTCGGCCGCGGTCGATTTCGCTGGCGACCCAGGTCAGTTGCTGTGGCAATCGCGCAAAGGCTGTCGGCGTTTGCAAAACTGCCGCACGACACGACACGACTGCCATGCACCATGTCTCCATGGCAGACGCGGCCTGGTCCGTAGCCGGCCGAAATGCCGGCCAGCGCCGATCAAGGGAATCGCCCCCAAGCCTACAGGTCGAGCCTGCTGACGAACTCGCGCGCCTCGCCATTGACCGGATCGACGAAGGCCAGCCCGCGCGCGAGCAGCTTCAGCGGCCGCGCATGGTCGTCGTCCGCCTCGGCCTGCAGGTCCGGATAGAAGCGGTCGTTGAGGATGGGCGCGCCCAGCGCCGCCATGTGCACGCGCAACTGGTGCTTGCGGCCGGTAACCGGATGCAGCGCGTAGCGCCAATACGCGTCGCCGCGCCGCACTACCTCGATGCGCGTCTCGCTGTTCGGCCCGCCGGGGGCTTCGCGCATGCGGAAGAACGGCTCTCCCGGCACCAGCCGGCTGCGGCGCACCAGCGGAAAGGCGCCGTGCGGCATGGCCGGCGCCAGCGCCTCGTAGCGCTTGGCGATGCGCCGCTGCGGGAACAGCGCCTGGTAGGCGCCGCGGGTCGCCGGGTTGGCGGAGAACATCACCAGCCCGGCGGTGGCGCGGTCGATCCGGTGCAGAGGCACCAGTTGCGGGTTGCCGAGCCGGCGGATCAGCCGCGCCAGCAGGGTCTCGCGCACGTAGCTGCCGGCCGGCACCACCGGCAGGAAATGCGGCTTGTCCGCCACCACCAGGTGCTCGTCGGCATGCAGCACGTTTTCCTCGAACGGTATCGGCACCTCCGCCGCCAGTTCGCGGAAGTAGTGCACGCGCAGGCCGATGCGATACGGCGCGTCGGCCGCGATGGCGCACCCTTCGGCGTCCAGCACGCGGCCGCGCGCCATCCGGTCCAGCCATTGCGTGCGGTCGATCGCGGGAAACCGCGCGCACAGGGCGTCGAGCACGGTGGTCCACGGCCCGGGCGGCAGGTGTACGGTGCTGGCGGCGGTGGCTGGCGTCATCGGGAGTCCTGCACGGCGAGGCGGCAGCTTAACCCCATGGCGGCCGCCGCCCGCCGTAGAATGCGCGATTGTCCTACGGAAAACCGCACATGGCCCTCAACGCCACGATCCACAAGGCCGAGCTTTCGGTCAGCGACATGGACCGGCACTACTACGCCACCCATGCGCTGACCCTGGCGCGGCATCCGTCGGAAACCGAGGAGCGGCTGATGGTGCGCCTGCTCGCCTTCGCGCTGTACGCCGACGAGCGGCTGGAATTCGGCAAGGGCATCAGCGACGAGGACGAGCCGGCGCTGTGGCGCAAGGCCTATACCGACGAGATCGAGCTGTGGATCGAGCTGGGCCAGCCGGACGAGGCGCGCATCCGAAAGGCCTGCGGCCGCGCGCGGCAGGTGGTGGTGTTCACCTACGGCGGCCGCGCGGCGGACATCTGGTGGGACAAGGCCGGCAATGCGCTCACCCGCAACGACAACCTCAGCGTGCTGGACATCGACGAGGCCAGCGTGCGTGCGCTTGCCTCCCTGTGCGACCGCGGCATGCGCCTGCAATGCCTGATCCAGGACGGCGAGGTGCAGTTGATCGCCGGCGACACCACGCTGGCGATCCGTCCGCGCGCACGCATGGGCGAGTATGCGGTCGCCTGAGTCCGTGTTCCTCGTGGAAGCGGATTCGTCCGCCGCGTCCCGACCGGATTCCGGCATAGCCGACACCGCTACGCGACGACGATGCGTGCGGACGGCGAACGCGTCCCCCGCATGAAGTCCCACCACGCACCGGCCATGCCCGCGCGCACCGGTGTATTCCCTTCTTCTTCCCCTCGCGGAATTCCCCGACATCCGGAGTTGCGTATGCGCTGGCTGCTTCCCCTGTTCGCCCTGCTCGCGCTGGCCGCCTGCGGCGGTGCGCCCAAGCCGTACGAAGGCGGCAAGGTCGACCGGCTGACCAAGATCGACCAGAAGATCGGCACCGGCGCCGAAGCCAGGCCCGGCATGCAGGTGCTGGTGGACTACACCGGCTGGCTGTACGAGCAGAAGGCGGCGGACAAGCGCGGCGCGAAGTTCGACAGCTCCCACGACCATGGCGCGCCGTTCGCCTTCACGCTGGGCCAGGGCCGGGTGATCCAGGGCTGGGACGAAGGCGTGGCCGGCATGCGCGTGGGCGGCAGGCGAACCCTGCTGATCCCGTCGGAGCTGGGCTACGGCGCGCGCGGCGCCGGCCGCGACATCCCGCCGAACGCCGCGCTGGTGTTCGAGGTGGAACTGCTGGACGCGACGCCGCACTAAAAACCTGTTCAAAGTCTCCCGGGCATTCCTACGAAGCGTCATCCCAGCGGCTCTCAACGGCCGAAGGGCCGGTCAAGCTGGAGGTGCTTTTCAACAGCCGAAGGGCTGGTCATCCAGCGCCTCTGGATTTGGGGAAGGAAAAGTCGCTGGATTCCTGCTCTTGCCCCTTTTCGGGGTTCGCAGGAATGACGAGCGGGGGGCGTGAGGGTATTCCAGTCCGACAGGAAGACTTTGAACAGGCTCCAAGGGCGAGCCACCTCCAGTCGCCCGTGCGGCGCGCGCAAGGAATTCCCCGTGCGCGCCGGCCGGGGCTCAGGCGCCGGACAACGCGGCGCGCGCGGCCATCGCCAGCTCGAACGAATACCGGCGCGCCGCATGGTCGAACACGTTCGCGGTAATCATCAGCTCGTCCGGCCGGTGCCGCGCGACGAACGCGGCCAGCCCGTCCCGCACCGTCGCCGGGCCGCCCACCACGGCGCAGGCCAGCGCCTGCTCCACGCCGAACTTCTCCACCGGAGTCCAGTACGTCTCGATGTCGTCGATCGGCGGCGGGATCAGCCCCGGCCGGCCGCGGCGCAGGTTGATGAAGCTCTGCTGCTGGGTGGTGAACAGCCGGCGCGCCTTGGCGTCGCTGTCGGCGGCGACCACGTTGATGCCGAGCATCGCGTAGGGCGCGGCCAGCCGTGCCGACGGGCGGAAGTCGCGGCGGTACAACGCCAGCGCCTCGTCCATCGCATCCGGCGCGAAGTGCGAGGCGAACGCGAACGGCAGGCCCAGCTCGGCAGACAGGCGCGCGCTGAACAGGCTGGAGCCGAGCAGCCACACCGGCACCTCGATGCCCGCGCCCGGCACCGCACGCACCGCCTGGCCGGGCCGGGCCGGCTCGAAATAGCCGAGCAGCTCGCGCACGTCGTTCGGGAACGCGTCGGCGCTGTCGAAGTAGCGGCGCAGCGCGCGCGCCGTGGGCTGGTCGGTGCCGGGCGCGCGGCCCAGGCCCAGGTCGATGCGTCCCGGATACAGCGACGCCAGCGTGCCGAACTGCTCGGCCACCTGCAGCGGCGCGTGGTTGGGCAGCATGATGCCGCCGGCGCCGACGCGGATGGTCGAGGTGCCGCCGGCGACGTGGCCGATCAGCACTGCGGTCGCCGCGCTGGCGATGCCGGGCATGTTGTGGTGCTCGGCCAGCCAGTAGCGCGTGTAGCCCAGCCGTTCGCCCAGTTGCGCCAGGTCGAGCGTGTTGCGGAAGGCCTGGGTGGTGTCGCTGCCCTCGGTCACCGGGGCCAGGTCGAGGATGGAAAACGGGATCATGGGGAGTCTCTGCAAAGCGCCGACTCCCTCAGTTGGGGACGGATCGGCCGATTGCCAGCCGCCGCAGCGCCTACAATGGCCGCCATTCCCCTGCCGGCCCCGTCGATGACCGAACCCGTCCGCCTCGCCAAGCGCGTCGTCGCGCTCACCGGCTGCTCCCGCCGCGAAGCCGAGCTGTACATCGAGGGCGGCTGGGTGAGGGTGGACGGCGAAACCGTCGACGAGCCGCAGTTCATGGTCGCCGGCCAGCAGGTCTCGCTGGACCCGGGCGCCGTGCCGGTGCCGGTCGAGCCGGCCACCCTGGTGCTGCACAAGCCGGCCGGGATGACGATGGCGGCCGCGCGCGCATTAATCGGCGCCGCCACCCGCGCGCCCGACGATCCTTCCGGCGTGCGCCTGCTGAAGCGCCACTTCGCGCGGCTGGAAGCGCCGCTGCCACTGCCGGACGAGGCCAGCGGCCTGGTGGTGTTCACCCAGGACTGGCGGGTGAAGCGCCGGCTCACCGAGGACGCCGACCGGATCGAGCAGGAATGCGTGGTCGACGTCGCCGGCACCCTCGCGCCCGACGGCCTGGACCGGCTCGGCCATGGCCTGCGATTCGGCAGTTATGCGCTGCCGCCGATCAAGGCGAGCTGGCAGAGCGAACAACGCCTGCGCTTCGCGATGAAGCGCGTGCAGCCGGACCAGCTCGCGCGGATCTGCGCGGCGGTGGGGCTCCAGGCGCAGGCGATCCGGCGCATCCGGCTGGGCCGGGTGCCGATGGCCCGCCTGGCGCCCGGCCAGTGGCGCTACCTGGGCCCGCACGAACGCATCTAGGTCGGCCGACCGGGCCTACATTTTCCCGGCCGGCGGCCGATACGGTCGATGGACAATGCGGCTCCAGGGGACGACGGGAACGATGCAACGCATATGGGGGCGTCTCTTCGCCAGCCGTAGGCCGACGGCGCAGCCGGCCATGCTGAGGATGGCCGATCTCCCGGCAGCCTTCGCCGTGCCGGCCGAACCGCCCGTCCCCGTCGAGGCCGTCGGCGACCCTGCCGCGGTGGAGCTGATCGAGGACCGCTTCCGCCGCCTCGTGCTCGGCCTGCCGGATAGCGAGACGGCCGCCGCCAGCGCCGCCGAACTGGCCACGCTCCGGCGGCTGGAGGCGATCGGCGAACGCTTCGACGTGCAGAGCCTGCCACGGCTGCCCACGGTGCTGCCGCAGTTGCTGCGCTCGCTGAAGAACGACAACCTCGCCGGCTCGCAACTGGCCGAGCTGGTCGGCCGCGACCCGGTGCTGGTGGGCGAGGTGATGCGGGTCACCGGCAGCGCGCACTACCGCACCGCCCAGCCCGTGCACAGCCTGCAGCAGGCGGTGGTGCTGCTCGGCCAGGAAGGCCTGCGCCGGGTCGCCACCCAGCACGTGATGAAGCCGATCCTGCAGGCCAGCGCTGGCATGCACGGCCACATGGCCGGCCAGCACCTGTGGGACCATGCGGAACGCTGCGCGCACGCCAGCGCGTACCTCGGCCGCAACAACGGCTGCGACGGGTTCGAGGCCTACCTCGCCGGCATGGTCTGCCATACCGGCACCGGCGCGGTGGTGCGGCTGCTCGACCAGGAGGCGCCGCCCTCGCTGGACTACTCCATGGATTTCCTGCGCGACTGCCTGCGGCTGGGCGCGCAGCTTTCGGCGCGCGCGGCGGTGCACTGGGAACTGCCGGCCAACGTGATCCGCGCGCTCGACGAGCGCGCCGCCGGCGGCGACGACGCTTTGTCGCAACTGGGCAAGGCCCTGCTCGTCGCCGACGTGCTGGCGATGCGGCAATTGCTGGCCGAACGCGCCTCGCCGTTGGGCAACGCGGAAGTCAGCGGCCATTGGCCGGACTGCTTCGCGGCGCCCCTGGTCCAGCGCTGCCAGCAGGATCTGCGCCGCCATTTCGGCATGGGCAACTGAGCCCGCACAGCCGGCCCGGCATCCCGGGCCGACGCTCCGCGCGTCAGGGCCGCCTGGCGCTCGCAGCCACGTCGGCGGCCAGTTGGCGCGCGATGTCGTGCGAGCCGCCGTCGAGCAGCGAGGCGAACGCCTTGGCGTAGTCCCCGTCCGCCGGCACCGGCATGTCCGGGCGCACGCGGTAGTCGTGGCTGGAGATCAGGCCGCGTGCGTCGATCCGGCAACGCAGCGACAGGTCCAGGCCAACCCGGCTCGGCGCGTCGTCCTCGGTCCGCACGCGCACCTCCGCGCCCACGTTGTTGCAGCCGACGATCAGGTCGGTGAAGTACAGCGGCTGCACCTCGTGGCGCAGCGTCGATTGCAGCACGGCGGGCACCGATGGCTGCGGGTCCAGCAGCACCGGCTCGTCCGTGCCGCGCACTGCCAGGTCGAAGGTGGACTGCTCCACCGTCAGCCACGGCGCCGACACCGGCGCCACCAGATGGCCGAGCGCCACCGGCGTGCGCACCTGCTCCCCGCCGCAGGCCGCCAGCAGCAACGCGGCCGCGGCCGCTGCCCATGAACGCTTCGTCATTCGGATATCCCCCCGGCAAATGGACTGCAATCTACAGGCGCGGCGCCGCGCGATCAATCGCCGGATGCCCCAACTGCGAACCGGTCGGCGCATGGCGCCGCGCATTTGGACGCCTGGACTTCCGAATCGCCGGCCATCCATAGCGGATCGCGCCGGTCGCGCGGGCGCGATCAGTCGTCGCGCCGCGTCAGCGTCAACCCGATCAGCCGCGACACGACCAGGGCCAGGTACATCACCCCGGTGAACATCTCCAGGCTCGCCACCGAGCGCGCGTGCACGGTGACCGGGATGACGTCGCCGATGCCGGTGCTGGAGAACAGCGCGAAGCTCAGGAACAGCAGCTCGGTCCAGCGCCGCGGCGCCTCCGGATGCACCGCGGCGGTGAAGCTGCCCGGCTGCAGCGCCTGGCACAGCAGCAGCACGTAGGTGAACGCCCATACCAGCAGGGTGAAGGTGGCGCCCGCGGCGAACAGCTCGTCGGTGGTGGCGCGCCGGTCGGCCAGCATGTAGGCGATCAGGCAGCCGGCCGCGTAGAAGTAGAACAGCGCCTCCAGCGCCGCCGACCACGGCAGCAGCGCGCTCCAGCCGTACGCCACGTCGAGCGCGTTGAGCAGCACCGCCGGCACCGCGAGGCAGGCGCTGATCCATGCGCGGCCGGGCGTACGGCGCACCATCGAGATCGCCAGGCCCAGCACCAGCACGCTGAAGGCGCCGAACAGCATGCGGCCGGCCGGCGCCTCCTCGATGAACGGGTACAGCAGCAAGCCGCCCAATTGCACCAGTAGCAGGATCGCCGACGGATGCCGGCGCAGCCGCCCCAGCCAGCGCAGGCGCGCGAAGTCCGCCGCGGGCGGCGTGCCGTCGGTCGGTTGCGATCCGCTCATCCGTCGTTCCTTCCTGTCCTGTCCGTGTACTGCCCCGTCTCGGGCCGGCGCTCAGCGCTTCTCGGTGATCGCGCGGCGCAGGTTGTGGCGCGCCTTCGCATCGTAGCGCTCGTGGAAGAACGCGCTGTGGAAGATGCGCTCGCGCGCCAGCAGCGCCTTCAGGAAGCGCCGCCGGTTGAGCCGGAACAGCGCCGCCGGCACCCGCCCGCGGTATTCCATCGCGATGCCTCGATGATAGGCGTCGAACGCGGCCGGCGGCGCCCCCAGGATCGCCATGTCCGCATCGAGGAAATGCGCCAGGTCCGCCGGCTGCGGATCGCGTGCGATCTCCCCGGCGTCGATGCGCCCGTGCCGCGCCGTGGCTTCGATCAGTGCGGCCACGCGCGCCGCATCCACCCCGGCCTGCGGCAGCCAGCGCGCGATGTGCTCCAGCGCCAGCGCCGCCGAGCGCGCCTCGTTGTCGCGCCGCCCGGCCTCGTACACCGCATCGTGGTAAAGCGCGGCCAGTCGCACCTCGGCCGGCTGCCGCCAGCCCGGGCCGTCGTCGACGTCGGCGGCATGGCGCAATACCTCGTTCACGTGCCCGATGTGGTGGTAGGCGCGCTTCGGCGTGGCATAGGCCGCCTCCAGCGCCTGCCACATCGCCGGCGGCAAGGCCGCCCGGGGATCGCCGCGCAGGTTCATGCCCCGCTTCCGGCCATCGCGGGAGGGCCGCGCCGCAGCCAGCGCGCGGCCAGCAGCAACCAGCCCAGGATCAGTGCGATCAGCAGCTTCTGGGTCAACCCGCGCGGCGCGCCGTGCCATCCGGCCTGCACCCACAGCGCGGCGAAGCACAGCGCCGCATAGCCGAAGGCGAACGCGAAGCGCGGCCGCCAGCGCGGATCGGCGCGCAGCCGCCACGCCTGCAGCAGCATCGCGGTGCCCGTGCACAGGAACGCCGTCTGCGCGGCCACGCCGTGCACGTAGCCTTCCAGCGTGGGCACTCCCTGGGGCAGGTTGCTGTGCTCGAACGCGGTGACGCACAACGCGACCGCGCCGACCGCGAACAGCAGCAGTGGCGCGGCGCTGCGCGCGGTGCGCGGCAAGGCGCGGTAATAGCCCGTGCCGAGCAGCACCAGCGCCGCCGCAAGCGCCACGTACACGGACTGCACCACGGCCCCGCAACGGCCCAGCAGGTAGAAGCTCAGCGGCGCGCGCAGCCAGTCCAGGTCCGGGCGCAGGAACTGCACCGCGCCGCAGGCCAATGCGAAAAGCACGATGCCCGCCGTTGCCGCCGAGCCGCAGGTACGCGCCAGGCGGTCGTGATCGTCCGCGCTCAGCATGCGACACCGCCGCGGCGGTTCGACGATGCGTGGACGGCGAGGTTCATGCGGGCTCCCTGGAAGAAGAGGATGCCGGAGGGCTGGCGGGGTCGTCCGGGTGGCGCGCCTGCCATGCCGCCAGCGCGTCGCGGTAGCGCTCCAGCGCCTCCTCGTACACGTCGTAGATGCAGCGCACGCAGCCTTCCCCGCAGCAATCCCCTGGATCGGGCTCGGGCGGCGGCTGCGGCAGGGGATCGTTCGGCAAGGACATGGCGCAGCGGCACGGCAGGGCATCGGACCACCGCAGGTTACCGCATCCCGTCGCGCCCCCGGAAAGCCCGCGGCAACGGCACCGGGAAGCACCTGTCACGCCCCCGACACCTCGCGCCGACGCGGCGCTTATCCGCGGCATAGCACGATGGTTGCGCACCGCCATGCACCGGCGACTCGGGCCAGCCGACGGGAGGAACCGATGAAAACCCGGCACGTCTTCAGCACCCCGGACCTGGATACGGCCAAGGCGGCGATGCAGGCCGCCCGCGCCGCGGGCATCGATCCGGACGACCTTTCGCTGATCGCCCGCTCGGACATCGAGCTGGAAACCATGCCCGAGCATCGGCACAAGGAGGCCGGTGGCGACTTCTACCCGGCGGCCCTGCGCGGCCTGGTCGGCGGCGGCGCCACCGGCCTGCTGGCCGGGCTGATCGCCGTCGCGATTCCGCCGCTGGGCCTCACCTTCGCCGGCGTCGCCGGCATCACCCTGGCCAGCGCCCTGGTCGGCGGCTGGTCCGGCGCGATGGAAGGCGCGGCGGTTCCCGATCCGGTGCGGCGCAAGTTCAAGAGCGAGATCGATGCTGGCCGCATCCTGCTGGTGATCGACGGCGACAAGGACGCGCTCGCCCGCGTGGAAGCCCCGGTCGTGCAGGCCGGCGCCACGCCGCTGCCGTTCGATACGCTGAAGATCCTCACGTAAGCGCGCCGCGCAGAACACGTTGTTTTCATTCGCCGGCCACATCGCCTTAGCCCACCGGCGCGGAACATCGAATCCTGCCGAAGTCTGCGGGAATCCGCGGAATTGCCGGCTTTGGCAGCCCCACCCCATTTCGATTCTCCACCATGCGAAAAGGAGACTGCCCCATGAAGAACGCCCCCTTATCCCTTCGTCCCCTGCTGTTGGGCCTGTTGCTGGCCTCGTCGCTGACCCTGGCCGCGTGCAACCGCGACAAGGAACCTAGTCCGCCGCCCGAAGCCAGCACGCCACCGGCGACCGCGCCGGAAACCACGCCGGCCCCCGGCAGCACCGCCACCATGCCGGCGACTTCGAGTACCGCCACCACGATGCCGCCGCCCACCTCGCCGCCGGCCAGCAGCAGCTCGCCAAGCCACTGACGACCCCGGTACGCATGTGCCTGGCCCGCGAAGGGCCAGGCACGCCGGCCAGCGGCCGGCCTCGTGCGGACAAGACAGCGGACATGCCGAAGGTCATCGCGCCGTCGCTGCGGTTTGGGCGCACAATCGCGCCACCCATGCCCGCCACGGAGTCCGTCATGCGCACTTCCCTGCTTGCCGCACTGATCGCCGTCGCCCTTCCCCTGAGCGCGGTCGCCGCCGCATCCGGCCAATCCCATCCGCAACCGCCGGCCTATCTCGGCGCGGCCCTGCACGATCCGGCGCGCCAGGCCGACGCGGGCAACGATGCGCGGCGCAAGATCGCCGACGTCATGGCCTTCGCCGGGGCCAGGCCCGGACAGAAGGTGCTGGAGCTGATCCCGGGCAGCGGCTACTTCACCCGCGTGTTCAGCGCCATCGTCGGCCCGAAGGGACACGTCTACGTGCTGTGGCCGAACGAATACGCCAAGGAGGCGGAATCGGACGTGGCCGGTTCGCGCCGGCTGGCCAGCGACCCGCACTACGCCAACGTCAGCGTGCTGACCCAGCCGGCCGCGCAGCTCAGCGCGCCCGAGTCGGTGGACGTGGTGTTCACCTCGCAGAACTACCACGACTATCCGGACAAGTTCATGGGCAGCGTCGATCCGGCCGTGCTCGACAAGCAGGTGTTCGCGGCGCTGAAGCCCGGCGGCGTGTTCGTGGTGATCGACCACGTCGCGCAGGCCGGCTCCGGGCTGCGCGACACCGACACCCTGCACCGCATCGATCCGGCCATCGTGAAGCGGCAGGCCCAGGCGGCCGGCTTCGTGTTCGACGGCGAGAGCGATGCCCTGCGCAACCCGGCCGACCCGCACGACATCAAGGTGTTCGACAAGTCGATCCGCGGCCACACCGACCAGTTCATGTACCGCTTCCGCAAGCCGGCGCACTGAACCCGGCAGGCAGCCGGGCCTACGGTGCGGGCCCGGCAACGCCATCCGCCACGCGGCCGCGCCGATGCGAACGGACCGCCGCCTTCATGCCGCACGCGCGGGGGAACAACCCGGCGCCGGGCGCCCGCGGGTCCGGGCGCGCGCCGCATGGGGGCGGCGGCCCGTGGTCCAGCGTAGGCACGCCCAGCGCAGACCACTCGCCGTTTTCGGGCATCGCCACCCCGGCCGGCCGCGCGGGGTTTCCGCGCCATGCGCCGCCCGCGCCGCGCCATGGAAGGCGGCTGCGGCCTACGGCCCGGCGGTCAGCGGCCAGCGCCCGAGGACGCGGTAGGCACCGCTGCCGACCTTGTTGTGCACCAGCGCGAAGTCGCGCACCGGCCAGTGCACCGGGGCGAACGGCGGCGGCGCGTCGAGCAGGCGGTCGGCGTAGGCCAGCGTGGCGTGCGGCGTGAAGCTGCGCGACAGGCCGCCGCCCAGCCCGTGCCGGATCAGCCGGTCGCGCAACGCTTCCCACAGCGCGGCGAGGCCGGCGGGCGTGTCGAGGCAGCCCAGCACGCACGGCGGCCGCCTGCCGCGGAAGCCGGTCAGCCGGTCCAGCACCAGTTCGAACGGCGCGCAGCGCACGCCGGCGGCCGCCTGCGATGCAGCGTCAACCATCGCCGGGCGCAGGTCGGCATGCCCGCCCAGGAAATGCAGCGTGACGTGGTAGTTCGCCGGCTTCACCCACTGGCCGCGCAGCCGCCCATCCGCCTTGAGCGCATCGGCCACCCGCGCGATCCGTACGCGCACGTCGTCGTCGGCGAGCAGCGCGAAGAACAGGTTGTGCACCTCGGCCGGCCTCGCGGGATCGCCGCCGAGCAGGTCCAGTTGCGGCGTATCGGCGGGCATGGCGGTTCTCCTCGTACGACCGGGGCCATGGCGCCCCGGAAAAGCGACGAGCCGGCACGGTGCCGGCTCGTCGGGTGCCGCGTGCCGCCGCCTACTTGCGCTGGTCGGCGGTCTTGTCGCGGATCGCGCGGAACTCCGAGTCCTTGCCCCAGTTCGGCCACCGGTCCGAGTTGGCGAGCTGCGCGCCCAGCGTGTAGAGCATCGGCAGGTCGTGCGCCAGGCCGGCGAAGGTCCAGCTCGCCTTCCACTCGTCGGACGGCTGGTGGTAGTGCTCCTTGTTGTAGACCTTGCCCGCGGCCTCGCCGGCGGCCTTGCCGCCGACGACCAGGTCGTTGCCCGACTCGTACGAGAACGCCGGCACGCCCTGCTTGGCGAAGGAGAAATGGTCGGAGCGGAAGAAGCTGCCGGCCTCCGGATGCGGGTCGTTCTCGTAGCTCAGGCCGTAGGTCTTCGCCACCGCCACCAACTGGTCGAGCAGCTCGAGCTTCGCGCTGCCCGAGGTGGTGAAGTTGCGCGCCTGGCCGTTCGGGTCGAGCGCGTCCATGTTGATCACGCCCACGGTCTTGCCCGCCGGGTACAGCGGATGGGTGGCGTAGTACTCCGAGCCGAGCAGGCCCTTCTCTTCCGCGGTGACGTTGAGGAACACCACCGAGCGCTCCGGCTTCGGCCCGTGCGCGAAGGCGCGGCCCATCTCGATCAGCGCCGCCGTGCCGGTAGCGTTGTCCACGGCGCCGTTGTAGATGCGGTCGCCCTTCGCGTCCGGCTCGCCAATGCCGAGGTGGTCCCAGTGCGCGCTGTAGATCACCGTCTCGTCCGGGCGCTTGCTGCCCTCGACCAGGCCGACGATGTTGCGCGAGGTGATCACCTTGGCGTCCACGTCGAACTTCGCCGACAGCGTCTCGCCCTTCAGCGCCACCGGCTTGAACGCGCGCGTCTGCGCCTGCTTCTTCAGCGCGTCGAAGTCGAGCCCGGCGCGCTTGAACATCGAGACGGCCAGGTCGCGCTGGATCCAGCCTTCCAGCCGCGTGTGCACCTCGGAGGGCTTGTCGCGCACGATGTCGAACATGGTGTTGGTGTTGGAGTTCTTCACCGTGTTCCAGCCGTACGAGGCCGGCGCCGTCTCGTGCACCACCAGCACGCCCAGCGCGCCCTGCCGCGCGGCTTCCTCGTACTTGTAGGTCCAGCGGCCGTAGTAGGTCATCGCCTTGCCGCCGAAGTCGCCCTTGCCGGTCTCGAAGTCCGGGTCGTTGACCAGCACCACGGCGATCTTGCCCTTGAGGTCGACGCCCTTGAAGTCGTCCCAGTTGCGCTCCGGCGCCTTCACGCCGTAGCCGACGAAGACCAGCGGCGCGCCCTCGATGTCCACGCTGCGCGAGCCGTCCATCGACGCGCGCACCGCGATCTCCTTGCCCTGGGTCAGTGCCTGCGCCTTGCCGTTCGCGTTCAGCGCGAACGACGGCGTGCCGCTGATCTCGAACCGGCCCAGCGGCACCGGTTGGGTCCAGGTGCGCTTGCCGTTCTCGATGGCGCCGCCGGGCTGCAGGCCGGCGGCCTTCATCTGTTCGACCACGTAGGCAACGGTCTTGGCCTCGCCCTCGGTGGCCGGGCCGCGCCCCTCGAAGGCGTCGGAGGACAGCGTCTTCACTTCCTCGGACAGGCGGTGCGGGTCGAACGTGGGTGCCTTCGGCGCGTCGTCGGCGATCGCCGCCGATGCCAGCAGGGTCGAGGCCAACAGCAGGGAAAGAGAGGATGCGAGCGGTCGTCGTTTCACGTGCGGACACCTGTGCGGCGGGGAAATCGGACCATAGTAGGCAGCCTGCCCGCCACGGTCCACCGCGGCCCGCCTGGAGTCGCACGCTCCCGCCTGCCATGCCGGCCTGCGGACGCCGCCGGCCGCGCCGGGAATCTGCGCACTGGTTGTCGATGCCCTGCCCCGCCCCGGGCTTACGATGCGTGGCCGGTTCGCCGCGCGGCCCATGGTCCATGCCCCGCGGCGTCCGGCACCACGGACTTTCTCGCCCGCGGCGACTGGACCGTCGCCGCCATCTCTACCCACAGGGGGAACCGATGAGCACTTCTTCTTCAAGCAACTCGCAGCCCACGCTCGACACCACGATCACCGTGGCCCTGGCCGAGGCCTCGATCGCCGCCTACGCGGCGTACAAGAACGAAAGCTACACGCCGCCCACGGGCTACGCCTGCGTCGACCAGTGGACCGGCTGGGACGCCTTCCTCGTCACCGGCACCGAAGAGCTGTTCGGCCTGGTGTTCCAGTCCACGGCGCAGCCGGGCACCTTCATCTTCGCCTTCCGCGGCACCGACTCGGACATGGACATCTACGAGGACGTCCATTTCGAGACCGTGGACTTCGTGCCGAGCGACAACCAGCCGATCTCGCCCACGCCGCGCGTGGCCGGCGGCTTCTACGGCATCTACGACAGCCTCGGCGGCTCGATGACGGCGTCGATGCGCGGCCAGTTGTTCGCGCTGATCCAGAAGTACAGCCCGACCACGCTGTACGTCACCGGCCACAGCCTGGGCGCCGCGCTCAGCCAGTTGTTCTCGCTGGACCTGGCGGTGTCCCGGCCCTCCGCCTCGATGGCGACGCAGAACATCAACTTCGCCAGCCCGATGGTCGGTACCGCCGACTGGCAGACGGCCTACCAGAACCTGATCGCCGCCGACGCCAGCGTGCGCTGCTACAACTACTGGGACTACGTGCCTGCGCTGCCGCCGTCGGACTTCGGCTACCTGCCGGTCGGCGCCGGCTTCCGCACCGCCTTCTATGTGCAGGGCGAGTGGTATCCGCACGAGCTGTCGCGGCACTCGATCAAGAACCTGAACATCGTGCTCGGCAACGCGCTGCCTGAGAACCCGCAGGTCTGGAAGGGCACGTTCCAGGACCAGGTCGATGCGAGCCTGACCATGCAGAGCGACGTCCCGCCGACCGGCGCCGACGTGCAGTGGGCCGACAAGGCGCGCGAGGTGATGGCGTACGAGCAGTCCCTGCGCGTGGCGTAGGCGGCCGCCGGGCCGCTCCCCTGCATCGCGGGGGAGCGGCGATCGGTTCCGGCAGCGGCAAGGGACCGCTCCCGGAGGAAGGCTCAGCCGTGCGGCGGGATGGCGCCGGGGTCCATCCACATCACTTCCCAGATATGGCCGTCGGGGTCCTCGAAGCTGCGGCCGTACATGAAGCCGTAGTCCTGCACGGGCGTGGGGTCCGCCTTGCCGCCGGCGGCGGTGGCCTTGTCGACCAGCCCGGACACCTCGTCGCGGTCGTCGGCCGACAGGCACAGCATCACCTGCGCGTCCGCATGCGCGTCGACGATCCGCTTGCCGGTGAACTGGCGCCACTTGTCGTGCGTGAGGAGCATGGCGTGGATCGTGTCGGAAAACACCATGCACGCCGCGGTGTCGTCGGTGAACGCGGGGTTGTTGACCGCGCCGATGGCCTCGTAGAACGCCTTCGATCGCGCCAGGTCCGTCACCGGCAGGTTGACGAAGATCAGCTTGCTCATTTTTGTCTCGACCCTTGGATTGGAGATAAGCCGCGGCCGGAATACCGTGGCACCTTACCGACGAGCGGGAAGCGCGGGAATCGACAAGCGCCGCCGGCCTGATTGCGCAGCCACCGGCGGAACGCCTCGCGCAGGCACCGCGGTCAGGCGTTGAAGCCGCCGTCCACCGGAATGGTCGCGCCGGTGACGAACGAAGCCTCCGGCCCGGCCAGGAAGGCCACCACCGCCGCCACTTCCTCCGGCCGCCCGTAGCGGCCCAGCGCGGCGCCGGCGCGCTGGACGTCCGCGTGCTCGCCGTCGGCGGGGTTCATCTCGGTATCGATCGAGCCGGTGCCGATGGCGTTGACGGTGATGCCGCGCGGCGCCAGGTCGCGCGCCCAGCCGCGCGCATACGCGGCCACCGCCGCCTTGGTCGCCGAATAATCGGCCATGCCCGGCCACGGCGTGCGGCTGCCCAGGGTGGAGCCGATGGTTATCACGCGACCACCCTCGCCCAGCAGCGGCGCCGCCGCGCGCGTGGCCGCCACCACGCCGCTCACGTTGACCGCGTACTGCCGGGCCAGCTCCGTGGCGTCGGCGTCGCCGTCCACCGTGCCGAGCGCGAACACGCCGGCATTGTTCACCAGGATGTCGAGCCGGCCGAACTGCGCGACCACCGCCTGCACCATCGCCTCCACCTGGGCCGCATCCGCCTGGTCGGCGCGGAAGGCGGCGGCGCGCCCGCCCTGCGCGGCGATCGCGGCGACCACCTGCTCGGCACGCTCCGCCGAGGCGGCATAGCTGATCGCCACCGCCGCGCCGTCCCGCGCCAGCCGCTGCGCGATCGCCGCGCCGATGCCGCGCGAGCCGCCGGTCACCAGGGCCACCTTGCCGGCCAATGCCTTGTCCATCGTTGCGCTCCTCTGCCTGTGTCGGGACAACCCGCACAGGAGTGGCGGGCCGGAATGGGCGGCACGATAATTGGCGTCTCTCCATGGATAAATACGATTCTTGCGAGTTCTTTGTTTACTCTTGTGAATAATTGCACGCGCTTCCCGGAGCCCCTCCCATGAACCACCTGCAGGCCATCCGCGTGTTCGGCCGGGTCGTCGAGACCGGCAGCTTCACCCGCGCCGCCGACTCGCTGCAGATGCCCAAGGCCACCGTGACCAAGCTGGTGCAGACGCTGGAGGCGCACCTGCGGGTGAAGCTGCTGCAGCGCACGACCCGGCGCGTCGCGGTGACCGCCGACGGCGCCGCCTACTACGAGCAGACCCAGCGCCTGCTCAACCAGCTCGCCGACGTGGAAACCAGCCTCGGCGGCGAGCAGGCGAGCCCGCGCGGCCGCCTGCGCGTGGACGTGGGCGCGTCGATGGCCCGCCACGTGCTGATCCCCGCGCTGCGGGATTTCTACGCGCGCTACCCCGAGGTGCGGATCGACCTGGGCGTGTCGGACCGGCCGGTCGACCTGATCGGCGACAACGTCGACTGCGTGATCCGCGGCGGCCCGCTGCAGGACGACAGCCTGGTCGCGCGGCGCATCGCCGAGCTGCCGTGGATCACCTGCGCCACGCCCGGCTACCTGGCGCGGCGCGGCATGCCGCAGCACCCGCGCGACCTGGCCGGCGGCTATTGCATCGTCAGCTACTTCTCGCCGCGCAACGGCCGGCGGGTGCCGCTGCGCTTCCTGCGCAACGGCGAGTGCATCGAGATCGCGCCGCCGAGCGTGCTGGCGGTGAACGACAGCAACGCCCACGTCGCCGCCGGCATCGCCGGCGTGGGGCTGATCCAGACCTTCCGCTTCATGGTGCAGTCGCATGTCGAGAGCGGCGAGCTGGTGCCGGTGCTCGCCGACTGGCAGCCCGAGCCGCAGCCCGTCCACCTCGCCTACCCGTTCAACCGCCACCTGAGCATGCGCCTGCGCGTATTCGCGGACTGGGCCGCCACGCTGTTCGCCGACCGGCTCGGCCCGGTCGCCGCCACCGCGGATAGACTTGCCATGGCCGGTTGAAACGCCCCACTTCCTCGCCAACGAGCACGCCATGCCCAAGATCGATCCCGCCCAGGTTCCCGAGCGCAAGGGCTCGGGCTATCCGGCACCGTTCGACGAGCCCGTCCGCGCACGCATCCGTCAGGCCCTGGGCGATGCCGGCGGCCTCACCGACTTCGGCGTCAACCTGATGCACCTGCCGCCGGGCGCGTGGTCCAGTCAGCGGCACTGGCACACCCGCGAGGACGAATTCACCTACGTGCTGTCGGGCGAGCTGGTGCTGGTCACCGACGCCGGCGAACGACTGCTGCGCGCGGGCGACTGCGCGGCCTTCCCGAAGAACCTGGCCGACGGCCACCACCTGGTCAACCGAGGCACGGAAACGGCCGTCTACCTGGACATCGGCAGCCGCCACGACGACGACACCTGCAGCTACGTGGACATCGACCTGCACCTGCCGCCGGGCGGCCGCTACGTGCACAAGGACGGCACGCCCTACGGCGATCCCGCCTGAGCCGCTGGCCGTTCCGCGCACGCCCGACCGGCCTGCACCGTCGTCCGCTCGCCGTTGGATGCCGGCAGCGTCGGAGCAGTCGCTTCGTTCGTCAGCATCCCCAACTGCCATAAGGGATAGAGTGATGCCGTAGATAAGCCTGGCTCTCCGCAGGCAACGTCACGTACCGTCCGCCGTATCTGCCTTGATCCGGCCCCTTCGGCTCTACTTGCGCCTTGACGCAAAGCACCGGCTGCGGTCTTCGCGCGATGCCATTGACCCACACCCGCACGATGCCGCCTGGAGCCAGGCCGATGCTCAGATCGTTGTAGTAATACTTGTCGCCGTCTGGACCGGCTCCTGGCATGTCCCGCACTGGCGGTCCGAGCATCAGCCGCCTCGCCCGCTCCGGTATTTCCAGCACGACGCTGTAGGTCTGCGGTTCCACCAGCGACTGCCAGCGTACGTAAACCCGCTTAGGCAGCGCAGCTCCAGTGACCTCGCGTCCTTTTCCGATAGGGATGCTCTTTGGCCAGGCGGCGCTGTCTCGCGGATAGGCCATCGATACGACACCTGGCTCCATGCCAGAAAACAGGTGTCCGCTCATGTCCTCGACACTGACTGCCTCGGTCCAGACTTCCATGTTGTACGGTGCGAAGAAGCCGATTTTCCATGCTGGATAAGGCAATCGCATATCCGATGGTGCACAGGCCGCAAGACAAAACATCGATAAGCCCAGCCATAGTGTCAATCCATGCAACCGCATTACGTGACTCCCGATTCATTGGGAAACACTTGCCGCCTTCCATCGTCTGTTGGACGGTTGATATGGAGCACATCCAACCGGCTGACGCTATCGCCGATCATGTTCCAGTTTTCCGAGTGGTGCAGGTAACGTTGGCGAAGCAGGCACTCCAGCTCAAATTGCAAGCGGTCGCCGGCAGCGCCTCTTGCATATGCCATCAATTGTGTAAAAACGGGCAGCAGTTCGCCGGGCAAAGACAGTGCAGGAACGTCATCCGGCGACTGCCTCCATGGAACCTGCGCCTGCTTTGCCAACGCATGCATGACGCGTAACGTCACCAATTGATACGCGCCACTCACCCGATGGCGCAGCCGCACCGCGGCGCCCACGGTCTGCATCGGTCCGCGCAGCCATAGGGCCATGGCGGAGTCGTTCGCCCCACCGGGCACGACCCACGCGTGCACGTCAAGCTTGTCGGCCAGGTCGGGGAAGCGGGCGCGGGCCTCGGCCAACTGCCGGCTGGCCTGGCGCCAGGCGGTGCTTTTCCGCAGCGGGGTGCTGGCCGTCTCGCCGGATATGGCCGGCTCGGTCACCAGGACGTCCTCCACCATGTCCATGTGGTAGCCGCCGCCCACGTCGGCGTGCACACCGGGCAGCGGGATGTCCCGCCACGGCGGCGCGGCGGAGGTGAGCGGGAAGTTGATGCGCTTCTCGTCACGCGCAGTCAGGCGCACCACGGTGTCGGCGCAGCCGGCGGGCAGGTGCAGGCTGACGCCGGATACCTCCGAGCGCCACGTTTCGCCGGTGCGCGGGCCGCCGCCCAGCATGGCGACGCTGTCGTAGAGCCCGGCGAAAGCGACCTTGACGTGCGCCTGCCAGTCGAAATCCGGCGCCAGCCTGAGCCGGCTCGGCGCGATGGCGTAGGCCAGGGGACCGCGCTGGCGCAGGTTGATCTGGTGGATGGCGTGGCGCGCGGCGGCGGCGCCACGCGAGAAGCCGAACACGTCGAACCGGATGCCGGTGATCCATGCGTCTGCGTGCCCGGCCTGGAAAGTGTTGAAGGCTTCGCGAAGGCCTATCGTGAGTTCGTGCTCGACTCGGCTTGCGATGCCGGTGGCGCCGGTGCCCTGGGCCATGCCGTAGAGATCGGAGTCCGGCTCGCCGCTTGTGGTGCCCGAGCCGTCGATATAGCGCGCGATAAAGAACCGATCCGTCAAGGGTTCATCCGGATTGGAGACGTTGTCCGGATACAGCTTGAACAACCTCCCGATATTCGTCTCGCCCCCGAGATAGCTGCGGTCCGCCGCCATGTACGGCTTGCACGCCAGCAAGGCCTGCCGCTCCGCCTCGCTCGCGGGCCGCGCGCGGCACTGCTCGCCGAGCCGGGTGTTGTTGGCGTTGTTCGCGGTGCCGTCGAAGAACAGGCCGATGCGCAACTGCAGCAGCGTATGCGCCGGCGCGCCGGGATCGGTTTCGCTTTCAGGCCGTAGCGCCGGTGTGGCTTGCGCGGGCGCCGCATCGGCCTGCCGGTGCCGGTCGAGCGCCTCGCCCAGGCCCTGCGGCATCACGTCCTCCATCCAATGCATCGTCGCGCAACTGCTGATCGCGTGGCAGCCGCAGGCGAGCTTGTGTCCCTCCAGCACCACGCCCGCGCCGAAGGTGTCGTGCCCGCTGCACGACTCCACGAAGGGCTGCACGCCGCCATGCCTGGGGCACGTCGCCATGTCGCCGCGCGCGGCGGGCGGAAGGCCCAGGATCGTGATGCTGCCGTCGCGCACGGTGCAGACCACGCCGCCGCCCGTAGTCCTGTCGCCCAGCCTGATGGGGCCGCCTCTGCGCAGTGTCATGTGCCATCCCTGAAATGAAAGTTAAACTTTGTATTGACTGTAAGTCAAACTTTTATCAAGGTATAGCCGGCTGGCCGCGCGCCAGCGCAGGAATGCGCACCGCATCGCTTCACGCCAGGGAGAAGGCTCGATGGCAACCACCCCGCCTGCCGCCAGCAGCACTGACTACATCTCGCCGTTCCCGCTGACGGTGCTCGTCGACCGCGACGAGGCCGCATCTGGCCATCCATGGCATGCGAGCGCCGTGCAAATCGGCCCCCACGGAGCAAGCGGCCTGGCGGTCTTCGCCTGCGCGCTGGACGCGGCGATGTACCGGCAGCACCACGTCGCCGTCTGCGGCGACCACCTGCGCCTGTGCCCGCTCGCCGGGTTCGACCTGCTGGCATTCGCACGCGAGCGGCACGGCCGGCTGGACTGCTCGCTGGTGTTCGGTTTCGGCGCGCTGGCGGACGGCAGGCTTGCGTGCGGGTCATCGGGCGACCTGTCCGCGTGGCTGGTGCCGTGCCGGTTCGCCTTGGACGGCGAGGTGGCGCCGCCGGTCACCTTCCACTTT
The DNA here is from genome assembly GCF_001428405.1 of Frateuria sp. Soil773. GTDB lineage: Bacteria > Pseudomonadota > Gammaproteobacteria > Xanthomonadales > Rhodanobacteraceae > LMSL01. The sequence continues at coordinate 165,391 of NZ_LMSL01000039.1, forward strand.
CCTCCCGGGATCATGGATTTCATCGCATCGGAATGGGAGCGGTCGGGCGGCCGCGGCCATGCCGGCGCGCTGGGCCGGATCAACGGGCTTCCGCCCGACGTGCTGGAAGAACAGGCTGCGGCCGCGCTGGCCCGAGCCGGCGTGTCCGAGCATGGCCCCGCGCCCGACCATTGGGTGTTCTTCGATGCATCGGCCAGGCAATGGCGCCACAGCCTGGCGAGAGAAGCGCGCCGCAGCCACCTGAGGCTGGTGCCCTCGCGCGAACGCTAGCGTGGATCGCCGCCGGCACCCGCCTTTGCGGGGCAGGTGCACGCAGTCGCGGCCGCGAACGGCGCGGAAGCCGGGAAGCCATCGGCAACCACCGACGATCCGGGGCCATACCTCCGGCAACCATCGGCGAACGTGGTTTCAGGCCGCCTGCATGTAGGGCACGGCGAGGCGCGCCGTCCGCAGCGCCACGGCCCACCAGCGCAACTGTGCCAGCATGGCGGCCATCGCCTCGTGCGCCCGCGCCTGCCCCGACAGGTTGCCGTCGGCGTCGAAGCGCTGCCAGGCCTGCGCGAAGCTGACCACGTCGCGGATGGTCACCGCGTGCAGCTCGGCGAATACCGGCCGCAGTTGCTCCACCGCGCGCAATCCGCCGGAAGCGCCGCCGTAGGCGACGAAGGCGACCGGCTTGGCCTGCCACGGGCCGTACACCGAATCGATCAGGAACTTCAGCGACGCCGGATAGCCGTGGTTGTACTCGGGCGTCACGATCACGAAGGCATCGGCCCAGGCGAGCCGCTGGCGCAGCCGCGCCAGCTCGGGCGCCTCGCGCACCTCGTGCCGCGAGGGCAGCGACAGCGCCGCCGGATCGATCGCGTCGAGCGCGAAGTCGCCGTGCTGGGCGACCTGCCGGCTGGCCCAGCCGGCCACCTTGTCGCACAGGCGCCCTTCGCGCGTGCTGCCATAGATCAGGGCCACGTTGATCTTGCTGCGTGTCGGCATGCTTCATCCTGCGGTTGAGAATCGGACCGGCCCAGGGTAAAACCTCGACTTAACTTGAGGTCAAGAGGCCATCATGGGCAAGACCAAGGTCGCAGGGCCCGATCCGATCCACCGGCTGCTGAGCGTGGGCGAGGTCGCCGCACGCAGCGGCGTGGCGGTGTCCGCGCTGCATTTCTACGAAGCGAAGGGGCTGATCCAAAGCACGCGCAACGCCGGCAACCAGCGGCGCTATGCGCGCGGCATGCTGCGCCGGATCGCGGTCATCAAGGCGGCCCAGCACGTCGGCATCCCGCTGGCCTCGATCCACGCCGCGTTCGAGGCGCTGCCGGCCCGGCGCACGCCCGACGCCGGAGACTGGAAGCGCCTGTCCGCCGCCTGGCGGGCCGAGCTGGACGGCCGCATCGAGCGGCTGGTCCGCCTGCGCGACCAGTTGCAGGACTGCATCGGCTGCGGCTGCCTGTCGATGGCGGCCTGCCCGCTGCGCAACCCGCACGACCGGCTGGCGCAGCAAGGCTCCGGACCGCGCCTGCTGGACCCGGACCCGGCCTGACGGCGGCATCCGCCGCGCCGGCGCCCTACGACTTCAGCCGGTAGCCAGTACGGAAGATCCACCACACCGCGGCGAGGCAGGCGGCGAGGAAGCCCACGGTCGCCCCCAGGCTCACCCCCACGCCCACGTCCGACATGCCGTAGAAGCTCCAGCGGAAGCCGCTGATCAGGTACACCACCGGGTTGAACAGGGTCACCTTCTGCCAGAACGGCGGCAGCATGTGGATGGAGTAGAAGCTGCCGCCGAGGAAGGTCAGCGGCGTGATCACCAGCAGCGGGATCACCTGCAGCTTCTCGAAGTTGTCCGCCCAGATGCCGATGATGAAGCCGAACAGGCTGAAGGTGACCGCGGTGAGCACCAGGAACGCCACCATCCACAGCGGATGGGCGATGCCGAAGTCCACGAACAATCGCGCCGTGGCGAGGATGATCGTGCCGACGATGACCGACTTGGTCGCCGCCGCGCCGACGTAGCTCATCACGATCTCGATGTAGGAAACCGGCGCCGAATGGATCTCGTAGATGGTGCCGGTGAACTTGGGAAAGTAGATGCCGAACGAGGCGTTGGCGATGCTCTGCGTCAGCAGGGACAGCATGATGAGGCCCGGCACGATGAAGGCGCCGTAGCTGATGCCGTCGACCTCGGTGATGCGCGAGCCGATCGCCGAGCCGAACACCACGAAGTACAGCGAGGTGGACAGCACCGGCGAGGCGATGCTCTGCATCAGGGTGCGCCAGGTGCGCGCCATCTCGAAACGGTAGATCGCGCGGATCGCGTGGAAATTCATGCGCCCGTCCTCACCAGGTTCACGAAGATCTCCTCCAGCGTGTTCTGCTGCGTGCTGAGGTCCCTGAAGCGGATGCCGGCCTCGCCGAGGTCGTGCAGCAGCGCGGTGATGCCGGTGCGCTCGCCCTGCGTGTCGTAGGTGTAGACCAGCTCGGTGCCGTCGCCGCCCAGCTCCAGCCGGTAGCCGGCGAGCGAGGCCGGCACCGCCGCCAGCGGCTCGTGCAGTTGCAGCGTCAACTGCTTCTTGCCGAGCTGCTGCATCAGCGCGGTCTTCTCCTCGACCAGGATGATCTCGCCCTTGTTGATCACGCCGATGCGGTCGGCCATTTCCTCGGCCTCCTCGATATAGTGCGTGGTGAGGATGATGGTGACGCCGCTGGCGCGCAGCCGCCGCACCATCTCCCACATGTCGCGGCGCAGCTCTACGTCGACGCCGGCGGTGGGCTCGTCGAGGAACAGGATGGACGGCTCGTGCGACAGCGCCTTGGCGATCATCACGCGCCGCTTCATGCCGCCGGACAGCGTCATGATCCGGTTGTTGCGCTTGTCCCACAGCGAGAGGTCCTTCAGCACCTTCTCGATGTGCGCGGGATCGGGCGCCTTGCCGAACAGCCCGCGGCTGAAGCTCACCGTGTTCCACACCGTCTCGAACGCGTCGGTGGTCAGCTCCTGCGGCACCAGCCCGATGATCGAGCGCGCGGCGCGGAAATCGCGCACGACGTCGTGGCCGTCGGCGGTGATGCTGCCGCCGCCGGGGTTGACGATGCCGCAGACGATGCTGATCAGGGTGGTCTTGCCAGCGCCGTTGGGGCCGAGCAGCGCGAATATCTCGCCGCGGCGGATCTCCAGGTCGATGTTCTTCAACGCGTGGAAACCGGAGGCGTAGACCTTGTCCAGCCCGCGCACGGAAATCACCGGGTCCGCGCCCGGCCGCACGTCGGCCGCGCCGTCCGCCGCCGTCATGCGCGCCGTCCTGCGGCGCACGGGAACATGCTCGTCGTGGGCTTCATCGTCGCTCCTGGTCGGGTGGTGCTTGCGCGCGGCCGCAGCCTGCCCGGCCGCGCGGCCGGATGGTTCAACCGGGTTGACGTGGAGGCACGTCCGCGCAGTTCAAGGCCGGCGCGCGGATCGATGCCGGGAACGCGGCCGGCATGTGCCGCCGGTCTCGCCCGTGCGCGGCGCGGGTGCGGCATACTCGGGCGGACCACGCCAGGAGATTCCCGCATGCGATCCCCGTCCCTGCGCCTCGCCTTCGCCGGCATGGCCGTCCCGTTCGGTCTTTCCCTCCTGCTCGCCGATCCGGCCCATGCCCAGCGCAAGGACCCGCAGGCGGAACTGGTCGCCAAGCGCAACGACATCGAGAAACAGTTGGAGCAGGTCGCCGTCATCGACCGCAAGGTGATGGTGAAGATGCGCGACGGCAAGCTGATGGCCGCCGACGTCTACCGTCCGAAGGACGCCAAGGGCAAGGTGCCGGTGATCTTTTCGCGCACGCCGTACAACTTCAACTACTGGGACGTGAAGCTCGGCGCGCCGCGCGACATGAGCAGCGTGCTGGAGGCGGTGAAGCGCGGCTACGCCCTGGTCGAGATGAACGAGCGCGGGCACTTCTTCTCGCAGGGCAACTACGACATCCTCGGCCCGCCGCTCACCGACGGCTCCGACGCGATCAAGTGGCTGGCCTCGCAGCCATGGTCGAACGGCAAGGTGGGCACCACCGGCTGCTCGTCCACCGCCGAATGGCAACTGGCGGTGGCCGCCGAGGACGACCCGGGCCTGGCCACGTTCAACGTGCAGGGCTTCGGCGCCGGCGTGGGCAAGGTCGGCCCCTACTGGGAGCAAGGCAACTGGTATCGCGGCGGCGCGGTGCAGATGCTGTTCATCTCCTGGATCTACGACTATGGCATCCAGAACCAGGTGCGGCCGATGTTCCCCGCCGATACGCCGCAGGCGGACCTGGTGCGCGCCTCGCGCTACTTCGACCTGGCACCGCAGATGCCCCCGGTGGACTGGAACAAGGCGTTCTGGCACCTGCCGGAGAAGGACATCATCAAGGCCGTGGGCGGTCCGCCGGGCATCTTCGAGACGCGCATGCCGGTCGCCACCGGCGGCAACATGATCGCGCGCACGCCCGGCGACCCGGCCTGGTCCAAGGGCGGGCTGTGGCACGAGGACATGAAGATCCGCAAGCCCGGCCTGTGGCTGATGAGCTGGTTCGACGTGTCGGTGTCGCCCAACCTGGCCGCCTACAACCACGTGCGGCAGACCGCGCCCAAGGCCGTCGCCGACCAGCAGTACGCGGTGATCGCGCCGGTGCTGCACTGCGCCTACAAGCGCGCCACCGAGCACACCACGATCGGCGACCTCGACGTGGGCGACGCGCGGCTCGACTACGACAGCCTGGTCTACGGCTGGTTCGACCATTTCCTCAAGGGCGAGGACAACGGCCTCCTGCGCAGGCAGCCCAGGGTGCTCTACTACGTGATGGGCGAGAACAAGTGGCGGCAGTCGTCCACCTGGCCGCCGGCCGGCGCCACCACGCGGAGCTTCTACTTCAGCAGCGGCGGCAAGGCCAACACGATGTACGGCGACGGCCGGCTGACCACGAAGCCCGACGAGGCCGACCGTCCCGATGCCTTCGTCTACGACCCGGCCAACCCGGTGCCTACCTTCGGCGGCGGCGGTTGCTGCCAGGGCAGCGCGGTGAAGTTCGGCTCGTACGACCAGCGCCCCGAGGAGAGCCGCAACGACGTGCTGGTCTACGACTCCGAGCCGTTCGCCCAGGGCACCGAGGTCAGCGGCCCGATCACGGTGACGCTGTACGTGTCCTCGGATGCGAAGGACACCGACTTCACCTTCAAGGTGATGGACGTGCATCCCGACGGCAAGGCGTTCAACCTCACCGAGAACATCCAGCGCATGCGCTACCGCGAGGGCTACGACAAGCCGCCGGTGTGGATGGAGAAGGACAAGGTGTACAAGGTCGCCTTCCAGCCGATCGACACCAGCAACTACTTCGAGGCCGGCCACAGGCTGCGCGTGGCGATCTCCAGCAGCAACTTCCCGCGCTTCGACCGCAACCTCAACACCGGCGGCAACAACTACGACGAAACGAAGGGCGTGGTCGCGCACAATGCCGTGCACCACGACAAGGCGCATCCGTCGCAGATCGTCATCACCGTGGTGCCGGGCGGCGGCGAACCCGCCGACGTGAAGCCGGGCAAGGCGAACTGACGGCGCAGGTCTCGCGGCCGGGACCGTGGGGCATGCCCATGGTCCCGGCTTTTTCGTCGTCGCTGTGCCGCGGAAGTCGCTTCCTTGGAAACCGACGGCGCGGCGGCGGGGCCGCGAGCGTCAGAACAGCAGGAGCAGGAGCGGCACGAGGATGCCGGCCAGCAGGACGGCGCTGACCAGCACCGGCTTGCGGCTGTAGCGGTAGGCCATGTACAAGCCGGTGAGCACCGACAGCAACAGGCCCAGTGCGACCAGGCCGAAGAAAACCTTCATCGGCCACAGGTTCTTGCGCGGACGCGCCGTATCGCCCCGATCCGTCGCGGCTCGCGCGGCGGGAGCGATATCGCCCGGCGGCGGCGCGACCGACGCGCTCCTCGCCACGCGCGGCTCCGTACCCGCGGCCCGCTCCGGCGGGCGCAGCTTGCGCGCCGGCACCACCGTGGTCTGCTTCTTGTGCAGTTGCGCCATGCTCGCCAGCCAGGCCGGCGGCGCGTAGCTGCTGCCGCGGGTGGTCTCGTGCAGGCTGAAGGTCTGCAGGCCGCCGGTGACGGCGAAGAACAGCAGCATCGGCGCCGTGAACACCCCGAGGTACAGGTGGAGCTGGCGGGCGAACTTGAGGAAGCGATGGCCGGCAGACATGGGCGCACGTCGGATGGAAAGCAGGCGACTCTAAACGCTATCCCCTGTCTCGCCAACCGCTGTCCTGCCACGGTCCGGCCTGTGCGCCCCCGCCTGTCCTGCCGTGCTGCCCGCACGGCCTGGCGCGGCAGGCCACTCTCCCGCCTGGCGCGGGACGCCGGGTCGCATGCGGCACGTCGGCATACTGCCCGGGAGTCCCATATACCGGTTCAGCGGGCCGCTGACGCCCGACGTAGCAGGCAACCTGGTGCCAACCCGCTCGGTGTGGGCATCGGGTCGCACGCGGCACACCGGCATACTGCCCGGAAGCCCCGTACGCCGGTTCAACAGGCTGCCGACGCCGACGTGGCGGGCAACCTTGGGCGGCTCGTTTGGCGTGGCGCACCGGGCCGCGCATGACTCTTACCGATACCCGCCTGGGAGCCGTCCCGTACGCCGGTTCAGCGGGCCGTTGACGCCGACGCCGCAGGCAGCCTGGTCCCGGTCAGTGCCGCACGGATCGCGCGCAGCCTTGCCTTGAGCTTCGCCTCGTTGTCCGGGCCGACGCGCAGCATCAGCTTCTGCCCCGCCGACAGCGACTGCAGGTTGGGATCGGCGTACTGGTAGAACACCTTGGGCTGGACCAGGGCCGCCGGCGCCGGCAGCACCGGCGCGGCCAGCATGTCGTCGATGGCGACGAGCAGGCGGTCGTTGAAGTAGCCCTTCGGATAGCCCAGCTCCTGGTAGGCCTGCTGGAACAGCGGGTACGCACGTGCGTACCACGCCACCAGGGCTTGCGGATCGGCCCTCTCCACGATGCGCATGTACGGCACGTAGCGCTCCGTGTTGCGCGGGCTGGCAACGGTACGGCCGTCCCGCTCCTCGACGAGGAATGCCCCCTTGGGCGTGCGCAGCGGCAGGATGCGCGTGCCGACGCTTTCCCGCGGCAAGGCATCGACGGTAGCCACGATGCGCGGGATCACCTGATCGGACAGCAGCAGGCCGCGCAGCTCGTCGGTGCCGGCCAGGCGCAGCAGCGCCGCCGCCACGCCGTCGTCGCTGGCCTCCAGCGCCGGCAACGGCGCACTGCCGGCTTCCGACGGTTCGCCCGCCGCCTGGGAAATCGGATGTTTCACCGCAGGTTCGGACGACGGCGAGGCCGTCGCCGCCGTTGCCGGTGCACTGGCCGTGGATGCGGGTGCGGAGACGCCTTCGTGCGTCGCCTTGCGCCAGATGAAGACACCGGCCGCAACCGCCGCCAGCACCACGACGACCGCCACCAGCCACGCTCCGATCGAGGATTGCTTCTTGCTCACTGCACCGCCCTTTCGCGTTCCGGTCTATTACTGACTCGGCATGGACGCGATGGTTCATCCGGTGATGCGAAGGCCATGGTTGTGCATGGCTGCCATATCCATCGCGCATGCGGTTCGCAGCAGCAACGCAAACCCGGAAACGTGGACCGCCTCCCCTATCCCTCGCCGTCACCACCCGCCCCACCGTCATCCCGGCGAAAGCCGGGATCCAGTGCCTTGGGGTTCCGACACAGCAAAGTCGCTGGATTCCAGCTTTCGCTGGAATGACGGGTGCGAGGCANNNNAGGGCAAGGTGCCGTGAAGCGGAAGCGGACCGCCGTACCCACGACTCACCGTCACTTCGCCTTCCGCTCTCCCCATTTCTCGCCGCCCCCTCATTCTCACCGTCACCACTCGCCCCACCGTCATCCCGGCGAAAGCCGGGATCCAGTGCCCTGGGGTTCCGACACAGCAAAGTCGCTGGATTCCAGCTTTCGCTGGAATGACGGGTGCGAGGCANNNGGTGCAAGATGCCATGAAGATGGAAGCGGGCCGCCACGCCTATGGCTCATCATCACTTCGCCTTCCGCTCTCCCCATTCCTCGCCGTCACCACCCGCCCCGCCGTCATCCCGGCGAAAGCCGGGATCCAGTGCCTTGGGGTTCCAGGCACAGCAAAGTCGCTGGATTCCAGCTTTCGCTGGAATGACGGGTTCGAATCCCAGCGCGCGCCTCTCTTTCCGGGGCCCGCTGGAATGACGAAACCGGTGACGGCGGGCCCTCAGGCTTTCTTCAAGAAGCACACCTTCAGCACCAGTCCCTTGATCTTGTCCGAGTTGCCTTCGATGTGCTCGTCGTCGCCATCGACCAGGCGGATGTTGCGGATCACCGTGCCCTGCTTCAGCGGGATGGAAGAACCCTTCACCTTCAGGTCCTTGATCACGGTCACCGTGTCGCCGCCGTTGAGCACGTTGCCGTTGACGTCGCGCACCACCAGGGCGGCCTCCGCCGTTTCCGCGGCGGCGATCGGCCATTCGTGGCCGCAGTCGGCGCACACGTAGTTGTCGCCGTCCGGGTAGGTGTTCTCCATCGCGCACACGGGACAAGCGGGGATGTCGGACATGGGTCGATCCAGCCAATGCATAGGGGCGCAGAGTATAAGACCCCGCTCCGGCCGCCGGCCGGCGAACGCACCGCGATCCGGCGGCGCATTGGCGGCATCCGCGGCACCTGCAATGATCGGGGCTCCCCACCCCATGCACCCACAGGAAGAACGACGATGCGAGGCTCCCGCCTGCCTTTCCTGCTCCAGGCCGCCGTGCTGCTCGCCGCCGGCCTGCTCGCCGCCTGCACGGCGAACACCCGCCCGGCCCCGGCAGACTACCGCGTCATCGGCTACGCCACCGGCTGGAACGCGGCGCAGGACGGGCAGGTTCGCCAGATCGACACGCTGATCTTCGCCTTCGCCCGGCTGGTCGATGGGCGCGTCGTCCTCGACGAGGCCGGCGCCGGAAAGCTGCGCAGGCTGATCGCGCTGAAGGCGGTCAACCCGCGGCTGAAGGTGGCGATCTCGGTGGGCGGCTGGGGCGTCGGCGGTTTCTCCGAAGCGGCCGGCAGTGCGGAAGGGCGCCGCCGCTTCGCCGACAGCGCCGCCGAGCTGGTCGCGGCGCAGGGCGCGGACGGCTTCGACGTGGACTGGGAATACCCGGGCCACGGCGAATCCGGCATCCGCTCCAGCCCGCAGGACCGCGCCAACTTCACCCTGCTGCTGCAGGCCGTGCGCGCCAGCCTCGACCGGGTCGGCGCCCTGCACGCGCGCAGCGGCGCCGGCCGCTACACGCTCAGCATCGCCGCCGCCGACGGCCCCTTCGCCAGCGGCATCGACATCGCCGCGGTGGCGCCGCTGCTGGACTGGTTCAACCTGATGACCTACGACTTCGTCAACGGCATGACGCCGACCACCGGGCACCACACCGGCCTGCATCCGGCCGCGTCGGCGCCGGCCGATGCGCGCACCGTCGACCGCGCCGTGCGGCAGTTCCTCGCCGCGGGCGCGCCCGCGCGCAAGCTGGTGATCGGCGCCGCCTTCTACGGCCGCGAATTCGCCGACGTGCAGCCGGTGGGGCACGGCCTGTACCAGCGCTACGGCAAGTACCAGGGCGAGCACCTGTGGCCCCAGCTCAAGGCCGACTTCATCGGCAAGCAGGGCTACGTGCGCTACTGGGACGCCGACGCGCAGGCGCCGTGGCTGTGGAATGCGCAGACGCGACGCTTCATCAGCTACGACGACCCGCAGTCGCTCGCCGCCAAGGCCGCCTACGTCAGGGCGCAGCGGCTCGGCGGCATCATGTACTGGGAGCAGTCGCAGGATCCGCAGGGCGAGTTGCTCCACGCGATCCGGCAGGGGCTGCCGCGCTGAGCGCGGCCCCGTCTCAGGCGCCGCCCAGCGCGACCGCCGAGCCCGCGAACGGCACGACGAGCTGGTAGCCCGGCGGCGCGGGCACGACCGGCGTGGTGGCCGCGGTGCCGAACTGGGTGACGCCGCGGCCGAGGATCCGGGCGAGGTCGTACCGCCGGCCCGCGAATTCGAACGGCACGCTGTCCACCAGCCGCGCCGAGAAGACATTCGAGGAAACCAGCGGCTGCTCCGCCGTGCCGGCTTCCACCGTGGTGCCCACGACCACGCCGACGCGGCGGAACGTGGCGATGCGCTCGCCGGCGGCGAACGATGCCGGATCGTCGAAGTTGCCGGCCGGCGCGCGTTGCAGGTACACCGAGAAATCGCCGTCCGCGTCGAACGCCAGGCACAGCGCGCCGTTGGCGTGGGTATGCGCGACGAAGGGTCTCGCGGCGAAGGTGAAATGCGCCGTCGCCGCGCTGTGCCTCCGGCCGTCGAACAGGTCCGCCTCGATGCCGGCGAGATGGAGGAAATAGCCGTAGTCGGCCAGCGATCCGTCGTTGGCGCGGTAAAAGCGCCCGGTGACGTACCAGGCCAGTTCGGCGCTGAGCAATGCGGTCATCGGCAAACCCCCTCGGTCATGGATCCGTCGCGCATCTTGCGCCTGCCGGCGCCCCGCCGTGCAGATCCCGGTCGCGCTTCGGCCCGTCCGTCGCGGCCTGCAGATCCGGCCTGGGCGTTCTTCGCTAAGGGCTAGGGCATGGCGCCATCTTTCCTGCGATGGTGCGTGGCTCGTATCCGCCGTGCCAGTGGCGCCGGGCGCGAGTATGCTGGCCCTGCCTCGGCTTCCCCGATCCACGCCAGGCAATCCGACATCGACAACCTGCTGCACCAGGAGGAAGAACCATGGCTTTCTCTGCACGCACGTCCGGCGACGCCATCGCGCACATCAACGTCACGCCACTGGTGGATGTTCTTCTCGTACTGCTGGTGATCTTCATGATCACGGCGCCCGTACTCACCCACAAACTGAAGATCGACCTGCCGCAATCCTCCAGCGGCACGCCCCCGCCCTCCATCGAGCCGATCCGCCTGGCGATCCGCGCCGATGGCGCGATGTCATGGAACGGCACACCCGTCGACGAGCCGGCATTGCAGGCCCAGTTGGCCGTGGTCGCCTCGCGCGGGAATCCGCCGGAACTTGCCATCGCAGCGGCGGACGGCGTGCCCTACCAGGCCGTCGCGCGGGTGCTGGCGCAGGCCAGGTCGCAGGGGCTGACGCGGATCGGCTTCGCCGACGGGCGATAGGCGCGCACCGCCGCACCTGGCGCGCCATGAAAAACCGCCTGCGGCAGCCGATGCTGCCGCAGGCGGGCGTTCCATCCTCCGCTCCAGGCACACCTTGCCCAAGCCACACGCTCAAGCGAACGGCCGCCGAACGGGCCGGTACGAATCAGGCCGGCACGGATCAGCGCAACTGGCTGTCCTTGCTGCCGCGCCGGTTGTACAGGCTGGCCTGCCGTTCCTGGTCGTGCGCTTCCTGGCAAGTCACGCACAGGCGCACGCCCGCCACGGCCTGGCGCCGCGCCTCCGGTATCGCCTCGCCGCATTCCTCGCAGTGCGTCAGGCCCGGGCCCTGCCGCAACTGCCGGCGCGCCCGCTTGACCGCATCGCTGACGGTGGCATCGATCTGGTCCTGCACAGCGCCATCGCCTGCCCAACCCGTAGCCATGAAAACCTCCACGCCTGTCGATCAGGTCATCAAGATATTGAAAGGCAAGATACTGAAAAGATAGGGCCCCGTGCCCGGATTCCAACCCGGTCGGCCGGCGGCCCCGCCCCGCCATTCATGCCGCGTCCCCACTCCATCGCGGGTCCGCTCGCCGGGACTGCGCGACCCGCGGCGGCGCCGGAGTCCCCTGCTATCAGTCAGGGATGAAACCAGGCATCGGGCAGGACAACATCGCATGCGGAACCGTTCCGCCGGAGGATTCCCGATGCGTCTGCCACTCGCCGCGCTGCCGCTCCTGGGCGCCGCCGCCCTTGCCTCGCCAGTGCGGGCGGCCACGGCCATTCCGCCCGCGGCGGCACGGGCCTATTTCGCCGAGGCGGATGCCTTGTGCCGGGCCGACGGTGCGCGGCTCTGGGGCGTTTCGCTGTGCGGGCCGATGATGTTCGTGGATCCGCAGAGCCGGCAGGTCGTCGCCAACCGGGCCGATCCGGGCCATGCGCTGAAAGCCGTGGACGGCGTGTTCGTCGGCCGTCTGCCGGCCGACCAGAACGTCGCCAACACCGCCGTCGAATGGTCCGGCGTGCGCTGGACGCAGATGCTGTGGCCCTTGCCCGAGGAAGCATGGAAGCGGCGCACGCTGATCGCCCACGAGCTGTTCCACCGCATCCAGGGCCAGCTTGCGCTGCCCAGGCTCCAGGGCGGCGACAACGCGCAGTTGGACACGCTCGACGGACGCGTCGCCCTGCAGCTCGAATGGCGCGCACTGGCGCGCGCGCTGGCGGCGCCGGACGAGCCGGCCCGCCGGCAGGCCGCCGCCGACGCCCTGCTGTTCCGCCACGAACGCTACCGGCTCTACCCTGCCGCCGCCGCGCAGGAGCAGGCGCTCGAAATGAACGAGGGACTGGCCGAATACACCGGTGTCATGCTGGGCAACGGCACGCCGGCGGAGCGGACCCGGGCGGCCCTGGACGACCTGTCCGGCCACGTCGGCGACAGCACCTTCGTCCGCTCTTTCGCCTATGCCACCGGCCCGGCCTACGGCCTCCTGCTCGATCGCTATGCGCCCGGCTGGCGCCGGTCGCTGCGAGCCGGCCGAAGCTTCGACGCGATGCTTGCGGACGCCTTGCACGTCACCCTCCCCGCGCAGCCTGGGCCCGCGGTACGCGAACGCGCCGGGCACTACGGCGGCGCCGCGCTGCGTGCCGCCGAAACCGCACGGGAGGCCCGGCGGCAGCAAGCCATCGCCGGCTACCGTCGCCGGCTCGTCGACGGCCCGGTGCTGGTCCTGCCCTTCCACCACATGCACGTGCAGTTCGACCCGCGCAATCTGCAGCCCCTGGGCGACGACGGCACGGTCTATCCGACCATCCGCATTTCCGACGACTGGGGCGTGCTGGACGCCCGCAACGGCGCCCTCATGAAACCGGACTGGAGCGCGCTGGTCGTCACGCCGCCGCCGGCGACCTCCGGCGCCCGATTGGCCGGCGACGGCTGGACGCTGTCGTTGAAGCCCGGCTGGAAGATCGTGCCCGGCACGCGCAAGGGCGACCTCGTGCTGGTGCCGGAATCCTAGGCGCGCGCCGCGCCGGGTGGCACGGCTAGCTGTGTAAACCCAGTACGTTGTTCATTGAGATGCGGGAGATGGGAGGTTTGTAGCCGAGGCTGGCATGGGGTCGATGCCAGTTGTAGTGATGCAGCCACGGCTTGAGAGCACGGGCACGCTGCTTGGAGTCGGCATAGGAGCGTGCGTAAGCCCATTCGTGCAGGCAGGTTTGCACCAGGCGTTCGGCCTTGCCATTGGTGCGAGGCGTATAGGGCCGCGTGCGCAGGTGGCGCATGCCGAGCCGACGAATGAGGCGGCGGAAGCTGCGCGACCGGTAACAAGCCCCGTTGTCGGTCAGGACGCGCTCGAAGCGCACGCCCAATCCCCGGTCATAGCGAACCGCCTGCATGAGTGCCTTGCAGGCACTGATTCCGCGTTCATTGGACTCGATGGAGCCGAAGGCGACGCGCGAGTGGTCGTCGATGGCCAAGTGGACATATTCCCAGCCGACACCGTCGGAGTTGATCTGGCGGTTGCCGGTGACCCGATGACCGGGCTGGCGGAAGCGGGCCAGCTTCTTGATATCCAGATGCAGCAACTGGCCGGGTTGGGCGTATTCGTAGCGGTTCTCCGGCAAGGCGGGCTCCAGGTCAGCCAACCGATGTAGCCCTGCGCGGCGCAGCAGCCGGGCGATGGTGCTCGGCGCCACGGGCAGTTGCCCGGCGATCTGGCGATAGCTCTGGCGTGCACGCCGCTTCTCCATTACCCGGTCGGCGATGACTTGGGACGTGGCGTGCGGACAGCGGTGGGGGCGGGAGGAGCGATCGACCAGACCGTCAGGTCCTTCCTGGCGGAAGCGCTTGAGCCACTTGTAGGCGGTTCGTACGCTTACGCCGGCCGCATGGGCCGCTTCTTCCACACGCAAGCCCTGAACGAGGATGCGATCGACAAGCAGCGCTCGACCGCGAGGACTTAAACGGGCATGTTTATGCAGGTTCATCCGGGGCTCCTGGGGGCTGGGTTGGCTTCGCAACCCCCATCTTCCAGAGATGCCCCGGATGAACAACCTACTGAGAGATCACAGCTAGCCCGCGCCGTCCGTCTCCGCTTCGAGCAGCAGGCGATGCCGGCTTTCCAGCGGGCCGAACAGCACGCGGGCGTCGTAGGTGGCGTAATGGAGCTGCCCGACCCGCAGCGGCAACGGCGGCGGCGCGAGTTGCGCCAGGCGCCGGCGGACCGTATCGGCGTCGACCTTGCGCCGGTACAGGCCCAGAGTAACGTGCGGAATATACGCGGCCTGGCGCACTTCGCTCGCCGCCTCGCCCAGCATGCGGCGCCAGCCGTCCAGACGTCCGTCCGGATCGCCGACCGGGAGGAAGGCCGCGCTGGCGAAACTGTCCGGTCGGCCCAGCGGCAGCGTGAACGCTGGCCCGCGCATGCGTTGCAGCAAGCCGACCTGCGCCTGCAATTGCTGCGGCGAGAAGTTGTCGTCCGCCACGCGCGCCGGCTGCTCGAAGCCGCAGACGAATACCGTCAGGTGCGGCTGCCGCTCCGTGTCGGGGTGCAGCAGGTCGGCCAGTTGCCGCCGCGCCTCGCGGAGGTAGCCGAGCAGCGCGGGATCGAGCAGCGGGACCAGCCACACGCCATAGCGCGCGCGGCCGCGATGCCACTCGGGGTAGTCGCGCCACTCGGTAACCACCGTCTCGGCCGGGCCGCCTTCGGGGTCGGAAAAAAGCATGGATCGAGCGCACCGTGCCGGGAAACGGAGGCACCGATACTGCGGCAGGCAGCGCCGCGCCGCCAGCCGGAAACCGCGGCTAGCGCCGGAAGGAGCGCTCCCGGCAGCCGCGGCGCCTCATTCCGCCATCGCCCGCGCCTCGACCGGCTGCGGCGCGGCACCGCGCAGCGTGCCGCGGGACAGCGCGAAGGCGATCAGGGCGCAGCCGGCGATCCCGGTCACCATCGGCACCGCGGTGCCGTCGAGGAACCGGCCGACCACGGCGATCACCACCGCGCCGGTGACGAACTGCAGCGTACCCATCAGGGCCGAGGCCGTGCCGGCGATGGCTCCATGCCCGTCCAGCGCCAGCACCGCGGTGGACGGAATCACCAGGCCGAGGAAGCCGTAGCCGACGAACAGCAGCGCCATCATCGCGTCCAGCCGGTCCATGCCGGCCATCATCGCCGCCGCCAGGAGGACCATCGTGGCGGCGTAGCCGGCCACCGCCACCGCCACCACGCGCTTGAGCCCGTAGCGGCTGCCCAGCCTGCCGGTGAACTGCGCGGCGCCGATGAAGGCGATCGCGTTGACCGAGAACGCCAGGCTGTACCGGGTCGGGGTGAGCCCGTAGTGGTCGATCAGCACGAAGGAGGAATTGGCCAGATAGGCGAAGAAGCTGGACACGCCGAACGCACCGATGAAGACCAGGCCGAGGAAGTGGCGATCCTTCAGCAGGGTGCGGTACGCAACCAGCGCCGAGGCGACGCTGCTCTCCACCCGCTGCTCGGCCGGCCGCGTTTCCTTCAGCACGGCGATCACCATCAGCAGGCCCAGCATCGCCGCGCCGGTCACCACCCAGAAGATGCCGCGCCAGTCGGCCAGCCGCACCACCAGGCTGCCGGTCAGCGGCGCCAGGATCGGCGACACGCTGAACACCAGCATCAGCAGCGACATCAGCCGCGCGGCGTCGTTGCCGGTGTGCATGTCGCGCACGATCGCGCGCGGGATCACCATGCCGGCGCAGGCGCCCAGGCCCTGCACGAAACGGCAGAGGATCAGGCCGTGGATGTCCGGCGCCAGTGCGCAGCCGATGCTGCCCAGCGCGAACAGGCACAGGCCGAAGTAGATCGGCCGCTTGCGCCCGAGCATGTCCGACACCGGCCCGTAGACCAGTTGCCCGACGCCGACCGAGGCGAAGAACGCCATCAGGCTCATCTGCACCGCGCCCACATCGGCGTGCAGGCTCTGCTGGATGCTCGGCAGCGCGGGCAGGTACATGTCGATGGCGAACGGGCCGATCGCCGACAGCAGGCCGAGAACGAGCGCGGCTCCCAGGAAACGGGAAGTCATGGTGGGGAATCCTCGGAAAAAACGGAAAAGGGGGAGCAGCGCTCCCGGACCGTCGCGCGCAGGAGCGGGTCGAGGCGAAATAATATACCAGCCAGTTCTTGAATCAACCGGAAGCCAGGCAAAGCGCTCGTGACGCGGGCGCACGAATCGAGGCATCGCGGCGTCCGGGCAATGCCGCGGACGGTCGCACGCGCTCGCACGGCGGCGCGCAGCCGTGGCCGGCCCGGCGGCGGCGCTGAGAACCTTGTTCAAAGTCTCCCGAGCATTCCTACGAAGCGTCATCCCAGCGGCTTTCAACGGCCGCAGGACCGGTTAGGCCGGAGGCGCTTTCAACAGCCGAAGGGCTGGTCATCCCAGCGCCTCTGGATTTGGAGAAGGGAAAAATCTCTGGATTCCTGCTTTCGCAGGAATGACGAGCGGGAAGGAAGCACGAGGGAATTCCAGTCTCCCAGGTATTCCCTACGAAGCGTCATCCCAGCGAAGGCTGGGATCCAGTGCCTCTAGGCTTTGGGGAAGGGAAAAGTCGCCGGATCACCGGCCCTTCGACTGTTGAAAGCGCCTCCCTGTCTGACCGGCCCTGCGGTCGTGAAAGCTGCAGGAATGACGAGCGGTAGGCGTGAGGGAATTCCATTCCGACAGGGAGACTTTTAACTGGCTCTAGGACGAAGGCATCGGCTTCCTGTCCGGGTCGTTCTGCGGCTCGTGCGGCGTCTGCGCATCGGGCATTTCCGGTTCGTCCCGGTTCGGCTTCGGCACGGGCTCCGGGTAACCCGACGGCTTCGGCGGTTGTTTCGGCTTGTCTTCGGGCATGGGCGTGCTCCGGCGTGGGTCTCTCCAGTCTCCGCCCGCGGCTGTGACCGCGAGGTGGGCATGGCGGGCGGGGCAGAGCCGCAATCCGTGACCGAAAGCACACGTAAGAATACGATCTTTCCATAATCTTCTTTTGTCTTCTTAGACTTTCGTAATCGCGATACCAGTCCTCGAAAGACAACGACTCGACACGTCGAATGCCGGCTTCGGGCTCCCGCGGGGAGGGGCTCCGTCGAAGGCGCGGGTTCCCCTGGTCGGGTCGCGGCGGACTGGCCGCGGCCCGGCCCTCGATGCACCAACGCTGCCACCACTGGGAGGAGAGTTATGCGAAACCTTGCTTGCGCAGGCCTCGGGCTGCTGCTCTTGCTGTCCGGCCGGACGTCCGCGGCCCAGGACGCCGCCATCACCGTACCCCTGGGCGGAAACGCCTACGTCACCCATCCCTCGCCCGCCGACGACGAGCTGATCGACGACACCGGCCTGCACAACTGGAGCTCGGACAAGGCGGTGACCAGCGTCTACTTCGACGTGCGCAAACCCGGCCAGCTCCAGCTCTCGCTGGTCGGCACGCTCAACGGCGCCAGCCACAGCACCGTGCTGGTGTCGGTCGGCGCGCAGTCGCGCCTGGTGTTCCTGTCCAGCACCGCCGCCGCGCCCTTCCCGGCCGGCAGCTTCTTCATCCCCAAGGCCGGCTACGTCAAGGTCGACCTGCGCGGCGTGTATACCGACGGCGGCTACTACGGCGACATCTCCGGCCTGCAGATCGGCGGCAGCGCCACGGCGGCCGGCACGGTGTTCGCCAACGACCCGGACAACTTCTACTGGTCGCGGCGCGGGCCTTCGGTGCACCTGGGCTTCGACGTGCCGGCGGACACCGAGTACTTCTACAGCGAGGTCACCGTGCCGAAGGGCCAGGACCCGATCGGCTCGTACTACATGGCCAACGGCTTCAACACCGGCTACTTCGGCATCCAGGTCAATTCGGCCACCGAGCGCCGCGTGCTGTTCTCGGTATGGGACTCGCCCACCGGCAGGACCACCCTGGTCAGGAAGGGCCCGGACGTCGTCAGCAACGACTTCGACGGCGAAGGCACCGGCGGCCAGAGCTACCTCGTCTTCAAGTGGAGCGCGGGCCAGACCTACCGCTTCCTCACCCGCGCGCAGCCGGACGGCGAAGGCAACACGGTCTACACGGCCTGGTTCGGCACGCCTTGCCTTGCCGGCCACGGCGACTGCGGCTGGAAGCTGATCGCAAGCTGGAAGTACCTGGGCGCCTCGACCTACCTCAAGGGCGTGTACTCCTTCCTCGAGTCCTTCGATCCCGAGCGGGGCTACATCGGCCGGTCGGCGCTCTACGGCAACGAGTGGGCGATCACCGCCGACGGCACCTGGAGCGAAGTGAAGTCCGCCTACTTCGACGTCGATCCGACCGGCCTGAACAAGCAGCGGCTGGATTTCGCCGGCGGCTCGCTCGGCCCATTGTTCTACCTGCGCAACGACGGCTTCTTCAGCCATTCCACCGCGTCCGGCCAGACCTTCACGCGCAGCCCGGCCTGGTTCCGCCCGCGGGTGGACCTGGGCAAGCTGCCCTGACCGGCATCCACTGAAACCGCGAAGGCAGCCGGCACGCCGGCTGCCTTCGCGCGAACGACCGGCGCCGAGCGCGACGCCTCAAGCCACGGACGCCTCCAGCCCCGCCGCCTCCCACGCATGCTGCGGGTAGTAGCGCCGCATCATGCGCGCGACGTACGCGACCAGGTTCGGATGCGCCTCCACCGCGCGGCGCAGCGGCGTATCGAAGAACGGCGTGGCGACGCAGGCCAGCATGCCGAACGCCGTGGCGTCCACGCCGCTCGGCGCGTCGCCCAGGAAATACGGCTGCCCGCCGAGCAGTTGCGCCAGCGCATCGACGGAACGCCGACCCAGCTCGGCGATCTGCGCCGGCGCGTGGCGGCCCAGGCCTTGCGCATGCAGATCGACCGACTTGCGCGCCTGCAGGTCCTTGCGCAGTTGCTCGCGCTGCTCCTCGGGCGCGCCGTCGGCGAAATGCGCCGGCCCCTTGGCGAAGTTCTCCGGGTCGATCCAGCGGAACCAGACCATGGCGAAGTACAGGTGGTCCTCCAGCAGCCGCTCGATCGCCCACGCCTGCGCGCGCTGGCGCGCATCCAGCCCGGCGTCCAGGTCCACGGCGTACCGGCGCTCGATGTGCGCGCGGATGAAGGTGGAATCGCTCACCACCTCGCCGTGGTCGTCGACGAAGGGCAGCTTGCCGTTCGGCGCCTGCGGCGGGATCGCCGAGGCGCGGTCGTAGGCCAGCCCGGCCATCTTCAGTTGCACCTCGGTCTTGAGCACGAACGGGCTGGTGTCGGGCAGACCGAAGCCGGGGCGGGTGGCATACAGGGTAAGGCTGGTCGACGACATGGATGGGCATCCTGCGGGGAAACGAAGGGGCATAGCCTGATCCGGCCCTGCTGACAGCATCGTGTCAGCAGACCCGGCCGTGGCCGGAAGCCGATGTCGATTCCGCGCCTGCCCGTTCGTCGCAGACGGAAACCCGCCACCGAGGACCGCCCCTTGAGCACGCTCCCCCGCCTCTACTCCCACCCCTTTTCCTCGTACTGCCAGAAGGCGCTCATCGCGCTGTACGAGAACGGCACGCCGTTCGACTACCGCACGCTCGAAGACCCGGCGGCCAACGCCGAACTGGCGGAGCTGTGGCCGATGAAGCGCTTTCCGGTGCTGGTCGACGGCGGGCGCACCGTGCTCGAGGCCACCTGCATCGTCGAGTACCTGGACCTGCACTACCCCGGGCCGGTGCGGCTGCTGCCCGAGGACCCGGACATGGCGCTGGAAGCGCGCATGATGGACCGCTTCTTCGACAACTACGTCTCCACGCCGCAGCAGAAGATGGTGTTCGACCGCCTGCGCCCGGAAGCGGCCCGCGACGCCCACGGCGTCGCCGAGGCCAAGGCCATGCTCGACACCGCCTATGCCTGGCTCGACCGGCGCATGGCCGGCCGCGAATGGGCCGCCGGCGACCGCTTCACCCTCGCCGACTGCTCCGCCGCGCCGTCGCTGTTCTATGCCGACTGGACGTACCGGATCGACCCGTCGTTCGCCAACGTCATCGCCTACCGGCAACGCCTGCTGGCGCGGCCGTCCTTCGCGCGCGCGGTCGAGGAAGCGCGGCCCTACCGCCCCTACTTCCCGCTCGGCGCCCCCGACCGCGACTGATCCCAAGGAGATCCCCATGACAAGCGCCCCCCTCGTCCCCGCCGCCGAACTGGCCGGCCGCAACCGCATGCGCTTTCCGAACGAGAGCGAGGCATACCGCCGCGCCCGCCAGGCATTGCTCGCCGAGGAAATCGAACTGCGCCGCCATCTCGAACGCGTCGCCGAGCAGCGCCGCGCGCTGCCGCCCGGCGGCGAGGTGGCCGGCGACTACCGCTTCCAGGGCGAGCGCGGACCGGTCGATTTCGCCGGCCTGTTCGGCGACAGGCAGACCCTGGTGGTCTACAGCTACATGTTCGGGCCGCAGCGCGAGCGGCCCTGCCCGATGTGCACCTCGCTGCTGAGCGCGTGGGACGGCGAGGCCCGCGACATCGGGCAACGCGTCGCGCTTGCCGTGGTGGCGCGCTCGCCGCTGGAGCGGCTGCTCGCCTTCAAGCAGGAACGCGGCTGGCGCGACCTGCCGCTGTACTCGGACACCAACGGCAACTACAGCCGCGACTACTTCGCCGTCGATGCCGACGGCGGCGACCAAGCCGCCTTCAACGTGTTCACCCGCCGCGACGGCGTCGTCCGCCACTTCTGGAGCGGCGAGATGGGCCCCGAGAGCGCCGACCCGGGCCAGGACCCGCGCGGCGCGCCGGACCTGGCGCCGCTGTGGACCGTGTTCGACTGCACGCCCGAGGGACGCGGCACCGACTGGTATCCGAAACTCGGCTACGGCGACTGAGTCCGCCGCTCACCGGGCCGGCGGCACGTCGAATGCGTACGCCGTCGCCTGTGCCGAAGGTCGCGCACCAAAGGCACGGGCAAACCCGGTCAATTGCGGATAAGGCGCCAGCGACAGCGTGTCACGGAAGGCCAGGTGCTCGACGAGGCAGAACAGCGCCGCTTCCAGCAGGCTGAGATCGCGTGCGGGCAGCGCGGCGAGCACCGCCGGCATGCGTTCCTCCAGCCACGCCAGCGTGTTGCGAAGGCCGAGGCCCGCCTTGGCGAAATAGACGCTGTCCACCGGCAACCCGGCCACCTGCGTGCCGAAGGCGAGCTGCACCTGCGCCTGCATCGCGTGCCAGACCAGTTCCTGCGCATTGCGCGACGCCACGTCGCGCAGGTCCTCCGGCCAGACGACCCGGCGCGGCGCCGGCGCCTGCTCGACGAGAGTGCGGCAGATGTTCTCGGCGCCGAACACGGCCTGCCCGCCGATCCTTAGCACCGGCATCTTCAGCGCGGGATTGCCCGCGTAGTCGTCCGGATCCACCGAGGCCAGGTCGTACACCGGCTCGAACCGGCAGGCTGCGCCGGTCTCGTGGGCAAACAGGCGCACCAGCCGGGTGAAATGCGAGCTGCTGCGCCCGACGATGGCGGGCGGCGGTCGCTTCGCAACGGTGTCTTCGATGCCCAAGACGCTCTCCTCGACGTGGTCCGCCGGCCGCCATACGCGGCGGCTGGCGCGCCGCGGAATACGGCGGCCACGGCGATTGCAGCGCGGCGGGCGCATGCTTGCAAGGCGCCGCGCCGAACTTCATGCCGCATGGACTAGTACAGCGCATGCAGGAACGCCAGCCAGCCGGCCGGCGCCGCCAGCAGCAGGTACATCGCGGTCGCCTGCCCGGCCATCACGCAGGACAGGCCGATCCGGTAGACCGGGTGGACGCGGCCGTCCACGATCAGGTCGCGCAGCATGCCCAGCGCGATCAGCAGGTCGACGCCGAGATACCAGGAGTAGGCCGGCACCAGCTCGTGGGGGAATCGCGCGAAAGCGGCCCCGGTAAGGCCACAGGTGGCGATGAGCATCAGCCGTCGGTGGCGTTCCGGCTGCCGCCGCCAGCGCAGCGCCAGGCCGAAGGCGACGGCGAAGGTCAGCATGTCGTTGAGCGAGATGCTCAGGAAGGCATCGTTCACCGGCCCCCGGTTCGCATGCCAGCGCTGCATCGCGAGCGCGGTGACCACGCCCATGACCGGCAGCACGGCGCCGAGCACGCCGCCCAGCACGCCCAGCCGCCGGTGCAGCCGTACGTTCGCCCCGCGCACCAGCCCCGACTGGACCAGGAACAGCAGCACCCAGCCCGCGAAGACCAGCACGTGCACGTGAAGGATCAGCGGCGGCGGCACCGCGGGATGGAACAGCCGGTCGCCGGCATGCCGGCCGAAGCCGTAGGCCACGACCGCAAGGACCAGCCAGCCCATGCCGAAGTAGAACCAGGTCCCCAGCGCCCTGCCGAACACGGTGGACGCGCCGCGTACCGGGGACGCACCGGCAGGGACGGCATCCGGCGCCGCTGCCGGCACGCCTGGGACGGAGGCGGAAGCGAGCGCCTGCCCGTCCGCACCGCCCCAGCCCGCATCCGATGGAGCGCCGTGACCGGCCGCGCGATGCGCCGGCGTATCCGCCCGGACGGCGGGCGCATGGCCGGCGGATGCGCCGACGGCGTCGGGAATGGATGTCTTCATGTAACCTCTGCGCGATCGGGATTCGACCCGCGCACCCTCTCCGGAAGCCGGCGGAAAGTCCTGAAACGCGCCTGAAACGGCGTTGAAGAAGTCCTGAAAGTGCATGGCACGGCCGGAAACGAGGCGCATGGATCGTCCCCGCAGCACCCCACTCCGCATCGGCGCATGGCGCGTCGATCCCGCCCTGGGCGAGATGTCGCGCGACGGCGAAACCGTACGGCTGGAAGCGCGCACGCTGCGCACCCTGCTCTGCCTGGCCGAACGCGCCGGGCAGGTGGTGAGCATCGACGAACTGCTCGACGAGGTGTGGGCCGGCGTCGTGGTCACGCCCGATTCGGTGTACCAGGCCATCGCTTCGCTGCGCCGCACGCTGGGCGACGATCCGAAGCAGCCGGCCTACATCGCGACCGTGCCGCGACTCGGCTACCGGCTGGTCGCCGCGGTCTCGCCGTGGACCGCGCCGCACGGGCCGCCGCTTCCGGCGGCCTCCGCCGAACCGGCGGCGATTCCGGCCGCAGCGGCCATCGCTCCGCGGCGTCGCGGCCCGCTGCTCTGGGCAGCCGGTCTCGCGCTCGCCGCCGTCCTCGCCGGGCTCTACTTCCTGCTCGGCCCGTTCCCGTCGTCCGCCGGCAACCATGCGGCCGAGCGCGCGGTCGCCGTGATGCCCTTCCTCGACCTGACCAAGGCGATGGACGAGGAACCGTTCGCCGACGGCATGACCGAGGAGCTGATCGACAAGCTCAGCCGCATCCCGGGGCTGCGCGTCTCCGCGCGCACGTCCACGTTCTACTTCAAGCGCAGGAAGGCGACCATCGCCGAGATCGCCGAGACCCTGCACGTGGGCTACGTGCTGGAAGGCAGCGTGCGCAAGTCGGGCGGGACGCTGCGCGTGACCGCGCAGTTGGTCCGCGCCGACGACGGCTACCTGGTATGGGCAGGCACCTACGACCGCCCGGCCTCCGACATCCTGATGATCCAGGACGGCATCGCCGCCGAGGTGACCCGCGCCCTGGCGGCCGGCTCGCTCGGCGGCGACGCGCGAAAGCGCGGCGGCGGGGCCGCGCAGTCGCCGTAGCCGCTAGGCCCGCGGGCCGCCCTCGGGGCCGCTGCCGCAGCCCTCCGGGCCCATTTCCTCGACCTGGCGCAGCTCGCAGTCGATCTCCCACTCGTCGCCATGGACTTCCAGGAAGCGGCGGGTCCAGTCGAGCGCCTCCTCCCTCGAGCCGACCTCGAACATCGCGAACCCGCCGATCACCTCCTTGGTTTCGGTGAACGGCCCGTCCACCACGCTGATCCGGCCGCGCGAGAGCCGCACCCGCACGCCCTCCGACGTCGGCCGGAGCCCGGCGGTATCGAGCAGCACGCCGGCCCGGGTCATTTCGTCGAGCAGCTTGCCCATCTCGTTCAGCAGCCGCTCGCTGGGCTTCTGTCCGGTACCTTCGTTGATCCTGACCATGGAAAGGAATCGCATCGGTGTCTCCGTTGTTGGCATGTCCGGCCGCTGCCGGATAGTGGCGGATGTGTCACGCGCCTGCCATGCAACGAACGGAAGCGGGCAGAATCGACATCCTCCGGCGAAGCATCCGGCCGTGGCGGCAGACATTCCGCGGCCCAGGGCGCTCCGGACAGGCCGCCGGCCATGGCGGGCGACCGCATACACCAACCTGCGAGGCGAACGCATGATCAACCGTCGCGAATTCCTGCAGTCCATTCCCCTGGGTGCGCTGTCCCTCGCAGCGTGGGGCACGCCCCTGGGCGCCGCCGACGCCATGGGGGCGCCGGCGTCCGCGGCGAAGCCCGCCATGGACGTGGACCGGCTGGTCTCGCTGGCCGGGGACAACGTGCCCGCCCGCATCGGCGCGTATCCGGCAAGGCTGCTCGAACTCCTGCACGGCCGCGCCGACGTCAACGACTTCTACCTGGCCAAAGGTGCCGTCGCGGAGCTGGAGGCGAAATTCGCGAAGATGCTCGGCAAGGAAGATGCCGCGTTCATGCCCACCGGCACCCTGGCCAACCAGGTGGCCGTGCGCCTGCTCTGCGGCGACCGCCGGCGCCTGCTCCTGCAAAAGGAAAGCCATGTCTACCGGGACGAAGAGGACGCCACCTCGACCGTGAGCGGGATCAACCCGGTGCCGCTGGAGGGCGGCGCCACGGAGGCGCTGTATCCGGCCGTCGTCGATGCGTTCGAACAGGGCACGGAAGACGCCTACCCGGTCGAAGTGGGGGCGATCTCGCTCGAAAGTCCCGTCCGCCGGCTCGATGGCGCCACCGTGCCGCTGGAAACGATCGGGAAAATCGCCGCGCTGGCGAAACGGAAAGGTGCCGGGATGCACCTGGACGGCGCACGCCTGCTGCTCATGTGCGGCAGCAAGGGCTTCGAGGTCGAACGCTATTGCGCTCCGTTCGATACGGTCTACGTGTCGCTCTACAAGTATCTCGGCGCCCCCTTCGGCGCCATCCTGGCCGGCAACGCAGCGACCATCGCCCGGGCGCGCCATCTCAGGCACGTCTTCGGCGGCACGATCTTCCATGGCTGGATCGCCGCCCTGGTCGCCTCCGGCAACCTCGACGGCTTCCAGCAACGATTCGCGCAGGCCCGCGCGGAGGGGGAAAAGCTGCTGGCGCTCCTCGGAGGCATCCCCGGCATCACGGTCCACCGGGTCGAGAACGGCAGCAACGTGGCCTTCCTGCAACTGGACAAACACGTCGAGGCCGGCCTCGCCTCGCGCCTGGAGAAGGCCGACGTCGTCATCGGCGGCATCGAGAACTGCCGCCTGCGGCTGACCATGAACGAGACGCTCCTGAGGAAACCCGCCGCATCCATAGCGGCGGCGTTTTCGCCTTGAGAGCCCGTCCACGGTCGATCCGCCGGTTCGACCGCCTCGTCATTCCTGCGACCTTCGACGGCCGAAGGACCGGTCAAGCAGGACAAAGCAGACCTGCGCCAGCTCTTGCCCCCTTTTCGGGGTTCGCTGGGACAACGCTTCATCTGGAGGAGATAGTGAAGATCGAACAGGCTCCCAAGAGATCCGGGAACCGGGAATCTCGCAATCGGAATAGCCATGCAACAGGGAGGGTTGGTAGTTCGACCTTTGGCGAATCACGGGTATCCCGCGCGGCCGCCGAACGCGGCACGGCTTCGCCCATCCCTGCCAGGAACGAAAACGCTGCACTCACCTTCGCCTCGAAAAAGCAAACGGCGGGCCATTGCCCGCCGTTTTCCGTCCCTGGGTCGAACTCCCTTCGATAGCCTTCCTGCCCGCAACATCCTGCCGCGGGCATGTGACGGGCGTTTGACGTCAGAACGACACTTCGCCGAACAGGCCGATCTCGTTGGTCTTGACGTTCTGCACGTGCGCCGGCGCCGGGGTGGCGACCGACTTGTCGGCCTTCTCGTGCTTCCACACGCCGGCCAGCTTGAAGCCCTTGGTGACCTGGTACTCCAGGCCGAGGTTGTAGTAGACGTCCTTGGCCTTCTTGTCCAGGTCCTTGCTGAGCTTGGCGTTGTCGTAGCGGGCGAACAGGCTCAGCGAGTCGGTCAGGCCCACGCTGCCCCAGAACGAGTAGCCGTCGGCCTTGTCCGAGAGCGGGCTCAGCACGTTGTTCCAGTTCTTGGCGGTGAAGTACTCGGCGCCGACGCGAAACGACTTGTCGGCATAGGCCACCATGAAGTCGCCGCGCTGGGCGGTGTTCTCCGCGCTGGTGGTCTCGGTCTCCTTGCCGAGGTGGCCGCTGTAGCCGCCGACCGCCACGACCATGCCCTCGAACGGCACGAAGCCGACGCGGCCTTCCACGTCCACGCCCTTGCTGCGGCTGGGGTTCTTGTAGCCGTTGCCGTTGACCACCGACACCGCGTAGTTGAGCGTCTTGCCGCTGAAGTCGCCGCCCAGGTGCAGCCCCCAGTCGGCCGAGTTGCCGTACTTCAGGCGGTCGGTCAGGGTGTTCTCGACGTAGCGGTAGCCGTAGTAGTTCTCGACGAACGGGATCCACGGCATGTCGGCCGAACCGATGCGCAGCACCGCCGCGTCGTCGAACTTGCCCTGCACGTAAGCCTTCTTGACGAACAGGTTGGTCTCGCCGTCGCCGCTGACATAGTTGAAGTCGGTGGTCAGGTTGGCCGACCAGATGTCGTTGAACTTGTGCGTGACGCCCAGGTAGAAGCGCTTCACGTCGATGCCGGTGCCCGACTTGTCGGTCTTGCCCTTGTCGCTGTTCTTGTCGTTGATGTTGGTGAAGTCGAAGAACATCTTGCCGGACAGGCTCGTGTTGTTGACGGCCTTCTCCAGCGCCGCGAGCTTCTTGTCGCTGGCCGCGGTCACGCTGGTGGCCTTCTCCACCGCCTGGCCGGTGCTGACGTTGATGTCCGACTGCGCGTCGGTGCGCTCCTCCAGCGCGTCCACCTTGGCCTGCAGCGCGGCGAGCTGCGCCTTGAGCTGCTCGACCTCGCTGCTGGTGGCGGACGCGCGGCCCGCGCTCTGGGGCGCGGCGGCGGCCGCGACGCTGGTTGCGCCCAATCCGGCAGCGATGGCCAATACGAGCATCTTCGAACGCATGTACTTTCTCCACGTGAGGGTAGGAATCAACTGGACCGCCCCCTTCGATCAGTGATGGCCGGCCAGGCGGGAAACCGCGGCAGGATGCGGCGGCGGCTTTACCGTTCCGTGCCGGTTGCGTGACAGAAAAAAGACACCGGCATGGCGGACGCTCCGTGGCCGGGCCTTCCGGCAGGCGTCGGCCGGCGAAGGCGGCTGATATGCTGTGCGGATGGAAAATGTCAGCAACAGCATGGCCGCCCGCCTGTGCGAGCGGTTCCGCGGCTTCCTGCCGGTGGTGGTGGACGTGGAAACCGGCGGTTTCGACGCCGAACGCGACGCCCTGCTGGAGATCGCGGTGGTGGTGCCCACCATGGACGGCGAGGGCTACCTGCGCCCGCAGCCGGCGGTGTTCTCGCACGTGGAGCCGTTCCCCGGCGCGAACATCGACCCGCGCTCGCTGGAGATCACCGGCATCGACCCGGACAACCCGCTGCGCGGCGCCCTGAGCGAGCGGATGGCGCTGGACCACGTGTTCACGGCGGTTCGCCTCGGCATGCGCGACAGCGGCTGCCAGCGCGCGATCCTGGTCGGCCACAACGCGGCGTTCGACCTGTCCTTCCTGAATGCCGCGGTGCGCCGCGTCGGCCACAAGCGCAACCCGTTCCACCCCTTCAGTTGCTTCGATACCGCCACGCTGAGCGGCCTGGCCTACGGCCAGACCGTGCTGAGCAAGTCGGTGCTGGCCTCCGGCCACCACTTCGACACGCGCGAGGCGCATTCGGCGGTCTACGACGCCGAGCGCACCGCCGAGCTGTTCTGCACCATCGTCAACCGCTGGCGCCAGCTGGAGATGTTCGAGCGGGAGCACATCGGGCTGAATGTGCTGTAGGGGTGGGCATTCGGGTAAGGGCGGGGCAGCGACTCCGGAGCGCCTGACATGAAGGCGCTGGATTCCAGCTTTCGCTGGAATGACGTCGGGCGGGGACAAGGATGTCGCGTGAGCATGCCCGCCATCCCGGCGAAAGCCGGGATCCAGCGACTCTCGGCGGCAGTGCCGGACATGAAGGCGCTGGATTCCAGCTTTCGC
>NZ_LMSL01000039.1:193724-297727 GCF_001428405.1 Frateuria sp. Soil773
CGTCGCGTGAACATGCCCCGTCATCCCGGCGAAGGCTGGGGTCCAGCGACTCTTGGCGGCAGTGCCGGACATGAAGGAGCTGGATTCCAGTTTTCGCTGGAATGACGTCGGGCGGTGGCAAGGACGTCGCGTGAACACGCCCCGTCATCCCGGCGAAGGCCGGGATCCAGCGACTCTCGGCGGCAGTGCCGGACATGAAGGCGCTGGATTCCAGCTTTCGCNTGTCGCGTGAACATGCCCGTCGTCCCGGCGAAAGCCGGGATCCAGCGACTCTCGGCGGCCATGCGCAGGCATTAAGGTTCCCTGCCCTGACCCTTTCAGGCTCGCCGGAACCATCCCCGACGCCCCGCCCCGGCACTCCGCAGATGACAATCCGGCAGCGGCTGTCATACCGCTGAAACATTCAGCTCATTTCATTGCAACACGGTCCGCATGAAATAGGGGTCGGGCGGGAATCCCCCGTGACGCTTACCCCAGAGGAGCAACCGTGTTGAATGCACCCACTACTCTTTCCCGTATCGGTACGACGGCCGTGATCGCCGCCGCCTCGCTGTTCGGCATGTCCGCGCACGCCACCGACATCACCGGCGCCGGCTCCAGCTTCGTCTATCCGGTACTGTCCAAGTGGTCGGCCGGCTACGCCGAGAAGACCGGCAACAAGCTCAACTACCAGTCGGTCGGCTCGGGCGCCGGCATCGCGCAGATCAAGGAAGGCACGATCGACTTCGGCGCCTCCGACGCGCCGATGAGCGCCGAGGACCTGGGCAAGTTCGGCCTGGGCCAGTTCCCGGTGGTGGTCGGCGGCATCGTGCCGGTGGTCAACATCGCCGGCATCCAGGCCGACCAGCTCAAGCTGGACGGCGCCACCCTGGCCGACATCTTCCTCGGCAAGATCACCAACTGGAACGACCCGAAGATCGCCGCGCTGAACGCCGGCCTCAGCATCCCGGCCGGCAAGATCACCGTGGTGCACCGCTCGGACGGCTCGGGCACCTCGTTCAATTTCACCAACTACCTGTCCAAGGTCAGCAACGAGTGGGCGACCAGGGTGAAGTTCGGCACCGCGGTCGACTGGCCGACCGGCGTGGGCGGCAAGGGCAACGAGGGCGTGTCGCAGTACGTCAAGCAGATCAAGGGCTCGATCGGCTACGTCGAGTACGCCTATGCGGTGAAGAACAAGATCAGCTGGGTCGACCTGAAGAACGCCGCCGGCCAGTTCATCGCCCCGAACGCCGACGCCTTCGCCGCCGCGGCCGCCACCGCGGACTGGGCCAGCGCCAAGGACTTCAACCTGATCATGACCAACGCCCCGGGCGCCAAGGCCTGGCCGATCACCGCCACCACCTGGGTGATCATGTACAAGAAGCCGAAGAACGCCGAGCACACCAAGGTGGCGTTCGACTTCTTCAAGTGGGCGCTGGAAAACGGCCAGCAGCAGGCCGCCTCGCTCGACTACGTCGCGCTGCCGGAAACGCTGGTACGGAAGATCGAGGCCTACTGGGCGTCCGAATACAAGCACTGAGCCCGGGCGCTCCGCGACCCGCCTCCTGCTTTCCCGCGCGCCGGGGAAGCAGGAGGTTTCGTCCGGCCGGCCCCCCAGCCATTCCACCCTACCCGGATCGTTCATGCCAGCCAACGACACCGCAGTTTCCCCGGCCCTCGTCCAGCAGCAGCGCGCCCTGCGCGATGCGCGCGACGACCGGCTGTTCGGCTGGCTGCTGAAAGGCTGCGCCCTGCTGGTGCTGGCCGCCCTGCTCGGTGCCGCCGGCGCCACGCTGTGGGGCGGACGCGACGCGTTCGGCACCTTCGGCTGGCATTTCCTGACCAGTGCCGACTGGGACCCGGGCAACGACCGCTACGGCGCGCTCGTGCCGGTCTACGGCACCCTGGCCACCTCGTTCATCGCCCTGCTGATCGCCGTGCCGGTCAGCTTCGGCATCGCGCTCTACCTCTCCGAAGTCGCGCCGCCATGGCTGCGCACGCCGGTGGCCTCGGCGATCGAGCTGCTGGCCGGCATCCCCTCGATCATCTACGGCATGTGGGGACTCTTCATCTTCGCCCCGTTCTTCGCCGAGCACGTCAAGCCCTGGCTCACCAACTACCTGGGCGACAAGCCCGACGACGGCAAGCTGTCGTGGGTGGCCGAGCACGTGCCGTTCGTGGGCAAGCTGTTCGGCAGCGACTACCCCTTCGGCGCCAGCGTGCTCACCGCCGGCATCGTGCTGGCGGTGATGATCATCCCGTTCATCTCCTCGGTGATGCGCGAGGTGTTCCAGACCGTGCCGACGCGGCTGAAGGAATCGGCCTACGCGCTGGGTTCGAGCACCTGGGAAGTGTCGTGGGACATCGTGCTGCCGTACACGCGCTCGGCGGTGATCGGCGGCATCTTCCTCGGCCTCGGCCGCGCGCTGGGCGAGACCATGGCGGTGACCTTCGTGCTCGGCAACGCGATGCAATTGTCGCCGTCCCTGCTCGATCCGGGCGCCTCGATCGCCTCCACCATCGCCAACCAGTTCAGCGAGGCGGCGGGCCTGCAGAAATCGTCGCTGATGGCGCTGGCCTTCCTGCTGTTCGTGGTCACCTTCATCGTGCTGCTGATCGCGCGCCTGATGCTGCGCCGGCTCGCCCGCAAGGAGGGCCGCTGATGAGCTCCCTGTACCTGCGCCGCCGCGTCACCAACGCGGTGGCCCTGACCCTCAGCATGGGCGCCACCCTGGTCGGCCTGGCCTTCCTGGCCTGGATCCTGTGGGAGACCCTGCGCCAGGGCATCAGCGCGCTGGACCTCAAGCTGTTCGCCAAAATCACCGCCTACGGCGAGGACGGCGGCCTGGCCAACGCGATGGTCGGCAGCCTGATCATCAACTTCGTCGGCATCGCGATCGCCACGCCGATCGGCGTGATGGCCGGCACCTGGCTGGCCGAATACGCCAACCGCACCCGACTCGGCGAGACGATCCGCTTCCTCAACGACATCCTGCTGTCGGCGCCGTCGATCGTGATGGGCCTGTTCGTCTACACCATCGTCGTGCTGCCGAGCACCGCGCTGACCCACGGCAACACCACCTTCTCCGGCTTCGCCGGCGGCGTGGCGCTGGCGCTGATCGCGCTACCGGTGATCGTGCGCACCACCGACGAGATGCTGCGGCTGGTGCCCTCCACCCTGCGCGAGGCGGCGTTGTCGCTGGGTGTGCCGCAGTGGAAGCTGACCTGCCAGATCCTGATCCGCGCCGCCCGCTCGGGCATCATCACCGGCGTGCTGCTGGCGCTGGCGCGCATCAGCGGCGAGACCGCGCCGCTGCTGTTCACTGCGTTCGGCAACAACTACATGACGCTCAACCCGATGGACAAGATGTCCAGCCTGCCGCAGGTGATCTACCAGTACGCCAACGACCCGGGCGACGCGATGCACGCCCTGGCCTGGGCCGGCGCCTTCGTGGTCACCATGTTCGTGCTGCTGCTGAGCCTCGCCTCCCGTCTGGTCCTTTCACGCAACAAGGTGTCCCATGACTGATTCCGCCCTCGCCGCGCACCCGGCGCAGCCCGCGGCCGCGCCGCAGGCTGCGCCGAAGATCGTCGTGCGCGACCTGCACTTCTACTACAACGGCTACCATGCGCTGAAAGGCATCGACATGGGCATCCCGGAGAAGAAGGTCACCGCGATCATCGGCCCCTCCGGCTGCGGCAAGTCGACCCTGCTGCGCATCTTCAACCGCATCTACGCGATCTACCCGAAGCTGGAGGCCAAGGGCGAGATCGTGCTTGACGGCGAGAACATCCTCGACCCGGGCTACTCGATGAACCGCCTGCGCAGCAAGGTCGGCATGGTGTTCCAGAAGCCGGTGCCGTTCCCGATGACGATCTTCGAGAACGTCGCCTACGGCATCCGCCACCACGAGAAGCTGTCCAAGGCCGACATGGATATCCGGGTGGAACAGGCGCTGCGCAGCGCGGCGCTTTGGGACGAGGTGAAGGACAAGCTCAGGCAGAACGCGCTGGGCCTCTCCGGCGGCCAGCAGCAGCGCCTGTGCATCGCCCGCGCCATCGCGCTGAAGCCGGAAGTGCTGCTGCTGGACGAACCCACCTCGGCACTCGACCCGATCGCCACCGGCCGCATCGAGCAACTGGTGGAGGAACTCAAGAGCGAGTACACCATCGTCATCGTCACCCACAACATGCAGCAGGCGGCGCGCTGCTCCGACCTCACCGCCTTCATGTACCTGGGCGAGCTGATCGAGTTCGACGGCACCGAGAAGATCTTCACCAAGCCGGGCAAGAAGCAGACCGAGGACTACATCACCGGCCGGTTCGGATAGGAGCCGGGATTCGGGATTGGGGAATCGGGATTCGTAAAACCGCTCTCCCGCAAGCCCAAGGCCCCGGACAAATGTCACTTCGCCGACGCACCCGGCTCTTTCGAATCCCCAATCCCGAATCCCAAATCCCATGAACAAAGAACACATCATCAAGAGCTACGACAGCGAGCTGACCCGCCTCACCGGCGAGATCGTGCGCATGGGCGAGCTGTCGGTCAGCCAGCTCGAGTCGGCGATCGACGTGATCGACCGCCGCGACGACCGCGCCGCCCAGCGAGTGGTCGGCAACGACGACGCGATCGACCAGCTGGAACAGGAGATCAGCCACGACGTGGTGCGCCTGCTCGCGCTGCGCGCGCCGATGGCCGGCGACCTGCGCAACGTGTTCGCCGCGCTGCGCATCGCCGCCGACATCGAGCGCATCGGCGACTACGCCGCCAACGTGGCCAAGCGCTCGATCCCGCTGTCGATGGTGGCGCCGGTCGCGCCGACCAAGGGCCTGGGCTACCTGGCCGAGCTGGCCGCCAGCGAAGTGCGCGACGTGCTGCTGGCCTACCGCGACCAGGACGCCGAGCGCGCCTACCAGGTATGGAAGGACGATGCCGAGCTGGACGAGGCCTATACCGGCTACTTCCGCCAGTTGCTCACCTACATGATGGAAGACCCGCGCAACATCACGCCGTGCACCCACCTGCTGTTCATGGCGAAGAACATCGAGCGGATCGGCGACCACGCCACCAACATCGCCGAGAACGTGTGGTTCCAGGTGCACGGCGAGCCGCTGAACAAGCAGCGCACCAAGCGCGATTTCACCTCGAATCCGGAGCTGGGCAAGCTCGGCGACGGCGACTGAACCCCGTCGCGCATAGGCGCGCGTCCGCAGGAGCGGCTCCGGGCGCGACAGCAATTGCACGATGAGCATCGGGCTCGATGAGCACCAGGCTACCGCGACCGAAGCCGCTCTACCCTAAGAGCCTGTTCACGATCTCCAAGTATCCCCCCCCAGAAACGTCATCCCAGCGAAGGCTGGGATCCAGTGCCTGTAGGCAACTGAACGCAAAGGCACTGGATTCCTGCTTTCGCAGGAATGACGACAAGGCGGTCGGATCGACNNAAGAGCTTGCTCAAAGCCGCCCAGGCATTCCCTACGAAGCGTCATCCCAGCGAAGGCTGGGATCCAGCGCCTCCAGGTTTCTGGGGAAGGGGAAAGTGGCTGGATGACCGGCCCTTCGGCTGTTGAAAAGCACCTCCTGCTTGACCAGTCCCGCCGCTGTTGAAAAGCGCCTCGCAAGAATGACGAGCGGGAAGCGTCGGGGATTCCAGTCCGATAGGGAGACGGAGGCTTTGAACAGGCTCCAAGGGTGAGGTTTCCACTGTCCCCGCCCGATGTCGAACGCATCACCGGCGCTCCAAGGGCACGGTACACAGCCCTGCGACGACCGCCCCTGCCGAAGGAACAACTCCGGCCGCGACGGCCGATGAACATCGGGACGTCGCGGCCGGGAACTGCTTCCCGAGGCCGGTGCGGCTAATGCGCCGTGAGCTTGAGCCCGATGATGCCGGCAAGGATCAGCGCCACGCACAGCAGCCGCGCCGGCGTCGCCGGATCGCCGAACAGCGCGATGCCGAGGACCACCGCGCCGACCGCGCCGATGCCCGTCCAGATCGCGTAAGCCGTACCGATCGGCAGCGACTTCACCGCCAGTGCCAGCAACACAATGCTGACCAGCATCGCCGACACCGTGCCCACGCTCGGCCACAGGCGGGTGAAGCCCTCGCTGTATTTCAGGCCGATCGCCCAGCCGATCTCGAACAGGCCGGCCAACACCAGATAGATCCACGGCATGACAGTCTCCTCTGTCTGCACAGAGCAGGGTCGTCCCCGCGAGTGGATGATGCGCGACGTGGTCGTCCACGCGCGTCGACGCTTGCTGGCCGTCGCTGCCGTCTTGCCACGACAGGATAGCGCCTGCGGCCACCATCGCAAGGCGGCCGCAGCCTGCGGGTCAGCTGCGGGTTACGCAGCCGGCCATCCGCCGCCTCACCAGGGCGCGATCTTGCGCCCGGCCTCGCGCGCCTCGCGGCGCGCGCGCGAAGAATGCACGATGCCGAACACGCCGATCACGATCCATGCCAGCTGCATCAGGAAGGCCGGCCAGTTGATCGGCCCCTGCCCGAAGGAGAGCGACAGGATCACCCCGATCGCGCCCAGCACGTTCATCAACTGGTAGACCAGCCCGTTGCCGCGCAGCTTGTGCGCCTGCAGCAGCAGGAAGGCCAGCAGCACCAGGGCCACGCCGAGGTAGCCCGCCCAATCGTGCCAGTAGAAAGTCATCGCTTCGCGCTCCGTTGCCGCAAGGCTTCGAACAGCACCACGCCGGTGGCGACGGAGACGTTGAGGCTCTCCATCGCGCCCGGCATCGGGATCTTCGCCACGAAATCGCACAGCTCGCGGGTCAGCCGGCGCATGCCCTCGCCTTCGCTGCCCAGCACCAGCGCCACCGGCCCCTTGAAATCGATGCCGTAGACCGAGCTGTCGGTATCGCCGGCCAGGCCGGTGATCCACACGCCGGCATCCTTCAGTTCGCGCAGCGTGCGGGCCAGGTTGGTCACCGCGATCAGTGGCACCCGGTCGGCGCCACCGGCCGAGGCGCGCCGCACTACCGGCGTGAGCCCCACCGCGCGGTCCTTCGGCACGATCACCGCGGTGACCTTGGCCGCCGCCGCGCTGCGCAGGCAGGCGCCGAGGTTGTGCGGGTCGGTGACACCGTCGAGCACCAGCACCAGGGTATCGGCGCCGTCGCGTTCGAGCAGGCCGGCCAGGTCGTTCTCGTGCGCCAGCGGCGGCGCCTCGTACAGCGCCGCCACGCCCTGGTGGCGCGCCTCGCCGGCGAGCTTGTCCAGTTGCTCGCGCGGGCGGTGGTGCACCGGGATCTTCAGCGCCTTCGCCCGCTCGGCCAGCTCGTGCACGCGCGCGTTGCGCTGGCCGGCCTCGACCAGCAACTCGCGGATGCGCGCGGCATCGTTGCTCAACGCACCTTCGACCGGGTTGATCCCGACGATCCAGCTCTCGCTCATCGCTTGCCTTTCGGTTTCTGCGGCTGCTTGCCGCCCTTCCTGCCGGCGGCGGAGGCCGTCGGCGACTTGCCCAGCTTGTCCGGACCCGGCTTGTTCGAGCTCGACTTGCCTGGGCTCGACTTGCCGGAACCCGGCCTGCTCCGCCCCGGCTTCGGGGCGGCCGGGGCGTCGCCGCGGCGCGGGCGACCCTCGCCCGCCGACGGCGCCGGCGCGTACGAACGCGGGGGCGGATTATCGCTCACCGCGGGCGCGGCGGCGACGCGGTCGTCGCGGCGCCCGAACGCGCGGCCGATCGCCTTGGCCGCCCTGCCGAACATGCCTTGCGGCTTGGCTGGCGCCGCGGCGCGCTTGGGCAGCGAATAGCGCTCGCCGCTGGCGCCGTAGTCGTACGCCTTGCCGCTGCGCGGCGGCGGCGCGGCGGTGCGCGACGGCACCAGCCGGAAGTCGATCTTGCGGTCCTCCAGGCTGGCGCGCAGCACCTGCACGCGCACGTGGTCGCCCAGGCGGAACTGGTCGCCCGTGCGCTCCCCCTTGAGCAGCTTGCGGATCGGATCGAAGTGGTAATAGTCGTTGGCGAGCTGGCTGATGTGCACAAGGCCGGACACCTTCGACTCGTCCATCTCCACGAACAGCCCGAACGAAGTGACGCCGGTGACCACGCCGTCGAACTCGCTGCCGACGTGCTTGGACATCCAGGCGCATTTGAAGCGCTCATCCACGTCGCGCTCGGCCTCCTCGGCGCGGCGCTCGCGCTGCGAGCAGTGCACCGCCATCGCCGCCATCTCGGTCGGCGTATAGGCGTAGTCCTTCGGCTTGCCGCCGGTCAGCGCGTAGCGGATCGCTCGGTGCACCAGCAGGTCCGGATAGCGGCGGATCGGCGAGGTGAAGTGCGCATACGCCTGCAGCGCCAGGCCGAAGTGGCCGCGGTTGTCCGGCTGGTAGGCCGCCATGCTCTGCGAGCGCAGCAGCACCGACTGGATCAGCTCGCGCTCGGGACGGTCGTGCACCAGCGCCAGGATGTCGGCGAAATCGGCCGGCGTGACCTCCTCCACCGGCGGCATGCGCAGCTTGAACTCGCGCAGGAACTGCTGCAGGTCTTCGTACTTCTCCGCCGGCGGCGGCTCGTGCGCGCGGAACAGCGCCGGGATCTTCTTCTTTTCCAGGAACAGCGCCGCCTGCACGTTGGCGGCGATCATGCACTCCTCGATCAGCTTGTGCGCGTCGTTGCGCTCGGTGGCGCCCATCGACTCCACCTCGCCGCGCTGGTCGAGGCGGAACTTCACCTCGGGCGTCTCGAAATCGATCGCGCCGCGACGCTTGCGCTGCGCCGCCATCGCCTTGTACAGCGCATGCAGGTGGCGAAGCTGCGGCAGCACGTCGGCCACCTCCTGCTTCGCATCGGCGTCGTCCAGGCCGACCGCCTGCCACACCTTGTCGTAGGTGAGCCGCGCGTGCGACAGCATCACGGCGTCGTAGAACTTCGACTTGACCACCTCGCCGTCGGCATCGACCTGCATGTCGCAGACCATGCACAGCCGCTCCACCTTCGGGTTGAGCGAGCAGATGCCGTTGGACAGCGTCTCCGGCAGCATCGGCACCACGAAGCCGGGGAAATAGGTGGAGGTGCTGCGTTCGTACGCCTCCTTGTCCAGCGCGCTGCCGATGCGCACGTAGTGCGACACGTCGGCGATCGCCACGATGAGGCGCCAGCCGCCGCCGCGCTTCGGCTCGGCGTAGACCGCGTCGTCGAAGTCGCGCGCGTCGGCGCCGTCGATGGTCACCAGCGGCAGCTTGCGCAGGTCGACCCGGCCCTCGCGCTCGGCGGCGGTGACCTGCGGCTCTACCTGGGCGGCGTCGCGCAGCACCTGGGGCGGCCATTCGTTGGGCAGGTCGTGGCTGGCGATCGCCATCTCCACCAGCAGCGAGGGCTCCAGGCGCTCGCCCAGCACCGCGCGGATCGCGCCGAGCGGACCGCGGTGCGGGGTCGGCGGATCGGTGATCTCGGCCACCACGATCTGCCCCGAGCGCGCCCCTTGCTCCTGTCCCGGCGCGATCATGATGTCCTGGTGCAGGCGGCGGTCGTCCGGCGCCACCAGGGTCACCCCGTTCTCGATCACCACCCGGCCGACCAGCCGCGGCGAGCGCCGCTGCAGCACCTCGACGATCGCACCCTGCCGGCGGCCGCGGCGGTCCACGCCGACCACGCTGGCCAGCACGCGGTCGCCGTGCATCACGCTGCGCATCTGCTGGGGCGACAGGTAGAGGTCCTCGCCGCCCTCGTCCGGGCGCAGGAAGCCGTAGCCCTCGACGTTGGCCAGCACCACGCCGGGGATCAGGTCGAGCTTCTGCGCCGGCGCGTAGCCGCCGCGGCGGCCCTGCAGCAGTTGGCCGTCGCGCACCATCGCGCCGAGCCGCTTGCGCAGGGCGTTGATCCCGTACTCGTCGTCGATCTGCAGGGCGTCGGCGATCGCCGCCTCGGTAAGCATCTCGCCGCGCGCGTCGAGCAGGGCCAGGATCGCCTCGCGGCTGGGGATCGGTCGTTCGTAGCGCTTCGCTTCGCGCTCGGCGTGCGGGTCGTGGACGGCGCCGGCGGGCTTGCGCGCCTTCGCGCCGGTCTCGCCGCTGGCGCCCGTCTTGTTGCCGGCGACCTTGCCGGTACGGCGGGACGACGGTTTGGACATCGTGCGTTTATCGCTGTCTTGCTGCTTGTTTTTTCTGGTCACTTAGGGGCCTTGATGTATTCATCGTGCCCGGCGGGCACGATGCGATGAAAAGGGGTGAAGGGAGTGTTGACAAGATACCGGACGATGTCTAATCTACGCGGCTCACGCAGCCCGCAAAGCTTCGTGAACCACCTGCCCAGGTGGCGGAATTGGTAGACGCACTAGTTTCAGGTACTAGCGGGTAAAACCGTGGAGGTTCGAGTCCTCTCCTGGGCACCAATCAGACAATCCGAGGATAGCCGATGGCGTCCGAGGAAGTCCAAGAAACCCCGCTCCGGCGGGGTTTTTTGTTGGTTTTTGCGTCCGATGCGGTCCGACCCGGATCGCTTGCAGCTCAACTCATACATGGGTACATTCCTGGGTACATTCCGGAAGCCGAACCTCGCCCTGCGATGCTCACGGAAATCGCCATCAAGTCGCTGAAACCGAAGGCGAAAGTCTATCGCGTTCCGGACACGGCGGGCTTGTGCCTCGAAGTGCATCCGAACGGGCGCAAGCATTGGCGTTTCCGCTATCACTACGCCCGCAAGGAACAGATGATGGCGCTGGGACCTTGGCCGGTGCTGTCCCTCGCCCTCGCCCGCCGCAAGCGCGACGACGCGCGGCGGTTGCTCTACGACGGCATCGACCCGGTTCGGCACAAGCGTGAGCAGGCCGAGGCTCGCCTGCGCGAACGCGACGGGCTGTTCCCGATCGTCGCCAAGGCATGGCTCGCGTTCAAGGAAGGCACGGTCGGCAGCGAGACCTACCGCAAGATGACGTTGGTGATCGATGGTGATCTGATCCCCGCCCTGCGGCGTCACTCGGTCACCACGCTCACGACCAAGGATTGTACACCGGTACTGCGCGACATCGCCGCACGCGCGCCCAATCTGGCGACCAAGGCTCGGCAGTACCTCAACGGCATCGTCGACTACGCCATCAAGGAAGGCTTGCGCGAGGACGGCAAGGTGCTGGCACTGCGCGGCACCATTCCGGCCTACGAGAAGCACCACATCGCGGCGATCACCCGTCCCGACGAACTCGGTCCGTTGCTTCGCGCCATCGACGGCTACGGCTCGCCGACGACGCGCGATGCATTGCTGTACGCCTCCTGGACGGCGCTGCGCCCCGCCCTCGTCGCCTCGGCGCAATGGCAGCACATCGACCTCGACGCCGCCGAATGGCACATCCCTGGCGCGTTGATGAAAATGGGACACGACCACATCGTGCCGCTGCCGCGCCAGGCGATCGCCATGCTGCGCGCTCGCCGCGCCGCGCTCCCCGCACGGCAGGCCTACGTGTTCCCGTCGCCCGCTCGGCAGACGACGCCGCACCTGCACAGAGATGCCCTGAGCAAGGCGCTGCGGGACATGGGGTTCCAGGGCAAGCACGCCACGCACGGCTTCCGCGGCACCTTGCGTACGATGGCGCGGGAACGCCTGGGCGTGGACATCGACGTGCTCGAAGCGCAGCTCGCCCACGCCAAGCGGGGCGAGGTGCAGAAGGCCTACGACCGCACCACCTTCGACGATCAGCGCCGCGAGGTCATGCAGACCTGGGCGGACTATCTCGACCAGCGCCGCGCACAGGTGACAACGTCCACGCACGGCACGGCTACCGCCCGTCCAGCAGCCGACGAATATCCTCCGCACGCCACGCGGTTATCCGCTCGCCAAGGACGTGCGTCGGCGGCGGGTAGCGGCCGGACTTCACGCCCGCCCACCAAGTCGAGCGCGAGACGGGAATCAGCGGCGGGATCGCCGGTCGACCGCGGTGCGCGGGCCGGCCGATGATCTGGTGCAGCCGCAGGTAGCCGACGGTCGGCAGCGGTGCGGGCACGTCGCTCGGATGAACTTCCGGAGACGATGGCTCAACCGTCGCGTTGCGGACCATGGGATGCCCTCCTCCGCCGGAATCCCCGATCGCCCGCCATGAACGCGTCGAGCATGAGCGGGATCAACGTCGCCGCATCGACCGCCTCGCCGTAGGTCTGCGCGTGCAGCGCGGCATAGTGGTCGAGATCCGCCTTGAGCCGCGCCGGACACGCGAAGGTCAGCTTGACGGTCTGCAGGTCGGGCAGCGGCCCCAGCCGCAGCCTTTTCGTGGATGCGTTCATGGCATGGGTCCTCGCTGGATGAAAAGCGGCTGGTACGGCCGCAGCACCAGGTCCTTGTTCACCATCACGTCGACCTGGAATCCGGGACGCACCGTCAACGTCGGCTGGATGCTGAGGTTGCGGCGGGTGATCTCCTGGCCGACCTGGTTGGCGGTGTCCTGCGCGCTGTCGCGCAGCGCGACGACCGCATTGCCGTGGATGTCGCCCTCGTTCGACACGGCCAGCTCGGAGCTGACGCCGAGCAGCGTGGACAGCGCGGCACCCGACAGGATGCGGCCCCAGTGCCAGTCCACCGCATCCTCCAGGCCGGCATAGCCTGCCGGATCGATGCCGGGCAGCTTGTCCAGGGCGATCGATGAGGTATCCGGTAGCACCAGGCGCAGCCAGACCAACAGGATGCGCCGCTGCCCGAACGCCACCTGGCTGTCGTAGCGACCAATCAGGCGCGAACCCTGCGGGATCAGTAGATAGTGACCGGTCGCGGTGTCGTACACCGGTTGCGTCACCTCGGCGATGACCTGCCCCGGCAGGTCGGAATTGATGCCCGTCACCAGCGCCGCCGGGATGAGGGTGCCGGCCATCACCGTGTACGGCGAGGCCGGCGCCTGCAGGACGCCCGCGTTGTTCGTGGCGGCATCGTTCCCCTTGGCCAGGAATGCTTCCTTGTGGTTCTGCCGGTTCTGAAGGGTCGTCGGATCGTTGGGCTGCGTCGCCGTGGAGGTCGGTCCGGCCCTCATGGGGTTGAACGCGCTGGTGGTGCTGGCCGCCGGCAGCGTGTTCACCCCCGTCGAAGCGGTGTCGGGCGTCCCGGTGGTGTTGGTCGTACGGAAGAACACTGACGAGCGCGCGACTTCCTCGGCTTGGCGCTGCCGGTCGATGCTTTCGGGCGCCGGTCCCGGATTCGCGGCGCCGCTCGGTAGCGGCGTCATGGCCGACGCCGCGCCCCAGTCGCCCGGCAGCGGCGGGCCGAGCGGCGGCACGCTGGCCGCCGGTGCAGGGACCGGCTTCGACGACAGCTTCGAGTAGTCGGCCGGCAACCGGTCCAGGTCGTCGGCCTTGGCGATCCGATCGACGTTGACCAGGTTGGCCTGGTCGGCCGAGCCGCGCCGGCCCTTCGATTGCAGCGCCCACATCGAGGCCCCGGCAACCGCGAGGGCCAGTACCGTGGCGGACACGGCCAACATGCGGCGGTTGAGCCGCGTCACCGGACGCGGGGCGGCGCGCAGCGCGACGTCCTCGGGCGATACCTTTGGCCCGGGTGGCGGTGCATCGCGGTCAGTCGTGTCCATGGCCGCTCCCCGCGACGAAGCCATCGGTGCGTTCGATGCGCACCACGGCCGCCTTGTCGCCGCCCAGACGCAGCTCGGCCGCACCGAACAGGCGGTCCACGATGTCGTAGGGCGCATGGAACCGGTAGTTCACCAGCTCGCCCTTGCCATCCGGTCCGACCACGAACAGCGGCGGCAGCTCGCCTTGCGCGATACCAGCCGGAAACTGGATATAGACACGCTGGCCGTCGTCGAAGGCCCGCACCGGCTTCCACGGCGGGCTGTCGCCCGTGATCGCATAGCGGAAATGCAACTGGTCCAGCGACAGCCCTTCGGCTACCGGCGCTTGCGCATCGGCGGCCTGCGCCTGGGCCTGCAGGGCCAACATCTGGTCCTTCGGGTAGTCCCACGACACCGACGCCATCCAGGCTTTCGGCGTGGACGTGAGTTCCAGCAGATAGGTGCGCCGGTTCGTGGTGATGACCAGATTGGTCTTGATCCCCGCACGCACCGGCTTGACCATCACGGCCACGCGCGGGCTCGCGCCGCTGCCGCTGGCCGTGTCGCCCACGATCCATTGCACCGTGTCGCCGGCCGCGACCGTCACCAGTGCCTCGCCTGGCTGCAGGTCGATGACCGTCACCCGGCCGGGGCTCGTATAGACCTGGTACAGCGCGCCCTCGGTGAACGGCCAGACCTGGATCGCGTTGATGTAGCCCTCGCGCGCGGGCGCCACGCTGGCCTCGGCATTGGCCTGCTCGACGCGCATCTTCGCATCGGCCGGCTCCGGGGCCGGCTTCGCATCATCCGCTGGCAGCCGCTTCATCTGGTCCGGCAACGGCAAGGGCTTCGGCATCTCCACCACCGCGACCGGCTTGGGCGGTTCGGGCAGCGGCTCGGCCTTCACGGGTGTGTCCAGCGGGATGGCCGGCGGCGGCTTGCCGGTGGTGGCGCAGCCGCTCATCGCGGCCAGGAACGTCAGCAAGCTCACCATGCGAAGCGTGTGCGACTCCAGCGCAAGAGGCTGCGAGAACAATGGGAAGACCTGCACCAGCAGGTCGCTGAGGCGACGCCGATACGCCTGAAGCATGGCCTGATGACGCGCGCCGACTGCGCGCGAACCGTGGGTGGCGCGGCTCCGTCGCCGCGACGAAACAGGAAGCGATGAGGCATTCATGGTGTCGTTCCTTCCGATGCGTTGAGGTCGCGGCTCCAGGACAAGCCGTTGATATAGATGCCAAGGGGATTGCGGCGTACCTGCAGTTCGGTGCGCGGCGTCTGCATGACCAACGTGAGCATCGCGGTCCAGTGCTCGACGTCGATGGGTGTGCCCTCGTGGTAGCGCTGCTCGGTCCAGCGCACCTGGAACGAGGCATCGCTGACGCGCACGACGCTGGTCACGTCCACCGCCACGGAGTCCTGGCCGACGTGGGCGAACGGATCGTGGGTGCGGGCGTAATCGTTCAAGGTCGCCGCGCCCTTATCGGTCGTGTAGCCGTAGGCTTCGAGCCAGTTCTGCCGCACTACCACCGGGTCGATTGACAGCGAGCGCACGTCGGTGATGAAGCGCGCCAGGTGGTAGGCGATCTGTGCGTCGGTGGGCTTGTACGGCGTGACAGCAGATCCCACCGCGCGCACCTGCCCGGCGTGATCGACCTCGACCACATAGGGCGTGACACGCGATTGGCCGGACTGCCAAACGAGCCCGGCCGCCATCAACAGCGCGAGTCCAAGACAGCCGAACGCCATCAGCCGCCAGTTCTTCGCCTGCACGCGAGCGCTGCCGAGGCGTTCATCCCAGACCTGCGCGGCGGCCTGGTAAGGGGTCGCGGGTATGGGAGTGTCGCTGTACCGCACGCCGGGTCGTTTGAAGCGCATGATTCGCCTCCCCTACTCGTTCGAGGGATCGCGCAGCGAGGGGCCTGCCCCGCCGCCGCCGTGATCTGCGGAACGCATGACGTGCGCGGCGGTCGAGGCGCCATGCACGACGTGTTGGCGGCGTTGCAGCCGCCGCGCCCAGTCGGGCGCCTTGTCGTGAGCCGAGGGGACATCGCCGGTCGTTGCCGGTGATGCAGAGGCTTCGCCGGTCGCTTCGCGCGAGGCGGACGGTGCGCCCACACCGACTGCCGACACCACGCGATCGCGCACGGTGCGAGCACCGGCCGCGACCCGTGCACCGGCGGCCTGCGCACCGCTGCGTGCGACGTTGGCCATACCCGCGCCAAAAGCCCGCGCACCGGTCGCGCCTGAGGCCGCCGCGCCCGCGCGATAAGCCGACGCGGCAGCACTCGTCGCGCGTGCGGTGCCGACCGCGCCACGGGCCGCCAGGCGCGTTCCAGCGGCGACCACGGCACCCCCGGTCGCCACGGCCGCACCGCCAGCGACACCGAGGCCCGCCGCCCCCAGCGCCGTACCGGCGGCCGCGCCGGCGCCGAGCTGCGGCGCCCCCGCGACCAGGCCGGTGGCG
The DNA here is from genome assembly GCF_001428405.1 of Frateuria sp. Soil773. Lineage (GTDB taxonomy): Bacteria > Pseudomonadota > Gammaproteobacteria > Xanthomonadales > Rhodanobacteraceae > LMSL01. The sequence continues at coordinate 209,672 of NZ_LMSL01000039.1, forward strand.
ATGCCCGGTCCGAATAGCCCCAGGCCCAGCATCGTGAGCGAGGCCAGCATGATGGCGAGCGCGTGGTTCAGCGAGGGATCGGCACCGGTCGGCGCCTGGAACTGCCCGAAGATCGTCGAGCCGATGCCGACGATCACGGCCAGCACCAGCACCTTGACGCCGGACGACACCACGTTGCCCAGCACCTTTTCGGCCAGGAACGATGTCTTGTTCCAGAGCGCGAACGGCACCAGCACGAAGCCGGCCAGCGTGGTCAACTTGAACTCCACCAATGTCACGAACAGCTGCACGGCCAGGATGAAGAAACTGATGACCACGACGATCCAAGCCAGCAGCAGCACGACGATCATGTCGAGGTTGCTGAAGACCGCCGTGATGCCGTGGGACATCGTGCCGGCCTGTTGCAGGATCGGCTGGCCGGCCTGGACGCCGATCGCGGCCAGGCGTCCGGGTTGCAGGAAATCGCCGATGCTGACCGATGAACCGGACGCGAGCAGGCCGAGGCCCACGAACGAACGGAATACGATGCCGGCGAGCGTGTTGAAGTTGCCGATGATGTAGGCGAACGCGCCGATGTAGAGCGTCTTGCGGATCAGCTTCGCCAACACGTCCTCGCCGCCCATCGCCCAGAACAGGCCCGCCAGCGTCATGTCGATGACGATCAGCGTGGCCGACAGATACGCGACCTCGCCGTGCAGCAGCCCGAAGCCGGAGTCGATGTACCGGGAGAAGACGGCCAGGAACTGGTCGATGACGGAAAGATCGTTCATGGCTGTGCCCCGTCATCGTCGGCCTCGAAGCTTGCCGGCATCGGCGGCAACGACGTCAGCGTCTGGTATTCCCCGGGACCGCCGAGGCCGAGGAAGAAGCGCCGGGCATACGCCGCGTCCGCGAGCCGACAGGCGGCCTCGCCGGCCCGCATCCGCTCGGCCGCACAGCGATGGCGCAATGCATAGAGGTGCTGTGGGTCATGCGCGAGCGCATCGACTGTCCATGCCGGTTCGTGCCGGCTGCACGTGGCCAGCACCACGACGATGGACAGGACGAGTGCGCGGCCCATCGCCATCAGTTCCCGTAGAAGCCCACCGGCTGCGGCGTGTACTGCAGGCCACGGCCGATGAAGCGGGCGCGCACCTGCGCCGCCTGCGCCTCGTCGGCCGCCGCGCGCGCCTGGTCCAGTGCCATCGCGCGGTCCTGCGACACGGCGAGCTGCTGGGCCTGGATCGCCTGGCGGGCGATCAGCGCCAGCAACTGGTTGGTGGCCTGGCTGGCCTGCAAGGCGCCGACCGCCCCCTGGCTCCGCGTGACCAGGCCGCTCAGCACGCTCTGGTCCGACAGCAGGTTCTGCGCGGCCTGTGACTGCATCTGCGTCGCGGTCTGCAGTGCTTGCACCGAGGTTTGCCAACGCGTTTGCGCGTCCTGCACCATCTGCGCGCGGGACGTGCCGGCACCGTAGGACGACGGATAGAGCCGGTTGAACGCCGCCTGCGACTGCGCCACGTTGAAAGACAGCCCCTGCGCCTGGGCGATCAGCTGGTTCGTGCTCGCCAGCGTGGCCTGCAGCCGCGACAGCGCGCTGTAGTCGAGGCCGGTCAGGTTGCGGCCCTGATTGACCAGCATCTGCGCCTGGTTCTGCAGCTGCTGGATCTGGTTGTCGATCTGTTGCAGCTCGCGCGCGGCGGTCAGCAGGTTCTGCGAGAAGTTCGCCGCGTCGAACACCGCCCATTGCGCGAAGCTCGCCGACGAGCACGTAAGGAAGACGGCGGCGGCGGCAGCCAGCCAGGTCTTTTTCATGGCCGAATCTCCGGTGACGTGGGGAACGAGGGGATGAGGTCGGCGGCCCAGTCGAGGTCGCGGTGGCGCAGCCAGGCGCCGGCAAAACCGGGCGTGCCGGCATCCAGCAGCACGCGGTCGATGTCGCGCTGGTCCTGTGGTGTGGACGCGCCGGCGAACGCCAGCGCGATCGGCCCCAGATCGAGGTCGAACAAGCGGTTGCCGAGACGCGACTGGTAGTAGTAGTCGCGCTTGGGTTCGGCGGTGGCGACGATCTCGATCTGCCGGTCGGTGAGGCCGAAGCTCTCGTAGATCGTGCGAATCTGCGGCTCGAACGCCTGTGGGTTGGCCAGGAAGATGCGGCTCGCGCAGCTCTCGATGATCGCGGGCGCGATGGCCGAGTCCTTGATGTCGGCCAGCGATTGCGTGGCGAAGATGACGCTGACGTTCTTCTTGCGAAGCACTTTCAGCCACTGGCGGATGCGTGCCGCGAACACCGGGTCATCAAGGAACAGCCAGGACTCATCAAGGATCAGCGCCGTCGGCGAGCCGTCGAACCGTTCGCCAAAGCGCGCAAAGAGATAGCCCAGCACCGCCTGCACGGCCGCATGGCTGGCCATCAGTTCCTCCATCTCGAAGCCTTGCACGTCGGCCACACCGAGCCGGTCGTGGTCGGCATCGAGCAGGCGACCGTGCGCGCCGCCGAGCACGTAGGGTGCGAGCGCCTGGCGCAACGCATTCGACTGGAGCAGCACCGACAGGCCGGTCAGCGTGCGTTGTTCGACGGGCACCCCGGCGAGGCTGCCGAGGGCCGACCAGAGGGCGGCCTTCTCGTCGGGTCCGATGACGATGCCCTCGTGCCGGAGGCGCCCTTCGACCCATTCGGCGGCCCACGTGCGATAGCCGGCCTGGTCGATCCGGGCGAGCGGCTGGAAGGCGATGGCCCCGTCCGCGCCCAGGTCGTAATGCTCGCCGCCTAACCCCAAGATCGTGGCGCGCATCGAGCGGCCCATGTCGAAGGCGAAGATGCGCGAATGCCGATAGCGGCGGAACTGCATCGCCAGCACGGCCAGCAGGACCGACTTGCCCATGCCGGTGGGACCGACCACCAGCATGTGCCCGACATCGCCGATGTGCGACACCAGCCGGAACGGCGTGGCGCCGTCGGTGCGCGTGATGATCAGCGGCGGACCGTCCAGGTGCGTGTCGCGCTCCTGCCCTGCCCACACGGCCGACACCGGGATCAGGTGCGCGAGGTTCAACGTGGAAATGATCGGCTGGCGCACGTTGGCGTAGGCATGACCCGGCAACGACGACAGCCACGCCTCCACGGCATTGAGGGTCTCGGGGACCGTGACGAAACCGCGGCCCTGGATCACCCGCTCCACCTGGCGCAGCTTCTCGTCCGCCGCCGTGGCGTCCGCATCCATCACCGTGACGGTGGCCGTCACGTAGCCAAAGGCCACCTGGTCGCTGCCGAGTTCCTGCAAGGCGGCATCCGCGTCGGCGGCCTTGTTGCCGGCGTCGGTATCGACCAGCGGCGACTCCTGCTGGAAGAGGGTCTCGCGCAAGAGCGACACTACGTTCTTGCGCTTGGCGAACCACTGCCGGCGCAGGCGCGTCAGCTCTTTTTCCGCCTCGGCCTTGTCCATGCAGAGGAAGCGTGTGCTCCAGCGGTAGGCGAAGCCCAGGCGGTTGAGATCGTCGAGCAGGCCCGGCCAGGTCGAGGTCGGGAAACCTCGCACCGTCACCACGCGTAGGTGCTGGTCGTCCAGCATGGGCGCGAGACCGCCGGCGAGCGGCGCGTCGGCGAGCAACGCATCCAGGTGGAACGGCACTTCGGGCACCGCGATGCGGTAGCGCCGCGGGGAAAGGCAGCCGTGCAGGTAGGTCAGCGTCTCGCCGTCGTCCAGCCAGGCGATCTCCGGCATCACGCCGTCGAGCAGGTCGAACACGCGGTCGGTCTCGGCGATGAACGCCGTGAGCCGTTCGTGCCAGTCCACGCCGGCTGTCGACGTGTTCTCGTACAGGAGCCTCGCGGCCCGCGCCTTCGATTCCTCCGGCGGCAGGTACGTCAGCGTCAGGTGGTAGCGGCTCTCGTAGTGGCGGCCGACCGCCTCGAACGCGGCACGCCGTTCCTCGTCCACCAGCCAGGACAGCGGCTCGGGGAAAGCCGAGTACGGATAGTCCGCCGTCGGCCGGCGTTTGGCCTCGACAAATAGCGCCCAGCCCGAACCGAGCCGACGCAGCGCGTTGTTCAGGCGCGCGGTGGTGGCGACCAGCTCGCCGGGCGTCGCGCTGTACAGGTCCGGCCCGCGGAAACGGGCGGTGCGCTGGAAGGAGCCGTCCTTGTTCAGCACCACGCCAGGCGCGACCAAGCCCGCCCACGGCAACCAATCGGCCAGTCGGGCGGGACGCGGGCGGTATTCGGCGAGGTTCCACACGGCGTCGGCCTCACACGTCCAGTAGCGGCCGGTGCTTCAGGTGTCGCGCGAACACCGGCATGAACTGCGGATCGACACGGGCGCCCCACACCGCCAGCGAATGGCCGATCAGCCACAACGCGATGCCGGGCAGCCACAACTGCAGCCCGAGCCCGATGGCGGCGGCGAGCGTACCGTTCGCGATCGCCACCGTGCGCGGTGCACCGCCCAGCAGGATCGGCTCGGTGAGCGAGCGATGCAGGGGCGCCTCGAAACCGGCGATGAAGGCGGCCTCGCTCATGCGACCACCGCACCGCCGGAGAAGCTGAAGAAGCTCAGGAAGAAGCTCGATGCGGCGAACGCGATCGACAACCCGAACACGATCTGGATCAGCCGCCGGAAGCCGCCGCTGGTATCGCCGAAGGCGAGCGTCAGACCCGTCACGATGATGATGATGACGGCGACGATCTTGGCGACCGGTCCCTGGATCGAGTCGAGAATGGACTGCAGCGGGGCTTCCCACGGCATGTTGGAGCCGGCCGCGCGCGCAGCCGTCGCTGCCAGGCACGACAGCAGCACGGCCACCCACGGCCCGACGCTACTGAAAGGCGGATCGTCGCAAAGACGGATGCGTGTCATGACGGGACTCCGGGAAGGAGGGATGAGAGAGGCGGCGCGCCCGACACGGGATCGAGCCGATAGCCACGTGTGTCGAAACCGACGACACGGGCGATGTCCTGGACGCGCCGGGCGCGGCCGCGTCCGGCGATGAAGACGACGACATTGACGGCCTCGGCAATCAGTGCGCGCGGCGGATTTACCGCGACTTCCAGGATCAGTTGCTCCAGGCGCAGCAGCGCACCGTGCGCCGAACCGGCGTGGACGGTGGCCAGGCCACCCGGATGGCCGGTGCCCCATACCTTGATGAGATCGAGGGCTTCGCCGCCGCGCACCTCGCCGACGATCACGCGGTCGGGGCGCAAGCGCATCGTGGCGCGCACCAGCTCGGTCATCGACACGGCGCCGGGCAGCGTGTGCAGCGGCACGTGGTCGCGAGCCGCGCATTGCAGCTCCACCGTGTCTTCGAGGACCAGCACGCGGTCGCCGGTGGCCGCGATCTCCACGAGCAGCGCGTTGGCGAGCGTGGTCTTGCCGCTGCTGGTGCCGCCGGCAATCAGGATGTTCTGTCGCTCGCGCACGGCGCGGCGCAGGAACGCGGCTTGGTCTTCCGCGAGAACGCCATCGGCGATGTAGCGGTCCAGGTCGATGACACCCACGGCGCGCTTGCGCAGCGCGAAGGCCGGACCCGGTGCCGCAGGCGGCAGCACACCCTCGAAGCGCTCGCCCGTCTCGGGCAGCTCCGCGGACAGAAGTGGCTTGCCGGCGTGGACTTCGGCGCGCACATGAGAAGCGACCAGCCGAATGATGCGTTCGCCATCGGCCGCAGTCAGCGACGCGCCCGTCGGCGCACGCCCCGATGAAAGCCGGTCGATCCAGAGCCTGCCATCCGGATTCAGCAAAACCTCCACCACGTCCGGATCATCCAGCGCGGCGGAGATCAGCGGGCCCATGGCCGTGCGCAGCATACGCACGCGCCGGTCGAGGGAGCGCGCCGCGGGGCTTAGATCGAGCGGCCGCATGCTCATGGCGTTTCTCCGTCGACCTGCATCTCCGATGCGGCGGCATCGGATTCGCGACGCGCGGTGTCCGGCTGGATCTCCTCCGTCAGGTCGCGCAGCAGGCCACGACCGCGCAAGAGGTGCCGGCCGAGCTGTTCGACAAACTGCGCGAAACGCGCCTTGCCCTGGGCGCGCACGGCGTCCTGGTGCGCTTCCGGTACGGGTGTCGTGACCGATAGGTAGTAGCGCACGTACAGCGCGACGGTCTCGATCAGGATGGCCTGGTCGCGCTCCAAGCGTTCGTACTGGCGCGTGAGCCGATCCAGTCGGCGGGCGATGATCGCCTCGCGTTGGTCACCTGCGTTGGGCGACAGCCAGGATGCGAGCGCCGCCGCAACGATGGACGACTTGGACACGCCCTTCTTGGCGGCCAGCTCGTCGAGCCGCCGTGCATGTTCGGGCGGGATGAACAGATTGAGGCGGTACCGGCTCATAGCGACATCCCATCCGCCGGATCGAGGGAGGCCAGCCGCGCCGCACGTTGCAGGCCCGGATCGATTGACGCGGGCATGGGTAGCGGCAGGTCGTCGTCGTCGAGCAACGCCAGGTCGCTGGCCTGCGTGCCGAGTTCCGCGGCATGGCCAGCCACCTCGGCCAACTCGGGTTGGCGACGCGGGCCTCCGTCGCCGGTCATGCCCTGGTCGCCACCGACCGATGTCTGCACCGGCGTAGCGGGAATCGCCAGGCCACTCCAATCGTCGGTACGTGCAGGTGGCACGTCGCCATAGCGTTCGGTCGACAGGCCGGGCGGCGGCAGCACGCGGCGCTTGAAATTGGCGTCGGTGTAGTAACGCAGCTTCTTCGCCTTGATCGGCGCCACGCTGGAAACCATCACCACGGCCTCGTCAGACGGAAGCTGCATCACCTCGCCCGGCGTGAGCAACGGGCGCGCCGTCTCCTGGCGCGAGACCATCAGGTGGCCGAGCCACGGTGCAAGCCGATGGCCGGCGTAGTTGCGCATGGCGCGCAGTTCGGTCGCGGTGCCCAGCGTCTCGGAGATGCGCTTGGCGGTGCGCTCGTCGTTGGTGGCGAACGTCACGCGCACGTGGCAGTTGTCGAGGATCGAATGGTTCTGTCCATAGGCTTTGTCGATCTGGTTGAGCGACTGCGCGATAAGGAAGCTGCGGATGCCGTAGCCGGCCATGAAAGCGAGCGCGCTTTCGAAGAAGTCGAGACGACCGAGGGCGGGGAACTCGTCCAACATCAGCAGCAGCTTGTGCCGCCGCACGATGCCGTCGGAGCCGTCGAGCGATTCGGTCAACCGGCGGCCGATCTGGTTGAGGATCAGCCGGATCAGCGGTTTGGTGCGGCTGATGTCCGACGGCGGCACCACTAGGTAGAGCGATACCGGATGGTCGGATGCGATCAGGTCCGCGATGCGCCAGTCGCAGCGCGAGGTCACTTCGGCCACCGTGGGGTCGCGGTACAAGCCGAGGAACGACATGGCGGTGGAGAGCACGCCCGAACGCTCGTTTTCCGACTTGTTCAACACTTCGCGTGCGGCCGAGGCGACGACGGGATGCGGGGCGTCGCCCAGGTGCTTCGTCGTCATCATCCGGTGCAGCGTCACCTCGAACGGGCATGCCGGATCGGAGAGAAAATTGGCGACGCCGCGCAGCGTCTTGTCCTCACCGGCATAGAGCACGTGCAGGATTGCCCCTACCAGGAGCGCATGCGAGGTCTTCTCCCAATGGTTCCTGCGTTCGAGCGCCCCTTCGGGATCGACGAGGATGTCCGCGATGTTCTGCACGTCGCGTACTTCGTCCGTGCCGCGCCGGACTTCCAGCAGCGGGTTGTACGCCGCCGACTTTGGATCGGTCGGGTTGAACAGCAGGCAGTGCGAGAAGCGTGCACGCCAGCCGGCGGTGGTCTGCCAGTTCTCGCCCTTGATGTCATGGATGACGGCCGAAGCCGGCCAGGTCAGCAGAGTGGGAATGACCAACCCCACGCCCTTGCCCGAGCGGGTGGGGGCAAAGGTCAGGACGTGTTCGGGACCGTCGTGGCGCAGGTACTGACCGTCATACAGGCCCAGGAAAACGCCGGCTGGCTTGTCCAGCCCCGCCTTGCGGATGTCGCGGGCGTTGGCCCAGCGCGCCGAGCCGTAGGTAGTGACGAGGTGCGATTGCCGCGCACGCCATACCGACATGCCGATGGCGACCGTGGCGGCGGTGATACCGCTCGTCGCGGCGATGGCGCCGCCTTTGATAAACAAGCGCGGCGCATAGGCGTCGTACCAGTACCACCACTGGAACAGTTGCCATGGGCGGTAGATGGGCACGCCCAGGCAGTCGAACCAAGGCGTGCCGAGGCGTAGCTGGTAGCCCAGGTGCGCGGCGGTCCATTGGGTCGCAACCCAAGTTCCTGCGACCACGATACCGACCACCGCCAGCATCTGGCCGAACAGCACACTGGTACCGTTCACGCCGGCCTCCGACCTTCTCTTGCTCTACGCGACGGGGACGTGTCGCATGGCGAGGAGAATCGGTGCCGCTGTCAGCCTCGGTCAAAGGCTGTTTTGGCCGTAAAAATGGCTATAAATGTCGTAATTCCAGTTGCATCGGGCACTGGAGAGAAGCAGCTTGCCAAGGCGTATTCTGGCGCTCAGATCGACTTGAGTAGAGTCTGCGCCTAGCACCGCATAGCGGCGGGATTATTTGCCGAAGGCCCGGCGGCAATCTCGTTTCACATTGAATCAAGAACCAGTTCGCGCTCGCTGCGCCGATAGCGGAGGCCGTCGCCTATGGGAAGAAACACGTTACAGCGCGACATTTCTCCTTCATAAATATGCACACTGATTGCGATGTCTTTCTCACTGGGATTGCGAATAGCATGGTACTCATGCGGTGGAATGAGGCTGCCGGCAGAACCATGTCCGGCCTGTATCGATCCTACCGGTTGAAAGTGGTGCAGACCTGCCGATTCCCCCACCGGCTCGTATTGCACCACTTCAAGTGCACCGTGCCAGACGCCTTCGACACACCACATGCCGGAATGATCATGGATCGGCGTCCCCTGCCCCGGCCCCCACGTCATGGCAACGACGCAGTAGCCGTGTGCTTCGCTCAAATGGAGCAGGCGACGGGCGTAGCGTCCCTCCACCGGCGACATCACGCAGGTTGGCAGCGTAACCTCGTGATCACGCATCATCCTACACAGGCTGTGGCGGAGCTGGTCGGTGATCGCGGGCGTGGAGGTCAGCCGAACCGCAGCATCGATGGCCTCGGTCAGTTTGTCGCTCCCGGTGAATGCCAGGTTAGTCATGGTGAACCTTGTCCTGTGAATGGTGGTGCGTCAGCCGATGACATGGGGTTTGAAGAGCCGGCCTAACGGCTTATGCACCTTCGAAGTCGCCAACTGCGCCATCGCGGGCCGTGACGCATGTCCGAACAGTGCGTCATGGTTCTTTGGTGTTTCGCTTGTCGAGAAGATCCGCGACAGCGCGAAGGATCTGCGCCGCCGTTGCGCCGTTCAGCACCTCGACGGAATCGGCGAACTGCTCAATCGCCGAAAGGGCGTGACTCATTTCGGCTGTCTTGGACGTTGAGACGAAAGTGTGAAGTTTCCTCAGACATCGGGTCTCCCGTGCCGGCTCCGCACTCAACGCGCGTGAAATGCTCGACTTGGAAAATCCGATCAGCGTGGCAACGTCGCCTTGGTCGAGCCCGCCTTGGTCCATAAACTCGCGAATCTCCTCGCGCTTGCGGCGGACCTCCGCAGCGATCACATGATTTGGACGACGTCCGGGTGGTAGCGGCTGCATGATCAATGGCCTCATCTCGAAGCTTCGATTCAGAAGCTGGCGCGAACGCCTCAAAGCAGTGTCAATCGATCGACGCCACCTCCAACGCCCGATGGCTCGGAATAACTACAGGCTCGTCGGATGCCAGCCAGCGCTCGGCGTCCAGCGCGGCCATGCAGCCGAAGCCGGCCGAGGTGATCGCCTGGCGGTAGACGTGATCGGCCACGTCGCCGGCGGCGAACACGCCAGGCACCGAGGTCATCGTGGCCATGCCGCTCTGGCCGCTGTGGATCCTGATGTGGCCGTCGTGCATGTCGAGCTGGCCCTCGAAGATGCCGGTGTTCGGCGTGTGGCCGATCGCCACGAAGAAGCCGGTGGCGGCGATGTCGCGGGTGGCGCCGGAGTCGACGTCCTTCACGCGCACGCCGGTGACGCCGGAGTCGTCGCCCAGCACCTCGTCCACGGTGTGGTTCCAGACCAGCTCGATCTTGCCGGCGGCGGCCTTCTCGAACAGCTTGTCCTGCATGATCTTCTCCGCGCGCAGCTTGTCGCGGCGATGCACCAAGATGACCTTGCTGGCGATGTTGGAGAGGTACAGCGCCTCCTCCACGGCGGTGTTGCCGCCGCCGACCACGACCACCTCCTGCTCGCGGAAGAAGAAGCCGTCGCAGGTGGCGCAGGCGGACACGCCCTTGCCCTTGAACTTCTCCTCGCTGGCGATGCCGAGGTATTTCGCGGTGGCGCCGGTGGCGATGATCAGCGCGTCGGTGGTGTATTCGCCGGAATCGCCCTTGAGGCGGAACGGGCGCTGCTTCAGGTCCACCGTGTGGATGTGGTCGAAGATCATCTCGGTGTGGAAGCGCTCGGCGTGCTCGGCCATGCGCTGCATCAGCGCCGGGCCCTGCAGGCCCTCCACGTCGCCCGGCCAGTTGTCCACGTCGGTGGTGGTCATCAGCTGGCCGCCCTGCTGCAGGCCGGTGACCATGGTCGGCTTCAAGTTGGCGCGGGCGGCATACACCGCTGCGGTGTAGCCGGCGGGGCCGGAGCCTAGGATCAGCAGGCGGCTATGCTTAAGAAAACTCATAAGTCACGCTCACTCTTGATTATCTGTGGCATGGCAGCGCCACCGCTGTTTGGATCGTTCGGACCCGGTCTAGAAACTAATTGCGTCGTGTTACGCCGAGCGAGTCACGCCGGGCGTGGTCGCTCAACAAAGCGCATCGATGGGAACGACGCCGGTTGGAACCCGTATATTGATCCCGAGAAAAGGCGGACCCTTATTTGCCGTCACGGCGCGAATTTGCGGCAAACGGCGTGGCAAGCGCCAATAGCGCCAAGGCGACGAAGGCAAACAAAGTCCACTCGGGCATAGCAATACCAAGCCATTGCCCATCGATCCTGGCGCAACTTCCATCCCCTTTGAGCACAAACGCGATCACGCGCCGCAAGGGCATGATCGCCATCAGGTAGTCAAGCGAAGGACCACAGGCTGGCACTCGATCAGCGGGAAGCGATTGCAACCAGACCTGACGGCCGGAGAGGCTGGCTCCCAACAGTGCGAAGAGTATCGTCAGCAATGCGCAAAGCCAGCGCATCCCACGCCGGCCTGGTGCGCAGACGGCGCCAAGCAGAAACGAAAGGCCGCAAGCGATCATGGCCAATCGTTGAAATATGCATAAGGGGCAAGGCTCAAGCCCTTTGACGTGCTGCAAGTACAGGGCGAAGACAATCCCAGCCGCGCACGCCACGGAGCCAAGCAGAGATAGCCCACGAAAGTTGCACATAGCCAAAAGCTTACTCATGGTGGTGCCTTACATCGCAGTAGAAAAAAGCCGGAGGCCACTGCCGACCGGCATGGGGAAACCTTTTGAGGCCGCTAGTGCATTCCGACCGCCGGCAAATCGCTCGGCCGTTCACCACACAGCATGCGCGCCCACTGCGCTTCAGCCGACTCGATGTCGATGCCGTGGCGTACGTACCACTGGGGCTCGTAGTAACTATGCGCGTAACGGTCGCCGCTATCGCAGAGAATGGTTACGACCGAGCCCGCTCGACCCTCCTCGTGCATTCGCTGGACAGCTAGCAGCACGCCGACGAACTGGGTACCGGTGGAACCGCCGACCCGGCGGCCAAGCGAACCGCTGACATAGCGCATGGCTGCCAGCGACAACGCGTCAGGCACCTTGACCATCGCATCCACGCAACCGGCGATGAAGCTCGGCTCGACACGCGGTCGGCCGATTCCCTCGATGCGTGATCCTTCCTCCAACACCATTGTCGAATCGGGAGCGCCTGCGAGTTCGCTACGGTAGTAATCGAATAGCACCGAGATCTCCGGATCCGCGCACAAGATCCGGGTCGGGTAACCGCAATAGCGGACGTAGCGCCCCAGTGTGGTCGCGGTGCCTCCGGTGCCGGGACTGCATACGATCCACTCCGGGACCGGATGCGGCTCCAGCGCCATCTGCCGGAAGATCGACTCGGCGATGTTGTTGTTGGCACGCCAGTCGGTAGCTCGTTCGGCATAGGTAAACTGGTCCATGAAGTGGCCGCCCGTATCCCGGGCCAACTGTTGCGAGGCGCCGTACAGATCGCGGGCGCGCCCGATCAGATGGCAACGGCCGCCCTGGAATTCGATGGCGGCGATCTTCTCCGGCGAGGTGGTGGACGGCATCACCGCGATGAAGGGCAGTCCTAGCAAACGCGCAAAATAGGCTTCCGACACCGCCGTCGAGCCGCTGGAAGCTTCAATAATCGGCGCGCCTTCGCGCAGCCAGCCGTTGGCCAGCGCGTACAAGAACAGTGACCGCGCCAGCCGGTGTTTGAGACTGCCCGTCGGGTGGCTGGACTCGTCCTTGAAATAGACGTCGATGTCCGGATAGCCCGGCAGCGCCAGCGGGATCAGGTGCGTATCGGCCGAACGATTGAAGTCGGCCTTGATCTTTGCGATCGCGGCCGTCTCCCACTCGCGTTGTTGGAAAGTAGAGACACCCATTTGCATCATGCCACCCTGCACTCGTCGCCTTCGATGATCGTCGCCGCTATCCCGGAAAAATCTCCCGGTGACCATGACTCCCCGCACCCACTTTGGGAAATGTCGGGTTGGGAAGCTTTCGCATCGCCTTCCCCGCGAATCAGAACTTGGGCGGCTCCTTGGATGGCGTATAAACCGGCTTGCCGTTACCCATGAACAGGCGATGCCTCGCTTCGGAAGCAGCATTGCACTCCGCAGCACCCATCTTGGCGTGATCGCTGTCGCACTGCCGCTCGACCTCCCGTAATCGGTCGGGGTGGGCGACGAGAAAATCCACCGAGTCACTTGACTGTGAAGGACTGCAGCCGGACAACAGCGCCAAACCGATCAACATCGTCATCTGCTTCATGGCTCGATTCCCTCAGAAGAGCCAGGCGGCGTGGTACAAGTGGCGGAATCTGGCGACTCAAGGGTATTCACCCGTTCGACAAATCGTTTGAGGCTCTCCGATGGTTCGGCGTCCTGTCGCAGCAGATAGGTAATCAGCCTCAACGAGCTTTCCTTCAGCGGACGTGCCACGACGCCGGGCTCTCGGCTCGCTGCGATATGCGAGGCGCTGGCCAGTGCCAGCGCGAAACCGGAAGCGACCATCACCATCATGAGATCAAAGGACTTGACCCGTTCGACGACCATGGGCTCCTGATCCACACCGCGGAGGATATGATCGATATGACGGCAGTAGCCCTCGCAAAAGTGCGAGTCGCCCATCACCAGCGGATAGCGCAATACCTCGGCAAGCGGAATGCGCTCATACGCCAGCAGCGGATGTCGGGCCGGTACTGCAACATGCACCGCGTCGCTCCACGCCGGCGTGGCCAGGATGCCATCGCCCACATCGGCCGACTGCGCGAATCCCGCGTCGTATAAGCCCTCGTGCAGCCCTTTGATCTGTTGCGACAATGGGACTTCAGAGAGACGAATGGTGACATCCGGGGCTTCCTGCCGGGACAAGGCCATAAGCGAGGCCAAGCGCGACGGCGTGATGCCGTCGGACAACGCGATGCAAAGTTGACCACGAAAGCCCGCCGCAACAGCCTGCACGCTGGTACGCGCTTGATCCAGCGCGGCGAACACACGCGGAGCGTGCTCCAAAAACACCTTGCCGGCTCTCGTCAACCGTGTACTGCGCGTGTTGCGAACGAATAGCAACGCGCCAAGGTCCTCTTCCAGCTCCTTGATCGTGCGCGACAACGGCGACTGGTCGATGTGCAGTCGGTCGGCGGCACGGGCGAAGTGCAACTCCTCTGCTAGGACGAGGAAGCAACGCAAATGACGAAGATCCGTACGCATTCGTGGGTGCCATCGGTCAGGACGCCGCCTCTAGAGCCTTCTGCAGCAGCGTGATGGTCAACACGCTCGGCAAGACCTTGCCGTCACCGTCGCCCTTGGGAAAGACCACGTACAACGGCACTCCCGGCGAGTGGTATTGCTGCAGAAAGGTACCGATCACGGGATTCACATCCGTCCAGTCGCCCACCATGTAGACGGTGCCCGTACGCTTGAGCAGATCACGAAATGCTGGCGTATCGAGCACGGCATGTTCATTCGCCTTGCAGGTGATGCACCAGTCGGCGGTCATGTCCACAAATACCGGCGTTCCGGCCTTGCGCAGCTCAGCGAGCTTCTCCGGTGAAAAAGGCACCGTACCCTGGTCACTCGGGCTCGCGACAGACGTCGGCTGTAGATGACCAAGACTGTACAGGGGCACCACAGCAAGCAACGCTATTAAAGCGACGAGCACCCGTGCCGGTGCGCCACGATGCCGGCTGCGCTCAAACCACCACAGCGCCATCGCAAACAGCACCGCTGCGGTAAGCACTAGGCCTACCGCGTCGGCGCCGCGTTGATGCGCAAGCACCCAAACCAGCCAGACCGCGGTGAGATACATTGGAAACGCCAACACCTGCTTCAAGGTTTCCATCCATGCGCCCGGGCGTGGCAGCATGCGTCCCAGCGCCGGGACGAAGCCGATCAGAAGAAACGGCAAGGCGAGTCCCAGACCAAGCACCAAAAAGACTGCCAGCGCCGCAAACATCGGTGCCACGAAGGCATAGGCCAGTGCGGTGCCCATGAACGGTGCGACGCAAGGGCTGGCGACCACCACCGCGAGCACACCGGTGAAGAAATCGCCGGTCCACCCCGACCGCGATGCAAGGCCATGACCCACATTGCCGAACGAAGCGCCGAAATTGACCACGCCGGACATGGACAAACCCACCGCGGCCATCACACAGACCAGCACGCCCACGACCAGCGGCTGCTGCAGTTGAGCACCCCAGCCCATGGCATGCCCGGTCGAGCGCAACGCCAGGATCGTAAGACCGATGACGGCAAACGAACACAGCACCCCCGTCGTGTACATGAGAGCATGGCGCCGCCTTCTCGCCGGGTTTTCACCGCTCTCGATCAACCCCACGGCCTTGATCGAGAGCACCGGCAATACGCACGGCATGAGATTCAAGATCAGACCGCCGGCAAAGGCGAGCAGTAATGCGCCCAGCAAACCGGTACTGAACGAGGCCGCATTCGCCCCGGCAGATCCCGTCTCTACCGTGGATGCAGATGCCTCCGAGTGTCCACCCGCTGCAGGCCCCACCCCATTCGCACCGCCACCACCCGCGGCCTCGCTGCCCGGTACCGGGAGATCGAACTCCTTGGTATGCGGCGGATAGCAGATCTTCGGATCGACTTCGTGGCAACCCTGGTACTTCACCGAGAACTTGATGCGCTGCGTTCCTGGTGCAAGCATGTACGGAATGCTCGCATCGATGCTGTTGTGGTAGGTCTCGACGTCGCCCAGGTACTGGTCGTGATACTTCTTGCCGTCCGGGAGTTTCGCCTGGCCCAGTGTCACACCTTCCCCGCCGACGAACTTCATCTGCCCGCGATACAGGTAGTAATCCGGCGCGATCGTCCAGTGCAGCTTGATCACGCCTGGCGAGTCGACCTGTGCGGTGAGCTTATACGCCTCGTCGATCGGGAGCAGCCCCGCTATGTCCTGGGCCCATGCCATACTTCCTGCTGCAAGCATGGCGACCAGCCAGCACGCCCACGCGCAAAGCTTCATTGTCTTGCTTATCATCACTGCATACTCCTCGGCGCTGACCGATGCCCGGTCAGTGCTGCTTCGGCACTGGACCTTGCACCACCTGTACCAGGTGTGCGGGCTTGACGTACTTCGCGAAAGCGTCCCGGACCTGTTGCGCGGTGAGAGCGAGGTAATGCTCAGCGGCAACCATCGGCTCGTTCAGCGGTTCGCCCTGGTAGCTCCACTTCAGCAGCGACTTCGCAATGCCATCGACACTTGAGACATCAAGGGGAATCGAGCGAATACGCGCCTGCTTGGCGTTGGTCAGCTCGTCGGGCTTGAGCAAGGAACTCTGCATCAGCATGAGATTCTCCTTGACCAGCTTGTCGACCGGCGCCACCTTGCTCGGATCGCTGCCGTATCCCACGTAGAAGGTCGAACGTGAGCGGTCGAACTCCATGGACGAATACGCGCCATAGGCGTAGCCGTGCTTGACGCGGATCTCCAACATCAGCCGCGAGGAAAAAGCGCCGCCGCCGCCCAGCACGTCATTGCCGAGCTCCAGTGCGTAGCGATCGGGATCGTGGAGGTCGAGGTCCAACATCTGACCCAGCAGCACATCGTCCTGCGATGCGTAGTCGTTCGGCACCGCGGTGTAGCTCGACGGATTCACCGGCACGGGCTTCGGAATTACATCCGGCTTTGTACCGACCGCCTTCCAAGCGCCGAAGTATTCCTCGACGACGGCCTTGGCCTGCTGTGGTGCAACATCGCCCACCACCACGATGGTGGTCATGTCGGGGCGATAGACCCGTGCGAAATAGTCCCTCACGTCCTTCAGCGTCAGCGCGTTTACCGTTCCCGGGGTGGCTTCGCGCAACGCCGGATCGCCTGCTGGATACAAGCCCTTGTCCAGCGCGCGCATCATTTTGTACTGCGGTGATTGCAGCTCGCCGGCGCGCGTGTCTGCAAGGGTCTTCTGCTGTACGTCGAACGCGGATTGGGGGAACGCCGGATGCAATTCGTTGTCGGCCAGCAGCTTCATGCCCTGGTCGAAATTCTCGCTGGGAACGGCGAGCTTGAAATCGCCGCCGGCGGACTCGGTCGCCGCGATTACATCGAGTGCCTTGTGGAAGGCGCCGCGATCCAGTGTGGTGGTGCCGTAGTCGAACAGCGAACCCATCAGCTTGCCGACGCCCTCCTGGCCTTTCGGTTCCTGCAAGGCGTCGTTGTGATCCACATGGCCCATCACGGTAACGGTCTTGCTGACGGTCTCAGGCTGCACGATCAGCGTGATGCCGTTCGACAGCTTCATCTGCGTGGGGCTGAGCGTCCAGCGCGGCATTTCCAGCTTGGCGAGCTGCGCCGTCGCCCATTCCGGCAGAGGCGTGTCCAGCTTGTCGTCACTTGCGAACTGCTCGCTTCCGCCGAAGCCCTGGCTGTCCGGCGGACGCTTGCCGTCGGGGTTCGGTGTAAGCACCACGGTGAGGCGCTGCTCGGGCTTCAAGTATTCGCGCGCGACGCGGTTCACATCGTCAACGTTGACCTGCTCGATCCGATCGAGCATCTCCTGAGGAGACTGCAACCCCTGCCACGCCAGCGCCTCTGACCACGCCCCGGCCAGACTCGTAGCACTGTTTTTCCTGAACTCGAACCGCGCTCTTTCCTGGCGCTTGGCAGCTTCGACAAGGTCGGAAGGCAAGCCGCCCTTTAACATTTCGGCGACGACGCCATCGAGCTGGGCCTCAGCCTGCTTGCTATCGCCCCCTTTCGGAAAACCGACTTCGACGAGGCCGATACCACCGTGTGCGAACGGCTGCATATCGGTATCGGCGCTAATCACCTTGCCCTGCGCGGCCAGTTGGGACAGATTGCTGCGGGCGTTGCCCAGCACGTCCAACAGCACCTTCATCGCAGCGTAGTCTTTCGACTGCTGGCCAGGCATCCGGAAGACGAACTGCACCGATCCGGTCGCACCCGGCGTGGACCTGGCAATGGTCTGGGGCTTGAACGGTTTCAGATTGACCGGTGCACGTGCTGGCACGTTGCCTTTCGCGATGGGGCCGAACAATTGCTTGACCCTGGCCAGCGCCGCCTGCGGATCGACATCGCCCACAATCACCAGGATGGCGTTGTTGGGCACATACCAACGATCGTAGAACTTCTGCAGAATCGCACCGTTGGTCTTGTCGAAGCTGGGCCGCGAGCCCAGTGCGTCTTCGGCATAGCCGGTGCCGGCATACAAGATCCGCTCGGCCTGCGCGTAGGCCAGATAACTGGGATCGGAAATATCCCCCGAGACCTCTTGTTCGATGGCGCCCTTTTCGAGATCCCAGTCCCTGTCGGTCAAACGAGCGCCGCGCATCCGGATCGCCTCGATGCGCAGCAGCATGTCGAGGTATTGCACCGGTGCGGCGAAGTAAAACTGGGTGGCGTCGTTGGTGGTGAATGCGTTGTTGCCGGCGCCCATCTTGCCGGTCAGCTCGTTCAGTTGCGCGCCGGTGAGCCCTTTCGAGTCACGGAACATCATGTGCTCCAGCGCGTGGGCGGTGCCCGGGAAGCCCTTCGGCGCTTCGTAGCTGCCGGCAAGGTAGGTAATCTGCGTGGTCACCACCGGCGCCAGCCTGTCGCGCACGATCACCACGCGCAGACCGTTGTCCAGCGTTGCGCGGGTGACGTCGTCGGCTGTTGCCTGGGCTGCCGTGGCGTGCGCGTCGGCGGCGAACGCGGATCGTACGGCGCCGCCAACAAGGCCGAGGCCCAGCAGAATGCCGAGCGAAAGTGGAGCGAGCCTGCCATGATCTTTCATCGTGAGCACCTTACATAGGCGTGGAAATGGTGGCCGCATGAAGCACGAGAGCCCGACAGCGGCTTTGAACTGACGAGTGGCCAACTGCAAAGCTGATCAGTTGCGAATGATGCGATGCTGGAACAAGCGCACCGCTGGCGAGGCGCACAGCCCCCAGGCTTGGCACGCCACGGGATATTCACAGGACGCCACCGTGATGTTTCCAATGCGTCACGGCGTCTTTGGTAGCCTTTGGAAACTGTTTCTCGGCGGTATGCAGCGCCGCATAGAACAGCTTCTCCGCTTCGGGACGGCGATTGAGCGCAATCAGGGCCTTGGCCAGCGAATGGGTGATGTCGAGCTTGTCCGCGGCGCTGGCATTGGCCGATGCGCGTTGCAGATAGGGCAGCGCTTCCGTCGCATGGCCTTGCTTGAGCAGGCTTTCGCCGTACTGGGATTGATAGATGAAATTATCGGGAAACGCCTCGGCCATCGCCTTTCGCAAAGCGATGTCATCGACCTGGGAACCATGCATGCTCAGGAATTCGTCGAGCACGTCGGCCATGGCTTGATCGCGCTTGACGTCGAAACCGCCGCGCCCGTCATCCAGCGCCTTGCGACCGATGGCAATCGCTCGTTCGTAAGTGGCCTTCTCGGCGGCGGCATCTCCCACGGCTTTGTAGTAGCCCGCCAGCGTGTAGGTCGCATCGCGCAAGTCACCCGATTCCGCAGTAGGCATCTTGGTCTCGTAGAGCGACTCCAGCGCCGGCAACTGCGCAGCGGCCAACGCTTTGCGCTTCGCAGGCGACAGGTCATCAGCGCAATCGATCAGCATGCCCGCCATGCTGAAGCGGTCATCCATCCCGAGTGGACCGCGCAGTGCCTGCTGGGCGTGCGTCCGACATTCCTCCGCAAGACGCGCGCGCTGCGCCCGCGACTGCTTCGGCCGGCGGAGTTGACCCGACTCGGCATCCGTCTGCACGATGGCAAGCCTCGCTGCGGCCTTGTCATCGCCCTGAACCGCTTTGCGCGTGGCTGCCGGCAACGTTGCAAACCAGTCCAGCCCGTCCTGTGGCCGGTTGCGGTCGTCATAAGCTCGCAGCACGGCAACCACGGCCTCGACCGAACCGCGCGCGGCATCGGCCTTCAAAGTATCGAACGTGCGCGTGTTATTCAGGAGGCCGTCGAGATCTCGATAAAACCTGGCGCTCTCCATTTCACCCGTCAGTTGCCCCCGCTCTTTACCGTTAGGGTCGAGCACGACATAAGTCGGCAGGAAGGCCACATGGAGCTTGTTCATCCATGCGTGGCCCTCGACCGAATCGGCGTCGCTGCGCACCAGTACGAATCGACGCCGCATCACCTCCCATTCCGGACCGTTCAATACCTTGGCCTCCATGGCATGGCAGGAGTGACACCAGGCCGCCGAGAAATCGACGAACACCGGAAGTTGCTTGGCTTGGGCGACCCGGAGCGCGTCATCGACGCTGGTCAGCACGGCCTCCGCACGCGCTGCGCCATGGAATGCGATGCCTGCGAGCAACAAGGCAAGGAAGGTGGACGGTCTCATGGCAATGCGTTCTCGAATGTGGACATAGGCAGCGATGGAATAGGTAAAACCGGCTGATCAATGTGCGGGGTCCGGTGGCAGCTTCATGCGCTTCTCCTCCTGCTCGGTGAAATCCGGAAATTCCGCCTTGGATTGCTGCAACGCCGCGTCGTACAACTTGACAGCCTCGGGACGACGATGCAGCGCGATCAGCGCCTTGGCGCGCGCGTAGGTAATGCCGAGCTTGTCTTCGTCATTGGCATTGGCCGATGCGCGTTCCAGATACGGCAACGACTCGGCTGCCTTGCCGTGCTTGAGTAGATAGTTGCCGTATTCGGACTGGTAGTAGAAGCTGTCCGAATAAGCTTCGGCCAAATCCTTCAGAAGCTCGATGCGCCTGGCCTTGTGTCCTCGCCACTCCAGGAGTTCGTTCAGAACATCAGCCATGCCCCGATCGCGCTTGACGTCGAAACCGCCATGGCCGTCGTCCAACGCCTTGCTGGCTATCACGATGGCGTGTTCGTAGGTGGCGTTCTCTGCAGAGCGGTCGCCCAGCGTCTTGTAGTAGAACGCCAACGTGTCGGTGGCTTCGCGTAAGACTCCCGAGTCGCTGGCAGGTACACCTTTGTCGTAAAGCTTCCTTAATGTCGGCAGCTGCGCCGTGGCGAGCGCTTTGCGCTGAGGCGCCGGCAAATCCATGGCGCATGAAAGCAGCGTATCGGCAGTCTCGAAATGCTCGTCGAGTTCGAGCGGGCCGCTCAGCGCCTGCTGGGCATGAGCCAGGCACTCCTTCGCAAAAGCTTGCTTCTCCTTCGAACTCTTCGCCCGGTACAGTTGGTGCAATTCGGCATTTGCCTGCACAACGGCAAGCTGCGCAGCGGCCTTGGCATCCCTCTGAACGGCATCGCGCGTGGTGGCGGGCAGAGTGTCAAACCAGTGCAGTCCACTCTCTTGTTGCTGATCACGCGCCGCATAGGCATGTAATACCTTGGTGACGGCCTCGATCGAACCACCTGCGGCATTCTTCTTGAGCCTGATGAGCGCTTCCTGACCATCCAGGATGCGGTCAAGCGCCCGATAAAACTCCGCACGCTGCATTTCCCCGGTCAGGCGGCCGCGCTCGCTGCCGTCCGGGTTGAGCACGATGTAAGTCGGCAATCCTCCGATGTGCAATTTTTCCCTCCAGGCACCGCCGTTCACCGAATCCGCATCGCTGCGCACCAGCACGAAGCGGCTCTGGCGTTCGTCCCATTCGCGGCCGGTCAATACCTTGGCGTCCATGGCACGGCAGGGGTGGCACCAGGTCGCCCAAAAATCGACGAACACCGGCTCCTGTTTGGCCTGCGCGACCTTGAGGGCTTGATCGATATTCGTAATCGTCGTGCGCGCATGTGCCGCACCACAGAGCATCATGCCGGAGACAAGCACGGTACGAATGAAGCTACGTGTCATAAGAACTCTCGCCCAATTGGATGGGAAACAAGCGATCAGCGGTCACCGCCGATGCCGAACCGGTAACGCGCCTCGACAAAGAGTTCGCGACCGAACGGGTTGTAGTTGCCGGCATTGAACGGTTGATTGGTATACCCGGGCTGGGTAACGTCGACCGGCGGCATGGAGTTCTTGATGTTGTTGGCACGCAACGAAAGCTGCCAAGTCGGCGTCGGCGAATAATTGATGCTGAGGTTGTAGATGCGCCACGCCGTGAGTTTGCCGGCATAGGGCACGTCGTAACTGTTGCTGTTCGCGGCGGCAAAATTCGGCGTCGGCCCGAAGTAGGTGCCGTAAAGCGTGACGTCCCATTTGCGCCTGCTCCAGGTCAACGACGCATTCGCCTTCGTCCCGAACTCCGTCCTGAAGAATCCCGGGCTGTTGAGGAAATCGATCTCCTCGTCGCCCGGAAATTGCTGCTGGCGGTGGGTCAGGACGCGCGTATAGGCCAGATGCAGCCCGAACCGGCCATAAGCTCCCGCGTCAAGACGATAGTCGAGACCCGCGATGACGGAGTTGTTCAGTTCGTGCGCGATGTTGATCTTGGTGGCGGCCACGGAGCGGATGCGCCCCAGCAACGGCGAACCGGGTGGAACGGGGTCACGCGTGATCTGTTCGTTGGCGGCCTTGCATGTCGGCGAGGACGGCTCCAGCGTGCCGTTTTCGCAATCCAACTGGGTCTGCAGAAGATAATCCGCATATTCTTGCAACACCTCGTTGCGGATGGAGGTGTGCTGATAGTCCAGGTTCATCGACAAGCTTGTCGTGGGCGACCAGACCACGCCATAGGACCAGCTTTTGGCCGTCATCGGCTGCAGATGCGGATTGCTCGTCTGCATCAGAGTGATGGGCTCGTCCGCGTACTGATACGGACAATTCCCGATATTGGCTCCCGTAAACCCCAGACGGGAGCAATTGACCCAGTCCGTCGCAAAACTCTGGCTCGTGCTGCCGCCTTCGAATTCGTCGGTCAGCGACGGTGCCTTGAACGACGTGGCATACCGGCCGCGCAACAGCAGACTGTCGAACGGACGAAACTCCAGCCCCAGGCTGTAAGTCGGTTTGCTGAAACGCGCGCCCTCCGCATCATAGGCGTCGTAACGGCCCGACAGATCGGCGGTGAGCATCTTGAACAGCGGCAGATTCAGTTCCGCCGCGGTCGCATAGCGGTTGCGGTGGCCCTCGCTTGGATTGAAGGCGAAGGCGACGCCGTACAGTTCACCCGATGTGAACGCCGGGGAAGGCAGATACTTCCACGTCTCATAGCCTTTCTCGACCACGAGTGCCAGCCCTGCATCGCCGCCGGGCAGTGTGAACAGCGAGCTCTGCGTCAACTGCGCGCGCAGTTGATCGTTGCGATCGGTGCTCCTGTTCGACCCGGCGCCCAGATACCCCGCGAATTGCTCAGGTGTGAGCGGCGTGGCCAGCAGGCTGTAATTCGGCGAATAGATGGGGGAACCATCGGCGCTTGTACCTAGCTGCGGACCAAGCACCGTATTGCCGTACGAACCGGGGATACCGGTTGCCAGCATCTCGCTCGAACGCTCGTCGGAGCGTTCATAGGCGCGGGTGAAGCCGACATCCAGGTCCCAGCCCGCGCCGAAATCAACCTTACCGCCGATCGTGGCGGTGTAGGTGTTCTCGTAGTTCCTTTGCGTCAACAGGCCATCGAGGCTATGGGATATTTCCTCGGGTGCGAATTGACGCCAGATGATCACATCATCGTCGAGGTTCGGGTCGTAGATTATCGGAGCGAAGAGCTTGTCCAACGCGTGCGCCTGCTCTTCGTAGTTGTAGAGCAGGTCGGCATACAGATTCACGTCGTCATTGACGGCATAATCGGCGTGTACGCTCAGGCTTGCGTTCCGGTCCTTGTTGAGCAAAGTGTTGTACGCCTCGGTTTTCACCGAACCGCAATAAGGGCCATAAACTGGATCCAGGTAATAACGTTCACTGCCTCCCCACAACCCGGTCAGCTTGCCGCAATCGCTCGGCTGCGTCGGCAAATATGTGGCTCCGGAATATCCAAGGGCATAGATATTCGTTGTCGCCTGCTGTGGGCTGATGCCGCCTGCATAGTTCTGTGCGGTGACCTTACGCTGGAAATCCCACATCGGCTGCTGATCATTCACCTGCGCGCCGACCATCAGACTCAGTTTGCCGATCTCGAAGCTGTCGGACGCGCTCACCATCCGTTCGCGCCCACCGCCGTCCGAATACCAGCCGTAGCGCGCATCGAGCGTACCGAACTGGACGTGCTTCTTGAGCACGATGTTGATGACGCCGGCGATCGCATCGGACCCGTACAACGATGACTGCGCACCAGGCAGGACTTCGATGCGCTCGACCATGTCGATCGGGATGCCGCTCAGATTGTTGTACAACTCGTCTGAGTTATTGCTCTCCGCGATCTGCGAAGAAGTCGGCATCGGCCGCCCGTTGATCAGGAATTTGGTGTAGCTCGGGTCAAGGCCGAACAAGCTGACGGTCTTCGTAGCCCAAGGCTTCGATTGACCGGTAGTACCGGCATTGAGGCCGTTATTGCTGCTGGCGCCGGTATTGAAGGAGAGGTTTTGCAATGCGTCTGCCACGCTCGAAAAGCCGTGGTTCTTGATGTCTTCCGCGGAAATCACGACCAACGGGCTCGCCGTTTCGATGCGTGTACGCGGGAGCAGCGAACCGAGCACCGTTATGGACTGGAGTGTCGTCGGCTTGGATGCAGGCGGCGGACTCGGTACGGCGCGAGGACCGTCCCCCGATGAACGGGGCGCCGTCCGCGGGTGGTGTGGCCCCGACTTTCGGATGGCGACCAGATTTTGGCCGACCACGCTGTATTCGAGCCCGTTGCCCGCCAGCAGTCTGTCCAGCGCCTCTCGCCATGTCATGTGCCCGCTGATGGCGGGCGCCGTCTTGCCCTGCACCAGTTCGGGCGCGTAGGAGATCTGCATCTGGCTCTGGGCGGCCAATTGATTGAGCGCATCGCCCAGCTCCCCTGCCGCGATGCTGTACTGCTGCGGCGCGATATCCACGGCGCGTGCTTGTTGTGCCTGCACCGGGAAATCTACGGCCAATGCAGCCAATGCGGCGAATAGACCTACGTACAACCGATGTCGCGGAAAGCCACGCATCGTACGAACGTTCTTTGAATCAGCCTTCATGTCCCCTCCCCCACGGATAGGTTGCTGGCCGCCAATATCATCCTTAGCGCAACGAACATCGGTCCGTCACGATCCTGTAATGCATGGGAGGGGAGGAGACCCTACCGCGCGGGAGAAAATTCTTGGCCGGCCCTGGGTTGGTTCATCAGGGCAGCGTCCCCCTGCCGGGGACATCGCCGCCGACCGGTGGTCATAGCGGCTTACTTCACGCCATAAGTCCTGCGGATGTTCACCGTCCGGTCCAGCTCGTCCAGCGCCTGCAGGACCTTCAGCTTCAGGTTGGCGTCCATCCCCTTGGATTGCAGGTAGGCATGCACCTGCCGGTCGATCTCAGGCGACTCCTGGTTGCCAAGGAAGGCATCGACCCAATCCATCAGGAAGAAAATCTTTCGCTGCTGCTTGATTTGCGGCAGGGCATCCAGGGCCGACTTGACGAATGGCTCGGTCAGATCCGGTTGGTTCCAGTAGTTGAACGTGTCCAGGCTCAGCGTGATCCAGTCTTCCGAGCGTTTCGGATTGTTCAGGTAATCGTGAAAGTAGAATTGCTTGTTGGCCTTGTCGGGCTTGGCAGCTCGCGCGACGTAGGCGTATTTTGGGCCATCGTCCGCACCGCTACGTTGCTGTTCGGACGTCAGCAGGGCCTCGCTCTCCGGGTCGTTGTAAGCGATCAAGGCGGTGACCAGCCTCCAGCGGTCCTGCACCCGCAGTTGCACGCCTTGAATGCTCAACTTGCCCCGCAACAGCGATTTCATCGCCGACCGGCCAGGTTCCACCTCGGCCAATCCGGGCAGTGCATGGAACCAGGTGATGCGCAAATCCTGATCGGGGTCGCTGCTCATGCGCCCGATGGCCATACGCGACAGGGATGCCCCCACCTCGCGCCGCCGCGCCACGCCTACATAGTGGTGCAGCGCGGTCTGCTCATGCGCCAACAGGCGCTCCACAAGCGGCGTGTCCCTTTCATCGGGCAGATTGTGCAGCACCAATTCGGCATAGCGGGCCGGATCGTATTGCGCCATCCGCACGCTTTGCCACAGCGAACCCCATAGCATCGAACGCAGGAAGGGCTCGGCGATGCCGCCCCTGGCGGCGTCGAGATGCGCCGCGACGTAGGCGAGGCTTTGCTTGTCCAGCAGGAACAAGCCGTAGCCTTCGTCCTGCGCATTGGCGAAAACGTAGGCGGGGCATGCTTGCCCAGCCGCACCGGGTACCGCCGCGCTTTGCTTGTTCCAGCGCGCATCCAACAAGGTCTGCGTGCCATCCGCATGCCCCAGCAATACCTTGGATGCGATCGGCCACAATGTGTTCGTGCCCAACACATCGTGTTGCGTCAGCACGAGGTGATCGAGCCTGCCCTCCCGGCACGACCAGTCTGCCTGCACCATGGGCATGCCGCGACGGCGTATCCATGCCTCTGCCCACTGGTCCAGCGGTTGCCCGCTGGCCGCTTCGAAGGCGTGGATCAGGTCGTTCCACGCCGCGTTGCCGTAGGGGTGACCGGCCAGATAGCGGACCAACCCTTCGCGGAAATGCTTCGGTCCCAGCACATAGGCAAGCTGCTTCAATACGGCGGGCGCCTTGCTGTAGACGATGGCCCCGTATGCCGACTTCGCATCCGTCAGGTTGGAGATGTCCTGGTAGATCGGCGTGGTGCCCTGCGTTTGGTCGATGTCATAGGCACCCGGCTTGATCAGCTCGTAGAAACGCTTCCAGACATGGTCTTGCGGCTTGAGCGTATCCAGGGCTTGGAAGGCCATGTATTCCGCGAATCCTTCCTTCAGCCACAGATCGTCGAACCAGCGCATGGTGGTGAAATCGCCGAACCATTGATGCGTGAGTTCGTGCAGGACGACGATGTCGCGGTTGAGTAGATCGGTCTGCGTGGGCGCCGTGCGGAACAGCACCGATTCCTCGCGCAGGAAGGTGGCACCCGCATGCTCCATGCCACCGAAGGCGAAGCCGGGGATCAGCACCATGTCGTACTTAGGAAAGGGGAAGGGCTGCCGGAAGTAGCCGGACAGGTAGCGCATGCCGTCGGCGGCCATCCGCTGCACTTCCGGCGCTTCCTTCTCGGCCGTTGCGGCTTTCGACCTGCGCACGTACAGGCCCGGCAGCCCTTCTTCATCATGCACCTTCACAAATGGACCAGCTGCGAAGGCAAACAGATAGGTGCTGATGGGCTTGGTTTCTTCGAACGCCACCTGCTGCTGGGAGCTGCTCGCTTCACGACGGGCCATTGCCGTGTTGGAAAGCAGCGTCCAAGCGACCGGCGCGTCCAAAGTCAGTTGAAACCTACCCTTCAAGTCTGGCTGGTCGAAGCACGGGAAAGCCATGCTCGCGTCCATGGGTACGAACAGCGTGTAGAGGTATTCGGCACCGTCGACCGGATCGTCGAAGCGGGTGATGGCCTTTTCCGCCGTGGCCACATGGGAGGCGAAGCTCGCCGCGACCACGTTCTTGCCAACGTGCAGATCGCCGACAGGCAACACGATATGGCCGTTGCTCAGCGTCGGCGCGATTGCGTGTCCGTTGATCGTGAGTGATTTCAGCCGGCCATCACGGTAATCGAGCAGCAGCGGCTGGCCCGCATCGCTGAGCGTAAATTCCAACGTCTCGCTGGCCTCGGTCGTCGCCGCATGCGACACGAGCGAGAAATGCAATGCGTAATGGATGTCGGAAACGCGTGCGGCACGTTCCTGCGCGAGCGTCCTGGGTATGCCCTCCGGCACTTCGGCATGCAGGGTGAACGAAAATGCCGAAGCCACGATCAGGAACAAAAGGGAGGCGCGCTGCAAGGGAATTTCTCGCGTCGGAAAGAGTAAGGGAAGCGAGCGATAACACCCGCCAATGGTCGGCCTATCGCCGGGTCAGCACGATCTCGTTGTCGGCGGACCGCAGATCGGCATGAATCGCCCATCCGTACTCCAAGGCCATGGCAAACGATTTCTGATCGCCAGCCTTGAATACGCCACTGATTGACGTGCTACCCAGGCTCGGATCGCCCAGGCGCAGCTTGGTACTGGAATAGCGATTCATTTCCGCGAGTACCGCCGTCAACGGCCATCCCTTGACGACCAAGTTCCCTTGAGTCCAGCCGCGCAAGCTGCTCAATTCCGCGTCTGAAACCGCGTGGGATGCACCGAGCCGGCCGGACGGTTCCAGAATGATGCTTTCGCTCGGCGTCAATATGACCGACTTGGCAGCATCGTTCGTGGCGACCTTTACCCCGCCCTGCAGCAACGTCACCGTACTCTTGTCGTCCTGCACACGGACCTGGAACCGAGTGCCGGTGGCAGTGACCGATCCCTCGGCGGTGTGAACGACGAACGGCCACTGGGCATCGTGCTGCACGGTGAAGTCCGCCCGACCGTGCTTCAAGGTGAGATCGCGCTCTCGGTGGCCGAAGCGCACCAGCAATTCCGTATTCGTATCCAGGACGACCCGCGAGCCATCTTCCAGCGCCACCGTACGCTGCTCGCCGAGTGCGGTGACATAGCGGACCGCCGACGCGTTCCCCAGCCAGAACCACCACGATGCCGTCGCCACCACCAGAATCACCGCTGCCGCCGCGGCCAGTGACAGCCACTTGTGGCTCGATATGGGGTAGTACCACTTGGCGGGCTGCAGCGCTTCCGCCAGGGCCATGGCGATGGCGGGATCCTCCCGCATCCGGGCGCTGCGCGTCCAGATGTCCTCGACCTGGCGATAGGCCGCATCGTGCGCCGGATCGGCCGTACGCCAGCGAACGAACGCGGCACGTTCGGACTCGCTGCAATCGGACGCCAACAGCCGCGCAAACCACCGCTGCGCGGTGGCGCGGACTTCAGCACTGGTAGGCTGCACCGCCATGCTATTTCGATACCCCTGGACTAAGTGCAGGCGTACCCGGGCCGTCTGTGGTCGCCTGGTGATCGGTGGCAGACGCCTGTTCATGTTCCCTAAGATGCATCAGCGGCTCCTGACCCCACCCTGTCGCACAACGCGGCCAGAGCGTTCGTCATGTGTTTCTCGACGGTTTTCACAGAAATGCCGCAATGGGTGGCAATCTCGGCATACGTCATGCCTCCCATCCGGCTCAGCAAATAGACCTGCCGCCACCGCGGTGGCAGCGATAGAAGCGCCTTACGCAGCAAGGCTTCCTGTTGTGCATGCGTTACCAGCTCCTCCTGGGTCGGCTCATCGGAAACCAGCTCCAAGTCGTCGATCGGCACGTGGTGGGTGCTCTGGCGCGCGCTGCCGCGGCGGTATTGTTCGCCTACTACGTTGATGGCAATGCGGTAGAGCAGCGGCTTCCAGGCCACTTCAGGCTCGGTGTCGCGGTAACGCATCAGCCGCATCATGCTTTCTTGAGCGGCATCCCGGGCGTCCTCTTCGTTGGCTGTGCGACGGCGCAAGAAGCTCAACAGCCCTCCGTACTGCAGGCGCGAGAACGCTGCGAAGCCGTGCGTTCGCATATCGCCATTCGCGGGAACCTCCCGTGCCATCTCTAGAAGATCGTCGTAGCGATGAGCCATGTCGGATGCCGCCACACGTGGTTTTCGGGCACATCATCGACCCACCGACATGCACGATGCAACGTAAGGAGAGACGGCATAAAAGGTAGATTTTTATAGGCCATTTTTGTTAAATGCAGCAGCATGCCATCCACCCTACCCGCCCCTAAAACATGCTGACGCCGTAGGATGCGTAGCGGGCCCTCTCGAGTGGAACGCCGGGCTGCCCGGACCCCTGATAGGTGAGCCCCCGCATCACGTGATTGACATGCCCCTCTGCCGTCCGATGTCCCAAGACACGCCGCCGCTGCGTACGGTTGCGGCAAGCTGCTGCCCCAGCCGCTGTTCGATCACCGGCTTCCACGGCACCAAGCTGAATCCCATGCCGTCATCGAGCATGGCGTAGCGTCCGCTGGCGAGCAGGACGCTACGCCGGTAGATGCCCGCCACGCGCTGCCCGTCGGCCACCGGCCGATGCTCCAGGCCGGTTTCGCTGGCGATGTCCTGCGAAGCTTTCGCCAGTTCGCGCCCTCGTAACGTCGCCAGCAGGTTGCGCGTGAGGACGACGCGCTGCCCGCGCCGCTCGGCTAGCCCCTGTTCGACCAGGAAGTCGGCACGCTGGTGTAGCGCGTCCTTTACCTCGACCCCAAAGCCCAGGTTGCCCAGCCCCTGGCCGCCGCCGATCAACTGCTGGTCGAGCCAGGTGGCGCCGATAACGCGGGTCTGCCGCTCGATCGGCAAGTGCGATTTCAGCTCTGCCGCTACACCGCCGCCGAGCCGCTGCGCGTCGTACTGGCGACCTCGCTCCTCCAAATCGTCGGGCACACGCCAGACGCCTTCGGCCTCGCGCTCTACGATACCGGCGCGGCGAAGGGCTTCGAGCCGGCGCACGTGGGTCGCCACCACCTCGCGCGGATCACGATCGGGCGTGGCCTGCCCTTGCGCCATGGCCACGTGATGGTCGGTGCGGTACACGCCATCGACGGCTAGTCCGGCGATATTCCGGTCCGCCGCACGCATATCGGCCGAACCCTTCACTTCCACCACGGCGCCAGTCGGGTACTGCTCCGGCTCCGACCGTGGCGGCAGCGCAACGTAGTGCGCTTTGCCATCCGTGCCATCAAGGATCAGATAGTCCTTGTCGTGCAGCTCGTCGGCCAACCCTTTGCCGACGACACGGCCCACAAGGACGCGCCCCTCTTCCCCGGCCTGGAATACGGTCAACTCGCGCTGCCGGCCACGCATGGCTCGCTGCATCGTACGGATGATGTCACCGCGCTCGCCCATGGCCCGCAGGGTCGGCTCGGCGTCGGCGTGGATCGCCCAGGTGCCGGGCGGCCGCTCGGTCGCCAGGCCCATCTGCTGCAAGCGTTGCAGGCGTCCAAGCAGCAGTTGTCGTTGTCGTTGCAGCTTGGGGGCAGCCAAGGTTTCCGGCCGCAGCAAGCCGTCCAGGGCCTCGCGCTGCAAGGTACGGTCCAGACCCGTCCAGCGCTCCTGATCGACTTCGCGCCGCATGGCGTGCCGCATCTCCAGTTCGGTACGCGGCCCCAGCCATTCGGTCGCCAGTTCCGACGCCCGCCGGCGCATTCCCTTGGCAATGTAGTCGCGGGCGATAATGAGATCCTTGCCGGTGTCATCCTTGCCGCGCAGGACGATGTGCGTGTGCGGGTTGTCGGTGTTCCAGTGATCGACTGCCACCCATTCCAGCCGGGTGCCCAGGTCGGCTTCCACGCGCGCCATCAGGTGGCGCGTGTAGGTGCGCAGGTCATCGATGTGTTCGGCATCCTCCGGCGAGACGATGAAGCGGAACTGGTGGCGGTCATCGGCGCCGCGTTCCTTGAACGCGTCGAGGTCGGCGGCATCGGTCGTCGACCCGTAGGCGTGGCCCGGCCCGCCCTGGCGGTCGACGCCTTCGCGCTCGATGTAGCGCAGGTGCGCAGCGGTCGAGCGTCGGCCGGCTTGTTTCAGGTTGACCAGCCGCACCTTGACAGTAACGCGCCGGGCGTTCGGCCCAAGGCCCCGGCCCGCAAAGCGCGCCGCGACGTGGCCGCGCCCAAGTCGAGCACCGGGACGTTGGCCGGCTTTGCGGATCGTCTTGCCGGCCCGCGCGCCGGCCTTGCTGGTCTGCCGCAGCACTTGGTTGATGAAGGCGTCGCCGCGATGTCTGGGCGCCCCTGGCCGGATACGGAAACGGTCGTCGTCGTGGCGGCTCATGCGACGGCTCCCTCCCTGTCCAACGCCGCCCCGCGCGCGAAGCACGCGCCTTCACACCTGCCAGCGCTGCGCTGCGCACGCTCGCGGCACGCTGCCGACCCTTGGCGCGTGCCGCGCCACCCCCATGTGCAGACGGCTCTTTCGCGCCACGGAGTGCTGCGACCCTTTATCTTGCCCTGCGCCTTTGACTTGCGCCGTCGCTCCAATCTGCAGCGCGCTGGCGGTGCAGCACCTCGTACAGCGTGACCGTGGGCGCGCGTCCGCCATGCCACCGGCATGGTGCGCTCGGGGTAAGCCATCTGCACGGGGCGAGACCTCGCCGGATGTCGCGCGACGTGCGGTGCGAAGGCACCCGCACGACCCGCGCGACGACACGGAGGGAACCACCGCAACGACAGGCCGATGGACACGGCGAAGCGTAGCGAGTCGGCGGCCATCATCGGCGTGTCTCCAGCCACACCGGATGCGCGATGCCGAGCACGGCAAATGCGCTTACTGGGCCGAAGTAGCGACTGTCAAACGACGCCGGATTCGTCGTGCCGAGCAGGAACAGTTCGCCAGGACGAAGGCGCCGGCACTGCGGCCAGAATGGCAGCGGCCGGCCCATACCATCCCTGCGCAGTACGATGGCCACCAGCACGCCGCCGATGCGCACGCGACCGTCGGTTACGCACACTCGTTGCGGCGCGACCGCAGCGACCGGCTTGAGCAGCGGAACACCCCTCGGCAGGTAGCCGCGTCGCGCGGCCAGCGCCGCGGCAGCGGCCGGCAGCGGTACCAGCACGAGGCTCCCGACGTGCGGCGCCGATACGCCGGGTTTGGGCGGATCGACGCGATACCAGCCGACCGCCACGCTGTCGGACGGGTTGTAGACGAAGCGCGGCAGCGGCGACACGAAAAATGCCCAGGCCAGCGCAGCGAGGCCGCATGCCGAAAGGCTCGCCAGTACGAGGCGAGCGCGACGGCGCGAGCGAGGACATGCAGGCCTGTCGAGTGCCGAGGACGTCGTCATTGCAGCACCCTCCCGGCAAGCCAGGCGGCATGCCGCGCAGCGGTGTAGTCCGGCAGCGGCTGGTGGGCCGCCAGGCGGTTGCCCAGCGTGCGCCAGTACGCGGGCGACACGTCGGTGGCGGCCGTGCCCTGCGCCTCAATGGCGTCGATGCGTTCCAGCGCGGCCCGCACCTGGCATTCGCTCTCGGCATGCAGCAGCAGACGCGCACCGGGTTGCACGCCGGGGATGCGCTGCATGGCGTCCAACGGTGTGCAGGCTTGCATCACCATGAGCTGCCAGCGCGTTGTGCTGTAGTCGTTGGCTTCCCAGCGGATGCGACAGAAGATCGACGCCGGCACGAACACGGCGACGCGTCGCCAGCGATCCCACGCCATGACACGCACCGGCGCGCCGAAGCGCAGGTAGAGATTCAGGCGTCGCGCGACGAAGGCCAGCGAGACGCGCGTCAGCGCCGCCTGGCCGGCGAGCGCGGGTAACGGCTGCGGCGACGCGTTCGCGGCCGCCTGCGTGGCAACATTCATGGCGTGTACTCCGGGAACTCGCGCTCCAGCAGTACGCGCAACAGCTCGGCGACGGTCACGCCCTGCGTGAACGCCGAGACCTTGATGCGCGCACGTAGCGCAGGGGTGACGTCCAGCGTCAGACGCGCGGTGTAGAGATCGCCTTTCTGGAGCGCTTCGCCATCGCCCTGGCGAACCCACGCTTCGGCGTGCGGGTCCGCCGGCGGACGCGCGCCGATGGCGATGCGCTTGCCGCTGGTCGCGTTCATGATGACCATCGCAACAGTTCATCGGCGAGGGCGGCGATCTCGCGTGCGGCGATGCTGCCGGGCACCGTCTCGCGGGCGAGACGCCCTGCGGCCGCGCTGTCAGCGAACACGATGCGCTGATGCACCTCGGCGCGCAGCGCCGGGAAGGGTTGCTCCGCGAGCGCGCCGCGTGCCTCGCGGCCGATGATCGTCGTGCTGACGCGCCGGTTGATGACGAAGGACGCGCGCAACGCCGGACGGAACATCTGTGCCTCGCGGATCAGCGCCACCATCTCTGCCGACGCCCACAGGTCGTAGGGGCTGGGCTGCACCGGGATCAGCACGCGCTCGGCCGCCAGCAGCGCCGAGCGCGCCAGCGCGGCGATGCGCGGCGGGCCGTCGATGACGACATGATCGGCGCGACGGGCCAGCTCCGGCGCTTCCTGGTGCAGCGTCTCGCGGGCAAGGCCCACGGCGCTGAACAGCCGTGGCAAGCCCTGCTGGGCGCGTCGCTGCGTCCAGTCCAGTGCCGATCCCTGCGGGTCGGCATCGAGCAGGATGACCTGATGGCCACGCATCGCCAACTCGCCGGCGACGTGCGTGGCGAGCGTGGTCTTGCCGACGCCACCTTTCTGGTTGAGGAAGGCGACGATCATGATGCCGACCTCCCTGGGGGAAAGCCGGCCGTTCCCTGCCGCGCGCAAATCGGTGGCTTTGGTCCACCAGCGTTTGTGCACCGTAACGATGGGGCGCTGCTACCCGTTAATGCTTTTAAGTTAGAGAAGTTAGGGGACGCGCGACCCCGCGCCATTGTTGGGTCTGCGGCAGATGCGTACTCCTGATAGCACGAGTGCCGTACTCCCGATAGCACGAGTCTCGGTACGCCTGATAGCACGAGGCTATTCACCGTTTGTCCCCGTGTTATCCCCGTGCCGTGAATGGCACGGGCCGAAACGTCAGCCATTCCACTCCATCCACCGACAGCCGTTCGATGCTCAGCACATAGCCGGGCAGCGACTGCTGCGCCACCAAGGCGCGCAGGTCGTAGGCAAAGTCCGAGTAGCGCGCGGCGCTCCCGGACTTGCGGTGCAGGTGTCGAAAATCGAATTGCCAGCCACTGTGCTGGCGTCCGCCGTGCTTGCGCGCCAAGCGGTATAGCCAGCGTTCGATGCCGCCCGTGATCCGGAAGTACGCCGGGTCGATGGTCAGCACCAGCGCGGCGTCGAGCACGCCCGCGTAGAACCAGTCCGGCAGGATCAGCTCGATGCCCAGCGGCGTGCCGCGCGCATCGGCACGCTCCTTCCACTCGTTGATCCACGAGAAGCGATGCAGGCGCCGGCCGGTCGTCTCGCGGATGGATGTGGCTACGGTGGTCGATTGCAGCCGATCCAGCGCGGCCTTGAGGCGCCGGTAGTCGCGCAGCGACGTGCCCCGGCCGATGAAGCGCAGGATCTCGTAGGGCGTGGCCTGCATCAGCCGCGAGGTCGGAATGCCCGCATCGCGGGCTTCGACGATTTGGCTGGCGGCCCAGATCAAGATGTCCGCATCCCAGATGGTGGCGATGCCGTGCTCGGCCGTCCCTTCCACGCGAATGGTCACGCCGCCAGCCTGGAAGTCGATCGGCGTCGTGCGCCGCGACTTCGCCAGCGAGAAGAACGGAAAGGCCATCAGATCCTGGCTGTCGCGCGGAGCCATGTCGCCCGGCAGCGCACGGAACGGTACAAGCGGTTCGCATGCGGGCCGGGACATGGCGATGGCCGCCGGCACGCGGCCGGTCAGCGCGCACGGCTGTCCGCCGCGTGGCACTCGGCGTACTCGGGATCGGATGTGGCCTCGAAGCTCCGCTGGTCGGCCCAGGCGTCGAGATCGGCGACGGCGTACATGACCCGCCGGCCAAACTTGCGGAAGCGCGGTCCGCCACCCAGCACACGCTGCTTTTCCAGCGTGCGCGGCGACAACCGCAGGTAGCCGGCCGCTTCGTCGTTGGTCAGGTAGCGCGGCGGTTGCGTGGTTGCGGCCGGTGGCAGCGCAGCAGTATGGGCGGCATAGGGCCGCACGGGAGCGGGTCGCATGAGGGGAGCCTCCATCGGTTGAGGGCGCCAGCGGCCGCAGCACGGCCGGATGGGGGCAGTCTCGGGAAGGAACGGCGGTTTGCTCAGGGACGTTCTGCAGGCCCATGCAAACGTCCCTGTACGGCCGGCGCATGCTGCAGTAGGCGGCGGTAGCCGCCACGCATCAGCACTGCGCCGCGTTGCGCGAGGCGTCGCACATGGGCACGCAGTGCGCTGTCGGCATGCCAGTCGGCCGCAACCCGAACCGGCCCGTACAGCACTTCAGCCACCTCGCGTAGCGTCGCGCCCGCCAATGCGGCATCCAGCGCCTGCAAGGTGTGCGTCTCCAGCAGCGCGCCACGGCTGGGCCGTGCCCGGCTGCGAGACCACGGCACCGGGTCGCTGGCGAGGGGCGGCAACGCGGGATCGCCGCCGTGAACGGCCTGGACATAGGGCATACCTTGTTCCAGCGCCAAGGCGAGCGCGAAGCGCTGCCAGTGCCCCGGCGACCAGACGGTCAATGCCAGGTGCCGGCCATCGTGGAACAGCCGCTTGTGGCCGGCGACGCTCCAGAAGTCGAACCGCATGGCATCCGCGGCGGGCGCCAGATCGGGATGCAGCTGCACCACGCCCGCCGGTTCGGGATACCAGACCGGATGCGCATCGCGCGCATCCAGGTTGGGGTTTTCCAGCATGTGCAATCCCCATCGTGCCACCGCGCCGGTACGGCCGTGATGGCGCCAGTCGCGGCGGTAGTCGGGATGGCGACGCAGGTATTCCCAGGCTAGTGCTGGGCCATCGAGATGCAGCACGTAGAGATAGGCGGCACTGGCGTGCCAGGCATAGGGGGCAGGACCGGTCATGGCGCACCTCGATGGCAACGCAAGGCGTCGCGGCGGACGCCGCGAACCGCGTGCGATCGTCAAAACGTCATGGCGACCGGGCTGGCTAGACGATGACCGTTTGGTTCCGGTCTACGGCGCGGCGCGTCCGGGTGCGGCGGTCGCGGGCGCTGTGTTCCGCGCTTCACCGGCCAGAGTGCATCGGACCGCGCTTTCGATATCGGCCGTTTACGTCAGGCACCTGACCTCTGGCGCAACAATCGCGATTGTTGCCGTGTCGGTCTCGCGCAAGACCGAAAATGAGACAATGCACCGCACTTGCCTGCGCTGTGCCACTACCGATCAGTCGGGAATCGAGCCGTTAGCTCGGGCCAGCCGCGCGTACTCCGACAACCGCCGGGCCGGGCAGAAATACCGATCGCGCAACACCGGCCGATCCCGCGGGCCGACAATGGACGCCAAGGACGACAACCGCACGGTATCCAGTTCGGGCATGCCGATGCCGACATCGCAAAGCCCCCAAGCCGTGTCCCCATCGGCGGGATCGAGCGCGGCCAGCAACCAGGTAGCGTGCGCGTCCGGCGTGAACAGCTTGACGACCGGCATCGGATCGAAATCCCCTGCCGCAGCGCGAGCCTCGCCGTTCGCCAACAGCTGTGCACGCTCCTCGTCGGTCACGAGGGAATTCACGGTCACCGTCCCCACAAGATTGCCTCCCCCCGAGTATCGACCCCACCTATGCCGCTGCCGGTACCGCACGGATACGCCACCGCGCATTCGTGCTTATGGACGGATGCACACATCCCCCACTCCGGCTCCGTGCTTTTGCGTGAAAGCACGGATGCACCTGCCTATGTATCCGCGAAAGCGCACATGTGCGAAACCGCCTTGGTGGATTTCCGTAGAAGCACGCACGCGATTCCTCGGATGGGAAGGCATCCCCACAAGCGGATCGGCGCAAAGGCGCGGATACGGGAAATCAGCCTTGGCTAATGAACACTATAGATTGTAGCCCTATAGGACTCAATCGGCTGTCATCTTGATTTTTAGGGGAAACCCCAGGTGGCGGCCAAGCTCGGACTCGCGGCGGCATTGAAGACGGTCAGGAAAGCGCGTGGCTTGAGCCAGGAAGCGTTTTCCGACGTGTCCAGCCGCACGTATCTGAGCACGCTGGAGCGCGACCTGAAAAGTCCCACTCTGCACAAGCTGGCCGCGCTATGCGAGGTCATGGGCATCCACCCGCTCACGCTGCTGACGCTGGCCTATGCCGGCGCAAACGACCGCAAGACCGAGCAACTGTTGGAGCAGGTACGTCGGGAACTGCAAGAGATGGTCATAGCAGCGCGGACCACCGCGCACCATTGATTCCGGGTCAATTGAACCCGATGGACCCAACGGGGCCACACGCTGTTCACGCGCCAAGGCAGTCCCTCTTTGATCGATACGCAAGGCCACGCTTTGGCGCTCTGCGTGCCACGGTTTCATGTTGAATAGGACGCCCATGAAAAGAGTGCTCACTGTTGGTCTGAAATATTCCGGCACCGCGATCGATGGCGTTGAATTCGACAACCTCGGGTTGTGCCAACCGTCCGTTGATCAGGAACGCGCAGCGTTCGCCCTGTACGAATACGATGTCATCGTCATTCATCCAAAGAGCTATTCGCACTTCCTGTTCGGAGAGGAAGGCGAGTTCTCCAACTCTCCCAACGAGCTCGGTGATCTGAAGAGGAAGAAGGACCAGTACGACCTCGATACGGTATTCGACAGTACGGATAGGGAGAAAGAGCTTGAGGCCGCCATCGCCGCTGGTGCGACGGTCGTCTGGTGCCTCGCCGAGCCCAAGCGAATGAATTTCTTCGGCTATCGGGAAACCTCATACGGTTACGCCGCGCCTGCAGTAGCAAAACTGGTCAAGCGCGGCGATCTCCAGCTCAAGAAAGGTCGACGGATGGGTGCTATTGACCACGAAAGTCCGTTTGCGCGGTACTTTGCTTCCTTGGCTACAGCTGGATGGAGCCTTTGTCTGGCCGATGATGACCATGAGGGCTACGTCTCCATCGCGTCCACACCCGAGGGCTACAGTCTGGGCGGACGCGTTGCCATCGGCTCGACAGCCGGCTGGCTCGTCACTCCGCCCTCCTCCGAAGCCGCCACCAACAGGCTTATTCTCGATGCCGTCGAGTTGGTGAAAGCAGATCCCCATCAGGAAAAGTATCACGGGATTTTTCTGAGCCACACCAGTGCGGACAAACCATTCGTCCGGCAGCTTCGCAAGGATCTTCTCGAACACGGGGTACCTCAAGTGTGGGTGGATGAAGCCGAGATCGATGTCGGCGATTCGCTCACGGCAAAGATCGAAGAAGGTATGAAAGAGACCCGCTACATCGGGGTCGTATTATCCGCGAAATCCATTGATGCGCCGTGGGTCAAGAAGGAACTCGATATTGCGATCAACCGTGAAATCGCCAGCGGTGAAGTCGTCGTGCTTCCATTGCTGTATGAGAAATGCCAGCTCCCCGCCTTTCTGCAGGGCAAGCTCTACGCGGACTTCACCAGCTCAGAGGAATATGCCATCGGGTTGGCCAAACTATTGAGGCGACTGCGGATCAAGTAGCGGCAAGCCATGCCGGCATCAAGACTGCTATCCCTTATGGTATGGCAAGTGCAGCGCGCAGGCGTCAGCGATGAAAGCCCGAACGGGGCGAGACGCCACTGGCGGCTCGATGCGTAGCACGCCAACGCGCCCCGGCATCGCCGGGAGACGCACGCATGCATGACACGCTCTACGATGATGGTATGGAGAAAGAAAACCCGAATCCGGATGATCCGCTGGAACGTATGCTCCATCGCTCCGGCGAACTGCACGAGAAGCTGCTGTCATTGCTTGATGGTGCGGAGTTCGATGGTTCGCTCCGCGGCGAAGCTGCTTTCGGCATGTGTTTCGTCGCGCTGGAGCACGGAGCCGCACTGCGGGCGTTGATGGCATTCGGGCTTCCCAACTCGGCCGTCAGCCTGATGCGTCTGCAGTTTGAGGCGCTCACCCGTGCCATGTGGCTGATCTATGCGGCCAGCGACCAAGCCATCGCCAAGCTGCTGGCTCCGCTCACACTGGAGAGCGAACAGGCGGCGAAAAACCTGCCAGGCGCCAGCGAAATGATCAACCAGATCGGCAAGCGGGTCGGCCAAGGCGTCCCGGTCGCTGCGCATCAGATGCTAGTGCGCTTCAAGAACGTATCGTGGCATGCGATGAACTCGTTCGTGCATGGCGGCATCCACCCACTACGTCGCAGTGCGGAGGGCTTCCCGGTTCATCTTGCCCTGCAGGTCCTACGCAACGGCAACGGCCTGACGACAATGACCGGCATGGCGCTCGCGATCCTGACTGGCGATGAGGCCATCGCCAAGCCAATGACCAAGATCCAGCCCGAATTCGCGGACTGCCTACCCGATCTGCTGGAGTAGATGGGGCAGACCAAATAGAAGTTGCGCCCCGCCACGAGGGCGGGGCGCGTGAGACGGCCGTCAGGCCGCCTGCGGTTTGCTGCGCGACCAGATCAGGCGGTGCACGCCGCCCTCGTCCTCGATCAGGCGGGCGTAGATCGGTGCCGGGAACGAAGGATCGTCGAGGGTCACGGACAGGTAGTCCCGCCCGGCCTCGCTGGTCTTCTTCCACGCCGCGCCGATGTCGTGACCGGCCGCCTGCAGGCGGAAGTCGGGGGCGTTCTCGCTGTCGCCCTTGTCGTTGGGAACCAACTTGGCCTTGGCGTTGAGCGTCAGGGTGCGGAGCGTGCCGGTGAAGCCATCTTTCTCTGCGGTGAAGTTGCCGATGTTTGCCATGATGTTTTCTCCTTTCGGGTTGAACAAGGTCGCGCCCATCGCGTCCTTGTTGTGAACCGGCCGGCGAGGGATGGGCTGGCCGCACCGCGCAGCGGGCGCAACACCGTGGAGCACCTGGAAGCGAAAGGAATTTGCTGCGCGAGGAAGCCGCGCAGCGGCGGGGAAATTGCTTTCGCTGGAAGGTTGCGGCCATGAAGCCCAAGGCGCAGCCGCGCCCTCGCCAGGATTCACAACGAGACAAGGACGCAGGGGCCGCCCGCTCCCGAGAGGAGATAGGGCCGACTCAGCTTCTCCACGCGACGGCTTCACCGGCTCGCGCCCTGACGCGGGCAAGGCCGACCCTCCAACGGCGAGGGCGACAGCGAGAGCGCCCCGCACCGCAGCTTGCGGCGACGTGCTTGAGGCGTGGCGTGGAAGCTCCATGAAACAAGGCCGGGTGGCATGTCGGTGAACCGTCCTTCGTGACGATTAGGCAACCAG
Organism: Frateuria sp. Soil773; assembly: GCF_001428405.1. Lineage (GTDB taxonomy): Bacteria > Pseudomonadota > Gammaproteobacteria > Xanthomonadales > Rhodanobacteraceae > LMSL01. The sequence continues at coordinate 250,011 of NZ_LMSL01000039.1, forward strand.
CCGGCAGCGTCGGGGACGGCATGCTCAGGCACAACCTGCTGCAGCAAGCGGGGACGTAGCGCTACAAGCCCGCCCATGGCGGTGGAGCGCATGGATCCCCGGCAAGCGGAGCGCGCAGTGCCGCAGGCGCGAAGGCGTGAGGGATCGAAGCCGGATGGCCGTGACGGCACTGCCGGCACGGGGCGCAGCCCGAGAGCCCGGCGGCGCGCAAGCGCCGCCACGCCCTGTACCCGCACACGGACCGACTACGCCGAAGCGAACTCGCTACAGGATGAAGCTGCCCTGGTCGGCATAACCGTGCGGCTCGATCACCACCGCGGCCACGCGCGCCTGCACGGCGCGTTTGCATGAAAAGTCCTCGCCGCCATCCTGTATCCACGCGCCGAGCCGGCGTTCCAGCCAGCCATGAGCGACCGCTGCACCGTCCTTGATGCCACCGCAATTGTCGGCCTCGATTTGCGCATGGCGCGGGTGGAGCAACACATGGATCGACAGCTCATCACCGCTAACGGCGGCCACAGCTGCAGTCGCCGGCAGACCGCCGTCGAAAGCAAAGCGGTACAAACCGCGCACGCCGCCGCTGTTCTTCGGATCAGCGCCCGGCCACCAGTCTTCGCTCGGCGAAAGCCCGAACAGGTGCTGTTCCAGGTCGGCGTTGATCGCCGCGATCATCAGGTTACGCCAGCCAAACCAGCGCACCCCACGCTGCTTGCGCAACGGATAGGTCTTGAACGGTGACCAGGAGCGATCCAGCTCGGGCAACAGATGCAGATCTGCCGGCGCGTTGTAACCTAGTTGCCTTACAAGTACCCAAGCGCTGTCGCCGGCGCTGACCTATTGCAGAATTGGCCTCTCTGTCAGGCGGACTACCATGGCTCACACGCCCCTGCTGCTCCAACTCGTCATCATCCTCACCACAGCCCGGCTCTGCGGCTTGCTGCTGCGCTACGTCGGCCAACCGCCCGTGATCGGCGAGATGGTGGCGGGACTGCTGCTCGGCCCTATCGTCTTAGGTACATGGTTTCCCGGGTTCCACGCGCAATTGTTCGCGAAAGAAGCACTGCCGCCACTGACGTCGCTATCGACGCTGGGCCTTGTGCTCTTCATGTTCATCGTCGGCGTAGAACTGCGTGCGCCAAACGGCGTCCGCGCACAGTTTCGCGAAGCCGGAGCGGTGGGCATCATGAGCGTCCTGATGCCGATCGCACTGGGCCTCGGTGTCGCGCCGTTGGTTTACCCACTGGCGCCGAAGGGCGTGGCGTTCTGGCCGTTCGCACTGTTCATGGCGGCAGCGATGTCGATCACGGCCTTCCCGGTGCTCGCGCGCATCCTGAAAGACCGCGACCTTACGCAAACGCGCATCGGCCGCCTCGCGCTGGCGAGCGCCGCGATCACCGACGTATTTGCATGGATCCTGCTCGCCCTCGTTGTCGCACTGCTCGGCTCGCATACCGGCTTAAACGGCTTTCTGAAGACCACGATCGGCATGGTGGCGATGTGTGTCGTCGTCTTCGGAGTCTTGCGCCCCGTCTACGCTTGGTTACTCGCGCGTTACGCTGGCGACGGTAGGCCAACGCTGATGCTGCTGACGACACTGATGGTTGGCCTGTTCGGCTGCGCGGCGGCCACCCAGTGGCTCGGCCTGCACGAGGTTTTCGGTGCGTTCCTGTTTGGCGCTTGTTTGCCGCGTGACGATCGATTGCTCAAGTACCTGATGGAACGCGTCGAGTACGTCGCCATCGTCGTGCTGATGCCGATCTTCTTTGCGCTTGCCGGGCTCAACACCACGCGCGACGCATTCGTCGGCGCGGGTTTAGGGGCAATGACCGTCATCGTGGGTGCGGCGATCCTCGGGAAGGTGCTCGGCGGTGCGGCGGGCGCGCGCATCGCCCGTCACTCCTGGCGTGACAGCTTCGCGATCGGGTCATTGATGAACGCACGCGGCCTGATGGAGCTGATCGTGATGAAGATCGGCCTCGACGCCGGCGTCATCGGGCCCGCACTGTTCACGATGCTGCTCGTGATGGCGTTGACTACCACGATCGCGACGTCACCGCTGGTCATGTTGTTCGCTGGCAAACGTGCCGATGAACCATATGGCCCTGTTAACAGAGTCTGAGTTCGCCTTGCTACGGCCAACTGGTCAAGCCGCCTTATGGCCAGTCTTGGTGTCTGGATCTTCGGGCTGCATGGCAACCTCGATCTAATTCGACCCGCATGGACCCCTGCTGTTGAGCCAAGCCCGCCCATTACGGTGAGCGCTGCGCGGTACGGCAAGTGAGGTCACCGCACCACAATCGCGGAAGGCGCTATGAAAGCGACCGCGGGTTCGCCATCTGCATTTCGCTTTATGAAAATTCAGATCCTCGGTGTCAGTGCATCAATGATTCTGCATTCTGCGATCCGGCCACCTTTGCACGACACGAGCAGGTCGGAAAGCTCCTTGCGCAGCCGCATCAGGTCGGCAACTTTCCGATCGATCTCGGCAAGATGCGTCGCGGCAAGCGCGTCGACCGAGGCGCAGTCGGCATCACGTTGTTCGGCAAGACCGAGAAGCCCGCGCACCTGATCGAGCGAGAACCCAAGGTTGCGTGCGCGGCGAATGAAGCTCAGCCGGGCTAGCGCAGCGGGCGCATAGAGGCGGTAATTCCCGGCAGTACGCGATACCGCTGGCATCAGCCCTTGCTTCTCATACCAGCGAATCGTTTCGACCTTGGTATCGGTAGCGCGCGCCAGATCGCCGATGCGGTAGTGATCCATGACTTGACCCTATAGTGACTACAGGCTTTATACATCCATCCTCGCACTGAATCGAGGATGCGAATGGACGGCTGCTGCTCCGGCAAGGCCGAAACCCTGAATGCCCTGGCACGACGAAGCCAGCGGCGGGTTCTGGTGATCGTCATGGTCATCAACGCGGTGCTGTTCGCCGCGGAACTGGCGCTCGGTCTCGTCGCGCGATCGAGCGCGATGGTGGCGGACTCCGTGGACATGCTCGGCGACGCCCTCGTCTACGCACTCAGTCTGTACGCACTCACGCGAGGAGAGCGCTGGCAAGCAGGCGCGGCGCTCGCGAAAGCCGGGCTGATTCTCGCCTTCGGTGTTGCAATCGTCATCGACACGACGTTCAAGATCGTCGAAGGGAGCGTGCCGTCGAGCACCGTCATGGTGACGATGACGGCGATCGCACTGGCCGGAAATCTGGCGTGTCTGATTCTTTTCGCTCGTTTCTGCGCTCTAAACGTGAATATGGCCAGTACTTTCGAGTGCTCCCGCAATGACATGATCGCAAATGCTGGCGTACTGATAGCGGGTGGTCTGGTGGCATGGCTGCACAGCGGCTGGCCGGATATCGTGGCTGGCCTCATCATCGCCGCCCTGTTCGTGCGCTCCGCTGCGCGCGTATTCCGTGTGGCCTGGCCTCTCTGGCACAGACGGCCTGACATGAAGTGGGCATCATGAGAATCCTCGCTGCGATGTGCGCCGCGATCATGACGATCTCTACCGTCAGCGCCGACGCTCAGGAGGCAGAGAAGGAGCCGGCAGCCATCGTGGAGATCGGCTCGGCCGGCGAATGGACGATCAATGGCAACGGCGCCGGCCATGGACCTTCATTCGCCGTGGAAACCACACCGATCGAGCATTGGCTGGAGATTGAAGGCGGTGTGACGCCCCTGTTCAGCCGAGGCCGGATCGAGTGGGATATGGATTTGCTCTTTAAGAAGCCATTCACGCTGTCTCCAACGGTCGAATTCATGATCGGCGCGGGCCCAAGCTGGAGCCACACGGTTGCACACGGGCGGAGCTACAACACGCTGGGCGCCGAGGTTGCTCTAGATTTCATGTTCTGGCCGTGGCAAGGACGCAAGATCGGCTGGTATCTCGAACCGAGCTACGGATACAGCTTCAGCGCCAGCCACGAACGAACGCTGGGTGCCAGTGCCGGGATTTTGATCCCTATCCACTGACAGGTGCCGATGAACGTCGGTGCAGGGTCGAAGAAGGTGTCGAGACAATTTTTTGGTAGACGTTGAAACCGGCCAGCAAACTTGCCGCGCCCGGTTCGGGAGAAGCCCCGGCGCAGCGCGCCGGGGCCATGCTGCGGCATCACGCGGCCAGTGCGTGGGCTTCCACCTCGTCGGCGGCATCTTCCGCCGCGTCGCCTTCGCTCGTCAGCTCCGGGTCGCCTTCCGGCTCCGTGTGGTGCTCGGTCTGGAACACGGCAGGCATCCAGCCCGTGCCTTCAGCCAGCCGTTCGGCTTCGCTGGCAATGTCGCCCTTCTTGAGCTTCGACAGGCGGGTGACGTGCTCCGGGGCGTACTCCCCGACGGCTTCCAGAATCGCGGCCTTCGGTACGTGCTGGAAATAGCCCTCTGCGGTCGGCTTCCACCATGCGGCCATGTCGAGGCTCACGGCCCATGCCAGTTCCTCGCCGGGTTGGTGCGGTGTGGCGCGCGGCGTCACCACGTCAACCGTGGCCGCGACGCACACGGCCAGCAGCCGCACCAGCTCGTCTTGCGGCTTCGCCAGCAGCACCGCGAACAGCTCAGCGCTGTCCTGCGGCAACGCTTCCCCGGCGACCTGTTGCAGTTCGCGCAGCGCCACGGCAGCGGGCGATTCCGGCCAGTCCGGGGCCATGCCTTCCAGCCGTTCTTACACCGTGAGGCGCACGCCGAGCGGCAGGCCATCGTCGTAGGCGTCGGGCTGCAAGACGGTCTGCACCATGCCATGCACCAGCGCGGCCAGCGCGACGTGCGGATGCCGGGCGACTTCGATTTGCAGCGCGGCGGTGCGATGCGCACTCAACCTCTGCGCCAGCCGGTCGGACAGGCTCGTGGCCTTCGCCGACTCCGTGCCTTCGCCGTCACCATCGTTCGCGGCTTCGCCGCCCGTGAAGCCCTGCCGCAGCCGTTCCAGCGTGCGCAGCGCCTTGGCCTCGGCCTCGCGCAGCAGGCTGCGATGGATGACGGCGTCACCCTCACGGCCGATGGTGACGACGGCACCGGCCACGGCGCGCACGTCCGGCGCGTAGTCCTGCAAGGCGTCCTCGATGGCTTGCAGTTCACCAGCCACCTGCTCGCGCCGTTCTTCCAGCGTCCCCACCTTGTCCTCGTCCTCGGCTTCGTAGGCTTCTTCCAGCGTCGTGTCGATCTTGTCGAGACGGCCTTGCAGCGAAGCGATGCGACGGGCTTCGCGTGCGCTCGGCTCGCGGCGCTGGCGCGGCGCGTTCTGGAACGTCTGCCGTTCCGCGTGGCTGATGTGCGGCACGGCCTCCACCCATGCCCAACCCTCGGCGCGCACGTCCTCGGCCTGCGCGTCGAGCTTGCCGCGCACCAGCGTTTCCAGCAGTGCGGCGTCGGTCAGATAGGTTCCGGCATCACCTTCCGCGAACAGGTCGCGGCGGATGCCGCCGCCTGCTGCCGTGTAGGCGTCCAGCCCGACGAAACGCACCAGCGAATCACTGGCGCTGATTTCGCGCTCGGTCAGGCGCTCGCGTAGCGCGGACGCGCTGCGCTGCCATTCCGGTGCGCCGTAGAACGCGGCTTCCTGCGCGGCGTGGTCGTCGGTGATGGTCAAGGCCATCAACTGTTCCAGCGTGACGCCACCGGCGCGGTAGTCGGTCAGCAGGCGCGGCGAGACGTTGGCGAGCTTCAAGCGGCGCTGCACCACCAGCGGGGAAACGCCGAAGTCGGCGGCAATGTCCTCGATGGGGCGGCCTTCCTTGACCAGCGCGGCGAACGCCTCGAACTGGTCGGCGGGGTGCATCTGCTCGCGCAACAGGTTCTCGGCGAGGCTGACGGTACGCGCCGAAGCGTCGGGCACCAGCAGGCACGGCACTTCGTAGTCGGCGGGGATGCGCTTCTTCTTCGCCAACAGCTTCAACGCGGTCAGGCGGCGGTCGCCGGCAACGACTTCGTACTGCTCGCCGTCGGCGGCGAGGATGACAACGAGGTTTTGCAGCAGGCCGACGCGGAAAATGCTCGCGGCCAGCTCGGGGATGGACAGGCGCGGCGTCGTGCGTGCGTTGCGCTTGGAGCGGCGTGGCAGCAACTGCGAGAGCGGAACCAAGATCAGGTTCTTGGTCGGGTCGGCCGCTTCCAGCGGCGCGGCGGTTTCGATGACGATGGCTTCGTTTTTGAGTACGGCGTTCATGGTGATAACTCCTAGCGGTTGGGATGCAGCAGCGAGAGAAGCGGCAAGGGCTGCTGCCCGCCCCTGCCGCTGTGGGGTTCAGGCTTTCAACTGGCGCAGGCCATCGGCCAGCAGCCACAGCGCACGGTTCAGGCGCAGGTCTTGGTCGATGCCCTGCACGGGGCGGGTGGTCTGGCGGCGACCATTGGCGCTGCGACTGTGCAAGCCGCCGCGCAAGAGGTTTTCCTGCGTGCGGTTGAACACGCTCCACAGGTCGCGGCGGTCGTCGTCGAGACGGCGTGGCGCGAGCACCTGCATTTCGGTGATGGGCGCGGGCTTGTCGGGGGCGTCGTACTTCAACGCCAGCGCGGCACGCGCGAACACTTCGGCCTCGCCGCTGTCCAGCGTGATGGCCTGCATGGCATCGCGGGATGCCTGCGCGCGGTCGAAGCCGTGCAGGACTTCGTAAGCGCCTTCGATGACGTGCCCGGCCACATTGCCCTTGTGCGGCACGCGCACGTCGGCGACGGTGTCGCCGCACACCAATCCGTTCTGGCACACGAACCGGAACATGCCGGCGAGCATCTGATAGCTGCTCGTCCCGTCATGGGAGTTCAGCAGGATGATTTCGTTGGCCTCGCGGCCGTTGATCTGGCTGGCGTGGCGTAGCCGGATCATATGCTTGGTATGGTCGCGGCGGTCGTCGGCGCGCACGCGGGTCTGGCACACCATGAACGGCTCGAAGCCTTCCCCGCGCAGTTCGCGCAGCACGGTGGCGGTGGGGATGTAGCTGTACCGCTGCGAGCGGCTTTCGTGGGGGGCGTCCGCGAAGATGGAAGGGGCTACCGCGCGGATTTGGTCATCCGACAAGGGATGTTCCGAGCGCAGCACCGGGGAGCGGGACGCGAAGCGGGAAGCAAGTTGCATGGTCGTTCTCCTGACAAGGGTTGCTGTCGAAAAACCACCACCGGATTCCTAGATTCGGAGCCCGCCTTTCGGCTTCTCCGGTGGGGTCGGCGCGGAGACCTGGGCCGGCCTCGTTGCCACCGTCTTTCCTGAGTTCATCGCCCGCGACGGTCAGGAGCGCGCGGACGGGGGCCGTCAAGGAGGCAAGCGCAGGGTTGGTGCGGCCCGCAGGCGCAGCCGAGGACACGGCCCTGCGCGCCTTGACGGCACACGGCCGCGGGCTACAGTCGCGGACAAGGTGATGAAGTCAGGAAAGGCGGATCGACAGGCAACGGCCGGCGTCGACGCCGGCCCCACGCAAGCGAAGCGCGCAGGCCCGGATCGGCAAGCCGGGCCGTAGGCGTCAGCCGAGCGAAGCGAGGGAACGATGGGAGCCCGTCAGGGGCGAGACTCGCACCGCGAGGCTCGATGCGCAGCACGACAGCGCGACCGGCCGTGTTTCATGGCCGGGGACGCACGACTGCCCTATCGTCTCTCCATGGAGGAAACCATCATCAACAACGACGACCCTTTGCAGCACATGCTCCATCGCTCCGATGCCCTGCACGAACGGCTGGATGAACTTCTGGGCGATGCCGAGTTCGATGGATCACCCCGCGGCGAGTCAGCTCTCGGCATGTGCTTGGTCGCCGTAGAACATGCAACGGCAATTCGAGCCTTAATGGCGCTGCGACTGCCCACGTCCGCCGTCGGCCTCATGCGCTTGCAATTCGAGGCCCTGACGCGGGCGATGTGGCTACTCTACGCAGCCAGCGATACGGCAATCGACAAACTGCTGGCGCCGTTGACGCTGCAGAGCGAGCAGGCGGCTAGGAGTTTGCCCGGCGCCACCGAAATGATTGAGCAGATCGGCAAGCGAGTCGGACAAGGTGCGCCGGTAGCCGCGCACCAGATGCTGTCGCACTTCAAGGAAGTGACTTGGCACGCCATGAACTCGTTCGTGCATGGCGGCATCCATCCGCTGAGGCGTAGTGCCGAGGGTTTTCCGGTTGATCTTGCTTTACAGGTACTGCGCAGTTCGAACGGTCTGACGACCATGACCGGCATGACGATGGCGGTCCTCACCGGCGACGAGGCCGTGGCGAAGCGGGTAAGCAAGATCCAGCCGGTATTCGCCGACTGCCTGCCGGATTTGCTCAGACCATGAAGGGAGTGTCTTGCGATACCCCATGCCGCGTCCCTTGCGGGCGCGAAGGCTAGGGCTTGTTCAGTGCGGCGACCAGGAAAGGTTCCAGACGCGGCCACAGAATGGCAAGGCCAAGCGCCAAGGTCGCGCCCGCCATCCACCAAAGTGTGGCCGGTGCGGTTTTGGCTTTTGATCTGGCAGCCTGGAGTCCAACCCAAAGCCAGCCCACCGCAACCGCCGCAGCCGCTATCCAGGTCATCCAAGCGTGGATGCTGCCAAACCACGCTATTGCGGCGCCGGCACTGGTCAGAGCGATTGCAGGTATGGCGAGCGGCAGCACGCAGCACACCCCACAAGCAACCGCAGCAGTAGCGGCTGTTGCGGCAATAGCTCTCACCGTTCTCCCTTCCTTCTTCGAGGCTGCGGCAACCATTTAGCACGCCCCGCAGCAGGAAGATTCAGACTGGGCGGCAGTCCCATCGAATGGTGCCAGGAGTTCGTCCGCACGCTCTGCCTGGTCAGCAGGGACGGCAATCGTAAGCACTACGCCTGCCGTTCCTTCCTGGGTGCTGAAATCGAGGAAGCCGCAGCAATCTCCCTCTTGGGCTACCAAGTCAGCGACTTCGGCGGCGTTGCCCGGGGCGTAGGTCAGAACAAGGGTATTGGCGGTGCGCTCCTGCGTCTGCAAGGCGCGGGCGTTGAACTCCGCAATTGCTTTCACGCGATCCTGGAAGGCACGGACATCCAGGGAGCAAGTCGGGCCTATGGCAGGAGGCAGGTTCACGGGGTTCTCCAACATTGGGATCAGCGGCTATCCTAAATCCTCAAGTAACTTGAAGTTCAAGGGGTTTGTAATGCCCATCGGAATGAAGATCGGAACGCTGGCTAAAGTGACCGGAACCAGTGCTCCCACCATCCGCTATTACGAGGAAATCGGGCTCTTGCCTCGGCCGGCGCGGCAGGCCGGTAGCCAGCGCGTCTACGGAGACGAGGACATCCGCCGATTGATCTTTATCCGACGCTGCCGGGATTTCGGCTTTGCGATCGAACAGACGCGCATCCTTGTCTCGCTTGTTCAAGATCGGGAGCGTTCTTGCACCGAGGCACGAGACTTGGCGCAAGCGCACTTGGACGTGGTCCGGGAAAAGCTGGACGAGCTGCGGGCTTTGGAGAAAAGCATCGCGGCCTTCGTTCGTAGCTGCGATGCGTCCTGCGCAGGCGGGCCAGGCGCAGATTGCGTCATCTTGGAGGAGTTGGCAAACGCTTCCAGAGCCGCCGGAACCATGTGTCCTTCATGCCTACCGGCGACAGGACCCAGGCAATGAAAGCGGATTGCGCAGATCCGGATCAGCACGACAGCGTGACCGACCACCTCGGGGCCGGGGACGCGCGTATGCGATGCCGTTAGTGCGGCATGCACCGAATTGGACGAACCGGTTGGCGTGAGCGTTCGCGCCGGCGCATCGTCATCGGGTTCGGCAGGAAAAAACGCAAGATGCCCCGCAGGAAAGCGCACCGGTTCGTCCAGATACGATCGGCACGTCGGGTAAGTGCATGCAGCTACTTTCGCGCCGCAGTCGAACCCAAGCGCGACAACAGCTTCACGTAGACCAGTTCGCTGACGAGTTCCACCAGCGTCTGTGCGACGATCACCGCCGGTATCAACGGCACGGCGTCGGGAATGGCCAGCCCGAGCGGCAGTACCACCAACGAATTGCGGGTGGCGCTGCTGAACGCGACGGCCCGACCCTGTTCCGTGGGCAGTCGCCAACCGCGCCCTGCGGCCCAACCCAGCAGCGGGGCGACGATGGCAAAGACCACATAGATCGGCACGACGGCCCGCACTGCATCCAAGGCCAATCCAAGCTGTGGCGCCACCGCCGCCACCACGACGAACAGCACCGCCGCCGTCGCCGGCACGGGCAGCAGGCCCAAGATGCGAACGGCCATCTCGCCGGCAAGCGCGCGTGCCGCCCACGCCTGGCAAACGGCGGCCAGCGCCAGCGGCACCGCGATCAGCCAGACGAAGGCATGCAGGAACGGTCCCCATTGCACGAGACGGGCAGCGGCATCGCCAAGAAACAGCCCAAGGAAGACCGGCAGGAGCAACATCTGCGCGACCAGCAGCATCGGCGTGGAAGCAAGCAGCGACCGAGCATCGGCACGCCCGAGGTGCGCGAACGTCACCACGTAGTCGATGCACGGCGATAGCAATACCAGCAAGGCGCCGGTGCGCAGCAAGGGCGCGTCCGGCAGCCACGGCAACAGGACGGCCACCAGAATCGGCACCATGACGAAGTTGGCCGTCAGGACTGCACCGAGGAAGCGCACGTTCGCCAACGCCTGGCGCAGTTCGATCAAGGGTACCTGCAAGAAGGTCACGAACAGCATGAATCCCAACAACGGGTCGATCGCCGGCGCCAGCGCCTCCGTGCCCGGCACGCGCCATGCCAGGATCGCGGCCAGCCCGACCACCGAAAAATAAATGGCGACTTGCCGGGATTCGAGAAAATCACGCAGTCTGGCGACGGACACGGAATGAAAGTTCTTTATGGAGTCGTACTGAGGTTTCGTTTACGGCAGGCAACGCTACGGATGTACCGCGGCCTTGCGCCGGTTCCACCAGAAGCCTAGCCCCAGGGCCGCAATCATGCACCCCTGCATCAGGACGGTCTGCACGGTTGGGAAAAGGCCGATGAGGGAGACGCGCGGCACGAGTGACAAGGGGGTGATGTTCACGATGCCGGCTTCCTGCAATGCCGAAATCCCCTTGCCGGCGAGCACGATGGTCAGGATGGCCATCAGCCAGGAGCTGTAATTGAAGAACTTGCCGATGGGCAACGTGCGGCTGTAGCGCAACATGGCCCACGCGATGATCGCCAGAGCAACGCAGGCGCTCGCCGCACCGACGAGCATGGCGCCGCTGTTACCCTGAGCCCAGAGTGCGGCATAGAACAGGATCGTCTCGAACACTTCGCGGTACACAACCACGAACGCGAGGCCGCCCAGCAGCCAGGCGGAACGACCCGTCAAGGCCCTGGCCATCTTCTCGCGGATGTAGCGTTGCCACTGCCCCGCCTGGGCCTTGCCGTGCATCCAGATACCGACCGATAACAGGACGATCGCGGCGAAAACCGAGCCGAACCCTTCGGTCAGCTCCCGGCTCGCGCCACTGATGCCGATGACCCAAGTCGCCACGACCCAGGTCAGCATTCCGGCCATCAGCGCACCGACCCAACCCGCGTGGACGTAAGGCAGGACCTCCAGGCGCTCGGCCTTGCGCAGGAAGGCGATCATCGCCACCACGATCAGCAATGCCTCCAAGCCCTCACGCAGCAAGATCGTGGCCGCGCCGAGGAAGGTCGATAGGCCACTCGCCGCACCCGGCGAGAGCGCCGCCTCGGCATCGTCGAACAGGCTATTCAGCACCTGCACGCGTTGCGCGAGCACTTCGGCATCCTCGCCGCGCTGGATCGCCGCGCGGTATTCGCCCATCGCGCCTTCGATGTGCGCCAATAGCGTCGCATCGCGCGAGCCAAGGACCGGTTCGACCGGCTCGAATCCATCGAGGTAAGCCGACAGCGCCAGTGTTCCCGCCTGCTGGCGATGGCCCGAACGATAGGCGGTGAGGCTTTCCGCCAGCCGGCTACGCACCAGCGACAGCGGCGATCCCGGTGATGCCTGCGTCATCACCGCCTCGGGATGTTGCCGCAGATAGGCCATGAGCGCATCGGCCCTTGCCAAGCCGATCCGGCCTTCCAACGTGGCCGGGGTCGTGCTGGTCAGGGTCTTGAGATCCGGGATCAGGCCATGGAGCGACGGGTCGGACTTCCAGAGACGCTCCCCCTCTGCAACTTGGGGGAACGCGAAATGACTCGTGAAAAAGGCGAGTGCCCAGCGATCGTCGGTGGGCAGCGAGGCGAAGCCTTGCATCGGTGTGCCGTCCAGGCCCTGGGTGATGACCTGGTAAAGGGCGAAGACGCTGCGCTGGCGGGCACGGTCGATGTCGGTGAAGGCAATGGGTGGAGTGGGTAGTGCCGCCGCCGCGGGGCCATGGCCATCGCCCGTCGCCCCATGGCAGGCGGCGCAGTGCTGGCTGAACAGCGTCGCCCCTCGGGCCAGATCGGGAGTCGTGTTCGGCGCCAGGGGTACCGGATACGCGGCGAGCAGCGATGCGGCGAGACGGTGCGCGATGTCGGCCACCTCGGCGGGGTCGGCCTTATCCGCGATGGCCTGCCGTAGGTGCTCGGCACCCGTCACCAACGCCGGCTTCTCGGGGTTGGAAGGCAGCCCCGCAATCTTGGTGGCGACCGTAGCGGCGAACTCGCCCTGCTCGGCGTATTCGGTTGGACTGGAGACCTCCCGGTGCGAGACTGCACCCGCGTAATCGACGGCGACATAATCGAGCAACCGCCACGTCGTCTGCACATCATCCGCCTGGGTCTGTGCGACCACAGGCATGATCGGGACAAGTGACAGCAGAAGTATCAGCAGGAAAAGCGTCGTTCGCAGCAGATGAGGCCCCGTGGCACGATCGGTCATGTTTAATTGCGTCTCATTCTTATCAAACCGAGTAAGCGTACCACCGCATCGAGTTTCGATGCTGGAGTCAGCGGGCATAAGGGGGCCGAAGCCCCTCGCATTACAGCAGCCCCCTTTCAGCCATCGACACCGCATCGTTGCCGGCGACGACGAAGTGATCCAACACGCGCACCCCGATCAACGCCAGTGCCTCCCGAAGCTCGCGCGTGATCATCTTGTCGGCTTGGCTCGGCTGGGAATTCCCGCTCGGATGCGGATGCGCCAGGATCACCGCCGCCGCATTGAGCCGCAGCGCTTCCTTGACGACTTCGCGCGGATACACCGGGGCGCCGTCGAGGGTGCCGCGGAACATCTCCACGTACTCGATCAGCCGATGGCGGTTGTCGAGAAACAGCACTGCGAATACTTCATGATCGAGGCCAGCCAGCTTGGCGCGCAGATATGCCTTCACGTCGGCCGATGAACCGAAGTCCGCACCACGTTGCATCTTTCGGTCGACGACCTGACGCGCGGCCGAGAGGATCTGATCGGCCGTCGCCGGGATGTAGCGGCCACGCGCATCGCGTACCAGCAGCGAGGATTCGGAAGGAGAGGAAATGTGCGACATGGTCGTGCTCCGGTTGCTCGGGCGGCATTGCCCGGCACCGGCGCCAGCACGGCGCAGCACAGCAGTCAGGGGGCGAAGCCGGCCGCAAGGACGCCAGCGTGCGAAGCACGCGCAGCCCTTGACGGCGAGACCGCCGTGATACGGTGAAGGGAAACAGCAAGCCGCCCCACCCCGCCACCACATAATTGAGCGGAGCGCGCAGGATCGGATCTATAAACCGGACCACAGGCGTCAGCGATGAAAGCCCAAAGAGGTGAGACGCCAAGCACCCGCGAATGACGCGGGAATACCCCCAGGACCAGGCCAAGCGGCGGTGGGAGAGCTACAAGGCGATTCGACGTCAGGACCAGCACGTGCACCGGCAGCAGTTGCGCGGCCGGCCGTGAGCCATCATGCCGGACATTTCGTCGCAACCTTCCGGCCGGCGACTACTTAGCAGGCATAATCTTTAAACTCTAGTCCAGGGTTTGGATTCCGGAAACGACTTGCTTCGCAGACGCGCCAAACCTCATCGGGTTGTCGCCTGGCTGGCCATGCTGGCCCTGGGCCTGATGCTGTTCGCGCCGCTGATTTCAAGGTTTCTGGTGGCGTTTTCCGTCGTGCCAGCCATGACCATGACCGACGGCATGGCCATGCCGGGTATGGTTCAACACCAAGCGGATCATGCATCCGGCAAGCGCAACCACGGCGCACCCCATGATCCCGCAACACCCTCGACCGATGCCTGCGGCTATTGCTCGTTGCTGTTCCACAGCCCTGCGCTGACGGCGACGGTCCCCGTCCTGCCGCCGGCACTTCCAGCCACAACGGCCCTTTCGCAGGCCATGGCTTTCCACGCGCCGGCCCTACGTCTGCTGGACCGGCGTTCCCGCGGGCCGCCCATGGCCTGATCAGGTCGCATCGTTCGGCGACGGATAGTTTCCCCATCCGCGATATGTGTATTCGTGTCGTCCTGACGGCACGTAATCGCCGTGCACGTCTCTCTACGACACGACCGTCGTCGTTTCTCTTCCGGAGCGTCTGGATACGGCCCGAGCGACGAGGTGCTCGCCCGATAACCGGACGTCATGCCTGTGACTGTCCGCGCCGACAGGTTCATCGCCATTTCTCGCGGCAGGCAGACCTTGCCTTGAACGCATCGGAAATCTCATGAAACACCACACTTTAGACTTGGAATCTTCAGTTCTACACCGCGTCCTCTGCTGCTGTATCGCCGCCGGATTGGCTGTTGCCTGGGCCTCCACCACCCTGGCCGCCGACAGCACGTACGACAAGGACGCGAACGCCTCCAAGGTCAAGACCTTTCCCACGGTAGTGGTCACGGCCAACTTCCAGCAGTCGCCGCTGATCACGGTGCTCGACCCGAAGGCGCCACAGCAGCCGATCCCGGCGAGCGACGGCGCCGACCTGCTGAAGACCGTCCCCGGCTTCTCCGTGATGCGCAAGGGCGGCAGCAACGGCGATCCGGTGTTCCGCGGCATGGCCGGCTCGCGCCTGGCGATCGTTTCCGATGGCACCCAGCTCGCTGGCGGCTGTCCGGCGCGCATGGATCCGCCGACGGCCTACATCTCGCCCGCCCTGTACGACAAGGTCACCATCGTCAAGGGGCCGGAATCGGTGATCTACGGTCCGGTCGGCTCGGCCGGTACCGTGCTGTTCCAGCGCGACACGCCGCACTACCTGGAACCCGCCGCGTCGCTGGACGCCAGCGCCACGGTAGGCTCCTTTGGCCGCAACGACCAGACGGTCGATTTCAAGGGCGGCACGCCCCAGTTCTACGTCGATGTGGATGGCAACCGCACTCACTCGGACGACTACGAGGACGGGCACGGCGACAAAGTGCATTCGCTCTACAACCGCTGGAACGTCAACACGGCCATCGGCTGGACACCGGATCCGGACACGCTGTTGGAACTGTCGGCCGGCACCGGCAACGGCAAGGCCGCCTATGCCTTCAGCGGCATGGACGGGGTGAAATTCCTGCGCCAGAGCACGGCACTGCGGTTCGAGAAGAAACACCTCACCGAGACCTGGAGCAAGCTGGAGGCCAAGGTCTACCGCAACGACATCGACCATGTGATGGACAACTACACGTTGCGCCGTCCCGACCCCAACAGCTCGATGCCCATGGCGATGGCCAGCGACCTGCAGCGCGATACCACCGGCGGCCGCATAGCGGCCACCTTCGACTGGGAGGATCTGGACCTGGTGGTCGGTGCCGATGCTTCCACCAGCACGCACAATGTCCGCAACGGCGGTCCGGAAGGTAGTTCGATGGGCTACTACAAGGCCCTGTCGCGCGTGCGCGATGCGCGCATGGAAGATCAAGGCGCGTTCGCCCAGGCCACCTGGACCATGACCGAACGCGATCGCCTCATCGCGGGCACGCGCCTGGACCGCGCAAGCGTGCGCGGTTACGGCGTTGCCATGAGCGACGGCGACAGCGGGATGTCGATGGGCTCGATGGACGGCGGGATGTCGATGGGCATGGGGAGCGAATCCGCGACGGCGGACGTGGACCGCCACGCCACCTTGCCCAGCGGTTTCGTGCGGTACGAGCACGACTTGCAGATGCCGGCGACGTTTTACGCGGGGCTCGGCCATGCCGAGCGCTTCCCCGATTACTGGGAGCTATTCGGGCAGCACGTCAACACCACGATCGCTTCGTTCGCGGACCTTCGTCCCGAACGCACCACCCAATTGGATATCGGTCTGCAGTACCACAGCGAGCGCTTGAAGGCCTGGATCTCCGGCTATGCCGGTGTCATCGACGACTACATCCTGATCCACTACGGCATGACCAGCGGCTACGCCAGCAATATCGATGCCCACGTCGCCGGTGGCGAGGCAGGCGCCGAATACCGTCTAGGCAATGATTGGAAGGCTTCCGCGACGCTGGCGTACGCCTGGGGCGAAGACACCACGGAACACCGCCCGCTACCGCAGATGCCGCCGCTGGAAACCCGGCTCGGACTGGACTGGGACAACGGGACGTGGTCGGCCGGTGCCCTGTGGCGGGTGGTCGAGAATCAGGGCCGCGTGGCGGTCGGCGAAGGCAACATCGTCGGCCAGGACCTGGGTAAGACCGGCGGTTTCGGCGTGTTCTCCGTCCACGGTGGCTGGCGCATCGACCGAGAATGGAGCCTGACCGCGGGCGTGGACAATCTGTTCGACAAGGCCTACGCCGAGCACATCAGTCCGTCCGTGGTCGAGCTTCAGGGTTTCACCACCAGCACCCGGGTGAACGAACCGGGTCGAGTGGCTTGGATGAAACTGGCTCTCTCGTTTTGACCGCGGCATGTCCGGATCGGGCGTTCCTTCCACGCGCTCGGACGAGGTCTTACTCATTCCGCCGATCGTGCGTGGATTTCCGGCCGAGGTGTATCTCGATAGCCTGCCGATCTTTGCCGGCAACCAGCATGCCTATGACCCCGACAGCCTGGCAGCCAGCCGACGCCGGTCGATGTCCTGTATGTGGTCGGTTTTCCGCTCGGCGACGAGCCAGAGCAATTTGCCACGCCGAAGTCTGGTGGCATTCGCCTGTAGTGCAGTGCGCATGCGCCGCCCTACACCCACCAACCTGCCGCCTTGCGAAACATACGTCTAGCCGACACATCGAAAAGCCGGTGGCGATGACGGTAAGTCTCCCAAGGTCTTGTTAGACGCTAATTGGCCGATGCTCTGTGCCCGCGCCCGGCGTGAGGAACAGCATAGCGGTTGGCTCCGTAGTTTTAACCGTGTGCCAAACATTCTGTGGAATTAGAATAAAGCGCCCCGGGGTGCTGAGCACTACGGATTGCTCTACGCCAGATTCTTCAAGTAGAAGTGTGGCAGATCCTGAGAGGAGCATGACCAACTCTTCACCTGCGGGATGACGCTCCCACATGGACCAAGGCTCGGAGAAGGTGAACGCAGACATCAGTCGACCTTGATCTAGCTGAGGAAAGCTTCCGCCCACCACCTCTTCCCAGAAGGATTTAGAGACGGCAATCAAGTTTGCTCGGCTATCGTTGTGGAAGTGTACGTAGGTGCTGAATATGTCATTGGCTTTACTCATGGCCACCTCCAATGGCGCCTGATGCTTGAATTAAGCCACGCCTCGAAGCGACGTCAGCTTGAATTGCTAGGCCTCACGAATTCGCATACCAAGTGCAACGATATCCAGAAGAAAAAGAGCGACTGAGAGCATGCAAAGTCGCGTCAGAGAGGAGTATGACGGCAGGTCGCGTACGGCACTGATGGGGATGGTCACCAGAGCCCCGGTACAAGGCGAAACCGAATGCGCTTGGCGTAGTCGGCATAGCCGTCGAGTTCGGCACGGAGGAGTGCGTCCTCCCAACTCGTTCGCACGATCAAGATCACGCTCGCCAAGGCTGCCGGAATCAGCGCCCACCATGACGCCAGCGAGAGCGCCAGACCGGCGAACACCATGAGCGCGCTGACGTAGCCCGGATGGCGCACAATTGCATAAGGCCCGGAACTGACGACGTATTGGCCGCGCTCGCGCTGAAGACGCACGCCCGGTTCGAAGAAACGATTGACCGCCTGTGCCCAAGTCCCGAGCGCGATGCCTACGCCGAGCAGCGCATAGCCGAAGAGCACGATCGAGAACGGAACAACCGACCACCCCATTTTGCCAGCGTCGAGAGTATCGAGCGGGATCTCCGCGATCATCGCCGGCAGCATCAGCGCGAGTAGGACTTTGTCCCAACGCTCCGTGCCGGGCTGGAAGCGGCTGCGTGCCCGATAAATGACGGGATTCACACGAGCCAGAACCATTGCCGATAGGCTGAAGGCAATCACGGTAAAGCCGACGAAGAACCATCCGGGTATCCAGTCGATACGACCCACCGGAAGGAAAACAAGCGCGATTAACACTAACGGCAAACCGATCGCGTAGGCAATCGCAGCCGAGCGCGACATGGGCTCGGGCTCGGTGACAGTCCGTTCGGCGCCGTCTTCGCTCGACATGGCCTTGGCACCTTCGTTGGTATGCGTTCTCGGGAAACTTGAGTAAACTATATTCAGTATGTTCTGAATATACAGATTATGGTAGGCAAGCGACTTAGCAAAAGCAAGCAACGATTTATCGAGGACATCGTGCGGCTTCTGGTGCCGTGGGGTGTACCGCAGACCGCTGCACGCATTCATGGTTATCTGTTGCTGAGTGCCGAGCCGGCCACTCTTGATCGCATCGCGACCGACCTTGAGGTCAGCAAAAGCGGCACCAGCGTCGCGGCACGACTTCTGGAGAAGTACGGGCTGGCAGTCCGTCACAGCGAGCGCGGAAGCAAGCGCATCCGGTACGAGGTGTCACGAAACTATGAGAGCATGCTAATCGAACAGTGTCGGATGCTCGAAAACACTGCGACCCTCCTGAAACGCGGTGCAGACACGGTGACATCTGGAAAAGCAAGAGAACGATTGGGCGAGATGACGGAGTTTTATTTAGCGATCGGTCACGCAATGGACGCGGCACTTCAGAGTTGGCGCACGAGAAAACACGACCAGTAGCAGATGCCTCCCTCGGCATCTGCCACCAGCTGCAGCATGGACGGCGCGAACAGGTTGTCGGTCAGGGCCGGCAGCGTGTGCATGGTCAGTGGAAGTCGCGCGAGGAAGTGGGCAGCTCCCCGAGCAGATGGCTGAGGTCGTGCAGGTCACCCGCGATCAGGTGTTGCACGCCGTCCACCTGCTCCCAGCGTCCGCGCACGGCCAGCAGGCGCGCGCCCAGCAGCGCCTTGCGCCGGCGCAGCGCCACGTCCGGCCAGACCACGATGTTGACCATGCCGTGCTCGTCCTCCAGCGTCACAAAGATCGTGCCCTTGGCGGTGGCCGGCCGCTGGCGCTGGGTGACGATGCCGGCCACGTGGACGTGGCGGCCGTGCGGTACGCTGCGCAGCTGGTTTGAATCGAGCACGCGCTGCTGCTGGAGCCGGCTGCGCAGCAGCGACAGCGGATGCGCCTGCAGCGTCAGCCCGGTGGTGCGATAGTCCGACAGCACATCCTCGCCTAGCGTCGGCGCTGGCAACGCCACCGCATCCTCGTCGGGGCTGCCAGGCAGCAGCGGGCGTCGCGGCTCGATTCCGGCCACTGCCCAGCGCGCGGCATGGCGGTGGCCGGCCAAGGCCTGCAACGCACCCGCCTCGGCCAGCATCCGGCGAGCCTTCTCGTCCAGGCTCGCGCGCAGACACAGGTCGCGCACGTCGCGAAACGCTGCATGCGTCCGCGCGGCGACGATCGCCTGCCCCATCGCCTCGGACAACCCCGCCACCTGGCGCATCCCCAACCGCAGCGCCGGCTGTCCACCGTCGTCTGCGCCATGCCGCGCATGGCCGCCCTCCAGCGTGGAGTCCCACTCGCTGCACGTCACGTCCACCGGACGAATCTCGACCGGCCTGCGCGCCCCGGCGCCCCGGCGCGCGTCCTGCACGATCTGGCTGGCCGAGTAGAAACCCATCGGCTGCGCGTTGAGCAGCGCGCACGCAAACGCGGCCGGCTCGTGCCGCTTCAGCCAGCAGCTGATGTAGACCAGCTTGGCGAACGAGGCCGCGTGGGACTGCGGGAAGCCGTAGGAGCCGAAACCCTTGATCTGCTCGAAAATCTGGTCGATGAATGCGGAGGCATAGCCCTTGGCCTCCATCAGCCGCCGGATGCGCACGCGATGCGGCTCCATGTCGCCGCCGCGCCGCCAGGCCGCCATCGAGCGCCGCAGGCCGTCGGCCTCCTCCGGCGAGTAGCCGGCATGGATCACCAGCTCCATGACCTGTTCCTGGAACAAGGGCACGCCCAGCGTGGGCTTGAGGATCGTCTCGATCTCCGGCGAGGGGTACGTCACCGGCTCCTTGCCCTGCCGGCGGCGCAGGTACGGATGCACCATGCCGCCCTGGATGGGGCCGGGGCGCACGATGGCCACCTCGATCACGAGATCGTAGAAGTTCCTGGGTTTCAGGCGCGGCAGCATGCTCATCTGCGCGCGCGACTCGATCTGGAACACGCCGATGGTGTCGGCGGCCTGGATCATCGCGTAGGTCGCCGGATCGCCGGCCGCCAGTCGCGCCAGGTACAGATGGTAGCCGCGATGCCGCTCGACCAGGTCGACCGCCTTGCGGATGCAGGTCAGCATGCCGAGCGCGAGGCAATCGACCTTCAACAACCGCATCGTTTCCAGATCGTCCTTGTCCCACTGGATGATGGTGCGATCGGCCATCGCCGCGTTCTCCACCGGCACCACGGTGGACAGCGGCGCATCGCTGATGACGAAGCCACCGACGTGCTGCGACAGGTGCCGTGGGTGACCGCGCAGCAGCGAGGTCACCGCCAGCACACGCGCGATCAGCGGATTGTCGGGGTCGAAGCCGGCATCGCGCAGGCGCTGGTCCATCGGCGTCTCGCCGTTGCTCCAGCCGTAGCATTCGGCGAGCAATGCGACCTGGTCCGGCGGCAGGCCGAACGCCTTGGCGACGTCGCGCACCGCGCTCTTGCCGCGGTAGCGGATCACCGTCGCGGCCAGCGCCGCACGCTCGCGGCCGTACTTGGTGTAGACGTACTGCAGCACCTCCTCGCGCCGCTCGTGTTCGAAGTCCACGTCGATGTCCGGCGGCTCATCGCGCTCGCGCGACAGGAAGCGCGCCATCAACAGCCGGCTCTCGGCGGGATTGACCACGGTGATGCCGAGTGCGAAGCACACCGCCGAGTTGGCCGAGGAACCGCGGCCCTGGCACAGGATGTCGCGCGAACGCGCGAAGCGCACGATGTCCTCGACGGTGAGGAAGAAGGCCTCGTACTCGAGTTCCTCAATCAGCGCCAGCTCGCCCTCGATCTGCTGCGCGACCGAGGGCGGCACGCCCTCCGGCCAGCGCTCACGCAGGCCCTTCTCGGTCAGCGCACGCAGCCAGCTCGCTGGCGTGTGACCTGCGGGCACCAGTTCGGCCGGATACGCGTACTGCACCTCGTCCATGCGGAACGTGCAGCGCCGCGCCAGCCGAACGGCCGCGGCGAGCAGGTCGTGGGGGTAGATGTTGCCCAGCGCCCGCCGCGTGCGCAGGTGGCGCTCGCCGTTGCGGAACAGGTGCTCGCCGCAGTCCGCCAGCGGCATGTTGTGGCGGATCGCGGTCATCGTGTCCTGCAGCACGCGCCGGCGGCGCACATCCATGTGTACGTCGCCGGCGGCGACCGGCGTCATACCCAGCCGCGACGCCAGCGCGAGCAACTGGCGCAGACGTGCGGCATCGTCCTGCTCGCGGTGCAGCTCGACCGCGAGGTGGACACGTTCGCCGAGCAGCCCGCGCAGCCACTGGCCCTGGACCTCGTCGGGCTCGGCTGCCGGCAGCCACAGCGCGAACAGGCCGCACCCCATGCTTTCGCCGGGACGTACCGCCAGGACGCGCGCCACGTCCTCGCGCGTCAGCCGGAACTCGCCCTTGCGCGCCGCGCGGCGCGCCACGGTGATCAGCTCGCACAACCGCGTGTAGCCGGCCTGCGTCTCGACCAGCAGCACGAAGCGGAGTCCGCAGGCGAGCACGAACTCGCTACCGACGATCAGCGGGAGCCCGGTGGCGCGCGAGGCTTCCAGGCCGCGCACAATGCCGGCCAGCGAGCACTCGTCGGTGATCGCCAGCGCCTCATAGCCACACTGCACGGCACGTAGGAACAGGTTCTCCGCGCTGGCCGCGCCACGTAGGAACGAGAAATCCGATAGGCAGTGCAGCTCTGCATAGGCCGGCAGGTCGTCGTCGCGCACGTCATCGTTGGCGGCGCGCTGGCCGAGCCGCTGCGCCACTTCCCACGCGCGCGGCGGACGCCCGCCCGGTGTATCGGGCGCGACGCCGTAGACCAACTCGTCCCCGCTCATGCGAACCACCCGTGCAGCATCCAGCCGCCCTGCTCGCCCGGTGGCGCGAACGCCCAGGCGCGCTGCCCCTGCGAGGTCTCCAGCACGTAGTAGTCGCGCCGCGCTTCGTCACCATCCCACCAACCGCTTTCCAGGCGTTCCGGGCCGGAGACTATACGGACATGGAAATCGCGCAGTGGGATAGGTTTGGGCAGCAGCCACAGCGGCCGCGGCGGACGGACCGGCGCCTGGCCGATGCGTACCGCATCCCCATCTGCACGCCGCCAAGCGCGCTCCGGCCGCGGATCGCTGGTCGGTACGATCCGGTGTACCGCCGTGTCGCCGAGCCTGGCGCGCAGGCGCTCGCGCAACTGCGGCCACGGCAGCGACTGTTGTGCCCGCACATCGAAGAGATCCCGCGTGGCGGGCACGAACGGCGGCAGCTCCCGCGCCAACAACCGCATTGCTACCACAGGCCGGTCAAGTTGCACCCGTTCCAGCCGGCCGCGGGTCAGCTCGAACAGCGTCGCCGGCTCGCGCTCGGCTGCGAGCAGGCCAACTTCGACATCGGTGTGCGCGTCCTCGTGCTCCAACCGCAACACGAAGCGCTGCACGCCACCGTCGCGGATCGACAGGCAAGTGCACAGATCGCCGATCATCCGGCGCAGCGGAAACAGCAACGCTGTGTAGCCCTCGACCTCGCACTCCAGTTCGATCCGGCTGTCGAAGCGGTCGGGCGGCGCGTAGTATGCCAGCGGGTCGTCGGTGCGGCCGTACAGTCGATCGAGGTGTTCGAGTAGCGGCAGCCCGAAGCGGCGACGCGCGCTGTCGGTCGGCAGTGCGCGGACGGCGCGCAGGTCGCGCAGGCCCATGCGATGCAGCCGCTCGCCGGCGCCATCCGGCAGCAGTGCACGGCGCACCGGCACGCGATCCAGCAATGCCCGCATTGCGACGGGATGATCGACGGCCAGCCCGTCGCGCAATCCCGCGAGAACGCGTGCGGCGCGCGACGTCGGCGCCATTGCGATGCGGTGACCGAAGCCCAGCGCGGCGAGTTCCTCGCGCAGGCGCGCCTCGATGCGTGGCCACGGTCCGAGCAGCCCGAAGCTCGCGCGCACCTCCAGCAACAGGCAACCCGGCCACTGCGCGCTGACCAGTGAGCTGTGGCGATAAGCCCAGGCCGCGAGGAACCGTTGCCAGCGCATCTCGGCCGACGGGTCGTAGTCGACCATAGCGACGTCGGGCAAGAGCGCGTGCGCGGCGGTCAGGCGCATACCAGCGCGAAGGCCGGCGGCAGCGGCGGACGGATTGACCGCGTGCAGGGTGCGCAGCTGTGCCGGTCCGCCGACCAGGGCCAGCGGCGCGGAAGGATCAGGCAAACGGCGGAGGACGGCGTCCAGCGCCAGCTGCGGCAGCAATATGCAAACCCACAACATGCGCGCGCCTCACCAGGCCCCCGCAGCGAAGGCCTGCGCCGGCACGGGGCCGCCGCGGCATTTGCGTATGCGCCAGGTACCGACGCCCTGCCCGTCACGAGTGTGTTCCAGACGCAGCGCCGCCGGTGACGGATTGCCGGCATGGCGGCGATCACGCAGCGCGAAGCCGAGGCAGGCGCCACTGTCCGCCGCCACCTGCAGCCGGCGCAGCGCCGCGGCGTCGGCCTGCAGCGGCCAGCCGACGACCACCGCGCAGGCCCCACTGCGCAGGCACTGCTCGAACGCCCACAGCGCGTCGCGCGGCGTGGCGGCATCGATCACTTCCAAGTGCAGCAGGTCCACGCCCGCGACCTGCCAGGCCGGCGCGTAAGGCAGGTACGGCGGCGCGACCAGGACGACCGTGGCGCCGGCCTGGGTGAAGCGCGCCAGCGTCGGCAGGAGCAGCGACAGCTCACCGACCCCGTCGGCCGGTAGCAGCAGCTCGGTGAGTGCGCGCCGCGGCCAGCCGCGCTGCGGCAGCAACGCATCAAGGTCGGCGTACCCCGTGGGTTCGCCGTCTGCGGCGATCGCCGCGGCGCGGCCGGCATGCCACAGGGTCTGCGTGGCCAGTAGGGATTCGAGCGCAACGACACCGGCCATATCAGTCCCGACGCACGAGGCCGCAGTAAAGACCCTCGATTGCGAAGTCCTGACCGGGCGAGACGACGATCGGCGCATACGCCGGATTGCGCGGCAGCAGTTGGATGCGATGACGTTCGCGTTGCAGCCGCTTGATGGTCATCTCGCCGTCGACGCGGGCCACGACGATCTGGCCGTCGCGGGCCTCCGGCGTGCGGTGCACACCGACCAAGTCACCGTCGAAGATGCCGTCGTTGACCATCGAATCACCCTGGACCCGCAATAAGTAGTCGGGCTTCGACGAGAACAACCGTATGTCCAGAATCAACGTATCGACCAACCCCACATCGGGTTCGATGGGAGATCCTGCTGCTACGCGACCCAATATCGATACCCGCAACAGGTCCGATCGCGCCCGTACCCCCACTGGCCGAATGCCACGCGCCTGTCCGGCGGTGACCTCGATCAGTCCAGCCTCATTCAGCGCTAAAACGTGCTTGCGTGCCGCGCCGCGCGAAGCTAGGCCACAAGCAACGGCAATTTCGGCCAGCGTCGGAGGCTGGCTGTGCTCAATCACCCTGTCGCGAATAAAGCTCAGGACAGCAGCACGGCGGGGACTCAAAGTAGGCATGGGATACATATGTACTCCTTTTGCCATTCTTGTGCTACGATTGACTTTGTCAGAAAAAATTTAAGAGATAAGTTGACATGGTCAGGCTGTCACCGCATAGTCGGTCGCACAATGTCGTACCCAAGGGGGTGCGCTGTGCGAGATGGCATATACAAAGATCTTCCGATGCCGAGGGGCTGGAAGTCCCTTCTGCGGACCTGTCTACGCGAAGCAGAACGTGGCGACATTGCGGCACGTGCTGCTTACAAAGCCATGCACGCCGACATCAAACGCGACGTGTCCCAGGAATTCCTCAAGGGGTTGCGCCACATGGCTGAAACCCACCAACCCAGCTTGCCGGGCTTCGGTTCTACTGTCCTCGCATTCGATGCAGGCCTAGCTGCCACCCCGCACGAAAGATGCATCGTGCAACACGCGCAACGCCTGCACACCAATGGTGTCGGCGGGAGCGACCTCATGCTTCGAGCGCTCACCGCGGGCTTGGCAGACATGCAAGCTCAGCAACTGCGTCAAATGGAGCAACACGTCTACGTCGGAGGTAGCCGGGATGCACGAGTGGTCATGGCAGCAGCGCGCGCTGCCTGCAACGGCGTGCCGGAGCAGTTGGCCGCGGAATGCTGCGGCACGGCTCCTAAGCGCGCAGCAACTGCTACGCGCACGCGCATCGATCCTGACGAAGACTTGGCGATCCATCCTTGAACGCCATCGTGAAACACGCCACGGATTTACATCCGCTTGCCCGCATCGTCGGCCAGGAATCTCCGCGGCGCACGCCATCGGGAGTCATCCCCTGCGTGATTGGCCGGGACCTCCAGTTGATACCCGACATCCTCGGACGCTACTGCTTCAAAGAAATCTCATCACGTGCCGAGGATCTGATCATCATCGCGGGCGTGATCGCCTTTGCAGATCGCGCAGTCGCAAGAAAGATGTCGATCAGCTGGCTGCGGCAATTAGACGTCACCATCCCTGTGCTGGAACCTAACTTTTGGCGCCAGACGCACGTCGTCGACGCGTTGAGAAGCTTGCTGAACCTGCTTACCGGCGATGCCTGGACGCTTCACTTTTCCTCGAAATCACAACGACTCGACGTCCAAGCACAACCCCCACTGAACTTCATCACCAACGAGCAGCCTATCGTCATGCCGTACAGCGACGGCATGGATTCGTTTGCAGTCGGCCGCCTTTTGGCGAGCGACAATCCTGGAGTGCCATTGCTGATGGTCACTGCGGGTAGCCGATTGGACGCCGATAAGCAACGGCGCGAGAGCCAGCTCGACGGTCGTCGGTTGCGACTGGCGGTTCCCTTTCGAATATCACAAGAACACGGCGTACGCCTGCGCGAACCGAGTTATCGGACCCGTGCCCTGATCTACGGCGTCATGGGTGCCATCGCCGCACAACTCAGCGGGGCCAACAGAATCATGGTTTCGGAAAGCGGGCAAGGTGCGCTTGGTCCATGGCTTGTTCCGGTCGGCAACGAGGCCTTAGACATACGCATGCATCCTGCGTACACGTCACAGCTTACGCAATTCGTCAACTCAGCTCTGGGCATCCAGGTTGCGTATGAACATCCCCGACTTTGGTCGACCAAGGGCCAGACCCTCCGCGAGTTAGCCGAGCGCAACCTCGCAGAAGACTGGCATGAAACGCGTTCGTGCGCGCGCGATGCGCGCCATATGTCTTATGGCCGGACACGGCTTCAGTGCGGCGTATGCGCGGCTTGTCTACTACGCCGGATGTCGATCCGTTCTGCGGGTCTGGAAGAGTCTTTAGATAACTACATGTGGAAGAATCTGAGCGCTAGCAGCCTGGATGATGCAGTGGTCGATCCCACGCGCGTGGCGTCGAAAGCCGATCGCGGCCATGCCATCTGCGGGGCGCTGGCAATGGCTCAGCTTTCAGAACTGACGAAGCCAGAGCAATCGGCATATGTCGACGGCAAGGCGCAGGAGCTAGCGTACATTCGTGGCGAGCACGTTGACTTTGTCCGCAAACAGCTTGCCGGCCTCATCCAGCAGCATGCCAACGAATGGGACGAATTCGTTGCACACCAAGGAGATTCCTCCTATCTCGCTCCGTTCTCCGGAGACATGCGATGAACAATGTCCTCGACGCTCAGAACCCTGTGGAGTTGGGCGACCGATTGCGGCACGCGCGCACCCAAGCCGGGCTGACCCAGGCACAAGCAGCGAATGCGTTGCAGGTGGCACGAACGACCCTTGTTGCCCTTGAGAAGGGGCAACGGCGCGTAAGGGCGGACGAGTTGAAAGCCATGGCAGACATCTATGGTGCTTCGGCTAGTTCGTTGCTGCGAGACTCCGCTGTCCACATCGAACTCTCCCCGCGCTTCCGTACGCTAAACGAAAGTGGCGACGAAGACGCAAATCAAGCGGCACGGTTACTGAACGACCTCACTGCGGCGGAACTTGAACTCGAAAGGCTTACTGGCAGGAAGCTCAAAACGAACTACCCGACGGAGCGACCTATCCTGCCAGGTGACGTGAAAGAACAAGCGGAAGACCTAGCGATGGAGTTACGCCATCGTCTGGGGCTCGGCTTGGCCCCCATTGGGGATATCGTCACCTTGCTGGAAGTTGAGATTGGCATGCGCGTCTTCGTGCGCCGTCTGAATCCCAAAATATCCGGCCTCTTTATCTACGACGACGAGGCCGGCGGGTGCATGCTACTCAACCGAAACCACCCGCGAGAGCGCAGAGCATTGACCGCAGCGCATGAGTTCGGCCATCTCGTCTCATCAAGGCGGCAGCCCGACATCCTTGACGACTGCAGCCCACAATCACGTGAGGAAAAATTCGCAACTGCATTCGCCCTCTCCTTCATGATGCCAGCCGCGACTGTGCGACGTCTCTTCCAAGAGCATAGGCAAGAGTCCGGTCGTTTTTCGCCTCGCCACCTAATTCTGATGGCACACACCCTTAATGTCTCGCAAGAAGCCATGTGCCGCCGGTTAGAGGATTTAAAGCTACTGCCGGCAGGAACTTGGGACTCGCTACACGATCGCGGATTCTCGGGTCAGCTCGTACGCCAGATCCTCGGTGATCGTTCTCGTGACGACGAGTTGGTGGTGCCCCCGCGACTCTGGATGTTGGCAGCCGAGGCATACGGCAAGGAATTATTGACTGAAGGTCAGCTTGCTCAGCTGCTTAGAGTCAACCGCATTGATTTGCGCCATATTCTGGACATGCTAGGCCCGGATGACGGGCAGGATCTGGAGTCCATTACGCTTGAATAGTCTGACGCCAATCATCGTCCTCGACTCCAGCGTGGTCATCAATATCCTGGCCTGTGGGCAACCTGCGCGATTCCTTAATACATTGGAATGTACTGCCATCATTCCAAGCCAAGTTGTCAATGAAATATCTCGCGGACCTGTGCAGCCCGCTAGTCAAGCCGACTCGTTTTCTAGCTTACTGCAATCCGGCCTACTGGTTCCGCACGACCTCGTAGGCGAGAACTATCTTCAGTTCCTCAATTTGGTGGGTGCGGCAGTCCCCGACAGTTTAGGAGATGGCGAGGCGGCCACGATAGCAAGCGCTGAACAACTTCAATGCACCGCAATCATCGACGAGCGCAAGGCCATGCGAATCGCGCGCAGTCGAAGAGATGCAAATCTGACTGCAAACACGCTGGACCTATATGACTATAGTCTTACGAAGTCGCATTATTCAAGGGAAGATATAGCGTCATTAGTATTTAATTCCATGAAGCATGCGCGGATGCGCATTCCCGCGGAGCGCAAGACATGGATCATCGATCTGATTGGCGAAGAAAGAGCCAGACAGTGCAGTTGCTTCCCAAGATCACTTCCAATAATCGCCTAGCTCTGTCAACCCGCTGCCACTAGTACAATGTGTTCTCTGTCATACGCTGCCAAAGTTGCTTTCGGTCCAGCGCCTGTCCATTTAAGATGACTTCGCCGAACGTGTCATCAACGATGCGGCGATGGCCTTCATTCTCATACACATGCACATGAATGCCGTGTGCTTGAGGACGATCAGCAGTCCAAAGGACAGCTGGCGTTGACGACCACATATCAAAGTGATAGCCAGGATACTCGTCGAGGTTGAGCTGCTGATCCGGTATCACATAGGTATTGCTGTTATTGAACTGATCGTGAAGTGGCTTGAGGGGCGTTGAAACGATCTTCTCGTCGCTCCAGATGCTGTCGTTGCCGCAGTTTCCGCAAAAATGCTTGGCGTGTGGCGTCCGCGCAAAGCTCCCCAAATCAAGATGAGGGTATCCGCACTTCTTGCAGGTGACACAGGACGTTTCATATCCCAGTTCGAGGGAGCGAACGAACTCAAATGCAGCAGGCGGCGTTACCTGGATCAGGGTGATATCGGTGCTAGCGAAAAGACCGGCATCCTGGTTGTAAGAACACACGATCGCATCAAAATCCCGGTCTAGCACCTTCTTCTCAGCACCTGAGAATCGCTTATGTACGTGGATCTTCGGCGCGCGCTTTGCAATCGGTCGGCTGGAAAGCGCGGGAGGCAACGAACACCAGATCCCAATTTCCTCGTACTCGTTAAATTCGACTTCAAGAGGGTCGACGACATAGCTCATCTCCATCAGGTGGTTGCTGCATAGCACCTCGCCTGATTCTGGCAACGCGGCTATATCAGCCTTCGTACCCCAGTGAATCTGATGCGTCTTGCAGTACCAACGTTGGGCACCATTCCTAAATTTTCCACAGGGGACAATATGGCATGGGAGCACTGCATCGGTCCCAGACTTGCCCTCGAAGTGACCGAAGACCTCCTCGGAGCTAACAGCTATGTTGCCGATAGTCCGCCCTGGCGCCCAGCACACAGCAGCCGCAGCGGAGTACTGCTCATGCCCAAATTCGACTTCACCTTCGTCGCCATACTTGCGAACGAACTCCTTTCTGGCCATCCCTGTACCTGGATTCGACCAATCACATTCCCAGACCTCAACACGGCCGGTTTCTCTGTTTAGCTTGCGCGAATAGAACATACAAAATCCAAAAATCTTGAAATGGCCATACTTGATCGAGCCGGGGAAACTGAAAGGTGTTGCAGCGCGCCAGCGATGCTCGCAGGTCCGACCAGTGGGAGCCATAGTCGAACGCGGCCGACCATCGCGGGATCCGAAGCATCGAGGCGACCAGCGGCGATGCATCTCGGTTGTGGCTGAGCGCCTTCAATGGCAGCAAGTGATCCTCGCGATAGATGGTTGGAATGATGATGCGGCTTTGCCGTCCCGCACTCAACACGCAGTTCATGGCAAGCCGCGCGGCCCGCCGTTGCCATCCAGGAATGGATGGACCTCGGTGACCGCGAACATCGTCACCACTGCTCGCGCGAGCGCCTAGATTCTCTCGAAACCTTCCTTCACCTTGGCGCTAGATCCAGCCATCAAACGCAACCACTCGCCCGTCGATCCGATACCGGACCATTCCGATCGACAGCGTTTCCAGACAACCGTGGATGTCGCGAGGCACCTCACCAGCAGGCACCACCAGATATCGCTTGACCTGCTTCATGCTGGCCGAATGCACCATGAGCTGGCCAATAGCGGTATAGAGCGACTGGCGGTCCGTCGAGGACTTGACCTCGAACAGGGTCATGCAACCACCCGGTCCCCGCACTGCCAGGTCGACCAGAACGCTCTTACGGATCGTACTGGAGAAGCCATGCTTCGGCAGCCAGGCCGCGAGCGCATGCACAATGTCTCCGTGACGCGATGCATAGACGAAGCGCTCGCCACCGCCGTGCTTGAGGCCCGAGAATTCGCGGTAGTAGTCGCCATACCCCTGACCGGCAGGCAGGCCCCGCGGGCGTGGTGGAAGAGTCTCCTCCGTGACATCCGTCTTGAATCGGACGACCCGGTCTAGATAGCTGCCGATGCCTGCTGCGAAATAGCGGTTGTCCAGCGGAGCGACGATCAAGCCCATACGTACCCCGTTGGGAGCCGACACTGCAAGCGGCTCGGCGCCCGCGGCCTCCAGGAAGGCATCTCGGCCAATACCCTTGCGCCCGCCACCAACGCCGCCGTCATGCATCAGGAACAGCATTCCGCTACGCGGATCGCGCGCGTAGAAGCCGGCGATCCTATTGGAGTTTTCGCTGATAGGAATATTGATCTCGACAGCGATGTGCAGCGTGCCCTTCGGACTGTAGGTTCCAAACGCGTTCCAATGACGATAGACGCCAGCGTCTGCGCCGACCTCCTGGGAACCGAGCCAGTAGTTACCGTTGTGCTGGATGTGCATTTCCGCGCTGGACGGTCGCCACGCGACCAAGCGTGTCTCTCGGTGTGGCCATACCTTTCGAACCAGCGAGATCATCTGCGTCTGGGCGTGCTTCTTGGCGTTCGGGCCATCGACGAGTTCCAGCATGCGCTTCCCCAATTTCCCAATGCCTGGATGGTCAACTCAAATTTGCAGTAGCGTGATCGCCTCCGGCGTCGAATCATTCTAGGGCGGCGTCGCGTCGCTCGCACGACGTCACGCAAATCGGATCAGCACCGGGCGCCTCCCTCATACCACCTGCAAAGGTCGGCGGACGCGCGCGCATGTCGGCGAGCGGCAGGTCAGTGGGCAGCGCGAAGAGCGTGGCTCGCATCGCCTGCCCACGCGCGACATTCGTCCACGATACCTGGGGCACGACACGCACTTTTCGCCTCGACTTGCCGAACCTGTTCGAAGCGGTTAGCGACACGCTCCGGCGCTGGGAGACCGCTTTTCCAACTGAAATGCCCGCGGGCCTGACCGAGGTTCTCGTGGTAATTGCCGAGAGTCGAGGCCTCTGCAATGGCTTCCTGCGCCGCCGCCACGTAAATCACCACCATTCGCAGACCTGCAAGAGGAACTGCAACGTTTCTTGGCCCCATTATTGCCTGCCCAGGGATACGAAGAGTGCCAACGGTCACTGGGACCCAGACACTGGCACCTGGCAGCAAGACCAGACTCTGGGAAACCAAGAGCGACGCGCGCTGGGAAGCTTCAACAGATTGGCATATACGCACATTAGCCTTGTTGGCGTTGCCCTCACGCGGATGCCTTATGGAACAGCATTTCCGACGCCAACAACTCTATGACCTAGTTTGGTCTGAGCCTCTGACGCTTCTCGCCTCAAGGTTCGGCATGTCAGATGTTGCACTGGCCAAGAGCTGCAAACGTAACGGCATCCCCGTTCCCCAACGAGGATATTGGGCAAAGCTCAAGGCGGGGAAGACATCCCCACGGTTCCCGCTGCCTCCCCGAGGATTGGGTGCCGTGGAGACGATTCGCATCGGCTCCTCCAACTGGAACGAACGCGAGGACGAAGAGCAGGCGCTAATGATGGAGGATGTTCCTCCCCCGCCCGACTTCCCCGAACCATTTTCCGGCCTCATCACCCGCATCACGACGCTGGTTGGCCACATTGCGCAAAGCCGCAACCTGAAATCGCCCCACCACGCCGTCGCGAAGCTGCTGTCCGAAGATGCAGAGCGACATGAAAGATGGAAGCAATCCCCATACCCTCTCACCTCCGACCAACCGCTCTTCGTGTCGCCTTACGAACAGCGGCGACTGAAGCTCGTCGACGCTATCTTCAAGGCAATGGCACGCGCCGGCATGACGCCGGCAGTTCCTCGCGAGAAGAACCCCGGAGAGTTCACCATCCGGATCGGCGATTCGACCGTTCGTTTCACGCTGGGAAAGCCTGGCGAACAGCGTTCGAACTGGGCCATCGCCACGGAAGCCCGGCGTCCAGCATCTGAGCCCATGCGCCTGAAGATCGATTGGGAAAGGGAAGAGCCGAAAGAACTGGTATCGGAATGGTCAGACTGCCCGGACGCGCCGCTTGAATCCATGCTGCAAGAAATCGTCGTCAACCTGATTGCCGTCGGCGAGATGCGCATGCGTGCCGTTGAGCGTCATTGGTACGAATATCGCGCCGAACGCAAAGACAAGCTGATCAAGGCTGAGCAGGAACGTCGGGAAGAGGTTGCACGACGGGAACGCGAGCACCAACGTCGACTTGCGAATGCTCGCATCGAGAAACTGCATCAAGAAGCGATGTCGCTACGTCTCGCCGACGACATTCGCCGCTACGTGGCCGCAGTCAACGAACGCAATGCATCTTCATCCAACCCCGTATCGCCAGCGGAGATTGACGACTGGTCATGCTGGGCGCTTGCACAGGCGGAACGGATCGATCCCGTAGGGACCGGCGCCTTTCTGCTGCCACTGCCTGAGGAAATGGAGGAGAACGGCGAACCCAGGCCAAACGTGTGCACACCACCTTCGGATCCCGTCAAGCTCCCGCCAGCGTGGCGCCCCAACCGATGGTATACTCGCTGAGGTCCGATATTTCGGACTGTTGGTGACAAGCTTGACAACCTGGAGATCAGTGGCTAGGCTTCGCTAGCGAAGCCTAGCCACTGATCTCCAGCAAAGACCCCTCTACCACCCCACACCGACCACGGTAATGGTCACAGGCGTTTAACGCCTGCTTTTAAGGTTATTGACACTCGGAGTGCTGGCAGCTAGGCTTCGCTAGCGAAGCCTAGCTGCCAGCACTCCGATGAAAACTTTAAAGGAAGCCAAAGGAGAAGGGGTTCTAGCTACGGCAAAGCTGATTGACGCCTTCCGGGATCAATTAGCAGCTTCCCGCCAGTCCCTGCCCTCCGTTCGCTGCCTCCCCCACTCGAGATTGATCGAGCTCTTGCTCGACGCGCGCGAAACCGTCGATTCGACAATCCTCCGGGAGTGCCCTGGTACGCAGCTGATACAACTCCTGGAGGATGCCGCTGTCATCCGTGCAATTCCGTTGCAGCCTGCTTCTTCAAAAAAAAGCGTCAAGCTCTATTCGGTCGGCTTCGATCCTACCGCTGCCACGATCCCCGCCGCGGAACTCCTGCAGGCGCACGTCCCTGAGGGAATTCTTTGTTATTTCACAGCCATTGAACTGCACGGACTGAGCACACAGCCCGCCCCTCACTATCACATCGCCCTGAAGAAAGCAGCGGATCCGAAACGCAAGGTTCCGCTCCCGAAGGTATCCCCCTCCTCCGACAGACCGTTACCGCTTGGGACACTGGAGTTTTACGCCGACGGCGTCGGGTACTACCGGACGCGGCGCGATCCTGCCAATCTGCTGAGCGTACAGCGACGCCAACTGAATCCCTACTGCGTTGTGAGGGTAACCACTCTCGAGCAAACGTTGCTGGATTGCCTGCACCGACCGCACAGTGCGGGCGGAGCCGCCGTCGTGTTCGAGGCATGGGAGCAAGGCCTTACACGCAGCTCACCGGAAAAGATCCTGACATTGGCGGAGAAAATAGGCGACAAGACGCTGCTGCGCCGGACGGGCTACATGATCGAACGCTTTGCGCCGCAATCGGACTCCGTCCAGAAAGCAAAGCGGTTGATCGGCAGCATTCCGCAAGATGCCATGCCGACGTTGTTACCGGGCCTGGCCTACCAGCATGCAAATAGGGAATGGGGCCTGCGTACCCCTTAAGGAACCGAATGAATCCGGCACAGCGACAAGCATGGATCCGGGAAGCGCTCGACATGGCGTTCCAAGCGTTGGCTTCGTGGCCTGAGCTGCGTGACAAGCTGGTCTACAAGGGTGGCCGCGTGCTGGCCCTTCGACTCGGTGGCGAACAGCGAGCCTCCTACGATCTCGATGCCAACCTCTTGCTTGCATTCGCCATAAAGCACCCTGACCGTAACGAACAAGCAGAGATGCTGAGAGATCTCTTCACTCAAGCCATCCAGGCGCACGCAGAGACCCAGGACCCAGTGAGGTACGAGCTGGTGGACGTGCGCGTGAAGCACCGACCGCGCGCGGATCATCCGCTGGGTTGGAACGCCTTCGAGGTGGTGGTAAAGCTTCGCGACTTCATGAATGAAGGCGTGCAGGGGCTTCCAAACATAGAGTTCGACGTCGCAGCTCCGGAAGAGCTCGGCACCCATGCCGTTGCTCCGCTTGGCGTCGGCGGAGACACTGTTTTTGCGTACACGCTCGAGCGCATCGCCGGGGAGAAAATGCGAGCTTTCCTTAGCTCGCTTCCGTCCTACCGACACAAGGTCAAGAAGCCGGGAGATGCCGTACGTGCGAAAGATTTGTACGACGTCACGAAAATCCTGGGCGTGCATCCGATCGGCGAAGTGGATTTCTGGAAGGCTGCGGCCGAAGAATTTCATCTTGCCTGCGCATCCCGGTATATCGACTGCACCGGCATCGGGACGTTCGCCGAAGACATCGACGTCACCCGTTCCACGTACGAAACGGATGCAACGTTGCCGAAGGACATCGTTTTCGACGCTGCGTGGCACGCGATCGAAGACATCGTTCGCTTCTGGGAGGCTCAGAGGGTCTTCCCGCTTCGTTTCCCGCTTCCCAATGGAAACTCCGGTCAACCGGGGCGCCCATGAACGAGAATCTCTTCACCCGCTGATTCCCGTCAAAGTCCGCTCTTCAACGAAATAGCAGATATACGTGATATGCGCTGCGAACCGACCATCTCTAGTCCCTGAATGTTGTATCTGAAGTTTTCCTGCGACGGCCAGTTCTGGTTGTTCGACAAAGCTCGTCTAGATGGAGCAATGTTGGAAGACATTCGGGTCCTTCTCACCAATGGGTGAGATAGTCGAGTATAAAAACGAGTATAGACAGCCAGACCAAACTCATGATTTACAATCAAAACAAATAGTTATTCGCTCCCTTTGGTTCCTCTCCTGGCACCACATACCGAAGTCCGAGGATAGCCGATAGCGTCCGAGGAAGTCCAAGAAACCCCGCCATGGCGGGGTTTTTTGTTGCCTTTGCGTCCGGCTTGCCCAGGCCGGATCGCTTGCCGAAACAGCACGACACGCCGCCCGCGCCGCCTTCCCCGGGCCGCGATGGAAATCGACATGCGAGACGGCGCCGGCGGGCGAGCGTCACCCAGCAACCCCGGTACGACGAGCGGCAATGCAACCGCAACGATCCCGGATCGCCCCGTCCGAAATGACGCCTGTCGTCGCGGCAAACGCACTGTCCCGGGAGAGCGACCGGATTCATGTGGCCAGCGGCGTGCCGTTGGCGGGATCGCAGTGCATGTCGCAGGCTTTCTTGAGCGGCGCGCCGAAGAAGAGCCACAGCCCGAGCGAACCGGTCGACACGCCGCCGAGCACGAAGAACGCGGTCGCATAATCGAAGTGCTGCGCGAGCATGCCGCCCAGCATCGGGCTCAACGCCGCGCCGATACCCTGGACCGTCATGACGACGCCCTGCCCCACGTTCACGCGCCCGGTGCCCTGCAACAGCCGCACGACCAGCGCCGGGACGGCCACGCCTTGCAGCCCTGCGCCGATGCCATCCAGCGCCTGCACGGGCCATACGCCCCAGGCCGAGATCCACGTCGCCGCCACCAGGCCGCGCAGCGGCAACGCGAGGAAGGTGATCAGAATCGCTCTCCAGTAGCCGATGCGTCGGATCAGCCGGTTCGCGAAGAAGGCGGCGGCGATCATCACGAGCTGCGCGACGACGATGGTCTGCGCGGTGAACGCGCTCGGATCGCCCTTGTGCGCGGCCACGACCGCGAGGCCGTAGAGCGGCAGCATCGCGGCATTGCCGAGATGGAACATCGCGAGGGCCGCGGCGAGGAGCAGCAGCGGCCTGCACCTGAACAGCACGCGAAAGCCGCTCGCCTGTTCGCTTCGCGGCGTCGACGCCGATCCCGCGCCCAGTCCCCGCGCGCTGTCGTGGTCGATCGCATCGTGCGGGATCAGCAGCGTGGAAAGGATCGTCATCGCGCCGAACACGCCGGCCAGCGCGAACACCGCGCCGAACCCGAACCGCCAGCCGAGCCAGCCCGAGAGCGCCGCGCCGACCAGATTGCCCGCATGGTTGGCCACCTGGTTGCGGCCGAACTGCCGGTCGAAGCCGCGTTCGCGCACCATGCCCAGCGTCAGGCCCGCCAGCGCCGGACCGAGCGCCGCCCCGGTGACCGCGGTGAATACCTGCGACGCGGCGACCATCCAGTAGCTCTGCGACACCCACAGTGCGAGCGAGGCGAGCGACGTCATCGCGCCCGCCGCGACGATGATGCCGCGCTTGTGATGGGTCGCATCGACGAGCGCGCCGGCCGGCGACGTCGCCAGCATGCCGGCGATGCCGCCGAGCGTCATCACCGCGCCGATCGCGTCCGGATGCCAGCCCTTCGACAGCAGGAAGACGCCCAGGAACGGGCCGACGCCCGCCTGCATGTCGGCCATGAAGAAGTTCAGTCCCTCGAGCGCATATCTGGGATTCACCGGTCGGTCAACCTGTCCAGCGGGAGCGTCGATGAGTCCGGCCGATGAATCCGGTGGCCTCGTCCACTTCGATCGTGCGGCCGTGCCGGCGCCGGACGCCGCGTCTCCATTCCCCCGGCGCGAGATGCGCACCAACCCGGCTGGCGACGCGCCCCGTCGCCAGCCGCACCCGCGACGAGGGGCCGCGCCACGCGGCTTCGCGCCGCGCGTGCGGACCGCACCGTCCGGTTGCCTGCGCGGAGACGAGTTCAGGGCGTCGGCGGCACACTGTCGTAGAGCCGCCTCAGGTTGCCAGGCGCACCGAACGCGGTCGCCTGCAGCGCCGTGCCGTACGGGTTGCGCGTGCCGTATCCCTGCGCCGATACCGTCGCCCCCGCATGCAGGAGACCCGTGAATTGCTGCGCGACGGGCGGCGCGAGCTTGATGACCGTGCCATCGACCAGGATCACGCCATCGGGCTCGCCGCGAGGCGCGGTCGTGACCCGCGCCACTTGCCCCTGCACGTTCAGGAGCGACAACCGGGCGCCGCGCAGCTCGGGCGGCATGGGCTGGGCGTCCGGCAGCGGCGGCTGGTCGATCAGTTGCTGGCCGCTTCTCGTATCGACGATGCGTTGCGCCTGGACATTGCCGGCCGCATCGCGCCAACCGTTCAACTGCACGCTGTCGCCCGGGCGCACGGCCGCGGTCAGTTGCGCGCCCATGTGCGGGGGGAAATGCACGAGGGTGCCGTCGCTGGCCAGGAAGCCGTCGACGTCGCCGTCAGGATTGGTGACAAAGCGCGAGACGGCAACCTGCGTCGTGACGGGCGCGCCCTGGTCCGGGAGCGGCGCGGGAACGGCGCCGGGCAGCGGCGGCTCGGGCGCATCGGCCGGCGGCGGTGGCGGTGGCGGCAGCCCTGTGGCGGCGACCGGCTGCGCGGGCATGGTGGCCGACTGGGCCTGCGCCGCGCAGGCGGTATTCGCCGCAAGCAGCGCGGCGAGGCTCATCGTGCCGAAGACGAGAGTGGCGCGCCGGCTCGGGGTCGATGTCGATTGCATGATGCACTCCTTACCTTCGTGGGGTACGGAGTGAAGAGCAAAGGCTGTGCCATGGCGCGCAACCCCCGAAGGCTCACGGCTTCCCGCCGCGGACGGCGGCTGCGCTGTCCACGGACCGGACACGGGCCGTCCGATCCGTCGACACCCGGCCCCGTCACGCGTCGGCGTCGAGGCCGGGGTTCGACAGGCCGTAATGAGCCAGACGCGTATACAGCGACTGGCGGCTGATGCCGAGCCGGCGCGCCGTTTCGGCCCGGTTGCCGCCGGCGAGCGCGAGTGCGCGCGCAATCAACGCGCGCTCGAGCTGGGCCAGCGCGTCGTTGAGCGGCAACTCGGCGAGGTGCGCGGGGACCGCGCCGGCAGCGCCGGCCGCCGCATCGGACAGGAAGGCGAAGTCCTCGCGCGTGAGCAGCGCGCCCGGCGCAAGCGCGCTTGCGCGCTCCACCGCGTTGGCCAGCTCCCTGACGTTGCCGGGCCACGCAAAAGCGACGAGCAGGCGCTGGGCATCGGCGGAAAGATGCTTGCGCGGCGACGCCGATGCGGCCGCGATCGTCGAGAGGAAATGTTCCGCGAGCGGCAGGATGTCCGCCAGGCGTTCGCGCAGTGGCGGCAGGTGCAGCGGGATCACGTTGAGCCGGTACAAAAGGTCCTGGCGGAACGTGCCCGCGGCGACCATGTCCGGCAGATCGCGATGCGTCGCGGCCACGATGCGCACATCGACCGCAACCGGGCGGCTCGTACCGAGCGGCGTGACCTGCCGCTCCTGGACCGCGCGCAGAAGCTTTGCCTGCATCGCGAGCGGCATGTCGCCGATCTCGTCGAGGAAGAGCGTGCCGCCATGCGCCTCTTCGAAACGTCCCCGCCGTTCCGCATGGGCGCCTGTGAAGGCGCCTTTGCCGTGGCCGAACAACTCGCTTTCGAGCAGTTCCTGCGGAATCGCCGCGCAGTTCACGGCGACGAACGGTCCCTCCGCCCGCGGCGACGCCCGGTGCAGGACACGGGCCGCCACCTCCTTGCCCGTACCCGTTTCCCCGGTGATGAGCACGGTCGAACTCGTCGCCGCCGCCCGGCCCAGGCGCTTTTGCACGTCGCGCATGGCTTCGCTGACGCCGAGCAGTTGCGGCTCGCCCGACGCGGTTTCACCGGCGAAGCCCGATG
This sequence comes from Frateuria sp. Soil773, assembly GCF_001428405.1. Lineage (GTDB taxonomy): Bacteria > Pseudomonadota > Gammaproteobacteria > Xanthomonadales > Rhodanobacteraceae > LMSL01. Next base: position 289,377 of record NZ_LMSL01000039.1, read on the forward strand.
CCGGATCGGCGGCGGGCACCTCGCGGCGGGCGTCGAGAATGCGCCCGAGCAGCACCGCGATTTCTTCGCGGCCGACCGGCTTCGTCAGGTGCTCGAAGGCACCGAGCCGCATCGCGCCGATGGTGTTGTCGCTGGTTGCGTGCGCGGTGAGCATCACCACGGGCACGCCCTGCAAGCCGGCCGTCCCGCGCAGCGATTCGAGCGCCGCGAGGCCATCCACGCCGGGCAGGCGATAGTCGAGAAAGATGCAGTCGGGCGCGGCGCACGCACGCAGGCACGCGAACGCCTCCTCGGCCGAACGCGCTTCGAGCGACGCGTGGCCGAGGTCCTGGATGGTTTCGGCGAGGCCTTCGCGGAAGGCGTCGTCGTCGTCGATGATCAGTACGGTCGCCATGGCAGCTCGATCACGAAGCGCGTCATACGGGTGTCCTCGGCAAGATAGGCGCGGCCACCGTGCGCCAACGCGATTTCGCGCACGACGGCCAGGCCCAGCCCGGACCCGTCCGGGCGGCCGGTCACGAACGGCTCGAAGATGTGTTCGCGCTCGGCCGCGCCGACGCCCGGGCCATTGTCGCCGACTTCGATCCTGAGCCGCTCGCCCTCCTGCGACCGTGCGCCGTACGCGCGCACCGACACGCGGCCGCCCGGCGGTGCGTGCCGCAGCGCGTTCACGATGAGGTTGTCGAGTGCACGCGCCAGTTGCGAGGGATCGAACACGGGTTGCGTCGCGCCGGACTGGGCTTCGGTGCCGAGTTCGATGCCGCGGCCCTCGGCGGAGGGTCCATGCACGTGAACGGTTTCGTCCAGCCATGCGCGCAGGTCGACCTCGCGCAGCTGCACAGTCACCGGCCGGGTGAGTGCGAGCAGGCTCGTCACCTGCGTCTCGATGCGCCCGACCTGCTGGATGATCGCCCGCAATGCGGCTTCGCGGCGCGCATCGTCGCCCGCGAGCGCGTTTTCCGCCTTGAGCCGCATCGCGCCCGCCGGGTTGCGGATCTCGTGCGCGATCTGCGCAGCCATCTTTCCCAGCGTACCGAAGCGTTCCGCCTGTGCGAGCCGCGCGCTCAGCGCGTCCGCCTCGCGCTGGAGGCGCTCGGCGCGCTCGAGGTAGCGATTGAGCGCCTCGACGATCTGGTCCAGGTCCGGTTCGCCGAGCCGGCCTAGCCGCTCGCCCCGCTCGAACTCGCCCGCCGGTGCGAGCGCCCGTTCCAGCCGCACGAGATTGCGCCTCCAGCGCCGGAGCGTCAGCGCCAGCAGCAGGGCCAGCACGACGATGATCGCGAGCACGCCCGCCAGGACCCTCGCGGCACTCTCGCCGTACGGCCCCAGCGGCGGCCGGGCCCGGGTGAGCATCCAGGCAAGCAAGCCCTGGTGATGCGGCACGGGGCATGCGACCGCGATCACCGCATCGCCACCGCTGGAAACCACATCGCCCTGCATCCGGCCCGTGCTCCCCGCGCTTTCGAGCGTGCGGAGAATGAGGGGCGTCTCGGCTTCGGGGATGTCGCGCTTCACGCCGCTGCCCTCGTAAGTGGGAAACGCATAGGCCACGAACCCCTTCGGCGCGCCGGGTGCGGACGCGCTGCTCCAGAAACCGCCCTCCATGCCCTCGATGCGGACCAGCACGAGATCGAGTACGGCATGCATGAGATCGACATTGGTTTCGCCCGGGCGCTGCATCGACAAGTCGTAGTGCGACGCAACCGCCGTGCATGCCGCCGACGCCGCCTGCTGCCGGGCCGCGATCCGGTCCCCCAGCGCCGACGAAAGCATGAGCCACACGGCTACCGTGAGCAGGCCGCACAGGACGGCGACGAGGATCCAGAGCGCGGAGAGCTGGGTGGTGAAAGAGGGTTTCGGCATGGGCAGCCTGTCGGCGAAACGGGGTTGGCACGGGATCTGAAACCTTGGCGTCCGGCCATGAATCAACTCACCAAATCGGCACGCTTCAACGCATCTGCCAGGCATCGCACCTATCATCCTCCGCTGCCGGCGGCTTGGCACCGGCGCCTGCCGATGCCTTGATCGCGCGCATGAGAGCCAGGACGATTTTCCGGCCCACATGCTGCGCCCAGCCGATCGACGCCCGGCTCCGCAGCGTATCAGCGGTGTCAGGTCACGCGCTGTTGTCGAAAAGTGCCCTTCCCATGGCCATCATATGCGGCCCGGCATGGCCTGCGGAATCGTGTGGAACAACCAAGAAACGGCAATGGCGTGCGACAGGCGGGACATGGACGATGCGCACACCCGCGCTCGAAGGCGCGCAATCCATTGCGACTTGCCCCACGACAACGCCTGACGCCCGCCCCCCAAGGCGCATGCAGACGCCGTTTCCCGCCTCCGCGGTGGCGCCGCGCGGGCGCGCGGTTAAACTGGCCGGCCTCCACGAGGTCTCCGCTTTGAACGACACCAGCCACGCTTCCGTTTCGCTCGACGGCCACACGCCCTTCATGCGCCAATACCTGACCGCCAAGGCGGCGCACCCGGACGTGCTGCTGTTCTTCCGCATGGGCGACTTCTACGAGCTGTTCTACGACGACGCGCGCAAGGCAGCGCGGCTGCTCGACATCACGCTGACCCAGCGCGGGCAGTCCGCCGGCGCGCCGATCCCGATGGCCGGCGTGCCCTACCACGCGGCCGAGAGCTACCTGGCGAAGCTGGTGCGGCTGGGCGAGTCGGTGGCGATCTGCGAGCAGATCGGCGACCCGGCTACGTCGAAGGGGCCGGTGGAGCGCAAGGTGGTGCGCATCGTCACGCCGGGCACGGTGACCGACGCCGCGCTGCTGGAGGAGCGCCGCGACAACCTGCTGCTGGCGATCGCCGCCGGCGCGCACGGCGCCTACGGCCTGGCCTGGGTCGACCTCGGCAGCGGCCGCTTCCTGCTCAGCGAAGTGCCTGGCGCCGAAGCGCTGGCGGCCGAGTTGGCACGGTTGCAGCCGGCCGAGACGCTGATCGACGAGAACGTCGCCTGGCCGAAGCTGGTCAGCTCCCTGCCCGGCCTGCGCAAGCGCCCGCCGTGGCATTTCGACGGCGACGCGGCCAGGCGCGAGCTGAACCGCTTCTTCGGCACGCGCGACCTCGGCGGCTTCGGTGTCGACGGCCTGCCGCTGGCGATCGCCGCCGCCGGCTGCCTGCTCGGCTACGTCGAGGAAACCCAGAAAAGCGCGCTGCCGCACCTCACCGGCATGGCGGTGGAAAGCGCCAGCGAGACGATCGCGCTGGACGCGGCCACCCGCCGCAACCTCGAACTGGACACGCATCCCAGCGGCCGCACCGAACACACCCTGCTCGGCGTGCTGGACGAGACGGTGACGCCGATGGGCGCGCGCCTGCTGCGCCGCTGGTTGAACCGCCCGCTGCGCTCGCGCGAGCCGCTGCGCCGCCGGCACCAGGCGATCGGCACGCTGATCGACGGCCGCCGCTACGAGCCGCTGCGCGAACGGCTGCGCGGCATCGGCGACCTGGAGCGCATCCTCGCGCGCGTCGCGCTGCGCTCCGCGCGGCCGCGCGACCTGTCCACCCTGCGCGACGGCCTCGCCGCCGCGCCGGACGTCATCCGTACGCTGTTCCCCGAGCGCGAAGGCCGGGAAGCGGACATCCTCGGCCGCACCGCCCAGGAAACCTCGCCGCTGCTGGACGACCTGGCCGGGCGCATCGGCGACCACGCCGACACCGTCGCCCTGCTCGCCCGCGCCGTGGTGCCGCAGCCGCCGGTGCTGCAGCGCGACGGCGGGGTGATCGCCGACGGCTACGACGCGGAACTGGACGAGCTGCGCCGCCTCTCCACCCATGCCGACCAGTACCTGGTCGAGCTGGAGGAACGCGAGAAGGCCGCCAGCGGCATCAGCACGCTCAAGGTCGGCTACAACCGCGTGCACGGCTACTACATCGAGATCACCAAGGCGCAGTCGGACAAGGCGCCCACGCACTACACGCGCCGGCAGACCACCAAGAACGCCGAGCGCTACATCACCGAGGAGCTGAAGGCGTTCGAGGACAAGGTGCTGTCGGCGAAGGAACGCTCGCTGATGCGCGAGCGCGCCCTGTACGAGGCCCTGCTCGACACGCTCACCGGGCTGCTGGAGCCGCTGAAGGCCGCCGCCGCCGCGCTGGCCGAGCTCGACGTGCTGGCCACGCTGGCCGAGCGTGCCGACGTGCTCGACTGGAGCATGCCGGAACTGACCGACGAGCCCGGCATCGCGATCGAGCGCGGCCGCCACCCGGTGGTCGAGAAGGTGCGCGAGGAACCGTTCGAGCCGAACGACCTGAAGCTCGATGACGGCCGCCGCATGCTGGTGATCACCGGCCCGAACATGGGCGGCAAGAGCACCTACATGCGGCAGAACGCGCTGATCGTGCTGCTCGCCCACATCGGCAGCTACGTGCCGGCGAGCGGCGCGGCGATCGGCCCGATCGACCGCATCTTCACCCGCATCGGCGCCGGCGACGACCTCTCGCGCGGGCAGTCCACCTTCATGGTGGAGATGAGCGAGACCGCCAACATCCTGCACAACGCCACCGAGCACAGCCTGGTGCTGATGGACGAGGTGGGTCGCGGCACCAGCACCTACGACGGCCTGTCGCTGGCGCGCGCGGCGGCGGTTCACCTGGCGCGCAACAGCCGCGCCTACACGCTGTTCGCCACCCACTACTTCGAGCTGACCGAACTGGCCGGCGAGCTTCCGGTGATCGCCAACGTGCACCTCGACGCGGTGGAGTACGGCGAGCAACTGGTCTTCATGCACGCGGTGAAGGACGGCCCGGCCAACCGCAGCTTCGGTCTGCAGGTGGCCGCGCTGGCCGGCCTGCCGAAATCGGTGATCGCCGACGCCCGCCGTACCCTGGCCGAGCTGGAGTGCGGCATGCACGCGCATGCCGGCGCGCCGGCTCCCGTCGTCGACGCCTCGCCGCAACTGGGCCTGTTCGCGCCGCCCGCGCCGTCGGCGATGGAGCAGGCGCTGGACGGCATCGACCCCGATGCGCTGTCGCCGCGCGAGGCGCTGGAGGCGCTGTACCGGCTGAAAGGGCTGCGCTGAGACGCCGCGTGCCAGCCGTCATTCCCGCGAAAGCGGGAATGACGAGCAAAAGCGATGGGTCACCTTGCTCATCGGACGCACATGAAGCTCACTCGCCAGTTGCGGCCCCGAAGGCACCCACGCACGCGAGCGGCGCGCGGCTCAGACAAGACCCGCAACTCAGGCAGCAGTCTGCGGGAACGGCTCGCGCCACGCCGGCAGCGCCTGCAATTGCCGGTGCCAGCGCGCGACGTGCTCGAAGCCGTCCAGCGGCAGGCGTGCCTCCTGCGCCCAGCCCAACGGCGTGGAGACGGCGAAGTCCGCCACGCCGAGCCGGTCGCCGACCAGCCACTCGTGCTCGGCCAGGTGCGCGTCGAGGACGCCCGCAAAATGCCGGAGGAAATCGCCCGCCTGCGCCACCGCAGCCGCATCCGGCCCGCCCATGCCCAGCATGGGCTTGATCACGTGCTCGAAATACAGCGTGCCGCCGTGCCGCGAGAAATGCGCCTGGTTCCAGGACAGCCAGCGCAGCGCCTCGACCTGCAACGCCGCAGCGGACGGCCACAGGTCCGAGCCGGCGCGGATCGCCAGGTGCACCATGATCGCGTCGGCCTCCCACAGGTGCAGCGTGCCGTCGACCAGCAGCGGCACCTTGCCGTTCGGGTTGAGCGCGAGATAGGGCGGCTGCCGATGCTCGCCGTGCGCGAGATCGATGCGTTGGTACTCGACCGGCAGTCCGAGGTATTTCGCCACCGCGCAGGCCTTGCGGGGGTTGAGTGTCTCGGCGTAGTACAGCTTCATGCGGGCGCTCCGTGGCTCGGGGAAGAAGCGCAGTCTGCCCCGCATCTACATATGTTCAAGAACATATTCAACGGCGGCGCTACGCTTTGCCGGCACCGGAGGAAACCGCCATGCCGTACAGCGCCGACCACAAGCAGCGGACCCGCGCGCGCATCGTCGAATGCGCCCGCGCGCTGTTCAACCGCAGGGGTTACACCGAGGTCTCGATCGACGAGATCATGGCCAGCGCCGGCCTCACCCGCGGCGGTTTCTACAACCACTTCCGCACCAAGGAGGAGCTGTTCGTGGAAGCGGTGGCGGCCTACAGGGATTTCGATCCGGTCGAGCGCTGGCCGGACATCGACTTCGATCCGCAACGCTGCGGCGGCGCATTCGCGCGCCAGATGGTCGACATCTACCTCTCGCGCGAGCACCTGGACGACATCGACGGCCAATGCCCGATCATCGCCCTGCCCTCCGACGTGGCGCGCGCCGGCGCGCCGGTGAAGCAAGCCTACCGCGACCTGCTGGAACGCCTGGCCGGCTTGCTCGCGGGCACCGGGGCATCCGCGCGCACGCAGGCCGCGCGGCGGCGGGGGCTCGCCCTGGCCGCGCTGTGCGTGGGCGGCATGGTGCTGGCGCGCACCGTCGAGGACGAAGCCTTCCGCGAGGAAATCCGCGCGGCGGCACGCGCCACGGCGCACGCGCTGATCGACTGAGCCCGCGCCGGTGCCGCCATCCGCGGCGATCAGCCGCGTCGCCGGAGGGTGCGGATCACGGTGTCGGTGTTTCTGCTTCAGGAGCGCGAGCAGCGCTCCCTGCCTGCCGGCTTCGCCGCCTGCCGCAAACGCGGCATGCCTACGCGGCGCCGGCAGCCATCCATAGTCACGGACTATCGAATGGATCGGAACAAACGAATTCCATGAATGGCCTGGCCTGGATAGATTCGCTCAGGACAGCCTTCCCGACGCCATCCGCCCGCAAGGAACCCGCCATGAGCAATGACCGCAAGCCACGCCTCACCACCGCCGCCGGCGCGCCGGTGCCGGACAACCAGAACATCATGACCGCCGGCCCGCGCGGCCCGGCCCTGCTGCAGGACGTGTGGCTGCTGGAGAAGCTGGCGCATTTCGACCGCGAGGTGATCCCGGAGCGGCGCATGCACGCCAAGGGTTCCGGCGCCTTCGGCACGTTCACCGTCACCCATGACGTCACCCGCTACACCCGCGCGAAGATCTTCTCGCAAGTGGGCAAGAAGACCGAGCTGTTCGCCCGCTTCACCACCGTGGCCGGCGAACGCGGCGCGGCCGACGCCGAGCGCGACATCCGCGGCTTCGCGTTGAAGTTCTACACCGAGGAAGGCAACTGGGACCTGGTGGGCAACAACACGCCGGTGTTCTTCCTGCGCGACCCGCTGAAGTTTCCCGACCTCAACCACGCGGTGAAGCGCGACCCGCGCACCAACCTGCGCAGCGCGAGGAACAACTGGGATTTCTGGACCTCGCTGCCGGAGGCGCTGCACCAGGTCACCATCGTGATGAGCGAGCGCGGCATCCCCGCCAGCTACCGCCACATGCACGGTTTCGGTTCGCACACCTTCAGCTTCATCAACGCGGACAACGAACGCTTCTGGGTGAAGTTCCACCACGTCTGCCGGCAGGGCATCAGGAACCTCACCGACGCCGAGGCCGAGGCGCTGATCGGCAAGGACCGCGAAAGCCACCAGCGCGACCTGTTCGACGCGATCGAGCGCGGCGACTTCCCGAAGTGGACGCTGTGCGTGCAGGTGATGCCGGAGAAGGACGCCTCCAAGGTGCCGTACAACCCGTTCGACCTCACCAAGGTGTGGCCGCACAAGGACTACCCGCTGATCGAGGTGGGCGAGTGGGAGCTCAACCGCAACCCGGAGAACTTCTTCGCCGACGTCGAGCAGAGCGCGTTCAACCCGGCCCAGGTCGTGCCCGGCATCGGCTTTTCGCCGGACCGGATGCTGCAGGCGCGGCTGTTCTCCTACGGCGACGCGCAGCGCTACCGGCTCGGCGTGAACCACCACCAGATCCCGGTGAACAAGCCGCGCTGCCCGTACCACGCCTACCACCGCGACGGCCAGATGCGGGTGGACGGCAACTACGGCGGCACCCTGGGCTACGAGCCGAACAGCTACGGCGAATGGCAGGAGCAGCCGGACTTCCGCGAGCCGCCGCTGTCGCTCGAGGGCGCCGCCGACCACTGGAACCACCGCGAGGACGACGACTACTACTCGCAGCCCGGCGCGCTGTTCCGGCTGATGGACGCGAGGCAGAAGCAGGCGTTGTTCGAGAACACCGCGCGCGCGATGGGCGACGCGCCCGAAGCGATCAAGCATCGCCACATCGCCAACTGCAGCAAGGCCGACCCGGCCTACGGCGAAGGCGTGGCGAAGGCGCTGGGGCTCAAGCCCTGAGAGCGTGTCCACGATCTTCGGGCACCTCCCCGTCGAAGCGTCATCCCTGCGAAGCTGGGATCCAGCGCCTTTGAGCTTTGAAGCACCAAGTCACTGGATTCCTGCTTTCGCAG
>NZ_LMSL01000039.1:297843-427587 GCF_001428405.1 Frateuria sp. Soil773
AATGACGAAGAGGTGTCGGATCGGCGGTGGATCGTGGACAGATTCTGGTTCCTGGCAGCCTGCGCGGACTTCCGCGCGGGCCACTTCCGCTCAGGCCAGCAGGCCGTTGGGCGGTTCGGCGACGACCTGCTGCGCCGGAAGCGCCGCCCGGGCCGGCAGGCGCTGCGCCCGCACCAGGGTATCGATGCTGGCGCAGATGTCGGCCCGCGCGAACGGCTTGCGGATGAAGTCGTCGGCGCCGAAGCGCTGCGCGTAGAACTGCTCGGTCGCCTGCGGGTTGCCGCTGATCATCACGATCGGCACGTGCCGGGTGCGCGGATCGTGGCGCAACGCGCGCAGCACCGCGAAGCCGTTAATGCCGGGCAGCACGATGTCGAGGAAGACCAGCGCCGGCGGCGCGGCGCGGATCAGCTCGAGCGCGTCTTCGCCGTTTTCCGCCGCCTGCACCGCGTAGCCGTCCTGCGCCAGGATCCGGCCTAGCACGGTGCGGATGGTCGGCGAGTCGTCCACCACCAGCATCGGCGTGGCGGCCTGCGCCTGCAGCAGCCCCGCTTCCGGGTCGTCCATGCCCTGGGCGTTGCCCAGCAAGCGCTTGAAGAATCCGATTCCGGCCATGATCCACGCTCCCCCGCGAAAACCGCCAACGCGATCGCGTCCGCGCGCGATCCCCTGGCGTCGATGCTCCCGCAGATCGCGCGCGCAATCTGCGATGCGCCGCTCAACCGGAGTCCTTCAGGCGTCGCAATTCGCGGCGCGCCTGCTTGTCCGGGCGTTTCGGCGGCGCGCCCGCGCCGACCAGCCGGCGCTGTTCGCGCGCCGCCTCCCGTGCGATCCGGCTGGCCTCGGTCTCGCGGTAGAGCGCCTGCGCCGCGCTGGCCGGGCCGCGCTTGTCGGACAGGGCCAGCACCTCGACCTGCCATCGCTCCTCGCCCCGGCCGATCTCCAGCCGGTCGCCCACGCGCAGCGCCTTGGCCGGCTTGCAGCCGCCGCCGTTGACGTCGATCCGGCCGCCGTCGATCGCCTGCTTGGCCAGGCTGCGCGTCTTGAAGAAGCGCGCCGCCCACAGCCACACGTCCACCCGCACCGCCTGCGATTCGCTCATGTGTGCGCCCCGAGCAGCAGGTTGCCCAGCGGCACCGTGGCCAGCGACAGCACGATGCCGGCGCCCAGCACGGTGTTCGCCAGGGTCGGTTCCAGTCCGTATTCGTCGGCGAGGATCGCGGCCGACACCATCGGCGCCATCGCCGCCTGCAGCACGCCCACGGTGAGCACCAGCCCGTCGATCCCGGCCGCGGTTCCCAGCGCCCATGCCAGCAGCGGCGCCAGCAGCAGCTTCCAGCCCAGCCCGACGCCGGCCGCGGCCAGTTGCCGGTTGCCCGGATGGAACCTGAACTGCAGGCCGACCGAGAACAGCGCCAGCGGCGTCAGCGTGGCGCCCAGCGGCGCGAACACGCCGTCCAGCGCCCGCGGCCAGCCGCCCGACAACCCGGCCGCGATCCCGACGACCAGCGCGATGAAGGCGGGGAACGTGGCGATGCGCCGGAGGATCGCCGCCGGCTCCGGCTTGCGCCCCGCGTACAGCGAAGCCACCACGATGCCGGCCGAGGCCAGCAGCGGAAAGCAGCCGAGCTGGTCGGCCACCACCGCCAGCGCCAGCCCCGGTTCGCCATGCAGGGCCTGCATCATCGGGTAGCCCATGAACGAGGTGTTGCCCAGGCCGCAGACCAGGATCAGCGCGCCGGTGCGCTGCCGCGACCAGCCCAGCCGCGGCCCGAGCAGGCCGAACAGCAGCCACGCCCCGCCGAAGACCAGCCACATCGCCGCCACCGGGAACCAGAGCTGCGGGTCGAATTTCACCCGCGGGATCAGCTCCAGCACCAGCGCCGGCAGCGCCACGTTGATCACCCACCAGTTGATGCCCGGCACGATGCCGGCGGGCGGCTTGGCGTAGCGCGCCACGAGGGCGCCGAGAACGAGACAGGCAAACAGCAGCAGCAATGCGCTCATGGACTTCCGACAGGTCGCGATGGCCCGGCTTGGACTGGCGGTGGGCCTTCCATTCTAGACGGCCGTGCCATCTGGCCGCTTCCATGGCCGACCCGTCCTAGAACTGTTCAAAGTCTCCCAAGCATCTCCTACGAAGCGTCATCCCAGCGAAGGCTGGGATCCAGTGCCTCTAGGTTTTTGGGAAAGAGCGAAAGTCGCTGGATTCCTGCTTGCGCAGGAATGACGGGCGGGGGGAGCGCGAGGGGGCCAATCCGACAGGCAGGCTTTGAACAGGCCCTTCAGCGATTGAGAATCATTATCAATTAAATTAGGATCGCCCCCGTTGCCGCCACGCGGGCTCGGCGCCCGCGCGCGCCGCGGATTCTTCACCTCCCCAGAGACGCTCCCATGCTCCGTTCCATGCCCATGACGAAACGCCGTGCGCGCCTTTTGCGCGCCTGGCGGCCGATCCTGCTCTCGCCGCTCGCGGCCGGGCTGCTGCTGTCGCTGTCGATCGCCCGCGCACATCCGGCGCCGGCCGCTGCCGCCGAAGCCGGTGCCGACGCGCAGACGTCGGCGGCGCGCAGAAAGGCGACCACGCTGGACCGCATCTCGGTCACCGGGCAGCTCACCGAGCAGGCAAGCACGGCGGCCAAGCTGGACCTGCCGGTGCTGGAGACCGCGCAGGCGGTCTCGGTGGTGCCGCACGAACTGCTCGACGAACAGGGCGCGCTGCGCCTGGGCGAAGCCTTGCGCAACGTCGCCGGCGTGTCGCAGTCGTCGGTCTACGGCTTCTTCGACGGCTTCAACATCCGCGGCTTCAACGCCTCGGCCGGCGCCACCTATCTCGACGGCCTGCTCGCCAGCAACGACCAGGCGACCTACGAGCTGTCCGGCCTGGAGCGGCTGGAAGTGGTCAAGGGCCCGGCTTCGGGCCTGTACGGCGCCGGGCCGCTGTCCGGCCTGGTCAACATGGTCAGCAAGCGGCCGCAGGACGAACGCTTCGCCGACGTCGGCCTGAGCGTGGGCAGCGACCGCTTCCGCGAGGGCCGCATCGACGCCAACAGCCCGCTCGACGCCAGCGGCAACGTGCTCGGCCGGATCAACCTGCTCTACCGCGACCAGGATTTCTTCGTCAAAAGCTCGGGCGCCAGCCGCACCTACGTCGCGCCGTCGCTGACCTGGAAGATCGACGGCGACACTACCCTGACCCTGCTCGGCAACTACCAGCGGGACCTGATCCACCCCTGGTCGCCGACCACCGCCTACGGCACCGTGCTGCCCAACCCCCACGGCGAGCTGCCGGTCGACTTCTCGGTCAACGACCGCAAGAACCCCGCCGTGCAGCACCGCACCTACAAGACCGCCGGCTACCAGTTCGACCACCGCTTCAACGAGACCTTCAGCCTGCACCAGGGCCTGCGCTACGAGGATTTCCACAACACCTGGGACCACTGGCTGTTCGTCAACGGCATCCATCCGGACCTGCGCACGGTCGACCGCTTCTACTACGGACCGTTCGACGAGCGCGGCCACGACCTGCGCGTGGACACCAACCTGTCGGCCTCGTTCGACACCGGCCGGGTCGGGCACTACGCCCTGCTCGGCGTGGACTACGGCACGCGCACCGCGCGCTCGGTCAACAACTTCGACCCGGGCCCGTATCCGCTGGACATCTTCAACCCGGTCTACGGCGACGTGCCCGGTCCGAACCTGCTCGATCCGCAGTACACCCGCCTGCACAGCAGCCAGCACGGCATCTACCTGCAGGACCACGCCAGGCTGGGCGAGCGGGTGACGCTGACCGTGGGCGGCCGCTGGGACCACGCCAGCAGCGGCAGCGGCACCGACACCGCGTTCAGCCCGCACGCGGGCGTCACCGTCGCGCTCGACGACGCCCTGGCGCTGTACGCCAACTACGCCAAGTCGTTCAACCCGCAGGGCGGCTACCAGTTCTTCAACGGCACCAACCTGCCGCCGGAACGCGGCGTCAACTACGAGCTGGGCCTGAAGGCCTCGCGCAGCGACGGCAGCCTCAGCGCGATGGCCAGCGTGTTCCAGCTCACCCGCGAGAATGTCGCCACCGACGATCCCGCCCACCCGAACTTCTACCTCACCACCGGCCAGCAGCGCAGCCGCGGCGTGGAGCTGGAGGCGAGCTGGCGCCCCAGCGCGGCGTTCCGGTTCACCGGCGCCTACGCCTATACGCAGGCCGAAGTCACCCGCGACAACGTGCTGCCGGTGGGCAGCCGGCTGGACGGCATCCCGCGCCACAACCTCAACCTGTGGGGCCGCTACACCGTGACGCACGGCGCGCTGGCCGGGCTCGGCGCGGGGCTCGGCTTCAACTACCAGAGCCGCCGCCCGGCCAGCGCCTACGAGCCGCTCGACCCGATCTACCACCGGCCGATCGTGTTCAAGAGCTATGCGCTGGTGGATGCCGCGCTGTACTACAGCTTCGGCGCCTGGGACACCCAGCTCAACGTGCGCAACCTGTTCGACCGGCGCTACTTCACCGACGGCTTCTCCGACCGCATCACCCCCGGGCAGCCGCGCTCGACCATGCTGACCGTGCAGCGGCACTTCTGAAGATGGCCACCGCAAGCAAATCGCGCACGCCGCGCGCGCGCGCCACGGCCGCCCTCGACGTCGCCCTGCGCACGCTGGCGGCGACCTTCGGCGGCTATGCGATCGCGGCGCTGTGCACCGCCCTGCTGCCGCGCCTGCTGCCGCTGCCGCGCAACGAAGCGGTGGTGGCAGCCACCCTGCTGTCGTTCGCGATCTACGCCACCGTCGTGCTGTGGGCGTTCGCCACGGCCAGCGCGTGGCGGCTGTGCGGCTGGGTGCTCGGCATCCTCGCCGTGCTGGGCGCTGCCGCCTGGCTTTCCGGGCTCGCCGGAGCGCGGCTGTGAAGGGCGGCCTGCGGCAATCGATGGCGTGGCTGCATACCTGGAGCGGCCTGCTGGTGGGCTGGCTGCTGTTCGGCATCTTCGTCACCGGCACCAGCGCCTACTTCCAGCAGGAGATCACCCGCTGGATGCAGCCGGAGGCGCGCGGCCAGGCCACGCCGGAGGAAGCCGTCCACGGCGCCGTGCGCTACCTGGAAAAGGTCGCGCCCAAGGCGCAGAGCTGGTACATCACCCTGCCGGGCGCGCGCGGCAACACCACCCAGTTGTTCTGGTACCCCGGCGCGGGCGACGACGAGGACACCTCGGCGGTGCTGGACGGCCGCGGCGAGCGGGTCGACCTGCGCGACACCCAGGGCGGCTACTTCCTCTACCGCTTCCATTTCGACCTGCACTACATCCCGGTGATCTGGGCGCGCTGGATCGTCGGCTTCTGCGCGATGCTGATGCTGGTGGCGATCCTCAGCGGCATCGTCACGCACAAGAAGATCTTCACCGACTTCTTCACCCTGCGCCTGCAGAAGGGCCAGCGCTCCTGGCTGGATGCACACAACGTCAGCGCGGTGCTGGGGCTGCCGTTCCACCTGATGATCACCTATACCGGCCTGGTCACCCTCGCCACGCTGTACATGCCGTGGGGCATCGCGGCGAACTACAAGAACCCGCAGACCTTCTACGACACGCTGTACACGCCAGTGGCGAGCACCGAGCGCAGCGCCGACGCGCCGCTGACCGACCTGGCCCCGCTGCTGCGGCGCGCATCGGCCCGGTGGAACGGCGCGCAGGCCGAGCTGATCGGCGTGACCCTGCCCGGCGACCGCGCCGCCACCGTCACGCTCACCCGCGCCGCTGCCGACGGCATCCCCTCGCGCGGCGAGACGATGACCTTCGACGGCGCCACCGGCGCATGGCTGGCCGACAACCCGCCGCGCGGCGGCGCGATGCTCACCGAGAGCGCGATGATCGGCCTGCACGCGGGCCGCTATGCCTCGATGCCGCTGCGCTGGCTGTACTTCTTCTGCGGCCTCGGCGGCAGCGCGATGGTGGCGACCGGGCTGGTGCTGTGGACGGTGAAGCGCCGCCAGCAATTGCCCGACCCGACCCGTCCGCACCTGGGCTTCCGGCTGGTCGAGCGGCTCAACATCGCCACCGTCGCCGGCCTGCCCGCCGGCATCGCCGGCTACTTCCTCGCCAACCGGCTGCTGCCGCTGGCGATGGCGCACCGCGCCGACTGGGAGATCCACACGATCTTCCTGACCTGGGGAGCGGCCCTGCTGTGGGCGGTCTGCCGGCCGCCGAAGCGCGCCTGGGTGGAAACGCTGACCGCCGCCGCCACGCTGTTCGCCTGCGTGCCGGTGGTCAACGCGCTGACCACGCCGCGCAACCTGGTCGCCAGCCTGCTCGAACGCGACTGGGTGTTCGCCGGCTTCGACGGCGTGATGCTGCTGCTCGCCGCGGTGTTCGCCACCGCCGCCTGGCGCGCCGCGCGGCACCGGCCCAGGCCGCGCCCCGCGCGGCATGCCGCGGGAGCCGAGGCATGATGCTGCTGGCCGCCCTCCTGCTCGCCTGCGCCGGCTTCGCCGCGCTGTACCTGGCGATGTCGCGGCACCAGCCCGAGGCGCTCGGGCGCCGACTCGACGAGCGCGTCAACCGCCGCCTGCGCCTGCTCGGCTGGACCGGGCTGGCCGCCGCCTACCTGGCCTGCGTCGGTGCGCTTGGCTGGGCGCGCGGCTCGGTGGCGATCGCCGGCGTGCTCGCGCTGGGCGCGCTCGTGGTGGTGCTGTTCGGCACCTACCGCGTGCGCGCCATGGCCTGGCTGGCGCGCATCGGCACGCCGTGCGCGCTGCTCTGCCTGGTCATCGCGGCGCTGCTGCGTTGAGCGGCGCCGCTTGCGCCGGTGCCTGCCCCGGCCTTGCCGGCGGCGGCGCCGGCAAAGCGTAGGCCACCAGCGAGTCGCCCATCTTCGTGCCGAGCGAGCCGTGGCCGCCGGCCATCACCACCACGTACTGGCGCCCGCTGCGGCCGGAGACGTAGCTCATCGGCGTCGCCTGGCCGCCGGCAGGCAGGCGCGCCTGCCACAGCTTCTTCCCGTTGCGCAGGTCGTAGGCGCGCAGGTAACTGTCCAGCGTGCCGCCGAGGAACACCACGCCGCCGCCGGTGACCACCGGCCCGCCCATGCTGGGCACGCCCAGCGGCAGCGGGATGCCGAGCGGCGCCTGGTCGCGGATGGTGCCGTTGGGATGCATCCATGCGCGCCGCATGGTCTTCAGGTCGAGCGCCGCCAGGTAGCCCCACGGCGGCGCCTGGCAGGGAATGCCCAGCGGCGACAGCAGGGGATGCAGGTCCACCGCGAACGGCGTGCCGGTCATCGGCTGCAGGCCCTGCTCGCCGCCCGTGCCGCCTTTGGCCTCGGCCTTGCCGCGCGGGTAAAGCCTGGACACGAAGGCCATGTAGCTGGGATTGAGCACCGCGACCTGGCGCACCGGGTCGATCGCCAGCCCGCCCCAGTCGAACACGCCCATGTTGCCGGGATAGATCAGCGAGCCCTGCTCCGACGGCGGCGTGAACGGGCCATCGTAGCGCAGCCGCCTGAACATGATCCGGCAGGCCAGTTGGTCGAACGGGTTGGTGCCCCACATGTCGCGCTCGCGCAGCGCCGCCGGCTCGAACGACAGCGCGGAGAACGGCTGCGTGGGCGAGGTGCGGTCGCCCGCCGCGGCGCCCTGCGGCACTGGCCGCTCCGGCGCCGGCACGATCAGCGAGCCGTTGCGCCGGTCGAGCACGTAGACGTCGCCGCGCTTGGTCGAGGCGATCAGGGCCGGCACCTTGCCGTGCGCCGTATCCAGGTCGACCAGGCTGGGCTGGCCGCCGATGTCCATGTCCCACAGGTCGTGGTGCACGGTCTGGTAGACCCAGCGCGGCCGGCCGGTGGCGATCTCCAGCGCCACGATCGCGCTGTTGAAGCGCTCGCCCTGCGGGTTGCGCCGGCCGCCCCACATGTCCGGCGTCTCGTTGCCCATCGGGATGTAGGCCAGGCCGAGCTTTTCGTCGGCGCTGGAAACGCTCCACGAATTCGGCGAGTTGTGCACGTAGGTCTGCCCCGCCGGCAGGGGCGCGGTGTCGTCGGGGTTGGAGGCGTCCCAGTTCCACAGCAGCCTGCCCGATTCGATGTCGTAGCCGCGGATCACGCCGGACGGCTCGCGGGTGGAATCGTTGTCGATCACGCTGGCCGACACGATCAGCACGTGCTGCGTCGCCAGCGGCGGCGAGGTGGGATTGAGGAAGCCGCGCCGGGTCATCGGCTGGTTCTGGTTGAGGCCGATCACCCCGCGATCGCCGAAGTCGGCGCACGGCTGGCCGTTGTCCGCATTGAGCGCGACGATGGTGGCGTCCGCGGTGGGCGCGAAGATGCGCCGCGGGCAACTGTCGAAACGGATCGACTCGGCGGCCACCGCGCCCTTCGGCGTCGCCGCCGGGACGGACGACGCCGGCGCGGCCGGCAACTGCCCGGCCGCGGCCGCCGCGGCGTAGGCGCCGGAGTCGTGGTAGGCGACGCCGCGGCAGATCATGTGCTGGTAGTGCCTGGCGTCGCGGTTGATCTTCGGGTCGAAGCGCCAGCGCTCCTTGCCGGTGTCCGGATCCAGCGCGATCACCACGCTGTGCGGCGTGCACAGGTAGAGCATGCCGTTCGCCTTCAGCGGCGTGACCTCGTTGGCGATCTCCTGCGGATCGCCCGGCCCCTTGAGATCGCCGGTGTGGAAGGTCCACGCCAGTTGCAGCCGGCCGACGTTGTCCGGGGTGATCTGCTTCGCCGGCGCATAGCGGTCGCCGTAGCCGGTATGGCCGTAGGCGGTCCAGTCGTCCGCGGCGGTCAGCGGCGAAACCGCGGTACCGGCGGCCGCCATGCTCGCCGCCGCCACTTCGCCCGGCCGGTCGTGCGGGTGCCGGGACAACCCGACGGCGCCCACGACCAGGCTGAGCAGCAAGGCGCCGCCCAGCACCCAGCGGCCGCCGCGCAGTTGCGCCGCCGGCCCGCCCTCCCCGCCCAGGCGACGATGCACGAACGGCAGCAGCAGCCACAGGCCGAGCGCGAACCAGGCGTCCAGCCGGCACAGCAATTGCCACCCGTCGAGCCGCACCTCGGCCAGCGCCCACAGCGTGCTGCCCAGCACGACCAGCGCGTACAGCCACAGCGCCTCGCGCCGCGCCGCGAGCAGCAGCCCGCCCGTCGCCGCGACGCCCAGGCCGGCCAGCAGGTAGTACGCCGAGCCGCCCAGGGCGAGCAGCCAGCCGCCGCCGGCAGCCAGCGCCAGGCCCAGCAACAGGAAAACGATGCCCGTGACCCACAGCAACGGACCGCAACGCGACATGCCTGCCATGACACCCTCGCCAACCGACGCCGCCCGTCCCGGGCCGGCACACCTTGCCATGATTGTCGGCGTTTCGTCGGCATGCCGTGACGCCGTTGGCCTGACCGCCGCGCCGCCGCAAGGACGGCCAGGGCGCACCGGCATGGCCGGTTGCGGGGCCGGCGCAGGCCCGCGGCGAAAAAAATCCTGCCTCCGCGATCCGTTTCCGCCTTCCGCTTCGTCTTGGCCTTGTCCACACGAAAAGGAGACACCCGATGAGCGCCCAACCCGTCGTTCTGGTCAACCTGCTGAAAGTCGAACCCGCCAGGCAGGAGGTGCTGCTCGCGCTCCTGAAGCAGAACACCGACACCGTGATCCGCACCCTCCATGGCTGGAAGGCGACCCGGCTGATCGCCGCGCATGACGGCACCTGCGTGGTCATCTACTCCGAATGGGAGAGCGCCGCGGACGTCGAGGCGATGCGCAACGATCCGCGCATGCGGGCATGCTTCCCCAGGATCGTCGAGCTGGCGAGCCTGGACTCGATGACGGGCTCGACCGTGCTGAGCGAAGCCCGGTGAGCGCGAGCGCGCAGGACGGCTCGTCCGACGCCGAAGAGCGGCGCGACACGGCATGGACCGTAGAATCAAGCGAAGGGAGATCGCCAATGTCATCCGCTAGCACTGTTTTCATCCTGGTCCACGGCGGTCGGCGCAACCGACCGGCGCGGGACAGGGTTGCGCCCGTGTACGAAACCGGCGGCTGCGCCGCCCGGTCGGGGAAGCTCGCCAGCATCCGCGCCCGGTCCCCGGGCGACACGGCGCGCGCCGTCGCCGCAGGGGCCGGCACATGACCGACGACGACTTCGACGATCGCCTGCAGCAGCTCCGCCCGCGCCTGCACCGCTACTGCGCACGCATGGTCGGTTCGGCCGTGGACGGCGAGGACGTGCTGCAGGACGCCCTGCTCAAGGCCCTGCGCGCGCGCGGGGAAGGCACGGTGGCGGAAAACCTCGAAGCCTGGCTGCTGCGCATCGCCCACAACACGAGCCTGGACTTCCTGCGCCAGCGGTCGCGCAGCCGGGTCGTCCCGCTCACCGGCGACCTGGAGGAAGCGCCGCTGCCGGAGGCGGACATCGTCGCGGTCGCCTTCCACGCGTTCGGGCGATTGCCCGAGCTGCAGCGTTGCGCGGTGATCCTCAAGGACGTCCTCGGCCATTCGGTCGAGGAGATCGCAGCCATCGCCGGCTGCACGGCGGCCGCGGCCAAGTCGGCGCTCCAGCGCGGGCGGGCGGCGCTGCGCCGGCTGGCCCCGTCGCCCGACGACGCGCGGCTGCCCCTGCTGCCGGACGCCGGCCGGCGGAAGATGGCCGCCTACGTCCGCCTGTTCCAGGACGGCGACTTCGACGCGATCCGCGCCATGCTGGCGGACGACGTCAGGCTCGACCTGGTGAACCGGCTGCGGCTCGAAGGCCGCGAGGGCATCGGCCGCTACTTCACCCGCTACGCCGGGGAAACGAAATGGCGCTATGCCTTCGGCGCGGTCGAAGGGCGCCCGGCGATGCTGGTGTTCGACGGCGACGGCGCCATGGAGAAGCCGGCGCATTTCGTCCTGCTCGACTGGCGCGAAGAGCGCATCGCCGCGATCCGCGATTTCCTGTTCACGCCCTACGTGGTCGAGGCGGCCGACTGGGTGCGGCTGGGTTGAAGCGGGCCAACTCCCGCAAGCATCCGCGCGCGGCCCGGTCCGGCACGCCACGCCCGCAACGGCGACCTGCCGGCCACCCTTGCCACCGTTCGTCCCAATCGACCGGATACGGTGTCGGCTAGAACCAGGGCGGCGCCCGCCACCGCGAAGCGCGAAGGGTCTCCCCGATCGGGAGAATCGCCTATACTGCGCGCCTGCGACGGCAGGCAGCCGTCGTACGCTTGCTTCGCGCCCCCGTAGCTCAGTTGGATAGAGCGGCCCCCTCCTAAGGGGCAGGTCGGACGTTCGAATCGTCTCGGGGGCACCATTCCCGCCGGCTCTGCCGCATCAACGCCCCTGCCGGTGCTTCATCGCCATCCTGCATGAAGCAGGCGCTCCGGCCATTCGGCCGGTACGGCATGGAAACCCAGGTCATTTCCAGCCGTTGATGAAGACCGTGATGACGATGGCGTTGGTGAAGTCGATGAAGAACGCGCCGACCAAGGGCGCCACCAGGAAGGCACGCGGCGCCGGGCCGTAGCGTTCGGTCAGCGAGCCCATCACGGCCATCGCGTTGGCGGTGGTGCCGAGCATGAAGCCGGTGAAGCCGCCGGCCATCACCGCCGCGTCGTAGTCGCGCCCCATCAGCCGCAGCAGCGGCCAGCAGCAGAACAGCACGACCACCAGCGCCTGCACGCCCAGGTTGACCAGCAGCGGCAGCGCCAGCCCGGCCAGCTCCCACAGGTGCAGGTCCATCAGGGCCACGGCGAGGAACAGCGAAAGGCAGATGCCGCCGACCAGGTCGATGCCCGGCAGCGACAGACCGAACCAGCCCAGCCGGTCGTCGACGTTGCGCAGCAGCGCGCCCATCAGCATCGCGCCGATGTAGCTGGGCAGGGTCAGGCCCAGCGCGCCCAGGCCGTCGCTGATCCAGCCGCCGACGCCCATCGCCAGCAGGATCAGCACGAAGCTCTTCAGCGCCTGGTAGGCGCGGTCGACCTCGCCGACCGGCTCCTCCACGCAAACCGCTGCCGGCGGCGCGACGGCGACGGCCGCCGACGGCGCGCGGCGCAGGCCCAGCCGCTCGATCAGCATGGTCGCCACCGGCGCGCCGATCACCGAGCCGCAGACGATGCCGGCCATCGCCGACGCCAATGCCACGCTCTGCGCGCCGTGCACGCCGGCCTGCTCGAACAGCGGCGCGAACGCCAGCCCGGTGGCGGGGCCGCCGGCCAGCGTCGCCGAGCCGGTGACCACGCCGAACAGCGGCGGCAGGCCGAACGCCTTGGCCACGCCGATGCCGACCACGTTCTGCACCACCGCCAGCACCGTGGCCAGGCCCAGGAACAGCGCGACCTGGCGGCCGCTGGCCTTGAGCAGGGACACGCTGGCGTTGAAGCCGATGGCGGTGAAGAAGGCGATCATCAGCGGCCGCTCCAGCCCGGTGTCGAACTGCAGCGGCCGCACGTTCCAGTGGCGGCAGGCCAGCAGGCCCAGCGCCACCAGCAGCCCGCCGATCACCGGCGCCGGGATGTTGAAGCGCGACAGCAGCGGCAGCCGCCGGCGGATGGCGTAGCCGGCGACCAGGCACAGGCCGCCGCAGGCCAGGGTCTGTATCGGGTCCAGCGTCAGCATGCGTTTCTCCCGTTGCCGGCTCGCGCCATGCGCGGCACCGACGGCCGATGCTTGCACAGGCGGGAGCCGGGCACACGCCCGTCCACGACGGGCCCGCCGACGGCGCGCCTATCCACCCCAGAACCCCGGCGAAGGCGGCACCAGCATGCCTCCGCGCAGGCTCACTCCGTGGGGGTAGTCGTCCTTCAGCCACAGCGGCCCGTCCAGGTCGACGAACTCCGCTTCGCGCGCCAGCTCCAGCGCCGGCGCGATGCCGAACGAGGAGCCGACCATGCAGCCGACCATGATCCTGAATCCCTCCGCGCGCGCCGAGCGCAACAGCCGCCACGCCTCGGTCAGGCCGCCGGTCTTGTCCAGCTTGATGTTCACCGCCTGGTAGCGGCCGCGCAGGCGCGGCAGGTCCGCGGCCACGTGGCAGGATTCGTCGGCGCAGATCGGGATGCGGCTGCTGAAACCCAGCAGGTCGTCATCGTTCTCCGCCGGCAGCGGCTGTTCCACCAGGTCGACCGCGCTGCGCTCCAGTACCGGCTGCAGCGCGCGCAGCAAATCGATGTCCCAGCTCTCGTTGGGATCGACGATCAGCCGCGCCGTCGGCGCCGCGCGCCGCACCGCCTCGATCCGTGCGGCGGAATCGTGCGTGTCCAGCTTGATCTTGATCAGCCCCGCGTCGGCGATCTCGGCCGCTGCCGCGGCCATCCGCTCCGGCGTGTCGATGCCGACGGTGAGCGCGCTGGTCAGCGGCGATGGCGCCGGCCGCGCCAGTTGCGCCCATACCGGCACCGAGCCGACGCTCGCCTCCAGGTCCCACAGCGCCGCATCGAGCGCGTTGCGCGCGGCGCCCGGCGGCAGCCGCGCCTGCAGCTCGTCGCGGCCCATCCCGGCCATCACCTCGGCGCGCAGCGCCTCGAGCTGGTCGATCACCGAGGCCACCGATTCGCCGTAGCGGCCATAAGGCACGGATTCGCCGCGTCCGCACTTGCCTCCCTGGCGCAGCTCGACCATCACCACGTCGGCGGCGTGCTTCACTCCGCGCGAGATGCGGAACGGTGCGACCAGCGGAAAGCGGCAGTGCCTGATGCTCAGTTCGCGAAGCATGCGAGCAGGTTGTCCACGATGGCATCGACACCCATGGTGACCGGGTCCTGGCAAGGCAGGCCGAGCTGGTCGCTGGTCGCCTGGCAGATCGACTGCGCCTGCTCCGCCGGCAGGCCGGAGGTGTTGAGCGCGACGCCGACCGCCTTCACCGCGGGATTGGTCAGCCGCGCGGCGGTCAGGTTCGCTTCCAGGCACCGGCGCAGTTCCGGCAGCGGGTAGCCGGACAGCCCGCGCATGTGCGGCCGGCCCGGCTCGTGGCAGAGCACCAGCGCGTCGGGCTGGGCGCCGTGCAGCAGGCCGAGCGACACGCCGGCGTACGACGGATGGAACAGCGAGCCCTGGCCCTCGATGAGGTCCCAGCCGTCGTCGAGGCGCGCCGGCGAGATCCACTCCACCGCGCCGGAGATGAAGTCGGCCACCACCGCATCCACCGGCACGCCGGCGCCGGCGATGAAGATGCCGGTCTGGCCGGTGGCGCGGAAGTCCGCCCTGCAGCCGCGCTGGCGCATGGCGCGCTCGATCGCCAGCGTGGTGTACATCTTGCCGACCGAGCAGTCCGTGCCCACCGTGAGCAGGCGCCGGCCGGCACGCGGGCGCCCGTTGCCCACCGGTATGCCCGGCGCCGGGTCGCGCGCGTCGAACAGGCTGCGGCCGTTGCGCCGGGCCGCGGCGACGATGTCGGGATTCTCGCGCAGCTTCTGGTGCAGGCCGGCCACCACGTTGAGCCCGGCATCGAGCGCCGCGATGGCGTCGGCCACGATGTCCGGTCCCATCGTGCCGCCGGCGTTCGCGGTGCCGATCACCATGGTGTCCGCGCCCTCGGCCCTGGCCTGGGCCATGCCCAGGTCGCGCAGGCCCAGGGTCGGCTTGCAATGGGCGTTGCGGTACTGCCCGACGCACCAGTCCGGCCGCCAGTAGGCCAGCCCCCTGGCCGTCTTGATGGCCAGGTCGTCGGGCGCATTGCCCAGGTACAGCAGGTAAGGCGGGCGCCAGGAACCGTCCGGCACGGCATCGCCATGGATCGACATGTGATTACTCCGCTCGGCGGCTGCGCCGCCGCTCAATGAAGGGCCACCGCGCACGCGCACCGCGCGGCGGCCGGCAACTGGCTGTCCCGACGTTTCCCCGCCGCGGCCCGCGCCGGGGCGCGCGTGCCGCCCGGAGGCATCCGCCGCGCACCGCGTGGCGCGTCCGGCGATCCGCTCCCTGGCATGCTGTCCGCGTCATGCGTTCGTGGCCGGCGTGGCTTCAGTGGATGGCTTCGACCTTGCCCAGCCCGTTGGGATTGCGCGGATCGCTGGCGGCCGTCTTGACGTCGGCCTTGCGGTCCCAGACCACCACGTTCATGTTGCCCCAGGTCTCGCTGTCGTTGATCTCGTAGCCCATCGCCTTGAGCTTCGCGAGCACGTCGGCGGGGATGTCGCTGCCCTTCTCGATGTCGATGCGGTCGGGCATGAACTGGTGGTGGATGCGCTTCTGCGCGGTGATCTGGCCGGCGCTCTTGCCGTCGACGAAGGCCAGGATCGCCTCGAACACCTGGGTGATGATGGTGGAGCCGCCGGGCGAGCCGATCACCGCGAGGCGGTCCTTGCCGATCACGAAGCTGGGCGACATCGACGACAGCATCCGCTTGCCGCCGACCGGCGCGTTGGCCGAGCCGCCGATCAAGCCGAAGGCGTTGGGCTGGCCGGACACCAGGGCGAAGTCGTCCATCTCGTTGTTGAGCAGGATGCCGGTCTTGCCGGCGACGAAGCCGGAGCCCAGGGTGGTGTTCACCGTGGCGGTCATCGACACCATGTTGCCGTCCCCGTCGATGATCGAGTAGTGCGTGGTGTGCATGCCCGGCTGCTTTGCGTGCACCGACGGCAGCCAGGCCGACTTGGTCGCCTGCTCCGGCAGGATGCTCTGGCGCAGGCCGTCGGCGTAGTACGGCGACAGCAGCATGTCCAGCGGCATCTTCACGAAGTCCGGATCGCCCAGGTATTCGTTGTGGTCGCGGAAGGCGCGGCGCATCGCCTCGACCAGGTAGTGGATGCGGTGCGCCTCGTCCATGCGCTTGAGGTCGATCGGCGCGAGGATGTTGAGCATCTCGGCGATGGCGACGCCACCGGACGACGGCGGCGGCGCGGTGACCACCCGGTAGCCGGCGTAGTCAAGCGTGATCGGCGCGCGCTCCTTCGTGCGGTAGGCCGCCAGGTCGGCCAGCGTCCAGGTGCCGCCGGCGGCCTTGACCGCGCGCACCAGTTCCTTCGCCACCGTGCCCTTGTAGAAGCCGTCCGCGCCCTTCTCGGCCAGCGCCCTCAGCGTGCGGGCCTGGTCGGGGTCGCGGAAGAGGTCCGCTTCCTGCGGCGCCTTGCCGCCAGGCATGAACTTGCCCGACGAGGCCGGATAGCGGCGCAGCACCTCGGCCTTGTGCGCGATGGAACGCACCAGCGACCCGCTCGGATGGAAACCCTGCTCGGCCAGCCGGATCGCCGGCTGCAGCGACACCGAGAGCGGCACCTTGCCGTACCTGGCCGACATGTAGGCCACGCCCGCGGGGAAGCCGGGAATGCCGGCGGCCAGCGGGCCGTTGAGCGAGGTGTCGCGGTTGGGCGTGCCGTCGGCCTTGAGGTAGTCGGCCTCGCGCACCGCCTGCGGCGCCATCTCGCGCGAGTCGATGAAGGTGTCCTTGCCGGTGGCCGCGTCGTGGACCAGGGCGAGGAAGCCCCCGCCCATGCCGGATGCCTCGGGCTGCACCACCGACAGCGCGGCGGCCACCGCGATGGAGGCATCCACCGCGTTGCCGCCCTTGGCGAGCACCTCGAAGCCGGCCTGGGTCGCCAGCGCATTGGCGCTGGCGATCGCGGCCGTGCGCTGCGCCGCGTCGCCCTGCGCCTGGGCCAGCACGCCGTACAAGGCGATCGCCACCACCAGGACGGAACGGCACCACCACTGTGCGCGAGCGGAACGGGGCGCGCCTGCGGCGTGGAGAACGGCTGGCCCGGCATGCGGCCGCGGCACGTTTCGTTCGGACATGGATTCACCTCCCTACGATGGCGTCGAGCATAGTCACAGACGGCGCGGCGCCACCAATGAAAAGACCGCCACGTGGCATAACTGGAGGTTGTGGATGCGCGCGCCGCGCGAAAAAAAGGCCCCGGCACGTGCCGGGGCCTTCCGCTCCGTGGGGGAGCCGACCTACCAGTGGTACATGACCTTGCCGTACACGAAGGCGCCCTGGAAGCCGAACGGGGAACTCGACGAATAGGGGAACACGCCGTCGTTGTCGCTGTCTTCCCGGGTCCGCGCCGGGTAGGTGTTGAACACGTTGTCGCCGCCCAGGGTGAACGTCCAGTCGTCCAGGTTGTAGCTCACCGCCAGATCGACCAGCCACTTGTGCGGATACACCTGATCGTCCAGGTAGCTGGTCGAGCCGTATTCGGTGATGCGCCCGTAGCGTGTGGCGCTGCCGGTGAATGCCCAGCGGCCGGCGGTGTAGGTCTCGGTGAGGATCACCTTGCTGCGCGGCGCGCTGTCGGCCAGCAGACCCTTCGTGGCGCTGCGGTTGAGGCGCTGGAACAGCGCGCCGAGCGAATCGAGCACGGCGGGGTTCGGGCGCACGCCGGTGACCTTGTTCTTGTTGTAGGTCGCCGACAGCGTCGAGGTCAGCGTGCCGCCGCCGGCGAAGTCGCTGCGGTAGCTGGAGACCCAGTCGACGCCTTGGCTGCGCACGTCGCCGGCATTGGTGAAATAGGCGATGCCGCTGTACTGCAGGTTGGCGACGCCGTGGGCCGCCAGGTAGTCCTTCACCGCCGGCGTCGAGGTGGACAGCGTGCTCGACAGCGCGATGCGGTCGCTGACGGTGATCTGGTAGACGTCGAGGCTGAGGTTGAGCGCGTCGGTGGGATTCCACACCGCGCCGAGGGTGTAGTTGCGCGATTTCTCCGGCTTCAGCGGCTCGCTGCCGAGCAGCACGGCCATCGGGTTGTCCACCGGCACCAGGCCGCGCAGGTAGATGCCCGGCGGCAGGCCGAGCGAGTTGCCCGGGCCGGAGTAGGCCGAGGTGGTTTCCGAATAGTGCTGCTGGCCCAGCGTGGGCGCGCGGAATCCGGTCGAGACGCTGCCGCGCAGCGCGAACGTGTCGCTGAAGTCGAAGCGCGCCGACAGCGCGCCGGAGGTGGTGGTGCCGAAGTCCGAGTAGTCCTCGTGGCGCGCGGCCACCGAAGTGCTCAGGCGGTCGGTCAGGTTGGTCTCCAGTTGCACGTACTCGGCGAGGTCGTGCCGGGCCACCGACATCGCGTCCTGCGGCCCCCAGCCGGCGAAGCCCTGGGCGCCGCCGCGCACGCCGGAGGTGCCGACGTAGTAGGAGCCCAGCTCGCCGGCCTCGACCTTGTATGCCTGGCGCAGCCACTGCGCGCCGAAGGAGAGGGTCACCGGGTTGGGCAGCCAGCCGACATGCAGTTCCTTGGAGATGTCGACGTCGAGGGTCTGCTGGGTCGCCGTCAGGGTGCCGTCGTGGAAGCCGGTGGGACTGCTGCCGAAGTCGTTCAGCAGCGCGTAGTTGGTGGTGTTGAGGGTGCTGTAGAAAACCCGGTTGCCGCCGTAGTTGGCGCTGACGTCCCAATGCCAGCCGTTCGCCGTGCCGCGCAGCCCGGCCACCAGCGAGCGGTCGATCGAGACGCCGTGCTCCTTCGGCAGGAAGCCGTCCGGGTAGACCTGCCCGATCAGCGGGTTGTTCGGGCTCGGCGTGTCGATGCCGTAGCGGAAGAACCCGCGCGGCTCGCCGACGCGGCGGCCGTAGTGCCCGAACGCGTAGAACTGCACGCCGGGGGTGACGTCGTACTGCGTGTTGAGCAGCAGGTTCTGGTTCTGGAACGACACCGCGCCGAAGTGGAACTTCTGGCCGAGCTGGGTGAACCCCGGCCGGCGGTCCACCCCGGCGCGGTTGCTGGGACTCTGGTTGCTCTTCTCCGCGGTCAGGCGCAGCCAGCCGCGGTCGCCGCCGAGCGGGACGCCGAAGTTGGCCGAGCCCTGCCATTGCCGGCCGTCGCCTGCCGAGTACTGGCCGCCGGAAAACTGCACGTCGCCGCCTTGCGCGCCCTTCTTCAGGATGATGTTGATCACGCCGGACAGCGCGTCCGAGCCGTACTGCGCCGAGGCGCCGTCGCGCAGCACCTCGATGTGGTCGATGGCCGACATCGGGATCGTGTTGAGGTCGATGCCCTGCGAGCCCTGGCCGATCTGGCCCAGGCTCAGCAACAGCGCGCCGGAGTGCCAGCGCTTGCCGTTCACCAGCACCAGTACCTGGTCCGGCGACAGGCCGCGCAACTGGAACGGGCGCTGGAACGCGAACGTGTCCGAGGCGGATGCGAACGGGAAGTTCAGCGACGGGATCGCCCGCGCCAGCGCCTGGCTCAGGTCGATCGTGCCGGTCTGCTTGAGCATGTCGTCGGAGATCACGTCGATCGGCGTCAGCGACGAGCTGACCGTGCGGTTGCCGGCGCGCGTGCCGGTCACCACCACCGCATCCAGCCGCTTCGCCTTGGCCGCCCCCTCCTGCGGCGACCCGGCGGGTGGCGCCGTCGTCGCATCCTGCGCCGCGGCGTTGCCGCCGAGCGCGAGCAGGACCGCGACGGCCAGCGAAGTCGGGATGGATCGACTGGAACGTTTGTTCATGTGGGTTCCCCAAGGGTCGCCGCGACGGCGCGCGGCAGGCTGGAACGGCCGCATGGCCGTGCCGGCCGGCGGACGGGTCCATGCGGGTCGGTTTCGGGACCGGGGTGCGTCAGCGCGGAGCGATCAGCGCTCCGGCACGGCCGGGCGGTGCGGACGCGGCCGGCAACGCAACGGGCCGGCGGCGGCGTACGGCATGGCGGGACGACGTGGTCGTGGCGTGCTTCGGTCGGACATTCGCTCTCCCCTCACCCTTCACAACGCGGGTCGAGCATAGTCACAGGCGCGCGCAGGCCACCAATGAAAAGACGGCCACTTTGCATAACTAAAGGTTGTGGGTGCTGCGGCGCCGAAACGGTTGCCACCGCGCAGGAATAGTGGATGCCGTCAGAAACCTGTCCACAATCTATCGGTATCGGTCGGTCCAATCGCCCTCTCGTCATTCCTGCGGCTCTCAACGGCCGAAGGGCCGGTCAAGCAGGAGGCGCTTTCAACAGCCGAAGGGCTGGTCATCCAGTGACTGGATATTCCAAAAGCTTCAAAGGCGCTGGATCCCAGCTTGACCGGCCCTGCGGCCGTTGAGAGCCGCTGGGATGACGTTTCGGGAGCCCTGGAGGTCGCGGACAGGCCCCCAACCCGGCGCCAGCATCTTCGTGCGCGAGCTGGCACACGATCTACCGCCCAGTCCCATCGCCCCCTCGTCATTCCTGCAAAAGCAGGAATCCAGTGACTTGGTATTCCAAAGCTCAAGACGCTGGATGACCAGCCCTTCGGCTGTTGAAAGTGCCTCCTGCTTCCGCAGGGATGACGGGCTTGCATGCAACCCGGGATCGCGGTCCAGCCGGACAGATTTCGAGCCCGCCCTCAACCCGACGCCAGCATCTTCTGCGCGAGTTGGCGGACGAGGTCGAGGAAGCGCTTCTGCACCGGGTTCAGCGGGCTGTCCGCCCGGCGCACGGCGTAGAGCACCACGTCCAGCTCCAGCTTCAGCGGCCGCATCTGCACGCCGCCCATGCCGCAGCGCCACGCGGTGAAGGGATCGACCAGGGCCAGCCCCGCGCCCTGCGCCACCAGCGAGTACGCCAACTGGTAGGTCTGCACCCAGACCGAAGTGCGCGGCGGCGGCTCGAGCTGCTTGAGGTGGCTCTGCAGCATGCGGCCCAAGGCGTCCTGCACGGTGATGCCGATCATCGGCTGGTCGGCCAGCGCGGTGATCGGCAGCGGCCGCCCCAGCTCCGCCTCCGGCCACCAGCCCGGTGGCGCGATCACCATGACGTGCCCCTGGCACAGCGGCTCCTGGCATAGCCCCTGGCGCCCGGCATCCTGCAGGGTGAGCCCGATGTCGGCCTCGTGCAGCATCAGCGACTCGCACATCTGCGCCGAGTGCTGGGTGAACAGCTCGGCGGTGGTGTCGGGAAAATCCTTGCGCAGCAGGGTGGTCGCGTCGGGCACCAGCACCTGCGCCAGGGTCGGCGTGCAGGTCACCCGCAGGGGGTAGTTCTCCGGGCGCCCGATGTTCGCGGTGAGCCGCTGCAACCCGTGCAGCTCCTGGATGATCCGGTCCACGCGGTGGCGCAGCAACAGCGCCTCCTGCGTGGGCTGCAAGCGCCCGCGTACCCGGCTGAACAGGGCGAAGCCGAGCTGGTGCTCGGCATGCTGCAGCACCTTGCTCGCAGCCGGCTGCGAGATGTTCAGCAGGCGCGCCGCGCCGGTCAGGCTGCCGGTGGTCAGCACGGCATGGAACAGTTCGATATGGCGCAAACGCATGCCGGCCCTTGCCCACCCCAACGCAGCAGCGACGATGGCTGAGTGCAGCATATGCGCCGGGCACGCGCAAGCACGACCGCGGCCGCGCTCGGGGACGCCGCAACGGGGCGCCTGCTAGAATGGCCGTTTGAATCACGGCGCGCCTGCGCCACGGCATCAGGAGTCACGCATGTCCCACGCAATCCTCAACGCGCTCGGCCTTTCCGGCGAGCAGTCCGGCACGTACCTGGGCCAGGGCGAGTGGTCACGGACCACCGATGCCGGCGCGCTGCAGCCGGTGAACCCGGCCACCGGCGAAGTGATCGCCACCGTGCATGCCTCCAGTGCCGCCGACTACGAGATCATCGTCGAGCGCGCGCAGGAGGCGTTCAAGGTCTGGCGCACCACGCCGGCGCCGCAGCGCGGCGAGGCGGTGCGCCTGTGCGGCGAGGCGCTGCGCAGGCACAAGGACGCGCTGGGCTCGCTGGTCGCGCTGGAGATGGGCAAGATCAAGCCCGAGGGCGACGGCGAAGTGCAGGAGATGATCGACATCGCCGACTTCGCGGTGGGCCAGAGCCGCATGCTCTACGGCTACACCATGCACTCCGAGCGCCCCGGCCACCGCATGTACGAGCAGTACCACCCGCTCGGCCTGGTCGGCATCATCAGCGCGTTCAACTTCCCCGTCGCGGTGTGGAGCTGGAACGCGTTCCTGGCCACCATCGCCGGCGACATCTGCATCTGGAAGCCATCGCCGAAGACCCCGCTGTCGGCCATCGCCACGATGAAGATCTGCAACGAGGCGCTGCAGGCCGGCGGCTTCCCCGACCTGTTCTTCCTCTTCAACGACGCCGGCACCGACCTGTCGCAGGCGTTCGTGGACGACAGGCGCATCCCGCTGGTCAGCTTCACCGGCTCCACCAAGGTCGGCCGCATGGTCGGCGAGCGCGTGGCCCGGCGCATGGGCCGCTCGCTGCTGGAGCTGGGCGGCAACAACGCGATCATCCTGGACGAGAGCGCCGACCTGAAGCTGGCGATCCCGGGCATCGTGTTCGGCGCGGTCGGCACCGCCGGCCAGCGCTGCACCACCACGCGCCGGCTGTTCGTGCACGAGTCGATCTTCGACGGCGTGCTCGACACCCTGGTCAAGGCGTACAAGCAGGTGGAGGGCAAGATCGGCGACCCGACCCTGTCCACCACGCTGATGGGCCCGCTGAACAGCCAGGAGGCGGTGAGCGCCTACCTCGCCGCGGTGGAGAAGGCCAAGGCCGCCGGCGGCACCGTGCGCACCGGCGGCGCCGCGCTGGCCGACCGCAAGGGCAACTTCGTGCTGCCGACCATCGTCACCGGCGTGAAGAACTCCGACGAGGTGGTGCAGACCGAGACCTTCGCGCCGATCCTCTACGTGATGCCGTTCAAAACGCTGGACGAGGCCATCGACATGCAGAACGACGTGCCGCAGGGCCTGTCCTCGTCGATCTTCACCAACAACCTGCGCGCGGCCGAGCAGTTCCTGTCGGCGGCCGGTTCCGACTGCGGCATCGCCAACGTCAACATCGGCACCAGCGGCGCGGAGATCGGCGGCGCCTTCGGCGGCGAGAAGGAGACCGGCGGCGGCCGCGAGTCCGGCTCGGACGCGTGGAAGGTCTACATGCGCCGCCAGACCAACACCATCAACTACTCGGACGCGCTGCCGCTGGCCCAGGGCATCAAGTTCGACCTGTAGGACCGCAAGGCCGTCGCGGGCAGCCGCCTGCCCGCGACGGCCGCGCCTGACCCGCCATCGCGCCGGGACGCCACGATGAACTCCACGCCGCCCCGCTCCACCTGCATGCTGGCCGTGGCCAGCCTGGTGTCCGGCATCCTCGCCTGGACCGTCCTGCCGCTGGTCGGCGCGCTGGCCGCGGTCGTCTGCGGCCACCTGGCCCGCGGCGAGATCCGGCGCGCGCCGGAAGGCATGCTGGAAGGCCGCGGCATGGCCGTCGCCGGGCTGGTCCTGGGCTACCTGCAGTTCGCCGTCGCGCTGCTGCCGGGCGCGCTGCTCTACGGCATCCTGTTCCTCGCCTGGCACGGGTAGCCGGCATGCGCATCGCCGTCCTGTCCGACATCCACGGCAACCTGGCGGCGCTCGACGCCGTGCTGGCGGATCTCGCGCGGCGCGGCTGCGACCTTGCCGTCAACCTCGGCGACCTCCTCTCCGGCCCGCTGTTCCCGGCCGAAACCGCCGAGCGCCTGATGGCGCTGGACCTGCCGACGATCCGCGGCAACCACGAGCGCCAGTTGCTGGAGCAGCCGCCCGAACGCATGGGCGCGTCCGACGCCTACGCCCGCGCCTGCCTGGACGAAGTCCAGCTCGACTGGCTGCGCGCCCTGCCGGCGGAGCTGCGTCTGAACGAGGCCGTCCATCTTTGCCACGGCACGCCGGGCAGCGACCTCGACTACTTCCTGGAAGACGTCGATGCCGGCGGCTGCCGCCCCGCCGCGGCGGAGCGCGTGCACGCACGCGCGGGCGCCGTCGATGCGGAGCTGATCCTGTGCGGCCACACGCATACGCCGCGCGCCGTGCGGCTCGACGACGGCCGCCTGGTGGTCAATCCGGGCAGCGTCGGCCTGCAGGCGTACGCCTGGGACCGGCCGCGGCCGCATGCGGTGGAAACCGGCACGCCGCATGCGCGCTACGCCATCGTCGAGCGTGGCGCGCGGGGCTGGTCGGTGGAATCGATCGCGCTGGCCTACGACTGGGAAGCGGCCGCCCGCGCCGCCGACGCGCGCGGCCGGCCGGAGTGGGCGCATGCCTTGCGCCACGGCCGCATGCCCGCCTCCTCGCAGGAGCATCCATGACCGCCGTGCCAGACCAACCGCCTTTCGACTTCCGCGGCTATCGCGTGCTGGTCGCCGGCGGCAGCCGCGGCATCGGCCGCGGCATGGCGCTGGCGTTCGGCGCGGCCGGCGCCGCGGTGTCGGTCTGCGCACGCGGCGAAGGCCCGCTGGAACAGACCCGCCGCGAGATCGCCGCGCTCGGCGTCACTACCCACGCGATGCGCTGCGACCTGGCCGATCCGGCCGCGATCCGCCGCTACGTGGAAGATGCCGCCGACGCGCTCGGCGGCATCGACGTGCTCGTCAACAACGCCAGCGGCTACGGCTTCGGCGACGACGACGAGGGCTGGCTCGACGGCTTCAACGTCGACCTGATGGCCGCGGTGCGCGCCTCGCGCGCGGCCCTGCCCTGGCTGGCCGCCTCGCCGCACGCCAGCATCCTGCACACCAGTTCGATCGCCGCCTTCCACCCGCGCCGCCACGGCGCGCCGTACGCCGCGGTGAAGGCCGCGCTGAGCCAGTACGCGACCTCGCAGGCGCTCGCGCTGGCGGACCGGCGCATCCGCGTGAACGCCATCGCGCCCGGCTCGATCGAGTTCGCCGACGGCCTGTGGGACCGCCGCCGGCGCGACGAGCCCGAGCTTTACCGCGCCACGCTGGCGAAGATCCCGTTCGGCCGCTTCGGCGCGCCGGAAGAGATCGCCCACGCCGCGCTTTTCCTCGCCTCCCCATGGGCCGGCTGGATCACCGGGCAGACGCTGTGCGTCGACGGCGGCCAGGGCCTGACAGGTTGATGCCATGAACAAGACCGACTCCACCGAACGCTTCAGCGACCGCGTCGCCGACTACGTGCGCTACCGGCCCGACTACCCGCCCGCGCTGCCGGCCTGGCTGCGCGACGAACACGGCGTCGTCGCCGGTTGGGAAGTCGCCGACGTCGGCGCCGGCACCGGCATCTCCAGCAAGATGTTCCTCGACGCCGGCCACCGGGTGACCGCGGTGGAACCGAACGCGCCGATGCGCGCGGCGGCCGTGCAGTGGCTGGGCGGCAACGAGCGCTTCCGCGCCGTCGACGGTCGCGCCGACGCCACCGGCCTGGCCGACGCCAGCGTGGACCTGGTCTCGGTGGCGCAGGCGTTCCACTGGTTCGACCCGGCGGCCGCGCGGCGCGAGTTCCGGCGCATCCTGCGCCCCGGCAGGCTCGCCGCGATCTACTGGAACAGCCGGCGCCTGGTCGGCACGCCGTTCCTGCAAGGCTACGAGGCCCTGCTGCTGCGCTACGGCACCGACTACAGCAGCGTCGCCGAACGCTACGCCGACGACGCGATGATGCGCGCATGGTTCGGCGCCGGCTTCCGCGCCGCGGCCAGCTTCCCGCACGCGCAGCGGCTGGATTTCGATGCGCTGGGCGGCCGCCTGCTGTCCTCCTCGTACGCGCCCAGGGAAGGCCACCCCAACCACGAGCCGATGATGCAGGCGCTGCGCGAACTGTTCGAGGCATGCGCGGCGGACGGCACGATAAGCTTCGACTACGACACCCGCATCTTCGTGGGCACGATGGACTGATCCATGTACGAACTCCTGCGCCCCCTGCTGTTCGCGCTCGACGCCGAAACCGCGCACCGCCTGACGCTGTACGGGCTGGGCGTGGCCCACCGCAGCGGCCTCGGCCGGTTCGTCGCCGTGCCGCCGGACGACGTCCCGGTCACCGCGTTCGGCATTCGCTTCCCCAACCCGGTCGGCCTCGCCGCCGGCCTGGACAAGAACGCCGACCACCTCGACGCACTGGGCGCGCTCGGCTTCGGCTTCGTCGAGGTCGGCACCGTGACGCCGCGGCCGCAGCCCGGCAACGACCGGCCGCGCATGTTCCGCCTGCCCGCGCACGAGGCGGTCATCAACCGCATGGGCTTCAACAACGCCGGCGTCGATGCGCTGGTGCGCAACGTGCAGCGTTCCGGCTACCGCGGCGTGCTCGGCATCAACATCGGCAAGAACAAGGACACCCCGAACGAGAAGGCGGTGGACGATTACCTGTTCTGCCTGGAACGGGTCTACCCGCACGCCGGCTACGTCACGGTGAACATCTCCTCGCCCAACACCCAGGGCCTGCGCGACCTGCAGCAGGAAGCCACCCTGCGCCGCTTCATCGAGACCCTGCGCGAGGCGCAGGAGCGGCTGGGCTCGCAGGCGGGCGCGCGCAAGCCGATGCTGCTGAAGATCGCACCCGACCTCGCCGAGGCCGAGCTGGACGCCATCGCCGAGGTGCTGCTGGCCGCCGGCGTCGACGGCGTGATCTGCACCAACACCACCATCGACCGCACGGCCGTCGCCGGCGACCCGCACGGCGGCGAGGCCGGCGGCCTGTCCGGCAAGCCGCTGTGCGAGCGCTCCACCGCGGTAGTCCGCGGCATGCGCGCGCGGCTGCAGGGCCGCGTCGCCATCGTCGGCGTGGGCGGCATCCTGGAGGGCAGCGACGCGGCGGAGAAGCTCGACGCCGGCGCCGCGCTGGTGCAACTCTATTCGGGCCTGGTCTACCGCGGCCCGCAACTGGTCGCCGAATGCGTCAACGAGATCCGCCGCCAGCGCGGGGCCGCCGATGCACGCTGAGCGCATCGACATGGGCGGCTACACGCTGATCGAGAACGCCTCGCTGGTTTCGCGCAACACGCTGCGCGTCGATGCGCGCGCGAAGCTGCTGGCCGAGATCCGCGACGCGGCCAGGCTGCCCGAACTGCTCGACTTCCCCGCCGTGCGCGAGGGCCGGCTGCTGGTGCTGGGCGAAGGCAGCAACCTGCTGTTCACCGGCGACTTCGACGGCACCGTGCTGGCGATGCATACGCGCGGCGTCCATGTGGAGCAGGACGGCGATGTCGCACGCATCGCGGTCGCCGCCGGCGAACGCTGGGACGACTTCGTGCGCTGGACCCTGGGCCAGGGCTACGCCGGCCTGGAGAACCTGATCCTGATCCCCGGCACGGTGGGCGCCGCGCCGATCCAGAACATCGGCGCCTACGGCACCGAGGTCGCCGAATTCATCGAGAGCGTGGAAGCGTGGGACACCCGCGAGGGCCGCGTGGCGACCCTTGGCCGCGCCGCCTGCGCGTTCGGCTACCGCGACTCCGTGTTCAAGCGCGAGCCGGGCCGCTACATCGTCACCGCCGTGCGCTTCGCCCTGCCCCGCACGCACGAGCTGAAGCTCGATTACGCCGGCATCCGCGAGGAACTGGCGCGCATGGGCGTGGACAGGCCGGCGCCGTTCCACGTCGCCGAGGCAGTGGTGCACCTGCGCACGCGCAAGCTGCCCGACCCCGCGGTGATCGGCAACGCCGGCAGCTTCTTCAAGAACCCGCTGGTCGATGCCGCCACCGGCGAGGCGCTCAGGCGCGCGCATCCGGAACTGGTCGCCTGGCCCGGCGCCGACGGCCGCTGGAAACTCTCCGCCGCCTGGCTGATCGAAGCCGCCGGCTTCAAGGGCCTGCGCGAAGGCGACGCCGGCATCTCCAACCGCCACGCGCTGGTGCTGGTCAACCACGGCCACGCCAGCGGCCCGCAGTTGTGGGCGCTGGCGCGGCGGGTGATCGATGGCGTCATCGCCATGTTCGGCGTGCGGCTGGAACCGGAACCCGTGGTGATCGGCACGGACTGACTGCGCCCATGCCGCCCCGATGAAAAGGCCGGCATCGCGCCGGCCTTTTCGCACCTGCGGCGGCTACGGGTCAGCGCCGTGCCTTGGACAACAGCCGCAGCAGCTCCAGGTACAGCCACACCAGGGTCACCATCAGCGCGAACGCGCCATACCATTCCATGTACTTCGGTGCGCCCTGCTGCGTGCCGCGGTCGATCAGGTCGAAGTCCAGCACCAGGTTGAGCGCGGCCAGCCCCACCACCAGCAGGCTGAACCCAATGCCCAGCGCGCCGGACTCGTGGATGAAGGGAAGCCGGATGCTGGTGAAGGCGCGCAGGCCGATGTCGACCAGGTACAGCAAGGCGATCGCGCCGGTGGCGGCGACCACGCCCATGCGGAACCTGTCGGTCACCTTGATCGCGCCGCTGCGGTAGAGCAGCAGCATCACCGCCAGCACGCCGACGGTCAGCATCACCGCCTGCAACACGATGCCCGGATAGCGCAGCTCCATCACCGCCGAGAGGCCGCCCAGGGCGAAGCCCTCGGCGATCGCATACAGCGGCGCGGTGATGCCGGCCCAGCGCGGCATGAACGAGGTGGCGAGCGCCAGCACGAAGCCGGCGATCAGGCCGCCCCACAGGAACGGCGTCACCGCCGCCAGCGCGGCGGCGAGGTCGCCTGCGGCAGCGGCCGCGCCGAACCGGTGCCAGGTCCAGCCGCCGGTCACCACCGCCAGCAACAGCAGCAGGCCGGTCTTGGCGACGGTGCCGTTCATCGTCATGCGCTCGCCCACGGCGAACGGCCCCTGGAAAGTCTTGCCCTGCAGCACCGGATTGCCTGAACGCATGGAATGCTCCCTGGAATCGCTGCGCGCAGCGCCTGCGCGGCCAGCCTGGCGCCATGCTAACCCGGCATGCGCCGCTGCGTCAGGCCGTGGCGCGCCGCGGCCGCTCCAAATTCGGCAGGAACACCGTGATCACGCCGATCAGCGGCAGATAGGCGCACAGGCGGTAGACGTAGTCGATGCCGTACAGGTCGGCGACGTGGCCAAGCACCGCCGCGCCGATGCCGCCCATGCCGAAGGCGAAGCCGAAGAACAGCCCGGAGATCATGCCGACCCGGCCCGGGATCAGCTCCTGCGCATAGACCAGGATCGCCGAGAACGCCGAGGACAGCACCAGCCCGATCACCACGGTGAGCACGCCGGTCCAGAACAGGTTGGCGTGCGGCAGCAGCAGGGTGAACGGCGCCACGCCGAGGATCGACACCCAGATCACCCACTTGCGCCCGATCCGGTCGCCTACCGGGCCGCCGATCAGCGAGCCGGCGGCCACCGCGAAAAGGAACACGAACAGATGCGTCTGCGCGCTCTGTACGCTCACGCCGAACTTGTGGATCAGGTAGAAGGTGAAGTAGCTGCTCAGGCTGGCCAGGTAGAAGTACTTGGAGAAGATCAGCAGGCCCAGGATCAGCAGCGAGCCCACGACCTGGTTGCGCGACAGCGCGATGGCCGCGTGCCCGGCGCGCGCGCCGGCGCGGCTGACGCGATGCACGCGGTACCAGCGGCCCACCTGCAGCAGCACCACGATCGCCACCAGGGCGGCCAGCGAGAACCACGCCACGCTGCCGCGGCCGTGCGGCACGATGATCCACGCCGCCAGC
The DNA here is from genome assembly GCF_001428405.1 of Frateuria sp. Soil773. Lineage (GTDB taxonomy): Bacteria > Pseudomonadota > Gammaproteobacteria > Xanthomonadales > Rhodanobacteraceae > LMSL01. Next base: position 327,009 of record NZ_LMSL01000039.1, read on the forward strand.
AGCGGCCCCAGCGAGGAGCCGGTGTTGCCGCCCACCTGGAACAGCGACTGCGCCAGCCCGTGCCGCCCGCCGGAGGCCAGCCGCGCCACCCGCGAGGACTCCGGATGGAACACCGACGAGCCGGTGCCCACCAGCGCCGCCGCCAGCAGCAGGACCGGGAAGTTCGGGGCGACGGCGAGCAGCAGCAGGCCGGCCAGGGTGAAGCCCATGCCGACCGGCAGCGAGTACGGCATCGGCTTGCGGTCGGTGACCATGCCCACCAGCGGCTGCAGCAGCGAGGCGGTGAGCTGGTAGGTCAGCGTGATCAGGCCGACCTGGCCGAAGCTGAGGTGGAAGTCGCCCTTGAGGATCGGGTAGATCGCCAGGATCAGCGACTGGATCATGTCGTTGAGCAGGTGCGAAAAGCTGATCGCACCCAGCACGCCGTAGGCCGTGCCTTCGCGGTGCGCGGCCGGCGCAGCCGCGGGCTCGTCGGCCGCCAGGTGGGCCAGGCTCGCCTCGTCGACGCGGGTATTCATGCAGCACTCTCTTAAGCTTGTGGGGAATGGGGACGACGGCCGCATTGCGCCGCCGGGAGCGTCACTCTAGAGTGGTCGCTGTCGGCCCGCATGCACCAGCGGGTCAAATTCCGTCGAATCCGGGCCAACGCCCATGCGCAATACCCGCGTCACCCACTACGAAGACACGCCGCGCGACGTCGTCCTCACCGGCAACGACTACCCGCCGCACTACGTGCTGCCGCGCCATGCGCACAAGCGCGGCCAGTTGCTGTACGCCGCCACCGGCGTGGTCACGGTGATCACCGACGCCGGCAGTTGGGTGGTGCCGCCGCGGCGCGCGCTGTGGATCCCGCCGGGCGTCGCGCACGAGGTGCACATGAGCGGGGCGGTCTCCACCCGCAGTGCCTACGTGCGCCGCGAGGCCGCCGCCATGGCGCGCCTGCCCCAGGGTTGTCGCGTCATCGGCGTCTCCCTGCTGCTGCACGCACTGCTGCTGGAGGCGGTCGACCTGCCGGCGGAATACGCGCTGGACGGCCGCGACGGCCGGGTGATGGCGCTGCTGCTGGACGAGATCGCCACGATGCCCGCGCTCGCGCTGAACACGCCGCTGCCGCGCGACCCGCGCCTGACCCGGCTGTGCCGCGCGCTGATGGACGCGCCCGCGCTGGAGATCGACATCGACACCATGGCGCACAAGGCCGGCATGAGCCGGCGCAGCTTCACCCGGCTGTTCCGCCAGGAGACCGGGATGAGCTTCAGCGCCTGGCGCCAGCAGGCCTGCCTGCTGGCGGCGCTGAACCGGCTGGGCCGCGGCGAGCCGGTCACCCAGGTGGCGGTGGAGCTGGGCTACAGCAGCGCCAGCGCGTTCACCGCGGCGTTCCGCCGCGTGCTCGGCGCGGCGCCCAGCCATTACCTGACGCCGCGCGAACGGCGCCTGCCGCCGCCGGCGCCGTAGCCCACTCCTGTCATGCGCCTGTCAAGGCCATGCAGCAAGATGTCGGAACGATGACGGGCACCGCGGCCGCCGCCGGCGCTGCCTTGCCCGTCCACGCCAATCCATCCACGCCAATCCATCCACGCCAATCCGTCCAGATCAATCCGTCCACACCAGGACCGCGCATCGATGAGCAACCGCGACGACGCCACCTCCGCTCTCAACGATCCCGCCCCGGCAGCGGCCCCGGCCGCCGGCGACGGCGTCCCGGCCGTCGCCGCGCCCGACCTGGGCGACAGCGCGCTGTACATCAACCGCGAGCTGTCGCAGTTGCAGTTCAACATCCGCGTGCTCGACCAGGCTCTGGACGAGCGCACGCCGCTGCTGGAACGGCTGAAGTTCCTGCTGATCTTCTCGCGCAACATGGACGAGTACTTCGAGATCCGCGTGGCCGGGCTGAAGAGCCAGATCGCGTTCGACCACGAGCTGCTCGGCCAGGATGGGCTGGCGCCCAAGCGCGTGCTGGCCGAGATCAGCGAGATCGCGCACCGGCAGATCGAGCGGCAGTACGCGATCCTCAACGAGCGCATCCTGCCGGAGCTGCACGCGCACGGCATCCGCATCGTGCGCCGCGGCGAGTGGACGCAGAAGCAGAAACTGTGGGTGCGCCGCCACTTTCGCCACGAGGTCGCGCCGCTGATCACCCCGATCGGGCTCGATCCCACCCACCCGTTCCCGCTGCTGGTCAACAAGAGCCTCAACTTCATCGTGCGGCTGGAAGGCGTGGACGCGTTCGGCCGCGACTCGGGCCTGGCGATCGTGCCGGCGCCGCGCGTGCTGCCGCGGCTGATCCCGCTGCCGGCGGAGATCTGCGACGGCGGCGACAACTACGTGCTGCTCACCTCGATCATCCACGCGCACGCCGAGGAGCTGTTCCCGGGCATGAAGGTGCTCGGCTGCTACCAGTTCCGTCTGACCCGCAACGCCGACCTCACGATCGACCCGGAAGACGTCGAGGACCTCGCGCTGGCCCTGCGCGGCGAGCTGTCCTCGCGGCGCTTCGGCGACGCGGTGCGGCTGGAGGTGGCGGACAACTGCCCGAAGGACCTGATCGACTACCTGCTCGCGCGCTTCGGCCTCACCGCCGCCGAGCTCTACGAGGTGAACGGCCCGGTCAACCTGGCGCGGCTGTTCTCGATCGCCGGGCAGGCGAACTTCCCGCAGTTGCAGTACCAGCCGTTCACCCCCGCCCTGCCCAAGGCGCTGAAGAAGTCCGAGGACCTGTTCCAGGTGATCGGCCGGCAGGACATCCTGCTGCTGCACCCGTACGAATCGTTCGCGCCGGTGGTCGACCTGCTGCGCCAGGCGGCGAAGGACGCCGGCGTGGTGACGATCAAGCAGACGCTGTACCGCAGCGGCGCCAACTCGGAGATCGTCGATGCCCTGGTCGACGCCGCGCGCGCCGGCAAGGAAGTGACCGTGGTGGTCGAGCTGCGCGCGCGCTTCGACGAGGAGTCCAACCTCAGCCTCGCCTCGCGCCTGCAGGCGGCCGGCGCGGTGGTGATCTACGGCGTGGTCGGCGTGAAGACGCATGCCAAGCTGATGCTGATCCAGCGCCGCGAAGGCAGCGAGCTGGTGCGCTATGCCCACCTGGGCACCGGCAACTACCACACCGGCAACGCGCGCCTGTACACCGACTACAGCCTGCTCACCTCCGACCAGGTGCTGTGCGAGGACGTGCACCGGCTGTTCAGCCAGCTCACCGGCATGGGCAAGGTGCTGCCGATGAAGAAGCTGCTGCACGCCCCCTTCACCCTGAAGAAGTCCCTGCTTGAGCTGATCGCCCGCGAGGCGGCGCACGCGGCGGCCGGCCGCCCGGCGCAGATCGTCATGAAGATCAACGCGCTCACCGACGCCAAGATGATCCGCGCGCTGTACAAGGCCAGCATGGCCGGCGCGAAGATCGACCTGATCGTGCGCGGCATGTGCTGCCTGCGGCCCGGCGTGCCGGGCGTCTCGCACAACATCCGGGTGCGCTCGATCATCGGGCGCTTCCTCGAGCACAGCCGCGTGTACTGGTTCGCCAACGACGGCGAGCCGCAGGTCTACCTGGCCAGCGCCGACCTGATGGAGCGCAACCTGGACCGCCGCGTGGAGACCGGCTTCCCCATCGAGGGCAAGAAGCTGCAGCAGCGCATCCGCAAGGAGCTGGACCTGTACCTGTCCGACAACACCAATGCCTCGCTGCTGCAGCCGGACGGCCAGTACCTGCGCCTGCATCCGACGGGCTCGCAGGCTCCGCGCAGCGCCCAGGCGCAGTTGCTGGAAAAACTCTGCGGCACGGGCGCCGCGGCGGCCTGAGCCTGCCTGCCGGGGCTCAGCCGGCCTTGCGGTGCGTTTCGATCCAGGCGACGTAGCGGTCGACGAAACCCTGCAGGAATTTCTGCGTGCCCTCGTTGCCGATCCGGCCGTCGTCCTCGATCAGCCCGTCGCTGAACTTGATGAAGACCTCCGGCTGCCCCAGCACCGCCACGTCGAGATAGGCCAGCACGTTGCGCAGGTGCTGCTGCGCCAGCGCGCTGCCGGTGGCGCCGATCGAGGCGCCGATCACCGCGCCCGGCTTGCCGGCGAACGAATTGGTGCCCCAGGGCCGCGAAGCGATGTCGATCGCGTTCTTCAGCACGCCGGGGATCGAGCGGTTGTACTCCGGCGTGACGAACAGCAGCGCGTCGGCGGCCTCGATCTGCGCCTTGAGCCGCTTGCCCTGGGCCGGGTAGTCGCCGTCGAAATCCTGGTCGTACAGCGGCAGGTCGTCGATGCGCACGTGCTCGAACGCCAGCGTGTCCGGCGCCAGCCGCTCCACCGCGCGCGCCAGCCGGCGGTTGATCGACTCCTTGCGCAGACTGCCCACCAATACCGCCACCTTGAACTTGCCCATGTTCGATGCTCCCTGAGAAGTGAAGACAGGCCCGGTGCGACCCGCTGCCACCGGCTGGCCGAGCTTACTCGCGGCGGCGGCAATTCCGCGTATGGAACCGCCGTCGCGGCGGCCGGCACCCGGCGGGCCTGCGCCATCGGTACCGGTCAAAAAATGTGCACCCGATCACATTATTCGGCCAGAATGGCAGCCAGGGCCCGCCATCGCGCGGGGCTTGGGCTGGAAGGAGCCCGGCCGCGGCGCAACCCACGTCGTCCCGGCCGGACAGCGGGAGTACAGGGGATGGCTTCGTTCGCTGCACGCTACGAAGGGGCTTGCCGCAGGATCGTCCGCATCCTGGGACCGCTGCTGCTGTGCGTGCTGTCGCTCGGGCCGGCCCTGGCCGCGCCGTCGCCGGGCACCGCGCTGGCCGGCGGCTGGCGCGAGGCGCGGCCGGGCGACACGCCGGCCCGGCTGCTGGCGGAGTTCCGCGACGACCGCCTGCCCCCCTTCGACCCCGCCCTGCTGCATCGTTTCCCGCACGAGGGCCAGGGCAGTTGGGCGGTCATCGCGCCGCAGCCGCCGTGGGTGGGCGAGGAGCGCGTGCTGACGATCTACCCGCCCCTGCTGGGCCGGGTCACCGTCTACGGCGGCGACGGCCCGCCGGCGACGCTCGCGCTGGACGATTTCGGCGCCCACCTGCACGGACACGGGCGGCTGGCCTTCGCCCTCGGCGCGCAGGCGTCGGCATCCGCTCCGATCCTGCTGAAGTTCGAACCCGGCCCGACCATCGCCGCCCCGGTCAGCTTTCGCCTGCTGTCCGCCGACGACTTCCAACGGGAGGACGCGCGCTGGCTGGTGTTCGCCACGGCCTGCTTCGCGGTGATGCTGGCGATGGCGCTGATGGCGCTGTGCTTTGCGCTGATCCTGCGCGACGCCGCCTTCGTCTGGTACGCCGGCTACATCGCCTCCTACGTCGTCGTCCAGGGCATCCAGACCGGCTACCTGTTCCATCCGCTGCAGCTCGAATGGCTGGCCGGGTCCGGGCTGCTGGTGGGCTCGGCCGCGGTGGCCCTGTCGGTGGCGTTCGCCTCGCTGTTCATGGCCGGCTTCTGCGACCTGCGCCGGCATGCGCCGCTGCTGCGGATGCCGGTGCTGGCCCTCGGCATCGGCATGCCGCTGGTGGTGGCGCTGCGCGCCAGCCAGGTTCCGCTGCTGGTGGAGGCGGCGCAGACCCTGGTCAATCCGTTGCTGATGCTCGGCACCCTGCTGCTGTTGCTGGCGGCCGTCGTCGCGGCCGCGCGCGGCTCGCGGCCGGCATGTTTCTTCCTGGCCGGCTGGACGCCGCTGCTGGCGCTGACGGCGATGTCCAGCGCCCAGGTCAGCGGCGCCCTGCCCGGCCTGACCTGGCTCAACGACGCCAGCGTGGCGGCCGGGGCGTTCGAGGCGCTCGTGCTGTCGCTGGGCCTGGCCGACCGCGCCCTGACCAGCCAGCGCGACCGCGACGCCGTGCGCGGTCTGGCGGACAACGATGCGCTCACCGGCGTGTTCAACCGGCGCGCCTGGAGCGAGGCCGCCGGGAACCTGCTGGCCGGGGCCAACGGGCGCCCCGTGGCGCTGCTGTTCCTCGACCTCGACCACTTCAAGCAGCTCAACGACCAGCAGGGCCACGCGGCCGGCGACCGCGCGCTGGTGGCGGTGGCCGACGCGCTGCGCACCGAGCTGCGCCCGGACGACCTGCTCGGCCGTTACGGCGGCGAGGAATTCGTCGCCATGCTCGGCCGCGCGACGCTGGAACAGGCGATGCAGGTGGCCACGCGGCTGTGCCGGCGGATCCACCGCCTGGAAATCCCGGTGGACGGCCTCGGCCTGATGCTCAGCGCGAGCGTGGGCGTGGCGATGCGCTTTCCGGACGACCGCCTGGACGCCCTGGTGGAACGCGCCGACCAGGCGATGTACCAGGCCAAGCTGGGCGGCCGCAACCACGCCCGGCCGTACCACCGGCCGGCGGCCGACGAGGCGCGCCAGCGCTGGACCAGCCGCACCGCCAAGGGTGACACCGAAGCCTGAGCGCCTGTTCACGATCTCCGGGCATCTCTCGACGAAACGTCATTCCAGCGAACCCCGAAAAGGGGCAAGCGCCGGGATCCAGCATCGTTGGGCTTTGGGGCATCAAGTCACTGGATGACCAGCCCTTCGGCTGTTGAAAAGCGCCTCCCGATTTCGCAGGAATGACGACGAGGCGGGTGGATCGATGGGTGGATAGCGAATAAGCCCTGAGAACCCCGTCCAATTGGCGCGGGACGAAACGTCATCCCAGCGAAAGCTGGGATCCAGTGCCTTGAGCTTTGGAATATCAAGTCACTGGATTCCTGCTCTTGCCCCCTTTTCGGGGTTCGCAGGAATGACGGCGAGGCGGTGGGAGCGATGGATGGACCGCGAATAGGCTCTGAAAACCATCGTCCGACTTGTGTGGAACGAAACGCTATCCCAGCGGCTTTCAACGGTCGCAGGGCCGGTCAAGTTGGGATCCAGTGCCTTGAGCTTTGGAGCATCAAGTCACTGGATTCCTGCTCTTGCCCCCTTTTCGGGGTTCGCAGGAATGACGACGNGGGCGGTTGGAACGACGGATAGGGTGTGAACAGGCTCCGAGAACCCCGCTCGGCTTGCGCGATCACCCCCCGGCCAGCCGCCGCGCCGCTGCCACCACGTCCGACTCGCCCGGCAGCACCAGGAAGGCGGCGCCGGCCAGCGGGGTGAAGGTGTCGGCGCCCACCACGCGCTCCAGCGGCGTGGCGCCGAAGCCCGCCTCGACGATGGCGGCGATCACGCCCTCGCCCACGCCGGCGCTCTTGCGGCCCTCGTCCAGCACGATGATGCGCCTGGCGTCCTTCGCCTGCGCCGCGATGAAGGCATCGTTGAGCGGCGCCAGCCAGCGCAGGTCGACCACGCGCACCTTCCACTTCAATTCCGCTTCGATGGTGCGCGCGGCGCGCAGCGCCATCGGCACGCCGTTGCCGAAGGTGAACACCACCAGGTCGTCCGCCTTCTCGTCGTAGACGCGGCCCTCGCCCAGCGTCATCGCCTCGCCCGGTGCGGGATAGGCGAACTGCCACTGGCCGTCGCCGGCCTCGTACAGGTCCTTGGCCATGTACAGCGCGATCGGTTCGAGGAAGGCGCACACGCGCCCGTCCACCTTCGCCATGGCGGTGAGCGTGCGCAGCATGGTGGCCGCGTCGTCGCCGCGGCTGGGGCAGCCGACCACGAGGCCCGGGATGTCGCGCAGCGCGGCGATCGAGTTGTCGTTGTGGAAGTGCCCGCCGAAGCCGCGCTGGTAGCCCAGCGAGGCCACGCGCATCACCAGCGGGTTGCGGTACTGGTCGTTGGAGAAGAACTGCAGGCTGGCCGCCTCGCCGCGGATCTGGTCGCAGGCGTTGTGGAAGTAGGCCAGGTACTGGATCTCCGGGATCGGCAGCATGCCCATGTTGGCGTAGCCCTGGGCCAGGCCGAGGATGATCGTCTCGTCCAGCAGGGTGTTGAACACGCGGGTGTTCCGGAACGCCTTGTGCAGGCCCTTGGTCACCGTGTAGACGCCGCCCTTCTGCGCCACGTCTTCGCCGAACAGCAGCGACTCGGGGTACTTCGCCATGACGTCGTGCAGCGCCTGGCCGATCTGGATGGCGAGATGGCGCGGCGGCTGGTTCTCGGGCAGCCTGTCCTCGCCGCCGAAGGCCTTGAGCCGCGCGTCGGCGTAGTCGGCGCGCTCGGCCTCGGCCTTCACCTTGGCCGGCGTGTACGGCGCCAGCGGCGCCATCACGTCGTCCAGGCGTTCGAGCTTGGGCCGGCGGTCGGCTTCCTCGGCGGCGGCGAAGCAGCGCTTGCGGGTGGACTCGTACAGCGCGAGCAGTTCGTCCTTCGAATACAGGCCCGACTCCAGCGCGATTTCCGCCGAGCGCAGCAGCGGGTCGGTCGCCTCCAGCGCCACCAGTTCCTCGATGCTGCGCCACTCGATCTCGAAGTCGGTGCCGGCGTGGCCCATGATGCGGGTGGTGCGCAGGTGCAGGAAGGTCGGCCGGCGCGTCGCGCGGCAATGCTCCACCGCGCGCTGCACCTGGGCGTAGCCTTCGGCGAGGTCGAGGCCGTCGGCGTAGAAGTAGTCGAGGTTGGAGCGCGACTGGAAATTGCTCGCCACCCAGCCGGTCGGCGTCTTCACCGAGATGCCGATGCCGTTGTCCTCGCACACGAACAGCACCGGCGCGGGCAGCTTCTGGTAGGCCGTCCACGCGGCCGCGTTGAAGGCGGTCTGCGCGGTGGCGTGGTTGCTGGAGGCGTCGCCGAACGAGCAGATCGCGATGGAGTCGTCGGGAATCGGCAGCGCATGGCCGATGCGCCGCGCGTGGTCGATGGCGACCGCCGTGCCCAGCGCCTTGGGCAGGTGCGAGGCGATGGTCGAGGTCTGCGGCAGCACCCAGAGCGGCCTGGAGCCCCACACCTTGTGGCGGCCGCCGGAGGCCGGGTCTTCCGCGCTGGCGGCGAAGGACAGCGCCGAATCCATCACCGGGTCCATGCCGGGCAGCTTGCGGAAGCGCTCGGCCATGAAGCCGCCGGAGCGGTAGTGCAGGAAGGCCGGATCGGTATGGCGGGTGAGCCGCGCGATCATCGCGTTGCCTTCGTGGCCGGACGAGCCGATGGTGTAGAACACCTTGTTCTGCACGCGCAGCACGCGCGCCATCAGGTCGAGGTGGCGCGAGATCAACTGCGATTCCAGCAGCTCGCGGAAGCCGCGCGCGTCCAGCCCGCTGCCCGGCAGCACCGGCGCGTCGTCGCGCGGCTTCGCGCGCGCGTCGCCCTGCCACATCTGCACGAACTCGGTGAAGTTCTGATCGACGATCTCGGCGCGGTTGAAGCCCTTGTGGCGGGCGGCGATGGGAAGCGCGGTGGTGGTCATGATGGATTCGTACCGGTACGGGGGAGCGGCCGCGGCGCGGCCGTCAGGAAGAGGAAACGATGGGCAGCACGGACGCCGGCCGGCGCAGCCGCCGCAGGGCGGCGGCACGCACGCGGTCCTTGTCGCGGCCGAAGGATTCGAAGATGCGGACCTGGTCGTCCAGCGAAGGCACCGGCACCGCCAGGCCCTCCAGCCCGACCAGCACCAGCCGCCCGGGCGACACCGCCTGCCAGCCGTCGCCCGCGTCGTGCTCCAGCCCGCCCATCAGCTCCACCGGCATGCCGGGAAAGCGGAAGCGGGCGAAGCGCGAGCGGAAGCGGTCGCCGTCGGCGGGTACGTGGGCGTCGTCGCGGCGGCCGGCCCACTGCGCCGACAGCGCGTCGGCATCGGCGCGCGAGACCAGCACGTCGACGTCCGCCACGCTCACCTCGGCGCCGAGCAGCCGCGCCGCGGCGCTGCCGATCAGGCACCACGGCTCGACGCAGTTCACGTGCAGTTCGGGCACCAGCTCGGCGAGCGCGACGAACAGCGCGGGCGGGACGTGGCTCATGCGCGGCGGCGCATCCAGGCTTCGCGGCTCTGGCCCCACACGTCGACGGCCTCGTCCTGGAATGGCTCGGGCAGCCGGCCCGGTCCCTGCAGGCTCGAACCGAGCCGCCGGGCGACCTGCTGCGAGGCAAGATTGTCCGGCGCGATGGTGTGGATCACCTCGGTCCAGCCCAGCGTGTCGAACGCCCAGTCGATGGCGGCGGCCGCGCCCTCGGTCGCATAGCCTTTGCCCCAGGCGTCGCGCAGGATGCCCCAGCCCACCTCGGTGCCGGGCCAGCCCACCGGCTGCCAGGGACCGAGGCGGCCGATCCAGCGGCCGCTGGCCTTCTCGATCACCGAGAACATGGCATAGCCCTGGATCTCCCAGGCGCCCACCATGGAGAGGAACCCGCGCCAGGCCATCGGGCGCGGCTGCGGGCCGCCGATGTGGCGCGAGTTCTCCGCGTCGCCCATCAACGCGGCCCAGCCCTCGAAATCCTCCGCCCGGGTCGGGCGCAGGATCAGGCGATCGGTTTCGATACGGATGTCTTGCCAGCTCATGCGATTCCAACCGAAAGTGTTTGGGCAACCTCGACGTCATCCCGGCGAAGGCCGGGATCCAGCGGCGTCGATCCGGCCTTGGGGCGCTGGATTCCGGCCTTCGCCGGAATGACGGGCATGCGGGATGCCGCGAGGCCGGTTTTCAGAACGCGTTGATGCCGGTCAGCTCGCGCCCCACCACCAGCTCGTGCACCGTCTCGGTGCCTTCGTAGGTGATGACCGACTCCAGGTTCAGCGCATGGCGGATCGCGCCGTGCTCGGTGGTGATGCCGGCGCCGCCGAGGATGTCGCGGCACTGGCGCGCGATATCGATCGCCATGCGGCAGTTGTTCCACTTCGCCAGCGAGACCTGGGTGGGCTGCATCTTGCCGGCGTCCTTCAGGCGGCCCAGCTGCAGCGACAGCAGCTGCGCGGTGGTGATGCGGCGGGCCATGTCGGCCAGCTTCAGCTGGATCGCCTGGTTGGACGCCAGCGGGCGGCCGAACAGGATGCGCTCCTGGGTGTAGTCGAGCACTTCCTTGAGGCAGGCCTGCGCTGCGCCGATCGGGCCCCAGGTGATGCCGTAGCGCGCCTGGGTGAGGCAGCCCAGCGGACCCTTGAGGCCCTTCACGTTGGGCAGGCGGCTGGCCTCCGGCACGCGCACGTTGTCGAAGAACAGCGCGCTGGTGACCGAGGCGCGCAGGCTCATCTTCTTGTGCACTTCCTGCGCGGCGAAGCCCTTCGCGTCGGTCGGCACGATGAAGCCCTGGATGCCGTCCTCGGTCTGCGCCCACACGATCGCGATGTTCGCCAGGTTGCCGTTGGTGATCCACATCTTGGCGCCGTTGATGACCCAGTCGCCGCCGTCCTTTTTGGCGTTGGTCTTCATGTTGGCCGGGTCGGAACCGCCGTGCGGTTCGGTCAGGCCGAAGCAGCCGATGATCTCGCCGGCGGCCATCTTCGGCAGGTACTGCTGCTTCTGCTCTTCCGAGCCGTAGGCGTAGATCGGGTACATGCACAGCGAGCTCTGCACCGAGGCGAAGCTGCGCAGGCCCGAATCGCCGCGCTCCAACTCCTGGCAGATCAGGCCGTAGCTGACTCCGTTCATGCCGGCGCAGCCGTACTGCTCGGGAATCGTCGCGCCGAGCAGGCCGAGGCTGGCGATCTCCGGGATCAGCTCCTTCGGGAAGCGGCCCTGGTCGAAGCAGTCGCCGATGATCGGCAGCACCTTCTCGTCGACGAAGCGGCCGACGGTGTCCTGCACCATGCGCTCCTCGTCGGTGAGCAGCGAGCGGACATCGTAGAGATCGAGCGGATCGAGGCGAGCGGCCATGCGGGATTCCGTGGTAGTCGGGCGAGCCATCGATTGTAGCCGGGACGACGACGACGGTCACCGACAGCGCCGACGCGCGGTATCGGCAAAGCCTGCTGCCGCCGGCAGCGGAACCTCCCCGAGAATCCCGGGGACCGCGCGCCGCCCCGGCGGCAGCGGCACGGAAGCCCCACGACGCCCTCAAGGAGATCCCCATGCGCCTCGTTCCCGCCGGCCTGCACGGCCTGCCGCTCCTCCTCGCCACCGCCGGCGCCCTCGCCACCGGCGTCAGCACGGCCCCGGCCGCCAGGCCTCCGCTGCGCGCGGAATACGTCGACGCCGCCAGCTACCTGACCGGCGACGCCGACATCGAAGCCTGGTACACCCTGGTGGACCGCCTGCGGCGGAACTTCGACGACGTCTGCGGCGATACCTTCTGCGAAGGCGATTACGCCAACATCCAGTCGCTCAGCTACCGTTGCTCGGTGGAGAAGCACAGCGGCGTGATCGGCCGCTGCGTCTGGGTCTTCGCGGGCAGCGTCGAAGAGATCGACCCCGAGCGCGGACGCGTGCTGGTCGATGCCCGCCACTGGCGCTGCCGCAGCCCGCTGGCCCGGCCGACCCGCATCCAGGACCTGCTGGCCGCCCTGTCCGGCCCACGGCCGCTGCATGCGCCGCTGCCCGGCACCGGCCGCTCGCTCTACGACGGGCTGGTCGATTGTCTGTAGCGCCCCGAACACCCCAGCCTTCCACCCGTCACCCCAGCTCTTCCCGTCATCCCAGCTCTTCCCGTCATCCCAGCTCTTCCCGTCATCCCAGCCCTTCCACCCGCCATTCCAGCCCCTCCCCGTCATCCCAGCGAAAGCTGGGATCCAGTGCCTTGGCGACGTGATGGTTCGAAGGCGCTGGATTCCAACTTTCGCTGGAATGACGGATGACGGATGACGGATGACGGATGACGGAAAACGGGTGACGTCACCGCTCCTCCCGACGGATGCGAGGCTGCCGACTCGACCAGGCAGGCCTTCTGACCGCCACCTCCCGATAGGCGCCACCAGCCCGCTATGGGACCATGGCGCCTGTCGTCATCCGTCTCGGCTCCATGCAACCGACCGCAGCATCTCCCCATCCGTCCCGGCCGGCATCCACCTCCCAGGGCGTCCTGCTCGGCTTCCTGGCTTTCGCCGCCTACGCGCTCAGCGATGCGTTCGTGAAGCGGCTGGAGGGTTCGCTGCCCGCCTACGAGGCGGTGTTCTTCGGCGCCCTGCTGGGACTGACGGCGCTGCCCTTCATCAAGCGCCGGGACGATCGCTGGCGCGAGGTGCTGGTGGCGAGGCGCCAGGGCCTGTGGCTGGTGCGCGCGGCGGCCGGCGCGGTCGGCAACACGGCGGCCGTGATCGCCTTTACCGCCCTGCCGATGGCCGAGGCCTTCGCGTTGATCTTCCTGCTGCCGGTGTTCGTGACCCTGCTGTCGGTGCTGGTGCTGCGCGAGCACGTGGGCTGGCGGCGCTGGGCCGCAGTGGTGGCCGGGTTCGCCGGGGTGCTGGTGGTGCTGCGACCGGGTTTCCGCGTGCTGGGCGCGGGCCATCTGGCCGCGATCGTCTGCGGACTGGCCGGCGCGGTCTCGATGATCGCGCTGCGCCAGGCCGGCCCGCACGAAAAGCGCGTCACCCTGTACGGCGCCGGCGTGGTCGGCCCGATGCTGCTGGCCGGCCTGCTGATGCTGCCGGATTTCCGCTGGCCCGATCCCGGCCAGGCGGGCCTGCTGCTCGGCTACGGCCTGCTGGCGGCGCTGGCCGCCGTGCTGCTCATGCTCGCCACGCAGAAGGCGCCGGCCAACCGCGTCGCGCCCACCCAGTACAGCCAGATGGTGTGGGCGGTGCTGCTGGGCTACGCGCTGTTCCACGACCGGCTGGACTGGCCGATGGCGCTGGGCATCGCGATCATCCTCGGCGCCGGCCTGTTCACCTTCGTGCGCGAGGAGAAGGTCACCGGCTGGTGGCGGCGCACGCGCATCGTCTGAGCGCCCCGCCGAGACCGCGCGACGGGCGCTAGGAGCCGGCCGCGGCCAGTGCATGCAGGCGCGCCGCGCAGCGGGCCAGTTCGGTGCGCAACAGGTCCGGCGCGCGGATCTCGAAATCGAAGCGCAGGCCGGCCAGTTGACGCGCGAACCAGCCCAGGTCGTCGGCGCTGCTGCGCAACAGCACGCCCCCGTCCACCGGTTCGAGCAGGCCGAAGACGAGCGGGAAGGCTTCGCGCGCGCTGCGCAGGTCCGTGCGCAGCCGCACCTCGATCGCATGGGCGCGCGGCACGGCGGCAATGCTGCGCAGCAGATGGTCCAGCGCATCGAAGCCGGCCGGCCGCCGGAACGGCAGGCCGAGCGCAACCACCTCGCCGACCCGGTCGAGCCGGAACGAGCGCAGGTCGCCGCGCAGGTGGCACCAGCCGACGGCGTACCAGCCGCCCGCCCAGTAGGCCAGCCCATAGGGATCGAACGACCGCTCGCTGGGCGCACCCTGGGACGAGACGTAGTCCATGCGCACGCGCTGCTGCGCCTGCGCCGCCGCGGTCAGCGCGATCAGGGCGGCATTGCTGCCCGGGGTGTTCGGTGCGTGGCGCAGGTCCACCTTCACCGTGCCGGCGATCGCGCGCACGTGGCGCTTGAGCCCGTCCGGCATCACGCGGGCCAGCTTGGCCTGCGCGCTCTCCACCGCCGGGGCGGCCTCGGCCAGGCCCAGGCCGCGGGCCGCCACCATGCCCACCGACAGCGCCACCGCCTCGTCGTTGGTGAACATCATCGGCGGCAGCCGGAAGCCGGCCACCAGCATGTAGGCACCGTGGCGCCCGCGCTCGGTAGTGAGCGGGATGCCCAGGTCCTCCAGCATCACGATGTAGCGGCGCAGCGTGCGCACGTCGACGCCGACCCGCCGCGCCAGTTCCGGGCCGCTCATCCGCCCGTGGCTCTGCAGCAGGTCCAGTACCGCCAGCACGCGCGTGGTGGGCAAGGCCATGGCGGCGATGGTAGCCGCAAATCAGGGCGGGAACTGTCCTGTTTGGCCTGTAGCCTGATTCCACGCCTGCAGCCGGCAGGCGCCGGGGAACCCGAGATGAAACATTTCGAACGAGGCCTGTGCGCCATCGCGATCCTGTTCGCCGCCGGCCTGGCGGCCGCCTGGACGCAGGCGCCCTCTGCCCATGGAGGCACCGACATGCAGACCGTGCAGCACCTGCGGGACTACCGGGTGATCGAGTTCCGCCGCTACGTCACCAAGGACGGCGAGCGGGCGCGCTTCGTCAAATACTTCGACACGTACTTCCCCGAGGCCTTCGAGCAACTGGGCGCGATGGTGTTCGGGCAATTCACCGAGCGCGGCAACCCGAACCGCTTCACCTGGCTGCGCGGCTTCAAGGACCTCGACGCGCGCCCGGTCGTCAATGCGGCCTTCTACTACGGGCCGCTGTGGAAGGAGCACCGGCTCAAGGTGAACGCGATCCTGCCGGACAGCGACAACGTGATGCTGATGCGCCCGCTGCATCCGGACCAGGGCGTCACGGTGCTGCCCGCGGTGGACCCGGTGGCCGAGCCGTCCGGCGCGCAGGGCATCGTGGTCGCGCAGATCTTCGCGGTGAGGAAAGGCAGCGAGGAGGCGTTCGCACGGCAGGCGGAGGCGGCTTTCGCCCGCTACCGCATCGACGGCGTGCACCCGGCGGGCGTGCTGGTCACGCTGGACGTGCCGAACAATTTCCCGCAGTTGCCGATCCGCACCGACGGCCCGTTCCTGGTCTGGCTCGGCGTGGTCAGGGACGAGGCGACGCTGGCCACCCGGCTTGACCCGCTCCTGCAGGCCGCCGAGCAGGCGCTGGCCGGCGGCGGCCTGCTGCGCGGCGCACCGGAACGGGTGGTGATGGACCCGACCGCGCGCTCGCGCCTGCGCTGGCTGTCGCCATGACCCACGCCGCCCACCTGTGGCTGTTCTTCGCCCTGGCCTTCGGCATCATCGTGCTGCCCGGCCTCGACATGGCCTTCGTGCTCGGCAGCACGCTCACCGGCGGCCGCAGCAAGGGGTTCGCCGCGCTGGCCGGCATCATCGCCGGCGGCATCTGCCACGTGGCGATGACGGCGCTGGGCATCAGCATGCTGCTGAAGCTGGTTCCCGGCGCGTTCAATGCCCTGCTGCTGGCCGGCGCCCTGTACATCGCCTGGATCGGCCTCTCGCTGCTGCGCAGCGATGCCGCGTTCGGCCTGCCGCCCGGAAACGATCCGGGCCCGGCCCGCATCGCGTTCCGCCAGGGCATGTTCACCAGCCTGCTCAACCCGAAGGCCTACCTGTTCATGCTGGCGATCTTTCCGCAGTTCCTGCGCCCGGAATACGGCCCGACCTGGCTCCAGGCGCTGGTGCTGTGGACGATCATCGCGCTCAACCAGCTTTGCGTGTACGGCGGCGTGGCCCTGATGGCCGACCGCGCCCGCGCGTGGCTGCAGAACAAGCCGGCCGCGGCGATGGTGGCGACGCGCTGCGTGGGCGTCGTGCTGATGGCCGCCGCCATGATCACCGGATTCGAGGGCTGGCGGGGCCGGTGACGACCCCGCCCCGCCTCACCGGATCATGTGCCGGCCGGGCCGCGCCGGTCGCGCACCAGCATGCACAGGCCGCCGTAGATCACGAACAGCGGCCACCACCGCGCCCATGAGAGCTGCAGGATGAACATCAGGGCGACGATGACAATCGCCGCAGCGGCCAGCAGGGAATGCAGCACCGCGGCGTCGATTCCGCCCACGCGGCGATAGCGCCGCACGGCAGTCGATACCGGAGCGGCTGCGCCGATCAGGATGAAGTACGCCCACCAGTTCTCCAGGTGCAGGAAAGGCAGCCGTATGTCGAAGTTGTTCAACAGGAACAGCAGGCCGATGGCAATCACCACCAGCGCCGGGATCACGTTGTACCCATGCAGGCGTGCCTGCCTTTCGTCGCGAGAGCCCATGTCCGTCCCTCCATTGAAAGCACGGGGCCACGATAGGCCGCGGCCAGCCGCCGTTCCAGTGACAACCGTCATCCCGAAAAGCAGCAGTTCCCAAGGGCCCTCAAGGTCTACGGATGCCCCGCGTCGTCCTGCATCCGGGTGAATTCCGGGATTGGACCTGTTCGCGCACCGGCCAGCGTCGTCGTTCGTGGACGGACGTTCCTTCCTTCGCTTTCCTGCCCCGCGCGCAGACGGCTTCCAGCGCCGGGTATCCAGAGGCCCTGGGCAGGTTCCCGGAGCTGTTCACAATCTCCAGGCACCCCCGCACGTCCTTCCAGCGGGTTTCAACGGCCGCAGGGCCGGCGAAGGCTGGCCCCGCAGGGGCGAGCGCAGCGAGTCATCCAGCGCCCTCGGGCCCTGGAGCATCGAGCCGCTGGATGACCGGCCCTTCGGCTGTTGAAAAGCGCTTCCTGCTTTCGCAGGAATGACGAGGCAACGGTCGAATGACGAGGAGGCGGCTGGAACGACGGATGGATCGCGGACAGGTCCTCAGCGGTTGCTCACGCCATGCGGCACGTGGCCGGTCGCCACGTGCCTGCGCGCGGATTCCACGTTGGCCGGCGAATCGTCGAAGAAGATGTCGGCGCCGAAGGCGTCGAGGAACGGCCCCTTGTCGCGCCCGCCGAGGAACAGCGCCTCGTCGATGCGCACGCCCCAGCGGCGCAGGGTGAGGATCACGCGCTTGTGCGCGGGCGCCGAGCGCGCGGTGACCAGGGCGGTGCGGATCGGCGAATCCTCGGCCGGGAACGCCGTCTGCAGGCGGTGCAAGGCGGTGAGGAAACCGCGGAACGGACCCACCGACAGCGGCTCGGCCGCGCGCTCGGTCTCGCTGCGGTGGAACGCCTCCAGCCCTTCCTCGCGCGATACCCGCTCGCCCTCGTCGCCGAAGATCACCGCGTCGCCGTCGAAGGCGATGCGCAGTTGCTCGGTGGCGCGCGGCGGCGCGACGGACGGCAGGATCGTCGCCGCTGCGACGCCGGCGGCGAGCGCGCGGCCGACGTCCTCGGCGTTGGCGGAGAGGAACAGGTCGGCCTTGAACGGCGCGATGTAGTCGGAAGTGGGCGCGCCGCTGGTGAAGGCGGCGCGGCTGATCTCCAGCCCGTAGTGCTGGATCGCGTTGAAGATGCGTAGGCCGGTGTCGCCGGAATTGCGCGACAGCAGGATCACTTCCACCGGCGGCACGTCGCCGGCGAGCCGGTTGAGGCCCAGCAGCTTCTGCACCAGCGGAAACGCCACGCCGGGCTCCAGGATCTCGTTCTCGTGGTCGATCTGGAACGCCCGGTAGGCATCCAGCCCGTCGCGCTCGAACAGCGCGTGGCTGTCGCCGAGGTCGAACAGGGCACGCGAGGAAATCGCCACGACGAGGCGGTTGTCGGTGGGCGAGGAAGGGTCGTGGGCGCTGGGCGGGTTCATGGGTGAAATCTAGCGTATTGGAGCGAGGAGCGAAGAGCGAGGAGTGAGTGGAGAGGAGTGAGAAGTGAGAAGTGAGAGAAGGCAGACCCCTGCTTTTCTCTCACTTCTCTTCTCTCACTCCTAAAATTATTCCGCCGCGAACTGCTCGTCGAGGATGCGCTGCTCCAGGTTGTGCTCCGGATCGAACAGCAGCCGTACGCCCTGCCCCTCGGCCTGGCGCACCTCCACGGCATGCACGTCGCGCACCTCGTGGAAATCGGCGGTGGCGCTGACCGGGCGCTTGCCCGGGTCGAGCACGCGCAACGCCACCTGGGTACGGTGCGGCAGGATCGCGCCGCGCCAGCGCCGCGGCCGGAACGGGCTGATCGGGGTCAGCGCCAGCACGTTCGCGTCCAGCGGCAGGATCGGCCCGTGCGCCGACAGGTTGTAGGCGGTGGAACCGGCCGGGGTGGCGACCATGATGCCGTCGCAGACCAGGGTGGACAGCTTCACCGTGTCGTTGAGCTTCACTTCCAGGTGCGCCGCCTGGTTGCTCTGGCGCAGCAGCGACACCTCGTTGAAGGCCAGCGCGAGCCGCTCGTTGCCCTGCGCGTCGACGGTGCGCATCTCCAGCGGGTACAGCGAGGCCACGTGCGCGCGCTCGATGCGCCCGGGCAGGTCGTCGAGCCGGTGCTTGTTCATCAGGAAGCCGACGCGGCCCAGCTTCATGCCGTACACCGGCAGGTCCAGCGCGCGGTGCGCGTGCAGCGTGCGCAGCATGAAGCCGTCGCCGCCCAGGGCCACGATCGCCTCGGCCTCGACCGCCGGCACGTCGCCGTAGCGTTCCACGAGCTTGCGCCGCGCCTGCTGGGCGACGGAGGTTTCACTGGCGACGAAGGCGAAACGCATCGAAGGCCCTGGCTGGGGGAGATGCCGCAAGAGTACGACAGACCCGCCGCTTCGCCCTACTGCATCCCCGGCGCGAATCCGCCCTTGTTCGCCAGCAGGAACCCGGGACCCTTTCCGCTCCCTGCCGGAACGGCCCGGCGCCCTGCCGCGGGGCGGAAGCGGACCGCGGCCCTTCCCCGCATGCACGGGGAAGGGAGAACCGGGGCCGCGCCGCGGCGAAGCCCCGGAAAGACCTCAGACCGGCACTTGCGCCAGTTGCGCCAGGCGACGGACCGCGACCGAGGCGATCGGGTAGTCCGCGTTCTGGGTGAGGATCTCGGCCAGCATGCCGCGGGTGTACTTCAGCGCGGGGTCGTCGCGTTCGAGCCATGCCTGCACCGGCGAGACGTCCTTGCGGTCGCCGGCCAGCGTCAGCACCTGCAGGGCCAGCGCGCGATGCTGGTGGTTCAGCTCGTCCAGCAACGAACCGCGCGCCTGCGCATGCCAGTGGCCTTCCACCGGCAGCGCCTCGATCTGGTCGCGCAGCCATTCGAGGTCGAGCGCTTCGCCCAGCTCGTAGAACACGCTGGCCACCCGTTCGATCGGCTGCCCGCTCTGCTGGGCCACCTCGACCATGTCGAGCACCGCGCGCAGCTCCGGCATGCGGGCGAGCCGCACCGCCAGCTCGGCCGGCATGCCGAGGCCTTCCCACTTCTCCTGGCTGGAGCCGAAGTCGGCCTTGCCGGTCGGGGTCAGCGCGTCAGGCAGCGCCTGGCGCAGCGTGCTCACGCTGGCCTGGTAGCGCTCCACGTTGGCGGCGATGTCGAGCGTGCCGCCGGGGCGGTTGAGCAGCCAGCGCGTCAGGTGCCGCAGCAGCGACCAGATCTGCATGATCGCGTCGATCTGGGTGTCCTCCGCCACCTTGCTGTCCAGCGCCTCGATGCTCGCCCACAGCTCGCGCGCGTCGAGGATCTCGCGCGCCGCCGTGTAGGCCTTGGCGATCGCGGCCGGGCCCTGCCCGGTGTCCTCCTGCATGCGCATCATGAAGGTGGCGCCCATGCGGTTGATCGTGGAGTTGGTCACCGCGGTGGCGATGATCTCGCGCTTCAGCCGGTGGCGCTGCATGTGCTCGGCATACTTCTCGTGCAGCGGCTCGGGGAAGTAGCGCACCAGCTCCTTGGAGAGGTACGGGTCTTCCGGCACGTCCGAGTCGAGCAGTTGCTGGAACAGCTTGATCTTGTCGTACGACAGCAGCACGGCCAGCTCCGGCCGGGTCATGCCCTGGTGGCGCGCCTTGCGCTCGGTCAGCTCGGCCTCGCTCGGCAGGTTCTCCACCTGGCGGTCGAGCAGGCCCTCGCCTTCCAGGATGCGGATGAAGTGGGCCATCGAGCCGAGCCGCTTGACCGACTGGTGCTCCATCAGGGTGATGGCCTGGTTCTGCCGGTAGTTGTCCCACAGCACCAGCTGGCCGACCTCGTCGGTCATCGCCGCCAGTTGCGCGTTGCGCGCCTCCTCGCTCAGCTCGCCGCGCTGCACGGCGTCGTTGAGCAGGATCTTGATGTTCACCTCGTGGTCGGAGGTGTCCACGCCGGCGGAGTTGTCGATGAAGTCGGTGTTGAGCAGCACGCCGTGCTGGGCCGCCTCGATGCGTCCCTTCTGGGTCATGCCGAGGTTGCCGCCCTCGCCCACGACCTTGCAGCGCAGCTCGCTGCCGTTGATGCGCAGGCCGTTGTTGGCGCGGTCGCCGACGTCGGCATGGGTCTCGCTGCTGGACTTGACGTAGGTGCCGATGCCGCCGTTCCACAGCAGGTCGACCGGGGCGCGAAGGATCGCGCTGAGCAGTTCGGTCGGCGCCAGTTGCGCCACGTCGGGCTTCAGCCCGAGCGCCACGCGCACCTCGCTGGAGATCGGGATCGACTTGGCGCTGCGCGGCCAGACGCCGCCGCCGGCCGAGATCAGCGACTTGTCGTAGTCGTCCCAGCTCGAACGCGGCAGCTTGAACAGGCGCTCGCGCTCGGCGAACGAACCCGCCGCGTCCGGGTTCGGGTCGATGAACACGTGGCGGTGGTCGAACGCGGCCACCAGGCGGATGTGCTTCGACAGCAGCATGCCGTTGCCGAACACGTCGCCGGACATGTCGCCGACGCCGACGCAGGTGAAGTCCTCGCTCTGGCTGTCGCGGCCGAGCGCGCGGAAGTGGCGCTTGACCGACTCCCAGGCGCCGCGCGCGGTGATGCCCATGCCCTTGTGGTCGTAGCCGTTGGAACCGCCCGAGGCGAACGCGTCGCCCAGCCAGAAGCCGTGCTCGATCGAGATCGCGTTGGCGATGTCGGAGAACGTCGCGGTGCCCTTGTCGGCGGCGACGACCAGGTACGGGTCGTCCTGGTCGTGGCGCACCACGTCGTGCGGCGGCACCACCTTGCCGTCGACCAGGTTGTCGGTGATGTCGAGCAGGCCGGCGATGAACATGCGGTAGCAGGCGATGCCCTCGGCCAGCTGCGCGTCGCGGTCGCCGCCGACCGGCGGACGCTTCACGAAGAAGCCGCCCTTGGAGCCCACCGGCACGATCACGGTGTTCTTCACCATCTGCGCCTTGACCAGGCCCAGCACCTCGGTGCGGAAATCCTCGCGCCGGTCGGACCAGCGCAGGCCGCCGCGCGCCACCGCGCCGAAGCGCAGGTGGATGCCCTCGACCCGCGCCGCGGAGACGAAGATCTCGCGGTACGGCACCGGCTTGGGCAGCTCGGGCACCAGGTGCGAATCGAACTTGTAGCTGATGTACGGCCGGTACGCGCCGTCCCACTGCTGGAAGAAGCTGGTGCGCAGGGTGGCGCGGATCACGCCCTTGAAGCTGCGCAGGATGCGGTCCTCGTCGAGGCTGGAGACGTTCTCCAGCAGCACGCCGATCGCCTGCTCGAACTGCGCGATCTGCTCGCCGCGCGGCTTCGCCAGCGCGCTCACCAGGTCATCGATCAGCCCCGGCTGCGCCGTCTGCACGTGAGCGGGGATCAGGGTGCGCATCTCGGCGCCGAGCTGGGCGCCCGCCGCCTTCAGTTCGTCGGCGGACAGGCTTTCGCGGCGCGGGTCGAACTTCGCCAGGAACAGCTCCACCAGCAGGCCGGCGATCGCCGGGTAGCGGTTGAGCGCGTCCTCCATGTAGCTCTGCGAGAACGACACGCCCGCCTGCAGCAGGTACTTGCAGTAGCCGCGCAGCATGGCAACCTGGCGCCAGTTGAGCTTGGCGCCCAGCACCAGGCGGTTGAAGCCGTCGTTCTCGGCGTTGCCGCGCCAGATCTGCTCGAACGCGTCCTCGAACAGCGAGCCGACCTGCTCCACCGTGAAGGCGAGGTCGCCGACCGGCTGCACCTCGAAATCCTGGATGAACAGCGGCGTGCCGCCGGTGCGCACGTCGTAGACGTGCTCGGTGAGCACGCGCAGGCCCAGGTTCTCGAGCTGCGGCAGCACCTCGGACAGGGCGATGTCGCTGCCGCTGCGGTAGACCTTGAAGCGCAACTGGTCCGGCTGCTGCGGCGGATGGTAGAAGGACATCCGCACCGCATCGTCGCCCTGCAGCAGCGACAGCTGGTGCACGTCCTCGGCCGCCACTTCCGGCGTCACTTCCTCGACGTAGCCGGCCGGCAGGGACTTGGCGTAGCGGTTCGCCAGCACCACGCCGTCCTGGCTGCCGCGCGAGCGCACCAGCGCGTCGCGGACGTCGTCGTACCAGTTGCGCACGATGGTGGCCACGCCCTGCTCGAGCGCGGCGGCGTCGTAGCTGGGGCGGTCGCCGATCTTCGGCCGCACCACCACATGCAGGCGGGCCAGCGCGGCCTCGCCCATCAGCACCGCCGAGTCGACGTGCTCGCCGTGCAGCGCGTCGCGCAGCAGGTGCTCGATGCGCTCGCGCACCGTGGTGTTGAAGCGCTCGCGCGGCACGAACACCAGGCAGGTGTAGAAGCGGCCGTAGCGGTCGCCGCGCACGAACAGGCGCGTGCGGGCGCGCTGGCGCAGTTCGAGGATGCCGGTGCTGGTGGCGAACAGCTCTTCCTCGCTGCTCTGGAACAGCTCGTCGCGCGGCAGCGTTTCCAGGATGTGGCGCAGCGACTTGCCGGAGTACGAGTCGCGCTTCAGGCCCGAGCGGCACATCACCGCCTCGACCTTCTGGCGCACCAGCGGCACGTCCTGCGGGCGCGCCATGTAGGCATTGGAGGAGAACAGGCCCAGGAATCGCTGCTCGGCCACCGGCTTGCCGGCGGCGTCGAACTTCAGCACGCCGATGTAATCCATGTAGCCCGGGCGGTGCACGTGCGAGCGCGCATTCGTCTTGGTCAGGATGATCGCGTCGGTAGAGCCGGACTGCGGCAGCTCGCTGGCCACCAGCGTGCGCAGCGAACGCGGTGCCACCGAACGCTCGCTCTTGTGCAGGATGCCCAGGCCGGAGCCCTCCAGCGAGCGCAGCACCTGCTCGCCGTCGGCCCCGGTCACCTCGTATTCGCGGTAGCCCAGGAAGGTGAAGTTTTCGTCGGCCACCCAGCGCAGGAACTCGCCGGCCTCCTGCACCGCCTTCGCGTCCAGCGGCAGCTTGCGGTGCGGCAGGTCGTCTGCCACCGCCAGCATCTTGTCGCGCATGGGGGACCAGTCGCGCACCGCGGCGCGCACGTCCTCCAGCGCGGCCTCGACCTGGGCGCGCAGTTGCTCCTGCTCCGCCTCGCTCGCCAGCCGGTCCACCTCGAAGTGCATCACCGATTCGGGCAGGCCGGCCTCGTCGCCCAGGCGCTGCAGGCGCCCGGCGGCGTCGCGCACCGCCTTGACCACCGGGTGGATCACCGCATGGATCTGCAGGTTCGCCGTGGCGACCATGGTGACGGTGTCGACCAGGAACGGCATGTCGTCGGTGACGACCTCGATCAGGCTGCGCCCGGCATGCCCGGACGGCGGGTTGATCACGCGCACCGAGGCGTGCCCCGGCTCGCGCTGCTGCATGAAGTCGAGCAGGCCGGCGACCAGCGCCGCCCACTCGGCCGGGGTATGCAGATCCAGGTCGCTGTGCGCGATACGCGCGAAGAAGGCGTCGATAAAAAATTGCGCCTCATCAAGGCGCTTGGTCGGAAAGCCGGATTTCTTCAGTTCATCGAAAACGACAGCGGGAAGCGGGCTGTCGTCGGTCGCGCGGATCGCATTCATGGCATCTACTGGTCAGTGGAAACGGAGTGAGACTCAGAGCGCCGGAAGGATACGCCCCGCGTTACGGCGATTCCACCGCCGCGGCAGTTTGCCTGCCCGCCGCGACGCCCGCGGCCAGCGCGCAAGTGCTCGGTCGCGAGCCCGGCGGGCGGGCGGGAACGACGCCCCATCCGGCCGCGCCGTCACCAGCGCGCCTCGCCTACCGGATACGTGCACCAAAGACGCGGGGGCACGGCATAATCGGCCCGCCTGGCCATCGCGGCGGCCGGCAAACCGCCGCAGCAGGCGTTGCAGGGCTGGACCCGGGCGCCGGGCAAAATGTAAACTGCCCAGTATAGTCAGGCTCGAAACCCCCGCCCTGCACCAAGCCGCCGATACCGTTCCGCCGTCGATCCTCCCGGACCAACGGCACTAGGCGCGGGATCGGGCGGCCCACGATCATGGCGAGCTTGGCCGCCGGCCGGTGCCGGCGTCCCCCGTTTCCCAATCAAGCATGAATGGAGCACTCATGAAGCCCTCGACACTGCGCACCCCCGCACTGTGCCTTGGCCTGCTCGCCCTGGCCGCCTGCGGCAAAGGCAAGGAGCAGGG
Source organism: Frateuria sp. Soil773 (assembly GCF_001428405.1). Lineage (GTDB taxonomy): Bacteria > Pseudomonadota > Gammaproteobacteria > Xanthomonadales > Rhodanobacteraceae > LMSL01. The sequence goes on from NZ_LMSL01000039.1 coordinate 351,765, forward strand.
TCCACCGCAGATGCCGCCGCCGGAAGTCGGAGTACTGACCATGCAGCCGCAGAGCGCTCCGTTGACCAAGGACCTGGTCGGCCGGCTGTCGCCGTTCCGCAGCGCCGACGTGCGTGCGCGCGTGCCGGGCGTGCTGATCAAGCGGACCTACGCCGAGGGCACCGACGTCAAGCAGGGCCAGGTGCTGTTCCAGATCGACCCGGCCCCGCTCAAGGCCGCCCTCGACGCCAGCCAGGGCGCCCTGGCGCAGGCCGAGGCTACCTACACCAACAACAAGGTGGCGGCCAAGCGCGCGCGAGAGCTGGCGCCCAAGGGCTACATCTCCAAGTCCGACCTGGACAACGCCGAGGCCGCCGAGCGCACCGCCGCCGCCGCTGTGCAGGCCGCGCGCGCCAACGTGCAGACCGCCCGGATCAACCTGGGCTACGCCAACGTCGCCTCGCCGATCGACGGCCGCGCCGGCCAGCAGCAGGTCACCGAGGGCGCCCTGGTGGGCCAGGGCGAAGCGACCCTGCTGACCACGGTGGACCAGATCGACCCGCTGTACGTCAACTTCACCCTGAGCGTGGACGAGCTGGGCCAGATGCGCGCGGCGCAGAGCACCGGCAACGTCACCCTCTCCGATCCGGACAAGGCCAGCGTGCAGATCACCCTGCCCGACGGCCGCCCGTATGCGGAAACCGGCACGCTGGACTTCTCCGACACCTCGGTGAACCCGGCCACCGGCGCGGTGAACCTGCGCGCCCAGGTGCCCAACCCGAAGCGCACCCTGCTGCCGGGCATGTACGTCACCCTGAAGGCGAACCTGGGCGAGCAGAACAAGGTGTTCCTGGTGCCCCAGGCCGCGGTGCAGCGCGACCCCGCCGGCCCCTACGTGATGACCGTCGGCTCCGACGGCAAGGTGGCGCGCAGCAACATCGCCACCACCGGGACCCACGGCGGCGACTGGATCGTCAACGACGGCGTCAAGGCCGGCGACAAGGTGATCGTGTCGGGCCTGCAGATGGTGAAGGAAGGCGCGCCTGCCAAGGCCACGCCGTGGCAGCCGGCACCCGCCGGTGCCGCCTCCACCAAGACTCCGGCTCCGGCCGGCGGCAAGTAACGGAGCCCCGATCATGCCGAGTTTCTTCATCGACCGCCCGATCTTCGCCTGGGTGGTGGCGATCCTGATCTCGCTGGGCGGCGTCCTGGCGATCCTCAACCTGGGCGTGGAGTCGTATCCCACGATCGCCCCCCCCTCGGTGACGGTATCGGCCACCTACCCCGGCGCCAGCGCGGAGACCACCGAGAAGACCGTTACCCAGGTGATCGAGCAGCAGCTCACCGGCATCGACCACCTGCTGTACTTCAACTCCTCCTCGTCGGCCAACGGCCGCGCCCAGATCACGCTGACCTTCGAGACCGGCACCGATCCGGACATCGCCCAGGTGCAGGTGCAGAACAAGGTGGCGCTGGCCACCCCGCGCCTGCCCTCGGAAGTGACCCAGCAGGGCGTGGTGGTGGCCAAGGCCAACGCCGGCTTCCTGATGGTGGTGGCGCTGAAGTCGGACAACCCGAGCATCGACCGCGACCGCCTCAACGACATTGTCGGCTCGCAGGTGCTCGACCAGATCTCGCGCGTGCCCGGCGTGGGCAGCACCCAGCAGTTCGGTTCCGAATACGCCATGCGCATCTGGCTGGACCCGGACAAGCTGCAGGGCTACGGCCTCTCGGCCACCCAGGTGCAGGCTGCGGTGAAGACGCAGAACGTGCAGTTCGCGGCCGGCTCGGTCGGCGCCGACCCGGCCATGCCGGGCCAGGGCTTCACCGCCGCCGTGTCGACCGAAGGGCGCTTCACCACGCCCGAGCAGTTCGCCGGAATCATCCTGCGCGCCAACCCGGACGGCACCACGGTCAAGCTCGGCGACGTGGCGAAGATCACCTTCGGCCCCGGCAACTACGGCTTCGACACCACCTGGGACGGCAAGCCGATCGGCGCCTTCGCGATCCAGTTGCTGCCCGGCGCGAACGCGCTGGACGTGGCCACCGCGGTGCGCGGCAAGATGGACGAGCTGGCGCCCAGCTTCCCGCAGGGCGTGAGCTGGTTCAGCCCGTACGACAGCACCACCTTCGTGCGCATCTCCATCGACGAGGTGGTGCACACCCTGGTCGAGGCGATCGTGCTGGTGTTCCTGGTGATGCTGCTGTTCCTGCAGAACATCCGCGCCACCATCATCCCGACCCTGGTGATCCCGGTCGCCCTGCTCGGCACCTTCCTGGGCATGCTGCCGCTCGGCTTCACCATCAACCAGTTGACCCTGTTCGGCATGGTGCTGGCGATCGGCATCGTGGTGGACGATGCGATCGTGGTGATCGAAAACGTCGAACGCATCATGACCGAGGAAGGGCTCTCGCCGAAGGACGCCACGCGCAAGGCGATGGGCCAGATCACCGGCGCGGTGGTGGCGATCACCGTGGTGCTGGCGGCGGTGTTCATTCCGTCGGCGCTGCAGCCGGGCGCCTCGGGCGTCATCTACAAGCAGTTCGCGCTGACCATCGCGGTGTCGATGGGCTTCTCCGCGTTCCTCGCGCTGTCGTTCACGCCGGCGCTCTGCGCCAGCTTCCTGCAGCCGGAGCACCACAAGAAGAAGAACATCGTCTTCCGCAAGTTCAACCAGTTCTTCGACTGGGTCACCCACACCTACACCGGCCACATCGGCGGGGCGGTGCGGCATGCGCCGCGCTGGATGGTGGTGTTCGTGCTGATCGCGGTGCTCGGCGGCTTCCTGTTCACCCGCCTGCCCGGCAGCTTCCTCCCCGAGGAAGACCAGGGCTACGCGCTGGCCATCATCCAGCTCCCCCCGGGCGCCAGCAAGCAGCGCACGGCGGCGGTGATGAAGCAGATGCGCGACGTGCTCGGCAAGGACAAGGCGGTGGAAGGCGTGCTGCAGGTCACCGGCTTCAGCTTCATCGGCTCCAGCGAAAACGCCGGCATGGGCTTCATCAAGCTCACCGACTGGTCCAAGCGCGACGTCACCGCCGCCGAGTTCATCCAGCGTGCCAACGGCGCGATGCAGCAGATCCGCGATGCGCGCATCTTCGTCGCCAACATCCCGACGGTGCAGGGCCTGGGCCAGTTCGGCGGCTTCGACATGTACTTGCAGGATCGCAGCGGCGCAGGCCGCGACGCGCTCACCCAGGCGCGCAACACCCTGCTCGGCAAGGCGGCCCAGAACCCGGTGCTGACCGGCGTGCGTCCGAACACGCTGGAGGATTCGCCGCAGTTGCGCCTGGACGTGGACCGCGTCCAGGCCCAGTCGATGGGCCTGTCGGTGGGCGACATCTACAACGCCATCGGCCTGATGCTGGCGCCCGTCTACGTCAACGACTTCACCTACGGCGGCCGCGTCAAGCGCGTGATCATGCAGGCGGACGCGCCCTACCGCATGGGGCCGGAGGCGCTGCAGCACATCTTCACGCCCAGCACGCAGACCACCGCCAACGGCACGCCGGCGATGATCCCGCTGTCCACTGTGGTGCGCTCCAAGTGGGAGGTCTCCTCGCCCGCGCTGACCCGCTACAACGGCTACTCGGCGGTGGAAATCGTCGGCTCGCCCACGCTGGGGCACGCCTCGGGCGAAGCCATGAGCGAGATGGAGAAGATCGTCACCAACGACCTGCCCAAGGGCTACGGTTTCGACTGGACCGGCCAGTCGTACCAGGAGATCCTGTCCGGCAACGCCGCCACGCTGCTGATGGTGCTGTCGATCGTGATCGTGTTCCTGGCGCTGGCCGCACTCTACGAGAGTTGGTCGATCCCGGTGTCGGTGCTGCTGGTGCTGCCGCTGGGCCTGCTCGGCACGGTGGTGTTCACCCTGCTGCGCGGCCTGCCCGACGACATCTACTTCAAGATCGGCATGATCACGGTGATCGGCCTGGCCGCGAAGAACGCGATCCTGATCGTGGAGTTCGCGGTGGAGCAGCAGTTGCACGGACAGACCCTGCGCGAGGCCACGATCACCGCGGCGCGGCTGCGGTTGCGCCCGATCCTGATGACCTCGCTGGCCTTCATCCTCGGCGTGTTCCCGCTGTTCGTCTCCACCGGCGCCGGCGCCAACGCCCGCCACGCCATCGGTACCGGCGTGATCGGCGGCATGCTGTTCGCCACCTTCCTCGGCGTGCTGCTGATCCCGGTGTTCTACGTGGTGGTGCGCCGCCTGCTGGGCGACAAGCTCGACGAGGCGTCGCACAAGCTGCCGCCGACGCACGACCATCCGGGCGACGATCCGCACGGCCGGCAGTCGTTCGACTCCGATCCGCAGCGCGGGCATTGAGGCAGGAGTAAGCGAAGAGGAGCGAAGGGCGAGAGAAAGCCGCCTCCTGTTCCTTCAACGCGAGTGGAAAGAAAGGCCCTGGCGCAAGCCGGGGCCTTTTTGTATCCGCGTCTTGCAGGCATGGAGGCGCGCGACTCCGACTGCTTCGTGGACATTGAAAGGCAGGAGTGAGTGGTGAGGAGTGAGAGAAAGCCTTTGTCCCGCGCCTTTGCCGCGGGTAGCAAGAAAGACCCGGGTGCAAGGTTGGGCCTTTTTGTATTTGCGCCTTGCGGACACAGGCGTTCGACTCCGGCCCCTCGCGGACATTGAAAAGGCGGGAGTGAGCGGGGAGGAGTGAGAGAAAGCCCTTCCCGCGCCTTCTGGCTGGCTGGACTGGCCCCGGGCTCGACCCTTCGTTGCCTGTCACAGCCAGTAGCCACTTCCACGAAGCCCGCACAAACAAAAAAGGCCCCGGTTCACACCGGGGCCTTTTGCCGTTCATTCCATGCTGGCGGGCAAGTAAGGAAATCGCGAGCTTTCTCTCGCTCCTTACTCCTCCCCACTCACTCCTCGCCTTGTCACCTCAACCCCGTCTCGTTGCGCGCGATCACGATGCGCTGGATCTCGCTGGTTCCCTCGTAGATCTCGGTGATCTTGGCGTCGCGGAAGTAGCGCTCCAGCGGCATCTCCTTGGAATAGCCCATGCCGCCGTGGATCTGCACGGCCTGGTGGCTGATCCACATCGCCGCTTCCGACGCGGTGAGCTTGGCCACCGCCGCCTCGGTGCCGAAGCGGCCGCCGTTCTTCTCGGCCTCGCCCTTGGTCCAGGCGGCGCGCAGGGTCAGCAGCGTGGCCGCGTCGAGCCGGCACTTCATGTCGGCGATCTTCGACTGGGTCATCTGGAAGCTGCCGATCGGCTGGCCGAACGCCTTGCGGTCGCGCGACCACTGCAGCGTCGCCTCGTACGCGGCGCGTGCGATGCCCACCGCCTGCGAGGCGATGCCGATGCGGCCGGCGTCGAGCACGCCCATCGCGATCGAGAAGCCCTTGCCCTCATCGCCCAGCAGGTTCTCCTTCGGGCAGACGTAGTCGGTGAACTCGATCTCGCAGGTGGCCGAAGCCCGGATGCCCAGCTTCGGCTCGGTCTTGCCGGCGTGGAAGCCCGGCAATTGGGTGTCGATGATGAAGGCCGACACGCCCTTGGCGCCGATGCCCGGCGTGGAGATCGCGAACAGCACGATGTAGCGCGCCACCGGGCCGGAGGTGATCCAGCTCTTCTTGCCGTTGATGACCCAGTCGCCGTTGGCGTTCTTGGTGGCCCGCGTATGCATGGCCGAGGCGTCGGAACCGGACTGCGGCTCGGTCAGCGCATAGGCGCCGATCGCCTCGCCTTGCGCGATGGCGCGCACGAACTTCTGCTTCTGCTCCTCGCTGCCGTGCTTGAGGATGCCGTTGCAGAACAGCGAATTGTTCACGCTCATCACGGTGGCGGTGGCCGCGTCGGCCGCGGCGATCTCGATCATAGCCAGCACGTAGGCGATCGGGTCCATGCCGGCGCCGCCGTACTGCTCGGGCACCTCGATGCCCATCAGGCCGAGCTGGCCCATCTCGCGGATGTTGTCCAGCGGGAACTCGCCCTTGGCGTCCAGCTCGGCAGCCACCGGCGCGATGCGCTTCTGCGCGAAATCGCGGGCGATCGACTGGATCGACAACTGGTCTTCGGTGAAACGGAAATCCATGGGCGGCTCCAAAGGGGGAGTAAAGCCCGCCATTTTAGCGCCAGCGCCGGGGCCGGCCATGTGCGGATGCAGCAGAAAGGCGAGGAGCGAGTGAAAAGGCCAAGAGTGAGTGGAGAGGAGTGAGAAGTGAGAGAAAGCCTGGGTACTCGCTGCTCTCCTCTCACTTCTCACTCCTCCCCTCTCTCTCCTCCCGCTCTTGACGTAACGCCAACCGGCGTCTAGCCTTGTTAATCTCTCTATCGCGATAGATGGATAACACATGGATCTGGCGACCGCCTCCAGCGTGTTGCGCCTGCTGGCGGACCCTACCCGCGTGCGCCTGCTCGCCCTGCTCGAACACGAGGAGCTTACCGTGGCCGAGCTGGCCGCCGTGCTGCGCCTGGCGCAGCCGCGCGTGTCCACCCACTTGGCCAAGCTCAAGGAAGCCGAGCTGGTGCGCGACCGCCGCGCCGGCGTCTCGGCGTATTACCGCGCCAACAACGAAGGCGACGCCCGCCAGCACGAGTTGCTGAAATCCCTGCGCGAGAGCATCGACGATGCGCTGCTGCGCGAGGATGCCGCGCGCCTGCCCGGCGTGCTCGCCCAGCGCGCCGACGAGGAAGGCTGGGCCGATACCGTGGCCGGCGACATGGAGCGGCACTATTCGCCCGGCCGCACCTGGGAAACGCTGGCGCGCGCGCTGCTGCAACTGCTGGAAACCGGCGACGTGCTCGACATCGCCTCCGGCGACGGCATCACCGCCGAGCTGCTCGCGCCGCACGCTCGCTCGATCGTCTGCGTCGATTCCAGCGAACGCGTGGTCGAGGCCGCCGCCAGACGGCTCAAGCCCTTCGGCAACGTCGAGGTGCGCCAGGGCGACATGCACGCGCTCGACCTCGGCGAGCGCCGCTTCGACCTGGTGCTGATGCTACACGCGCTGACCTACGCCGAGCCCCCGGCCAAGGCCGTGGCCGAGGCTTCGCACCTGCTGCGCAGCGGCGGCCGGCTGCTCGCCATCACCCTGGGCCGGCACGACCACCGGGCCGTGGTGCAACCGTTCGACCACCGCAACCTGGGCTTCTCCTTCAACGACCTGGGCGGCTTCGCGCGCGCCGCAGGCCTGGAGGAAATCAGTTGCACCCGCCTCAGCCGCGAACGCAAGGCGCCGCATTTCGAAGTCATCAGCCTGCTGGCGCGCAAGCCATGAACAGCCCCGCGCGCCCGGGCGATTTCGACTACCGCGCTCCCGCGCATGCGGAAGGACCCGCGCTGGCCGCGATGGCGCGGCAGTGCTTCGCGGAGACCTTCGGCCACCTCTACGACGACGCCGACCTCCAACCGTTCCTCGACGAAGCCTACGGACCGCAGGGACTGCCGGCGGAGATGGACGACCCGCAGACCGAATTCCGCATCGCCTGCCTCGACGGCGCGGTGATCGGCTACGCCAAGCTGTCGCCCTTGCGCGCCCCCGCGGAAAACCCGCGATCCGGCGCACTGGAGCTGCGCCAGCTCTACGTGCTGGCCCCATGGCAAGGCGCCGGTGTCGCCCCCGCGCTCATGGAATGGGCCCTGGCCCGCGCAAGGGCCCGCGGCGCGCCGGAGCTCTACCTCACCGTGTTCGACCACAACCACCGGGCGAAGCGCTTCTACGCCCGCTACGGCTTCGGCGAGTCGGGACGCTGCACGTTCCGCATGGGCGCGCGCATCGACGACGACCGGATCTGGCGCAAGCCGCTCGACACCTGTCCCCCTCCATCGCCCAGGATCCTTCCATGAGTACCCTGCCCTGGCTCCACCCCGACCGCGTCGCGCTGCTGGAAACGGCGCTGGAACGCCGCATCATGGTCCTCGACGGCGGCATGGGCACCATGCTGCAAGGCCACCGGCTGGACGAGGCCGGCTTCCGCGGCGAGCGCTTCGAGCACGGCCACGACGGCGCGCACGCTCACCGCCACGACGAACACGCCCATCCCGGCGGCTGCGACCTCAAGGGCAACAACGACCTGCTCACGCTGACCCAGCCGGCGATCATCCGCGGCGTGCACGAGGCCTACCTCGAAGCCGGCGCGGACCTGGTGGAAACCAATACCTTCAACTCCACCCGCATCAGCCAGGCCGACTACCGCCTGGAGCATCTCGCGCACGAACTGAACCTCGAAGGCGCGAAGCTGGCCCGCGCCGCCGCCGACGCCTGGACCGCGAAGACGCCGGACCGGCCGCGCTTCGTGATCGGCGTGCTCGGCCCCACCAGCCGCACCGCCTCGCTGTCGCCCGACGTCAACGACCCCGGCTTCCGCAACGTTACGTTCGAGGAACTGGCGGGCAACTACCGCGAATCCGCCGCCGGCCTGGTCGACGGCGGCGCCGACGCGGTCATGGTCGAGACCATCTTCGACACGCTGAACGCCAAGGCCGCGCTGTACGCGCTCTCCGAGCTGTTCCGCGAGCGCGGCGCGCGCGTGCCGGTGATGATCTCCGGCACCATCACCGACCGCTCCGGCCGCACCCTGTCCGGCCAGACCGCCGAAGCGTTCTGGTACTCCGTGCGCCACGCGCGGCCGCTGTCGGTCGGGCTCAACTGCGCGCTGGGCGCGGCCGACCTGCGCCCGCACATCCAGACCCTGGCCGGCATCGCCGAGTGCCACGTCAGCACCCATCCCAACGCGGGCCTGCCCAACGCCTTCGCCGAATACGACGAGACGCCCGAGCAGATGGCCAGCGTGATCGGCGGCTTCGCCCGCGACGGCCTGCTCAACCTCGTCGGCGGCTGCTGCGGCACCACGCCCGCGCACATCGCGGCGATCGCCGTGGCGGTGCGCGACTGTGCGCCGCGCCAGTTGCCCGGCCTCGCGCGGGAAGCCGCGTGAATCCGCTGCCACTCCAGCGAAAGCCGGGCGGGCACGAGGTGCGCGGAACGGCCACGCGCCTGTTTCGACGGGGCATGCGAAGCGGATAGGCCCATCGCGCACCGCCCCCGAAACAAGGATGGATTCCCGCCCCGCGCGGGAACGACGAACGAAGACAAGCAAGAAGCCGAACGAGAAATGACCACCACCCGCCACACCCGCCTGTCCGGCCTCGAACCGCTGGTCATCACGCCCGACCTGCTGTTCGTCAACGTGGGCGAACGCACCAACGTCACCGGATCGGCGCAGTTCAAGAAGCTGATCAAGGAAGACCGCTACGACGAGGCGGTGGAGGTCGCGCGCCAGCAGGTCGCCAACGGCGCGCAGATCATCGACGTCAACATGGACGAAGGCCTGATCGACTCGGAAGCGGCCATGGTGCGCTTCCTCAACCTGATCGCCGCCGAGCCGGACATCGCCCGCGTGCCGGTGATGGTGGATTCGTCCAAATGGAGCGTGATCGAGGCCGGCCTGCGCTGCCTGCAGGGCAAGGGCATCGTCAACTCGATCTCGATGAAGGAAGGCGAGCAGGCCTTCCTGGAGCATGCCCGGAAAGTGCAGCAGTACGGCGCCGCCGTCGTGGTGATGGCCTTCGACGAACAGGGCCAGGCCGACACCGCCCAGCGCAAGATCGAGATCTGCTCGCGCGCCTACGAGCTGCTGACCGGGCAGCTCGACTTCGCGCCCGAGGACATCATCTTCGATCCCAACATCTTCGCCATCGCCACCGGCATCGAGGAGCACAACAACTACGCGGTGGACTTCATCGAGGCCACCCGCGAGCTGAAGCGGCGCTTCCCCGACTGCCACGTCTCCGGCGGCGTCTCCAACGTGTCGTTCTCGTTCCGCGGCAACGACACCGTGCGCGAGGCGATCCACTCGGTATTCCTGTACCACGCGATCAAGGCCGGCATGGACATGGGCATCGTCAACGCCGGCGCGCTGGCGATCTACGACGACCTCGACCCCGTGCTGCGCGAGCGCGTCGAGGACGTGGTGCTGAACCGCCGCGAGGACGCCACCGAGCGCCTGCTGGAGATCGCCGACAACTACAAGAAAAAGAAGGGCGAGGTCGCCACCGAGACCCTGGCCTGGCGCGAAAAAGACGTGCGCGCGCGCCTCAGCCACGCGCTGGTGCACGGCATCGACCAGTACGTGGTCGAGGACACCGAGGAAGCGCGCCAACAGGTCACGCGCCCGCTCGACGTGATCGAAGGCCCGCTGATGGACGGCATGAACGTGGTCGGCGACCTGTTCGGCGCCGGCAAGATGTTCCTGCCGCAGGTGGTCAAGTCCGCCCGCGTGATGAAGAAGGCGGTGGCCTACCTGCTGCCCTTCATCGAGGAGGAGAAGGCGCGCACCGGCGACGTCGGCAAGAGCAACGGCAAGATCGTGATGGCCACGGTCAAGGGCGACGTGCACGACATCGGCAAGAACATCGTCGGCGTGGTGCTCCGCTGCAACAACTTCGATGTGATCGACCTCGGCGTGATGGTGCCGGCGCAGAAGATCCTCGACACCGCGGTCGCCGAGAACGCCGACATGATCGGCCTGTCCGGCCTGATCACGCCGTCGCTGGAGGAGATGGGCCAGGTCGCCCGCGAGATGCAGCGCCAGGGTTTCACCATGCCCCTGCTGATCGGCGGCGCCACCACCTCGCGCGCGCACACGGCGCTGAAGATCGAGCCGCACTACAAGTCGCCCTGCGTATGGGTGAAGGACGCCTCGCGCGCCGTCGGCGTGGCGCAGTCGCTGGTCAGCAAGGAACTGGTCGACGCCTTCATGGCGAAGATCCGCGCCGAGTACGCCGAGATCCGCGAGCGCCACCGCAACCGCGGCCCCGGCAAGCAGTTGGTGTCGCTGGAAAAGGCCCGCGCCCAGCGCTTCGGCTGCGACTGGGCCGCCTACGAACCGCCGCAACCGGCCAAGCCCGGCCTCACCGTGTTCGACGACTACGACCTGGCCGAGCTGCGCGACTACATCGACTGGACGCCGTTCTTCCAGGCCTGGGAACTGGCCGGCCACTACCCGGCGATCCTCACCGACGAAGTCGTCGGCAAGCAGGCCAGCGAGCTGTTCAACGACGCGCAGAAGATGCTCGACAGGATCGTCGCCGAGAAATGGTTGACCGCACGCGCGGTGATCGGCTTCTGGCCCGCGGCCAACGTAGGCGACGACATCGAGATCGTCGCGCCCCCCCCTCCCTCCGGGAGAGGGCCCGGGGGTGAGGTTCCGGACGAGGCGAGCGCGACCTCCCCTGTGGAAGACACCGTCGTGCTGCACCACCTGCGCCAGCAGGCCGACAAGCCGGTCGAACGACCCAACCTCTGCCTGTCCGACTTCATCGCGCCCAAGGCATACGGCAAGCCCGACTGGATCGGCGGCTTCGCCGTCACCGCCGGGCTGGGCATCGAGGAGCACCTGGAGCGCTTTCGCGCCGAGTACGATGACTACTCCTCGATCACCCTCAAGGCGCTCGCCGACCGCCTCGCCGAGGCCTTCGCCGAGCGCATGCACGAGCGCGTGCGCCGCGAGTTCTGGGGTTATGCGCCGGACGAGTCGCTGGACAACGAGGCATTGATCGCCGAGCGGTACAAGGGCATCCGCCCCGCCCCCGGCTACCCCGCCTGCCCCGACCACACCGAGAAAGCCACGCTGTTCAGGCTGCTCGACGCCACCGCCAATGCCGGCATCGAGCTGACCGAGGGCTTCGCTATGTACCCCGCGGCGGCCGTCTCCGGCTGGTACTTCTCGCACCCGGACAGCCAGTACTTTGTGGTCGGCCGGCTCACCAAGGAGCAGGTTGCCGACTACGCGGGGCGCAAGGGCTGGTCCCTGGAGCAGGCCGAGCGCTGGCTGGCCTCCAACCTGGACTACGACCCGGAATAACCATTGCCGTCCCCGGGCCGCTTTGTGGCGGCGGCTTGGGGTCAGGGCCCGGTATCAGCGCACCTGCATCGACAGGCATTCCTGTGCCCCGGCCAAGTGGGCCGCTCGCTCGCCATGGCTTACGCGGCGGCCAGGCTGAAGCGACGGTCGATCGCGGCCGGAACCGTTCCCGCCGATGAAAGGCACCCTGTGGTCAGGTCGCGTCGCCGGTGACACTGTCCTTGTGATGGCGCATGTGCACGATCAGGTTGTAGATCGAGACGAAGGCCGGGAAGAAATTGGACAGGATGCCCACCGAGTCGTTCTTGCCCACGATGAAATAGGCCAGAAGCAGCACGCTGCCGCACACCGACAGCCACCAGAACGCCAGCGGCATCACCACCCGCTTGAGCTTGCGCGTGTAGTACAACTGCACGAACCAGCGGCTGGTGAACATGATCGACCCCAGGAAACCGACCATCTTCCACGGCGTCACCTCGAACCGCTGCAGGGCGTCGATGACGTGCTGTAAATCGTGCGGCTGGAGAAGCATGGGCATGGCCGGTGAGCGCAGGGAGGGCGATTCTAGCAATGCCTTCCTTTCCGTCGCCCTAGCGCCGCGCCCGCCCCAGTCCGGCAACCCGTTTCCCAGGCATTGACCTGACCCGCGACTCCCCGTATATTTGCGCGCTCTCGGCGGGCGGTTAGCTCAGCGGTAGAGCACTGCCTTCACACGGCAGGTGTCACAAGTTCGATCCTTGTACCGCCCACCACCGAATCGAAGCAAAAAGCCCGGCCATGCCGGGCTTTTTGCTGTCTGAGAGGCTATGCAGGTGTACAGCCCGTCTGGACGCCCAACTGGGTGGTGTTCACACTCCCGGAGCCACTGACCTGCAGAAGCGCTCCCGGCACGGCGGTCGTGCTGAACCCCGTGCCCGTGGTGCCCTTGGGCCGGTAGCACACCTGAAAATTCAGGGCGCTATCGGGCTTGAGCTGCCCTTGCTGGCCATAGCTGATCACGGACGCTCCCTTGATCTGGATCGAAACGCCACTGCGAGCCTGGGTATAGCGCAGCAGGATATTGCCCGCGTCGCTGCCGTCATAAGCCGTATTGGCCTTGGCCTTGCCCGCCGCATAGGTGTAGATGATCCAGCCCGTGTCGTAGGCCGTACTGCTGGCACAACTCGTACCGTCCGTACTCGGGCACATCGACACCGTGCTGTGCCGTGTAACCGCCTCCGTCCTGGCATAGGACAGATCGGCGAGCAGCGCATTGCTCGCCGTGCTGACGTCGTTGCGGCGAATCGAATTGTTGAAGCTCGGTACCGCGATGGTCATCAGGATGGCCAGTACGGCGATCGTCACCATCAACTCGATCATGGTGAACCCGCGGGCCCGTTGTGAGGATCTGCTCATGGCCGTCACCAGCACTTGCCGTTCGTCTCGTTGCCACTGAACGTCTTGTTTCCGACGTTGTTGATCGAGAGGTTTCCACACTTGTCGCCGACCTGATCGCCGGCCGGCGTAGCCGTTGCCGTGAACGCGGACGAACTCGACGCGGGTATGGACGCGGTGTAGTACCCCTTGTCGGACGACAGGCTGGCAAATCCCAGGTCGCTCAGGCTGCCGTACTTGTTGAACGTCGCGTAATGGCGTTCTTGCGCGGTAGCAAGCCGCAACAGCAGTTCCTGCCCGTCCGCACGTCGCGACCGGAACGCATACCGGCCGTACGCCGGCACCGCAATGGCGGCAAGGATCGCGATGATCGCCACCACTATCATCAGCTCGAGCAAGGTGAACCCGCGTGTCTGGTCCATGCGCAACCCCCTGTTACTGGTCATTGTTCAATTCTCGCCAGGACCGGCGACGCCAGATGGCATCGTCAATGGTAAGCGTCTTGCCGCTCTGCAATGTCAACCCCGGCACCAGCAATTGCCCGCCGCCGACGGCCGCCGCAATGGGCAAGGCGCCTCCCGTCGGCGAATTCTTCACACGGGCGCCGACCACCTGATAGGTCTTGCCAGATCCCCAACCTGCCGGGGAGGAAGGAGAGGACAGCCCGCTTCCCGCTCCTCCGGTCGCCGCATCGACCACCATCAACGCTCCGTCGTGCCCAGGATCGCAAGGATCGTCGCCACCGGGAATGAACGTGGATATGACGGCACGGTTCGTATCGAACAGCGCACCCGGCGTCACCACTACGCGCTCACCCTTAGCCGAAGTGATGTCCAGATCGAAATACCAGCCGCCACTCCCGACGCCCGAGGAAGGTACCGACAGGTTCGTCAATCCACGCGGCAAGTTCGTATCGGTGGATTCGATCAGTGTCTGCTTGGTCAATCCTCCCTTGGCTTGAACCTTCTGCACCGTGCTACCGATGTCGCGAATTCCGTATACCGATTGGGTGATGGCGTTCGTACTCACATTGTCGTCCGAGCTGAGGAACTTGCCGGTACCGAACACCACGATAAAACGCGATGTCATCGGATCGGGGAACAGGCGCGGCATCACGGTGATCGGCTGATTTCCGTTCACTGCCGGCTTGAACGCAAGACTTATCGTCCATTTGGACGAATCCGGGTCGCTCAGGTCGAATTTCCACAGATTTCCCACCAGGTCGCCGGCAAAAGCCACGTCGTCGATCTGGTCGTTCGTGTAGTCGCCCAGTACGGGCGAGGTAAGGCCATAGCTGGTTACCGTACCTGGCGTCCTCAGCTCCCGGATCAATGCGCCAGTTTGCGCGTCAACCACGAACAGCGAGCTCGTCGTATTTGCCGCGGCCGGTGGCTTATCGCACGGCGCCGGGGCGCTCAGCTTGGTGCAGTCCGGAAAGTAGCCGCTTGGAATCAGCACGACCCACTTGCCGTTGGCAAGCCGCCCCACATTGGGCTGCCCGAACGTGTAGCCGAGATTGGCCGGGTTGTTGGCTTTGGTCAGGTCGGAACTGTCGGCTCCGACAGAATCCGCGGTGAACTCCCACAAAACCTTGCTGCTGGCGTCGGAAACGGTAGCCGTCGGATCGGTGATATCCAGGGCATAGACGCCACGCCCGCCATAGCGAAGCCCTCCCACCAGAATCGTATGCCACTCCGAATGTGCGCCGCCCGACGCATCCTTCTCGCTGAAGAACACATCGCGAGTCACCGGAGTTGCGTCCACCGTCGGCATGTAGGCGGTGTTGAACTTGGGAGAGCTCAATTTGCTCAGGTTGGGATATACGGCATAGGGCACGTAGGCCCACAACTCCTTGCCTGCGCTCGTCGTGGACGTACCGTCGCTGTTCTGCGAGGCGTCAAAGGCATGCAGCATGCCGTCGTTCGCTCCGACATAGACCACTGGCTTGCGGTCCGCGTGCTTCTTTACGAACTGTTCGTAGCTACTGCAGGTGTCATCCTTGAAGCAGTCGCTTTTGTCCGAGGCCATCGCAGTAGTTTCGGGCGCCGCAGGGCCACCGGTTATCTGGGGAAAGTTGTTCCTGTAGCCATCGACGGGGTAAGCCACGTATTTGGTCTGCGAATTGATGATGGCCCCGAGAAGACTATTGCGCGTGCGGAAGGAACCTCCTTCCTTGCTGTCGTCGCCACGAATCCACTTGAGCCGATCCTGTCCGTTGGCATCCTTGGTGGCCGGATCGCTGTATGGAACCGTATTCAACCAGTCCTGCTGGACCCCGGCGCCCAACGCCGCCCAGTCGAAGTTGATGCCGCTCACTTTCTTCGTGGTGCCGTCGTATTTGCCGGTGAGAATCACGCGCGTGGTAGCAGGGCTATCCAAGGCATCGAGGATCTTGGCCGCGTTCCACCGCTCGGTTCCTAGATTGCCAGCCAAGTCCACATCGTTGGCGGTGACCGTGCCCGTCCAATCCGAAGGCTGATACGTGGTGGGATAGTTCAACGCACCCGGAACCAGCACCGCCGTATTCAGGCTCGCAGGTGCGGAGGACCCCGACGGCGCGCTCACGTCCTGGAGAATTGCCTTCAACGACTCCACCAGCTTCTGGGGATCGGAGGCACTGAAATACCCACCGCGGCTGTTGATCGCCGCATGCCACATGTCATCGATGGCCTCGGCCTGATTTGAGACAGCCCTCGGCCAAGGAGTCGTACCGTCGATCAAATTCGGCAGATCGGCTTGACCAAGAGTCCCATCGATACCGAGCGTCACGATGTACTGACTCAGGTGCTGCCATGTCGCGGGATCGTTCTTGTAATTGTAAAAAATATCGGTATTCAAGCGCTCGCTGTCGCCCTTCGCCAAAGGGGGTGTGGCCGTCAAATCGGACCATCTGGGCTTGACCTTGTTGGCGATACTTGGCTGCAAATCCTTGCCCCAATAATAGAAGGCAATATTTGCCAACGACTTGCTGAACGTTTTACCGCCACGGCCATTGTCGACATTGGAATAGATACTCGCCTTCCCTCCAGTCAGGTAGTTCGGTGCCTCCGGTAGCGTCTGGCCGGCCTCTGAAGTGAAGGTGCCAGGATCGACGGTCACGTCGCTATCGCTTTCATTCCAGTAGCCGTCCGTGACAAGGATATGGAAATTCTTACGGCATGCCAGATTGCCACCGCCCTGACCGCTTATCCGACCATTCCAATAAGGATTCTTCTTCGTAAATGCTATCGCACCACTGACATCACGCTTAAAAAATTCTCCCACGCGCACTGCAGCCGCACGATCAGGGGTTCCGTCACTGCTCTCGATCTTCTGCAGCCAGGTATAAAAGTCGCTCTTAACCGTACCATTGGTCGTGGTACTGCTCAGCGCATCGATAACAGAGTCATCGCCCAGAGCGACGCTCCAAGCGCGGGTAATAGTGGTACAGCCCCACCTATTACAACTATCGTGCTTGTTTGGCCAGATCGTCTGCCAGACAACGCGAACATCCGTACTGACCTGAGCAAAGGCCCGGCTGATTGCGGTCTTGGCCATCAGGTTTCGTGTTCTGTAGTATGAATACCAGTTAGCGAAATTCTGGCGCTCAGCCGCATCAGTCCGGGTAACGCCATTTACGGTCGCACCGATGTTGGCACGGGTCAGATCGACTTTCGTGCCGTCTGGCTTATTGTAATAGGCATGACCGTTTGAATTAACATTGCACCCCACATCGTTAATGGTGGTATTGGTTTTATCGTGATCCGCATTCCATGTGTATGTGGGAACATATCCAGAAGACAGGTTGACCTTCGCAGATCCGAAGCCCAGGGCGGCGCTAAAACCGTCAACCGGCACGCTTGGCCACGCAACCCCCTGGAATGCGACGCCAGCCTTGTCCAAGGGCGGATCGTAGGTAATGAAGGGATTATAATAAATCTTGTTTTTTGAATAATTACCCCAGTCGCTACAACTGTTGAATGAATCCGGCAAAAAGCCCGAAGCCATGCTTCCCGAGTCATCGAAGGTCAACGCCACATTCGGCGCCACGCCGACCGTGATGTCGGGCGGCGTGGTACTGATATCGGTCGCCCCCGGGTTCTGCGTATCCGCCTGCACCGGCGCGCCGATGCCTCCCATCAGCGCCAGCAAGAATCCCAAGGCCAGCGGGCGTACCCGATGAACGATTGACGTTGACTTGCCCATGACTCGACGCTCCGGCTCAGTTGCTCTTGGCGGCGAACGTGCTTTCCAGCACGCGCACGGTGTCTGCATTGCCGCCTGTGGAACGGGCGGTGATCCGATAGATATGGCGGCTGGTGCTGCTGTAGCCCGTGCCGTAGCTGCCGGTCGCACCCGACTCGTGCTGGGTGCCGACTCCGGGCGGAAGCTCCTGGCCAAGATCCTCGATCATGTACAACGGGTTCTTGGCCAACCTGGCCGTTCCACGCTCGGTCGATGTGTAATCGACCCCGCCGCCAGGTCCCTTGTAGGCCACCGCGGCCTGGGCCACGGTATCCGTCACCCAACCGGCGCTGGTCCGGAAGCTGACGACGTTTGCGATGGGATGGAGCGGATCGTAGGTATAGCAGGCGGTAAAGATGCCCGTGCCGCAGTTGAGGGCCGTACCGATGCTGCTGGTACTGGTCCACAGCTTCCATTCCGCGCCGCGCAAGGCGGTCTCGGCGCTCATTTCGGCGAGCTGGGCGTTGCGCAGGCCGCCGGCCATGCGCTCCTGCAGCAGCGAGCGTCCCGAAGCGCTGATGGCGAGAATGGTCAGCAGCAACAGGAAGATAAGCGCGACCACCAGCACGACGCCGCGCTGCCTGCGAGGGAAGCCCCGGCCTCCAAGATTCCGCGGAATGGGCAATGCCATGTTCGACTCCATCTTCGACTCGCCGGCGGCACCGGTACCGCCCGAGGTATCACGGGTTGTAGTTGCGTACCGAAACCAGGTAGGTGAATTCGCGCCGGATCATTCCATCGGGGAATCCCTGATCGCTGGGCTTGATCGGGTGGTCGGCGGGCGCTTTGGGCGTGGTTATCTTGTCGATGCCGTAGGTGTAATAGAGATCCGTGCTGGCAAGCGAGGCCAACGGCAACTGGCCGTCCATCACCAGGTTGATCTCGATGCTCTTGACCGCTCGCCACAGGCAGCCGGGATCGGTGCCCAGCGGCGTGGGGACTGATGGCGGGCAGTCGGCACTGCTGCTGGCATCTACCTTGTCTGCCGCAAGGTATTTGAGCTTGCCATCGGCACCTTCCACGCCGTAACGGAAATCCAGGCGCTCGACACCACGTACCAGCTCGCTGGACGTACCGTTGACCCTGCGCATCAGGGCTCCCGTGGTCTGGCCGCTGCCGTTGCCGTTGTCCACTACCTGAAGGTAGTAGGTGACAGTCTGGTAATCGTCGTTGAAATTGAACAGGCGCGGTGCCGACTGGGGCTGCTGCACGATCGGCTGCGCGAGGTTCAGGTCGGACGACGAGGAGGACGAGGCCGGGGAGAAGTCGCCGGAACTGTTCGGATCGCTGACCGCGAAGATCTCCGCGTTGGAGCAATCGGCCAGCATCGCCAGTTTTCCCTTGAGCGTGGACAGTGCGGGCTCGCCCGTCGCCGGGACGATATGGATGCTGGCAATGGTACCGTCGGCCTTGGCGGTGATCGTGTTGCTGCCGCCAATCGGCCAGCCTCCCGTCGAGTTCATGTAGCGCACGGTGAGCACGTCGGCGCCGATGACACGCGAACCGGCCGTCTTGCCCATCTTGGGAATGGCGCTGACCGCGCTGTTGGGATCGACAGGCTTGCAACCGCTCTTGTCGCAGTCGTAACCGCGCATCGACAGGAACGACGGCATGTAATAGGAACCCGTGGGTACCGCCGGATAGCTCCCGCTTCCCATGGTCGTGGTCACGTCAGCCATGGCGGCAGTGACGTTCCTGGCATACACGGTCGGCGCGCGCAGGCCGTCCATGAAGGTCTGCGCCGCGCTGGGGTGCGCCACGCCGCCACTGTTGGTGCAGTACTGGCCGTTGGCCATCCGCAGGTCGTCCTTGAGCCGGGTGACCGCGTAGCGCCCCTCTTCCTGCAACCGCGCCATCTGCGTCTGTGCACGATTGCTGCTGGAGGTGGACAGGAAGACCGTGATGATGCCGGCGGATACCAGCAATCCCAGCACCATCGCCACCATCAGCTCGATCAGGGTCACGCCGCGCTGGCGTTGCGCAAAGTAACGTGACATCGCGGGTGTCGTCATGGCTGGAACTCCCACGCGAAAGTCTGCAGCTCGGCATCGCGGTTGCTCTTGTCGCCTTCCTTGCGCTCGCTCCACTTGATCTGCATCTTGCAGTTGCCGCCGTAGGGCGGGCGCATGCCGACCTGCCCGGGAGCGGCGGGAGTCGCCGCCGTGGCTCCCGAAGCGGGCGTGCCCAGCGACCACGGCCCCGGTGTATAGCCGGCCGCGCTGGCATCGCAACTGATCGAGGCGACGGCGCCAGGCAGGAAGCTGGATAGCTGGCTGCTCCACTGGCGCTGGTCGGCCACTGCCAGTTCAGCCGGATTACACCCGGCACTGCAATCGGCATTGGCTGCCGTGCTTCCGCTGACGGGGTATTTGTCGGAGTTGTAGTTGTTGTTCCACACACCAACCGGATTGGCCCGCATGCGGTCAGCCATGCCGCTGGCCAGAAAAGTCACCTGGGTACGCAGGTACGCCGCATGGTTCGAGCGCGTGGCCATCACCAGCAGACCGGCCAGCCCGATCAGGCCGATGCTGAAGATCAGCACGGCCATCATCACTTCGATCAGCGAGATACCTCGCTGACGCGACAAGACTTGCATGGAAATTCTCCCTGATACCCCTGATCCGAAGTGTAGTCGCGCCCCGGGCCTCGGCCAGCGGGGTTCCGACAAGCGGTGGCTTTGGGCCGACAAGCGGCCACCCGGCCAGGGGAAAATTGCGCGGCATCACGTCGCGATCGTGATGCCGGCCAACTTCGCCGCCCATCGCCGTGACCCACCGACTCCGGCCATGCGCGGCGCGGCGGCAACGCCGGATCGCCCGCCGGCGGGAACCACGCGGCACCCCGTGACCAAGAAATCGGCCCTCCCCATGCAGCTTGCGCACAAGCCCAGCCGGCCGTAAAATCCTTGGCTCTTTGCCGGAATAGCTCAGTTGGTAGAGCGGCGCATTCGTAATGCGTAGGTCGTAGGTTCGATTCCTATTTCCGGCACCAGCTTCGACGCGAAGGCCCGCAACCCTGCGGGCCTTCGCGTTTCCGGGACGGCACGGCGGCGCGCCCTGCCGTTCCCGGCGGCTTCAAGCGCCACGCGCGATAATGTGCCCATGAACGACATCGCCACACCCAGCGCCGCGCAGGCGCAGCAGGACATCGCCGAGGAGTTCGCGTTCTTCGGCGACTGGACCGAGCGCTACCAGTACTTGATCGACCTGGGCAAACGGCTCCCGCCCTTCCCCGAGGCGTGGAAGACCGAGGAGCACCGCGTGCACGGCTGCCAGTCGATGGTGTGGCTGGTGCCCAGCGGCGATGCGGCGAAGCTGCATTTCGACGCGGCCAGCGATTCGGCGATCGTGTCGGGGCTGATCGCCCTGGTGCTGCGCGTGTACTCCGACCGCAGCGCGGCGGAGATCGTGGCCACCGAGCCCGAATTCATCCAGGCGATCGGCCTGGCCAAGCATCTCTCGCCCACCCGCTCGAATGGGCTGGCGGCGATGCTGGCCAAGCTGAAGCGCCATGCGGCGGAAACGCTCGGCTGACGGGCCGGAGCAACAGCGAACGGCAGCCGCAACGAAAAAGCCCCGCATCGCGGGGCTTTTCGCTGGCCGGAACGGAGGCTTCCGCGCTCAGTCGCCCATCTGCTTCTGCAGGTGCTCGCGGCGCTCCTGCGCATCGAGCGACAGCGTGGCGATCGGGCGGGCGTCGAGGCGGTCCAGGCCGATCTCCTCGTCGGTTTCCTCGCAGTAGCCGTAGCGGCCTTCCTCGATCCGGCGCAGCGCCTTGTCGATCTTGGAGATCAGCTTGCGGTAGCGGTCGCGGGTACGCAGTTCCAGCGAGTTCTCGGTTTCGCGGGTGGCCCGCTCGGCCTCGTCGCCGACGTCGCGCACTTCGTCGCGCAGGTTCTCCATGGTCTGGCGGGACTCCTCCACCAGCTGGTCGCGCCATTCGCGCAGCTTGTTGCGGAAGTAGGCCAGGTGCTTGGGGTTCATGTACTCCTCGTCGTTCGAGGGACGGTACCCCTTGGGCAGGTCGATGTTGCTGGTGGACGGCAGGGCATAGCGCCCGTCTTCACGGGTGATGCCATTGTCGAGTGTCGTGGCGAGATTGTTCATTGAGGACTGCGGGGTCTTCTGTTTCTTGGGAGAGGTATGGCGTGCGGTGGCCGTGGCCACCTTGCCCTGTACTGGCGGGGCGGCAGCCGGCTGGGATGCGTGCCGGTTCGTCGGCGCGGCGGCCTTGGCGACCGGCGCAGCCGCCGGCTTGGCCGGCTTAGGCGCGCTGGCCGGTTTCGCTGCCGGCTTCGGCGCGGCCTTGTTCGATGCAGGCTGCTTGACGGTGGCAGCGGTCTTCTTCACGGGCTTGGCCGCCGCCTTCGGGGCGGCGGGCTTGGCGGTTTTCTTGGCGACGGCTTTGACGGGAGCCTTCTTGGCCGCGGCCTTCTTCACCGGGACCTTCTTCGCGGGCGCCGCCTTGGCCGGGGCTTTCTTCTTGGCTGCCGGCTTGGCCGGGACCTTCTTGACGACGACCTTCTTGACCGCCGCCTTCTTTGCCACGACCTTCTTCGCCGGCGCGGCCTTCTTCACCGGTTTGCTCGCGCGTGCCGCCGGGACAGCCGCTTTCCTGGCGGCCTTGGCCGGCTTCGCCTTGCCTGCGGCCTTCCCTTTCTGCGCCTTCGCGGCGGTCGAACTACGCGTCGTTTTCGCCATTTCCCTTCACCGTTTATGGCCGTGGCGGCCGGGTGTTATAGCCCATGTACCGTGCACCAGCAACCGTGCTTCTGGAATACTTGCGACACTACATGCCGCAAGCTGTTTTGGCAGCGTGAATTGTCGTGACCCGATTTCTACTTGTACTGCTCGGCTTCTACAAGCGTTGGCTCAGCCCCTTGCTGGGGCAGCGTTGCCGCTTTTACCCCAGTTGCTCCGATTATGCACGGATTGCCATTGCGCGCTTCGGACCGCTGCGCGGCAGCCTGCTGACCGGCTGGCGCCTGCTGCGCTGCCAGCCCCTGTGCGAAGGCGGCGAGGATCCGGTGCCCGAGCATTTCCATTTCCGGCGCTGCCGACCCCCGGCCTGCCGTACTCCAGGAGATTCCAAGCATGTCCACTGACTGGCTGATCAAGAACGCCGAACTGGTCAACGAGGGCCGCCGCTTCCACGCCGACCTGCGCGTGAAGGACGGCCGCATCGACGCCATCGCCGGCGACCTCGACGCCCGCCCCGGCGAGCAGGTGATCGACGCGGCCGGCCTGTGGCTGCTGCCCGGCATGATCGACGACCAGGTGCACTTCCGCGAACCCGGGCTCACCCACAAGGCCGATACCTGGCACGAGTCGCGCGCCTGCGCCGCCGGCGGCATCACCAGCTTCATGGAAATGCCCAATACCAGGCCCCCCGCGCTGGACCGCGACACGCTGGAGGCCAAGTACGCCCGCGCCGCCGAGACCTCGGCGGTGAACTACGCGTACTACATGGGCGCCAGCAACGACAACCTGGAGGCGATCAAGGCGCTGGACCCGCTCGCCGCCCCGGGCGTGAAGGTATTCATGGGCGCCTCCACCGGCAACATGCTGGTGGACAATCCCGAGACCCTGGACGGCATCTTCGCCCACTGTCCCACCCCGATCATCACCCACTGCGAAGACACCCCGATGATCGACGCGCTGCACGCCAAGGCGCGCGAGAAATACGGCGAGGACATCCCCGCCCGCGAACACCCGCTGATCCGCTCGCGCGAGGCCTGCATCAAGTCGACCCGGCTCGCCATCTCGCTGGCGCAGAGGCACGGCACCCGCCTGCACGTGCTGCACATCTCCACCGCCGACGAGCTGGCGCTGTTCCAGCCCGGTCCGCTGGTGGGGCAGGACGGCACGCGCAAGAAGATCACCGCCGAGACCTGCGTGCACTTCCTGCACTTCGACGACGCCGACTACGAGCGCCTCGGCTTCCTGATCAAGTGCAACCCGGCGATCAAGACCGCGGCCGACCGCGAGGCGATCACCCGGGCGCTGGCCGAGGGCCGCATCGACGTGCTGGCCACCGACCACGCGCCGCACCTGCTGGACGAGAAGGCCATGAAGTACGACAAGGCGCCGTCCGGCCTGCCGCTGGTGCAGTTCGCGCTGCAGGCCGCGCTGCAGCGGGTGTTCGAGGGCAAGCTGTCGCTGGAGCGGGTGGTGGAGGCCGTCACCCACGCGCCCGCCACGCTGTTCGACGTGAAGGAGCGCGGCTTCCTGCGCGAGGGCTACGCCGCCGACCTGGTCCTGGTCGATCCCCGCAAGCCGCACCTCGTGCGCCGCGAGGAGGTGCTGTCCAAGTGCGGCTGGTCGCCGTTCGAGGGGCAGACCTTCGCCAGCTCCATCGCCGGCACCTTCGTCAACGGGCGGCGGGTGTGGGACGGCTCGAAGCTGGACGACAGCGTGCGCGGGCAGCGCCTGGCCTTCGCCCGATGAGGCTCCCGGCCGGCGGCCACGCCAGCCGCCGCGGCCTGCCATGGGTGCCGCTGCTTGCAGCTTGCCTGGCGGCCGCGTGCCTGTCCGGCCCGGCCGGCGACGCGCGTGCCGCCGATGCCGGCGTCCTTGCCGGGCGCATCCCGGCCACCGTCTCCCAGGGCGGCCTGGTGATCGCCCGCGTCCCTGCCGGCAGCCGCGTCAGCGTCGGCGGCAGGCCGGTGCGGGTCGGCGCCGATGGCACGGTGGTGTTCGGTGCCGGCCGCGACGAGAAGGGGCCGCTGCAGGTCGGCCTGACCGCGCCGGACGGCCGGCAGCGCGCCTTGCGCATCGCCGTCATCCCGCGTGACTGGCCGATCGAACGCGTCGACGGCGTGCCGCCGAAGACCGTCAACCCGCCGCCGGCGATCGCCGCGCGGATCCAGCGCGAGCAGGCCGCGGTCGCCACCGCGCGAGAACGCGACGACGGGCGCGAGGATTTCCGCGGCGGCTTCGCCTGGCCGGTACAGGGCCGCATCAGCGGCCGCTTCGGCAACCAGCGCGTCTACAACGGCGAACCGAAGGCGCCGCATTCGGGCATGGACATCGCCATACCGCAAGGCACGCCCGTGCGGGCGCCCACCGCCGGCATCGTCACCTTCGCCAACCCCGACCTGTATCTCACCGGCGGCACCGTCGTGCTGGACCATGGCTTCGGCCTCAGCTCCAACTTCCTGCACCTGTCGAAACTGCAGGTGAGGGCCGGCCAGCGCGTCGCCCGGGGCCAGGTCATCGCGCTCTCGGGCATGACCGGCCGCGCCACCGGGCCGCACCTGCACTGGGGCTTCAACTGGTTCGGCACGCGGCTGGACCCGCTGTTGCTGCCGGGGATCGAGGCGCCCTGAAGACTCGACTCTCGATCAGGGCATCAGATCGATACCCTGGCGATAGAACCATTGCAGCCCGGCCAGATTGAGGGCGACCATGATCCAGAACACCACCAGGAAAGCGGGTTTGCTGGATTTGTGACGCAGCCACTTCTGCGCCAGCCAGGCACCTGGCCAGCCACAGAACAAGGCCAATGCCTGCAGGGAGCTTTCCGACATACGCCAGCGGCCGGCGATGGCGGCCCGTTTGTCGTGCCGATAGGCCAGGAAAGCCGCACCACTTATCACCGCATAAGCTGCCAACAGCGACCAAGGCAGTTGTCCTCTTGACGCCAGCAATACCAGTGCTGCGCCGAAGAGCGCCACGACCACCTCGGCCAGGCCCGGACGTACGGGTGAAACAGCTCGCCGGTTGCGGGCCTTGCTCGTGATAGCGAAAGCGACCGCATCCGCCATTGGCCTCCCGCGCTCATCTTGCTTCACTTCGTACGTGAGGATGTCACCCGATTTCGGCCGCCGCACGCGGCCATCGGTAAAGTGCCTGACATGCAGGAAGATGCGTCGCTCGGTGCCGTGCATGACGACGAAACCGAACCCACGCGAGTCGTTCCATTCGACGACCCTGCCTTGCTGGCGCATGCCGACTCCCCCCAAGCCGCTCCCAGGCGGTCGGGACTATACGGGAACCCCATAGCCCCCGGGCACGCCCTTGCTGGCGTAGGCCACGGCGTCGTGCGGATGCAGGCTTTCCTGGTGTTCCAGGCGCACGTGGAAATCGGCGATGCGCGGATCGGCGTCCAGCGCCTTCTGGATGCGCCGGGCGGCGTCCTCGCAGAACATCAGGTTGCCGCCGTTGGCCAGCGCGAAGGCCTGCTCGTCCTCGCGTTTCACCGCGGTCTGCACCGGCGTGCCGAGCGCCTGCTCGACGCGGTCCAGCGTGCCGATCAGGTCGAACGCGGCGCCGTCGGCCAGGCGCACCAGCAGGCGCGCCACGCTGCGCTGCGCGTGCGGCGTGGCGACGATACCCTGCTCGCTGCCGAGCCAGGCCAGCACCGCGGCGTGATCGACCGGCCCATCGGCGCTGAAGTCCTTCGCGAACTGTTCCTGGATCAACTGCCGCGACAGCGCCGCGGAAGCCGGGCAAGTGGAGGAATAGACCACCTCGGTGCCCAGTTCGAGGCGGAAGCCGTCGGCGCCCAGGCTCGCCTCGATCGACACCGGATAGGCGCGCCAGCCGCTGTTGGCGCTGCGCAGCGCCGCACGCCGGACCAGGTGCTCGAAACGGATGCTGATGCGCGCGCGGTCGGCCAGCCCTTCGTGCGAGGACAGGAATTCGCCCAGCAACGCGCGCAGCATGTCCGCGCCGAGCGTCTGCGCGCTCAGGTAGCGGTCGACCAGCAGGTACAGCCTCGACATGTGGATGCCGCGCTTGTCCGACCGGCCCAGGTTGACGAAGGCGCCGACCTGCGCGCTGGCGCGCTGCGCCTCGCCGTCGCCGGCGTCGAAACGCACCGGCACCTCGATGCCGTCCATGCCCACCCAGTCCAGCGCGCCGGCCAGATGGGGCTGCGCCTGGGTGGCGACATCGGGCATCAGGCGGGCGGTGTTTTCGTGGCTGTGCATGGAGCTTTCCTGTTTTCGCTAGCGGTCGCCGGCGGATGGTCGCGCCGCGAGACCGTCAATCTTGGGGCAGAACGCACCCGTCGCAATAGGCGGATGGCGGAAACGCTGCGTCCCGGGGCCGTTCGGCCGGCGCGTCAACCGGCGCCGCGCCGCCATGCGCGCGCCGCACGCCAGGCGGCGAAGACTTCACGCAGGCCGCCACGCTGCGACTCCCGCTGCAACATCGGCAGCGGCTCGCGCGTGCCGGCGGCACGGCGGGCCAGCGCCAGGTCGTGGCGCGATTCCAGCGCGCGGAACACGCTGAGCGGCCCCGGCAGGCGAGCCGCGTCGCGCCAGGCCGCCAGCAGGTCGGCGAGCTGGGCATGGATCGCCGCGTCGCGCGCCTCGCCGGGCTGGCGCAGGTCGCCGCGGTTGAGTCCGAAGCGGGCCAGCCGCGCCATCGGCAGCGGCAGGCGGTCGCGCTCGGCATCGTCCTGCAGGCGACGCAGGGCATGCAGCAGGTGGGCCAGCGTGGCGACCCTCGCGGCGCGCTCCGGCGACGCCTGCTCGCCGTACCACCACGCGGTCTCCAGCGCGGCCAGCGCGCCGTGCAATTCGGTAGCGGCCGCCAGCTGCGCGGAGAAATCGGCGGCGGTGCCCTCCTCCAGTTGCGCCATCGCGGCGAGCACCGGCGCCAGCCAGCGTTCGCCAGGCAGGGCGTGCGCACGCTCGTCGTCGAACAGCACCTGGGTCAGCGGATGGCGGCCGCCGCTGGCGGCCGCGCCCGAAAGCTCCTCGGCCNNNGCCGCGACCTGGGGCTCGCGGATGCCGTAGGCCGCAGCCAGCAGTTCCTGCTCCAGCGCGGCCAGCGCGATATGGCCCGGGCAATGCCGCGGATCGACGAAGGCCAGCGCCACGCGCTGCTGCGGCTGCACCGCCAGCCATTTGTCGACGTAGCTCTGCAAAGCCCCGCTCGGCACGGCCGCATCCGTCATGCCGACACGCCACTCGCCTGCAGCAGGGCGGCCAGCTCCGCCGGCGCGTCGATCACCGTGTCTGCATCCCACTGGCGCGGATCGCCGCCGTCGAGGTAGCCCCAGGTCACCGCCACGGTATGCAGCCCGGCAGCCTGGCCGGCCAGCACGTCGCGCCGGTCGTCGCCCACGAACAGGCAGCGCGCCGGATCGAGGCCGGCCCGGGTGCAGGCCAGCAGCACCGGGGCGGGGTCGGGCTTCTTCACCGGCAAGGTGTCGCCGGACACCACCGCGCATGCGCGTTCGGCCCAGCCGATGCGGCGGACCAGTTCGTCGGTGAGGAACGCGGGCTTGTTGGTGACGATGCCCCAGCGCACGTCCTGCGCCTCGAGCATCGCCAGCAGCGGCTCGATGCCGTCGAAAGGCCGCGTCTGCCGCGCCATGATCCGCTCGTAGATCGCCAGGTATCTCGGCAGCAACGCCTCCAGCGCCGGCTCGCCGCGGTCGGCGAAGGCGCAGCGCAGGATCGCGCGGCCGCCGCGGGAAACCACTTCGCGCACGGGCGCGTAGGGCGGCACGACGGCGTCCTCCTCGGCACACAGCGTCTGCAGCGCGGCGTAGAGGTCGGTGGCGCTGTCGAGCAAGGTGCCGTCGAGGTCGAACAGCACGCCCTGGACGTTTTCGGGCAAGGTCTTCATGCCGGCTTGCGTGCGCAGAGCACGTAGTTCACCGCGGTGATCCGGCTCAGCCATGCCTTGCGGCTGAGCGGGTTGTAGCCGAGCCCGGCGACGTCCTCCAGCTCCAGCCCGGCATGGCGCAGCAGGCGCCCCAGCTCGGACGGCTTGAGGAACTGCGCGTAGTGGTGCGTCCCGCGCGGCAGCATGCGCATCACGTACTCCGCGCCGACGATGGCCGCGCCGAACGCGGCCGGCGTGCGGTTGATGGTGGACATGAACAGCCGGCCGCCGGGCTTGAGCATGGCGGCGAGGTCGGCGACCAGCGCCGCCGGGTCCGGCACATGCTCGATCAGCTCCATGCAGCACACCGCGTCGAAGCTCTCCGGCGCGCTGGCCGCGAGCTCGGCGGAGGACTGCACGCGGTAGTCCACCGCCAGGCCGGACTCGTGCAGGTGCAGCCGCGCGATGTCGATCACCTTTTCGCCCAGGTCGATCCCGGTGACCTCGGCGCCGGCGCGCGCCAGCGCCTCGCTGAGCAGGCCGCCGCCGCAGCCGACGTCGGCGACCCTGGCGCCGCGCAGTTCCACCCGCGCGGCCACGTAGGCGGCGCGCACCGGATTGAGGTCATGCAGCGGGCGCGATTCGCCGTCCGGGTCCCACCAGCGCGCGGCCAGCTTGTCGAAACGGGCGATTTCCTCGGGGCTGACGTTGGCGGTGTGCTCGATCATGGTTGCGGGTCCTTCGACTTCGCTTTGCTCGGGAGGGACAAGGGAGCCTGGAAACCGGCGCTATCCGGGCAAAAGTTGGGATCGCGCGGCTTCATTGCAACCGGCGCGAAGGTGCCGGGCCCCTGCCCGGCTAGCCTTTCGGCCGCCGAAGGCGCTTCGCGGGCATCGCCGGCAGGAGGCTAGCGCGTCAGCCATTCGTGCACCGTGATGTCCCAGCCGCCGCTGGTATGGGCGGGATCGCGCCGGACGATGGCCATCGCCTCTTCCAGCGATGGCGCGCGCAGCAGGTAGGCGCCGCCGCTCTTGTCGCCGAACGGGCCGGACATCTCGTTGCGCCCCTGCGCGCGCAAGTCCTCCAGGAATTGCTGGTGCAGCGGCACCACCGCCGGGTCGTAGGCCGGGCGGCGGATCAGCAGGACGAGGTAACGAAGCATGGCGGAATCCTGGTTGTCGTCTGAAAGGTCGTCACGCGTGCGCCACGATGCGCTCGCGCCAGCCGCGCGCCTTGGCCAGGATCGCCGCGGTGTCGATGCCGACCAGCTCGCGCGCGGCCAACCTGCGCTGGCCGGCGATCCACACGTCGCTGACCTGGTGGCGGCCGGTGGCGTAGACCAGTTGCGAGGCGACGTGGAACAGCGGCTGGGTTTCCAGGTCGCTCAGGCGCACGGCGGCGAGGTCGGCCTGCTTGCCCGGCTCGATCGAGCCGATCTTCGCGTCCAGCCCCATCGCCCTGGCGCCGTTGAGGGTGGCCGCGCGCAGCGCATACGCCGCGTCGAATGCCGCCGCGTCGCCGGCCACCGCCTTGGCCAGCAGCGCCGCCGTGCGCATCTCGCCGAACATGTCCAGGTCGTTGTTGGAAGCGCAGCCGTCGGTGCCGATGGCGACGTTGACGCCGGCCCTGCGCAGCTTTTCCGCCGGGCAGAAGCCCGAGGCGAGCTTGAGGTTGGATTCCGGGCAGTGCACCACCGACACGCCGGCCTCGGCGCAGGCCGCGATCTCGCCGTCGGTGAGCTGGGTCATGTGCACCGCGATCAGGCGGTCGTTGACCAGGCCCAGCCGCTGCAGGCGCTGGAACGGGCGCAGCCCGCTCTTCTTCTTTTCTTCCTCGACCTCGTGCGCGGTCTCGTGGGTATGCAGGTGCACCGGGATGTCGAGCTGGTCGGACAGCACGCGGATGCGCTCGAAGCTCTCATCCGACACGGTGTACGGCGCGTGCGGCGCGAACGCGGTGCTGACCAGCGCGTCGCCGAGGAAGCTGTCGTGCACTTCGCCGGCGCGCTCGAAATACTCGTCCTGCGTCTTCGCCCACGCCGTGGGGAACTCGATCACCGGCAAGCCGACCACGGCACGGAAGCCGAGCTTGCGGTAGGTGGCGCCGATCGCGTCCGGAAAGAAATAGTTCTCGTTGGCGCAGGTGGTGCCGCCGCGCAGCATCTCCGCCACCGCCAGTTCCACGCCGTCGCGCACGAACTCCGGCCCGATCACCTTGGCCTCGGCCGGCCAGATGTGTTGCTGCAGCCACACCATCAGCGGCAGGTCATCGGCGAGGCCGCGCAGCAGGGTCATCGGGTTGTGCGTATGGGTGTTGACCAGGCCGGGGACCAGCGCGTGCTCCGGCAGGCGCACGGTCTCGCGCGGCGCGTAGGCGGCGCGCGCCTCGGCGACCGGCAGCAGTGCCACGATGCGGTCGCCGTCCACCGCCACGGCGTGGTCGTCCAGCACGACGCCGTGCGGCTCCACCGGGACGACCCAGCGGGCTTCGATCAGGAGGTCGACGGGCTGGGGCTTGGCTTCACTCATGACGGTCAGGTTCCAGGGTGCGGATAAGCGAAGGGCGGCCCACCTTGCGGCGCCGCCCCTTGCTCGTCATTCCGGCGCAGGCCGGAATCCAGTTGAATACTTGTGCGAAGCACACGAATCGAGAATGAGTGCTTCGCACGAGTGCCTCACTGGATCCCGGCCTGCGCCGGGATGGCGAACCGGCAAAGGCGCGGGCGGATGCCCGCGCGCCGGTTCGTCACTTGCCGACGCGGCTGTCGTACTCGCCGGTGCGGGTATCGACCTTGATGATTTCATCCTGGTTGACGAACAGCGGCACGCGCACCACCGCGCCCGTCTCCAGCGTGGCCGGCTTGCCGCCACCGCCGGAGGTGTCGCCGCGCACGCCCGGATCGGTCTCGGTGATCTTCAGCTCGACGAACTTCGGCGGCTGCACGGCGATGATCGCGCCGTTGAAGATCGTGACCACGCACTCTTCCTCGCCCTTGAGCCATTTCCAGGCATCGCCCATGGCGGCCAGGGAGGCGGGCATGGTCTCGAAGGTCTCCATGTTCATGAAGTTCCAGACCCGGTCCTTGCCGATGCCGTCGATGAACGACAACTGCATGTCGGTATCGGACGCATCGGCCTCTTCGAAGGAGTCGCTGGACTTCAGCGTCTGCTCGGTGGTGCGGCCGTCCTTCAGGTTGCGGATGCGGATGCGGGTGAACGCCTGGCCCTTGCCCGGCTTGATGAAGTCCGCCTCGGTGATGATCCAGGGATCGCCGTTGTGAAGGATCTTCTTGCCCGTTTTGACATCATTGAGGCCAAGGGTCGCCATGCGCTATCTGCTCCGAAGTCGATTTCGCCCGGTGGGCGGCTAAAATGCGTATCTGTCACGGGCTTCGCCGCCCGCTCCAAGGCCCGACATGATAACCGCAAGCCCCCATCCACGCCTATCGTCGCCCGCCCCCGGCTGGCGCGAGCTGTGGCGGGACGCCATCACCGATGCGGCAGAGCTGCTGGAAGCCGCCGGCCTGGCCGGCCGGACCGACCTGCTGCCCCCCGACGACGCGGGCTTCGCGTTGCGGGTTCCCCGCGGCTTCGTCGCGCGGATGCGCCAGGGCGACCCGTCCGACCCGCTGCTGCTGCAGGTGCTGCCGCAGGCGGCGGAGCACGCCCGGGTCGAAGGTTTCGCCGCCGACGCCGTGGGCGACATGGCCGCTAAGGCCGGGCGCGGCGTCCTGCACAAGTACGACGGGCGCGCCCTGCTGGTCGCCAGCGGCAGTTGCGCCGTCAACTGCCGCTACTGCTTCCGCCGGCACTTCCCCTACGGCGAGGAGATCGCCGCGGCGGCGCAGTGGCGCGAGGCGCTGGCCCACGTGGAGGCCGACCCGTCGATCCGCGAGCTGATCCTGTCCGGCGGCGACCCCCTGGCGCTGGCCACGCACAAGCTCGACGAACTGACCCGCGGCCTGGCCGGCCTGCCCCACGTGATACGCCTGCGCATCCACACGCGCCTGCCGGTGGTGCTGCCCGAGCGCGTGGACGACGCCTTCGTGGCCTGGCTGGCGGCCCTGCCGCTGCAGAAGGTGGTGGTGCTGCACGCAAACCACGCCAACGAGTTCGACGCCGGCGTGGACGCCGCCTGCGCCCGCCTGCGCGAGGCCGGCGCCACCGTGCTCAACCAGTCGGTGCTGTTGCGCGGCGTGAACGACGACGCCGGCGCGCTGGCGGACCTGTCCGAGCGCCTGTTCGCGGCCGGCGTGCTGCCGTACTACCTGCACCAGCTCGACCGCGTGCAGGGCGCCGCCCACTTCGAGGTGGACGACGAGCGCGCGCGCGCGCTGGTGGAGGCGCTGCGCACCCGGCTGCCCGGCTACCTGGTGCCGAAGCTGGTCCGCGAGGTGGCCGGCGACGGGTCCAAGCGCCCGCTGTGAGCGCCCGCGCCACGCCGCGGCTTGTCGTCCATCACTTCCCGGCCCGCTTCTACTGGCGGCCCACGGCGTTATCCGCTACAAACCAAGGCTACAACGCTGAAGCGCAGCGGCGCCCGACGCCCGCTGCGCCGATCCCACGGAAGCCCGGCGGCCCATGAAAAAAGATTTCGTCATCAAGGTGCTCTTCATCGAGAAATCGGTCGAGGAGGCGGAACAGATCATCAGCCTGCTGCGCAACGCCGGAATCGCCATACGCCCCGCCCGCGCCACCCAGGCCGACCAGTTGCGCGACGCCCTGAACGAGCTGGAGCCGGACATCGTGCTGTTCGACCCGGCCGTCGGCACGATCGACCTGCGCGAGGTGGTGCACGAGCTGGATTCGCACGGCCGCGACCTGTCGCTGGTCGCCATGCTGTCGCAGATCGACAACACCGTGACCACCGACCTGATGACCGGCGGCGTGCGCGGGGTGGTCCTGCGCAGCCAGCCCAAGCAGCTGATCGCCGTGCTGCAGCGCGAGTTCGACGCCCTGCAGACGCGCCGCCAGGTGCGCCTGCTCGAGGCCGCGCTGCGCGAGTCCGAGCGCCGCTGCGACGCCCTGCTGGATTCGTCGAACGACGCCATCGCCTACGTGCACGAGGGCATGCACGTGCGCGCCAACCAGGCCTACCTGGAAACCTTCGGCTACGACAGCTTCGACGACCTGCTCGGCCTGCCCGTGCTCGACCTGGTCAGCCCGGCCCATGCCGACGAGTTCAAGAACCTGCTGCGCGCGCACTCGCGCAAGGAAAAGGCCGAGCACAGCCTGGAGTTGCAGGCGCGCCGCGCCGACGCCAGCACGTTCAAGGCCACCGCCGAGTTCGCCCACGCCACGTTCGAGGGCGAGCCGTGCCTGCAGATCGTGTTCCGCCGCCAGCAGGTCGATCCGGCCCTGCTCGCGCAGTTGCAGCGCGACCCGGTCACCGGCCTGTTCAACCGCGCGCGGTCGCTGGAGCTGATCGACGAGGCCGTGGCCGACGCCGCGAAGGGACGCAAGGGACAGACCCTGCTGCT
Source organism: Frateuria sp. Soil773 (assembly GCF_001428405.1). Taxonomy (GTDB): domain Bacteria; phylum Pseudomonadota; class Gammaproteobacteria; order Xanthomonadales; family Rhodanobacteraceae; genus LMSL01. The sequence goes on from NZ_LMSL01000039.1 coordinate 385,209, forward strand.
GGTCGAACCGGACAACTGGCAGACCATCGTGGCCGGCATCGGCCTGGGCCAGGCCGACGAGCTGCTGGCCGCCTTCGCCACCCGGATCAACGCGCTGCTGGGCAGCGGGGACATGGCCGGCCTGCTCGCCGAGCACACCATCGGCATCATGCTCGACACGCGCAGTGACCAGGAGATCCGCCAGTGGATCGAACGGCTGCAGCAAGCCGTCGCCAACGAGATCTTCGACGTCGGCACGCATTCCATCACCGTCACCGCGAGCATCGGCGGCAGCCTGCTCGGCGAGAAGAACGCCAATGCCGAGCTGCTGCTCAACCAGGCCAGCCAGGCCCTGCGCAACGCACAGAGCCAGGGCGGCAGCCGCGTCGACCTGCACGACCCGGCCGCCCGCGAGAAGGCCGAGGAGGAGCGCGAGCGCTACTGGCTGCAACTGCTGCAGCAGGCGCTGGCGCAGGACGGCTTCGTGCTGTACCACCAGCACACGGTCAGCCTGCAGGACGCCGAGGGCGAGTACTCGGAAATCCTGCTGCGCATGAACGGCCCGCAGGGCGAGGTGCTGCCGGGTTTCTTCATGCCGATCGCCGAGAGCCACGGCCTAACCGTGGCGATCGACCGCTGGGTGCTCAACCGCGCGATCGAGGTGCTCAAGGCACGCGACGGCCAGGGCATGCAGACCACCTTCTTCGTCAAGCTCACCGCCGATTCGCTGCAGGACCCGGGCCTGCTGCCGTGGCTGGAGGAGCGCCTGAAGCAGGCTGCGCTGCGCTACGGCCATCTCGTGCTGGAGATGACCGAGAGCAAGGTGGTCACCCTGCTGCGCCCGGCGCAGGAGTTCATCAACGGCTGGAAGAAGATCGGCGGGCGCTTCGCGCTGGAGCAGTTCGGCTCCGGCCTGAACTCGTTCCAGTTGCTCAACCACATCGACGCGGACTACCTGAAGATCGACCGCACCTACATGGCGCAGTTGCCGCAGCACCCCGAGAACCAGAAGAAGGTCGCGGAAATCTGCCACCAGGCGCGCGAGCTGAAGCGCCAGACCGTGGCCGAGTGGGTGGAGGACGCCACCAGCACCTCGCTGCTGTTCGCTTGCGGCGTGGATTTCGTGCAGGGCAACTTCCTGCAGGAGCCGCAGCGGCTGGCCTGAGCCTGCGGCGAAGGCGGCCTCCGGCCGCCACGACGCAAAAAACCCCGCGGATCGCTCCGCGGGGTTTTCTTCGCTGGCCTGCCGGCGATTTACTCGGCGGCGGCAGCGGCGGCCTTCGAGGCGGCCTTGGCGGCCGACACGGCGGCGATGTCTTCCTTGATGCGGGCGGCCTTGCCTTCCAGGCCGCGCAGGTAGTACAGCTTGGCGCCGCGCACCTTGCCCTTGCGCTTCACCTGCACCGAATCGATGGTCGGGCTGTGCGCCTGGAACACGCGCTCCACGCCGGTGCCGTGCGAGATCTTGCGCACGGTGAAGGCCGAATGCAGGCCGCGGCTGCGCTTGGCGATGACGACGCCCTCGAACGCCTGCACGCGCTCGCGATTGCCTTCCTTCACCTTGACGTTGACCACCACGGTATCGCCAGGGCCGAATTCCGGCAGTTGGCGGGTGATCTGCTCGGCTTCGAACTGTTCGATGATCTTGTTCATGGCAACACCTGTGTCGATTCAGTAGCGGCGGTCACTCGGTGGCCGCCTTGTTTTGCAGCGCCTGCCCTTGCGAGGCATGTTCGCGGCGAAATTCGTCCAGCAACGCGCGGGATTCGGCATCCAGCGCGCGTTGCGCCAACAGATCCGGACGGCGCAGCCAGGTTCGCCCCAGCGACTGCTTCAGGCGCCAGCGGCGGATCGCCGCGTGGTCGCCGGAGAGCAGCACCTCCGGCACGTCGCCGAGCGCATCGCGCACCGGCTTCGTGTAGTGCGGACAATCCAGCAGGCCGTCCGAGAACGAATCCTGCTGCGCCGACTGCGCGTCGTTCAACGCGCCGTCCTGCAAGCGTCCCACCGCGTCGATGACCACCGCGGCGCCAAGCTCGCCGCCGGACAGCACATAATCGCCGATGGAAAGCTCCTCGTCGACCTCGTGCGCCAGCAGGCGCTCGTCCACACCTTCGTAACGCCCGCAGAGCAGTGCGATGCGCGGCAGCTTCGCCAGCGCCTCCACCCTGCCCTGCGTCAGCCGCGCTCCCTGCGGACTGAGGTAAATCACCCGCACCGGCTCCGGTGCCGCCCCGCGCATCGCCTTCAGGGCCGCGCGCAAGGGCTCGATCAGCATCACCATGCCGGGCCCGCCGCCGCAGGTGCGGCCGTCCACGGTACGGTAGTTGTCGGTGGCGTAGTCGCGCGGGTTCCAGGTTTCCACCTGCAGCAGCTCGCGCTGCTGCGCGCGTCCCACCACACCGACCGCGGCGCACTGGCGCATGAAGTCGGGAAACAGCGTGACGACGTCGATGCGCATGAACCCTCAAACTCCCACCGCAGCGCCTACCGCCGTCAGAATTCGGGATCCCAGTCCACCACCATGCGTCCGCCGGAAAGATCCACCGACCGCACGTAAGAACCCTGGACGAAGGGAACCAGCCGCTCGCGCTCGCCGTCCCTCACCACCACGACATCGTTGGCGCCGGTGGCGAACAGGTGACTGACCCGCCCCAGTGCCACGCCTTCCGTGGTGACGACCTCCAGACCCTCGAGGTCGACCCAGTAAAACTCGCCCTTGCCAGGCGGCGGCAGCAGCTCGCGGGCGACATGGATGTCCTGCCCCACCAGCGCCGCCGCCTTGTCCCGGTCGTCCACTCCGGGCAGGTAGCAGATCAGCCCCTTGCCCTGCGGACGCCCCTTGACCCCGGCGACCTCCGTTTCCGCGCCCGGCGCCGCAGCGAGCAGCCAGGGCTGGTAATCGAAGATGCGCGTGCGGGGCTCGGTCCAGGATTCGATCTTGAGCCAGCCCTGCACGCCGTACAGCCCGACGATGCGTCCGACCAGGACGCGCCGACCGGCTGCCGTCACGTTCAGGCAGCCTGCTGCTTGCCGGCTTCCTTGAGCAGGGCCGCGACCTTGTCGGTCAACTGCGCGCCCTTGCCCACCCACTCCTGCACGCGGGCGACGTTCAGCTCAAGGCGCTTGTCCTTGCCCGAAGCCACCGGATTGTAATAACCGACGTTCTCGATGTTGCGGCCGTCGCGCTTGCTGCGCTGATCGGTCACGACGACATGGTAGAACGGACGGCCCTTGGCGCCGCCGCGCGAAAGACGAATCTTGACCATAAGTAAAAGCTCCAGAGTTGCCGGAATCGCCGGCCGCACGCACGAAGCCGTGCGCGGTAAACGCGGCATTTTAGTGAGGAAATCGGTAAAAGGGAAGAGCTTGGAGCAGGAGCGAGGGAAGATGAGTGAGAAGTGAGTGGGCTCCCCGCAAGCGCGGATACCGCCGGAGCCGGAAGCTTTCTCTCGCTTCTCGCTCCTCTCCTCTCGCTCCTCCAAGCCCCTCAGCGCATGGGCGGCAGTCCGCCCATCCCGCCCATGCCCTTCATGGCGCCGCGCATCTGGCGCAGCAGGCCCTTGCTGCCGCCCTTGGACAGCTTGGACATCATCTTTTCCATCTGCATGTACTGCTTCAGCAGGCGGTTGACGTCGGCCGGCTGGGTGCCGGAGCCGCGCGCCACGCGGGCGCGACGCGAGCCGTTCAGCAGGTCGGGATGGCGGCGCTCCTTCTTGGTCATCGACTGGATGATCGCGACCATGCGCTTGATCTCGCCGTCGTTGACCTTCGACTTCACGCTGTCGGGCAGGCTGGACACGCCGGGCAGCTTGTCCATCAGGCCGGCCAGGCCGCCCATGTTGTTCATCTGCTCGAGCTGGTCCTTCATGTCGTTCAGGTCGAAGCGCTTGCCCTTCATCACCTTGGTGGCGAGCTTCTGCGCCTTTTCCTGGTCGACCTTGCGCTCGACCTCCTCGACCAGGCTCAGCACGTCGCCCATGCCCAGGATGCGCTGCGCCACGCGGTCCGGGTGGAACGGCTCCAGCGCGTCGGTCTTCTCGCCCGCGCCGAGGAACTTGATCGGCCGGCCGGTGACGTAGCGCACCGACAGCGCCGCGCCGCCGCGGGCGTCGCCGTCGGTCTTGGTCAGCACCACGCCGGTGAGCGGCAGCGCCTCGCTGAACGCCTTGGCGGTGACGGCGGCATCCTGGCCGGTCATCGAATCGACCACGAACAGCGTCTCGACCGGGGTGATCGCGGCGTGCAGCGCCTTGATCTCGGCCATCATCGCCTCGTCCACGTGCAGGCGGCCGGCGGTATCGACCAGCAGCACGTCGACCACCTCGCGCCTCGCCGCGGCGATCGCGTTCTTCGCGATGTCCACCGGGTTCTGGCCGGCCTCGGACGGGAAGAACGCCACGCCGACCTGCCCGGCCAGCGTGCGCAACTGCTCGATGGCGGCCGGACGGTAGACGTCGCAGCTCACCACCATCACCTTCTTCTTTTTGCGCTCGGTGAGGAAGCGCGCCAGCTTGGCCACGGTGGTGGTCTTGCCGGCGCCCTGCAGGCCGGCCATCAGCACCACCGCCGGCGGCTGCTGGGCCAGGTTCAGCTCGGTGTTGGTGGTGCCCATCACCGTGGTCAGCTCGTCGCTGACCACCTTCACCAGCGCCTGGCCCGGCGACAGGCTCTTGAGCACCTCCTGCCCGACCGCGCGCACCTTCACCCGCTCGACCAGCGCCTGCACCACCGGCAGCGCCACGTCGGCCTCGAGCAGCGCGATGCGCACCTCGCGCAGCGATTCGCGGATGTTTTCCTCGGTCAGCCTGCCGCGGCCGCGCAGGCGGTTGACGGTGGCTGACAGGCGTTGGCTGAGCGACTCGAACATGATTGATCGGCTGGGGACGGGAAATGCTCAATGATACCGAAGTTCGGCCGGCTATCGCGCGCGGGCGCCGCCGGGCCGCGGCCGCGCCGCCTTGACCCATGCGGCGATGTCCTCGATCACCTGCGGCTGGACGTGGCCCGGCGCGAGATAGTCGGCCACCGTCCCGGTCTTGCCGGCCGGCATGAACAGGTGGCTCAGGCCGGGATAGAGATGGAACGCCGTGTCCGCCCGGCCCTGCATGGCCTGCTTCCAGCGGCCGAAATCCAGTTCGGGCGATACCTGGAAATCGCCGCCTCCCTGCAGGAACAGCACGGGCAGCGCCGCGGCCCTGGCGTCGGCGACGGGATCGACGCGCGACCAGCTCAGCCAATAGGCATGCGACCCCTGGCCCATGAACGTGCCGGCCGGCGCCGGTTGCCCGGGCGCGATCCCCGCCAGCAGTTTCTCCTCGCCCTCGATGACGGCCTGCGACTTGCGCGCGACCTCGGGCGGCAGGTTGTGCTTCTGCGCCTGGTCGCGCCCCTGCTGCTTCAGCACCTCGAAGATCGGCCGCGCCGGCGCCGCCAGCAGCACCAGCCCCGCCGCCTGGCCGCTGCGCATGGCGATGCGCGGCGCCATCATGGCGCCCAGGCTGTGGCCGAGCACGAAGACGCGGCGCGGGTCGATCCCCTTCTGCGCCGACAGCAGGCGGAGCGCGGCCACCGCATCGTCGGTCACCTCGGCGTCGATCACGTACTCGCCCTTCCACGCCTTGTGGTCGAAGTTGCGCTTGTCGTAGCGCAGCGACGCCACGCCCTGCTTGGCCAGCCCTTCGGCAAGCTCGCGGAACGGCTGGTTCGGCCCGATGCTCTCGTCCCTGTCCTGCGCGCCGGAACCGGCCACCATCACCACGGCCGGAAAGGGGCCATGGCCGGGCGGCAAGGTCAGCGCGCCGTAGAGCGGGCCGGCCGGGGACGGCACGTCGAGCGGAGTCACCCGCACCCCATCGGCCTCGACGTGCGGCGCCTGCGGATGCGGAGAGGTCGCGTACTTCGCCATGGCGACCATGGCCGGGTCCATGAACCGCTGCGCCGACAATCGCCCCTGCCCGTCGCACCACATGACCAGGTCCTGCGTCAGGCGGGCGTACTGCATTTCCACCACGGCCACCGGCTTGCCGTCCAGGGAAGCCGTGCGCGGCGCGCCGTGCCTGCGATAAGCGCCCATCTGCTGCCCGGCCGCGCGCCACAACTGCTCCAGCCCGGCGGCTCCCGGCGCCTTGCCGCCGGGGGCGAAGCGGCCGGCCGCATTCGCATAGTCGGCGCGCGCCAGGGCATCCACCATGGCCCCGGCATTCGCCAGGCAGACTTCGGAACGGGCGTCCGCGGCCCTGGCCGGCATGATGCCGGCCAGCGCGAGGCCCATGGCGGCGGCAAGCGCGACGACGGTCTTCCTGTTCATCGGATCAGTCTCCCTTCGGATCGGTGTGGCGCCCTTCCAGGCGGCGATAGGCGAAGTACGAATACACGACGGGAACCAGGCAGGCGGCGGCCAGCAGCGCGACCGGGACGGCCTTGGGCGCCCCGGCCAGGGCCGCCGCCACGATCAGCAGCCCGGCCAGCACCGACACCCGTCCGCCCAGGCGGTGCGTGCGCTCCCACACCGCGTCGTTGGTCAGCGTCCACGGCGTGCGTATGCCGACGAAGAAATTGCGCCGCAGCTTGCCCATGTAGTTGCCGATCACCATCAGCAGCACGCCGATCGACAGCATGCCGATGGTCAGCCGTGGCAAGGCGTAGCCCGCGCTGCCGAGCAGGATGGACAGGTCGATCACCAGGATCGCCCCCTGCACCGCGAGCATGATGATCCCGTAGCTGCGCGCGAACGGCCGTATCTCGAACCGGCGCGGCGAAAGGCGCGGCAACGCCTCGGTCAGCGCAGCGAGCGCCGCCAGCACGATCGCCGGCAGCGCGGCCGACCAGAAGCGCGGCGTCCATTGGGTGGGCTGTCCATGCAGGTCCCAGTGCGTGGGCACCTGCGCCGGCAACTGCGGATAGACCCACAGGCCCACGGCGGCGGCGATCAGCACGAAGGCCGCCGATACGATGAGGTTGCGCGAGGAAGTCATCCCTTGGCTCCGGTTTTGCCTTTGGCGGGGAAAAGGTCCAGCACCATGCGCGCGAAGTCCTCCACGACGGTGCTGTTGAGCGAGTAGACGATGAACTGGCCACGCCGCTCGGTGCGCACCAGGTCGGCCTGCTTCAGCACGGCGAAGTGGTGCGACAGCGAGGCCGGCGTGATGTCGAACGCCTCGCCGATCTCCCCCGCGCTCATCGCGCCGCCCTGCAGCCGCTTGAGGATGGCGCGGCGGGTGGGGTCGGCGAGTGCCCGGAAGGCGGCTTGCTGTTTCATGGCTCGGCCTGGCGATTCGATGCCTAGATATTTAGACAAATATCTAAATAAGACCAGTGACGAACGTCATGCCTCGCCCTGGCCGCATTCACGCCCGCAGGCCGCTGTGCCAAACTTCCGGGCCATGCTCCCCGCGCTATCGCTCCTCGCCATCGCCTGCTACCTGCTCGCCTCCGGCCTGCTGGCGCGGCCGCTGTTCGGCCGCGCGCTGCCGGCAACGCCTGCGCCGCTGCAGCGCACGGCGTTGTCCGTGGCCGTCGTCGCCGTGCTCGCCCATGCCGGCGTGCTGCTGGGCATGCACCGCGGTGCGCTGGACCTGCACTTCTTCGCGGCGCTGTCGCTGGTGGCCTGCGTGGTGTCCGCGCTGACCCTGCTGGTGAACCTGAGCCGCCCGGTCGCCGCGGTGGGTGTGATCGTGTTCCCGCTGACCGCGCTGCTGGTGGCGCTGGACGGCTTCGTCGCGCCGGCGACCGCGCCGCAGCCGATGGACTGGCAGATCAAGCTGCACGTCACCGTGGCCCTGGTCGCCTTCAGCGTGCTGTCGATCGCCGCGGTGCTGGCGATCGGGCTGGCGATCCAGGAACGTGCGCTGCGCCACCGCCGGTTCAGTCCGTGGATGCGCGCCCTGCCGCCGCTGACGTTGTCCGAAACCCTGCTGTTCCGCCTGATCGCCGCCGGCTTCGCGCTGCTGACCCTTACCCTGATCACCGGCGTGCTGTTCGTCGGCAACCTGTTCGGCCAGCACCTGGTGCACAAGACGGTGCTGTCGATCGTCGCCTGGCTGGTGTTCGGCACCCTGCTCTACGGCCGCTGGCGGCACGGCTGGCGCGGCCGCAGCGCGGTCAACCTCACCCTGATCGGCATGGCCGTGCTGGTGCTGGCGTTCTTCGGCTCGAAGTTCGTGCTGGAGCTGATCCTGCATCGCCCGATGACATAACGCAGGGCCATCGCGGGCGGATTCTGGCCCGGCCCCACGCTTTGCCCGCGGCACGACGAGCATCGACTCGCCGCATCCATCCACCGCTTCGCCGCAGCCCGCCCGGGAGATCGGGCGGGTCTGCCTATAGTCGTTCCAGCCAGGACAAGGCAGGGGAACGGCATGCGGGAAGATCGGGCAGCCACCGGACGGATACGCCGCATCGTCCGCCGGACCTTACTCGGCCTGGCGATGCTCGCCTTGATGCTGGCCGCAGCCGGCGCGCTCTACAACGCGCTGGCGCTGCGCCGGCTGCGCCAGGCCCATCCGCCGCCGGGAAGGATCCATGCGGTGGACGGGCATGCCATGCACCTGTACTGCACCGGCGCGGGCGCTCCCACCGTGGTGCTCGAATCCGGCGGGGCCGAGAGCTTCCTCGTCTGGGGCTAGCTGCAGCCGGGCCTGTCGCGAACCACGCGCGTGCGTTCCTACGACCGCGCCGGCCCGGGCTGGAGCGAGCCGGTGGAGGGAGCGTGCGACGGCGGCCACATCGCGGCGCAGTTGCACGCGCTGCTCGCAAAAGCCGGCATCGAAGGCCGCTGGTGCTGGTGGCCACTCGGCCGGCGGCCTGTACATCCGCGCCTATGCCGCCCGCTTTCCGGAGCAGGTCGCGGGGCTGGTGTTCGTCGATGCCACCACGCCGGAACGGCTGCCGGCAAGCGTCGCCGCGCTGGACCGCCACGGGGCGTTGCAGATGGCACTGTTCAAGGCAGCCATCGCGCTGGGCATCCCACGTTTCATGGGCGCCTGCTCCGACGCCGCCGCCGGGCTTCGACGCCGCCGCCGACCTCTGGCGCGCGGATGCCTGCAAGCCGGGCTACGTCACCGCCGTCAGCCGCGAACAGGACGGCAGGGCACAGTCGCTGGTCGAGGCCAGCCGCGCCGGCGGCCTGGGCGACCTGCCGCTGCTGGTGTTCTCGCGCGATCCCGGGCAACCCCGTCCGCCCGCCCTGCCCACCTCGGACTGGCAGCAGGCAAACGCCGCGCACGACGCCGCACAGGAAACGCTGGCGCACCTGTCCACCCGCGGCCGGCGGATCGTCGCCCGGGGCAGCGGGCACTACATCCACTTCGAGCGGCCGGAACTGCTGGTGAGCGAAATCGGCGCTTTCGTCGCAGCTATCCGGCGCGGAAGCGCCGAACCGGGACAAGGCAGCACGGTGGCGGAGTGACGCCCTCGTACACTAGGAGCAACAGGCCGACGCGCCACGGCCAGCCTCCTTCGCATGCGAGACGGCGGGCCGAAGCCCACCGGCGACCGCGGCGCGTCAGGCATCCCGGCAGGCGTCGATGGCCTGGGACAGGCGCTCCACGCCGATCACCTCCATTTCGCCCACCTTGCCCTTCTTCGGCGCGTTGGCCTTGGGCACGATGGCGCGGCGGAAGCCATGCGTGGCCGCTTCCTTCAGGCGCTCCTCGCCGTTGGGCACCGGGCGGATCTCGCCGGAAAGGCCAACCTCGCCGAAGGCGATGGTCTTGTCCGGCAGCGGGCGGTCGCGCAGCGAGGAAAGCACCGCCAGCAGCACCGGCAGGTCGGCCGCGGTTTCCTGCACGCGGATGCCGCCGACCACATTGACGAACACGTCCTGGTCGTAGGCCGCCACCCCGCCGTGCCGATGCAGCACGGCCAGCAGCATGGCGAGGCGGTTCTGCTCCAGGCCCAGCGCCACGCGCCGCGGGTTGCCCAGCGAGGACTGGTCCACCAGCGCCTGCACCTCCACCAGCAGCGGGCGGGTGCCTTCGCGGGTGACCATCACCGCGCTGCCCGGGGTCGGCCCGCTGTGCGCGGACAGGAAGATCGCCGACGGGTTGGGTACTTCGCGCAGGCCCTTCTCGCCCATCGCGAACACGCCCAGTTCGTTGACCGCGCCGAAGCGGTTCTTGAACGCGCGCAGCACGCGGAAGCGCGAGCCGGATTCGCCCTCGAAGTACAGCACCGCGTCCACCATGTGCTCGAGCACGCGCGGGCCGGCGATGCCGCCCTCCTTGGTGACGTGGCCGACCAGGAACACGCTGGTGCCGGTCTCCTTGGCGAAGCGGGTGAGCTTGGCGGCCGACTCGCGCACCTGGCTCACCGCCCCCGGCGCCGCGGTGAGCAGCTCGGTCCAGATGGTCTGGATCGAGTCGATCACCAGCACGCGCGGGCGGGCCGCCACCGCCTGTTCGAGGATGCGCTCGATGCAGGTCTCGGCCAGCGCCTGCAACGGCTCCAGCGGCAGGCCCAGGCGCTGCGCGCGGGCGGCCACCTGCGACAGCGACTCCTCGCCGGTGACGTAGACGCTCGCCAGGTGCGCGCCCAGCGCGCCCAGCATCTGCAGCAGCAGGGTCGACTTGCCGATGCCCGGGTCGCCGCCGATCAGCACCACCGAGCCCTGCACCAGGCCGCCGCCAAGCACGCGGTCCAGCTCGCCGATGCCGGTATGGGTGCGCGCCTCGCCGGTCAGCGCCACCGCCGTCAGCGGCGTCACCTTGGCCGCGCCGGCCGCATTGCCCGCATAGCTGGAACGCTGCGCGCCCACCGAGGATTTCGCGGCGGACGCCGGCGCCAGCACGATCTCGCTCAGCGTGTTCCAGGCGCCGCACTCCACGCACTGGCCCTGCCATTTCGAATGCTCGGCGCCGCAGTCGGTGCAGACGTAGGCGGTCTTGGCTTTGGCCATGCGGGGTTTCCGGCGAAGCGTGGAGATTGCCGGCGAGCTTAGCCTGCCGCCATCGCAAACCGCGAGACGCCGGCGCCGCGGACCGGCGTCAGTGTTCGTCTTCCACGAACAGCACCCGCCGCGTCATGCCGCAGGTAAGGTCGTAGCCGATGGTGCCCGCGCGCGCGGCGATCCGCTCGACCGGCAGTTCCGGCCCCCACAGGGTGACGCGGTCGCCCACCTTCGCCTGCGGCGCCTCGCGCAGGTCGAGCGTGACCAGGTCCATCGAGACGCGGCCGACCAAGGGCACGCTGCGCCCGCCCACCAGCACCGGCGTGCCGGAGGCCGCGCTGCGCGGATAGCCGTCGCCGTAGCCGACCGCCGCGACGCCGACCGGCATGTCTTCCGGGCAGGTCCAGGTGCCGTTGTAGCCGATGCGCTCGCCCTTGCCGATGCGGTTGACCGCGATCAGCCGCGTGGACAGGGTCATCGCGGGACGGAAACCGAAATCCGCGCCAGTCTTGCCGTCCACCACCGACAGGCCGTAGAGCAGGCCCCCGCTGCGCACCCAGTCGCCGCGCGCCTCGGGCCAGCCCAGCACGGCGGCCGAATTGGACAGCGAGCGCGGCCCCGCCAGCCCTCGGGTGTGCTCGGCGAAGCGGGCGATCTGCGCCTGCGTCGCGTCGCCACCGAACACTTCCGACTCGGCGAAGTGGGTAAGCAGGCCGATCTCCGGGTCGATGCCGGGAAGCGCCGCGAGGCGCGCATGCACTTCGGCGACATGCTCGGGCGCGAAGCCGAGCCGGTGCATCCCGCTGTCCACCTTCAGCCATGCGCGCAGGCGGCCGCGCGACGCACTCGCCTCGGCCAGCCACGCCAGTTGTGCCTCGTGGTGGATCGCCGCGTCCAGCCGCAGCCGCTGCATCTCGGCGATGTCGCCGGGCTGGTCCGGGCCGGACAGCACCACGATGCGCTGGCGATGGCCCGCCGCGCGCAGGCGCAGGCCGTCGCCCAGCGCCGCCACCGCGAACGCGTCGGCCTCGTGGTCGAGCGCGCGCGCCACTCGCTCCAGTCCGTGCCCGTAGGCATCGGCCTTGACCACCGCCATCACCCTGGCCGGCGCGGCCAGCGACTTGATGCGGGCGAGGTTGTGGCGCAGGGCGCCGAGATGGATGGTGGCGACGGTGGTGCGGCTCATGGCTGAAGATATCGCCGCGATGCACGATCCCGGCAAGTGCGTCATTCGAGGAAGGACCGGACGGAAGCCGGCCGGCGAGGCGGCGGAAGCTTATCAGCCCGGCCCGCCACCGCCCATGCCGAAGCATGGCGCGCGCTTCGGGTTCCGCCATGGCCTTGCCAGGGAAATCCGCGGGCAACGCATGCGGCGGGGCCGACGCCGCGTGCGGTGCCGCCACCCCGCCGACGATCAGCGCGACGCCCGCCGGAGCGAATGCCCTGCCGCGCTACTCGAAGGCGCCGACGAACGAATCCGGCGCGTAGTTCTCGAACTTGGTGTAGTGGCCCAGGAAGGCCAGCTTCACCGTCTCGGTGGGGCCGTTGCGCTGCTTGCCGATGATGATCTCGGCCAGTCCCTTGTCCGGCGATTCCTTGTTGTAGTACTCGTCGCGGTAGATGAACATGATCACGTCCGCGTCCTGCTCGATGGCGCCCGATTCGCGCAGGTCGGACATCATCGGCCGCTTGTCGGCGCGCTGCTCCAGCGAGCGGTTGAGCTGCGACAGGGCGATCACCGGCACGTTCAGCTCCTTGGCGAGGCCCTTGAGCGAGCGCGAGATCTCCGAGATCTCGGTGGCGCGGTTCTCCTTGTTGCCTGGCACCTGCATCAACTGCAGGTAGTCGATCACGATCAGGCCCAGCCCGCCGTGCTCGCGGTGCAGCCGGCGCGCGCGCGCGCGCAGCTCCACCGGCGACAGGCCGGGGGAATCGTCGATGAAGATCTTGGCCTCGGAAAGGATCGCGATCGCGTTGGTGACGCGCGGCCAGTCCTCCTCGCTGAGGTCGCCGTTGCGCAGATGCTGCGCGTGGATGCGGCCGATCGAGGAGATCAGGCGGAAGGCAAGCTGCGAGGCCGACATTTCCATCGAAAAGATCACCACCGCCTTCTTCGCGCGCAGCGCGGCGGCCTCGGCGATGTTCACCGAGAACGCGGTCTTGCCCATCGAGGGGCGCGCCGCGACGATGATCAGGTCCGACGGCTGCAGGCCGGAGGTAAGCTCGTCCAGGTCGGTGAAGCCGGTGGAGATGCCAGTGAGCTGGCCGCGGTTCTCGTAGCGCTCGGTGAGCATGCGGAAGGCGTCCTTCACCGCCTCGCGCATGGAGACCGAATCCTTCTTGCCGCGCGCGCCCGACTCGGCGATGTGGAACACGCGCTGCTCGGCGCTTTCCAGCACCTCCTGCACGCTCTTGCCCTCGGGCCGGTAGCCGTCCTCGGTGATCGAGGTGCCGGCGTCGATGAGCTGTCGCAGCACGGATTTCTCGCGCACGATGTCGGCGTAGGCGGCGATGTTCGCCGCGCTCGGCGTGGCGTTGGCCAGCTCGATGAGATAGCTGGCGCCGCCGACCATCTCGGCCAGGCCGTTGGCCTCGAACCAGTCGCCCAGGGTCACCGCGTCGCACGGCATGCCCTTCACCGCCAGCTCGTTGATCGCGCGCCAGATCAGGCGGTGGTCCTTGCGGTAGAAATCCTGCTCGCCGAGCTTGTCGGCCACCTTGTCCAGCGCGTCGGGCGCCAGCATCAGCCCGCCCAGCACGGCCTGCTCGGCGTCGATCGAATGCGGCGGCACGCGCAGCGCCTCGACGGCCGAGGCGTTGCCGCTCTTGCGCTCGGGGACAAAGGACATGGCATTACCTCGCAGAAGGACGGGAGCATGGCCGACGACGCGAACGGCCGATGTCGCGGGATCAGGATACGCGGGGGCATCTCGCACCGCGAGACAACAACCCTGTGGATAAGCTGTGCGTTGCTGTGGATAGCCCGCCGGCGCCAAGCGTCCGGAACGCCGGCCCCGGCGGCCCGGGAGCAGCGAACCGGGAGCAACGTGCGGAAACGGCGCGGCCCGCCAAAGCAAACGGGCACCCGAGGGTGCCCGTCTGGGACAGCAGTGGCGGGTGCCGGTCGGCTTACTTGTCGCTGACCACGATCACCTTGACCTGGGCCTGCACGTCGGCGTGCAGGCTGATCGTCACGTCGAACTCGCCGGTATTGCGGATCGGGCCTTCGCCCTGGATCACTTCGCCCTTGCCGACCTTCTGGCCGGCGGCTTCCAGCGCCTCGGCGATCTCGCGCGGGCCGACCGAGCCGTACAGCTTGCCTTCCGGGCTGGCGTGCGCGGCGATGGTCACCGTGGCGCCCTCGAGCTTGGCCTGGCGGGCCTGGGCGTCGGAAAGCAGGGTGTTGGCCTTGGCCTCGTACTCGGCGCGGCGCTTCTCGAAGGCTTCGAGGTTGGCGGCGGTGATCGGCACGGCCTTGCCCTGCGGCAGCAGGTAGTTGCGGCCGTAGCCCGGCTTCACGTTGACCTTGTCGCCCAGGTTGCCGAGGTTGCGGACTTTCTCGAGAAGAATCAGTTGCATGGTTTCATTCCTTTTCGTTAGCGCCGGGGTGGCCGGCGCAGCCGTGGACGGTTGTCCGAAGGGCTGGGATTCGGGAGACGGGATTGGGGATTCGGAAAAGCGCAGCGCGTCGAGCCTGCGGCTTTTATCGAATCCCGAATCCCCAATCCCGAATCCCGGACGTCGTCATCAGACGTCGTGGTTGTCGGTGTACGGCAGCAGGGCGAGGAAGCGCGCGCGCTTGATCGCGGTGGCCAACTGGCGCTGGTAGCGCGCCTTGGTGCCGGTGATGCGGCTGGGCACGATCTTGCCGTTCTCGGTGACGTACTGGCGCAGGGTGTTGAGATCCTTGTAGTCGATCTCCTTCACGCCCTCGGCAGTGAAGCGGCAGAACTTGCGGCGGCGGAAAAACTTGGACATGGCTGGGCTCCTGATCAGTCGTCGCTGTCGCGGCTGTTGTCGCTGTCACCGCGGTCGCGGCGCGGGCGCTCGTCGCCGTCGTCGCTGTCGTCATCGCGGCGGCGCGAGGACTTGGCATCATCCTTTTCCTTCGACTTCAGGATGAAGGACGGCTCGGTGTCGGCGGCGTCGCGGCGGATCACAAGGTGGCGCAGCACGGCGTCGTTGAAGCGGAAGCCCGACTCCAGTTCGTCCAGCGCGTTCTGGCCGACCTCGATGTTGAGCATCACGTAGTGAGCCTTGGCCAGGTTCACGATCGGATAGGCCAACTGGCGGCGACCCCAGTCTTCCAGGCGGTGGATCTTGCCGCCGTCGGCCTCGATCAACGCCTTGTAGCGCTCGATCATCGCCGGAACCTGCTCGCTCTGGTCAGGGTGGACCAGAAACACGACTTCGTAATGACGCAGGGTCATCGTGGGTTAACTCCTTGTGGATGCGGCCAATTCGGCCTCGCAGCCTCCCGCCCGGTGCGGTGAGGCAAGGTTCCGTCCGGGCCCTCGGGCGCCGGACAGAAGCGGAAGTGTAAGGGAATTCAGGCAATTGGGGCAAGCGGCGGGAATGGGCGGCTGCGTTCGGGGGCGCCGCCATTCCGGCCGGATGCGGCCTGGCAAGGCCGCCATCCGGCAGAAGGAGCTCATATCCCGGCAAACCGCAAGGAATCACCCCAAGGAACGTCATCCCAGCGAAAGCTGGGATCCAGTGCCATTGGGATGCACACCGGAGCAACGTCGCTGGATCCCAGCTTTCGCTGGGATGACGGCGGATCGAACAGGGGGATGGCGGCAATGGCGACGGCAACGGCAGGACGGCGGCGACAGAGGCAACGCCGGCGCCATCCCGGCTCAGCCGACGGTGAAGCTCTCCCCGCAGCCGCACTCGCCGGTGGCGTTCGGGTTATGGAACACGAAGCTGGCGTTGAGGCCCTGGCGGCGGAAGTCGATCACCGTGCCATCGACCAGCGGCAGGCTCTTGCGGTCGACCACCACCGGCACGCCGTCGAGTTCGACCACCTCGTCCTCCTCGCCCACCGTCTCGGCCAGGTCGACCACGTAGGCGAAGCCGGAGCAGCCGGTGCGCTTGACGCCGAAACGCACGCCGGCGGCCTGCGGCGTCTGCGCGAGGAACTGGCGCATGCGCTGGCTGGCGGAGGGCGTGATGGTGATGGTCATGGCGGATTCGACGAAGGGTGGGTTCCGGTGGCCGGGGATCGCGGAAAAGGTCGCGGCCGCGAAGGACACTACATTATCATGCCGGTTTGTCCCCGGCGCCCGACATGCGGCGCAACAGCAGGAGTTTCAACCCATGGCGGCGGTCAGCCCGACGGTATACAGCGTGAAGCAGGCTCTTTCCGGCAGGCTCGAGGCCGGCAGCAGGGTGACCGTGCGTGGCTGGGTGCGCACCCGGCGCGACTCCAAGGCCGGCCTGTCCTTCGTGAACGTCACCGACGGCTCCTGCTTCGACCCGATCCAGGCGGTGGTGCCGTCCACGCTGGGCAACTACGACAGCGAGGTGAAGCACCTCACCGCCGGCGCCGGCGTGATCGTCAGCGGCACCCTGGTGGCTTCGCAGGGCAAGGGCCAGAGCTTCGAGCTGCAGGCGGACGAGGTGGTCGTCACCGGCCTGGTCGACGACCCGGAAACCTATCCGATCCAGCCCAAGCAGCATTCGATGGAATTCCTGCGCGAGGTCGCCCACCTGCGCCCGCGCACCAACCTGTTCGGCGCGGTGACCCGCGTGCGCCACACGATGATGACGGCGATCCACCGCCACCTCACCGAGCAGGGCTTCTTCTGGATCAACACGCCGATCATCACCACCTCGGACGCCGAGGGCGCCGGCGACATGTTCCGGCTGTCCACGCTGGACCTGGCCAACCTGCCGCGCACGCCCGAGGGCAGGATCGACTTCCGCAAGGACTTCTTCGGCCGCGAGGCGTTCCTCACCGTGTCCGGCCAGCTCAACGTGGAGGCCTACTGCCTCGCGATGAGCAAGGTCTACACCTTCGGCCCGACCTTCCGCGCGGAGAACTCCAACACCCCGCGCCACCTCGCCGAGTTCTGGATGGTGGAGCCGGAGATCGCCTTCGCCGACCTGGCCGCCGACGCCGACTGCGCCGAGAGCTTCCTCAAGGCGATCTTCAAGGCGGTGCTGGAGGAACGCGCGGACGACATGGCGTTCTTCGCCGAGCGCGTGCAGCCGGACGCGGTCAGCCGGCTGGAGGCCTTCATCGCGCAGCCGTTCGAGCGGATCGACTACACCGAGGCGGTGTCGATCCTGCAGAAGTCCGGGCAGAAGTTCGAATACCCGGTGGCCTGGGGCATCGACCTGCAGACCGAGCACGAGCGCTACCTTGCCGAGAAACATATCGGCCGCCCGGTGGTCGTCATGAACTACCCCGAGGCGATCAAGGCGTTCTACATGCGCCTCAACGACGACGAGAAGACCGTGGCGGCGATGGACGTGCTGGCGCCGGGCATCGGCGAGATCATCGGCGGCAGCCAGCGCGAGGAACGGCTGGACTACCTCGACCGCCGCATGGCGCAGTTCGGCCTCGATCCGGCCAGCTACGGCTGGTATCGTGACCTGCGCCGCTACGGCACCGTGCCGCACGCCGGCTTCGGCCTGGGCTTCGAGCGCCTGCTGGTGTACGTGTGCGGCCTGTCCAACATCCGCGATGCCATCCCCTACCCGCGTGCGGCGGGGACGGCCGAATTCTGACCGACCGACGACCATGCGCCACCATCTGCCAACGCTCGCCACAACCCTCGCGCTGACCCTGCTGCTCGGCGCGTGCCATAGCGTGAAGGTGCTGGTGCCGCCGAACTTCAGGGCACCGACCGCGACCGGCAACTCGCTCGACCTGGCCCGGCAGCACCTGCAGGAGGCCACGCCCTGCTGCGGCAGCTTCGCCGACTTCTCCTACAGCACCCCGCTGCCCTGGCGCCCGAAGAAGTTCGAGCTGGGCAGCGGCAGCGCGGTGGCCAACCTCAACGGGGTGCGCAGCTACTTCCTCGCGTTCCGGCTGCCGTCGGACGTGAAGCTGCCCTACCGCGTGGCGCTGAAGTCGGAGTTGAACGGCCGCTGGCTGCATTCGAGCTACCTGTTCGCGCCCACCACCGTGCTGCTCGACGAGGCTTTCCAGCCGATCGAGTCCAAGGACGTGCGCCTGTGCGAATACATGGGCTGGAGCAGCGAGAGCACCGGCGCGTTCGGCAGCGTCAGCGTGACCACCGACAAGGCGCGCTACCTGGTGGTCTACAGCTCGGCCGACCAGCAGGCCGGCAACACCTACTGGGAGCAGTCCCCCGCCGCGTTCTCCGCCGAGGCGCCGGTGAAGATGGCCTCCAACGGCAGCTTCCGCATCCCGCACGGCCCCGACGGCAACGTGTGGGTCGGGTTGATGAACAAGACCTACGCCAAGGCCGTGGACAACGGCATCTGCGACAAGGCCCCCCAAGGCGACGGCGTGCTCAATACCCTGCGCACCGCCCTGCCGACCCACTGGAGCGGGAGCGGAAGTTGACCCTTGTAGCCCTGTATCTGGCCCTGCTGCTCGGCGGCGTCGCCTGTTTCGTGCTGTATTACCTGGCCCAGTACCGGATCGCCCGGCTGTTGCGCGATCGTCACCCGCAGCAGTGGAAGATCATCGCCGAGCCCGAGCAGGGGCAGGCCAGCGCCCTGCGCACCTGGGTGCGGTTGCAACAAGTGCTGCGCACGGCGCAGCCGCGCCTGCCCGAACTGCTGCAGGACGCGGCGATCACGCGCTGGTACCGCGTCTGGCGCGTGGGCCTGTGGCTGGCCTGGCTGTGCTGGTTCGCCGCGCTGTTCCTGCAATGGCGCGCGCGCTGAACTCCATCCGTCGAGGGAGCAAGCGATGCAATTGGATCTGACTGGTCGTCACGCCCTGGTCTGCGGCGCCTCCCAGGGCATCGGTCGCGCCACCGCGATCGAACTGGCCGGACTGGGCGCCAGCGTCACCCTGCTGGCCCGTTCGGCCGACGCACTGGCCGAACTCGCCGGGCAGTTGCCGCGGTCGCATGCGGAGCAGGAGCACCGCTGGCACGCGGTGGACATGCTCGACACCGGCGCGCTGCTGGCGGTCGCCACCGACCTGGCGATCGCCCATCCGGCGCAGATCCTGATCAACAACACCGGCGGCCCGCCCGGCGGCCCGGCCCACACCGCCGAGCCGACCGCCTTCGAGGCCGCGTTCCGCCAGCACCTGTTGGCCGGCCAGGCGCTGGTGCAGGCACTGCTGCCCGGCATGCGCGCCGGCGGCTACGGACGCATCGTCAACGTGATCTCCACCTCGGTGAAGGAACCGATCGCCGGCCTGGGCGTCTCCAACACCGTGCGCGCCGCGGTCGCCGGCTGGTCCAAGACGCTGGCCAGCGAGCTGGCCACCGACGGCATCACGGTCAACAACGTGCTGCCCGGCTACACCCGCACCAGCCGGCTGGACGGTCTGCTGGCCGCGCAGTCGGCAAACACCGGCCGCAGCGCCGACGACATCGCGCAGGGCCTGCTGGCCGGCGTGCCGGCGCGGCGCTTCGGCCAGCCGGAGGAAGTGGCGGCGGTGATCGCCTTTCTCTGCACCCCGGCCGCCGCCTACGTCAACGGCGTTAGCATCGCGGTGGACGGCGGCCGCACGCGCGCCCTGAGTTGAGCGCGCAGGCGGGCGCATACGCCGGCGTCCGGTGCATTTGCCCGGCCCAGGCCTTAAGCTTGCGCGGATGACAAGCCTGCGTCTCGCCAACCTGATCGACGGTCGCCTGCAGGCCCCGATCGACGGCCACTGGCTGGAGATCCACGAGCCGGCCACCGGCGAGGTCTTCGCGCATTGTCCCGACAGCCAGGCCGCCGACGTCGCCGCCGCCGTCGAGGCCGCCCGGCGCGCGGCGCCCGGCTGGGGCCATACGCCGCCGGAGCAGCGCGCACGGCTGCTGCAGCGGCTGGCCGACCTGATCGAGGCGCGGCTGCAAGCCTTCGCCGAGCTGGAATCGCGCGACAGCGGCAAGCCGCTCGCCCTTGCGCGCGGCCTGGACATCCCCCGCGCGGTCAGCAACCTGCGCTATTTCGCCGCCGCGGCGACGACCTGGGGCAGCGAATCGCACGCCACCGAAACCGGCGCGCCCGACGGCGGCGCGATCAACTACACCTTGCGCCAGCCGCTCGGCGTGGTCGGCTGCATCAGCCCCTGGAACCTGCCGCTGTACCTGTTCACCTGGAAGATCGCGCCCGCGCTGGCGGCCGGCAACGCGGTGGTAGCCAAGCCTTCCGAGGTCACGCCCTGCACCGCCGCCCTGCTCGGCGAACTGAGCATCGAGGCCGGCCTTCCGCCCGGCGTGCTGAACATCGTGCAGGGCCGCGGGCCAGCCGTGGGCCAGGCCATCGTCGAGCATCCCGCGGTAAAGGCGGTCTCCTTCACCGGCAGTACCGCCACCGGCGCCCGGATCGCCGCGGCGGCCGCGCCGCACTTCAAGAAGGTGTCGCTGGAACTGGGCGGCAAGAACCCGGCGATCGTGTTCGCCGATGCGGGCCTTTCCGACGCCGACATGGACACCCTCGTGCGCTCGGGCTTCGCCAACCAGGGCGAGATCTGCCTGTGCGGCTCGCGGCTGCTGGTGCAGCGACCGATCTACGAGAGCTTCCGCGCACGCTACCTGGAACGCGTGCGCGCGCTGCGCGTGGGCGATCCGCGCGACGCGTCCAGCGACCTCGGCGCGCTGGTTTCGAAGCCGCACTTCGACAAGGTGATGGCCTGCATCGCCCAGGCGCGCGCCGAAGGCGGCCTCGTGCTGTGCGGCGGCGAGGCCGTCGCCGGGCCGGGCCGCTGCGCCGGCGGCTGGTTCGTGGCGCCCACGGTGATCGAGGGCCTGCCGAACGAGGCGGCCACCAACCAGCAGGAAATCTTCGGCCCGGTGGTGACCCTGATCCCGTTCGAGGACGAAGCCGAGGCGCTCGCCATCGCCAACGGCACCGGCTACGGCCTGGCCGCCTCGCTGTGGACGCGCGATCTCGCACGCGCGCACCGGCTGTCCGCGCAACTGGAATTCGGCATCGTGTGGGTCAACTGCTGGATGCTGCGCGACCTGCGCACGCCGTTCGGCGGCGTGAAGCAGTCAGGCGTCGGCCGCGAGGGCGGCACCGAGGCGTTGCGCTTCTTCACCGAACCGAAAAACGTCTGCATCCGCTACTGAAGGAACTCCGATGAACTCGCTGAAAGACCTGCTGGCCAACAACCGGCGCTGGGCCGCCGACGTCACCGCCAGGGAACCGGACTTCTTCGAAAAGCTCGCCCAGCAGCAGGCGCCGAAGTACCTGTGGATCGGCTGCTCCGATTCGCGCGTGCCGGCCACCCAGATCGTCGACCTGCCGCCGGGCGAGATCTTCGTCCACCGCAACGTCGCCAACGTGGTGGTGCATACCGACCTCAACGCGCTCAGCACCATCCAGTTCGCGGTGGACGTGCTCAAGGTGAAGCACATCCTGGTGGTCGGCCACTACGGCTGCGGCGGCGTCGGCGCGGTGCTGAACCAGTCGCGGCTGGGCCTGATCGACAACTGGCTGCGCCACATCGGCGACGTCGCGCTCAAGCATCCGGACAAGCTCGACCCGGCCGTCGCATTCGCGGTGCGCCACGCGCGCCTGTGCGAGCTCAACGCGGTCGAGCAGGCGATGAACGTGTGCCACAGCACGGTGGTGCGCGAAGCCTGGGAGCGCGGCCAGCCGCTGGCCGTGCACGCGTGGATCTACGGCCTCGAGGACGGCCTCATCACCGACCTCGGCCTGGACGCGCGCAACCACGAGCAGTTGCCCGCCACCTACGAAAACGTGCTGGCCAGCCTCGCCGAGCGCTGGAAAGCGCAGTGAGCGACATCGTGCGCACCGACGCGGCGCCGGCGCCGGTAGGCGCCTACCCGCACGCGCGGCGCGTGGGCAACCTGCTGTTCCTCTCCGGCGTGGGACCGCGCCAGCCGGGCAGCAACGCGATCCCCGGCAACGTGCACGACGCCGGCGGCAGGCTGGTGGCCTACGACATCGAGGCGCAGTGCCGCCAGGTGTTCGCCAACGTGCGGGCGGTGCTGGAGGCCAGCGGCGCGCGCTGGGAAGACCTGGTCGACGTCACCGTCTTCCTCACCGACATGGCGCGCGATTTCGCCGCCTACAACCGCATCTACGCCGAGTGCTTCGCCGGCGTGGACGCCTGCCGCACCACGCTGGGCATCACCGCCCTGCCCACGCCCATCGCGATCGAGCTGAAGTGCGTGGCCGCGCTGCCGCCCGCCGGCGGGTGAGATGAAAAACCCCGGCGGCCAGGCCGTCCGGGGTCCGTATAGCCGGATGCAGCGGCGTGCTCGTTACTTGCCGCTCGAACCCGTGGCGGCCGGCGCCGCCATGCTGTCGCCCGCCTTGGCGGCCGCCTTGTGGTGCTTGCGGTGATGGTGCTTGGCCGGCTTCGGTGCGGCGGCCTGGTCGGTCGTCGACTTGGTCGCCGCTGCCTGCGGGGCAGCCTCCTGGGCCATCACGGAACCGCACAGGGCGACGCCTGCCGCGAGCAGTGAAGCGATCACAAGTTTACGCATGGGTAAGCCCTCGAATGTGTAGGGCCGTGGACCCGGTCGGAACCCGACCACGCGGGCGGCACGGCGGCTGCACATTGCGGCAGTTCCCGGATACGGCGACTGAATGCCGCGGCCCTTCCCGGTACGCGCCGCGGCGCCGCCTCTTGACTTATCGACGCGCCGGAAATTTCCGCAATATCCTGCGTTCAGCCCAGGCAGGCGCGCAGCAGCCGCTCGATCACCGCCTGCACCGCCGGCGCCCGGTCCGGGGCATAGGCGAAACTGTCCTCGTCCATGTAGCTGTGCTGCGCCAGCTCCAGTTGTATCGCCTCGACGCCCTCGCCGGGCCGGCCGTAGTGGCGGGTGATGTAGCCGCCCTTGAAGCGGCCGTTGACCACGAAACTGTAGCCCTGCTGCGACTCCAGCACCGACGCCAGCTTTCGCTGCAGGTCCGCGCCGCAACTGGCGCCGTCGGCGGTGCCCAGGTTGAACTCCGGCAGTTCGCCGTCGAACAGCATCGGCACCCGGGTGCGGATGGAATGGCCTTCCCACAGCACGACCCGGCCGTGCAACGAGCGCAGCCTCGCAAGTTCCTGCTGCAGCGCCTCGTGGTAAGGCCGCCAGAATGCGTTTACCCGCCGTTGAATTTCGTCCGCGTCCGGCTCGGCGGCGGCATCGCGGTACAGCGGTTCGCCGTCGAAGCCGATGGTGGACACCAGGCCGGTCTCGCGCCGGCCCGGGTAGAGCGCGTGCCCGTCCGCCGGGCGGTTGAGATCGACCACGTAGCGCGAGGCCAGCGGCCGCAGCACGCTGGCGCCCAGCGCCTGCGCCAGCGGCGCGTACAGCCGCCCGACGTGCCAGTCGGTGTCCGGCGACCGCCGCGCGGCGGGCCGCATGCGCTCGGCGATGGCGGGAGGAATGTGGCTGCCGTCGTGCGGCAGGCTGATCAGCAGCGGCGCGGTGCCCTGCTCCAGGGTATAGGTGGCGTCCATCCGCCAAGTGTCGCCGCCCATGCTCAACGCGGCAACAGCAGTTCCTCCGCCGAGGTGGGATGGATCGCCACCGCCGCGCGCAGTTCGTGCCGGGTCAGGCCCTTGCGCAACGCCACCGCGAAGCCCTGCAGCATCTCGTCGGCTCCCGGCCCCAGCACGTGGATGCCCAGCACGCGGTCGTCGTCGCCATGGCAGACCAGCTTCATCAGGCTGGGCGCCGCATGGCCGGCAACGGCAAGCTGCAGCGGCGTGAAGCGGCGGGTGTAGACGCGCACCGCATCGCCATGGCGCTCGCGCGCCTCGGCCTCGCCCAGGCCCACCATGCCCAGCGGCGGCTCGGCGAACACCACGCTGGGCACCAGCTCGTAGTCGAAGCGCGCGTCGGCCTTGCCACCGAACAGCCGCTCGGCCAGCGCGTAGCCCGCGGCCACCGCCACCGGCGTCAGCGCCTTGCGCGCGGTCACGTCGCCGAGCGCGGCAATGCCCGGTACCGTGGTGTTCTGCCATGCGTCCACCCGGACGTGCCCGCCCGGATCGAGCGCGACACCGATCTCCTCCAGCCCCAGGCTGCGGGTATTCGGCACGCGCCCCACCGCCCACAGCAGCGCGTCGTAGCGGCCGTGCACGGCGCCGGTCGCGTCGTCCAGCAAGAGCGCCCCCGGTGCGCCCCGCACGCCGCGGACGTCGGCGCGCGCGACGCGGATGCCCTGCGCCTGCATGCGCTCACACAGGGCCTGCGCCATCTCCGCGTCGAAGGTATCGAGCAGGCGCTCGCGGATCAGCAGCTCGACCTCGGCGCCGAGCGAGCGCAGCAAGCAGGCGAACTCGGTGGCGATGTAGCCGCCGCCGACGATGGCGATCCGCCGCGGCGCCGCATCCAGCGAGAACATGTCGTCGGACACCATGCCAAGCCCGAAGCCCGGCAGTTCCAGCCGGCGCGGGCTGGCCCCCGTGGCGATCACCACCTGCGGCGCGCGGCAGCACGTGCCCTGTGCCGTCTCCACGGTATCGGCGGCGACGAACCGCGCGGCCTCGCCGATCACCTGCACGCCGACCTCCCGCAGGCGCCGGTCGTAGCGCTGCCGGATGCCTTCGATGTAGCGATCGCGCAATTGCCGGAACCGCTGCCAGTCGAGCCGGCCCGGCGCCAGGTCGAAGCCGTAGTCCACCGCCAGCACCTGGGCCTGCGCCAGTTGCGCGGCGAACCACATCGCCTTCTTCGGCACGCATCCGAGATTGACGCAGGTACCGCCCATCAGGCCCGGGTCGATCAGGGCCACCCGGGCGCCGTGCCGCGCCGCGCGCTGCGCCACGGTCAGCCCGGCCGAACCGGCGCCGAGCACGATCAGGTCGAATTGCTTGGTCATGCGCTGGATCTCCGCAAGGTGGACCGTCCGGCATCCATGGCGCGTGGCGGCTACAGGCCGAAGCGCGCCGGCGCATAGGGCGCCGGGTCCAGTTCGGGCGTCCGGCCGGCGAGCTGCGCCGCCAGCAGTTCGCCGGTGGCCGCCGACATGCTCACGCCCAGCATGCCGTGCGCGGTGGCCAGGTGCAGGTTCGACCAGCGCGTGCTCGGCCCGATGATCGGCACCTCGTCCACGCTCATCGGGCGCCAGCCCCACCACTCCTCCAGCAGTTGCGGCCCCTCCGGCTCGTGCAGGCCGGCCGCCGCGCCGCGCCGCAGGGCATCCAGCCGGGTGCGGTTGAGCCCTTCGGCATAGCCGGAGAATTCCATCGTGCTGCCCAGCCGGTAGCCGCTGGCCCAGGTGGTGACGCATACGGCCGCCTCGCGCAGCACCAGCGCATGGCGCGGCGCCCGCACCGGACGGGTATAGGTGAGCGAATAGCCCTTGCCCGGCTGCATCGGCAGGCGCAGCCCCAGCATCCGGCCCAGCAGGGGCGACCAGGCGCCCAGCGCCATCACCACCTGCCCGCCGTGGAAGACCCCGCGGGTGCTGCGCACATGGCTGACGCGGCCGTCGCGGGCCTCGAGGTGGTCGATCCGCGCGCCGCTCTCGATCACCCCGCCCAGCTCGCGTACGCGCTGCGCCAGCCCGGCGACATAGCGGTCCGGCCGCAGCCGTGCATCGCCCGGATGGAACAGGCCGCCGGCCACGCCGGGCTTCAGCGCCGGCTCGGCCTCCTCGACCTCGTTCCCGCGCAGGCGCCGCACCTCGATGCCGAGGCGGTCGAGCAGCGCGGCATGGTGGCGCTCGTCGGAAGCCAGCAGGCGGGGCGTGCGGTACACGTACAGTTCGCCGGCTTCGGCGAACTCGCAGTCCAGCCCCTGCTCGCGCACCAGTTCCGCCAGCAGCCGGCGCGAGCGCAGCAGGATCGCCGCCCGCGCCTCGGCGGCCCGCGCGAAGTCGCGCCAGTTGCAATGCCGCGCGAAACCCAGCAGCCAGCGCAGGCGCGGTCCGTCGAACCGCGGATTCAGGTACAGCGGCGCGTCCGCGCGAAGCATCGAGCGCAGCGCGATGCCGGGCATGCCCGGCATCGCCAGCGGCGCGGCATGGCTGGGGGTGATCGTGCCGCAGTTGCCGTGCGAGCTGCCGCAGCCGGGCGTGCCCTGCTCCAGCACGCGCACGCTCGCCCCGGACCTGAGCAGGAACAGCGCACAACTCAGGCCGATGACACCGCCACCAAGAACCAATACGTCACTGCGGGAAGCATCCATTCGCTCATTGTAGCGGCGCCGGGCCCAAGCCCCCCGGCGCCGGCGGAGGTCTTGCATATTCGGAAAGCTGAATGCACGCTGTCGTCCAACCGCAGACAAACCGACCGGGTCCCGTCCATGCAGACACGCACCCTCCTGGCAGGCATCACCGCATTGATGGCGTTGGGAGCCGGGACGGCAGGGGCCAAGGACGTATCCATCGCCGATCTGCTGCACGACCTGCAGCCCATCAACAACGACCTAGCGCGCTACGCCTACCTGACCCAGGCGCTGCCGAAGCTCTCGGCCAGCGACCGGATGACCGCGATGCAGTTGCTGGCATGGAGCGAGGACGAGCTGGGGCTCTACAACGAGGCGGTCCGCCACTTTCCGCTGGTGCCTCCCATGCTGCCGCAACTGGTCCAGCCGTCGCCCGCCGAATGGAAGGCCGTCGATGCCGCCGAGGCCGTCGCCGCGCTGGCCGACAAGCGCCGCATCGTGATGGTCAACGAGGCGCACAACGACGCCCATACCCGCGAACTCACCCTGGCGCTGCTGCCGCGGTTGCGCGCGCTCGGCTTCAACTATTTCGCGGCCGAGGCGCTCGGCGACAAGGACGCCGAACTGCAACAGCGCGGCTATCCGGTTTCCGCCAGCGGCAGCCAGTACCTGCACGAGCCGCTGTACGGGGAGATCATCCGCACCGCCCTCAAGCTCGGCTTCGTCGTGGTGCCCTACGACTCCTCCGCGCACGGCACCGAGGAGCGCGAAGCGGACCAGGCCAGGAACCTGTACCAGCGGGTGTTCGCCAAGGACCCTTCGGCACGCCTGTTCGTACATGCCGGCTTTGCCCACATCGACAAGGCCAAGGGTCGCCTCGGCAAGGTCGAGCCGCTGGCCATGCGGCTGCGCGAACTGACCGGCTTCGAGCCGTTGTCGATCGACCAGACCCAGTTCCGCGACGTCAATTCAGGCAACGAGCTGGACGCCTACCACCAGTTGACAACCAACTTCCAGCCGAAGCTGCCGACGGTCCTCGTGAACCGCACCAGCGGCACCCCCTGGAGCGCCATCCCCGGACAGTACGACGTGAGCGTCATCGTGCCGCTGGAAGCCAGCTTGGGTGACGCCAAACAACTGGTCCCGGCCTGGCAGACCTTCGGCATGATCGGCATTTCCGTGCAGGCGCCGGCGGGCCCGCCGCTGCGCCCCGGCTGGCTGCCACTCGGCGGCCAGCGGCATGCGCTGCCGATCGACAGCGCCACGCTGTGCGCCAAGACGCTTCCCTGCGTCGTGGAAGCCCACTACGCCAGCGAGCCGGACAAGGCCATCGCCGCGGACCGCTATACCTTCGTGCAGCCCGGAAACGTCGCGCTCTACCTGTTTCCCGGCCCGTACCGCCTGCGTGCCTGGGACGCCCAGGGCAATACGCTTGCCGCGCAGACGGTCGAAGTCCCGCAATAGCGCAAGCCGCATACACGCCGCCATGCGGCCGCTCGCGCGCCCTTCCCGGGGTGAATGCTTCGGACGCGGCGGACGCTTCCACGGGGGACTTACGCCGGGCCATCCTGCGGCGTAAGTTGCGCGCAGTCCCCATGGAATCCCCGCCATGCCGGCCCGCCGCCTGATCGCTTTGCTGTGCCTCGCCGTGCCAGTGTCTTCCGCCGCGGGCGCCCATCCGCATGCGCCGGGCCCGCACGAGCTGTACATGCACGTGGCAGGGCTGACGAACGACCTGGCCCGCTACCAGTACCTGAGCGAGGTCGTGCGTGGACGGGACCCGGCCGACCGTCAGCTCGCCGGGCAACTGCTCGCCTCGACCGAGAGCGAACTGGGCCTCTACGACGATGCGGTGCGGCAGTTCCCGTTCGACAACCGCGACCTGCCGGCGCCGGAGACCCTGCCCCGCACCGACGCATGGCGCGCCATGGACGCGGCGGACGCCATCGTCTCGCTCGCCCGCGACCGGCGCATCGTGATGGTCAACGAAGCGCACCACGACGCGCATACCCGCGAGCTGACCCTTGAGCTGCTGCCGCGCCTGCGCGCGCTGGGCTTCACCCACTTCGCCGCCGAGGCGCTCAGCGAGCGCGATGATGCACTGGCGAAGCGCGGCTATCCCATTCCCGCCAGCGGCAGCGAATACCTGCGCGAACCACTGCTGGGCGAGATCGTGCGCGAGGCGCTCCGGCTCGGTTTCGTCGTCGTGCCCTACGATTCGGCAAGCGCCGACAACGCCGTCCGCGAAGCCGACCAGGCCCGCCACCTGTACCAGCGCGTATTCGCCGGCCATCCCGGCGCGCGCCTGTTCGTGCATGCGGGCTACGCGCACATCGACAAGTCCACCGGCCGCCTCGGCGGCATCGAGCCGATGGCCATGCAGCTGCGGCAACTGACCGGCATCGAGCCGCTGTGCATCGACCAGAGCCAGTTCCGCTGGGTCGGCTACGCGTACAAGGCCGATCCCTACATGCAACTGGTGGGCGATTTCGACGTGCGCCGCCCCACCGTGCTGGTGCGACGCGATGGCCGGCAACCATGGAGCAGCGCCCCGACGCGCTACGACGCCAGCGTGATCCTGCCGCCCTCCGGCCGCTGGGGACGCCCGCGCTGGCTCGCCCTGGGCGGGCTCCGCCGCCCGCACATGGTCAATACCGACCTGTGCCGGCATACGCTGCCGTGCGTGGTCGAGGCGCACTATCCGGCCGAACCCGACGACGCCATACCCGCCGACCGCACGACCTTCCTGTCCGACGACCGGCAGGCAACCCTATACCTGCGCCCAGGCCGTTACCGCCTGCGCGCCTGGGACAGCCTCGGCCGGCCCCTGGGAGAGCGCAACGTGCGGGTATCGCCGCCCTAGCCCTTGCGCCCGTCAATTACATGTGTAATATAGATTTCGACTACACACGTAATCCAACTGGCCCGCGATGGAGCGCCGTATCCCCGTGAAACCCGCAACCCCATCGATCAGCGAAGCCGAAAGCCGCGTGATGGAAGTGCTCTGGCGACAGGCGCCGCAAACCTCCGAGGACATCGTGGCCGCCTTGCTGGAACCCACCGGCTGGCACGAGAAAACCATCCGCACCCTGCTCAACCGCCTGCTCGGCAAGGGTGCGGTGCGGGCCGAGCGCGACGGCCGCCGCTATCTCTACTCGCCCCTGCTCGCGCGCGAACAATGGCAGGCGCAGGAAAGCCGCAGCCTGCTCGACCGGGTGTTCGGCGGCAAGGTGGCGCCGCTGCTGGCGCACTTCAGCCAGCACGAAAAGCTCAACGCGAAAGACGTCGCCGAACTGCGCAAGCTGCTCGACGCGATCGAGCGCAAGGAGCGCTGAGATGGACGCCGGCCTGCTGCGCACGCTGACCATGGTCACGCTGGGCCTGTCGCTGGTGCTGCTGGCGCGGCGTCCCGCGCGACGGCTGTTCGGCGCGGGGCCGGCCTTCACCCTGTGGCTGCTGCCGCCACTGATGGCGCTGCTGTCCTGGCTGCCGGCGCCGGTGCCGGCGCTGGTCCAGGCGGTCCACGTGCTGCCGGCCGCCGCTGCCCTGCCGGGCTCCGCCGCCGCGCCCGCCCCCTCCGCCGGATGGCTGCCGGCGCTGTGGCTGGCCGGCGCCGGCGTGCTCGTCCTGCGGCTGGCGATCCAGTATGCGCGCCTGCTGCTCGGCACCTGCCCGCTGCAGGCGCCACTGCGGCGCACCCTGCCACCCCTGCCAGGCCTCCGGCGGCATCGCCTGCGCGAACATGCCGCCGGCCCGGCCGTGCTGTGGGCGCCGCGGCCGCTCTTGCTGCTGCCGCCGGATTTCCACCGCAGGTTCGACGCCGCCCAGCGCGAACTGGTCCTGCGCCACGAGCTTTCCCATCTCCGCCGCGGCGACCCGCTGTGGCGCCTGCTCGCCGAGCTGCTGTTCGCCCTGCTCTGGTTCCACCCGCTGGCATGGCTGGCCCTGTCGCGGTTCCGGCTCGACCAGGAGCTGGCCTGCGACGAGCACGTATTGCGCGCCATGCCCGAAGCCGAGTCGCGCTATGCCCGGACCCTGCTGCACGGCACCGGCACGGAAGCCCTGCCGGCGCTGATCCCCTGGCTCGCCGAGCCCCAACTGAAGGAGCGCC
This sequence comes from Frateuria sp. Soil773, assembly GCF_001428405.1. GTDB lineage: Bacteria > Pseudomonadota > Gammaproteobacteria > Xanthomonadales > Rhodanobacteraceae > LMSL01. The sequence continues at coordinate 415,417 of NZ_LMSL01000039.1, forward strand.
TCACCATGATCCAGCGTCATCGTCCCGGTTCCCTGCGCCGCCATTCCGGCCTCGTCCTCCTCGGCGCCCTGATGGCCGGCAGTGTCCTGGTCGCGCAGGCCGGCACGTCCGCCCGCACCGCGGCAGCCAGCCAGGACCTGGGCTACAACCTGCGCACCCCGCCCCTCTATCCCGCCGATGCGGTCAAGAACCGGGAACAGGGCATGGTGCTGCTGGACGTGCTGGTCGGCACCGACGGCAAACCGCGCAGGATCGAGGTCGAACCGCGGCAGACCACGGCGTCGGCCAGCCTAGTCAAGGCAGCGACCGATGCCGCCGCGCAATGGCGTTTCAATCCCGCGCTGCGGCAAGGCAGGGCCGTCGAGGGCCACGTTCGCGTCCCGGTCGATTTCCGTCTCGATCCGCTGTCCGAACCGGCGGCGAACACTCCCAAATCCTCGTCCAGTTCCTAAGGACTTCTACACAAGCCATTGATTTGATAACCTCGACGCGCCTACGCCGAGGTTATCGCTTATGCGCCAGGACTTCGCAGCCACGCTTGCGGCGAACCGCTCGTTCCGTTTGCCGCTCCGCTCGGCGCCCCGGCTGCTTTCGGTCAGCGCCGCCGCCCTGCTGCTGGCCGCCTGCGCCGGCACGCCGCACAAGCGCCAGCCCACCTACAAGGATTCGCACTCGTCGCTGGCCGGCCTGCCGGCGCGCGCGCCCTCGGCGGCCAGCGCCGGCACCGCGAACGACGTGCTGTTCCGCGCGATCGCCCTGGTCGGCACGCCCTACCGCTGGGGCGGCAACACCCCGGAGAGCGGCTTCGACTGCAGCGGCCTGGTCGACTACATCTACCGCAATGCGGCCGACATCCTGCTGCCGCGCACCTCCGGCGAGATGGCCCGCGTGGAAGGCCGCAAGGTGAAGCGGATGACCGAACTGGCCAGCGGCGACCTGGTGTTCTTCGGCGGCCGCGGCGGCATCAGCCACGTCGGCGTCTACGTCGGCAAGGGGCGCTTCGTGCACGCGCCGAACAGCGGCGGCACGGTGCGCCTGGACGACATCGACGGGCCGTACTGGCGCGACCATTTCGCCTACGGCAAGCGCCTGCTCGACTGAGCAGGCACGCCCGGCCGCCGCGCTAGGGCAGCGGGATCCCTTCGAGTTCGGCGCAGCCGATCGCGCGGTTGATGTTCTGCATCGCCTGGGTCGCGGCACCTTTGAGCAGGTTGTCCAGCGTCGCCACCACCACCACCCGCTTGCCGTCGGCCGACAGCGCGAAGCCGCCGACCTCGGCGTGGTGACGGTGCGCGATGCGGCTGACCCAGGGCGCCTCGTCCACCACCGACACCAGCTTCTCGCCGGCATACGCCTGGCGGAAGCGCTGCAGCACGTCCTCGCGCTTCGCCGCGCGCGCCAGGTACAGGCTGGTGGTGACGGTGAGCCCGCGGAAATGCGGCGCCACGTGCGGCATGAACTCCACCGGCAGGCCCAGGTGCGCGCTGGCCTCGCGCTCGTGCATGTGGCCGGTGAGCGCGTACGGCATCAGGTTGTCGCGCAGCTTGTCCGGGTCGTTCTTGTCCGACGGCGTGGTGCCGGCGCCGGAGTAGCCCGAGACGCCGAAGCACACCGGCGGCGCGGCCAGCAGGTCCTTCAGCGGCGCGATGGAGAGCTGCATCGCGGTCGCGTAGCAGCCCGGGTTGCTGATCCGCCGCTCGCCGCGCCACCTGTCGCGGGTCAGTTCCGGCAGGCCGTAGTACCAGCGGTCGTCGAAGCGATGGTCGGCGGACAGGTCGACGATCACCGGGTCGGCGCCGGCCGCGTCGAACGCGGCGACGCAGGCGGCGGCCTTGCCGTTGGGCAGCGCCAGCACCACCACGTCGGCGCCCAGTCGCGGCAGCTCCTCGTGCGCCGGCGAGCTGTAGCGCAGCTCGCCCCGGTACTCGGCCACGTGCGCGTCCACGCGCTGGCCGTCCAGCTCGCGCGAGGACACGAACGCCAGTTCCAGCGCCGGGTGCCCCGCGACCAGCCGGATCAGCTCCGCGCCGGTGTGGCCACGGGCGCCGACGATGCCGACCGTCTTCTTCGTCATGCTCATGTCGATCAATCCATCAGGGTCGGCTGCCGCGTGGCGCAGTGCGCGACGCAGCGTCCGATCGTGTCGAAGTCGTCGATGCCGTACCAGTACACCTTCCAGCGCGGCTGCTTCAGGCAGCCGTCGCATTCGGCGTCGTAGAACGGGTTGACGTTGTTGCCGTGGCGCGAGCGCCAGAACAGTTGCGGGTTCTGCTCGCGCATCACCAGCCACACCGCCCGGCCCAGGCCCTCGCCTTGCGCCTCGTCGAGCACGGCGAACTTGTCCAGGTAGGTCAGTCCGTCCTCCCGGGTGAGGATCATCGCGGCGCGGTAGTTCTCGCTGACGTAGATGCGGTGGGGCCGGGTGCGCTCGAAATAGTCCGGCACCAGCGTGCGGCCGAAGCTGGACTCGATCAGCCCGCGCATCCGCGCCAGGTCGATGCCCTCCCACGAGTCGAAGGCGAGCACCTTCTCGCCGCGCCGCACCAGGGTGCCCGAGCCCTTGTGGGTGAACAGCTCCTTGGCCAGCTCGGACGGCCGCGTGATCGACACCGACGAGGTCAGCGGCAGGTCGGCCAGCAGGTCGGCGATCTGCTCGATCTTCAGCCGCATGCCGCCGTTGATCCACGGCTGCGCCATCAGGTGCTCGAACTCGGTGCTGAGGTTGATCGAGTCGATCACCTTGCCCTGGCCGTCGAGCAGGCCGCCGGTGCCGGTGAGGAAGACGATCTTGTACGGCTGCAGCACGCGCACCAGCTCGTTGGCGGCGAAGTCGGCGTTGATGTTGAGGATCTGCCCTTCCGCCGTCTCGCCCAGGCTGGCGATCACCGGGATCGAGTTGGCGCGCAGGCTGGCCTCGATCGGCGCCAGGTTGATGCTGGCGACCTTGCCAACCAGGCCGTAGGTATCGCGGTCCAGGTAGGTGGAGGCGAACACGCCCGAGGGCACCGAGGTGGCGCGGGTGTCCATCGCGTGCAGCGCGTCCACCAGCCGCAGGTTCTGCTGCTGGAACACCTTGCGCACGATCGCCAGCGCCTTCGGCGAGGTCACCCGCAGGCCGTTGACGGTCTGCTTCTCGATGCCGGCCGCGGCCAGTTCCTCGTCCAGTTGCGGCCCGGCGCCGTGCAGCACGATCGGGGTGAGGCCGACCTGCTGCAGGAAGGTCAGCGACGAGGTGAGGTCGGGCAGCTCGTCGCGCAGCACCGCGCCGCCGACCTTGACCACGGCGAAGCGCTTCGCGTCGAGCTGCGAGAAGCGCTTGAGGTACTGCTGGATCTCCTTCGCGCTGCCCATCGCCGAGAGCAGCCGTACGATGGTCTTCCTGGTGTGCTTATGCGTTTCCACGGCTCACGATCCGGTAGAGGGTTTCGGCGTAGCGCCGCAACTGGTCGAGCGCCACCCATTCGTCGGCGGCATGCGCCTGGGCGATGTCGCCCGGGCCGTAGACGAACGAGGTGTAGCCCGCGGCCGAGAACAGCGCCGACTCGGTCCAGAAGTCGACCGCGTTGCCCACCGGGATGCCCAGCTCGTCGGCCAGGTCGCGCGCCTCCAGCCGGCGCGCTTCCGCCGTGGCGGTGTCGCCGGCCGGCAGCGAATCGCCGCGGAAGGTTTCGCCGAACTCCACCGGATGCGGCTCGACCAGGGTGCGGAAGGTTTCCAGCAGGCGGTCGGCGTCCATCGACGGCAGCGGGCGGAAGCCGAAGCGCACGTCGGCGGTCGGCGCGATCATGTTCGCCTTGATGCCGCCCTCGACCTTGCCGATGTTGAAACGCAGCCCGGTCAGCCCGCCGAAGCGCTCGTGCGACTGCGCCGCGACGAAATCCAGCGCGGCGCCGCCCCAGCGCACCGCCTGGTGCAGCGCGCTGTCGGACGCCTGCTGCTCGCCCGAGGCATGCCCGGCGCGGCCGCTGAAACGCATCTGCACCGAATGGATGCCGCGATGCGCCAGCACCGCCTCGCCGCGGGTCGGCTCGGCGACGATCACCGCCTCGTACCCGGGCTTGCCGGCGAGGAAGCCGGCGATGCAGCGCGCGTCGTTCGCCTCCTCGTCGGTGGACAGCAGCAGCGCCAGCGGACCCTCGGTGGCGCGCGCCACCGCCAGCAGCGCCGCCGCCGCGCCCTTGATGTCGCAGGCGCCGAGGCCGATCGCACGGTCGCCCTCCACGCGCAGCACGTGCGGGTCCGCGCTCCAGTGCGGCGAATCCGGCACCGTGTCCATGTGCACGTTGAACAGGTATTTCGGCTGGCCGCGCACCGCGTGCAGGGTCACCGCGCCGGCGCCGTAGTCGGTCACCGTGACCTCGAAGTCCGGCAACTGCGCGCGCAGGTAGTCGAACATGCCGCCGGTGCCGATCGCCCGCGGCGGATTGCGCGTGTCGAAGCCGACCAGTGCCCTCAAGTGTTCCAGCGTCGCGTCGAGCAGGCCGCTCATCGGTTGACCTCGGCCCATAGCGTGCTGCTCATGCCGAACAGCTTGATGAAGCCCTCGGCCTCGGTCACGCCCCAGTCGGCCGACTGCGCGTAGGTGGCGCCCTTGGCGTTGAGGATGTGCTTCGACTCCACCGCCACGGCGTTGACGACGCCGCCGGCGGTTTCCAGCGTCACCTCGCCGTTGACCGCGGCCTGGCTCGATGCCAGGAACGCTTCCAGGTCGGTCTTCAGCGGGTCGTGGAAGAAGCCCTCGTAGACCAGCTCCACCCACTTGCGCGCCACTTCGGGCTTGAAGCGGTTCTGCTGCTTGCTGAGCACCGCTTCCTCCAGCGCGCGGTGCGCGGCGAGCAGCGCGGTGAGGCCCGGCGCCTCGAAGATGATGCGGCCCTTCAGGCCGATCGTGGTGTCGCCGGTATAGATGCCACGGCCCACGCCGTACTGCGCGAACAGGCCGTTGAGCCTGGCCAGCAGCCGATGGCCGGCGATCTTCTCGCCGTCCAGCGTCACCGCCTCGCCGCGGACGAAACCGATCTTCACGCGCAGCGGTTCGGACGGCCATTCGGCGCGCGGCTTGCACCAGCCCACCGCGCCCTCGCCCGGCGCCTGCCACTTGTCGATCTCGCCGCCGGACATGGTCAGGCCGAGCAGGTTCTCGTTGATGGTGTAGGCCTGCTGCTTGGCGCGCACGCCGAAGCCGCGCTCCTCCAGGAACTTCTGCTCGTAGGCGCGCGTCTGCGTGTGCTCCTTCTGGATCTCGCGGATCGGCGCCACGATCTCGTAGTCGCCCAGCGCCTTCACCGCCAGGTCGAAGCGCACCTGGTCGTTGCCCATGCCGGTGCAGCCGTGCGCGATCGCCCGCGTGCCCAGTTCGGCGGCGCGCTTGAGCGCGGCCTCCACGATCAGGTAGCGGTCGGACACCAGCAGCGGATACTGGCCCTGGTAGCCCTCGCCCGCCTGCACGAACGGCTTGACGAAACCCTCCCATATCGCCGGGCCGCCATCGACGGTGACGTGGCTGGCCACGCCCAGCTCCTTCGCGCGGTTCTCGATGAAGGCACGCTCCTCGGCGTCCACGCCGCCGGTATCGGCGAACACGGTGTGCACGGCCCAGCCGCGCTCCTGGAGGTAGGGCACGCAGAAGCTGGTGTCGAGGCCCCCGGAAAAGGCAAGCACGATGTGCCTGCCTTTTCCGGGGGCGGGAATGGGGAATGGGGAATGGGGAATGGTAGAAGCGTTCGACATGATGGTTTCCTGGAAAATGCGGACGTGGCAAAACGGACAAGTTACGAAAAACTGCTCTGGACGATTCTCTATTCCCGATTCCCTATTCCCCGCTCACGACCACCCGCGGCTCGCAGCGCACCGGGAAATTCACCGAGTTGGCGATGAAGCAGGCGTGGTGCGCCGCCTCGTGGGCGGCCTGGGCCTTGGCCGGGTCGCTGGCGGCGCTGATCGTGACCGTGGGGCGCAGCACCACTTCGGTGAAGCGGCCGCCGTCGCCTTCGGTCTGCATCGTGCCTTCGGCGGCATCGGCATAGGCGGTGACCACCACCCCGGCCACGGTGGCCATGTGCAGGTAGGACAGCATGTGGCAGGTGGAGAGCGCGGCCACCAGCATGTCCTCGGGGTTGTGGCGCGAGGCGTCGCCACGGAAGGTGGGATCGGACGAGCCGGCGATATCGGGCTTCCCCTCGATGCGGATCACGTGGTCGCGGCCGTAGTTGCGGTAGCCGTCGGTGCCGCTGCCGCGGTTGCCGGTCCATTCCACGTCGACGCGGTAGTGATGTGGGCGTGTCACGGCTTCGTCTCCTGTCGGACCATGAGGTCGGCCAGTTCCGCGTCGCCGTCGCCGTCGCGTTCGCGCAGGCCGGCGATCACGCCCTCGCGGTTGCGCCCGGGATGGTTCTGGCTCAGCTTGAACTTGCCTTCGATGCGGTCGATGGCGATTTCGAGGCCGACGATCGCGCGCAGCGATTTCTCGACGTGGTCGTCCGGCGCATCGCCGATCTTCCACGGCTGCGGCTGGCCGGCCTCGTGGCGATCGGTGAGCCTTTCCAGCAACCGGCGCAGCCAGGCCGCGTCGCCGGTCACCCGCAGCCGGCCGTGCGCGTGCGCCACCGCGTAGTTCCAGGTCGGCAACTCGCGCCCGGTCTCGTGCTTGCTCGGATACCAGTTCGGGCTGACGTAGCCGTCCGGGCCACGGAAGATCGCCAGCACCTCGGCGCCGTCCAGCCGGGCCAGCTCGTTGCCGCGCGCCACGTGGCCGTGCAAGACCCCGTCCACCAGCTCGAACGGCAAATGGTTGGCGACAAGTCCATCCGGCCCCTGCACCACCAAGCTGGCGAACGGGTAGTCGCGGATCAGCCCGTGCAGGGCCTCGGTGCGCGTCTCGGCGAAGTGCTTCGGCGTATACATGACGGCCGGCTCAGCCCTGGCCCGCCAGCAGTGCCATCACCGCCTTCTGCACGTGCAGGCGGTTTTCGGCCTCGTCGATGGCGATGCAGTACGGCGCGTCCATCACCGCGTCGGTGGCCTTCACGTTGCGGCGCAGCGGCAGGCAGTGGCTGAACAGGCCATGGTTGGTCAGCGCCATCTTCGCCTCGTCCACGATGAAGTGCCGGTGCGCCTCGCGGATCGGCTTCTCCTGCTCCCACCTGCCGAAATACGGCAGCGCGCCCCAGCTCTTGGCGTAGACCACGTCGGCGCCGGCGTAGGCTTCCTCGATGTCGTGGCTGACCTTGAGCGAGCCGCCGTTCTGCTCGGCGTTCAGACGTCCGGACGTCATGTAGCGCTCGTCCAGCACGTAGTCGGGCGTGGGGCACAGCAGGGTCACGTCCATGCCCATCTTGGTGGCGATCAGCAGCGCGGAATTGGCCACCGCGGTGTTCAGCGGCTTCGGATGGTAGGTCCAGGTCAGCACGTACTTCTTCTTCGTCAGGTCGCCCAGGTGTTCCTTCATCGCCAGCGCATGCGCCAGCTCCTGGCAGGGGTGGGTGATCGTCTCCATGTTGATCACCGGCACCGTGGCGTATTGCGCGAACGCCTTGATCACCTTGTCCTCGCGGTCCACCGACCAGTCCTGGAACTTCGGGAAGGCGCGCACGGCGATCAGGTCGACGTAGCGGCTGAGCACGCGCGCCACCTCGGCGATGTGCTCCTCGGTGTCGCCGTCCATCACGCTGCCCGCCTCGAACTCGATCGGCCAGGCGTCCTTGCCCGGCGCCAGCACGATCGCGTGGCCGCCCAGGTGGAACGCGCCCAGCTCGAAGCTGGTGCGGGTGCGCATCGACGGGTTGAAGAACAGCAGCGCGACCGACTTGCCGGCCAGTTGCTGGCCGCGCGGCGAACGCTTGAAGGCGGCCGCCTGCTCCAGCAACGCGTCGATCTCGGCGCGGCTGTAGTCCTGGGTGGTGAGGAAGTGGCGAAGAGTCATCGGTTTTTCCCTGCGGCGGCAGCCGCGTGAGTCAGATCCAGAAAACAAAAAACCCGGCTCGAGGCCGGGTTTTGTCGTCGACTTGCATGAAATGCGCGCGACAGCCTACCCGGCCGGATGTCGGTTCATCGGTCGACGGGCACGCGACGTCATCCCGGCGGCCATGCGGGCGCTGGTCAGGACGTTGGCGGTATAGACGGCTGTAGACATGAGGGTTCCGGGAAATCGTCCTGCCATGATGACGAGAATATCGCTGCCGTGCAACAAAATTCGGCGCGATCTGGCGCGGCCGGCACGGGACAAGGCTCAAGGCCGTGGCCCACCGCACAAAAAACGCCCCCTTGGGCAAGGGGGCGCATCGAGGTTGGCGATGGTTGGCGGCTCAGTCCGCCGGCGCCACGCTCACCCGTACCCGCAGCCGCTCGCCGGGGTCGTAGTTCAGGCGCGAGACGTAGACCTCGCCGTGGTAGCGGTATTCCACGTCGTAGCCGGTCAGGCGGCGCTGCTCGCTGACCGAGCTGACGTCGCGGCAGTGGGTCTCGGTGTCCTGGTAGTCGCCGCCGCGGCGCGAGACGCCGTTGCCGATCGCGCCGCCGGCCACGGCGCCGGCGACGGTAGCCGCCTTGCGGCCGTCGCCCTTGCCGACCGTGTTGCCCAGGACGCCGCCGATCACCGCGCCGAGCAGGGTGCCGGCAGTGGAGTTGCCGCCCTCGTGGCGTACCACGGGCTGGTCGTAGCATTCCTGCCGGGGCACCTCGGTGCGGGCGATGCCGTAGACGGGGTCCACCCGCAGGACATCGGCCCAGCCGTAGTGGGTATTGTCGTCGTTGTTCGCATAACGCGCGTCCTGCGCAGACGCGCCGGCTGCCACCAGGGCAAGCGCCAGCGCGGGGAGAAACAGCTTGGTCATGGCGACCTCTTGGCTCGGGACGTGTAGGCGCTTCTCTGCGCGTGTCTCATTGCAGCAAATTCACACTGAATCAACGCTTAGAATGGCTGGACCCCGGCCGGGCCGCTTACACCTTGTTAAGATGCACGGCTGACCTGTGCCCTGCCCGCGGACCCGTCGATGCCGATTTCGCTCCATAACAGCCTGACCCGCCGTACCGAGCCGTTCGTCCCGCTCGACCCGAACCGGGTGACCCTGTACCTGTGCGGGCCCACGGTCTACAACTACGTGCACATCGGCAACGCGCGCGGCCCGGTGGTGTTCGACGTGCTGGCGCGGCTGCTGCGGCGGCATTACCCGAACGTGGTCTACGCCCGCAACATCACCGACGTGGACGACAAGATCAACGCCGCCGCCCAGGATCTCGGCGTGGACATCTCCGCCGTCACCGAGCGCTACATCCGGGCCTACCGCGAGGACATGGCCGGCCTCGGCATCGCCGCGCCGGACGTCGAGCCGCACGCCACCGCCCATATCGGCCAGATCATCGCGATGAACGAATCGCTGATCGCCAGCGGCCACGCCTACGCGGCCGAGGGCCACGTGCTGTTCGACGTCGACTCGTACCCGGCCTACGGCGCGCTGTCCGGCCGCGACACCGAGGAAATGATCGCCGGCGCCCGCGTCGAGGTCGCGCCCTACAAGAAGAACCCCGCCGACTTCGTGCTGTGGAAGCCGTCCACGCCGGAACTGCCGGGCTGGGACAGCCCCTGGGGCCGGGGCCGCCCCGGCTGGCACATCGAATGCTCGGCGATGAGCGCGGCGCACCTGGGCGAGACCATCGACATCCACGCGGGCGGCGTCGACCTGCAGTTTCCCCACCACGAGAACGAGATCGCCCAGTCCACCTGCGCGCACGGCGGCAAGACCTTCGCGCGCTGGTGGATGCACAACGGCATGCTCACCTTCGACGGCCGCAAGATGTCCAAGTCGCTGGGCAACGTGCTGCTGGTGCACGAACTGCTGAAGCTGCACCCGCCCGAGGCGCTGCGCCTGCTGCTGCTGCGCGGCCACTACCGGCAGCCGCTGGACTGGTCCGAAGGCGCCATCGCGCAGGCGGTCAGCACGCTCGACGGCTGGTACCGCGTACTGCGCGACCTCGCCGCGGTGGAGGTGGATGCCGCGCGGCTGCCCGTCCCCGAACGGGTGGAAGCCGCGCTGTGCGACGACCTCAACACGCCGCAGGCGCTGGCCGAACTGGCCCTGCTCGCCGACACGGCGCGCCAGGACGGCAGCGCCGGGGCGAAAGCCGCCCTGCTCGGCGGCGGCGCCCTGCTCGGCCTGCTGCAGCAGGACCCGGAAGCCTGGTTCAGGCGCGGCAGCGCCGACCAGGCGATCGACGAGGCACGCATCGAGGCCCTGCTGGAGGAACGCCGCGCGGCGCGCACGGCGCGCGATTTCAAGCGCGCCGATGCGATCCGCGACGAACTGGCGGCGATGAACGTCGCCATCGAGGATGGCGCCCAGGGCACGCGCTGGAGCGTGCTGAAATCCTGAAGCCGCCGCCGGCGCGGGCGCCGGCCGCTACAGGCTCGCCGGCACGTTGCCGCCGGCGATGCGCAGTTCCTTCGGCAGCGCGAAGGTGATCGTCTCCGCCTCGCCGTCCAGCTCGCGCACCTCGCCTGCGCCCCACGACTGCAGGCGCGCGATCACGTCGCGCACCAGCTTCTCCGGCGCCGAGGCGCCCGCGGTGAGGCCGATGCGGCTCACGCCGTCCAGCCAGCTACGCTCGATGTGCTCGGCGCCGTCGATCAGGAACGAGCGTACGCCCTGCTTCTCGGCCAGCTCGCGCAGGCGGTTGGAATTGGAGCTGTTGACCGAGCCGACCACCAGCATCAGGTCGACCGCGTCGGCCAGCCGGCGCACCGCATCCTGGCGGTTCTGCGTGGCGTAGCAGATGTCGTCCTTGCGCGGCCCCTCGATGTCGGGGAACTTCGCGCGCAGCGCCTCGATGATCGCCTTGGTGTCGTCCACCGACAGCGTGGTCTGGGTGACGTAGGACAACTGGTGCGGGAACCTCGGCGCCAGCGTGGCGACCGATTCGACCGACTCCACCAGGAGGATCTCGCCCGCGTTGGCCTCGTTCCACTGACCCATCGTGCCTTCCACCTCGGGGTGGCCTGCATGGCCGATCAGCACCACGCTGCGCCCGATCCGGCCCAGCCGCGCCACCTCCATGTGCACCTTGGTGACCAGCGGGCAGGTGGCGTCGAACACCTTGAGCCGGCGCTGGTCCGCTTCCTCGCGCACCGCCTGCGACACGCCGTGCGCGCTGAAGATCACCGTGGCGCCGTCGGGCACCTCGTGCAGTTCCTCGACGAACACCGCGCCGTCGGCGCGCAGCTTGTCGACCACGTAGCGGTTGTGCACCACCTCGTGCCGTACGTAGATCGGCGCGCCGTAGGATTCCAGCGCGCGCTCGACGATGGCGATGGCGCGGTCGACGCCGGCGCAGAAGCCACGGGGATTGGCAAGCAGGATGTCCATAATGAAAGCCTGGCGTCGGCCCGCCATGCGAGTAAAGGGGAAGGCGGCGATTATCGCACGTCGCCTTTCTCCCTGCCGCCGAACAGCCCGAACGCCACCAGCAGCACCGCGCCGACGGTGATCGCGCAATCGGCCAGGTTGAACACCGGATAGTTCCACTGGCGGAAATGCACGTGGATGAAATCGGTGACCTGGGCCGCGTGCAGGCGGTCGATCAGGTTGCCCAACGCACCGCCGATGACCAGTGCCAGCGGCGCGGCATTGCGCCAGTCCCGGCGCGCCGTGCGCGCCAGCCATACCACCAGCATGACGCTGATCACCACCGCCAGCGCCACGAAGAACCAGCGCTGCCAGCCGGTACCGTCGGCAAGGAAACTGAACGCGGCGCCGGTATTGAAGGCCAGCGTCCAGTTGAGCAGGCCCGGGATCACCGGATGCGGCGTACCGGCCGGCTGCAGCGCGACCAGCGCCCACCACTTGCTGAGCTGGTCGAGGACGATGACGGCGGCGGAAAGCAGCAGCCAGGGCAAGGCGTTGGGCTTGTGGGTCATGTGGGTTCGCCAGTCATGGGTGCGAGGCTTCCGGCTCGCCGCTCGCCCTGTTTGCGGGAGGGCGTTGGCTTGCGGGAAAAAATCGGCTTTCGAATGCGAAAGGGAAAAGCGGAAAAGTCCGAGACCATAGCACCGTCATCCCGGTGCAAGCCGGGATCCAGTGGCTTCGGGCTCTGGGACATGCAAGCCGCCGGATCCCGGCCTGTGCCGGGTTGGCGGGTGGCGAACAACGCGGTGCGGCCGGATCGCAACACCTGGCGCGC
>NZ_LMSL01000039.1:427671-427754 GCF_001428405.1 Frateuria sp. Soil773
ATGCAAGCCGCCGGGTCCCAGCCTGTGCCGGGTTGGCGGGTGGCGAACAACGCGGTGCGGCCGGATCGCAACACCTGGCGCGC
>NZ_LMSL01000039.1:427801-434671 GCF_001428405.1 Frateuria sp. Soil773
ACTTCGGGCTCTGGAACATGCAAGCCACCGGATCCCAGCCTATGCCGGATTGGCGGGTGGCGAGCGACGCGGCGCGGCCAGATCGCAACAGCCGGCGCGCTGTGCCCGGAGGGAATGCGGTTACGCGCTCCGCCATGCAGGCGGAGCGCGCCGCATGAACCGCTTCCACGGGCAGTTCGTCGCGGGCCATCGGTGCCATCCGTCAGAACCAGCGCCGCGTCTCGCCGGGACCTTCCACATTGCTCACGCAGCGCCCGCACAGTTCCGGGTGCGCGGCATGGCTGCCGACGTCCTCGCGGCGGTGCCAGCAGCGCACGCACTTGGCGGCCTCGCTGACCGTGGCCGAGGTCCACACATCGGCGCCTTCCAGCTCGGTCAGCACGGCGTCCTCCGGCTGGCCGCCGGCCTTGTCCAGGCGCACGTCGGAGGTGATGAAGAAAAAGCGCAGTTCGTCGATCGCCGGCGCGTAGCGCGCCACCGTGGCCTCGTCGGCGTGGATCGCCAGCTTCGCCTCCAGCGCCGCGCCGATCCTTTCGGCCTTGCGCATGCCTTCCAGCACGCGCGCGGCGCTGTCGCGGATCGCCAGCAGGTCGGCCCACCAGCGCCGCTGTTCGGGCGAGCCCTGGGTGGCGGCCAGTCCTTCGTACCAGGTCTCGAACAGCACGCTCTCGCCGCGCTCGCCCGGCAGCGCCTGCCACACCTCCTCGGCGGTGAAGCTGAGGATCGGCGCCAGCCAGCGCACCAGCGCCTCGGCGATGCGGTACATCGCGCTCTGCGCGCTGCGCCGGCCGTGGCTGTCGGTCGGCATCGTGTACAGCCGGTCCTTGGTGATGTCGAGGTACAGCGCGCCCAGTTCGTTGGTGCAGAAGTTCTGCACGCGCGCGACGATCTCGGGGAAGTCGTAGCGCTCGTAGGCGGCCACCACCGCCTGCTGCACGTCGTAGGCCTGCTGCACCGCCCACTGGTCGAGCAGCAGGCTGTCTTCCACCTCGACCAGATGCTTGGCCGGATCGAAGCCGTCGAGGTTGCCGAGCAGGAAGCGCGCGGTGTTGCGGATGCGCCGGTAGCTGTCGGAGACGCGCTTGAGGATCTCGTCGGAGACGGTCATCTCGTTGCGGTAGTCGGCCGAGGCCACCCACAGCCGCAGCACGTCGGCGCCGAGCGTGTCCATCACCTTTTGCGGCGCCACCACGTTGCCCAGCGACTTGGACATCTTGCGGCCCGAGGCATCCACGGTGAAGCCGTGGGTGAGCACGTCGTCGTACGGCGCGCGCCCGTGGATCGCCGCCGAGGTGAGCAACGAGGACTGGAACCAGCCGCGGTGCTGGTCGGAGCCTTCCAGGTACATCACCTTGTAGTGGCTGGCCGTGCCCTGCTGCAGCTCCGGCCGCTGGCCGATCACGCCGTAGTGGGTGACGCCCGAATCGAACCAGACATCGAGCACGTCGGTGACTTTCTCGTAGTCCTGCGCCTGGTCGCCGAGCAGTTCGGCCGCGTCGAGCTCGTACCACGCGTCGATACCGCCCTGCTCCACCTTCTTCGCCACCTGCTCCATCAGCGCGACCGAGTCCGGATGCGGCTCCTGCGTGGCCTTGTGCACGAACAGCGCGATCGGCACGCCCCAGGTGCGCTGGCGGCTGATGCACCAGTCCGGGCGTCCGGCCACCATGCCGGCGATGCGCTCCTCGCCCCAGCCCGGCACCCAGCGCACCGACTTGATCGAGGTCAGCGCGGTGTCGCGCAACTGCGCCTGCTCCATGCCGATGAACCACTGCGGCGTGGCACGGAAGATCACCGGCGTCTTGTGCCGCCAGCAGTTCGGGTAGCTGTGCTCGATCCTCGCGTGCGCCAGCAGCGAGCCGCTCGCGCGCAGCAGCTCGACGATGGCGTCGTTGGCCTTCCAGATGTGCATGCCGGCCAGGTCGAGGTCGCCGGCCTTCGGCGTGTCCTCGCGGTAGGCGCCGCGCGCGCCGATGTAGTTGAGCAGGCCGATGCCGTGCTCGCGGGCCGCCACGAAGTCTTCCACGCCGTGGTCGGGCGAGGTATGCACCGCGCCGGTGCCGTCCTCGGCGCTGACGTGCTCGCCGAGGATGACCGGCAGCTCGCGGTCGTAGAACGGGTGGCGCAGCATCGTGTCGTCCAGCGCGGCGCCGACGGCATGGCCGAGCATCTCGGGCGACTCGATGCCGTAACGCGCCAGCGCCTTCCCCGCCAGTGCGGCGGCAACCACCAGCAGAACGCGCCTGCCATCGCGCGAGGGGCCTTCGACCAGCGCGTACTCCAGCTCCGCGCCCAGCGCCACCGCCTGGCTTTCCGGCAGCGTCCACGGCGTGGTGGTCCAGATCGGCACGGCCACGATGGCGTCGCCCGCGTCCACGCCGAAGATCGCGGCCAGCGCCTTGGCGTCCACCGCGTCGTAGGCCACGTCGACCGCCGGCGACTGCTTATCGCCGTATTCGATCTCCGCCTCGGCCAGCGCCGAGCCGCAGTCGAAGCACCAGTACACCGGCTTGGCGCCGCGTACCACGTGGCCATTGGCGACGATGCGCGCCAGCGCGCGGACCATGTCGGCCTCGTAGCGGAAATCCATGGTGCGGTACGGTTGCTGCCAGTCGCCCAGCACGCCGAGCCGGCGGAAGCCGCCGCGCTGCTCGTCGATCTGCTCGGCCGCGTACTCACGGCACTTCTGGCGGAAGGCGCGCGCATCGAGCTTGTCGCCCGGCTTGCCGAACTTCTTTTCCACCGCGATCTCGATCGGCAGGCCATGGCAGTCCCAGCCCGGCACGTACGGCGCGCGATGGCCGGCCAGCAGCTTGGACTTGACCGTCATGTCCTTGAGGATCTTGTTGACCGCGTGGCCGATGTGGATCGCGCCGTTCGCGTACGGCGGGCCGTCGTGCAGCACGAACACCTTGTCGCGGCCGGCGGTCTCGCGCTGGATCTGCGCATAGCGGTCGACCCGCTCCCACTCGGCCAGCCAGCCCGGCTCGCGCCTGGGCAGGTCGCCGCGCATCGGGAAATCCGTCTGCGGCAGGTTGATCGTGCTCTTGTAGTCCTGGGTCATCGCTCGGGCGCCGTCTGTGGGAGCCGTCACCGCGACGGCATCACCGGTTCGTTCCCGCCTCGATGCCCGACCGGGCAACCGAGGCGCCGTGCCAACTGCCTGCCGCGCGCGGCGGCAAGCGCACGCGCCTCGGCGGTGGCTTCAAATAATAATGATCGCCGCGGCCGCGTTCGCGCCGTGGACTGGATGACGTCGTGCTGCACTCATGTCGTTCGCCTTCATGTGCGGACCGGTCATGCCCGGATCAATACGGGGTTCATGCCCAGGATCTCGCGGGCCGAACGCGCATCATCATCCATCTGCGCCTTCAATGCGTCCAGTCCGTCGAATTTCTGCTCGTCGCGCAGCTTGCCGACGAACTCCACCGCCATGCGCTGGCCATACAGGTCGCCGTCGAAGTCGAACAGGTGCACTTCCAGCAGCGGCTCGGCCACCTGGTTCACGGTCGGGCGCACGCCCAGGCTGGCCACGCCGGGCCAACTGCACTCGCCCTCGCCCAGGCCCACGCGCACCGCGAAGATGCCGTGCACCGGGCTGGTCCGCTCGCGCAGGTGGATGTTGGCCGTGGGAAAACCGAGCGTGCGGCCAAGCTGGTTGCCGTACTCCACCTTGCCCTCGATCACGAACGGGCGGCCCAGCAGGACGGCGGCGCCGGCGAACTCGCCGGCGGCCAGCAGCGTGCGCACGCGGCTGGCCGAGACGCGGCTGCCGTCGAGCAGGACCGGGGGCATCGTGCATGCCGCGAAACCGCATTGCTCGCCCATCCGTTCGAGCAGGGCGACGTCGCCGGCCCGCTTGTGGCCGAAACGGAAGTCGCCGCCCACCCAGACCTCGCGCACCGCCAGCCGCTCGACCAGCACGCGCCGCACGAAATCCTCGGCCGACATCGCGGTCAGCGCGGCGTTGAAGCGCAGCAGCAGCGCGTGGGCCATGCCGGCCGCCTCGAAACCGCGCAGCTTCTCGCGCACGCCGGACAGCCGTGGCACCGGCTCCTTCGAGAAATACGCCCGCGGCAGCGGCTCGAAACTCACCACCATCGGCGCATGGCCGAGCGCCGCCGCGCGCTCGCGCACCTCGGCCAGCAATGCCTGGTGGCCGAGGTGCAGGCCGTCGAAGGCGCCGACCGCGATCACGCTGCCGCCGGGAGCCAGGCACGGCCCCGCGACGTCCCGGGAAAGTCTCATCATCCGCCGAGTATAGCGGCTGGAAAGGCCGCCCTGCCCCCTGCGCGGCGAAGCGGCCTCACGCCCCCTTCAACTCGCCCAGCCGGAAGCCGGCGGCGAACAGCACCGCCAGGTAGCTCGCGCCGCCGGCCGCCACCAGCACGGCCAGGCGCCACACCCGGGTCGGCACCGCGACCGCGGTCCAGTCCGTCCACAGCCAGCGCCCCAGCAGCAGCACCGCGACCATCGCCGCGCATGCCAGCGCCAGCCGCAGCAGGTGGCGCCCCCAGCCCGGCTGGCGCTCGTAGACGCCGGCGCGCTTCAGCCAGCGCCAGAGCAGGCCGAGGTTGACGTAGCTGGCCACCGCGCTGGCCAGGCCCAGCGCCATGTGCAGGCCCGGGATCGCCGCCAGCCCCGCCAGCCAGGAGCCCTGCCTCTGCGCGGGCGATGCCCACAGCAGGAACAGCAGCGCCAGGAACAGCGCGTTCAACGCCATGTTGGACACCAGCGCGGCCACGCCCGCGCGTACCGGCGTGCGCGTGTCCTGCCGCGCGTAGAAGGCCGGCAGCAGCACCTTGACCAGGGCGAACGCCGGCAGGCCGAAGCTCAGCGCGGAAACCGACAACGTCGCCATCCGCGTGTCGAACGGGCGGAAGTGCCCGTGCTGGAACAGCGTCGCCACCAGCGGCTCGGCCAGCAGCAGCAGGCCGAGCATCGCCGGCACCGCGATCAGCAAGGTGGTGCGCAGCCCCCAGTCCAGCGCCCGCGAGAAGCCGATGCGGTCGGTCGCCACGTGGTGGCGCGACAGCGCCGGCAGGATCACCGTTCCCAGCGCCACGCCGAACACGCCCAGCGGCAGCTCCAGGAAGCGGTCCGCCTGCGACAGCCAGCTCTGCGAGCCGGCGACCAGCAGCGAGGCGACCACCGTGTCCAGCAGCAGGTTGATCTGCGCCACCGACGAGCCGAACAGGGTGGGCACCATCAGCCGCATGATCCGGCGCACCTGCGGATGGCCCCAGCCCCAGCGCGGCAGCGCCAGCAGGTCCAGCCCGCGCAGCGCCGGCAGTTGGAACAGCAGTTGCAGGATGCCGGCGGCGAGGATCGCCCAGCCCATCGCCAGGATCGGCGTGTGCAGCCGGGGCGCCAGCCACAGCGCGCCGGCGATCATGCACAGGTTGAGGATCACCGGCGTCAGCGCCGGCAGGGCGAAGCGGTGGAAGCTGTTCAACGCGCCGCCGGCCAGCGCGGTCAGCGACACGAACAGCAGGAACGGGAAGGTCAGCCGCAGCAACTGCACGGTCAGCCCGAACTTGCCCGGCTCGCCGATCGCCCCGGGCGAGAACAGGGCGGTGACCTCGGGCGCGAACACGATGCCCAGCGCGCTGACCACCAGCAGCACGCCGCCGAGCGTGCCCGACACCCGCGCCATCAGGTCCTTCAGGTCGGCATGGCTGCTCTTCTCCTTCACCTCGGTGAACACCGGCACGAAGGCGGTGGAGAACGAGCCCTCGGCGAACAGCCGGCGCATGAAGTTGGGGATGCGGAACGCCACCCAGAATGCGTCGGTGGCCGCGTTGGCGCCGAACGCCGCATTGATCGACATGTCCCGGACCAGGCCGAGCACGCGCGATACCATCGTCATGCTGCTGAACGAGAGCAGCCCGCGGAACATGCTGGGTGGCTTCATGCGCCTGGCGACGACCTTCTGGCAATGGACCGCGCCGGCCTCGACGGCGGCGCGCGGACGGCTAGTTTGGCAGCCGGCAAGGGCAAGTTGACAGCCGTGCTGTGGCACAATGGCGATCCCGTTTCCGCCCGTGCGCGGCGGGCACCCGTCCGACACGCCCGGCCGCCCCTGCACGGAGCGGCCAAGCGGTTGACGCAACAGGGCATTGCCCGCATAATTGCACGTCTTTTTTCCAACCCAAGCTATTCCGGAGTTCTACCTTGGCCAACATCAAGTCCGCGAAGAAGCGCGCGCGCCAGTCCGAGCAGCGCCGCCTGCGCAACGTCAGCGCCCGCTCCATGGTGCGCACCGCCCTCAAGAAGGTCGTCAAGGCCATCGAGGCCAAGGACAAGGCTGGCGCCGTCGCCGCGTTCGCCGCCGCGCAGCCGGTCATGGACCGCTACGCCGCCCGCGGCCTGATCCACAAGAACAAGGCTGCCCGCCACAAGAGCCGCCTGAACGCCAAGATCCGCGAACTGGCATAAGCCGGCGACGCGATTTGGGTTGTATGAAAAAGCCGGCGCAAGCCGGCTTTTTCGTGTCCGGCCCGCGCACAGAATGCGAGGCCGAGGCATGGTGGCGGCGGGAATGCCGATGGATGGTATTCGCCCTGCCCGCGCTTTCGGCCGGCCGCGCCGGCGGCTCCATGAGCGGTCGCCGGACGCGCCTCACAGCCCCGATCACCAGGCCCGTCCTGGGCACCAACGGAGCTGCCCTGCGCATACCCGCCCGCAGGGCCGCAGACGCCTTAGAACTTGTTCAAAATCTCCCAGGGCGTCCCCCAAAAACGTCATCCCGGCGGCTCTCAACGGCCGCGGGGTGGTCAGGCTAGGATCCCGTGCCGCCAGGTTCTAGGGGAAGGGAAAGTCGCTGGATGACCAGCCCTTCGGCTGTTGAAAAGCGCCTCCTGCTTGACC
>NZ_LMSL01000039.1:434698-434857 GCF_001428405.1 Frateuria sp. Soil773
GATGCCTCTAGGTTTTGGGGAAGGGAAAGTCACTGGATTCCTGCTTTCGCAGGAAGGACGAGTGGGGGCGCGAGGGGATTCCAGTCTCTCGGGTATCCCCCTACGAAGCGTCATCCCAGCGAAGGCTGGGATCCAGTGCCTCTAGGTTTTGGGGAAGGG
>NZ_LMSL01000039.1:434914-453192 GCF_001428405.1 Frateuria sp. Soil773
ACTGGATTCCTGCTTTCGCAGGAATGACGAGCGGGAAGCGCGAGGGGATTCCAGTCCAACAAGGAGACTTTGAACAGGCTCTTACGGCTCCCCGCGCAGGCGCACGTCGCCGGGCAGCATGTCGGTGCGGCCTTCGTTCGCTTCGCGCTGCGCCTCGAAGAAACGCTGCACCTGCTGGCAGACCGCCATGGTGTTGTCGCGCGCGATCGCCGAGACCAGGAACCAGGGCTGCTGCCAGTCGAGCCGCCGCACGATGTCCTCGGCTACCGCCTGGCGCTCGTCCTCGGGCAGCACGTCGGCCTTGTTCAGCACCAGCCAGCGCGGACGCTGCAGCAGTTCCGGGTCGAACTTCGCCAGCTCCTGCTCGATCGCGCGCACCTGCTCGACCACGTCGGAACCGTCGATGGGCGCGATGTCCACCAGATGAAGCAGCAGGCGCGTGCGCGACACGTGGCGCAGGAACTGGATGCCCAGCCCGGCGCCGTCGGCGGCGCCCTCGATCAGGCCTGGAATGTCGGCGATCACGAAGCTCTGGTCGGTGCCGAGGCTGACCACGCCCAGGTTCGGATGCAGCGTGGTGAACGGATAGTCGGCCACCCGCGGGGTCGCCGCGGACACCGCGCGGATGAAGGTGGACTTGCCGGCGTTCGGGAAACCGAGCAGGCCGACGTCGGCCAGCAGCTTCAGCTCCAGCTTCAACTCGCGCACCTCGCCCGGCGTGCCGGGGGTGGACTTGCGCGGCGCCCGGTTCACCGAGCTCTTGAAGTGGATGTTGCCGAGGCCGCCCTTGCCACCCTCGGCCACCAGCAGGCGCTGGCCGTGCCGGGTGAGGTCGCCGATGATCTCGTCGGTATCGACGTTGGTGACCACCGTGCCCACCGGCACGCGGATCGTGGTGTCCTCGCCGCCCTTGCCATACATCTGGCTGCCCATGCCGTTCTGGCCGCGCTGCGCCTTGAAGCTGCGCTGGTGGCGGAAATCGATCAGCGTATTGAGGCCTTCGTCGGCCAGCAGCCAGACCGAACCGCCGCCACCGCCGTCGCCGCCGTCGGGTCCGCCGAACGGGATGAACTTCTCGCGGCGAAAGCTGATGCAGCCATTGCCGCCGTCGCCGGCACGCACCGTGATGATCGCTTCGTCGACAAATTTCATGGGGGAGAGCCGGGAGTTGGGAATGGGGAATCGGGAATGGCAGGAGCAGTGTAGCCGGGTAGTGGCGCGGGACCGGCGACAGGCCGGCTTTTGCCATTCCCGATTCCCTATTCCCGATTCCCTGCGTACAAAACAAAAGCCCCGCCGGAGCGGGGCCTTCGCTGCAGCTTCGGAGGGGATCAGCCCTTGACGACGCTGACGAAGCGGCGATTGTGCTCGCCGCGGGTCTTGAACTCGACCACGCCGTCGACCAGGGCGAACAGCGTGTGGTCGCGGCCCAGGCCTACGCCGGTGCCCGGGTGGAACTGCGTGCCGCGCTGGCGCACGATGATGTTGCCGGCCTCGATGGCCTGGCCGCCGTACACCTTCACGCCGAGGTACTTCGGGTTCGAATCGCGACCGTTGCGGCTGGAACCTACGCCTTTTTTATGTGCCATGACTCAAGTGCTCCAGTTGCTCAGGCGTTGATGCCCGTGATCTCGACTTCGGTGAAATGCTGGCGATGTCCCTGCTGGCGCTTGTAGTGCTTGCGGCGGCGGAACTTGATGATGCGGATCTTGTCGGCGCGACCGTGCTTGCGGACGGTGGCGCTGACGGTGACCCCGTCGACCAGCGGCGCGCCCACGGTGACCGACTCGCCGGCGCCGTGCAGCAGCACCTGGTCGAACTTCACGGTGGCGCCCTCTTCGGCGTCCAGCAGCTCCACGCGCAGGACGTCGCCCTGCTGGACGCGGTACTGCTTGCCGCCGGTCTTGATGACTGCGTAACTCATGGGATGATCCCTTCTGTCGTTATTCTCTTGGGTTCCGCCAGGGCCATAGGGCCCCGGCGAACGCGGGAGTATAGCGACCCGGACCGTGCCTGGTCAATTACTGACCAGGCGACCTCCCCGCCTGCCGGATCAGCGCGCGCCCTTGGGCTTGGCCGGCTGTGCCACGCCGGGTGCGGCCGGGCAGCGGCCCTGCGCGTCGATCGTGCCCTTCTTCTGCAGCTCGGCGATCATGCCCTGGGCGCGCTGCTTGCCCCACTGCTGGCCGATCTGCATGCCCTCGGCCATGGTCGCCGGCATCTGGGTGATCACCTTCTGGCCCAGCGGCGAGCGGTAGAACTTCAGCAGGCCGTCGATGTCCTCGGCGGTGAAATGGCGCTGGTAGATCGGCACCATGCGGTTGGTCAGGTCGCGGGTGCCGTTGGCGTCGACGAAGCTCTGCCAGTAGCTGGCCGGCACGCACGGCAACTGCCGGCTCATCACCCCGGCCATCTGGGTGTTCATCTGGCTCAGCATGCGGCCGACCCCGAACACGTCCATCAGTTGGCGCACCTGCGCCTCGCTCGGCTGCGCGGCGGACGCAGCCCCCATACCGGCGGCCAGCACGAACCCCGCACCGATCTTGATCCACTGACGCATGTCCCTCTCCTCGTTGTTGGTGTTCACGCCGCCCCGCGCGGCCTGGCCCCGCATTTAGCCACAGCGCGGCAGGCAACGGAAATCGCGGCGACCGGCGCGGCCGGGGAATGCGCGGGCAATAACTGACCTGTCCGGGTTGGTATAGTACGCAATCCTCCCCATATCCCGGCGTCATGGACACCATACGCATCCGCGGCGCACGCACGCACAACCTCAAGAACATCGACATCGACCTGCCGCGCGACCGGCTGATCGTGATCACCGGCCTGTCCGGCTCGGGCAAGTCCTCGCTAGCCTTCGACACGATCTACGCCGAGGGCCAGCGGCGCTACGTGGAGTCGCTGTCGGCCTATGCGCGGCAGTTCCTGTCGATGATGGAGAAGCCCGACGTCGACCACATCGAGGGGTTGTCGCCGGCGATCTCGATCGAACAGAAATCCACCTCGCACAACCCGCGTTCCACCGTGGGCACGATCACCGAGGTGTACGACTACCTGCGCCTGCTGTACGCCCGCGTCGGCACGCCGCGCTGTCCGGACCACGGCATCCCGCTGGAAGCGCAGACGGTGAGCCAGATGGTGGACGCCACGCTCGCGCTGGACCCGGAAAAGCGATTCATGCTGCTGGCGCCGGTGATCCGCGAGCGCAAGGGCGAGCACGTGCAGGTGTTCGACCAGTTGCGCGCGCAGGGCTTCGTGCGCGCCCGCGTGGACGGCCAGGTGTACGACCTCGACGCGGTGCCGCCGCTGGGCCTGCGCATCAAGCACACCATCGAGGCGGTGATCGACCGCTTCCGCCCGCGCGACGACATCAAGCAGCGCCTGGCCGAATCGTTCGAGACCGCGCTGCGGCTGGGTGACGGCCTGGCGATCGTGGTCGACATGGACGACGGCAAGGCGCCCGAGCAACTGCTCTCCTCGCGCTATTCGTGCCCGGTGTGCGACTACTCGCTGCCGGAGCTGGAGCCGCGGCTGTTCTCGTTCAACTCGCCGATCGGCGCCTGCCCGGCCTGCGACGGCCTGGGCGTGACCCAGGTGTTCGACCCCGCGCGCGTGGTCGGCCACCCGGAGCTGCCCCTGTCCGGCGGTGCGATCCGCGGCTGGGACCGGCGCAACCCGTACTATTTCCATATGCTGCAGTCGCTGTCGGCGCACTACGGCTTCGACGTGGACACGCCCTGGCGCGACCTGCCCAAGGCCACCCAGCAGGCCGTCCTGTACGGCAGCGACAAGGAGCAGATCGCCTTCCGCTACATCACCGAGCGCGGCGGCAAGGTGACCCGCGAGCACGCCTTCGAGGGCATCCTGCCGAACCTGGAGCGGCGCTACCGGGAAACCGAGTCGTCCGCCGTGCGCGAGGAACTGGCCAAGTACATCAGCGACCAGCCCTGCCCGGACTGCGAAGGCCAGCGGCTGAACCGCTCTGCGCGCAACGTGTTCGTCGCCGACCATGCCCTGCCGTCGCTCACCCACCGCTCGATCGACGACGCGCTGGCCTTCTTCGAGGAACTGAAGCTCGCCGGCTGGCGCGGCGAGATCGCGGTGAAGATCGTCAAGGAGATCCGCGAGCGGCTGACCTTCCTCAACGACGTGGGCCTCAACTACCTCACCCTGGACCGCCAGGCCGACACGCTGTCCGGCGGCGAGGCCCAACGCATCCGCCTCGCCTCGCAGATCGGCGCCGGCCTGGTCGGCGTGATGTACGTGCTGGACGAGCCATCGATCGGCCTGCACCAGCGCGACAACGAGCGCCTGCTGGGCACCCTCACCCGCCTGCGCGACCTCGGCAACACGGTGATCGTGGTCGAGCACGACGAGGACGCCATCCGCATGGCCGACCACGTGCTCGACATCGGCCCCGGCGCCGGCGTGCACGGCGGCGAGGTGGTGGCGCAGGGCACGGTGAAGGACATGCTGGCCTCGCCCCGCTCGGTCACCGGGCAGTTCCTGTCCGGCAAGCGCGCCATCGAGGTGCCGGCCGAACGGCGCCAGCCGATCGACGACGCCTCCTGGCTGCGCCTGAAGGGCGCCCGCGGCAACAACCTCAAGGGCGTGGACCTGGAGATCCCGGCCGGCCTGTTCACCTGCGTCACCGGCGTGTCCGGCTCGGGCAAGTCCACCCTGGTCAACGACACCCTGTTCCGCCTCGCCGCCGCCGAACTGAACGGCGCCAGCGCGCAGCCGGCGCCGTTCAAGTCGGTCGCCGGCATGGACCTGTTCGACAAGGTGGTCGACATCGACCAGTCGCCGATCGGCCGCACCCCGCGTTCCAACCCGGCCACCTACACCGGCCTGTTCACCCCGCTGCGCGAGCTGTACGCGCAGGTGCCGGAGGCGCGCTCGCGCGGCTATACCGCCGGCCGCTTCAGCTTCAACGTGCGCGGCGGCCGCTGCGAGGCGTGCGAGGGCGACGGCATGATCAAGGTGGAGATGCACTTCCTGCCCGACGTGTACGTGCCCTGCGACGCCTGCCACGGCAAGCGCTACAACCGCGAGACGCTGGACATCCTTTACAAGGGCCACACCATCGCCGACGTACTCGACATGACGGTGGAGGACGCGCTAAAGCTGTTCGAGAACGTGCCGACCATCGCGCGCAAGCTCGACACGCTGCGCGCGGTCGGTCTGGACTACATCAAGCTGGGCCAGAGCGCGACCACGCTGTCCGGCGGCGAGGCGCAGCGCGTGAAGCTGTCCAAGGAGCTCTCCAAGCGCGACACCGGCCGCACCCTCTACATCCTCGACGAGCCCACCACCGGCCTGCACTTCCACGACATCGAGCAGTTGCTCGACGTGCTGCACCAGCTGGTCGACCAGGGCAATACCGTGGTGGTGATCGAGCACAACCTCGACGTGATCAAGACCGCCGACTGGGTGGTGGACCTCGGCCCCGAAGGCGGTGCCGGCGGCGGCCGCATCCTGGTCGCCGGCACGCCGGAAACCGTCGCCGCGACGAAGGAATCGCACACCGGCCACTTCCTCGCCCCGCACCTGAAGCCGGCGCGCCCGGCCAAGGCCGCCGCCCCGCGCGGCAAGACCACCCTCAAGCACATCGCCTCGGCCGACAAGCACAAGCCGATGCGTGGGAAAAAGAAGAAGAACGGATGAGTAAGACCGCCAGCGACACGCCCAAGCCGCCCCGCCCCCGCAAGACGAAGGCCGCGACCGCTCCCCCTGCCGCCGAAGCCGCCGCGAGCGCGGGCACCGCCGAACCGGCCACCGCCGCGGCGCCGCTGTTCGTCGCCGAGATCGATGCCCGCTGGCGCGATCTCGACGCCTTCAACCACGTCAACAATTCCAACTACCTCACCTACCTCGAGGAGGCGCGCCTGCAATGGCTGCGCCACGTGCCGGGGCCGTGGTTCGACGAAACGTCGATGCCGGTGCTGGCCGCGAGCAGCATCAACTACCGCCAGCCGATCGCCTGGCCGGCGTCGCTGCACATCGAGCTGCGCTGCGAACGGCTGGGCAACAGCTCGATGACGATCGCCCACCGCATCGTCGACGCCGGCGACGCGGACCATCTCTACAGCGACGGCCACGTGGTGATGGTATGGATGAATCCCGCCACCGGCACGGCGGTGGCGCTGCCCGAGGCGATCCGCCGCGCCGTCGCGGCCGGCTGAGCCCTCCGTGCGCGGCCCGGCGCAGGCCGGGGCCGCATCGCCATGAAGGCAGCCGCGCGCAGGCATCCGGACGCATTCCGGCACCTGCGGCGGGTCGTACGCCGCGGGCCCCATCGCCGCGCTTGAACGCAGCACCGCCCGCGACGGGGTCGACCGGGCCCGCCATGCGGATGCCGCAGCTTCATGCCCGGCCGGTAAGATCGGCGGCATTGCGACCAAGCCAAAAGGAGTTCCCCGTGAGCAAGCCGTCCCTGTCCGTCTTTGCCCTCGCACTTGCCGCAACCTTCCAAGCAGGAGCCGCCATGGCCGCCGAGCAGACCGCCCTCACCGTCTATCGCAGCGACGACAGCGCACTGTTCGACGCCGATGGCGGCAACGTCAACGCCGGCTACGCCGTCGCGCGCGAACTCCGCAGGCTGGAACTCAAGGCCGGCGAGCAGCAGCTCGCGCTCGACGGGCTGCCCCTGTTCCTCGACGCCGAGGCGCTCTCGCTGCACGTCGCCGGCGATAGCGCCAAGGTGCTCTCGCAGCGCCTGCGCCTGGGCCAGGGGCCGAACGCCGCGCTCGGCGGCCTGGTCGGCCAGCCGGTCACCGTGCTCGGCACCGGCGGCCAGCCGCTGGCCAGCGGCACCCTGCTGCGCGCCGGCGACGGCCTGGTGGTGCGCGACGGGGCCGGCAACACCAGCCTGATCCGCGACTACGCCTCGGTGCAGGCGCGCGGCGAGTTCCAGACCGGCTCGCTGCTCGAACTGCGCGTGCAGGCCGCGCGCGCCGGCAGCGCCGACGCGGTGCTCAGCTATCCCACCGGCGGCCTGGGCTGGCGCGCCGCCTACGTCGCCACCTTGCAGCCGGGCAACGGCTGCCGCATGCAGTTCGAGTCGCGCGCCAGCGTCGCCAACCGCAGCGGGCGCGACTGGAACGGCGCGCTACTGAAGCTTGTCGCCGGTGCGCCGCAGTTCGCCAAGCCGTCGGCACCGCAGCCGGTGATGATGCGCGCCTACAGCGCCAAGGCGGCAAGCGCCGACATGCCGCAGCAGTCCACGCTGGCCGACTATCGCATCTATACCCTGCCGCAGTCGGTCGACCTGCCCGACGGCAGCATCAGCCAGGTGCCGCTGTACGCCACGCGCACGCTGGATTGCGAACGCACCGCGCTGTACGAGACGGGCGGAAGCTGGTCGCCGGCGCAGCCGATGCTCAACGCGGACTTCAACCAGGGCGGCGGCAACCAGATCACCAGCACGCTGCGCCTGAAGGCGTTCGACAGCCTGCCGGCCGGCTACCTGCGGGTGCTGAGCGCCGACCGCGACGGCACGCCGCAGTTCGTCGGCGAGGGCCGCATCGACGACACGCCCAAGGGCAGCGACGCCACCATTACGCTAGGCACCTCGTTCGACCTGCGCGCCGAGCGCGAGCGCACCGCGTTCAGCGTCGACAAGGCCGGCCGCACGATGGACGAGGCGTTCCGCATCAGCCTGAGCAATGCCGGCGATGTGCCGCGCACCGTCACCGTGCGCGAGCATCCGAACCGCTGGCGCCAGTGGACGCTGGTGTCCTCGTCGGCCAAGCCGGCGAAGCAGTCCCCCGACGTGCTGGAATTCCGCGTCGAGGTTCCCGCGGGCGGCAAGGCCACGCTCGACTATGCCGTGCGCTATAGCTGGTCCGCCGACCAGCAGACCCAGTAACCGGAGCCGCTCCCATGCTCGACATCCTTCCCCATGACGGCCACATCACCGAGATCCGGCTCGCCCGGCCGCCGGTCAACGCACTGGACTTCGGGATGCTCGCGGCGCTGCGCGAAGCCATCGCGCAGGCCCCCGCCGGTGGCGCGCGCGGCATCGTGCTGTCCGGCGCGCAGGGCATGTTCTCCGCCGGCGTCGACGTGCCGGCGCTGCTGCAGCCCGACCGCGCCGGCGTGCGCGACTACTGGGGCGAATTCTTCGCGCTGTGCGCCGAGCTGGCGCGCGCCCCGCTGCCGGTCGTCGCCGCGATCACCGGCCACAGCCCCGCGGGTGGCGCGGTGCTGGCGCTGTTCTGCGACTACCGCGTGATGGCGCAGGGGCCGTACAGGATCGGCCTGAACGAGGTGCAGGTCGGCCTCACCGTGCCCGAGAGCATCCAGTACGCGCTGCGCCGCGTGGTCGGCACCTACCGCGCCGAACGGCTGCTGGTCGCCGGCGCGATGATCGATGCCGAACAGGCGCTGGCCTGCGGCTTCGTGGACGAGCTCACCGCGGTGGAACAGGTGCCGACCCGCGCCGTGCACTGGCTGGCCGAGCTGCTCGCGCTGCCGCCGCACGCGATGCTGGCGACCCGTGCGCTGGCACGCGCCGACCTGATCGCCGCCACCGACCTGTCCAAGCTGCCGCTCGACGACTTCGTCGATGGCTTCCTCCATCCGCAGGCGCAGGCCGTGCTGCAGCACCTGGTGGCGCGGCTGAAAAACAAGAAGTGAAAAGCCAGGAGTGAGTGGAGAGAAGTGAGATGTGCCGTAAGCAGGCTCTCTCTCACTTCTCACTTCTCACTTCTCACTCCTCGCCCGTCGCCACGGGCCGCGTCCCGTCGCTCACCCAGCCGCTCCACGAGGGCGCGTACAGCCGCGAGCCGGTCAGCCCGGCGTGTTCCATCGCCAGCAGGTTGTGGCAGGCGGNCGCACATGTGCACCACCTGCTCCGGCGCATGCGTCCCGAGCAGGGCGAGGAATTCCTGCCGCAACCGGTCCGCCGGCTTGAAGCGGCCGTCGGCGCCGAGGTTGTCGGCGAACGGGCGGTTGCGCGCGCCCGGCACGTGGCCGGCGGCGCGGTCCAGCGGCTCCGTCTCACCGCGGTAGCGCGGCGCGGCGCGCGCATCGAGCAGCACCTGTCCCGGCGCATCGAGCAGGCGCGCGTGGTCCAGCACCACCTGGCCCGCGTCGAAATGCAGCTCGACCTTGGTAGGCACGCGCTGCGGCACGGCCGTCTCCGTCGGCAGGCCGGCGGCCAGCCAGGCCGCGTAGCCGCCGTCGAGCACCGCCGCCTCGCGGATTCCCGCCAGCCGCAGCAGCCACCACAGCCGCGCCGCGGCCAGCGCGCCGTTGCCGGCGTCGTAGCTCACCACCTGCAATCCGGGCCGCCAGCCCCAGCGTCCCAGCACGCCGGCGAACGCGGCCGGCAGCGGCAGCGGATGGCGCCCCAGCCCCTGGGCGCTGCGGCTCAGGTCCGACAGGTCGCGGTCGAGATCGGCGTAGACCGCGCCGGGAATGTGCCCGGCGCGGTAGTCGCGCTCGCCCTGCGCCGGGTCGGCCAGATCCTTGCGGCAATCGACGACCAGCACGTCCGCCGGCGCCAGCGCGGCCAGTTCGTCAACCGCGATCAGCGTGGTCTTCAGGCTCATGTGCGTCCCATCCTCTGCAGCAGGTTCAACAGCATCGCCGCGGTGGCGCCCCAGATGCGGTGGCCGCCGTGGACGAACTCCACCATCTCGCGCCGGTGGCCGCGGTAGTCCATGGTATAGCGGCGCAGGTTGGCCGGATCGAGGAAGAACGCCAGCGGCACCTCGAATACCTCGGCGACCTCGTCGGGCGCCGGACGCAGCAGGGCCGACTCGGCGATTCGCGCCACCACCGGCGTGACGCAGTAGCCGCTGATCGTCTCGAAGCAGTCGAGGAAGCCGAGCGGCGTCACCAGCGACGGCTCCAGCCCGACCTCCTCCTCGCTCTCGCGCAGCGCCGTGGCGACCAGGTCCGCGTCGCCGGGATCGCGCCGCCCGCCGGGCAGCGCCACCTGGCCCGCGTGCGACGGCAGGTTGTCGTTGCGCACGGTCAGCACCAGCCGCGGCTGCACGCCTTCGCGCAGCCCCATCAGCACGGCGGCCTGGCGGCGCGGCGCATCGCCGAGCAGGTCGGCCATCTCGGCGTGGTTCCAGCCGGGCGCGGAAGGCGGATCGGACAGCGGCCGCAGCGCGGACCGCAGGGTCGGCAGCACGGCGTCCATCACGACACCGCGCGCGATGGCAGGATCTCGCGCATGTAGCGCAGCCGCTCGTCGTCCGCCATGCCGCGCCAGCGGGCGATTTCCTCGCCGCTGCGCAGGCAACCGATGCAATAGCCGCGCGCGTCCAGCCGGCAGATGCCGATGCAGGGAGTCAGCGGTGGCGACGGGGGAAAGGGAGGGTCCGGATCGTTCAGCATGCCCCCGCCATGCTAGCCCAGCCGGGCGCCGAGGGCACGGATCACTTGATGTCGAGCAGCTCGATCTCGAACACCAGCGCCTCGTTCGGGCCGATCCGCGGCAGCGAGCCGCGTTCGCCGTAGGCCAGTTGCGGCGGGATCACCACTTTCCAGCGGTCGCCCACGTGCATGCGCGGGATCACGTCCTGCCAGCCGCGGATCACCTTGTTGACCATGAAGCTCACCGGCGCGCCGTGCGCCCAGGAACTGTCGAACTCGGTGCCGTCGATCAGCATGCCGCGGTAGTTCACCGTGACCATGCTGGTCACGCTGGGGCTGTCCTTGCCGCTGCCCTGCTTGAGCACGGCGTACTGGATGCCCGACGGCAACTGCACCACGCCGGCCTGCTGCCGGTTGTGCGCCATGTAGTCGGCGCTCTTGCGCGCGTTGGCGGCGGCGATGCGCTTGAACTCCGCCAGTGCGTTGGCGTGCATCTGCTGCTCGAGGCTGCGCAACTGGTCGTGCATCTGCTGCATCGGCACGCTGGGCGGACGCTTGGCGTAGGCGTCCTGGATCGCCCGCTGCAGCGTCGGCAGGTCCACCGCCGGGTCGCCGCCGGCGAACTGGCTGCCGATCTGGTAGCCGATCGCGTAGGACAGCTTGTGCTTGTCCAGCGCCACCTGCCTGGCCGGCGCGTCCGCCCGGTCCTGCGCCGCGACGGCTCCAGCGAGCAGCAGCGTGCCGAGGGCCAACCAGCGCAGTCGTGTCATGCCAATCCTCCAGAATGCGGCGCGAACCCGTGCATCCTAAGCGGTTCGCGCCATGCGTGCAGCGCCAGGGTGGCGGCGCATGGCTGAGAACCCCGGACGCGGCAAAGGTTCCCGCTGCTACCATGCGTGGCTGGCTCACCCGCAGGACGATCCCATGGCCTATCGCAATCTCGACGTCGGCAACCGCGGCGCGGTGCGCACGATCACCGTGAACCGCCCCGACAAGCTCAACGCGCTCAACCGCGACACCTTGAACGAACTGACCATCGCCTTCGCCCAGGCCGCTCAGGACGACGCCGTGCGCGCGGTGGTGCTGGCCGGCGCGGGCGAAAAAGCCTTCGTCGCCGGCGCCGACATCGCCGAGATGAACGGCTACACGCCGGTGCAGGCACAGGGCTTCTCGCGCGCGGGGCAGCGGCTGATGAGCTCGATCGAGCGGCTGGGCAAGCCGGTGGTCGCGCGCATCCAGGGCTTCGCCCTGGGCGGCGGCATGGAACTGGCGATGGCCTGCCACCTACGCGTGGCCAGCGAGAAGGCGAAGTTCGGCCAGCCGGAGATCAACCTCGGGCTGATCCCGGGCTTCGGCGGCACCCAGCGCCTGCTGCGCCTGGCCGGCCGCGGCACGGCGCTGGAGCTGTGCCTCACCGGCGCGCCGATCGGCGCGCAGCGCGCCTACGAGCTGGGCATCGTCAACCGCGTGGTGGCGCCGGAGGCGCTGGACGAGACCGTCGCGGCCCTGGCCGACCAGCTCGCCGCCGCCGCGCCGCTGGCCGCCGCCGGCATCCTCGACGCCGTGTTGCAGGGCGGCGAGACGGGCATCGACCAGGGCCTGGAATTCGAGACGCAGGGCTTCGCGCTGGCGTTCTCCACCGAGGACATGCGCGAGGGCACCGCCGCCTTCCTCGAAAAGCGCAAGGCGGCGTTCAAGGGCCGCTGAGCCGCGCGCATGCGGATCGTCCCGGACTTATCTGCCGGGGCTCGTCGATCCGTGCTCGTCGCCTCCGGGCCTGCCCGGGCGCCGTCCGTCGGCGCCTGGCGCAGCCCGTGCGCCCTGTCGCGCCGTTCGTCGCGATCGCCCCTTTCCGGGGCCGCTCCGTCCGCGAGACTGCCTCGCCAGCCATCGCGGAGAGACCCATGGACGCAACCTGCCCCGACGCCTTCCTCGAGAAGGCCGCCACCGCAGAGCCGGCCGCGCCAGCCTCCGGCGCAGGCCGCCTGCAGCGTCGCGCGCAGGCGGCGCTGCGCCTGGCTGCCGCGGCCTGGCTCGGCGTCGCCCTGCTGGGCCAGTTGCTGTTCGTCGTCTACGTGGTCGGCTTCTACGGGCGCGCCGCCGCGCTGGGACGCCCGGAAACCTGGAACCGGGTGCTCCAGCACGGCTACGTCGCCGGCGAAACCGTCTTCAACCTCGTCCTCGCCGTGCACCTGCTGTTCGCGGTGGCGATCATCCTCGGCGGCGCGCTGCAACTGATCCCCCGCGTGCGCCGCCGCGCGCCGGCCTTCCACCGCTGGAACGGGCGCGCCTACCTGCTCGCGGCGGCCGTGCTGGGCATCGGCGGGCTGGCCATGGTGTGGATCCGCGGCGACGTGGTCGGCGACCTGTCGCAGCATCTCGGCATCAGCCTCAACGCGCTCCTGATGCTGGGCTTCGCGGCCATCGCCTGGCGCCACGCGCGCGCCGGCCGGCTCGACCGCCATCGCCGCTGGGCGCTGCGGCTTTTCCTGGCGGTGAACGGGGTGTGGTTCTTCCGCATCGGCCTGATGTTCTGGATCGTGGCGAACCAGGGGCCGGCGGGCTTCGACCCGAAAACCTTCAGCGGCCCCTTCCTGACCTTCCTCTCGTTCGCCCAGTACGCGGTGCCGCTGGGCGTGCTGGAACTCTACTTCCTCGCCCAGCGCCGCGGCACCCCGCGCGGGCAACTGGCGATGGCCGCCGGCCTTGGCCTGCTGACCCTGGCGACACTGATCGGCACCGGTGCCGCCTTCGCCGCCCTGTGGCTGCCGCACCTGCGGGCGTGACCGCCGTGCGTGCGCCCGCGTGGGCGCCGCCGCGGCCCGCGCTGGATTATCCTCGCGACATGGCTTCCTCCACCCTCACGGCGAATCCGCAGGGCCTGGCGCTGCTGCTGGGCTGGCGGCGCGTGGCGTTCGCGCTGGGCGCATCGGTCGCGCTCGGCCTGCCGTTCGCCTTCAGTTGGCCCTCGGGGCCGCTGCCGCTGCTGGGACTGACCGCCATCCTCGGCCTCGCCGCAATGCTCGCGTTCGGGCTGTTCGAACAGTGGCCGCGGCGGCTGCCTTCCTGGCTGGCCCGCTGGACCCTGCAGGTGGCCGCCGTCGCGGCCGCCATGCCGCTGGGCATGTTCGTGCTCTACCTGTGCATCGCCGACGCCGGCGACGCGCCGTTCTGGCAGGGCCTGGAACGCCTGAACGGTTGCGTGGTCCTGAGCATCCTCGGCCTGCTGCTGGCGCCGTGGATGGCGCTGGCGGCGCTGGTGCGCCAGAAGGACGCGCTGGCGCGGCACCAGCGCCTGGCCTTCGAGCTCGAACGCAGCGAACTCGAACGCCAGGCGCTGGACGCGCGCCTGCACCTGCTGCAGACGCAGGTCGCGCCGCACTTCCTGTTCAACACCCTCGCCAACGTGCAGGCGCTGGTGGATGCCGGATCGCCACGCGCCTCCGCCGTGCTGGACAGCCTGGTCGCCTACCTGCGCGCGGCGGTGCCGCGCCTGCACGAGCCGGCCAGCACCACCTTCGGCCAGGAACTGCAACTGGTCCGCGCCTATCTCGAACTGATGCACATGCGCATGCCCGACCGCCTCGACTTCGCGCTGCACGTCGACGAAGCGGCGCTGGCGCTGCGCTGCCCGCCGATGACCCTGCTCACGCTGGTGGAGAACGCGGTGGGCCACGGCATCGACCCCAGCGAGGACGGCGGCCGCATCGACGTGCACGTCCGGCGGCACGGCGACCGCTGCGCCGTGCGGGTCGACGACACCGGCGTCGGCCTGCGCGCGGGCGGCGGCCATGCCGGCGGCGGCCTGGGCACCGGCCTGGCGACGCTGCGCGAACGGCTGCGGCTGGGCTTCGGTGCCGACGCGCAGTTGCGCATCGGCGCGCGGCAGCCGCATGGCGTCCGCGCCGAGCTGGACATGCCGGCACGGGAAGCCGCCGCCTGATGGAGCCGCGGCCTACCGCGCTGATCGCCGACGACGAACCGCTGCTGCGCGACGCCCTGGCGCGCCAACTGGCACAGGCCTGGCCCGAGCTGGAGGTGGTCGCGCAGGCACGCAACGGCCGCGAGGCGGTCGAATGCTTCGAGGCCCGGCGCCCCGACATCTGCTTCCTCGACGTGCACATGCCGGGCCTGTCCGGCATCGAGGCGGCGCATCGCATCGGCCGGCGCGCGCACTTGGTGCTGGTCACCGCCCACGACCACTACGCCGTGCAGGCGTTCGCCGAGGGCGTGCTCGATTACCTGGTGAAACCGGTGAAACCGGCGCGCCTGGCCGAGACGGTGGCGCGCCTGCGCGAGCGCCTTCTGGCCGCGCAGCCGGCTCCGGACACCGAGGCGCTGCTGCGCCAGCTCGCCGCGCGGCTGCGGCACGACGCACCGGCGCCGCTGCGCTGGATCCGCGCGCAGGTGGGCCAGGCGCTGCGGCTGATCCCGGTCGACGACATCGACTACCTGCGCTCCGACGCCAAGTACACCCGCATCGCCTGGCGCGGCGACGCCGGGCAGCCTGGCGAGGCGCTGATCGGCACGCCGCTGAAGGAACTCGTCGCCCAGCTCGACCCCGCGCACTTCGCGCAGGTGCACCGCTCGGTCGTGGTCAACCTGCGCGCGGTCAGCCACGTCGTGCGCGGCGACAACGAGACCGCGAGCATCCACCTGAAAGGCCGCCTGGAAACGCTGCCGGTCAGCCGCAACTACCTGCCGCTGTTCCGCACGATGTAGGCGCGGCGCCGATGCCGGCCTGTCCGCGCCTCAATGGCCTGGCGTCAATGGCCCGCGCCGCGGAACTTCAGCTCGCCCGCGGTCACCGGCAGCGCCAACCGGTTCTCCGGGGGCGCCAGCGGGCACACCACGTGCGGCGTGATCGCGCACGGCGGGTTCTCGGCCAGGTTGAAGTCCAGCACGACCTGGCCGTCCTTCGGCGCGTCCGCATAAAGGAAGCGCGCGCCGCCATAGGTCAGCCTGCCGGCGGTGCGGTCGCTGAAGATGAAGAACAGCCGGCCGTCCTCGGCGATCGGCCGCAGCTCGTAGGTCTTGCCGTCGCGCTGGAACACCGCCTTGCCCGGTACCGGCGTGTCCTCTTCCGTGCCGGTGACGTAGGCGATCCTCAGCGATTCCGGCGGATCGAACGGCTGCCACTTCGCCACGATGCGCCAGGACGGATCGACCGGGAAGTACGCGAAGCCGGGAAAGTGCCGGCGCAGGGGCGCGTCGTTGTCCTTCACCCGCAGGCCGCGGCGGGCGCCGTTTTCCACGACGTACAGGTAGCTGCTGCCGAAGCGCACGCGGGTCGGCGTGCGGCTCCCGTCCGCGCCCTGCGTATGCAGCGCGATGTCCGGCGGCGTGTCGGCGCGGCCGTCGACATAGACGCCCCCGGTCGCCAGCAGGTGCAGGCGCACCTCGCCGCCGGCCAGCGTCAGCACGCCCAGATGCGCGGGCGCGCCGGGCACGGGCACATCGTTGTCCGCGGCGCTGCCGATGCGCGTGTCGCCCGGCTCCAGCCAGCCCGACGCGGTGAGGCTGAGGTAGCCGTCCGCACGCTCCAGCCGGCTCACCCGCTCCGCGCGGGCCTTGCCGACCGCGTCCGCGTAGCCGTCGCCCGCCAGCGCCAGCGACGACGCCAGCACGGCGAGCAGGGCGAACGCGAAGACCCTAGTGCTCCGAGCCACGGTACTTCTTCTCGCCGGCGGTGATGCGCAGGTCCAGCCGGTTCTCCGGCGGCGCCAGCGGGCAGGTGGCGAACGCGGTGAACGCGCACGGCGGGTTGTAGGCCTCGTTGAAGTCGAGGATCACCTTGCCGTCCTGCCCCACGCCGTGCTCGGGCAGCTTCGCGTACAGGAAGCGCGCCGCGCCGTAGGTCTCCTTGCCCGAGGTGCGGTCGCCGATGACGAAGAACAGGTCGCCGCCCGGCTCCTCCTGGTACGGCAGCAGCTCG
Organism: Frateuria sp. Soil773; assembly: GCF_001428405.1. Classification (GTDB taxonomy): domain Bacteria; phylum Pseudomonadota; class Gammaproteobacteria; order Xanthomonadales; family Rhodanobacteraceae; genus LMSL01. Next base: position 451,182 of record NZ_LMSL01000039.1, read on the forward strand.
AAGGTATGGCCGTCGCGCTGGAACACCGCCTTGCCCGGCACCTCGACCTTGTCGATGGTGCCGATCACCGAGCCGATCTCGAGCGTGTGTCCGGGCCCGAACGCGACCCAGTCGGCCACCACGCGCCACGATGGGTCGATCGGGAAGTAGTCGATGCCGAGGAAATCCCGCCGCGTCGCGGCGTCGCTGTCCTTCACGCGCAGCGCCTTGCGGCCGTCGCGGTCGATCACGTAGAAGCTGGCCGTGCCGAACGCGACCGTGGTCGGCGATGCGTCTCCCGTCGCGTGCAGGTCGTCGACCAGCACCGCCTCGTCCACTGCCTTGCCGTCCACCGTGGCGCCGCTGTCCTTGGCCAGCGCGAGGCGCAGGCCGCCGTCGTGCGCGAGGGTGAGCGTGCCCAGGTGCGCCGGGCCCGCCTTCAGCACGATGTCGTTGCCGGCCGCGCTGCCGATGCGGTTGGCGCCTTCCTTCAGCCATTCCAGCCCGATCAGGCTCAGCCAGCCGTCCGGCGCGGTCAGCCGCCGGACGCGGCCTTCCCGCCATTGCTGGACGGCCCGCTCGTGGGCGGCGGGGTCGATCGGGGCGATGGAAGATTCGGCGTGCACGGCTACGGCTCCGGAAAACAGGGCAAGAACGAGGGCGACGCTGCGCAGCATGGGTGTCGGTCCGCTCGATGGGGAGGGCCGAGTATGGCCGTCCATTTGCGCGCAGGGCAAGCCGGCCGGCTCAACGCCCGCGCAGGAACAGCCGGTCGAGGTCGGCCAGGCTGAGCTGGGCCCAGGTCGGGCGGCCGTGGTTGCACTGGCCGGATCGCTCGGTCGCTTCCATCTCGCGCAGCAGCGCGTTCATCTCGGGGATCGCCAGGCGCCGGCCGGCGCGCACCGAGCCGTGGCAGGCCATGGTCGAGAGCAGTTCGTTCTCCAGCTCCTGCAGCCGGCGCGAGCTGCCGTGCTGGGCCAGTTCGGCCAGCACGTCGCGAGTGAGCTGGCCGACATCGGCGCCTTCCAGCAGGGCCGGGATGCGCCGCACGACCACGCCCGACGGGCCGCTGCGCGACAGTTCCAGCCCCCATTCGGCCAGCGCGTCGGCGTGTTCCTCGGCGGCGGCCGCCTCCTTCGCGCTCACCGCCAGGTTGAGCGGCACCAGCAGCAGTTGCGAGCGCAGGTTGCTGCAGGCGCGGCCGGACTTGAGCTTCTCGTAGGTGATGCGCTCGTGCGCGGCGTGCATGTCCACCAGCACCAGGCCGTGCGCATTCTCGGCGAGGATGTAGATGCTCTTCAGTTGCGCGATCGCATAGCCCAGCGGCGGCGCTTCGCCTTCGCCCGCGGCCTCCGGCGGCATCGTCGCCGCGCCGGCCCTCGCCGGCGCCGCCGCGGGCGACGCACCGAGCAGGGCGGCGTAGTCGGCCAGCGGCTGGTCGCGCACGCCCAGGCTGAGGCGGCTCTGGCTGAACTGGCCGGACCAGGCCGACGGCGACGGCGCGGACGCAGCCGGCGACGATGCGGCGACGGCATGGCCCTGCTGGAACGGCGAAGCCTCCTGCGACGGCACCGCCGACAACCCCGCCCGCGTCTGCGCCAGCGCTTCGTGCAGGCTGCGGAACAGGAAGTCGTGCACCAGCCGCTGCTCGCGGAAGCGCACCTCGTACTTGGCCGGGTGCACGTTGACGTCCACGCCCGCCGGGTCGAGCTCGAGATACAGCACGAACGCCGGATGGCGGCCGTGGAACAGCACATCCGCATATGCCTGGCGCACCGCGTGCGCGACGACGCGGTCGCGCACCAGCCGGCCGTTGACGTAGAAGTACTGCGAATCGGCCTGCGCGCGCGAGGCCGTGGGCAAGCCGACCCAGCCGGACAATTGCATGCCCGCGGCGGCATGCTCGATGCGCAGGCTCTGCGCCGGGAATTCCTCGCCGAGCACCTCGGCCACGCGGGCCAGCGCGGCGTGCTCGTCGCGCGCGGCCTTCCAGATCCGGGTGGGCTTGCCGTTGTGGCTGAGCCGGAACTCC
>NZ_LMSL01000039.1:453200-493785 GCF_001428405.1 Frateuria sp. Soil773
CCGCGCGCAGGAATTTCCGCCGCGCCGGCACGTTGTAGAACAGGTCGCGCACTTCCACGCTGGTGCCCGGCGGGTGCTGCGCCGGCCGCGCGGCCTGCAGCCGGCCGCCGTCCACCTCGATGCGGAACGCGGCCTCCTGCCCCTGCGCGCGCGAGGTCAGCGCGAAGCGCGACACCGACGACACCGAGGCCAGCGCCTCGCCGCGGAAGCCCATGCTGGCGACATGCTCCAGGTCGTCGAAGCTGCCGATCTTGCTGGTGGCGTGCGAGGCGACCGCGAGCGGCAGCTCGTCCTGGGCGATGCCGCCGCCGTCGTCGCGCACGCGGATCAGCCGCGAGCCGCCCTGCTCGATGTCCACCTCGATCCGGGTCGCGCCGGCATCGAGGCTGTTCTCGACCAGTTCCTTGACCACCGAGGAGGGCCGCTCGATGACTTCGCCGGCGGCGATCTGGTTGATGAGTTCGGGGGGAAGCAGGCGGATGACGGGCATCCGGCAAGCTTAAGCGAGTGCCACCGACGGCGAAAGCCGCAACGGCCTCAGCCGGCCGGGATGGTCAGCACCGCGCCGGCGCGCACGCTGTCGTCGCTGAGGCGGTTGGCGCTCTTGAGCGCGCCCACGCTCACGCCGTACTGGCGGGCGATGCTGCGCAGGCTCTCGCCCCGGCCCACCCGGTGCAGGTCGCGCACGTCGGCGTCGGCGCGCGCGACCTTGCCGTCGGCCGAGGCGACCGCGGTACGGGCCGGAGCGGGCTTCCCGCCGGTCGCGGCCGGGCCGGACGCCAGCAGGCCGCTGCGCCGCGCGGCCTGCGCGGCGAACCAGGTGCCGGGCGGCGGCGTGGCCTCGAAGTAGTTCTTGACGCCGCCCATCACCGCCGCGGCGAGCCGGTCCTGGTGGGCCGGGTCGCGCAGCTTGCGCTCTTCCGTCGGATTGCTGATGAAGGCGGTCTCGACCAGGATCGACGGCACGTCCGGCGAGCGCAGCACCACGAAGTTGGCGCGCTCCACGTAGCCGCGATGGGTCGGCCCGAGCAGGCCCAGCGCCTTGAGCACGTTGCCGGCGATCGACTCGCTGGCCTGCATCGCATAGCCCTGCTGCATGTCCACCAGCACGGCGGCGAGGTTGTCGTCCTTGTCGTCCAGGGTGACGCCGCCGATCAGGTCGGCGCCGTTTTCGCGGTCGGCCAGCCAGCGTGCGGCGGTGCTGGTCTTGCCGCGCGGCGACAGCACCCACACCGAGGAACCCCGCGCGTCGCCGCTCTTGAAGGCGTCGGCGTGGATCGAGACGAACATGTCCGCGTTGTTCTCGCGGGCGATCTGGTAGCGCTGCTTGAGCGGGATGAAGAAATCGCCGTCGCGGGTCAGCACGGCCTTCATGCCGGGCTGCTTGTTGATCTGCGCCGCCAGCCGGCGCGCCACCGCCAGGGTGATGTCCTTCTCCAGCGTGCCGGCGGGGCCGTGCGAACCCGGATCCTTGCCGCCATGGCCGGCGTCGATCGCCACCACCACCTTGCGGTCGCCGCCCAGCAGCGCGGCCGCCTGCCGGATCGAGGCCCCGGCATTGGGCATCGGCCGGACCGCCGCGGTGGCCTTCGTCACCGCAGCCTCGACGGACGGCGGCACCGCGGACGACGCCACGGCATCGTCCACCTTGCCCGCATCACCGGGATACAGGTCGAGCACCAAGCGGTAGCCCGCGCCGCCGCCGGGCTTGAGCAGGAAGCTCTTGGGCCGGGCGTGCGCACCGGTCCGGGTGACCAGTTGCAGGCTGCCGCCCTGGCGGCTGGCGCTCAGGCCCCTGTACAGCCCCTGCGCCGCCGGTGCCTCGAAACCGCGGACGGTGCCGCTGGCCGCCAGGTCGAGCCGGACCTGGCCGTCCTGCTGGCTGAGCTTGTAGCTGAGCGGGCCGCTCAGGTCGAACACCACGCGGGTGTACTCCGACCCGGCCCAGACCCGCGCCGCCTTGACGTCGGCCGCCCGCGCCGGGCACAGCGGCAGGGTCGCGGCGACCGCCACGAGACCCAGGGCACCCAGACGCTTCAGCGAACCTCTCATGAGGCCGGATTGAAACGCAGCCGCCCGCCGATTGCAAGTATTTTTCCCTTCAATATCCATAACCTGCGCCGCATTCATCAGATCGAATCAAGATGTCGGACGCAGGCCGCGCGGCAAGGAAAAGCGCCACGCCCTTTAGCCGGGCGACACTTTTTCCATACGGAACGCTTACTTACGCCTGGCGCGACGAAGCCTCGGGCAGGCTCGCCAGGCGCTCCAGCACGCCGCGACCGCGCGCGTCGGCCGCCTGCAGCCTCGCCTCCCGGCCGATGCCGGCATAGGCCAGGTGCAGGTCGAGATCGGCAGGCGGCAAGGCGCCGCGTCCCCGCTCCGGCCATTCGACCAGGACCACGGCGCCGTCGTCGGACAGCGCGTCCAGCCCCAGCCATTCGAGTTCGCCGGGATCGGCGATCCGGTAGAGGTCCAGGTGCCAGGCGGTGCGCGCCGGCAGCCGATAGGACTCGACCAGGCTGTAGGTCGGGCTCTTGATCCGCTCGCGCACGCCGAGCGCCGCCAGCAGGGCACGCGCGAAGCTGGTCTTGCCGGCGCCGAGGTCGCCATGCAGGTAGAGCACCAGTCCTCTCCCTTCCCCGCCGATCGCCGCGGCCAGTCGGGTCGCCAGGGCGGCGGTGGCGGTCTCGTCCGGCAGGATCCAGTGCCCTTCGCTCATGCGGCGACTCCGTTGATCAGTTCCCGCAGCGGCGCCAGCAGATCACTCGCCAGCATCCCGATCTCGCCTTCGCGGGCGGCCAGGTCGCCCGCGCGCGCATGCAGGCCGACGCCCAGCGTGGCCGCCTGCCAGGCGCTGCGGCCCTGCGCCAGCAGGGCGGCGACGATCCCGGTGAGCAGGTCGCCCATGCCGCCGGAGGCCATGCCTGGGTTGCCCCACGGACAGACGTCCAGACGTCCATCCGGATCGGCGATCAGGCTGCCCGCCCCTTTCAGCACCACCACCGCGTCGTAGCGCCGGGCCAGCTCGCGCGCCGCGGCGAAGCGGTCCGCCTCGATCGCGGCGACGGTGCTGCCGAGCAATCGCGCGGCCTCGCCGGGGTGCGGCGTCAGCACCGCCGGCTGCCCGAAGCGGCGCGGTTCCCGCGCCAGCAGGTTGAGGCCGTCGGCGTCCAGTACCAGCGGCTTGCCCGCGTCCAGCGCGGTCAGCCACAGCGCATGCCCCCACGCGCCCTGGCCCAGCCCGGGGCCGAGCGCGAGCACGCTGGCCCGCGCCAGCAGCGGTTCGAGCGCCTGCGGGCCGTCGACGGCGTGCGCCATCAGCTCCGGGCGGGCCGCATTCAGCGCGGTCAGGTGCTCCGCCCGCGTGGCGACGCTGACCAGGCCCGCGCCGGCGCGCTGCGCCGCCTCGCCGCAAAGCCGGATCGCGCCGGCCATGCCGTGCTCGCCGCCGACGGCCAGCACGTGGCCGTTGTCGCCCTTGTGTGCGTTGCGCGCGCGGCGCGGCAGTGCGGCCGGCATCAGCAGGTGCGCATCGGGCTGGGCCTGCCGCCGCAGGTCCGCCTCCTGCAGGCCGAGCGTGTAGAGCTCCAGCACGCCGACCTGCCCGGGAGCACGCCCGGTATGCAGGCCGCGCTTGCCGGCGATGAAGCCGACCGTGACGTCGGCGCGGATCGCCGCCCCGGGGCAGTTCCCGCTGTCGGCGTCCAGCCCGGAGGGAACGTCCAGCGCCAGCACCGGCGCGCCGTCCGCATTGATGCGCTCGATCAGCGCGGCCACCGGCGGCGGCGGCGCGCGATGCAGGCCGGTGCCGTACAGCGCGTCCACGCGCACATCCACCGCCGGCCAGCCGGGTGCGTCCAGCGGATGCACCGTGCCGCCGGCCTCGACGAAGATCTCCCGCGCGCGCGCGGCATCGCCCGCGCGCGCGCCGACCAGCGCGCGCAGCTCGACGTGGAAGCCGGCGCCAAGCGCCAGCGCGCCGAGCAGGAAACCGTCGCCGCCGTTGTTGCCGGCGCCGCAGTACACCGCGATGCTGGCCGCCTGCGGCCAGTGCCGGCGCAGGCTGGCGAACGCGGCGGCGGCGGCGCGGCGCATCAGTTCGAGGCCTTCGATCCGCAAGGTGCCGATCGCCCAGCGGTCGAGCGCGCGTACCTGTTCGACGGTGTAGAGGGCGCGGCTGTGCGGAATGGCGGTCATCGGCCGATTATAGACATGCGCTTCATGGACATGCCCCGCGGAGACGCCGCCGCGAGCGCCTACAATGGCGGGCATGCCCGCCGCCGCCCCGCCCGACTACGACGCCCTCGCCCGCGACATCAAGCGCTGGGCGCGCGAGCTGGGTTTCGCCGACGCCGGCATCAGCGGCGTGGCGCTCGGCGAGGACGAGCAGCACCTCAGGCGCTGGCTCGAAGACGGCCACCACGGCGAGATGGAGTACATGGCCCGCCACGGCGACAAGCGCAGCCGCCCCGCCGAGCTGGAACCCGGCACGCAGCGGGTGATCTCGGTGCGCATGGACTACGTGCCGCCGGGCACGCGCAACGCGTGGGAGGTGATCCGCGACGGCGAGGCCGGCTACGTGGCGCGCTACGCGTTGGGCCGCGACTACCACAAGCTGATGCGCAACCGCCTGCAGAAGCTGGCCGAGCGCATCCACGCCGCGGTCGGCGACTTCGGCTACCGCGCCTACGTGGATTCCGCGCCGGTGCTGGAGAAGGCGCTGGCGCGCAACGCGGGGCTGGGCTGGATCGGCAAGCACACCGTGCTGATCAACCGCCGCGCCGGCTCGTATTTCTTCCTCGGCGAGCTGTACACCGACCTGCCGCTGCCGGTCGACGAGGCGGCGACCGCGCATTGCGGAAGTTGCCGGCGCTGCATCGACATCTGCCCGACCCAGGCGATCGTCGGGCCGTACCGGCTCGACGCGCGGCGCTGCATCTCCTACCTCACCATCGAGCTGCGCGGCAGCATCCCGGAAGAACTGCGCGCGCCGATCGGCAACCGCATCTTCGGCTGCGACGACTGCCAGTTGATCTGCCCGTGGAACAAGTTCGCGCAGGACGCCGCCGAGCCCGACTTCGCCCCGCGCCACCGGCTGGACGGCGCGAAACTGGTCGAGCTGTTCGGCTGGAGCGAAGACGAATTCCTCAAGCGCACCGAGGGCATGGCGATCCGCCGTACCGGCTACGAAGGCTGGCTGCGCAACATCGCCGTGGCGCTGGGCAACGCGCCGGCGTCGGCGGCGGTGCGCGACGCGCTGCGCGCGCGCCTCGACGATCCGTCGGCGATCGTGCGCGAGCACGTCGCCTGGGCGCTGGCCCGGCAGCAGGCGGCCTGAGGCTCAGTCGCCGCCGCGCCGTTCGCGGATCGCCCCGATCAACGCCACCGTGGCGTCGTCCAGCCGGCCGGCATCGGACGCCTCGCCGCGCAGGGCCGGCAGGATCTGCCGCGCGATCGCCTTGCCCAGTTCCACGCCCCACTGGTCGAACGCATTGATGCCCCACAGGTGGCCGAGCATGAACACCTTGTGCTCGTACAGCGCGATCAGCGCGCCCAGGCTGGCCGGGGTCAGCGCATCGAGCAGCAGCACGGTGCTCGGGCGGTCGCCGGGGAAGGTGCGCTGGGCGGCCAGCGCCGCGCGGGCGGCCTCGTCGCCCTCGGTGGACTCGGCCAGCGCCTCGTCGAAGGTCTTGCCCAGCGCGAGCGCGGCGGCCTGCGCCAGCAGGTTGGACAGCAGCGCGTCGTGGTTGTCCTGCAACGGATGCGCCGGGCTCACCACGCCAATGAACTCCAGCGGCACCACGTCGGTGCCCTGGTGCAGGGCCTGGAAATACGCATGCTGCGCGTTGGTCCCCACGCTGCCCCACACCACCGGCACGGTCGCCTGCGCCACCGGCGCGCCCTGCGGCGTCACGCGCTTGCCCAGGCTTTCCATCTCCAGTTGCTGGAGGTACGCGGTGAGGTCGCCGAGCAGGTCCGCGTAGGGCACCACCGCGCGGCTGGCATGGCCCTGCACGTCGCGGTTCCAGAACTCGACCAGGCTCAGCAGCACCGGCAGGTTGTGCTGCCACGGCGCCGTGCGGAAGTGGTCGTCCACCTGGGCCGCGCCGGCGAGCATGGCGCGGAAATGGTCGATGCCGACCGCCAGCGCCAGCGCCAGGCCCACCGCCGACCACAGCGAGTAGCGGCCGCCGACGAAATCCCACATCGGATAGATCTGCCCGGGCGGCACGCCCCAGGCCTGCGCCGCCGCCGTGTTCGCGCTGACCGCGAGGAAGTGCCGCGCCGTGGCCGCCTCGTCGCGCGCATGGAAGGCGCCGATCCATTCGCGCAGCACGTTGCCGTTGAGCAGGGTCTCCTGCGTGGTGAAGGTCTTGGAGACCATGATCACCAGGGTGGTCGCCGGGTCGAGGCGCTGCATGAGGTCGTGCGCGGACTGGCCGTCCACGTTGGTGAGGAAATGGCTGCGCAGTTGCGGCCGGTGGAACGGCGCCAGCGCGCCCACCGCCAGCCGCGGCCCGAGGTCGGAACCGCCGATGCCGATGTTGACCACGTCGGTGATCCGCGCCGGCAGGCCCAGGCCGGCCGACTCGCCGCGCTCGACCGCGCGCACCAGGTCGCCGATCCGCCCGAGGGTCTGCTCGATCTCGTGCCGCACCTCGGCCGGCGCCGGCGACGGCAGCGACGAGCCGCCGGCGCGCAGCGCGGTGTGCAGCACGGCGCGGTCTTCGGAGGTGTTGATCCGCGCGCCGGCGAACATCGCGTCGCGCGCCTGCTGCCACCGGCTGCGCTCCACGTGCGCGCCGAGCGCGTCCAGCGCGGGGCCGTCGATCTTCTGCCGGCTCAGGTCGAGCAGGATCGGCCCCAGCCGCTGGCGCAGCCGCCCGCCGCGCTCCGGATCCCGCAGCAAATCGCGCAGCGAGGTCCGCGCCAGTCGTTGTGCATGGTCGGCAAACAGCGTGGAACGATCGGCGGACATGGGCGCTCGGCTGACGGGGGAAGGGAACCCCGATCTTAGAGCCTGTCCGCGCCCGCCGAGTAGTCCGCGGCATGGCCTGCGGCGGCCGTTTCCGGCCCGCGGGCGCGGGCCGCCGCGTCAGCGGCGGGCGGTGCCGGCAGNGCGGCCATCTGCTTGGGGATCGAGCGATTGGTATGCGTGATGCGGTTGTCCGCGTCGACGTACACGCAGGTCGGCTGGAATTTTTCCAGCTCCGCCTCGTTCAGTTGGGCGAAGGCGGCGATGATGATGAGGTCGCCCACCTGCACGCTGCGCGCGGCGCTGCCGTTCACCGAGATGATGCCCGAGCCTTCCTCGGCGCGCAGCGCGTAGGTGACGAAGCGCTCGCCGTTGGAAATGTCCCACGCATGGATCTGCTCGTACTCGCGGATGCCGGCGGCGTCGAGCAGGTTGCCGTCGATCGCGATCGAGCCCTCGTAGTGCAGCTCGGCATGGCTGACCGTGGCGCGGTGGATCTTGGCCTTGAACATGTTCAGGAGCATGGCGTTCTTTCCGGCAGGTCCGGCCTGCAAAGGGGCGATTATCGAGCCGGCGGCGCTGCGCTGCAACAATGCCGGCCCGGAGCGGAGATGGGGACGGCTCAGTCGAACGACAAGTTGTCGATCAGGCGCGTGGCGCCCAGCCGCGCGGCGATCAGCGCCACCAGCCCCTCGCGCTCGCCCTCGGCAGGCTCGGCCAGGTCCTCGGCGCGGCGCACCACCGCGTAGTCGAGCACGAAGCCGGCACGCTCCAATTTGGAGGCGGCGGCCTGCTCCACCACCCGCCAGGCATGCCCCTTCGCCACCAGGTCGCGCATCTGCAGCAAGGTCTCGTGGATCAGCGGCGCGCGCGCACGCTCCTCCGGCCCCAGATACTGGTTGCGCGAGCTGAGCGCGAGGCCGTCTTCGGCGCGCTGGGTGGGCGCGGCCACCACCTTCACCGGCAGCGACAGGTCGCGCACCATCCGCTCGATCACCTTCAGTTGCTGGAAGTCCTTCTGGCCGAACACCGCGATGTCCGGCTGCACCAGGTTGAACAGCTTGCACACCACGGTGGCGACGCCGTCGAAGTGGCCCGGGCGATGCGCCCCCTCCAGCACCTCGGTGATCTGCGGCACGCGCAGGCTGACGCTGTGCGCGGCGCCGAACGGGTAGATGGTGGCCACTTCCGGCGCGAACAGCAGGTCGCAATCGTGCTCGGCGAGGCCCGCCTGGTCCTGCGCCAGGGTGCGCGGATAGCGCTCGAAATCCTCGTTCGGGCCGAACTGGGTGGGGTTGACGAACACGCTCGCCACCACCCGGTCGGCGCGCGCGCGCGCCAGCTTTATCAGGGAGTGGTGACCGGCGTGGAGGTTGCCCATCGTCGGCACGAAGCCGACGGTCTGCCCTTGCGCGCGCCAGCCGCGGATCGCGGCGCGCAATGCGGCCACATCTTGCACGGTCTGCATAGGTTTCCTGGTTTCGCCTTAGTTGAAACAGTGCTCCGGGGCCGGAAACGCGCCGCTGCGCACGTCCTCCGCATACGCGGCGATCGCCGCGGCGACAGAATCGCGGCCGGCGAGGAAATCCTTGCTGAACTTCGGTCGCTTGCCCGGCGTGACACCGAGCATGTCGTGGATCACCAGCACCTGGCCGTCGCAATGCGGGCCCGCGCCGATGCCGATCACCGGGATCTGCAAAGCTTTGGTGATCCGCTCGCCCAGCGCCGTCGGCACGCCCTCCAGCACCAGCAGGTCCGCGCCCGCGGCCTGCACCGCCAGCGCCTCGGCCAGCATGCGGTCCGCCGCCTCCTGCGCCCGCCCCTGGATCTTGAAGCCGCCGAACCGGTGCACCGACTGCGGGGTCAGGCCGAGATGGGCGCATACCGGGATTGAGCGGTCCACCAGCGCGCCGATCGCGTCGAGGATGTGCGGCGCGGCGCCCTCGATCTTCACCGCCGCCGCGCCCGCCTCGCCGACCAGCCGCGCCCCGGCTTCGAGCGCATGGGCGGTATCGCGGTCGCTCATGAACGGCAGGTCGGCGATCAGCAGGGTGGCCGACAGCCCGCGCGCCACTGCGGCGGTGTGATAGACCATGTGGTCCAGCGTCACCGGCAGCGTGGTGCGATGGCCCTGCACCACCATGCCCAGCGAATCGCCGACCAGGGCGACGTCGATGCCGGCCCGTTCCAGTTGCGCGGCGAAGCTGCTGTCGTAGGCGGTGAGCATCACGATCTTGCGGCCTTCCGCCTTCATCGTGCGCAGGTCCGGCACGGTGACCGGCTTGCGGGCGGGGGCGCTGGCGGGGTCCACGTACACGGCAATTCCTTCAAAACGGGAGCGGTCGCCGATTATCCGGTGCCGGCGGGCGAAGGCTCAAGGCAACAGGGTACAGCCAGAGGTGTCCACCGCGGCCAGCAGGTCGGCCACCCGCCCCTGTCCCGGCAGCAGCAGGTCCGGCGCCAGGTCGTGCAACGGCAGCAGGACGAAGGCGCGCTCGCCGATGCGCGGGTGCGGCAGGATCAGGCGCTCGTCGTCCATGCCGACGCCCTCCACGTGCAGCAGGTCGAGATCCAGCGTGCGCGGGCCGTTGCGCTCGGCGCGCACGCGGCCGGCGCGCCGCTCGATGGCGAGCAGCGCGTCGAGCAATTCATGCGGCGGCAGTTCGGTATCCAGTTGCACCGCCGCGTTGACGAACGGCGGCTGTTCCAGCACGCCCCAGGGCGGCGTGAGGTACAGGCGCGAGCGGGCGCGCAGCTCGGTGCCGGGCAGGCCGGCGAGCGCATCCATCGCGTCGAGCAACTGCCGGCGCGGGTCGCCCAGGTTGCTGCCCAGGGCGACGTAGGCGCGCGTCACGCCGTGCCCGACTTGCCGCCGGGCTTGCGGCGGCGACGCTTGCGCGCCGGCGCGGCCGCCTTCGACGACGCCGGCATATCGCCGCCCGGCCCGCCGCTGGCCGGCAAGGCCGCGGCGAGCACATCCTGCGGCAATTGCTGGGCATGCGCCCACCACTGGCCCAGTTCGCGGATCGCCGGCGATTCGCCCGCCCGCAGCAGCAGGAAGTCGAAGGCCGCGCGGAAACGCGGCTGCGCCATCAGGCGGAACACGCGCTTGCGCTGGATCTGCTCGAAGCGCGGCTGCAGCGACCAGATTTCTTCCATGGTCTGGGTGAACCTGCGCGGGATCGCCACCCGCTGGCACTGCTCGCCCACCACCTTGATCGCCGCGCGGCTCCACGCCTCGGTGTTGTCCACGCCCTTGGCCATCCAGGCGTGCGCCAGGTCGCGCACCTCGCCCCACAGCAGCACGGCGAAGAGGAACGCCGGCGTCACCGACTTGCCCTCGGCGATGCGCGCGTCGGTATTGGCCAGCCCCTGCTCGATCAGCGAACGCAGCCCCTCATCGCCGCGCTTGAGCGCGCGCGCCGTGGCCGGGAACATGAATTTCAGCAGGCCGCACTTTTCCAGCATGCGGAAGCTCTTGAGGCCGTGGCCGGCCATGAACAGCTTCAGCGATTCGTCGAACAGCCGCGCCGGCGCCGCCTCGGCCAGCAGCGGGCCCAGTTCCTCGAACGGCGCCGCCGCCTTCGGGTCGATGCGGAATTCCAGCTTCGCGGCGAGCCGCGCCGCGCGCAGCATGCGCACCGGATCCTCGCGATAGCGCGTGGCCGGGTCGCCGATCAGGTGCAGCACCTTGTTTTCCACGTCCTGCATCCCGCCGACGTAGTCGCGCACCGAGAAGTCGCTGATGTCGTAGTACAGCGCGTTGACGCGGAAGTCGCGGCGCACCGCGTCCTCCTCGATCGTGCCCCACACGTTGTCGCGCACGATGCGGCCGTCGACGATGTGGCGGTCGCCCTCGCTGCCGTCCTCCTCGCCGGTGCCGCGGAAGGTGGCCACCTCGATGATCTCCGGCCCGAACACCACGTGCGCGAGGCGGAAGCGGCGGCCGATCAGGCGGCAGTTGCGGAACAGCTTCTTCACTTCGTCCGGCGTGGCGCTGGTGGCTACGTCGAAGTCCTTCGGGTGCCCGCCCAGCAGCAGGTCGCGCACGGCGCCGCCGACCAGGTAGGCGGCGTAGCCGGCCTCGTTCAGCCGGTACAGCACGCGCAACGCGGCCTTGCTGATGTTCTTTCGGGAAACCACGTGCTGCTCGCGCGGGATGATCGTCAACGCGGGCGTAACCTTGGTCCTGGCTTCGGGGTTCAAGCGGTCGAAATCCTTGCGGGCGCAATGCCCATGAATGCAGTCAATCGCGGCGCGGAACGCTGCGGTCCGTTGGCGCGCGCCCGGGCATCGGCCCGGTCGGCGTTGCTTCGGACGGCGCGGACATGAACTTCATCCATCGGGCATTGCCGGGCGAAACAATTCCGTTATACTAGCGCGCCTCGCAACATTCCGCTCCCTTCGTCTAGTGGCCTAGGACACCGCCCTCTCAAGGCGGGAACACGAGTTCGAACCTCGTAGGGAGCGCCATCGTTCGCGTACGGCTTGCGCAGCCGCCGGTGGGCCACCCGCCAGGAAGCCTCCCGGCTACCCACGGCCACGTACCCATTGGCCCCTGCCATTGGCTAGACTGGGGGACGGCCCGACGGCCACGGCCCCGCAACGGGCCGATCCGCCCCCACAACGCTGACCGAACCGCCCATGACCTTCGTCGTCACCGACAACTGCATCAAGTGCAAGTACACCGATTGCGTCGAGGTCTGCCCCGTCGACGCCTTCCACGAAGGCCCGAATTTCCTGGTGATCAATCCGGACGAGTGCATCGATTGCACCCTGTGCGAGCCGGAGTGCCCGATCAACGCGATCTACCCGGAAGACGACGTGCCTGCCGGCCAGGAGCCGTTCGTGGCGCTGAACGCCGAGCTGTCGCGCGACTGGCCGGTGATCACCGAGCGCAAGGACGGCCTGCCCGACGCGAAGGACTGGGAAGGCAAGCCCGGCAAGCTGGCGCTGCTGCAGCGCTGAGTTCCGCCCCTTCTTCCATGCACGCATACGCGAACGCCGCCCGATGGGCGGCGTTCCTGCATGGGCCGGCTTGAGCCTGGCGGGATCAGTTGCCGAGGCGCGCCTTCAGCGTATCGACCACCTTGGCCACCGCGGCCGCGTTGCCCTGGGCGCGCACTTCGCTCGCCTTGTCGCCGCTGCCGTTGATGCTGACCTGCACCTGGTGCGACGAAGCGCCTGGCGCATCGGCGGCGGCCTTCTTGTCGCGGCTGAACATGCGCCCGAAGAAGCCGCGCTTGCGCTCCGGCATGGCCGAGGCCGTGACCGAGAGCGTGTAGCTGTGCGCGGCATCGTCGTGCGCCACCAGGCTGCCCACGCTGCCGCTCTCCAGCACCTGTCCGACCCGGCGGTAGGCGTTGTCCACGCTGTCGGCCAGCACGAAGCCGTCGGCAATGGTGCCGCCGGCATTGCCGACCCGGGCGGTGGCGCCGTTGGCCGTGGGCTGGTTCGCGCCCGGCGGCGGGATCACCAGCGCATCGCTGGCCGAGGGCGTATCCATGCCCGGCGGGATCTCCAGCGGCGTTTCCTGCTTGGCGGCCTCCCATGCTTTCTGCGAGCGGAACATGCCGCAGCCCGAGAGCAGCAGGCCAGTGAGGGCCAGGGCCGGCAGGGCGACGACGAGCGAGGATTTCTTCATGTAAGCGGATTCCGTGAGAGTTCGGGCAGCACTAGGGATTCAGGCGGCGTCGGCCAAGGATGCCAGACCGGCCAGCGCTTCGTGTATGCGCGCGCGGTCGGCCCCCTCCTCCAGCTCGACCAGCGGCAGGCGCGGCACCGCCGAACCCAGCCCCAGCGCGGGCAGGCCGGCCTTTACCGCGATCGGGTTCGGCGCACAGTTGAGCGCCTGCACCAGCGGGTCGAGCGCGGCATGGCAGCGCCGGGTCGCCGCCGGGTCGCCGCCGGTCGCCGCGTCGCACAGCGCGCGGAATGCGCGCGGCACGAGGTTGGCCACCACCGAGATGGTTCCTGCGGCGCCGGCCAGCATGGCCCGGTCGGCGCTGCCGTCGTCGCCGGACAGATAGACGAAATCCGGCCGCACAAGTTCCGCCATCGCGCGTATGCGCTCGGCGTCCGCGCGCGCCTCCTTGATGCCGACGATCGCCGGGTGCCCGCGCAGCGCGGCCACGGTCTCGGGCAGCACGTCGCAGCCGGTGCGCGAAGGCACGTTGTAGAGCAGCACCGGCAGGCCGCCGTGCTCGGCCACCTCGAGGAAGTGCCGGCGCAGGCCCTCCTGGGTCGGACGCACGTAGTAGGGCGCCACGACCAGGGCCGCGTCGGCGCCCAGTTGCGCGGCGCGGCGGGTCAGCGCGACGGTCTTGCCGGTGGCCGCCTCGCCGGTGCCGGCGATGACCGGGATGCGCCCGGCCACGCGTTCCACCGCGAAGGCGAGCAGGCGCTCGAACTCGTCGTGCTCGAGCATGTGCGCCTCGCCGGTGGAGCCGGCGACCACCACGGCCTGCGTGCCGCCGGCGACCTGGTAATCGAGCAGGCGGCCGAAAGCCTCCAGGTCGAGCGCGCCGTCGGTACCGAACGGCGTGACCAGCGCACAGATGCTTCCGCGAATGTCCAAGACCCGATCCCGCTGAAAATCCAAGCATTGGATGTTACTTGCGGCTTCGCTCGGCGGGCAAGTAAGCTCGCCGGATACCCGCCGCGGCTTCGCGTCTGGCGGGACAGACCACAGGTGGACTCCTTGAACCGTCCTTCCGCGCGTACGGGCACCGATCATCAGTTGCTGATCCAGACGCTCACCCCGGCATCGCGCACGCCGCTTCTGACCCTCGCCCGGCGCATCGCCGACGCAGGCTGCAACCTGTCCGACGCGCGCGTATCGACGATCGGCAACGACACCTCGCTGGTGCTGCTCGCCACCGGCGCCTGGGACGCCATCGCCAAGCTGGAGACCGCGCTGACCAAGCTGGGGCGCGACGAGGAACTGCGCCTGCAGCACTACCGCACCGGCCCGCGCGAGCAGCATTCGCACCTGCTGCCGTACCTGGTGGAAGTGGTGGCGGCCGACCGCCCGGGCATCCTGGTGAAGCTGGTGGAGTTCTTCACCCGCCACGACGTCCGCGTGGAGCAGTTGAACCTGCTGCGCTACCAGGCGATGCAGACCGGCGCGGAGATGTTCCAGGCGCAGATCACCATCGGCATTCCCGCGGCGCTCCACCTGGCCACGCTGCGCGACGACTTCCTCGAGCTGTGCGACGGCATGAATCTCGATGCCATCATGGACCCGGTGAAATTCTAGGATCGCGCGACCGGCGCCTCCTGACAAGGCTGTTTCCGCCTCCCTGCCCGCGCTAGTCTCTGCCCCGTAGCAACCGCGGAGGGACTGCATGCCTGCGACTCGCGCCATCCTGCCGATCGCCGCCTGGCCGGGCGCCGCGGGACCGGGCGCCGCGACGCACCGCCGCCTCCGCACCGCCCGTCTCCCTCTCGGCTTCCGGAGCCCCCATGCCTGAAATCGGCAAGAAGATCCCTGCCCTCAGCGGCACCACCGGCGGCGACGCCACCCTGAAACTCGGCAGCCTCAAGGGCCAGTGGGTAGTGGTGTATTTCTACCCCAAGGACAGCACGCCCGGCTGCACCACCGAGGCGCAGGGTTTCCGCGACCTCTATCCGCAGTTCCGCAAGCGCCATGCCGAGATCGTCGGCGTGTCGCGCGACTCGGTGAAATCCCACGCGAACTTCGCCGCCAAGCAGGCGCTGCCGTTCCCGCTGGTGTCCGACCCCGACGAGACCTGGTGCAAGGCGTTCGACGTGATCCACGAGAAGGTGCTGTACGGAAAACGTCACATGGGTATCGTACGAAGCAGCTTCCTGATCGATCCCGAGGGCAGGCTGGTGCAGGAATGGCGCAACGTGAAAGTCCCTGGCCACGCCCAGGCCGTGCTCGACGCCATCCCCGCCCGGTGAAGCCTGCCCCTCCTGTCCCGTTCGCCGCCTCGGCCGTTCCCTGCCGGGCGCGGCGCACGCCGGCCACCGGCCATCGCGGCCGGCATCGCGCGGCCCGCCTCAGGCCGCGCATCCGCACACTCCCAACCAGCGAGGCCCCTTCCGTATGACCGGAAGCAAGCGCATTTACGCTCTCGACACCAACGTCCTGCTGCATGACCCGACGTCGCTGTTCCGCTTCGAGGAGCACGACGTGTTCATTCCGATGACCGTGCTGGAGGAACTGGACGAGAAGAAGAAAGGCGGTTCGGAAGTCTCGCGCAACGGCCGCCAGGTCAGCCGCTTCCTCAACGAGCTGATCGTGCGCGGCAACGGCCACGGCATCAGCAACGGGCTGGAGCTGTCCAGCCCGCAGGGGGTCAACCTCAAGCGCGGCGCCGCGGTGGGCCGGCTGTACTTCCAGCAGCGCACCAGCAACAACCACGGCAAGGCGGACAACCTGATCCTGTCCGCGGTGATCGAGCTGCGCGACCAGAACCCCGAACGCTCGGTGATCCTGGTCACCAAGGACATCAACCTGCGCATCAAGGCCAAGATCTACGGCATCGACGCGGAGGACTACGAGAACGATCGCGCGCTGGACGATTTCGCCCTGCTCTACACCGGCTCCACCGAGCTGGCGGAGAACTTCTGGGACCAGCACCCGGAAGTGCAGTCGTGGAACGAGCGCGGCCGCACCTTCTACCGGCTCGACCGCCACGAGGACGAGGACTGGTACCCGAACCAGTGCCTGTTCCTGCCCGGCGACAACAGCGTCGAGCTGCGCGTGCTGCACGTGGACGAGACCGAGGCCACGCTGGTGCTGCTGGACGACCACAGCCACGCCAACCACAGCGTATGGGGCATCGCCGCGCGCAACCGCGAGCAGAACTTCGCGCTGAACGTGCTGATGGACCCGGACGTGGACTTCGTCACCCTGCTCGGCACCGCCGGCACCGGCAAGACCCTGCTCGCGCTGGCCGCGGGCCTGGCACAGGTGATGGACCAGCAGCGCTACCGCGAGATCATCATGACCCGCGCCACGGTCTCGGTCGGCGAGGACATCGGCTTCCTGCCCGGCACCGAGGAGGAGAAGATGACGCCGTGGATGGGCGCGCTCACCGACAATCTCGAAGTGCTCGCCAACCCCGAGGAGGGCGGCTCGTGGGGACGCCAGGCCACCAACGACCTGCTCGCCTCGCGCATCAAGATCCGTTCGCTCAACTTCATGCGCGGGCGCACCTTCCTGTCGCGCTACCTGATCATCGATGAGGCGCAGAACCTCACGCCCAAGCAGATGAAGACCCTGATCACCCGCGCCGGCCCCGGCACCAAGATCGTCTGCCTGGGCAACGTGGAACAGATCGACACGCCCTACCTCACCGAGACCACCTCGGGCCTCACCTACGCGGTGGACCGCTTCAAGCAATGGGAGCATTCGGCGCACATCACCCTGCGGCGCGGCGAGCGCTCGCGGCTGGCGGACTTCGCCTCGGAGGCGCTGTAGCGGCGTTCGTCGGGGCGGGGCTGCCGCGGCGGAACGAAGGCGGGAATCTTGGGCAGCAGGGCCTTTACGGGCCTTGCCGCGACTGGATTCCGGCCTGCGCCGGAATGACGATCAAGAGCCAGAGCATGAAAGCTGCCGCAAGCTCCATGCTCGTCATTCCGGCGAAGGCCGGAATCCAGCAACCCTCATGAAGACGATCAAGAGCCGGGGAGTGAAGGCTCCCGCAAGCTTTATGCTCGTCATTCCGGCGCAGGCCGGAATCCAGTGGAGGCCACGCCATGGACTGGCGACAACCTTGTGTCTACATGCTCGCCAGCGGGCGCAACGGCACGCTCTACGTCGGCGTCACCAGCCATTTGATCCAGCGGATCTGGCAGCACCGCAACGAAGTTGTCGGAGGCTTCACGTCCCGCTACCGCGTCCACGACCTGGTCTGGTACGAGCTTCACGAGACCATGGAATCCGCGATCCTTCGGGAGAAGCGGCTCAAGGAATGGAAGCGGGCCTGGAAACTGCGCCTGATCGAGGGCGCGAATCCCGAATGGCGCGACCTCTATCCGACGTTGCTGTGACTGGATTCCGGCCTGCGCCGGAATGACGAGCATGGGGCTTGCGGCAACCTTCACTGCCTAGCTAGCTCTTGATCGTCCCTGCTCTTGATCGTCCAGTCCTTGATCGTCATTCCGGTGCAAACCGGAATCCAGCAGTCGCCACGAAGACCATCAAGAACCCGGGAGTAAAGGCAACCGCAGGCTTCATGCTCGTCATTCCGGCGCAGGCCGGAATCCAGCAGTCGCCATGAAGACCATCAAGAACCCGGGAGTAAAGGCTGCCGCAGGCTTTATGCTCGTCATTCCGGCGCAGGCCGGAATCCAGCAACCGCCACGAAGCTGCAACCACCATCGATGCACACGCCCCCCGCCACGTCCCCCATCGCCCTCACCATCGCCGGCTCCGACTCCGGCGGCGGCGCCGGCATCCAGGCCGACCTGAAGACGTTCCACGCGCGCGGCGTGCACGGGCTGTCGGCGATCACCGCGATCACTTCGCAGAACACCCGCGGCGTCAGCGCCGTGCACCCGGTGCCGCAGGCACACCTGCGCAGCCAGTTGGCGGCCGTGTTCGACGATTTCCCGATCGCCGCAGTAAAGACCGGCATGCTCGGCCGCGCCGCGACCGCGCGGCTGGTGGCGCGCGAGATGGCGGCGCGCAAGCCGGCCTGGCTGGTGGTCGACCCGGTGATGATCGCCACCAGCGGCGCGCGCCTGCTCGACGAGGACGCCGTCGCGGCAATGGTCGAGGGGCTGATCCCGCTGGCCGACATCCTCACTCCCAACCTGCCCGAAGCGGAGGCCCTGCTCGGCCGGCGGATCCGCAAGCCCGGGGATTTCGACCGCGCCGGCGAGGCCCTGCTCGGCCTGGGCGCCGCGGGCGTGCTGCTCAAGGGCGGCCATGCGCAGGTGACCGGCAAGGCCGGGCGCGACGAGGTGGTGGACCGCTACTACGATGCCCGCGGCGTCATGGAACTGCGCCATGCCCGCCTTCCGGTGGAGGGGCACGGCACCGGCTGCACGCTGGCCTCGGCGATCGCGGCGGAGCTGGCCAAGGGCTGCGCGCCGCGCTCGGCGGTGCGCCGCGCGGTGGCCTACGTGCATCGCGCGCTGGCGCAGGGCTACCGCGCCGGCGGCGGTACGGTCCGCATCCTGCGGCATTGACCCTCGGAGACAGCGCAAACGCGGGGACGGCGCTATGCTGCGCGCCGTCCGGTTGTCGCACCGGGCTTGATTCCGCGCCACCGCATACTACTTCCTGCTGCAGGCATCGCCCGAGTCACCGATCGTCATGAACCTCCTTGGTCCCCGCTTCATCGTCTTCTGTATGCTGCTGGCGTTCGCGCTGTGCGTGTTGCTGGTGCACCTGCGCGGCCGCGCGCGGCTGCGCTTCGACCGCCAACTGGTCGACCACTCGGCGCTGTTCGCGCCGTACAACCTGCTGATGTACGCGTTCTCGGCGGTGCCGGCGCGGCCGATCCTGGACCGCCGCGGCTTTCCGCAACTGGACCTGCTGCAGGCGAACTGGCAGACGATCCGCGCCGAAGCGCTGCAGTTGTTCGACGAGGGCCATATCCGCGCCGCGGCCAAGCACAACGACGCCAGCTTCAACAGCTTCTTCAAGCAGGGCTGGAAGCGCTTCTACCTGAAGTGGTACGGCGAGCCGCTGGCTTCGGCCGAGGCGCTGTGCCCGCAGACGGTGGCGCTGCTGAAATCGATCCCCAGCGTGAAGGCGGCGATGTTCGCCCTGCTGCCGCCGGGCAGCAAGCTGAATCCGCACCGCGACCCGTTCGCCGGCTCGCTGCGCTATCACCTCGGGCTGATCACGCCCAATTCGGACGACTGCCGCATCTTCGTGGACGGCGAGGTGCACGCCTGGGGCGATGGCAAGGACGTGGTGTTCGACGAAACCTACGTGCACTGGGCCGAGAACCGCACCGACCAGACCCGGGTGATCCTGTTCGCCGACGTCGAGCGCCCGCTGCGCACGCGCTGGATGAGCGCCATCAACCATCGCGTCGGCGCCTTCATGGGCAGGATCACCGCCTCGCCCAACACCGACTCGGGCGCCGAGCAGGTGGGCTTCGTGAACCGCCTGTTCGCGCTGAACCAGCGCGGCCGCGAGCGCAACCGGGCGTTCAAGAAGAAGCACCCGAAGCTGTTCCGGGCCATCAAGTACGCGGGCATGCTGCTGCTGATCTGGCTGATCTTCCTGGCGCCCTGGCCGTTCTTCCGCTGAAGCGGCCTGTCACGTTCCGCGACGCCTGCGCGTCCTGGTGACGACCTTCCCACGGAGCGCCCCATGGACCCGCAAACCGCCCTGTTCCAGCAGCACCGCCAGCGCCTGTTCGGCCTGGCCTACCGCATGCTCGGCACGCCCGCCGACGCCGAGGATGCGCTGCACGACGCCTGGCTGCGCTGGCACGCGCAGGACACCGCCGCGCTGGACGACCCCGAAGCGTGGCTGGTCACCGTCACCACCCGCATCGCGCTGGACCGCCTGCGCCGGGCCAAGACCGAGCGCGAGCACTACACCGGCCCCTGGCTGCCCGAGCCGCTGGTGGAAGAGTCCGCGCCGGACGCCGGCGACGCGCCCGACGCGGCGCTGGAGCGCGACCAGACCCTCACGCTCTCCTTCCTCACCCTGCTCGAACGGCTGGGCCCGGACGAGCGCGCCGCCTTCCTGCTCAACGAAGTGTTCGACTACAGCCATGCCGAGGCGGCCGCCATCCTGGGCATCGCCGAGAACGCCTGCCGCCAGCGCGTGCATCGCGCCAAGGCGCGGCTGCGCGAGGGCCGCCCGCGCTTCAGCGTGGACGCCCAGGCCCAGCAGCGGCTGCTGCAGCGCTTCGTGGCCGCGATGGAACAACCCACGCTGGACTCGCTGCGCGCGCTGTTCGCCGAGGACGCCGTGCACATCGCCGACGGCGGCGGCGTGGTCCCGGCCACCCTGCGTCCGCTGCACGGCGCCGAACGGCTGGCGCGGCTGTACCGGCAGATCGCCCACAACACCCGCCTGGCGCCGCTGCGCTACGTGCCCGCCATGCTCAACGGCGTGCCCGCCCTGCTGCTGTTCACCGGCGACACGCTCACCACCGCGATGTGGATCGAGGTGGACGACGGCCGCATCGCCGCGATCCACGCCCTGCGCCACCCGGACAAGCTCGCCCGCCTGGGTGCGGTAACGAAACCGGCTCCTGCCGCGTCCTTGCATTGAACGGCCACTGCGGCCGCCAACCACGACAGGAGCTTTTCCATGACCCGCATTGCCCTCCAGCGCCACTACGCCGCCATGATGCCGCTCGTCCACATCGGCCAGCAGATCCGCGAGCGCGGCAAGCTGGATCCCAGGCTGGTCGAGCTGGTGCTGATGCGCTGCTCGCAGATCAACGGCTGCGCCTACTGCCTGGACATGCACAGCAAGGACGCCCGCGCGGCCGGCGAGACCGAGCAGCGCCTGTACCTGCTGCCGGCCTGGCGCGAAACCACGCTCTACAGCGAGAGCGAGCAGGCCGCCCTGGCCTACGCCGAAGAACTCACCGACCTGCCCTCGCGCGAATCGGTGCCCGATGCGCTGTATGACCAGTTGCGCCAGCACTTCGACGAGGCCGCTGTGGTCGACCTCACCCTGCTGGTCGTCACGATCAACAGTTGGAACCGCATCAACATCGCCTTGCGCACCGTCGGCGGAAACTACAAGCCCGGCCAGCACGGCTGAAGCCGCCGCCGTGGCGACGATCCGCCTCTACCGCCACCCGGACTGCGCGCGGTGCGCCCGCTTCGCGCGGTGGCACCACCGGCTGGACTGGCTCGGCCGCTTCGAGGATTCCACGACCGTCTCGCCGCTGGGCCCGCTGCGGGTGGGCGAGGTGGTGGTGGAAGACCTGCGCAGCGGCCGGACGCTGCGCGGGGCCGGGGGCTTCGCCCTGCTGTGCCGGCAGATCCCGGCGTACTGGCCGCTGCTGGCGGCCCTGCTCCTGCCCTCCGTACGGCGCGGCATCGACCGCGAATGGAGCGGCTGCGCCGGCGATCGTTGCGACGTCCGGTGACGCCGCGCCGGGGAAGGGGGGCTTGCCCGTCATTTTCCTGCGCGGCACCGGATCGAAGCGGGCTGCGGCGTAGCCGGTGGGTGTGCCGCGGGAGCAGCGCGCCGTCCGGTGCCTCGATGTCCGATGCGTTGAGGCGCTGGATCCCAGCCTTCGCTGGGATGACGGCACGGGTTTCGCTGGGATGACGGCATGGGGAGTGACGGACGATGACGGCATCGGGAGTGACGGACATGGAGGCGATGGCGGGCTGACGGGCATGAAGCCCGTTACCCAGCTTCCCCCGCATGCCCGATCCGGCCAGATCGTGCGCCCCCATGCCCGAACCGGCCGGATCGTACGTCCTGGCACGTCCGATCCGGCCGGTTCGGACGCCGCAACCGGGCCGCACGGCCATTCTTCCTCCCCGTCCACACACCCGGGGAGGAACCCATGTCCCATTCGTCATCCCTGCGCTGGCGCACGCCTGTCGCCGTACTGCTCGCCTCCGTCCTCGTCGCCGCATCCGCGGTCGTCCTGCTCAACCGGAAGGCGCTGCACATCGCCACCGGCTCGGTAAGCCTGTCGCTGTGCGCGGCGGCCTTCGTCTCCAAGGTCGATCCCGAGCGCGTCTTCGCCGAGGAACAGCGGCCGCTGATGGCCAGCATCGGCTGGGCCGTCCGCTACACGGTGGACCGCCCCCGCGGCGAGGTGCGCAGCAGCGTGCTGGGCCTGTTCCCCGCCCGGGCGGTGTACCGCAGAGGCCTGGGTTGCGTGGTCATGCACGGCGAAGGTCCGACGCCCGAGGCCGCGGGGCTGGCGGACGCCGACGTACCCGACGCCTTCGGCCCCGCCGTCGCCGAGCCCGCCGATCCGGCACTTCGCCACGCGCTCGACCTCGCCTTCGCCGAACCGGACCCGGCGCACCCGCGGCTGACCAAGGCGGTGGTGGTGCTGCACGACGGCAAGCTGGTGGCCGAGCGCTACGCCCCGGGCTACGGCCCGCAGACCCCGCTCTGGGGCCACTCGGTCACCAAGTCGGTGATCCAGGCGCTGATCGGCATCCTGGTGCGCCAGGGCCGGCTGCGGCCGGAGCAGCCCGCGCCGATCGCCGCCTGGGCCTCGCCGGCCGACCCGCGCCATGCCATCACCGTCGACCAACTGCTGCGCATGGACAGCGGCCTGCCCTTCGACGAGACCGATGGGCCGGTGAACCTGGCTACCCACATGTGGTACCGCGAGCCGGACACCGCCGCCTACGCGGCGAGCGTGCCGCTGGCGCACCCGCCCGGCACCGCCTGGGGCTACAGCAACCTCGGCTTCGCCCTGCTCTCGAAGCTGGTCGGCAACGCCACCGGCGGCACCGCAGCCGGTGCCGAGGGCTTCGCCCGCCGCGAGCTGTTTGCGCCGCTGGGCATGCATCACTCGGTGATCGAGACCGACGCCACCGGCACCCTGCTCGGCGCCGGCTTCATGTACGCCTCCGCCCGCGACTTCGCCCGTTTCGGACAGCTCTACCTGGACGACGGCGTGGTGGACGGCCGGCGCATCCTGCCGGAGGGCTGGGCCGCCTACGCCCGTTCGCAGACGCTGGACACCGGCTACGGTGCCGGCTTCTGGACCAACCTGGTGAACGAGGGCAGCGTGCCGGTCTGGGACGCGCCCTGGGGCATGCCGCAGCTGCCGAAGGACATGTTCTACGCCCGCGGCGCGTTCGGCCAGTACATCGTCATCGTGCCGTCCGAGCGCTTGGTGGTGGTACGGCTGGGCCTGACCGTGCAGGGCGGCGGTACCGGCATCGGCGACGCGGCGGCCGCGGTCATCGCCGCCCTGCACCGGCAGGAAACCGCGGAATGACCCGCTTTTTTCGCCCGTCACTCCTGCGCAAGCAGGAATCCAGCGTCTTTCGTTGCCCCACCTATTTCCTCGTCATCCCCACAAAAGTAGGAGGCGCTTTTCAACAGTCGAAGGGCTGGTCGTCCAGTGACTTGATACCTCCAACCAAAGGCACTGGGCCCCAGCTTTCGCTGGGGCGACGAGCCCTTAAGGCGATCAGGTAGCCGCGTAGCGCCGCCGGTAGCCGCTCGGCGTCTCACCCACCTGCCGCTTGAAGGCGGCGTTGAAGGTGGACTTGGACGTGAAGCCGCAGGCATAGGCCAGGTCGAGGATGGTGCGCGCCTCGGCAGGGTCGGCCAGCCGCGCGCGCACCGCCTCCACCCGCAGGCGGTTGACGTAGTCCCAGAAGCTGCCGCCCAGGCGTCGGTTGATCACCGCCGAGACCAGGTATTCCGGATAGCCGCTGCGCCGGGCGACCTGGCCGATGGTCAGCGCCGGCTCCAGGTACAGCGGCGACCCGCCTTCCATCAACTGCGCCAGCCGCGCCTCGACCGCCGCGTAGCGCGATTCGTCCGCCACCGGCGCCGCGGCGCCGCCCGCGTCCTCCGGACCGGGCGCCGCCATGGGCGTCGGCGGTTCCGCCTGCACCGGCGGCTGGCCCAGGCTGAACCAGCCCACCATGCACACCCACGCCGCCACCAGGCCGAACAGCAGCCCATAGTTGAACACCGGCAGGTAGACCAGCGCCTGCACGATGGCGAGGCACCAGATCGCTATCTGGAAACCGGCCATCGCATCGATCCAGCGCAGCGACAGGCGGTCGGCGTCGGAGCGGTGCTGGCGCAGCCGCCGGCGGTAGCCGTGCACCAGCGCCAGCGCAGCCACCACGTAGGACAGGCTGTAGAGGAACAGCGGCAGGTCGAACCAGGCGCCGACGCTGCGCTCGCCGGCGATCCAGCGCGCCGACAGCGCCTGCAGCCCCGTCTCGTCCATGGTCAGCACGTAGGCATTGAGCCCCAGCATCACGCAGAAGCCGGCCAGGTGCACCGCATCGCGCGGACGGAAGCCGCGCCCCTGGGTGAGCGCGCGCACGTACAGGAAGAACAGGCTGCCGTAGAGGAACGGGAACAGCGCGACGAAGCGGTAGGCGCGGAACCATTCCGGCGACAGCAGGTGCCAGTACAGCGCCTTCACCGCCAGGTCCACGCCGGTCAGCGCCACCCACACGGCAAGCAGGCGGTTGGCCTCGCGGTTGGCCGGCCGGCGCCACAGCGCCAGGCCCAGCAACCCGGCCTGCACGGCGGCGGCGAAGTACACGAAGGTCCAGAGCGTGAAAAGCATCGGGTGGGAGATGGGCGACGGGTGGCCGGCTGGGTGGCGATGCGCCCAATCCTAGCCGGCCGCCGGCGATCCCCAAAGCAAAAAGGCCGCGATCGAAGCCGCGGCCTTCGTGGACGTCCGAAGAGGAAGCTCAGCCCTTGACGCGCCGGGCGATCGCTTCGCCGAAGCTTTCCGTGCTGCCCTTGCCGCCCAGGTCCGGCGTCACGCTGTCGCGGTCGTTCGCCATGGTGTCGCGGATCGCGGCGCGCAGCCGGTTGCCCTTGTCCACCATGCCGAGGTGGTCGAGCATGTCGGCCGCGGCCAGCAGCAGCGCGCAGGGGTTGGCGATGCCCTTGCCGGCGATGTCCGGCGCCGAGCCGTGCACGGCCTCGAAGATCGCCGCGTGCTCGCCGATGTTGTCGCCCGGCGCCAGGCCGAGGCCGCCGACCAGGCCGGCGCACAGGTCGGAGAGGATGTCGCCGAACAGGTTGGTGGTGACGATCACGTCGAACTGCTCGGGACGCATCACCAGCTGCATGCAGGTGTTGTCCACGATCATCTCGTTGAACTCGATCTGCGGGTATTCCTTGGCCACCTCGCGGGCGACGTTGAGGAACAGCCCGGAGCTGGTCTTCATGATGTTCGCCTTGTGCACCGCGGTGACCTTCTTGCGGCCCTTCTTCACCGCCATCTCGAAGGCGTAGCGCACGATGCGGGTGCTGCCCTTGCGGGTATTGCGGATCATCGAGGTCGCCGTCTCGCCGTCCTCGGAGAGGACCTGGCCCTCGGCCAGGTAGGCGCCCTCGGTGTTCTCGCGCACGGTGATGATGTCGATGTTCTCGAAGCGTGCCTTGGTGCCCGGGAAGCTGATCGCCGGGCGCACGTTGGCGTACAGGTCGAAGTGGCGGCGCAGGGTCACGTTGATCGAGGTGAAGCCGCCTCCGATCGGCGTGGTGAGCGGGCCCTTCAGCGCCACCTTGTGCTCGGCGATCTTGTCCAGGGTGGCCTTGGGCAGCAGGTCGCCGTGCCTGTCCAGCGCGACCATGCCGGCATCGACGAAGTCGTAGGCCAGGCCGCAGTCCAGCGCATCGAGCACGCGCAGCGTGGCGGTCATGATCTCCGGGCCGATGCCGTCGCCCGGGATCACCGCGATGGTCTTGCTCATGGGGAAAACTCCTTGGGAAGGGAATCGGGCGGGCCGCGCCGCGGGGGATCGCGCGCTGGCCGCAGGCCGTCGATTATCGCCGAGGCGGCTGCGGGCGAACAGTGAAGGCCTCCGCCAAGGCGTTGAAAATACTCGCACGCAGCGTTGCAAAACCTCGCATGCCCGGCGCCGCGGAAGGCGCCCGCGGTTCAGCTCAGGCGTGGTCGGCGCAGCCTTCGGCGCCGGCGTCGCCCGCTTCCAGCCGGTCGAGGAAATCCACCGCCCGGCGCAGGTGCGGGATCACGATGGAGCCGCCCACCACCAGGCCCACGCTGAACGTCTCGAAGAATTCCTCGCGGTTCACGCCCGCCTCCTTGCACTGCGCCACGTGGTAGCTGATGCAGTCGTCGCAGCGCAGCACCATCGAGGCGACCAGGCCGAGCAGTTCCTTGGTCTTCACGTCCAGCGCGCCGGGCTTGTAGGTCTGCGTGTCCAGCGCGAAGAAGCGCCGCACCACCTGGTTGTCCTCGGCCAGGATGCGCTCGTTCATGCGCTGGCGGAACGCGGTGAACTCGGCGACGCGGTCGCCGCCCTTGCCGGCGCCGTCCCGGTCGGCACCGCTCATGCCGCTTCCCCCAGCAACTGCGCCAGCTTGCCGCTGCGCTCGGCCGCGACCAGGTCGTCGAAGCCGCCCACGTGCTGGTCGTTGATGAAGATCTGCGGCACGGTGCGGCGGCCGCCGCTGCGCTCCAGCATCGTGCCGAGCTGGCCCGGATCGGTATCGATGCGCACCTCGCTCCACTCCAGCCCCTTGGACTTGAGCAGGTTCTTGGCCGCCACGCAGTACGGGCATACCGCGGTGGAATAGATCTCGATCTTGGGCATCGCGCCTCTCCAGTCTTGCAGAAACCAGGCCTCCCAAATGGGGCCGCCGGGACGCCGGCTCAAGCGGCCGGCACGGAACCGACCGCGCAGGCCGCGGTCCGAATGCTATTGTCGCTCACCTATGCCCATGGCACGACCCGCTATCCGCCTGCTGACCCTGCTGACCGCCGCCGGCCTGGCCTTCGGCGCCGGCGCCCAGGAAGATATCCGGCTGCCCGACCTGGGCAGCTCGGCCAACGCCCTGCTGTCGCCGCAGGACGCGCAGAACTACGGCGCGGCGATGCTGCGCGAGATGCGCTCGATGGACATGGTGGTCGACGACGCCCTGCTCGACGACTACTTCAACGACCTCGGCTACCGCCTGGTGGCCGGCAGCGACAAGCCGAAGGAGCATTTCTCCTTCTTCGTGGTGAAAGACCCGGAAATCAACGCGTTCGCCGCGCCCGGCGGCTACATCGCGGTCAATTCCGGCCTGATCGCGATCACCCGCAGCGAAAGCGAGCTGGCCGGCGTGATGGCGCATGAGATCGGCCACATCACGCAGAACCACCTGCAGCGCGCGTTCGAGGCCTCCAAGAAGGACGCGCCGCTGATGGCGCTGATCCTGCTCGGCGCCATCGCCGCGGGCGCCGGCGGCAACAGCGGCGACGCCGGCATGGCGGTGCTCGCCGGCGGCCAGGGGCTGATCGCGCAGCGGTCGATCAACTTCACCCGCAAGGACGAGGTCGAGGCCGACCGCGTCGGCATCCAGACCCTGGCCAACGCCGGCTTCGACCCGCGCGCCATGGCGTCGTTCTTCGAGCGCATGCAGGACACCCTGCGCGCCGGCTCCGGCGGCAGCAGCGACGTGCCCGAGCTGCTGCAGACCCATCCGGTGACGCTGGCGCGCATCAGCGACGCCAAGTCGCGCGCCAACGCCCTGCTGGAACAGCAGAAGCTGCGCCCGACCGCTTCCACGCTCACCCGCAGCCAGTGGGAAAAGGCCACCGCGCCGATCCCCTACGTGAAGGATCCTTCCGCACTGGCGCCGCCGCCGCACCGGCCCGGCTCGGTCGACACCTACGCGCTGATGCGCGAACGCGCCCGGGTGCTGGCCGGCGACGCGTCGCAACTGGCGCTCTACTACGGCTCCAACCTCGCCAAGCGGCAGGACTTCGACACCGTCGCCAACCGCTACGGCTACGCGCTGGCGCTCATGCGCAGCGGCCGCGGCAGCGACGCCGTGAACCAACTGCAGCCGCTGCTGCAGGCCCATCCCGGCAACCAGGTGCTGCAACTGGCGATGGCCGACGCGAAGCTGCAGGCCGGACGGCGCGCCGAGGCGCTGGCGCTGTACGGCGATCTCAACGCCCGCTCGCCGCGCAACCGGGCCATCGCGCTCGCCTATGCCAAGGCGCTGATCGCCGACGACGGCAAGAGCCAGGCCAGCACCGCCGCCGGCCTGCTGCGCCCGATGCTGGACAACGCCGACGAGCCGGACATCTACCGCACCTATGCGCGCGCCAGCGACAAGGCCGGCGACCCGGTGCGCGCGGGCGAGGCGTTCGCCGACGCCAGCTACCTGTCCGGCCGCCCGTTCGACGCGATGGAACAGCTCAAGCGCCTGCTCAAGCGCGACGACCTGGACTACTACGCACGGGCGCGCATCCAGGCGCGCATCGCCGACCTCACCCCGCTGGTGATGGAACTGCGCAAGCGCAAGGTGCAGACCGAGGACAACCCCGACGGCCGCAGCCAGCCGTTGCGCAACGGCCAATTGCGCAACGGCAAGGACGCATGCGTCCAGCGGCTGTGCTTCGGCGTGGACGGCGGTCCGGGCTGACGCTACGGAGCACGCGCCCGCCGGCATGTGACGGCGACCGCGCGCCATGTCATCGCCGCGTAACATAAGACCGCTGCAATATAAGCGTCACAGGCCACCTGAGCGGGACCTACGCGTGCACAAACGCATCTTGATCGTCGAAGACGAAGCTTCGATCCGCGACATGGTCGCCTTCGCCCTGCGCAAGGCCGGCATGGACGCAGCCCAGGCCGCCGACGCGCGCGCCGCGCAACTGGCCATCGCCGAGCAGGTGCCCGACCTGATCCTGCTCGACTGGATGCTGCCGGGCATGAGCGGGCTGGAACTGGCCCGGCGCCTGCGCAAGGAGGAACTGAGCCGGGAGATCCCGATCATCATGCTCACCGCGCGCGGCGAGGAGATGGACCGGGTCAACGGCCTGGAGGCGGGCGTGGACGACTACGTCATCAAGCCGTTCTCCACCCGCGAGCTGATCGCCCGCATCAAGGCGGTGCTGCGGCGCAGCCAGGGCGACGACGGCTCGGGCATGGTCGAGCTCGGCGGCCTGCGCATCGACGGCCCGGCGCACCGCGTGTTCGCCGGCGACGACGCGGTGGCGATCGGCCCCACCGAATACCGCCTGCTCTACTTCTTCATGACCCATCCCGAGCGCGTCTACTCGCGCGCGCAACTGCTCGACCACGTCTGGGGCGGCAGCGTCTACGTGGAGGAGCGCACCGTGGACGTGCACATCCGCCGCCTGCGCAAGACGCTCGAACCCTGGAAGCTCGACGAGATGGTGCAGACCGTGCGCGGCTCCGGCTACCGCTTCTCCGCCAGCGTCTGAGGCGATGGACGCGGTCCGCTTGCGGCTCGCGGGGCTTTTGCCGATGCTTGAAGGCCGCAAACCCGCCGACGGCGACCCGTGCTGACCACGCCTCCCGCGTCCACCTGGAAACTGCCGGCCGCCCTGGCCGCCGGACTCGCCGGCGGCGCCCTGCTCGGCTGGCTGGCCGGCGGCCATGCGACGGCCGGCCTCGCCATCGCCGCCGTCGCGGAAATCGTCTTGCTGCTGACCCGAATCGGTCATGGAGCGCGGCCCATGATGCGCTCTCCGCCTGAAATCAGCCCTTTGCAGCATGACCGTTTCATGACGCGCTCCCGCCGCCTCGCCTCCAGTCTGCGCGACCTGCGCAGCGCCGCCGGCAACCTGCCGGACGCCGTCGTCCTGCTCGACCAGGACCAGCACGTGCGCTGGTTCAACCATGCCGCCGAGGAACTGCTCGGCCTGCGCCGCCCGCAGGACCGCGGCGCGCACCTGCACGAGCGCCTGGGCGCCTCGGAGCTGTCCGACTGGCTGCAGGAAGGCGCGCACGAGCCGCTGGTCGACGTCGCCGCGCCGGGCCGTCCGAACAGCCACCTCAGCGTCACCCTGCTGCCGTTCGGCCGCCGCCAGCGCCTGCTGCTGGCGCGCGACATCAGCCACCTGACCCGGCTGGAGCAGATCCGCCGCGACTTCGTGGCGAACGTGTCGCACGAGCTGCGCACGCCGCTGACGGTGATCCACGGCTACCTCGAACTGCTCGACCCGGAGGACGTGCCGGACCTGGCCCCGGTGCTCGGCGAGATGCGCGCGCAGTCCAAGCGCATGGGCCAGATCGTCGAGGACCTGCTCACCCTGTCGCGGCTGGAAACGCAGGACCGCCTGGCCGAGGAACGCGTGCAGATGGCCCCGCTGCTGGCGACCATCCGCAAGGAGGCCGAGGCGCTGAGCCAGGGCCGCCACCGCATCGCCGTCGAATCCACCGCCGAGGCCGACCTGCTCGGCTCGCCCAAGGACCTGCACAGCGCGCTGTCCAACCTGGTCAGCAACGCCGTGCGCTACACGCCGAGCGGCGGCAGCATCGCGATCCGCTGGAAGCGCGAGGCCGACGGCGCGGCGTACTCGGTCAGCGACACCGGCTTCGGCATCCCGGCCAGCCACCTGGCGCGGCTGACCGAGCGCTTCTACCGGGTGTCGTCCAGCCGTTCGCGCGACAGCGGCGGCACCGGGCTGGGCCTGTCGATCGTCAAGCACGTGCTGAACCTGCACCAGGCGCGGCTGACCATCGAGAGCGTGCCCGGCCAGGGCTCCACCTTCACCTGCCACTTCGGCGCCGAGCGCCTGCTCGCGCCCGGCGGCAACGACGACGCCTGAACGCTCGCGGCGTTGCCGCATGTGCGGCGCCGCCACATCGGCCAGAATGGGACATGGCCCGCAAACCCCTCTCAAGCCCCGCCGTGCCCGCTCCACCCGCCGTCGCCGACCTGGCCGCGCCCGAGCTGTTCTTCAGCCGCGAGCTGGCCGCGCTGGAGTTCAATTTCCGCGTGCTGGCGATGGCCCGCGACGCTGCCGTGCCCCTGTTGGAACGCCTGCGCTACCTGAGCATCGTCGCCAACAACCTGGACGAGTTCTTCGAGGTGCGCGTGGCGATGCTCAAGCACCACCACGCCTACGGCTCGGCCGCCCCGGGGCCCGACGGGCTCGCCTCCGGCGAGCTGCTCAGCCGCATCCGCCAGCGCGTGCTCGACCTGGTCACCGAGCAGTACGCCACCTGGCAGGACGAACTGGGCCCGCAACTGGAGGCCGAGGGCATCCGCTTCCTCACCCGCGACCGCTGGGAACCGCGCCAGCGGCGCTGGCTGCAGGGCTACTTCGAGCAGGAAGTGCTGCCGGTGCTGTCGCCGCTGGGGCTGGACCCGGCCCATCCGTTCCCGCGCATCCTCAACAAGACGCTGAACATCGCGGTGGTGCTGAAGGGCCGCGACGCGTTCGGCCACGAGGGCCACATGGCGCTGGTGCGCGCGCCGCGCTCGCTGCCGCGGATCATCCGGCTGCCCGCCGAGGTGGCCGGCGGCGGCAACGACTTCGTGTTCCTCGCCGAGCTGCTGCAGGCATTCGTCGACCTGATGTTCCCGGGCTTCAAGGTGGTCGGCTCGTACCAGTTCCGGGTCACCCGCAACAGCGAGCTGATCGTCGAGGAAGCCGAGGTGGAAAACCTTGCCCGCGCGCTCAGCGAGGAACTGGTCGGCCGCGGCTACGCGCGCCCGGTGCGGCTGGAGATCGCCAACGACTGCCCGCGCGCGATCACCCAGATGCTGGTCGGCAACTTCGAGCTGGACGCGGCCGACGTCTACCGCTGCGACGGCCCGGTCAACATCATCCGCGCCGGGCTGGTCTACGACTGGCTGGACCGTCCCGACCTGAAGTTCCCGCGCTTCAACCCGCGCATCCCGGCCGAGGTCGAGCCGGGCAAGTGCATGTTCGACGTGATCGGCCAGCGCGACGTGCTGCTGCACCACCCGTACGAGAGCTTCGCCGCGGTGGTGGACCTGCTGCGCCAGGCCACCGCCGACCCGAACGTGCTGGCGATCAAGCAGACCCTGTACCGCGCCGGCGAGGACACCCCGCTGGTCGACCTGCTGGTGGAAGCCGCGCGCAACGGCAAGGACGTCACCGTGGTGATCGAGCTGCGCGCGCGCTTCGACGAGGAGGCCAACATCCGCCTCGCCACGCGCCTGCAGGAGGCCGGCGTGCAGGTGGTGTACGGCGTGGTCGGCTACAAGACCCACGCCAAGATGATGCTGATCGTGCGCCGCGAGGGCGACGCGCTGCGCCGCTATGTGCACCTGTCCACCGGCAACTACCACCAGGCCAACAGCCGCATGTATACCGACATCGGATTGATGACGGCGAACGCGGAGATCGGCGAGGACCTGCACAAGGTGTTCCAGCAGTTGTCCGGCCTGGGCCCGATGATCAGCCTGAAGCGCCTGCTGCATTCGCCGTTCACGCTGTACAAGAGCGTGGTCGAGAAGATCGAGCGCGAGACCGCGCACGCGCGGGCCGGCCGCCCGGCGCGGATCGTCGCCAAGCTCAACGCGCTGAACGAGGCGCACGTGATCGAGGCGCTGTACCGGGCCTCGCAGGCCGGCGTGGAAGTGGACCTGATCGTGCGCGGCGCCTGCACGCTGCGGCCGGGCCTGCCCGGCGTCTCCGAGCGCATCCGGGTGCGCTCGATCGTCGGCCGCTTCCTCGAGCACGCCCGCGTCTACTGGTTCGCCAACGACGGCCAGCCGGAGCTGTACTGCGCCAGCGCCGACTGGATGGAACGCAACCTGATGCGGCGCATCGAGGTGGCCTTTCCCATCCTCGACCCGCCGCTGGCCGCGCGGGTGTTCGAGGAGACCCTCGCCAACGGGCTCGCCGACAACACCCAGGCCTGGCTGCTCGGCAGCGACGGCCGCTACACGCGCGCCACGCCCGGCGGCCACCCGCCGCACAGCGCGCAGCAGACGCTGCTGAACCGGATCTGCGGTTGAACGCACCGGCGACCGCCGCCGTGCGTCGCACGGGCCGATGCCGCATGCGAAAATCCGCGCCTCGACCACCAAGGAACCATGCATGAGCCTGGGCGACCAGATGCAGATCCGCGACGGCGAACTGATCGCCGCCGTGGACATGGGATCGAACAGCTTCCACATGGTGGTGGCGCGGGTGGAACACGGCGAACCGCGGGTGATCGACCGGCTGCGCGATACCGTGCGCATGGCCGCCGGCCTGCGCTCGGACGGCACGCTCGACGCCGAGCGCCGTGCCCGCGCGCTCAACTGCCTCGCCCGCTTTGGCCAGCGCATCGCCGGCATTCCCTCGCTGCGGGTGCGCGCGGTCGCCACCAACACGGTGCGCCGGCTGGCCTCGCCGCAGGCCTTCCTCACCGCCGCCGAGGCCGCGCTGGGCCATCCGGTGGAGATCGTCTCCGGGCGCGAGGAAGGCCGCCTGATCTTCCTCGGCGCCGCGCACGACCTGCCCGCCTCGCGCGAGCCGCGGCTGGTGATCGACGTCGGCGGCGGCAGCACGGAATTCATCATCGGCCGCGGCCTCGCGCCGCTGCACACCGAAAGCGTGCAGGCCGGCTGCATCGCCTCCACCCTGCGCTTCTTCCCCGGCGGCAAGCTCAACCGCAAGCGCTGGCAGCGCGCCCGCAGCGAGTTGGGCGTGTTGCTGCAGCAGTTCACCGAGGAATATCGCGAGGCCGGCTGGCACGAGGCGTTCGGCTCGTCCGGCTCGGCCAAGGCGATCGACGCGGTGGTGCAGGCGATGAAGCTGTCCGACGACGGCATCACCCCGGCCGCCCTGGCCGCGCTGCGTGACACCCTGATCGACCAGGGCCAGATCGGCAACCTCAAGCTGCCCGGGCTGGCCGAGGACCGCGCGCCGGTGTTCGCCGGCGCGGTGGCGATCTTCGAGGCGGCCTTCGAGGCCCTGGGCATCGACCGGCTGCGCGTGTGCGAAAGCTCGATGCGCGAAGGCCTGCTGTGGGACCTGCTCGGCCGCGCCGGCGGCAGCGACCCGCGCACCGCCAGCATCGACTCGCTCGCCGCCCGCTACGGCGTGGACCGCGCCCAGGCGCGGCGGGTGGAATCCACCGCGCTGCAACTGTTCGACCAGGCCGCGCGGGCCTGGAAGCTCGACCAGGAAGACCGCGAATGGCTGTCGTGGGCCTCGCGCGTGCACGAGATCGGCCTCGCCATCGCGCACAGCCAGCACCACCACCACGGCTCCTACATCCTGCGCCACGCCGACCTGGCCGGCTTCTCGCGGCAGGAGCAGCAACTGCTGGCCGCGGTGGTCGAGATGCACCGGCGCAAGCCGGACAAGGGGCTGATATCGGCATTGCCGCAGCGCTACCGCTCGGTGGCCCGGCACATCACCGCGCTGCTGCGGCTGGCGGTGCTGTTCCGCCGCGCGCGGCGCGCCGAGTCGCTGCCGCCGATGAAGCTGACCGCCACCAGCCAGCGGCTGAAGCTGGCCCTGCCGGCGGCGTGGCTGGAGCAGCATCCGCTCAGCGAGGCCGACCTGGAGCAGGAACAGGCGCCGATGGCCGAACTCGGGCTGACGCTGGAACTGTCGTCGATGTAGCGCGCCGCCGGCCCGCTTAAGCACAGCCTCATTCCAGCCGCGTATCATGTCCGTCCGCCTTCACTGCCGCAGCGCCGCCATGTCCCGACTCACGTTCGCCACGTTGTTGCTGACCCTGCCGCTCGCGCTGGCGGCGCAGACGGCCAAGCCGGATACGGCGACGGCCGCCGTCGCGAAACCGCAGGTGCTGCTGCACACCAGCCAGGGCGACATCACGCTGGAGCTGTATCCGGACAAGGCGCCCAAGAGCGTCGCCAACTTCCTGCAATACGTGCACGACGGCTTCTACAGCGGCACCGTGCTGCACCGCTCCATCCCCGGCTACCTGGTGCAGGGCGGCCTGTACACCCGCGACCTGCAGCCCAAGCGCACCCACTCGGCGATCGCCAGCGAGGCCGACAACGGCCTGTCCAACCTGCGCGGCACGGTAGCCGTGGCGCGCGGCGCGGACCCCAACTCCGGCACCGCGCAGTTTTTCTTCAACCTGGTCGACAACCGCCGGCTCGACTACGTCGGCAGCCAGAGCGGGCTGACCTGGGGCTACGCCGTGTTCGGCAAGGTCACCAAGGGCATGGACGTGGTCGACAAGATCGCCGCCCTGCCTACCCGCGCGCTCGGCCCGTTCGCCGGCGACGTGCCCAACCCGCTGGTGGTGATCGACAGCGCCAGCGTCATCGGCGAGGAAGCCCCAGCCGCCGCCTCCAGCAGCAAGTCGCCCGCGGCGGCCGACACCGCGGACAAGGCCGCCGCTCCCGCCAAGCCGGGCAGGAAATCCGGCAAGAAGCCCGGCAAGGCCAAGGGGTGAGCATGCCGGCGTCCACGCTGTTCATCTCCGACCTGCACCTGGACGACAGCCGCCCGCAGATCACCGACCTGTTCGAGCGCTTCCTGGCCGGCGACGAAGTGCGCGCAGCCGATGCCCTCTACATCCTCGGCGACCTGGTCGAGGCCTGGATCGGCGACGACGACGACGCCGAACTGCCCGCGCGCATCGCCCGCGCCACCCGCGCGGTGAGCGACGCCGGCGTGCCGGTGTACTTCATGGTGGGCAACCGCGACTTCCTGCTGGGCGAATCCTTCGCTAGGCGCGCCGGCCTGACCCTGCTCGACGACGGCACCGTGCACGCCGTGCAGGGCCGGCCCACCCTGTTGATGCACGGCGACGTGCTGTGCACCGACGACCTCGCCTACCAGGCCGTGCGCCGGCAGGTGCGCACGCCCGAATGGCAGGCGCAGATCCTCGCCATGCCGCTGGAAGCCCGCCGCTCCTTCGCCGCCAAGGCCCGCGAAGACAGCCGCGCGCACACCGGCAGCACCATGGAAACCATCATGGACGTCAACGCCGACGCCGTCGCGCAAGCCATGCGCAGCGCCGGCGTCACCCGCCTGATCCACGGCCATACCCACCGCCCCGCCGTGCACGACTTCCAGCTCGACGGCGCACCCGCGCAGCGCATCGTGCTGGGCGACTGGTACGAACACGGCTCCGTGCTGCGCGTGACGCCCGCGGAAATCGAGCTGCGCGGCCTGGCGGTGGAGTAAGAAGCCCGAGTCCCGCTTCGCTCGCATCGAGGATCACGACAGAAGCGCCAGACTTTCGACGATGGAAGCACGCTGGTTCGAGTCCAGCTTCGGGCGCCATTTTCAAACGACTTCTCCCACCCTCGCGCGATGGGGAAATCCTGGAACCCGGCAAAAACCCATCACCGCCATTCCCCTCGCCAGATACGCAAAACGCCCCACGAAGGGGCGTTTTGCGTATCTGGCGGAGAGGGGGAAAGAGTCCCCTTCAACCCGCCAAGCCCTTGTGCCGCTTGACCTGCCGGAAAGTTTGACCTCCGATGTTGACCAGGTACGCGAAGGCCATTACGGCAGTCCAATGATGGACCAGACAGCCGCTTAGGCAGCAACTGACCCACCCCCGACAACAGGGCCATCAGCCGGTAGAGATTCCGACCTTTTTTGGCACCTGGGAATTCGCTTGGGCCCCGTGTTCTCGGGCGAATTCCGCAGGGGTTTTCCACGCCAGTGCAGTGTGGGGGCGCTCCTCGTTATAAAAAGCGCCGCCACACCTCGATTTTGCTCCGCGCATCCCTGAGCGACAAGAACCAGTGCTCGTTCAGGCACTCCTGCCGCAGTCGGCCGTTGAAGCTTTCCACCAGCGCGTTATCGGTCGGCGTGCCGCGTCGGGAAAAGTCCAGTTCCACACCGTTCTCATAAGCCCAACGGTCCATCACCTTGCCGGCAAACTCGCTGCCGTTATCGACCTTGATCGCTGCCGGCCTGCCGCGTTGAGCCACCAGACGTGCCATCGCTTCGGCCACATGCTCGCCGCGTAGCGACTGGTCGACGACGATATCCAGGCATTCGTGAGTGAAGTGATCCAGCACCGTCAGCAGCCGAAAGCGACGGCCATCGAACAGCGCGTCACTGACGAAGTCCATGCCCCACAGCGTGTTGGGGGCAGTGGCCACCTTGATCGGCTGCCGACGACGCGCGCTGCGACTCCGCCGCGGCCGGCAATGCCGCAATGACAGGCCTTCTTCCTTGTGGATGCGATGTACCCGCTTGTGGTTATCCCGCCAAGGTCGCACAACGGATTGATCGTGCGCGCGGTATCACACCACTCGCACTGGATGCGCTGGCCTGACGATGCGCGCGATACGAATGCCCTCGACCCTGCCGTTTCGCGCGCTCCTGGTGGGCGGCATGATCGTTGGCGCGCTGCTGGGTATCGCGGCGAGCACGAATCGGTCGGCCTCAACCGCCGTATCGCCCCTCAGCTCCAACGACACATCACCTCCATCGCGAGAGGGACCGCCCTGGCTCTATGGCCGCATCGAGGCTCGCTTCAGCGTGATCGAGTACGCCGACCTGGAGTGTCCGTACTGCCGCGCCTACTTTCCGGTGCTCAAGCGCTGGGTCGATGTGCACCCCGATGTGAACTGGCAATGGCGGCATCTGCCGCTGGCCATGCACGAACCTGCCGCCACGGCGGACGCAAGGCTTGCCGAATGCGCGGGCGAGGCGGGTGGAACCGAGGCGTTCTGGAAGACCATCGCATGGATCTATGCGAACACTCGCGGCGGCGGTCAGGGTTTGCCGCGCGACATGCCCTATCCCGATCTCACGCCCGCCATGCAGCGCTGCCTTGCCAGTAATCGCCCCAATGCTTTGATCCGCGTGCACCTCGCGAGGCAGCGGCTCACAACGTAACCGCAACACCGACCGTTCTTGTGCTGGACCATCAGTCAGGCCAGATACTCATGCTCCCAGGGCCCATCGAAGGCGATGTACTGCTGTCGGCCATCGATTGGCTGGTTGGTGATCGACCCGCCACGTTACCGATCAAGCCGTCACCTCCGTAGTCGACG
This sequence comes from Frateuria sp. Soil773, assembly GCF_001428405.1. Classification (GTDB taxonomy): domain Bacteria; phylum Pseudomonadota; class Gammaproteobacteria; order Xanthomonadales; family Rhodanobacteraceae; genus LMSL01. Next base: position 490,508 of record NZ_LMSL01000039.1, read on the forward strand.
CCTCTCACCTCTCTTCGACTGCCGAGCGACGGTATCCGCGCACACCGTGCGCGTAGGGGAATCCCCATAAGAATCGTTGGCAGTGTCCTATGCCTGTGCTCGATGGGCACGCTCTACATTAGTAGACCTACTGGGAATCCAGTGGATGGAACAGGGGAAGTGGGGATGTTGAAGCGTTCGCTGGCGACGACAGTCGCCTTGGTGCTGTGTGCCGGATGGACGTCGCGGTCACCAGCCGAAATTCCAAGTTTGGAAGGGTTCAACGTTACCGGAAGCTGCATCCGGGGCAGTATCAGGCATGCCGGCGTCCAGTATGTCGTTTGCGGGGACGGAGGCACCTTCGACAATCGCGAGCCGCCGGAAAGGCCTGAACGAACCCATGGCAGCGCGGGTTATCACCCCCCGGAAACTGTCGAGAACAAAGGTGACTCGACCGTCTACCTAAATGCAGCCGCTCCGAGCGGCTGCAACAAGAGGACGAAAACGCCCTTGAGTGGCGCCGATCCGGTGATTTTCTCCACCGGCAACGAGGTGACCTCGGAGACCGACTTCACCAGTGTCGGCGAGATGGGGTTGTCGCTGACCCGCACCTACAACTATTTCTGGAACGGCATCGGTCTCTTCGGCCGGCGCTGGCTCAGCGACTACGACTACAAGCTGCTGTTCACCACGAACGATCCAGCCTCTCCCTGCTACCCGCGTCCCGGCAACAGCGTTTGTGATCCCGCCTTCAAGCCGATCTGGGCACAGCGCCCGGATGGCCGCCTGATCAAGTTCAACTACGCCAGCTCGCCCGCGCCCGGCTGGTACGAGGACAAGCCGTCCCCCATCGCCAAGATCCTCAAGTCGGGCAGCACCTATGTGCTCTACAGCGAAGACCATACCGTCGAGGTGTATGACGCAGCCGGCCTCCCGTCAAGCCTCCAGAACCGGCAGGGCTTCGGCTGGACGTTCCGGTACAACAGCGGCCACTACCTTACAAGGGTGACGCATACTTCCGGTCGCCACGTGGACTTCACCTGGACCGATGGACGCCTCACCCAGGTCACCGATCCGGCCGGTCATGCTTACACATATAGTTACAAGACGTTGCCGGTCTCGACCTCGAACATTGCGGACCCGGTGTCGCAGCCGTCCACCGCCGCCATGGTCAGCGCGGGAGATGTCGGGGTGCACCCGATGCTGCTGCCCCCGCACGATCCGCGCCACGACGATCCGCCGCCGCTGCCGCCAACACCGCCGATCAACTCGATGGTGGCCCTGCTGACGGGAACGGTCCAGCCCGGCGCGATCCCCACGCGGATCACCTACCACTACGAGGATACGCGCTTCCCGACCGCGCTGACTGGCCGGACGATCAACGACGTACGCCAGTCTTGGATCGCCTACGACGCCAATGGCCGTGCCGCCGAGACCAAGTTGGCCGGCAACGTGGAGCGCTACCAGTTCAGCTACGTGCTCGACCCGAACGGCAACGTCCAGAAGACGACCGTCATTAACCCGTTGAACAAATCGACCACCTACAGCTTCGATGCCAACGGCAACGATACTGGGGTGGAAGAATCAAAGTCGACGAGCTGCCCGTTGGCGGTCAAGGCCGCGCATTACGACAGCAATGGTTATCTGGACGCATCCACTGACTTCCTGGGGCGCGTCACGACATTCGACTTCGACGCCAAGGGACAACTGCAGGAACAAGTGGAGAACGCCAACGCCACGGATGCAAGCCAGCGGCGCGTCACCAGCTACACGTGGGACGCCGACAACCGCATGACCAAGGAAACCGTGGTCGGCGACCACGAGATCAGCTACTTCTACAGCGGCGCCGGCGATCGCCTGTCCTCGGTGACGGTCAAGAACCTCTCCGGCAAGGTGGCGGCAAGCCAGGGGCAGACGCGCACGACAACCTACACCTACGCCACCTCGCCCAACGGCATGGTAACGTCGATGGTGGTGGATGGTCCATTGACCGGCAGCGGTGATGCGATCACCTCCACCTACTCGCCCACCGGCGACCTGCTGACGGTCAAGAACAGTCTCGGGCAGGCGACCACCTACGACGGCTACGACAATCTCGGCCGCCCCCGCTTTATCACCGGACCCAATGGCGACAAGGCGGGTTATATCTACGATGTCCGAGGTCGCCTGATTGAAATGCAGACCTACCGCAACGGCGTCACGCAGTACACGTACTACGAATACGACGGCTTCGGCCGGCTCGCCAAGGTGACGCAGCCGGACGGGCAGTACCACGGCTATCAGTACGACGCCGCAGGTCGGCTCGTCTCCGAGTACGAGCCCGAAGCCGGTGGCACCTTCGCGCAGACGGTCTACACCTACAACGCCATGTCGTTGCCAACATCGATCACCACCCAGCGAGTGTTCCGCGAACCTCTGCGCGGAACGGCGCCATGAAGGGACGCACCCGCGTGGCTTGAAAGCTCGACGGTTTCCAGCCGAGTGCTGGCATCGGATCAAAATCCATAGAAGGGGTGTGCCTCGATTTTTCACGAGGCGCGCCGAAGGGGAAAGGCATGCAAGCAGGGATGAGGATGGGCGGATTTGCGCGCTGGGCAGGATCGTTGCTGTGCCTATGGTGCGTGATGGTTGCGTGGTCCACGGTCGCCTGGGCGGGAACCGGGCCGGTCAAGGTGAAGCCTAAGAGCCCCGCCAGCCCCAACGGGCAATGCACGACGTGCGATCCGGACAATCCGCCCGGGCCGCCGACAACGACCCCTCACGTCGATTCCGAGTTCATCGGCCAGACCGTCGCGACCACAATGATCGCGGGGACGACGCAGACCGTCACCGTCCAGTTCAAGAACAAAGGCTCCACGCCGTGGACTGCCGCTACCGGGTTTCGCCTCGGCACGTTGCTGGACAGCACCTGGGGTATGGATCATGTCGACCTATCGACCACGGTCAATCACCTGCAGATCGCGACCTTTACGTTTTCGATCCGCACCCCCTCCACACCGGGGAACTACGCGTTCCAGTGGATGATGGAGCACGATGGCGTCGGGTTCCTGGGCCAGCCCGGGGTTGGGGTGCACATTGAAGTGCTCGCGCCCGCGAAGGGCACCCTGTCCTCTTCGTTGAACCCGTGCAATATCCCGGCGGGAAGCACCACCTGCACGTCTATCGTCTCGTGGACGTCCAACCGCCCGAATACCGAGATCTGGCTCACCGAACTGGACGGTAGCAACCTGTCGCTCGTCTCCAGTTCAGGGGGAAAGCTGACCGGTAACGACACGATCAACTGGATCTGGGCCGGCGGC
>NZ_LMSL01000039.1:493792-534250 GCF_001428405.1 Frateuria sp. Soil773
GGAGAACGTCAACGGCCCAGACCTGGCCACCCTCCAAGTGCGCGGCAACCAGCCGCCCAACATCACGTTGACGGCGCCGGTGAATGGCAGCGCCGCGATGGCCCCCGCCACGGTCCTCGTCAGCGCAAACGCCAATGATCCGGATGGCAGCGTACAGCGGGTGGAGTTCTGGGGCGATGGCAATCTGATCAAGACCGTGACCGCGCCGCCCTATCAGGCGAACTGGGCCAACCTGGGCGCTGGCTCGCATAAGGTCGAAGCGATTGCCTATGACAACCTCGGCAACTCGCGCTGGGCGAACGCCTCGACGTTCAAGCTGCTGTCCGGCTCGATCTCTGCCTCGCCCAATCCCTGTGATATCGCCATCGGGGCAAGCACCTGCACCGCGAACATCACCTGGACTTCCAGCAGTGCCACCGCCGAGGTCTGGACGTCTGCGCTGAGCGGCNCGCCGACCCTGTTCGCGAGCGGACAGTCCGGTTCGAAGAGCGCCACCTGGATCTCGACGGCGGGTCATCGCTTGGCCCTCAAGAGCGACGGTGTCACGATCGCCACGGTCGACGTGCGCGGAACACCACCACCGGTGGTCTCTACCAAGACCACCATCGAGTACGACGAATTGGGCCGAGTGATGTCGTGGCACGACAGCAATGGCAAAAACAAAGTCAGCTACACATACGACAACGAAAGCAACGTACTCACCACGACCGATGGCCTGAGCCGCACCACCACCCGGGTTTACGACGCCTTCAGCCGGGTCATTCGATCGACCGATCCGGCGAACAACGTCACCCAGTTCAGCTACGACGTGGCTGATCGCCTGACCAAGGTGATCGACTCGCGCGGCAACGCCACCACCTATACCGTGGACGGCTTCGGGCAGGTCTGGACCCAGGTGAGCCCGGACACGGGTACGACCAGCTACACCTACAATGCGAATGGCCAGCTCACTGGCATGACCCGCAATGACGATAGCGCGCTAGCCTATGCGTACGACACCCTGGGTCGGCTTACGTCCGTGGGGAACGGCCAGGAGACCCGTATCTACAGCTATGACACGTGTACTAACGGCAAGGGTCGTCTGTGCCGCATAGCTGGAAGTGACGGCGTGACCACGCATAGTTGGTCGACCTTTGCCTATACCCCGGAAGGTCGGCTGTCGACGCGTCAGGACGCGATGCAAAGCACTGTCAACACCACAGGCTACACCTATGACAACCAGGGCCACCCAATCGGAATCAGCTATCCCAGTGGCGTCGCCGTCGGGTATGCCTACGACCATGGCAAGCTGGCGGCGGTGACCTCCACGCGTGGCGGCACCACGGCCACGATCGCCAACGGCTTTCGCTATCAACCCTTCGGGGTCGCCACCGAGTGGACCTACGGCAATGGCCTGAAGCACAGCGCGAGCTTCGACCAGGACGGTCGGCTCACCGGTCTCGGTGCCAGCAATGGAAGCACCGTCCGGCAGAACCTGAGCTACGGCTACAACCAGGGCGATGAGATCACAGCCATCACCAATGGCATCGATGCCACGCAGAACCGGGTCTATGCATACGACGCGGCGGGTCGGCTGTCGCAGGACACCCGCAACGGCCAGATCTGGACTCTGGATGCCAATGGCAACCGCAGTCGCTATACCGCCAGCGGCGTGCAGGCGGACTACGTGATCGAGCCGTCCAGCAACCGGGTGTCGAGCTACACCACGCTGACCGGCGCCCGCACGGACTACCAGTACGACGCACGTGGCAACCGCAAGGTCGCGCAGGATCAGCCGGGTATCACGCAGACCTATGCCTATGATGCGTTCAACCGGCTCATTCGGGTCTATGCCGGAGCATCCACGACTACCTTGCTGTACAACGCACAGGATCAGCGCGTGGGCAAAGGTTGGGGCAACGGACAACAGGCGCGATATACCTACGTAGGCGATCAACTAGCGACGGAGTACGGACCGGCCGGCTGGAAAAGCTACATCTGGGCGGGCACGGAACTGCTGGGCGTGGTGCGGGACAACGGGGCAACCTACTTCGTGCACAACGACCACCTTGGTCGCCCGGAAGTCGTCACCGGCGCCTCACAGGAAGTGGTGTGGCGCGCCAACAATGGTCCCTATGGTCGCACGGTAGTCCAGGACAATATCGAAGGGCTGAACCTGGGTTTCCCCGGTCAGTACCAGGATGTGGAGACTGGGCTGTGGATCAATGGCTACCGGACCTACGACGAAAGCATCGGGCGATACTTGGAGTCCGACCCCATCGGACTTAGAGGCGGACCCAATACGTATGCCTATGTGGGTGGGAATCCGCTGAGCTACGCCGATTCGTTCGGATTGAAGTATGCAGAGGCGTGGGCTGCCGGTGGTGCCATTGCAGGAGGAACCATTGTCGCTGGTGCCTCCGTTGTAGTGGATGTCTACACAGGGGGGTTGAATATCGCCGCGACAGGACCAGAGATAGCGGGAGGATCGGCTATCGGTGGTGGCGTCGGTTATGTACTTGGCAGCGCGCTGGATTGGGCAACAGGTAACACCCAACAATCGACTGGGCTGCCTCCTGGATATTGGCCTGCTGATACTGGTGCGGCGGAGTGGGGTCGGCGTACCGGCGTTGGCGCCAGGGAAGGAAAGGGGCGGTTCCATGGAATCAAGCAGGGTTGTCCAGGCAGCAAGGCGACAGACGTATTCGGCGTTGACCCGAAAACAGGAGATGTGGTCGATCCGACGGGAGAGGTCGTAGGCAACTTGGATGACGTGAAGTCCAAGTGATATGCCAAATTGGATGTCGGGCCGGAAGGCCGGTGTGACTCTGACGATGAGCAGGTGAAATATGCCGTCTTTTGAACGTTCTCGTGCCACCTTACGTATCGCTGGTGACTTACTCGTACCAGACAAAGTCAGCCAAATGCTAGGAAGTGAGCCCACTGGTTCACAGCAGAAGGGAGACGAGCTTCTTGGCCGGTCTACCGGACAAGTGCGGATCGCCAGAACTGGCATGTGGTGGTTGGAGGCGCAGACTCGCGAACCAGAAGATCTCTGTGGACAGATCGATGAGATCTTGGGCAAATTGACGAACAACCGAGATGTTTGGGCGGATATTCGTCGGAGTTTCAGCGTAGATCTCTTTTGTGGACTCTTTATGGGATCAGGCAATGATGGAATATCTCTGCCATCGGAGCGCCTGCAGGCTCTAGGTGAGCGTGGTATCGAGCTGGCACTGGATATTTACGACTCGACAGACTGATAAATTGGTATCGCTGATTCAACCCCACGAGGACTATCGGGGTCGGGGTCAGGTCCACATTCCTCAATTCATTTTTCGGTGGCGATAACTAATGACTAAGCCCGGACGCATCGGACTGTTGATGGCACTCCTCGCGCCACTATTCGCAGCCGTCGTTGCGCTTGCAGCACACTTCAAGTCCAATGGTTTTTTTGTGCTTGGCTTTGTTGGCGTTGTGGCAGTCTTCTCTCCCCATCGTTCTCCAGCTACGCTCTAATCACCCTCGCACGCGCTGATGTCTTTAGAAGTGGACCTGCCTACGTCTTGGGCAATCCAATAAGCAACGTGGATCCCTACCGGCACCGGAGCTTCCGCAGGCGCACTGTTAACTTACTCACCTACCTACGACATCAGCACTCTCAATGGCTGGATCCCCGTCGCGGGCAGCAGCAGCGGTGTGGGCTTGAAGGTCGCTCGTGCAACTGCACGACGCCATCCGCCAGATATCCCCTCCTTCTGCCATCACGCGACCCGAGTAGTTTGGAAACCTTCTCGTCAATCGCACTTGTCCAACGAAGCAAGATTTCTCGGTGAGGAAGGCTCCACACTCCCTCGCGAGGGGATGCCAGGAACTCTTCTGGCACACCTACGGGCTCAGGTGTGATGAGCTCCACCCAAAGTACTTCTCCATTCTTCTCGGCGCGAAAATCTGGCCCTCGATTAGAACTGGACAGAGTGAATCCATCCCGCCAAAGGAAGTCCGCCATAAGTAGCTCCGCCTTACGCTGCTCATAGACAGCCTGCCTGCCGGTAGCAAGTTGCTTGGAGAACTCTCTGTCGGCCAAACCTTCGTCACAGAAGCGACGATAGGTCTCTCCTAAGAACTGCCAAACCTGATGATGCTGAGGATGATCTCTAGGCCATTCGTGTTGGAATCGCTCGAGCACTTGGCCATCCATTTGCATGACCCTTCTATCAGATTCCATGAGAGCTACAGCCTCACCCGGTCCTTGCGCTTGATGCGAAGCGCAGGCTCGATCTTCTCGTCGAGCAGTCGCCTGTCGAGGTCAACCGCGAGCTGTTCAAGGGTTCGCCCGTAAAGCTTGCATACCCAGGCTCCCCATCGTGCAGCCTCACTCAGCCCCTTTTCCATCGTCTTCGGGGCATACAAGGCCTGGATCTGCTCGTTGGTGAAAGGCTTGAACCCAAGGGCACGACGCTTGCGCTTTTCCCGAGTGCCATACACGACCTGGCCGGATGCAGGGTTCTCATCCTTGGCGAAAGGTGGGTAGTACCCACGCGCCTTGGCCCAATCGAAGAAGCCACGCAAGTATGAGCATTTATTGACGATGGTGGGGGTCTGCAGGCCACCTGCACGCAGGGCCTGAACCCAGTTACCCACGTCGATGCGACCAGCATCCTTGAGTGAGCTTTTCTCGCCATAGTGACGAGCGAAACCCTCCACAGCCGTGGCCTTGATCTTGAAAGTCTTGGGGCGGGTGCTGGATTTGATCTCAGCTAGCCACTGCGTCACAGCCTTGCCGATGGCAATGACCGGAATCTTCGATGCAGGGTCAGGAGCCGGAAGAACCCGTTGAGACTCAGCCGCACGGGCAGAGCGCATGAGCTCTTGATAATACGGTTCTTGGTCTAACCGTCCGATGTGGTCAACCGCTTCCATGGCGAAGCCATGATCAGCTTTGCCGTTGGCTTCGAGCTCAACGGTACCGTCAGGATGACGGATAAGTTTGTACCCCAAGGCAATCGCCCTGGCGATTTCGTAAGCCGAAAGTAGACCATCCCTAGCTACAGACACACTCAGCCCCCTGACTGTGGTGGCTTGAGCATACGCCTGGGCGAGAATCAGCGCACGTTGCTGTGCGGTCAGGAGATCGCGGGTTCGAAGGCTTCGAGTGACTTCGTACTTACCCGCCTTGCTGGTCTGACGTGATGGAATTCTTTGTCGGAAATGCCAGATACCTGAGGGTGCCAACCGGAGATAGTTGGGATGCGCATATCGGCTCGCTTGTGGAGCGATATGTGGAGCGACAAGCCCTTCCTCAGAAAAGCAAAAACCCCTGTAAAAACAGGGGCTTCGCAGTACTGGCGGAGAGAGAGGGATTCGAACCCTCGATAAGGCTTTTGACCCTATACTCCCTTAGCAGGGGAGCCCCTTCGGCCACTCGGGCATCTCTCCGTATTTTTTCCGCATCGCTGCGGAGCCGGCAAGGATACTGGCCGGCACGACCAAGGTAAAGCGCTAAATTCGATCAGTGCTCGCCGGATTCGCCGGACGTGTCACCGTCCGACTCGTGCTCGCCCTTGATGCGCTGATAGATCTCTTCGCGATGCACGGCCACGTTCTTGGGCGCATTGATACCGATGCGCACCTGGTTGCCTTTCACGCCGAGAACAGTAACGGTCACCTCGTCACCGATCATCAAGGTTTCACCGACCCTGCGGGTCAGAATCAACATGTCTCGTTACTCCATGAATGCCAATAGTCTCAGGCCTGCCGCGTCGACGAAACCTCACCCCTGAGTCTCGCCGTCGCGCAGTTCGACGTCAGTCCGTCGAAGGCCCTACCGCCTTCCCCGGCGCACAGTCCCGACGCCCCTGTAGCGCCTGGACCGCCGGTATCGCCGCAACCTGCGATGCCGGTAGCCGTTGATACTAGCGGAGCCCGAGCGCCGGGCGCAACGCGTTTTGACCGTGCCAAATGGCCGGTTGCCTTACGCCGAGCGGCCGAGCTGGCCGCCGATCCAGTCGGGAAGTCCGGCCAGCAGCGACGACAACTGCGCGCTGTCCACGCCGCCGCCCTGCGCCATGTCCGGCCGGCCGCCGCCCTTGCCGTCGATCTGTTTTGCCACATGCGCCACCACGTCGCCGGCCTTGATCCGCCCCAGCGCCTGGCCGTGCACGCCGGCCACCAACGAGACGCGGCCATCGGCGGCGCCGGCCAGCAGGACCACGCAATCGACCAGTTGCTGCTTCAACTGGTCGATGCTGTCGCGCAGGGATTTCGCGTCCAGTCCTTCCAGCCGTGCGGCGACCACCTTGATGCCGTCGACGTTCTGCGCGGCCTGCGCCAGGTCGGCGGTGGCCGAGCCGGCCGCCTTGCTGCGCAGCGAATCCAGCTCGCGCTCGAGCTTCTTCTGCCGGTCGAACAACTGGCGCAGCTTCTCGACCGCGTCGTCGCCGCTGCTGGAGAGCAGGTGCGACAACTCGCCCAGACGGCGCTCCTCGTCGGCCACGTAGGCCAGCGCGCCCGCGCCGGTCACCGCCTCGATGCGGCGCACGCCGGAAGCGACGCCGGACTCGGCGACGATCTTGAACAGGCCGATGTCGCCGGTGCGGCCCACGTGGGTGCCGCCGCACAGTTCGGTGGAGAAGTCGCCCATCTTCAGCACGCGCACTTCGTTGCCGTACTTTTCGCCGAACAGCGCCATCGCGCCGAAGGCGATGGCGTCGTCGTAGGCCATGTGGCGCACTTCGGCCTCGGCGTTGCGGCGCACCTCGGCGTTGACCAGCGCCTCCACCTCGGCCAGTTCCTCGCGGCTCACCGGCTTGTGGTGGGCGAAGTCGAAGCGCAGGCGCTCCGGCGCCACCAGCGAGCCCTTCTGCGCGACGTGGGTGCCCAGCACCTTGCGCAGCGCGGCGTGCAGCAGGTGGGTGGCGGAATGGTTGAGCACGATGGCCTGGCGGCGCGCCTCGTCCACCTGCGCGTCGAGCACGTCGCCGCTGCGCAGCGGCTGCGTACCCTGCCACCGACCGGCATGGCCGAAGAACACGCCGCCCATCTTCAGGGTATCGGCGACGGCGAAGCGGCCATGGGCATTCGACAGCACGCCGGTATCGCCGACCTGGCCGCCCGATTCGGCGTAGAACGGCGTGCGGTCGAGGATCAGCAGGGCTTCCTCGCCCTCGCCCAATTGGTCGACCTGCTTGCCGTCGCGCACGATGCCGAGCACCTTGCTGCCGGCGCTCCGCCGCGCCTCGTAGCCGAGGAAGGCGGTCGGCGCCAATTGGCTGGCCAGTTCGGCCGGCATCTGGCCCTTGGCCTCGAACTTGCCTGCGGCGCGGGCACGCTCGCGCTGCTCGTTCATGGCCTGCTCGAAGCCGGCCATGTCCACATCCAGGCCGCGCTCGCGCGCGATGTCGGCGGTGAGGTCCACCGGAAAGCCGTAGGTGTCGTACAGGCGGAACGCATCCGCGCCGGCGATCGTCTTGCCCGACTTGCCGGCCAGGCTCTTGTCGGCGATGTCGTCGAACAGCCGCATGCCGTGCTCCAGCGTCTCGCCGAAGCGCTGCTCCTCGGTGCGCAGGGCGTCCTCGACGAAGCCCTGCTTTTGCTTCAGCTCCGGGTAGGCGGCGCCCATTTCCTCGACCAGCGGCGCCACCATCTTCCAGAAGAAGTCGCCGCGCACGCCGAGCATCCAGCCGTGCCGCAGCGCGCGGCGGATGATCCGGCGCAGCACGTAGCCACGGCCCTCGTTGGAGGGAAGCACGCCATCGACGATCAGGAAGGAACAGGCACGGATGTGGTCGGCGATCACGCGCAGCGACTTGTTGGACAGGTCGGCGGTGCCGGTGAGCTCGCCGGCCACGCGGATCAGGTGCGCGAACAGGTCGATCTCGTAGTTGGAATGCACGTGCTGCAGCACGGCGGCGAGGCGCTCCAGGCCCATGCCGGTATCCACGCACGGCGCCGGCAGCGGGCTCAGCGTGCCGTCCGGCGCGCGATCGAACTGCATGAACACCAGGTTCCAGATCTCGATGTAGCGGTCGCCGTCCTCGTCCGGCGAGCCGGGCGGGCCACCGGCGATCTCCGCGCCGTGGTCATAGAAGATCTCGGTGCACGGACCGCAGGGGCCGGTGTCGGCCATCTGCCAGAAGTTGTCCGAGGCGAACGGCGCGCCCTTGTTGTCGCCGATGCGCACGATGCGCTCGGCCGGCACGCCGATCTCCTTGTGCCAGAGGTCGTAGGCTTCGTCGTCGGTGTGGTAGACGGTGACCCACAGCCTGTCGGCCGGCAACTTGAACACCTGGGTGAGCAGTTCCCAGGCCCAGGCGATGGCGTCGCGCTTGAAATAGTCGCCGAACGACCAGTTGCCCATCATCTCGAAGAAGGTATGGTGGCGCGCGGTATAGCCCACGGCGTCCAGGTCGTTGTGCTTGCCGCCGGCGCGCAGGCAGCGCTGCACGTCGGCCGCGCGCACGTAGGGCAGCTTCTCGCTGCCCAGGAACACGTTCTTGAACGGCACCATGCCCGAGTTGGTGAACAGCAGCGTGGGGTCGCTGGCCGGCACCAGCGAGGCGGACGGCACGATGGTGTGCCCTTTCGAGCGGAAAAAGTCGAGGAAGGCGGAGCGGATGTCGGCGGTTTTCATGGATGGAAAGAGATCGGTGTTCAAGGCGGCGGACGAGGGCCACGCCGCATGCGCCGGATCGGCCACGGCCCCCGTCACCGCCCGCTTGGGCCCGAAAGAACCGGCTCTTGCCCGTCATTCCCGCCCAGGCGGAAATCCAGTATCGTGGTCTTCAATGGCTTGAAGTCGCTGGATCCCCGCTTGCGCGGGGATGACGACGGTTTTTTCGAGGCGCCCCGCGGAAGAGGATCAGGAGCCATCGTCGTCGGCGTCATCCACTTCGGCGTGGGTAACACGCCGTACTGTGGCGGCCGGAAAGCCGCGGCGCAAGAGGAACTGCGCCCGGCGAGCGCGTTCGGCGGGGTCGGCCGCCGTTCCGGCGCCGTAGCGGCGGCGCAACTGGCCGGCCGCGGAGGCCGTCCAGTCCGCCTCGGCCGCATCGAGCAGATCGCGGATACGCGCATCGGCCAGCCCGTGGCTCTTCAGCTCCACGCGCAGGCGCATCGGGCCGTATCCCTGCGCGATGCGCGTGCGCAGCAGGGTCTCGGCGAAACGGTCGTCGTCCTGGTAACGCTGCTCGCCGAGGCGATCGATCGCCGCATGCGCCTCGTCCTTGCCGTAGCCGCCCTGGCGCAGCTTGGTTCCCAGTTCCTTGCGAGAGTGCTCGCGGCGTGCCAGCAGGCCCAGGGCCTTGTCGTAGGCGCTGCGTCCCGCGCCGGCCTTTCCTTTGGTTGGCCGCTCCTTCATAGCTGCTCCGACCGCGGGTCCCATGGAAAGATAATCTCAAGGCCGCCAGAAACGCGGCGCGGGGCCTTGTCGTTGCACGCGGGCAAACCGCCGGCTTGCCGCTTGTACTCCTCCATGGCAGCGCACTCTGCCGTTTCGGCCAGGGACGCCAGCGTGCCCATATCCCGGCCCGCCAGAACCGCCAGGGAAAAATGCCAACCGGCGAACCCTTTGAAGCCCTTTTCCCTGTACGCGGCCCAGTTGGACGTATCTCTGGGTTCCCCGCTAAGCCCCGTATATCCGCCGCCACACGCTCCGATAGCCTTGCAGCAGTGCTTCCACAGACGCATGTGGAATGTCGACAAAGCCTTGGCCCCGGACGAACGCCCCAGATAGATCACGCTCTCCGGACATCGCAGGTTGGCGCGCCCGCCATCGGCGATCAGGTAGAGCCCCGCGCCAGGCGCAGTCAATGCCCTTGTCCGCGGCACGAACATGCCGTTGCGGGGTGCTTCCGGGCGATGTTGATACGCTTGATCGAACGGCAGCCAAGGTCCAAAGCGGACGAGCATTCCCCCTCCAAGCATGATGGCGCCAGAGCAACGCCGCTTGCGGCGCGCCCTGGCGAACAGCGCCAGCGTTTAGTCTGCTATTGCCGACTGCTGGCCGAGGTCGGGCAGGCTGCGAGCAAGCCCGAACCCTGGCTCAGGCTTCCTGGAGCGCATCTTCCGAGGCGGCCGGGGCGCCCTTGCCGGCGTTGACCAGCAGGCGCGCGCGCAGTTGCTGGTCGATCTCGTTGGCGATGGCGGGGTTGTCGCGCAGGAACTGGCGCACGTTTTCCTTGCCCTGGCCGATGCGGTCGCCGTTGTAGCTGTACCAGGCGCCGGACTTGTCGATCAGGTTCTGCGCCACGCCCAGCTCGATGATCTCGCCCTCGCGCGAGGTGCCCTCGCCGTACAGGATCTCGAACTCGCACTGGCGGAACGGCGGCGCCACCTTGTTCTTGACCACCTTGACGCGGGTTTCCGAGCCGATCACCTCGTCGCCCTTCTTCACCGCGCCGATGCGGCGGATGTCCAGGCGCACCGAGGCGTAGAACTTCAGCGCGTTGCCGCCGGTGGTGGTCTCGGGGCTGCCGAACATCACGCCGATCTTCATGCGGATCTGGTTGATGAAGATCACCAGGCAGTTGGACTTCTTGATGTTGGCGGTGAGCTTGCGCAGCGCCTGGCTCATCAGGCGGGCGTGCAGGCCGACGTGGGAGTCGCCCATCTCGCCCTCGATCTCGGCCTTGGGCGTGAGCGCGGCGACCGAGTCGACCACCACCACGTCCACCGCGCCGGAGCGCACCAGCATGTCGGCGATCTCCAGCGCCTGTTCGCCGGTGTCCGGCTGCGAGACCAGCAGGTCGTCGACGTTGACGCCGAGCTTTTCGGCGTAGCTGGGGTCCAGCGCGTGCTCGGCGTCGACGAAGGCCGCGGTGCCGCCGGCGCGCTGGCAACTGGCGATGGCCTGCAGGGTCAGCGTGGTCTTGCCGGAGGATTCCGGGCCGTAGATCTCGACCACGCGGCCGCGCGGGAGGCCGCCGATGCCGAGCGCGATGTCCAGCCCGAGCGAGCCGGTGGATACGGTGTCGATGGCATCGTCGACGCGGTCGCCCAGGCGCATCACGGCTCCCTTGCCGAACTGCTTTTCGATCTGGCCGAGGGCGGAGGCGAGCGCCTTGCGCTTGTTGTCATCCATCGTCTTGGGTTCCGGTTGGTTTGGTGATGATGGGGGGATGATGCCCGGCCGACGTCTCACGGGCTGCGATCTGCGAAGGGCGATTATCCCATATCGGCCGCGCGGGTTCGGCGGCACCGTGCGCGCCGCGCCGTGGGCATTTTCCGAAACCGGGCGAGAGCCGTCACCGCGCCTGTCGCGGGGCGATCCGCGCCCTACGCCGGGCGCCCTCTCACGCGGTCAGCGCCTTGCGCACGCCGATGAGCGCCGCCGCCACGGTCTGCCGGCGCACCGCCTCGCGGTCGCCGGGAAAGTGGAACAACTGCGCGTGGGCGTAGCCGCCGCGGCGCTTCCAGCCGATCCACACGGTGCCGACCGGCTTGTCCGCGGTGCCGCCGCTGGGCCCGGCGATGCCGGTGACCGCCACCGCCACGCCGGCGCCGAAGCGGGCCAGCGCGCCGGAGACCATCTCCAGCACGGTTTCCTCGCTGACCGCGCCGGTCTGCTCGAGCGTGCGCGGGTTGACCCCGAGCAGCGCCTCCTTCGCCTCGTAGCTGTAGGTGACCACGCCGGCGTCGTACCAGGCCGAGCTGCCCGGCAGGTCGGTCAGGGTCTTGGCGATCCAGCCGCCGGTGCAGGATTCGGCGGTGACCAGCATCAGCTTCTGCTGGCGCACCTGCATGGCCACCTGCTCGGCGAAGTCGCGCAGTTCGGCATCGGAAGGCAGGGCGGGAACGTTCATCGCGAGCGGAGCACCGGCGAGGCAGGGGACGCCCCAGCATAGCGGTTCGCGCACGCGCGGGCGCCGCTCACGCGCCGGTGCCGGGCGGCGTGCCCCGCAGGGCCGGCCGGTCCGCATCCGCCGGCCGCCGCGCCGTCCGGCCCAGCAGCACCGGCAGGCAGAACAGGTACAGCATCGCGCCCGCGATCCAGACCAGCCCGGGAAAGAACCCGCGCGTGGCGTAGTAGGCCGAGCTGATCGCCAGCGGCCCGGCGACGGAGGCCAGGCTGCCCAGGCTGGCTAGCACGCCCTGCAACCGCCCCTGGTGGTCTTCGCCTACCTGGCCCGACAGCAGCGACTGCAGCGCCGGCGCGCCGATGCCGCCCAGGCAGAACAGCGGGAACAGCGCGAAAGCCATCCAGCCGCGGCTGGCGAAGGCGATCAGCACGTAGGCCAGGCTGTCCGCGACGATGCCGAGCGCCAGCGCGCGCCGCTCGCCCCAGCGCTCGGTGACCGGCCCGGTCACGAAAGCCTGGGCCAGCGCGTGGAACAGGCCAAAGCCGGCCAGCGACAGCCCTACCGTGAAGCCGTCCCAGCGGAATTTGTCCTCGCCGTAGATCACCCACAGCGTACCGCCCACCTCGCCGACCAGGCCGAGCACCACGTAGGCCGCGATCGGCGCCGCCAGCGCGGGGAAGCCGGCGATCCAGCGCAGCGGGGCCAGCGGATTGAGCGCGGCGGCGTCGAGCCGGCCGCCGCGGCCGCGATGCGATTCCGGCAGCGCGAAGCCGGCCACCAGCAGGTTGAGGCCGCCCAGCAGCGCGGCGGCCAGGAACGGCGCCCGCGTCCAGCTTTCGCCCAGCGCGCCGCCCAGCGCCGGCCCCAGGATGAAACCGGCGCCGAAGCAGGCGCCGAGCTGGCCGAAGCGGCGCGCCCGTTGCCCCTCGGGCGTCACGTCGGCGACGTAGGCCGACGCCACCGACATGCTCGCCCCGCACAATCCCGCCAGCGTGCGGCCCAGGAACAGCAGCCCGAAGCCCGGCGCCAGCGCCATGAACAGGTAGTCCACGCTGGCACCCGCCAGCGCGGCCAGCAGCACCGGCCGGCGGCCGTAGCGGTCGCCCAGCGCGCCCAGCACCGGCGCGCCGACGAACTGCATCAGCGCATAGACCGACAGGAAGGCGCCATAGCGCCAGCCCAGCGCATCGGCGTGGCCGACCTCGCGCAACAGCCGCGGCAGCACGGGCAGCACCAGCCCGAGGCCCATGGCGTCGAGCACGACGATGGACAGCACGATGGCGTGTGCCGGTTTCCTCACGTGGAGGCCTCTCGATGGCGAGGCCGCGCACTTTATCGATGATAAATAAATTTATCAACGATAATTCCGGCCATGAGGGAACGACCATGAAGCTCGACCGCCAACGCATCCTCGACGCCGCGCTGCAACTGCTCGACGAAGGCGGCATCGACCGCCTGACCACCCGCGCGCTGGCCGGGCGCCTGGGCGTGCAGCAACCGGCGCTGTACTGGCATTTCCGCAACAAGCGCGAGCTGCTGGACGCGATGAACCGGGAAATCCTGGCGCACGGCCACACCCGGCACACGCCGGCGCCCGGCGAGCCCTGGGAGGACTTCGTGCGCGAGAACGCGCGCAGCTTCCGCCGCGCGCTGCTGGCCTACCGCGACGGCGCCAGGGTGCACGCCGGCACCGAGGCGCAGGCGCAGGACCTGCCGCAACTGGAGGCGCAGTGCGCGCTGCTGGTCGCGGCCGGCATGTCGCCGCCGCAGGCAATGGAACTGTTCGTGGCGATCGGCCGCTACACCATCGGCTGCGTGCTGGAGGAACAGGCCGAGGCCGAAGAAAGCCC
Organism: Frateuria sp. Soil773; assembly: GCF_001428405.1. Lineage (GTDB taxonomy): Bacteria > Pseudomonadota > Gammaproteobacteria > Xanthomonadales > Rhodanobacteraceae > LMSL01. The sequence continues at coordinate 507,420 of NZ_LMSL01000039.1, forward strand.
CGCGGCACGGCAGCAGGCGCTGGACAAGGCCGCCGCGCCCTACCCGCTGCTGTCCCAGGCCATCGCGCACTACCGCCGGCACGGCCACGAGGCGCTGTTCGAGGCCGGCCTGCAATTGCTGATCGACGGTGCCCGCGCTCGCCTGACCGCGGCCGCGCCGCCGCGGCGCCGGGCGCGGCCGCCGCGCTAGGGCTGGCCCTGGCCGGCGCGCGACGGCGCGAACGGCGGCCCCTTCAGCTCGACCATGTTGCCCTGCGGATCGTACAGGTACAGCGACGGCCCCTCGCCCTCGGCGCCGTAGCGCGGGCCGGCCGGGCCCACGCGCACGCCGTGGGCTTCGAGATGGGCGCGGATGGCGTCCTCGTCGTAGCCGTCCACGCTGAGGCACAGGTGGTCCATGTTGTGCCCTTCGGCGCCCGGTGCCGCGCCGCCCTGGCGTCCGAGCTTGCCGTCCATCCCTACCAGGTCGATCAGCGAGTTGCCGGCGCGCAACTGGACCAGGCCGATCTCGTCCTGCCGGCGCTCGACGCGGCAGCCGAGGACGTCGCAGTAGAAGGCCTGCATCGCGGCACTGTCGATGACGCGCAGGACCACGTGGTCGATCTGCCGAAGCTGGAACGGAGGCATGGGGAAGCCCTGTGGAGTCGGGGGGGGGGACGTCCATGGTACGTCGATCCGCGCCCGCCGCCCGGCCCGCCGGAAGGCCCGCCGCGGCGCGGTTCCCCGGGGCCGGCGGAAAAACGCGTATTGCCCGCCGCCGGCTTGTATAATCCGCCGCTCAGCATGTGGTGGGAGAAGCGGCGCGAGCCGCTGCCGAAGGCGCAACGCCCGTAATCGCTCAGGCCCCCATACCACCACGTGCTCGAACACTCTGGAGAGACCGGTTGAATCCGGCGCCGAAGGTGCACGAAGCGGAAGGATCGCCGATCCGGCCGCTTCCAAACTCTCAGGCAAAAGGACAGAGGGGCGCCCCGCGTGCGGCACGCACGTCCGGCCTTCACCGGCCATTTCCGGACGCCCGTCATGAGCCACAACCCATCTCCCTCCCTGCGCGACCTCGAGCACCACCACGCCTTCATCGAGCGCCACATCGGTCCCAACGATGCGGAAATCGCGCAGATGCTGCGCGTCATCGGCCATGCCTCGCTCGAAGCGATGACCGACGCGATCGTGCCGGGCAAGATCAAGTCGCCCGCCCCGCTGGCGCTGCCGCAGGCCATCAGCGAGGTCGAGGCGCTGGCCAAGATCCGCGCCATCGCAGACAGGAACCAGGTGTTCCGCAGCTTCATCGGCCAGGGCTACTACGGCACCCACACGCCCAACGTCATCCTGCGCAACATCCTGGAGAACCCGGCGTGGTACACGGCCTACACGCCGTACCAGGCGGAGATCTCGCAGGGCCGCATGGAGGCGCTGATCAACTTCCAGACGATGTGCGCCGAGCTCACCGGGATGGAGATCGCCAACGCCTCGCTGCTGGACGAAGGCACCGCCGCGGCCGAGGCGATGACCCTGGCCAAGCGCTCGGCCAAGAACAAGTCCGACACCTTCTTCGTGTCCAAGGGCGTGCACCCGCAGACGCTGGAAGTGCTGCGCACCCGCGCCGAGCCGCTGGGCCTGAAGCTGCACGTGGGCGAGGACGCCGAGGCGGCCACGGTGGACAGCTTCGGCATCCTGCTGCAGTACCCCGACACCTTCGGCCACATCGGCGACTACAAGGCGCTGGCCGACGCCGCCCACGCGCGCGGCGCGCTGGTGACGGTGGCGACCGACCTGCTGGCGCTCACCCTGATCGCCGCGCCCGGCGAATGGGGCGCCGACATCGTGGTGGGCAACACCCAGCGCTTCGGCGTGCCGTTCGGCTTCGGCGGCCCGCACGCGGCCTTCATGGCCTGCCGCGACGCCTACAAGCGCTCGATGCCGGGCCGCCTGATCGGCGTCTCCATCGACGCCGAGGGCAACAAGGCCTACCGCCTCACCCTGCAGACCCGCGAGCAGCACATCCGCCGCGAGAAGGCCACCTCCAACATCTGTACCGCGCAGGTGCTGCTGGCGGTGATGGCCTCGATGTACGCGGTGTACCACGGCCCCGAGGGCCTGGTGCGCATCGCCCGCCGCGTCCACCGCCTCGCCGCCATCCTGACCGTGGCGCTGCGCCGCGCCGGGGTGACCGTGGGCGGCGACTTCTTCGACACCCTGCACGTCACCGGCATCGATGCCGCCGCCGTGCACGCCAAGGCGGAAGCCGCGCGCATCAACCTGCGCCGCATCGACGGCCAGAGCGTGGCCATCAGCCTGGACGAGACCACCACGCGCGACGACGTGGTCGCGCTGGCGGGCCTGTTCGGCGCCGAGGCCGACGTCGACGCGATCGACGCCGAGGTCCACGACGCGCTGCCGCGCCACCTGCTGCGCCAGAGCGCCTTCCTCACCCACCCGATCTTCAACACCCACCACAGCGAGCACGAGCTGCTGCGCTACCTGCGCTCGCTGGCCGACAAGGACCTGGCGATGGACCGCACGATGATCCCGCTGGGCTCGTGCACCATGAAGCTCAACGCCACCGCCGAGATGATCCCGGTGACCTGGCCCGAGTTCGCCAACATCCACCCGCTGGCGCCCGCCGCGCAGACGCAGGGCTACAAGGAGCTGATCGACGGCCTGGAAGCGATGCTGGTGGAGATCACCGGCTACGATGCGGTGAGCCTGCAGCCCAACGCCGGCGCGCAGGGCGAGTACGCCGGCCTGCTGGCGATCCGCGCCTACCACCGCTCGCGCGGCGAGGGCCACCGCGACATCTGCCTGATCCCCGAGTCCGCCCACGGCACCAACCCCGCCTCCGCGCACCTGTGCGGCATGCGCGTGGTGGTGACCAAGTGCGACGCCAACGGCAACGTGGACCTGGAAGACATCCGCGTGCAGGCCGAGAAGCATTCGGCCAACCTCGCCGCGATCATGCTCACCTACCCGTCCACCCACGGCGTGTTCGAGGAGGACGTGGTCGCCATCTGCGACATCGTCCACCAGCACGGCGGCCAGGTGTACACCGACGGCGCCAACATGAACGCGCTGGTCGGCGTCGCCAAGCCCGGCAAGTGGGGCTCGGACGTGAGCCACCTCAACCTGCACAAGACCTTCTGCATCCCGCACGGCGGCGGCGGCCCGGGCGTGGGCCCGTGCGCCGTGAAGTCGCACCTGGCCCCGTTCCTGCCCAGGACGCTGGGCGGCGAAGGCGCGGTGGGCATGGTGTCGGCGGCCTCGTTCGGCAGCGCCTCGATCCTGCCGATCTCGTGGATGTACATCACCCTGATGGGCCAGCAGGGCCTGCGCCAGGCCACCCAGGTGGCGCTGCTCAACGCCAACTACATCGCCAAGCGCCTTGCGCCGCACTACCCCACGCTGTACACCGGCCGCAACGGCCTGGTGGCGCACGAGTGCATCCTCGACCTGCGCCCGCTCAAGGACGCCACCGGGATCAGCGCCGAGGACGTCGCCAAGCGGCTGGTCGACTTCGGCTTCCACGCGCCCACGCTGTCCTTCCCGGTGGCCGGCACGCTGATGGTGGAGCCGACCGAGAGCGAATCGCAGGCGGAGCTGGACCGCTTCATCGACGCGATGATCCAGATCCGCGACGAGATCCGCGCGGTGGAGGAAGGCAAGCTCGACCGCGAGGACAACCCGCTCAAGCACGCGCCGCACACGGCGACGATGGTCAGCGGCAGCGAGTGGACCCATGCCTACCCGCGCGAACTGGCGGTGTTCCCGCTGGATAGCCTGAAGCGGCAGAAGTACTGGCCGCCGGTGGCGCGCGTCGACAACGTCTACGGCGACAAGAACATCATGTGCGCCTGCATCCCGGTGGATGCGTACAGGGAGGAAGCCGAGGCGTAAGCCGGCAGGCCGATCCGCGAGAGCCGAAGGCCCCGCCATGCGGGGCCTTCTTTCGTCCGCGGCACGGTCGCCCACGGCGTCCCGCGTCGGCTGAACGGAATCCCCGCGGAAGACGGCGTCGGCGCGCATAGCTGCTACGCTTGCGCCCTTTTCGGAAGGGATCGCCATGGCGCGGGAGACGGGTCGCAGGCATGCGCTGCTGGTGGCTGCGGGCATCCTGTGCAGCCGCGTCCTGGGGCTGGTGCGCCAGCGGGTGTTCTCGCACTACCTGGGCCTGTCCGACGCCGCCGACATCTTCAGCTCCGCACTGCGCATCCCCAACTTCCTGCAGAACCTGTTCGGCGAAGGCGTGCTGTCGGCCTCCTTCATCCCGGTCTACGCACGCCTGCTGGGCGAAGGCCGCGACGAGGAGGCAGGCCGGCTCGCCGGCGCCATCGCGTCGATCCTGGCGCTGCTGATCGCGGTCATCGTCGCGCTGGGCGTACTGGCCACGCCGTACCTGCTGTGGCTGATCGCGCCGGGCTATACCGGGCACAAGCGCGAGCTGACGATCCTGGTGGTGCGCATCCTGTTCCCCGGCACCGGCATCCTGGTGTGGTCGGCGTGGTGCCTGGGCATCCTCAACAGCCACCACAAGTTCTTCCTCTCCTACGTCGCGCCGGTGGTGTGGAACGCCGCGATGATCGCCACCCTGCTGCTGTTCAGCGGTGCCGGGGCGGAAAGGCTGATCGTCTACCTCGCCTGGGGCACCGTGCTCGGTTGCCTGCTGCAGTTCCTGGTGCAGTTGCCGTCCGTGCTCAAGTACGCGCCGACGCTGCGCTTCCGGCCCGACCTGCGCAGCGCCCACGTGCGTCAGGTCGGCGGCAGCTTCCTGGCCGTGGCGGTGGGGCGCGGCGTGGTGCAGATCAGCGCCTTCGTCGACCAGGCCATCGCCACCCTGCTCGGCCAGGGCGCGATGGCGGCGATGACCGCCGCCGCGTCGATCAGCATGTTGCCGGTCAGCCTGTTCGGCATGGCGGTCTCGGCGGCGGAGTTGCCGGCGCTGTCGCGCATGGCCGGGGCCACGCTGGACGACGAGGCGCGCGCCGGCCTGCGCGCGCGGCTGGACGACGGCCTGGCGCGGATCGCCTTCTTCGTGGTGCCCTCGGCGGTGGCGTTCTTCGCGCTGGGCCAGGTGATCGTCGCCGCGCTGTACCAGTCCGGCGCGTTCACCAGCGACGATTCGCGCTACGTGTGGGCGATCCTGGCCGGTTCGGGCGTCGGCCTGCTCGCGTCCACCTTCGGCCGGCTCTACGCCTCCACCTACTACGCCCTGCGCGACACCCGCACGCCGCTGCGCTTCGCCCTGGTGCGGCTGGCGGTGACCGTGGCCGCCGGCCTCGCCAGCGCGCTTTGGCTGCCCGGCGTGCTGGGCCTGGCGCCGCAATGGGGCGCCGCCGGCCTGACCGCCTCGGCCGGCCTCGCCGGCTGGATCGAGTTCCACCTGCTGCGCCGCGGCATGCAGCGGCGGCTCGGCCCCACCGGCGTCGCCGCGCGGCTGATGCTCAAGCTGTGGGGCGCCGCCATCCTCGCCGCGCTCGCCGCCGTCCTGGCCGGCCGCCTGCTGCCGCCGATGGGACCGATCCCCGCCGCCATCGGCATCCTCGGCACCTACGGCACCGCCTACCTCGTGCTGACCCTGCTGCTGCGGGTGAAGGAAAGCGAAGCGCTGACCGCGAAACTGTGCCGGCGCCTGCGACGCAGCGACTGACCCGGCGCGAGGTCCGCCGATGCGCCCCGCTTGGCCAGGGACGGCCGGGCGAGCTTCTACAACTCCGGCACGCGGTCGTGCGAGAAGAAGCGATTGCCGGCGCGCAGCACACCGTCCACGAGATCGCCTGGACCAGCAAAGGTGTTCCCCCCGCTGCTGTTCGCCCGCGCGGTGACCGAAGACAAGGTGAACCTGCAGCACCGTGCATTGTGACGCGGATCACCTTGCCACATGAACCGTTGCTTCACGCATGCTGCGACGCATGGTGGACAGCGACAAATTCCCTCGCCCATGCTCCGACGCAATCGTGAAGCGTATTGGTTGGGGCACGGCAGCACCGTCTGGCCGCCCGGCAAACGCGGCGCGCGTCCGGGCGCAGGGGGCGCCCTTCCAGGTGGAGGGAATCCCATGAACCATCGCTGCATGCCGCAGGCATCCGCTGCGCGCCCCATCCGATCGCACCGGCAGCCGCTGGCCGCCGCCCTGCTTGCCCTCATGGCGGCAGGAACCGTATCCGCGCAGCAGGCGCCGCCCCGGAATCCCGCACCGGCGAAGCCTGCGGATACCCGGCAGGCGCCGGCGCAGGCCGGCACGCGACAGGCGCGCAAGAACGGCAGGCAATCCGCGAACGCTGTCAGCAACCTCGACACCGTCGTCGTCACCGGCATCCGCGGCAGCATCGAAAGCTCGCTGAAGGCCAAGCAGAACTCGGACAACATCATCGAGGCGATCTCCGCCGAGGACATCGGCAAGCTGCCGGACGCGAGCATCGCCGAAAGCCTGTCGCACCTGCCCGGCCTCGCGACGCAGCGCTTCGACGGGCGCGCCAACGTGATCTCGATCCGCGGCCTGTCGCCGGATTTCGCCGGCACCACGCTCAACGGCCGCGAGCAGGCGACCATCGGCGAGAACCGTGGCGTGGAATACGACCAGTACCCCTCGGAACTGATCAGCGGCGTGGCGGTGTACAAGACGCCCGACGCCAGCCTGATCGGCCAGGGCCTATCCGGCACGGTGGACCTGCACACGATCAAGCCGCTGGACCTGCCCAACCGCACCATCGCGATCAACCTGCGCGGCGAGCACACCAGCAACAAGGACCTCAACCCGGGCACCGGCATCGGCACCTACGGCCATCGCGCCAGCTTCTCCTACATCGACCAGTTCCTCGACCACACGCTGGGCGTGGCGGTGGGCTTCGCCCAGCTCGACTCGCCGGTGCAGGAGAAGCAGTACCAAGCATGGTGGTGGGGTCTCAACAACGGCCCCGGCAGCATCGAGCAGGCCTGGGGCGGCCCGCATACGCCAGGGCTGCCGGACGGCGTGCTCTCGCAGGAAGGCATGCAGTTGCGCGCGCAGTCCGGCAACCAGTTGCGCAACGGCTTGATGACCGTGCTGGAGTGGGCGCCGGGCGACCACTACCACTCCACCCTGGATCTGTACTACTCCACCTTCAACCAGAAGAAGTACACCAATGGCGTGCAGTGGTCGAGCAGCCCCTACAACCACAACGGCGTGCCCACGTACAGCGACGTCGGGCTCGCCCAGCGCACGCCGTATCCGGTCGTCACCTCCGGCGTGCTCAACGGCATCGCGCCGATCCTGCAGAACGACTACACCAAGGAACACGACAAGCTGTTCTCGGCAGGCTGGAACAACGAGTACGACTTCGGCAACGGCTGGCTGGCCCGCGCCGACCTGTCCTACTCCAGCGCCAAAAAGCGATTGCACGATGCCTACCTGTTCGCCGGCCTTCCGGGCGGCGGCACCACCGGCACGCTGTTCCGCACGCCCGCCGACGACGGATATCCGCACTTCACGCCGCTGATGGATCTGGCCGACCCGGGCGCGATCGCATTCACCGACCCGGACAACTACGGCTACAACGGCCGCGAGGAATTCGACCGCCAGAAGGACACCATCAAGGCGATCCGGCTGGAGGTGTCGCATCCGGTCGGCTGGATCTTCTCCGACGTAAGCGTCGGCGTGGACTATTCGGACCGCAAGAAGACCAAGCAGGCCGACGTCTACTTCGCCTTCCTCAACGGCAACGGCAACGGCACCACCACCGGAACGTACGATCCGGCCTTCGGCGTGCCGGTCGATCCGGCCTACCTGCACAACCCGACCTCGCTGGCCTACGGCGGCATCGTCGGCGCGCTGGACTACGACGTGCTGCGCGCGCTGGCCAACCAGTTCTACCTCACGCCGCGCAACGGCCTGGCCGACTTCAACCGCAACTACACGGTGGAGGAGAAGGTCCCGGTCGCCTACGTCAAGTTCAACATCGACACCCACCTGGGCGACGTGCCGCTGGGCGGCAACGTGGGCGTGCAGGTGGTGCGCACCGACCAGTCCTCGGTCGCGCTGCAGACCAACGGCGACACCCTGGTCGGCACGCTCAAGGGCCGCGACAGGTACACCAAGGTGCTGCCCAGCCTGAACCTGAAGGCGCAGATCGGCGACCGGCAGTACCTGCGCTTCGGCCTGGCCAAGACCATGGCGCGCGGACGCATCGACGACGAGAAAGTGGCCGCCTCCGCCAGCGTCGCCGAGATCACCTCCGGGCCGGGCGCCGGCCAGGTGGTGTGGTCCGGCAGCGGCGGCAACCCGAGCCTGCGGCCGTACATCGCGGTGGGCACCGACCTGTCGTGGGAGAAGTACTTCGGCACGTCCAGCTACGTGGCGGCGGCGGTGTTCCACAAGAACCTGCTCAACTACATCTACAACCAGGTCGACCCGCACTACTGCTTCCCCTGCCACGGCTTCGTCAACGACAACCCCAACGTGACGCCGGACACCGACTTCGGCGCGTACACCACGCCGCAGAACGGCACCGGCGGCAAGATGGACGGCCTGGAACTGTCCGGCGCGCTGGAGGGCGGCCTGCTGGCCGATGCGCTCGACGGCTTCGGCATGCAGGGCAACTTCTCGCTCACCAACAGCACGATCCCGGAGACCTCGGTCAATTCGATCCCGGGCGGGCCGAAGACCCTGCCCGGCCTGTCGCGCAAGGTCGCCAACCTGTCGCTGTACTACGAGAAGTACGGCTGGTCGGTGCGCGTGGCCGAGCGCTACCGCTCGTCCTTCACCGGCGAGGCGACCGGGCTGTTCGACCAGTTGAGCTACACCAAGGTCCTGGCCAACCGGCAAACCGACCTGCAGCTCGGGTACGCCTTTCCCGAGGGGCGCTGGAGCGGGCTGTCGATCCTGCTGCAGGTGAACAACCTCACCAACACTCCCGACAAGACGCAGCAGATTTCCACCCTGTCCAACGGCGTGGTGCTGGGGCGGCCGCTGGAATACGACACCTGGGGACGCACCGTGATGTTCGGGCTGAACTACAAGCTCTAGGCGGATACGAAAGAGGCCCCTTGCGGGGCCTCTCTCCTTTCACGGCCGCTTGCGCGGCGGGCGGCCGGAAGATCAGCCGCCGTGCTTCTGCAGCCACGCGTCGACCGCCGGCAGCCGCTTCTCGCGCACCATCATGCGGTACTTGATGTTGGCGATGACGGTTTCCGCGGCACGGCGCGAGGTAGGCGCGATGGTCTGCTCGTAGGCCTTGATCTTGTCGATCATCGACGGCTGCGAGGAGCTGCTGCCGAGCGCCGGGTAGTAGCGGCTGCTGGAGGTGGAATCGACCAGCTTGTCCACCTGGGCGCGGTGCGCCATGGCGAAGTCGTAGGCCAGTTCCGGATGGCGGTAGCCGACCGTGCCGATCATGCCGGCGCTGTTGGTGGCGCCCGGCTCGTCGGTGAGCGCCAGCTCCAGCGCACGCTTGGCCAGCGACTCGTCCTCGGCCAGGCCCAGCATGCCGTACAGGCGGTCCTTGATCAGCGGGGTCTTCTCCGCCTTGGCCTGCTCGTGCAGCTTGTCCCAGGTGGCCGCGTCGGCGTGGACCGCCACGATCGACATGATGGTCTTGCGCAGCTCCGCCGGCACCGCCTTCGGGTCGGTGGCCTGCGCGTCGTAGCGGCGGCGCACCTCGGCCAGCATGTCCTTGTCGCCCAGTTCCGCCAGCGTGCCGATCAGCTCGGTGCGCAGCAGCGTGGTGGAAGTGCGCTCGTCCTTCTTCGCCTCCCAGCCCAGCCGCGCGAACACCGGCTTGAGCTGCTTGACGGCGAAGGCGCGGAAGCGTTCCTGCCGGGCCTTGTCGCCGCGGTAGTAGTTGTCCAGCGCCCCGAAGTTGCCGGCCACTTCGGCCCAGATCTCCGGCGCGGCGTCGGCCGGCGTGTCGCGGGCCAGGTCGAGGATGTCGGACACCGGCTGCAGGCCGGCCATGCCCTGCGACCAGGTGTCGCCCATCACGCCCAGTTGGTCGATCGGCGCAAGCCCGTGGAACACGCCCTTCAGCGCCGCGAACTGCGCCGGCGCGTACAGCGTGCGGTAGTAGCCGCTCTGGCCGGCGTTGACCAGCACCGGGCCGCAGCCTTCGAGCTTCATCGTGGCCTGGCCGTCCACCAGGGTGCTGGCGACGGCATGGCCGACCACCTGCGCGTTCACCGGCACGTGCCAGCGCAGCGGCTTCTTGCCCGGACGGTCCTTGGTGAACTCGCCCTGGGTGAGCTTGATGGTGGTCGTGCCGTTGCTGCACGCGGCGGCGTCCACCTTGATCAGCGGCACGCCCGGCTGCAGCGTGAAGTCGTGCGCCACCTGGGTGATCGGCTTGCCGCCGGCCACGCCGTCCATCGCCTTCCAAAGGTCGTCGGACACGGTGTTGCCGTAGGCGTGCGCCTTGATGTAGTTGCGCACGCCCTGGCGCCAGGCGTCGGGGCCGACGTAGGCCTCCAGCATGTTGATCACCGCCTCGCCCTTGGAATAGGTGATGGCGTCGAACGCCTGGCTGGCCTGCTCCACCGTCTCCACGTGCTGCACCACCGGGTGCGTGGTGGCGACCGCGTCGCGCGACATGGCGCCTTCGCGCGTGCCCACCGCGTCGAGCGAGGTGTTCCATTCCGGGTGCAGCTTCTCGGTGGTGCGCGCGGCCATCCACGAGGCGAAGCCCTCGTTCAGCCACAGGTCGTCCCACCAGCGCATCGTCACCAGGTCGCCGAACCACTGGTGCGCCATCTCGTGCGCGGCGACGCCGAACACGTTCTCCCGGTCGCGCTGGGTGGAGATCGACGGGTCGAGCAGCAGCGCGTACTCGAAGGTGTAGATCGCGCCCCAGTTCTCCATCGCCGAGAAGAACTGGCTGCTGCCCGGCGAGGCGATGTTGTCCAGCTTGGGCAGCGGGTACGGCACGCCGAAATAGTCGTTGTATTCCTTCAGCACCGCGCTGGACGACTCCAGCGCGAAGGCGGCCTGGTCGCTCTTGCCCTTCTGCGTGATCACACCGATCTCGGTGCCGTCCGCCTTGGCGGTGGCGCGATCGAAGTCGCCCAGGCCGAAGAACAGCAGGTAGGTGGACATCTTCGGCGAGGTCTGGAAGGTGATCTTCGACAGGCCGTTGCCCAGCGCGGTCGTCGACGCCACCGGCATGTTGCTCACCGCCATCTCGCCGGCGGGCACGGTCGCGCTGAGGTCGAAGGTCGCCTTGTACGCCGGCTCGTCCCACGAGGGGATGAAGCGGCGCGCGTCGGAGTTCTCGAACTGGGTGTACAGCGCGCGCTTCTTGCCGTCCTTGGTGTCGTAGTCGATCGCAAACAGGCCGTTGGCCTGGGTGCCGATCCGGCCGGTGTAGTCCATCGACAGCTTGTAGGTGCCCGGCGCGATCGGCTTGCCGAAGGTGAAGGTGGCGGTCTGCGCCCTGGCATCCACGCTCACCTTGGGGGCCGCCAGGGCCGCCTTGCCGTCGGCCGGCGCCAGCCGCACCGAGGAGAAGGTCATGTCGATCGCGTTGAGGGTGATGCTGGCGGTCGGCTTCAGCACGTCCACCGTCACCGTCACCTTGCCGTCGAAGCTCAGCTTGTCGGCATGGGGCGTCACCGCCACCTCGTAGTGCGAGGGCCGCACCGCGCGCGGCAACTGGGTGGTGGCCAGTTCGGCCTGCGCCGCTGCCGGCGTTGCCGCCATGCCCGTGACGGAAGCCCCGGCAAGCGCCAATGCAATGGCGGAAACGAGATAACGACGCATGACCTCTCCTTAGAAGATGAACCTGCCCGGCCGGAACGTGGGGCCGGGCGATTGGACGATGGATTCCCCGCGGTGCGCGCCCGGACGTATCCAGGGCGTACTCTGCCCGTGATAGTGGAGCCCAACGCCATCGCCGAGACACGGCCGGAAGTCATGCCTGCCGGATTTCCGGCCAGACGGGCCATTTCGCTCCGGTCCGGCCCGGTTCCGTCGCGCCAGGGCCGGTTTCGTCGCAGCGACGGCCAAGCCCGCCGCGCCGCTCGCTATGCTCTGCGACAACCCAGAACCCAGCCGGAACCCCCGTGATCAAGAGCTTCTTCTTCGTCGTTCGCATCGTGCTGGCGTGGGTGGCGGCGTTCTTCGTGCTGGCGCTGTTCTGGTCCACGATCCCGATCATCGGCCGCTTCGGGCTGCCGATCTTCTTCGTCGCCTGCATCACGCTGGTCTTCGTCGTCGCCAGCGTGTTCTCGCACCTGCGCCGGATCCGCCTGATCGCCGGCCACGTCGACAGCGGCACCCTGGCCAACCGGCAGCGGCGGCAGATCGAGATTCCGTTCGAGGCCGGCGAGGCGTTCGACCTGCTCGACGCGGCCATCCGCGAGCTGCCGCGCAGCGAGGAGATCGAAAGCGCGCGCGACAGCCTGCAGATACGCGCCAAGGTGCGCCGCCCGGCCATCCGCGGCGAGGGCCTGCTCGAACGCTTCAACCGCTCGCCGCTGTCCGGCAGCAGCGTGCGCAACCAGATCCTCGCCACGGTGACGCCGGTCAACGGCACCGGCAGCGTCACCCTGATCTGCGAGCCGGAAAGCGGCGCCTGGAGCGACTGGTTCCGCGTCGACGACGGCAGCAACCTGGAAAACGCCGAAGCGATCGCCCGCGCGGTCGCCCGCCGCGTCGCCGAGCGCCGCCGCAACGAACAGCAGGCCAGCGCGCAGACCGCCACCGAGAAGGAGCTCACCGTGGCCCGGCTGAGCCTGCTGCAGGCGCAGGTGGAGCCGCACTTCCTCTACAACACGCTGGCCAGTGCGCAATACCTCACCCGCAGCAACCCGGCGCAGGCTGACGACATGCTCGGCCACCTGATCGCCTACCTGCGCCACTCGCTGCCCAGCGCGGAGAACGCGCTGTCCACCCTGGGCGACGAACTGGAGCGCGCGCGCGCCTACCTGGAGATCCTGAAGATCCGCATGGGCGCGCGGCTCGGCCTGCAGCTCGACGTGGCCGAGCCGCTGCGCGCCACCCCGCTGCCGCCGATGATGCTGCAGACCCTGGTGGAGAACGCGATCAAGCACGGGCTGGAACCCAAGCCCAGCGGCGGCACCGTGTGGATCCACGCACGCCGCGACGGCGACGCCATCGCGGTCACCGTGGCCGACGACGGCCAGGGCTTCGGCAACCAGAGCGGCGGCACCGGCATCGGCCTGAAGAACGTGCGCGAACGCCTGCACCTGATCTACGGCGGCCGCGCCTCGCTCGCCGTGGTCGCCAACATGCCCTGCGGCGTCGCCGCCACGATCACCGTGCCCGCCAGCTTCGGAGCCACGCCATGACCCGCGCCATCGTCGCCGAGGACGAACCGCTGCTGCGCCGCGCGCTGGTCGACCTGTTGCGGGACGCCTGGCCGCAACTGGAGATCGTCGCCGAGTGCGAGGACGGCGCCGGCGCGCTGGAGGCGATCGTCGAGCATCGCCCCGACGTGGCCTTCCTCGACATCCGCATGCCCGGCCTCACCGGGCTGGAAGTGGCCAGCGCCAGCGCGGAAGCCAGCCCGGCCACGCAGATCGTGTTCACCACCGCCTACGACCAGTACGCGGTGGACGCCTTCGAGCGCGGCGCCATCGACTACCTGCTCAAACCGATCTCCACCGAGCGCCTCGCCGCCACCATACAGCGCCTCCAGGCGCGCGGCGCCAGCGGCGCGATCGACGCCGAAGGGCTGGCCGCCCTGCTGCGCCAGCTCGGCAGCCTGCCGGCGGCGAACGCGCCGGCGCTGACCTGGATCACCGCCAGCGCCGGCCGCGAAACCCGGCTGGTCATGGTGGACGATGTGGCCTACTTCCGCGCCGACAACAAGTACACCGTGGCGATGACCGCCGAGGGCGAGACGCTGCTGCGCAAGTCCATCCGCGAACTGCTCGGCGCGCTCGACCCGACCCATTTCAAGCAGATCCACCGCTCCACCATCGTCAATCTCAGGGCGATCGCGGCGGTGATCCGCGACGACAGCGGCAAGGGCACGCTGCGGCTGAAGCAGCGCCCGGAAACCCTCACCGTCAGCCAGCCCTTCATGGCGATCTTCCGCAACATGTAACGCGCGGGCGGCCCCCACCGCCCCATCCGCGAGGTGTCCGATGTACCAGCTCGTCGCCCTGCTGTACTTCATCCTTGCCCTGGCCGGCTGCGACCGCCCCGGCCGCACCGTCGTCCAGCGCACCACCGCCGGCGGCATCGACCTGGTCTACAGCCGCGTGCACATGCTCGACCGCCGCGCCAGCTTCGACTGCATCGGCAGCAGCACCGGCAGCTGCCACTACGCGCTGTTCGACCGCGACTGCCCCGCCGCCGGCCCCTGCGCCATCGCACCGTTCAGGCAGTTCGCGCTGCGCGCCGGTAGCGCGCAGGACCTCGCCGGCCTGCCCGCCGACTTCAGGCTCTGCGTGACGGAGGAAGCGAAACCGATGACGGGCGACTGCCTGCGCCCGGACCGCCGGCAAGGCTGAAACGCAGGGCACGGGAGCCCCGTCCTGCATCGAGCCTCAAGCCGCCGCGGAGATCCCTGCCGCCACGCAAGCGATCATGCTTCCGGCTCCGGCTGCATCTTCGCCAGCACCTCCTCCAGCTCGGCGATCGCCGTTTCCAGCGCCTCGTGCAACTGTCCCTGGCGATCCATCAGGTCGGCAAGCTTTTCGGCCTGCTTCAGCTTGGACAGCTCGCCGTCGAACAGCAGCCACGCGGCGGTCAGCGCCTCCACGTTGTTCTTGGAGTAGTGGCGCATCTCCTTGAGCTGCGTCAGCGTGTCGCCGACATGGTCGGCGGGAGTCTTCGCATGTTCGTCGGCCATGTGCGGATCCTCGGCGAGACCTGTTTCCGCCGGAACATAGCGTCGGAAATGCGAAGCGCGGGTCAAGGCCGCGTCCTCCGGGCGGCATGCGAGGCCGCCCAACGAAGAAAGCCCCGCAATGCGGGGCTTTCTTCGTCAGGACAGCAGCGGCGGAACGGCGATCAGGCGAACGGATCGTCCAGCACGATGGTGTCGTCGCGGTCGGCGCCGGTGGCGACCAGGGCCAGCTTGCAGCCGGAGAGTTCCTCGACCGCGCGCAGGTAGGCGCGGGCGGCGGGCGGGAGCTTGTCCCACTCGCGGATGCCGGCGGTGGATTCCTGCCAGCCCGGGAACTCCAGGTACACCGGCTTGCACTCGTCCCAGCCGTCGGCGTCCAGCGGCGCCAGCTCGCGGCGCTTGCCGCGGTATTCGTAGGCGATGCACACCTTGACCGTGTCCAGGCCGTCGAGCACGTCGAGCTTGGTGATGGCCAGGCCGTTGATGCCGTTGATCTGGGTGGCGCGCTTGAGGGCGACCAGGTCGATCCAGCCGCAGCGGCGCGGGCGGCCGGTGCTGGCGCCGAACTCGTTGCCCTTCTTGCGCAGCAGCTCGCCCATGTCGTCGTTCAGCTCGGTCGGGAACGGGCCGCTGCCGACGCGCGTGGCGTAGGCCTTGCAGATGCCGAGCACGTAATCGATGTCCTGCGCGCCCACGCCGGTGCCGGCCAGCGCGCCGCCGACGGTGGTGTTGGACGAGGTGACGTACGGATAGGTGCCGTGGTCGATGTCCAGCAGCGCGCCCTGCGCGCCTTCGTACAGGATGTTGCCGCCCTCCTTGCGCACGTCGTGCAGGATGGTGGCGACGTCGTCCACCAGCGGGCGGATGTACTCGCCCCAGGCCAGCGCATCCTTCAGCACGGTGTCGTAGTCCACCGGCTCGGCCTTCAGCCACTGGGTGAGGATGAAGTTGTGGTACTCCACCGCGGTCTTCAGCAGCGCCGGCAGCTCGTGCGGGTACATCAGGTCGGCCACGCGGATCGAACGGCGGGCGACCTTGTCCTCGTAGGCCGGGCCGATGCCGCGGCCGGTGGTGCCGATGGCCTTGCCGCCGGCGGCGATCTCGCGCGCCTTATCCACCGCGATGTGGTACGGCATGATCAGCGGCGTGGCCGGGCTGATTTTGACGCGCGAGCGCACGTCCACGCCGTTGGCCTCCAGCTCGGCGATCTCGCTGATCAGCGCCTCCGGCGACAGCACCACGCCGTTGCCGATCAGGCACTGCGCGTCCTCGCGCAGGATGCCCGAGGGGATCAGGTGCAGCACGGTCTTCTTGCCCTTGATCACCAGCGTGTGGCCGGCATTGTGGCCGCCCTGGAAACGCGCCACCGCGCTGACGCGCTCGGTCAGCAGATCGACGATCTTGCCCTTGCCTTCGTCGCCCCATTGCGCGCCAAGGATTACGACTGACTTGCCCATGATCTTCTCGCTCGTTATTGGAGGGCTCCGCGGGGGAGCGCAGTAAACACAAACAGGACGGCGACCGGCGCCGGATTCAGTGCACCAGCCGCAGCACGACCAGGCCGACCACCATCGCGCCGGCGCCGAACAGGCGCAAGGTGCGCGGATCGAGCTTCAGCGCCTCGCGCATCATGCCCTGCCAGTTGCGCGGCATCGCGAACAGCACCAGGCCCTCGATCACCAGCACCAGGCACAGCGCGGCGGACAGGTCGTGCGGCATCGCGGCCTACTTCTTCGAGGCGTCGTTGAAATAGCGCAGGAACTCGGCATCCGGCTTCAGCACCAGCACGCCCTTGCCGTCCGCGAACGACTTGCGGTACGCGGCCATGCTGCGGTTGAAGGCGAAGAATTCCGGATCCTGGCCATAGGCCTGGGCGTAGATCGCCGCGGCCTGCGCGTCGCCGTCGCCGCGCACCTTGGCCGCGTCGCGCTCGGCGTCGGCGCGCAGCACCTGGCCCTGGCGGTCGGCGTCGGCCTGGATCTTCTCGGCGGCCTCCTGGCCGGTGTAGCGCAGCTCGTTGGCCAGTTGCAGGCGCTCGGCGCGCATGCGCTTGTAGACCGATTCGCTCACCTCGTCGGGCAGGTCGATGCGCTTGATGCGCACGTCGACCACCGCGATGCCGAGGTTCTTGCGTGCCGAGGCGTCGGTCTGCTGGCGCACGCGCACGGTGATGTCCTTGCGGCCGCCGGCGATCAGCTCCTGCAGCGTGCGCGAGTTGAACTCGAAGCGCAGGCCGTCCTTGACGATCGGGGTGAGGCGCTGCACCGCCAGGGTCTGGTCGCCGCTGGTGGCGCGGTAGTAGGCGGCGTTGTCGGCGATCCGCCACTTCACGTAGAAGTCGACGTTGACGCTCTTCTTCTCCGAGGTGAAGTAGCGCTCCGGCGGCGCGTCCAGCTCGAGGATGCGGTTGTCGAAGCGCATCACGTCCTGCAGCAGCGGCACCTTGAAGTGCAGGCCGGGCCGGTAGTCGGCGCGCACGATGCGGCCGAACTGCAGCAGCATCGCGCTCTGTCCCTCGCTCACCACGAAGGCGCTGTTGACGCCCAGCAGGACGAGCACCACGGCGAGGACGATCCAGGCGATCTTCATGGCGTGCCCTCCTTGCCAGCGGCGTCATCGGTGGCGGCGGCCGCGGCCGGCGCCAGGTCGGTGCGCGCGGCCGGCAGGTTGATGATGTTGCGACCGCCGGAACCGTCGATCACCTTCGGGTTGTTGGCCAGCACCTGTTCCATCGTCTCCAGCCACAGGCGGCGGCGGGTGACTTCCGGCGCGGCCTTGTATTCCTTCAGCAGCAGGTTGAAGCGCTCGGTGTCGCCCTGCGCGCGGGCGATGCGCTCGGCCTTGTAGCCCTCGGCCTCCTGCGCGATGCGCGCCGCCTCGCCGCGGGCGATCGGCACCACCTTGTTGGCGTAGGCCTGGGCGCTGTTCTCGGTGCTTTGCTTGTCTTCGCGGGCCTTGTTGACGTCGTCGAAGGCATCCTTGACCTCGGCCGGCGGCGCCACGTTCTGGAAGCTGACCTCGGTGACCATCAGGCCGGAGTCGTAGCCGTCCAGCGTCTGCTGCAGCACCTGGCGCGCCTGCGCGACCAGGGTGGTGCCCTCGCCGGAGAGGATCTGGTCCATCGTGCTGTGGCCGATCACCGAGCGCACGGCGGCCTCGGCCGCGGCGCCCAGGGTGCCGTCGGCGTCGCTCAGCGAGTACAGGTACTTGCGCGCGTCGGCGGCCTGGTACTGCACGGTGAAGTCGATCGCGATGATGTTCTCGTCGCTGGTCAGCATGCGCACGCTGTCGGACACCGAGCGCACGCGGGTGGTCTCGACCTTGCGCACCGACTCGAGCGGCTGCGGCAGCTTGAAGTGGAAGCCCGGCGCCAGGATGCGCGAGTACTGGCCGAAGCGCAGCACCACGCCGGCCTGGTTGGCGCCGATGATGGTGTAGCTGCTGAGCAGCAGCCAGGCCAGCAGCAGGGCCACGACGATGGTGAGGATGCCGCCCGGGCCGCCGCCGAACCTGCCGAGGTGGGCCCGCAGCTTCTTCAGCGTGTCGTCCAGGCCGGGCCTGGCGCCCTGGCGGTTCTTGTTCCAGGGGTCGCGCTGTCCGTTACCGGGTTCGTTCCAGGCCATGGCTCAGTCTCCTTGAAGCGGCTGGGAGGCCGGCGGTTTCGGCCGGAAATTGCGTTGGAAGGAATTGCACATGCGCGACGGTTCGGTGGCCCATGCGCCGCGCGGGAAGAAGAGCGGCACAAACGGCGACATTCTAACAGAGCCGCTGGCCGGGGCCTATCCGAGCCGCCAGCCGGGCGCGCCTATTCGGCCGGGCCGAGCAAGCCGCGCAGCAGGTCCGCCTCGGCCGAGCTGCCGCCGCGCAGCGGCGCGATCACGCTGCGCGGGGC
Source organism: Frateuria sp. Soil773 (assembly GCF_001428405.1). Taxonomy (GTDB): domain Bacteria; phylum Pseudomonadota; class Gammaproteobacteria; order Xanthomonadales; family Rhodanobacteraceae; genus LMSL01. The sequence continues at coordinate 526,086 of NZ_LMSL01000039.1, forward strand.
ATCGATGCGCAGCCGCCAGCCATGCTCGTCCACGTCCTCGCTGGCGATCGCCCCGGCGGCGCGCAGGCGCGCATGCAGCCGCCCGGCCGACAGCGGCAGTTGCAGCTCCGATTGCACCCGTTCGCCGCCGAGCAGTTCGCCCAACGCCTGGCGCAGCAGGTCCAGGCCGGCGCCGGTGGCGGCGGACAGCCATACCTGGACCGGGCACCCCTCGCCGTCGCGGACGATGCGCGGCTCGCTGCCGGCCAGATCGATCTTGTTCATCACCTGCAGTTGCGGCAGGTCGCCGGCGTCGATCTCGTCGAGCACCTGGTCGACCACGCCGCGCAGGCGCTCTCGCTCCTCGTCGGCGGCGTCGCATACGTGCAGCAGCAGGTCGGCGTCGCGCGCCTCGGCCAGGGTGCCGCGGAACGCCGCCACCAGGTCGTGCGGCAGCTCGCGGATGAAGCCGACCGTGTCGGCCACCACGGCCGGGCCGCAGGCCAGGTCGTCCAGCCGGCGCACGGTGGGATCGAGCGTCGCGAACAACTGGTCGGCGGCATAGACCGCGCCAGCGGTCAGCGCGTTGAACAGGGTCGACTTGCCGGCATTGGTGTAGCCGACCAGGGCCACCCGCGGCACCGTGTTGCGCAGCCGCGCGCGGCGCTGCTGGCCGCGCTGGGTCTGCACCTTCTCCAGCCTCTTGGTGAGCATCTTCACCCGCTCGGCCAGCAGGCGGCGGTCGGTTTCCAACTGGGTCTCGCCGGGGCCGCGGTTGCCGATCGCGCCGCCGCGCTGGGCATCCAGGTGGGTCCAGCCGCGCACCAGCCGGGTAGCCAGGTGCTTGAGCTGGGCCAGTTCCACTTCCAGCTTGCCTTCGTGCGAGCGGGCGCGCTGGGCGAAGATGTCCAGGATCAGGCCGGCGCGGTCGACCACGCGGATGCCGAGGTGCTTCTCGAGGTTGCGCTCCTGCACCGGGGTGAGCAGATGGTCGACCAGGACCAGGTCCGCCTCCAGCGCACGGGCCATCTCGGCCACCTCGTCGGCCTTGCCGGTACCGATGTAGTAGCGGGGATTGGGCGCCTCGACGCGGGCCGCGATGCTTCCCAGCACCTCGGCTCCGGCCGATTTCACCAGCTCGGCGAATTCCGCCGCGCGACGCGCCGCGTCGCCTTCGCCGCGCGAATGCGGCAGGACCAGGACGGCGCGCTCGCCTTTCTTCTGTCTATCGAACACTAGGTTGTGACGGCCTCTGCCGGTTGGGTCGCGCACGGAACCGCTGGCCCGCGGCGCGAAGTGGAACGGGGACGTGTACGTCGATACACGACCGGGTAATCACGCCGCGCCACGGACAAGCAGGCCCGCTCCGCCGGCCGCTCCCGCCGATCGTCGGGGGAAAGCGGCCGGCGCAACCGTCACACCCTTGATCAGCCTTCCGCCTCGGCGGATGCGGGGTGCGCGTCGGCATGGCCGTCGTGGCCGTTGCCCATGCGCACGTTGCGGCTCGGGACCACCGTGGAGATGGCGTGCTTGTAGACCATCTGGCTCACCTGGTTGCGCAGCAGCACGACGAACTGGTCGAACGATTCGATCGTTCCCTGCAGCTTGATGCCGTTGACCAGGTAGATGGCAACCGGGACGCGTTCCCGGCGCAGTGCGTTCAGAAATGGATCTTGCAATGACTGCCCTTTGGACATTGTTCTTCCCCCTCGCTGCGGACAGGCCGGATAAAAACGCACGCGGCGCCCGGCCTAATTCGAAGGGATGTTAACCGCTTTTAAATGGCTGATGAAAGAAGGAAAGCGACGCCCTTCCCATCTTCGCGGCCCTCTAGATGGGGGCGCCGAGGAACAGGCGCAAGGCGGCGGTCGCCCGCTCCTGCAGCCGGGGCTGCTCGGGGTCCAGCACGCGCGCGTCCAGCTCGCCGCGCAGCCAGGTGATCTGCCGCTTGGCCAGTTGGCGGGTGGCGAAGACCCCCTTGTCGCGGAAAGCGGCGGCATCGATGCGGCCGTCGAGGTGCTCCCACGCCTGGCGATAGCCCACCGCGCGGATCGCCGGCAGGTCCGCATGCAGGTCGCCGCGCGCGCGCAGCGCGCGCACCTCGTCGAGGAAACCGGCGGCAAGCATCTGGTCGAAACGCGCGGCGATCCGCTCGTGCAGCGCTCCGCGCGCCGCCGGCAACAGGGCCAGCTTGAGCACCCGCCAGGGGAAGCGCACGCCGGGGCCGCCCTGCTGCTGCTCGGACAGGGGCCTGCCGGTCAGCTCGATCACCTCCAGCGCGCGCTGGATGCGCTGGGCGTCGTTGCCGCCGATCCGCGCGGCCGCGGCCGGGTCGAGCCGCGCCAGCCGGGCGTGCAGCGCGGGCCATCCCTGCACCGATGCCTCGCCGGCGAGCCGTTCGCGGATCGACGGGCTGGCCTCGGGCAGGTTCGAAAGCCCTTGCTGCAGCGCACGGAAATACAGGCCGGTGCCGCCCACCAGCAGCGGCACCCTGCCCCGTTCCGTGACCTGCCGCATCGCGGCCATGGCGTCGTCGCGGAAATCCGCGGCCGAATACGGTTCGGCCGGATCGCGGATGTCGATCAGCGCATGCGGATGCGCCGCCAGGGTCGCCGCATCCGGCTTGGCGCTGCCGATGTCCAGGCCGCGGTAGACCAGCGCCGAATCGACGCTGAGCAGTTCCAGCGCAAAACGCTCGCGCAGCGCGCACGCCAGCGCGGTCTTGCCCGAGGCGGTGGGTCCCATCAGGAAGATGGCGGGTGGACGTTGATCGACCGGCATGGACACATTGTAGGCAATCCATGTGCCGTTCCACGTCAGATACAACCTGTTGCACCGGCGTTACAGTTTTTCCGCCGTCGCTTCGCGCGGGACGCGGAGCCGCCGGACACGGCTTTATGTGACCCGAGGCAGACAGCAAGCCCGTTCGGCATCACATCCCCGCCATCCCGGCAGAGTGGCGAAAGCGGCTGGCATCCATGATGCATACACCTTGCGACGGATCGGCCAATGTTCGGCAAGGGGGCAACCATGACCACACCACCACCCATCTGGCACAAGAACAACTACGAGTTCTGGTTTGCCGTCTGCATCGCGATCAGCATCGCGTTCGCGCTGGTCTACACCACGCTGCGCGCCCAACTGCTGTAGAACGCCCGCCATTCCGCGCCCTGCGCCGCAATCGCCGGCGCGCCGGGCGCGGAAACGGCCGCCCAGCCACGGCCGGGCAGGCCTAGCATCCGCCTCACTCCGCCGGCACGCCCAGCTCCCTGAGCAGGCGAGGCGCCGGATAGACCTTGTCCATCAGCCAGCGCATGTAGCGCATGTCCACGTGGATCGCGCGCTTGTAGCGCGGGTCGAACATCCAGCTGGCGCTGACCGCCTCCCAGTTGCTGTCGAAGTTGAGCCCCACCAGTTCGCCTTTCGCGTTCAGAACAGGCGAGCCGGAATTGCCGCCGGTGGTATCGAGGTTGCTGAGGAAATTGACCGGCATCGTGCCCGACGCCGGGTCCAGGTAACCGGCGTAGTCGCCCTTGGCGATGGCGTCGAGCAGCGGTTTCGGCGCGTCGAACGGCTCCGTGCCGGTGTCCTTCTCGACGATGCCCGCGGTGCTGGTGAGCGGCGCGTAGTTCACCGCGTCGCGCGCCTTCAGCGGGGTGACCTTGCCGTAGCTCACGCGCAGGGTGGCATTGGCGTCCGGGTAGACCGCACGTCCCTGCTGCCGGCGATAGGCGACCAGCGCCTGCATGTAGGCCGGGCGCAGGCGCAGCAGGTCGCCCTCGCGCGCCTTCTGCTGCGCCTCGATGCGCAGCAGCGCCGGCTGCAGTTGCGCGGCCAGCCGGAGCAGAGCGTCGTCGGTCTTCGCCAGGTCGGCCGGCGCGGCATCCAGCCAGCGCAGGCGCTGCGCCTCCTCGCCCAGCCGCGTGCCGGCGTAGATGCGGTCCAGCGCGGCAGACAACGCCGCCGGGGTGCGCCCGAAGGCGGCATCGAACTCCGCCACGCGCTGCGCTTCCGGCAACTGCTGGTAGCGGCCCAGCAGCGCGGACAGCAGGCGCTTCTCCACCGCCGGGTCGTAGCGCCGCTGCGCCTGGCGCAGCATGCCGGCGATCAGGTCCTCGTCGCGCTGCTGGTAGCCGGTCTCGCGCTCGGCATCGGGCTTGGCGTGTTCGTGCGCGCGTCGCTGCAGGGTGAGCGCCGAGCGCATCAACTGGGTCTGCGAGCGCATCAGCGCGAACAGCAGGTCGCGCTCGCGCGTGGCGCTGCCTTCGGCGATGCGCTGCGCCGCGGCGTCGATCTGCGGGCGCAGCACGGCGGCATCGGGCTGCGTGCCGAGCCAGTCCAGCATGGCGGCCTCGTCCTTGCGCCGGACGGCCGCCGCATCGCTGCGCCTGAGGCCGTCCAGCTCGCCGCTGTAGCGCTTGATGCCGTTCTTCAGGGATTGCAACTGCGAGGCATAGCGGATCGCCGCCTGCCGGTCGGCCTTGCCGGCGTCCTCGATCACGCCCTGCAACTGCCTCATCACCGCCACCGACGCCGGCAGGCGCCATTGCACCTGGTCGGCGAACTCGGCCGCGGTGCGGTGGCGATAGGTAATGCCGGGATAGCCGGCGAGCATCACGAAGTCGCCCTCCTTCACGCCCTGCGACGCGACCTGCAGGTGCGCCGGCGGCACGTACGGCTTGTTGTCCCTGGCGTAGTCGGCCGGCTTGCCGTCCGGTCCGACGTAGGCGCGCAGCACGGTGAAGTCGCCGCTGTGGCGCGGCCACATGAAGTTGTCCACCTCGTCGCCGTAGTTGCCGATCGCGCGCGGCGGCGCGTAGACCAGCCGCACGTCGCGCAGCTCCAGTTGCTTCACCAGGTAGAAGTCGCTGCCGTAGAACATGTTGGCGACGCTGCAGCGCATGCCGGCCTCGCGCTCGCATTCGGCCACCAGCGCCTTGCCCGCCGCATCCACCGCATCGTAGTAGGCGCGGCCGGTCTTGCCGCGGGCGGCGGCCAGCACCTTGCCGGTGACCTTCTCGAAGCCGGTGGTGACGCGCAGGCGGAAATCCGGGTTGGCCGGCAGCTCCTGCGAACGGTCGGCGGCGACGTAGCCGTCCTGGATCAGGTCGCGCTGCGGGTTGCTGTTGTACTGGATCACGCCGAACGCGACGTGGTGGTTGGTGAGCACCAGCCCCTCGCCGCTGACGAAGGCGCCGGTGGCGCCGCCCACCTTGACCACCGCATTGAGCGGCGCGCGGGTGAGGTCGGCCAGGCCGGCCGGATCGCCCTGGTAGCCCGCCGCGCGCAGTTGCGGGCCGATCTCGGGCAGTTGCGACGGCATCCACATGCCTTCGTCGGCCTGGGCGGCGGGAGCCACGGCCAGGGCCAGGGCCGTACCGAGCAGCGTGGTTTTCAGGTGCATGGGCTTTTTCCGGGGTCGTCGTAAAAACTTGCGACCATAGAGTGAAGCGGCGGCATCGGCAACGCTGCACCGCACGAAAGCCGTCGCCGGCGGCGACGCCCTATAATTGCGGTTTCCCCGCCCGCCACCGCGGGCCAGCCGATGGATGTCCCATGCCGCAGACGATGAAAGCCCTGGTCAAGCGCAAGCCCGAACAGGGCATCTGGATGGAAGAAGTGCCGGTGCCCGAGGTCGGCCCCAACGAGGTGCTGATCAAGCTGGAGAAGACCGCGATCTGCGGCACCGACCTGCACATCTACAAATGGGACGAGTGGAGCCAGCGCACCATCAAGCCGGGCCTCACCATCGGCCACGAGTTCGTCGGCCGCGTCGTGGAGATCGGCCCCGGCGTCACCGGCTACAAGATCGGCGACCGCGTCTCTGCCGAAGGCCACATCGTCTGCGGGCATTGCCGCAACTGCCGCGCCGGACGCCAGCATCTGTGCCCGAACACCATCGGCATCGGCGTCAACCGCAACGGCGCGTTCGCCGAGTACATGACCATGCCGGCCTCCAACCTGTGGCCGATCCCCGACCAGATCCCGTCCGAGCTGGCCGCGTTCTTCGACCCCTACGGCAACGCCGCGCACTGCGCGCTGGAGTTCGACCTGATCGGCGAGGACGTGCTGATCACCGGCGCCGGCCCGATCGGCATCATCGCCGCCGGCATCGCCAAGCACGTGGGTGCGCGCAACGTGGTGGTCACCGACGTCAACGATTACCGCCTCAAGCTGGCCGCCGACATGGGCGCCACCCGCGTGGTCAACGTGGCGAACCAGTCGCTGAAGGACGTGGTGAAGGACCTGCACATCGAAGGCTTCGACGTGGGCCTGGAGATGAGCGGCAACCCGCGCGCCTTCGGTGACATGCTCGAGTGCATGTACCACGGCGGCAAGATCGCCATGCTCGGCATCATGCCGCGCGGCGCCGGCATCGACTGGGACAAGGTGATCTTCAAGGGCCTCACCCTGCAGGGCATCTACGGCCGCAAGATGTACGAGACCTGGTACAAGATGACCCAGATGGTGCTCACCGGCTTCCCGCTGCAGAAGGTGCTCACCCACCAGATCCACATCGACGACTTCCAGAAGGGCTTCGACCTGATGGACGCCGGCCAGTGCGGCAAGGTCGTCTGCTCCTGGCTGTAGGCGCAGGCTTAGGCACGATCCCCGCCCGGCGAGGGACCGTGCCAGTTCAATCCTTATAATACGCTCCGGCTGGAACCGGAGCGGCTGTGCGTCCATGAGCGCGACGGCCGCGCGCCGGCCATCGGCGTCGACCGGCTCACCGCCGAAGGCATCGGCGACAAAGGCGGGACCGCCCGCGCAGACTTCGGCCCGCACCGATTCCGTACCGCCGCGCATGCACCACCGTGCATGCGCGGCCTGGACGGGACGCCTACAATAGCGCTTTGCCCAACGCCGGAATCCCCATGAGCTACACAGCCAAGGCGCGCTACGCCAGCGAACTCGACGCCATCCGCGCGCAGGGCCTGTTCAAGGCCGAGCGCGTCATCACCTCGCCGCAATCCGCCGAGATCGAGCTGGAAGGCGGCCGCAGGGTGCTCAACTTCTGCGCCAACAACTACCTGGGACTGGCCGACCACCCCGAGGTGATCGCCGCCGCCAAGGAAGCGCTGGACAGCCACGGCTTCGGCATGGCCTCGGTGCGCTTCATCTGCGGCACGCAGGACCTGCACAAGCAGCTCGAGGCGAAGATCGCCGCCTTCTTCGGCACCGAGGACACCATCCTCTACGCCGCCTGCTTCGACGCCAACGGCGGCCTGTACGAGCCGCTGCTCGGCGAGGAGGACGCGGTCATCTCCGACGCGCTCAACCATGCGTCGATCATCGACGGCATCCGCCTGTGCAAGGCCAAGCGCTTCCGCTACGCCAACTGCGACATGGCCGACCTGGAAAAGCAGTTGCAGGCCGCCGACGCGGCCGGCGCGCGCACCAAGCTGATCACTTCCGACGGCTCGTTCTCGATGGACGGCTTCATCGCGCCGCTGGACCAGATCACCGCGCTGGCGAAGAAGTACGACGCGATGGTCCACATCGACGAGTGCCACGCCACCGGCTTCCTCGGCGCCACCGGCCGCGGCTCGGCCGAGGTCAACGGGGTGATGGACCGCATCGACGTCTTCACCGGCACGCTGGGCAAGGCGCTGGGCGGCGCGCTGGGCGGCTTCACCACCGGCCCGAAGGAAGTGATCGAGCTGCTGCGCCAGCGTTCGCGCCCCTACCTGTTCTCCAACTCGCTGCCGCCGCACGTGGTCGCCGCGGCGATCAAGGTGTTCGACATGCTCGAGAGCGCCGGCGAACTGCGCCAGCGCGTGCAGGAGAACACGCGCTACTTCCGCGAACAGATGACCGCCGCCGGCTTCGACATCAAGCCGGGCGTGCATCCGATCGTGCCGGTGATGATCTACGACGCGCCCAAGGCCCAGGCGATGGCGGCCGGGCTGCTGGAGGAAGGCATCTACGTCACAGGCTTCTTCTACCCCGTGGTGCCGCAGGGACAGGCGCGCATCCGCACGCAGATGAGCGCCGCCCACACACGCGAGCACCTGGACCGCGCGATCGCGGCGTTCGCCAAGGTCGGTCGCCAACTGGGAGTGATCGGCCAGGGGTGATCGGCCAGGAGTGATCGGCCAGGGGTGATCGACCGGGTGCCGATCGGCCAATGGTGATCGGCCAAGCACTGGCAGGGTGAGCGAAAGTCGTTCGCTCACCCGCCACGT
>NZ_LMSL01000039.1:534266-536446 GCF_001428405.1 Frateuria sp. Soil773
GCCACGTCTCCGTCGTGGCCGACTGCACCGCCTCCGCCACGTCGCGCTGTGCCGCTTCGTCGCCGGCCAGCAGCGAGCCGAGGCTTCGCTCGAAGCGGTCGTAGCCGGCCCAGCCGTCGCGGGCCACCAGCAGCATGTATTGCGCCGTGTCGCCGCCGGTGACCAGCCGGTACCACGTGTGCGCCGGGGCGCCGGGCAGCTTTTGCAGGGCCTGGCGCGCAACCGATAGTGCATGCTCGAAGCGGGCCTCCATGCCCAGTCGAACGCGCACGTGCGTCACCTGCATGGTGGCGCTCGGCTTGAGATCCTCAAGCGGCGTGCCGGTGCTGGCCTCCCGCAGCAGCACGTAGGCGGGCTGCCCCATCGGGACGGCGTAGGGCGCCGCGTTGGCACGGAAATCCGCGCCGTCCCCGGCCACGTCCACGCGGCGGTCGAAGGCGGCGAACGGCTCGCCCACGCTGGCATCGACGAAATAGCCGCTGCGCTCGCCGTCCTCGATGCTCCAGCCGTACCACGCCAGCGGATCGCGATGGGCGCGATGCCATTGCAGGTGGCGGCGGTAGCCCTGCTCGAACTTGTCGGCGGCACCTGGCTGCATCTTGTAGACGTAGAAATGCGCGGCATCGCCTGCGACAGCATGGGCGGGCAAGGCCAGGCACAAGGCGAGAAGAAGCGCGAACCGGCGGCTGCTCATGGGCATTCCTGGCGAAAGGGGATGCAGGCGATTTTCGACCCGCCGCCCCGTTCCCCACCATGCGAATCTTTTTGAGTCCCCGGCAAAGTTTTTTCGCCCCTGTTGCTTGCCGTCCGCGCATGAATGGGGAACTGCGTTGCCTGCGTGCGTTCCACGCCCTCTGCGGACGCGGAAGTTCGTACGGCCGCTTCCCTGCACCGGACAGATCGCGAGCTGCTTGGTTGCACAGGCCGGAATGGGCGCGCTCGGCATACCGCTGGTCCATCGCGGCCAGACTGCTCATGCGCCATGCCGCAAGCGAACAGTTGCCAACATCTGTCGCAACATGGACACAATCTGGCAAAAGTGCACGAGGGCAAGGCATGAGGCGTCGGCTTCCGGCGACGTCTTGACTGCGAACGCGATGGACGGCCCGCATCAGTACGATCTGCGCGGTGACGATTCCGGCACGCACGCATCGGGCGCCGAAGCATGCCTGGCGGGTGGTGCGAAGAGCCCAGGCACGCCCGCCACCGGCATCGTTCGGCAAGGCAGGCACCGTCGGGGCGCGGCGCGATCCTCTGCCAATGAGAAAGGCCTGTTCCAGGCGTGACACGCTTGCTCAGCGCGACAACGCGGCCACTTCCCCCGGCTGCAGGTGCCGCCACTGGCCTTTAGGCAGGTCGCCCAGCGACAGGCCGCCGATCGCCACGCGCACCAGCCGCAGCACGCCGATGCCATGCGCGGCCAGCAGGCGCCGGATATGGCGGTTCCTGCCTTCGTCCAACACGATCTCCAGCCAGGCGTTCTTTTCGCCGGCGCGCAGCAGGACGGCCTTGCGGGCGGCGAGGCGTTCGCCCTCGTCCGTCACGCCCTGGACGAAGCGCTCCAGCATCGCGGCATCGGGAATGGCATCGACCTGCACGTGGTAGGTCTTGTCCACGTGATGGCGCGGCTCGGTCAGGCGCGCGGCCCAGGCGCTGTCGTTGCTGAGCAGCAGCAGGCCCTCGCTGGCCTTGTCGAGCCGGCCGACCGGGCCGAGCCAGGGAAGGCCCGCCTCCTTCAGCAGGTCGTAGACCGTGTCGCGCCCGCGTTCGTCGGCGGCGCTGACCACGATGCCGCGCGGCTTGTTCAGGGCCACGTAGAGGCGCGTCGAGGCCGCCACCGGAGCCCCGTCCAGCGCGATCCGCTGGCGCTCGGGATCGGCCGGCCGTTCCGGATCGCGCACCACCCGGCCGTCCACGCTCACCCGGCCCTCGCGTATCGCGCGCTCGGCCTGGCTGCGCGAGCAGGCGCCGAGCTTGCTGAGCACGCGCGCCAGCCCGTGGCGCGGCTTGCCTGGCGGCTTCATGGCGGGAGAAGGGGGCATTCGTTGCATGCGACAAGCCTATCCGGCGCTCCGGTACGCGTCGATGGCCGGCGTCCGGTGGATTCCACGGCACACCGCAAAGAAAAAGCCCGGCTTGCGCCGGGCTTTTCCGTGTTGCCTTGCCAGGTCCGCTTACTG
>NZ_LMSL01000040.1:0-44205 GCF_001428405.1 Frateuria sp. Soil773
TGGGGAGCTGGAGTTCCTGGGGCGGCTCGACCATCAGGTCAAGCTGCGTGGTTTCCGCATCGAACTGGGCGAGATCGACGCATGCCTGCGGGCGCAGCCGGGTGTGCGGGATGTCGTGGTCGGGGTACATACGCTCGCTGACGAGCCGCGTTTGCTGGCGCATGTGGAATCGGAGCGGTTGCCGGCGGATCTGGAGCCGGCACTGATGCGTGCCTGCCGCGAGGCCTTGCCGGGATACATGCTGCCGTCGGCGGTAATGGTGCTGGACAAGCTGCCGACCACCCCGAACGGCAAGATCGATCGTTCGGCGTTGCCGTTGCCGCAGCCGGGCACCTTGCCGACGGAGATGCAGGAGCCGCCGCGCCAGGGCCTGGAGGCCGAGCTTGCAGCCATCTGGTCGGAAGTATTGGGCGTCGGCACCATCGGCCGGCAGGACAATTTCTTCGACCTGGGAGGGCACTCCTTGNNCTCGCCATGCGCGTTGTCGCCCGCGTCAAGGATCGGCTGCAATGCCAGCTCAGTCCAATGGAAATGTTCACGGCACCGACGCTGATGGCGCAAGCCGGGTTGCTGGCTCCGCGCGCCATGATCAACTTGGCCGAACGCCAGGCAGGCGAGCGGATTGCGATCAGCCGGCGTACGCGGGCACCGTTGTCGTTTGGCCAGCGGCGACTGTGGTTGATCGAGCAACTGGGCGGCGGTGGCGCGGTCTATGCGATGCCCATGGCTTTGCGGCTTCGTGGCCAGCTGAACCTGGTCGCACTTCGGCGGGCGTTCCAGTCGCTGATCGAGCGCCACCAGATCCTGCGCAGCCGGGTCGAGATCGTGGACGGCGAGGCTTGGCAATGCGCCGATCCGATTTCGGCGTTGAACATACCGCTGTTGGACTTGTCCGGCACCGAAGCCAACCATGTGTTGCCATCATGGCTGGCCGAATTTGGTGCGCGCCCATTCGACCTGATGCTGGAGCGCTTCCTGCGCGTCCACCTGGTCCGCCTGCATCTTCACGAGCACGTGTTGGCCATCAGCATGCCGCATCTGGCTTCGGATGCCTGGTCCATGAATGTGCTGATGATGGAGCTGGCGGCGGCCTATCGCAATTTCCACGAGTCTGGCCTGGCTCGGTCGTTTGCCCCGGTGCTGCAATACGTGGATTACGCCGAGTGGCAGAACCGGGCATTGGAACGTGGCGATCTGGATGCATCGATGGCGTTCTGGGGCGAAGCATTGAAACAGGTGCCCCGTTATCTGCCTTTGCCAACGACCTGGCCACGACCATCACGGGCGCAGCATCGCGGAGGTACGGTCAAATGCCGTCTCGATGCCGAAATGATGCAGCGCGTGCGCCGTTTCGCCAGCCAGAACCGCACCACCGCGAACGTGGTATTGGCATCCAGCCTGATGGTCCTGCTGAATCGCGTCGCGCAGTTTCCAGATGTGCTGATCGGTACGCCGGTCAGTAACCGCGACCATGTGGATCTGGAGGGCGTGATCGGCTTCTTTGCGAACACCATGGTGCTGCGGGCCCGAATCGAAACGGACATGCGCCTGGGCGAGGTGCTGAATCAGGTGCACCAGTTCAGTGCCTCTGCACAAAGTCATGCGCAGGTACCGTTCGACAAGATCGTCGAATTGTCCGAATGCCGGCGCACACATGGCTACTCGCCGCTGTTCCAGGTGTTGTTCAACTATCTGGCCAGTACTGGTGTGCAAGGCTCTGACGATGCACTGGGCCTGCCAGGGCTGGACATTGAAGGTGTGGCAGGAACAGGAGCGCAATTTGCGAAGTTCGATTTGACCTTCTTCGTCAACGAGGACGGCCGGGAGGCGAACTGTGGAATCGAATACCGCCAAGACCTGTACAGCCGGCAAGCGGCCGATGGATTGCTTCACGGTTTGATTTCAGTATTGGCTGTCCTGGTCGAAACGCCAGATCGATCGGTGGGAAGCCTTTCGCTGCCAGCGATCCTGGATCTGGTCCATCGCCCCGAGCGGCCGTTATCCCGTCTGCCAACGTCCTGGGAGCAGACCGTCATCGAGGCAACGCTCCAACGGTTGCGTGAAGGCCTGCCAGACTACATGGTGCCTGACGCATTTGTGGCGCTCGATGCGCTGCCCTCGAATGCGCATGGCAAGCTCGACCGGGCTGCCTTGCCGATACCTGATGTGATCGGCCATGCCGATGGCGAATACGAAGCTCCGGAAGCGGGTCTGGAGACGGCGCTGGCGGGTGTGTGGCAGGAGGTGTTGCGGGTGCCGAGGGTGGGTCGCCGGGACAGCTTCTTTGCCTTGGGCGGCCACTCGCTGCTGGCGATGCAACTGGTGGCGCGGGTGCGCGAGCAGTTGCAGGCGCNTCGGCAGTGCGATTGGTTCGCCGGGTCAAGGAAGCATTGGGGCGAGACCTTGCCCTGGTCGACATTTTCCGCCATACCAGTCTGTCCGCATTGGCGAGCGCACTACAGTCAGGCTCTGGCGCAGCTTGGCTGACCACGTTGCGCCAACAGGCAGCGCCGACGGCGACGTTGGTCCTCGTCCACCCGATTGGCGGCGACGTGCAGGCTTACCGGGAGCTGGCAGAAAGAATGTCGGCCGACGTGCGCGTACTTGCTATCGAGTCGCCGATGCTTCACGACGCGCCAGCGCCACATTCGATCGATTCCCTTGCCGTCCAATACGCGGATGCGTTGCGAGAGACCCCGATCGAAGGAACGCTGGTCCTGGGCGGTTGGTCTCTAGGTGGATTGATCGCCGCAGCAATGGCTCAGGTGCTGGGTGAAAGGTGCGACGGCATCGTCTTTGTTGACTCCTTCAGCACAGCCGCGGAAGAAGTGACGGACCCGCTTCATGCCGCAGCGTTGATCCTGGCCGGCGAGTTGGGGCTCAAGACCAGCATCATCCACGATCACGCGTTCGGCACTTCGGCGCCTGATCGACTCTTGGAGGCCGGAAAGCATTTCAAACGCCTGCCGGAAGGTACCTCCATGCAGGACCTGGAAAAGCGGTTGACCGTCCTGAGCACGCATCTGCGCATCTGGCGGACACACCAGGCGGCTGTCATTGACGTACCCGCGCTCTATTTGGGGGCCGGCGAATGCCATGCCGCCGGCGGATTCGTTTCAACCCGCGTGATGGAACAGGTTGCCATTCCCGACTGCAATCACCACACGATCCTTCGGACGCCACAGCAGGCGCTTATTGCCGAGCACCTTTGCCATTTCATCGATTCGCTCAGAGGCCCAATCTGATATGTCCAACCACTCCGGTCCGTATTCCAACGCCCGCTACAGCGCTCCCGACGTGCTGCGTGGCTTCGCCATGTTCGGCATGCTGCTCATGAACATCCAGGGCTACGCGTTGCTTTCCTCTGAGTATGTCAACCCGATGGCGAAGGGCAGCCTCGTCGGCGCTGACTGGTGGGCTTGGGCATTTACCCACGTATTTACCGAGCAAAAGTTCATGACTTTGTTCTCGCTGTTGTTCGGCGCCGGGGTTGCCATCGCCGCAGAACACAGAGAGGCGCGTGGGCAATCACCTTGGGGCGACTTCTGGACGCGATCGGCGCTGCTCTTGGTCATTGGCATGGCGCACGCGTACCTGGTCTGGTACGGCGACGTGCTGACGACCTACGCATTGGCCGGGGTCGTCGCCATGTTGATGCGCAAACGGCGGGTACGGACGCTCATGGCTACCGGATTGCTTCTGCTGTCGCTGCCGAGCCTGTATTCCCTTCTCCTCGGATTTTCGTTCGGTGGTTTTCCGCCAGACATCAAGGCCGAGCTGGCACAAGCATGGAATCCGACCGTTACGGCCATTGCACGCGAGCAGCTCGCTTATCGCAGCGGCTGGCTGGCGCAGATGCCGCAACGCCTTCACGACGCCTGGACCTTGCAGACCTTCTTCATGGCCACCTTGTTCTTTTGGCGAGCGGCAGGGCTGATGTTGATTGGCATGGCGTTGCGCCAGATCGGCTTGTTGACCGGTGAACGCCCGGCGGCCACCTATTCACGCTTGGCCATGATCGGTGTGCCATTGGGAGTGGCGATTACGGTCCTGGGCGTACTCAGCAATGAGGCGCACCACTGGGAAGTGTCTTATTCCATGTTCCTGGGCAGCCAATTCAACTATTGGGGCAGCATCGTGCTCGCGTTTGGCTACCTGGGCCTGGTGTATGCCATGCGCCAGCGCAACGCCTTCGCAGGACTGATCGGCGTGTTTGCCAAGGCCGGGCGTTCGACCTTGACCTTGTACTTGCTGATGAGCATTGTCGGTACGTTCGTGTTCTACGGACACGGCCTTGGCTATTATGACCGCCTGGGTCGCCTGACCTTGCTAGCAATGGCGCCGGCATTCTGGCTGGTCGAATTGCTCGTACTCGGCATCTGGTCCCGGCGCTTCCGTTCAGGCCCGATGGAAATGTTGATGGCATGGGTGCGCGATCTGGTAGTGCCCGCGCCGCATGCCTCCTCCCCGGCAGTGGCATCCGCGCAACTCCACATTGAGAATATCTGCCCATGATGCGTGCCTCTGCTTGGATTCCGCCGATCTGCCTGATCGTGATTGGAATCGGTCTGACGAGCTTTGGCGTTCGGCCTATATTTGGCCTGGACGCGGCGTACCTCGGAACGGCGCTCATCTTGGCCGGCATCTGGTGGGGGCTCGCAGTCGGCACTATGAGCCGGTCGGATTCACGGTCCGACCATGCCTTGGAAATGCGGTTGCGCGATTGGCTCGCCATACTCGTTTCGGGTGGATTGGCCCTGGCCTTTCTCGACGTCATGAGCCAAGTCGGATGGAACCATCCCTGGCGCGATCCGGTCGCCCGCCGCAGTGTTACAGGTGTAGTGCTTGCGTCCATCGCATGGCAGGTGATTTCGTCGAGGTGGCTCGTTCGCCTGAAGGCCCCGGACACCGATCTGCGTAGATTTCGGGTGCTGTTGCTGGTCCTGGTCCCATTGCTTTGCATCTATTTCGCACTGCTATGCCTGAAGATTCAGGTCCTGCCGCCGATATTTGCAGGAAATGTGCTGATTTTGGTTTTGTTGCTCGCCCAGTTCGCAGATGCGATATGGGTCAAGGTGCGTCCACGCGTATCCACGCACCTGCCGAATCCGCCTGGCACCGACGCCGGCGGCTAAAGCCGGCCTCGAAGCCTGATCACCGTTCCCGGAGAATACTTTTCATGGCCAACGTACAGCTCTACGACGACACGGCTGCCATCTACGACATCTTTGAACTGGGTGGTACCGGGGTGACGCCGATCACCAACGGTTTGTTGGATACATGCTTCCGCCGTCACCAAGTGCAACGCGTCCTGGACATGACATGCGGTACCGGCGCGCAAACGATCGGCCTGTGCCAGTTGGGCTATGACGTAACCGGCTCGGACTTGAGCAAGGGCATGATCGAGATTGCCGTGCGAAAGTCGCAGGGCCTGCCCATCTCGTATCACCACGCCGACATGCGAACCGTCTCGCTGGGGCAGTTTGATGCCGTCATATCCATGTTCAACGCAATCGGACACCTGTCCACGCCGGATTTTGCTGCCACCATACGCAACGCCGCACGGAATCTGCGGTCAGGCGGCGTATACGTATTCGACATTTTCAATCGCGAGATGATGGGCCTGTCGCCGAAGTACGAGATCATCGACGCGGTGAGGGAAGTTGGTGATACGAAGTACGTCCGTTTTACCCGCAGCCTGTATGAACATCATTCGGGGCGCCTGACCCTGGTTCAGAAGACCTATGTGCAGCGCGGCCGTCAGGAGCCCCAGGTCATTCCCGACGAGTACACGCTGCAGACCTATCGCGCTTCCGAGCTGCAGGAACTTCTTTTGGCCAATGGCTTCGCTCGAGCGGAAATTACCGGCGAGGGTATGCTCGATGTCTTCGGCATCAAGGGCCTTTGCCACTTGGCGATCGGCATCAAGGCGTGAGCAGAGTCGCACTGGTCCTGGATTGCCATGGCGAAGTTCCCGGGATCGGCTCCGATCTGGCACTACTGAGCCAGGACGAGCGGAAAAAAGCGCGACGCTTCGTTTTCGACCGCGACAGGCACCAGTACATCCGGGCGGCAGCGCTGCTGCGTCGCCAGCTTGGCGTACGTTGTGGCGTGGCGCCTGAAACAATCGGCTATGAGCGCAATGCATACGGCAAGCTCGCGCTTTCGAGCGTAAAACCGGCGCCTTGCGCTTTCAATCTCTCGCATACGACCCGGGCTATTTTGATTGGTATTGCGCCGGAAAACCTTGGAGTGGACATTGAATTTACCGGCGGCAGGCCGTTCCCGCAGGAGATCATGTCTTCGGTGTTCAGCGAGCGTGAGTGCCGCTGGATGTATCAAGACCCTTTGGGCATCCAGATAGCCGGTTTTGCGCACTGGACACGCAAGGAGGCGGTAATCAAAGCGGATGGCCGTGGCTTGAGTCTGGAGCCGGCGACTTTTGAACTCATGCCGGAACCTTTGCAGCCCAAGCCGACGGAATGGAGGAGGGACCGCTGGCAATGCATGCTTGCCCAGTCGGCTTATTTCGGCGCTACTGCTGCCTTATGCTCGGGTTGGGTGTACTCGGTCGCCTGTGCCGAGGAAGCCGACCGCGACGCGTTTGTCCAGGCATTCGATTTGCTTTGTTGAAGACGTTCCGAACGCCATTGCTTCATATATGTCGCATATTGGCTCGGTATGCTGGTCAATGCCTTGGTGCGGCAGTTGGAAATATTACATGCCAGCCGGCGCTGATGATGCCGACCGGATACGGGGACTGGTAATTTCCGAAAAATACGGGCCGTACATTGTTGTGCTCTGCGAGGACGAAATGGCTGGGAATACAAGCCCGCAACATCGTGGCTTACGCTGGAGTGGACTCGGCGTACTTCTGTGGTTCACCGGCTGCGTGGTCGGCTTCGCAGCGTTGCGACCCGATTACCATCATGCCACCAAAGCCATCAGTGAGCTGGGTGCGGTCGGGGCGCCGAATATGCTATGGATGAACTTCCTGGGGTTCATCGGTGCTGCCGTACTGTTGGCGTTGTTTGCGCTTCAAGCTCGGAAATTACCGACTGAGATCGGGCTGGACTACCGTCTGCTGTTGGCTTGCGCGGCCTTGTTTGCGATGAACGCCGTTCCTATTCAAATGGGGAGCGACGGAGACCCGGACATGCACGCTGTGACCAGTCGGATCCATTTCATGTTCGCAATGCTGACGCCGCTGCCATGGCTGATCGCGTTATCCAAGCTGATTCGGGTTGCCAATTACTTCAGGCGTAGGGACCTGACGATCCTCAGCGGCATTTGCCTGGTTGGGTTTTCCATTTTTGCGTTGGCGGGGATTTTTCGAATGATTCCAGGAATGCCTGGCCTGCTGCAACGGCTGTCCTTCCTGTTTTTTCTGTTTTGGTTTGCGCTGGCGGGGTGGTTGCTGAGCCAGTCGACACCCGATACGCATGCATGAGGCAGCGACACGGGCCGTCGCCGGGCAGGCGCTGCAACAACCTTCGTGCGAGGGATGTCTTGGCCGGCGTGCCTAGGCATTTCCAATCACGGGATAGGTGCCGGGATCGGCGCCGTACCGTTTCTTCGTGATGGACTGAGGTAATGCCATCCTCGTGCCACACCCTTTGGCGGTGTTCGGGAATGAAGCATGAGTCCGACGGCAACGTTGCCGTAAGGAAACTCTGGCTATCAGGCCGGCACTGTCGTGGAATGGCGACGGCTTTGTCCAGTCGTGTTCGTCGCATTCCTGTCTGGCATTGTCTGCTGACGACCGATTTGAATGGTCACCATACGCATCCAGCGGCAGAGTATCCGCAACGTGTCCATCACGTTGAAGAATCTGGAAGTCGCCGCAGGCTTGCATGGCTGCCGGGGCAGCCGGCCAGACGCATGTGCTGCCGTCTTCGCGGGCCTGCCAGTCGATATGGTTCTTGAAAGCGTCGATGATCGTACTGTGTTGTGTCGCTTGGGACTTGCCTGCACTTGACATTGGATCATTTGCATGGTCACTGCATCATCAGGAATAGGCCGCCGGCATGCTGTTGGCCTCATCCTTCGGGAGTGGGGAAGTCTGCTTCCGTGAAAGGCAAACAGAACGCTGACGCTGTCGATATGTTTGTTCGAAGAATCTTTGAATCTGCAAGCCCCCTCCCGGCAAGAGGGGTCTTTCTATAAAAGATTGCGAGTCGCCGGGTGCCTGGATACCACGTCGAGGTCACTCCGGTAGCCCGGTTGGGGCATACCCCTGATGGACCACTCGGCTGTGACGCAAGCATTTCCGATCGAAAGAAATCCCGGCAGGGTATGGGCCACGACCTGGGTGCCAGGGACGATGACATTCATCGGTGGATTGGCGGTGCATTCCTTTGCCCGAAGCCGGGACGATGCCTTCGCCTTAGGGGCGAACGGTGGCTTTTGGTGCAGTGCAAATGTACTGCCGCTGGAATCGGGATTAAAAAGCAGCGGGCAAGCTGCGTGCCGGGTGGGGTCTTGCACCGGTGCGGTGCCTTCCGGATCGGGTCTCCCGGTCAACCGTATTCCTCAATCCACCCGCGAGAGTCCATGCCGTTCAGTCCGTTGCGTATCCGGCAACGATCCGAAGCCGCCGCTTCCGATACGGGAGGCGATGCGTGCGCGGAGCTGTTCGTGGTGTTGTTGCGCGAGCTGGAGCCGGGGCTGCGTCGCTACATGGGGCGGCAACTGGCGGATGCGGACGCGGCCGAGGACGCGGTGCAGGAGACCTTTCTGCGCATGCTGCGCTATCGCCAGCGCAGCGACGGCGGCGAGGTGAGGGCGTTGCTGTTCCGGGTGGCGGCCAGCGTGGTGGCCGACCACCGCCGCCAGGCGCGCACCAAGCAGGCGGACCGTCATTGCAGCATCGAGAGCACGGACGTAGCCTCGCCCGAGGCGCAGCCCGACCGGGTGTTGTCCGACCGACAGAACCTGGCCTGCATCAAGGAGGCGATCCGCCAGTTGCCGCCGCATTGCCGGCA
Source organism: Frateuria sp. Soil773 (assembly GCF_001428405.1). Taxonomy (GTDB): domain Bacteria; phylum Pseudomonadota; class Gammaproteobacteria; order Xanthomonadales; family Rhodanobacteraceae; genus LMSL01. The sequence continues at coordinate 8,985 of NZ_LMSL01000040.1, forward strand.
GGTCTTCCTGCTGCACCGCTTCGACGGCATGAGCTACCGCGACATCGCGCGGCGCTTCGGGGTCTCCGAGCGCACCGTGGAGAACCAGATCGCCCATGCGCTGGCGGTGTGCCGCCGCGCACTAGGGGAATATCGCGGAAGAACGTTCAAGTAATCATGGACCGCAGAAACGACGTCGCCTCCATTTTCGAGCAGGCCGAGCGCTGGTTCGCCCGGCTGCGCTCGCGCGACTGCTCCGCCGCCGAGCGCCTGGCGTTCGAGGCGTGGCAGGCGGCCGATCCGGCGCATGCCGCGGCCTACGACGAAACGGCGCGGCTGTGGGACGAACTGGCCCCGCTGGCGGACGACGCCGAGGTGGCGCAGTGGCGCAACGGCGCGGTTCCCGGCGAAGCGCGCCATGCCGGGCGCCGGCGCGCCGTGTGGGGATGGAGCGCGGCGGCAGGCGTGCTGCTGGGGCTGGCCTTCGGAGGCTACGCCCTGTGGCGCAAGCCCGCGCCGGCCCCGGCGGCGACCGCCCATTACGCGACGGCCGCCGGCGAGCTGCGCCGGGTGACCCTGGCCGACGGCTCCCGCCTCACCCTGAACGGCGATACCGTGCTCAACGTGACGATGGATGCCGGCATGCGCGACGTGAAGCTGCTGCGGGGGCAGGCCGTCTTCGACGTCGCCCACGAGGCGCGGCGGCCTTTCGTGGTGCATGCCGCGGGCAACGCCATCCGCGACATCGGCACGCGCTTCGACGTGAGCCTGGAGCAGGCGCAGGCGCGCATCAACGTGATCGAGGGCGTCGTCAACGTGACGCGCGGCGCCCGGACGGCGATGCTGACCCGCGGCGAGGAACTCGCCGCGGGCGAGGATTTGTGGCGCCAGCGCAACGTCGATCCCGACGTGGCGATCGGCTGGACGCACGGCATGCTGGTGTTCCGCCAGACGCCGCTGGACGAGGCCGTGGCCCAGGCCAACCGCTATGGCGACGGCCGTACCCGGCTGGTCGTGGCCGACCCGTCGCTGGCCAGCCTGCCGATCAGCGGGGACTTCCGCATCGGCGAGACCGACTCGCTGGTGCGCGCGCTGCAAAGCGCCTTCCCGATCCAGGCCCGGCACGACCGCGCCAGCGGCGAAACCCGCCTCTACAGGCGCTGAGAACGCCCCGGCGCAAGGTCGCAACCGCGCCTTCCGCGGCGGTTGCGCATCGCCCAGGAAAATTCCCGAAAAAAAGTTCTAGGGGTATTCGCCGCCCGCTGCGTTCTTTTGCCTGACCGTAGTCCAACCGCATGGACGAAAAGGGGAGCATGCATGCGAGTGTCGAGGACCTGCCGTGGGTTCCGTTGTCGGGATGGCCTGCGCCGTTCGCTGCTGGCGGCGGCGCTGGGAGCGGCGATCGCCGGCAGTCCGGCGGCCATCGCGCAGACGTTGCCCGCGGCTTCCGCGGCGACGGCTTTCCATATCCGCTCGGGCGCGCTGGACCAGGCGCTGCACCAGTTCAGCGCGCAGAGCGGCATGCAGGTGCTGTTCGATCCGGCGCTGCTCACCGGCCGCCAGTCGGCCGGCCTCGACGCGACGACCACGGCGCGCGCCGCCCTCGACAGCCTGCTCAAGGGCAGCGGGCTGGGCTACCAGTTCACCGACGAGCACACCGTGGTGATCAAGCGCGCGAGTCGTCCCGCGGCCTCGTCCCGGCGTGAGGCTCCGGCGGCGTCCGGCGCGGACGGCGCGGTACGCCTCGAAGCGGTGACGGTCACCGCCGAGCGCAAGAGCGAGCACATCGAGAAGGTGCCCATCGCGGTCTCCGCCTTCACCGGGCAGGACCTGGATGACAAGAAGATCGAGACCGGCGCCGACCTGGTCAAGAGCACGCCCAACGTGAGCTTCACCAAGACCAATTTCGCCAGCTACAACTTCCAGATCCGCGGCATCGGCACGCAGGCCCTGTCGGTCACCACCGACCCGGCCGTGGCGGTGAGCTTCAACGACACGCCGCTGATCCGCAACCGCCTGTTCGAGCAGGAGTACTTCGACGTGGACAACGTCGAGGTGCTGCGCGGCCCGTAGGGCACGCTGTACGGCCGCAACGCCACCGCCGGCGTGGTCAACATGATCCCCAACCTGCCGAGCTTCGACGGTTTCGAGTCGTGGGTGAAGGCCGAGGTGGGCAACTACGACGGGCGGCGCTTCAGCGGCATGCTCAACACGCCGCTGTCCGACACGCTGGCCTTTCGCCTCGCCGGCGCGTGGACCGAGCGGGACGGCTACGACCGCAACACGGTGACCGGGCACGATGTCGACGGGCACAACCTGTGGAGCGGCCGCGCCAGCCTCGCCTGGAAGCCGAGCGACAGCGTGAGCACCAGCCTGGTGTGGGAGCACTTCAGCGAGCACGACAACCGCGCGCGCACCGGCAAGCAGCTTTGCCACACGGATGCCGGCCCGGCCACGGTCGGCGGGGTGGACATCCCCAACGCGCGCGACCAGTCCACGTTGAGCCAGGGATGCAAGGACGGCTCGCTGTACGGCAGGGACGCCTTCGGCGTGCCCAACGGGCTCAGCCTGCCGCAGGTGCTGACCGGCAGTTCGATCACCCAACTGGGCCTGAAGCCCGATTTCAGCGCGGTGGTCCCGCTGCTCAACGGCAACCCGTATGCGGGCGTCACCCAGTCGAGCAACCTGCATACCATCGCCACCACCTTCGACCCGGTGTTCCACGCCAAGAACGACGTGGTGCAGTTCAACCTACAGGCCAACCTGGACCCGCATCCAGGCAAATGCTTTCGGTGGACCGCACGCAGTCATACAGCCGCCAATGGAGCCAGGAATTCCGCCTGCAATCGGATTTCGATGGCCCCTTCAACTTCAACCTCGGCGCGAACTTCCTCAAGTTCAAAATCGACGAGAACTACTACGTCTTCAACAACGTGTTCACCGCGATCGCCGAGGAGCAATACAACCTGAGCGACGGCTTTGCGGGCCAGCCGCCGCAGCCGTGCGCCAAGGGCTCGACGGACGGGTGCATCTACATCGACCCCAACCGGCTCGGCCGGATCGACGGGCAGGGGCACAACTACTTCCGCAGCGACAACAACGCCCGCACCCTGTCCACGGCGGTATTCGCCGACACCTACTGGAAGCTGGTCGACGACCTGAAGCTGACCGTGGGCCTGCGCTACACGCGCGACCGCAAGATCACCACGCCCACGCCGAGCCAGTTGCTGCTGGGCCCCAGCGGCCAGGCGGGCACCGGTGCCGGCTATGTGAACTACGGCTATCCCACGTCGCCGCAGATCCGCCAGCACTGGAGCGAGCCGACCGGCCGGCTGGTGCTCGACTGGTCGCCGCAGACCTCGTTCACCGACAGCACCCTGCTGTACGCCTCGTATGCGCGCGGCTACGTGGCCGGCGGCACCAACTCGCCCGGCATGGACATCGATCCGACCCTGCTCGCCTACACGCCCAACGCCGCGACGTTCAAGCCGGAGTTCGTCAACGCGTTCGAGCTGGGCACCAAGAACATCATGGCCGGCGGCAAGCTGAGCCTGGACGCGGACGTCTTCTACTACGACTACCGCAACTACCAGGTGTCGCAGATCGTCAACCGCGGCACCGTCAACGAGAATTTCGACGCCAAGACCTGGGGTGCGGAGGTGCAGGCTGCATGGCAGCCCACCCGCAACTTTCGCGCCGACGCCTCGCTCGGCCTGCTGCATACGCGCCTGAGCAAGAACCAGTACTCGATCGACCAGATGAACCTGACCAACGGCGACCCGGACTGGGTGGTGGTCAAGCCGTTCGTGCAGGCCGCGCAGGCGTGCATCGCGCCCAGGGACGACGTGGCCAAGCTGATCAGCGGGATCAGTTCGGCGACCAGCTCCGCCTACGTCTACCTGGCCGCGCTGTGCTCGGCCACCTCGTCGCTGGTGCAGGGCGGCTACTCGCCCGGCTCGCTGTATTCGCAACTGACCGGCGTCGTCTACGACCCGCGCACCGCGCCCAACGGCGGCGCGGGCATCGCCACCGACGTGGGCGGCAACGAGCTGCCCAACGCGCCCCACGACACCTACAGCCTGGGCGCGCAGTACACCTTTTTCTGGGGCAACTCGGACCTGATCCTGCGCGGCGATTTCTACCACCAGGGGCCGAGCTGGGCGCGCGTCTACAACGATTCCGTCGACCGCATGCGCGGCTGGAGCAACACCAACCTCTCGTTGACCTACGAGCACCCCGAGAACGACCTGAGCGTGCAGTTCTACGTCAAGAACGTCTTCGACAAGGCGCCGATCACTGGCACCTTCCTCAACAGTTCGGACAGTGGGTTGACCACCAACGTGTTCACCCTCGATCCCCGCATCATCGGGCTGTCCATCCGCAAGGGCTTCTACTGAGCCCGATGAGCACGGATGCGCCCATGGCCCGACGATCCTCTCTTTCCCGCATGGAGGCCGCCTGCCAACGGCAGCGGCCGCGGCGGGACCGGTGTCGTCCCGGCAGGGCCGGGGAACGCCATGCACGGCGACGGCGGAACCGCCCGGAAGGACGGCCGCCGCGTCCCCTTTGTCGACAGCAACATGGAGAACGACTCATGAAAGCGATCAAATCGATTCTGCTGGGTTCGTTGGTTCTGGCGGGCACGCTCGGCGCGTCGTCGTCGTTTGCCACGCAGTGGTTCGTGGGCGGCAGCGCGAACGGCACCAGCACGGTGGGGCCGGGGCCGACCAACGTGACCTTCGCCGGCAACAACTTCCCCTGCACGTCGACCTTCACGGTGCAGGACGTGGGCGGCGCGGCGTCGGTGATCGCCGCCAGCTTCTCCGGCAGCGCGGTCTGCAAGGCGATTAAGGCGACCAACCTGCCGTGGGCGATCAGCGCCCCGGCGCGCGGTTCGTCCGGCGGCAACCCGACGTGGACGGCGACGGTTTCCGACGTCAGCGTGGCCGCGCTCGGGTTCTTCACCTGCTCGGGCAGCGTGGCGATCAACGTGATCGGAACCAATCCCACGCCCACTGCGACCAATGCGCACATCACCGGATCGCTGGGCGTTTGCGGCGTCTCCAGCGGCGACCTGTCCACCAACCCGATCATCACGGGCACCTGATCTTTTTGGAGCGGCAACGCCGCCTGGGGCGCAGGTAGCCAGGACGTCATGGAGGATCGAAGCGCCCGGCCTGGACGGCCGGGCGCTTCACCCATGCGAACCGGCCGCGCCGTTGCGGCGCGGCCGGTGCACGCGCATCACTGGATGCGGGTGATGTTGCCGTTGGCGTCGACCTGCACCAGGTCGCCCTGGCGGATGCTGCTGGCGTCGGCGACCTGGATGTTGCTGTAGGTGCCGTTGCCCATCTTCAGCCGGATGGTCCAGCTCTCGCCGCCGCCGCCCTTGCCAATGGCGTTGCCGGCGAAGCCGCCGCCGACGGCGCCGCCGACGGTGGCGAGCTTCCTGCCCTTGCCCTTGCCGACCTGGTTGCCGAGCACGCCGCCGGCGATCGCGCCGATGACGGCGCCGGCCGTGCCGTGGTTGCGGCCCTCGGTGACGTTGTGCTCGATGCTCTGCACGGTGCCGCACTGGTCGCAGCGCAGGTAGATGCCGTCGGGCCGCTTCAGCACGCCGCTGGAGGACTGCGCCTGGGCCAGCGGGGCGGTGGCGATGGCGAGGGCGGCGGCGAGCGGGAGGAGCGCGGTTTTCATGGCGGGGAACTCCATCGGGATGGTAGGCACACTATCGCGCAACGGGGCTGAATTTGGCATCAAGAAGGCATGCACGTGCGCCGGCTGCGTGTTCGGCGGGCGGAAGAAGGCCGCGGGACGCGGAAGCCCGGCTCAGCCGCGGGGGGCGGATGCCTCGGCCGGGCCGGCGCGGCGCAGCAGCCAGGCCAGCACGGGCGGGGTGACCATCGCGGTGAGCAGCGACATCGCCACGATGATGGCGTAGACGCGGTCGCTGAACACGCCGGCGGCCAGGCCCAGGCTGGCGATCACCACGCCCACCTCGCCGCGCGGCACCATGCCGAAGCCCACGATGGTGGCACCGCGCCGGCCCAGCGACAGCGCTCCCAGGAAGCCGCCGATCAGCTTGGACACGATCGCGATGGCGGTGACCGCGGCCAGCGCCAGCAGGGCGTCGGCGCTGGCCAGTTGTTGCAGGTCGATCTTGCTGCCGGTGACCACGAAGAAGAACGGGGTGAGCAGGGCGAGCAGCGGCTGGGTCTGCTTTTCCAGCGTATGCTGCTGGCGCGTCTCCGAGGCGATCATGCCGGCAAGGAAGGCGCCGATGATGGCGGCCAGGCCGAACAGGGTGGAGACGTAGGCCAGGCCCAGGCACAGCGCCAGCACGATCACCAGCGGCGAATGCGCGTTGCGCGGCTTGTCCAGCCAGCCGGAATTCCAGCGCATCACGCGCGCCCCGCCCAGGCCGATCACCGCGATGAAGCCGATCGCGCCGGCCAGCACCAGCAGCAGGTGCAGCGGGTCGAAGCCGCCGCCGCTCTGCAGCGACACCACCACGCCGAGCAGCAGCATGGCGAGGATGTCGTCGATCACCGCGGCGCCGAGGATCACCTTGCTCTCGGTACGCTGCAGCACGCCCAGCTCCTGCAGCACGCGTGCGGTGATGCCGGCCGAGGTGGCGACGAAGGCCGCGGCCACGAACAGCGACTTGTCCCAACTGAAGCCGCTGCCGTGCGCCCACAGCGAACCCATCCCGAACGGCACCAGCACGCCGAGCACGCCGACCAGGAAGGCCGCCTTGCCGACCTTCTTCAGGTCCTCCAGCCGCGTCTCCAGGCCCACCGAGAACAGCAGCAGCACCACGCCGATCTCGGCCAGCACGTCCAGCGGCGTGCCGACCGCGATCTGCTCGGGCGTGATCCAGCCCAGCAGGGACGGGCCGATGGCACAGCCGGCGGCGATCTCGCCGACCACGCCGGGCAGCTTCAGGCGCTGCGCGATCTCGCCGCCGAGCTGGGCGGCGACGAAGACGACGAACAGGGTGAACAGGATCTCGCTGGCGTGGTGCATGCGCTCGTCTTGGGGCGGGCCGATGCCTCGATGCTACATGCTCGGCGCCGCTTCCGGGATGCTTCCGGCGTGCCTCAGCGGGCGCCGGCGGCGCCTTTCGCCGGGCGGTCCGGGCGCAACTGGCTGAACACCCGGCTGGCGGCGGTGGTGATCAGGGCGAGGATCACCACCGTCCAGCGGAACGCCACCACGTAGTCGGTATGCGCATGGCCCTGAAGCAGCGATTCCATCAGCAAGGTCGCCAGCGCGATGCCGAAGCTCATCGACAGGTATTGCGCGGTGGAGGCCATCGAGGAGGCCATCGAGGCGTGCTTGATGTCCAGGTCGCTGTAGATCAGCGTGTTCATCGCGGTGTACTGCATGCCCATGAAGCCGCCGTAGAGGAACACCGTGGCGGCGATCAGCCACATCGGCGTGTGCGTGCTGAACAGCGCGAACGAGGCCAGCAGCACGGCGACCGCCAGCGTGTTGCCCAGCAGCAGGCGGCGGTAGCCCAGCCGCACCAGCAGCCGGTTGATCAGCCATTTCGCGCTGATCGAGCCCAGCGCCTGCGGCACCATCATCAGGCCGGCCAGCAGCGGCGACCAGCCGCAGCCCACCTGCAGGAACAGCACCAGCAGCAGGAACATGCCCGACACGCCGAGCCGGGTGAACAGGTTGCCGGCCAGCGACACCCACACGCTGCGCACGCGCAGCAGGGTGAGGTCGGCCACCGGGTGCGCGGTGCGCCGGCTGTGCCATACGTAGGCGGCGCCGAACAGCAGGGCCAGCGCCGCGCAGATGCCGATGCCGCCCCAGTTGAGGCGCTCGCCGCTGAGCATTTCCGCGGCCGCCAGCAGCAGCGCCGAGGAGGCGGCGAACAGCAGGAAGCCGAACAGGTCGAAGCGGTGCGCGCGGTCGAGCCGGTACTCGGGCATGTCGCGCTTGTTCATCCACAGCCCGGCGATGCCCACCGGCACGTTGATCAGGAAGATCAGCCGCCAGTTGGTGAACTCCACCAGCGCGCCGCCGAGCAGCGGGCCCAGCACCGAGCCGAGCAGGCCGAACGTGGCCACGGTGGCCATCACGTGGACGAATTCGCGCTTGTCGATGCTGCGTACCAGCACGTAGCGTCCCACCGGCATCAGCGCGGCGCCGCCGATGCCCTGCAGCACGCGGGCGCCGACCAGCTCGGGCAGGGTCTGCGCGATGCCGCACAGCAGCGAGCCGATGCCGAAGGTGGCGATCGCCGCGCCGAACACCCGGCGGGTGCCGAAGCGGTCGCACAGCCACGGGCTGGCCGGGATCAGCACGGCGAGGGTGAGCACGTAGCTGGTCAGCGCGCTGCGCATGCCCAGCGGGGTCACGCCGAGCGCCTCGGCCATCGCCGGCACGGCGGTGTTGACGATGGTGGAATCCAGCGCCTGCATGAAGAACGAGGCGGACACCAGCCAGATCAGGCCGCGGAAGCGCTCGCGCGAAGGCAGTTCGGGCACCTCCGGGGCCGCCGCGTCGGAGGCTGGAGGCGGCGGGGCGGCGGCGTTAGACATGGGGGCGCATGATACTTGCTATGACAGCTTGCAATTCGTGCAGGCCGACCCCAAAGTCAGTACCGTTTCATCTTGTCCCCACGCCAGAGTATCCAGCGCGCCGGAATCCGTTCCGGCGCGCGCTTTTTTGCAGCATGCAGGAGACCACCATGAGCAAGCCGTCCATCGTCCTGTCCCGCCTCGATGTGGAGCGCCTGGAAGCGCTGCTGGAGCGGCAGCCGTCGCAGGACCACGCGGCCCTGCGCGACGAGCTGGAGCGGGCGGAGGTGCGCGAGCCGGCGGCGATGCCGGCCGACGTGGTCACCATGAACTCGGTGGTCAGCTTCGAGGACGAGGGCAGCGGCGAGCGCCTCACCCTGACCCTGGTCTACCCGGCCGCGGCCGGCGCGCCGGGCACGGTGTCGATCCTGGCGCCGGTGGGCAGCGCGCTGCTGGGCCTCACCCGCGGCCAGCGGATCGACTGGCCGATGCCGGGCGGGCAGCCGCGCCGGCTGCGCGTGGTGGAAGTGACCTACCAGCCGGAGGCGGCCGGCGACCTGCATCGCTGAACTGGCCCGTGGGCAGGCCGGCGGGCCCTCCGCCGGCAGCCCGCGAATTCACTCCGCGGCGACTTGTCTCGTTAGACTTTGGCGGATGAGGATCCCCGCATGAGTCCAACGAGCCCGCCCGCCGAGTCCGCCGCCTCGCGCATCGACGAACTGCGCACGCGGATCGAGCAGGCCAACTACCGCTACCACGTGCTCGACGACCCGGACATCGCCGACGCCGAGTACGACCGCCTGATGCGCGAGCTGGAGGCGCTGGAGACGGCGCACCCGGAACTGGCCGCGCCCGACTCGCCGACCCGCAAGGTCGGCGCGCGCGCGCAGGGCGGCTTCGCCGAGGTGCGCCACGCGCTGCCGATGCTGTCGCTGGGCAATGCGTTCGAGCAGGAGGGCGAGGACGACCGCGAGCGGTTCCGCGAGATCGCCGAGTTCGAGCGGCGCATCGAACAGACCCTGGACCGCCGCGACCCGGTGTTCTCGGTCGAGCCGAAGCTGGATGGGCTGGCGATCAGCCTGCGCTACGAGGACGGCGTGTTCGTGCAGGGCGCCACCCGCGGCGACGGCGAGACCGGCGAGGACGTCACCGCCAACCTGCGCACGGTGCGGGCCATCCCGCTGAGGCTGCGCGGCAAGGGCTGGCCGGCGGTGCTCGAGGTGCGCGGCGAGGTGGTCATGCTGCGCAAGGATTTCGAGGCGTTCAACGCGCAGGCCCTCGCGCACGGCGAAAAGACCCTGGCCAACCCGCGCAACGGCGCGGCCGGCTCGCTGCGCCAGCTCGACCCGGCGATCACCGCGAAGCGCCGCCTGAGCTTCTTCGCCTACGCGATCGGCGCGGTCGAGGGCGGCGAGCTGCCGCCGACGCATTCGCAGACGCTGCGGCAGCTGCGCGAATGGGGTTTCCCGGTGTCGCCCGAGGTAGCCACGGCCAAGGGCTTCGATGGCCTGATCGCCTATTTCCGTCGCATCGGGGCGAAGCGCGACAGCCTGCCGTACGACATCGACGGCGTGGTCTACAAGCTGGACGACTACGCCGGCCAGCGCGAGATGGGCTTCGTCTCGCGCGCGCCACGCTGGGCGATCGCGCACAAGTTCCCGGCGCAGGAGCAGGCCACCCGCCTGCTCGACATCGAGATCCAGATCGGCCGCACCGGCGCGGCGACGCCGCGTGCGCGGATGGAACCGGTGCAGGTGGCCGGGGTCACCGTGACCTACGCGACCCTGCACAACGCCGACCAGGTCGCGCGGCTGGACGCGCGCGTGGGCGACACCGTGATCGTGCGCCGCGCCGGCGACGTGATCCCCGAAGTGGTGCGGGTGGTGGAGGATCGCCGTCCCGAAGGCACCCGGCCATGGCGGATGCCGACGCATTGCCCGGTCTGCCATTCCGCGCTGGTGCGCGAGGAGGGCGCCGCGGCATGGCGCTGCTCCGGCGGGCTGATCTGCGCGGCGCAGCGCAAGGAGGCGATCATCCACTTCGCCTCGCGGCGCGCGATGGACATCGAGGGCCTGGGCGAGCGTTTTGCCGAGGCGCTGGTGGAGTTCGACATGGTGCGTACGCTGGCCGACCTGTACCGGCTCAGCGTCGAGGATTTCGTCGAGATGAAACGCCGCGCCGACGAGCGCGACGGCACGACCCCGGAAACGGTGAAGGCCGGCAAGATCGCCACCAAGTGGGCCGAGAACCTGGTCGATGGCATCGCGGCGAGCAAGCGCACCACCTTGCCGCGCTTCCTGTTCGGGCTCGGCATCATGCATATCGGCGAGAGCACGGCGAAGACGCTGGCGAGCTGGCTGGGCACGTTGGCGCAGGTGCGCGACACCCCGGCCGCGGTGCTGCGCGTGCTGCCGGACATCGGCAGCGAGGTGGCCGAGTCGATCGCCGCGTTCTTCGCGCAGCCGGGCAACCAGCAGGTGGTCGATGCCTTGCTCGCCGCCGGCATCACCTTCGCCGACGAGGGCGCGCCATCGCCGAAGCTGCGCGAGCGGCTGGGCCTGGCCGCGCTGCTGGACATGGCCAAGGTCAACAAGCTCGGTCCCAAGAGTACCGGCCTGCTGGCGGCCCATTTCCCGACCCTGGCGCAACTGCGCCGCGCCGGCCGCGCGCACTGGATCACCGCCGGCGTACCGCAGGCTGCGGCGATCAACCTGGAGGCGCTGCTGGAGGATGCGGAGCAGGTGCGCCGGCTGGAGGCCGCCGATGCCGCGATGCAGCGGCTGCTGGCGGCGATTCCCGCGGCGGCGGCGGTCGACGCCGCGCCGCTCGAAGGCCAGACCGCGGTGCTCACCGGCAGCCTGGAGGCGCTCAGCCGCGACGAGGCGAAGACGCGGCTGGAGTCGCTGGGCGCCAAGGTGTCCGGCTCGGTGTCGAAGAAGACCTCGTTCGTGGTCGCCGGCGCCGAGGCAGGCTCCAAGCTCGACAAGGCGAACGAGTTGGGCATTGCCGTGTGGGACGAGGCGCAGTTGCTGGCCCTGCTCGCCGAACACGGTGCATGGCCGTGAGCGGCGGCCTGTCGCTGGCGCAGGCGCTTCGCCTGCGCGCGCGCCTGTATGCGCTGGTGCGCGGCTTCTTCGCCGGGCGCGGCGTGCTGGAGGTGGAAACGCCGGTCCTCTCCGCCGCCGGCAACACCGATCCGAACATCGAGAGCTTCAGCACCGCCTTCAGCGGGCACGTCGATGCCGGCGCGCGCGAACGCTGGCTGCGCACCTCGCCGGAGTTCCCGCTCAAGCGCCTGCTGGCCGCCGGGGTGGGCGACTGCTACGAGCTGGGCCGGGTGTTCCGCAACGGCGAGGCGGGGGGCAGGCACAACCCCGAGTTCACCATGCTGGAGTGGTACCGCGTGGGCTGGGACCACCGCCGGCTGATGGCGGAGACGGTCGCCCTGGTGGAGGAAGCCCTGGCGATGGTGTCGCGCCGCACCGAGGTATGGGTGGTCGGCTACCGGCAACTGTTCCTCGACGAGCTGGGCCTCGATCCGCTGCATGCGCCGGTGGACGCGCTGCGCGGGCCCTTGGCCGAGTACGGCATCGACCCGGCCGGCCTGGAACGCGACGACTGGCTGGATCTTTTGATCACCCACCGGCTGCAGCCGCTGTTCCCGCGCGACCGCATCACGGTGGTGCACGACTACCCGGCCAGCCAGTGCGCGCTGGCCAAGATCCGTCCCGGCGACCCGCCGCTGGCCGAGCGTTTCGAGCTGTACCTTGGGCGCTACGAGCTGGCCAACGGCTACCACGAGCTGAACGACGGCGCCGAGCAGCGCGCGCGCTTCGAGCGCGACAACGCGGTGCGCCGCGCCCGCGGGCTGCGCGAGGTGCCGATCGACGGGCGCCTGCTGGCGGTGCTCGACGCAATGCCCGATTGCGCCGGCGTGGCGCTCGGGGTGGAGCGCCTGCTGATGTGCCTGGCCGATACCGACGCGATCGCCGACGTGCTGGCGTTCCCGTTCGCGGAAGCCTGAGCCTGTCGCAGGCCTTGCTGCGCGGCATCCACCATGTCGCCCTGATCTGCTCGGACTACCCGCGCTCGAAGGCGTTCTACAGCGGCACGCCGGGGTTGCGCGTCGTACGCGAGATCTACCGCGAGGCACGCGATTCCTGGAAGTGCGACCTGGAGGTCGGCCCCGGCGTGCAGTTGGAATTGTTCTCCTTTCCCGGCGTGCCGCCGCGCCCTTCCTGGCCGGAAGCGCAGGGGCTGCGCCACCTCGCGTTCGCCGTGGCCGACGCGGACGCCGCGGTGGCCGTGCTGGCGGCGCGCAGCGTGGATTGCGAGCTGGTTCGGCTGGATGGGCACACCGGCCGCCGTTTCACCTTCCCCGCCGATCCGGACGGGCTGCCGATCGAGCTTTACGAGGCGTAGGTGACGCGCGGCCTTTCCGGCCGCGCGTCATGCATCGTCCGCTCAGGCCCGGTCGCCCTTGATGTCGGGCTGGGCGGGGCGGTCGCTCCACAGGTAGCGGTAGACCAGGCCGCCGACGATGCCGCCGATGATCGGCATCGCCCAGAAGAACCAGAGCTGGTGCACCGCCCAGTCGCCCTGGAACAGGGCTACGCCGGTCGAGCGCGCGGGGTTCACCGAGGTGTTGGTGACCGGGATGCTGATCAGGTGGATCAGGGTCAGCGCCAGTCCGATCGCGATGCCGGCGAAGCCCACCGGGGCGCTCTTGTGGGTGGCGCCCATGATGATGAAGATGAAGAAGCCGGTCATCACCAGTTCGCACACCGCCGCGGCGCCCATCGAGTAGCCGCCCGGCGAATGCGCGCCGTAGCCGTTCGAGGCGAAGCCGCTGGCGGCGGCGTCGAAGCCGGGCTTGCCGGAGGCGATCGCGTACAGCACCGCGCCGGCGGCGATGCCGCCGATCACCTGCGCCACGATGTACGGCACCACGTCCTTCAGCGGGAAACGGCCGCCGGCGGCCAGGCCGCAGGTCACCGCCGGGTTGATGTGGCAGCCGGAGATGTGGCCGATGGCATAGCACATGGTCAGCAGGGTCAGGCCGAAGGCCAGTGCCACGCCGGCGAAGCCGATGCCGAGCTGCGGGAATCCCGCCGCCAGCACGGCGCTGCCGCAGCCGCCCAGCACCAGCCAGAAGGTGCCGAAGAACTCGGCGGTCAGACGCTTGCTCAGGTTGCCCATGGGGTACTCCTTGTCGGTTGCATGCAGGCGTGACGACGGCGGCCCCGATGGGTGGCGCAGTCGCATGGCGTCGTGAAGCATTGAAGACCGGATCGCACGACGTTTCCTCTCCCCCTCGAAACGACGCAGGGCAGGGCGGGCCCGCGGGCCGCGCCGTGCCGGATGCCCGGCATCCGGCCGGGCAGGCGCAGCATAGGCGTTCGCCGGGCGATGTCCATAGGAATGTTCCGCAAAACCGGCAGGGAGCCGGACGATTTGCGCTATCGTGCGGGCCTTTCGCGCCGCCGCCCGGAACCGTCACGATGACCGACGCCCACGCCTCCACGTTGTCCGCCGCAGCGCACGCGGCCCGCGCGCTGGACCGGCGCGACGCACGCACCCTGCTGTTGTCCGCGCTGGGCGGTGCGCTGGAGTTCTACGACTTCGTGGTGTTCGTGTTCTTCGCGCTGCCGCTGAGCCACCTGTTCTTCCCGAAGGACACCGCGCCCTGGCTGGCGCAGTTGCAGGTGTACGGCATCTTCGCGGCGGGCTACCTGGCGCGCCCGCTGGGCGGCATCGTGATGGCGCACTACGGCGACACCCTGGGCCGCAAGAAGATGTTCACCCTCAGCGTGTTCCTGATGGCGCTGCCGACGCTCGGCATCGGCCTGCTGCCGGTGTACGCGCAGATCGGCATGCTCGCGCCGCTGCTGCTGTTGCTGCTGCGCGTGGTGCAGGGTATCGCGGTGGGCGGCGAGGTGCCGGGAGCCTGGGTGTTCGTGGCCGAGCACGTGCCGCCGCGAAGGGTCGGCTTCGCCTGCGCCAGCCTCACTTCCGGGCTTACCGTGGGCATCCTGATCGGCTCGCTGGTGGCGGCGGCGATCAACGGCCGGCTGGCGCCGGCCGAGGTGCTCGCCTGGGGCTGGCGCCTGCCGTTCCTGGTGGGCGGCGTGTTCGGCTTCCTCGCCGTATGGCTGCGCCGCTGGCTCAGCGAGACGCCGGTGTTCGAGGCGATGCACGCGCGCCGCGAGCTGAGCGCGGGGTTGCCGTTGAAGCGGGTGTTCGAGCGGCACCTGCCCGCTGTGCTGCTGTCGATGCTGGCGACCTGGATGCTCACCGCCGCGATCGTGGTGCTGATCCTGATGACGCCGTCGCTGGCGCAGTCGGTGTTCCATCTCGAGCCGGCGCGGGCCTTCCTCGGCAGCAACGTGGCTTCGTTCGCGTTGGCGCTGGGCTGCCTGGGCTATGGCTGGCTGGCCGACCGCATCGGCTATCCGCGCGCGCTGCTGCTCGGCGCGACCGCGCTGCTGCTGTGCGGCTATGCGCTGTACGCCGACCTGCAGGCCGGCGGTGCGCATTTCGTCGTGCTGTATGCACTGGCCGGCTTCGGCGTAGGCGTGGTCGGCGTGGTGCCGGTGCTGATGGTGGAGGCGTTTCCGCCGGCGGTGCGGTTTTCCGGCCTGTCGTTCTCGTACAACGTCGCCTATGCGGCGTTCGGCGGGCTGACCCCGCCGCTCATCGGCGGCATGGTGAAGCGCCTGGGCCCGCTGGCGCCGGCGCACTACGTGGCGCTGACCGCGGTGATCGGGATCGGCGTCGCCGCCTGGTTGCTGGTCCGGCAACCAGGCCGCGACGGCGCAACCGGGCGGGTGCGTTCCCGCGCGTGATCGCCTCGTCCTTCGCGCGCGGCGTCCGTCCCGGTCAGAACTCCAGTTCCTGCGCGGCGCACAGGTAGTCGATCATCGGCGCGACGCGCTTGAACGTCGCCACCGTCCACGGCAGCAGCTCGGCCGAGCAGGCCAGCGCCTCGTCGAAGTTCTCGCCGCAGGCGAAATCCTTGCGCTTGAGGTCGTCGATCAGCTCGTGCCCTGGGTCGAAGCCGCGCGGCGGCCGGCTCAGCGACTCACCCCAGAAGGCGAAGTGTTCGCGGAACGGCTTGCTGCGGGTGGCCTTTTTCCATGCGGCCGGGTTGTCGGCGATGAAGTCGCGGATGCGCTTCAAGGCATCCGGCTCCGGATGCCACATGCCGCCGCCGGCGAAGCAGTCGCCGGGCTGGATGTGCAGGTAGAACGACGGCGCCGGGATCTCGTGGCGGCGCTCGTGGAAGAAGCGCGAACCCTGCCAGGGCTTGTACGGCAGCTTGTTGTTGGAGAAGCGCGTGTCGCGGTAGATGCGGAACAACGAGCCGCCGTTCTTGCGCGGGTCGGCGCGGTAGTGCGGGCTGATCTTCGCCAGCGGCGCCTGCATGTCGGCGATCAGCGCCAGGAACGGCTCGCGCACATGGCGCTCGTAGTCGGCCTTGTGCGCGGCGAACCATTCGCGGCTGTTGTTGCGGTCGAGCGCGCGCAGGAAGCGGAAGGTGGCGGGAGTGAAATAGGCATTCGGCATGGCGGCGGGAGGATCAGGGGGACAGGGGGGCAAGTTCCAGGGCCAGCTCGTCGCCCCAGGCCTGCAACTGGTCGAGCACCGCCTGCTTGCCCTGCGCCAGCGGATCGTTGCGCAGTTCGGCCAGCCGGGCGGCGTAGTCGTCGAGGGTGAGGCCGGTCAGCGCGGTGTGCTGGGTCAGCCGCCTGCGGCGGAAGGCCTCCCAGCGCAGGCGCTCCTCGTCCGTCAGCGTCTGTGGCCAGTTGCGGGCGCGGTAGCGGAACAGCAGTTCCGGGTAGCGCGGATCGCGGAACGGGAACGGGCGCAGGCCCAGTTGCTCGGGCGGGGTGGCGCGCACCTCGCCGAGCAGGCGCTTGTCGGCATCGGGCAGGAACCCGCCGTACAGCGCCAGCTCCGGATCTTCCGCGGGAGGCAGCTCGGCGGCGCGCGCGAACACGCGCCGCAGCTTCGCCGCGAGGCCGTCGGCTGCGCGCAGCACGTCGCGGTGGGCCAGGCTGCGGTCGAGATCGATCTGCAACCGCTGCAGGTCCACGCCCTTGAGCGCCGACAGCGGCGCCAGCGCCGGCGAGCGGTTGGCGCGCACGGTGCGCAGGGGGATGCGTTCCACCCCTTCGGGCAGGTCGGCGCGGGCGGTGAACACGCGGTCGGCGATCTCGTCCTCGTCCAGCGCCAGCAGCTCGGCCGGGTCGGTGGCGAGGTCGTACACGATCACCTCGCCGGGCCGGCTCGGGTGCGGCGCCAGCGGCGCGATCACGGCCACGCAGTGGCGGCTGGCGGGATAGCGCGAGGAGACGTGCACCAGCGGCGTCATGCCGGCCACGTCGAGCAGGCCGAACACCTTCTGCTTGCGGCGCAGCTCGTAGTGCCAGTCCCACAGGCGCGGCTGGCGTACGCGGATCAGCCGCGCCAGGTCGATCAGGGCGTGCACGTCGGACAGCGCGTCGTGCGCGCGCTCCTGCTGCAGGCGGTTGGCCTGCGCCAGGTGCTCGAGCTTGAAGCTGGGCGTGCCGTCCTCGCGCGTCGGCCAGACGATGCCCTCCGGGCGCAGCGCCTGGCACATCCGCACCAGGTCGATCAGGTCCCAGCGCGAGTTGCCGTTCTCCCACTCGCGCCCGTAGGGCTCGTAGAAGTTGCGGTACAGCAGTTGCCGGGTGACCTCGTCGTCGAAGCGCAGCGAGTTGTAGCCCACGCCGCAGGTGCCCGGAGCGGCCAGCTCCTCGTGAACGCGGGCGGCGAACTCGGCCTCGCGCACGCCTTCGCGCGCGGCCTGCTGCGGCGTGATGCCGGTGATCAGGCAGGCTTCGGGCTGCGGCGGCATCTCGCGCGGCGGCTGGCAGAAGAACATCACCGGCTCGCCGACGATCTCCAGGTCCATGTCGGTGCGGATGCCGGCGAACTGCACCGGCCGGTCGCGCCGGGTGTCGGCGCCGAAGGTCTCGTAGTCGTGCCAGAAGAAGGTCTGCATGCCCGCGATCATCGCATGCCGTTCGGCCTATCCGGGCAGGATCGGGCAATGGCTGCTGTAAACTGCGCGCTCCCGGGAGGAAGCATGAGCCAAGCCAACGACGACAATCTGATCTGGATCGATCTGGAGATGACCGGCCTCGACACGGACGCCGATTCCATCCTGGAAATAGCCACCATCGTCACCGACAAGGAGTTGAACGTCCTGGCCGAAGGCCCGGTGTTCGCGATCCGCCACGAGGTGGACCGGCTGGAGGCGATGGATAGCTGGAACCGCAACCAGCACAGCCGCTCGGGCCTGTGGCAGCAGGTGCTCGACTCCACCGTCGACCACGCCGTGGCCGAGCAGGCCACGGTGGATTTCCTCAAAGCCTGGGTGCCCGCCGGCAAGTCGCCGATGTGCGGCAACTCGATCTGCCAGGACCGCCGCTTCATGCATCGCCAGATGCCGCGGCTGGAACGCTATTTCCACTACCGCAACCTGGACGTGTCCACGCTCAAGGAACTGGCCCGGCGCTGGGCGCCGGCGATCGCCAGGGGCCTGGGCAAGGAGTCGGCGCATACGGCCCTATCCGACATCCGCGACTCCATCGACGAGTTGCGCTACTACCGCCGGCATATGGGCGCGCTGGGCGGCGAAGCCTGAACCCGGGCGCCATCACCGAGGACATGACATGACGACCGATCCGTTCGCCACCGTGCTCGATTGCGGCGGCCGTCCGCTGGTGCTCGACCGCCCGCGCGTGGTCGGCATCCTCAACGTCACGCCCGACTCGTTCTCCGACGGCGGCGCGCATGCCGGCGTGGACGCTGCCGTGGCGCACGGGCTGGCGCTGGCGGAGCAGGGCGCGGACATGCTCGACGTCGGCGGCGAGTCCACCCGCCCCGGCGCGGGCGAGGTGCCGCTGGACGAGGAACTGCACCGGGTGATCCCGGTGATCGAGCGGCTCGCCGCGCGCACCGCGCTGCCGATCGCGGTCGATACCTCCAAGCCGGAGGTGATGCGCGCCGCGGTGGCCGCCGGCGCCGGCATGGTCAACGACGTCTACGCGCTGCGCCGCGACGGCGCGCTGGAAGCCGCCGCCGCGCTGGGCGTACCGGTGTGCCTGATGCACATGCTGGGCGAGCCGCGCACCATGCAGGACGACCCGCGCTACGACGACGTGGTCGGCGAAGTGCACCGCTTCCTCGCCGACCGGCTGTTCGCCTGCGAGCTGGCCGGCATCGACCGGCGCAAGGTGATGGTCGACCCGGGCTTCTGCTTCGGCAAGACGCTGGAACACAACCTGGCCCTGCTGCGCGCGCTCGAACGCTTCGCCGACCTCGGCAGCGGCGTGTACGCGGGGCTGTCGCGCAAGTCGATGATCGGCACGCTGACCGGGCGCGCCGATCCGGCCGGACGCGCGGCGGGCTCGGTGGCGGCGGCGCTGATCGCCGTGCAGCGCGGCGCGCGGATGGTTCGCGTACATGATGTGGCGGCTACCGTCGACGCCCTTGCCGTATGGCAGGCGGTGAAGGCCGGCGATGCGGCACCGCGCCGCGACGACCGCCCGGCGGCGCCGCGCTGGCCCGACGACGAGTGAACTGAACGCATGCGCCGCCGGCACCGGCGGCGCGACAAGGAACGACGATGACCCAACGCAAGTATTTCGGCACCGATGGCATTCGCGGCCTGGTCGGGCAGTGGCCGATCAGCGCCGATTTCATGCTGCGCCTCGGCCGCGCCGCCGGCGCCGTGCTGGCGCGCGGCAGCAGGCAGCGGCCGCTGGTGCTGATCGGCAAGGACACCCGCGTGTCCGGCTACATGTTCGAGTCGGCGCTGGAAGCCGGCCTGGTCGCGGCCGGCGTGGACGTGGGCCTGCTCGGGCCGATGCCGACGCCGGCGGTGGCCTTTCTCACGCGCTCCATGCGCGCGGTGGCCGGCATCGTGATAAGCGCCTCGCACAACCCGCACCACGACAACGGCATCAAGTTCTTCTCCGCCACCGGCGAAAAGCTCTCCGACGAGATCGAGCTGGCGATCGAGCGGGAAGTGGACGCGGAGTTCGTCACCGTGGCCTCCGAGCAGCTCGGCAAGGCCACCCGCATCGGCGATGCGGTGGCGCGCTACGCCGAGTTCTGCAAGGCCACCGTGCCGGAGGAATTCAGCCTGCGCGGCGTCAGGCTGGTGCTCGACTGCGCCAACGGCGCCACCTACCAGGTCGCCCCCAAGGTGTTCGCCGAGCTGGGCGCCGAGGTGGTGGCGATCGGCGACAAGCCGGACGGCTTCAACATCAACCGCGCGGTCGGCTCGACCCATCCGCAGGCCCTGCAGCAGGCCGTGCTGGACCATGCGGCGGACATCGGCATCGCCTTCGACGGCGACGGCGACCGGGTGATCCTGGTCGATCGCCACGGCATGCTGGCCGACGGCGACGACATCCTCTACGTGCTCGCCCGCAGCATGCAGGCGCAGGGCGTGCTGAAGGGGCCGGTGGTCGGCACCCTGATGAGCAACTACGGCCTGCAGCAGGCGCTGGCGGAAACCGGGGTGGCGCTGATCCGCGCCAACGTCGGCGACCGCTTCGTGCTGCAGCAGCTCAAGGCCAACGACGGCGTGCTGGGCGGCGAGACCTCCGGCCACATCCTCTGCCTGGACCGCGCCACCACCGGCGACGGCATCGTCGCCGCGCTGGCCGTGCTGGAAGCGCTGGGCCAGGCCGGACAGGACCTGGCCGCCGCGCGGCAGGGGCTGCGCAAGCTGCCGCAGGTGATGCTCAACGTGCGCGTGGTCGGCTCGGCGCGCGACATGCTGGAACACCCGGCGGTGCGCGACGCGCTGGCGGAGGCGGAAGGCGTGCTGCAGGGCCGGGGGCGGGTGTTCCTGCGCGCCTCGGGCACCGAGCCGGTGGTGCGGGTGACGGTGGAAGCCGCCGACGAGGGCGAGGTGCGGCAGTTGGCGGAGAAGCTGGCGGACGTCGTAAAATCCGTCGCCGAACGCTCGTGAACCTGTTGAACCCGGGTCGCCATGGATTGGCCCGACGTGCCCCGCCCCTGCGGTGGCGGATCAAATCGACCGCACGCCAACCTGTGGACCCGACATGAAGAACGTTCCTACCCTCGACATCCGCCGCTACGACACCGACCGCGACGCCTTCGTCGCCGAGCTTGGCGCGGCCTACCGCGAATTCGGCTTCTGCTGCATCAGCGGCCACGGCATCGCGCGCGAACTGATCGACGGCTCCTACGACGCCTTCCAGCGCTTCTTCGCGCTGCCCACCGAAACCAAGATGAAGTACCACGTGCCGGGCGGCGGCGGCGCGCGCGGCTACACGCCGTTCAAGGTGGAGACCGCCAAGGACAGCCAGTACGCCGACCTCAAGGAGTTCTGGCACATCGGCCGCGAGATCCCGCGCGACTCGAAGTTCGCCGACGTGATGCCGCCGAACCTGTGGCCGGGCGAGGTGCCGGAGTTCAAGCCGTACGGCTACGGCCTGTACGAGGCGCTGGACCATCTGGGCACCCGCGTGCTGCGCGCGCTGGCCCTGCACGTGGGTCTGCCGGAGCATTACTTCGACGACAAGACCGACCAGGGCAACTCGATCCTGCGGCCGATCCACTACCCGCCGATCACCCAGGACAATATTCCGAACGTGCGCGCGGGCGCCCACGAGGACATCAACTTCATCACCCTGCTGGTCGGCGCCAGCGCGGAAGGGCTGGAGGTGCTGAGCGAGGGCGAGTGGCTGCCGATCACCACCGAGGGCGACGCCATCGTGGTGAACATCGGCGACATGCTGCAGCGGCTGACCAACCACGTCTACCCGTCGACCTCGCACCGCGTGGTCAACCCGAAGAACGACAACGCGCGCAAGCCGCGCTACTCGGTGCCGTTCTTCCTGCATCCGAACCCCGACGTGGTGCTCGACCCGGTGCCCGAGTGCGTCACGCCGGACAACCCCAGCCGCTACGACACCTCGATCACCTCGCACGAGTACCTGCTGCAGCGCCTGCGCGAGATCAAGCTGATCTGAGGCGGTCGATTCCCTCTCCCTGCCAAAGGGAGGGGGCTCCGCAGGGCCGGGGTTGCCGCAGCCCGAGCCATCGTCGGGCGCAAGCGGGTCGAAACCCGCTTCACGCCGATGCCTTCCTGCCGGCATGCGCCGCCTAGTCTTTCCTGTCGGAGAGAGTGGAAGCCGGGCCGCTCTCCGTCACGCCATCCAGAAGAACACGGCCGTCATCCGCTTGCTTGCCATCCCGTCCAGCCCCCAGTAGGCGCTGGCGCTGTGGATGATGTTGGCCTTGTAGAGCAGCAGGCGGTTGCAGCGGTGCGGTACGCGCACGTCCTCGGCGAATGCGTTGGGCGCCACGAAGCGGTTGCCCAGGGCATCGACCAGGTTGCGGTGCGGCGGCATCACCATGTTGCCGCCGAGCTGGCCGTTCGCATGGCGCTGGCGATAGAAGCTGGTGCCGCACTGGTCGGGCACGTCGGGATTCAGGTAGAGCACGGCGGCGTAGCGGCACAGGTTGAGCGAATCGGTGTGCGGCTTCACCGCGCCTTCGGTCGAGCCGACCACCTGCACGCAGTTGTGGTTGAGCCGCGCCCCGGCACCGGCCTGTTCCACCCAGACCTTCTTCGCGCCGGTGAGGCGGCAGACCCGGGCATCGAGGGCGGCCAGCTCGTCCTCGTGCAGGGCGGGCGTGGCGCGCATGCCGGGCCACACTTCGCCGGTGTGCGGATAGCCGTATTCCCAGTCCGTCCGGGCCAGGCAGCGCTGGCGCACTTCATCGGGATTCGGCAGCACGTCGTCCACCACCCAGTAGTCGCGGCCTTCGGTCGGCTTGCGATAGGGCAGCGGGCGCATCGTCGGGTGCTGCGGGAACAGGGACATCGTGGCGTGCTCGTGCAGGGCGATGGCCGCAGACAGTAGCGCATGCCGCCGCGCGCCGTCGTGCGCCGGTGCCGGAAGGCGCGAGGTCGCGCAGCTACGGGTCCAGGTTGCGGTAGCGCTTCGACTCGCGCGCCGACAGCCACAGCGCCCACCGGTCGGGCAGCAGCTTCGCCACGGCCTTGATCGCGCGGTTGACCCGGCCGGTGACGTGCACCACCTCGCCGCGCTCGACCGCCGCCACGCCCTGGCGCGCCACTTCCTCGGCGCTTTGCCACATGAAGCCGGGCATCTGGTCCATCTTCTCGCGGGTGCCGGTGACGTCGTGGAACTCGGACCAGGTGAAGCCGGGACACAGCGCGCAGACCTGCACGCCGAGGTGCCGGTTCTCCAGCGCCAGCGACTGCGAGAACTTGATCAGGTAGGCCTTGGCGGCGGCATACAGCGTATGCCCGGCCGAACCGGGAATGTGCCCGGCCAGCGAGGCGACGTTGACGATGCGTCCGTAGCCGCGCCGGCGCATGCCGGGCAGCAGGCGCCAGGCCAGCTCGGTGGGCGCCGTCATCAGCACCTGGATGAAGTCCGCATGGTTGCGCCAGGCGTTCGCCTCGAACGTGCCCGGCACGCCGTAGCCGGCGTTGTTCACCAGCCAGTCCACGGCCAGCCCGCGTCGCTCCAGCGCGTCGCAGAGCTGGTGGACGGCGGCCGGGTCGGCGAGATCGGCGGGCAGCACGTGGACGCGCGCCGCATGCCGGCTTTCCAGTTCCCGCGCTAGCGACTCCAGCCGCCCGGCGCGGCGCGCCACCAGTACCAGGTCATGGCCGAGCGCGGCCAGCTGGCGTGCGAACGCGGCGCCGATGCCGGCCGAGGCGCCGGTGACCAGGCTGAGCGGGCGATCGGTCGGCATGCTTGGATTCCCGGGGCGGAGACCGGCCCATCTTGACGGCGCGCCGGCCGGGGCGCCAGTCGCAGCCGTTTGCCCGGGCATGGGGCCGTCGCTAAGCTAGCCGTTTGATCGCACCGGGAAGCAGGGCATGCGCAAGAAACTCGTCGCCGGTAACTGGAAGATGCACGGCAGTCGCTCGATGGCGGAGGCGCTGGTGCGCGACATCGCCGCACGGCTGCCGGAAACGGAAGCGGACGTGGTGGTGTTCCCGCCGTACCCCTACATCGCCGCGCTGGCGGCGGAGCACGCCGGATCCGGCCTGGGCTTCGGCGCGCAGGACGTCAGCGAGCACGAGGGGCAGGGCGCCTATACCGGCGAGGTGTCCGCGGCCATGCTGGCCGACGTCGGCGCCGGCTGGGCGCTGGTCGGGCATTCGGAGCGCCGCCAGTACCACGGCGAAAGCGACGAGCTGGTGGCGCGCAAGTTCGCCGCGGCGCGCGCCGGCGGGCTGACCCCGGTCCTGTGCGTCGGCGAGACGCTGGAGCAGCGCGAGGCCGGCCAGACCGAGGCGGTGATCGCGCGCCAGCTCGCGGCGGTGATCGCGGCCAACGGCATCGGCAGTTTCGACACCGCGGTAATCGCCTACGAGCCGGTCTGGGCGATCGGCACCGGCCGCACCGCCACGCCGGACCAGGCGCAGCAGGCACATGCCTTCATTCGTAGCCAACTCGAAAAGGAAGATGCTATGATTGCCCGTCTGACCCGGCTGCTTTACGGCGGCAGTGTCAAGGCGGCGAATGCCGCGGAATTGTTCGCGCAGCCGGACGTGGATGGCGGGCTGATCGGCGGCGCCTCCCTGACGTCGGCCGACTTCCTTGGAATCTGCGCCGCGGCGCACTAAAGCGCTACGGACCCATAAACCATGTTCGTCATCTTCAGCGTGTTCTACATCCTGATCGCGGCGGCGATGATCGTGCTGATCCTGATGCAGCGCGGCGCCGGCGCCGACGCGGGCTCCGGTTTCGGCGGCGGCGCCTCGGCCACCGTGTTCGGCGCGCGCGGCTCCTCCAGCTTCCTGACCCGCGCCACGGCGACGCTGGCCGGGCTGTTCTTCCTGCTCAGCCTCGGCATGGGCATGTACCTGAGCCATCACGGCGCGCCGCATAAGGCTTCGGATGCGGATCTCGGCGTGATGTCGGGTCTTGCCAACAAGCCTGCGGCAACCCAGAATGCGCAGCCCGCGGCACCGGCCAACGCCGAAGTGCCGCAGGCCACGCCGGCCGCCGCGAACGGCGACGTGCCGGCGGCCAGCACCGCTCCGGCCAAGAGCCAGGGCGACGTGCCGGCGGCGACGGATCCGGCGAAGAAGCAGTAAGCAAGACACCTGCCCAGGTGGCGGAATTGGTAGACGCACTACCTTGAGGTGGTAGCGCCGAGAGGCGTGGGGGTTCGAGTCCCCCCTTGGGCACCAATACCGGGTTCGGCCATGCCGCAGCCCGTTCGAGAAACCCGCCGATGGCGGGTTTTTTCGTTTCGATATGCCAAAAGGTGTTATGTCCTATCTTGCATTGCCGTGGCAGCCTCACCTACTTTCTTCTTTCTCATCCAAGGAGGGAACGAAGTGATCAATGTCGTATTGGTGGACGACCATGAACTGGTGCGTACCGGCTTCAGGATGATCCTGCAGCAGCAGCCGGACATCGCCATCAGCGGCGAGGCGGGGACGGCGGAGGAGGGGCTGCGGCTGATCCGCACGCTGGCGCCGGACATCGCCCTGGTCGACGTACACATGCCGGGCATGAGCGGCATCGAGCTGACCGAACGCGTGTGCCGAGCCAAGCTCAACACGCACATCGTCATCGTCACCGTGGTGGATGACGCGCGCTTTCCCAAGCGCCTGCTGGATGCGGGCGCCTTGGGCTACCTGACCAAGGGATGCTCGGCGGACGAGTTGCTGGCAGCGGTGCGGCAGGTGGCCGGCGGGCGGCGCTATCTCGCGCCGGCGGTCGCGCAGCAGCTCGCGCTGGCCACGCTGGACGGCAACGACGGCTCGCCGTTCGACGCGCTGTCCAGCCGCGAGCTGGAGGTGGCGATGATGCTGGTGCGCGGCAAGCCGCTGACGGTGATCGGCGAGCAGCTCAACCTAAGCCCGAAGACGGTCTCGACCTACAAGCAGCGGCTGATGGAAAAGCTGCACGTCGAGCACGTCATCGGGCTGGCCCACCTGATGACGGTGCACGGCCTGATCGACACGCCCAATCACCAGGTCGGCGGCTGAGCGGCCATTCCAGGAGCCAGGAGTTCCAGGAGCCACGAAAAAGCCGGGCATCCGCCCGGCTTTTTCGT
Source organism: Frateuria sp. Soil773 (assembly GCF_001428405.1). Classification (GTDB taxonomy): domain Bacteria; phylum Pseudomonadota; class Gammaproteobacteria; order Xanthomonadales; family Rhodanobacteraceae; genus LMSL01. The sequence continues at coordinate 34,625 of NZ_LMSL01000040.1, forward strand.
GGTCCGGCGATGCCGTCAGGTCAGCCCTGCGAGGCATCCCTGTACGGCTGAGCCGGTTCGACCTTGTCTTCCTCGGCCTCGGCCGTCTCGTTCTTCTCGACCGAGGGCTCCGATGCGGCTTGCGCAAGCAGGTCTCCCTGCTTGGGCAGTGGAAGGGTCGAAGCCGGCTCCGCTTCCACCGGCACGACGCTGGCCGCTACGGGAGCGGGCTCCTCGCGCGTGGCGGGCGCCGGTTCGGTTGCCGGGGCTGCCGGTTCGGCGATTTCCTCGGCTGGCGCGATCGCTTCGACGGGCGCGGCCGTCGCGACGAGCGGCGCTGCCGGTTCGGCAGGCTGCTGGACGGTCACCGACACGGGCGGCGCCGAGACCGGCTCGACGTCCGCAGGCGCCTTGGCCTCGACCTGTTCCTGCGCCGTCGTCGCCTCCGGAATCGGCGGCAGCGGTGGCAGGTTGAATGCAACCGGCGCGCTCATCGGGGCGGCGACGGGCGCTTCGTCGAGCGGATCGACGGGCTGCGTGGGTTTTTCGGCGGGAGCGGCGACGTCCTGCCTGGACTCCGCGGCGGCGGCGACGGTGGGCGCAGCAACCGGTGCGGATGCCGGCGAGCGGGGCTCGCGGGCCGAGGTGGTCCTGGCTTCGACGGCATCGCCGGCGGGCTCGCGGTCCTCGTCGTCCAGCTCCTGCGCCTGCTGGTCGTCGATGCCGTTCTCGACGGCGCCGGCCTCGTCGTGGCGACGGCGGCGGCGACCGCCGCGACGGCCGCGACGGCGGCGGCCCTGGCCGCCTTCGCCATCGAGCTTGGCGTCGTCGCCGGCCGGGGCTTCTGCGGCGGCGGGCAACTTGGCCAGCTCGGCCTCCTTGGCGGGATCGGCGGCAGGAACCGCCGCAACGGCGGCCGGGGTCGCGACAACGGCCGCCGGGCGTTCATTGGCGGGACGCTCGCTCTGGGCGGGCTTCGGCTGGCGTTCGGGCTTGTTGGCGGCGGGCTTGACGCGTTGCTCGGCCGGCGCTGCCTGCTCGACGGCGACGGACGCCGGCTTGGGCTGCCGCTCCGGCTTGGCCGATTGCGACGCCTGCGCCTGGCGGTTCGCGCCCTGGCCGGCGTTGCGCTGGCGGTCGTTCCGGTCGTTCCGCGACTGGCTGTTCTTGCCCTGGCTCTGGCCCTGGCCTTGCGGCTGCGACGGCTCGCGGCGCGACTGGCGCGCGGCATTGGCCTGCTGCTGGCCCGGGCGGCCGCGCTCGTCGCGGCGCGGGCCGCGGCCGGCCTGGCCGGCTTCGTTGTTGCGTTGCGGTGCGGCCGCCGGCTTGGCCGGAGCCTCGGCCGGGCCGCGGAACCAGCCGAGCAGGCGCGCGATCACGCCGCCCTGCGGGGCCGGCGCGGCGGCGGGTACCGCCGCCGGCTTGCTGCGCTGGGGCGCGGTGGTGACCGGCGCGGCCGTTTCCTCGCGTACCGGGGCCGGGGTGGCCGGCACGATGCCGCTGACTGCCGGCTGCTCGCCGCTGCCCAGCGCCTGGCCCATCTTCGGGACCGGCGAGGCCTCGACGGCGGTGAGCCGCTCGTAGCTGGGCTTGCTGTGCTCGCCCATGTCCGCTTCCTTGATCCGCTGGATCTCGATGTGCGGCGTTTCCAGCTTGTCGTCGGCGACGATGACCACGTGCACCTTGTTGCGCAGCTCGATCTCGACCACGCTGGCGCGCTTCTCGTTGAGCATGAAGTTGGCGACGGTCGGCGGCGCCTGCACCAGCACCTGGCCGGTGTTGTCCTTCATGGCGTGCTCTTCGATCAGGCGCAGGGTCGACAGCGACAGCGATTCCACGCCGCGGATGTGGCCGTGGCCCTCGCAGCGCGGGCAGACGACCTGGGTGGCCTCGCCGAGCGACGGGCGCAGGCGCTGGCGCGACATCTCCAGCAGGCCGAAGCGGCTGATGCGGCCGATCTGCACGCGGGCGCGGTCGAGCTTGAGCGCGTCCTTGAGTTTTTCCTCCACCTCGCGCTGGTGGCGCGGGCTGTCCATGTCGATGAAGTCGATCACGATCAGGCCGCCGGCGTCGCGGATGCGCAACTGGCGGGCGATCTCCACCGCCGCCTCGCAGTTGGTGTTGAACGCGGTCTCCTCGATGTCCGAGCCCTTGGTGGCCTTGGAGGAGTTGATGTCGATCGCGGTGAGCGCCTCGGTCTGGTCGATCACGATCGAGCCGCCGGAGGGCAGGCGCACCTGGCGGTCGAACGCGCTCTCGATCTGGGTCTCGATCTGGTAGCGCGAGAACAGCGGGGTGTCGTCCTTGTAGAGCTTGAGCTTGCGCAGGGCGTTGGGCATCACCTGCTGCATGAACTCGCGGGCGTCGCTGTACAGCGATTCCTCGTCGATGAGGATCTCGCCGATGTCGTTGCGCAGGTAGTCGCGCAGGGCGCGGATGAACAGCTTCGATTCCTGGTAGATCAGGAACGGCGCGCGCTGCTTGCTGGCCGCCTCGGAAATCGAGCGCCACAGGGTCAGCAGGTAGTCCAGGTCCCACTGCAGCTCTTCGGCGTCGCGGCCCATGCCGGCGGTGCGCACGATCAGGCCGACGTCGTCCGGCACGGTGAGGTGGTCCAGCGCTTCCTTCAGCGCCTGGCGGTCCTCGCCCTCGATCCGGCGCGAGACGCCGCCGGCCTTCGGGTTGTTCGGCATCAGCACCATGTAGCGGCCGGCGAGGCTGATGAAGGTGGTCAGCGCCGCGCCCTTGTTGCCGCGCTCTTCCTTCTCGACCTGGACGACCAGTTCCTGGCCTTCCTTGAGCAGGTCGCGGATGTTCGACTTGTTCGGGTCCAGGCCCGGGGTGAAATAGTCGCGGGAGATTTCCTTCAGCGGCAGGAAGCCGTGGCGCTCGGCGCCGTAGTCGACGAAGCAGGCTTCCAGCGAGGCCTCGACGCGGGTGATCCGGCCCTTGTAGATGTTGGCCTTCTTCTGTTCGCGGGAGGGGATTTCGATATCGAGATCGTAGAGGGTCTGGCCATCGACGATGGCCACGCGCAACTCTTCACGCTGAGTTGCGTTGATCAACATGCGCTTCATTGTAGTTTTCCTCGGCATTGCCGCGCGTCGCGTGCCGCGGTGGCGCCTTGGGGGCGGCCTGCCGGGGATCGCGCCGCTGCGGTAAAGCGGCAAATAAACGGTACCGTTTCCGGTCCCGGGGTGATTCGTGGCATGCGCATCGGCCGTTCCGGCATCGCTCGATACCGGACAACGGCAACCCGAACCGTTACGATGAAAGGGAGCCGCGACCGGCTGCCGGGGATGGCGGCCGGCGCAATCCTCGCCGACGTCACGGGCGGGCGCCCGATCCCCTCCAAGAACTTCGACGGGCCGGGCGTAGCGCCCGCCGAGTATCCTATTTCGCCAGGTTTTTTTCAATGCAGACGGCAACTTCCCGTGACGCACCTCAAGGTGTACGTCAAGTCGAGATCGGCCCGGAGCGGGACGGACAGCGCATCGACAATGCCCTGGCGACCCTGCTCAAGGGCGTTCCCAAGAGCATGATCTACCGCATTTTGCGCACCGGCCAGGTACGCGTTAACGGCAAGCGGGCGAAGCCGGATACGCGTCTCACGGCCGGCGATATGCTGCGCATCCCGCCGATCCGGGTGGCCGAGCGGCCGGAAGGCCAGGGGCCGTCCGCCGGGTTGGTGGCCCAGGTGGCCGAGGCGGTGATCTTCGAGGACAAGCACTTCCTGGTCATCGACAAGCCGGCCGGCATCGCCAGCCATGGCGGCAGCGGTGTCAGCCACGGCGCGATCGAGCTGCTGCGGGCGGCACGCCCCAACGAGCACCTGGAACTGGTCCATCGGCTGGACCGGGATACCAGCGGGGTGCTGGTGTTCGCCCGGACCCGGGCCGGGCTGGTCGGGCTGCAGGCGGCGATCCGCGCGGGGCAGGTCACCAAGCAGTACCTGTGCCTGATGACCGGACATCCGCCCAAGGCCAGGTTCGACGTCAACGCGCCGCTGCTGAAATCGGTGCTTCAGGGCGGAGAACGCATGGTAAGAGTGTCCGATAACGGCAAGCCATCGCTCACTTTTTTCCGCGAGGTCGAGCAGTATCCGAGTGCCCGGCTGATGCAGGCGACCCTGGGCACCGGGCGCACCCACCAGATCCGCGTGCACGCCGCCCACGTCGGCTACCCACTGGCCGGCGACCCGAAATACGGCAACAAGGAGATGAACAAGCGCTACCGGGAGCTGGGCTTGCAGCGGATGTTCCTGCATGCCTCGCACCTCAGCTTCGAACTGGACGGGCGCGACTACAGTTTTTCGGCCACCTTGCCGGACGACTTGAAGAATTTCCTGGATGTGCTTGCCGTCAAAGGGAAAAGACTCGTCTATCTATTGGAAAAAACGCGCGCTGACCTCGAGTGAGCGCAAGGCTCCGCCAGCCAGCCCGGCCTGTACCAGCAAGGCGCAGGCCGCGTGGGCGACGGCGACCGACAACAGGCTGCGCCCGCGCAGGAAACCCCAGGCCCACCAGGCTTCGGCCAGCAGGCAAAGCTGCATCAGGGCGCCGTTCGGGGTATGCAGCAGGGCGAACAGGGTAGCCGCAGCCAGTACGGCCATCCCGGACCAGGGCAGGAGTCTCTCCAGCCGCGGCAGGACCACGGTCAGCATCAGCCATTGCTGCAACGTCGCCCAGAGCAGGTAGACCAAGGCCCCGCGCCACCCCGGTGCCTGCAGGGAATGGCCCCAGGCCAGCACCAGCGCGACCGCGGCCAGCACGGGCCAGCCCGCCCATGCCGCATCCTGCCAGCGTCCGAACCAGCGCCATGGGCGGGCGCCGTCCCGCCTGGCGAAGGCGAACAGCAGGGCGCCGACGAAGGCCGCCAGGGCAGGCAAGGGCCGGTCCGATCCCCATTGAAGGCCGGCGATCAGCCATAACGGCCCGACCAGGATGGCGGAAAGTTCGAGCAGCCGGCCGGCCCGGCCGTCCGATTGCGGCCGGCGGCGCCACAGCCACAGCAGGCCCAGGAGATAGAGCCCGCTGGCCGTGGTCGGCATCCATGCGGGCGAGGGGGCAGGCGGCGATGCCGACAACGGCTGCTCACCCGGTTGCAGCAGGGCCGCCGGCCAGCGGGCGCGTGCCATGTCGCGCCGTTGCAGCAGGCTTTCCGCCGAGGCATGGCCGGGCAGGCGGACGCGCGGCATCGCCGGGTCCGCCTGCGGGTTGCCGCCGGACGCATTCATCGAGGGTGCTTGGCCGGGAGGCGCGGGCGCGGCCATCGCAGGTCCAGGCGGTGCGGCAAGCAAGGCTACCCGGCGCAGTTCCAGGCGGGCGCCTGCCGGTATCCGTGGGCGCAGGCGCAGCATGGTGGCGACGGAAGGCGCCGTGCAGCCGCCTTGCGCGGAATGCCCGCGCAGGGCGCGCAGGTCGATGGTGAGATCCAGGTCGCCGGCCGGCAGTGTGGCCCCGGTCGCCAGGCAGGCGCGTTCCGCACTGTCGCGCCACGTCAGGTCCAGGGTTCCGGCGGCGCTGCCATGGCCTTGTACCCGCAGCAATGGCCAGTGCAGCAGGTCGATCGTCTGCGCCAGCGGCAGGCCCAGCTCGAACGGCGAGCCGTCGCGGCTGGCGATGCGCAGCCCGTCGTTGCCGGCGCGCACGTCGGCGGCGCCGAAGGCGCGCCCCGCGACCAGGTCGCCGGGCTTGTGCAGCCGCCACTGCCACAGCGGTTGCCCGGCCTGCGCGGCGGCCAGCATCTGCTCCGACCGGTGGCGCAGGTGGCTGGCGGTGAGGGTGGAGGCGAGCTGGCGCAGGCCGAGCAGGAGCAGGCCCACGGCAAGGCCGGTGCCGAGGATCGCGACGAGGCGTTGCGCCGGCGTGCGCACGGAGGAATCAGCGTGCCAGCAGGGCCTCGACGCGGGCGGCGCAGATGAAGTCGTTCAGCGACAGCCCGCCGACGTCGTGGGTGGACCACAGCAGCCGGCAATGGCCGTAGCCGGCCTCGATGTCCGGATGATGGTCCTCGTGGTTGGCCATGAAGCCGACCGCGTTGATGAAGCCGAGCGTGCGGTGGAAATCGCCGAAGCGGAAATCCTTGGCGATCGCCTTGCCGTCGTCGCTGAGCTGCCAGCCGGGCAACTGCCGCAGCCACTGCGCGATCTGGGCCGGCGCGACCGCGTGTTCCGGACCCTTGCGCGGCTGGCAGTGCTGGGTGGCGAGGTCGGTGTGGCTCATGCTGCTCTCCGCTGTCCGGGCAAAGATGCGAAGCGTCGAAGTTGCGCGCGAAAATGTCAAAGCCGAGCATTCGCGGCAAAACAGGACTAAAATGGTGCTGTTTTCGCCGGACCCTTGGCGGGCACCCCCGCGGGCATCCCCTCCGGCGCATGGAGTCGAGGCATGATCGATATTTCGGAACGCGCGCAGCACCACTTCCGGCGGTTGCTGGCACAACAGGGCAACGAGGATTTCGGCATCCTGCTGCGGGTCACCTCGCCGGGCACGGCCGCCGCCAACTGCGGGCTGGAGTTCTGCGAGCCGGGCGAACTGGACGGCAGCGAGTGGCTGGTCGAGTGCGACGGCTTCAACTTCTACCTCGACGGCGACAGCGCGCCGTGGCTGGAAGGCGCCAGCATCGACTACGAGCCGAACAAGACCGGCGGCCAGTTGAACATCCGCGCGCCGCGGATCAAGGGCGAGCTGCCCGGCGCGGAGGCGGGGTTGGTCGAGCGCGTGCGCTACGTGCTGGAGGCCGAGGTGAACCCCCGGATCGCCGCCCACGGCGGCCGCATCAGCCTGCTCGAAGTGAGCGCCGACGGCGTGGTGGTGCTGCAGTTCGGCGGCGGCTGCCACGGCTGCGGCATGGCCGACGTGACGCTCAAGCACGGCGTGGAGAAGACCCTGCGCGAGCGCGTGCCGGAGATCACCGAGGTGCGCGACGCCACCGACCACTCGCGCGGCAGCAACCCCTACTACAGCAAGCCCGAGGGCCGGTCGGCGATGGGTTGACGCAACGGGGCGGCCCGGCGGTCACTTCCGGCGGCGCAGCAGCGTCACGAAGGCGGCGGTGAAGACCAGCCCGAGCGACAGGCCGATGCCGGCTCCCCACAGGGCGCCGGCATCGCCGCCGAAGGCGTTGCCGACCACGACGCCGAACACGAACAGCAATGGCAACGGCAGGCAGCCCACGCGCGCTCCTCAAAAGAAAATGCCCGCAACGCAGGTTGCGGGCATTTCGTCGGGCGATCAACCGCTGGCGGTGACGATTACTTCTCGCCCTGGATGTGGCCCTCGAGCGTGTCGAGCTTGGTCGGCAGGCTGGAGAAGTAGGCGGCGACGTCCTCGATGTCCTGGTCGGACAGGGTGGCCACGAAGCCCTTCATGATCGCGTTGTTGCGGCGGCCGTCCTTGTACTCGTGCAGCACCTGCTGCAGGTACAGGTTGTACTGGCCGGCCAGGCGCGGGTACTGCGGATCGACCGAGTTGCCGTCGGCACCGTGGCAGGCGAAGCAGGCGGCCGCCTTGGTCTTACCGTTCTCGATGCTGCCCGACGAGGCCATCGACTGGGTGGAGGCGAACGCCAGCACGGCGCCGAACGAGAGCAGGGTGAGCGCACGTTTCATGCGAGAGTCCTTCAAGGCTTACTTGGCGAGGCTGGAGAGATAGGCGGCGATGTCGGCGATGTCCTTGTCGGACAGGCTCTCCGCCTGCGCCATCATGGTCGGGTGCGTGCGCTCGCCGCTCTTGTAGCCATGCAGGGCGTTGGCGATGTACTGCTCGTTCTGGCCGGCGATCTTCGGAACCGGGTAGTTCGGGTAGGCATTGGTGTAACCGGTCACGCCGTGGCAGCCGTTGCAGGTGTAAACCAGCTTGCGCCCGGCGGCCTTGTCGCCATCGGCGTGCGCGCTGCCAGCGGCGAACAGGGCTGCGGCCGCGATCAGGCCGAACAGTTGCAGTCGAGTCATCGAGATCATTCCCACGGACGGTCGGTACGGTGCAAAGTCGCGGAAGTATAGTGGCTGCGTCGGAGCAGGGACAACATCGGCCACCGCCGCGGCCGGGGGCCGGAGCCCGGAACGGCGCCTAGAACAGGCTCTTGAAGATGTGGATGCCGGCGCTGTATTCGCCGATCACCGTGCCCACGCTGACCAGGATGAAGTTGAGCAGGGTGCGCGCCACGCGGTTCTTCCACCAGCCGCTCCAGTGGCCGATGTCGTTGCGCAGGGTTTCGAAGTCGGCCACGCGCGGCTTGCGTATCCACGCCTCGGCCATCGCGCTGATGCCGCCGGCCGGGATGCCCGGGCGGAACGGCTTGATCGGCGCGGCGACGAACGCCGCGGCGATGCTCAACGGGTGGCCGCCGGCCACGATGGCGCCCAGCGCGGCGAAGCCGCCGGTGAACAGCACCCAGTCGCGCAGCGCCTGCGTGCCCAGCGTGGTGTCGCGGTGGAAGGCGTAGGCGATCGCGGCGAACACCAGCAGCACCAGGGCCAGCGCCAGCCATTTCGGCCAGCGCGATTTAGCCGGCGTCCGCGCCAGCTCGGCCACCTTGGCGGCCGGGTCGTCCTGCTGGCTGCGCAGGGCCTCGCCCATGCCCTTCAGGTGCCCGGCGCCGATCACCACCAGCACGCGGCGCGGTTCGGGCGTGGCCGAACGCATCGCTTCCTCGCGCAGGCGCGCGGCCATGAACGTGTCGCGTTCGCTGATCAGGCTGCCGTACAGCGCCGACGAATTGCTGGCGAACTCGCTGAAGGCGCTCTCCATCAGGTCGCCCTGCTTGAGTTTCTCGATCTCCTTCTCGTCGATCTGCTCGCGCTCGAACACGCTGGCGAGCAGGCCGCCGAGCAGGCCGAAGCGCTGCCAGAAGCCGACGCTGCGCCAGGCCCGGCGCAAGGTGGTGCCGACCTCGCGGTCCACCAGCCACAACGGCAGGCCGCGCTGCTCGGCACCGTCCATCGCCGCCTTCATCTCGGCGCCCGGCTGGATGCCGTACTGCTCGGCCAGCCGCTGTTGGAACGAAGACAGCACCAGGCTCGCCGCCACCATGCCGACCTTGCCCTGGCGGATCACCTGGAACAGGTCCATCTGCTTGAACGCCTCGGGATCGCGCATGCCCTGCGCGCGGCTGGGGCACAGCTCCACCGCGACCGCATCGAACCGCTCCTGTGCCAGCAGGGCCTCGACCGCAGCCACGCTGGCGCGCGACACGTGCGCCGTGCCCAGCACCACGTACTCCACGCCATCGCGCTCGATGCGCTCGATCGGCTGGCCGTCGAGCGCGGATGGCGGGGCTACGTCGATTTCGGGAAGGCTCATGCGCTCGTCACGGCGGGCTGGGGAACCCCAAGCATGGGGATGGCCGCCATGCGACGCAAGCCGCGCGGCGGTCGGGGCATTCGGTGAAGCCTTCGGTGAGGCATCGGAACGTTCCCGCTCCGGACCGTCATCCCGGCGAAAGCCGGGATCCGGCGTCTTGGTACTTCGACAGACTGGGGGCGAAAGTCACTGGATCCCGGCTTTTGCCGGGATGACATACTTGGAGCGGCGGATGATCGGGCTTGGGAGGCGATGTTCGAGGCTTGCTGCAGCGAAGTCCGGTATGGTCAAGCTGAGTGG
>NZ_LMSL01000040.1:44278-44437 GCF_001428405.1 Frateuria sp. Soil773
GGCGAAAGCCGGGATCCAGCATCTTGGTACTTCGACAGACTGGGGGCGAAAGTCACTGGATCCCGGCTTTCGCCGGGATGACNAAACTTGGAGCGGCGGATGACCGGGCTTGGGAGGCGATGTTCGAGGCTTGCTGCAGCGAAGTCCGGTATGGTCAAG
>NZ_LMSL01000040.1:44586-44662 GCF_001428405.1 Frateuria sp. Soil773
GAACTCGGAGCGACGGATGACCGGGCTTGGGAGGCGATGTTCGAGGCTTGCTGCAGCGAAGTCCGGTATGGTCAAG
>NZ_LMSL01000040.1:44697-87708 GCF_001428405.1 Frateuria sp. Soil773
AGCGAAAGCTTGGGTCCAGCGTCTTGGTACTTCGATGGTCTGTGGCCGAAGCCACTGGATCCCGGCTTTTGCCGGGATGACGAGTTCGAAGCGGTGGATGAGCCGGCTCGAAATAGCGGGATACCGGCTGAGAGCAAAGATGCTTCAAGGCACGCCGCGGCGAAACCCGGTGCGGCGAAGCTCAGTCCCGGTAACGCTTCAGCAGGTCGCCGTAGGCGTCGATGCGGCGGTCGCGCAGGAACGGCCAGATCCGCCGCACGTGCTCGCTGCGCGCCATGTCGATCTCGACGACCAGCAATTCGCGCGCATCGGTGCCGGCCTGGGCCAGGAATTCGCCCTGCGGGCCGGCCACGAAGCTGGTGCCCCAGAACCGGATGCCGCTGCCGACGTTCGACGGGTCGGCCTCGTAGCCGGTGCGGTTGCAGGACAGCAGGGGCAGGCCGTTGGCTACCGCGTGGCCGCGCTGCACGGTGACCCAGGCTTCGCGCTGGCGGTCCTTCTCGGCCTGTTCGTCGTTCGGGTCCCAGCCGATCGCGGTGGGGTAGAGCAGCAGCTCGGCGCCGGCCAGCGCCATCAGGCGCGCGGCTTCCGGATACCACTGGTCCCAGCACACCAGCACGCCAAGGCGGCCGACCGAGGTGTCGACCGGCTCGAAGCCGAGGTCGCCCGGCGTGAAGTAGAACTTCTCGTAGAACGCCGGATCGTCCGGGATGTGCATCTTGCGGTACTTGCCCGCGATGGCGGCGGAACGGTCGAACACCACCGCGGTGTTGTGGTACAGCCCGGTGGCGCGCTTCTCGAACAGCGAGGCGACCACCACCAGCTTCAGCTCCTCGGCCAGCTTGCCGATGCGCGCCGTGCCCGGGCCGGGGATCGTCTCGGCCTGGTCGAATTCGTCGACCGACTCGCGCTGGCAGAAGTACGGGCCGTTGTGCAGTTCCTGCAGCAGCACCAGTTCGGCGCCCGCGGCGGCGGCTTCGCGCAGGCCGGCCTCGATGGCGTCCAGGTTGGCGTCGCGGCTGCCGCGGTCGGTTTCCTGCAGCAGCGCGACCTTGAGGGTCTTTCGGGTCATGCCGGGTGTCCTGTGCGTCGTGGGCGGACGCTAGCGCAAGGGGAAGACGCGATTGTAGCGGACCCCAGGCGGACGGTCGCCCGCACGGGACGGCGCGTTCAGCCCACCAGGCCGGCCGGCAACTGCATGGTGATGCAGTGCAGGCTGCCGTTCTGCCAGATCAGCGGGCGGCAGGGCACCTGCACGATCTCGCGGCCCGGGTGTGCCGTGCCGATGATGCGCGCGGCCTCGTCGTCGGCCGGGTCGCCATAGGCCGGTACCAGCACCGCGCCATTGACGATCAGGTAGTTCGCGTAGGAGGCGGCGAGGCGGCGGCCTTCGTCGAGGATCGGCCGGGCCCACGGCAGCGGATACAGCCGGTAGGGACGACCGTCGGTAGTGCGCAGGGCGGCCAGTTCCTCGCCCATGCGCTGCAGCTCGCCATGGTGCGGGTCGGCAGCATCGTCGCAGGCCTGGTAGACGATGCGGTCGCCCGGCGCGAAGCGCGCCAGCGTGTCGATGTGCGCGTCGGTGTCGTCGCCTTCCAGGTAGCCGTGGTCCAGCCACAGGATGCGGCCGGCGTGCAGGCTGTCGCGCAGGATCGTGCTCATCTCCTCGCGCGACTGCTCGGGATGGCGCTGCGCCAGGCAGCGCCAGGTGGTGAGCACGGTGCCCGCGCCGTCGCTTTCGATGCCGCCGCCCTCCAGCGCCCAGTCGATGCGCTGGTGCGCGGCCTGGCCGAACACGCCGGCCGCGGTGAGGCCGGCCACCAGGGCGTCGTCCTGCTCGGCGCCGAACTTGCCGCCCCAGCCGGTGAAGCGGAAGTCGGTGAGCTGGAAGCCGGCGCTGTCGGCTGCCTTCAGCGTGACCGGGCCGGAATCGCGCAGCCAGGTGTCGTCGTAGGGCAGTTCGACGAAGCGCACGCGATCGAGCGCCACCTGCGCCCCGCGCAGCGCCTGCTCGGCATGCGCGCGCACGCCGGCATCGGCCGCCACGACGATCAGCGGCTGGAAGCGGGTCGCCGCCGCGGCCAGCGCGACATAGGTGGTTTCCACTTCGGCCAGCCGCTCGGCCCAGTCGGTGCCGGCATGCGGCCAGGCGATCAGCACGGCGGACTGGGGCTCCCATTCCGCCGGCAGGCGCAGGGTGGGGTGGGTCATGGCGGTCACTCGGGCGGCGGAACACGGATGCGCCTGGCAGCGGGCCGGGCGCGCGGGGCGCAGAGTGTACGACGAGAGGCGGCCCGGCCGCGCGCATACGAAAACACGGCCCGCGTCGCCGCGGGCCGTGCTATGGAATGGCCGGACTTCAGTTGACCGCTGCCGGATTGGTGTTGTTGCCGGCCGGCGTGTTGAGCACGGCGTGGATCACGTGGCTGCGCTCGAAGTAGACGATGAACCGCGAATAGTCCCAGCGGTTGATCACCGGATGCTTCTTGCTGTCGCCGCCGCGCGGCGACAGCTTGCGCTGCGGCGCGCCGTACCTGCTTTCCACCTGCGCCATGCTCATGCCGCGGGCGGGCAGGTTCATGCCCCGCTCCTCCTGCACGCGATGGATCAGCAGGTTGTCGCCCGCAAACGCGGCGGGCGCCGCGGACAGTCCGAAGCCGAAGGCCGCCAGGGCGATCAATGGCAGGTTGAAGCGGTGCTTGTACATGGTCCCCTCTCCGCACAAGGCGTTGCGGCGTCGTTGTAGCAGAACTGCCGGGGGCGTGCCATGGCGACCTGCGGCGACTGCGATGGGGTGGGCATTCCGGTTGGCCGTTATGATGTGCGGCTTGCCCGTTGACGAAGCTTACCGATGATCGCGTTCCGCCATTTCGCCCTGCGCCGCGGCAGCCGCCTGCTGCTATCCGACATCGACCTGGTGATCCAGAGCGGCTGGCGGCTGGGCGTGATCGGCCGCAACGGCTGCGGCAAGTCCAGCCTGTTCGCCGCCTTGCAGGGCGAGCTGGAGAGCGACGCCGGCGAGCTGGACATGCCGGGCAAGCTGCGGCTGGCCTCGGTGGCGCAGGAAACCCCGGCGCTGCCGGATGCCGCGATCGATTACGTGCTGGGCGGCGACGAGGAACTGGCCGCCGCGATGCGCGACGAGGCCGAGGCCGGCGAGCGCGGCGACATGGAGGCGATGGCCCGCGCGCACCACCGCATCGAGGAACTGAACGGCTACGACGGCCGCGCCCGCGCCGGCCGCCTGCTGCACGGCCTGGGCTTCCCGCCGGAGACGCACGAGCGCGCGGTGAAGGAATTCTCCGGCGGCTGGCGCGGCCGCCTGAACCTGGCGCGCGCGCTGATGTGCCCGTCCGACCTGCTGCTGCTCGACGAGCCGACCAACCACCTCGACCTCGACGCCGTGCTGTGGCTGGAGGAATGGCTGCGCCGCTACCAGGGCACCTTGCTGATCATCTCGCACGACCGCGAGTTCCTGGACGGCGTGATCACCCACACGCTGCACCTCAACGAAGGCAAGGCGAAGCTGTATACCGGCAACTACAGCGCGTTCGAGCGCCTGCGCGCCGAGCAACTGCGCCAGCAGCAGATCTCGCACGAGCGCGAGCAGGCCGAGCGGGCGCACCTGCAGTCCTTCATCGACCGCTTCAAGGCCAAGGCCAGCAAGGCCAAGCAGGCGCAGTCGCGCATGAAGCGGCTTGAGAAGTTGTCAGGCACCGAGGCGGTGCGCGCCGAGCGGCCCTTCAGTTTCGAGTTCGCCGCGCCCGGCCGCCTGCCGGACTCGATGCTGCAACTGGAGGACATCGTGGCCGGCTACGTGGCCGATCCGTCCGCCGGCACGGGCGACGCGGTGCATATCGTGCTGTCCGGCGTGCGCTTCTCCATCGAGGCGGGCGAGCGCATCGGCCTGCTCGGCCCCAACGGCGCCGGCAAATCCACCCTGGTGAAGACCCTGGTCGGCGAGCTGGAGCCCTTCGGCGGCGAGCGCAAGGTGCACAAGGACCTGAAGATCGGCTACTTCGCCCAGCACACGGTGGAGAGCCTGCGCGAAGGCGCCAGCCCGCTCGACCACCTGATGGACAAGGCGCCGGGCGTGGCCACCCAGGCGATGCGCGACTTCCTCGGTACCTGGAATTTCGCCGGCGACCGCGCGTTCGAATCGGTGGACGGCTTCTCCGGCGGCGAGCGCGCGCGTCTCGCGCTGGCGCTGATCGCCTGGGACAAGCCCAACCTGCTGCTGCTCGACGAGCCCACCAACCACCTGGACCTCGACATGCGCGAGGCGCTGGCCGACGCGCTGGCCGGCTTCGACGGCGCGCTGGTGCTGGTCTCGCACGACCGCCACCTGCTCGGCATGGTCTGCGACAGCTTCTGGCGCGTCGCCGACGGCGTGGTGGAACCCTTCGACGGCGACCTGGACGACTACGCGCGCTGGCTGAAGACGCGCACCGCGGCCGGCAAGAAATCCGGCAAGGCCGAGGCCAGGCCGGCCGCGCCCGTTGCGGCGGAGGAGCGCCGGCGCGACGCGGCCGCACAGCGCGAGCAGGAGAAGAGCTCGCGCCAGCGGGTGAAGAAGATCGAGACGCGGATGGCCGCCATCGACGCCGAGCTGGGCATGCTGGAGGCCCGGTTGGCCGACCCGGCGGTCTACGGCGGCGCCACCGCCGAACTGATGAAGCTCGGCCAGCGCCAGGGCGAACTGCGCCAGGAAAAGGCGGCGCTCGAAGGCGAGTGGCTGGAGCTGTACGAGCAGCTCGACGCATGAGCGCACCCCTGCCGCGCCCGCTGGAACTGTGGCTGCCGGACCTGGCGCGGTTCGAGCCGGGGCATCCGTTGCGGCGCCTGCTGGCGCGCGCCGACGTGCTGGGGGAGGGACCGCGCGGCTACCTCGCCGGCCTGGACGGCTATTTCCAATGCGACGTCCATCCGCTGCCCGCCGCGGCATTGACCCGCGAGCGCGTCGCCGGCGACGCGGCCGACGCGACCTGGCTCAGCGCCGACCCGGCCTGGGTGCAGCCCGACCTCAACGGCGTACGCCTGCTCGCCTGCGGCCGGTTGCAGCTCGATGCCGAAGAGGCGCAGGCGCTGGCGAAGCCGTTGCGGCCGCTGTTCGGCGACGCCGGCATGCTGCTCGAACTGTCCACGCCCGACCGCTGGCACCTGCGCCTGCCGCCGGGCAGCCCGCTGCCGGTCTTCGCTTCGCCGGAACAGGCGCTGGGCGAGGATCTGCTGCAACACCTGCCGCAGGGCGCCGACGGGCGTCGCTGGCGGATCCTGCTCAACGAGGTGCAGGTGCTGCTGCACCGGCATCCGGTGAACGAGGAACGCCGCGCGCGTGGCCTGCCGCCGGTCAACAGCCTGTGGCTATGGGGCAGCGGGCGGCTGCCGGCGCGGGTGCGCAGCGGGCTGGGCGGCGTGATCGGCGACGATCCGCTGCTGCTCGCGCTTGCCGCACAGGCGAAGTGCCTGCAACTGCCCGCGACGCCGGAACTCGTGGCGGCGGCCAGGCCGGGCTGGCTGGTCGACCTGCAGGACGCCTCGGCGGACGACCTCGCCACGGCATGGTGGCCGCCGCTCGAACGCCTGGCGCGGCGGCAGGCGCTGCGCCTGAGCTTCGCCAGCGGCGAACGCCGGGAATGGCGGCCGTGGCATCGCTGGCGCTTCTGGCGCGGGGGCCGGGCATGAGCGCGCTGCAATTGCGGCGCCGCGCCGTGCAGGGCGAGCCGGCCGGTTGGGGCGACGCGGTGCACCCGGTGCTGCAGCGGATCTACGCCGCGCGCGGCGTGCTGCGACCGGCGCAGGTGGAGCACCGCCTGCAGCACCTGTTGTCGCCGCAGGCACTGGGCGGCATGGCGGCGGCGGTCGAGCTGCTGGCCGAGGCGATCCGCGGGCATTGGTCGATCGTGATCGCCGGCGACTACGACTGCGACGGCGCCACCGGCACCGCGGTCGCCGTGCGCGGCCTGCGCATGCTCGGCGCGACGCGGGTGGACTACGCGATACCGAACCGCTTCGTCCACGGCTACGGCCTCAGCGCCGCCCTGGTCGAGTCGCTGCAGCCGGCACCGCAGCTCATCGTCACCGTCGACAACGGCGTCGCCAGCGTGGCCGGGGTCGCCGCCGCCAAGGCGCGCGGCTGCCGGGTGATCGTCACCGACCACCACCTGCCGGGCGAGCGGCTGCCGGCGGCCGATGCGATGGTCAACCCGAACCTTGCCGGCGACGGCTTTCCCAGCAAGGCGCTGGCCGGCGTCGGGGTGATGTTCTACCTGTTGCTGGCGCTGCGCGCGCGGCTGTATCCCGCCGATCCTCCTAATTCTGCGAGCGAGGCCGATTCTGCGAGCCGGGAAGCGTCTTTCCATAGTTCGGCCGATCGAAAGGGCGCCCGCCCCAATCTTTCCAGCCTGCTCGACCTCGTCGCGCTGGGCACGGTGGCCGACCTGGTGCCGCTGGATTTCAACAACCGCGTGCTGGTCGAGGCGGGGCTCAAGCGCATCCGCAGCGGGCGCGGCTGCGCCGGCATCGCGGCCCTGGTCGAGGCCGGCAGGCGCAGCCTGTCCACGCTCGGCGCCAGCGACCTGGGCTACGCGGTCGGCCCGCGCCTGAACGCGGCCGGCCGGCTGGAGGACATGCGCCTGGGCGTGGAATGCCTGCTCACCGACGACCCGGTGCAGGCCCGCCGCCACGCCGAGCAGCTCAGCGCGATCAACCAGGAACGCCGCGACCTGCAGGCCGCGATGGTGGCCGAGGCCGAGGCGATGGTCGACCGTGCGCTGTCCACCGACGCGGTCGGCGTGGCGCTGTTCGAGCCCTCGTGGCATGCCGGCGTGGTCGGGCTGGTCGCCTCCAAGCTGAAGGAGCGCCTGCACCGGCCGGTGATCGCGTTCGCCCCGGCCGGCGCGGACGAGGGGGGCGCGCTGCCGCTGTTCGACCAGGGCAGCGAGGCCGAATTGCGCGGGTCCGCGCGCTCGATCGCCGGGTTCCACATCCGCGATGCGCTGGCCCTGATCGATGCGCGCCATCCCGGCCTGATCGGGCGCTTCGGCGGCCATGCGATGGCCGCCGGGCTGAGCCTCAAGGCGTGCGACTACGACCGCTTCGCCGCGGCGTTCGACGCGGTGGCGCGCGAATGGCTGGACGAGGAGCACCTGCAGGCCGCGCTCTACACCGACGGCGAGCTGCCGCCGGGCGCGGCCACGCTGGCGCTGGCACTGCAATTGCGCGACGCCGGCCCGTGGGGGCAGGGCTTTCCCGAGCCGCTGTTCGACAACCTGTTCGACTGCGTCGGCTGGCGCCCGATGGGCGAGCGGCACTGGCGGCTCAGCCTGCGCGATCCGCGCGACGGCGGCCTCTACGACGCGGTGATGTTCAACGTCGCCGCCGCCGCGCCGCCCTCCCGGCTGCGCGCCGCCTACGAACTGGTGGTGAACGACTGGCAGGGCCGCGAAAGCCCGCGCCTGCTGCTTCGTCACGTCGAACCGGCCTGATCTTCACGTTCTCCCGCTTGCGTCCGCATGCCATTGGCGCTTGGATGGGACCATCACGGCGAGGGAGACGATCATGATCGAGCAGATCGACGGCCTGCCGGCCGGTACGCTGGGCTTCGTCGCGCACGACCAGGTGACCGCGGCGGACTACGAGAACGTCATGGTGCCGGACATCGAGGCGGCCTTCGCGCTCAAGCGCAAGCTGCGTCTGCTGTACTGCATCGCCGAGGACTTCACCGGCTTCGATGCCGGCGCGATGTGGGACGACGCCAAGCTCGGCTTCCGCCATTTCACCGGCTGGGAGCGCATCGCGCTGGTGACCGACGTCGGCTGGATCCGCACCATGTGCAAGGCGATGGGCTTCGCCATCCCGGCCGAGTTCCGGCTGTTCGGCCTGGCCGAACGCGAGGCGGCCAGGCAATGGATCACCGAGCCGCCGACGGTCGTCCATACGGAATGAATGATGGCCGGCGGATGAGGGCGCGGCGTGGCGTTTGGGCGTCCGGACGCCCGTACGAAAAATCCGCTTGCGCGCGGCCGGGCGATCTGTTCTAGTCGTGTCCATGACTTTCCCCGCCACCCGCCTCCAGACCCTCGACGCGCCTTGCGCGCGCGGCGTCGTGCCGGCCGGCGGCGACTCCAGCCGCTTCAATAACAATCGCGCGAACAATAACGCCAACCGCTGGTGGGCCGACGCGTAGCTGTACGTTTCACGAGACAGAGACACGCGAAAAGGCCCGCCCCGTGCGGGCCTTTTCGTTTTCTGCGCGCGCACCGCCCGCGCAAGGCAAGCCGGCCATCCGTGGCCGGATTTTCAACCAAGCCGGAACAACGAAAAGGGCCATAGCCATGTGTTCGATTTTTGGAATGTTCGACCTGCAGCCGGGCGACGACCTGACGGCCCTGCGCCGGCAGGCGCTGGAACTGTCGCAGCGCCAGCGCCACCGCGGGCCGGACTGGAGCGGGGTGTTCGTCGATGCTGGGGTGATCCTGGTGCACGAGCGCCTGGCCATCGTCGACCCGGCCAGCGGCGCGCAGCCGCTGCGCTCGCGCGACGACGCGCTGGCGCTGGCGGTGAACGGCGAGATCTACAACCACCGCGAACTGCGCGCGGCCAGCGGCTACGACTTCACCACCGGCTCGGACTGCGAGGTGATCAACGCCTTGTACCGCGAACACGGCGCGGCGGCGTTCCTGGAGCACGGCCTGCCGCGACTGAACGGCATCTTCGCCTTCGCACTGTGGGACGGCGCGGCGCGGCGCTACCTGATCGCGCGCGACCCCATCGGCGTGTGCCCGCTGTACTGGGGCCACGACGTGCAAGGGCGGTTGTGCGTGGCCTCGGAGATGAAGGCGCTGGCCGGCGTCTGCGCCGACGTGGCGGCGTTCCCTCCCGGCCACGTGTACGACAGCGCCAGCGGCGAGTTGCGCAGCTACTACGCCAGGCCGTGGCGCGACTACGCGGCGACGAAAGGCCGTGCCCCCGCCGCGGGCGAGTTGCGCCGGGCGTTCGAGCAGGCCGTGCACCGCCAGTTGATGACCGACGTGCCCTACGGCGTATTGCTGTCCGGCGGGCTGGATTCCTCGCTGGTCGCCGCCTGCGCCGCGAAGTTCGCGCGCGAGCGCATCGAGGACAACGACCGCAGCGAGGCCTGGTGGCCGCGCCTGCATTCCTTCGCGATCGGGCTGGAGGGATCGCCCGACCTGGCCGCCGCCCAGGTCGCCGCCGACGCGCTGGGCACCGTGCACCACGGCTTCGTCTACACCTTCTGGGAAGGACTGGACGCGCTGCCGGAGGTGATCCGCCACATCGAGACCTACGACGTCACCACCATCCGCGCCGCCACGCCGATGTTCCTGCTGGCGCGGCGGATCAAGGCGATGGGGGTGAAGATGGTGCTGTCCGGCGAGGGCTCGGATGAGCTCTTTGGCGGCTACCTGTACTTCCACAAGGCGCCGTCGGCGGAAGCCTTCCACGAGGAGACCGTGCGCAAGCTCGACGCGCTGCACAGCTACGACTGCCTGCGCGCGAACAAGGCGATGATGGCCTGGGGCGTGGAAGCGCGCGTGCCGTTCCTCGACCTGGAATTCGTCGACGTGGCGATGGGCCTGGACGCCGCGCACAAGATGGCCGGCCACGGCCGCATCGAGAAGCACGTGCTGCGCGAGGCGTTCGAGGGCGCGCTGCCGAAGGAGATCCTGTGGCGCCAGAAGGAGCAGTTCAGCGACGGCGTGGGCTATGGCTGGATCGACGGGCTGAAGGCGCATGCCGAACAGGCGGTGAGCGACCGCGAATTCGCCGCGGCCGCCGCGCGCTACCCGTTCAACACGCCGGCGACCAAGGAGGCGTACTTCTACCGCCGGATTTTCGAGCAGCACTTTCCGGGCGAGGCCTGCGCCGCCACCGTGCCGGGAGGCAAGTCGATCGCCTGCTCCTCGCCCGCGGCGTTGGCGTGGGACCCGGCCTTCGCCGGCATGGCCGACCCTTCCGGGCGCGCCGTGCGCGGTGTCCACGCGCAGGCGCTGGCCTGATCGGTGCCGGACCGGTCAGCGCAGGTTGGCGTGCAGCAACTGGCAACTGTGGCGGCCGGGGAAGTCGAAATAGAAGTCCATGTCGCCCAGCGCGCCGCTGCCCAGCACGTAGTGCCAGGGCAGGGCGGCGTCCTTGAAGACGCCGAAGGTCATCTCGATCGGCTGGCCGGAGATCTCCACGCGCGCGGTGGCCTGGCCGACGCGGGCCGCATGCAGGCGCGGCCCGATGTCGTGCAGGCGCACCCGGTGGGCGTAGGTGGAGACCAGTTCCTGCATCGCCGGCCCGTCTGCGCTGAGGTAGAACGCGCTGCCGCTGTCGATCAGCACAGTGCGCAGCGTGCCGTCGATGGACAGCGCCACGGTGGCGCGGATCGAATTGCCCCACAGGTCGCTGGCGATCAGCAGCGGCTGTTCGCAGGCCGGGCGGTTCGACGGGGTACGGTAGACGGTGATCGCGTCC
This sequence comes from Frateuria sp. Soil773, assembly GCF_001428405.1. Taxonomy (GTDB): domain Bacteria; phylum Pseudomonadota; class Gammaproteobacteria; order Xanthomonadales; family Rhodanobacteraceae; genus LMSL01. Next base: position 55,177 of record NZ_LMSL01000040.1, read on the forward strand.
TGTGCGATGCGGAACGCGCCCAGCGTCTTCAGCACGTCCAGCCCGATCAAGCGGGATCGGGAGGTTCCGACCCATACTGGCACGTGATGCAGGGTGACCGGGCCGATGGCGAGGCGGTCGAGCATGCCGGCCTCGAGGTCCACATCGCGCGACAGGAAGCCGTTGGTGCGCCTGTCGCGGCCCAGCATGCGCACGCCCAGGCGCCTGGCGGTGGTGGCGTCGAGCACGATGTCGCTGGCGCCGGTGTCCACCACCAGCCGCGCTTTTGCGCCATTGGCGGCCACTTCCAGGGCGCCGCGGTTGTCGCCCGGCGCGTGCTCCAGCGGCAGGACTTCATCCTGCCCCGGCAGTTCCACGGTGAAGGCCGCTTCGCCGGTACGGGACTTGACGTAGTCGCGCAGGCGGTCGAGTTCCGGCTTCGGCATGCTTCCCGCGAAACGTTCGACAATGGCGGTTTCGGCCGCGTCGGCCACCGCACGGCCTTCGCGCAGGCGCAGGTTGCCGTTGTCGAACAGGGCGCAGAAGTACGCGTAGCCCGGCTGGCTGGCGGACAGGGAGCGCTCGCAGGTCTGTGCGATTTCGCTGGAGCGGTCGAGGTTGTAGTGGATGCGTTCCAGCCCTATCGCGGCAAGCGCGCGGGCCGCGTCATCCGGCGGGTGCCGGTACAGTTCGGCGAGCGCCGGGACGTCGGCGGTGGCGACCGCCCGTCGCACGGTCTGGACGAGCGGCGCTTCGTCGGGTGCGGCGGCCGCGGCCAGTCCCGCGGCCGACAGCATCCATCCGCCGCATAGCCATCTGGCGATCGATCGCATCTTCAGCCCCCGGTCCGGTTTGCGGCGAGTATAGCCGCCAGGCCATCCAGGCCGGCTGGAGGCTCTGCTACCATGGGCGGCCGAATTTCCCGCACCGGTTCAACCATGATCGAGACCAATCCGATCCTCGCGCAGATCGCGGACCTCACGGCCCGCGTCGAGTCGCTTAGGGGGTATCTTTGACTACGCCACCAAGCGCGAGCGCCTGGAGGAAGTAAGCCGCGAGCTGGAAAGCCCCACCGTGTGGGACGATCCGCCGCGCGCGCAGGAGCTGGGCCGCGAGCGCGCCCGCCTGGACACCGTGGTCACCGGCATCGACGAGCTGACCGCCGGCCTGTCCGACGCGAAGGAACTGCTCGACATGGCCGCCGCCGACGGCGACGAGGACACCGTCAACTCGGTCGCCGGCGACGTGGAAAAGCTCGAGGCCCGCGTGGGCAAGCTCGAGTTCCAGCGCATGTTCTCCGGCAAGATGGACGCGACGAACGCCTTCGTCGACATCCAGGCCGGCGCCGGCGGCACCGAGGCGCAGGACTGGGCCGAGATGCTGCTGCGCATGTACCTGCGCTGGGCCGAGTCGCGCGGCTGGAAGGTCGAGTTGATGGAAGTCTCCGGCGGCGACGTGGCCGGCATCAAGTCCGCCACTTTCCGCGTCGAGGGCGACTACGCCTACGGCTGGCTGAAGACCGAGATCGGCGTGCACCGGCTGGTGCGCAAGAGCCCGTTCGATTCGGACAACCGCCGCCACACCAGCTTCACCTCGGTGTTCGTGTCGCCGGAAGTCGACGACGACATCGACATCGAGATCAACCCGGCCGACCTCAAGACCGACGTCTACCGCTCGTCCGGCGCCGGCGGCCAGCACGTCAACAAGACCGAGTCGGCGGTGCGCATCACCCACATCCCGACCAACACCGTGGTGGCCTGCCAGACCGAGCGCAGCCAGCACGCCAACCGCGACCGCGCGATGAAGATGCTGGCGGCCAAGCTGTACGAGTTGGAGATGCAGAAGCGCAACGCCGAGAAGGACGCGCTGGAAGCCACCAAGTCCGACATCGGCTGGGGCAGCCAGATCCGCAACTACGTGCTCGACCAGAGCCGCATCAAGGACTTGCGCACCGGCGTCGAACGCACCGATACGCAGAAGGTGCTGGACGGCGACCTGGACGAGTTCATCGAGGCGAGCCTGAAATCCGGCCTGGATGCCGGCGCCAAGCGCGTCGATGCCTGACAAGGGCCGGCGTTCCGTTCCCACCCTGACGAGGTAGCCAGCATGAGTGCCAGAAAGGTCTGCAGCATCCTGCTTGCCAGCGCCGCGCTGGCGGCATCCGCCGCGGCCGCGCAGGAGAGCGCCGGCCAGGAGATCAAGCAAGGCACGAAGGACGTCGGCCACGGCGTCGCCGACGGTGCCCGTGCGGTGGGCCACGCCACCCGCGACGTGGCGAAGAAGGTCGGCCACGGCGCCAAGGATGCCGGCACCGGCATTGGCCACGGTGCGAAGAAGGCCGGTATCGCCGTCGGCCATGGCGCGAGGGATGCCGGCATCGCCATCGGCCACGGTGCGAAGGAAGGCTGGGAAGCGACAAGGGACGCGACCAGGAAAGTGTTCGGCAAGGGCAATTGACCGCCCTTTGGCCCGTTCGCGCCGGGCATGGCTTGCGAAAGCAGGCGGAGTCGAAGCGCCCTGCGACGGCCCTTCGACTTCGGCCCTGGGGGCCTACGCTCAGGGCGAACGGGTTTACTTTAGACATGCAGCCACCGGCACAAGCGCCGGCCACCACGGAAGCCCCATGAGCGAGACCACCGAGACCCAGCCTGCCGTTGACGAGAACAAGCTGATTGCCGAGCGCCGCGAGAAACTCACGGCGCTGCGCGGGCAGGGCATCGCGTTTCCCAACGACTTCAAGGTGGACAGCTTTGCCGGCGACCTGCAAAGCGAGTTCGACGACAGGGAAGCGCATACCGCCGAGGCCATCGAGGCCGCCGCGCGCCGCGTGAAGATCGCCGGCCGCATCGTGCTCAAGCGCGTGCAGGGCAAGGTCAGCTTCGCCCAGTTGCAGGACATGAGCGGCCGCATCCAATTGTTCATCCACCAGGGCACGGTGGGCGAGGCGGCCTACGAGGCGTTCAAGGGCTGGGACATGGGCGACATCGTGGGCGCCGAGGGCGTGCTGATGCGCACCAAGACCGGCGAGCTGTCGGTGAAGGTGGACGTGCTGCGCCTGCTCACCAAGAGCCTGCGCCCGCTGCCCGACAAGCACCACGGCATGGCCGACGTGGAGCAGCGCTACCGCCAGCGCTACGTCGACCTGATCGTGACCCAGGAAGCGCGCGACACCTTCCAGAAGCGCTCGCGCATCATCGGCTTCATGCGCAAGTGGCTGGAGGCCGAGCCGCGCCGCTTCATGGAAGTGGAGACGCCGATGATGCACGTCATCCCCGGCGGCGCCACGGCCAAGCCGTTCGTCACCCACCACAACGCGTTGGACATGGACCTCTACCTGCGCGTGGCGCCGGAGCTTTACCTGAAGCGCCTGGTGGTGGGCGGCTTCGACCGCGTCTACGAGATCAACCGCAATTTCCGCAACGAGGGCGTGTCCACCCGGCACAACCCCGAGTTCACCATGCTGGAGCTGTACCAGGCCTACGCCACCTACGACGAGATCATGGACCTCACCGAGAACGTGATCCGCGAGACGGCGAAGCAGGTTATCGGCACCACCGAGCTGACCTGGGAAGGCGCCAGGATCGATGTGGGTCCGGCCTTCCGCCGCTGGACGATGGAAGACGCCGTGCTGGAGCACAACCCGCAGATCGGGCGTGGGGAACTGCGCGACCGCGAAGCAATGGCCGCGCATGCGAAGCGCCTCGGCGTGCAGGTCAAGGACGGCTACGGCTGGGGCAAGCTGCTCCTGGAAATCTTCGAGAAGACGGTCGAGCACACCCTGGTCCAGCCCACCTTCATCACCCAGCATCCGGTGGAGGTGTCGCCGCTGGCGCGCGAGAACGATGCCGACAAGGGCATCACCGACCGCTTCGAGCTGTTCGTCAACGGCAAGGAGCTTGCCAACGGCTTCTCCGAATTGAACGACCCGGAGGACCAGGCCGCGCGCTTCCAGGCCCAGGTCGCCGCCAAGGACGCCGGCGACGACGAGGCCATGCACTTCGATGCCGACTACATCCGCGCGCTGGAAGTGGGCCTGCCGCCCACCGGCGGCCTCGGCATCGGCATCGACCGGCTGGTGATGCTGCTCACCGACTCGGCCTCGATCCGCGACGTGCTGCTGTTCCCATACATGCGGCCGGAAGCCTGACGCTTCCGCGCCATGGGGTGACATGGCGCAGGGCGATACGACGCGAAGGCCCGCCGGATGGCGGGCCTTCGCCGTTTCAGGCGGTCGCCGGCAGCGCGGACAGGTGCCGGATGCGCCGGCGCAGCAGCACCATCTGCAGCACCGTCGCACCGCTGGAAACCAGCCAGTACGGGCCCAGCAGGCCGGCCACCATGTGCCACACCATGAAGAATGTGGACAACACCGGCAGCCGCTGCATCGCCGCGCGCCTGCTCCGGCAGCATCGGGTTCAGCATCGCCGCGGCCAGGCTCAGGGCCGTCACCTGCAGGGCCAGCGCGAGATCCGGGTGCGCCAGCCTGGGCCGCCAGGTCCTTGGCATGCCGCTGGCGCAGCGATTCCCCCGCCGAGTGTATTGCCGATCCCGTCGACGTAAATTGCGCAGCATGGGTTTCAAGCCGGCGCCGCCATGTCTTATGGCACTGTCCGGAATGGCGCCGCCCGGCGCGACGCGGCTTCCGCGTTCCAGGATCACGAAAATGAACGTTCCTTAGATTGTGTCGGGTGCGTGAATGCGCCACGATGTGATCGCGGTCACGCAGGGGTGGCCGGGAGCGATCGACATGGTGATGCTTTTGGCGGGTACCGTGATGGGTACCGGGCTGATCGCAGGGATGCTTCTGAACCTCTTGGAAAACCACAACAGCCGGCGCCGCAAGCCGCCGCTGCCGGCACCGCCGCCGCGCGAACTGGTGTCCTGGAGTTCGTCGGCACGGACGCGGCGCGAAGACGAACTGGCGCGCCGGCAGCTGATGTCCTGATGCCCGTTGCCTGATGCGACCGTTCCATGCCGGCAACGGCATGGGAGCGGCTCGTCGGCCCGCATGCCACCGGACCGCAGCCGTTGGCATGGCACGAAACCCGCAGTGTTCGCACGCTGGAGCTGGCAGGCAAGCAACCCCGGCGACTTGGCGCCGCGTCATCGGAGGACGACGACCCGTCCGGCAGTCTTTGCCGGCGCCGGCAGCGCCATGCCCATGACCGCTCCGCGCCATGGCGGCAATTCGGGCCGCGAGGCGCCAGTCCGGCGGCGCCGTCGGCTAAAATCGCCGTTTCACTGCACGGAGTTGGACCATGTGGTTTGCGATCATCGCCGAGGACCGTCCCGGCACGCTGGACCAGCGCCTCGCCGCGCGTGGGGCGCACCTGGACCGGCTGAACCGGCTGCAGGACGAGGGGCGCATGCTGCTGGCCGGCCCGTTTCCGGCGATCGAATCGGAGAACCCGGGCCCGGCCGGCTTCACCGGCAGCCTGATCATCGCCGAGTTCGCCACTCAGGCCGAGGCCGAAAGCTGGGCCAAGGCCGATCCGTACGTCGCGGCCGGCGTATACGCCCAGGTCAGCGTCAAGCCGTTCCGCAAGACGCTGCCGGCATGACCGCAACGGCGGCGCCCATGGCCGAGCAGATCCGCCAGCGCCTCGCCGGCGCGCTGGCGCCGAGCGAGCTGGAGGTGCTGGACGAAGGCCACAAGCACGCCGGCCACGCCAATGCCGGCAAGGGCCACTTCCACGTACGCATCGTCAGCGCGGCCTTCGCCGGCGTGTCGCCGCTGAAACGGCACCGGATGGTGTACGAGGCCCTGCAGGGCCTGATGGACAACGGCATCCACGCGCTGTCCATCGACGCCGGCGTCCCGCGCGGCTGAACCACGGGCCCGGGGTACGGCCCGCCCGCCGCGGGCGGACCGGCCATGCCCGCCACGAGCGCAGGCGCCACCCCGGCCGGCGAATTGCGCCACAATAGAAGCACTTGGCACATTGCCTCCCGGCGCCGCTGACGTGGCGGCCGCCCCTTTTCCGGAACCCGTCATCCACGCATGCGCCTGACCACGATCAAACTCGCCGGCTTCAAGTCCTTCGTCGATCCGACCATGCTGCACCTGCCCACCAACATGATCGGCGTGGTCGGGCCCAACGGCTGCGGCAAGTCGAACATCATCGACGCGATCCGTTGGGTGATGGGCGAAAGCGCGGCCAGCCGCCTGCGCGGCGACTCGCTCACCGACGTGATCTTCTCCGGCTCCAATACGCGCAAGCCGGTGGGGCAGGCCACGGTCGAGCTGATCTTCGACAACGCCGACGGCGCCATCCAGGGCGAGTACGGCCAGTACGCCGAGATCTCGGTGAAGCGCCAGGTGACGCGCGACGGCCAGTCGTCCTACTTCCTCAACGGCGCGCGCTGCCGCCGCCGCGACATCACCGACCTGTTCCTCGGCACGGGCCTGGGGCCGCGCAGCTACTCGATCATCGAGCAGGGCATGATCAGCCAGATCATCGAGGCGCACCCGGAGGAACTGCGCACGCACCTGGAGGAGGCCGCCGGCATCTCCAAGTACAAGGAGCGCCGCAAGGAAACCGAGAGCCGCATCAAGTCCACCCGCGAGAACCTCGACCGCGTGCGCGACGTGCGCGACGAGGTGGACAAGCAGCTCGACCACCTCAACCGCCAGGCCCGCGCGGCCGAACGCTGGAAGGCGCTGAAGGAAGAGCAGACGCGCAAGGAAGCCGAACTGCGCGCGCTGGAATACCGCGACCTGAAGGGCCGGCACGACGGCGAAGGCGCCGGGCTGTCGGCGGCCGAGACCGAGATCGAGAAATACCTCGCCGACCAGCGCCAGGCCGAGGCGCAGCTTGAAAGCGTGCGCGAGCGCCACACCGGCGCCAGCGAGCACCTCAACGCGGTGCAGGCCGAGGTCTACAAGGTCGGCGCCGAGATCGCCCGCGTCGAGCAGCAGGTGCGGCACAACCGCGAGACCGCCGAGCGCCTGCAACGCGCGCACGGCGAGGCGGAGCGCGAGCACGCCGAGCTGGCGGCGCACATCGCCAGCGACCGCGAGCAGATCGAAGCGCTGCGCATGGCGCTGGCCGAAGGCGAGCCGAAGCTCGAGGCGCTGCAGCAGATGCAGGACGACACCGCCGAGGCGCTGCGCAGCACCGAGATCAAGCTGGCCGACTGGCAGCAGCGCTGGGACAGCCACACCCGCACCGCCGGCGAGGCGAGCCGCGCCGCCGAGGTGGAACGCACCAAGCTGGCCTACCTGGACCGCCAGGCGGTGGATCTCTCCCGCCGCCGCGAGGCGCTGGACAACGAGCACAAGGCCACCGACATCGCCGCGCTCGACGCCGCGGCCGAACAACTGCACGCCGAGCACGATACCCAGCGCGAGCGCGTGGAAAGCCTGGGCAGCCTGCTCGACCAGCACAAGCTCAGCCACGAGCGGGTGCAGGACGAGGAGCGCCAACTGCAGTCCACCCTCAACGAGGCGCGCCAGCAACTGCAGACCGCGCGCGGCCGGCTGGCCTCGCTGGAGGCCCTGCAGCATGCCGCGCTCGGCCAGGAAGAGAGCGCCGCCAGCAGCTGGCTGAGCCGGCTGGGGCTGGACAAGTCGCGTCGCCTGGGCGAGTCGCTGCAGGTCGAGGCCGGCTGGGAGACCGCGGTGGAAACCGCGCTCAGCGGTTTCCTCGACAGCGTGCTGGTGGACGGTTCGCATGCGCTGGCCGGCGAGTTCTGCGGCCTGGAGAACGCCGACGTCGCCCTGCTCGACAGCGTCGAAGGCGGCGCCAACACCGCCGGCACGCTGGCCGCCCACGTGCGCGGGCCGGCCGCCGCGGTGGCGATCCTCGGCCACGTGCTCACCGCCGAAACGCTGGACGACGCGCACCGGCGCGTGGCCTCGCTGTCCGCGCTGGCGCCGTACCAGTCGGTAATGACCCGCGCCGGCGAATGGCTGGGCCCGGGCTGGGCGCGGGTGCGCCGTGCCCAGGGCAGCCAGGTGGGCGTGCTCGCGCGCGAGCGCGAGATCCGCACGCTGACCGCGCAGGTCGAGGCGCTGGAAGCGCGCATCGAGGAAGCCACCGGGCAGCTCGACGACCTGCGCACCCGCAAGTTCGAGGCCGAGCGCGCGCGCGACGACGCCCAGCGCGAGCTGTACAACGCGCACCGGCGCCAGTCCGAGCTGGCCGGCCAGTTGCAAAGCCATCGCGGCAAGATGGAAACCGCGCGGGCCCGCGCGGAGAAGGTGGCCGGCGAGCTGTCCGAGCTGGTCGACCAGCTCGACGAACTGCAGGGCCAGACCCGCGAGGCGCGGGCGCGGCTGGACGAATCGGTCAACAACATGGGCGACCTGGAAGACCAGCGCCGCGAACTGGAGAACGAGCGCCGCGCGCTGCTGGAGGCGCGCGAGGAAGCGCGCATGAACGCGCGCGAGGCCGCCGACCAGTCGCATGCGCTGGCGCTGGGGCTGGAGTCCAAGCGTTCCTCGCTGGCCTCGCTGGAACAGGCGCTGGCGCGCATGGACGCCCAGTTGCGCCAGATCGAGGCGCGCCGCACCGAAGTGGCCGAGCAACTGGCCGCCGGCTCCGACCCGATCGCCGAGCTCGAGGCCGAGCGGCAGGCCTACCTCGACCAGCGCCTGCTGGTCGACAGGCAACTGGTCGAGGCGCGCCGCGCGCTGGAAGACTGCGACGCCGAGTTCCGCCGGCTGGAGCAGCAGCGCCAGCAGACCGAGCAGCACCTCGCCGGCCTGCGCGAAAAGCTGTCGGAGAAACGCCTTGCCGCGCAGGCACTGCAACTGCGCGCGCAGCAACTGGCCGAGGCGATCACCGCCTCCGGCCTCGAACTGGAGCCGCTGCTGGCCGAACTGCCCGAGGACGTCGACGCCGCGCAATGGCGGCAGCAGCTCGGCGAGATCGGGCAGAAGATCGTGCGACTGGAGCCGGTCAACCTCGCCGCGATCCAGGAGCACGCCGAGCAGAGCGAGCGCAAGACCTACCTGGACAACCAACTGGCCGACCTGGTCAGCGCGATGGAAACGCTCGAAGGCGCGATCAAGAAGATCGACCGCGAGACCCGCCAGCGCTTCAAGGAAACCTTCGACAAGGTCAACGCCGGCGTGCAGGCGCTGTTCCCGCGCCTGTTCGGCGGCGGCCACGCCTACCTGGAACTGACCGGCGACGACCTGCTCGACACCGGCGTGTCGATCATGGCGCGCCCGCCCGGCAAGCGCCCGTCCAACATATCGCTGCTGTCCGGCGGCGAGAAGGCGCTCACCGCGGTGTCGCTGGTGTTCGCGATCTTCGGCCTGAATCCCGCGCCGTTCTGCCTGCTCGACGAGGTGGACGCGCCGCTGGACGAGGCCAACGTGGGCCGCTTCTCCAACATGGTGAAGGAGATGAGCGAGAAGGTGCAGTTCATCTTCGTCAGCCACAACAAGGCGACGATGGAAGCGGCCACCCAGCTGTGCGGCGTGACCATGCGCGAACCCGGCGTGTCGCGCCTGGTGCAGGTGGACCTCGCCGAAGCGGCTAAACTGGCCGGAGCTGCCTGAGGAACCGATGATGACGCTTCAACCCGTGCTCGCCTTCGCCTGGAATCCCGCCGTCGGCATTCCGCTGCTTATCGTCGGGGTGATCGTGCTCGCGCTGATCTGGCTGTTCGGCCAGCCGAAGAAGGAGCAGGGTAAGCGACGCGTGCCGACGCCGCAGGGCAGCGAACGGCGCGAGCCGACGCTGGGCGACGCGGGCGAGGCCGATGCGATGGCGTCCTTCGGCGCGCTGGACGACGCGAGGGATCTTCCGGCGGCGAAGCCGCAGCAGGGCGAGCTGGACGTGGGCCTGCGCGAGGAACTGGAAAAGCTCGGCGCTACGGTGGCCGGTGGCCGCTCGTCCGCCGCGCCGCTGCCCCAGCCCACCGGGCATGCCGCATCCATCGTCGATGCCCTGCGCGCGCCCTCGCAGCCCGAAGCGGGCGCTGCGCCCGCGGCGGTTCCGGCCCCGGTGCCCGCCGCCGCACCAGCCGCCGCCCCGGCATCGGCGCCCGCCGCACCGGCTGCTCCGACGCCGGCTGCCGCGCCCAAGGCGCCGCCGCGTTCCGAGCTGGGGCGCCGGCCGCCGCAGATGCCCGTGGAGCGCATCGTCACGCTGTTCCTGGTCGCCCGCGAAGGCAGCCATTTCAATGGCGCCGACCTGATCGTCGCGGCCGAGAAGGCCGGGCTCGAATTCGGCGACATGGGCATCTACCATCGCCTGGTGGACGGCAAGCGCGAGCTGGGCCCGATCTTCAGCGTGGCCAACATGCTCAAGCCCGGCAACTTCGACCTGAGCCGGCTCGACCAGTTGCGCACGCCCGGCCTGACCTTCTTCATGACCCTGCCGGCGCCGATTCCCGCGCTGGATGCCTGGGACGCGATGCTGCCCACCGTGCAACGCCTGGCCGAGCTGCTCGACGGCCTGGTGCTCGACGAGGAGCGCAACGCGCTCGGCCGCCAGCGCATCGCGCACATCCGCGACGAACTGCGCGGCTGGGACCGCGACCACGAAGGCGAGGAAATCGTCTTCGGGCGCTGAGCGCCGCAAGGATGCCGACGATCCCGCCGCGGCCGGCGTACGCCGGTCGTGGGCGGAAGAGGGGAATGGACGGCGCGTTGGCCGGCGCCGCCCATGCTGCATCTGATACCGCCTGGCCGGCGCTGGAGTGACCATGGCTGCGTCGAACCCGCTCGCGCTGATCGTCGATCGCTCCTGGATGATCGCGGAGAGTGCCGCGCTGGCGCTGGAGAGCGAGGGATTTTCCACGCTCACCGCCACGCAGGCCGACGAAGCGCATCGTCTGATCGAGCTGCATCCGTCGTTGGCCGTGCTGATCGCGCATATCCATCTGGCCGACGAGAGCGAATCGGAGGCGCTGGTGGTGGCCGCGGCGGAACGCTACCCCAGGCTCGCGATCGTGCTGGTGTCCAGCAGCGTGCCGGCGAGGCCGGCCGCCATGCCGGCTGCCGCCGTCACGTTGATGAAACCGTTCGGGCGCGATCAACTGGTCGCGGCGATCCGCGAAGCGCAGCGCCGGGTGGCCGGTTTTTCGGGCTGACACCCGGGCTGACGCCCGCGGCCACGGCCGCCTTCATGCCATGGACGAGCGGTCGCCGCCCTGCGGGCGGGGTTCCTGATGCACCGCGCCGAGGTAGAAGCCGGTGGCGATGATCGTGACGAGGGCGACCAGCAGCAGGATGTAGGCGAGCCAGCGGGCATGCGGCAAGGCATCGCGCAAGGCGGCGTTGGAGCGCGGTGCCGGCCGCCTGCGCGGCGGATGGGTCGGCTGCCGGTTCGGTGCGGCGGACGGCAAGGCGGCGACCGCCTTGCCATAGGCTTCGAGGAACCGCCTCTGTTCGAGGCGGCTGACTCCGGCGTGCGGCGGCCGCTTGCCCATGGCGGGATCCTCGGTGTGCCCTGTGCGAGACAGGCTGCGCCAGCGGGCGTTACCGGGGTGTCATGGAAAGCTGGTGCCGCCGTTTTCCCGCCGGTCGTCGTACCGGTTGCAGCGCGGCTCGTCCATGCGCGGCGCGGCGAAACCGGCAGTCGCGTGCGTGCTGGCCCCGGATGCCGGGAGGATTTCCGATGCCGGGCTTGCCTGGGCCGATCCCGATGGCGCCTCGCGGGCTCGCAAGGGCAGCGCCAAGCGGCTTTGCCGGCTAGGACGCCGACGGCGGACCGGCCCCAAGCAGGTCCGCCTGGGGCGGGGCATAGCTGAGCCGGCCGTCCACCACCCGTGCGACGGAAGTGTAGGGATGGACGGTGCTGTGCGTGGCGCCGGCGATGTGCACGACCTCGATGCCGCGCACGCGCAGGGCATCGGCGATCATCGAGCGGTGGCAGCGCCACCAGACGGCCTCGGCGCACATCAGCGCGGTGCGCAGGCGGGTTGCCAGGGCGAGCAGGTCGTCCAGGCCGCCGGCGAATTCGGCGCTGTCCATGTAGTCGGCATAGCCGCGGAACGAGGCGTTGCGCCAGGCGGTGTTGGGGGAATCGGGCCTGGCCTTGCGCCGGCCGCCGAGCTGCGGCAGCCACCGGTAGGCGATGCCCTGGGCCTGCAGGGCCGCGGCCAATGCGTCGCTGGCGAATTGCGGATGGCGGCGCGAGCCGGGAAAGCGCCGCACGTCGGCGATCGCTTCGATCCGGTATGCGCGCAGCAGATCGAGGAACTCCGCCAGCGTGCGGGTGGAGTGACCGATCGTCCAGATCGTGGCGGGAAGCGCTGGCATCAGGCGATCCGGTGCAGCGCCGATCCCTTGTGCATGGCGACGTGGTCGGTCTTGTCGCTCTTGATCTCGTACTGCGGGTCGTCCTCGCTGCAGCGGCGCACGTGGCCCTTGTACTCGGTGTCGCGCGTGTGCACCTTGGTGATCGTGCCGCTGACGTAGCCGGCTTCGGAATTCCAGCGAACGTGGTCGCCGACCTTGAAGGGATGGGGCATGTGGCTTCTCCGCTGCGTAGCCCTTCGAATGGAAGCAGCCTGCGCTTGACAGGTGCGTGAACGCCTCGCCGCGCGCCGGGGCCGGTAATCCCGGCTCCGGCACGCTTGCCGGCGGTCAGGCCAGGGCCGCGTCGACGATCTCCTGCGCCTCGGCAAGCAGGCTTTGCAGGTGCTCCTCGCTCTTGAAGCTCTCGGCGTAGATCTTGTAGATCGCCTCGGTGCCGGACGGTCGGGCGGCGAACCAGCCGCTGGCGGCGACCGCCTTGATGCCGCCGATGGCGGCGTCGTTGCCGGGCGCCTTGTCCAGCACCTGCTGGATCTTCTCGCCGGCAAGCCGGTCGGTGCGCAACTGGGCGGGCGACAGCCTGGCCAGTTGCGCCTTCTGCGCGGGCGTGGCGGCGGCCTCGACGCGGTTGCCGTACGGCTTGCCGAGCTCCTGCGTGAGCTGCGCGAACAACTCGCCCGGGTCGCGGCCCGTGCGTGCGGTGAGTTCGGCCGACAGCAGGGCCGGCACCAGGCCGTCCTTGTCGGTGGACCAGGCGGTGCCGTCGCGGCGCAACAGCGAGGCGCCGGCGCTTTCCTCGCAGCCGAAGCCGAGCGAACCGTCGTACAGGCCCTCGGCGAACCACTTGAAGCCCACCGGCACCTCGTACAGCCGGCGGCCGAGCCGTGCGACCACGCGGTCGATCAGCGCGGTGGTGACGACGGTCTTGCCGACGGCCGCCTGTGCGCTCCACCCGGGCCGGTGCCGGTAGAGGTAGTCGACCAGCACCGACAGGTAGTTGTTCGGCTCCATCAGGCCGCTGGAGCGGGCGACGATGCCGTGGCGGTCGTGGTCGGTATCGCAGGCGAAGGCGACGTCGTAGCGGTCCTTCAATCCGATCAGCCGCTGCATCGCGTGGCTGGACGACGGGTCCATGCGGATCCTGCCGTCCCAGTCCAGCGACATGAAGGCGAACTGCGGATCGACTGCGTCGCTGACCACGTCGAGATCGATCCGGTAGTGCTCGGCGATCGGCCCCCAGTAGTGCACGCCGGCGCCGCCCAGCGGATCGACGCCCATGCGCACGCCGGCGGCGCGGATCGCCTCGAAGTCGACGATGCTGCCGAGGTCGGCGACGTAGGCGCCGAGGTAGTCGTACGCACGGACGTTCGCCGCCTTGCGCGCCTGCGCCAGCGGCATCCGCCGCACGCCCTTCAGGCCGTCCTCGAGCAGGGCGTTGGCACGGTCCTGCACCCAGCGGGTGATCCCGGTGTCGGCCGGCCCGCCGTTGGTCGGGTTGTACTTGAAGCCGCCGTTGTCCGGCGGGTTGTGCGACGGCGTGACCACGATGCCGTCGGCCAGGCCGCTCGTGCGGCCCCTGTTGTAGGCCAGGATCGCGTGCGAGACCGCCGGCGTGGGCGTGAATTCGCCGCCGGCGGAGACCATCGTCTCCACCCCGTTCGCCGCCAGCACCTCCAGTGCGCTGTCGAACGCCGGCTGCGACAGCGCATGCGTGTCCGCGCCGATGAACAACGGACCGTCGATGCCGTTCTGCCGGCGGTAGTCGCAGATCGCCTGGCTGACGGCGAGGATGTGCCACTCGTTGAAACTGCGCTCGAACGAACTGCCGCGATGGCCGGACGTGCCGAACGCCACGCGCTGCGCCGGCACGCCGGGATCGGGCCGCAGGTCGGCGTATGCGGCGAGCAGGGCGTGGATGTCGACCAGGGCGGAGGCGGGCGCCGGCTTGCCGGCGAGGGGATCGAGTTTCTGGCTCATGGGTCCTGACGGGTCTCGATGAAGGATGGCGCGAACTCGCCCATGGTGCCTGATTGGCGCGGCAACGGAGTTGTCGCAGGCCAGCTCCGGTTCATCCTTCCTGGCTCCGATTCAACGATGAGGGCCGAAGGCCGCGCCATCGACCTGCGCCGCGACCTGAAGGCGATGGCGCTGGACACCATCGTCGGCATCGCCATGGGCCACGACATCGACGCGGTGAACCACGATGGCGATCCCCTGCAGCGCGACATCGACAGCATGTTCCGGCGCCTGGGCCAGCGCACCACCGCGGCCTTCCCGTACTGGCGCTATTTCAAGCTGCCGGTGGACCGCGCGGCCGAGCGTTCGTTCGCCGACATCGAGACGCGGGTGACGGAGTTCATCCGCAACACGCGCGAGCGCATGGCGCACCAGCGCGAGCAGCAGCGCAAGCCGGCCAACATGCTGGAGGCGATGATCGCCGCCAGCGAGGATCCGGAGTCCGGGTTCACCGACGAGGAACTGGTCGCCAACGCGATCCTGAGCGTGGTCGGCGGCGAGGACACCACCGCCAACTCGATCGGATGGATGCTGTGCCTGCTGGCGCAGAACCCGGCCGCCGCCGCCGCGCTGGCCGCCGAGGTGGACCGGGTGCTGGGCGATGCGCCGCTGCCGCGCGAGTGGGAGCAGATGAAGGCGTTCCCGTACCTGGAGGCGGCGCACAGCGAGACGCAGCGGCTGAAGGCGGTCGCCCCGTACCTGGGGCTCACCGCCAATGCCGATTGCGTCGTGGCCGATACCTTCATCCCGAAGAACACCGCGATCATCGTGGCGACGGTGGGCGAGGGGCGCGACGAGGCGCAGTTCCCGCAGCACGAGCGGTTCCGCCCCGAGCGTTGGATCGCGGAACTGCGCGATCCGGGCGAGGAGGACCCCAGCCGCAAGCTGTTCCCGTTCGGCGGCGGGGCGCGGCTGTGCCCCGGGCGCTTCCTGGCGCTGACCGAGATCAAGGTGGTGGTGTCGATGATCCTGCGCAACTTCGAACTGGCGCCCGACCCGAAGGCGCCGCCGGCGAAGGAACTGCTGAACTTCTTCATGGCACCCAGCTCGGTGCCGGTGCGCCTGACCGCGCGCGTGCCGCCGCCGGGGAGCGCGGCTTGAGCGCCGTCGCGCCAGCAGCGGGCGCGCCGCCGTCGAGCCTCGGCATCGCCCGGCTGATCCTCAAGGTCTCGCTGCCCCTGATGGGGTCCATGATCGGCAACCTGATCATGATGCTGGTCGACCGGATCTGCCTGGCGCGGTATTCCGCCGATACGCTGGCGGCCTCCGGTCCGGCGGTGTACACGGCGATGGCGATCGTCGGCTTCTTCGTGGCGGTGGTCGGGTTTTCGCGGTCCTGCGTGGCGCAGGCGTACGGCCGCTCGGGCCATGCGGACGCCGCGTGGCAGGCGGCGATCGGCATCGTGGTCGGCGTGGTGCTTGCCGTGCTGCTGTGGCTGCTGGCGCCGCTGATGGCGTGGATCCCGGCCTTGAGCCACCGGCCGCCCGCATTGACGCGGCTGGAGTCGCAGTTTCTCTACTGGGCGGCGTACTTCGGCGCGGCGATGACGTTCAACATGGCGCTGTCGTCGTACTTCAACGGCATCGGCAAGACGCGCATCACCCTGGTCGCCGGCCTGGTGGGGCAGGCCGTGGGCATCGCCGCGACCATCGGCCTGGTGTTCGGCCGGTTCGGCCTGCCGGAGCTGGGCATGCGCGGCTCGGCGCTCGGCACGCTGGCCGGGACGCTGGCGATCACGCTGATCTACGTGGCCTACATGCCCAGGGCGGTGTGGAGCGACGTGCGGCGGCTGGTGGCGGCGCGCGGCCTCCATCGCGGCGACGTGATGCCGCGGGTCAGGAAAGGCATCGCGCTGGGCGTGACGGCGGGCATCGGCAACTTCGGCAATGCGGCTTTCATCTGGATCATCGCCGGGCTCGGCGCCATTGCGCTGGCGGCCAACAACGTCAACCTCACCGTCAGCTATATCGGCGTGATACCGCTGCTGGGGCTGGGCATCGGCTGCAGCGTGCTGTGCGGCATCGCGCTGGGGCAGGGCGAGTTCGGGCAGGTGCCGCGGATCGTGCTAGTCACGCTGGGCATAGAGCTGGTGTACGCGGCGTTCACCACCTACCTGCAGATCGTTACGCCCAACGTGCTGCTCGACCCGTTCGGGCTGGCCGACAAGCCGGACGAGATCCGCCACGCGGCGGTAGCGACGTCGAAGGTGTTGTGGACGTACTCGCTCGCGTTCGCCTTCTCGATGACCGGGCAGGCGGTGCTGGAGGCGATGGGGCTGACGCGGTTCCTGTTCGCGGTGCGCTTCGTGATGATGTGGGTGCTGAGCATCCCCACCATCTACCTGATCACGCTGGGCCACGTGGGCGATGCCGAATACCTGCCTACGGCATGGGTGGTCGGTTCGTCGTTCGAGGCCGGCATCGGCATCCTGTACTTCTGGCGGATATGGGTGGCCGTGCGGCGGCGGCAGAATGGGATCGTGTTGAGACCCCAGGTGGAGGCCTGACTTGCAACGCCTGTCGCTTGCGCGGCATCCGGGCGGCCTGCCCGATGCGTTCCTACTGCCGTTCGGGGTGGAGGAGGGCGATGACGCGCACTTCGCCCGCCATGGCCTCGCCTGCCCGCCGTCGGTGGCGCGCAGCGTACCCAAGCGCCGGGCGGAATATCTCGCCGGCCGGCGGGCGGCCCTTGCCGCGCTTGCCGAGGCCGGCGGCGGCGCGGTCGACCTTGCCGTCACGCCGTCGCGCGCGCCGGCCTGGCCGGGTGGCTTCATAGGCAGCATCACCCATGCCGCAGGCATCGCCGCCGCGGTGGCCTTGCGCGGGGGCGCGATGCGCGGCGTCGGCATCGATATCGAGCACGTGGCGACGGAAGGCGCGCTCGACGCGATCGCGCAGTCGGTCATCGACGCCTCCGAACGACAGGCGCTGGATGGGCTCGCGCAAAGGCTCGGTTGGCCGATGGCGCTCACCGTCGCCTTTTCCGCCAAGGAAAGCTTCTACAAGGCCACGGCGGCGACCGTAGGGCGGATCTTCGAATTCAGCGCATTGAAAGTCGTCGATGCGCACGACGGAACGGTCGAGGCCGAAACCGCCGAGGCGCTCGCCGCATCGCTGCCGGCCGGCATGCGCTTCCGGCTGGGCTACTCGCTGCTTCTCGACGACGCCACCGTCATCACGAGCTGCGCCTGGTCACGCTGACCGCGCGGAAGCTTTCCATGGCCGTGCCCGCCTGCACGATGGGAGCCGGTCGCGATGGGCCCAGCCACCCGGCTTCCGTGCACTTTCCGTGAAGAAATCCATGGCTTTTCGCCAATGGGCCGGTTGCAGCGGTTCACCCTTCCTGCGACGGAGTCCAACCGGCGGTGGACGTCGACGATTTGCTTGGAAACGTGAATGGAAAAGGCCGGAAACGGCGCACCAGCCAGTGGCCGGCGTGATCGACATGGGGCGGGATAAGAACGACAATCGCAGGGCAACTCCGAGACGCAGGATCTTCGTTTCCACGGAAACATGGTGCTGCGTCCGTGGTTCATGGAACCACCGGGCGAGCGGGGAAACGCGCTCGCCTCCCGAACATTGGAAAGGAGCACATGGCATGACCCCGCTGGCCGATCGCTACGGTCGCAGCTTTCCTTACCTGCGCCTGTCGATCACTCCCGCGTGCAATTTCCGCTGCACGTATTGCCTGCCGCACGGCTACCGCGCCGGGGCGGGCATCGCGGGGCCATTGTCGCTGGACGAGATCGCGCGCCTGCTGCGCGGCTTCGCCGAACTGGGCATGCACAAGCTGCGCATCACCGGCGGCGAGCCCAGCGTGCGGCACGATCTCACCGACGTGCTGCGCACCGCCGCCGCCGCGCCGGGCGTGACCCGGCTGGCGATGACCACCAACGGCACCCTGCTGTCGCGCCGGCTGGGCGAATGGATGGACGCCGGGCTCAACGCCATCAACGTCAGCGTGGACAGTCTCGACCGCGCCGCCTTCGCGCGCATCACCGGCCACGACCGGCTGGACGACATCCTGCGCGGCATCGACATGGCCCTGGCCGCCGGCCTGCCCGCCAAGCTCAACGCGGTGCTGCTGAAGGACGTCAACGACCGCGAACTGCCGCGCTGGCTGGACTACCTGCGCGACCACGCAGTGGGCCTTCGCTTCATCGAGCTGATGCAGACCGGCGACAACCTCGCGTTCTTCCGCGACCATCACGAGCGGGCAGAGCCGCTGGAAACCGAGCTGCGCGAATCGGGCTGGCAGGCGTTGCCGCGCGCCGCCGACGCCGGTCCCGCGCGCGAGTACCGTCATCCGGACTACGCCGGGCGCATCGGCATCATCGCGCCGTACTCGAAGGACTTCTGCGCCGGCTGCAACCGCCTGCGCGTCACCGCCACCGGCGACCTGCGGCTGTGCCTGTTCGGCGAGTTCGGCATCCCGCTGCGCGCCCACCTGCAACGCGACGACCAGCTCGACGACCTGGTGCGCGCCATCGGCGGCCAGATCGGCCGCAAGGAGCAGGGGCATTTCCTGCACGAAGGCCGTACCGGCATCACGCCCCATCTCGCATCCACCGGAGGTTGATCCATGCGCCAGCGCGAGGAGCGCGCATCGCTTCAAGAGGGTGCGTTCCACATGGCCGACGTGCGCCGCAAGCGCGCCACCGCCCGCCGCGCGGTGGCGGTGGGCGAGCTGCATGCCGGCAGCGCGTTCGGCGACATCGTGGCGAAACGGCTGCCCAAGGGCGACGCCATCGCGATGGCCGAGATCGCCGGCCTGCAGGGCGCGAAGATCGCCTCGCAACTGATGCCGCTGTGCCACCCGCTGCCGCTGGAATACCTGGAGCTGCGCTGCGAGCCGGTGGCCGAGCGCCGGGCCATCCGCGTGTATTGCGAGGCGGCCACCTGCGCCCGCACCGGCGTGGAGATGGAGGCGCTGGCCGGCGTCAACGCGGCCCTGCTCACGCTCTACGACCTCACCAAGCCGGTGCAGCCCGCGCTGTCCATCGGCGGCGTGCGGCTGCTGTTCAAGGAAGGCGGCAAGAAGGGACTGTGGCTCCACCCCGACGGCATGAGCGAGGCCGAGCGCGAGCGCTACCGCCCGCGCGCCACGCCGCGGCTGGAAGGGGTGCCCGCCGCCGTGGTCACCCTGAGCGACCGCGCCCATCGCGGCGACTACGAGGACACCTCCGGTCCGCTGCTGGTGGAACGCCTGCGCGCCCTGGGCGCCGACGTCGGCCCCGCCGAAGTGCGGGCGGACGAAGCCGAACCGCTGGCCATGCGCCTGCGCGAACTGGCGGCCGCGGGGATCCGCCTGGTGCTGTGCACCGGCGGCACCGGGCTCGGCCCGCGCGACGTGACGCCCGAGGCGCTGGCGCGAGTCGCCGAGCGCCGCGTGCCCGGCCTTGCGGAGATGTTCCGCAGCGAGAGCAGCCAGCACACGCTGCTGGCCTGGCTGAGCCGCGCCGAGGCGGTGCTGCTCGGCGGCACGCTGGTGATCGCCTTGCCCGGCAGCGCGAAGGCGGTGGCGCAAGGCATGGACATCCTCGCGCCCATCCTCGCGCATGCGCTGGCGATGGCCGCGGGCGAGGGCCACGCATGAGCCATGCCTTGCTCGATCCGGCCGAGGCATTGCGGCTGATCCTCGCCGCCTGCGCACCGCTGCCCGCGCAGGAGGTGCCCATGGCCGGGGCGATGGGCCGCGTGCTCGCCGCGCCGGTCGTGGCGCCCGGCGCGCTGCCGCCGTTCGACAATTCGGCGATGGACGGCTACGCGCTGGGCGGCGGTGGCGAAGTGCTTGCCGCGGGCAGCGAATGGACCGTCGAGGGCGAGCAGGCCGCAGGCGACGGCATCGCGCGCGCGCAGCGCGGCGCGTGGGAAATCATGACCGGCGCGCGCCTGCCCGAGGGCCTGGACCGCGTGATCCCGGTGGAGCAGACCGCGCGATTGGAAGCGCCGCCGCGCGTGCGCCTGCTGGCCGACGTGGCCGCCGAGGAAAACGTGCGCCGCGCCGGTTCCGACGTGCCCGCGGGCGCAGCCGTGCTCGCCGCCGGCTGCGTGCTGGCGCCGCAGCACCTGATGCTGCTCGCCGCGCTGGGCGTGGCGAGCGTGACGGTGGCCGAGCGCCCGCGCGTGGCGGTGCTGTGCACCGGCCGCGAGCTGGTGGATGGTCCCGCCGCACCGCTGGCGCCTGGGCAGATCCACAACTCCAACGGCCCTTTCCTGGCCGAACGCGTGCCGCGCGCCGGCGCCGAACTCGCGTACATCGAGACGGTGGGCGACGAGTCGGAGGCCTTCCTCGCCGCCTTCGCGCGCGCCCGCACCGCCGGCGCGCGCGTAGTGGTGTCCACCGGCGCGGTTTCGATGGGCCGCTACGACTTCGTGCCGCAGGCGCTGGAGCGGCTGGGCGCGGAGGCGATCTTCCACAAGGTGGCGATCCGCCCCGGCAAGCCGCTGCTGTTCGCGCGCCTGCCCGACGGCACGCTGTTCTTCGGCCTGCCCGGCAACCCCATCGCGGTAGCGGTGGGGCTGCGCTTCTTCGTGGAGCCGGCGCTGCGCGCCATGCTGGGCCTGCCGCGCGAAGCGCCGTGGCGCGTGCCGCTGGCCGCCGACTACGCCAAGAAGCCGCGCCTGCGCTTCCACCTCAAGGCGCGCGTGGCGCTGGATGCGCAGGGCCGCCTCGCGGTGGCCGTGCTGCCGGGACAGGAGTCCTACCGCATCCGCCCGCTGGCCGAAGCCAACGCGTGGGCGGTGGTGCCGGTGGAGGCGACCGAACTTCCCGCCGGCACGCTGGTGGACGTATGCGGCCTCGGCCACCTGGAAAGCCCGATCATCGACGGATGCAGCGCATGAAGACCCGCATCGCCCTGTACGGCGCCCTGCGCGAAGCCGACGCCAGCGGCCACGTGGAACTCGACGTGCCTGCCGGCAGCAGCATCGCCGAGCTGCGCGAGCTGCTTGCGGCGCATCTCGCCGAACACGCTCCGGCGATTCCCGCGGGGCTGGTGCGTTGCTCCGCCTTCGCCAGCGCCGAGGAAATCCTGCACAACCACCGCAGCGTGCCCGAAGGCGTGGAACTGGCCGTGCTGCCGCCGGTGAGCGGAGGCTGAGATGGACGACCTGCACGTCGCCGTGGTGGAGCGCCGCATGGCCGCGCTGGACGTGGCCGAGGCGCTGGCTTTCGTGAGCGATCCCCGTTTCGGCGGCATCGCCACCTTCATCGGCCGGGTGCGCGACCACAACGTGGGCCGCGTGGTCACCGGCATCAGCTACGACCTGTTCGAGCCGCTGGCGCTGCGCACGTTCCGCGCCATCGGCGAACGCGCGCGGGCCGAGGTGGGCGCGCCGCTGAAGCTGTGGATCGCGCATGCGAAGGGCGACCTCGCCATCGGCGACCTCGCCGTAGTGGTCGCCGCCGGCACGCCGCACCGCGACGAGGCCTTCCGCGCCTGCCGGCTGGCGATCGAGGCGGTGAAGCACGAGGCGCCGATCTGGAAGCGGGAACACTACGTGGACGGCGACAGCGCCTGGAGCGAGGGCTGCTCGCTGTGCGAGGAACAGCGCGATGCCGAGCGGCACGACCATGCCGGCCATGCCCACGGCCACTGAACGCCTGCCGTGCATCGGCGTGGTGCTGGCCGGCGGCCAATCGACGCGCATGGGGCGCGACAAGGCGCTGCTGGACTGGCGCGGCCGGCCACTGCTCGAACGCCAGCTCGACGCGCTGCGCGCCGCCGGCGTGGACGAGGCGCGGGTGAGCGGCGACCGTCACGGTTACCGCGGCATCGCCGATGCGCAGCCTGGACTCGGTCCGCTGGGCGGCCTGGCCGCCATTGCCGGGACGGTGGCGGGCGATGCCGACCTGGTGGTGATCCCGGTGGACATGCCGTTGCTCGGCGCCGCGCTGCTGGGACGGCTGCGCACGGAACAGCCACTGGCGCGCGGCCTGCGCTGCGCCGGCCACGTCTTGCCGATGCGCTTGCGCCTCGACACGGAAAGCCGCGGCCTGCTCGCCGCGCTGCTGCGCGAGCGCGAGCCGCGCCGGCGTTCGCTGCGAGCCCTGCAACAGGCGCTGGATTGCGCGGAGGTCGCGCTGGCCGCCGACGAAGCCGCGCAACTGGCCGACTGCAATACCGAGGCAAGCTGGGACGAGGTGAGCCGATGAGAGTGCAACAGCAGGGACAGGCGCTGCGCCTGCGCATCGACGAGGCGGAACTGGCGGCCTTGCTGGCCGGCGGCACCGTGGAGAACGTCACCCGCTGGCCCGACGGCCGCGACGGGCGCCAGCAACTGGCGCTGGCCGCGCAGCACGGCTGGCGTCGCAACGACGACGGCTGGCGCATGGAGCTGTCGGACGCGGCGGTGCGCGAACTCGCCGCGCGCCTTCCGAGCCGCGCCGGCCTGTCGTTCGAGCTGGCGGTGTCGGGTGGCGGCGCGCTCGAAGTGCTGTTCGACGTGGACGTGCGCGACAGCGTGCGCCAGCGCCGTGCGGACAAGGATGGCAAGGCATGAGCCGCATGTCGCCCCGCATGCGCTGGCTGGCGCCGCTGCTCCTGATGATCGGCTTCGCCGCGCTGGCCGCCGACGCGCCGGTGCTGCGCGTGGCCTATGCCGGCTCGATGGGCGTGGTGATGGACCACGACCTCGGTCCCGCGGTGGCCGCGGCGCAACACGCCAGCTACCAGGGCATCGGCCAGGGCTCGTACGCACTGGCGCGCCTGCTGGCCGGCAGGCAGTTGCAGGCCGACGTGTTCGTGTGCATCACGCCCGGCCCGATGCAGGTGGTACGGAAGGCCGGCCTGGTGGCGCATGCGGTGCCGGTAGCCAGCACGCGCATGGTGGTGGTCTACAGCCCGAAGAGCCGCTTCGCCGCCGACTTCAAGGCCGCCGCCGCCGGCAGGAAGGCGTGGTACGACGTGCTGCGCGAGCCCGGCCTGCGCTTCGGCCGCACCGATCCCGCGGTGGACCCGCAGGGCGCCAACGCACTGCTCGCCCTGCAACTGGCATCGCGCTATTACCGACAGCCCGACCTGCTGCAACAGGTGGCCGGCGATTTCCAGAATCCGCGGCAGCTCTTCGCCGAGACCTCGCTGATGTCGCGGCTGGAAGCGGGCCAGATCGACGCCGCGATCGGCTACGCCAGCGCGGCCTTCTCGCACCGCCTGCCCACCGTCGACCTGCCGGCCGAGATCGACCTGGCGCAGCCGGCGATGCAGGCGCCGTGGTACGCGCAGGCCGGCTTCGCCCTCGCCAGCGGCAAGAAGATCGAGGCGCAGCCGCTGGTGTTCTACGCCGCGGTGCCGACCGTTGCGCGGCAGCCTGCGCTGGGCCGCGCCTTCGTGCGGTTCATGCAGGGCGCGCAGGGGCAGGCGATGCTGCGCGAGCGCGGTTACGACCCGCCGCACGGGGATGCCCTTTGAGCGATGCCATGCGGCCACGGCTGACGACGTTCGCCGCGGCGCTGGCCTTGCTGCTGCTGGCCGCGCCGTTCGCGGGCCTGGCGATCGCCACCGACTGGCGCCATCTCGGCTTCGCGCGCGGCGACGGCGACGCGGTGGCGGTGTCGCTGGGCCTGAGCCTGGTCGCGCTGGCGCTGATCGTGGCGCTGGGCACGCCGCTGGCGTGGTGGCTGGCGCGCCATCGCGTACGCGGGCAGTGGCTGGTCGACGCGCTGCTGCTGCTGGCCCTGCTCACGCCGCCGCTGGCGATGGGCCTGTTGCTCGCCACGATGTACGGCCCCTACGGTCCGGCCGGGCAGTGGCTCGAACGGGCCGGCCTGCTGCTCACCAACTCGGCGCCGGCCTTCGTGATTGCGCAGTTCTACGCCGCCTTGCCTTACTACGTACTCGCCGCGCGCGCCGCCTTCGAAGGCGTGCCGCGCGAGCTGGAGCAGATCGCGCTGACGCTCGGCCATTCGCCCGCGCGCAGCTTCTTCCGCGTCAGCCTGCCGCTGGCAAGGCTCGGCCTCGCCGCCGCGGTGGCGCTGGCCTGGGTGCGCGCGCTGGGCGAGTTCGGCGTGGTGCTGATCGTGGCCTATTATCCGCAGGGCATCCCGGTGAAGCTGTGGACG
This sequence comes from Frateuria sp. Soil773, assembly GCF_001428405.1. Taxonomy (GTDB): domain Bacteria; phylum Pseudomonadota; class Gammaproteobacteria; order Xanthomonadales; family Rhodanobacteraceae; genus LMSL01. The sequence goes on from NZ_LMSL01000040.1 coordinate 79,452, forward strand.
AACCTGCAGGACACCGGCCTGTCGGCGGTGTACCCGCTGCTGTGGGTGTTCTTCCTGGTCGCCTTGCCCTTGCCGCTGGCCCTGGGCCTGGCCGTGCGCAGGCGGCTGGCGTGATGCGGATCGACTACCGCATCGAGCATCCGGTGGCACTGTCCGCCTCGTTCGAGGTGGAGGGTTTCACCGTGTTGCTGGGCGCGAGCGGGGAGGGCAAGTCGCTGCTGCTGCGCGCCATCGCGGGGCTGCTGCCGGCGCGCGGCGAACCCTTCGGCGGCCTGCCGCCGCAGCAGCGTGCGGTGGGCTACCTGCCGCAGGGGCATGCGCTGTTTCCGCATTTGAACGCCTGGCAGAACGTGGCCTTCGCCCTGCGCGGCGCGGATCGCCGCCGGCAGGCCGTCGCATGGCTGGAGCGGGTGGGGTTGGCCGCACTGGCCGAGCGGCGTCCCGCGCAACTGTCCGGCGGCCAGCAGCAGCGCGTGGCGCTGGCGCGTGCGTTGGCGCGGCGGCCGCAATTGCTGCTGCTGGACGAACCGACTTCGGCGCTGGACCCGGCCACCCGCGACGACGTGCTGGCCGAGCTGATCGCGGAGGTGCATGCGGCGGGCATTCCGGCGCTGGCGGCAAGCCACGACCCCGCACTGGCCGCGGTGGCGGACCGGTTGGTGGTGATGCATGGGCGCCGCATCGTGCAGGCCGGCGCGCCATGGGAGGTGCATGCGCGGCCGGCCAATGGCGCGGTGGCGCGCCTGCTGGGGCATCGCAACGTGCATGGCGGGCGGCTGGTCGGCGAACCGGGGGCGCAGCGGCTGTTCTGGCCGGAGGGCAACGTGGCCTTGCCCGTGGAGACGGGTCTCCCTGGCGATACGGCGGTGGACTGGCATATCGCGCCGGAGGCGATCGAGCTGCACGAGGCAGGCGGTGCAGCCGCCGGCGACGCCGATGGCGTCGTCGTCGCCGCGACGGAGGTGCGGCAAGCCGGCGCGCACGGGAGTTACCTGGGATTGCGTTGCGGGCAGGCCAGGCTGTGGGCCAGGTCGCCGCCGTGGTCGCTCGACATGGCCGGGACGATCCGGTTGCGGTTGCCGCCCACGGCCATCCGCTGCTGGCCGCGGGATTGATTTCGATCTGGGCGGTGCTGCGTGCGTCGGCTGCAAGGCGATGACACCCGGGCCGTTCTCCGCTATCGGCCGGAAACCAGCCGGTCAGGGTACGTGTAGACGTTGTGGCTGCCCGGTCGCGCGAAGCCGACCAGGCATACGCCGGCGCTGCGCGCCAGTTCGACGGCCAGCGCCGTGGGTGCGGAAATCGCGGCCATGAAGCCGATGCCGGCATTGGCTGCCTTGGTGACCATTTCGTAACTGGCGCGGCTGGTCAGCAGCAGCATGCCGGCGTCCGGCGCGATGCCGGCACGAGCCATCGCGCCGATCAGCTTGTCGAGCGCGTTGTGCCGGCCCACGTCTTCGCGCACCAGCACGACCCGGCCCTCGGCGTCGGCCCAGGCGGCGGCGTGGACGGCGCCGGTGGCGGCATTCATCGGCTGGTTGAGCGGCAGCTCGGCCAGCGCCCGCTCCAGCGCCGGGGCCGGGAATGGATTCGGGTTTCCGACGGGCCGCGGCTGGCGTACCGCGTCTTCGAGGTCGCGCGTCCCGCAGATGCCGCAACTGCCGCGCCCCGGCAGCAGGCGCTTCGCCTCGCCATCGAGCCGGGCGGCTGGCGCTTCGGGCGCCACCGTGATGGCGAGCTGGATGCCTTCGAGCAGTTCGATGCGCTCGACGGCATGCAATTGCGCCGCCTCGGCGATCAGCCCCTCGCTGAGCGAAAAGCCGAGGGCAAAGTCTTCCAGGTCGAGCGGGGTCGCCATCATCACCGCGAAGGACACGCCGTTGTACAGCATGCCGACAGGCGCCTCTTCGGCGATGCAATCCTCCACCCGTTCGTCGCGCCCGCGACGCCATCGCTCGACACGGCGCGCGACGTAGCCAGGCGAAGCGGGACCGGGAGTTGGAGTGCTGGAATCCATGCGGGCATCATCGCCGATGTGGGGCTGCGCCACGATTGCCAGGGGGCATCGGCGCCGATGCCGGCCGTCGCCGGGCGGCGATGGCGGCCGCCGTTGCTGCAGCGCGCAGCGTAGCGTAATCATCGGCACAATTCGTATATTCGCCATCTCGTGCGTCGGCCATCCGGGGAGCACCCATGCGCAAAGCGATCCTTGTACTCGCGCTGCTCTGCTGCGCGGTTTCGCATGCCGCGGAGCCGGCCGCCGTCTACGTCGCCGTGCCCGACGGGCGACGCGTCGCGCTGTCGCCCGCGCTGCTTGCCCATGTGCCGCGGCAAACCGTCTCGGCCACCGCGCACGGGAAAACCGCCAGCTACGAGGGCTATGACCTGCGTGCCGTGCTTGCGGCCGCGGGCGTCGCCCCGATCGAAGCGATCCGGGGCAAGCGGCTCGGCAACTACGTGGCGGTCACGGCCACCGACGGCTACAGGGTGGTGTTCGGCCTGGGCGAACTGGATCCGACGCTGGGCAACCGGCTGGTGCTGCTGGCGGATCGCGAGAACGGCCGCCCGCTGCCGCCCGGCGACGGGGCATGGCGCCTCGTCGTTCCCGGCGACCGGCGACCGGCGCGCTGGGAGCGCCAGGTGGTTTCCATCCGCGTGGCGGACTGACCCGGGGCCGGATCCCCGCGCCGGGGCGGCACGACGATCTTCGTCCCGGCGGTGCCGGCGGACGAGGCGGGAACCGTTCCCGCCCACTCCGTACCGGAATCGCCCGTCATCCCGCCCGCGCGGCCACGATGCGCACGGGAATCGACTTGTAGGACGGCGTTCCGCTGGCCTGGTCGTTGTAGTCGAGCGGCACCAGGCAGTTGCCCTCGGGGTAGTAGGTCGCCACGGAACCCCTGGCGATGTCGTGGGCGACGGCGATGACGTTGGCCAGGCGGCGCTCCGGCCCCTGGCCGATGGCCGTCTCGACCACGATTTCATCGCCGGGCTCGATGCCGCGTTCGGCCAGGTCGTCGGCGTTCATGAACACCACGTCGCGCCGGCCGAACACGCTGCGGTAGCGGTCGTCGAGGCCGTAGATGGTGGTGTTGTACTGGTCGTGGCTGCGCACGGTGGTCAGCGTCAGGATGGTCGGATCGACGGCGACGGGATCTTCGTCCAGCCCCTTCATGCACAGGAATTCGGCCTTGCCGGAGGGCGTGTTCCAGATCCTTTCGGTGGGCGGCAGCGGCAGCCTGAAACCGCCCGGGACGAGGATGCGCTCGTTGTATTGCGCGAAGTCCGGGAAGACGGCCTCGATGGCGTCGCGGATGAGGTCGTAGTCCTCGATGTACTTCATCCAGTGCACCTTGCTGTCGGGCAGGGTGGCGGCGGCGATGCCGGCGATGATGGCCGGTTCCGAGCGCAGGTGCGGCGAGGCCGGGGGCAGCTTGCCCAGCGAGGCGTGCACCATCGACATCGAATCCTCCACCGTCACCGCCTGTGGGCCGCCCGCCTGCAGGTCGCGTTCGGTGCGCCCCAGGCAGGGCAGGATGAAGGAATGCCTGCCGGTGAGCAGGTGCGAACGGTTGAGCTTGGTGCCGATGTGCACCGCGAGTTCGAGGCTGCGCATGCCGGCGAAGCATCGCTGCGGATCGGGCATGGCGACGGCGAGGTTGCCGCCCAGGCAGATCAGCGCCTTCGAACGGCCGTCGCTGATGGCCTGCATCGCCGCGACGGCGTCATGGCCATGGGCGGTCGGTGGCTTGAAGCCGAAGGTCTGCTCGATGCGCCTGAGCATGTCGGCGCCCGGTTTCTCGGTGATGCCGACGGTGCGGTCGCCCTGCACGTTGGAATGCCCGCGCAGCGGGCAGATGCCGGCGCCAGGCTTGCCGAAGTTGCCGCGCATCAGCAGCAGGTTGGCGACCTGCTGCACGTTCTGCGTGCCGTGGTGGTGCTGGGTCAGCCCCATGCCGTAGGTGACGATGGTGGCGTTCGACCTGGCGTAGGCCGCGGCGACGTCGCGCAGTGCCTGCATCGGCAGGCCGGACTTGGCCTCGATGTCCTGCCAGGAAGCCGCTCGCACGTCGGCGGCCAGCGCCTCGAAGCCGCGCGTGTGCTTGGCGATGAACGCATGGTCCAGCACCTCGGCGCCGGGCGCGGCCGCATCGTCCATTTCCAGCAGCGCCTTCATGATGCCCTTGAGCGCCGCCGCGTCGCCGCCGACCTTCACCTGCAGGTAGGTGGACGCGATCGGCGTGGAGCTGAAGGTGGCCATCTCCACCGGGTTCTGCGGGTCGGTGAAGCGTTCGAGCGCGCGCTCCTTGAGCGGGTTGAACACGATGATGGGCACGCCGCGGCGCGCGACCTCGTGGAGCGTGCCCATCATCCGGGGATGGTTGGTGCCCGGGTTGTGCCCCATGGCGATGATCAGCTCGCAGTGATCGAAGTCGTCCAGCGAGACCGTGCCCTTGCCGATGCCGATCGACTGCGGCAGGCCCACGCTGGTGGCCTCGTGGCACATGTTCGAGCAGTCGGGAAAATTGTTGGTGCCGTATTCGCGGGCGAAGATCTGGTAGAGGAAGGCGGCCTCGTTGGAAGCGCGCCCGGAGGTGTAGAACTCGACCGTGTCCGGGTCCGCCAGGCTGCGCAGGATCTCGCCGATGCGCGCCACCGCCACGTCCCAGTCGACCGCTTCGTAGATGTCCTTCTCGGCGTTGTACGCCATCGGGTGGGTCAGGCGTCCCTCGCCCTCGAGTTGGTAGTCGCTCCAGGTCAGCAGTTCGCTCACCGTGTGCGCGGCGAAGAATTCCGGCGGCACGCGCTTCTTGGTGGCCTCCCAGGTGACCGCCTTGGCGCCGTTCTCGCAGAACTGGAAGGTGGAGGTGTGCTGCTTGTCCGGCCATGCGCAGCCGGGGCAGTCGAAGCCCTCGGGTCGCTTGCTGCGCAGCGCATAGGGCTTGTTGGTCCGGAACAGCGTGATCGCCGCCTCCGGGGCGTTCATCTGCTCGAAGACGGCCTTGGCCGTGGCCCGCAGCGCGCCCCAGCCACCCGCCGGGCTGTCGTAGGGATGGATGCCGGGAATGCCTTTGTCTTTGTCAGCCATGCTGCCACCTTGCACGTTCGTATCTGCTGCAACGATGCCGTTGCCAGTCGCGGTCGCCGTTCCGTCGCGGCGACGAGCCATGGGCCGATTGCGTTTGCGGCGCCAAGCCTGTTCCGGAGGGATCGTCGAAGAGTAGGCTTGCCGACGGCTACTATCCTCTCTCCGGTTCGGGCTTGTCCATCCGGTTTGCGGCGGCGCCACCGCCGGGTGTGAAGGCTCTGCGGGTTCACTGATCGAGTACGCGCCATGCCGCACGGCGCGCTCATGGGCAATCGCCGGGCGCCTCGGCCTGATCCGCGCCCGGCGTCATCGATGCTTGGGAGGTTCCATGCTCGTCGACATCTATCGAAGCGGCGTCAATCCGGCACAGTTCGTCGCCATCCCGATCGGGCAATCCCTGGCCGCCGCACGCCTTCCCGATACGCCGGATCTGGCGGACCTCCAGCTTTACCTGCAGGGAACGGACATCGTCTCCAGCGGCGAATTCGACGGCGTGGACGTCCGGGCGATCATGGAACAGCTCACCCGCGACGGCTTTGCCGCGTTCCAGGCCCGGTTGCGATAGGTTGGACCCGTAACGCTACCAGGGGGGAGCCGCGATGGAACAAAACGTCATCACGCCTGGCGCGGTGCATAAGGCGATCCTCCGGAAGGAGCTTTTCCTCGAATACCAGCCGACCGTGGCGCTCCAGGAGGGCGGGCGCTGCGTGGGGTGCGAGGCGCTGGCGCGCTGGCGGCGCGGTACGGATGTCGTCTATCCGATGGATTTTGTCCCCGTCGTCGAGGAGACCCCGGTATCCGGGCTGTTGACCTACTGGGTCATCGACACGGTGGCCCGGGACCTGGGGGACTGGCTCAGAAACCGTGCCGACATCCACGTAGGCATCAACGTCCCGCCGGAAGTCCTGGGACGAGGCGGACTGGAATATGCCATCTGCAGGGCGAATCTCGCCGACGTCAGCCGACAGATCATCCTGGAGATCACCGAGCGCGGCTTCCCGGATCGCCTCGGCCTCGATGAGCTGCGGGGGCTGATCAGGGAACACCGGCTCGTCGCCATGGACGACGTCGATCTGGACGAGAGCAACTTCATCGTCTTGTCGCGGCAGCCCGTCCCGATCATCAAGCTCGACAGGGAGTTCGTGGGCAGCCTGACGAGTTCGGACGGCAAGCGGCTCGACCAGATCTCCACGTTCATCCGTTCCCGGGGCCATTACGTGGTAGCCGAGGGGGTGGAGACTCCCTGGCAAGAGCGGCTGCTGAAAGACGCGGGCGTCCAGTTCGCGCAGGGATGGCTGTATTCGAAGCCGCTGGCCGCCGTGGACTTCAAGGCGTTCTGCGCGTCGAGATAGGGCGTCCGCCTTGCGCGGGCGCGGGACGCGCCGCCATCGACGAGCTTCGAGGCTTCACCAAGCGCCCTGACTGCGTTGCCGCAGGATCACCCGGGCAAGCGCCGCGGACACTCTGTCCCATGCCGGACGGACAAATTGTCGGATGCGGGTCGCGTCCGGTCCGTCGCCGCCGCGTCAAGTGGCTGATGCTCCAGCACTTCACCTACTGGCATGCATGTTGCCAGCAGATCCGTGGGCGGCGGGCGGCTCTCCCGCCGGACCGCGCTGCCCGGATCCAACCGATGCGCCACCGAGGAAACCCGGCATGACCACAGCCTCCCAGCACCCCGAGTCCATGAGCGCGGCCGCCCGGATGCGTGCGAGATGGGCATGGCTCTTCGCACTGGGCATCGTCCTCATCGGCCTGGGCATCCTCGCGTTCGCCAACATGGTCCTGGCGACGATCGCCACGGTGTACTACGTCGGCCTGCTGATGACCGTCGCCGGGGCGATACAGCTTCTTCACGCCATCGGCGCTAGAAACCTGGGCGGTTTCTTCTACTGGCTTTCCGGCTGCGTCCTGTACCTCGTGGCCGGGATCACCGCCCTCATGAATCCCCTGCTCGCGTCGTTCATCCTCACGTTGTTGCTGGGACTGTTCGCGGCCGCTTCGGGGCTGTCCCGCATCTGGCTCGGCTTCCGTGCGAAGGCCCGGCATGGCTGGGGCTGGATCGTCGCCTCGGGCCTGGTCACCGCCATCGTCGGATTGATCTTCATTTTTGGCTGGCCGGTGAACAGCCTGTGGCTGCTGGGCATGGTCCTGGCGGTCGACCTTTCTTTTCAAGGATGCGCGCTGGCGGGATTGGCGATCAGGCTCCGAACCGCCTGAGCCGCCCGTGCGAAATGGCGGGATAGACCTTGACCATGGCCCGGACGCAAAGGGCCATCGAACCGAAACCACCGAATCGGGGACACGAAAATGGGAAAAATCATCGGCATCGATCTTGGCACGACCAACTCCTGCGTCGCGGTGGTCGAAGGCACCAAGGCGCGTGTCATCGAGAACTCGGAAGGCGACCGTACGACGCCGTCCATCGTGGCGTTCGCGAAGGGCGGCGAAGTGCTGGTCGGCGCAACGGCCAAGCGCCAGGGCGTGACCAACCCCAAGAACACCTTCTACGCGGTGAAGCGCCTGATCGGCCGCAAGTTCACCGNCGCCGAGGTGCAGAAGGACATCCACCTCGTTCCCTACAGGATCATTGCGCACTCCAACGGCGACGCCTGGCTGGAAACCTCCGACGGCAAACAGATGGCGCCGCCGGAGGTCTCGGCCAAGGTGCTGATGAAGATGAAGAAGACCGCCGAGGATTACCTCGGCGAGCCGGTCACCGAGGCCGTTATCACAGTGCCGGCCTACTTCAACGACAGCCAGCGCCAGGCGACCAAGGACGCCGGCAAGATCGCCGGCCTGGAAGTGAAGCGCATCATCAACGAACCGACCGCGGCCGCGCTGGCCTATGGCCTGGACAAGGGGGGCGCCAACCGGAAGGTCGTCGTCTACGACCTGGGCGGCGGTACCTTCGACGTCTCGATCATCGAGATCGCCGAAGTCGACGGCGAGAAGCAGTTCGAGGTGCTGGCGACCAACGGCGACACCTTCCTCGGCGGCGAGGATTTCGACAAGCGGGTGATCGATTACCTGGTCGAGGAGTTCCAGAAGGAACAAGGCATCGACCTGCGCAAGGACCCGCTCGCCCTGCAGCGCCTGAAGGATGCCGCCGAGCGCGCCAAGATCGAGCTGTCCTCCAGCCACCAGACCGAGGTGAACCTGCCGTAC
>NZ_LMSL01000040.1:87717-392592 GCF_001428405.1 Frateuria sp. Soil773
CGACGACCTCATCAAGCGCACCATCGACCCCTGCAAGACCGCGCTCGACGATGCGGGCCTGAAGGCGGCGGACATCACCGAGGTGATCCTGGTCGGCGGCCAGACCCGCATGCCCAAGGTGCAGGACGTGGTGAAGGACATCTTCGGCAAGGAGCCGCGCAAGGACCTCAACCCGGACGAGGCGGTAGCCGTGGGCGCGGCGATCCAGGGCGGCGTGCTGGGCGGCTCGGTGAAGGACGTGCTGCTGCTGGACGTGACCCCGCTGTCGCTGGGCATCGAGACGATGGGCGGCGTGATGACCAGGCTGATCGAGAAGAACACCACGGTGCCGACCAAGGCCGCGCAGACCTTCTCCACCGCCGACGACAACCAGACCGCGGTGACCGTGCACGTGCTGCAGGGCNCGGCCGTTTCGACCTCACCGGCATCGCGCCGGCGCCGCGCGGCACGCCGCAGATCGAGGTGTCGTTCGACATCGACGCCAACGGCATCCTGCATGTCACCGCCAGGGACAAGAACACCGGCAAGGAACAGAAGATCGAGATCAAGGCCGGCTCGGGACTGTCCGAGGAAGAGATCCAGCGGATGGTCGCCGACGCCGAGACGCACCGCGAGGAGGACAAGCGGTTCCAGGAGCTGGTGCAACTGCGCAACCGGGCCGACCAGTTGGTCCACTCGACGCGCTCCGCGATCGCGGAACACGGCGGCAAGGTCGGCGGCGACGCCATCGGCCGGGCCGAGGAAGCCCTGTCCGAGCTCGAGAAGGTGATGAAAGGCGACGACAAGGCCGCGATCGAGTCGCGTACGGCCAAACTGGAGGAGGCCGCGCAATCGCTGCTTGCCGCGGCACAGGCCGGCCAGGCCGGCCCGCAGGCCGGTGCGCGGACGCCCGGCGCCGGTGCGTCGCCGGAGGACGTCGTCGATGCCGAGTTCACGGAAGTGAAGGACGACAACCAGAAGAAACCGTGACGGCCGCCGGCATGCCGCGCTCCCGCTCCGGCGTATCCGTCCCGGCACCGGGAGACTGTACAACCCGCTGCGGCTGGTGTCTGATCCTCGGGACGCCTTGCGCGCCGAGCGCAGGCGGTTCGCGTGCGCCTGCCCCGCTGCGACCGAATGCACGGGGCGCGCGCTTCCTTGGTCAAGCAACGAAGGACTGGCGTCAGTCGTGAAAAATCCGTACGAGGTTCTCGGTGTGGCTTCGACAGCCACGGCCGACGAAATCAAGAATGCCTATCGCCGGCTGGCGAAGAAGCTGCATCCCGACCTCAACCCGGGCGACAAGGAGGCGGAAGAGAAATTCAAGGACGTCAACACGGCCTACGGCCTGCTCGGGAACGCGGAGAAGCGCAAGCGCTTCGACAGCGGCGAGATCGATGCGAGCGGCGCGGAACAGCCACAGCGCCGCTACTACCGCGACTACGCCGCCCCGGACGGCGAGCAGCCGTACACCAGCGATGCCGGCTATGCCGATTTCATGGGCGGCGACGATCCGTTCGCGGAAATCCTGCGGCGTGCGCAGCGAGCGCGCGCGAACCAGCGCGGCGAGGACCTGCACTATCGGCTTCCGATCGATTTCGTCGAGTCGATCACCGGTGCGAGCAAGCGCCTGACCCTGCCGGAGGGCGGCACGCTCGACGTGAGGATTCCGCCGGGCATGGTCGATGGACAGACGCTACGCCTGAAGGGCAAGGGCGCCCCCGGCACGGGCAGCGGCGGCCCCGGCGATGCGCTGATCGAGGTGGAGGTCTTGCCCGACCCCCGGTTCGCGCGGGACGGCGACGACATCGTGCTGGAATTGCCGATCTCGCTTGCCGAGGCCGTGCTCGGCGGGCAGGTCCGCGTGCCGACGCCAGGTGGCGAGGTCACCATGGCGGTGCCCAAGGGATCGAACACTGGGACGACGCTGCGCCTGAAAGGGAAGGGTGCGCCGCGCCGGGGCGGCGGGTCCGGCGACGAACTCGTCAAGCTGAAGGTGGTCCTGCCGAAGCCGGCGGATCCGGAGCTTGAGGCATTCGTGTCGAACTGGAGCAAGGCAAAGGCATTCAATCCGCGCGAAGGTGCAACGTCATGACGATGGACAGGCAGGAATTCCTCGCCCGTTCGGGCCTGCGAGTGCAGACGCTGGAGTTCTGGCTCGAACAGCGCTGGGTGGTTCCGGAGCAGACGTCCTCCGGTACGGGCTTTTCCGAACGCGACATTGCGCGGGCACGCTTCATCCAGGACCTGAAGGACGACATGGGGGTCAACGACGAGGGCGTCGACGTGATCCTGCATCTGCTGGACCAGTTGCACGGTCTGCGCGGAGCGCTCGCCCGGTTGCGTACGGATCCGGGGTCTTCGTCGTAGGCAACTGTTGGTTGTCCATCGAATACGATGCGGCGGCCACGCTTCGTGGCGGGCGAAACACCCTGAGGCCAGGGGCGAGGTTTTCGCATCGGATGGGTTGTCGGCGTCTGCGAAGACGCGATGGGCAAGGGTTTGACGGTTGCGCCGTTGGCATGGGCATCGCCGTTGCGCCTCGTGATTCGGTACGTCGTTTGCCGGGAGAACTTCGAATGTCGGTGGTTTCAGCCCGTGATGCCAGCGAATCCGCGATGGATTCGGAGTTCGGGCCGTGGCTGGCGCAAGCGTCGATCCTGATCGTCGACGACGAACCGGGCATGCGCAACTTCCTGGTCAAGGTCCTCAGGCCGCGCTGCAAGCTGATCGAGGAGGCGGCCGACGCGAAGGAAGCGTCGGCGAGGCTGGATGCGCAGCATTTCGACATCGTGGTCCTCGACAACGTCATGCCGGGGGAGAGCGGCCTCGCCTGGCTGGCCGGACAGCGCGCGGCCGGCTTTTTCTCCGACGTGATCCTGATGACCGCCTATGCCGATCTCGATACCGCGATCGAGGCGCTGCACGCGGGTGTGGTCGATTTCGTCATCAAGCCGTTCCGCTCCAACCAGTTGCTGAACGCCATCGCCCGCTGCCTGGACCGGCGACGCCTGCTACGCGAGAACCACGTGCTGCGCCGCGAACTGGGCTCGTCATCGCAGCGCGAGTTCCTGCGCAACAGGCTGCTGGGGGATTCGGCCGCGATGCGGCAGGTGCGCGACACCATAGCGCGCGTGGCGCCGTTGCCGACGCCGATCCTGTTCACGGGCGAGTCGGGCACCGGGAAAGAGGTCGCGGCGCGCTCGCTGCATTCGCTCTCCGGGCGGGCCGACAAGCTCTTCGTGCCGGTCAACTGCGGCGCCATCCCCGCGGACATGATCGAAAGCGAGCTGTTCGGCCACCTGAAGGGCGCGTTCACCGGCGCCAGCCGCAGCCGCGAGGGCCTGTTCATGTACGCGCAGGGCGGCACCCTGTTCCTCGATGAAATCGGCGAGCTGCCCTATGCGCTGCAAAGCAAGCTGCTGCGCGCGCTGGAGGATCGCCGGGTGCGGCCGGTCGGCGCGGAGCGCGAGGTCCCGTTCGACGCCCGCTTCGTCTTCGCGACCAATGCCGACCTGCAGGCCCGCGTCGCGGAAGGAAGGTTCCGGCCGGACCTGTATTTCCGGATCAACATCATGCCGGTCCAGCTGCCGCCGCTGCGCAACCGCGGTGACGACGTGCAGGAACTCGCGACGCTGTTCATGCGCGAGACATCGCAGCAGCTCGGCATGCCTGCCGTACCCGTCGACGACGGGGTGCGCGCCGCGCTCGCGCGCTATGACTGGCCCGGGAACATCCGCGAGTTGCGCAACCTGGTCGAACGGGCGGTGATCCTGGGCGCCTTCCCCGACGATTTCCAGGGGGCCGCGTCCGGGGACGCAGGGGATGGCCAGAGCCTGGCCGCCATCGAGCGACGGCACATCCTGTCGGTGTTGCGCGAAACCGGCGGGAATCGCGAGGAAGCCGCCCGTCGGCTGGGCATCTCGCGCAAGACCATCGACCGCAAATGCAAAGACTGGCAGACATAGCGCCGCGCTTGCACAACGGCAGGCACTCGGTCCGCTATCGCCTCCTGGCGATCGCGCTGCTGCCGATGCTCGTCATCCTGCCGCTGCTGCTTGCGGCCAGCCTTTACAGTTGGAACAGCAAGTTCGACGCGACGCTGGTTTCGAAGGCAAGCGACGACCTGACCATCGCGCACCAATATTTCGGCCGCCTGCAGGAGGCCGCGCAAGCGCAACTGGTTTCCATGGCGGATTCGGCACGCCTGCGGGACTTGCTCCGGAAAGACGACGACGCAGGCGCAAGCCTGGCCGGGTTCCTGCGGGAGGCGGCGCGGGAGCGTGGATTCGACTTCCTCTATATCGTGGGCAGCGACGGCCGTATCGTCGCCAGCGGCCATCCGTTGGCATCGACGTCGGTCCGCTGGAACTGGCCGGTCGTCCATGCGGCGCTCGAAGGGCGTGCCAAGACGGCCGTCGACGTTTTCCAGCCTGCCGAGCTTTCGGCGATCTCGCCCGCCCTCGCGCAACGGGCCCGGATCGGAATCGTTCCCACTGCCGGCAGCGCACCCGGTGGAGCCCAGGAAGAGGCGCGGGGCATGCTGCTCCATTCGGCGAGCGCCGTGGTGTTGCCGGACGGGATGCGGGGCGCCCTGGTCGGCGGCATGCTGCTGAACGGCAACCTTTCGTTCGTCGACAGCATCAACGACCTCATCTACCACGGCTCCGGCTCGAACGAGCGCAGTCGCGGAACGGTGACGCTGTTCCTGGGCGACGTGCGCATCAGCACCAATGTCCGCCTGTTCGGGGACCAGCGGGCCATCGGAACGAGGGTCTCGACGGAGGTGGAGCATGCCGTGCTCGGCCAGGGCAAGACGTGGCTCGGCAGCGCATTCGTGGTCGACGATCGGTACATGTCCGGCTACGAACCGATACTCGACAGCTACGGCCAGCGCGCCGGCATGCTTTACGCGGGCTTTCTCGAACGGCCCTATGCGGCGGCGAAGCGGCGTACCTTGCTCGAAATCGCACTGGCATTCCTGGTCGCGGCCGCCGCGACGGTTCCGATCTTCCTCACATGGGCCGCCGAGATATTCAGGCCGCTCGAACGGATGGCCGCGACGATCGGCCGCATCGAGGACGGCCAGCTCGAGGCCCGGACGGGACGCGTCGAGAACGAGGACGAGATCGGCCAGGTTTCGCGCCAGCTCGACCGCCTGCTCGACCAGGTGCAGGAGCGCGACAGGCAATTGCGGCGCTGGAACGACGAGCTCAACCGGCGGGTGGAGGAACGCACCGGCAAGCTCCGGCTCGCCAACCAGCAACTGGAGGCGACGACGCGCAAGCTCGTCATGTCGGAGAAGCTGGCCGCGATCGGCGAAATCACCGCCGGCGTGGCGCACGAGATCAACAACCCGGTCGCGGTGATGCAAGGCAACCTCGAAGTGATACGCGAGTTGCTGGGCAGGCAGGCGGACGTGGCAAGGACCGAATTCGGCCTCATCGAGGAGCAGTTGCGGCGCATCGGCGAGATCGTGAACCGCCTGCTCCAGTTCGCCAGGCCGCAGGAATATGCCGGATCGACGCCGTCGTACGCCCCGGCTGAGGTCGTGGACGACACCCTGCCGCTGGTCCAGCATCTGCTCAACAAGACGGCGATCGCGCTGGAGCGGGAGTACCGCGCCTCGCGGCCGGTCGCCATGAACAGGACGGAGCTGCAGCAGGTGCTGGTCAACCTGATGGTCAACGCCATCCATGCGATGCCCGCGGGCGGAAGGCTGACCCTGCGGACCTTCGACCGCGACGAGGACGGACAGGCTGGCGTCGTGATCGAAGTCGGGGACACCGGTGCCGGCATGGTGCCGGATGTCATGCAGAAGGTGTTCGATCCTTTCTTCACCACCAAGCGCCGTGAGGGTACCGGGCTGGGCCTGTCCATCAGCCAGATGCTCGTCAGCCGGCTGGGCGGCATGATTTCCGTCCAGAGCGAGCCCGGGCAGGGTACGGTGTTTTCGGTCTGGCTGCCGGTGTCCGACAACGGCAGCCCTGCGGCTCAAGACGACGAGGCAATCCACGATGACGGTCGTATCGCTTGATCAACTCTCCCGCGACATGCAGCAGCGCGCGGCCGCTCTCGTCAATCAGGTCGGCATCGTGCCGCAGGCGGAGGACCGGCCGCTGGAGGCGGACGACCTGCTTTTCTACCTGAGCGAAACCTCGATGCCCATGGCCGGTTTCATGCGCGAGCACGGGCTGTTCGCGGGCGACGCGGGCCTGCATTTCGACCTCGCGCAATTCGGCGCGATACGAAGCCTCGCCCAGGCGGTCATCGACGAACACGAGGCCGGCAATACGGGCAGGGTATGGAGCCAGCTCGACCTCTCGACCGACGAGGATGCCGACTACAACGGCGACTACGTGTTGACCGCGCTCGCTGCGCTGGAATTCATGTACGGAAGCCGGCCCTGAGCGACCGGCCGGCGAGCCTGGCGCCGGCATGTCGACCTGTCCCGTGCGCATTCCCGTGTTCCGGCCGTCCGCGGGAGACAATTTGTCCTGCGGTCGCCGGACACGTTGTCCGCGGCCCCGGGCCTGCCTGTCGCTAACTCGTTGATTTCTTCTCGTTCCGCCATTGGCGCCGATCTTGCTGAAGGTCGTGGATAGGGACCGTCAGCGAACCCGGCAACCGCACCTCCAATGGGAGTAGACATGGAAACCACGGCGAATGTCCTCACCGGCCCGTCGGCGCGGCCGGGGCTGCTCGACAGGGAACGCACGATCGCGGGACCGGGGTACAACCGATGGTGGGTGGTGCCGGCCGCGTTGGCGATCCACCTTTGCATCGGCATGGCCTACGGCTTCTCCGTGTTCTGGCTGCCGATGGGCAAGCTGATCGCGGAGACGTCCCCCGCCGCCTGCGCCCATCTCGGTTTCCTGGAGTCGCTCACCACGACGGGCTGCAACTGGACGGTGCCCCAGGTCACGCACATCTTCGAGACCTTCATCGCCATGCTCGGCATATCGGCGGCGCTGTGGGGCGGCTGGCTGGAGCACGCCGGCCCGCGCAAGGCCGGCTTCATCGCCGCCTTGTGCTGGGGAGGCGGCCTGGTGGTGGGCGGCGTCGGCGTGTCGATGCACCAGTTGTGGCTGGTCTACCTGGGCTGCGGCGTGCTCGGCGGCGTCGGCCAGGGGCTGGGTTACATCACCCCCGTGTCCACCCTCATCAAATGGTTCCCGGACCGCCGCGGCATGGCCACCGGCTTCGCCATCATGGGCTACGGCGGCGGGGCGATGATCGGCGCCCCGCTGGCGGTGGCGCTGATGAAGCGTTTCTCCGGAGTGAGCGCGCAAGGCGTATCCACCACCCTGATGGTGATGGGGGCGATCTACCTGATCGTCATGTCGGCGGGCGCATTTTCCTTCCGCGTGGCGCCGACGGGCTGGAAACCGCTCGGCTGGACGCCGAAGGCGAGCAGCGACGGCGCCATGATCACCCAGCGCCACGTGCACCTGGACCGCGCATGGAAGACGCCGCAGTTCTGGCTGGTATGGGGGGCCTTGTTCCTCAACGTGACGGCGGGCATCGCGGTGATCTCGATGGCCAGCCCGATGCTGCAGGACGTGTTCGGCGGCAGGCTCGTCGGCGTCACCGATGCGGCGGCCGGGCTGAGCGCCGCGCAGAAGGCGGCCGTGATCGCCGCCGCTGCCGGCCTGGTCGGGCTGCTCAGCCTGTTCAACAGCCTGGGCCGCCTGTTCTGGGCTTCGCTGTCGGACAGGATCGGGCGCAAGAACACCTACTCCGTCTTCTTCATCCTCGGCATCGTGCTGTACTGCCTGCTGCCGACCTGGGGCCACGCGGGCATGGCGGCCCTCTTCGTGATGACCGTCTGCATCGTCATCAGCATGTACGGCGGCGGTTTCTCCACCGCGCCCGCCTACCTGGCCGACCTGTTCGGCACGCAGATGGTGGGTGCCATCCATGGCCGCCTGCTGACCGCCTGGTCGGCCGCGGGCATCGTCGGCCCGGTGGTCATCGCCGCGATCCGCGAAGGCCAGCTGGCGGACGGCGTCGCCAAGACCATGCTCTACGATCGCACGCTGTACATCATGGCGGGACTGTTGTTCGTCGGCCTGATCTGCAACCTGCTGGTGAGGCCGGTCGACGAGGCGGCCTTCATGACCGACGAGGAACTGGCCCGCGAACGCTCGCTGCAGCACAGCGCGGCCGGAAGTGGCGGCGGCGGCAATCCCGAAACCGCCGCCCGCGGCGCCTTCGGCGTCATCGGCGTGGCCGCCTGGCTGGCGGTCGGCATGCCGTTCCTGATCGGCCTGTTCATCGCACTCGCCAAGGCGGTCGCACTGTTCCGGTAGAGGCCGGCGGGTACGGCGCCTTTATCGTTGATTTCGCGGAGCGGCAGCCGTGCGCGGGGCGTCCGGTGACGTGGGCCGGAGGACAAATTGTCTTGCGGCGGCTGGACATATTGTCGGACAGTGGCGGCGCGGCGACATCAACCCGCCGGTCACGGGTTGCTGCGTCGCTGGCACCGATCTTGCTGCATGCGCCGCGAGTTGCCGTGGTCAGACTTTTTCCCGCCAAGTCCGGAGGAGCGATGGAATACTACGACCTCTACATCAACGTGAAGAAACCCGCTATCGGCCTTTACGTGCGCCAGGGTGCGGGCCTGCCCGATTTCGCGCAGAAGGACCGGGACGATTGGGCCTTCGACGGCACCGCGGCGGGACTCGAACTGCCGCCCAACGTGATCGAAGGCGTGGCAGCGGACGGGCATGCGTTCCGTGACATGGACTGACGCGGCCGAAGTACCGAACGGATCGCCGGTCCCGCGGCATCGCCCCGGCAGCCCGCCAGGTAGGCTGTTACGAAGGCCCTGGCGCCGCCACCGCAGCCAGGGGGCGCCGGCGCGAAAAGGAGCCGCCCGCGGCTTTCGCGCAGGGCGGGGCAGGGAAGGATGCAACCCGCACCCTGGCCGGTAGCCCCGGGCCATCACGCACAGCCATCGTAGTTCCACCGTTTGAAGAGGTCATGCATGTCCGATGCCGTTCCGCAGTCCATCGTGGTGCCACTCACGCGAGCCGCGATCTTCCTCGTCGCCACGATCGATCCAGGGAGGGATAACCTCGGGAGCGTGCGGGGCCTGTGCGCCGACCTGTCCGGCCTGCTGCGCGCGGTGGGCTTCCGGAGCCTCGACGGCGGGCTGACGTGCGTCATGGCGTTCGGTTCCGAGGCCTGGGACCGGCTGTTCGGCGCGCCGCGGCCCAGGGACCTGCATCCGTTCCGGGAAATCAGGGGCGTGCACCATGCGGTGGCCACGCCGGGCGACATCCTCTTCCATATCCGCGCGAACCGCATGGATCTGTGCTTCGAGCTGGCGCAGCAGATCATGGCGCGGCTGGACGGCGTCGCCACCATCGTGGACGAGACGCACGGTTTCGGCTACTTCGACCAACGCGACCTGATGGGCTTCGTCGACGGCACCGAGAGCAAGCGGGGGCAGGCCGGCCTCGACGTCGCCATCGTCGGCGACGAAGACGCGGACTTCGCCGGCGGCAGCTACGTGATCGTGCAGAAGTACCTGCACGACCTCAAGGGCTGGCAGACGGTGCCCGTGGAACAGCAGGAGCGGATCATCGGCCGCACCAAGCTCACCAACGTCGAACTGGACGACGCGACGAAGCCGTCCTATGCGCACAACGCGCTCACCACGATCGTCGAGAACGGCGAGGAACTCGACATCGTGCGCGACAACATGCCGTTCGGCGAACTGGGCAAGGGCGAGTTCGGCACCTATTTCATCGGCTACGCCAAATCCCCGCACCGCATCGAGCAGATGCTGCAGAACATGTTCGTCGGCAATCCGCCGGGCAACTACGACCGCCTGCTCGACTTCAGCCGGGCCGTCACCGGCAGCCTCTTCTTCGTGCCGTCCGCCACCTTCCTGGACAACGTGTCCGGGGACGCGCCGGCCGTTGCGGCGCCCCCCGATGCGCCATCGGAGCCTCCGGCGCCTGCCCGCCCATCACCCGCCGGCGACGATTCGCTCGGCATCGGCTCGCTCAAGGGAGCATCCGCACATGAATAACCTTCACCGCAAACTTGCGCCGGTCTCGGAAGGCGCCTGGAAACAGGTCGAGCAGGAAGCCAGCCGCACGCTCAAGCGCTACCTGGCGGGGCGCCGGGTGGTGGATGTGGTGGGACCGAAGGGCTTCGAGTTGTCGTCCGTGGGAACCGGCCACCTGAAGCGCATCGCTCCGCCGGCGGACGGCATCGAGTCCTCCCTGCGCGAGGTTCGTGCCATCGTGGAGCTGCGCGTGCCGTTCGAGCTGACCCGCGAAGCGGTCGACTCGGTGGAGCGTGGCGCCAACGATCCCGATCTCCAGCCGCTCAAGGATGCGGCCCGCAAGATCGCGTTCGCCGAAGACCGGGTGATCTTCGAGGGATACCAGGCCGCCGGGATCGCGGGGCTGCGCGCAGGCGCCAGCAACAAGCCGATCGCCCTGCCGGCGAAGGTCGAAGACTATCCGGGCGCCGTGGCACGCGCCGTCAATGCGCTGCGCGACGCCGGGGTCAACGGGCCCTACAAGCTTCTGCTGGGCGAAAAGCCCTACACCTGCGTCACCGGCTCGACCGGCGGGGGTTATCCCCTCGTCCGGGACATCGAGGAGATCATGGAAAGCGAGATCGTGTGGGCTCCCGCGATCCAGGGCGGCGCGGTGGTGAGCACACGGGGCGGGGATTTCGAACTTCACCTGGGACAGGACTTCGCCATCGGCTACCTGAGCCACGACGCCCAATCGGTGCAGCTGTACCTGCAGGAGACGTTGACGTTCCTTCAACTGACGGCCGAAGCCGTCGTGATGCTCGATTCCGATGTCAAATAACCATTGAACCAACACAGCCCGGAAGGCCAGGTGTCATGGACGGGTCTGACTTCTTCATCGGTGCATCGTGCCCCGCTCCAGGAGAGTCTGATTGATCGGCTTCTTGCGCGTCATTCCTGCGAGGTGCTTTTCGACGGCCGAAGGCTGGTCAAGCAGGAATCCAGTGCCTTTGCGTTCAATGGCCTGCAGGCACTGGATCCCAGCCTTCGCTGGGATGACGGGCAAAATCGGGGGCTCCCTGGGCCTTTACGCTTGCAAGAGTGGGAAAACGGCGCTGACCGAGAAGCCTGCGGAGGCTGCCATGTCGAAGGAGACGCCTGGTGCTGCATGACCTGGCTTTTGCGATCAAGGTTTTTGCCGCCTTGTTCGCGATCATGAATCCGATCGCGAACATCCCGGTGTTCCTGTCGCTGACCGATGGCGCCACCGACGCCGAGCGCCGGAAAGTGGCGTCTACGGCAGCGCTCGGCGTCGCCGTAGGCTGCGTTGTTTCTGCGGTGGCCGGTGGCGCCATCCTCCACATGTTCGGCCTGACCGTCGACGACTTCCGCATCGCAGGCGGCCTGCTGGTGCTCCTGATTGCGTTGAGCATGGTGCATGGCTCCCAGAGCACCCAGCACGCGGCCACGAGCCAGGAGAAGGCGAGCCTCGCGGATAGCCAGGCGGCAAGCATGGCCGTCTATCCGTTGACCGTTCCCATGCTGGTCGGCCCGGGAACCGTCGCCACGCTGATCGTGCTGGGGCAGGAAGCGGCGAAGACGGGCCGGGAGGTCGAACTGGCGACCGGCCTGGTCGCTTTTCTCGCAGTGCTGACCGTTGCGCTCCTGGTCGCGCCGCTCGTCGGCCACTTCCTGTCGCCGAAGGCAACGGCGATCACCCAGCGACTGATGGGGATGATCCTGGCCGCCATCGCGGTACAGATGATCCTGGCCGGTTTGCGGACGGCACTTTCCTTGCGCGGCTGAGCGGATTTCCGCCATCGGCATCCGATCACCGACAACTTCCGATACGCATCCCCATGATTGTCAGGCCCCACCAGACCCATTCAGTCGCAACCTTGCTGTTCGCCTTGCGCGGTTCCATCGTGCCGATCATCTGGCCCCGCGTGCTCTACACCATGTTGCTGTCGCTGGCAGTCGTGGTCGCGGAACGGCACGGCATAGCCGTGGCCTTCAACCTGAACCCGGCGCCGCTGACCTTGCTCGGACTGGCGCTCGCCATCTTTCTGCAGTTCCGGAACAGCGTGGCCTATCAGCGTTGGTGGGAGGGTCGAACGCTGTGGGGCGACCTCCTGATCGGCGTGCGCAACCTGACCCGCCAAACGGAGGCGTTCATGCCAAGCCTCGCCGCCGACAAGCGGCGTACGCTGGTCTTCGGACTGATCGGATTCATGCATGCGCTGCGGCATCACCTGCGCGGCACGCCTTGGGAGGACCAGTCGGGCAACTGGCTGGGCCGGGACGTACGGGAACAGTTGGAGACGGTCCCCAACCGGGCCAACGCGGTGCTTGGATTCCTGGGGCGGGCCTACGCCGGCGCCGCGCGTGAAGTCGGGCTGGACAACATCCTGCTGGCGCAGATGGACCGCGAGCTCAACAACATGTCCCGCGTGCTGGGCGGTTGCGAGCGGCTCAAGAACACTCCGATACCGTTTGCCTACATCCTGCTCCTGCACCGCACGGTACATGTGTATTGCTTCATGCTGCCGTTCTGCCTGATCGGCCCCCTGGGTTATTTCACGCCCGTGGTGGTCGGCGTCATCGCCTACACTTTCTTCGGTCTCGATGCGATCGGCGAGCAGATCGAGGAGCCATTCGGCATGCTTCCCAACAGCCTGCCTCTCGACGCGATGTGCAGGACTGCCGAAATCGATTTGCTTGGCATGCTGGGCGAAAGCGGACTTCCGCCTGCCATGCAACCTGAAAACTTCGTGCTGCTCTGAGGTTGTGCGCCTTTGCGGGCAATTCGTACCGGGTTGAAACCACTCCCTTGCGATTGGAACCCGGGGAAACGCATCCAGACGGGATATGTATGGCGATCCGGTGGCCGGACGGGATCGTGAAGGGCCAATGGCCGGCCATGGCGACGGATCGGAATCATGCAACTGCCCCACTTCAAGCGGCTTCGCGAGGCGTCGAGCCGTCTCCAGCGAGTCATGCACGCGCGCCTCTGGTTTCCGCAGGTTCCGCTGGCCCTCCTGATCGCCATGGGGGGCGCACTGCTGCTCGATTCGGATCATGGCCTGAACTGGCGGGTGCTCCTGCCCGCGATGCTGTCCGGGCGCATGGACCTCGATCTGGCCCTGCTTCCGCGCCTCCTGATCGGCGTGGGCATGCTGACCATGGCCCTCGGGCTGGTCTTCCGGTCACGGATGGCTTGGGCGATGGCGTTGCTGCTGTCCCTGACGGCGATCGCCAGTCTGGTGTTCAGCGCTCGCCACGCAGGGCAGGGGCTGGCGGTCTATTACGCCCTGGTCCTGGTCGCGCTCCTCGCGGCGGGTCGCCGATTCGATCGATCCAGCATGGCCGCCGGCACCCTGTTCGCGTTGACGTCCATGGTGATGCTGCTGCTCTACGCCACCTATGGGTCCTACTATCTCGGCGACCAGTTCACTCCACGCATCGAAGACCTGGCCACGGCGCTGTATTTCGCCATCGTCACCACCAGCACCGTGGGGTACGGGGACATCACGCCCCATACGACGGAGGCGCGACTGTTCAGCATCTCGCTGATCACGCTCGGCATTACCGTGTTCGCAACCTCGCTGACCGCGGTGATCGGACCGCTGGTTTCCCGCAGCCTCAAAGGCATCGTCGACAAGAAGCTCAAGCAAATGGACAGGAAAAATCATTTCATCGTCGTTGGCGATACCCCTCTGGCGGACAACACGTGGCGCGAATTGATGCGGCGCGGTCAGCCCGTCACACGGATTTTCAACGAGGCGACGAAACCTTCCGGCGGCACGGGAGAGGACGTGGTGATCGGCGACCCGGGGAACGCGGATGTCCTTCGCCAAGCCGGCAGCGACAAGGCCCGAACCGTCCTGGCGATGCTTGCCGACGATTCGGACAACGCTTTCGTGGTGCTGGCCGTGCGCGAGGTGAACCCCGCAACGCAGACCGTGGTGGCGGTCAACGATGCCCGGCACCTGGAACGCATCCGGCTCGTCCGCCCTGACCTGATGATTGCACCGCAGGTCCTGGGCGGCGAACTGGCGGCCAAGATCCTGTGCGGCGAAGAAGTGTCGGCCGACTTCGTGATGAAATCCGTGCTTCATCGGGCGTCCATGGAACCGGGTTCGAACCGGCGCGGGTGAGTCCCCGGGCCGTAAGAGACTTTGATCGGAGGAGGGCGTCGTGAAGCGTAGTTCGTGGAGTGTGTTGCCCGCGATATTCGAAAGGTGGCTGCGATGCCGGTGATGGCGCTGGGTGGAATCCGCCGCTTTCAGGTGGCCGAACAGGCGACCCGGCGCGATGGCACCTGTCCCCGGCACGCCGTCGACAGGTGCCATCGCTTCACGTGGCGGCGGAGAGCCAGCGATGCAGCGCGGCTCGCATCGGGGCGGACGATCTTGCGGGCTTTCACCCGCTCGGACAGTTGATCGGACAATGCCAGGCCTGCCGCTCGACGCGATCGACCTCGATGCCTTGCGACGCGTCCCGCGCGTCTCCTACTACTTTCGCTATCCACTGCACCCGGGTGATTTTCTCGACCTTCGCGTCGCCGGCCGATTTCAAGGACGCTACACCTCCAAACCGTTGCACGGCCACCTCACGCCGGAGGGCAGGGTCGACCGTTCATCCCCGTACAACGGCGACGTGGCCGTCCTCTACATTCCCAGGAGTGCCCGGACGGTCGACGATGCCAGCGTGATCCTCACGCATATCGACCCGCAACTAGTCATCCTGGAATCAGGGCGGCGCAACTGGCCGACGATCCGTCAGGCCGCTCGGGATGCCATCTGCGACAAACTCGGCTTGCGCTAGGCATCAGCGAATCGTTCTTCGAACGCTTGGGGGGCACCCATGGATGCTCCTGAGCCCAGGTACTAGTAATTTTACATAATATACATTATGCGCAATCAAGGATGGCCGCCGATGGAGCCGAAGGCCGTCCTTTTGGCTGCCTATGGCCATTGTTCTCCGCAGAGAAACCTCTACTTCCGCGGCAGTAAACCTCTGCAAATGGCGCAGATGAAGTTCTGCACCGGGGAATGCAGCGCAGACAAACCTCTAACTGGAGAATGCAGCGCAGTGAAACCTAGGCAGCGGAGAACGCTTCGCGGCTGCTGTTCCGGTCCTCACTTGGGCTTCCGCGCCTTGGCAGCTTTCGATGATGCAGCTGATCGTAGACTTCGCTTCGTTGTCCGGACAGTACTGACCTTTGCTAGTGACGTTTCAAGCGCAACGACTTGCCCCGAGAGACGCGCGACTTCTCTTTCGGCTTCTTGCAGCTGCCGGTGGGACACCGTGTATCGCGCTTCAAGAGCTTGAGCAGCGTCACGCTGCCCCCGTTCCGCGGCATCGTGACGCTGCTGCCATTGCTTGGTTTCTTGCCGGGCGCGATCCACTTCCTGGTGAGCGCGATCCTCGATAGCCCGGACGTGCGCCGCGATACGCTCTCGCTCCTGGTCGGCGGCGGCGAGACGAGTATGGCGTTCCGCTTGAAGCGCTTCGATTTCGCTGGTTTGACGATCGACCAATGCCTGCAATCGATCCCGCTGTTGGACCAGGTCCTCCCGCAGGGCGTGGCTGTCGCGGAGCTGGCTGTCCAGGTTGGCACAGGCATGTTCGGCCAGCTCCTGGCGCGTCCGGGCTTGGGCCACCGTGGTCTCGGCCTCGGCCAAGGTGGCCGTCCAGTACGCGCGTTCCTCGTGGAGACGGGCCTCGCTCGCCGAAAGGGCGGCCCGGTCTTCGGCCAGCCGGGCTTGGAGGAGGCGTTCCGCGTGCGCCACGGCCAACTGCCAGAGCGCGGTCATCGCCTGCCCCGCTTCCGCCGGGAGTTCCGGGAGCTGCAGGACGTTCTGGAGGCGCTCCGCCAAGCCACCGCGCCACGTGTCCAGCATCCGCGTGATCGTGTTCGGTGAGCCGGTGCCCAACGCAGCCCGCACTTTTTCCACCGTCGGTTTGTCGCCGGCAGCGACCAGCGCATCGGCGGCGCGGTCGACCTGGTCCTGGGTGATCCCTGTGCGCATGGAATGGTCTCCTCGATCGGCGCCCTGCCCGCTTGGTTTCGTACTCGCGATAAGTGATGATTATCGCCAGTAGGCGCCCTATGTCGTAATGTACATTACATATTATGAATCATAAACGCTACTTACCCGCCCTTGCCGCACCTGCCGCCAGCCTCGTGCTGCCGGAGCAATTGGCCCAGCAGGCCGCCGACGCCGTGCGCGAACTGCTCGCGGAAGCGGCCGCCGCCAATACCACGCGCAGCTACACGGCCGCCCTGCGTTACTGGGCCGGCTGGCACCAGGCGCGTTTCGGCGTCGAGCTCACCTTGCCCGTCAGCGAGGCCGTGGTGATCCAGTTCCTGGTCGACCATATCCAGCGCAAAAGCAAAACCGGCCTGGTCAGCGAGCTGCCGCCGGCGATCGATCAGGCCTTAGTCGCCGCCGGCCTCAAGGCCAAGCTGGGACCGCTCAAGCTCGCCACCGTGGTCCAGCGCGTGGCCGTGCTGTCGACGGCGCACAAGCTCAAACGCCTGACGAACCCGTGCGAGCTGGCCAGCGTGCGCACGCTGCTCAGCCGCGCCCGACGCGCCGCGGTCAAACGTGGCGAGCGGCCGACCAAGAAGACCGCGATCACGCGCCCGGAGCTCGAAGCCATGCTGGCCACCTGCGACGACTCGCTGGAAGGGCTGCGCGATCGTGCCCTGCTCTGCTTCGGCTTCGCCAGCGGCGGACGCCGACGCAGCGAGATTGCGGCGGCCGATCTGCGTGATCTGCGCAAGGTCGGCGAGGACGGCTACATCTATCGGTTGGAGTATTCGAAGACGCAGCAGGCCGGGGTGAAAGTGGATTCGACACCGGACAAACCGATCCTGGGGCGTAGCGCCGAGGCGCTCGCGGCCTGGCTCAAGGCGGCGGGGATCCATGAGGGGGCTATTTTCCGGCGGATATGGAAGGATCGGGTAGGCCCTGCCCTTCTACCGGGCTCGGTGGCGACGATCGTCAAACGGCGGGCAGCGATGGCAGGACTGGAGGGCAATTTCGGGGCGCACAGCCTTAGATCGGGTTTTGTGACTGAAGCGGGTAAGCAGGGCGTACCCTTGCCGGCGGTGATGGCGATGACCGAGCACCGCTCGGTGGCGAGCGTGATCGGGTATTTCCAATCTGGCGCCGCCGAGGAAAATCCGGCAGCTCGACTACTCAAGTAGATTATTCTCACGATGTAGGGGCCTGGGCCAACGGAGCTGTGTAGGTTTCATGTGAGCCCGCCTGCTTTTCGATGAAACGATAGAGGCCATGGTCACAAATCTTAGCTTCGAAGATCTGAGCAAGAATTGCGAACGCAGCATCACGAAAATGAGCGATGCTGAGGCACTCGCACACATCGGCAGGTTGATTGACGATGCCTTCGATGCGTCTTTTGAACGTGGTGCTAAGCGCGCACTCTATTTGCTCGACGAATTGTCGAAGCGAAAACTTGTCGACTCGGATGGCGCGTTGGTCGAGTATTTCCGAGCCAATGCTTGGGCGGCACGTTCGCACATAGCGAAGGTCCGACTATCTTGGTCTTGGGCGGCACCCGAGCTGGAGGCGGAGCTGCTCGCGCTGTCGCGCGCTTCAAACCATGCTGGCTTTGCGAGCCTTGATAAGGTTCGTCAGTGTCAAATCCTCACTAACCACGCGAACCTCCTCAGTCTAGTCGGCCGTCCAATCGATGCGGTCGCCGCGTGGGATTCGGCTCTCAAGATCATTCCGAACTTCGCGATGGCACGCGGTAACCGCGGCTGTGGCCTCAAAGGCTATGCTGGCATGGTAGTCGACAATCGTGAGCGCGCGATCCTCGCTCTGCACGCCTTTGACGCTCTTCGTTCGACGATGGCCGAGGATGCATTCCATGATTCCGTTGATCCGCGAGCCGCACTCGCCTATTTCGCTAACGAGGCGACGGAACTCGCTAGCACCGTCAATATCGATGCGGTCCGAGAAATGCAGGACCTCGATCGTGGCAATGAAGGCCGGTCAAGAACCGAGCGTGCCTACCGTAACTGGTGCCTTGAGCACCGTCTCTTTCTATGCCCCCTGAACGATCTTGGACCGCATCTGGCTGCGGCAATCGACAATCTGATGCTACCGCCACTAATTGAAGGATTGAACGAGCGTCCCAACGGCCATCTGCCTCCGCCGATCGTTGGCTTCTTCAGCCAGATGAAGCAGGAATACACCTCGGCGCGCTTCACGCTTTTCGAGGGAGTGAGCAGCACGCGGATCCATTTCTCTGATCGCGGGGTCGCTCTCACAGACACGCTTGACTATCCACTCTATTCACTGGCTAGCGAGCGGATTCGCATGGCCTTCCGCATTGCCTATTCGCTTCTCGACAAGGTCGCCTTTCTTGTTTATCGCTACTGGGCTTTAGGCAAAGTACCGGACAGGATTAACTTTAAGAACGTGTGGATGGTCGAGGACAAGGCACGCCTGTTACCACAGTTCGAGGAGCGTGATAATCTGCCGCTACGTGGTCTATTCTGGTTGTCGAAGGAACTGTTCGACGACCAGCTCAAGCAGACAACCGCAGCCGATGCTCGTGAACTGCACGGTATCCGTAACGCGCTGGAGCACACCTATCTGCGCGTAAGCGAAGGTTGGGCCAAGCCGTTCACGATCAACGGGGCGAACAACGACGGCTTCGGCATCGCCATCGGCAGCGACGAACTTGAAGCCAAAGCGATCCGAGTCATGCAGATGGCGCGATCCGCACTATTCTACGTATCCTTCGCAATCGGCGTCGAAGAGCGGAAGAAGCAACTCGCAAATCCCAACCAGCTCATCGGATCAATGCCACTCTATAGCCTCGACGATAGGCGAAAACGGCGTGATCCATGCTAAGCCAGTGCGGAGCGCCCATCTCGCCCCAGGAACTTCGGACGCGCGAATCCGAAGTACCGACTCGATGAATGGCTGCAGGACCTGAAACATGTTTGCCAATCGCTCTCCTCGCCCGGTGCGACTTGCTCGTTGAGCGCGCTTGAGGTGAGCGAGGTGTCTCGCCGTGCCGCCGCACTGATCGGGCTAGATCCAGGCACGTATTGGCTGTTCGGACAATCCGCCCGCGTGGAGGCGGCGGACGCGTCGCGCAACGGTGACGCCTAGGTCGCAGTGAGCGTTTGCGGGTCAGTCACACACTGCGATACTACCGGTGACATTTGCAACGGAGGGCAACATCCATGGCGAAAGCGCCCATTGACGTGTGGCTTCGACCAGAGGACGACGCCACTGCCTACGCTGAACTGACCACGCTTGCCGAGCAGTTGCGTAATTTGATTCTTGCGCAGCCGTTGCCGGAGTTGCTCGGGTACCTGTACGCCCAGCTCCTTCTAGCCCGCCTGCATCAGGACAATGACTCGTCGGCGCACGTGCAGGCCACCAGGCCGGCAGACCGCGATCAACTCAGCCAGTTCCAGTTCGTCCTCGAATACGCTCATGCGGCATGGGCCGGCACGGCAGCGGAACCTGCGGCCCGGCTGGACGAGACCTCTATTGCGCTGTTGCTGGCGACGGCGCAAGAACTGCGTCAGAAAGCCATGATGGCGGCGATGCGATGGGCACGTCGTCACCAGGAAGGCCCGTTTGGCGAGGCCAACGCGGATCTTCTCGTACGTGCGCTCCAGAACTGGATCATGCTGCGCGGCAATCGTTATCAGGTGATGGAGGACGAATTCTATCGGTTCGCTCTGGCGCCGCATGACGATGCGTTGCGGTCGCGCTTCGGCGCGGGAGCTGACGCCATTGCCGATGGCATTCAAGCGCTCGCCAATGCGTTACGCATGGGCCAGGCCCAGGCAATGGCCACCTTGGGAGCTGCCTTCGACGAAGTGCAAGAACGCGTGGAGCGCGAAGGACTATCGCTAGATGTAGCTACGGAGCAATGGCGGGCCGAAGGGCCGCATCGAGACGCATCGATGCAGGATGCGATGGCCGACCTGCTCATGGGCGGTATCTGTCACGTCAATCGACACTGTGACCTGCCGCCGGCATTACTGGAGGTGCTGGCCTACCAACCAGGGGAAGAAGGTAATTTCTGGGCGGCCGGCGCCTTCGCCGGGTCTCCCTTCCTCACGCTTCCCGCCAGAAAGCGCCCTCTGATCCGGCTTGGTGACGAGTTTTATCTCACCGACCCGAGCTTCGTGCGCGACGCCAGTTACCCCATCTTGCTCCACCAGCTCCAACAAGGCGACGATGCGCACCGAACCGCCTTCCGGCAACGGCAACAAGCCATGGCGGAAGATGCATTCAGTACGATTTTTGCCCCTCAACTGCAGCGTGCGCGCGTCTACCGCTCGGTCTACTACCGGATTGCCGGGAGCAACTGGCGAGAGAACGACACGGTCATCCTTCTCGAAGATACGCTGATCATCGTCGAGGCCAAGGCGGGGGTCGCAGCGACTGTGGCCTCGCCAGCCAGCGACTTTCCACGGCACGCTCGCGCCATCCAGGACCTGATCACCAAGGCTTACACGCAGTGCAAGGGCCTGTTGGATCGGCTCGAGGAACTCGGCGACTTGCCGCTTTGCGAGTACCGCGACGGCCGCTATCGGGAAGTGGTGCGGCTGCGGCTTGGCGATTTCCGTCGCATCATCCCAATCGGCCTCACTGTCGAGTCGATGTCTCCCTTCTCCGCAGCCGCAGCGCGGTTGCCGGGCATCACTCCTATTTTGGGGCAGTACCCATTCATTTCCGTGGCCATCGACGAATTATTCGTTCTGCGGCGGGTTCTGCCGAGCGCCGGTGCCCTCTTGCACTATCTCGCCGTGCGCCAGGCAGCGGCTGGCTTCCCCCAACTGCTGCTCTTCGATGAAACCGATCATTTGGGCGCCTACCTCCGCTATGGCCGGTACCCGGATGCGTTTATGCGACAACACGGCGCTGACCGTGCTGGCCTCATCTTGGTCGACGGCATGAGCAACTCCGTCGACGCTTACTTCATGGATCCCGAGGGTGATCCCGGCGCCGCTGCGGGTGGGCCGGCGGAACTCAATCAGGTTCTCACGGCCTTGGAGGCGGATGCGTCGCCGGGGTGGCTGGAGGTCAACGAGATGCTGCGCGATTTACCGATGGTGACGCGGGAGCCGTTGGCGACGTTACTGC
Source organism: Frateuria sp. Soil773 (assembly GCF_001428405.1). Lineage (GTDB taxonomy): Bacteria > Pseudomonadota > Gammaproteobacteria > Xanthomonadales > Rhodanobacteraceae > LMSL01. Next base: position 108,853 of record NZ_LMSL01000040.1, read on the forward strand.
GAGCCAGTCGACTTGCCCTGCGCCATCAAACGCACGTGTCCGGCTGGCTCCGCACGACGGTACCGCTCGTTTTCTGGTATCGGCGCCGCGATGACGAACATGATCCTTCGGCACGGCCTGTCGCCGGCGCTGTCGCCGCTTTCGCGCGGACCGCCTCCGCTTACTTGATCATTGTGAGTGTGGATGCCGATCAAACTGTACGAATAGCGACAGGTGAACGTGTTCCCGCCCTGGACCCTGTCGAGCCGGGGATGGTGCCGCAGGCGGACGTGCGCCGCCAGGAGTGGAAGTTGCATGGATTGGCAACACCGCCAGCGGGCGCCGCTCCCGGACGCAACGAGCCGTGTTGGTGCGGCAGCGGTCAAAAGTACAAGCGCTGCCACGGTCCTTAGGCCGAGCTGAGCGCGCCGACCACATGGCCGGCTGCCGCATCTTTTAATTTTTTTCTGGAGATCCGGTTTGTCTGAGCTACCGACGATTCTAGCGCCCACGCATGGCCGGCTCGCCGCTGCACACCGAGGCTACGCCTATCAGGATCTTTTGAGCGCCTATGTCACCGTCCTGGCGCTATGCGAGGACTATCACGCCGTCGTCGTGGACCGAAAGGTCGTCGACGATGATCGATTCGATGACCTTGAGGTTGACACCGGCAAGCGGCGCATTCGTCGACAAATCAAGCACAGCGCCAGCATCGATACAGAGTTGGACATCGCCAGCTTCAATAGCGCCTCGTCGTCACTCCGCCTCGATCGTTTGGTCCGCACATTCCTAGCCCAAGGCGATGACGCGGCCGACGAGTATCGGCTATGCGCGACGTGGCGGTCGCCGTCGGCGGGCGATCCATTGACACTGCTGCTGGAACCGTGCGACCAGCCGTCGACGGTGGCTGAAGGAACCAGTCGGCGTTACTTCTTGGTGGTAGACCAAGTATGGCCAGAGGATCAGAACCCCCAGCTTACTTGTCTTATACAGAACGATGGCGAGCCATGCATCACTCGTGAGGATGTAGTGCGTTTTTGCCAGCGATTCATTGTGGAACTGGAGCTGCCTGCCGCCTCGCTAGATCTGAACGCGCCGGGAGCGCTCGAACGATCGTTGTTGGATGTGCTCAATGGCCGAATCGGCATCGGACGGTATCCAAACGCTGATCGTGAGGTCGGGGATGTCGCCGCCTTGGCCATCCATCTGGCGACGACTGCTCGGGCAAGCGGTGCCCGGCTGACTCCGAGCGAGATCGCGCGTCGACTCGGTATCCGTACGGATTTCGGTCGCATCGCGCAGGCCTTTCCCCTCGACCGCGCGGTGCTGCAGCCACGGCTTGACCAGCGAGAGCACCTGCGTCGAGCGGTGGCGCATGGCGGCCGGCATGTGTTGCTCGCCGGGCCTGGGGCAGGCAAGTCATGGGCGCTGACGCAACTCGCCGATGATCTCGCCGACGCCGGACAGATCGTGGCCCGCCACTATTGTTTCCTTGATCCCGGCGATGAACTGCTGGAACGGCGCGTCATTGCCGATACTTTTTTTGGCAACCTGCTTGGCGAGCTGAACGACGCGTTGGCCGGACGCAGTGACCTACCCCCTTTCGGCTTTGCGGCGGGGCCGGCAGAACTGGAGCGGCGGCTGGCCGAGGCCGCCGCGGTGGGCGTTCGAATCGTCTTGATCATCGACGGACTGGATCACATTGCCCGGGTGCGCGCCGCCTCCGTCACCCTCAGCGAGGCCGATACGGATATCGTCGAGTACCTCGCCACCTTGCAACTTCCCATCACCGTAACCCTTGTTATCGGGACCCAACCGGGCGATCACCTAGCCCCGTTGTGCGACGCCTTTGGTGACACGCTTGCCACCCACGAGGTCGAGCCGTGGTCTGCCGACGACATCGTTGGCCTGGCGCGCAGCCATGGCCTGCTGGCGACTTTCGATCAGTTGCATTGGCGGGACGCGGAGGATCGGAAAACTGTGCTGGATCTGCTCACGGCGCGCTCGGAAGGCAATCCGCTGTACGCGCGGTATCTGATTCGCGGATTGATGAAAGCGTTGACCGAAGGCCTCGCAGCCACCCCCGAGGAGTGGCTGCGCGACACACCGGTGATCGAAGGCGACATTGCGCGGTATTACCAGCACCTTTACGCCAGAGTCAGCCAGGAAGCCAAAGCGGTTGCCGACCTGCTTGGCGTGCTGGACTTCGGGGTAACCGACCGCGACTTGGTCGAGATCACGGGACCGCTGTTGGGCGGTTGGGTGGGGGACGCGCTGACGGCCCTTGCTCCCATTCTTAGTCAAGCTACGGCGCAAGGCGGCGTGCGGATCTTCCACGAAAGTTTTCGCCGTTTCATGCTGACGCGCCTACAAAGCGCGGGGAGACAACTGTCCTCCGTGCTCAATCCTGTGATCACATGGCTTGTCAGCCGCGATTTTTACGGGGACGCCAAGAGCTATCGGTTCTTGCTCCTGCTATTGCGACGTGCGGGACGAGAGTCGGAGGTGCTTGAGCGCGTGACCGAATCGTTCGTTCGGGAAAGTCTGCTTGGTGGGCATTCGGAACAGGCCATCGAGCAAAACCTGTGGCTGGCATGCGATGTGGCAGCACGCGCCCAGGATTGGGTGGCGCTCGCCCGCTGCAGTGAGCTTCTGCGCTCACTTGCCACGTGCTTCGATGAGGGGGCCAACCGCTGGGATGACTATTGGCGTGCGTTCCAAGCCATTCATGGGGCCGAAGCAACCGCCGAACGCCTGCTTTTTGACGGCCGCCCGACACTGGAACGCGACGAGGGCTTGTTGGTGTGCGCGGCAGTTGATGCCGCCCACGCCGTCGCCCCGTGGAAGGAATATCTGAACCTACCGGTCGATGACGATCAAGACCGCCATACCGTTCCTGCCTCGGATCCTGGTGATGCCTTGCTCACTGATGAGCCCATCTGGCTCGCAGTCCTGCAGGGACGGCTCCGACTGGGCCAATGGTTCCGGGTAGTGCATAAGGTTCACAGCCATCTGTGCCTCGGCGAATCTACCCTCAGCCCCACGTTCGTGCGTCGGGTTGGGCGTCTCTTAGCCGAAGAACTGTCACCGCACTTGGTGGAACGCATCGCGCAGCGAGCGGATCCGGCGCGTTCAACGGTCTTTTCTCTTCCCGCACCTTATGCGTGTGCCCTGTTGTTGGGGGCCGCCGACTCCTTGCATGGCGGCCATGACGGGCGAGCGCGCGCGATGGCCGCCGCCGCCCTTGCGTTTGCAACGTCGCCCGAAGAGGTGATGCGATGTGTTGAACGAGGCGCATCAGTCGCCGCTGCTCAATCGCTGACGATGGACCCCGTCACCCTGATGAAACGCTTCGAGCATGCCGGGATGCTTGACGCTGTGACCGTTCGCCGTTGGGTTGCGTCTGCGCGTTTGGCTGCGCACGGACCCGATGCGGCGAGGCATCTGGCCGATCAGCGGCGTGAAATCGCCGGATATGGGTGGTATCCGTGTTGGATACGGTTCGTCCTGGCCATCGCAGAGGCCGAGGCAGCTCAGCGTGCCGGCCACCCTGCGCTTCCCGCTGAGGCCTTTAACGAGCTCACCCGCGACATGCGCCCCTTCGCAGGTGACCCCCGCGCTTGCGATCTCTTCTCCATCCATAAGGTCATCAACGAAAGCCTGAGCTTGGGGTTTTCGCTGTTGCGTACCTCAGAAGAGTGGTGCGAAGTCCTTCCCGTGGTATTGGATGTCCGCCGCCAGACAGCCACGCGGCTGGATCGGGAGGATGGCGGACCGATCTCCACCGGTGATTTAGTTGTCATCCTTGCCAAGTTCGCTGACCGTGACGAAGCCCGGAAGCACGTTGACGACGCATTGGATACGCTGATCAGCGAGACCGAAGCCTTGGGAACGTACTACAGCGGTCACGCTGAACTGCATCTACAGGCCGCTACGGTTCGCGCCACAGCCGCGCTCCCGCGGGCGCTCGACCATTGGCAGCGCGCTGCCCCGTTCCTGCTCGGCTACGGGTTTCACAAGGATCCGGCTCTCTTCGATGCGATCGAGAGTGTGTCCGCGCTGTCGGCGCACGACCGTCCGCAAGCCCTCGCCGGGCTGGTAGCGTTACAGTCGTCCATCAGCGCAGTGTTGCGTCACACCGACGGTCGGACGACGAAGGGGACGCCCAACGCGTGGTTTCGCGCGCTGCTCGCGGTCGATCCCGTTCTCGCCATCGACAACCTTATCCGCTCCTATGCTTCGGACCCGGGGGCCCCTGGGTGGTGGGTCGGCATCGCCTTGACCGACGCGATCGGCGACCTTAACGGCAAAGCCGATCCGCTGCTTCTGGACGCGCTGTGGGAAAGCGTACTTTTCGACGTGGAGTATGAAAATCAGTCCGGCGAACTGGTCACGCAACGCCTGACGCCCCTGAAGGCCTTGCTGGTCGCCTCGCCGGACTACGCCCGCGAACGGTTTATTCGGCTGTGCGCAGAGGTCGCAGACGACAGCCGACGATACCGCAAAAGTGGACTTGAGACGCTACGTGATTTCGCCTCGAAGCATGGCTTACCCTGGATCGTTCCCCCTGCGCCGCCGACGCCACCGACAGCGGCCGGCGAACGAAAAGTACGCGCTAACAACACGGTGATCAGAACCTCATCGCGTGGACCGGTGTTCGCGCCGGACGCTCGAATCACTGATCTTGTGGCCGGCATCCGGTCGGCCTTGAACGTCATTGAATTGGATCGAGAGACGGTCGAAGCGCTGGTATTACCTTTGGCTTATCGCTTGCCAGAAATGCTTACTCAAGGAGAGGTGACGCAGGTCCATCGCCTACTGTATTTGCTCGCTCGCGAAACGCCGAAATGGTCCCGACAATCGAATGATCCCCTACCGCTGCTGGCTGAATGCCTGGAGCACAGCGGCGACGTGGACTTGGCGACCTTGGCGTACACCCTCGCATACACATCCGCGCACGGTGGTGGCGGTTGGTTGGCGATGGGCGGACTCGATAGCTCGCCTTTGCTCGACCGCGCGATGCAGCTCAACCCTGCCATAGCCAAGAGCGTTTTGGCCAAAGAAGTGGCGGAAAAACTGCGTAGAGGCCAGTACTATGGGATCTCGCGTCACCTTGTGGAGCAACTCGCCCGCTGGGGCGACCCCGGCGTGGCGACCGCGACGTGGTGGCAAGCCTTCTGCATCCTAAATGCTCGGCTTCCCCTGCCTGGAGAGGTGCAGTACTTCGAGTCCCTGGTCCCCTCTAAGCGTCCGGTATGGTCGACCGATGAGGCATTGGCCGCCCTGCTCGTGACGCGCATCAGCGACCCGATCCTCAATCGCAAAAAGGCGGCGCTTGGCGCGTTCCGACGGCTCGTGGCTATCCATCCTACGGTCTTCGTCGCCGCGCTGACCCGCGCGTTGGAGCGTGACACCTGCGTTTCAAGTCTTCAGTTGATCTTGCAGGCCTTGGATGAGATGCCCACGTTCCCCTGGGAGCTCGTCCACGCGCTCGACGCTCCGCTTCGTAGCCATGGCAGCAGCTCGTCGTGGAGCGTGGCCTCACTGGCAACCCGTCTCCTCATCCGCGCCGGACGGCCTGCATCTGTCCGTTACCGCGGAGTCGCCGAACCCACGGCAGCTATTCGGCCTGCAGGCCGCGCGTTGCTGAGCATGGGCACCCATGGCGAGGCCTTGTCCGCGCTTACCTCACTCTGGCCCGAATTGCCCCAACACCTTCTCGGTCGTCTCAGCGACCCTGCTTTTGAATGCGAGGAGACGAAGACCATCGTCAACGAGCGATGGGAGCTGGAGCGTGGTCGAAGTCGCGATGCGGTGCCCCGAGCCGAAGTGCTCGGCTGGCCTACCGAGTTGTATATCTCGGCCTTGGACGAGCTCCTCGCCCACTTTATCCACGAACCGTCGCAATACACGGGGCCGCGCTCAGTCGAAGAGGACGCACTGCGCTGGGTGCTTCCCCAAGCGAGCTTGCACGTTTCCTGGAACGCTAGCCGGGTTCCCCGGCCCGCCGGTGAACCCGCTCAATCCGTGCGGGAGGGCGTGGGTGATCTGCCTCGCATCGCCGACGGCGATCCACTCTACCCCGGTTGGGTTCGCATCGCTTGGCAGGAAACCTCCTTCTATCGTCAGGATGATCGAACATACCTTGCCGCTGATCACGTGACGCAGGCCTTCGCAGCAGCGGTCTGTGTTCTGGACGATGGCGACGTGCCCGATACCGCCACACCCCTGCCCCCTGGTGCGGCGGACGAGTGGTGGGAGGAGGTGGATTGCGCTTGTGCGATCGGCGACGTAGCCGGCCCCCAACCCGTCTATGTCGATCTGCTCGACGATTGGCTCGGCAGGCGGTTCGTGCTCATTCCACCCCTGGTACTTCGGCTCACCCTAAACTTGAAGGCGCCCACCCCAGGTCAGGCCCTACAATGGAAGGATCCGACGGGCCGCGCCGCCGTTGTCATGCGGACATGGCGCTTGCGTTCCAACGGCTACGGCATCGAAGCTCATTCGCTGGTGGGTTCCGACGTACTAGTTCGCCCGGATGTCATGGCCCACTTGGATCTGCTGAAGGCTACACCTCTAAGGCAACTATGCCGCAAACAAACCGCGCAACTTCCTAATCGATAAGCGGGTGTGCCGAGACCATGCGCCGCACCGAGCTCAGGGCTGGATGCAGCCCTCGCCTACCCCCGATAACCCACCCTAATCACCCTGCCCCGGCGTCCACCTCTGAACCAGAAGTGGAAATTCAGCTTAGGGACGCTCTGATTTATTCCCCAGGATGCCGCCCACCGATGCCGCTGGGCACGATGCTTCGCATCCACTTCATGCAGCAGTGGTACGCCCTGAGCGATCCGGGTATGGAAGATGCGCTGCACGAGATCGAATCCATGCGCCGCTTCGCCCAGCTGGACTTGGCCGATGGATCGTGTCCAGCGCGTACAGCGAGCGCATGCGGCAATACAACGCGAAAGGCTGCGGCTCCACCGTCTGGCTGACGACGAACTCCGCATGACGTTTCCATTGCGGCAGCTCCGCGTGCAACAGGTTGCGGAGCACGGCTAGGCCATGCCATGTGTCGGCGGGATTGAGCTCTTCGAGGTAGTAGCCGCGGTAGAAGCAGAAGCCGCCCTGCGGCGACTGCTTGCCAAGCAGGTACGCACTGGCGCGCTGCAATGCGAGGGTAAGGTGGGCTTGCAGCGCCTCGTCCAAGGCAAGGGCCGGCGGACTGCCTTCCAAGTGCATGACGCGGGTCGGCGGGTGTTCGCCGCTGTACGACATGGGTGCTCCTGGCTGGCGTGCGATCGAAACCAGTAGGAGGCATCAGCCCGACGAGCAATTACAGGTGAATTTCGTCACCCAGGCGGCAAGCTAGCACATCCGGCAATGCTGCCGCTTCAGTCCCTGGAGCAACCGCGACGCATCAGGCGCAAGCGGCCACGGCCAGTCCCGATACCACGCCCAGCGACGGATCGCCTTCGACCAGTGCGGACTCGGGGAAGCATTCGCACACGGCTGCCTGTAGGTGCGGCGAGCGCGAGCTGCCGCCGGTCAGGAACACGGTGGCCGGAACCGCGCCGATGTCGCCGCGGGCCTGTTCCAACAGTCGCCGCAGACGCGCCATGAAGTCTTCCGCGGCCAGCGCGAAGTCGCCCTGCCCGACGGCCACGGCCAGGCCGCCTTCGATGAAATCCAGCGCTGCCGTGCTGCGGAGCGCGGTTCCCAGTTCGATCTTGATGCGTTCGCCCAGACGGTTCAGGCGCGTGGTGGCTCCAGGCTCCTGCAACGCGCGCAGGCGCGAACCGAACGGCTCCTCGACCAGGCGATAGTTCTGCCGGCGGAACTCGCGCTGCTTGGGCAGGATGTATACGCTGGCTGCCTCGACGAAATGGTGTGCCGGCACCACCGCCGCCTCGCGGCCGAAATGCGGCATGAAGCTGTGCAGGTTGACGCCCAGGTCGAGGTCGCTGCCGCCCTTGGGAAGCCCCCAACTACGATGGATCAACGGCGCCTCGTCGCCGCCGAGCTCGGCGTAGGCGACGTCGGTGGTGCCGCCGCCGATGTCCACGATCAGCGTGCGCCGCCGCTCGGCCAGTTCCAGGTGGTAGTGCATGGCCGCGGCGGCGGGTTCCTCGAGGAACGCGACCTCGTCGAAGCCGGCGATCGCCGCCGCCTCGCGCAACAGTTCCAGCGCCTGCGCGCCGCCCGCCTCGCCCATCGAGCTGCGAAATTCCACCGGCCGGCCGATCACCGCGCCGCGCACCGGCACGCCGAACTGGCGCGTGGCCGTCAGCCGGATGTGTTCGAGGATGTGCGCGGCGATGTTCACGATGACCTGCCGCACCGGCGGATCGAGCCGGTAACCCAGCATCGACTTGGGCGACTCGACCAGGTGGCCGCCGCCCTCGTCCAGGTAGGCATCGACCGCCTCGTCGCCGAACAGCGCATGCTGGAAGTCGGTGATGGACACCGCGCCGGCGCGCGTTTGCTCTTCCATCCATTGCCGCCGCACCACGCGCAGCGCGTCGCGCCGCAGCAGGGCCTCGCTGGCGTGGCCCTGCTGCATGCGCGAGCTGCGCACGATGGATTCCACCTGGGCGGCGAGCGCCGGTGTCAGCTCGAAATCCGCGGGATCCGGCACCTGCTCGGGAAAGAACACTGCGGTGCGGAACTGCTTGGTTTCGCCGAAACGAACCAGTTCCAGCCGGCCGTCGACGATGGCGGCTGCCGCCGAATAACTGGTACCGAAATCAATCCCGATGCGCATGCGATCCGCCATGGCCGCATGATGCGGCCAGCCTGAAACGAGCCGGCCATTATGGCAGCAACCCATCGTCCGGGGCATGCGACGCGTACCGTGCCCTCGTTGCTTGCCGCCCCGTGGCGCACCCGCTATCTTGGAAACGGGAGATGGCATTCCTCCCCCGACCCAACCGCCGCAAGGCTGATGATGCCTACCCGTCGCGCCCTCCGGCCCGCGATGCCTTGGTAGGCCCGTTCCCTCCCAATGCCCCGCCCGGAGCGCGCTTTCGACGAGCAGCGCTTGCGGAGATCGATATGGGCATCCAGCTTCGATATGAAAGACCGCGGCGGCCGGGAGACGGCGCCGCGGTGTGGTTCTATGCGGCAGTTTCGCGACAGGCAGCCTGAGGTACCGCATGTCGGCCTTGCCGGATGCCGCCCTGTCGTCCCGCATGGAAGAGGCGCGGCGCACGCTGATGGACACGATCCGGCAGCTCGCCCTGTCGGCTCACTTCAGCCGCGCCACGCTCAAGCAGGCGGAAGCGTTGGCGCGGCGCGGCAAGGACTGGCGCAAGCCGCTGATCTGGTTCCAGCCCGACGACAGCCCGCAGGCGCAGGCGCTGCAAGGCGAGCTGATCGAAGCGGATGGCGGCGCACGCGCCACCGTCTACCTGTACCCGCTGTTCGGCCAGGTCATGCTGGAGGCACGCTGCACTTGCGGGCAAGTGCGCTGCGTCCATGCCGCCGCCCTGCTGATTCGCTTGCAGCAACTGCTCGACTGGCCGCGCGCGATGACGCCGCTGCAACGCTGGCAGCAGGGCCTCGAAAACCTGCGTGAACCGGGGGCACCGTCCAGACAGGCTCACCAGAAACCCGAGACATGGCCGCTGCGCTGCCTGCTGTGGCTCGACGACGCCCGCTCACCCGCCACGCCGCTGATGCAACTGGTCGCGACGGTGCCCGATGCCGAGCCCGGCTCGCCGCACGAACTCCCGCACGAACTCCCGCTCGATCATCCGCGCGTCCAGCCGCACCTTTCGCGCCAGGCGATGACCTGGCTGGCGCAGCTGAACCTCGGCCAGAAGCCACGGCGCGGTAGCGACGCCGGCTACGAACTGCGCGACGCCAGCGGCGCCCGCCTGCTCGGCGAATGCCTGCGCGCCGGCATCGTGCAGCACGCCCCGACGATGCAGGCTTTGCGCATCGGTGCCGACCGTGATCCGTCATGGAAGTGGTCGCACGATAGCGACGGCCAGTGCCGGATCGGACTGTGCTGGCCGGCTACGCAGGACGTCCAGTTGTTCGAGCTCGACGGCTTGCGCTACCTGGATCTTTCCAGCGGCGAAACCGGTGCGTTGCGCCTTTCGCGCACCGTGTGGGACAGCGTGCGGCACATGCCGCCGGTGCCGCCGGAGGAAGCCGCCGCGCTCGCCGCTGACTGGCCGCCGCATCCGCTGCTGGCCGGGCTTCCGCCACCGCCCGCGCCGCCGCCGATGCGGGAGGTGGCGGCGCCGCTGCGCCCCGTCCTCGTGCTCGGCGCCGCGCGCCACGTGCAGCGCGGCGACCACGTGTTCCACCTGCACGCCTACGCCGACTACGCGGGCCATCGGCTACCGCTGGCCGACGACGGTTTCCGGCAGCGCGCCGTCCGCCGCGGCGCGGCCGGCTACGTCGCCATCGCCCGCGACGTCGATGGCGAGGCACGGGCCCGGCGTGCGCTCGACGAAGCCGACCTGGCCGCGCTGCAGCCCGACGTGCGCCGCCTGCTCGAGCCCATGCCCGATTCCGAAGCGCTGGTGCATCGCACGCATTGGCGCGGCGGGGCCGAAACCTTCGTTGCCCTGGAGGCCACCCTGCAGGTGCTTGGCGACGCCGGGTTCGCGCTGGAACACGACCCCGAGCTGGCGTTCGCGGTATTGCCCCGCGAGACGAAACTGAAAGCCACGCTCGATGCCGGCGAGCAGGCGGGTTTTACGCTGTTCGAGCTGGCCGCCGTCGTCGACGGCGAGGAAATCGACGTGCTGCCCATCGTGCTCGGCGGCCTGGCGCGGCGCGCCTTCTCGCTGGCGCCCTCGCCCAACGAACCGCGCGACGCGCACTGGCTGGCCCCGATCGGCACGAACCGCTGGCTGCCGCTGCCGCTGGCGCACCTGCGCGAATGGATGGCGCCGCTGGTGGAATGCCTCGACCGCCCATGGGACGGCCAGGCGCGCCGGCTCGCGCTGACCCGCTCGCAGACGCTGGCGCTCGGCAGCAGCCTGCAGCAACACGGCATCGCCATCGAAGGCAACCGGGCGGCGGAGGCCGGCGCGATACTGGCCGCGCTGCGCGATGCCGCGACATCGGCATCGGCGGTCGATCCGCCACCGGGCTTTCGCGGCACCCTGCGCCGCTACCAGCGCGAAGGCCTGCAATGGTTGCAAGCGCTGCGGCGAAGCCGGCTCGGCGGCGTGCTGGCCGACGACATGGGGCTGGGCAAGACCGTGCAGGTCATCGCCCACCTGCTGGTCGAACAGGAAGCCGGCCGGCTGGAACGCCCTGCGCTGGTCGTCGCGCCCACCAGCCTGGTGTTCAACTGGTTCGACGAGATCGCACGCTTCGCGCCCACGCTGGACTGCCTCAACTACACCGGCCCCGGTCGCGCTTCGCTACGCGAACGGCTGGCGTCGGCGCACGTCGTCGTCACCAGCTACGCCCTGCTCGCCATCGACCTCGACACGCTGGAAGGCATCGACTACTCGCTGCTGGTGCTGGACGAGGCGCAGTGGATCAAGAACCCGCTGACCCAGACCGCCCGCGCGGTGCGCAAGCTGCGCGCGGAGCATCGCCTCGCGGTCACCGGCACGCCGCTGGAGAATCATCTGGGCGAGCTGTGGGCGCACTTCGACGCGGTGCTGCCCGGCTACCTCGGCGACTACCGCACGTTCAACCGCAGCTTCCGCCAGCCGATCGAGCAGCACGAGGACGACGCGCGGCGCGCGATCCTGCGCCAGCGCATCGCGCCGTTCCTGCTCCGCCGCAGCAAGGCGACGGTGGCGCCGGAACTGCCGCCCAAGACCGAGACGGTGCTGCGCGTGTCGATGGGCGAGCGCCAACGCCAGTTGTACGAGTCGCTGCGGCTGGCGCAGAGCGAGCGCGTGCGCGAGGCGCTGGCGCGCTACCGCGACGAGCAGTCGCGCATCGTCGTGCTGTCCGCCCTGCTGCGCCTGCGCCAGGCGTGCTGCGATCCGCGACTGATCGATGGCCTGGCCGACCCGTCGGCATCGGCCAAGCTCGATGCCTTGCTGGAACTGGTGCAGTCGCTGCGCGAGGACGGCCGCCAGGTGCTGGTGTTCAGCCAGTTCACCTCGATGCTGGCGCTGATCGGCCAGGCGCTGGACGCGGCGAAGCTCGACTACGCGCTGCTCACCGGCGACACCGCCGACCGCGTCTCGCCGGTGCGCCGCTTCCAGGCCGGCGACGCGCCCATCCTGCTGGCCAGCCTCAAGGCCGGTGGCGTCGGCCTCAACCTCACCGCCGCCGACGCGGTGATCCACTACGACCCGTGGTGGAACCCGGCGGTGGAAACGCAGGCAGTGGACCGCGCGCACCGGCTCGGCCGCGAGCAGCCCGTGTTCGTCTACAAGCTGCTGTGCGACGACACCATCGAGGAGCGCATCGAGGCGATGAAGGAACACAAGAGCGACCTGGCCGACGCCATGCTCGGCGATGCCGCCGCCCCGCTGTCGCGCCTCGACGGCGACGACCTGCGCACGCTGTTCGATCTCTCGCCGTCGTCCTGACGGCCTGCCCCCACCTTCCCCATCCACCAGCACGGAGTACGTTTCATGAGGATCACACGAATCGACGCGATCGAGGTTCTCGACTCGCGCGGCAATCCCACGGTCGAGGCCGTCCTGCAACTGGAGGACGGTTCCGAAGGCCGCGCGATCACCCCGTCGGGCGCCTCCACCGGTGCGAACGAGGCGACCGAGCTGCGCGACGGCGACCCGCACCGCTACGGCGGCAAGGGCGTGCAGAAGGCGGTCGGCCACGTGCGCGGCGAGATCGCCGCGGCCCTGGTCGGCAAGGACGCGGGCGAACAGCGCGAGCTGGATCAGCGTCTGCGTGAACTGGACGGCACGCCGAACAAATCGCGCCTGGGCGCCAACGCCATCCTCGCCGTGTCGATCGCCTACGCCCGCGCAATGGCAGCCTCGCGCAAGCTGCCGCTGTACCGCCATCTCGGCGGCGACGAAGCCACAGTGCTCCCGGTGCCTTGCCTCAACGTGATCAACGGCGGCCGCCACGCCGACAACACGGTCGATTTCCAGGAGTTCAAGATCGTGCCGCACCACGCAGCCAGCTTCGCGGAATCGATCCGCATGGGCGAAGAGGTGTTCCATGCGCTCAAGAAGTTGCTGCACGAGCAGGGGCTGTCCACCGGCGTGGGCGATGAGGGCGGCTTCGCGCCCAACCTGCACAGCAACGAGCAGGCGGTCGAGTTGATCCTCAAGGCGATCGAGGCCGCCGGCTACAAGCCCGGCGACGACGTGGCGCTGGCACTCGACCCCGCCGCCAGCGAGATGTGGCACCACGGCCGCTACCGCTTCTTCAAGTCCGACCAGCACGAGTGCGACAGCGCGGCAATGACCGCGCTGTGGGAGGACTGGCTCGCGCGCTACCCGGTGGTGTTGCTGGAAGACCCGCTGGCGGAATACGACTGGGAGGGCTGGAGCGCGCTCACCCTGCGCCTGGGAGGCCGCGTGGAACTGGTCGGTGACGACATCTTCTGCACCAATCCCGACCTGCTGCGCCGGGGGATCCGCGAGGGCGTGGCCAACTCGATCCTGCTCAAGCCTAACCAGATCGGCACGGTGACCGAGACGATGGACTGCGCCGCGGAAGCGAAGGCCGCCGGCTACGGCTGCTACGTGTCGCACCGCTCCGGCGAGACCGAGGACACCTTCATCGCCGACCTGGTGGTCGCGCTGGGCTGCGGCCACATCAAGACCGGCTCGGGCTGCCGCGGCGAGCGCACCGCCAAGTTCAACCGGCTGCTGCGGATCGAGCACGAGCTCGGGCCGCGGGCGCGCTTCGCCGGCCGGGGCGCCTTCGTCCGGTGACCCGTGTCTGGAAACACCTTGGGTTTGCGACGCCCATGGCGACAGGAACATTGCCACCCCTGACGGGGTGGCTTTTCCCGCACACGCGGATGCCGGCCACCAGGCAAGCAGCCACGCCAGCGGCCGGGTTCGCTGCCGTCACGGCCGAGCGTGCGCAATGCAAGGCGTTCAGGCCATGAACCGCATGCCTGTTTCACCCGCGCCCTGGGATGCCTGGAACATCGCCACCTTCCTGCGCATCCACGCCACGGCATCGTCGCCGCATTGGCTGGTCGTGCTGGCAGTCGCCTTGGCGACACTGCCGTTGTATGCCGCGTTCGTCCTGACGGGCTGGCAGATTGTCCACCAGCGGGAGCGCCGTACCGCCGCATGGCTGGTTCTGGCATTGGCCCTTGCCCTTGGGATTGAAGCGCTGGTGAGCGCCTTCGCGTTTCATCCCAGACCATTCGCAGCGGGCTTCGGGCCGGCGTGGATGCAGCATGCGGCCAGCAACTCGATGCCGAGCACGCACGTGACCCTGGCATTGACCATGGCCCTGGTCGTCGGCCTCGGCAGGCACTACGCGACCAGCCTGGCGTTGCTCGTGATGGGCGCGCTGATGGCCTGGGCTCGCGTCTACGTCGGCGTCCATTGGCCTGCGGACATGATCGGCGCAGCGATCAGCGCAAGTCTCTCGTCCGCACTCGCCTACGTTCTGCTGGGTCGGCGCGTTGCGGCCACTTCGACGCCTAGCTCCACCTCGTAACGACACCCCTCCAGGAGTTTCCATGAAATCGCGAGCGTTCCCCCTGTGGCGAAGCACGATGGCGTTGCTGTCGTTGGCATTGACGTCGGCATTGAGCACACCAACTTCGGCACAGCCGGGCCATGCCGAAGCCGGAACGCCGGTTCGCCACGTGTTCCTGATCGTGCTGGAGAACGAGCCGTTCGACGTCACCTTCGGCGCGAAGTCGCTGGCGCCCTATCTCGCGCACACGCTGCCCGCACAGGGTGCCTTGCTGAGCCAGTACTACGCCACGGGCCATTACAGCCTGGACAACTACATCTCGCTGATCAGTGGGCAGGCGCCCAACCCGGACACCCAGAAGGACTGCGGTACCTACGTCGAGTTCCGCCCCACTACCGGCAAGCTCGACGCCAATGGCCAGCTCGCGGGCCAGGGCTGCGTCTTCCCGGCACAGGTCAAGACGCTGGCCGACCAGCTGCATGCGGCCGGATTGTCGTGGAAAGGCTACATGGAAGGCATGGGCAGCGATCCCGCGCGCGAGGCCGCACAGTGCGGCCACGCAGCCATCGGCAGCCGCGACCACACCAACGGCGAATCGCTGAAGGATCGCTACGCCGACAAGCACGACCCCTTCGTCTACTTCCATTCGATCATCGACGATCCGGCCTATTGCGGCGCCCACGTGGTGCCGCTGGACGACATGGCGAATGACTTGCGGCAGGTCACCACCACGCCAAACTTCGCCTTCATCACGCCGGATCTGTGCCATGACGGCCACGACGCGCCCTGCCGCAACGGTGAGCCGGGCGGCCTGGTCTCGGCGGATCAGTTCCTGCGCACCTGGGTGCCGCGCATCACGGCTTCGCCGGCGTTCCGCAAGGATGGCCTGCTGATCGTCACCTTCGACGAAGGCATCGATGCCAAGGCTTGCTGCGGCGAGCAGGGTTTGCCGGGCGGCCCGCAGCCGGGCCAGTACGGCCCCGGCGGTGGACGGATCGGCGCGGTGATGCTGTCACCCTTCATCCGGCCGGGCACGGTTTCGGATCATCCCTACAACCATTACTCCACGCTGCGCAGCATCGAGCAGTGGTTCGGGCTGCCGCACCTCGGCTATGCGAAAGCGGATGGCGTACCGGTGTTCGGCCGCGACGTGTTCACGCAGTCGCGGCAGAGTGGCACGGCGAAGTAGCCGGGAACGATGGCGGCGACTCGGGCGGCATTCAGCCGCCCGCTTCCTGCTTGTATGCCCGATAGCGCTCGATGCAAGCCATGATTTCCCCGCGCGCCTCTGCCACGTCGCGCCAGCCTTCGAACCGCACCCACTTGCCCTTTTCCAGATCCTTGTAGTGCTCGAAGAAATGCTGGATGCGACTGCGGGTGGTCTCCGGGATGTCGGCCAGCGCCTTGTAGTGCGCGTAACCGGGAAAGGTGCGCGTGACCGGCACGGCGATCAGCTTGGTGTCCTCGCCGTTCTCGTCGGTCATGTCCATCACGCCGAGCGGCCGACAGGCGATCACCGAACCCGGGATCAAGGGAATCGGCATCACGATCAGCACGTCGAGCGGATCGCCATCGCCGCACAGTGTGCCGGGCATGTAGCCGTAGTTGCAGGGATAGCGCATCGGCGTGGAAAGCACGCGGTCGACGAAGATGGCGCCGCTTTCCTTGTCCACTTCGTACTTGATGGGATCCGCGTCCATCGGGATCTCGATGATCGCGTGGATCGCATCGGGAACATCCGGGCCGGGAGAAACGAGATCGAGGGCCATGCCGGGTTACTCGCTGATGTGTTGAGTTTCGTTGATGGAACGGATGGTGAAGCGGTCGTCGGTGAAGGTGATTTGGCTGATCGCGCAAGGCGACTGCGGCAGCGACCAGTAGCCGCCCAGCGACAGGCCGAGCGCATGGCCCAGCAGGATGCGGTTGACGCTGTCGTGCGCCACCAGCACGACTGTGCCGTGGCTGTGTGCATGCAGGATCGCCTGCAAGGCATCGACCGCACGGGCCTGCACCTCCTGCAGCGTCTCGCCGCCGGGCACTCGCATGGTGTGTGGCGAGCCATGCCAGCGCTGCAAATCCTCGGGCCAGCGCTGCGCCACCTCGGTGACCGCCATGCCCTGCCAGGCACCGTAGTTGATGTCGTTCAGGCCGCTGTGCGTGCGCGCGTCCAGGCTGAACGCACCGGCGATGGTGTCGGCAGTGCGCACGCAACGCGTGAGTGGACTGCAATACACCGCGCTGGGCACCCAGCGCGCGGCGATGGCGTCGCGCACCAGCTCGGCCTGGCGGACGCCGCGAGGGGTCAGCGTCAGATCTTCGCGACCGCGGAAGCGCGGCGGCGTGATGCCGGCCACTTCGCCGTGGCGAATCAACAGGATCGTGGTCATGGCGTGTTTCTCCCCGGGAGAATTGAAAACGGCGATTTGGGCGCCCGTGCGAAGAGCAGCAAGGGCATACCGAGAAACTGGAGCGCGACTGACAGTGCGACGACGCCCCACAGTGCGTGTTCGTAGGCCCATCCCAGCGCTAGGCTGCCCAGGAACCAGGCCACGCCGAACACGGCATTGAACGTGCCAAAGGCCGAGGCGCGCCGATCCGGCGGAAACAGTTGCGAGACAGCAGCACGCATCACCGATTCGTGCGCGCCCACGCCGACGCCCCACAGCGCGACGCCCGCGGCGATCCATACCGGCCCGCCCAGGAAGACGCAGGGCGCAAACAGTGCGGACAATGCGGTGGCCAACAGCAGGGCCACCACGCCGTAGCGGTCGAACAGGCGTCCAAACGCCAGGGCGCTGACCGCTGCCGCCACCATGCCCAGCGCATAAAGCGGCGGGATCCACACGTCGGCCATCACATGCGTGGCATGGGCATGGAAGGCGATCAGCGAGTAGTCGGCGAACCCCGCTGCCACCAGCGAGGTGCCTACCAGGTAGAGCAGGAAACGCCGGTTTGAATTCACCACCGGCACGTGCAACGGCGGCTCCAGGTCACGCGGCGTGGGAAAGGCCATGCGCGCCAGCAACAGGGCGAACAGCGCACAGGCCGCGGGCAGCAACAGCAGCGCGTAGGCGGTGTGGTAATCGTGGCGCAGGAACAGCACCAGCGTCACCAGCAGCGGCCCTACGGTGGCGCCGGTCTGATCCAGCGCCTCGTGCAGGCCGAACGCCCAGCCACTGCCGAGGCTGCGCCCCGCGTGCGACAGCATGGCGTCCCGTGCCGGCGTGCGGATGCCCTTGCCGATACGTTCGCCGATGATCAGCAGACCGGCGATTTCCCAGTGCCCGGCCAGCGCCATCAGTGGCACCGCCAGCAGGTTCACCGCAAAGCCCGCAATGGTGACGGCCCAGTAGCGGCCCGTGCGGTCGGCCAGCCAGCCGGTGAACATGCGCAACCCGTAGCCGGCCAGTTCGCCCATGCCGGCGATGGCCGACACCCAGAAGCCGCTGGCCCCCAATACTCCGAGGAACTGGCCATTGATGCTGCGCGCGCCTTCGTAGGTCATGTCGGCAAACAGGCTGACGATGCCGACCATGACGACGAAGCGCAGCGCGCGACGCGCCTGGAGGGTGTTGTGCCCGGGCCGCAACGCCAGTATCACGGCTTCATTGCTACCAGCAGTCATGGGCTCTCCTCCCGTACCACGATCGTGGTGACACCCGTTGCGCCCGCCGCGGCATCGAGATCCCGCATGCGCTGCATGGCGCTCTCGCCATCCTTCGCGGCGGGTTCGACGATGACCGCGTGATCCACTCGCCAGCGCAGCATTTCCAGGGAGAGGCGCTCTGCGTTTGGTGCATCGATCACCTCCCCATCCACGGCGATGCCCAGGCGTTGGCCGAGATGGACGAACAGCAGCAAATCATCGTGCAGCACTTCGCGCTGCTTGGCCTCCACCGGAATTCCGGAGACGGCCAATACGACCAGCGCGGCCGCGTCGCAGCCACGGGCAAACTGGAAGGCCGTTTCGACGGCCAGATCGCCCAGCGGGGAGCGGTCGTAGAGCGCAAGGATCCGTGTCGTCATGGCAGCGGCTCCCTCGGGAGCCGTGTCATGCAGCGATCGCCGCGCCACGTCGCGGCGGCCTTCGTGCCCGATGCGCGGCAGACACTACGTTCACGTGCCGTTTGCGGCACCCAGTCCGCGTGCTGCGGGGTTTCATCCGTTTTGCAGGGTAAGCGCATGGCTCGACTCCGGTACCGTCGTCTATCGGACGCCGGAGTCGAAACGCGGGATCACGGGAGAGGAAAAGCGCCTACCGCAATACCGCGCCACGAGACTGGCGCGTTCGATAGGCATCATCAGCCTTGCGGCGATTGGGCACGGCCCGGGAGGAATGCCATCTCCCTTGGTTTGGATCATCTGGGACGCACGCTAGGGTGTCAAGACATATCGGCCTCAACGCGGTACGCGATAGCCTCCGCAAACACCCTGCGGCGACAAGGTGATTTGCCAGAGCTGGTCGCGGCGGGTGTGGAAAGAGGCCGCTGAAGCAGCGAGGTAGAACCGCCACATGCGCCGGAATCGCTCGTCGTACTGCGCGGCGAGGCTGGGCCATGCGGTATCGAAGTTGGCGAGCCACGCAAGCAGGGTGCGCTCGTAGTCGGCACCGAAGTTGTGCCAGTCCTCGACGACGAATTTCGTTTCCAGCGCTCTGGCGATCTGGCTCATCGCCGGTACCTGCGAGTTGGGGAAGATGTAGCGCTCGATCCACGGATCGGGTCGATCCGGCACCTGGTTGGTACCGATGGTGTGCAATAGCGACAACCCATCCGGCGCGAGGCAACGACGCACGACATCGAAGTAGTGGCCGTAGTTGCGTGCGCCCACATGCTCGAACATGCCTATGGAGAACACGGCGTCGAACTGCTCGTGAAGGTCGCGATAGTCCTGCAGCCGGATCTCGATAGGCAGGCCTGCACAGAGCTTGCGCGCGTAGTCCGCCTGCTGCCCGGAAACGGTGATGCCAACACCGCTCACGCCGTAATGCTCGGCGGCATATTTCAGCGCTTCACCCCAGCCGCAGCCAATGTCGAGCACGCGCATGCCGGGGCGCAGTTGGAGCTTGCGGCAAATCAGATCCAGCTTGGCTTGCTGCGCCGTGTCGAGATCCTCGGCCGATGCCCAGTAACCGCAGCTATATACGAGCCTTCGGCCCAGCATGGCTGCAAAGAGGTCGTTTCCAAGGTCGTAATGACGGCGGCCAATGGTGTAGGCGCGCTGTCCACGCTGCAGATTGAGGAAACGTGCGCGCATCCAAAGCAGCAGCGTCTCGGCATTGTGCAGTTGCTCGTCAAGCCGAGCCGCGAGCAGCCGCCTCAACAGACCAGGCACATCCTCGGCATCCCAGTCACCGTCCATGTAGGACTCGCCGAAACCCAGCGTGCCGTGAGCGAAGGCACGCGCGAACACACGATCGTCATGGATGGCCAGATCGGTAGCACGCACGCCATCCAGGCGCACGTCGGCCGTGTCCAGCAGGCGCTCGGCGCGCAGGCGAAAACGATCCAGACTCATGGCCGTGATCCTTCAAACAGAAGGCCATGGCGGAGCAGCACAGGTACGTCGACCGTGATCCAGTAGCAAGTAGGCATGAATGCACTCCGCGCGAAGTTGTCTCCATGCGCGAAACACAGGCGTGCCTAAGTGGGATTCGCCGGGCGAAGCCTACCGGGGCGCGCGCGTATTCGCGCGTTTGGTAGGCATCATTAGCCTTGCGGCGGTTACTTCTGTTCCGGGAGGAATGCCATCTCCCTGGTTCGAGAATATCGGGGGCGCCCATGGCCGGCAAGAACCCCGACCACGGGCCATGGCTTCAAACACCGCCCTTCACAAAGACCCCACTCCCGACGCGCGAGGATTCCTTGCGTGCGAGCATTCGTGCTAATTTCGATTCCGATGGGGCGATGGTGTCCGCCTTCGACTGCCCTCAGGGCTGATGACACCTACAGGCTAGTGATCGATCCAGCTTTTCAGCTCTGGAGCTTCGTCATGACCTGTATCGTCCTGTCGTCCCTGCTCGTACTCTCCGGCGCCGTGGCGGCTGCCGGCCTGCGCCGGCCCGCCCGGCTCGTCCGAACCCAACGCATCACGGCATTCCGTCGGCGGCACTACTGAGGCTGCGCCGCCATGTGGCGCGACATCGCGACGCAAGTCGCCCAGGTGCTGGCGGTGCTGTTGCTGTCCCCGCTGTTGCAGGGCTTCATCCACCGCTACGAGGAGCGTGTGCAGCGCGCGCGCGGCCCGTCGTTGCTGCAACCGTACCGTGACCTGCGCAAGCTGTTCCGCAAGCAGTTGGTGGTTCCCGACACGGCGAGTTGGATCTTCTGGACGGCGCCGATCGTGTCGTTCACCGCGATGCTCACGGTGCCGATCCTGATTCCCGTGCTGACCGACTACCCGCTGCCGCTGTCGGACATGGGCGACATCCTCGGCGGCGGCCTGATCCTCACCGTGGGCACGTTCTTCGTGAACCTCGCGGCGCTGGACACCGGCAGCGCCTATGGCGGCATGGGCGCCAGCCGCACGGTGATGATCACCATCCTTGCCGAGCCCACGCTGATCCTGGTGTTCGTCGGCATCACGCTGATGGCGCACTCGATGTTGCCGTTCGTGGTGAACCACCTGCTGGTGGCGCACCCGGAGGTGTACCTGGGGCCGACGCACCTGTTCCTGGTGGCCGCGTTCTTCGTGCTGCTGCTGGCCGAGACGGATCGCCTGCCGATCCACTCCAGCACGCACATCGAGGTTTACATGATCGAGGAGGCGCGCATCCTCGAATACTCCGGCCCGCTGCTGGCGCTGCTGAAGTGGGCGTCGATGATGAAGCAGTTCATCCTCTACAACATCTTCTGCGAGGTGCTGCTGCTGCCGTGGGGACTCTCGCACCAGGGCACCGCGGTCGGCATCGGTGGTTCGGTACTCGGCATCCTGGCCAAGTTCGGCATTGTGGCCTGCGCCGTGATCCTGGTGGAGACGGCGCAGTCGCGGCTGCGCTTCTACCGCTACCAGGAGCCGCTGGCCGCCGCCTTCATGCTCGCCATCCTGGCCATCGTGGCCAACCAGATCCGGTGACCGCCATGCTCGCCGCCCATCTCTCCCCGCTCGCCGCCGCCGTGTTCAGCCTGCTGGTGATCGGCAGCCTGCTGCTGGCCTTCGTGATGCTGGGCTCGCGCTGGCTGAAGGACTACATGCTGGCCTTCGGCGTGCAGTCGTGGCTGATCGGCATCCTCTCTGCGCTGATCGGCTACTACGGCGGCTACCATGAGCTGTACGCGGTGGGCGCGCTCACCGTGCTGTTCCGCGGGTTGGTGCTGCCGTGGCTGATCCTGCGCATCCTGCGCCAGCTTCCCGCACAGCGCGAGCTGCACGAGATCGTCAGCCCGTCGAGCAGCCTGATCGTGGGTGCGGCATTGGTGATCTTCGCTTTCCTGGTGGCCGAGCACATCGCGTCGGCCCTGGGCCTGAACTCCAACGTGGTGGTGCTGGCGCTCACCGTGATGTTCTCGATGAAGCTGATCGGCTTCCAGATGCTCACGCTCAGGCACGAGGCGATCAGCCACATCCTCGGCCTGCTTGTACTGGAGAACGGCATCTTCCTTGGCAGCCAGATCCTGGTACCGGGCATGCCGCTGATGATCGAGCTGGTGCTGCTGTTCGACCTTTTGGTGGCGGTAGCCTGCTTCGGCGTACTGGTGCGCTACCTGCTGGCCAACATCGGCAGCACCAGCAGCCGCGAACTGAACCGGTTGACGGGGTGAGCATGGAATCGCGTATCGCCATCCTGCTGCTGGCGCCGCTGTTGCCCATCGTGATCGGCCTGGCCGTGCGTCGTCCGCGCGCCTCGGAATACCTCAACCTGCTGGCCAGCCTGGTCGTGCTGGTGGTCGCGCTGCCGCTGCCGTTCGCCATCGACGTGCCGCGGGAGATGCTGCATGGCTACCTGCTGCTTGACCCGCTGGGCGCGTGGGTAGTGCTGTGCGTGGCCGTGGTCTACCTGCTCTCCTCGATCTACGCGATCGGCTACATGCGCCACGACGAGGCGGGCGACCGCCGCCTGCCCGCGTTCTATGCGCTGCACGCCGGCTTCGCGCTGACCATGCTGTTCGCGCCGCTGGTCAACAGCATCGGCGTGTATTGGATCGCGATCGAACTGACCACCCTGGTCAGCACCTTCCTGGTCGGCTTCGAGCGCAGCGCGGAGAGCATGGAAGCGGCATGGAAATACATCATCGTGGTGTCGGCCGGCATCAGCCTGGCCCTGCTCGGCACCACCCTGCTCTACTGGGGTGGCAGCTTCGTGCTGGGCGAAACCTACAACCTTACCTGGGAGTCGCTGGTGCAGGTGGCGCCGAAGATGCCGCCGGTGCTGCTCAAGCTCGGTTTCCTGCTCACCCTGATCGGCTACGGCACCAAGGTCGGCCTGGCGCCGATGCACACCTGGCTGCCCGACGCGCACAGCGAAGGCCCGGCGCCGGTGTCGGCGATGCTCTCGGGCGCGCTGCTCAACACCGCGATGCTCGGCATCGTGCGCTTCCTCGCCGCCACCGACGCCGCTGGCCAGGGCGCACTGCCGCACACCGCGCTGGTGGTGCTGGGCGTGCTGTCGCTGCTGGTGGGCGCGCTGTTCATCGTGCGGCAGAAGCAGATCAAGCGGCTGATGGCCTATTCCAGCATCGAGCACATGGGCGTGCTCGCGCTGGGTTTCGGCTTCGGCGGCCCGCTGGGCATCGCCGGCGCGCTGTACCACATGCTCAACCATTCGCTGTGCAAGCCGCTGCTGTTCTTCGGCGCGGGCAACGCGATGCACCGCTACGGCAGCAAGCGCATCCGCGACATCCGCGGCGTGCTCGCGGCGTTCCCGGTGTCCGGCTGGCTGTGGCTGTGCGGCGCGGTGGCGATCACCGGCGCGCCGCCGTTCGGCCTGTTCCTCAGCGAGTTCGCGATCCTGCGCGCGGGCTGGGCCGGGCCTAACCTGTGGGCGGTGATCGTGATGCTGGTGCTGCTGATCGTGATCTTCGTCGCCTTCCTCAACCATTTCCGGGCGATGTACCTGGAGTCGCCGCCGCTGCCGTCCGTGCCGGCCGAGGCCTCCGGCAACGCGTGGCGCACCTGGCCGATGGCGCTGGCGCTGGCACCGCTGTTGGTTCTCGGCGTGTGGTGGCCGTCGGCATGGACGGTGCTGTACCAGCACATCGCCGCCGCCCTGGGAGCGATGCCATGAACGGCACGACGGAAAAAATCGACGTGCGCCCATCGGCCCTGGCCGGCAAGGTCGAGCAACTGCTCGCCGACGGCGGACGCATGCAGATGGCGTATGCGTGGTTTCCGCAACCGGATCGGGTACAGGTGCGCTATCTGGCTTCGCCCGGAGCCCGCCAGCCCTTCCAGCTCTGGTGCTGCGATGCGGTGGACGCGACCCTGCCCAGCTTGGCCACGCAGGCGCCGCTGCTCAGCTGGTACGAACGCGAGATCCAGGATCTATACGGCCTGCGTTTCGACGGCCTGCCGATGCCGCATCCGCTGGTCGCGGGCGGTTGGACGGAAGCTTCGCCGCTGGTGAATGCCCACGGCATGCAGGCCTGCCTGAGCGCGCCCGGCCACGTGCCCGGCATCCACGGCAGCGACGTGCAACTGCTCAGCTCCGGCCCGGTGCGGGCCGGCGTGGTCGAATCCGCGCAGCACCTGTTCTTCTATGTCGGCGAGGCGATCCTGCACTACCAGCCGCGGCTGTTCTTCAAGCATCGCGGCATGGAGCGCGCCTTCGAGGGACACGATCCGCGAAGCGGCGCCACGCTGGCCGAACGGGTGTCAGGCATCGGCAGCGTGGCCCATGCGCTGGCCTATTGCCAGGCGGTGGAAGACGCCGCCGGCTGCGAGGTGCCCAAGCGTGCGCAGCAGTTGCGCGCCGTGCTGGCCGAACTGGAACGGCTGTACAACCACCTCTACTACTTCGGTCACCTTGCCGACGCCACCACGCTCAAGGTCGGCCATGCCGAAGGCGTGCTGCTGGCCGAACGCGTCAAGCAGTTGAACGCCCGCCTCACCGGCAGCCGCTTCCTGCGCAATCTGGTCACGCCCGGCGGCCTGCGCCGCGACATCGAACTGCCGCGCGATTTCCTCCACACGATGTACCTGCTGCGCGAGCAGACGAACAGTTACCTCAAGCAGCTCGAACGCACCACCAGCTACCTCGATCGTCTGATCACCACGGGCGTGCTGTCGCGCCAGGTGGCGTTCGACCAGGGCGCCACCGGCCCGGTGGAACGCGCCTCGGGGCTCGACCGCGACCTGCGCCGCGATCATCCCTACGCGGCCTACGCGTGGCATGCGCCGGACGTGCCGCTGGCCGAGGAAGGCGACGCCTATGCGCGCGCGAAGGTGCGCGCCGCCGAGCTGCGCGCCAGCTTCCAGTTGCTCGACGCTTTCGTGCCGACGCTGGTCGACGGCCCGATCCGCGCCGAGTGCCGGCCCGCGCCTGGCGTGGAGGGTTTGGGCTGGGCCGAGTCGCCGCGCGGCTCGCTGTTCTACGCGGTGCACGTCGGCGCCGACGGCAAGCTGGCGCGGGTGAAGATCAAGTCGCCCTCGTTCTCCAACTGGCGTGTGTTCCCGTTTACGGTACATCGCACCAACATGATGGATTTCGCCATCAACGAGGCCAGCTTCGGCCTCAGCATCGCCGGCTGCGACCGCTAGGAGATTCCCATGCCGTTGTGGACATTGCGAGGACTGGCCCAGGGCATCGCCACCACGCGCTGGCCGGACGGCAGCGGGGGCGACGACGGCCAGCAGGGCGGCTACGGCATGCCGCGCATCGGCGCCGAGCAATGCCTCGACGACTGCCGCGCCTGCGCCGAGGCGTGCCCGACGAAAGCGATCCGGCTCGACACGCGTGGCCACCTCGCTGAACTCGACTACGGCCGCTGCATCGCCTGCCAGCTGTGCGTGGAAGCCTGCCCTGCCGGCACCCTGCAGAGCGGCCACGAGTGGGCCTTCGGCGTGCGCGAGCGCGCGGATCTGCGCTGGTCGCTGGATACCGATACGCCGCCCGCGCAGGCGCTGGCCTCGCGCATCGAATCCAGCTTCCGCGGCAGCCTGCACATCCGCCACGTCGATGCCGGCTCCTGCAACGGCTGCGAGTCGGAACTGCAGGCGCTGGGCAACCCGTTCTACAACCTGCACCGGCTGGGCATCTTCTTCACGCCCTCGCCGCGCGCCGCCGACCTGCTGCTGGTCACCGGCATGGTGACCGCGGCGATGCGCGAGCCGCTGCAGGCCACCTGGGAAGCGATGCCCGAACCGCGCCGCGTGCTCGCCTGCGGCACCTGCGCCGTGTGCGGCGGCGTGAGCGCGGATACCTACGCCAGCGGCCACGGCCTCGAAGGCGTGCTGCCGGTGGACGTGTGGCTGCCGGGCTGCCCGCCCAATCCCGCCGCGATCATCGACGCGCTGCTGCTGTTGCTCGAACGCAAGCCGCAACGCATCCACGGAGGGCGCGTCCATGCGCCCTGAACTGCTTCCGCCGATCGCCGCCCTGCTGTGGTTGCTGGCGTTGCTGCTGGCCTGTGCCGGCCGCGGACGCGTGGCGGCGCGTGTCGCGTTGGCGCTCGGCGTTCTGCTGGTGATCCTGGCCACGATGTGGCAGTTGGCGTCGGGCACGAGCATGCCGGTGCTGCTGGTGCCGTGGGGCGTGGCCGGCCGCCTGCGCTTCGTGCTGGAGCCGGATGCTTCGTGGCTGCTGCTGTTCGGCGCGCTGGCCGCGTTCTTCGCCACCGCGCTGGGCACGCCCTCGCCGCGCTGGCGCAGCTGGAGCGCCGGCGCGGCGTTCTGCCTGCTGGGCGCCCTGGGCTGTTTCGGTTTGCAGGATGCGGCCAGCTTCCTGGTGTCGTGGGAAGTGATGAGCCTCGGCGGCGCGGTGCTGCTGATCGGCGAACGCCTGGGGGCCACGCGCGATGGCCGCGGCCTGCTGTTCATGCTGGGCTTGCTCGAAGTGGGCGCCGTGGCGCTGCTGGCGGCCATGCTGATGCTCTCGCACGGCGCCGGCAGCCTCGACTTCGCGGACTTCGCCGGCGCCGGCGCGGGCTTCGCCGGCTGGCGCCGGGTGACGGTGGGCGTGCTGCTGCTGATCGGCTTCGGCGCCAAGCTGGGATTGCTGCCGTTCTACGAGTGGTATCCCGATGCCTACGGCCAGGGCAGCGGCGCCAGCGGGGCGTTGCTGTCGGGCGTCGTGCTCAACGCCGCCTTCTTCGCGCTGGCGCGGGCCTTCGTGACATGGTTGCCGGGCGACGTGCTGCTATCGGTGATCACGGTCGCCGTCGGCGTGTTCAGCGCCATCCTCACCGTGCTGTATGCCTTCCAACAGGACGACTGGCGCCGGCTGCTGTCCTTCTCCAGTGCCGAGAACGCGGCCATCGCGGTCACCATGCTGGGCGCCAGCCAGTTGTTCCGCGGCGAGGGCCTGCTTCCGCTGGCGGCGCTCGCCTTTGCCGTGGCACTGCTGCACTTGGCCGGTCATGCACTGGCAAAAGGCGCATTGATGCTGGCCGCCGACGGTGCCTGGCACGCCAACGGCAACTACGATCTGGCGCAACGCGGACTGCTGCGGCGCAGCCCCTGGCTGCTCGGCGTCGGCGTGGTGTTCGCGGCCATGAGCCTGGCGGCGATGCCGCCACAGGCCGGCTTCGTCAGCGAGTGGTTCACCTTCCAGACGCTGTTCCAGGGTTTCCACCTGGCCGGCATGCCGGGGCGGCTGACGCTGTCGCTGGCGGGCGCGGGCATGGCGCTCACCGCCGCGATCGCCTTCGCCACCTTCGTCAAGGTGTGCGGCCTGGGGATACTCGGCGACGGGAGGCGCGAAAGCGCGGGCACCGGCGTCGGCCTGGGCCACGCACTGGCCAGCGGGCTGCTGGGCCTGGGCGTGCTGGCGCTGGCCGTGGGCATGCCGTGGTGGCTGGGCGCGGTGGACGGCGCCGTGCATGCACGCTTTGCCGGCCTGCCGGCGGCGCCGCTGCACGACGGACTGATCCTGATCCCGCTGACCGATACCTTCGCCTTCATCTCGCCGACGCTGCTGGTGATCGTCTGCCCGCTGCTGGCCCTGCTGCCGCTGGCCCTGCTGACCATCTCGCGGACACGCCACCGCCTGCGGCATGCGCCGGCGTGGTATGGCGGCCTGCCGCGACCAGCACACGGGCGCACCACCGCGCTGAGCTTCTCCAACGCGATGCGCACCTTCTACAGCTTCGTCTACCGGCCGGCCGACGAGGTCAAGCGCGAGGGGCATGCGTATTTCATGCAGCGCCTGACCCACGACGCCAGCGTTTCCCCGCTGTTCGAGGCGGCGATCTTCCGCGCGCCCACGCGCTTCGTGCGGCGCCTGGCACGCGCGCTGGGGCCGCTGCAGTCCGGCCATATGAACGTCTATCTGGGCATGGTGGGCGTGCTGCTGATACTGATCCTGGCGCTGGGATTGGCCTGACGACGCGGCATGTTCACCGACAACCATCGCCGCTACCTGCAGAACCTGCTGCGCCACGTCGAGCACGAAGTGCAGGAAGCGGTGAACTTGTTGCACGGCGGCGAATCCGACGCCTTGTTTCCCCGCTACCGCGACTTTCCGGTGCAGGAACGCATCGACGCGCTGCACGCCCACCAGGCGCGCCTGCGCGCGGCGATGCGGCGCTTCATGGACACCTGGCGCATCGCCTATCCCGGCGACTCGGTGATCGAGGTCGCCCGCGGCTACGAGGCGCGCCTGGCGATGGTGCGCAACGCCGCCTACGAGCTGCGCCCGCGCTACGTGCGCGGCTACGGCCCGCTGGACGCGGACGACGAGCAGGCCTGCCGCGCGCTGGCCGCCGAACTGGGCGTGCTGCTGGACGCGATGGCTGGCGAACTGCGCCGCGAACCGCTGCGCCTGCCCGCGGACGGCAGCGGCGACGCCCTGCTGGACGTACTGGCCGGCATCGTGGAAAACCGCTGGCTGCTCGAATACCGCAGCCGCATCGAGGCGCTGCTCGCGCGCGAACGCGGCGACCGCGTGGAGGTGGCCCTGCTCGGCCGGGTCAGCAGCGGCAAGTCCTCGCTGGTCAACGCCCTGCTCGGCCAGCCGCTGCTGCCGGTGGGTGCGGTACCGGTCACCTCGGTGGTGACCCGGCTGCGCCACGGCGACACGGTGGAGGTGCGCGCACTGGATATCGACGGCCGCGAGCAGGCCATCGCACCCGGTGAACTGCACGACTACATCGACGAGACGGGCAACCCCGGCAACCGGCGCCGGCTGCGCGAGGTGGACGTGAGTTTCCCCGCATCCATCCTCGAACATGGCATCGTGCTCACCGACACGCCCGGCCTCGGTTCGCTGCACGCCAGCGCCTCGGCGCATGCGCTGGACTACTTGCCGCGCTGCGACCTCGGCATCGTCGCCATCGACGCCGCCGCCACACTGATGCCGCAGGATCTCGACCTGCTGCGCGCGTTGCGCGACGGCGGCGCCGACTGGCTGGTAGTGCTGACCAAGGCCGATACCATTGCCGCGGAAGCGCTGGCCCAACAGCGCCGCTACATTGATCAGGCACTGGCCGAAACCCTGCAATCGCCCGTGCAAGTGGCCGCGCTCAGCGTGCAGGACGGCCACCGCGGCGAACTCGCGGCCTGGCGCGACGGCGTGCTGCGACCGAAGCTGGAACAGGCTGCCGAAAAGGCCGCGGAACGCCACCGCCATCGCATCGCCGAACTGGCCACCCGCGTGCGAACCACGTTACGACAGGCGCTGGCCGAACTGCCCGCCGCGACACCGGCGGCCGCCGACGAAGCACGGGATCACGGCAGCACACTGGCAAGCCTCGACGATACCGGCCGGCGCCTGCACGGGCTGGTACGAGACCTGGCCGAACGCGGCTCGCCCGTGGTCGTCGAGGAAACCGTGGCGCAGACGCCCGCCGACATCACCCTGGATGCCGGCAGCCTCGCTGGCCGTGCCGCCGGCCTCGCCGATGCGGTAGTCCGCGACATCCTGGGCGAGCTACGCGGTATCGCCGCGCGCATCCACCATCCCGCCGCGCCGCAGACCCTGCGCGGTGTCCCGCCGTTCGCCCCGGCGTTGACGGAGGCCTCGGTGTCCACCGGCGCAGCCCTGCTGCCGTGGCGCCGGGCAGCGTTGCGGCGGCAACTGCAACGGCACTGGGGCGCGGAACTGCAACGCGGCTTCGACGCCTATGCCACCGAACTCGGCCACTGGCTCGACCAGGCCGTGCGGCAACTGCGGCGCCACGCGATGGAATCATTCGAGGATGCGTCCACCCTGCCCTCCGCGGACGACCGCGCGGCGCTGGAAGCCGACCTGCACCGCCTCGACGCGCTGCTGGAAGATGGCAGCCGGCAAGGAGTCGCCCAGTGATGACATCCGGGCATACCTCTGCACTGGACGCACAGGTCGCGGCCTGGATCGACGACCTGGCCGCACCGGAACGCGCGGTCGAAGGCATCGTCGCCCTCGGCCATGCCGCCGTCGGCCCGTTGTCCGCCTACCTCGATCGCGGGCCGCAGCTCGTTTCGCAGCCACGCGAACTCGCCGTGCGCATGCTCGCGCGACTGCACCACCCGGACGTGGTCGAACGCCTGCGTCGCGTGCTGCGCGACCACCCGCTGCGCGGCCTGCCTCCCGCGCTCGCCGAATCGGAATATCGCGTCAAGGACGCCGCCGTGGCCGGCCTGGCCGCACAACTCGGCGCAGCCGCCTCCGACGACCTGGCCTTTGGCGTGTGCTGCGAACGCCTACCCTCGGCCTTGCGTGCCGCCGGCAGGCTCCGGCTGCATGCGCTGGCCCCGTCGGTGGCACGGTTGCTCGCCGACGACGTGCTGGAAGATGCGGCGGCCGAAGCCCTGCATGGACTGCTGCCTGAAAGCGCATCCAGTGTCTTGACCGCCATCGCGGCGTGGCTGTACGGAGATGCCGACACGCCGCATGTGCGTCTGGCATTGATCCGCGCCTTTCTCTGGCTACAAGCCATCGCGGAACGGCCTCCAGTAGAGATATGCCAGCAAGCGCTCCGACACCCATGCGTACCCGTTCGCGCTGCCACGGCGCTGGTCATGGATGGCGCGGCGCCAACGGACGCGGATGCCGTCGCCGAAGCACTTGCCCACGGCGCACTCGGCACCGACGAACGGCTGGCCATGGCCTGTCGCGAACGCCTGCGCAGCGTCCCGAACCTGCCCATCGAACCGCTGGTGCGCGCCTTGCGGGCGGACGAGGAAGCGGACGTCTACGACAACACCCGGTATCCCAATCCGACCGCCCGGCGGATCCTGCTCGACATCATCCTTGCCCAGGCAGGCGGCGCTACCGAAAAGTTGCGCCGGATCGTGCGCGGCGTTCCACCCGACGATCTGGCCGAAGCCCTCTTCCGCTGGCATTGGCTTGACGCGCCATGGCTGGAGAGCATGCTCGGCCACCCCGTCGCCCAGGTCAGGCTGGCGGCCACGGCCTGCCTGCTGCGGTATCCGCTGCCCGCCCGTCAACGCTGGCTGGCAGAGCGCCTCGGTGACCGCGATCGTCGGATCAGGCACAAGGCTTTCACCATACTGGCCGCACTGATCGACGCTCGCCAAGCCAGCCTATCGAGCGCCGACCTGCCCTCGCACACGCTGTGGCTCGCGCCGTGGGCCTGCCTGCGGCTGCTGGCCCGTTCCACGCGTATCCGGCGGTGACACGGCATGCCCTCACCTGTTCTCGACGATGCCGAACTCCGCGGAGAATTTCGCCCAGAACAACGGCGCGCCGTCCTGGTGGACGATGTCGAGCAACGTGGCGGCCTCGTCAGCGCTGACGATGAACTCCGCAAGCACCGTCATGTCGCCAGCCAGCTCGAAGAAGTGCTGTTCGTGCAACACGCCGTGCCTGCCGTAGCCGGCGACCGCCTTGAACACCGAACCGCCGTGGATCTTCGCCTTCTTCGCCTGCTCGAGCAGCCACTCGTACAGCAGCTCACCACGGTGCTTCTGGTTCTCGTGCATGTAGAAACGAAGCGAATAGCCTTGCATGGTGCCTCCCGAGGACGCGGTTCGCCGACATGGCAAACGGGTTTCCACAGCCGGGATGCGCCGTCGCCCGCTGCGCATGAAGGCGCGCGGCAAAACGCGACCGCACGCGGATCACAAGCCAGAAAGGAAAACGGAGAGTTCTTGGGCGCACGTCACCACCAGCCGGAATCGAAATCCGGATCGATGGGTGGTTCGCGCTGCCACCACCCGGGATCCGGGATGGTAGGCATCATCAGCCTTGCGGCGGTTCAGGGAGGCATGCCATCTCCCGACATCGAGCATAGTCGAGCAGTTCGCCACGGCGGCGTCAATAGCCGATGCGGAACCCACGCCGCCCGGCGAATGCCGCCACGATCGCACCGCACAAGCGTCGTCGCGATCAACGCCACACATCGTGGCCAGTTCCAGGAATCCACCTCATGCGCATCAGCCGATTGGACGCCCTCGAAGTCCTCGACTCCCGTGGCAACCCCACCGTGGAGGTTTGCTTGCAGTTGGAGGACGGTTCCGAGGGGCAGGCACTGGTTCCTTCCGGCGCATCCACCGGCATGCACGAAGCCGCCGAATTGCGGGACGGCGACCCACGCCGCTACGGCGGCAAGGGCGTGCGCAAGGCCGTTGCAAACGTGCGCGGGGAAATGGCCGCCGTGCTGGTGGGCACGGACGCCGGCGAGCAGCGCGCCCTCGACGGGCGATTGCGCGAGCTGGACGGCACGCCACACAAGAGCCGCCTGGGCGCCAACGCCATCCTCGCCGTGTCGATCGCGCATGCCCGTGCAGTGGCGGCCTCGCGCAGGCTGCCGCTGTACCGCCACCTCGGCGGCGACGAGGCCACGCTGCTGCCCGTGCCCTGCCTCAACGTCATCAACGGCGGCCGGCACGCCGACAACACGCTCGACTTCCAGGAATTTGCGATCGTGCCGCACCACGCACCGAGTTTCGCGGAAGCCGTGCGCATGGGCGAGGAAGTGTCCGGTTCCCTGCGCGCGCTGCTGCGGGAGCACGGGCTTTCGACCGGCGTCGGCGACGAAGGCGGTTTCGCCCCGGATCTACGCAGCAACGAGCAGGCGGTGGAATTCATCCTCAAGGCCATCCACCGCGCCGGCTATCGCCCGGGCAGCGACGTCTCGCTCGCCCTGGATCCGGCCACCGGCGAGATGTGGGGCAGCGGTCGCTACCGCTTCTTCAAGTCCAGCGGGATTGAACGCAGCAGCGCCGCCATGATCGCGTTGTGGGAAGACTGGGTGCAGCGCTACCCGATCCTGATGCTCGAGGATCCGCTTTCCGAGCACGACTGGGACGGCTGGACGGCCTTGTCCTCCCGGATCGGCGACCAGGTCGAACTGGTCGGCGACGACATCTTCAGCACCAATGCCGACCGCCTCAAGCGCGGAATCCTCGAAAGGGTCGCCAACGCCATCCTGATCAAGCCCAACCAGATCGGCACGGTCTCCGAAACCCTGGACTGCGCAGCGCAGGCCAAGGCCGCCGGCTACGCCTGCTGCGTGTCCCAGCGTTCCGGCGATACCGAGGACACCTTCATCGCGGATCTGGCAGTCGCCCTGGGCTGTGGCCAGATCAAGGCCGGAGCAGGCTGCCGCGGCGAGCGCACCGCCAAGTTCAACCGCCTGTTGCGGATCGAGCATGAACTGGGCGAGTGGGCGCGTTTTGCCGGACGCGCCGCCTTCATCCGCTGATGCGGCTTCACGGCGGTGCCGCGGCGTGGTCGCCGAACACCTCCCGGTAGACGTCCTCGCCGTGGCTGGTCTCCAGCGGCGGCCCAACGACAATGCGGAAGCTGCGGCGGCCATCGGGCAGGCGCTCCGCGCGCAGGCAGGCCACGTCCTCCGCGCCCTCGGCGAAGAACCCATGCGCGAAGCCATACAAGTGCGTCACGAAGAAGACCCTGATGCCGCGATCCCGCAAAGCGCCCGCCGTCTCGGTGGCGATCTCCGATCCTTCCCGTTCGTTGGTCGAGGCGAACGATTCGTTGAACAGGATCATGGCGCCGGGAGCCAACTCGTTCACCATCGCACTGAGCCGTTGCAACTCCTCGTCCAGTCGCCCGCCGCGCATAGCCGGATCCTCTTCGCGCCGATAGTGCGTGAACAGCCCGGCGCACAGGTCTCCGGCAAAGGACGACGCGGCGACGTACATCCCGCTCTGCATCATCGCCTGGGCGAGCCCAAGGCTGCGCAGGAAGCTCGACTTGCCGCCCTGGTTGGCGCCGGTGACGATGGTCAGCCGCTTGCCGCCGAGGTCGAGCGCGTTGCCCACCACGGCGCCACCCATGCTCAAAGCCAGGCACGGATCGGAGAGGTTCTCGAAGCGCAGCTTCCCCATCCCCGTGGGTGACGGCTGCGGGAAGCACGTCGGTACGCCGAGCGCCGCCAGCCGCTCGTGCAGGTTCACGCAGCCCACGTGGAAGGCCAACTCCGTGCGCAGCATCTCGAAGAACGCCAGGATGTGATCCATCGACTGCGCCAGCGCATTGGCAGCGTCGTTGATGCCGCGATGACGGAGGTCGGACAGCGCCCTGGCGCCGGCCTCGTCGCGGTCGGCGATGCGGAACGTGTAACCCGCGGCCGTCCTTCTGCTGAACAGGCGATCCATCCAGTGCGAATCGCTGTACTTCACCTCCCTCAGCGTATAGCCCTTGCCTTCGTTGCCCGAACCAAGCTGCGCACTCAGCTGCACACCGCCGTCGAGTTTCAGCGTGGACAGGCAGGCACTCACTTGTGCCAGATAGTCATCGGTGAATTCGGCCTGCAGCATCGCGAACAGCGCGCGGAAGCCCCTCGATCCGAAACCGGCGCCCTGCGTGTCAGCTTCACCCCTCAACTTGCGCAAGATGTCCACGAACATCGTCAGCACGTCGATGGCGCCGTGCAGGATCGACGAGGGGTAGTTGCTGGAGAAGGCCCAGTGGCTCTTGCGCTTCCCTTCGATGGCTTCGGTCACCAGCA
Organism: Frateuria sp. Soil773; assembly: GCF_001428405.1. GTDB lineage: Bacteria > Pseudomonadota > Gammaproteobacteria > Xanthomonadales > Rhodanobacteraceae > LMSL01. Next base: position 143,412 of record NZ_LMSL01000040.1, read on the forward strand.
CGTAGCAGCGACGGGCCACTTGCGGATGGGCGATGGCGTCGCGCACGATTTCCTGCCGGTAGACGACCGTGTCGATGTCCAGCGTCGTGCCGAGTAGCAGCGCCTTCCGCGCCACCTCGAAGACGAACTCGTCGTTGGCCGCCATGGCGCGCGCCAACGCATCCAGCGCGAGATCCCGCTGCAAGTCCGGCGCGTGGTCGGGCAGCAGCCGTTGCGGGTCGAAATTGCGATCCGGGTGCATCAGCCGCGCTTTCACGACGGGATCCTCCGCCGCAGCCATTCTCCGGTCACGCGGTGCTTGCGCGCGATGGCCTGCGCATAGGCCAGCCCGTCGGCGGCCCGGCGTTCGATGCGGAAGGTTCTGATCGCCGGATCGTCGGGATCAACGGCGCCGACCATGCTCACCGTCTTCGCGTCGAACATGGACAATTCCGTCAGGAAGGTGACGTACACGCCCAGCGCGTCCAGCGCCGAGAGGGTTCCCATCACCCGGCGGCTCAGGTAGAGCGCATCCCTGGCCGTGGTGGACGCGAAGACTTCGTTCATGACGACGAGGCTGTCCGGCGTCGCCTGGTCGAGGATGGTACGTATCCGCACCAGGTCGTCCTTGAGCTTGCCGCGCAGGCTGGCCACGTCCTCTTCCTTCTCGAAATGCGTGAACAGGCGATCGAAAAGGAACAGCCTGGCCTTGCGGCCCGGCACCGGGCATCCCAGGCTGGCCAGGTAGTGCAACTGGCCGAACATCCGCGCGAAGGTGGTCTTGCCGCCCTGGTTCGGGCCGGACACCACCAGCAAGCGCTCCGGATCGCGCAGCGCAAAACCGTTGCGGACGACCAGCCTGCCCTCGTCCAGAAGTTTCCCGGCCAGGACGAGATCGAAGGCGCTATCGGCCTCGACCTCCTTCGACGCCGCGAAAAGTTCCGGGTAGCAGAAGTCCAGCCCGGCAGCGCGGAAACGCCTGATGTACGAAAGCCACGCCACGTAGAACGAGACTTCGCGATCGAAGCGGACGATGCGCTCGTCCAGGAAATCGGCGTGCCTGGCACAATAGGTTTCCAGCGCACGGAACTGCTCCGGAAACAGCAACGCCACCCTGTCGAGTATCTGCTCCTCCACCTGGTTGAGGGTGGCGCGGTGGCCGAAGCGCGCGCGGTAATCCTTGCCTTCGCTGCGCCGGAATTTCTCGAAGATCCCCGCCACGACGCGGCTGTAGTCGGCTTCGCCGTTGTACAACCTCACCGTGACGCTGTTGCCCTTGATGCGCAGGCAATAGCTGATATTGGCCAAGCTGACGACGAGTGCACGAGCATCCAATGCGAGTTGGGTGAACGCTGGCGACGCGACATACGACTCGACGTATTCGCGCAGCGCGCACATGCCCCGCGACTCGGGCGGGCAAGTGATCTGCAAGGCCTGGGCGAGACGTCCGACCGCATCGCAGTAGATGACGACGGCCTCAAGGAATCGGCGCTCCTTCCCCGATTTGCAGTACAGCTTGTCGATGCCGGCAAGCTGATCGCGCATCGCCTGCATCCGCCGGCCGAAAGCCTGGACAGCCTCCAACAGCTGACCGTCCTCGAGATCCCGCATCACTTCCTGGCGGTAGGCAACCGCGTCCGGATCCCGCAGCGGCGTGTAGAAGAAGGGTGCAAGGTCTTCGCCGCCATGGTTGGCCGTTGCCGCCTCGACGATTCGGTCGAGGTGCAAGTCCCGGAAATATGAGGGCGCCGCCTGATCGAATACCGGCGAGGCCGCTACCGGCCCCGGATACAAAATACTGGCAAACGATGGCCAGCAATGGGCCGTGGCATTGTCCACACGCCTGACTCCTTCACCCGGAAGACGGCAAGCCGGTCATCCGGAAACGAGCAGGCATCATCGGCCACAATGGCGGTTCCCCCCGGAACGCCGAGGGCGGAGGAATGCCATCTCCAAGCGTACAAATGTACTACACCATTGCCGGTGGAAGCACCGATACTCTACCTCCGATAGCGGCCCCTAATCACCGATGACCATGGGATCGTGACTGAACACCAGCTTCGAGACGCTGCCGACGTCTCAGGATGTCGGCGGTGAGCGACGGCCCTGGCGCCTCAGGTTCCGTAGAACTGGATGCCGTGACGGCATAGCTCGGGCAACGGCTCATCGGGAAGAACGCACATCATCGTGATGGGAAGCGCCAACGGTGGTGACACGGAGCTCAGCTCCAGCGTGGTGAGCTGCACTATCCGCTCGGTGTTCCCTTTCGTCACCACCAAGGTCAGCAGCAAGAAAACGTCCGAATCGTCCGGCCCACGGTGGGCCTCCACCAGATAGCCGGCTCGCACGGAGGGCTCACGCTCGTAGAGAGCGCGGAGCGCCAGCACCAAGGCATCCGTCGGCACGGATGGTAGACACACTCCGACCTGCTCATTCGCCCCCAGCGTTTCTTTAGAAAAGGCGCCAAGCGGGCGGCCTTCCAGGAGAGCGCCGATCTCGGGCGGATAGAACGTCAGCTGATCCCGGTTAGGGTTGAGTATCAGGGTTGCGCCGCGAGTCAGCTCAAAGAGTCGCCGCCCCGCCATGGCCACGATCATCACCTTGCCCGCGGCAGCCACCACCTCCGCCTGTTCCCGATCACTGAAAAACGGCAATACCGTCTGTCCGTTGTCGGGCCTGATGAACTGAACGAACCGGATGCGATCGGGTGGCGCGGGTTCGGTAGGCACGTGCGCATACACCGTGGCCTCCATCAGTGCCTTATAGAAGGCCTGCTCGGCATCCATGATATCTGCGGGGTTCGAAGCAGCCCTCGCGGCTTCAAACAACGCGTCCAGTGGTGATCCGGCTACCTTGGGCATGGGCGGTCGTCATCTTGGTCATTTGCTAGATCGATTCCATGGGCAGCGGGGAATACGGCTGAAAAAACGTGCCGCTACACGCGGGCTGTCACACATTTGTTCATGCGGTCATTTCACGGTGCGAGGCACTCGTGGCGTTGGCCAGTTGGGCGAAGGCGATCCGTCTATGCTCATGTCAAAGACTGGCTCCAGGATTAGGTGGGGATCGGCAAGCGCTTGCCACCCCGCATGGAATACATCGCTCGGGCTTGGATAGTGGCGCAGCAGCGTGCGCGCCTGCTCGCGAACGGCGACAGGAACGCGTCGACTGGCCAGCACTTCTGTCAGAAAACGCCGCGTTTCGACGACAGCCCAAGTGCGTTCGTAAGGTAGGGTCATGCTCAACTGATCCGTGGTGATGCGTGTGGTCGGCACCCTACGATTTGTTTGACGCCGTTTTGGCGGATCATCCGGGCGAAGTTACCCACCGGCGGGGCTCGTCACGCGTCGGCGTCGTTCGCGGCTGGTGCGGAATGCATCCTCGAAGCGGTCGATGAACTCGTGCGCCGCACCGCGGAAACGTAGCGCATCGGCAGGTAACGACACACCCAGTTCGCGAGCGATGTCCATGGCGTACTTCACCTGGCTGTCGGTCGGTAGCTGCAGGTCGGTATCAAGGCACGCCGCGAGCGAGTTCGCAAAACATTCTGATAGGCGCTCGACGAATGCGAGGTCGAACTCGTCGCGACAGGCCCGCTCACGCTGCACCCCAAGTGCTTCCTCGAGCCGATCGTCCATCGGCACGGGGATGGACCACTGATCTTCGAACACCAGTTGCAGGGGCATGGGTCCGGCTTCCCATCGGTCGGTACGGTGACCAAGTGCGAGGCTATCGGAAAAACTACGAATATCGTAGTATCGATGACACGGCAAAGCAACGAATCTCGTAGGAGTCCTCTTCCACGAGATTTCGATGCTTCGCGCAGGTGAACCGACATCCGTCTTCAGCAAACGCTTGAAGGAGGCGCGCCTGGATGCCGGCCTTTCCCAGCGGGAACTGGGCCTCCTCGCCGGTTTGGATCCGTTTGTGGCCAGCACTCGCGTCAATCGTTATGAGCTCGACGTCCACGCACCGGACAAGGCCACCGCACAGCGCCTCGCCAAAGCGCTTGGGGTTCCACTCGCCTATCTCTATGCCGATTCCGATCGCCTTGCACGCATGATCCGCGCCTTCAGCGCGATGGATCCTGCGGAGCAAGATCGGCTTCTAAAAACCATCGAACGTTCGTAGCCACACCGGCGCTTTGCACTAGCGAGCGCCGATGAGCCCTGACCTCACGGCGCGCCCGCGAAGAAGTAGTCGCCCAACTCCTTCTTGAATTGAGCGATTGCATAGTCACCCCAGGCGGCATGACTGGGATGAGGCTGGTTGATCACGTCGATTGGCCATGGCGCCCGACCAGTCCACTTCGCCCCCGTGATCCGGCGTCGTCTCACTTTGCGAATCGGTGCACACGCGCGCTCAAGCCATTTCAGCGCTTCTTTGGGCAGTTCGGGAGGCCCGCGGTGTGACGGAAGGCCGTGGCGTACGGGCTTGGCTGCCTCTTTACCTTCTACAGGAGACACGAGCGATCGCGTTTCTGCCTCCTTAGGAAATGCGGGGTGGTGAGGCGCCCCTAAACTAGGAAGCCCCCAAGAGCTGGTCCCATCGGCAACAGCTGCAAGATCATAGTTAGAGAGCGACAGTTCTATCCCATCGACCTGGACCCGATCGAGGATCAATTGCCGCATCCTCGCAAACAGCACGATGGCGGTCCGCCTCCCTTCCGGCCGTCGATAGAACATCGCCAATGCTGGGGGGATGTGGCGCGCGATCATCAAGACTGTGTGGTCTCCGTTCTCGATCGCCTCGATGAGCAGTTTCCACAGGGCTGTTACGGCATCAAGCGTACCCAGAACGGCCAGGCAACTTACATGTCCGAGGGTGACAGGGTTAAAGACCGCTCCCAATGGCCCAAAGCTAAAAGTTGACGTCTTAAAGTGAAGCACGGTGTGAACCGGTTTCGACAGCCCTTTGTAGTAAAGGTCCGGATGCAGCAATTCGAAGCGACCAGATCGCAGAAGCGGCCAGATGATGTCGCTGCACACTGGCCACGCCTCTGGCTCGAGGCTTAGGACCTCTTTGAGCGTCTCCGGGCGCAATGCGTGGTCACCACGCCGGCTCTGTGTTACGCGCCCAGAACTGAAACGGCGCTTATTGGTGTCTCTGACTTGCTTGACGAGCCCAAGGGCCACTTCGATGTTGTCAGACGAAGCGCTTGGCCGGCGATCGCTTACCGCCTCAATGATCATCACCGATTGAAGAAGGTCGGCTAGGTCTCGTTTGGACTTTGGCATCGCAGCGTCCGTATGCATGTGAAGTGGATTCGCCTCGCGCGTTGACCCGGATCGGTAACCTTTGGCAGCGGGGCGAGACCTATTCGCGGCCCTGGATTCGGGAGTGTAGCGATTCTCATTCAATAGCAGTCCCGATGGGAAGGACTAAGACTGTTCTTCCAAAAGATCGCGTCTTATTGGATAAAACCGCGTCATTCAACCAGGTTAGGCACATGTCGCATCCGTCCGCTTCTTTGGAGACAGAGCTGCTTGCTGGCTTACTCGACCAGTGGGGTTATGTGATGGGAAGCGCTGGGCTGCGAATGGCTTTGGGATTCGCTACTCAACAGGCCCTGCGGCACGCCATCCAAGCTGGCCACGTGCCGTTCCCCGTCTTCACTCTGAAGGGCCGCAAGGGTCCGTTCGCCAGGACCCACGATGTGGCCGCTTGGCTCGGCTCTCATGCAGCCGACGTTGCAGTGTTCTCGCCGGCAGTGCGAACCGACGAGTCAGCCACGCGGGCTAAACGCGCCCGTCGACCAGCCGTGCGCTAGTCCTGTCCAACTTGAAATTCGAAGCAAAGGAGGTTCAACACCGAAGAGGCTCTTAATCGAACGTCGTCCCTCGCGGCAATAAAAAAAGCCTCCCGGCTGATATCCGAAAAGGCTTTTGAGGTGCCAATGTCTTGGCTGGCCTGTCAGGACAGTACCTCACGTTGTCGTCGCAACGCAAGCATCTCAACCGGGATGAGGGGCGGCTACGCCCAAGAGGTACCCCAATGATGCGATCTACTGCCAACGCCACCCCCGAATCGGGGGCGGTGACGTCAATTTTCTGCCTGACGCCTGACAGGCGCGAGCAGCGTTTGATCGGGTGGGCGCGCACGTCCCTCGTTAGCGCGGCGCTCAGTGCCTCGGTATCCATGCCCTACTCTCCCAACGGATGGGAGAACGCTGCATGACTTCCCACAACCCGAATTCCACAAGCAACAAGCCCCCTTACGACGGACGGGAACTGAGTCCTAAGGAGGTGCGCGATGAGGACGTTTACACGTTCAACTCGCCCAAAATGGAAGGCAGGCGCACGCGTGTCGCGAAGCTTGCGAATTTGATTCTTGCACTCCGGCTGGAATTTGACCCGGAGGTAGAAAGCTACATCGAACGCCCAAGGAAGCTCGCCTGCGACAGCGAGACATACGAGTTCTCGTTCTGGTATCGCCTTAGGTCGGGACGCGAATTTCTCCCTCTCCTGGTCTCGACCGGCTCCTCCGAGCCTGGGGTTTCGGCCAGCCGGCGTCACCGCAAGGAGCGTCAGCTCCTTGAAGCCGCAGAACGCGCCCAGTTGCCGCTGAAATTCGAATTCGAGACGGATCTTCTTCAACTCGGCGCCACATTCGCTTCATGGCTCCGGTTGCTGCCCGGGGTGCAGCTCGCTTCACGGTTCAAGCACCGGTCCGATCTTCGCGCGCGCATCCTCGACGTCGCCAAACGCTTTGATCGCGTGCGGATCTCGCAAATCATCGGTGCGCTCGATGGGTTCCCTCCCGGTGACGTCCGCTGCGTGATTGCCGACTTGATTCATGCCGGCCAGCTGTCGATCGACCCGAAGTCGCAGTTGACAGGACACTCGATTGTCCAAGTGAGGCGCGCGTGAAGAAGAAGGAGATCGCTGCCCCACCCTTCTGCGTTGAGATGGACTACCCGAAGCCAAGCCGTGAATACGTCAAGAAAAAGTACTTGGCCGATTTTGACAAACGTGTGCTCGCCTTAAGCGCAGTCCTCGACGGAGCGTCCGTTCAACAGGCAGCCAAAGCACACGGCGTCGACCGCACGACGTTGTCGGGCATGATCGAAGCCGTCGCGAAGATCGCCCCGGACGGCAAACCATTCGGCTACCGGGTGTGCATCCCGTGGTACCGGGTGACGGATTCCGAAGTGCTCGAAGCCGAGGTTCCTCTGGCACCGGGCGCAGGGGCATTCACTCAGTTACTCGTCGCCCTACCGGAGCTCAAGGCGATCGTAAACAGCTATAAGGGCAAGCTCCCGTCGCATAACGATCCCAGCCCGAAGTTTGATGTCTTCTTCAAGAAATTCGTTGCGTATCTGAAGGGCAAAGGGCTCGAATGTCTCTACCCGCTGAACTGTTGGGACAGCGGCCGTCGGGCACTCCAAAACTGGATCAAGCGAGAGCGTAAGGCGCTACTCGACGCTCAAGTCGCAGAAAACGAAGACGTTGATTTTATGCTGGCCCGCGTCGATCAACTCTTCAAACTGCAGCCGCTTGATCGCGTCGAGGTAGACGGGCACATCATTGACGTCGAGTGGCATGCTCAAGTCCCGACAAAAGATGGCAAGTGGACCGCCGAACAGATAAGCGGCATATGGATCTTGGTAGCGATCGACGTCGTGTCGCTGGCCGCATTCCCATGCACGTTGGTCATCGGGCCCGCCTATGACCGCTATGACCTCCTCGATGCGTTCGCGAACACGCTGCGACCATGGAAGCCGCGAGAGCTAATTGTCCCCACACTCCAATACACATTTGGAGCATGGATGCCCACCGTGGCCCGCGACGCGGCCGGCGTGTATCGCCCTGCGTCGGTTGCGGTCGACAATGCCCTCGCCCACAAGGCCAAGATGTCCACCGAAAACTTTGGTGACCATCAGTTGGGCGTCATCAACCTTGGATTTCCACACGTACCCGAAGGACGTCCCAACATTGAAGCGTTTTTCAAGCGCCTGGAAGAAGCAGTACTGAGGCTTTTGGCTGGGGGTTTTCGACCAGCGAAGGAGCGCGGCAGCAAAAAGAGGAAGGTATCCACCAAATCCGCCAAGCACCATCCGGTCAATATTGAGGCGCTCCGGGATCTGATGGATGTCGAAATTTCGTCGTACAACGTGACGCCCCACCCGGCGCTGCAAGACCGCACGCCGCGGGAAGTCTTCGAGGCCCATATCGACGACGGCATGTGGACGACCCAGTCCTTCCTCACCGCTGAGGACGCCGCCGAACTCCTCGTGCTTCACCAGACCGTGACCATCCGCGGTGACAAGCGCAAAGGTGTGCTCCCGTACGTGAAATTTCAGCACGCGCGGTATCGGTCGTCGAAGTTGACCCACCGCTGGGACCTGGTGGGAAAGACGTTTCAGGCCAGCGTAGCCAGTGACTCCGCTCATGAGATGTCACTCTGGGACACCGACGGGAACCTCTTCGTCGTCCTGCGCGCACTGCGCCCTTGGGGGATTCCTCACAGCCTCCAGCAGCGCAGCGCAATCCTCAAGTGCACCAAACGCGGTCTCCTCTCGATCGAGGGTACCGACGACGCTTTGGCCGCCTATCACGCCTTCGTGCGCACCAAGGCTTCTGAAATCCGCTGGGCGGCGGATGCTTATGTGAAAGAAGGCCTCAAGGAAACCCAGCAGGCACCTGCTCAAGCCAAGCCATCCTTGCTTGACCACCTCGACTCGCTGTCCGGACTCGCACCGCGCGCGGGCCGCGTCGACCTTCGTCAACGGAGGAAGTCTTGATGGCGATCGTGCTCCCTTCAAACAAACCCGTTCATCCCATGCTTCAAGCAAAGAGGCCAATCATCGTGACTGGACCAATTAATCGTTTGGGTGATGCGCTCGCCGCCGCCCTGGAACGTGGCGACAAAGGCATCCATATCAGCGGCAATGGCCGTGACGGCAAGACCTGGGGCGTGGAGTGCCTCGCCATGCATTCCGAGTGGCAACCCTTCCCCGTCGCATTCTTCTTCCTTGATTACGGCAAACCTGACAAGGCGTCGGAGAACTACTTCTCAGCGACGTTCCTCCAAGCCGCCGACATGAAGGCCGTACGGCATGCAACGGGTGCCGAAAGCATGACGCGTGCATGCAACATGTTGATCGAGAAGACTCGAGACTCTCGTCAGGAAGTCATAGCGATCGTGGTCAATGAGGCACAGCGCTTTTCGGAAGCCGAATACGAACATCTCGTCACTATGGACAATATGTTGGAACGCCGGAATAAGCGCGTGTTCTTTATCCTGATCCATCAAAACGACGCCGACACCGGCGGTAAGCAATCCATTGATCGTCGCCCGCCTTCGCATGTGACTGGACGCTTCTACTCCATGGCACACAAATTCACCGGGCTTCTGTGGGGCAAAGAGGATTCCATTGACTTCGAAGACTGCGATGTGGCAATGGCACTCAACGAGTACGACGACGGCCCGAAGTTTCCGGATGAAGCAACGGGCGTTCCTCCCACCGCCTACTTCGCGCGTCATGCCTACGCGAGCGGCTATCGCATGACTTCACAAGTTCCCCTCTTCCGCGAGTCCGTGAAGGAGCTGCGTATCAAGAATCATCTCGATGCGAATGCGCCTTTCCCCATGCAATCGTTCGAGCGGTTCGTGTACTTCCTCCTCGTCCGAATCGCGTGGGATGATCCCAACTTTCGCGAGTTCAGTAAGGCCCAAGTGGATCAGGCGCTTCTCTGGTCTGGCTACATCGAGCTCGAACTTTCCAAAAAGCCGGCGATGTCTGATGTTCCGCACCGCTGACATGAAAGGACCAGTCTTCGTAGGCGCGGACTTCTCAAGCCTTCCTGGGATCTCCGCATTCGGGGCATTCGCTCGTGTAGTGAGGCTCAATCACATCAACCCCAAGGGCTTTTTTTCTGCGTTCGGACTGAGCAATCGTCGTGACGATGATCTCTCGCGACGTTTGACGTTCAGTGAAGCAAGCCGCGACAAGGTTGCCGAAGCACTATCGCTTGCCTCATCGACGACGCTCGATGCGGCGAACTGGCTGCCCTTCCAGGGTGGCTCGGGCTGTCTCGAGGCCAGTTGGTCATTTCGATACTGTCCTGCCTGCCTTCGCCAGGGCTTCCACACCCTGTTGCACCAGCTTTCCTGGGTGACCCAGTGTCCGTGGCACCGAACGCGACTGAAGACGAAGTGCGCGGTCTGCGGCGGACTGCTTACGCTACGAGGGGAACAGGGTTGCCAACTGCTCATCTGCTCCAAAGGCCATGACATGGTCAATGAGATGGTCTGTTGCGCCGACAAGTTTGATCAGGTGGACGCTGCAGCTGCATTCATCGAGCGCTACCTGAGTTGGGCCGCGGAGCAGCGGGCGCAATGCGTCCTCATCCCACCGGAGGGCGCCACAACATCGTTCGAGGTCATGCGGAGCGCCATAGTGTTGCCGCGGACGCTTCGCGACTGTTGTCAGGAGACCGGGTTGACGTCCTCCACGAACCAATCGCTGACGTTGAAGCGCAAATCTGCCTTGGCGACCGGAGTTCACGATCTCCCATCGGCCCTCGCCAAATGGTCTTCGCTGCGCCAGGAGGTTGCCACGCTGGATCTCCCTGTTCATGTTGCGCCAGGATTCGTCGACATTGCTTGCCGGATCGCAAATCGCCTGCCCCCGGAAAGCCTGTCGGATGCAGAAATGTCGCTCTTTTTTGACCGACTCGAACGCCAACCGGATAAGTCTTTCAAACCCGCGAAACGTGCGTCGCATACGGAGATCAGCTTCCTTCCACCGTTTTTTATCGGCGAGAGGCGCTTCATTCACCGGAGCACGCTCAGCAAGTCCGCCGCGCAGGCGGCCGCGAGGCTGTTAGCGTTGGTCATGGGCGAGGCTGCGATGGATGATCCTCCTGAGGAATCAAGCCAGCACCTTCTCCTGTCTGTTTTGGCCAGCATCCTCAAACGGGCTTATGCCGAAGGTACCCGCGTCGTGCTGTCCCGCTATATCCCATCCCTGTTCGACTCGAAGCGGGACCGTCCCCGGCTGACCGAGCCGTGGATCCTCGCTTGGAAAGATGGACAGCAACTAGCGGCTGTCACCATAGTTTGGGCAAAGCGAAAGTGGCTTCCCTGACTCAGGTATCGGGTGCGGGTCGTGCTTCACGCACTTTCCTCTATGCCGATGTTTGTGTGCGCCGCATTCCCGCATGCGTAACCTCCTCTGCAGTGGATTCCCCACTGCAGAGGTTTCTCTGAGGTGCTTTCCCCACCGTAGAGGTTCCTCTGCCGTGAGTTCTCCACTACCGAGGTTTCTCTGCAGTTGCCACTGCACAACGGGCTCGAAAGGTCCCCGCTCGACTCAATCAAATCAAATGGTTAGCTATTCGAGGTTTCAGTGCCGAGAACACCTCTTGTCGCAGATTCCGGATACTTCTAGCATGCGCTTCTGCATCAGGGGGCGCGCGGCGATCGGAACGGCTGCGTGCGCAATTCAAGCTGCTTACAGGGACCGAAGGAATGGTGCGCTTGTCCGCAGGGGGAGCGGTGCTTGAGCGTGTTGCGAGGATCAGGCGGGGCCTTGTCGCTGCCCTGCTCGGGATCGTTTTGCTCGCATGCGTGCAGCCGCTTTGCGCGGCCACTTCCCATGATTGCCTGATCGAGCCGGCGGAGACGGTCGAGCTCGGCACGGCTGCGGGCGGCGTGCTCGATCGCGTGTTTGTGCGACGGGGCGACCGGGTCAAGCAGGGCCAGCCGCTGGCGACGCTCGATACCCGCGCCGAACTGGCCGCCGCCGCGCTTGCCCACTACAGGTCTGAACTGGCCGGTCCGACGGAGCAGGCGCAAGCCAAGATCGAGTTCTCCAAGCGCAAGTTCGCGCGCCGGAAGGACATGGCCGCCGAGAAGCTCATGTCGCAGCAGGACAGCGACGACGCGGAAGCCGAGTTGCGGCAGGCACAGGCCGACCTGAAGGTGGCGAAGGAAAACCGCGAAGTGGCGCGGCTGGAATACCAGCAGGCGCAGGCCCAGCTCGCATTGCGCACCGTCCGCAGCCCCTTCGACGGCATCGTGGTGGACCAGATGATCTGGCCGGGCGAGACGGTCGAGCCCGGTGCGACCAAGCACGCGATCCTGAAGCTGGCGCGCCTGGACCCCTTGCGGGTGCGCGTCGTCATGCCGATGCAGGCGTTCGGCCAGTTCGAGAAAGGCATGGCCGCGACCATCGTGTCGGAGATCCAGCCCGACAAGCCGTACGCTGCCCGGGTCTCCAGCGTCGATCCGACGATCGACGCCGCGAGCGGCACCTTCGTGGTCTTCCTGGACCTGCCCAATCCCAAGTTCGATACGCCGTCCGGCGTGAAATGCCGCGCGACCTTCGGCTCGGCTCATTCGGGACAACGCGCCGGCCCTTGAGCCGTGCCACGCATGCGCCATGCATGCCGAATCCCGGGAGCATCGCCCTGCTCCCCAGCTCCTCCCATCCAATAAATGAAGTTCCGGGCCGCGCGACCGCTGCGCCCGGAAGCACAAGTCCACTCAGGGGAACAACATGGAACAGTCGAACGGTGCCGCTTCCGCCACGGATGCTTCTGAACAGGTCGCCGCGGCGCCGGGGGAATTTCCCCAGGCGGATACGCCGGCCATCCGGTTCGAGGCGCTGGAACCGCGCGTCCTGTTGTCGGGGGACGTCAACCCCGCCGCCGTCGCCATCAACGGCACGCTGGACCTGCCCGGGCAGCAGAACCATTACCAGTTCACCGTCCAGGACACCAAGCGCGTGGTGTTCGACAGCCTGACCAATCGCACCGACCTCGGCTGGACGCTGAGCGGCCCCGAGGGGCAGATCGACAGCCGCAGCTTCTACGCAACGGACAATTCCAGCCAGTCGCCGGTATACGACCTGGGGCCGGGCACCTACACGCTGACGGTCGACGGCAGCGGCGATGCGGTCGGCGCCTATGCGCTGCGCCTCATCGATGCCGATGTCGCCGCCGACCTGGGCCTGGGCAGCTCCACCCATGGAAGCCTGCTGCAAGGCAACGAAACGGGCGTCTATCGTTTCAACGCTACGGCCGGCGAGAAATTCTCTTTCCAGGCCGGAGGCATCACCTCCAGTGCCGGGGCGTCGGTTGATTGGCGGCTGATCGACCCGTACGGGCGCCAGGAGGGCAACCTCAACAACCTGGGCAGCAACCTGGATTCCTTCACGGCCAAGACCAGCGGCCAGTACCTTCTCGTGGTGGAGGGCGCCCAGGGCAATACCGCCCAGGTCGACTACGCCTTCACGCTCAACCGGGTCGACGACGTCGATGCGCCGATGGCGCTCGACCAGACGGTCGAATCGGGCGGCACCCTGCCCGGCCAACTGATGAACTACCACTTCACGCTGGACAGCGACCGGGCCGTGCTGTTCGACAGCCTGGCCGGGGGCAACTACCAGTGGTCGCTGTCCGGGCCGCTCGGCAAGTTGGTCACCAACAGCCGGCCAGGCAGCAGCGAGAGCGGCAACTGCCTGCAACTGGCCGCCGGCGACTACACGCTGACCGTAGCCGCCGTGTCGGGCGCCAGCGGAAGCTACGCGTTCCGCCTGCTGAGCGAGGCATCGGCGAACCTGCTGGAAAAAGGCGCCACGATCGATGCCACGCTCGATCGCAGCAGCGGCTCGGCGATCTACAAGGTCGCCCTGCAGCAGGGCGACCGGGTGCATCTGGATGCCCTGGCTCCGACCCATGGAACCGTGGGCTGGCGCCTGCTCGACCCCTATGGCATCAGCGTCGCCAGCGGGCAACTTGGCAATGCCACGGCAACCCAGGTCGCGGCGGTGAGCGGCGACTACTGGCTGGTGCTGGATGGCTACAACGGCAATGCCGCCGGCGCCGAAGTCGGCTGCAGCTTCTCGCTCAACCTGGTGCCGGACCTCGTTGCGCCGGTGGTGCCGGGCACGCAGGTCGATGGCCAGTTGCAGGCGGGCCAGCGCGCGGTCTACAGCTTCCACCTGTCCGCCGCCACCCAACTGGTCTTCGATGCGCTGACCCGCCGTTCCGACCTGTTCTGGACGCTGAGCGGGCCGCGCGGCACCGAGGTCGACAGCCGGCGCTTCGACCAGAGCACCGGGCTGGGCGTCAATGCCCTGCCCTCCGGCGACTATACGTTGACGGTCAGCGGCAGCAACACGGCCAGCGGTTCGTTCGCTTTCGCCCTGCTCGACCTCGCATCGGCGCCTGCGCTGGCGCTGGGCGCGCCGGTCGCGGACTCGCTCGCGCCAGGCAACGGCAGCCGCGCCTACCGCTTCTCGGCAAGCGCGGGCGACCAGGTGCAACTGCATGCGCCCAGCGTCACCGGCGGCAGCATCCGGTGGCGCCTGGTCGACGCCTATGGCCGCGATGTCACGAGCCCGGCCAACCTTTCCGGCGACGCGGGACAGGTGACCCTGGCGGCCACCGGCAGCTACACCTTGCTGCTGGAGGGCGCCGAGGAGAACACCGCACCGGTCGCCTACCAGATCGAACTCGACAAGCTCGGCAACGTCGCGCCGTCGCCGCTGCCCGCCGGCGATACGCTTACCTTCGGCAATCCGGCCGCGGGGACGCTGCCCACGTGGGACGCGACGAAGACGTACCGCTTCACGCTCGGCGCCGATACGCTGGTCGTGTTCGACCCGCAGCACAGCAACAGCAATGCGATATGGAGCCTGGTCGGGCCGCGCGGCGTGGAATTCAGCCAGTCCACGCTCTCCAGCGGCGACAGGACGCTCGCCCTTCCCGCCGGCGACTATGCGCTGACCATCCAGGGCGCCGCGAGCAGCGGCAGCTATTCCGGCGCGGGCGCCTACACCTTCCAGTTGCTGGAGCGCTCCGCCCTGACGGAGCTTCAGCTGGGGCAGTCCACCACGGCCACGAGGTCGCCCTTCAGCGCCACCGTCGGCTACCGTTTCGAAGGTACGGCGGGCACCAAGCTGGTGTTCAACACCAGCTACAACTACTACAACACGCTGCAACTGCTCGACCCGTACGGCCACGTCGTCGGCTCGCATGCCGAAGACACGCCGGGCTCGGTATTCACCCTGTCCGCCACGGGCACCTACACGTTCCTGGACATCGGCAGCTACAGCGCCAACTACAATTCCACCGATACGTTCACGCTGTCCGTGCAGGACGTGCAGCAGGCCCCGATAGCCTTGAACGACGCCGTCGGCGGCACCTTGGCCGGCCGCCAGAGCCTTGCCCAGTACAGTTTCGACCTGGCCGGTCCGACGACGGTTTTCCTCGATGCGTTGAGCGCCGCAGCCGGGGCCGGCTTGCCGGGCAACGTGCAGTGGCTGCTGCGCGACACCCACGGCAACGCCACCAACTGGAAGAGCCTGTCGAACGACCAGAACGCCAACCGCCTGGCCGCCGGCCATTACACCCTGGTCCTGCGCAACACGCAGGACACGCCCGCCGATTTCCGGCTCCGCCTGCTCGACCGCGATGCGGCGGTCGAGCTTCCCCTGGGCGTGCCCGCCGGGACGGCCCAGCCGGCGGATCAGACCCAGTTGTACCGGTTCACCGCGCAGGCCGGCGAGCACGTCTATTTCAGGGGCGATGCGCAGCATCGCTACGACGGATCGTGGATTCTGGCCGCCCCCGATGGGAGCATCGTCGCCAGCAGCGGTTCCCTGTACGACGTCACCGACATCGCGCTGTCGCTGTCGGGCGAGTACGTGCTGTCGGTCTGCCCCGGCGCAAGCAACGCATCGTCGGCTTCGCCGATCACTCTCGACTTCGCGCTGGGCCGCCGCATCGTCAGCGATGCCGCGCTGACCATGGGCCAACTGGTCAACGGCCAGATCACGCAAGCGGGCCAGAGCATCCAGTACGCCTTCACCCTGGATGCGGCCGCCTCGCTCCTGATGAACCCGCAGCACGGCGTCCAGGCGAGCTGGAGCCTGGTCGGACCGCGCGGGAGCGAAGTATCGCAGCGCAGCTTCGACGACAGCAGTACGGGCACCATCCTCGCCCTGCCCCCGGGCACGTACGTGCTCACCATCGGGCGGACCGACCTTTCGACCGGGGCCTTCGCCTTCAGCCTTTCGGACATCGGCTCCCTGCCGGCGTTGCCGCTGGGCCAGGATGTGGCGACCACCCTGCCCGCCGGTGGCCGCGTGGCCGCGTATGCCATCGATGTCGGAAGCGACGGCGGCGACTATCGGATCGATATGCCTGCGCCGGTCAACAATACCTGGTGGAGCGTGGTCGACGCCCAGGGGCGTACGCTGCAGAACGGCTACGGCGGCTATGCCGACCAGCCGACGTTCCACCTGGGCAGCGGGCGGTATACGTTGCAGTGGAACACCTATTCGGGTGTGTCGGAGGATCTTCCGCTCACTTTCGCCCTGCTGCCGATCGTCACCACGTACCAGACGCTGGCGCTGGGAACGCAGGTCGCGGGAACGGTCGCCCAGCCGGGCCAATGCTACGAATACGACTTCAGCCTCGCCGCGCCGACCATGGCCTTGTTCGACAGCCTGGGCGCGGACGACGGCATCGAGTGGCAGCTCATCGGCCCCACCGGCACGCTGGTGGCCGGCACGGCGATGAATGCGTCCGAATCCAATGCAGCGATCCCGCTGCAGGCTATCGGCCATTACCGCTTGCTGGTGACGCCGCGAGGCCATGCCACGGGGACATTCGGTTTCAACCTGATCGACCTCTCGGCCGTGCCGGCGCTGCCCCAGGGCACCGCGCAGACACTCGCCATCGGCAACTCCACGGTTGCCTATGCGTTCGACGCCCATGCGGGCGACTACCTGCACTGGCCCATCGCCAGCGTCGGCACGGGCTCGGTGCGGGCCTGGATACTGGATGCGGACGGCAATCGCGTATTCGGCCCGGATGCGGTTGCGCAGGGCGGCCGGTTCAACATCGAGCTCCCCGGCGACGGGCGCTACGTACTGGTGATCGCGGGAGACATCGGAAACGATGCAGGCGCCTCGCTCGGGTTCACCGCTTCCCTCGTCACGCCCGCAAGCGCCGCACTGGTGCTGGGCAGCGACATGCAAGGCTCGACGGCCGCCGCGGGCGTGCCCGACCATTGGACGTTCGCGCTGGCGGTGCCTACCCGCGTATTGATCGACGGCCTGGCGGGCCTGGGCCAGCAGTGGACCCTGCAAGGCAGCGACGGCTCCAGCTACGGCTCCCTGGATGACGCCACGCCGCTGGTGCTGGGGCCCGGCGTCTATTCGCTGGACATCGAGGCAGGCGAAGACGCGGCTGTCGGTTCCTACGCCTTCCGCCTGCTCGACGTGGCCCAACTGCCCGAGCTGACACCCGGGCAGCCGCTCGATGCCGCCATGACTGCGGGCCACGCCCTCGCCTACCGCGTGTCCAGCACGCTGGACCTGGCGGCGCTGCAGCTCTCGGTCGCCGGCGGCGACGCCGCCGTCAGCGTCTATGACGCCAACGGCAACCTGCTGGTCGACCGGCAAGGACCGTTCGACGGGCAATCCATCGCCGAGGCGGTCGGCGCCGGTACCGAGCGCATCATCGTCATCGACGGCGGCGACTCTTCCAGCTACACGGTCACCGTGAGCCAGGACGCGGTCAGCGAGGAAACGCTGCCGCACGCCGACTGGGGCGCGATCCTGCGCGGCACGCTGGCCCATGCCGGCGACAGCATCAGCTACCGGATGAAGGTGGATTTCAACCAGGGGCCGGCAGTGGAGACGCTGCTGCGCGACATCGGTTCCCACGGCATCCACTGGAAACTGGCCGGGCCGGAGGGCGATGCCCCTTGGCAGGACCAGGACACCGCGCAGTTCTACGACCACAACCTGCCGGCCGGGGACTACCTCCTCACCATCGAGGCCACGGCCGACGACGCGGCCTACGCGCTGCAGACGATCGATGCGGCACGTGCGCCGCTGGCCGACAGCGGGAGCGTCCAGGCGACCCTGGCGGCCGGCCAGTGCTATGCGGCCTATCGCTACGACCTCGTCCAGCCCCGCTTGCTGCATATCGCCCTCGACGGCGGGGCCGGCCTCGCCTGGAGCTTGATCGACGCGGATGGCAACCAGGTCGCCAACGGCGATACCACCGCCCCCGTGGATACCGACCTGCTCGACAACGGCGTCTATACCCTGCTGATCGGCAGGGACGCGTCCGCCAGCGCCGATGCCGTTCCGTTCACGGCGTCGCTGACCGAGCGGGAACCCGAACTGACGCTGGGCAACATCACCACCGGGCACCTCGAATCCGGAAAGCGCGCGGTCTACCTCGTGGACCTTCCCATCGGCGGCCGCATCCGCCTGCACGATGCCGGCACCAATGGGAACGTACGCTGGGTCCTGGTTCCGGCTGGCGTCGGCGTGGAAGTGCCTTCCCTGGGCTCGGGCGAATCCGGCAGCAATACGTTGGCCTGGGATTACCTGTCCGGCGATTCCGATGATTCGTTTGCCGCCGGCCGGTACGAACTCTACCTGGAGAACGACGACAACTACGGCTCGGCAGACTACGCATTCCAGTTGTTCGACCTTAGCCACGCCCAGGCGCTGCCGGACTCCGGCGCCAGCGGCACGCTGCCCGGAGGCCACTACGCGGCGACCGCCTACAGCGTGAACGTCCAGCCGGGTACCGGCCTGCATCTGATCCTTGGCAGCGGCAATGCAGACGACTTCGGTTGGAGCCTACTCAACCAGTGGGGCGGCGTTTATGCAAGCTCGCTTTCCGCCGGCACCTACGACACCGATATATTGCCGGGCGGCACCTATACGCTCTGGATCAACGGCGATGCCCAGGCGGACTTCGCCTATAGCGTGAGCGCAACGCCGTTTACGCCGCCATCCTGCCAGCCGGGCCAGTTGCTGAGCGGCACCTTGTCCGAGGCCGCCTCGAAGGCGAGCTACCGCCTGGTCGTTCCCGAAGGGGGGCGCTTCCTGCTCCACGATGCGGGAAGCGCCACTGGCGTCAGCGTCGACATCATGCAGAACGGCAACGTGTTCACGCACGTCGGCGGCACGGATTCGAGCGGCTACGCATCGACGCCCCGCTGGATCGACCTGCCTGCGGGTACCTACGACATCCGGTTCATCGCCCAGGGATCGACGCCGGCCGATTACCGCTACGACCTGATCGACTACGCCACGGCGAGCCCGCTGCCGGCGACCGCGCTGGCCGCAACCCTGGCCGCGGGCCAGGACGTGGCGCTCTACCGCTTCCATGCCGACGGCCTGACGCCGCTGGATCTCGGCGTCCTCGCCGCCGATCCCGCGACGATCGGCTGGTCGGTCTTCAGCGAATACGGCGATGCCGGCACTGACGCCACGGGCGCCTCCGCCACCCTGCCCGCCAAGGGCGACTACACGCTGCTGGTCTATCGCAAGGCGCCGGGCGACCTGGCACTGGACTATCAGGTGTCGGCGACCGAGCTGGCGATCGAGGCAACGCCTCTCGCGGTAGGTACCAGCCAGACGCTCTCGCTCGCTGCGGAACAGGCCTACAGGCAGGATTTCACCTTCAGCCTGGATGCCGCCCGCCGCCTGCTGCTCGTTGCGCCCGCCGCGACCAACGCCAACGTCGACTACGAAATCGTCGACGCCAACGGCCAGAGCCTGGTCAGCGGCTCGCTTTCCAACCCCGGCGGCAGTCCCTCATGGCTGCTGGCGGGTACCTATACGATCCGCTTCACGGGATCGTCGGCGACGCAGACGGCGTTCCAATTGCTGGACGCCGATGCAAGCGGCACGCTGCCGGCCAATGCGAACCAGACGATCGCCCTGGCATCCGGGAGCGACCTGCAGATCCTGAAGATCGGCGGCACCGCCGGCGACACGATCGCCATCAACAGCGTCCTGCTCGGCGGCAACAGCGTCTACTGGACCGTCATGGCCCCGGACGGGCAGCAGATCGGCAGCGCCTATGCCGACGGCGGCAGCTTCACCTGTCAGCTCACGCAGACGGGCAACTACCTGCTGATCGCCAGGGGAAGCGGCGAAGGACAGTCCATCCGCTTCGTCTCGACGCTGCAATCGCATGCGGACCTGCCCGCGCCGGTCGTCTCCGCTCTCGCGCTGGATTCGGCCACGCACGACAGCATCGACGCGAACGGAAGCTACGTCCATACCTTCCATCTCGACGCCACGTCGCTGCTGTTCATCGACGGCACCAGCAGCGGCACCGCGGCCTGGAAGCTGGTCGGGGCCGACGGCCAACTCGCCGGCGGGCGGTTCGGCAATTCTCCGGCGAGCGTTTCGCTTGGCGCCGGAGATTACCAACTGATCGTCGTGAACGAGGGAACCGGAGCCGTTTCCGCCGATTTCGACGTGACGACGCAGGCCAAGGCCACCGTGCTCGCCGCGGGCAGCAATGTGCCGGGCACGGTCGGCATCTACGCGTTGCCGCTTTCCGCAGGCAAGGACTATGAACTGGTCAGCGGCAACGGCGTTTCCTATGCGCTCTATCGTCCGGACCTGGGCTTCTACGGCTCCCGCTCCGACGGAGGCAGCAGCGAAGGCGGCTTTGGAAGCGGCGCGCGGCTGCAGGTGAGCCCCGATGCCGACGCCGTGTGGTACGTGGTGGTCCAGCGCTCGTACGGCGATACGGCCGTCTTTGTCGACCAGCCCTCGGCGATGGCGTTGAACCAGCCGCAGGACGGCGAACTGGCGGGCGGCTTCCTCGACGTACGCACGCTGTCGCTGGATAGCGACCAGCCCGTCTACTTCTATTCCACGGACGGCATCTCGTCCCTGCACATCTCGGGCGCAGGCATCGACAGGGATATCACCTTCGGGTACGGCCAGGAGGGCACCTTCCTCAACCTGGCCAAGGGCGACTACCGGATCGAGTTGAACGGCAACTCGAATTCGAGCGGGTACAGCTCGGGTTCGACCCCCTATGTCCTGTACGCGCTGAGCGCAAAGGACATCCCCACGCTCACCGCCGATACGGCGGCCAGCGTGACGCTGGCCGACCCGGACCAGGTCGTGCTGACCAGCTTCGAGGGCCAGCAAGGGCAGCGGCTCTACTACGTGCCGGATGCGGGCACTCCGTACGATGCGGAATGGACCCTGCTGGACGCACACGGAAACCACCTTGCGAACGGTGAAGGGGATTTCGCTTCCGTGCTGCCGGCGCTGCCTGCCGACGGCGTCTACTACATGCGCTGGGACGTCTGGAACAAGGATGCCACGGGGAGCGTTACCTGCGGCTTCAAGCTCTCCAGCAGCCTGGCGGCGCTGGATCCCGCATCACTTGGCGACGTCCTGCAGATCGCGCCAGGGTCCGGGCGCACGTCCGTCTATCGCATCACCCTGGATGCGCCCACGCAGTTGATCCTCGCTCCGCAACTGACCGGGGCCGACAGCGATACGGATTTCTACTGGGAGCTGGACACGCTCGACGGCTCCAGCTGGGGAAGCGATACCACGCTGGCCAACCCGGGCTCGCAGATGCTGGCCCTGGCAGCCGGCACCTACATCTTCAACGTCGGGCAGTATGGCGCCGGCGCGCTGACCCTCAGGCTCATCGACGGGCTGCAGGTGCCGGAAGTGGTGCCGAACCAGCCGGAAGCCCTGTCGCTTCCCCCCGGCACGACCCAGGTCTTCGGATTCAATGCGCTCGCCGGTACCGCCCTGCAGTACACCCCGGGCGACCTGGGCGCACTGCAAGGGCATTGGGTGCTGCTCGATCCCGACGGCAATGTCGTTCAGGCGGCCGACCTTTCGGCGGCGACGGCATTGCAGATCAGGGACACGGGGCATTACCTGCTGCTGTGCCAGGCGGATGCGGGAAGCGCGGCCGACGGGCGGCTGCAGTTCTCGCTCACGGGGGGGATCACGCCGGGAACCGGCACGCCGCAGCAGTCGATCCAGCTTGGTGAGCCGGTCGAACTGGCTTCTGGCGAGACGGCCTCCTTCACGGTCGCCACTGCAACCCACGTGCTGGTGGATTTTCCGTCGTCCCCCGGCTACGGGCAGTACTGGGCCATCCTGAGGGATGGCCAGGTCGTCTGGAGCAGCCAGACCTACACCCCGTCGCTTGCCAGGGAGGAGAGCGATTCCGAATCCGGCTATGTCGTCGAATTGACGGAAGGCGACTACCAGCTCGCCTTCACGGGCAACTCGAACAGCAGCAACGGTTACGTGCGACTGCTCGATCTGGGCCTGGCACCCACCATCGCCGCCGGGACGGCAGTGACCGGAAGCGCTTTCATCGGGGTTGCGAGCGCCTACAGCTTCCAGGCGGCAGCCGGAGACAACCTCGTCGTACAGTCCGACGAGAGCGACATCGTCTGGACGGTCTACGACGAATTCGGCCATCTCGTCGGGCAGGCGGCCAGCGGCAGCCAGGTAAGCCACCTGCCGCGCACCGGCAAGTACTACCTCGTGCGCGATACCGACTCCTCCGGCGGCGGAGAGGCCGTGGCCGATACGGGCAGTGCCGTCGACTTCAGCTTCTCGATAAGCCTGAACCGGTCCGTCCCGGTATTGACGATCGGGCAGCAGGCCGACGGCATCCTCGACAGCAACGGCGAACTCGCCTACCGGTTCGTTTCATCCGCGGCTTCGACGCTCTGGCTCTCGTCGATGGACAGTTGGCCGTCGGTCTCCGCGCAGATTTACGACAGCCACGGCGTGCTCGTCTATGACGGCCAATCCAGCCGGGGCTTCGACCGTCCGATCCTGCTGCCTGCCGGCGGCAGCTATACCCTGCTCTTGCGCGGCGATTCCGGGCAAGACGATGCCGGCAGGGACATCCACATCCTGCTCGGCGACATAAGCGCCGCGGCAACGATTGCGACAGGCGACGCGGTCACCGGCAGCTACGATCCGGCCGCGGGCGTCGTCGCCTATCGCCTGGACATGCCGCAGGCGGGCGACTTCAGCTTCGTGGGAGTCGCGGGCAACAACGGAAACCTGCGCTGGAAGCTCCTGTCGCCCTATGGCGTCGAACTGGCGTCCGGATACGCCAACGCGAACAGCCCGCCCTATGCCCTGGCGGCAGGCAGCTACCTGCTGGTCATCGACGGCGAAGGCTATGTAAGCGCCCCGGCGGACTACCAGTTCACCGCCGGCGGAGCCATGCCCGCCATCCCGCTCGGCAGCCTCATCACCGGAACGCTGCCGCAGTACGTGACCACGCAATACAAGGTGCATTTCGACGCGGACGCGGTGCTGGCCTTCGAGAGCTCCGGCACGTCGCTCACCTGGCAGCTGACCGGTGCTACCGGAACGGTCTTCTCCCAGGGCACGGGCGCCTATTTCGGCAAGATCGCCGCCGGCGACTACATTCTCACCGTCAGGAACAGCTACTACAGCAACGCGTCCTACAGCTTCCGCATCCTCGACGTCGGCGCCTCCGCCAGCGCCGAGCCACTGCCCGAAAACGTGGCGGTCGACACCAGCCCCGCACTGCAGACCGGCGTGAAGATCTACCGCTTCGACGCGACGGCGGGAGCGAAGTACTTCCTCGACGTCCTTTCCAACAGCGGCGTCGGCTACGGCAACTCCCCGCGCTGGACCCTGCTGGATCCGCAGGGCCATGCGGTCTTCGGTCCGACCAGCATGGCCTACTACTCCAGCGGCTACGACGTCGATCTCGGGACGCTGGCGCAAGGCGGCACCTATACCCTGATCGTGGAAGGAGCGAATACCACCGGTACGGCACCCGACGTCAAATTCCGCCTGGTCAGGGTCCCCGAGTACCCCACGGTGATCCTGGACACGCTGGTGGCCAACCCGGGTCCCGACCTCGCCGTCAACAGCATCGTGCTGAATCCCGCCACCGACCTGCACACCGGCCAGGACGTAGACGTGCAGTGGGTGCTGGAGAACCGCGGCATGCTGTCCACCGGCGGCAACTGGACCGACCGCATCGTCGTGCGCAACACCGAGACCGGGGCGATCATCGCCGACCTGAGCGTGCCCTACGACGCTGCGGCGTACGGGACGCTGGATGCCGGCCAGTCGATCACGCGCCACGTCACCCTGCACCTGCCCGACGGCACCGTCGGCGCCGGCCATCTCAGCATCACGGTGCTCGCCGATGCCGACAACGTGCTGAAGGAAAGCAATGCCAGCGGCACCGCCGAGGGCAACAACGCACTTACGACCGAGGTCGACGTCGCGCTCGCGCCCTACCCCGACCTGGCCGTTCAGGACCTGACGCTGCAGCCTTCCGGCGCATTCGAGCCCGGCCAGACCGTCCAGGTCGGCTGGACGACGGCGAATCTGGGGACATTGCCGGTATCGGCCCCCTGGAGCGAGACGCTGGAGGTGCGCAACCTGTCGACCGGCAAGCTGGTCGCCAGCTTCACGCTGCGCGATACGCTGGATGCCGGTCCGCTCGATCCCGGCGCCAGCCGCCAGCGCAGCGGCAGCTTCGTATGGCCGGCGGGAGTGGATGCCGCCGGCAATTTCTCGATCCGCGTCGTCGCCGACAGCCTGGGCGAGATTCCCGAGGGCAATGCCGATGGCACGGCCGAGACGAACAACGTGGCCGAAATCCGCCAGCCGGTCGGTCCGGACCTGCTGGTGAGGAACCTGCAGGTTTCCAGCACCGACGTCAAGGCCGGCGGACTGGTCACCATCACCTGGAACGACTGCAACGACGGCAGCAGCGCCGCCGCCGCGGCGTTCAGCGACCGCATCCGGGTGACGCGCGCTGACTCGGGACTGGTCCTGCTCGACACCAGCCTGCTGTACGACCCCATGGCCAGCAGCGGCGGCCAGCTCAACGGGTCGATCGAACCCGGCACCCTGCGCCAGCGCAGCTTCACCTTCCGCCTGCCCGACGGGCTCAAGGGCACGGGCAACCTCGTCATCACGGTCACCGCCGACCAGAACACCGCCGGCCTGGGCGTGATCTACGAGACCAATCTCACCCACGACGCCGAAACGAACAATGCCGCCGATACCCTCACGGTGTCGGCGGCCGTGCCCTATGCCGACCTCACGGCCAGCCAGGTCAGCGCGCCGGCCGCGGCGATCGGGGCAAGCGCGATCACCGTGGGATGGAACGTGAGCAACCGCGGACAGGCGGCGACGTCGGCGGACGCCTGGACCGACGAGATCATCCTCAGCACCGACAGCGTCATCGGCAACGGCGACGACGTGGTGATCGGCCACGTCCGCCACCAGGGGGCGCTCGCCGTCGGCGAAAGCTACGCGCAGACCGCGACGGTGAACCTGCCGCGGCTGGCCGACGGGCGCTACTACATCGCCGTGCGCAGCGATGCCGACGGCGAAGTCCTGCAGCCCGATACCCGGTCCGACACCGTCAGTGCCGCCGTGCCCGTCGACGTCGCCGCCGCGTATGCGGACCTCGGCGTCGTTTCCGTCAGTGCGCCGGCCGCCGCGCAGAGCGGCGAGAACATCCTCGTCACCTGGCAGGTCCGCAACACAGGCAACGCGCCGACGGACCTGTCGCTCTGGAACGACCGCGTGGTGCTCTCGCGCGACGGCAAGCTGTCGGCCGACGACATCGTGCTGGCCGGCTCGGTCGTCCATGCCGGCGTGCTGGCCGTAGGCGACAGCTATACCGCCACCGCCACCCTGACCCTGCCGCGCGACCTGACCGGCGACTATTTCGTGCTGGTCTACACGAACCTCAACGACGGCGTCTACGAGAAGGGGCTCACCGCGAACAACCTCGCCTCCGCGCCGCTGACGGTCGCGCTGGCGCCCGTGGCGAACCTCACGGTCGATGCCGTCGACGGCCCGGCCGCCGTGCGCCCGGGCGATACGGTGACGCTCGCCTACACGGCGCACAACACCGGCAATGCCGATGCCGTGGGGGCCTGGCGCGACCGCATCTACCTGGAGGCCGGCAACGGCACGCTGGTGGAGGTCGCGAGCCGCTTCTACACCGATGGCCTGGCTGCCGGCGCCAGCGCGGCGCGCACGATGAGCTTCACCCTGCCCGCCGGACTCGCCGAGGGAAGCTACACCTGGGTGGTGCGCACCGACGTCGACGATACGGTGTACGAGCGCGACGGCGAAGCCGACAACCTGGCCCGCGGCGGGGCCGTGGCCGTGGCGCGCCCGGATCTGGCCGTCGGTGCGGTCAGCGGCCCGGGGCTGGCACAGTCCGGCACGACCATCCATGTCGACTGGACGGTGACCAACCATGGCGGCCTGGCCTCGGGCGGCTGGGTCGACCAGGTGTTCATCTCGCGCGACGGCGTGCTGACCAAGCTCGCCGAAGTCGCCCATGCGGACCCGCTGGCCGGCGGCGCCAGCTACACCGCCGGCGCGGATCTCGCCTTGCCGCTGGCGTACAACGGCGAATACGAGATCGTCGTGGTCACCGATGCCACCCAGGTGCTCGATGACCATTCGCGCACCGACAACACCGCCAGGCAGGCGCTGGCGGTGGAGATGGCGCCCTACGCCGACCTGGCCGTGAGCGCCGTGCAGGCGCCGGCCACGCTGATCGCCGACCCCGCCACGCTGGACGTGAGCTGGACGGTGACCAACCAGGGTACCGGCGCCGGCGCCACGAGCCAGTGGACCGACAAGGTCATCCTGTCCGGCAACGACGTGCTCGGCGACGGCGACGATCGCGTGATCGGCACCGTGCTGCACGACGGCTCGCTTGCCGTCGGCGCGTCCTACACCGGGCGGCTGAGCATCATGCTGCCTCCGGGCACGACCGGGCGCTACAAGCTGTTCGTGGTGACCGATGCGGCGGCCGCGGTGTTCGAGAACGGCGCCCGCGCCAACAATACGGCCGAGGTCGACCACACGGTCGACGTGATGCCCAAGCCCTACGCGGATCTTCAGGTGCAGTCCGTCTCCGCGCAGGGCGACGCCGTCAGCGGCCGGCCGCTGCAGGTGAGCTGGACGGTGACCAACCAGGGCATCGGCATCACCGACAGCGCCGAGTGGTCCGACCAGGTGTGGCTGAGCAGCAACCCCGACGGCACCGGCGTGGTGGCGCAGTTCGGCAGCGCCAACCACATCGGCCAGTTGGCGGTGGGCGACAGCTATACGCGCAGCATCAACGTCACCCTGCCCAACGGCATCCAGGGCAACTACTACCTCAACGTGCGCACGGGCGGGCCGTTCGAGTTCGTCTACGGCAACAACGACACCGGCCACAGCGTGTCGATCCCGGTCGTGCTGGCGCCCTCGCCCGACCTGGTCGTGCAGTCGGCCAGCATCTCGCCGGCGTCGCCGGACAGCGCCGCGGCGGACGGCGGCCTGCTCGAAGGCGCCCTGGTCGACGTCGCCTGGACGGTGAGCAACCAGGGCCAGGCCGACGCGGTGGGCCCATGGGTCGATACCGTCAAGCTGGTACCCACGAGCGGAACCGGCTCGCCCATCGTGCTAGGCACCTTCACCTACGACCGGCCGCTCGGCGCCGGCATCAGCTATACGCGAACGGAACAGTTGCGCCTGCCCGCGAAGATCGAAGGGCTGTACCGCCTGGAGGTGATCACCAACGCCAACTTCGGCGGCAGCGGCGCCCAGGTGTACGAATACGGCGCCGCCGGCAGCAACAACGTCCTTATCGCCAGCAACCCCACGCCGGTCAGCCTGCAGCCGCGTCCCGACCTGCAGGTGGGCGCGGTCACCCTTCCGGCCCACGTCGCGGCCGGCACCAGCGTCGGCATCCAGTACACCGTCACCAACATGGGCACGGTACCCGCCAGCGGCCACTGGCGCGACAAGGTCTATCTCTCGCTCGACGGCACGCTCAGCGGCGACGACCAGCTCGTGGGCACGTTCGACAACGGCAGCGCGCTCGCGCCGACCGAGAGCTACTCCAATACCACCGGCACGATCGACATCCCGATCCAGTTCCGCGGCGATGCCTACCTGATCGTGGTGGCCGACGCCGGCAACGCGGTCGACGAGTATCCGAACGACGGCAACAACGCCAAGGCGGTGCATTTCTACGTCGATCCGGTGCCGTTCGCCGACCTGGTCACCAGCAACGTCACCGCACCCGACCAGGCCGTGCACGGCGGCACCATCGACGTGCGCTACAAGGTCAGCAACCTCGGCAGCGCCACCACCCGCGGCCTCACCGCGGACGTCGACAGCTGGACCGACACGGTATGGCTGGCCAAGGATCCGCGCCGCCCGGGCGCCAACAAGGGCGACGTGCTGCTGGGCTCGGTGGTGCATACCGGCAACCTCGCCGTGGGCGAGGACTACCTGGGCGACATGCAGGTCACCATTCCGGACGGCACGCTCAGCGGCCAGTACTACGTCACCGTCTGGAGCAACACCTACGGCACCATCCTGGAAGACACGCTGGCGTCCAACATCAACCCGGACGACCCCAACCAGGTCAACAACAACGACTACAAGGGCCGGGCCATCAGCGTGCTGGGCATCACCCCGCCCGACCTGGTGGTGACCCAGGTGGTCGCGCCGCCGAGCATCGACGCCGGCACCGTCGTCGACTTCAGCTACATCGTGCAGAACCAGGGCGACCTGTACACCGGCGGCTGGACCGACACCGTCTACGTGGCCGACAACGCGGACCTGAGCAAGGCCACGCACATCTGGACCATCGGCAGCTACACGCAGAACCGCACGCTCAACAACGGCGAGAAGTACACCGTCAGCCAGAGCGTGCAACTGGCGCCGGACATCACCGGCAGCTACATCATCGTCAAGACCGACGCGCTCGGCCAGGTGCGCGAGCTCAACGATGGCAACAATGCCACGCCGCTCGCGGCCGCCGTCGTTCCGCATCCGGCCGACCTGCAGGTCACTTCGGTGCAGGTGCAGCCGCAGAACTATTCCGGCGAACCGACCCCGATCACCTGGACCGTCACCAACCAGGGCGGCGCGGTATGGCCGGGGACGGCCAGCTGGCTGGACTCGGTGTTCATCAGCACCGACCCCACCTTCATCCCCAGCCGCGCCAAGTTGCTGGGCCGCTTCGAGCACCAGAACGTCAACGGCCTGCCCGCCGGCGGCAGCTATTCGACCACGGCCAATGTGCAATTGCCGGCAGGCACGAACGGCCGCTACTACATCTACGTGATCACCGACGCCACGCGCGACAACCAGAATCCCGCGCGGGCCGCCGATGAAATCAACAGCGGCGGCGACAACGCCTGGCCGCTCGGCTTCTACCGGACATCGGTCTACGAAGGCACGCAGAATACGAACAACGTGGGCGGCAGCCCGCTGGACATCACCTACCGCGAGGCCGACCTGCAGATCGACAGCATCCAGGTCTCCAACCCCGCGCCCAAGTCCGGCGACCAGATCACCGTCACCTGGGTCGTGACCAACCGCGGCAACCGCGCCACCCGCGTCAGCCAGTGGAACGACGGCGTGTACCTGTCCAACGACAGCTCGCTGGACGTCACCGACTACCCGCTGGTGGAAGGCTCGCTCTACGACAACCCCGGCCGCGTCAAGGCCGTGTCCCTGCTCGACGACCAGGGCAAGCCGCGCTTCCTGCAGCCGGGCGAGTCGTACACGATGTCGGCCACGTTCCACCTGCCGCAATCGATCAGCGGCAACTACAACATCATCGTCAAGGCCGACACCTCCACGGTGAAGGACTGGTACTACAGCGAACCCAGCTCGATCCGCGACGGCCTGGACGTGGTCATCGGCGACGGCCCCGGCGCGGTGCTGGAGTTCCAGGACGAAGGCAACAACGTCTCGTCGATCGCGCTGCCGATCACCCTGGCCACGCCGCCCGACCTGCAGGTCAGCCTGGTCGACGCGCCGGCCACGGTGGTGGCGGGCCAGGGCTTCACCGTCGACTACCACGTGGCCAACGCGGGCGGCGACACGCCCAGCGACCAGGGCCAGTGGAACGACCTGATCTACCTCTCGCGCGACCGCTTCCTGGACGTCAACCAGGACCGCTACCTGGGCTACCTCGCCCATACCGGCGGCCTGGCCGCCGGCGGCGGCTACGACGGCCGCTTCACCGTCACCGCGCCGCGCGACCTGGACGGCCCGTACTACGTGTTCGTCGTCACCGATCCGGCGCGCGCCTTCGGCGCCGGCCCGTACGGCAAGGTGATGGAGTTCGGCAACGACCAGAACAACGCCACCGCCGCGCCGCAGCCGATGCTGGTCAAGACGCCGCCGCCGGCCGACCTGAAGGTCACCGGCGTCACCGTGCCGCCGCAGGCCCAGGTGGGCGACCAGGTGACGGTGGACTACACCATCGTCAACGACTCCACCAACCCGGCCTACGGGCAGTGGACGGACGCGATCTACCTGTCGATGGACAACGTCTGGGGCCTGGACGACATCCTGCTGGGCAAGGTCGTGCACAACGGCGATCTTGCCGGCGGCGCCAGCTACAGCGGCAAGCTCACCGCGCAGTTGCCGCCGCTGAAGGACGGCAACTGGCGCATCGTGGTGCGCCCCGACCTGTACAACGAGGTCTACGAAGGCGGCATCAGCTACGGCCCGGACGGCCTGGTGATGGCGCCGGGCGAAGCCAACAACCTCACCGCCTCGGCCGCCACCATCCAGACCCGGGTGCCGCCGCTGGCGATCGCCAGCCCGCTGCAGACCACGCTCTCCGGCGGCGACGTGCAGCTTTACAAGGTGAGCGTCGCGGCGGGCCAGACCCTGCGCGTGCTGCTCGATTCCACCGCCGCCAGCGGCGACAACGAGCTGTACATCCGCTACGGCGACATCCCCACCACCTTCGCCTACGACGCGGCGTACACCAATGCCTCGTCCGCCGACCAGCAGGCGCTGATCCCCAGCAGCCTGGCCGGCGACTACTACATCCTGGTGCGCGCGCGCAGCGGCAACGCCGTGCCGGCCACCCTGCGCGCCGACCTGCTGCCGTTGTCGATCACCAAGGTCACCCCGGACAACGGCGGCGTCAGCGACGACGACCACCGCTGGGTCACGCTGGACATCTACGGCTCGGCCTTCCAGGCCGGCGCCCTGGTCAAGCTCACCCGCCCCGGCGTGTACGAGGCCGAGCCGGACCGCTGGCAGGTGCTGGACGCCACGCACATCCGCGCCATCTTCGACACGCGCAGCTTCCCGCTGGGCCTGTACGACGTCACCGTCATCAACCCCAACGGCCAGAGCGTCACCGAAGCGAACCGCTACCTGGTCCAGCGCGGCATCGAGGACGACGTCACCATCGGCATCGGCGGCCCGCGCAACCTCGAGCCGGGCGACGCGGCGACCTACACCGTGTCGCTGCAGAGCCTGACCAACGTCGACACGCCGTACGTGCGCTTCGACATCGGCGCGGTCGAGATGGGCTACAACCATTACCTGATCGACGGCCTCAACCTGCCCTACGCGATCTTCGGCTCCAACGTGGGCGGCTCGCCGTTCGGCAGCATCGGCGGCTCGCCGGCCAACGACCAGGCCTACGGCCAGACCGGCTCCACGCTGCCGCGCAGCGACATCCCGTGGGCCTCGCTGGACGGCACGCTCAACACCGGCGGCTTCAACCTGGCGCCGGGCTACGCCTTCGACGTGGCCGCGCACGGCTTCGTGGGCATGAGCTTCCGCCTGCAGACCTATCCGGGCCTCACCGCCTGGATCAACCGCGACTTCGACGGCCTGCGCGACGCGCTGTACGCCGTGCATCCGGACTGGAAGGCGCAGGGCATCCTCGACGGCGGCGTCAGCGGCCTGGACAACATCCAGCAGGGCCTGGCCGCGCGCTTCCGCTCCACCGAGCCGGAGGACATCATCACCAAGCTCGAGGCGCTGTCCGAGTCGTTCCAGATGAACGTGGTGGCCGCCGCCACCGCGCTCACCCGCGGCGAATTCATCGCCGAGCAGACCGCCTACGCGCTGCGCCTGCGCGGCGCCGTGCTGGCCGACGCAAGCGCGCCGAGCAGCCTCGCCGCGCTCGCCGCGGACGCCTCGCAGTGGGTCAACGGCTGGCTGGCCGCGCTGGAAGCCTCCGGCATGCTGCTGCCGGCCGACCAGGCGCCGCCGATCACCACCAACCCGCAGGTGGTGAGCCTCAACGCCACGCTCGCCGCCGGCATCCTGATGTCCAAGGGCGGCGACAGCTACCGCACCCAGGCCGACATCCTCAGCTTCTTCGCCAAGGTGCAGCAGTGGTACGGCGACACCGCCAGCTACGCCGGCGATCCCAACGCGGCCAAGGGCCCGATCGACCACTACGAGACCCGCCAGGACGACGAGGGCGACGAGATCGAGGTGCCGGTGCCCGCGCTGGCCGACCCGGCCGACTACGACCGGCATGCCGGACGCACGCTGCAGTTCGAGAACTTCCAGATCTTCGTCGGCAGCCAGGCCGAACTGGAATACCTGCGCGCGCAGGGCCTGCTCGACGACAAGTTCAACCCGTTGCCGGGCAAGAGCCTCAACCTCACCCAGTACCTGCAGCTCGTCGCGCAGCAGGCCGGCGCCAGCGACGCGGCGATCAGCGTGCAGGGCCCGCAGGGCCAGGCCGCGGCGGCCGACGGCAGCGTGTACGTGCCGGCCGCGACGCCGCTGCCGTACACCTTCGCCTTCAGCAACCCGACCGGCCAGGGCGTCGGCCAGATCCGTATCGTGTCGCCGCTCGATGCCGACCTCGATCCGCGCTCGGTACGCCTGGGCGATCTCAAGATCGGCGACATCAACATCCACATCCCGGCCGATCGCGCCAATTTCCAGGGCGACTTCGACTTCACCGGAAGCAAGGGCTTCATCCTGCGCGTGAGCGCGGGCGTCGACGCGGAAACCGGCATCGCCACCTGGCTGCTGCAGGCGATCGACCCGATCACCGGCGAGGTGATGCAGGACACCACGCGCGGCCTGCTCTCCGGCACCAGCCTGGGCGGCTTCGTCAGCTTCACCGTGGCCGCCGCGCCGGGTGCCGCCTCCGGCACGCAGATCGCGATGCAGGCGCGCGTGTTCTTCGACGACACGCCGCCGATCGACAGCGCCACGCTCAACGTCACGCTGGACGCCAAGGCGCCTTCCACCACCGTCACCGTCACCTCGCTGGGCGACAACGCCCAGGGCGCGCCGACCTACGACGTGAAGTGGGATGCGCAGGACGACGCCAGCGGCATCCGCTTCGTGACGGTCTACGTCGCCACCAACGGCGGCGACTTCAGGATCTGGCAGCGCCAGGTCGGACCGGGCATTACCGGGGCGGTGTTCACCGGCGAGGCCGGCAACCACTACGAGTTCCTCGCCGTGGCCACGGACCTGGCGGGCAACCGCGAGGCCGCCACGGTCAGCAACGCCGTGCTGCCGGACGACGGCGCGCGCCAGCAGGTGCTGGACGGCCTCGGCGTCACGCCGGGCGTCGACCAGAGCGCCGAAGTGCCGCAGGCGCCGCAAGACCGCGACTACGACGACAACCCGCTGTTCCAGCAGGCCACGCAGATGCTGCCGGGCGCGGTGGCGAGCGTGAATGCGGGCGACCTCAAGAACGTGCTCGCGCCGTTCGCCGCGCGCGGTTTCGCCGACGGCTTCGCCACCGGCGCGGCCGACATCGGCGCGATGGCCATGGTGCAGCTGCCCGACCAGTCGATCCTGGTCAGCGCCGGCCAGCAGCGCAACGAGGTGTACCGCTACGGCAAGGACGGCGGGCACGGCACCACGCCGCTGTTCGTGCTCGACCAGCCGGTGCTCGACATGGCCGTGGACGCGCTCGGCCAGCTATGGGTGATGACCGGCAACGAGCTGTTGCAGGTCGACGCCGGCAGCGGCGCCATCGTGCGCCGCATGCAGGGTCCGAGCCAGCAGCCGCTGACGCACGCCCTGGCGATCCAGCCCGGCACCGGCGACATCTACGTCTCCGACGGCGACGGCATCGAGGTGTTCCACCCGAACGAGACCGATCCGAACAAGGCCTGGCAGCACTTCAGCAATACCCGCGTCGGCGACCTCGCCTTCGGCCCCGACGGGCGCCTGTGGGGCATCCGCTGGACCGGCAGCGACATCGCCGCCGCCGACCCCAACGGCAGCACCGACATCGTCAGCTTCCCGATGGGCGGCATCACGCTCGGCCGTGCGGAACTGGAGTACCGCATCCGCGGCGTGGTCGACAGCATCGCCTTCGGTGCGGCAGGCACGCCGCTGGCCGGCCTGCTGGTCGCCTCCGGCGCCCTGCCCCAGCACGTGCAGGTCGCGGGCGTGGCCGATACCACCACCGGATCGTCCGTGTGGATGATCGAGCTGCAATCGCGCCGCGTGCTGCAGGTGGCGGGCGGCGGCACCCAGGGCGAGGCCATCCTCACCACGGCCGACGGCCGCATCCTGGTCGCCGAGACCCACCACATCGACGAGATCGCCCCGGCCCATGCCCCGAAGGTGATCGCCACGAGCGTGCCGGACGGTGCACTGGTGCCGCTGCCGGTCGGCCAGATTGCCGTGCAGTTCGATCAGGACATGTGGCTGGGCACGGATCCGCAATCCGCGCTGACGGATGCGTCCAGCGTGCTGGACGCCGACAACTTTCAGTTGATCGGTGCCACCACCATCATCCCCAACAGCGTGCGCTGGGATGCCGCCACGCATACCGCCTACCTGGACGTCACCGGCCTGCCCGCCGGCCACTACCAACTCACCGTCAGCGGCAACCTGCGCAGCGCCGCGCAGTTGCGCATCGGCCAGGACACCATCAGCGGCTTCACCGCGCTGCTGGACATGAGCACGCAGGTGCAGCTGACTTTCAGCAACACCCGTTCCGACCAGAGCACCGGCGCGGTCAGCTACGACGTCAGCCTGAAGAACATCGGCACCGACGACCTGCATGGCCCGCTGATGCTGCTGCTCGATCCGGGCGCATACTTCGGCATGGACATCGACGGCGCCACGCAGGGCACCGGCGATCAGTCCGACCTGTGGGTACTGGACCTCACCGGCGCCCTGCAGGCCCTGGGCGGCAAGCTGGCGGTGGGCGCCACGCTCGCCGACCAGACCATCAGCGTGGTGCCGGCCAGCCACTTCACCGGCGGCCTGGTCGACCTGGCGAAGTTCAACCTCGGCCACGGCATCTATGCGGTGCCGCAGGCCAATCTGCCGCCGACCATCGCGCCGGTGGGTGCGAGCGCCGATACGCCGGACACCTTCACGCAGCCGGCCACCATCGGCCAGCCGTGGAGCGCCACGGTGGACGCGATCGACAGCGACGGCACGACGTTCTACTGGCAGGTGGTGCAGGCGCCGCCCGGCCTGGTGCTGACACCGCCGGCCAGCTATACCGTCGGTGCCGATGGCAACTACCACTCCACCGCCACGCTTAGCTGGACACCGGGTGTCAGCGCCATGGCCGATACCGTGGTGGTGCTGCGCGTGCAGGACAGCCGCGGCGGCGTCGCGCTGCGCACGCTGCACCTGACTGTGGGCAATGGCGACCACGCGCCGACGCTTGCCGCGCAGGGCAACGTGACCCTGCTCGAAGGCCAGACGCTCAGTCTGCCGCTGTCCGCTGTCGATGCCGACGGCGACACGCTTGCCTTCAGCGTAAGCAACCTGCCGCCAGGCGCAGTGTTCGATGCCGGCACCGGCGTGCTGACCTGGACGCCGACCTACGACCAGGCCGGCACCTACCACAACGTCACCGTACGCGTCAGCGACGGCAAGACCACAGTCCACGAGCAGTTCGACATCGTGGTTCAGCAGGGCTTCGCGCAGCCCGTGCTGGGCGCAGTGCCGGCGCAGACCCTGCGCGAAGGCGACGCTTTCGCGTTGCAGTTGGCCGGCAGCCTGCCGGGTGGCCTGAGCCGCGCCGACGGCACCAGTATCACGTTGAGCTACTCCGCACCCACCCTGCCCGGCGGCATGCAACTCAACAGCGATACCGGCTGGCTGAGCTGGACGCCGGGCTATGCGCAGCACGGCGACTACAGCGTGGTAGTGACGCTGACCGCGACCTACACTCTGCCCGGCGGCGACATTCGCCGCCTGAGCACCCAGCAGGTCGTCCAGTTCAACGTACTCAACGCCAACGGCGCGCCGCAGTTCGATCCGCTGGTGAGCCAGACCTGGAACACCCTGGAAGGCCAGCCGCTGCAGATCAGCGTGTTCGCATTCGATCCCAACAACCCAGGCTTCGTACCCAAGATCCGCCTGCAGCCCGGCGGCCCGCTGCTGGACCAGGACGGTGGCGGTACCGTGCCGGCCACGGTGAGCTATCAAGTGCTCGGCCTGCCGGTCGGCGCCAGCTTCGACCCGGATACCATGACCATCAGCTGGACGCCGGGCTATGACCAGGCCGGCACCTACCATGTGACGGTGATCGCCACCAACGATGGCGACGGCACCGGCACACCGGCCTCCTCGCAGGTGATCATCCCGATCGTGGTGGGTAACACCACGCGTGCGCCGGTGATCGCCGCGATTGGCAATGCCTTCGTAGACAAGGGCGCCACACTGGACGTGCCGTTCGACATAACCAACGTGGACGGCAACCCGATCGTGGTCAGCTTCAGCGGCCTGCCGCGTTTCGCCAGCTACACCCAGAATCCGCCCAGTGCGAACGGCCATATCACCGGCACCATCCATTTCGCGCCGGGCGATGGCGATCGGGGCGACTACGCCATCACCCTGGTCGCGCAGGACACCGGCGGCGACACGCCGGGCCAGGCGCAAGCCACTTCGGTGAGCTTCGTGGTCACCGCGCGCAGCGTGACCGAGCCACCGGTGTTCAGTCTGCCGCAGCAGATCGTGGCGGTGGCCGGTCAGCAGCTCAGCCTGCCGATCGCGATCAGCGACGCCGATCAGGACGCGCTGCACTTGAGCGCGAGCGGCCTGCCGCTGGGAGCGCAGTTCACCCTGCAGACGCAGTACGGTCAGGCCCTGTTGACCTGGACGCCGACCGCCGACGACGTCGGTCCGCACGACATCGTGTTCACCGTCGCCGACAGCGGTCTGCCGCCGCAGGATCAGGGCTATACCAATCCCGCCGACCCGGTGCCGAACGTAGTCAGCCATACCATCCGCGTGGTAGTGCGCGCCGCGGACACCGCGCCGCAACTGCTGGGCGTGCAGCTCAACGGCAACGCCGTGGCCGACAGCGGCGATGTCGCCGTGCCGGTGGTGCTGGCCGGCAGCGAGGGCAACCCGCTCACGCTGGACCTGTTCGCCACCGATGCCGACGCCGATCTGGTCAACTGGAGCGTGACCGGTCTGCCGCCGGGCATGACGCTTGACGTGCCCGCGGCGGGCGCCGGCAAGCAGGCCACCTTGCGCTGGACGCCGGGCATCTACGCCGCCAGCGGCGGCAATGCAGGCACTGCCAGCCCCGGCGTGTACCGCTTCAGCGTGACCGGCAGCGACGGCTCGGCCAGTTTCGTGCGTACGTTCGAGATACACGTGGCTCACGTGAACCTGGCACCGACCATCCTGCCGATGCCGATGCAGTTGGTGAACGAAGGCGGCACGCTGTCCTTCAGCCTGCACAGCGCGGACCCGAATGGCGATCCGGTGCACATGAGCATGGTGTACGACGACAACACACCTGCTGGCGTGTCGTTCAACAGCGCCACCGGCTATTTCGAATGGACGCCTGGCTACGGCGTGGTCGACAATGCCAGCGCCAGTAGCCGCGACTTCACCTTCACCTTCAAGGCCACCGATGGCGACCTGAGCACTACACGCACGGTCACGGTGCGTGTGCTCGACGTGAACCTCGCGCCCACGCTCGCGGTCAGCAGCCATGCCGTGGCGGTGGGGCAGACGTTGAGCCTGCCGGTGCAGCTCGGCAGTAGCGGCACCGCCGGCAGTATCCTCGCCGGCGATCCGGACGGTGAGCTGCAGACCGCCGCGCTCACGGTGAGTTTCAGTGGCCTTCCCGAGGGCGCCAGCTACGATGCTCAGGCCGGCAAGCTGGATTGGACGCCTGGCCCAGGCCAGGTCGGCGACTTCGTTATCACCGCCCAGGTGAGCGACGGCCAGGCCAGCGTGCGCAAGACCTTCACAGTGCGCGTGGTGGCCAATGCCGCCGCCAATGCGCCGGCGATCCTGATCGACAGCGTGCCAAGCACACCGGCCCTGCCCGGCCAGACCGTGCTGGTCACGGTGCGCGCCAGCAGCTTCAGCCCGATCGCCAGTATGGTGGTGCAGGTGCGCGGCGCCGGGCTCGGCAGCGACCAGTGGCAGACCGTGGCGCTAGATGCCAGCGGCCGCTTCCACCTGCAGGCCGTGCAGCCTGGCCTGGTCGACATCCGCGTGACAGCCACCGACGCAGACGGCTTCAGTGGCATGCAGGACGGCCAGCTGCGCGTGCGCGATCCAGCCGACACTCAGGCTCCCGCGCTCGGCTGGCTGGGCGCGCTCGTCGGTGCCACCGCCACCGGCAGGCCGGTGGAAATGGATACGCCGACCGCACTGCAGGCTTCGCTGCAGGAACTGCAACTGATGGGTTATCGCCTCGAACTCGCCGCAGCCGGCAGCGACCGGTGGCAGACACTTGCCCAGCAGGATGGGGGTGCCGCCAGCGTCGACCAGCAGCTCTCGCTGGCCACACTCGATCCGTCATTGCTGCGCAACGGCGTTTACCAGCTACGCCTCACCGCGTGGGATCTCAGCGGCCGCACCAGCGAGATCGATGCGCGCGTGATCGTGGACACCGAGCATAAGGATTTCGGCCAGTTGAACGTGGCTGATGCAAGCTTCCAGCTCGGCGGTCATGCTTTCACCGTCGATCGCGAACTCGACGACGGAACCGGCGCTGCCTTCGGCAATTGGGGCTTGCCCGGTTTCGACACCGGCCTTAGCACCGATCAGCTCGTCACCACCGCCACCGGTGCCACCGCTGCATGGACGGTCGGTTCGCGAGTCTGGCTGCGCATGCCCGACAACCTCGGCGGTGCCGATGCCAGCGTCCGCAATCTGGGTTTCACCCTCAACACCAACGCCACCATCATGCCAGGCGGTGCCGGCGCGCTGACGGTATACCAGGCCAGCTTCGGCAGCGACCAGGGCTGGCAACTGCAGGCGACCAACGGCAACAACCTGCAGCGCCAGGGCGGCCACCTGTACGACCAGCTCACCGGCCTGCCATGGGTACCGAACGGCTATGTGCTGACCGCACCCGACGGCACGTACTACAGTCTCGACGCGCAAGGCCGGCTTACTGGCGTCAGCTTCGCAGACGGTGTGCAGTGGCTGGTCTCCGATGCGGGCATCGCCCTGGTCGGCGGCCGCAACTCCGATCGCGTGGACATCGTGCGCGACGCGCAAGGGCGCATCACGCGCATCAGCGGGCCGCTCGACGCCGCCGGCAGCAGCCGCAGCATTGTGTACCGCTACGACACGCAGAATCGCCTGGTGTTGGTGCGCGCGCTGGACGACAGCGCGATGGGCATCCCGTACGGCTACGATGCGTCCGGCCAGCCTTATCCCGACGACATTGCCGCCAACCTGGGCACTGCCGCCAACTGGCTGGGCAACAACGCGGCCAATCAATGGAGCGGCAGCCTGGCAGCCGGCCAGACCACCACGCTGGCTTTCCAGGTGCGCGACAGCGAGTTGGCTTCCACGATCAGCGTGCCGGGCAGCCATGGCGCGCTCATCGTGGCCATCAGCCTGCGCTTCGGCGATGCTTCGTCGGACCTTCAGGTGATCGGCGGCGACGTGCTCGGCAGCACGTTGCACGATGGCGTGCGTACCGTGCTGGTGCGCATGACCGAAGCCGGTCTCAAGCTGTTGCGCCTCACCGGCATCGGCAGCGCACAAGTCAGCCTTGCGGTGGCAGGGGATCTCAATCGCGATGGCCGCATCGATGGCGCGGACAGCGCGCTTTGGGCCCAGGATGCAGCCGCAGGCAGTCTTGCCGGTGATATCGACGGCGACGGCATGACAGGCCAGTCCGACCGGCAGCTCCTGTACGCCAACTACGGCTGGCGCGCCAATCTACCGCCGCAGGCGGCGGACTACGGCGCGGCGACCACCCATGTGGGGCTGCCGGCGCAGATCGCGTTGGACAACCTGGCTACCGACCAGGACGGCGACCCGGTGTTCTGGCGTGCGGTCGGCGCCACCCACGGCCAGGCACGGTTGAGCGAAGACGGTCAGACCGTGATCTTCACGCCGGACCCGGGCTTCAGCGGTGCGGCCAGCTTCGTGCTGCTCGCCGACGACGGCTACAACGCCTCGCTGCCGATGACGGTCACCGTCAATGTCAGCGCGGCGCCGCTGACCCGTATCGACTCCGGCACACTCGGCTTCCTCACGCCGGGCAGCTCGGTGCCGTTGCATCTGTACGGCGAGTTCGCCGACCAGGCGCACGTGCGGCTGACGCAGGGCTATGTGCAGTTCAGTTCCAGCGATCCGTCGGTGGCCACGGTGGATGCATCCGGCGTGATTCATGTCGTCGGCGCGGGCAGCGCGGTGATCTACGCGCAGGCCGGCGGTTTGACCGCCGCGATGGCCTTGCAGGCCTCCGGCAGCACGGTCGACAGGAACGTCTACAACGCCAATAACCAATACGCCTACGACGTGTACCCGGGCAGCGTGAGCCTGATCGAGAATCAGGGCACGCGGCAGATCCGCATCAATGCCTCGATCGGTCCCGACCAGTCCGGTGCCGGCAGCGGCGTGATCTACCGGGTGCAGAACCCGGACGTCGCCATGGTCACTGCAGATGGCCTGATCGTAGCCAAGAATCCGGGCTTCACCATCGTCAGCGTGATCACCAACGGCCTGCAGCGCGACATCGAAGTGCAGGTGACAGCGCTGCCGGCATCCGGCGCGCAGCAGCTCGACCCTGCGGTGGGCGGCATCGTCAACGGCGGCAACGGACTGGTGGTGCAGGTGGCGCCGGACGCGCTGCCGGCCGCCACCCAGGTGTCGATCACCGCCACCGATCCGGCCAGCCTTCCGATCGCGCCGCCGGCGTTCCCGGCGGACTTCAGCATGGCCGGCGCCTTCGACCTGCAGATGGGGTCGACCCAGTTGTCAGTACCGGTGCAGCTGTCGATGCAGGCCCCGGCCGGTGCCGTGGCGGGACAAACGGTTTATTTCTACAAGTACACCACCTTCCTCAACGAAACCGGTGCGACGCAGGGCGTGTGGCTGGCGGTCGAATCCGGAAAGGTCGGCAACGACGGCTTCATCCATACCTCTTCGCCGCCGTATGCGGGCCTGGCCAACTCCGGCTTCTACGTCGCCGCGGTCAAGCGAAACCCGGACGACGGCAGCCGCCAAGTGGTGCTGGGCATGCAACCGGCGCTGCTGTTCAACCCGGCGACCAATATCGCCATGATAGCCGGCGGCCTGCTCGGCGCGGCGATCTCGCTGGACGCGATCGCGATCAGCGCCAGTTCGGTGATAAGCGCCTATGCGTTCCGTTCGGGCATCACCTACGTCAGCCAGGCGACCATTCCGCCGCTTGCTCCCGGCCAGCCGCCGGTCTCGCTCGACAGCGTGTTGCCGCTGCCGCCACCGGACTTGGCGTTCGCGCAGCCGAAGATCGACGACATATCGCTGGACGACAGCGGCACCACCCTGACCATCACCGGCTCCAACTTCAGCCCGTCGCAGCCAAACGCGCTCTATGGCGACCTGATCCTGCGCATGACCGCGCCCACCGGCGACCATTACGACAAGGTGATTCCGGCCAGCGGCATCGGTGCCAGCCAGCTTCAGGTCGCCGTACCCGGCGGCATGCCGCTGGCCGGGATGACGCTGAGCGTGGTGCGAGTGATCCACCAGCAGACCATGACCGCCAGCGGCGACAGCTCGGTGTCGGACACGGAAGTCACCAGCGGAAACGCGAAGGTGGAAGGTCGCCATAACCTGACCATCGTGGCCCAGGGGGACCACATCCTGGTCATGCAGGGCGGAAACCTGATCAAGACCATCACCCAGGATCAGGACGGCGGCGTCATCAGCGTGGTCGGCTGGCACGTGCAGGACGTGGTGTTCTCGGCCGACAATGCACGCGCCTACGTCGGCGGCCAGAACGGCCGGATCTACGCGATCGACACTGCGACGCTGTCGATCTTCGACACCTTTACCATCCCCGGCGCCAACAGCGGCACCACGATCACTTCGCTGGCGATCGCCAATGACTCGCTGTACGTAGCGCTGGGCGACCGCTATGGAGTCGGTTCCGAAGGGCTGTACCGCTTCGACATCGATCCGTATTCGTCCACCTACGACACCCAGCAGGCGGTACTGCAGTTGAAGCTGGGCGATGCCTCGGTAATGCCGTACGGCATCTACGGGCTGGCCGTCGGCGGCCACGGTCGCTACCTGCTGGCGACCGCGCCGAGCCAGGAATACACGTTGTTCCCGAGCGGGCCAAGGGTGCCCGGCAACCTGATCGTGATCGACCTGGACTCGGTCGATCCGCTTACCGGCAAGTGCAAGACCTGGAACGTGGGCTCGGCGCAGGGCTTCAATGGCGTCACCCCGCTGTTCATCGAGGCGGCCTCGGATAGCACGCACTTCATCGTCTCCAACGCGCAAAGCTTCAACGACGGCATCGCCACCCTGCAACTGGTCACCGACCCCTCCACCGGCGACCTGCAGCGCGTGAACGTGTCGCCGCTGATCAACATGGCGCCTCCGGGATACACGCAGAACCGCTACTGGCAGAACATCAACCAGGCCGCGGGCATCGTGATCACGCCGGACCTGAAGTACGCCTTCATCGCCGACTACAACCTCACCCG
This sequence comes from Frateuria sp. Soil773, assembly GCF_001428405.1. Lineage (GTDB taxonomy): Bacteria > Pseudomonadota > Gammaproteobacteria > Xanthomonadales > Rhodanobacteraceae > LMSL01. The sequence goes on from NZ_LMSL01000040.1 coordinate 185,886, forward strand.
TGCCAAGCTGGAGTTGACCGGCGACCTCGACATCTACAACCAGATCTCACTGGACTTCATCGGCGGCAAGATCGGCGTGATCCAGGATCCGTTCGGCCTCAACGGCTCACCGGTGTACATGGGCGCGACCACTCCGATCGACGGCGGCGCGCTCAGCGGCCTCAGCCTGACACCGGACGGCAAGTACATCTACGCTCAGGTGTTCAATGCGGACGGTCCTGCCGGGCTGATGCAGTACACGGTCGACACGCTGATCGCCGACGCGCACGCGGCCTACGGCTACACGTCGGATACGCGTCCGATCGACCAGCCGCCACCCGGCACGCAGCCGCCCGCAGGTAGCCTGCCCACGCTGTATCCGATCGGCTTCGCGCACGGCATCGGCAGCCAGGCACAGGACGCCACGCTGGTGGACCACAGCGTCGATGGTATCGACTCGTATACCGATGCGACCAAGCTGATCCAACCCGTGTTCCACTGGAGCATCGACGATCCGGACTACGTCGACGGTGACCCGATCGAAGCCACGCTGTACCTCAGCGTGTTCGACGCCAACCACGGCCTGTTTCCAGACCCGAACGACAAGTACGGCTCGATCAATAACTACCTGCCGCTGCTGCCGGACAGCATCCGCGAGCGGCTGCCGTCGATCGACGGCTCGACCACGGTGGATTCGCATGCGGGCCGCATCCTGACGGTCAAAGTGCATGGCCACTACGAGAATGGCAAGCTGGTGTTCGAGTACGCCACCAAGGACGCGCCGAACTTTGCGCTGACCGCCTCGCAGCAGTACTACTGGGGCGTCACCTACGATTCGCTCAGCGACGGCAGCACGGTGATCCGAGAGTCCTACGCCTTTACTACGCCGTCCTACCGCGCGCCGGGCGGGCAGTACGCGGGCATCACGCTGATCACGCACGGCTACCAGCCTTCGCTCGAACAGGGTTTCGTGGAGACCACCTCGGCCTATGAGTTGGGCCGCGAACTGGCCCTGCGCACCGGCGGCGGCTTGTTCGTCTATTCGCCCGTCACCGGCGAGTGGGTGGAGTACGACGCCTCGCAGGAGAATCCGTACTTCGCGCGCCCAAAGGGCACCGACTCGCAGGCGGCACTGGCGGCCTACCGCGCGGCCGGCAAGCCGATCTTCCTGATCTCGGACTGGTACTCGCAGTCGGGCATGAGCACCACCGGCTTCACCGAGGCAGCCGCCGACGCGATCTTCGCCAGCCTGATGCAGTTGGGAACCGACGCGCTCAACAATGCGCCGTTGCAGCTGATTGCGCATAGCCGCGGCACGGTGGTCAATTCAGAGATCGCGCAGCGCCTGGGTCAGTGGGGTGTCCATCCCAAGGACCTGCAGATGACCGATTTCGACGTGCATGACTACGACCAGCCGTCGCTCGACCTCGGCAACCTGATCAACGACGACTTCAACGACGCCAACGTCATCGACTGGCGCAACGTCAACTTCGAGGACAACTACTACGAACAGGAAGCGCTGGAGCTGCGCATCGCGCTGACCTTCAACCCGAACGGCCGCTCGCTGGTGGATACCAACAAGGAGCCGTTCTACCGCAACGACCAGGTCTCCTCGGCTTACTGGCTGATGCTTGCCGGCGGCTACAAGCGCTTGCTGAGCGATGCCAATATCGACTTCGACCTGAGCCAGTTGCCGGGCTTCACCGGTCTGTCGGACGGTATCGGCGCGTTCGGCTCCGCCCTGCAGGCAGGGCCACACTCCATGACCCAGAACTGGTACCTGGGCACGGCGGCGCTGAACCTGGTCGCGCCGCCGAAGGGCTCGCCCACCGGGATCGAAGACGGCAAGCCTATCTGGCGGCATTTCTCTGATTCGTCGGCGTATTCCGTTCCGCTGATCAACAACTATCCAAACTACACGCCTTGGTACATCAATGAACGGCAGAACCTGCGCAAGTCGGATGGCAGCACGATCTATTCGGCGGCGGACGGCCTGCTCACCAACTGGCGGGCGGATTTCGCCGACAGTTCGTTCGAGGGCGTAGGCGAAGGCTGGTTCTATTCCATCCTCGGCGGCGGCTCGAGCCGCCGGCCGCCCCTGCTCGCCCCGGCCAGCAACCAGCCGAGCAACGGCTACAACAACTCCGAGCGCCCGATCGTCACCGTCGACCATGGAGCGCCGGGTGAGACCAACCTGCAGGCGTTCGAGAACGGCGACCAGGTTTACGACGACGGCTTGCAGGTCTTCAACGGCACCTTCGAGCAGAGCCGCAACGGCTTCGAAGGCCGCTACATGACCTCGTACGACGTGCCCGGCTGGAGCATCGACAACGGCGAAGCGCTGAGCGGCAACTATCCGAACAGCCACGACACGCGCGACAGCCGTGCCCAATTCCTCGATCTGCGCAACAACTGGAACTACTCGGATTTCGAATACAAGTTCGTGCACGCCTTCCCGAGCTTCGACAACCCGACCTCGAAGGCGGCAATCCAGCAGCTCTACGACGTGATCGTGACCCAGGTACAACCGCTGCTGGACCAGGCGATCAGTGCCAACTACTCGGCGATCGCTCAGGAGATCAAGAGCTCGGCGATGGACCGTTCGCTGGGGGCGACGCTGGGCTTCGTGGTCAAGGGCACGCCGATCTACAACACCATCCTCGGCGTGATCGACAGCGTGGCCAGGCAACTTTACAGCTCGGGCCTGGAGCAGACCCTCGGTGGTATCGCCTCCCAACTCGGCGGCGATCTCATGGCGGGGACGCTCAAGTCGCTGTTGGGCATCGACCTCAGCTCGGGCAACGGCCTGGCCGCCAAGGATGCTGACAATCCGAACGCCCTCGATCAGAGCCGCAGTTACAACTTCATCTACTCGATCTTCGAGGCCAACTCAGACGGCGACTACGACCTCAGCTATGTGCTGGGCGCCAACGACAACTACACGCTCACCCACGACCGCATGGCGATCCCGCCGACGGCCGACAGCCTGTCGCTGCAGATTTCGACCACCGCCACGCAGCCGGGCACCACGTTGCAGGTGCAATGGATTCCGCAGGTCGATGGCAAGGACGGCACCTCTGCGATCACGCTCGGCACCATCGCGCTGAACGATCCGAGCTATGCCGACGGGGGCTTCCGCACCCAGGTGATCAGCGGCCTGCAGGGCAAGCTGGGCATCGACCAGATGCAGGGACGGCTGCGCTTCGTGGTAGTCAACGCCGGCGAGCCGGCAGGCATTGCCGGCGACCTGGTGCGTCTGGACAACCTGCGTTTCCTCAAGGCGCAGGCACCGGTGGCACACGCCATATCGCTGGCCAGCGCCGTGCCGGCGGGCACCACCGCGGAGGCAACGGCGACCGGCTCGGATACGAGCGGCCACTACACCATGGTCCTGCCCCAGGCCGGCGAGTCCTTGCCGCAGGCCGCGGTCAACCCGACGTTGTCCAACGGCGGCTTCATCGACGGATCCGGCTGGACGACCACTGGCCAGGCGACTCTGGGCAACGGCTCGGCCACGCTGGGTGAGACGGCGTTCGCGCAAAGCCGTGTCGGCCAGTCTTTCGTGGTCGGTGCGAACGACAGCTTCCTCAGCTTCACCGTCTCCAACATCTACCTGCAGAACCCCGGCGACATGCCGGAGGATGCCTTCGAGGTGGCGCTGGTCGACGCCTCCACCGGCAAGGCCATGGGCAACACCATCGCCCTGGGCGGTACGCAAGACTTGCTCAATCTGCAGGGCGACGGCACGGCCTTCCTCGCGCAAGGCATCAGTTGCGTCACGAATGCCGACGGCAGCCGCACCTACCTGGTCGACCTGCGCGGCATCGCCGCCGGCACGGCGGTGAACCTGTCGTTCGACCTGATCGGCTTCGGCCCTGCCGGCAGCCACGTCACCGTCAGCGACGTGGCCCTGATGGGCCTGCCGCAGGCCAACGACGACCAGGCGCAGGGCCTGGAGGACGGCGCGGTCGATGTCGACGTGCTGGGCAACGACGTCAACGCCATCGGCGCCACGCCGACCATCGTCGCCGGCCCCGCGCATGGCACGCTTACGCTCAACGCCGACGGCAGCTTCACCTACGTGCCGGATGCGCTGTTCTACGGCAGCGACAGCTTCAGCTACCTGCTCGACAACGGCAAGGCGCAGTCCAACGTCGCCAAGGTCAGCCTCGCCATCGCGCACGTGAACCATGCACCGGGCGCGAGCGGCCTGGCGGTGACGCTGCAGGAGGACGGCAGCGCGATCGTCGACCTGGGCCAGCTCGCCTCCGACGTGGATGGCGACGCCCTCACCTGCCGCATCGTCGGCCAGCCGCAGCACGGCTCGCTGACGCAGAACGCGGACGGCACCTACACCTACGTGCCGGATGCGCTGTTCTACGGCGACGACAGCTTCACCTACGTGGCAAACGACGGCGCCGCCGATTCGGCGCCGGCTACCGTCAGCCTTGCGGTGACCCACGTCAACCACGCGCCGGTCGTGGTCGACGCCCAGGTGCATACGCTGGAGGAGCAGCCGTTGAGCGGCCAGGTGACGAGCTACGGCACCGACGTGGACGGCGATCCGCTGACCGCCATGCTGGTCGACGGCCCGCAGCACGGTTCGCTCACCTTCAACGCCGACGGCAGCTTCACCTACGTGCCGGACGCGCTCTACCGCGGCACCGACAGCTTCAGCTACCGGTTGAGCGACGGCCAGCTCGCCTCGGGCGTGGCGACGGTCACCATCACCATGGACCCGGTGAACCACGTGCCGACTGCCGCCGACCTGGATGCCACCGTGGCCGAGGATGGCGTGCTGGCGATCGATCCGCGCAGCGGCGCCACCGACGTCGATGGCGATGCGCTCGCCGTGGTGATCGTGAGCGGCCCGCAGCACGGCGTGCTCACCCGCCTGGCCGACGGCAGCTACCAGTACGTGCCGGATGCGCTGTATCGCGGCGACGACAGCTTCACCTACAAGGTGAATGACGGCACGGCGGATTCGAACGTCGCCACGGTGAGGATCACCGTGACACCCGTCAACCATGCGCCCACTGTCGCCGATACCGACGCCACGGTGGCCGAGGACGGTTCCGTCGTCGTCGATCCGCTCCGCAACGCGGTCGACGTGGACGGCGATCCCTTGTCGGTGGTGATCGTCGACGGGCCGAGCCACGGCAGCCTCACCCGGAACGCCGACGGCAGCTTCACCTACGTGCCGGATGCGCTCTACCGCGGCAGCGACAGCTTCAGCTACAAGGTCAACGACGGCACGGTCGACTCCAACGTCGCCACTATCACCCTGACCGTCACGCCGGTGAACCATGCGCCGACGGCCGGCGACGGCAGCGCCACGGTGGCCGAGGACGGTTCCGTCGTCGTCGATCCGCTCCGCAACGCGAACGACGTGGACGGCGACCCGCTGTCGGCGGTGATCGTCAGCGGCCCCGCGCACGGCTCGCTGGTGCGCAATGCCGACGGCAGCTTCACCTACACGCCGACCACGTACTACGCCGGTGGCGACAGCTTCACCTACAAGGTGAACGACGGAGCGGCGGACTCGAACGTCGCCACCATCGTGCTGACGGTGACCCCGGTGAACCACGCGCCGGTGGCGTTGAACGATACCGCCGCCACCGACCAGGGCGTGCCGGTGACCATCGATGTGCTGGCCAACGACAGCGACATCGACAACAGCACGGGCGCCAACGCGGGCTCCGGCCGGGCCGGCAATGCCGGCCTCACGGCACGCATCGTCAGCCAGCCGGCCAACGGCACGCTCACGGTGAACGCGGACGGCACCCTCACCTACGTGCCGGATGCGGCCTTCAGCGGCATCGACGGCTTCAGCTACGTCGCCAACGACGGGATGGTGGATTCGGCGGTGGCCTCGGTGACCATCACCGTGCGTGCCACCAACCATGCGCCGGTCGCCAACGACGACGCGTTCGACGGCAGGCAGGGCCAGCCGCTGGCGTTCAATCCGCTGGCCAACGACACCGACGCCGACGGCGATCCGCTGTCGCTGGTGATCGTATCCGGCCCGGCGCACGGCACCCTCACCCGCAATGCCGACGGCAGCCTGAGCTACGTGTCGAACGGCGACTGGTACGGCACCGACGCGCTGACCTACCAGGCCAGCGACGGCAAGTCGCTGTCCAACGTGGCGACGGTGCGGCTGGTGGTCGCCTCGGCCAACCAGGCGCCGGTGGCGGCGAACGACAGTGCCCGGATCCACAACAACCAGTCCGCGACGATCCGCGTGCTGGCCAACGACACGGACGCCGACGGCGACGCGCTGACCTCGCGCATGGTGAACGGGCCGAGGCACGGCACGGTGGTGCACAACGCCGACGGCAGCTTCAGCTACACCGCCGACTGCGGCTATACGGGCACCGACACGTTCACCTACGTCGCCAACGACGGCAAGGCGGATTCGAACCTCGCCACCGTGACCGTCACCGTGCTCGGCCCGAACCTGCCGCCGCTCGCCTTCGACGATGCGGCCTGCGTCGACGAGAACGCCCCGGTGAGGATCGACCCGGTCGCCAACGACTGGGACATCAACGGCGATCCGCTCACCGCGCGCATCCTGTGCGGCCCGTGCCACGGCAGCCTCGCGCTCAACGCCGACGGCACCTACACCTATACGCCGGACGCGGACTGGTATGGCCTGGACGGCTTCGTCTACGTCGCCAACGACGGCCAGTTCGATTCCAATCCGGCAATGGTGTGGATCCGCGTGGCCCACGTGAACCAGGCGCCCGTGGCCAACGACGACGCGGTCACCGCCCGCGCCGGCCGGGCCACGCGCATCGACGTGCTGGCCAACGACACCGACGCCGACGGCGACGGCCTGCGCGCCACGGTCGCCAGCTCGCCGAAGCACGGCACGCTGACGCGCAACTGGGACGGCAGCTTCAGCTACACCGCGCAGGCGGGCTTCGTGGGCACGGACAGCTTCGCGTACGTCGCCGACGACGGCAGGAAAAATTCCGCTCCGGCCATCGTGACCATCACGGTGCTGGCGCCGAACCGCGCGCCCGTCGCCAGGGACGACCAGGCCGCGACCCACGCCGGTACGCCGGTGCGGATCGACCTGCTGGCCAACGACACCGATGCGGATGGCGACGAGCTTGCTGCGCGGATCGTCTGCGGCCCCTGCCACGGCAAGCTCGGCCTGAATGCGGACGGCAGCTATACCTACACGCCGAACCAGGGCTGGTACGGCACCGACAGCTTCAGCTACCGCGACAGCGACGGCACGGCCGACTCGAACACGGCGATGGTCTGCATCACGGTCGTGCCGGTGAACCACGCGCCGACCGCACGCAATGCCAGCTTCCAGGTGCAGAAGGACGGCAGCGTGCGGATCGACTTCGACTGCCTGGTCGACGACGCCGACGGCGACTGCCTCACGCTCACCCTGGGCAAGGCCGCACACGGCAGCCTGACGCGCAACTGGGATGGCAGCTACACCTATCGCCCGGCCCGTGGCTACACCGGCACCGATGGGTTCGCCTACATGGTCAGCGACGGCAGGCTGAGCACCACCGCGACGATCAGCCTCAACGTGGTCGCCAACGGCGGCTGCTGGAACGGTCAGAGCGTGATGGTGGCGGCCGATGCGGCGGTGTACGGCTGGTCGACAGGCAGCGGTAGCTACATCATCGTTCGTCGCGCCGGCACATCGGATGACAGCACGCAGTCCATCGACTGGCAGGGCGGCGGTGCCACCGCCATCGGCTCGGCGGAGGACACCGGAGGCGTTTGGTGGAACACGCTGGTGGCACCGCCGATCGGCAGCGACGACGACCTGGCGGCGCGTACCGGCCTGACGGTGCGGCTGCTGAACTGAGGCGAGTGAACTCCACCGCGTGACGGCCGTGCACGCCGTTACGCGGTGGCGGCGGGAATCATCGTGACCATCCGTTGCGACGTCGGATGGTCTAGCGTACGCGCACGCTTCGGTCCCATTACGCGGGATGCTCATGGGCCGCCGATCCCTTGTCGTGCTGATCCTTCTGGTCCTGCTGGGCGCCTGGGGCCTGCAACAGGTGTCGGGCGCGGACCGGCCGCGATGCTGGGCACCCGCCTGACCTCCACGGCTTTCCGTCCGCGCTTCGGGCTCAATCCGCCGCAGCGGCTGCCGATCCTGCGCAATGCAGTGTCGATCAGCTTCGAAGACAGCCGCCTGGTGGCGGTCGACCGCCAGGACCAGGTGTGGTCGTACTACCGCGGCGAATCCGATTGCGACGCCCCCGCGCCGATCAAGGCGCTCGACGCCGCCATGGTGGCGAAACAGCACCTGACCCTATGCGTGCCGGCACATCTGGCTCACTCGTCGACTTCCGGCGAGTGCCGGGCATGAGCAACATCGTCGTCGTGGCCGCAGGCATGCGCAAAGGCACGGTGCTTACCTGGGGCAATCTGTCCAATCCCTTGTTTGGTTTCCCCACCAGCCTACCCGTAGCCGGCAATCCGTATCGAGCGGATCGCCAGCTACTATGCTGGCGATCTGGCGCTGGACACGACAGACCATGGCTGGGGCTGGGACTTCAATAGCTGCGGCCAACTCGGCGTGGATCCCGGCCATGGACCGGAGCGGATCGAATACTACCTGGAGCAACCGCTGCGATTCGAAAGCCTGCTGCTGATCCGCGCCATCGCCTCCGGCAAGCGCCACTCGCTCGCGCTCGACGGCGACGGCCAGGTCTGGGCCCTACGAAAGCGGCAAATGTCTGTGCGGAGCCAGACGCAGGTTCGGTCCTCATGGCCTCGTGCCGTTTGCTTTGCGCCACTGGTGCGGGGTTGGCGCTCCCTCCGCAAAAATGTTCCGAAGGCCGCTATCGATCTTCAGGACGATGCGTGGACTGACTCGTTGCACCTGATCTGGCTGCGCGTCAGGGTCGGATGTCCGCCGATGAGGGGCGGCACGCCCAGTTCCTTGGCGCAGCAGTGCCGCCCGATCGGCATGGATTGCGTGGAGACCGCCGGCCAGGCGGAGCCACACACCAGTCAAAGGATGGAACCGGTATTTCGTGTACGGCCATCGCTACTGGCAGCCATCAGCACGAGGAATGCCAGATTGATGCCAGCAAAACCCCAGAACCACGGCGAGTCGTCGGCCATGGGTTTGGCGGCCAAGCCCTGGCGCGGACCGGTGTCGGGTACGCCGGCGACGAAGTAGTAGCTCCACGGCATCGACACTGCCACTTTGGCCATGAAGCCGAACGTGCCGCTGAGCGGTGCTCCACGAGTGGCGCCGGCAGGGCGATCCACGACGTTGATGGCAACCGCCAGCACGAGCAGCATTGCATACAGCTTGGCGAGGGTGGGCCAGATCCCTGCACCGCCACCGCGGCGGACCCGGTAGGCTACCAGGCAAATCATGCCCAGCAGCGTCAGCCCCGCAAGGATACCCATCGGGCTCGTCGTTTTCTGCGCCAGGCCGCTCGCGCATGTCCCCAGCGCTGCGCATGAAGCCGACTGCAGCTTCATGCGGGCTTCCGTCTCGGCCGCGGCGCGCCAAGCGTTGTCCAGCGTCACGTTGCTGGTGCCAGCCTCGGTATCGACCGCGAGATGCAGCGCGTCGAACCGGATTTGCAGCGCTTTCGGCGCGGGCGGACCGATCGGCCGCAGCGCGAGCAGGTTCTCGCGTGCAGACGCCTTTTCCTCGGGCGTCAACAGCACCCAGCCACTGCCGTCCTTGCGGGCCGTCCTGCCGCGGAGCGGGACTTTGCATACGCCATAGCGATGGTCCGCAGCGACGACATCGTTGGCTTCGCAGGTCAGGACCATCCCCGGCGCCAAGTCGTACTGCAGCCGGATGTCGGCCTTTGTAGCCATGCGGTTGCGGATATCCACGGCAATGTAGAGTGCTTCCGCTTGCTCCAAGGTCGATGCCTGGTTCGCATCCGTGCCCTTGAACAGGCCCCACAGCCCCGGCGCCAGGCGTTCGAAGTGCGCAAGCCCCTGCGCACTCATCTGCAGTTCGGGCGCAGGGGCGTTCTCCGCTTCGACGCCGGAAGGGAACGCCACCGCGACACCGTCCTTTGCGATGCGCGCGGCCGTGGCGCGCAGCGCTCCCGCAGCATCCGGCCCGGCGATCACCTCGCGCAGCGTGGCTGCCTCCCTGGCCGGCGGCGGCATGGCCGTCGACAGCAGGCGCCACTGCTCATACGTATCGAGCTTGCCCGCCGCGGCCTTGAAGCCCAATAGATCGAACTGGGTTTGCAGCACGATGTATTCGAGGGCGTCTTTCGGCGGCGCGCGATCGAGGGCCTTCCGCAGCAGTGGTACGGCCTCCATCGAGGACTCGCCCATGGGAACGCCGGCCCAGGACGGTGTCATCCAAGCAAGGGCGAACGCGGCCGCGAGCCCCATGGATGCCAGCCAGCGAACGGTCATCGTCATGTTTCTTCCTCCAGCGCACGGATCCCAAATGGGACTGCAACGGCAATCATCCAGGCTACGGGACAGCCGTCATGGTTCCGGCTGCGCAATGCACCGCGACAGTCCTTCGATAACGCGCTCGACCGAAATCCCCTTCATGGCGTCGCCCGGCGCATGCCGCGCGCTGTCGTATTTGCCGGGGGGCCACGGGATTTCGCCATGGACGTCGATGCACAGCGAGCCGTCGCGATACGGGCCGTAAGTCAGGGCGCTGGTGGCGCCGTACAGGCCAACGACGGGTATGCCCAAGGCGTCGGCCAGATGGACATGGCCGCTGTCCGGGCCGACCAGCGCCCGGGCGCCGGCGATCAGGTCGCCAAGGGCTGCCGCATCGATATCCCGGTGGATGACGCCGGCGGGTGCCGGAACGCGCGGCCTGCCCGGCATGCCGCAGATGAAGACGCCCTGCCGGCATCCGAGGAGATATTCCGCGACGGCGCCCCACCGTACTGCCGGCCACTCCTTGTAGCCGGCCCCGGCATGCGGGCAGAGGACGACGTAGGGACGCTGCCCTTCCGGCGGCGAGGCATCGAGTCGCAGTACCAGATCGCGTCCTTCGGCCACGCCTGCTGCCCTGGCCATGGTGTCGCGCACGTGCTCCCCGTGCCGGGGGCCGTGGAACGCGAAAGGCAGCGACTGCCATTGCGTGCCGCGGTCGCTGGCCGAAACGGGCAGCGGGCCGCCGGCGAACAGCGTCGCGTAGGGGCGATAGGCGACGAAGCCGTCTGCCTTGCCTTCCGCCGCCAGGGCGACCGTGACCGCATAGGCGTGGATGCTGTCGCCCAGGCGGCGCGTGACGTGCAGTGTCCCCGGGCGCGGCGGCGGCACCGGTCGGCGCACCGGCAGGCGACGGGACTGGAGCGGCGGCGTGCGCCGGCGGCGCATCCGGCCGGCCTCAGGAAGCCGGCGGAACGATCGTCATGCCGTGCAGCCCTTCGCGTTGCGCATGCCCGGGGCCGAATTCCACCACCTTGCCGTCCTTGAGGACCACCGTGTAGTCGGTGCGGGACAGCGAACGCCGCCGCCAGTGCCGGCCCAGGTAGGTGTAGACCTGGTAGTCGTCGACGATCCGCATGGCGTCCGGGCGCCCCAGTTGGGCGAACACGTCGGCGCTGCCGCTGCCCGGCTGCAACCGGGTGATCTTTTCGCCGGTGGTGCTGCACGCGGCAAGCGCGACCGCCGCAAGGGCAGCCATCACGATAGGTTTCATTCCCCCTCCCCTGTCCATAGACCGGATTCCCTGGACGCGCATCATATAGCCTGTTCCGTCCGTGGACAGGGCCGGCGCGCGCACTTGGCACGGCGAACCGCCGGGTGCGAAAATCCGCCCGAGGGGGAACTGGCCGGAGTCCTAGCGTCCTGGCGCCACGCAGGTGGCGGCCGGCGATGCCGTGCCGATCCGGAAGCCTGCGGTTCCCCTGGCCGCCGACAAGGGAATCGAGGTTTGCCGCAACATGCCATGTCTTTCCATGCAGCGCCCGACGACGGGAACGTCCGCGTGCCCTGCAAGCCGTCCAGCCGCCCTCGGCCCCAGCCCGTGAATGCTTCGCCGGCGCTGGTCGTCGCGCTTTGCCTCCTGCTGGCGCCATCGTGCACGCACGCGCTACCCGCGGCCGCCAGGACCACCACGCTCGGCGAACTGTTCGACGCATCCGTGGAAAGCGAGCCCGGCTACCACGCGGCCAAGGCCAACGTCGCCGTATCGCAGGCGCGCACGCGGCAGGCCCTTGGCGCGATGCTCCCCCAGCTCTCCCTGACGGCGAGCGCGAACGGCAACCGCCGCAGCTACAACACCCACGACGCCACGACGGTCACCATGTACGACCGCTACCACAGCCACAGCGACCAGTTGAGCCTCACCCAGCCGATCTGGCGCCCGGCCAACGTCGCCACGTGGGACGAGGCGAAGGACAGCGAGGCCCAGGCCCACTACCAGCTGGCCGATGCCGAGCAGAAGCTCTACGCGAAGCTGGCCGATGCCTGGTTCGACCTGATGGAGGCGCGCGACGAGATCGAATTCACCGCCGCGCAGCGCGATGCCCTGCAGGCGCAATGGGCCATCGCCCGGCGCGGCGCCGAGCTGGGCGCGCGCGGCGTTCCGGAGGCGGACGAGGCGGAGGCCAAGTACCGCGAAGCCGATGCGGACGCGGCATCCGCCGCGCTCGACCGCGAGGCCAAGCTCGCCGCCCTCGAACAACTGGCCGGGCCCGCCGACGGCCTGCTGCAACCGTACCTGCGCGATGACGCCGACCTTCCCGACCTGGTCGGCGGCGATCCGGACGCCTGGCTCGACCTGGTCGACAGCGAGTGCCCCAGCCTGCACGCCGCGGCCCGGGCCGTCGCGGCCGCCGACGACGAGGTGCGCAAGCAGCGCGCCGGCGGCCGGCCGACCCTCGACCTGGTGGCCAACTACGGCAACAACGACCAGGCGGTGGGCAACTTTCCCGGGCAGAACGGCTACGGCATCCGCACGCTGACCGTGGGGTTGCAGCTCAACGTGCCGCTGTATACCGGCGGCACCCAGTCGGCCAAGGTGGCCGAAGCGCTCGCCGCGCGGGAAAAGGCGCTGGCGGACCGCGACGCGGCGCGGCGCCAGGCCATCCTCGACATCAGGACGGCCTTCCTGCAATGGCGCTCCGGCCTGGCCAAGGCGAAGGCATCGCGCGTCGGCATCGCCTCGGCCCGCACGTCGTGGCAAGCCGCCGTCCGGGGCGAGGCCAAGGGCCTGAAGACCCATGCCGACGTGCTGTCGGCCATCCAGCAATGGGAGGGATTGCGCCGCGACCTGCACAAGGGGCGCTACCAGCAGATCACCGCCTACGTGAAACTGCGCGCCACCCTCGGCCAGTTGGGCGCCGAAGACGTCGACGAGCTCGACCGCCTGTTCAGCGCCACCGACCAGGACGCCCCGCCCCTCGCCGATGCGCGCGGAGGGACGCCATGAACCGTGCGGCTCCCACGCTTCCGGCGCAGGAAGGCGGACCGGCCACGGCGTGGGAACGCTTCGTGTCCGCCCGCACGTCGGACGCCTTCGGCGCGGCGTGGCTGGCGCTGGTCTGCGAAAGGCATCCGGCGGTGCGCCAGGCCGCCGTGCTGGCCGAATCCGCCGACGGCCAGAACTACGTTCCCCTGGCGGTCTGGCCGGCGGCGAGCACCGACATGGGGCGGATGGGCGAGGCCGCGCAACAGGCGCTCGGCGGGCGGCGCATCGCCGTGCAGCGGGTGCCGGACCTGCCCGGCCTGCTGCACGTCGCCGTGCCGCTGGGCGAAGGCGAGCGCGTCGCCGGAGCGGTGGTGGTGGAGGCCGCGCTGGAGGAGTCGGCGATCCAGGACCTGCTGCGGGAGCTGCACTGGGGCAGCGCCTGGCTGGTCAACATGTTCGGCCGGCGCGAGCTTGCCGAGGCGCGCAAGGCCAGCGAGCGCTCCCTCGGCGTGCTGGAAACCATTGCCGTCGCGTTGCGCCATGCGCACTTCCAGCAGGCGCTGTTCGAATTGAGCAACGCGCTGCGCCAGCGCTTTGCCTGCTCCCGGGTCGCGATCGGCCTCGTCCGCGAAGCGCATGCCCGCCTGGCCGCCTTGTCGGAGGCCGCCACGTTCGAGAAGTCCTCGCCGATGGTGCATGCCTACGTGGACGCCATGGACGAGGCCTGCGACCTGGGCCAGGTCGTGCACGCTTCGTCGGCGCCGGATGCGGACGACTACCGCGCGCATCGCGCGCTCATGCAGCGCGTCGGCGCCGGTGCGCTGATCAGCGTGCCGGTCACCCACCGGGCGCGGACCGTCGCGGTGGTGGTGCTCGAACGCGAGAACGCCGCGCCGTTCGACGCCGACGAACGGCGCTGGCTGGAGACGTTCGCCAGCCTGTTCTCTCCCGTCGTCGTGCAGCGGACCGACGCCGAGCGCAGCTCGCTGCGGCGGCTGGGCGACGAGGCGCGCGGCTTCTGGGCGGGCCTCGTCGGGCCACGCCACCTGCTGTGGAAGGCCGGCGCCGCATTGGCGGCGATCGTGCTGGCCCTGCTGGTCTGGCTGCCGGTGCCCTATCGCGTCGCGGCGAAGACGGTGACCGAGGGTGAAATCCAGCGCGTGGCGGCCGCCCCGTTCGAGGGCTACCTGGCGGCCAGCCTGGTGCGCGCCGGCGACGTGGTGCGCAAGGGCCAGCCGCTGGCCCGGCTCGACGACCACGACCTGCTGGTAGAGCGCGCCAAGTGGTCCAGCGAGCGCGACCAGTACCGCAACAAGCTGCGCGAGGCGATGGCCGAGCACGACCTCACCGCGGTCCGCGTGGTCACCGCCCAGCTGGACGAGGCGCAGGCGCAGCTCGACCTGGCCGAGGACAAGCTGGCCCATGCCAGCGTGCTGGCGCCGTACGACGGCGTGGTCGTCAGCGGCGACCTCAGCCAGCAGATCGGCACGCCGGTGGAAGCGGGCAAGAAACTGTTCGAGATCGCCCCGTTGCGCAGCTACCGCATCGTCCTGGAGGTGGACGAGCGCGACATCGGGCAGATCCAGGTCGGCCAGCCGGGCGACCTGGTGATGAGCGGGCTGGCCGGCCGGCCGATGCCGTTCGCGGTGGCCCGGATCATGCCGGTGGCGACCGTGCAGGACGGCAAGAACTTCTACCGCGTCGAGGCGCGGCTCGAGCACGATTCGCCGCTGCTGCTGCCGGGCATGGAAGGCGTCGGCAAGGTCGAGGTCGGGCGGCGCAGGCTCGGCTGGGTGCTGCTGCACGGCCTGCTCGACTGGCTGCGCATCAGCCTGTGGCGCTGGAGCCCGTAGGAATACCCGCCGATGGCGCGCAACCCGTTCAGCCCTTCCTGGCACAGCGTCGCGAACCTGCGGCCGCGGCTGATGCCGTACGCGGTGGTGCAGCGGGTGGTGTTCCGCGGCCGGCCCTGGTACGTGGTGCAGGACCAGACCGGCGGCCGCGTCTACCGGTTCTCGGCCGCGGCCTATGCGCTGATCGCCGGCATGGACGGCCGCCACACCGTGCAGGCGCTGTGGGAGCGCGCCAACGCCTCGGAAGTGCGCGACGCCTGCACCCAGCCGGAAGTGGTCGACCTGCTGGTGCAACTGCACGCCGCCGACCTGCTGCAGACCGATGCGCTGCCCGATTCGGCCACCGCGCTGGACCGCCACCGGAAGAAGCGCTCGGAACTGCTGCGCCAATGGCTGCTCAACCCGATGAGCCTGCGCCTGCCGCTGTTCAATCCCGACCGTCTGCTAGGGCGGCTGCTGCCGTACGTGCGCTGGTGTTTCGGGCCGCTCGGCGCCGCGCTCTGGCTGGCCGCGATGCTGCCTGCCGTCGTGCTCGCCGCGCAGCACTGGCAGGAACTGACCCGCAACCTGTCCGACCGGGTGCTTTCCTCGAGCAACCTCCTGGTCATGCTGGCGGTGTACCCGGTGGTCAAGCTGCTGCACGAGCTCGGCCACGGCTTCGCCGCCAAGCGCTGGGGCGGCGCCGTGCGCGAGCTCGGCCTGATGTTCCTGATCTTCGCGCCGGTTCCCTACGTGGAGGCTTCCTCGTCGGCCGCCTTCCCTTCCAAGTACCGGCGCGCCCTGGTCGCCGCCGCCGGGATGATGGTGGAACTGCTGCTGGCGGCGCTGGCCCTGTACGTCTGGCTGCTGGCCGAGCCCGGCGTCGTGCGCGCGGTCGCCTTCAACGTGATGGTGATCGGCGGCGTGTCCACGCTGCTGGTCAACGGCAATCCGCTGCTGCGCTACGACGGCTACTACATCCTGGCCGACCTCATCGAGATGCCGAACCTGGCCCAGCGCGGCCAGGCCTGGTGGGCCTGGCTGCTGGACCGCTACGTTTTCGGCGCCACCGAGGCGACGAAGCCCGACGAGACGGCCGGCGAACGCCGCTGGCTGTTCTTCTACACCCCGCTGGCGTGGTGCTACCGCACCTTCGTCACCCTCTCGGTGATCTTCCTGGTGGCCGGCAAGTACTTCATCGTCGGCGTAGCGATGGCCGCATGGAGCGCGGTCAGCCTGCTCGGCGTGCCGCTCTACCGCGGCTGGAAGCATCTGCGCTCGGCGCCGGCGCTGCATCGCCGCCGCGCGCCGGCCATGCGCCGCACCCTCGCCGCGCTGGCCTGCGCGGCCCTGCTCGCGGCCTGGCTGCCGCTGCCGCTGCGGACCCGCGCGGAAGGCGTGGTCTGGCTGCCCGACCACGCCATGCTGCATGCCGGCGAGAACGGCTTTTTCGCGCGCTGGCTGGTGCAGCCGGGGACGCAGGTCGAGGCGGGACAGCCGCTCTACGTGCTGGACGACCCGCAGCTCCACGCCGAGGTCGAGGTGGACCAGGCAAAGCTGGCGCAGGCGCAGGCGCGTTACGACGCCGACCGGTTCACCGACCCGGCCAAGGCGGCGATCTCGGCCCGCCAGCTCGACGAAGCCCGCGACGTCCTGCGCCAGGCCGAGGCGCGCGCCGCGCGGCTGACCGGCTTCGCGCAGGCCGGCGGCCGGCTGATGGCGGCCATGCCGCAGGACATGCCGGGCCGCTACTACAAGAAAGGCGAACTGGTCGGCTACGTGCTGCGCAACGACGAACTGCTGGTGCGGGCCATCGTGGACCAGGACGACATCGACCTGGTGCACAAGCGGCTGCGCGGCACATCGCTCAGGCTGGCCGACGCCCTGGGACAGGTCTGGCCCTCGCGTGTCGAAAGGGCGTTCCCCGGCGCCGTCGACGAATTGCCGACCGCGGCGCTCGGCCTGAACGGCGGCGGCGCGATACCCACCAGCCCGAACGACCCGAACGGCCTGAAGACGCTGCAGCGGGTCTTCGTGGTGGACCTCGCCCTGCCGCCGCACGTCCGGCCCCCGTTCGGCGAGCGCGTGTACGTGCGCTTCGAGCACGGCAGCGAATCGCCGCTGCGGCAGGGCATGCGCCGGTTGCGGCAGGTCTTCCTGAGCCATTTCGGTGTCTGACGTACGCGCCCTGCTGGCCGGCCGCGACCTGCCGCTGGGGGACGGCCCCTACCTCGAGCGGCTGGACCCGCCGCGCCGCCCCTGGGAAGACCGGCTACGCTCGCTGCTGGACCGGCTGCCGCGGCCGGAACACCGGCGTGCGCAGGCCTTCCTGCACGCCACCAACGGGCTGGAGGCATCCGCCCGCAGCCGGACCGACGCCGCGCTGCGCACCGGCCTGGACGAGGCGGTGCGGCAGATCCGCCGCCACGGCTTCGACGACCGCACCCTGCCCGCGGCCTTCGCCCTGGTGCGCGAGGCTTCGCGGCGCACGCTCGGCATGCGCCACCACGACGTGCAGTTGCTGGCCGGCCGCACGCTGCTCCGCGGCCGGCTGGCGGAAATGTCGACCGGCGAAGGCAAGACCCTGGCCGCCACGCTGGCCGCCTGCACGGCGGCCGTGACCGGCGCGGCCGTGCACGTGGTCACGGTGAACGACTACCTGGCCGAGCGCGACGCCGAGCACAACCGCCCGCTGTTCGAGCTGCTGGGCCTGAGCGTCGGCGTGGTGCTCCAGGACATGGACGTGCCCGGGCGCCGTCAGGCCTATGCCTGCGACATCACCTACGTGTCGAACAAGGAACTCACCTTCGACTACCTCAAGGACTGCATCGCGCTGGGCGAGGCCTCGGCGACCCAGCAGCGCCTGCGCGAGTTCGCCGGCGGCGGGCGCGGCGAACCGCCGATCCTGCGGGGCCTGCACGTGGCCATCATCGACGAGGCCGACAGCGTGCTGATCGACGAGGCCGGCACGCCGCTGATCATTTCCGAGACGCTGCCGGACGATCTCGACCCGGCCATCTACACCCAGGCCATCGCGCTGGCGGACTCGCTGCGGCCGGGCATCGACTTCATGTCGGGCGAGCATCGCGACGTGTGGCTGACGCCGAAGGGCAAGCAGGCGATCCGCAAAGCGGCCGACGACCATGGCGGGCTGTGGCGCTCGCCGCTCTGGCGCGAGGAGTTCGTGCAGAAGGCGCTGTCCGCGATCCACGGTTTCCAGCGCGACCAGCACTACATCCTGGCGGACGACAAGGTGCAGATCGTGGACGAATCGACCGGCCGCGTGATGCCCGACCGCACCTGGGAGCGCGGCCTGCACCAGATGATCGAGTCGAAGGAGGGCTGCGAGGTGACCGGGCAACGACGCACCCTGGCGCAGATCACCTACCAGCGGTTCTTCGGCCGCTACCTGCTGCTGTGCGGCATGACCGGCACCGCGCAGGAAGTGGCCGCCGAGGTGGGGCGCACCTATGGACTGGCGGTGACGCGCATCCCGCTGCACCGTCCGAGCCGCCGCACCCGCCTGCCGGACCGCATCTGCGCCGACACGTCGCTGCGCTGGCGCGAGGTGGCGCGGCGCGCCCGCGAGGTGGCCGCGGGCGGGCGGCCGGTGCTGATCGGCACCCGCTCGGTGGAGGCTTCGGAACGGCTCAGCGCGCTGCTCGCCGGGGAAGGAGCGGAGCACACCGTGCTCAACGCCCGGCAGGACGAGGCCGAGGCCGAGGCCGTCTCGCTCGCCGGGCAGCCGGGGCGGATCACGGTAGCCACCAACATGGCCGGGCGCGGCACCGACATCAAGCTGGACACGCGTTCCGAACAGGCCGGCGGCCTGCACGTCATCCTGACCGAATTCCACGAATCGGCGCGCGTCGACCGCCAGTTGTTCGGGCGCTGCGCGCGCCAGGGCGACCCCGGCACGACCGAGGCCATCGTCAGCGTCGACGACGAACTGTTCCGCCGCTTCGCGCCCGGGCCCGGCCGGGCATTGATGGCGCGGCTGGTGGTCGGCACGCACATCAGCCGGCGCTGGCTGCGCGCCTGGGTGACCCTGATCCAGAACCGCGCCGAGCGGCACTACCGCTCCCAGCGCAGCTCGACGCAACGCCAGGACGCGGAGTGGATGAAGGCGCTGGGCTTCGTCGGCAAGACGCGCAAATAGACGGATGGATGTTTCACCCCCGCCCTGTCGTCACGGAGAGGCATGACCGCCGTGGTCGCGCTCAACGGCGCGAACGGAAGAAATCCCGCAGCAGTTGCGAGGACTCGTCGGCCAGCAGCCCCCCTTCGACCCGCACCCGATGGTTGTGCCGGTCGGAGACCAGCGTGTCGAAGACGCTGCCGGCGGCGCCGGTCTTGGGATCGGTGGCTGCGTAGACCACGCGGCCGATGCGCGCGTGCACCAGGGCCATGGCGCACATGGCGCAGGGTTCGAGCGTCACGTAGAGCGTGGCGCCGGTGATGCGGTGGTTGGCCAGTTTCTCGCCTGCGGCGCGCAGGGCCATGATCTCGGCGTGAGCCGTCGGGTCGTGCAGGGTGATGTTCCGGTTCCAGCCCAGCCCCACGACGTTGCCGTCCAGCACCAGCACGGCACCGACCGGCACCTCGTCCTCCGCATCGCGCGCGTGCAACGCCAGTTCGAGCGCATGGCGCATGTGGCGTTCGTCTTCGGGAGTGAATGCGGGTGGCAACGTGGGAGTCTGGATTTTATTTTCTTTCATATCAAATGCTTGATGAATAAACATATAGTAACTTGTCAAGCCTGTTCATTCACCGCTCTTCGGGATCCGGCCGATCCCAAGGTGCGAGGCTGCCGAGCCGGCTTTTTGCCGTGGCTTTTTAACATGCGCGGTCCGTTCGCTCGACCGGCTTCCCTGGCTTTCCCGCGAACGGCGGAGCGCCCTGGCGCCCTCCGTCACTTCGCGCCGGCATCGCCCTTCATGGCGAGCAACGCTCCCGCCGCCTGCAGGCCGGAGTACATCGCCGCCGGTACGCCGAAGCCCGGAAAAGTGGTCTGGCCGGCGAGGAACAGCCCCGGCAACGGCGTGCGGTGCGGGAAGTAGCGATCGGGCGCGGCACCGGGGGCGATGCCGTAGAGCGCGCCTTCGTACAGGTGATGCCGGTCGGCGAAATCCCGTGGGTCGAGCGTGCGCAGGGTCTCGACCTTCAGGCCAGGCAGGCGGGCGTGCAGGCCGGCCAGGTGCCATTCCAGCGCCTGCCCGGTCATGGCCGGCGTCCAGTCGTCCGCACGCGCGATGCCGGAGACGGGCGCATAGGTCTCGATGATGGTCGTGCCCGCCGGGGCCAGCCCGGGCAGGACCGTCGTCGGCGCCGTCCACGACAACCATCGCGCCGAGGCTCCGGCCGCCCGATGCAGTTCGCCCTGTCGTTCCATGTCCGGCACGTGGTTGACGATGAAGGCGCCGGACGGCGGCTCGAACCGCCCGGCCAATTGCACGGCGATGGCGCGATGCGACAGCGGCGCCCTGCGTGCGGTGCGCCGCAGGGCGCGGGGCACGTCCTGCGGCGGCAACAGGCGCTCGACCACCGCGAACCCCGCGCATGTGGCGATGACGTCGCGTGCGGGAATGCGCTCGCCACCCGGCAGCACGACGGCCGCCACGGCCCCCTGCCGCACTTCGATGCGCTCGACCCGGCAACCGCAGCGCACCGTGGCGCCCGCTGCCAGCAAGGCACGATGCAGGGCTGCAGCAATGGCTCCCATGCCTGTCCGCGGCAGGTGGAAGCCTTCTTCCAGCAGTGCTACCAGCCCGATCAACTGCGAAGCCGGCAGGCGCTGCGGCGCCGTGCCGGTATAGAGCAGGATGGAGGCCACGGCGGCCCGCAGCGCCGGATCGGGGAAATAGCGGCCGATCGCGCGGTCCGCCCTGCCGGCGAGCTTCGGCAGGTAGCGCCACAGGCGCGCCAGGGTGCGCGGCAGCGACGGCTCGAACGGCAGGATTTCGTCGAGCAGGCAGCGATAGAGCGGTTGCCAGTCGCGTTGCATGGCGCGCAGGCCGTCGCGCAGCAAGGCGGTACGCGTCCGCCCCCCGGGGCCTTCCACCCTTGCCGCATCCAGCGCCCCCAGGTGCACCACGGCACCGTCGTCGAGATGCGTTTCGTGCGGATGCACGATGGGAGCCAGCGGCACCTCGGCGTCGAAGTCCAGGCCCAGCTCGCCGAAGGCACGGCGCAAGAGCGACGGCACGGCCACATAGACCGCCCCGTTGTTGAACGTGCAACCCTCCACCTGCGCGTTCGAACAGCAGCCTCCCACCGTGTCGGCGGCTTCCAGCAAAACGACCTCGCGCCCCGCGCGCGCCAGCGCCAGGGCCGCGGAAAGGCCGGCCAGGCCGGCGCCGAGTACGATGCAGGGAGGGGAATCGAGGGACATGGCGCGCCTTGCCGATGGATGGGGAGAGAGGCCGACCCGGCCTGCCCGGCCGCAACCGCCGCGGCGCGGATGCCTCGCCGGCACCGGATCGATATTGAACAATGTACAATTTTGAACATTGACCTGAACCACTGCAAGCATGACTGCCTCGACACGCACCGACCGCAAGCGCGCCCGCACCCGCGACCACCTGGCCGCGACGGCGCAGGCGCTGTTCGAACGGCACGGCTACGAAGCCGTCACCATGGAGCAGATCGCCGCCGGGGCGGATGTCGCCCGCGGCACGCTGTACAACCACTTCCCGCTGAAGGAGGCCGTACTGGCGCATGCCATGCACGCGCAGTTGGCAAACGACCTGGCGCCCTTGCTGCGCCGGGTCATGGCCCGGCGCAGCGTGCAGGCCCGGCTCGCCGGCGTGATGCAGGCGTCGGCGCAATGGTGGGAGGCGCACCGCGGCTATGCCGCGCCGTACATCCGCTACCGTTTCCAGGCGCTGGCCGACGGCCAGGCTGGCGAGGGCGATTCGGACATGCTGCGGCTCTACGCCAGCCTGATCGCGCAGGCGCAGGCAAAGGGCGAGATCCGCGACGACATCGCAGCGACGCTCCTGTCCAGCCACCTGCACTTCCTCTACCTGGGCGCCGTCTTGCGCTGGCTGGAGAACCGCCAGGCCCGACTGGCCGACGAGCTGGCCGGCGCACTGGCGTTCTTCATGGCCGGCGCGGCTGCGCGGTGACTGTACCGCCATCGTCGCGTGCCGCGATCCAACAGGAATCCCTGGCGATCCACCGATAACCGCGGCCGTATGCATCGCATGCGTCAGGAGCCGGCCTCATGCCGGCATGGAGCCGACAAGGCCCGCTGAAAGCCTGCTCACGATCTACCCGCCGGTTCAACCGCCTCATCGCCATTCCTGCAAAAGCGGGAAGCGCTTTTCAACAGCCGAAGGGCCGGTCGTCCAGTGACTTGACGCTCCAAAGCTTCCAAGGCGCTGGATCCCGGCTCTTGCCACCTTTTCGGGGTTCGCTGGGATGACGCTTCATGGGGGATACCTGGAGATCGTGCCCGGCCTCTCAGGCCCTTCCCGCATCGACGTAAATCGCGGTGCGTTTCCCGAGCCACCTTGTTGCCGCCCAGGTCAGCAAGGCCATGGCGCTGAAGGCGGCGCCCAGCATCGACACGCCAGCCCATCCTGCCCGGGCATGCGCCACCGTGGAGGCGATGGCGCCGATTGCGCTGCCGATGGAATAGAACACCATGTAACCGCCCACGAGGCGGCTTCGCGCATCGGGATGGCGCTCGAAAACGATGCTCTGGTTCGTGACGTGCACGGCTTGCACGGCCAGGTCGAGCACGACGACGCCAACCAGCAGAAGGAACAGCGACGTCGGCAACATGGCGATCAATGCCCAGGACGCCAGCAGGAACGCGAGCGACAGCCCCGTCGTCCATTGGTCCAGGCCGCGGTCGGCGAGCCGCCCCGCGCCTGTCGCCGCCATCGCCCCGGCCATGCCGACGAGGCCGAACAGGCCGATGCGGGCATGGCCATAGGAGAACGGCGCGGCGCTGAGCGGCAGCACCAGCGCCGTCCAGAACGTGCTGAACGCCGCGAACACCAGCAGCGCCAGGAAGCCGCGGGCCAGCAAGACCCGGTCGCGCAGGAACAGCCTGGGGATCGAGCGCAGCGCGGTGGCGTAGCTGTCGTTGCTGTCCGGCGGAAGCCGGCGCGGCAGGACATGCGCAAGCACGCCGACCATCGCCGCGGTCAGGATGGCGGAGGCCAGGTAAACCAGGCGCCAGCCGCCGAGGTCGGCAAGCAAGCCAGCCACGAAGCGGGCGGCGAGAATGCCGATCACGACACCGCTTGTCACCCTGCCGACCGCCCTGCCGCGCTCGGCAGGCGCTGCCAGTGTCGCCGCAAAGGCCACCAGCACTTGCACCACGACGGCAAGCAGCCCCATCGCCGCAAGGCTGGCGAACAGGATCGCTTCGGTCCTGGCCGTTGCGACACAGGTTAGCGCGGCAACGGACAGGATGCCCTGGCCGACGACGAGGCGCCGGCGATCGACCAGGTCGCCGAGCGGCACGATGAAGATCAGGCCCAGCCCGTAGCCGACCTGCGTCAGCATCACGACAAGGCCGATCGCGGCAGGCGGGATGCCGAAATCCCGCGCCATCGCATCGAGCAACGGCTGCGCGTAGTAGATGTTTGCGACGCTGAGGCCGGCGGCGGCTGCAAACAGCAGCGTCATCGCTTTCGACAGGGTGCCGGTGGAGGGTTCCTGGCCGTGATGTCCGTTCCATTGAGGCATGGCGATCTTCCGCATCCGCATATGAAGTCTCATAATGAGACCACTTGCCAGAACAAATTCCAGTTCTTTTTCAGGACCGGATCGGCGGACGGAGGGCGAAGGCCATGGCCAAGCGAGTCAGCCTGTGGAATGCAGGGTGCCCGGTCGCGCGGGCGCTGGACGTCATCGGCGACTGGTGGTCGCTACTGATCATCCGCGACGCCTTCGACGGCGTGCGGCGCTTCAATGAGTTTCAGGCCGGCCTCGGGATCGCCAAGGGCATGCTGGCGACCCGCCTGCGCGGCCTGGTCGGGAAAGGCGTCCTGGATACCGCGCCCGCGTCGGACGGCTCCGCCTACAGGGAGTACGTGCTGACGGAGAAAGGACGCGGCCTGTTCCTTGTCATCGTGGCGCTGCGGCAATGGGGCGAGGACTATCTCTATCGCCCCGGCGAACGCCGCTCCTCGCTGGTGGAGGCCAGGACGGATGTGCCGGTGGGAAAGCTGAAGCTGCGTTCGGCCAAGGGGCGTCCCCTCGAATGGAGCGATACGCGCGTGACGCGCTGCTGATCGCCATCGCCGTCCCGCAGCGGCTGCCGCGCGCAAGCGAAGCATTCCCCCGTATCGTCCAGGGACCGGTGGGTAGCGCCCGGGCCGGCTTTCTCCATCGTCGGGCGGCATCCTGCCAATGGCTCTGCCGCGTCAGGCGCCGGCACTGGCGCGGTGATGGGCGACCAGCGCATTGGCGTGGCCGTGGCCCATCCCATGCTCCGACTTGAGCATGGCTACCGCCTCCATGTGCTTCATGTCCTTCGCGCGGTCCAGGATAGCCAGCCAGTGGCCAATCGGTTTTCCGTGCTTCTTCTCGATCGAGGGGAAATAGGATGCGGGACCTTTCACTTTGTCGTCGGACACGGGTGCCTCTCCGGTTCTGGCGGCCACCATGGCCGGCACTCTGTCGAAAGACGAACCGGCGGTGCGGATTTCGACATGGGATCGGGCGTATCGTAGCCATGCACCCGCCGCGGCGGCCAGTGGCAACGCAGGCAAGCGTGCGCCCCGCCGCCGCGGCCCGATCCAGACGGACGTACAACCCATGGAACCTTCACGTCCGGCGACGATAGGATCGGCCGCGGATGTCTCCGGCACGACGGAAGGTTGGGATGCTCAGGCGTTTCTCCGCCAACCACACGCACCTCTATCCCGGGGCGTTCCTGCGCGCTCTCGATGCCCTCGGCGGAGCGATGCCGTCCCGCGGCGACGGGATGCTGGTGGAGTTCAGCGACGGCGTGGTCGCCACGGGCCGCTTGCAGGAGGCGGACGGCGACGCGGTCGTGCTGCGGATGCCGGGCTATCGCACCCGGCGCGGAACCGACGTTGCGCCGAAGGCATGGCGCCTCGTTCCCGCGGACGAACCGGGACAGATGAAGGTGCAGGGGCGGCTGCCTGCGGCGTGAAGGCCGCTGCGGTGCAGCGGGAAAGGGTCGGGTTCGGAGCCACGGGGGTCGATGGCGGTACTGGCCCCTCCCCTTGCGCACGGCCTTCCGCCACGATGGCAAGCCGCTGCGAGCCGCATTGCGTGTCATGCCGCCGAACACCCGATGCCGGCGATGCGCCGGCACCGGGCATGCCCGGTCATGCGACCTTGGGGGCATCGATCTGGCGCGCGACCCGCGGTGCGTCCTGCGACCCGTCATCGCGGATCTCGATGCGCCGCGGTTTCAGCGACTCGGGAATCTCTCGCTGCAGATCGATGGTCAGGAGTCCGTTCGCCAGCGAAGCGTGCGCCACCTTTACGTGGTCGGCCAGCTCGAAGCGGCGTTCGAACTCGCGCTCCGCGATGCCCTTGTGCAGGTACGTGCCTTCCTGCGAGTCGCCCTTCCTGGCTCCCGCGACCACCAGCAGGTTGGGCCGGTCGGTCAAGGTCAGCTCGTCGCGGTCGAAGCCGGCGACCGCCATGACGATGCGGTAGGTATCCTCGCCTTGCTTGACGATGTCGTACGGCGGCCAGTTGTCGAAAGGCTGCACCCTCGCTGCGGAGTCGAGCACGTCGAACACGCGGTCGAAGCCGATACCGGTACGGAACAGGGGAGAGAAATCGAGTGTGGTCCTCATAGCCATATCCTCAGAAGTTCAAGCAACATGGGCATGAAGAAGCATCGGAACCGACGCTCTCACGGCGGACCCCGAAGGCATCCGCAAGCGCCAGTTAGGATCGGGGAAAACCGATTTCAAGGGCCGCCGGACGGCGTTCAGCTTCGATTTGGGATCACGAAGCCGGGCGGCGTCGCCTGCCCACCCCGCCGCTTGGCGGAGCGACTTCCGCGGCAGGAAGCGCGTCTCCGCAGCGGCGGACGGCCTACAGATAGAACATGGTCTTGGCCAGGAACACGATGCCCGCCATCAGCGCCAGCACGATGCGATGGGTATGGCGGAAACGGCACACGTCCATGCGGCCGCGCCGCGAGGCCCACATCGCATTGACGAACACGCCGAGCACCCCGAACGCCAGCGCCACCTTCGCCAGCAGCAGGTAGCCGAAGCGCGAGCCTAGGCAGCTCGTGCCGCCGCAGCGGACCGCGAACAGCATGCCGCCGCTGACGAACAGCAACAGCACCACCACCGGCATGAAGCGGCGCACCCTCGCCATCACCGCCTGCTCCAGCCGCTGCATGGCGGTCGCGCCGAGCGGCTTGTGCAGGGCTTCGAGCACGAGTACCTCGAACGCCACCGCGCCGACGAACACGATGGCGCAGGCCAGGTGCACAAGCACAATCCACGGATACCAGGCAGCCATCGCAGACCTCGACGCAGGGTGACGATGCAGCTTCCGTCGTCGCCGGCCGCCGGGCCATGACCTGCATCAAGCACGGCGCCGGGGCGCACCCGCGCCCATGCCCGCGCAAGCCCGGCCGCGCGCCTGCGCGCACTGCGTGCGGCGATGCGCGGACGGCCGCACGCAGCGCCTGCGACAACGCGTACGCCCGGCCAGCCGGCGCCGGCTTGATCTGCATCAGGGCCGGCGCGCCGGCGACGCCGGAGCATGCGCGCATCTTTGAGGAGATGCGCGCATGAGTACCGCCCGAAAACTTTGGCTTGGACTGGCCGCCCTGCTGCTGGCCTCGTTCGCCGTGCTGCTGTGGGTCGGCAAGGAGGTGCACCAGCAGGCGCCGCCGCTGCCGTCGGCCGTGGTCACCAGCGACGGCCATACGCTGTATACCCATGCCGACATGGAGCGCGGGCGCGAGGTCTGGCAGAGCATCGGCGGCCAGCAGCTTGGCTCGATCTGGGGCCATGGCGCGCTGGTCGCGCCGGACTGGAGCGCGGACTGGCTGCACCGCGAGGCCACCGCCATGCTCGAGCTGCTGGCCCGCGACGAAGGCGCCGCCTCGTTCGATGCGCTCGATGCGGAACGCAAGGCCGCGCTCGAGGCGCGCATCCTGCCGGAGCTTCGCCGCAACACCTACGACGCGGCCAGGGACGTGATCGTGGTGTCGCCGCTGCGCGCCCAGGCGATGGCGGCCGTGGCGGCGCACTACGAGAGCCTGTTCGGCAACGATCCGGCGACCGCCGGGCTGCGCAAGAGCTACGCCATGCGCGACAACACCATCGCCGAGATGGAACGCCGCCGCACGGTCACCGCCTTCTTCTGGTGGACCGCCTGGGCCGCCGCCGCCGAGCGTCCCGGGCGCACGATCAGCTATACGCAGAACTGGCCCTACGACCCCCTGGTGGGCAACAGGCCCACGCCGACCAGCTTCATGTGGTCGATCTTCAGCGTGCTGTTCATGATCTGCGGCATCGGCCTGCTGGCCTGGTACCACGCGGTGCAGGGCCACCGGGAGGCGCCGGCGGCGCCGCCGGCGCGCGATCCGCTGGCGGACCTTAAGCCGACGCCGTCGATGAAGGCCACCGCCAAGTATTTCTGGACGGTCCTGGCGCTGTTCCTGGTGCAGATCCTGCTCGGCGCCACCACCGCGCACTACCAGGTGGAGGGCCAGCAGGCCTACGGCATCGCCCTGGCCAACTACCTGCCCTACAGCCTCACCCGCACCTGGCACACCGAACTGGCGGTGCTGTGGATCGCCACCGCCTGGCTCGCCACCGGCCTCTACATGGCGCCGGCGATCTCCGGCCACGAGCCGAGGTTCCAGCGGCTCGGGGTGAACTTCCTGTGGGTCTGCCTGCTGGTCATCGTGGTGGGTTCGTTCGCCGGCCAGTGGTTCGCCGTGATGGACAAGATGGGCCTGAAGTACAACTTCTGGTTCGGCCACCAGGGCTGGGAATACACCGACCTCGGCCGCTTCTGGCAACTGTTCCTGTTCGTCGGCCTGATGCTCTGGCTGTTCCTGGTCGGCCGCGCGCTGTGGCCGGCGATCAGGCGGCGCGACGAAACCTCGCATATCGTGGGCCTGCTGTTCCTCTCCACCGTGGCGATCGGCCTGCTCTACGGCGCCGGCCTGATGTGGGGCGAGCACACCCACATCGCGATGGTCGAGTACTGGCGCTGGTGGGTGGTGCACCTGTGGGTGGAGGGCTTCTTCGAGGTCTTCGCGACGGCGGTCATCAGCTACCTGTTCGTCAAGCTCGGCCTGCTGCGGGTCAGGACCGCGACGACCAGCGTCCTGTTCGCGACCATCGTGTTCATGGCCGGCGGCGTGCTCGGGACCCTGCACCACCTCTACTTCACCGGCACCCCGACGGCGGTGATCGCCCTGGGCGCGAGCTTCTCGGTGCTGGAGGTGGTCCCCCTCGCGCTGATCGGGCTGGAGGCTTACGACACCTGGCGCAAGCAGCACGCGGCGCCGTGGATGGCGCGCTATCGCTGGCCGATCATGTTCTTCGTGGCGGTGAGCTTCTGGAACCTGGTCGGCGCCGGCATGTTCGGCTTCCTGGTCAACACGCCGATCGCGCTGTATTACATGCAGGGGCTCAACCTCACCCCGCTGCACGGCCATACCGCGCTGTTCGGCGTCTACGGCATGCTCGGACTCGGCCTGATGCTGTTCTGCCTGCGCGGCATCAAGCCGGATGCCGAATGGCGCGAGGGCTGGCTGCGCGGCGCGTTCTGGACGCTCAACATCGGCCTTTCGCTGATGGGCCTGCTGACCCTGCTGCCGCTCGGCCTGCTGCAACTGCAGGCGGCGCTCGAGCACGGCTACTGGTTCGCCCGTTCGGCCGACTTCATGGACCGCCCGCTGATCCACATGCTGGTGTGGATGCGCGTGCCGGGCGACAGCCTGTTCGCTGTCGGCGCACTGCTGATCGCCCTGTTCGTCGCCTCGCTCTGGCTCGCGCGCAAGCCCCGGCCGGCCCGCCTGCCGCTGCCGCAGGCGGAAGGCGAGAGCGCGTAGCGCCCGTAAGGCACGACCCCGGGCGCGCGCCGGCCGGCGCGCGCCCTTCCCACCGGCGGATGCCCGCATGCTCGAGTTCTATCCACAGATCAAATGGGTGCACGTGGCCTGCGTGCTGGCCAGCGGCGGCCTGTTCGCGCTGCGCGGCCTGCTGTTGCAACTGGGCCGCGCCGGCGCCGCGCACTGGGCGCCGCTGCGCTATCTCGGCTACGCGATCGACACGACGCTGCTCACCGCGGCGCTGATGCTGCTCACCATCCTGCCCGGCGCGATGTTCGCCAACGGCTGGCTCGCCGCCAAGCTGGTCCTGGTCGCGGGCTACGTCGCGCTCGGCATGCTCGCGCTGAGGCGCGCGCGCACCGCGCGTGCGCGCCTTGCCCTCTACCTCGCCGCGCTGCTCGCCTACGTCGGCATCCTGGGCATCGCGCGCATGCACCACCCGCTGGGCTGGCTGCACGGATGGCTGTCATGAGCCCTGTACGGCCGACGCCCGCCGGACCGCGCGCCGCGCTTCCCCCGGCCGGTCCCACCCAACCCGACGGAGCCCCATGGACAGCATCGTGCGACTGGTCAACCTGAAAAGCGAAGCCGAGCGCCGCTGGGTGCACAACGCCCTGGCCACGCTCGCGCAGGAAGCGGCGCGATCGGCCGACACCCACCTGCTCAAGCTGAACTTCCCCGGCTTCCACGGCATCGACTTCTACTTCAAGGACGAGGCCGCGCATCCCAGCGGCAGCCTCAAGCACCGCCTCGCCCGCTCGCTGTTCCTGTACGCGCTGTGCAACGGCCGCCTGCGCGACGGCCAGGCCGTGGTCGACGCATCCTCCGGCAGCACCGCGATCTCGGAGGCGTGGTTCGCGCGCCTGCTCGGCCTGCCGTTCACCGCGGTGATGCCCGCCTGCACCGCGCCGGGCAAGATCCGCGACGTGCAGGCGCTGGGCGGTACCTGCGACCTGGTCGACTCGCCCGCCGAAGTGCATGCCCGCGCCGCCGGGCACGCCGCGCGGGGCGCCTGCCACCTGGACCAGTTCGGCCTCGCCGAGCGCGCCACCGACTGGCGCGGCAACAACAACATCGCCGAGTCGATCATCGGCCAGTTGGCGATGGAAGCGGAACCCGAGCCGGCCTGGATCGTCTGCGGCGCCGGCACCGGCGGCACCTCGGCCACGATCGGCCGCTACCTGCGCTACCGCCGGCTGTACACGCGGCTGTGCGTGGCCGAGCCGGCCGGCAGCGCCTACGTGCACGGCTGGCGCACGCGCGATGCGCAGGCCGTCGCCAGCAGGCCCACCGTGATCGAAGGCATCGGCCGGCCGAGGGTGGAACCGGGCTTCATCTTCGACGTGGTCGACCGCGTGGCCGAGGTGCCGGACGCCGCCTCGATCGCCGCGGCCTGGCTGCTGGAGTCGCTGCTCGGCCATCGCTACGGCGGCTCGTCCGGCACCAACCTGGTCGCCTGCCTGCAACTGGCCGCCGCGATGCGCGAACGCGGCGAGCGCGGCAGCATCGTCAGCCTGCTGTGCGACCGCGGCGAACGCTATGCGCAGACGCTGTTCGACCGCGACTGGCTCGCCGCGCGCGGGATCGACCTCGCACCGTGGGATGCCGCGCTGCGCGCCAGCCTGGACAGCGGCCGGCCGCCGCTGGCCGCATGAAGACCGCCGGACCGCACGGCTCCGGCACCTTCGCCATGCTCGGCTACGGCCGCTTCGGCGCGGCCTTCGCCGACCTGCTGGGGCGGGCAGGCCATCGCGTCCATGCCTGGGATCCGCACGCCGAGGTTCCCGCCGCGCTGGCCGCCGGCTCGATGCAGGCCGCGGTCGGCGCGGCCCGATGGATCGTGCTGGCGATGCCGGTGACGCAGGTGCGCGGCGCCGTGCTGGCGCTGCGCCCGCTGCTGCACGGCGGCCATGTCGTGCTGGACGTGGGCAGCGTCAAGGTCCATCCCTGCGCGGCGATGGACGAACTGCTCGGCGCGGCGATCCCGCACGTCGGCTCGCACCCCTTGTTCGGCCCGCTCAGCCTGGCCCGCGGGGAGCATCCGCGACAGGCGGTGATCTGCCCGGCCGCGGCTCATCCGCAGGCCGCGGCGGACGCCGCCGCACTGTTCCGCGGGCTCGGCTGCGAAGTGGTGGTGCAGAATCCGGAAAGCCACGACCGCGCCATGGCGACGACCCACGCGCTGGCGTTCTTCGTCGCCAAGGGGCTGGTCGGGATCGGCGTGGACGACGGCCTGGCGGTGGCGCCGCCTTCGTTCCGGGGCATGCGACACATGCTGGCGGCGGTGCGCGGCGACGCGGGCCACCTGTTCGCCGCGATCCAGCGCGAGAATCCGTTCGCCGCCCAGGCGCGTGCGCAACTGCTGGCGGAACTCGAACGGGTACACCGCCGGTTGCTGGCCGACGCGGACGGCGACGGCCTGGCCATCCCCGGGCCGCCTGCATGAGCTTCCACGACCTGCGCGGGTTCCTCGCGCGCCTCGAGCGCGAGCGGCAATTGCAGCGCGTGGCGGCGCCGGTCGATCCGTACCTGGAATCCACCGCGCTGTGCCTGCGCGCGCTGCGGGCGGGCGGGCCGGCCCTGCTGATGGAGCATCCGAAGGGCGCGGCGCAGGCGCTGCTGGGCAATCTGTTCGGCCATCGCCGGCGCATCGAGCTGGTCCTGGCCGGGCGTCCGCTGGCTTCGCTGCGCGAACTCGGCCGGCTGCTCGCGGCGATCAGGGAGCCGCGCTGGCCATCCGGCCTGCGCCAGGCCCTGGCGACCTGGCCGGAACTGGCCCAGCTCGCCCACGTCGCGCCCCGGCGCGTGCGCGAGGCGGCCTTCGAGCACGAGACGCTGCGCGGCGGCGACGTCGATCTCGCGCGCCTGCCGGTCCAGCACTGCTGGCCCGGCGATGCCGGCCGGCTGATCACGTTCGGCCTGGTGGTGACGCGCGGCCCGGGCAAGCCGCGACAGAACGTGGCGATCTACCGCCAGCAGGTGCTCGGACCCGACCGGGCGATCATGCGCTGGCTGCCGCACCGCGGCGGCGCGCTCGACTATGCCGACTGGTGCGCGGCGCATCCGCAGCAGCCCTTCCCCGTGCTGGTGGCGCTCGGGGCCGACCCGGCGACGATGCTGGCGGCGGTGGCGCCGGTGCCCGATAGCGTGTCCGAGCACGAGTTCGCCGGCCTGCTGCGCGGCCAGCGCAGCCGCCTGTGGCACAGCGAACTCACCGGACTCGACGCGCCGGCCGGCGCGGAGATCCTGCTGGAGGGCTTCATCCGCCCCGGCGACACCGCGCTGGAAGGCCCGTTCGGCGACCACACCGGCTACTACAACGCGCAGGACCGCTTCCCGGTGCTCACCGTCGAACGCATGCGCCTGCGTCGCGGGGCGATCTACCACGGCAGCTACATGGGCCGCGCGCCGCACGACGAGCCTTCGGTGCTCGCGCTGGCCCTGAACGACGTCTTCGTGCCGATCCTGCAGAAGGTGTTTCCGGAGATCGTGGATTTCTTCCTGCCGCCGGAGGCGTGCTCCTACCGCATCGCCGTGGTCAGCATCCGCAAGCAGTACGCCGGGCACGCGCGGCGCGTGATGATGGGCGTGTGGTCGTACCTGCGCCAGTTCACCTACACCAAGTTCGTGATCGTCACCGACGACGACATCGACGTGCGCGACTGGTCGCAGGTGATCTGGGCCGTGGCGACCCGGGTCGACCCGGCGCGCGACACGATGCTGGTGGAGAACACGCCCATCGACTACCTCGACTTCGCCAGCCCGGTCGCGGGCGTGGGCTCCAAGCTCGGCCTCGACGCCACCGGCAAGTGGCCGGCCGAGACCGCGCGCGCGTGGAGCCGCCCGATCGTGCCCGATGCCGCCGTGGAGCGGCGCGTCGATGCGCTGTGGACGGCGCTGCGGTCCGTGCGCGAGCCCACCCTGCCCTGACCGGCGCCGGCGATTCGGGCCACGGCCGCGCGGGTCACCGCGGCGCCGGGAAAACCGCCGCGCTGCGCACGGAAATCGACGGCTGCCGCCCACGGCGCGCCGTACCCGCCACGATGGCGGGCGATGGGGAGACGCGAAGCCGTTTCACGGCGCGGGCGGCAGCGCACTCTCCAGCACCGCCAGCGCCTCGCGCAGCTCGACCTGCAGGGCGAGCCACGAACGTTCCCACTGGCCCTCGCGGGGCCGGGCCAGCCCGAAGCGCTGCAGCATGGCGTGCGCCTTGCCCAGTTGCGCGCGCAACGCCTCGCCTTCGGCCAGCGCGCGCTCGTGCTCGTCCTTGCCGACCACCAGGATCTTCTTGTCGCGGCATACGCCGATGCACGGCTGCGGCGCCTCGATCTTGCCGCAGCCGATGCATTGCCAGGCCTGGATGTAGTCGGTCATGCGCGCCCTTCCCTGGCCTCAGTGCGCGTGATGCGGGGCCGGGGCCGGGGCGGCTTCGGCGGGCCAGCCCGGGTCGTCGAAATAGCGTGGATAGGCGGCCACGGCCTGGCGCATCGCGGCTACCTGGGCCACGTCCTGCGGATCGGCCTTGAGCTTGTGCGCGGCGGCGAGCAGCGGCACCAGCATGCCGTGCAGGGCCGCGTCGGCCTGCGCGGCGAGCTTGCACCTGGCGAAGATGTCGGCGGCGGCTGCCTCGATCAGCGCGACGCGGTCCAGCGCCATGGCATCGCTCATGTGGCCCATCTCGTGGTGGCGCAGTTCGTCCAGCGCGACGCGGATGCGGCCCATGCCGTCGCGCAAGGGCGCATCGGTGGCCCAGCGCTGCGCCGGCATCGGCGCCTGGGCGCCGGTGGAGGCTGCGTGCGCCGCGTGATCGTGCCGTGGCGAAGCCTGTACCGCCGCGGCGAAGGCGATGGCGCCGGCTGCCGCCACGGCGAATCTGGCGAGAAGCGTGGTCATGCGAACGACTCCTGCATGCGACGGACGCGTCGCGGATGCAGTCATCGTAGTCGGCGCCCCGGGCACGGGATCTGATCCACGTCAACGATGCCCGCGCCGGCCGGGTCCACGATATCCGCCGGTCCATCGAGCGAGAAGCCCATGCAACTGGTCTGTCCCGCCGGCAACCTGCCGGCGCTGCAAGCGGCGATCGACGCCGGCGCGGATGCGGTCTACGCGGGCTTCCGCGACCAGACCAACGCGCGCGCCTTTCCCGGCCTCAACTTCGGCGACGACGAACTGCGCCGCGGCATCGCCTATGCGCACGCACGCGGGCGCAAGGTCTACCTGGCGCTGAACACCTACCCCGACAGCGCGCGCCTGAAGCAGTGGCACGAGGCGGTGGACAAGGCCGCCGGCTTCGGCTGCGACGCGATCATCGCCGCCGAGATGGCGGTGCTCGACTACGCCGCGCGCACGCACCCGTCGATGCACCGGCACCTCTCGGTGCAGGGCTCGGTCACCACCGCGCCGGCCCTGCGCTACGCGCACGAGCGCTTCGGCATCGGCCGCGCGGTGCTGCCGCGGGTGCTGTCGATCCAGCAGGTGGAACGATTGTGCGAAGCCTCGCCGGTGCCGCTGGAGGTCTTCGCCTTCGGCAGCCTGTGCATCATGGTCGAGGGGCGCTGCCAGCTCTCCAGCTACGTCACGGGTGCCTCGCCCAACCGCCATGGCGTGTGTTCGCCGGCCAGCTTCGTGCGCTGGGAGGAGCACGGCGACGGCCGCCGCAGCGTGCGCCTCAACGACGTGCTGATGGACAGGTTCGAGCCGGCCGAACCGGCCGGCTACCCGACCGTGTGCAAGGGCCGCTTCGTGGTGGGCGGCGAGACTTTCCACGCGCTGGAGGAACCGACCAGCCTCAACACGCTGGAGCTGCTGCCGCGGCTGGCGCGCGCCGGCGTCGCCGCACTGAAGATCGAGGGCCGCCAGCGCGGCGTGGCGTACGTCGCCTCGGTCACCCGGACCTGGCGCGACGCGCTGGACCGCTACCGCGCGTCGCCGGCGCACTGGAGCCCGCGGCCGGGCTGGCAGCAGGCGCTGTCGAAGCATGCCGAGGGTCGCCAGACCACGCTCGGCCCCTACCACCGCTCCTGGCACTGACCGATGGACACGATGAAACTGAGCCTGGGCCCGCTGCAGTATTTCTGGCCGCGCGAACGCACGCTGGCGTTCTACCGCGAAGCCGCCGGCTGGCCGCTGGACATCGTCTACCTGGGAGAGACGGTGTGCAGCAAGCGGCGCGAGCTGTCCACGCGCGACTGGATCGCGCTGGCGGCGGAGCTGGCCGAGAGCGGCAAGCAGGCCGTGCTCTCGTCGCTGGCCCTGATCGAGGCCGAGTCGGAACTGGGCGTACTGCTGCGGCTGGTCGGGGAAGGCCGCTGCTGGATCGAGGCGAACGACCTCTCCGCGGTGCAGATGTGCCGCACCCATCGTGTGCCGTTCGTGGCCGGCCCTTCGCTCAACGTCTACAACCATCGCGCGCTGGCGATGCTGGTCGAGGACGGCCTGCGCCGCTGGGTACCCGGCGTGGAACAGGGCCGGGCCCTGCTGCGCGACCTGCGCGACGCGATGCTGGCCGGGGGCGGATCGATGCCGGAGCTGGAAGTGATCGCTTTCGGCCGGTTGCCGCTGGCATGGTCGGCGCGCTGTTTCACCGCCCGCGCGCTGGACCTGGCCAAGGACCAGTGCGGCTTCCGCTGCATCGACTACCCGGACGGCCTGCCGCTGGCCACGCGCGAGGGGCGGCCGTTCCTGCGCATCAACGGCATCCAGATCCAGGGCGAGGAAGTCACCGACCTCGGCCCCGAAATGCCGGCGCTGCGCGAGCTGGGCGTGGACGTGCTGCGCCTGTACCCGCAGGCCGAAGGCATGGCCGAGGCAGTGGCCCATTTCAACCTCGCCCGCCGCTCGCCCCAGCCGCCGCCGCGCGTCGCCGCGCGCAACGGCTACTGGCACGGCGAGCCGGGCATGCGGCCGGTCGAGGCGATGTAGCCATCCCCGCCGCCGCGGCGCCTCCGAAGCGGCGGATGCGCCGCACGGCCCGGCGTCCTTCGCGGCGATGGCCGCGGCGTGGGCGCCGGCTTTGGCTCTCGCCTCGTGCCATGCCCGCGTGCGAATGCGGACACGGCCATGGAAGGACGGGCGGCCAGGGCCGTCGGCGGGTAGTCGCGGCGGCTCCGTGGCCGCCGCGGCCCGCGCAGGCTCAGACCCTGGCGAACACCAGGGTGCCGTTGGTGCCGCCGAAGCCGAAGCTGTTCGACATCACCGTGGACAGTTTCGCGGGCCGGCTTTCGCGCAGGATCGGCAAGCCCTCCGCCCGCGGATCGAGCGACTCGATGTTGGCCGAGCCGGACACGAAGCCGCCGTTGAGCATCAACAGGCTGTAGATCGCCTCGTGCACGCCGGCCGCGCCCAGCGAATGCCCGGTCAGCGCCTTGGTCGAGGACAGCGGCGGCACGGCGGAACCGAACACGTCGCGGACCGCCGCCAGCTCGACGAGGTCGCCGAGCGGCGTGGCGGTGCCGTGGGTGTTGAGGTAGTCCACCGGCGCCTTAACCCCGGCCAGCGCCATCCGCATGCAGCGCGCCGCCCCCTCGCCCGACGGCGCCACCATGTCGGCGCCGTCCGAGGCGACGCCATAGCCGACCAGCTCGGCATGCACGTGCGCGCCGCGCGCCTTGGCGTGTTCGTACGCCTCCAGCACCAGCATGCCGCCGCCGGCGCCGATCACGAAGCCGTCGCGGCCGGCGTCGTAGGGGCGCGAGGCGGCGTGCGGCGTGTCGTTGTAGTGGCTGGACAGCGCGCCCATGGCGTCGAACTGCGCGGTCATGCCCCAGTGCAGTTCCTCGCCGCCGCCGGCGAACATCACGTCCTGCGCGCCGTGCCGGATCAGGTCGGCGGCCGCGCCGATGCAGTGCGCCGAAGTGGCGCAGGCGGCCGCGATCGAATAGCTGAGGCCGAGGATGCCGAAGGCTGTGGCCAGCGTGGCCGACACGGTCGAGCACATCGTGCGCGGCACCATGTACGGGCCGATCCTGCGCACCCCTTTCCCGCGCAGCAGGTCGCCGGTCTCCACCTGCCACTGCGCGGACCCGCCGCCGGAACCGGCGATCACCCCGCAGCGCGGGTGGCGCACCTGCTCGGGCGTGAGCCCGGCATCGGCGATCGCCAAGCGCATCGCCACGTAGGCGTAGGCGGCGGCATCGCCCATGAAGCGCTTGAGCCTTCGCTCGATCGCTCCGTCCAGGTCGATCTGCGGCGCGGCAGCGACCTGGCTGCGCAGGCCTAGCGCGGCGTACTCGGGGATCGCGCGGATGCCGCTGCGCAGCTCGCGCAGCGCGCGTGTCACGGTGTCGGCCACGTTGCCCAGGCACGACACGATGCCCATGCCGGTCACCACCACCCGGCGCATCAGAAGCCCTCCGTGGACTGGAAAAGGCCCACGCGCATGTCGCTGGCCGTATAGATCGGGCGGTCGTCGACGCAGGTCCTGCCGTCGGCGATCACCATCGCCAGCCTGCCGCGCACCACGCGGCGGATGTCGATCGCGTAGCTCACCCGCTTCGCGCTGCGCAGCACCTGGCCGGTGAACTTCACCTGGCCCACGCCCAGCGCGCGGCCTCGTCCCGGTTCCCCCAGCCACGGCAGGAAGAACCCGCTCAGCTGCCACATCGCATCCAGCCCCAGGCAGCCGGGCATCACCGGATCGCCGGCGAAGTGGCAGTCGAAGAACCAGAGCGAGGGATGGATGTCCAGCTCGGCGCGGACCTCGCCCTTGCCGTAGGCGCCGCCATGGTCGGCGATGTGGGTGATGCGGTCGAACATGAGCATCGGCGGCGACGGCAGGCGCGCGTTGCCGTCGCCGAACAGCTCGCCGCGGCCGCAGGCAAGCAGCTGGTTGTAGTCGAACGAGGAAGGGAGACTCATGGATGCTTCATTCAGTGGGTGTGCCGGCGAGTCTGCGTGGACGTCCGGTCGGCCGCCTTGATGCGAATCAAGCGGCCCGGCGCATGCGGCTCCTGGTCGCAGCCTGTCCGTAGAC
Organism: Frateuria sp. Soil773; assembly: GCF_001428405.1. Classification (GTDB taxonomy): domain Bacteria; phylum Pseudomonadota; class Gammaproteobacteria; order Xanthomonadales; family Rhodanobacteraceae; genus LMSL01. The sequence continues at coordinate 224,066 of NZ_LMSL01000040.1, forward strand.
GGCGCCGGCGATGGCCGTGCGAACGGCGCGGCAGCCGGGCCCGGCCGGTGCCGCAGTTCAGACGTCGCCGCGGTATGCGGCACGCGCGGCGCGGGCAAGGCGCGCACCGCGGTTCAGCGCGATGCGCAGGCCCAGCGGCACCGCCTCCCATGGCAGGCGTTCGAGCAGGTTGCGCGCGGTGAGGCCGAGTTCGGTATCGCCGGTGAGCACCAGGGCACGCTGGAAGAACAGCGTATCGGCATCCTCCAGCCGGCCGGCCAGCAGCAACAGGTCGGTCGCGCTGCCGCGCACGCTGGCTTCCGGCGCCTCGTCGACCGCGACCAGGCGTCCGCCGCGCAGTTCCAGCACCCAGCGCAAGCGCAGGTCGCTCACCTCGACGGCGAGCCGGCGCCCGCGCATGAAGTCCAGCGAGCCGTCGCGCAGCGGCGCCGCCAGCACCCGCGCCATCGCCGCCTCGAGGAGACGGCGTTGCCAGCGCCCGGGCAAGGCGTGCAACAGGGGCGCCAGCCGTCGTGGCGGCGGCAAGAGGCGCAACAGTCGAGGCGCGGCGGAGGCGGGATTGGGCAGCATGGCGGGAGCGATCATCGCGATGGTGCGCGTCGGCGTGCCCTGATCCCGGTCAAGTCCCGGGTCGGCCGCGGCGCCTTCCGCCGGAGCCGCCGGCAGGCCCTGCTGGCGGCAGGCATCGCCGATCACCAGGTCGAGGAGCCGTTGTGCCGAGGTTCCCGGCACGCCGAGCCGCACCGCCAGTCGCTGCGCCCGGATGCGCACCCTGCGCTCGCGTTCGGGATCGCGCGGCGGTATGCCGGCATGCGGCTTGAGCGCGGCCGCCGCGTGCACCAGCGGACGCCGCGCGGCAAGCAGCACGATCAGGCCGTCGTCGATGCGGTCGATCGCATCGCGCGTGCGAGCGAGCGCGAAACGCTCAAGCCGCGGCGGACGCATCGGCGCGCTCCCCGTCCGTGCGCACCGCATCCGGCTTCAAGGCGTGCGCCGCGGGCAATGCCGCGGCCAGGTAGACCCGCCGCGCCAGGACCGGGTCGAAGTCGGCATGCCGGCGCTTCTTTACCCCATGCCCGGAAAGCACCAGATGGGTGTCGGCCACCACGCCCACGTTGGCGAGGCAGGCCGCGACGCACTTCAGCGCACAGCCGTCCAGCGCAAGGATGCGCCGGCCGCTCCGCGCGCTGCGCACCAGGCTGGCGACGCCGCCACCGACGCCGGCGATGCACGACATCTCGGCGATGCCTGCGCGGTCCAGCTTCAACGCGAGATGGTTGGCCATCTGCGCCGCGCTGGAACAGCCGGAGCAGGCATAGACCAGCGGCAACTTGGCATTCATCGGAAACTCTCCAGGTTCGACAGGAAGCGGTGCGAACGCCGGCGAACACCGCGCAGGGCCCGCCACAGCAGCCACCAGGCAAGCAGTTGTCCCGCGCCGGCCGCCCGCGCCAGCCATGCGGCCGGCCCGCCCCGGCCGGACAGCATCACCGCGGCGAACAGCAGTGCCGCGGCAAGCCATTGCGCATGCAGCACGCGCCACTTGTCGCGCTCCGGCAGCAGGCGCTGCACGCCGGGCAGTTGCACGCCGCGGCCGACGCGGCGATGCAGCTCGATCCAGCCGAGGAAGGCGACGATCTCCAGGGCCATGCCATTGACCAGCCACGGCAACGCCACCAGCAGGGCCAGCGCGGCGGCCCGCAAGGCGCTGCCGGGATCGAACAGCCAGGCCAGCGCGGCGGCCAGCAGTGCGAGCAGGCCGCCGCGCCAGCTCCACCACAACGGTCCCCGGCGCGGCCGCGGCGCGCGCCATTGCAGCCACAGCGAGGCCGCCGCGAACGTGCCCGCCAGCGCCGCAGGCGCCATCCGCAGCACCGCGGCCTCGCCGCGCCACAGGTGCAGCCATGCCCCGCCGAGAAGGGCAGCCACCGCGCCCGCCAGCCACGATGCCTGGAGCTTCGCCGGCGGCGCGGCGGTGCCCTGGAACATCGGCATGACCACCGGCGCCACGCTCGCCAGCAGCAGGACGATCCAGCCGAGCAGGCCCCAGCCCGCATGCACGTCGGCCAGCGTCGGCAACGCGACCGGCCAGGCCAGCACGCCGCCCAGCGCGAGCACGAGGCCACCGCCGAGCAGCGCAGCCAGCAGCGCGAATCCCAGCGCCGCGGCGAGGCCGGCGCGCAGCAGGCGCTGCATGCCGGCTTCCCACACGCCCGGCAAGGTCATCGCCGCCAGCAGCACGAAGGCCGCAGGCAGCAGCACACCGGCCGTCACGAGGCCGCCGCGCCATCCCGCATGCAGTCCCGCCACCAGGAAGGCGCTGCCGAGATTGAGCAGCCCGTGCAGCACACCGCCCCAACGCAGCCCGCGCAGGCGCACGCCGGCCGCCGCCGGCAGGAACTGCAGCACGCTGCCGAACATGGCGTTGCCGAGCACGCCGAGCGTGAACACGTGGACCAGCGCCAGCGTGCCCGGCTGCCAGCGCGACTGCAGCAGGCGGTCGGCGTCGACGGCCAGCAGCACGCCGGCGAGCATGCCCCATGGCGGCGCGCTGAGCAGGAAGCGGCGCGGCAGCGCGACCGCCGGCGCGCGGTCAATCGCGAGCCGGGACATCGTCGTGGGGACGGCGGATCAGCACGCGCGCGCCGCCGCCCGGCAGCACGAAGGCGCGCGCATGCAGGCCGCGCTCGCGCAGCGCCTCGAACAGCGGCAGCGGCAGCCTCGGCGTGAGCACCTGGACCGCCTGCCCCGGCGCCAGCGCATCGGCTGCCGCCAGGGCCCGTTCCAGCGGCTCGGGCGACGGCAGCCAGCGCAGGTCCAGTTCGGCCGGCATGGAAGTGGAAGGAAGGAACGACGACATGACGGCTATCTCACCGCGCACGCCGCGCCGGCGCGCTGACCTGGATCAACGCCGGGGCAGCGTGCTGCGCGCTCATCGCGCGCCCATCGCCTGCGCGCCATGCCATTCCAGTTGCAGCCACAGCTTGGTACTGTCGCGGCCGTAGCCGTCGGCGCGGTAGTCGGCCACTTTCAGCAGGGCGCCGAGCCCCTTCGCCAGGGGATAGCCCAGCGACGCATTCCACTCGCTGCCGTAGCGTCCGCCGCGGTCGGCGCGATAGTCGTGCCAGGCCAGCATCCAGGCCAGCCTGCCCGCCACGCCGGTCTGCCCGAAGCGGCCGTTGACGCTGGCGTAGCGATCTTCCAGGCCGCCGGCAGGCGTCACGTTGAACTGGTCGTCCCAGCCATTGAACGCGTGCAGGGTCGCCAGCGGCGTCTGCAACGCGTGGCGACCGTTGCCGCCCAGGTGCTCCCAGCCCAGCTTCGCGGTGATGCCGTGCTGCGTCCACGCCGGTTCCAGGAACCAGTAGCTGTGCGAGAAGTGCTGCGGGTTGTTGGCATAGTCGTCCTGCCGCGCCACCTCCGCGGTCCAGCCGAAGCCCTGCCCTGCCGCCGGCTGGCCGGTCCAGCGCACGCCGTACGTGCCCGTGGAGGCGCTGGCGACGTCGCGGTCCTCGTGCAGGTAGGCGTAGCCGGTCCATTGCTGCTCTCCGTGCGTCCAGGCGGCATGGAACAGGTGGGTGTCGAGCCGGCGCTCGCGCATGAGCGGATTCAGCGCATCGCGGCCGGCCACCCGATGCACGCGGTCGAGCCAGCTATAGCCCAGTGCCCAGCCTGCCGCCGGTCGCCACTGCAGGGTCACGGCGTCGAAGGTCTGCTCGTGCTGGCGCCAGCCGCTGTTGCCGATCCAGCGCTGGTTGTCCAGGAGCAGGCGTTGGCGGCCCACCACGGCACCGAACTCCTCTCCCTGCCAGGCCAGCCAGGCCTGGTTGAGCTCGCCGCCGCGCGGATCGGTGATGCCCGGGTAACCGGTACGGCCATTGGCACCGCTGTTGTAGCGATCTCCCGCGCTGGCCACGCCCGCGCCTTCCAGCAGGCCGCTCCAGCCATGGCCGAACTGCGCGCGCAGGCCCAGCCGCAGGCGCAACGTATCGGCGCGCGCATCGCGCCGGAAGGCGTCGTCGTCGACCTGCTCGTGGCGCAGTCGCGCATCCCATTCCAGTTGCAGCGGCGCATCGGCGGAACCGGCGGGCGCGGTGCCGGCGCGGGTCGTGCCGGCACCCGCCAGCGCGGCCAGCAAGCAGGCGACCAGCAGGCTCGTGCGTGTCGTATTCATGGCGTAGCTCCTTGGGGGTCTGGGCGCAGTCTCCGCAGCACGCGCGCGATACGGACTGACGCCGGTCAAATCCGTCCCGGTAAACGACCCGCGTGACAACACGCCACACCCTCTGCGGTTACCGATCCGCCGGTCCCCGAAAAAGGGAGGGTCGCTTTACGAAAGAAAGGAGCCCGGATGAAAGACATCCGGCCGCACGCCCGTGGATGCACCGGGCGTCGCGACGCAGCCGCGGAAGCGGTCGCCAGCCGCCGGCGACTGGATCAAGGACGAGGAGCGGGAAGAAGTGCCGGAACGGCAGGCATCTATGCCGCCGCACCGGCGCGCGGCAGCGACCGGCCAGTCAACCGTGCACCCAGCGCATCAGGAAGCGAGCAGGCCCTGGCCGATCCCGCGCAACCCGGCCGGATCGCGCAGCAGCAGCTCGCGTCCCTCGATCTGGATCAGCCCCTGGCTGCGGAAGCGCCCCAGCACGCGGCTGACCGTCTCGGCGGCCAGGCGCAGGTAGTTGGCGATGTCGCCGCGCGACATGCTCAGGCGGAAGCGCGTGCCGGAAAAACCGCGGGCCGCGTAGCGCTCGCCCAGGTCGGTGAGGAAAGCGGCCATGCGCTCGTCCGCGCTGTGGTCGCCGGCCAGCAGGCTGGCGGTGCCCAGCTCCTTGCTGATCAGCCGGAAAAGCTGCTGCTGCACCGCCGGCATGCGCGCCGCCAGGGCGCTCATCGCCGGAAACGAGAAGCGGCAGAAGTGCGAGGTTTCCAGCGCCACCGCATCGCATGGAAACTGGTCCGGATAGATCGCGTTCAATCCGATCACCTCGCCGGGCAGGTAGAAGCCGAGCACCTGTTCGTGGCCGTCACGGTCGATCAGGCTGGTCTTCACCGTGCCGGCGCGCACCGCGTAGATCGCGCGGAACGGGTCGCCGTTGCGGAAGATGAACTCGCCGCCGTGGTAGGGCCCCACGTGCTCGACCAGGCAATGCAGCGCCGCCAGTTCCGGCTTGCCGTAGCCCACCGCTATGCATGCCCCGGCGAACGCGCAGGTGCGGCAGAAATGGACTTCGTCGCCGTCGTCGGCAATCGGACTGGGTGGCTCGGGTAACCGGCCAAAGGGCGGTTGGCTGGGACGCATCGTGAAAACGCCTGTGGTGACCGCGCCGGATCAGATCGTGCGCGAGTAGCGCGGGGTCGACTGATCGCCAAGGTAGGCATCGAAGCACATGGCGATGACGCGCACCAGTAGCCGGCCGCGCGCGGTCACGCGGATCGTGCGCTCGTCGATGCCGACCAGCCCGTCCGCGGCCAGCGGCCGCAGGCGCGCCAGCTCGGGGGCGAAGTACTGCGCGAAGATCAGCCGGTGCCGGGCGCCGAACCGCTGCATGTCCAGCTCGCCATGGCACATCAGCTCGCCGATCAGCGCGCGGCGGATCAGGTCGTCCTCGTCCAGTTGCAGGCCGCGCGCGATCGGCAGCCGGCCGGCGTCCAGCGCGGCGTAGTAGCCGGTGAGGTCGCGCGCGTTCTGGCCGTAGCTGTCGCCGATGCGGCCGATGGCGCTTACGCCGAGCCCGACGATGTCGCACTCGCCGTGGGTGGAATAGCCCTGGAAATTGCGTTGCAGCGTGCCTGCGCGCTGCGCGCGCACCAGTTCGTCGTCGGCGCGGGCGAAATGGTCCATGCCGACGTAGACGTACCCTGCCGCGCCAAGCCGCTCCAGCGCACGGCCGAACAGCGCCAGCCGCGTGGCCGGGTCGGGCAGCTCGGCGGCGTCGATCTGCCGCTGCGCCTTGAACAGTTCCGGCAGGTGCGCGTAGCCGTATACCGCCACCCGGTCGGGCGCCAGCCCCACGACCTCCTCCAGCGTGCGCTCGAAGCCCGCCAGGGTCTGCCGCGGCAAGCCGTAGATCAGGTCCACGCTCGCCGAGACGAAGCCCGAGGCGCGCCCTGCCTCCAGCACCTCGCGCGTCTGCGCCACGCTCTGGATCCGGTTGACCGCCTGCTGCACCGCCGGATCGAAATCCTGGATGCCCACCGACAGCCGGTTGAAGCCGAGCTCGCCCAGGCCGCGCACATAGTCGCCGTCGGCGAACCGCGGATCGAGCTCGATGCCGTATTCGCGGTCGCGCGCACCGCTGAAGCTGAAATGCCGGGCCAGGGACTCCATCAGTTCGTGCATGCGCGGCAGGTCGAGGAAGTTCGGCGTGCCGCCGCCGAAATGCAGTTGCCGCACCGGACGGTCGCGGTCGAACAGGGGCGCCATCAGCTCGATCTCGCGGTACAACCGCTCCAGGTAGCGGTCGGCCTTGCCGATGTCGCGCGTGATGATCCGGTTGCAGCCGCAGTAGAAACACGGGCTCAGGCAGAACGGCACGTGCACGTAGAGCGACAGCGGACGCGGGATCGGTTCTTCGTTGGAGGCGCGGATCGCCTCGCGCAGGGCCATCTCGTCGAAGTCGCGGCGGAACTGCGGCGCCGGGGGATAGCTGGTATAGCGCGGCCCGGCGGTGTCATAGCGGGCGACCAGTGCCGGATCGAACTCGGGGGCGGTGATGATGTGGTTCATGATGGCAGTCTGCGAAACCCCGGCCGCCCATGCCTTGACCCGGGTCAAGCGCCCGCAGGCGGGGCGAGGACATATCGCCGCAGCCGCCCACGCGGCGGTCGCTTCGGCAGGAGCATCGCGGCGGCGAAATCGCCCGCCCGGCCGGTGCGACAGCCGACCGGACGACCGGACGACCCGCCAGGCTTGCGGCACGCCCGCGCCGGCCCCGGTGGAACGGAGTCGAAAGCATTCGGTGCCGTTGCGAACGGCGGCCATCGCGAACCAGGCGACGCAAGGACGCCCCGGATCTGCGATCAGATCCCCAGCGCGATCAGATCCCCAGGAAGGCGAAAGGCTTTGAAGGCCTGAAGTCGGCGCTGGTCTCGCCGCTGAAGGTGTTGCGCTGGTCCTTGCCCAGGTCGAGCTTCATGACCCTGCCCGTCCCGGCCGAGAAATCGAGCTTGTGGAGATCGACCCAGAACGTGTTGGGCGTGAGCGCCGACTCGAAGAAGTACAGCATGCGCTTGTGGTCGACAACGGTTCTCCAGCGGGTCGAGGAAATGTTCGGCTGCCCGGGCGTGGTGATGCCGAAAGGCACGGAGACGTTGCGGATCACGCTGAACACGCTCGCCAGCGCGACGGCGGGATCCTCGCTCTTGGGAATCGCGTTCACGTAGAACGACGCCCGCGCGAACCGGTCGGCCGAGCGGTTGGTTCCGGGCAGCATCACGGTGCCGCCGATCTGTTTCCAGTACTCGTTGAGCGCGAGTTGCTCCGCGAACACCGGCGAGTTCGTCATGACCTGGTACTGGCGGCCGTGGTGGATCACCTGCCTGCCGTCGATGTACTCGACGATCGCGCTGTCGCCGCTCGCGTCCGACATCGAAAGATGCAGCGTGGCCAGGCGGCTTTCTCCGGGAACGTTGTCCGTGACCACGATGAACGGGTCTTTCTCGAGCGCCGCCACGGCTTCGTCCACCGTTGCGAAGTTGTCCAGGACGTATTGCGCCCACAACGACAGCGAAAGTGCGGGCTTGTCCTTGCTGTAGGTGGGATATTGGCTTTCCACGAGCCACAGGAGCTGGGCCGACAGCCCCTTCTCGTTCAACCCGTCGGTCGTCGAGATGTCGTATCCCGAGGCAATGACGCTTCCGTATTTCGACGTCCATTCCACCGAGTTCGGCCCGGCTTTCCCTTCGCGCCGCATGCCGCGGGGAAACGCCCAGAGATTCGTTCCGACATCCAGCTTCCAGTCCATGGACCGGGCGGTTATCACGTCTCCGTCCGCACCCAGGTACACCAGGCGGGTACACGCGAAGGACGGCGCGGTGGTCGACGATGCCACTGCAAGAGCGGCGCCTAGGAGCCAGCGTCCGATGGGATGTCGCATGTTCAACCTCCTGGGGTGGATGAAACGGACGAGCGAGGCTCGCCGGCGATCAGGCCGGTGGCGGCGGGGAGCGTTCCGGCCGATTTCGCCGCGGCCACTTCGCCCGCGCCTCGTAGAGAAACGACAGGGCGACCAGGGCGGTGCCGAGCGCTCCCAGAAGCTGGAACCAGGGATTCTCGAAAACCCTGTCGGCAAAGTCCTCTTCCTGCAATTGCAGCCGCAGGAGCCGGATCTCCCGGGCAATCGAATCGACCCCGCGGCCGTCCCCGGATGCTTCGGCCACGGCATTCACCTGGGCCTTCGCCTGCGCCATCCTCGTCCTCGCCTCGGCATTGGCGCGATGCTCCATCAGGCCGACGGTCAGGCTGGTGAGCAGGATCAGCAGGAACCCGAGTCCCCTGAGCAGGGGCGGCACGTGGTCGTGCGTCCGTGGATGTTGCATCTGCCTCGCCTGTGCTGGGTGGTTCCATTGCGGGGACTGCGTGATCGACGTCAGAACCGGTATTCCAGGCCGATCCCCGGCCCCTGCAGGGTGGTGTCGAACTTGAATCCATTCGACGTCCTGAAGTCGGTCGAAAGCCAGCGGTAGCCGGCCATGACCGAGAGTCGATCGTTGACGCCGTAGCCCGCCATGAGCATCACGTCCGTCGAGAGGTCGGATTCGCCGCTGCCGGCCAATGCCCAGCCGCCCACGAACATCCCGTTCGGGAACATGCGCCGGCCCTTGACGCCGACCTGCAGGTCGACCCACCGCTCCTGCTGCGAACCCGAGTATTGCCGCGGTACGGGAGGCGGCACCGGGACCGGTATCGAATAGGCCAGCCGCGTGCGCGCAGACCATACGCGCACGCCCGCGACGAGATCGAGGTACCCGGCATCGCTCTCGATCCAGCCGTACTGGAATGCGAGCAGGCCCGTCGCCGTGCGCGTTTTGAGACGGACCGGCAAGGACGCGCCGGCTATCGGCGCATACACGGTGGTGAAGAGGTTGGCGAACATTCCGTCCGCAAGCACCCCGTACCTGCCCTTCCGTGCCTCGAAGGCTCCCATGGCGCCGAGGTCGAGGTTGTCCCAGACGTCGCCGAAGCTCATGCCCGCATGCAGATCGACGGGCAATCGTGCGTGCGCGACGTTGCCGTCGATCGCCGTACCCCACAGGTACGGGGCGATGCGGAACGTCCATTCGCCGCCGGTCGCATCCTGTGCCGATGCCGCGCTCGACAGGATGCCCAGGACAGCTATCGCCAACCCGCGCCATACGATCAACATTGCCGGCTCCCTCGATCGTGCAATGGACCTACGATCCGACCGTGGCTGAATCCCGGATTCCCCGCGCCACATGCTTCCGATGGATTGCCGGGGACTATATCAACCGCATCCCGCGCCTGCCATCGGCAGGCTATCGCCCCTGTGGGCATGCACGCCGGGCTTCAACGAGGTGCGTGGGTCGTGCATGCCATCAAATGCCTATGGATGCAAGGCAGCAAAGATCGTACCTTAGCCGCAGCAGGTTTCTCTTGGATGGAGGAATTGCGCATGTCGGGCCACTGGATCAAGGTTGCGGAATTCGATCCACGACGCATCATCGACGGACGGATGCGAGTCCGGGAGTTTTCGGCGCGCCTGATGGATTCCGGGGAGTGGATCGTTGTGCGCGTCGAGCGGCGCTGGTATGTCGGATCGCGTGCCGAGTTCCTCGAGGCTTTCCTGCCGGCGACGCATGCCTCACCACCGGTCGATGACGGCACCTCCATTGGCGAGCTGCTGCAGACGATGGGCGCATGCGATGCGCTTTATGTCGGCCGGATGGCACCCGCCAGCCGACTGGCGAAGACCTCGACCAAGGACCGTGCCGGTGAAATGTACGGCCGGGCCGTCAGTCGAGGCATTTTAGGCAAGTTGGCCCTTTGGGAACGCCCTGTTCGGGGTGGCAAGCCCGGTTTGTTCAAAAAGCCGCCCCCGCCTGCCGCCGCGCCTGATCCCGTCACAACGCATCCACCGATGCAGTTGCCGCCCGATGGCTCGGCGTATTGGCAACGGGATCGGGTTCTCCGAGAACGAGAGGTAGCTGAGTGGGCGCGTGCACCTTGGCAAGTACCTGTCGATCATCCGCCCATGCTAGGCGCAGGGGTCGATCCTGACTTCCCGTCGTTCGGTCTGCCGGCGCACGACGATGCCATCGTTCTGCCGGCTGACGACGAGATCCACAGTGCCGCTCCATGCGAACCTCTGGACGACGTCGCCCCCTCCCCCGGCGTCCTCGCTGCGGAAGCCGCGGCGCCGACCTTCCCCGAGCTCGACCCGGCGAAAGAGCCCGAGGGCGGTCGCTGGGTAAACGCCGTGCTGGAGGACCACGACGCCGGTGAGCCCCTCGTCTTCCGGGGCAACTACGTGCTCGCGATCAGCATTGACCTCGACGAATCGACCGGCACCGATGCCGTGGGAGCGGCGCCGGCAAGTCATCTGACGCGCGACCCTGGCGCCGAGATCAGGTTGACCGTCACGCTCAACAGCAGCGACTTCGACATATCGGAGCCGCAGCGGCCCCTGATGATCAGCAAAGCAGGGCTGTCGGTCGGCAAGGCAAGGTTCGACATCCAGCCGAAAATCACGAGCGGCTCTGCGCGTCTCGCGGCGGTCATCCATCGCGAAAACAACTTCGTGCAGCAACTCGATATTGCACTCGAAGTCGGAAAGAAAACACTGGAGGGAACGACGGTAACGTCCGTCGGCCGCCCTGTCGAGGTGGCGCAATCTCTCTCGAGAAGGGACATCGGCCTATCGATACAGCCCTCTCCGCTCGGTGGCTATGACTGCATGACCTGGGGAGCGACGGCCTCCTTCGCGCACCTGCCCATCTCCGCAGGCGAGTTGGCGCAGGGGATCGAGAACGTCAGGAAGGCGTTGCTTGGCGTCGTCATGGCGAAGGACGCAAACGGTGGCAGCCCGTTCCAGCATGGGATTGTCATCGACCCGGCCATCAGCGCGCGTGGCCTGCGGGTCATCGCAAAGGCCGGCTATCTGTTGTTTCGAAGCCTGTTCTTTCATCCCGCCGCGGACGCGCAATGCCAGGGTATGGGGACGTACCTGGTGAATGAGGTGACGAAAGCGGACGAGGGCTTCACGCTGCAGGTACTGGCGCGTGACTTCCCCGTGCCGTGGTCGCTCCTCTACCTCACCGACGCATGGGACGAAAATGCCGTCCAATGGAAAGGATTCCTGGGCGCCAAGCTCATCGTGGAACAGATACCGTTGTGCAACGACAGCAACCGGCGGGATACCCGCATCCCGGGGATTCCGGATGGTTTGGCGGTGTCGCTGAACTTCAACAGCGACATCGATGTGCAGTTCGGCGGCGGGCTCGTTGCGGTCCAGCAGGCGTACTGGCACACCGTGACCGAGAGCTCTCCGAGGATCAGGTCGGTTGCCCGGACGAGCAAGGCCGACCTCATCAACTCGCTCAAGGACGAGACCCTGTCCGACCAGATCATCTATTTCTACTGCCATGCCGAATCCCTGGGCCTGGGTGCCGGGGGCGGGCCAGGCCAATCAAGGCTCATCATGTCCGGTCCGGAGCAGGTGACCCTGGACGACCTCAACCTCGACGCACCGGCCCAGCAGAAGCTGCGAGGCGCGCCACTGGTCTTCATCAACGCGTGCGAATCGGGCGAGCTGTCCCCGCTTTTCTACAACGGCTTCGTGCCGTACTTCCTGAGCAAGGGAGCGCGCGGCGTGATCGGTACGGAGTGCAAGGTGCCAGCCTTGTTCGCCTCCGAATGGGCAAGGCGATTCTTCGACAAGTTCCTTCGCGGATCGCCCATCGGTGAAACCGTGCACGATCTGCGGAACGAATTTTTCGACGAGGGCGGGAATCCGCTTGGGCTTTTGTACGGCGTGCACTGCAATGCCGATACGCAGATAGATCCACTCCCCTAGCCTCCATCCAGCCGCGAGGAAGTGAGCCATGCGAGTCAACCTTCCGGGCACCGATCTCTCCTACTACCTGATCAGCTTCGACAAGTCGGGCAATGAGCGCAGCGAGGACGGCGCCATGGAAAGTGAGCGGCTGTGCGGCCTGCTCGCTGCCGACGCCGAGCCGATCACGGACGTCTTCTTTGCCAGCCACGGCTGGAAGGGAGACGTGCCCGCAGCGATCGAGCAGTGCAACAAATGGATGGGCGAGATGGCCAAGATGGCGGTGGATCGCCAGGCCATCCGAGCAAAGGACCCGACGTTCAAGGCGCTGCTCGTCGGCGTTCATTGGCCGAGCCAGCCTTGGGGGGAGGAATCCATTCCCGCGAGCGGCGATGGCGGCGGAGCGGGTCTGCTCGGCGGCGCATCGCCGGGCGATGAAGATGTCGACGCCCTCGTGGACCAGTTCGCCGAATCGATTTCGTCGTCGGTTCCCGCAAGGGAGGCGATCGACACCATCGTCCGATCGGCCGTGGAGCGTGGCGGCGAGCGTGAACTGGGCGCCGACGTGCTCCACGCGTATGACACCTTGTTGCGCGAAGCCGATCTCTGGTCCGACGAAACGGCAGGCCCTTCCGGCCATATCGAAAACTGGAACGCCCAGGATGTGGTGAATACGGCTATCGACGTCACGGCCGAGCCGATGACGCTCGGCATCGCCGACATCAAGGATGCCCTGTTGTCCCCCCTGCGCCAGTTGTCCTTCTGGACCATGAAAGCCCGCGCGAAGACAGTGGGCGAGACCGGCGTGGCGGGTCTGCTGCGAGCTTTGCAGCGGTCGACCGCCAGACCCGTTCGCTTCCACTTGATGGGTCACAGCTTCGGCTGCATCGTCTCTTCCGCGGCGGTGGCAGGCAGGAACTGGGAGCCGCTGGTCAGGCCGGTCAACTCCGTGTTCCTCGTACAGGGCGCGCTCTCGCTCTGGTCGTACTCCACGTTGGGAATGGGTGAGCCCGGCTACTTCGAACGGATCGTCAGCCAAGGCCGGGTATCGGGACCCATTCTCACCACGTGGTCGACGCACGATGGCGCGGTCGGCAATCTCTATCCCTTGGCGGCACGCCTTGCGAGGCAGGTCGTCATGGTGGCATATCCGAAATACGGCGGGGTCGGCGCGTTTGGCCTCCAGGGCGTGTCCCCGATCGCGTCGGAGATAACGATAGGGGACGTCAACGCGACGTACGCGTTCGAGAAATCGAAGGTCTACAACATCGATGCAAGCGATGTCATCAGGAATGGGGACGGCATCTCCGGCGCGCACAGCGATATCGCTCATCCCGAGGTCGCACACGCCGCCTGGCAGGCGGTCATGGCTTCGATGTGAAGTCATGGCGCCCTATCAACCCACACCGAGACCGCACGACCGCCCGATCTCCAGGATGCCCCGCCACCCCGTACCGTCGCGGCCGGTGATTGCCACAGCCTCGCCTCGATCTCTGGACGCTACGGCACCAGGCTGAAGCTGACGCCATCGTCGAGCAGGGCTAAACGTCCGCTGGCGGGCATCGGGTCGCGCCGCTAGAGGCCGGCAAGCCCACACCCACGACTAGACTCGCAACATCGCAGGCAATTCCTCGTGGGCTGGCTCGCCCGTCGATCGCGCACCGAATTCGTGCATCACGCTGGGAGCGGCGTAGCCGAAGCCCGTTGAATCGGTAGTCGCAGCGGAAGATGACGGTATCGCTGGCGATAGCCACCTATAGCCAACGCAACGCATTAACTTCTAAATCAATGCTTTATGCCAACCCTCCGATAGCTGGCAATAGTCCTCGAAGGACGTAAATTCACTCCCACTCGATCGTTGCCGGCGGCTTGCCGCTTATGTCATAAACGACACGAGAAACACCACGCAACTCATTGATAATACGGTTCGACACCTTGCCAAGAAAGTCGTACGGCAGGTGCGCCCAGTGGGCGGTCATGAAGTCGATGGTTTCCACCGCGCGTAGCGCGATCACCCATTCGTAGGCGCGGGCGTCGCCGACCACGCCCACCGATTTCACCGGCAGGAACACCGCGAAAGCCTGGCTGGTCTTGTCGTACAGGTCGGCCTTGCGCAGTTCCTCGATGAAGATCGCGTCGGCGCGGGCCAGCAGTTCGGCGTACTCCGGCTTCACCTCGCCGAGGATGCGTACGCCCAGGCCGGGACCGGGGAACGGGTGGCGGTAGACCATCTCGCGCGGCAGGCCGAGTTCCACGCCGATGCGGCGCACCTCGTCCTTGAACAGTTCGCGCAGCGGCTCGACCAGCTTGAGCTTCATGTGCTCGGGCAGGCCGCCCACGTTGTGGTGGCTCTTGATGACGTGCGCCTTGCCGGTCTTGCTGCCGGCGGATTCGATCACGTCGGGGTAGATGGTGCCCTGGGCCAGCCACTTCACCTTGCCGCCCGCGGCGATCAGCTTTTCCGACTCCTCGTCGAAGATCTCCACGAACAGGCGGCCGATGATCTTGCGCTTGGCCTCCGGGTCGGCCACGCCTTCGAGCGCCTTGAAGTAGCGCTCGGCGGCATTGACGCGGATGACCTTGACGCCCATGCCGCTCTCATCAGACGCGGCAGCCATGGTGGCCATCACCTGGTCGCCTTCCTGCCAGCGCAGCAGGCCGGTGTCCACGAACACGCAGGTGAGGCGCTCGCCGATGGCCTTGTGCAGCAGCGCGGCCACCACGGAGGAATCCACGCCGCCGGAGAGGCCCAGCAGCACGTGGTCCTCGCCGACCAGTTCGCGCACGCGGGCGACTTGGTCCTCGATGATGTTGGCCGCCGTCCACAGCGTGGCGCAGCCGCAGATGTCGGTAACGAAGCGCTTGAGCAGCGCACTGCCCTGCTTCGTGTGCGTCACCTCGGGATGGAACTGCACGCCGTACCAGCGCTTGTCCTCGTTCTCCATCACCGCGACCGGGATGCGGTCGGTGACGCCGGTGACGACGAAGCCCGGCGGCGCCTTCGCCACGTGGTCGCCGTGGCTCATCCACACGTCGAGCCGGTGGCTGCCGGCATGGTCGCTGAGGCCGTCGAACAGGCGGCTTTTCGCCACGATGTCGACCGTGGTGTGGCCGAACTCGCGCGCATCGGCCGCCTCGGTGGCGCCGCCGAGCTGCGCGGCCAGCGTCTGCAGGCCGTAGCAGATGCCGAGGATCGGCAGGCCCGAGTCGAACACTTCCTGCGGCGCCCTGGGCGCGCCTTCCAGCGTGGTCGATTCCGGGCCGCCGGAAAGGATGATGCCCTTGGCGCCGAACGCGGCGATCTGCGACGGATCGTGGTCCCAGGCCCAGATCTCGCAGTACACGCCCAGCTCGCGCACGCGCCGCGCGATCAACTGGGTGTACTGCGCGCCGAAGTCGAGGATGAGGATCTTGTCGGAATGGATGTTGGTCATGGACGGCGAAGACCTGAGGTCGAGAAGAAGATGGAGCGGCATGCCCGGACGTCGCGGCTCGCGTATGACTCCACGCCGGTCATCCCGGCGAAGGCCGGGATCCAGCGCCTTTGCCGGGCAGCGCAGGAAGGCGCCGGATTCCAGCTTTCGCTGGAATGACGGGCGGGCAAACGACGCGTCGGCGCGGGCCGCTCCGGAAGATCGATCGCGGATGCCATCGGTACGGGGAAGGCGGCAATCATGGTCGTCTCGCCTTCCCCGCCCTGCCTCACGAGTTGAGCCGGTAGTTCGGCGCTTCCTTGGTGATCTGGATGTCGTGCGGGTGCGCCTCGGTGACGCCGGCCGAGGTCACCTTCACGAACTGCGCCTTGCTGCGCACGTCCTCGATGGTGGCCGCGCCGAGGTAGCCCATCGAGGCGCGCAGGCCGCCGATCAACTGGTGGATGATGTTGCGCAGCGGGCCGCGGTACGGCACGCGGCCCTCGATGCCCTCGGGCACCAGCTTGTCGGCGTCGGCCTCGTCCTGGAAGTAGCGGTCCTTGGAACCGAGCGCCATCGCGCCGATCGAGCCCATGCCGCGGTAGCTCTTGTACGAGCGTCCCTGGAACAGCTCCACCTCGCCCGGTGATTCCTCGGTGCCGGCGAACATCGAGCCGAGCATCACGGTGGATGCGCCGGCGGCCAGCGCCTTGGGGATGTCGCCGGAATAGCGGATGCCGCCGTCGGCGATCAGCGGGATCTCGTCCTTCAGCGCGGTGGCGACCATGTCGATCGCGGTGATCTGCGGCACGCCGACGCCGGCGACCACGCGGGTGGTGCAGATCGAGCCGGGGCCGACGCCCACCTTCACCGCGTCCACGCCGGCGTCGAGCAGCGCGCGGGCCGCTTCGCCGGTGACGATGTTGCCGGCGATCACCTGCACCTGCGGGTAGTGCTTCTTGACCCACGCGGCGCGCTCGATCACGCCCTGCGAGTGGCCGTGCGCGGTGTCGACCACCAACACGTCCACGCCGGCGTCGACCAGCGCGGCGACGCGCTGCTCGGTATCGCCGCCGACGCCCACCGCGGCGCCGACCAGCAGCGCCTCGTTGCTGTCCTTGGCCGAATTGGGGTTGTCGCGCGCCTTCTGGATGTCCTTCACGGTGATCAGGCCGCGCAACTGGAACGCGTCGTTGACCACCAGCACCTTCTCGATGCGGTGCCTGTGCAGCAGTTGCAGCACCTCGTCCTGGCTGGCGCCTTCCTTGACCGTCACCAGCTTGTCCTGGCGGGTCATGATGTTGCGCACCGGGTCGTCGTGCTTGCGCTCGAAGCGCAGGTCGCGGCTGGTGACGATGCCGACCAGTTGCTCGCCGTCGACCACCGGCACGCCGGAGATGTTGTGCGCGTGGGTGAGCCGCAGCACTTCGCGGATCGAGGTGCCCGGCCCCACGGTGATCGGGCTGCGGATCACGCCGGCCTCGAACTTCTTCACCAGCCGCACTTCGGCCGCCTGCTGCTCGGCCGTCATGTTCTTGTGGATGATGCCGATGCCGCCGCATTGCGCCATGGTGATGGCGAGGCGCGCCTCGGTGACCGTGTCCATCGCGGCGGAAACGATGGGAATGTTGAGCCGCAGGTTGCGGGTGAGCCGGCTGGAGGTGTCCACGTCGCGCGGAAGGACGACGGAGTGGCCCGGAACCAGGTAGACGTCGTCGTAGGTCAGGGCCTCGGCGAGGATGCGCATGCGAAAAGTCCCGCTGCAAAGAGGGAATTATACGCGCCTCGCCGCGGGGCTCGCCATATCTGCGGCGGAATGTCCCGCCGCCTCAGCGGCCGCCGGGCTGCGGGCCGTATGCCTCGGCGGCTTCCAGCGTGTTCTCCAGCAGGGTCGCCACCGTCATCGGGCCGACGCCGCCGGGCACCGGCGTGATCCAACTGGCGCGCTGCGCCGCGGGCTTGAACTCGACGTCGCCGACCAGCCTGCCGTCGTCCAGGCGGTTGATGCCCACGTCGATCACCACCGCGCCCGGCTTGATCCATTCGCCCTTGACCAGCCCCGGCTTGCCGACCGCCACGATCACGATGTCGGCCTGCCGCACGAAGTCTTCCAGGTCGCGGGTGAAGCGGTGGCAGCAGGTGGTGGTGCAACCGGCGATCAGCAGCTCCAGCGCCAGCGGCCGGCCGACGTGGTTGGACACGCCCACCACCACCGCGTGCTGGCCGCGCACCGGGCGGTCGGTATGGCCGAGCAGGGTCATCACGCCCTTGGGCGTGCACGGGCGAAGCCCGAAGCGGCGCAGGGCCAGGCGGCCCACGTTCACCGCCTGGAAGCCGTCGACGTCCTTGCCGGCGTCGATGCGGTCCACCAGCGCGTCCTCGTCGATGTGCTCCGGCAGCGGCGACTGCACCAGGATGCCGTGCACGGCCGGGTCGGCGTTGAGCCGGTCGATCAGCGCGAACAGTTCGTCCTGGGTGGTGCTGGCCGGCAGGTCGAAGTCGAAGGAGCGGAAACCGACCTGGTGGCAGGCTTCGCGCTTCTTGCGCACATAGACGACGGAGCCGGGATCCTGCCCTACCAGCACCACCGCCAGCCCCGGCTCGACCAGGCCCTGCGCCTTGCGTTCGCCGACCCGGCGGGCGATCCGGTCCAGCAGTTCCTGCGCGATGCGTTTGCCGTCGAGAATGCGTGCGCCCATGATGGTTCCTGCTGCGAAGGTGCGTATTATCCCGGCTCGGCCGCACGCTTATCAAACGATCCCGATGGATACGCCCGAACCGATCCCGCATGCCCTGGAGCCGGATGGCGACGGACTGCTGCTTCGCCCCTGGCGGACGGAGGACGCCCCCGCCCTGCTCGCCGCCGTGCAGGAATCGCTGGCGACCGTGGGTCGCTGGCTGCCGTGGTGCCATGCCGGCTACGACCTGGCCGCGGCGCACGACTGGGTCGCGTTCTGCCGCCGAGGATGGACGGCCGGCGAGCATTACGCCTTCGCGGTTCTCGAGCAGGCCTCGGGCACGTTGCTGGGCGGCGCCGGGATCAACCAGCGCAACCGGCCGCACCGCAGCGGCAACCTGGGCTACTGGGTGCGCCAGTCGCGCCAGGGCGAAGGCATCGCGGCGCGCGCGGCCGCCCAGGTGGCGCGCTTCGGCTTCGCGCGGCTGGACCTGATCCGGATCGAGGTCGTGGTGTTGCCGGACAACCGCGCCAGCCTGCGCACGGCGGAAAAACTCGGCGCCCGCTTCGAGGCCGTCGCGCGCCAGCGCATATGGGCCTGGCAACGGCCCATGGATGCCGCCGTCTACGGCTTGATCCCCTCGGACCTGGCTCAGCCGGCGGCACAGAGCCGCAGCATGTCCTCGTAGCCGGAAAAGACCGCGCCGGCCCCGCAGCCCGGGCATGCCGGATCGCGCGGCAGCCGGCTTTCGCGGAAACGCATCGCCAGCGCATCGAAATCCAGCAGCCGGCCGACCAGCGGCTCGCCCAGGCCGAGCACCAGCTTCAATGCCTCGGTGGCCTGCAGCAGGCCGACCGTGCCCGGCAGCACGCCCAGCACGCCCGCCTCGCTGCAGTTCGGCGCATCGGCCGCGGCCGGCGGCTCGGGGAACAGGCAGCGGTAGCACGGGGAGTCGGCGCGGCGCGGGTCGAACACGCTGACCTGGCCGCGGAAACGCTCCACGGCGCCGTACACCATCGGCAGCCGCAGGCGCTGCGACGCGGCGGCCAGCAGGTAGCGCGCGGGGAAATTGTCGGCGCCGTCGACCAGCACGTCGTGGCCGGCCAGCAGGCACTCCACGTTGTCCGCCCGGAGCCGTTCGGTGCGGACCTCGATCCTCACCCGGGGGTTGAGCGCCTGCAGGGCGATGCGGGCGGATTCGGTCTTGGCCATGCCGACCCGCGCGTCAGCATGGATCACCTGGCGATGCAGATTGGAACGTTCGACGCGGTCGTCGTCGATCAGGGTCAGTTGCCCGATGCCGGCCGCCGCCAGGTACAGCGCCGCGGGCGCGCCCAGCCCGCCGGCACCGAGCAGCACCACCTTCGCCGCGGCCAGCCGGGCCTGCCCGGCCTCGCCGACCTGCGGCAGCCGCAGTTGTCGCGCGTAACGCTCGGCCGCATCGGCGTCGGGGCCGCCGGCCGCGACGGGCAGGCCCTCGGCTTTCCAGCGGTTGAAGCCGCCGGCGACCGAAGCCACCCGGCGGTAGCCGAGCCGCTGCAGCGACTCGGCCGCCAGCAGCGAGCGCTGGCCGCTGCCGCACAGCGCCAGCATTTCGCGTTCGCGGTCCGGCTCGGCCTGCTCGATGCGCAGTTCCAGGAATCCGCGCGACAGCCCCAGCGCGCCCGCCGGCGAACCGGCCGCGCGCTCGGCATCCTCGCGCACGTCGATCAGCAGCGCGCCCTGCGCCTGGCGGGCCAGGGCCTGTGCCGGCGTGACCTCGGCGACGCGCGCGCGCAGCGCGTCCAGCAAGGCATCGCGGTTCGGTGATTCGTCCATGCGGCCAGTCTAGTCAAACGCGGCGGCCGGTAGGAGCCTTGCGGCCCGTGGAGACCCGGCAGCGCGGGCATGCGAGGCGCCGGCCCGCCCCGGGAACGGCTCAGCGCTTGCGCTTCTTCATCTCGCGGATCATCCGCTGGCGCTTGCGGATCTGGCCTTCGGTGAGCACGTTCTTCTTGCCGGCGAACGGGTTGTCGCCGTCGCGGAAGCTGATCCGGATCGGCGTGCCTTCCAGCCGGAAACGCTTGCGGAAGAAGTTCTCCAGGTAGCGCTGGTAGGCCGGTGCGATGTGCTTGGTGCGGCTGCCGTGGATCACGATGGTCGGCGGATTGCTGCCGCCCGGGTGCGCGAAGCGCAGCTTCGGCGCGTGCCCGCGCACCAGCGGCGGCTGGTAGCTTTCGTAGGCTTTTTCCAGCGTCTTGGTCAGCTCGGACGAACCCAGCTCCTTGGTCGCCGCGGCATGCGCGCGGACCACGGCGCGCATCAGCTCGCGCAGCCCCGAACCGTGCAGGGCCGAGATGAACACCTGCTTGGCCCAGTCCACGAACACCAGCCGGCGCTCCAGCGCGCGCTGGCACTGCTCGCGCTGGTACGCGTCCATGCCGTCCCACTTGTTGACGGCGATCACCAGCGCCCTGCCCTCGTCCACCGCGTGGCCGATCAGGGTGAGGTCCTGGTCGGCGAGGTTCTCGCGCGCGTCGATCATCACCACCACCACCTGGGCGGCGGCCATCGACTGCAGCGTCTTGATCACGCTGAACTTCTCCACCGCCTCCTCGACGCGCGCCTTGCGCCGCACGCCTGCGGTGTCGATCAGGGTGTAGCGCCGGCCGTCGCGCTCCAGCGGCACGCGGATCGGGTCGCGGGTGGTGCCGGCGACGTTGGAGACGATCAGCCGCTCTTCGCCGAGCAGGCGATTGATCAGGGTGGACTTGCCGGCGTTGGGGCGGCCGACGATGGCGACGCGGATGCTGTCGTCCTCGTCCTCGTCGGCCGTTTCGGCCTCGTCGGCAGGCAGCAGCGGCAGCACCGTGGCGATCAGTTCCTCGGTGCCGCGGTTGTGCGCGGCCGAGAGCGGCAGCGTGGCGCCGATGCCGAACGAGGCGAATTCCGCCAGCGCGTCCTGCTCGTCCAGGCCGTCGGTCTTGTTGACCGCGGCGATGATCGGCTTGCCGCTGCGGCGCAGCTCGCCGAGGATCACGTGGTCCTGCGGCAGCAGGCCGTCGCGCGCGTCCACCACGAACACCAGCAGCTGCGCCTCCTCGATGGCCAGGCGCACCTGCTGGGCGGTCAGCACGTCCATCGCTTCCTCGACGCCGGACAGGCCGCCGGTATCGACCACCACGAAGGGACGCTCGCCGGTGCGGCAGACGCCGTAGTGGCGATCGCGGGTCACCCCGGGCATGTCGGCCACCAGGGCGTCGCGGCTGCGCGTCAGGGCATTGAAAAGGGTCGATTTACCGACATTGGGGCGACCGACCAGGGCGACGACGGGCAGCATGGGAGCGCATGGTTCCTTGGGCGGTCAGTGCGCGGACAGACGGTAGGCGCCGATGCGGCCCTCGACGTCTTCCACGTACACGGTATCGCCCACCACCAGCGGCTGGGCGCGGATCGCCTTCTTCGACAGGCGCTCGCGGGCGGCCAGCGCGCCGTTGCCGGACTGCAGCCAGTGCACGTAGCCTTCCATGTCGCCGGCCACGATGTAGTTGCCCTGCACGGCGGGGCCGGTCAGCCAGCGGTACTTCAGCGCGTCGTTCTTCCACATGTCGGCGCCGCCGTTCTTGTCGAACGCCCACACCTGCGAGTCGTCGTTCACGCCGTAGATCGCGTTGCCGCCGATCGCCATCGAGGTGAAGGTGGAGAACGGATGCGTCCACAGCGGGCGGCCGCTGGGGCCGTCCACCGCGACCAGGTTGCCGTGGTAGGCCGCGCCGTACAGGGTGGAGCCGTCGAGCAGGATCGCGCCGTCGGCGTCGTCCAGTTGCTCGATCTCGGTGCGGCCTTCGCCGCTGGCCAGGCTCTGCTCCCACAGCTTTTCGCCGGTGTCCATGCGCAGCGCGACCAGCTTGCCGCCGTCGCTGCCGAAGAACACCACGCCGTTGGCGACCAGCAGCGGGCCGTTGCCGCGCAGGCTGAGCAGCGGCACGCTGGTCTGGTCGTAGGCCCAGCGGCGCTCGCCGGTGCCGGCGTCCAGCCCGTACAGGCGGCCGTCGCCGGTGCGCACGATCGCCAGGCCGCCGGAGATCACCGGCGAGGAAAGCACTTCCGAATTCAGCGTGGCTTCCCAGCGCGGGCTGCCGTCCTTCGCGTTGAGGCCGTAGACGTGGCCGTCGAGCGTGCCGACGACGACCAGGTCGCCGGCGACCGCGGGGCCGCCGGAGTAGAAGACGTCCTTGCGCTTCTTGTCGCCCCAGCCGAACCAGCCCTGGGTGCGCGAGCTCTTCGACCACAGCGTCTTGCCCGTGGCCGCGTCGAGCGCGGCGATCTCGCCGCTGGGGCTGGCGGCATAGAGCACGTTGTCCTGCACGGCCGGGCGCAGGCGCACGCCGCTGTCGCCGGCGCCCTTGCCCACGCTGCTGCGCCACACGCGGGTGACCTGCACGGTCGGCTTGAAATCCTTGGCCAGCGGCGTCGGCGGCTGGACGTTTTCCTTCTTGAACGAATGGCAGCCGGCCATGACGACCAGCGACGCCAGTGCGGCCAGCCGCACGTGCTTCATCCAACCACGCTTCTTTTTTGCATCGAAATTCATGCGCCCTGCTTCCCGGCCACGGCCAGATCGTCGAGTTTCACCTGCAAGGCACCGCGTTGCGGCGCATCGTCGCCAAGGACCGCCATCGCCGCCTGGTAGGCCTTGCGGGCATCGTCCGTGCGACCTAGCTTGACCAGCGCATCGCCGCGTAGTTCCTGCGCCAGCGCCTCGTAGCCTTTCGCCTGCATGCGGTCCAGCGTGGCGAGCGCGTCGTTCGTCTTGCCGGCGGCGAGCTGCACCTGTGCGATGCGCAACTGGGTCAGGCTCTTGAGGGCCGGGTTCTGCGCGTGGCCCTCGGCCCAGGCGAGCGAGGCCAGCGCCTTGTCCAGTTGCTTGGACTGCACGTCGCGCTGCGCCTGCTCGCTGACGGCGAACACGGCGTACGACGACTTGCCGTAGTCCTTCTGCAACTGGTCGATCAACTGGTCGGCCTGGGTCTGCTTGCCGCTGGCCAGCGCGGTCTGCAACTGCTGGTAGAGGTCGGCGGCCGCGGCCTGGTTGGCCGCCTGGTGGCTGCGCCACTGCTGCCAGCCGAAGATGGCCACCAGGCCAATGGCGATGCCAACGACGATGGAGAGTCCGTTCTGGCGCAACCACTTCTGTACGAGTTCGCCCTGTTCGTAATCGTCGTATGCGTCAAATGCCATGCAGTCACCATTGGCGGGCCATGCAGCGTGTCGTGCGAACCGCCGGCCCGGCGCGGAAAAGAAAGGGAAAACAGCTCCTGTCCACGGGCGGGCCGCGGACAATGGGCAAGCATAACCGAAATGCGCCGCCCGGCGACGGGCGGCGCGGCATCAGGTACCGGCGGGCGCGGCCTTGCCGTCCTGGATGGCGACGCGGAAATGCGCGACGTTGGCGCGGCGGTAGCCGTCCAGCGCCACCGGCTGGCCGTCCACGCTGACCTGCGCGCCGCTGGCGTTGCCGATGCGCACCTCCAGCGGCTGGTCGCTGTGGTAGACCTTGCTGCTGCCGGCCGGCAGCAGGCCGTACTCCAGGCGCGAACCGTCGGTGGCGGTGACCTCGACCCAGCTCGCATGGGTCAGGTCGAGGCTGAGGCTGTGCTTGCCGCTGCCGGTATCGGCCGGCGGCGCCACCGGCCTGGCCGGCTGCAGGTTGTCGCTGCTCAGGTTGGGCACCATCGAGGCGAGCAGCGGCTGATCGTCGTCCGGAGCGGCCACCTGCGGCGGCGGCATCTGCACGCGGGCGACCTGGGTGCCGGCGGCGCTGGCGCTGTGCGCAGGCACGTCCTGCTGCGCCACCGGGGCGGCGTCGAGCGGGGAAAGATGGCTCATGTCGCGGTCCAGCGTGCCGCGCACGCCGAGCCAGACCATCGGCACCACGATCACCGCGGTCAGCACCACGTAGGTGGCCGCGGTGGCATACCGCTCCAGCAGGTAGCGCGAGTGCGAGATGCCGCCGGTGGCCACCAGGGTCGGCGCGTCGCGCTTGATGCGCCCCAGTTCGGCCTGGATGATGTCCTCGTCGAGCCCGAGGTGGCGCGCGTACTTGGTGATGTAGCTGCCCAGGTAGACCCCGTAGTCGAGGCTCTCGTGGGCATCGTTTTCCAACTGGCGCAGGATGCGCAGCGGCAGCTTCAGCGCATGCGCGCACGATTCGAGATCCAGCCCGCGCGCGTCGCGGGCGGCGCGCAGGCGGGTGCCGAAGCTTGCCGGCAGGATCTGGGGCGATTGATCATCCGTATTCACCGCGGCGGTGTCGAACAGATCAATCTCGCGCGAGTCGTCGCCGACCGGATTGGACTGCTGGGATGTCATGGGCTAACAGTTGCGTCGAGGGCGTGCGCCTGTTCCGAATCCGGGAACTGGCTTTGCAGTCGCCTGCCGTAATTGAGGGCCGAATCCTTGTTGCCCAGTCGGTATTCGATGTCGTGGCCGAGCTTGAGCGATGCCGCGCTGGGCTGGCCCAGGGCGTCGAACCGCTGCAGGAAAGCGCGCGCCCGGAACGCATCGTTATTCAGATAAAGCAGGTTGGCAAGCTGCAGCAGCGCCTCGCCGTTCTGCGGATCGCGCGCCAGCGCCTCGCGCAGGCTAGCCTCGGCGCCGGCGCGGTCGCCGGCGCCCAACTGGCAGACGCCGGCGTTGGTCAGGGCCACGGCGGGCGTCTGGTAGAACGGGTCGGCGACCGCCTTCGCGAAATAGGACTGCGCCTCGGCGGACTTGCCGATCTTGCACAGGAACGCGCCGAGGTTGTTGTTCGGGCCGCCCTTGGCCGGCTCCAGCGCCACCGCCCTGCGGTAGTGCTCCTCCGCTTCCGGCAGCTTGCCGATGCGCTCGTACAGCACGGCGATCACCGTGTGCGCCGGCGCGTAGTTCGGGTCGAACTGCAGCGCCTTGGTCAGCTTTTCCAGCGCCGTCTGCAGGTCGCCGTTGGCCATGTACTGCTGGCCCAGCTCGGTATGGATGCGCGCGGCGTCCTTCGCCTCGTCGCTCTTGTTGGCCTTCGGGATCTTCTCGCTCAGCGAGTCGCCGCCCGAACTGGTGGTGACGCAGCCGGCGAGCGCCAGCATCAGGCCGGCCAGCGCGATTCGATCAAGACGCATGAGCGACTCCCCCTTCCAGACGCTTGCGGAACTCGGCCTGACGGCGCGTGCGATCCAGCACCTGCCCCTTCAATTGGCCGCATGCGGCGTCGATGTCGTCGCCGCGCGTGCGGCGAAGCATGGTCAAAACGCCGGCATTGAGCAACTGGGTCTGGAACGCGCGGATGTCATCGGCGCCGGAGCGTTCGAAGCGGGTGCCCGGGAAGGGATTGAACGGGATCAGGTTGACCTTGCAGGTCGGCATCCTGCGCATCAGCTTGATCAACTGGCGCGCGTGCTCGGGCTGGTCGTTCACGCCCTTCATCAGGGTGTATTCGAAGGTGATCGAGGTGCGCGCCCGGCGGGCGAGCCAGCGCTGGCAGGCTGCCATCAGCTCGGCGATCGGGTAGCGCTTGTTGAGCGGCACCAGCTCGGTGCGCAGCTCGTCGTTGGCCGCGTGCAGCGACACCGCCAGCGACACGTCGATCGACTCGGACAGCTTGTCGATCATCGGCACCAGGCCGGCGGTGGACAGCGTGACGCGCTTGGAGGCCAGGCCGAAGCCCAGGTCGTCGCGCATCAGGCTCATCGCCTTGACCACGTTGTCGAAGTTCAGCAGCGGCTCGCCCATGCCCATCATCACCACGTTGGTGATGCGGCGGTTCTGGTGGGTGACGTTGCCCAGGTACTTCGCCGCCACCCACATCTGGCCGATCACCTCGGCGGTGGACAGGTTGCGGTTGAAGCCCTGCGTGGCGGTGGAGCAGAACTGGCAGTTGAGGCCGCAGCCGATCTGCGAGGACACGCACAGGGTGCCGCGCGTGGGCTCGGGGATGTAGACCGCCTCGACGGCGCTGCCGCCGTCCATGCCGAGCAGCCACTTGTGGGTGCCGTCCTGGGCCGCCTTCTCGAAGAGGGTCTTCGGCGGGCCGACGTAGCAGGTGGCCTCGAGCTTGGCGCGCAGCGCCTTGCCCACGTCGGTCATCTTGCCGAAATCGTCTTCCAGGTGATGGTAGATCCACTTCATCACCTGCTCGGCGCGGTACGGCTTCTCGCCGATCTGCGTGAAGAAATCGCGCAGGCCCTGGCGATCGAAATCGAGCAGGTTGACCTTGCCGGCGGCGCCGGTCGGATCGGATGGAATGGCGACTACCTGGTTCATGTTCTGGAGAATGCGGCCGCGCGGCGGCCGCTTCCTGTTCCTCGCGCCGTCGGGCGCATCGGGTGGATTACCGCGGGAGCACGTCCGTCTCGGCGAAGAAGTAGGCGATCTCCACCTTGGCGGTCTCGGCGGCGTCGGAGCCGTGCACCGCGTTGGCGTCGATCGACTCGGCGAAGTCGGCGCGGATCGTGCCCGGCGCGGCTTCCTTCGGGTTGGTGGCGCCCATCAGGTCGCGGTGGGCCAGCACGGCGTTCTCGCCCTGCAGCACGGTGATCATCACCGGGCCGGAGATCATGAACTCGACCAGCGCATTGAAGAACGGACGCTCGCGGTGCACCGCGTAGAAGCCCTCGGCCTCCTTGCGGGACAACTGCTTCATCTTCGCTGCAACGATCTTCAGGCCCGCCTTTTCGAAGCGGGCATAGATTTCGCCGATCACGTTCTTGGCAACGGCGTCGGGCTTGATAATGGAAAGGGTGCGCTCCAGCGCCATGGGTCTGCTCCGGAAAAACGGGTATCTGAGTGGGCGGGCCGGCCTCGTGCCGACGCAATGTAGGGCCAAATCCGACACGGAATGCGGATTTAGCGCACGAAAGTTTGACAGATTCTAACTGATTCGCAAGCCACCCGCCGTTTGTTGGAAACGATCGTTTGACGCCCCGGAAGCGTCGCGCGTATGCTCAAACGATCGTTTGATTCCAGCCTCCGGGGTCGCCCGCCTTGAACAGTTCCGTCTCCACCAAGGAACGCATCCTCACCGCTGCCGAGGTGCTGTTCGCCCAGCGCGGCTTCGACGGCGGCTCGCTGCGCCAGCTCACCGCCGCCGCCGGCGTCAACCTGGCCGCGGTCAACTACCACTTCGGCTCCAAGGACCGGCTGGTCGAGGAAGTGTTCCGCCGCCGGCTCGACGCCCTCAACGCGCAGCGCCTCGCCGCGCTGGCCAAGGTGGCCGGCCGGCCCGACACCACCCTGGAAGACGTGCTGGCCGCCTTCATCCGGCCGGCGCTGGAGCTGTCCAGCGACGGCAGCGGCTCGCTGTTCATGCGCGTGCTGGCGCGCGCCTTCGCCGAGCACGACGACAACCTGCGCCAGTTCCTGTCCGAGAACTACGGCCACGTGATGCGCCAGTTCACCGCCGAGTTCGCGCGCCTGCTGCCGCAGCTCAGCAAGGAGGAGCTGTACTGGCGCATCGACCTGGTCACAGGCGCCCTGACCCACGCCATGTCCGGCTTCGGCATGATCCAGCGCAAGAGCGACGTGCCCGAGCGCATCCACCGCGAGCAGACCGCCGCGCACCTGATCCGCTTTTCCGCCGCCGGCCTGAGCCACCCCTGATTCCGCATCGCCGGCCGGCGACGGCCGTCCTTCCCTGTCCCGCGTTTTCGAGTTCGATCCACCGGAGAAGCCAATGACCGCTGCACCGTCACCGAAGTCAGCCCTCAGCATCCGCAAGGCCGCCGTGCTGGGCGCCGGCGTCATGGGCGCGCAGATCGCCGCGCACCTGACCAATGCCGGCGTCGAGACCGTGCTGTTCGACCTGCCCGCCAAGGAAGGCCCCAAGAGCGGCATCGCGCTCAAGGCCATCGCCAACCTGGCCAAGCTGTCGCCTGCCCCGCTGGCCGACAGGAATCTCGCCAGCGCGATCATTCCGGCCAACTACGACGACGACCTCGACCATCTCAAGGACGTCGACCTGGTGATCGAGGCGATCGCCGAGCGGATGGACTGGAAGCTCGACCTCTACCGGAAGATCGCGCCGCACCTGTCGAAGACCGCGATCATCGCCTCCAACACCTCGGGCCTCTCGATCAACGGCCTGGCCGAGGCGCTGCCGGAGGAAATGCGCCACCGCTTCTCCGGCGTGCATTTCTTCAACCCGCCGCGCTACATGCACCTGGTCGAGCTGATCCCGACCCGGCTCACCGACAAGGGCGTGCTGGACGGCCTGGAAGCCTTCCTCACCACGACACTCGGAAAAGGCGTCGTGACTGCGCGGGACACCCCCAACTTCATCGGCAACCGCATCGGCGTGTTCTCGATGCTGGCCACCATGCACCACACCGAGCAGTTCAAGCTCGGCTTCGACACCGTCGACGCGCTGACCGGCCCGGCCGTGGGCCGCCCCAAGAGCGCCACCTACCGCACCGCCGACGTGGTCGGCCTGGACACCATGGCCCACGTCATCAAGACCATGGCCGACACCCTGCCCGACGACCCGTGGCACGCCTACTTCAAGGCGCCGGCGTGGCTGTCCGGCCTGATCGAGAAGGGCGCGCTGGGCCAGAAGACCGGCGCCGGCTTCTACCGCAAGGCCGGCAAGGACATCGTGGTGCTGGACGTGGCGAAGCAGGACTACCGCCCCTCCGAGCAGAAGCCGTCCGACGAGGCCGCGCAGATCCTCGCCATCAGGGACCCGGCCGAGAAGTTCGGCAAGCTGCGTGCCAGCGCCGACCCGCAGGCGCAGTTCCTGTGGGCGACCTTCCGCGACCTGTTCCATTACGCCGCCTATCACCTGGCCGACATCGCCGACACCGCGCGCGACGTGGATTTCGCGATCCGCTGGGGCTACGGCTGGAAGCTCGGCCCGTTCGAGACCTGGCAGGCCGCGGGCTGGCAGCAGGTCGCCGGCTGGATCGCCGAGGACATCGCCGCCGGCAAGGCGATGAGCAAGGCGCCCTTGCCCGCCTGGGTCACCGACGGCCGCAAGGGCGTGCACGGCAAGGACGGTTCCTGGTCGGCCGCCTCCGGCAGCTACAAGCCGCGCTCGCAGCATCCGGTCTACCGGCGCCAGTTGTTCCCCGATCCGATCCTGGGCGAGACCTTCGACCAGGGCAGCACGGTGTGGGAGAACGACGGCGTGCGCCTGTGGACGCTGGGCGACGACGCCATCGGCATCATTTCCTTCAAGACCAAGATGCATACGGTCAACGACCACGTGCTCGACGGCATCCAGCACGCCATCGGCATCGCCGAGGAGAAGCTCAAGGCCGTGGTGATCTGGCAGGACTCCGAGCCGTTCTCCGCCGGTGCCGACCTGAAGGGCGCGCTGGGCCTGCTGAAGGACGGCAAGTTCGACCAGTTCGAGGCGATGGTCGCCAACTTCCAGCGCACCAGCATGCGCATCAAGCATGCGCTGGTGCCTGTGGTGTCCGCCGTGCGCGGTTTGGCCCTGGGCGGCGGCTGCGAATTCCAGATGCACTCGGCGCGCACCGTGGCGGCGCTGGAAAGCTACATCGGCCTGGTCGAGGCCGGCGTGGGCCTGCTGCCGGCCGGCGGCGGCCTGCACGAGCTGGCCGTGCGCGCGGGCAAGGCCAATCCCGCCGACCCGTTCGAGGAACTGAAGAAGGTGTTCGAGACCGTGGCGATGGCCAAGGTCTCGCCCAGCGCGATCGAGGCGAAGAACATGGGCCTGCTGCGCGACAGCGATGTGGTGGTGTTCAACGCCTACGAGCTGCTCTACGTCGCCAAGCAGGTGGCCGGCGCATTGGCCGAGAGCGGCTACCGCCCGCCGCTGCCGGCCCGCGCGATCCCGGTCGCCGGCGACGTCGGCACCGCCACCTTCAAGGCCTCGCTGGCCAACCTGCAGGCCGGCTACTTCGCCTCCGGGCACGACGTGGACATCGCCGCGCGCATCGCCGACACCCTGTGCGGCGGCGCGATCGAGCGCGGCGCCACGGTGGACGAGGAGTGGCTGCTGGCGCTGGAGCGCAAGCACTTCGTGGAACTGGCGAAGACCGAGAAGACCCAGGCCCGCATCGCCCACACGATGACGACAGGCAAGCCGCTCAGGAACTGAGATTCGGGATTGGGGATTCGGGATTCGTTAGAGCAACGAATCCTGCGCCCCACGAATTCCGGAATCATTCCGACCATCACTCCACCAGATATTCGTTTTTTGAAGTGCCGGGCCAGAGGCCAAGGAGATCGGGATTGCGTCGAACTGCTCTGACGAATCCCGAATCCCCAATCCCGAATCCCGGCTTTCGGAGAAAGCCAAAATGACCAAGCAAGTGCAAGACGCCTACATCGTCGCCGCCACCCGTACCCCGGTCGGCAAGGCGCCGCGCGGCGTGTTCCGCAATACCCGCCCGGACGACATGCTCGCCCACGTGATCCGCGCCGTGATGGCGCAGGCGCCGGGCGTCGATCCGCACCGCATCGGCGACGCCATCATCGGCTGCGCCATGCCCGAGGCCGAGCAGGGCATGAACGTGGCGCGCATCGGCGTGCTGCTGGCCGGCCTGCCCGACACCGTGCCCGGCGTCACCATCAACCGCTTCTGCTCGTCCGGCCTGCAGGCCGTGGCGATGGCCGCCGACCGCATCCGCCTGGGCGAGGAAGACCTGATGCTCGCCGGCGGCACCGAGAGCATGAGCATGGTGCCGATGATGGGCCACAAGATCGCCATGAACCCGGCGATCTTCAAGGACGAGAACATCGGCATCGCCTACGGCATGGGCATCACCGCCGAGAACGTCGCCAAGGAATGGAAGATCAGCCGCGAGGCGCAGGACGCCTTCTCGGTGGAAAGCCACCGCCGCGCCCTCGCTGCCCAGGCCGCCGGCGAGTTCGACGACGAGATCAGCCCGTTCGCGCTGGACGACCACTACCCCGACCTGGCTACCCGCAAGATCGTCACCGACAGCCGCACCATCCGCGCCGACGAAGGCCCGCGCGCCGGCACCACGCTGGAAGTGCTGTCCAAGCTCAAGACCGTGTTCCGCAACGGCCAGTTCGGCGGCACCGTCACCGCCGGCAACTCCTCGCAGATGTCCGACGGCGCCGGCGCCGTGCTGCTCGCCAGCGAAAAGGCGATCAAGGAATACAACCTGCAGCCGCTGGCCCGCTTCGTCGGCTTCTCCGTCGCCGGCGTGCGCCCGGAGATCATGGGCATCGGCCCGAAAGAAGCGATCCCCAAGGCACTCAAGCAGACCGGCATCGCCCAGGACCGGCTCGACTGGATCGAACTCAACGAAGCCTTCGCCGCCCAGGCGCTGGCCGTGATCGGCGACCTCAAGCTCGATCCGGCCAAGGTCAACCCGCTCGGCGGCGCCATCGCGCTGGGCCATCCGCTGGGCGCCACCGGCGCGATCCGCGTCGCCACCTTGCTCCACGGCCTGCGCCGCCGGAAGCAGAAGTACGGCATGGTGACGATGTGCATCGGCACCGGCATGGGCGCTGCCGGGATCTTCGAGGCGCTCTGACGCCTGTACCGGTGCCCGATTCCGCGGATCGTGCGCCGGCTCCCGGATAGACGAAAGCCCGGTGCGCCAAGGCACCGGGCTTTCGATGGTTGCCCGCCATGCATCCCGGCGGGCGGCAATGGCCTTGAAGGCTCATTGCCACGCCGGTAGCCGCTTATCCGTTGCTGGGACCCTTGCACTGGTCATTGGCGCAATCGAAGTCGAGCTTGAAGCCGCGCCCCACGATGATCTGGACGCCGTTCTTCTGGCTGACGACGTGGCCGTCCAGTTCCAGTTCCACCGTGTAGATGCCTACCGGCAACGCGCCGATGGTGTAGCGCCCCTTGGCATCCACCGAGACGTGGCGCTGGGCACCGGTCGTGTTGTGCGCCGAGACGGTCGCACCCACCGGCGCCTTGCCGAAGATGCTGCCCGCCGTGGCTTGCGCGTGGGCCGCGGTGGAGCCCGCCAGGCCAAAGACACCGACGGCAGCCGCGATCGCCAGGCTTCCCAGGATCGAGCCGAGATGGCGCCGGGAATGATTGTTCGAAAGAGAGCCGTTGTTGCTCATGGTGATTTTCCTGATTCCATTGTGGGGACTGTGGGGACACGAACCACCCGGAAACCGGGCAGTTGCGTGGTAAAGCGTTTGAACAACCTCGCCTGGCTGCGCTGGCAGGCAGGCGGGTAGCTGCTGGGGACGGCAGCTACCGGCGACCTCCACCCGTTCACCACGGGCCGGCCGGTCGCGCGCAGCGTACGCCGGTGACCGGCCTGCGTCGAAGGGTCAAAGGTCATGGCTACCTTCGGCACGGGTGGCGGCGACATGCCAGCGGCACCAGACCCGGCGAAAAGCCATCCGTGGGAGGTCTGCCGGACGGCTATCCGTCCTCCGTTTTCGCCATCCAGGTCATCGCCATGGAGGCGGCAACGGGTTCGCGGGAGCGCAAGGTACGCGCTTCCGTCATCGGCGCCCCCGATGTCTACAAGCCGTCGTCCGGACCGGGCGCCAGCACCTCGCGCACGCCGTTGTGCCCCATCGCCGATACCAGCCCCGCCGCTTCCATGCTCTCGACCAGCCGCGCGGCGCGGTTGTAGCCGATGCGCAACTGCCGCTGCACGGACGAGATCGAGGCGCGGCGGCTGCGCAGCACGAAGGCGACGGCCTCGTCGTAGAGCGGGTCGAGTTCGGCGTCGCCATGCTCGTCGCCGAACAGGTCGGCGGCTTCCGATGCGGGGCCGGCGAGGATGTCCTCGCGGTAGGCCGGCGCGCCGTGGCGCTTGAGGTGCGCGACCACGCGGTGCACGTCCTCGTCGGAGACGAAGGCGCCGTGCACGCGCTGCGGGTAGCCGGTGCCGGGCGGCAGGAACAGCATGTCGCCCTGCCCCAGCAGCGATTCGGCGCCCATCTGGTCGAGGATGGTGCGCGAGTCGATCTTGGAGGAAACCTGGAACGCCACGCGGGTGGGGATGTTGGCCTTGATGAGGCCGGTGATGACGTCGACCGACGGTCGCTGCGTGGCGAGGATCAGGTGGATGCCGGCGGCGCGCGCCTTCTGCGCCAGCCGCGCGATCAGTTCCTCGATCTTCTTGCCGGCCACCATCATCAGGTCGGCCAGCTCGTCGATCACCACCACGATCAGCGGCAGCGTGTCGAGCGGCTCCGGCGCCGCGCCGGGCTCGGTCGCCGGCTTGTGCAGCGGCGTGCCGGCCGCGCGGGCGTCGCGGATCTTCTGGTTGTAGCCGGCGAGGTTGCGCACGCGCAGTTCCGACATCGCGCGGTAGCGCTCCTCCATCTCGGCCACGCACCAGTTGAGCGCGTTGGCGGCGAGCTTCATGTCGGTGACCACCGGCGCGAGCAGGTGCGGGATGCCCTCGTAGATCGACAGCTCCAGCATCTTCGGGTCGATCATGATCAGGCGCACGTCGTCGGGCGTGGCGCGGTAGAGCATCGACAGGATCATCGCGTTCACCGCCACCGACTTGCCCGAGCCGGTGGTGCCGGCGACCAGCATGTGCGGCGCGCGCGCCAGGTCGGTGACCACCGGTTCGCCGGTGATGTCCTTGCCCATCGCCAGCGCCAGCGGCGAGTCGTGTCCGCGGTAGGCGTCGGAGCGGAAGATGTCGGCCAGGCCGATCGTCTGCCGCTGCTCGTTGGGCAGCTCCAGGCCCATGCAGGTCTTGCCGGGAATCGTCTCGACCACGCGGATCGAGGTACGGCCCAGGCCGCGGGCCAGGTCCTTCATCAGCGCGACGATCTGGTTGCCGCGCACGCCCACGGCGGGCTCCACTTCGTAGCGGGTGATGACCGGACCGGCCGAGGCGCCGACCACGGTCACCGGCACCTTGAACTCGCGCAGGCGCTGCTCGATCAGCACCCCGGTCTCCGCCAGCGATTCGGCCGAGGCCACGTCGCCGGTATCGGAGCGGGTCAGCAGCAGGTCCAGCGGCGGCAGCTCGAAGTTGCGCGGGGCAGCCTGCGCCGGCTCGGCCACGGCCGGCCGGCTGGGCGGGGCGAGTGCCGCACGCGCCGCGGGTGCGCCATCGTCGTTCGAGGCGCTGCGCAGGGTGGACGGCAGCACGCGCACGGCGGCGCCTGCGGGCTCGATGCGCACGGCGGCCGGCCCGGCCGTGGATGTGTCTTCCGCGACGGGTGCCCGGGCAGGCACGTCCGCGACCGCTTCCGTTCCTGGCAGGCGGGACCCAGACGCATCGGCGACGGCCGTGGCTTCCGCATGGTCGCTCGGCTTCGCCAGTACGGGCGGACGCATCACGATCCGCCCGGCTTCCGGCGCGCGCGCTGGCCCCGTTCCGGCCATGCCGCTCAGGGCGCGCACGATGCTGGCGGTCGACGTACCCGGCGGGCGGGTGCCGCGGCCTTCCGGCATGCCGGCCGCGACACGCTCCTGCCGCGGCGCGACCGGGCGTTGCAGCCGCCACGGCTCGGCCGGCGTCTCCATCGTGGCGATCTTCGGCGCATACGGGTTCGGCGAAGCCACCGGCTGCGCGGCACTCCGTGAAACCGTGCCGGACTTCCTGCCCTGCTGCGCCCGCCGCGCCGACGCGGGCCGGCGGACCGCGCGGCGGGTATTGCGTCCGCGATTGCGCAAGGCGCGCCACCGACGGAAAACCACGAGGCCAAGGGTCACCAGGGCCAGGGCGACAAGAACGAACGTGAACATGCGGGGATGGAGGGTTCTTCGATGCAAATGCAGGCCGACATGCTAGCGCATGCGCCATGCGGCCCGCGCCGCGCACGCCGGCCGCGGCCGGCGCGCAACGGCCCGGCTGCGCCCGTGCGGTGGCCGAAGGCAACCCGCCGCGTGCTTACTCGCCGCCGGCGCGCCGCGGCCGCCGCGCCATGTGCAGCAACGGAAACGGCCGCCCCTGGCCGTCCAGCGGCGAGCGGCCGACGACCTCGAAGCCGGCCTGCCGGTAGAAACCCAGCGCCTGGACGTTCTGCTCGTTGACGTCGAGCGCATCGGCGGCCAGCACCTCGACCGCATGGGCCAGCAAGGCCCTGCCGATGCCCCGGCCGCGGCTGGCCGGATCGACGAAGAGCATCTCGACCTTGCCGCCGGCCACGCCCACGAAACCGCGCACGCGGCCCGACTCGTCGCGGCAGGCGCGCAGCGTCACCGCGGGGAGGCCGTCGTGCAGGACCAGGGGCCGCAGCGCGGCGATGTCCGCCTCGTCGAGAAAGTCGTGGGTGGCGCGCACCGAGGCTTCCCACAGCGCGGCCAGTGCCTCGTATTCGCCGGGGTCGACGGTGGTGATCCGGTTCATGGGCATCCTGGCGTCCAGTGCGGCGGACCGCACATGATCGCGCAAGCGGCGCCCCGTGGCATGCGGGCAAGCCGCTTCACTTGCCCTGGACGCCGGGTGCGGCATGGATGCATCCCATGATCCCGCACTTCAGCGACCACGCCGCCAACGAACGCACCTATCTCGCCTGGGTGCGCACGGCGATCGCGGTGATGGCGTTCGGCTTCCTGCTGGAGCGGTTCGACATCTTCCTGTCCTATGCCGCCCGCGCCGCCGGCCATTCGATCCCCGGCCTGCACGTGCGCGCTTCCGAATGGCTGGGCCTGCTGCTGTTGCTGTTCGGGGCGCTGGTGGTGCTGCTCGCCACCGTGCGCTTCAACCGGAACCGCAAGCTGATCGACAGCGAGCAGGTCCATGCCTACGGCGGCACCTTGCTGGAACGCGTGATGGCGCCGCTGCTGATCGTCATGGCCGGCTTCCTGGCGGTATACGTGGCGCGGCAGCTCGTCGCGCTGGGATAGCCCACCGGCGCGCCCGTCCCGGTAGCGGAGGCGCCGCAGCCATTGATCCGCCCCGGAAAACGGCAGTCCCCTGGCGACGCGTTGTACCCTCGCCCGCCTCCGCGGCGGAACATGCCGATCGACGCAGGAAACCCGATGACCGAGCAAGCCCGCGCACTGGCCGACCGGCTGATCCGCAACTTCAACGACGCCGCGCTCGAGCACCATGTGCGCGACCCGCTCTACGAGACCCTGTGCGCCCGCCTGGCGCCGGGAACGGCGGCATGCAAGCTGGGCGCCTCGATCGATACCGTCGCGCCCGGCAAGCGTTCGTGCCCGTACCACTTCCACTACGCGCAGGAGGAGATGTTCATCGTGCTGGAGGGCCACGGGACCCTGCGCGTGGCCGGCGAGACGCTGCCGATCCGCAGCGGCGACGTGATCTTCGTCCCGCCCGGCCCCGACTACCCGCACCAGATCGTCAACACTTCCGACGCGCCGCTGAAATACCTGTCCATCGGCACGCGCGAGACGCCCGAGCTGGTCGAGTACCCCGATTCGGGCAAGTACGCGGCGATCGCCGTCCGCGACGACGCTACCCGGCTGCATGTGGTGCAGCGCAGCGAGAACAGCCTCGACTACTGGGATGCCGAGCCCTGATCCGCCGTGCACGCCTGCGGCCGCCAAGGTGAACGGACGGCGGCCATGGCAACACCGAATTCACCCGTTGCTGATCTTCGCGCGCCAACACTCCGGGCCTCGCTCCCACGAGGAAACCGCCATGAAGAACACCGCCATTCTCGCCGCCGCGCTCACCCTGGGGCTGGCCGGCGCCGCCATGGCGCAGGATGCCCTCACCGAGCGCCAGGTGCGCACCCAGCTCGAACAGCAGGGCTACACCAAGGTGCACGACCTCAAGTTCGACGACGGCATGTGGCGGGCGCATGCCCGCAGCGGCGACGGTACGCGCGTGTCCGTGCGGGTCGATCCCAGGACCGGCCAGGCTTTCCCCGACGAGCAGGTTTCCCGCCTCAGCGAGACCGACGTACGCGCCGCGCTCTCCACCGAGGGCTATACCGACGTGCACGACGTCGGCTTCAAGCACGGCGTCTGGCACGCCAAGGCGGACGACCGGGCCGGCAAGCGCGTGAAGCTGCAGATCGATCCGGAGACGGGCAAGATCATCGGCACCGATTGAGCCCTGCCCACACCTTGCAACTTCAGCATTGCCCGCACGGAATCTGCGAGCGCCGGTTCAGGGCAATCGCCCGACTGCCGCGCCAGGCTCCTTGCCAGACCCAGGCAAGCCGATCCACGGTGGACGAAGACGCACCGCCGGCTGGGCATGACGAGCCCCGAACCACGGCCACCGGCCGGCACATGCCGGTCCGGTGGCCGTACCTGGATACCCGGCCCGCGCCCGGTTCGGCCATCATGGCGATCCCCCATCAGCAGAGACCGGCCATGCGTATCGCCGCATCGTTGCAGGCACGCGCCGGCGGCTTCGTCCGCCGCGCCATGCCGCGGCGGCCCGGCCGCGCGGCGATAGCCGCCCTGCCTCTGCTGCTGGCCGCATGCGCAAGCCTGCCCAACGGCGCCTGCGGGCCCGGCATGCACGGTGCCGTGCGCGACGAACTGTACTTCGGCACCGCGATGCCGCAGGGACAGGTATCGCCCGGCGACTGGGACCGCTTCCTGCGCGACACGGTGACGCCCCGCTTCCCGCAGGGTCTCACCGTATCCGCCGCTTCCGGCCAATGGCGCGGCGCCGACGGCGGGATCGTGCGCGAACCGGCCTACGCGGTCACCCTGGTCCATCCCGACGACGACGCCAGCGAGCAGGCGGTGCGCGCGATCGCCGGCGCCTACAAGGCGCGCTTCGCGCAGGAGGCGGTGCTGCGCGTGCGCTCGCCTGCCTGCGCCTCCTTCTGAACGCCATGCGCGTCATGGCGTGCGAACCGCCGCACGCCGGGCCGCACGCTGCTCGATCCAGTCGTACAGCACCGGCAGCAGCACCAGGGTCAGCAGGGTCGAGCTGATCAGGCCGCCGACCACCACGGTGGCGAGCGGGCGCTGGGTTTCCGCGCCCACGCCGCTGGACAGCAGCATCGGCACCAGGCCCAGGATCGCCACGCTGGCGGTCATCAGCACCGGGCGCAGGCGCAAGGCGGTGCCGCGGAGCACCGCGTCGCGCACCGCCAGCCCCATGCCGCGCTGCCCGTTGAGGAAGCTCACCAGCACGATGCCGTTGAGCATCGCCACACCGAACACCGCGATGAAGCCGATCGCCGAGGGCACCGACAGGTATTGTCCGGTGACCGCCAGCGCGACGATGCCGCCGATGGTGGCGAACGGCACGTTGGCCAGGATCAGCGCAGCGTACTTCACCGAATTGAAGGCGGTGTAGAGCAGCACGAAGATGAAGAAGATCGTCGCCGGCACGATCAGCGCCAGCCGCTTAAGCGCGCGCTGCTGGTTCTCGAACGCGCCGCCCCACTCACTGTAATAGCCCGGCGGCAGCTTCACCTGTTGCGCGATCGCGGCATTCGCCTGCTGCACGAAACCGTCGATGTCGCGTCCGCGCACGTCCATCTGGATCACGGCGTAGCGCTGCAACTGCTCGCGGCGGATGAACGAGTAGCCCTCTGCATCGCTCACCTCGGCCACCTGCGACAGCTTCACCAGTGCGCCATCCGGCGCGCGGATCGGAATGCGCCGGATCGCCGGCAGCGAGGCCTTGTCGTCATCGTCCAGCCGCACGGCGATATCGAAGCGCTTCACCCCGTCGAGCAGGCTCGTCACCGGCTCGCCGCCGATGCCGTTCTTCACCACCGTCAGCACGTCGTCGGCATTCAGGCCGTAGCGCGCCAGCGCCTCGCGGTCGACGCGGATGCGGATCTGCGGCTTGCCTAGGTTCGCCTCCAGCGCGAGGTCGGCGACGCCTGGCACGCCGGCCAGCACATCCTTGATGCGCGCGCTCAAACGGTCCAGCTCGCCCAGGTCGTCACCGTAGAGCTTCAACGCCAGGGTGGCACGCACGCCGGAGATCAGCTCCTCGATGCGCATCTGGATCGGCTGGGTGTAGCTCACCACCGCGGTCGGCAGCGCGTCGGACAGGGCCTGCTGCATCGCCTGCTCGATGCTTTCCAGCGTCTCGCCCTTGCGCCATTGCTGCTTCGGCTTGAGCGGCGTGTATACCTCCATGTAGTTCACGTCGGCGGTCTCGCCCTTCTCGGCGCGGCCGATCATCGCCAGCGTGGTCTCGACCTCGGGAAACTGCTGCTTGACCAGCGCCGATACCTGCCGCGAGATGGCGATCGATTCATCCAGCGAGGCCGAGGGAATCGAGGTGATGCGCCACATGATGGCGCCCTCCTTCAGGTTCGGCATGAACTCCTTGCCCAGGAACGGGAACAGCGCCAGGCTGCCGACCAGCGCGATGGCGGCAGCGGCGAGCACCCACCGGCGATGCGCCAGCGACCAATCCAGCACCCGGGCATAGCGGCGCTTCAGGAAGGCGACCAGGCGCGTGTCCTTCTCCTCCTTCGGCTTCAGCACCAGCGCGGCCAGTACCGGCACCAGGGTCAGCGCGAGCGCCAGCGAGCCGGCCATGGCGAAGCCGATGTTGAACGCCATCGGCTTGAACATCTTGCCTTCCAGCCCTTCGAGGCTGAACAGCGGCAGGAACACCACGATGATGATGGCGATGGCGAACGCGACCGGGTTGGCCACCTCGCGGGCCGCCGCCAGCACGGCGGCGCTGCGGTCCACCGGCAGGCCGTGCGACTTGCGCTTGGCCATGATGCGGAAGGCGTTCTCCACCATCACCACCGCGCCGTCGACCATCATGCCGATGCCGATCGCCAGCCCGGCCAGCGACATCAGGTTGGCCGAGAGCCCGGCCTGCTCCATGCAGATGAAGGCGATCAGCATCGCCAGCGGCAATGCCAGCACGACCACCAGCGCGCTGCGCAGCTCGCCGAGGAACAGGAACAGCACCAGCGCCACCAGGATCGAGCCCTCGACCAGCGCGCGCACCGCCGTGTCCACCGCCGCGTTGACCAGCCCGGTGCGCTCGTACACCGGCTTCACCGCCACGCCGGGCGGCAGCGCCTGCCTCACCGTGTCGAGCTTCGACCTGACCGCGTCGACCACGCTCTTGGCGTTCTCGCCGATGCGCGCCAGCGCCTGGCCCATCACCACTTCCCGGCCGTCGCGGGTGACCGCGCCGGTGCGCGGCGCGCCCGCCTCGACGACCGCGGCGACGTCGCGCACGTACACCGGCGTGCCGTCCTCGGTCTTCAGCACGATGCTGCCCAGGTCCTGCGCATTGCGCACCAGCCCCAGCCCGCGCACCAGGTACTGCTCGCGGCCGACGTCGACGAAGTTGCCGCCGACCTGGGCGTTGTTGGCCTGCAGCGCCGCGATCACGTCCTTGAAGCCGAGCTTGTGCGCGATCAGCTTCACCGGGTCGATGCGCACCTGGTACTGCTTCTCCTGCCCGCCCCACGAGGTGACGTCGTCGACGCCGGGCGCGGTGCGCAGGATCAGGCGGATGGTCCAGTCCTGCAACGTGCGCAGGTCCATGTCGTCCGGCGCGGCGCCCTTCGCCTCCCTCGGCTGCTCGTCGGCACGCTCCACGGTGTACCAGAACACCTGGCCCAGGCCGGAGGTGTTCGGCCCCATCTCGGGCTTGCCGTAGCCGGCAGGCAGGCGGTCGCCGACCTGCTGCAGCCGCTCGT
This sequence comes from Frateuria sp. Soil773, assembly GCF_001428405.1. Classification (GTDB taxonomy): domain Bacteria; phylum Pseudomonadota; class Gammaproteobacteria; order Xanthomonadales; family Rhodanobacteraceae; genus LMSL01. The sequence continues at coordinate 264,638 of NZ_LMSL01000040.1, forward strand.
TGACCAGTTGGCGGGCGAAGTAGATGTCCATGCCGTCGTCGAAATAGACCGACACGTAGGACAGCCCGAACAGGCTCACCGAGCGGATCTGCTCCACCTTCGGCAGGCCGGCCAGGGCCGACTCCACCGGCGTGGTCAGCAGTTGCTCGACGTCTTCGGCGGCCAGTCCGGGCGCCTCGGTGTACACGTTGACCTGCACCGGCGTGACGTCGGGGAACGCATCGATCGGCAACTGGCGCACCGCCTGGAAACCCAGGAAGCCGACCGCCGCGAAGGCGATCAGCACCAGCACCTTGTAGCGCAGGGAAAGTTCGACCAGTCGCTCCAGCATCATTCCTCTCCCAGTTGCGAACGCAGCAGCCGCGCCTTGAGCGCGAAGGCGCCCTTGCGCACGTAGCGGGCGCCGGGTTTCAGTCCGTGCGTGACGACGATCCAGCCGTCGCGCGACTCGCCGGTCTCCACCGCCGCCGGCTCGAAGCGGCCGTTGCCCTTGTCGAGGAACACGCTGGGCTGGTTCTGCAGCAGCACGACCGCCTCGGCCGGCACCGCCAGCGCCGGCGCCGCGTCGCCGATGGCGAGCCGCGCATCGACCAGTTCGCCCGGATGCAGCAGGTCGGCGCGGTTGTCCACCGCGATGCGCACCGAGACGGTGCGGGTGCGCTCGCTGGTCTGGTGCGCGCGCTGCACCACCTTGCCGGGCAGCTCGCCGCCGTGCACCAGGATGCGCGCGGCGCCGCCGGGCTTGACCCGCTCGGCGTCGGACGGCGCCAGCTGCGCCTCCACCCACACCGAGTCCTCCTGCACCAGGGTGAACAGCGTGCGGCCGGGTTCGACCCGTTCGCCGACCAGGAACGCATCGGTGGTGATGCGTCCGGCGACCGGCGCAAGCAACTCGAAACTGCCGTCCGCGGCGGCCGATCCCTTGCGCAGCAGCGCGCCGATCTGGCCGTCCGACAAGCCGTAGGCGCGCAGCTTGGCGCGGGCCTGGTCGCGCTGCACGCGGGCCTCGTTGTAGCGCCGCGCCGACACCGCCTGCGGGCCGAGCGAGGCGATCCGCCGCCAGTCTTGCTCGGCCACGATCAGCGCGCCCTGGGTCTCGGCCGCCTGCACGCTGGACAGCACCAGCAGCGGCTGGCCGGCCTTCACCACCTCGCCGAGCCTGGCCTTGCGGGAAAGCACCTGCGCCTCCACCCGGGGCGCCACCAGCACGGTCGAATACGCATCGACGACCACTTCGCCGGGCGCCTTCAGCTCCTCGGCCAGCGCCTGCGGCGCGGCCACGCCGACCGCGATGCCGGCCTCCTTGACCGCCTCGGCGTCGAGCGCCAGCGGATCGGCCGGCGCGGGTTCCTGCGCCCATGCGCCGAGCGGGATCGAAAAGCCCAGCGCGAGGCCGAGCAGGCTGCGTTTGAAGAAAGTACGGTTCATCGGGAGGTTTCCTGGGTGCGGCCGTCGAGCCAGTCGGTGAGACGGCCCGCGGCGCCGAGATAGTCGAACCAGGCCTGCCAGGCCTGGCTTTCCAGTTCCTGGCCGGACAGCGCGGTGTCCAGGCTCTGCTTGAGCTGCACGAGGTAGTCGGAGGTGCCGATCTCGCCGGCGCGCCAGAGCCTCTCCAGCAGGGCGGCACGATCCTCGAAGGCGGCCGCGCGGCCCTGGCGGAACGCGGCGGCCGCATCGCGCAGGGCGGCATAGCGCGCCTGCGCTTCCTGCAACCCGGCATGCAGCCGCTGCCGCTGTGCGCGCAGCTCGGCCGCGGCGGCCTCGGCCTCGGCGCGCGCGGCGGCGACTTCGGCACGACCGCTGTTGAGTACCGGCAAGGGGATCGCGATGATCACCCCGATCACCCGGTCGCTGAGCGGTCCGTTGCGCACGCGGCCGCCGACCAGGCCGAGCGTGGGATCGGGTATCCGCGCACGGCGCGCCACCTGCACGCCGGCATCGGCGCTCGCCTGCCGCGCGCTTGCCTGGCGCCACTCGGGCCGCTCGTCGTCAGGCAACGGGACGATGCCCGCCGGCGGCGGCATGCCGTTGTCCAGCGCCGGCAGTGGATCGACCGCGTCGCCGCCGATCGACGACAGCGTCGCGCGCGCCGCGGCCTCGTTGCCGATCAAGGCCGCCTGCTGGATCTGCGCCTCGCCCAGCGCAAGGCCGGCCAGGTCGCGTTCGGGGCTGCTGATGTCGCCGACCTTGAGCTGTTCGGCGGCCAGCGCGTCGAAACGCTGCATCAGCGCCAGCCGGCGCTGGCCCAGCGCGCGCTGGCGCGCGGCCAGCGACGCTGTCGCCCACGCTTTCAGCCAGCGCGCGGCGAGGTCCCGCCGCAGCAGTTCGTAGCCCGCCTCGCTGGCGAGCAGGTCGGCGCTCCCCTGGCTGGCGCGGGCGCGGCGCTTGCCGGAAAGATCCAGCGCCAGGCTGATTCCGGCCGTGCGCCGGTCGACGTCGGCGTTCTCCGCCTCCAGCGACAGCGACGGGTTGTACAGCGGTTGCGCGGCCGCCTGCGCGCGCGCCTGCGCGGCGGCCAGCCCGGCGCGCGCGGCCTGCACGTCCGGGCTGGCCGCCCAGACCCGGCGCACGGCGTCCTGCAACGGCGACGGTGCCTGCGCGGCGGCGGATGGGGATGGATCGGGGCGTGGCGCGGCGCTCAAGGTCGCCATGGCCAGCAGGCATGCGGCACCGAGCGATGCCGTACGTGGGACGGACATGAAATCTTCTCCTGGAAACGGTCACGGAGCGACGCGCCGCCTGCACGGCGGCTTCATCGCGGAACGGGCGTTTTCAGGCGATCGGAGGGCGCAGCAACGAGCCGGTCGCGGCCGGCGTGAAGCCCGAATGGATTTCGGGCGAGGCGAACGAGACGTCCATGTGCGCCACCGGCAGCACGAGCGCCGCCGGCAAGGCCGCCGAGTGCGCGCAGGCGCAGTGGCAGCCGCCCGCCTCGCCGAGCAGGCAGGCGTCGGCGGCATCGACGGAGGCGTCGGCCGGGGCCATCGCGACGGCGACCGTCGGCACCGCGGAGACCGCGGCGATGCGCGCCGCCGGCCTGTCGCCCAGGCAGATCGTGCCGCTGACCAGCTTGATCAACAGCACCGCCACGGCCAGTACCCACAGGCCGCGGTGGCGGCGCAGGCGGGTCAGCAGCGTGGGCGTGGAGCGAGGCATGCGGCGATGCTATCGATCCGCCCCGCTGTTAGACAATTGCATTTCGCGGACGCCATGCCGCGCACCGCGAAGGAGCGTCCCGGAGGTTCCGCGAACCTCCGGGACGCCCGTCGCGCGCGTTCAGGCGTCGCGCCCTTTGCGCTCGCGCTGCAGTTGCTGCACCTGCCGGCTCATCAGGCCGAAGCGGCGCGCATGCTCGTGGCGTTCGCGCGCCGTGTACGCCGCCTTGGCCGCTTCGCGCTGCAGCTTGCGATAGCTGGCCAGCCTGCGGGCGTCCAGCCGGCCTTCGGCGAGCGCCCGCTCGACCGCGCAGCCCGCGTCGCCCTCGTGCCTGCAATCGCGGAAGCGGCACTGCGCGGCGAACGCCTCGATGTCGTCGAACACCGCGCCCACGCCGGCCTCGACCGCGCCGATGCGCAACTCGCGCATGCCCGGCGTGTCGATCACCCAGGCGCCGGACGGCAAGGCGAACATCTCGCGCGAGGTGGTGGTGTGCCGGCCCCTGGCGTCGTCCTCGCGGATGCCGCCGGTGGCCTGCGCGGCGCGGCCCACGAGGCTGTTGGCCAGGGTCGACTTGCCCACGCCGGACGAACCGGCGAACGCCACCGTCCGTCCCTCTTCCAGCCACGGAGCCAACCGCGCGGCGGAAGCGGGCGACGTCGCATCGACGGCCACCGCGGCGACGCCGGCGGCGATCGCCTGCACGGCATCGACGTAGCCGGCGGTGTCCGCGCAGAGGTCGGCCTTGGTCAGCACGACGACCGGCTCGATGCCGGCCTCGAACGCCACCGCGAGATAGCGTTCCAGCCGCGACGGATTGAAGTCGTCGTTGCACGAGGTGACCACGAACAGGCTGTCGAGGTTGGCGGCGATCGCCTGCATGCGGTGCTCGCCGCCGGCCGCGATGCGCGCGACCAGCGACTGCCGCTCGATGATGCGGAGCACGCGCGGCGCCTCCGTTTCGAGCAGTACCCAGTCGCCCACGGTGACCGCGGGTTCGATGGCTGCGGCCACGGCGTGCGGCAGCGCGACCAGGGCCGCACCGCGGGCGGACAGCACGGACAGGCCATTGCGGTGCACGCCGACGACGCGGGCGGGATAGCCGGCCTCGAAGTCCTCGAGCGTGAGATGGCGGGCATGGCCCGGCCGCCAGCCGAGCTGGTGGAGCGTGAATGTCGGAAACGGCATGCGTGGAACCCCAGGGAAAGACGATACGCAGCGGCCGCCCTTGCGGGAAGCCGGACGAAAACGCCGGGGTCGACATGCCCAATGGCTGCGGATGCGCCGCGTCGCGGCCATCCGGAGGAAGATCAGTGCAGCGCCAGCCCGGCGGAGATGTGGGACGAAACAATCATTTCTCTTGACCTCCTTATGCGCGTCTGGGTGGATGGGGGTTCGCAGGGTAATGGCACGTGCCGCATCGCGCAAGCGTGCGAGGCGGGTTGCACGCTAGGCGTCATCATCATCGTCATTGCCCTTGCCGACGATGATCCGCGCGTTGCGCTGCCAGGTGCAGTACGACCAGGCCCAGTCGAGCATCACCACCAGGCGGTTGCGGAAACCGATCAGGAAGAAGATGTGCGCGACCAGCCAGAACCACCAGGCGAACAGGCCCGACAGGCGCATGCCGCGCACGTCGACCACCGCCGCGCCGCGGCCGATGCTGGCGAGCGAACCGTAGTCGCGGTAGCGGAAAGCGCGCGTGGTACGGCCCGCCAGGCGGTCGCCGATCGCGCCGGCGACGTGCAGGCCCATCTGCTTGGCCGCCGGGGCCTGGCCCGGCACCAGCCGGCCGTCCTGCTCGACGTGGGCGAGGTCGCCGGCCACGAACACCTCCGGATGCCCGGGCAGCGACAGGTCGGGTTCCACCAGCACGCGCCCAGCACGGTCGCACGGCGCACCCAGTTGCGCACCCAGCGACGAGGCGGCCACGCCGGCGGCCCACAGCACGGTACGCGCCTCGATGCGCTGCGCGTCCACCTGCACGCCGGCCTCGTCCACGCCGGTGACCGCGGCGCCCAGGTGCACGCGCACGCCCATGCGTTCGAGCCTGCGTTGCGCCTCGGCCGACAGCGTCGGCGGCATTGCCGCCAGCACCCTCGGCCCGGCTTCCACCAGGTGGATCTGCGCGGTGCGCGGGTCGGCTTCGCGGAACTCGTCGCGCAGGGTGTGGTGCGCGATCTCCGCCAGCGTGCCGGCCAGCTCGACGCCGGTGGGGCCGGCGCCGATCACCACGAAGCTCAGCCATGCGGCGCGGCGTGCCGGATCTGGCTCGCGCTCCGCCGCCTCGAAGGCGCTGAGGATGCGGCGGCGGATCGCCAGCGCATCGTCCATGGTCTTCATGCCGGGCGCATGACGGGCCCAGTCGTCGTGGCCGAAGTAGGCATGGCTCGATCCGGTCGCCACCAGCAGGTAGTCGTAGTCGAGCGTGCCGCCGGCCAGCGCGACGCGGCGCTGCCGCAGATCGATGCCGCGCGCCTCGTCCATGCGCACGGTGACGTTGCGCTGCCGGCGCAGGATGTGCCGCAGCGGCGCGGCGATGTCCGGCCCGGACAGGCCCGCGGTGGCCACCTGGTACAGCAGCGGCTGGAACAGGTGGTGGTTGGTGCGGTCCACCAGGGTGATGCGCACCGGCGCCGAGCGCAGCGCGCGGGTGGCCCACAGGCCGCCGAAGCCGCCGCCGAGTATCACGATGTGCGGTACGGCGCTTGGCGTGGACATGGGCTCTCCCGGACGGTGCAATCCGCGCACCTTAAGCCGCAATGGCCGAGGATGTGTAAGCAAACCGTCGATGCGGGGATCGCCTGTGCCGGAGCCATCGGCACCGCGGCGCCGCAACCGGGGTGGCCGGCCATGCGTTCCGGCAACGGATCGTTTCCTTCACGCCCCTACAAGACCGGACGGCGTACCCCTATGTTGGCGGCCAGCCGCGCAACGGCGCGGACATCCATGCACAGGAGCATTCCCGTGATCGAACGCAGACCTTTCGACAGCCTGGGCGGTGCCGACCACGGCTGGCTCGACGCCAAGCACCATTTCTCCTTCGCCGGCTACCACGACCCGAACCGCATGGGCTGGGGCGCGCTGCGCGTATGGAACGACGACACCATCGCGCCGCAGACCGGCTTCCCGCCGCATCCGCATGCGGACATGGAGATCATCACCTATGTCCGCGAGGGCGCAATCAGCCATCGCGACAGCCTCGGCAACGAGGGTCGCACCCAGGCGGGCGACGTGCAGGTGATGAGCGCCGGCAGCGGCATCACCCATGCCGAGTACAACCAGGAGGCGGACACCACGCGGATCTTCCAGATCTGGATCATCCCCGACACCCAGGGCCAGCCACCCGCGTGGGGCACCCGCCCCTTCCCCAAGGGCGACCGCTCCGGACGCTTCGTGGCGCTGGCCAGCGGCTTCAAGGAAGACGCCGATGCCCTGCCCCTACGCACCGATGCGCGCGTCCTCGGCGCCACCCTCAAGGCCGGCGAAAGCGCGGAATACACCATGGCCGCCGGCCGCTACGGCTACCTGGTGCCGGCCAAGGGCGCGGTCGAGATCAACGGCGTAAGGCTCGACGCGCGCGACGGCGCGGCGATCCGCGACGAAGCCGTGCTGCGCGTCACCGCGCTGGAAGACGCGGAACTGGTGCTGGTCGACGCGGCGCCGTGATAGCCCTCCCGTTCGGATGACGGTGGCTGCATGCATATGCTTCCTTGCCCGGGAAACGGTTCCCGGGCATCGGGGATTCCTATACCGAAGGGTGCCGGACGCCCCGCACCACGCCGCGTCTCTTGCAACAGAGGAAAGACCGACCCCGGCTAACGCCCACGCATCGCGCTGGCCGGGGACACGCGGGTCGCCAGCACCGACGGGAACAGCGTGGCGAGCAGGCTCAGGGCGAACACCGCCAAGGCGCCGTAAAGGATGTACTGGAACGGCAATGCCGTACCGGACCGGTAGACGAGCAGCGCATGGTTGGCACTCACGGCCAGGCCCCCTCCTAGGACGACGCCGGCCGCCGTAAGTACCGCGTTCTGGCCCAGGAAGTAGCCGAACACGGCCGTCCTGCTGGCGCCCAGCGCGCGCATGACGCCCACCTGCTTGCGCCGCTGCTGCACCCAGAACGAGGTGAGCCCGAAGATGCCCAGGCCCGTGAAGACCATGGTCAGTATCGCCGCCAGCAACAGCGTCCAGGCGGTAGTGGTCTCCGCGGAGAAATAGGCCCTGCGCATGTGGGCGAACGAATCGACCGAGACTTTTTCCGCCGTTGCGTACTCGGTGCGGAGAATGGAATCGATCGACGCGATGAGCTTTTCGCATGCGTCGGCCTCGACGCAGCCGGGCGCCTTCAGCCGAATGGCGAACTGGCTCACGAAGGGTGCGTTGACGGCGGTGACCGCACCCAGCGGAAAGACCACCGCGGCGAACGGATTGGCCGCATCCATGCTGGGCCGCAGGATGTCGTCGATCACACCGACCACGTGGTACGCGCGCTGCGGCCCGTAGAGCAGCGCCCCCGCCGCGTGTCCACCGGGCCATAGCTGCTCCGCCAGGGATTTCGTCACCAGGACGGCATCGCCGGTGGGCGTGAACAGGTCCAGGTCCGCTCCCACGTAGTCGTCGTGCTGCAGCGGCCGACCGGCAATCACGCGCAGATCCAGCGCGCGGGCGAACCCTTCCAGCCCGAAATAGCTGGATGCGGACACGGTATCCGTATCGTGGTTCTGCGGCACGGTGGAGAAACTGGCCACGAAATTGGCCTCCGAAAGCGGCGTCGCATTGGTCGGCGCGGCGGCGGCGACCTGCGGCAGCGCCCTGATCCGGCTCAGCGCCGAGCGCGCGGCATCGGCGTTGTCCGCGGGATTCCCGCCGCCGATCCGGGCCACCAGCAGGGCAGTCTCGTCGATGCCGTTGGGCAGCGAGACTTCCCGCATGTGGCGTACGGTCAGGTGGATCACGTTCACCAGTACGGCCATCGCCACGATGATTTCCAGGACGATCAGCGTCGCGGACAGGCGATGGCGCTTGAGGGCGGATACGGCTGGAGACATGGCTGGTCCGGATGCCTAGAGGAGTTTCAGGTTGCCCGCCGGGGATATCCGGCAGGCCCGCCATGCGGGAAGCAACGCTGCCAGTACCGCGGCGCCGATCGAAAAGACGATGCACCAGCCCAGCGTCGTGACGCCGATCCCGATCAGGTGCGCGTAGCGGGACGGCTGCGCCGCTATCGCCATGAGGCTTGCCCAGGCAATGAACGCCCCGACGAGGCCTGCGGCCAGGCCCACCACCGCCGATTCGATCATCAACTGCGCAAAGACGTCGGCTCGCCTGGCTCCCAGGGCGCGCCTCAACGACGTCTCGCCGCTGCGTCGCATGAACTTGGCCAGCAGCAGCGCGATGGAATTGACGATGCCCACGATCAGGAACACGAGCGCCAGCCAGCGCTGGGTGCTGGCCTCGTCGGGAACCGCGCTGTGCGAGGCCAGCCATTTCACGAGCGGGGTCACCGCCGCCGTCGCCGGATCGAGGCTCGCGCCGAGCGAGTTCTGCTGGCTTACGAACCGGGCAAGGAAATCCCGGAACCCGCGCTGCTGCCCGGAATCCTCCAGTATCGTCCAGAGCGACAGCCAGGCACAGGTGGACGCCTGCGGGCTCGTCTCCCCTCCGGTGCATTCCAGTTGCCGCGGCTGCATCGCCATTGCCCTGGCCACGCTGAGCGGCACGTAGATGTCGATGGCCGACCCGAACGGGTCGCCGCCCAGGTCCGACGCGTAGAAGCGGGGCTGCGGCTGCCAGTCCCGCGCCACGCCGACGATCGACAGGCTGTGGCCGGCGACGCTGATGATGCGCCCCACCGCGCTGCCTTCCCCGAACAAGCGTCGTGCCAGCTCGTCGGAAATGACCACCTGGAAGGTGGGATCGGTATCGGCGTCCTTCGACCAGGCGCGGCCCTCGCGGAACCCGATGTCGAAGGTGTGGAAGACGGCGCTGGTGGCGATCAGGGCATTGGCCCGCCGCGGATAGCGCTCCTGCCCCGTGGGCGGCAGGCTGACGTTGGACAGAGCCAACGGGCTGAGCGGGTACCGGCTGGCGCGCAGGATCTGAAGAGCCGTATCGAAATTGAGCAACTCCCCATTGGCGGCTTTGCCGTCCTTGTGGGCATGGCCCGGTGCCAGGGTGCCCAGCTCGATGTGGAAAAGCTGGCCGCGCCGGCTCGGCACCGGATCGGCGCCCAGGCTGTCGACGACCGTCTGGGTGGCGGCGGAGGTACCCGCGCCCACCGCCAGGCCCGCGACCATCAGCAGGGTCATCGCCGGGGACGAGACGAGGCTGCGCAAAGCCACTCGGAAATAGTAGAGAAACATGCCGCAACCTCTGGAGACAGCTTCGCGCACGATCATGGAAAGCCCATTGCCGGCTACCTGCCTGGGACCACGGGCTCGGGCGATGGCGGTACGGGCAGGCCGCCCGGAGGCGGCGGTGCCGGTTCCGGGCCCTTCGCGAGGGACCTGAATACGGCCAACCGCTCGTCGTCGAGACGGCGGCGCAGCGGCGCTCCGTTGCCGTCGGCAAGCTGGACGGTAACGGCCCGTTTTCGCCCGAGCAGGGCAAGCAGGTCCCGTGGCGTCCTGGCCCGCTGCCCATCCACGGAGAGCAGCCGCTCGTTGGCGCGAAGCCCCCAGAAGCCGTCATCGGGCGACGGCTCGATCCGGTACGAGCCATCCTGCTGCCGCACGAACGTCAAGGCATGGCCCTGGTCGCAGACCCGCAGCATGTCGTCGGTGGCAAGGACACCGCAGTCCTGCCTGCCCGCGATACCGGGCGTTCCGGCGGAAGCGACCGGCAGATGGCCTAATACGGCAAGCAACGGGAGCAGCCACACGGCCCATGCCCGCCTCCGCCGCCGTTGATGGCTGGCCCGGACGTTTCCGGCGCGGATCGACTGAAAACGGATCATGGTGCCAAAGCCTCCTCCCGCCGGCTTGCCGCTGGCCGCGACGGCGCCTGGACGGCGCAGAGCGAGGCCAGCCAGCGTTGCATGGACGCGCGTGCCGACGCGTCTTCCGCCACGCTACCCAGGCGCGTCGAGCAGGCATGGAAGGTGAGCACGCCATCGTCGCCGTAATAGAACAGCATCTCGCACAGGGGACAGTCGAACAGGTCGCTGACCAGGCGGGTCACATGCCGCAGGCGTTCCGGCTCGGGAATCCGCTCGCCGCGCAGTGGCCTGGTGACGATTTCGTCACCGATGCGTGCGCCGAGCAATGGGATGCCCTGCGGCCGCTCGACGTAGAACCTGTTGCGCGTCCCTGCCGGGCCATCGATGACGTCGCCATCCCTCCAGCTGAAATACGACCAGATGGACTTGCGGATCGGATCGCGCAGCGCGCTGGTGTCGGGAATACTTTCGCCGAAGCCGAACACGTAGCGCGGCACCGCGACGGCGATCCCGCTCCTGGCGACTACGTGCCACTGCGTGGGAAGCGGCAGTTGCACCAGGGACGCACCCTTGGCGGCCCAGGGATAGCACACCGTGCCTGCCGGCCACAGGCTGACCATGGCGCGGTGGAACCACGATGGCGAAAGGTTTCCCCAGCCGGCCACGTGTGCGGACAGCGACCTGGCATCGATGTCGAAGAGCCGGTTGATCACGTAGCCGTAGGCACGCAGTTCGCCGGCGCTTTCGCGAAGCAGCACGCGCGGGAGCGTCTTGCCGTGATCCACGTGGACATGGCTGCAAAGCTCGGCCAGCCCCATGCGGACCGGGCCGCCGTCCGCCGCCGCCGCGACGATCTTCAGCAGCGGATCTCCCTCCGAGTGCAGCAGAAGCACGGCTGGCCTAGGCATATTCGACGTCCTCCTCCTCGACGCGCACCCTGGCGCGGATCGCTTCCTGCATGGCATCCAGGCGCTCGAGCAAAACGGCGTCGACGCCTTCCGCGGTGATCAGGAAATCGGTCATGGACTGATTGCTCAAGAAACCGGAGACGAATTGCAGCGTCCGCGCACGGATTCTCGCCTGGTCGTGCTCCGGCGCCGAAAGCAGCCCGGCCTCGCCGGCGGCCTCCATCAACTTGAAGCAGGCGAAATAGACGAAGACCGCATGGATGAACGAGGAATTGGGAATCGGATTGCCGGACCACGGCGATACCGGCCGCACCTCGTTGCCCCTGTGGCAGAAGCTCCCGTGCACGTACTCGCACGCCGCCAGGTAATTGTGGATGGACTCGTGGAGTATCTTTTCGGCCGCCATCGCGGCCGAGAACTCGGGCAGGTGCGGATTGAGCATGCGGATCGCGCCGATCTGCCGGGTCATGTGCTCCGACGCGAAGATGGATGCGCCGGGTACGGCATCGGACACCGACTCGAGCGATTTCCTCACGATGATCCGGCGGGTGAATTCGCGTATCAGGCGCCCGTAATACGGCATCGAGGCGTCGATCAGTTCCAGCCCGGCCTGCAATACTTCGACCGCCCGCGTTTTCTCGGTTTCGTCCAGGGGAAGCGGCGGTTGCGACAGCACGCCGCTGGCGTAGTCCATGGATCTTGCCAACGGGCTGTCGAAATCGATGGCGATGACGTCGCCGATGCGGGGCGCCGGTATCACCTCGACGCTGCCTCCCTGATGCAGGAAGGAATAGTCGCCCATGGGCGACCAAATGCGTCCCTTCGCCTCGTCGAGCGGGCAAGGCATACCGCCCAGCGCACTGGCTGCTATCCGCTCGCTGTCGAGCAGTTCTTCAAGTTGCGCCAGGCTCGTCGAATGGACCCCTTCGTTGCGCTCCTTCTCCCACAGGGCGAGCCATTCCCCCAGGTCGGCGCTGAGCAGGAGCCGTGCCTGGTGGACGGCGCCGAGTTGTTCGTACGACGCGGTCAGGCAGGCCGCTTCCGGCGTACCGCCGATCGCCTGGGCCAGCCGGTCGCGCTGCAAGGCCAGGCGGGCAAGCTGGAGGCGTTCGAGGATACCGTCCGGGTCGAGCCCGGTTTCCACGACCTGGAAGATTTCCCTGGGCGAAGGTGTGGCCATGATGCGTCCATGCAGGTGGAGTGAGGCCGGGCATGTCCGGCGACGCGAAAGGGAAGCCGCATCGACGATGCGGCTTCCCTAGGCCTTACACGTCGAACGAATACGACGCGTTGCCCGCATCGGCCAGCGCCGTAGCGGACGTGAAGGCCGGGTCGTAATGCCAGTGGCCGTCGCCGGTATCGACATCCACGTGCTTGGACATCGCGGTCAGGTTCAGCGTCGAGGCTCCGAGAGCGCCCGCCGTGTCGTTCGACAACTGCACCGAGTTGGTGTGCTGCACGGGAGCGGCGGTGGCCACGCCGGCAATGGCCATCGTCAGGGCCGAAATCACCACGGATGTAGACTTCTTCATAAACTGCTCCTTGCGTTTGGTTGGAAGTGACTACACGCCAGGGTGCGTTTGCGCTTCGATTGCCTTCCCTGGCGAATCCAGCTTTAACACGGGATGAATCAACTCACAATGAAGCCGCCAGTCAGGTTCTCGTATCGAGAAATATTACGAAAATCCTGAAGCTATTGAGATGCAAGACATTATTCCGGACTTCGAATGAATCGGACATACGCTGCATCGTAAAATGTTGCGCCACAGTCGCACCGATCTGGCTACCACGTCTCACTATTGCTTCGCAAAAATCGTGGATTACACGCGAATAATCGCTTGGCATCTCCAATGGCCCATCTCGCAAGCATCAGCGCAAATGCAATCGCTATTGCGAAATGAAGGCATTTCAGGAAATACCGGTATGCGCCTGATTTTTCATGCAATGGCTTTCCGATCACGCTGAAGCAGGAATATTCGCGCCGCATTCCCGCACGATCGTGGCCTGCTGACAGATCCCCGCTCTATTTGCCCGGCCCGTCCGTCGACGTGGCGGCATCCGCACGTGCCCGCGGCAGATGCCAGCCATGGCGGATCGCCATGTAGCGCAGCCCGAAGCAGGCGCCCGCGCCGGCCAGCGTGGTCGCGGTCGGCGGCAGGTGCAGCAGACTGCCCAGCACCACCACCGCGGCGCCGGCCAGTGCGGCCACTGCGTACAGGTCGGCGCGCAGCACGGTGGGAATCTGCGTCACCAGCACGTCGCGCAGCATGCCGCCGCCGACGCCGGTGAGCATGCCGAGCAAGGCGGCCATCGCCGGATTCAGGCCGAAGGCCAGCGCCTTCTGTGCGCCGGCGACGGCGAACAGGGCCAACCCGGCGGCATCGGACAACTGCACCGGGTTGCGCATGCGCTCGATGTCGGCGTAGCGGTAGAAGGTGACGAGACCGGCCAGCACGGAGACGCCGAGATAGCGCCAGTCGGCGATCGCCGCCGGCGGGATGGCGCCGATCAGCAGATCGCGGGTGATGCCGCCCGCGTTGCCGGCGGCGAACGACAGCACCAGCACGCCGAACAGGTCCAGCTCGCGCCGGACCGCCACCACCGCGCCGCTGAGCGCGAACACGAAGGTGCCGGCGAGATCGAGCACCAGCAACAGGGTATGCAGCATCGGGAAGTTTCCGGCGGGACGATGCCGCCTGTCTATCGCCGCTGCGCCGCCGGGTCAACCGGAGTCGGCAACCCGCGGCGCCATGCTTGATATTCGCGGCAGCGCGTCAATGTTGCTTCGATCCCCACCCCTCCACGGAGCGCGCCATGACCACCATGCAAGCCATCGAGATCAGCCGTTTCGGTCCGGCCGACGTGCTGCGCCCGGTCCGGCGACCGATGCCCCGGCCGGGCCCGGGCGAGGTGCTGATCAAGGTAGCCGCATCCGGCGTCAACCGGCCGGACGTCTTCCAGCGCCAGGGGCACTACGCGCCGCCGCCAGGCGCCTCCGACCTGCCCGGACTGGAAGTGGCCGGCATCCTGGCCGACGGCGATACGGGAAGCGCCAATCCGTTCGGCCTGAAGCCCGGCGACCCGGTCTGCGCCCTGCTCGCCGGCGGCGGCTACGCCGAGTACGCGGTGGCGCCGCTGGCGCAGTGCCTGCCGGTGCCGGCGGGATTCTCGATGGTCGAGGCGGCGGCGCTGCCGGAGAACTACTTCACCGTGTGGAGCAACGTGTTCGATCGCGGCCGGCTCGGCCACGGCGAAGGCGGCGTGCGCGAGACCCTGCTGGTCCAGGGCGGGTCCAGCGGCATCGGCGTCACCGCGATCCAGCTTGCGCATGCGCTGGGCCATCGCGTGTTCGCCACCGCCGGCAGCATGGAAAAGTGCGCGGCCTGCGAACGCCTGGGCGCGGAACGCGCGATCAACTATCGCGAGGAGGATTTCGTCGAAGCGGTGAAGCAGGCCACCGGCGGCCGCGGCGTGGACGTGATCCTCGACATGGTCGCCGGCGACTACCTGCCGCGCGAGATCGACGCCCTGGCCGAAGACGGCCGGCTGGTGGTGATCGCCACGCTCGGCGGCAGCCGGGCGACGGTGGATGCGGCCACGGTGATGCGCCGCCGGCTCACGATCACCGGCTCGACCCTGCGTCCGCGTCCGGTCGCCTTCAAGGCCGCCATCGCGCGGCAATTGCACGAGAAAGTGTGGCCCCTGCTCGCCGCCGGTAAGCTGCGCCCTGTGATCCACCAGGTATTCCCCGCCGCCGAGGCGGCCCGTGCGCATGCGGTGATGGAAAGCAGTGCGCACATCGGCAAGCTGATGCTTCAGTGGTGAACCCGTGCCGCCGACGCGTCGCATGCCGCGCGCCGCGGCATGCGGTCACGGCGCGGTGAGGCCCGCGGCCTGGGCGTCCCGCGTGAAATCGAGCACCACGTCCTCCACCACGCTCCGGAACGCCTGCGCCGTCGTGGTGGGCTGCGCACCGGCCGGGCCGCTGATGTCTCCGATGGTCGAATGGATCGCGTGCCGGTAGATGGAGCGGTGGTCGCCGCCGGCGCCGCTGCGATAGACGATGGTGAACTCGTAGTCGTCGTCCACCGCAATGCCCGACGAGCCCAGCGTCAGGCCGTAGTGCACGCCCTTGGCATGGGCATCCTTAAGGTCGGTCGTGTCGTTGGCGGTGACGTCGAGGGTTGCGCCGGCATCGACGGCCGGCACGAACACGCCGCCGGCCAGCAGCGCCTGCTCCACCTCATGCTGCAGTACCGGCGTCGCCTTGGCGGTGGGCACGCCGTTGGTGCGGAACTCGGCACGCACCTTCACCGGGATCGGCTGCGCCGGCCGCAGCAGTGCCGCCTGGCTGGCCGGCCGGTGCTGCGGATCGACATAGGCCCTGGTGGTGACGACGCACGCCTGCAGCGACGCCGCGCAGGCGAGTGCGAACGCCAGTTTCAGGAACGTTTTCATGGAATCTCCCCTGTCGATGGATGCCGTCGGCCGGGCGGATTCCCGCGCCTCCACGGCGCGGTCCCTTCCGCAGGGCCCTGGCGACAGGGTACGGGAAACGCCCTGCGTCCGCGCGTTCCCGGGTGCGGCCGGCAGCGCAAGAAACGGAGTGCCGCGACGGCCGTCACGCCCTAGCCTCGACCGCACGCAAACTCCCACGAGGGATGTCCCATGAAACCGTCCACCCATAAGGCCGCCCTCGCGGCCGCCACCTCGAACGATCCGCGCTGGGCCCGGGTGCTGGCCCGCGATCCGCACGCCGACGGCCGGTTCTTCTATTCGGTGAAGAGCACGGGCGTGTATTGCCGGCCGTCCTGCGCGGCCCGCCCGATGCGGCCGGAGAACGTGGCCTTCCACGCCTCCGGCGCGGAGGCGGAGCGCGCCGGGTTCCGTCCCTGCAAGCGCTGCCGCCCCGAACGCCTGGCCCCATCCCCGCAGCGCGCGGCGACGGCGCACGGCGAGGCTCCCGAGGAGATCCGCTACGCGGTCGGCCGCTGCTCGCTCGGCGCGCTCCTGGTGGCGCACAGTGCGCGCGGCCTCTGCGCGATCCTGCTGGACGACGAGCCCGAGCCGCTGCTGCGCGACCTGCAGCGTCGCTTTCCGCATGCCCGGCTGGCAGCCGACGCTTCCCGCCACGCGCCCTGGCTGGCGCGGGTAGCCGGTTTCGTCGAGCACACCGGCCACAGCCTCGACCTGCCGCTGGACATGCGCGGCACCGGTTTCCAGCAGCAGGTGTGGCAAACGCTCCTGGCGATCCCCGCGGGCGCCACCGCCAGCTACGCCGAGGTCGCCCGCCGCATCGGCGCGCCGCGTGCGGTGCGGGCCGTGGCCCAGGCCTGCGCGGCCAATCCGCTGGCGGTGGCGGTGCCTTGCCATCGCGTGGTGCGCAGCGACGGCGGCCTGTCCGGCTATCGCTGGGGCATGGCGCGCAAGCGCCTCCTGCTGCGGCGCGAGGCGCAGGCATGAATGCATCGCTGCAAGCCGCCATGCGCGACGCGGACGAAAGCGTCGCGCGTCTAGACGGCTGCGACTGGGCGCGCGTCGCCGACGATCTGGACGCCCGCGGCAGCGCCATCATCGAGACGCTGCTGGCGCCGCAGCAGTGCCGGATGCTGGCCGGCCTGTACGGGCAGGACGGGCTTTTCCGCAGCCGCGTGGTGATGGGGCGGCACGGTTTCGGGCGCGGCGAGTACCGCTACTTCGACTACCCGCTGCCCGGTCTCGTGGCCCGCCTGCGCGCGACGCTCTACCCGCCGCTGGTGCCGATCGCCAACCGCTGGAACGCCGCCATGGGCGTGGACGTGCGCTATCCCGGCACGCACGCGGACTTCGTCGAGCGCTGCCATGACGCCGGCCAGCGGCGCCCCACGCCGCTGCTGCTGCAGTACGGCGCGGGCGACTACAACTGCCTGCACCAGGACCTGTACGGCGAGCACGTGTTCCCGCTGCAGGTCGCCGTCCTGCTGTCCGAACCGGGGCGCGACTTCGGCGGCGGCGAATTCGTGTTGACCGAACAGCGGCCGCGCATGCAGTCGCGGCCCGAGGTGGTGCCGCTGCGCCAGGGCGACGCCGTGGTGTTCGCCGTGCACCATCGCCCGGTACGTGGCACGCGCGGCATCTACCGGGTGAACCATCGCCACGGCGTGAGCCGCGTGCATGCCGGGCATCGGCATACACTGGGCCTGATCTTCCACGACGCGACCTGACTGCCCCGATCCCTCCATGAACCTCGACCTGTTCGCCCCGTCCGCGGAACGCCGCGACGAGCCGCTGTGCGATGGTGCGGTGGTGCTGCGCGGCTTCGCCCTGGACGACGCCGCTGCCTTGCTGCGGGCGATCGACGCGATCGCGGCGCAGGCGCCGTTCCGCCACCTGGTCACGCCCGGCGGGTTCCGCATGTCGGTGGGCATGACCAATGCCGGCCCGCTGGGCTGGGTGAGCGACCGCCGCGGCTACCGCTACGACCCGGTCGACCCGGAAAGCGGCCGGCCATGGCCGGCGCTGGCGCCGTCGTTCCTGCACCTCGCCGGCGCGGCGGCGGCGCAGGCCGGCTTCGACGGTTTCGTGCCGGATGCGTGCCTGGTCAATCGCTACGTGCCGGGCACGCGGCTGAGCCTGCACCAGGACCGCGACGAGCGCGACCTCGGCCAGCCGATCGTCTCGGTATCGCTGGGCCTGCCGGCGACGTTCCTGTTCGGCGGCATGCAGCGCACCGACCGCCAGCGCCGCGTGCCGCTGGCGCATGGCGACGTGGCCGTCTGGGGCGGACCGGCCCGGCTGCGCTTCCACGGCGTGCTGCCGCTGAAGCCCGGCCATCATCCATCGCTGGGCGAATGCCGGATCAACCTGACCTTTCGCCGCGCCGGCTAGCCGTCGGCGCTGCCGGTCGGTAGCCTCTGCCGCCACGGCCATTGCCCGCCTTCCCCGCCATGCCATCCATGGAGCCATGCCGTTGAACCCTCGCAAGCCGCCGCGCGCAGCGCATGCCGACGCCGCCACCTTCCTGGCGTCGCTCGACGCCGACTGGGCCCGTGCCGTCGCGCAAATCGGTCCCTGCCTGCACGAGCCCAAGCCCGCGCGCGAGCCGTTCGAAGCCCTGGTACGTGCGGTGGCATACCAGCAACTGCACGTGAAAGCGGGCGATGCGATCGTCGCGCGCCTGCTCGCGCTCGAACCCGAAAGCGCCTTCCCTTCGCCGCAATGCCTGCTCGACACGGAACTGGACGCCATGCGCGCCTGCGGATTCTCGGCGCGCAAGGCGGAGACGATCCGCGGCCTCGCCGAGGCCACCCTCGCCGGCATCGTGCCGAGCCGGGCCGAGGCGCTCGGGCTCGGCGACGAAGCGCTGATCGAACGGCTGGTGGCGTTGAAAGGCATCGGCCGCTGGACCGTCGAGATGTTCCTGATCTACACCATGGCCCGCGACGACATCCTCCCCGCCGACGACTTCGGCGTGCGCGAAGGCTATCGCCTGCTGAAGTCGCTCGACGCCGCGCCGGGCCCGAAGGCGATGGCCGCGATCGGCGCGGCATGGAGCCCGCACCGGACCGCCGCGGCGTGGTACCTGTGGCGCATGCCGCGGCCGGCCAGGACGCCGGCGAAGCGCGGGTGACGCGACCAAAGTGCAAGTGATCGCGCCGGACGCACTTGCTACCCTCGCCGGATCGGGCTAGCGCGAGGCGGGCATGACGGACAACGCGAGCATGACGGACAACCACGGCATCCACACCATCGACACCGGCTTCGTGCGCCCGCGCTTCGACGCGACCTACCTGATCGTCGAGCGCGGCCGGGGCGCCTTCGTCGACTGCGGCACCAACCACGCGGTGCCGCGCATGCTGGCGGCGCTCGGCGACGCCGGCCTCGCCCCCGCCGACGTGGACTGGCTGATCCTCACCCACGTGCACCTGGACCACGCCGGCGGCGCCGGCGAACTGATCGCGCAATTGCCGAACGCGCGGCTGGCGGTGCATCCGCGCGGCGCGCGCCACATGATCGACCCGGCCCAGCTCTGGGCCGGCGCCAGCGCGGTCTACGGCGAAGAGGTAATGGAGCGGACCTACGGCCGGCTGCGCCCGATCCCGGCCGGGCGGGTGGTGCAGGCGCCGGACGGCCACGTGGTGGACCTGGCCGGGCGCGTCCTGCGCTGCCTCGATACGCCGGGCCACGCGAGGCACCACCTGTGCGTCTACGACGAGCGCGCCAGCGTCTGTTTCACCGGCGACACCTTCGGTCTGAGCTACCGCGAGTTCGACACTGCCCAGGGGCCGTTCATCCTGCCGACCACCTCGCCGGTGCAGTTCGATCCGGAGGCGCTGCACGCGTCGATCGACCGCCTGGTCGCCCTGCGCCCCGAAGCGATGTACCTCACCCACTACGGCCGGGTGGCAACGGTCGAACGGCTCGCCGCCGACCTGCACGCGCAGATCGACGCGATGGTGGCGCTGGCCCGCGCCGCGGACGGCCAGCCCGACCGCCACGCCGCGATGACGGAGGCGCTGACCGACCTCTACGCGGTCCGCGCCGAGGCGCACGGCTGGACGCAAGGCCGCGACGCGCTGTACGAACTGCTGGGCATGGACATCGAGTTGAATGCGCAGGGGCTGGCGGTCTGGCTGGACCGTTGAGGCTTCCCGCCAAACGTACCGGCTTCCCCGCCGCCGCCCGGCCCGCCGTCAGGGCTGGCCCCGCTCCTTCGCCAGCCGCGCGTCGAGCATGCGGCGCGCGGGCGCCCCGGGCGACGCATAGGCCCGGCAGGCGCCCGGGTCCACCAGTGGATCGGGCCGCTGACCCTTGTCGCGGGCCGCGACCTTGTCCAGGAAGCCGCTGGCCCCCGGGTGCGGGGTAATCAGCAGGTCGCAGGGCAAGCCGGCGACGGTCGCGAACGAACGGCGGAAATCCTCGACCCGCTGCGGATCGTCGCTGAAACGGTAGCCGTCGCGGCTGTAGGCGGTGAGGCTGTCGGCATAGGCCAGGTCCAGGCAGCGATCCTTCTCGCAGGAACGCCAGGTCCACGACGTGCTGCCCGGGGTGTGGCCCGGCGTGTAGTGCGCGACCACCGCGATCGGCCCGACCCGCACCGTCCCGCCGTCGCCCACGACCTTCACATGCGGAACCGGCGGGAAGCGCGCCGCCTCGCCGTACTGCGGATCGTCCGGATCGGCGCCGCCGGCCTCCAGCGCCTTCGCGCCCGCCGCGCTCGCCTGCACCTGCGCGCCGCTGTCGCTGGCCAGCCGGGCAATGGCGCCGGCATGGTCGAAATGGGCATGCGAGTTGAGAATCACGCGGATGTCCTTCAGGCGGAACCCGAGGCGGCGGATGTTCGCCTCGATCTGCGCGGCGTTGTCCTGCGTCGTCGCGTCGATCAGCACGTGGCCCTGCGGCGAGGTGATCAGGATCGCGCTGAGTCCGCGCGTTCCCACGTACCAGCTATTGCCGTAGATGCGGAAAGGCTTCTGCGGCTGACTCCAGTCGGGGTTCTGCGCATGCAGCGGCGCGGCCGCCAGGGCGGCTCCCGCCCACAGGGCGAGGATGGGGAATTTCATGGGAATCCCTGTTGATGGACGAGGCGGCATGATGCCCGGCCTGCCTGCGCGCGTCATGGCCTTTTCCGGGTCGATTCGGGGCGGTGTGGCGTCTGCCGGACACCCGGGTGATTGCGCTCTTGCCCCCGCTCTTGCGCCCGTATCGCCCGCCCTTCGCCCACCCGTCATTCCAGCGAAAGCTGTGGAATCCAGTCAGGTACTCGTGCGAAGCACACAAACCCATTTCGAGTGCTTCGCACGAGGTATTTCACTGGATTCCAGCTTTCGCTGGAATGACGGCGGGGCCGTTGTGCACAATCGAAGGCACAACCGAAGCCGCTCTCAGCGGCGCAGGCTCGCATCGATCAGCGCATCGGCCACCTCGACCAGCGAACGCGCCGGGCCGTTCCTGCCGAACATTTGCCCCGAGGCGTAACAGCCTTCGATCAGCAGCAGGCCGTCGGCCAGCACCTCGGCTGGATCGCCGCCGGGCACCAGATCGGCGCCGCCTCCGCCGCGTTCTTCGCCGGCTTCATGCGCACGCAGGGCGGCAGCTACCTGCAGCCGTTCGTGATCGCCAGCATCACCGGGCTGATCGCTGCCGGCATCGCCGTGGCGATCCGGCGCCAGCCCGGCCAGATGCTGCAGGACGAGCGCCAGGCTGCCTGAGAAACCACTTCGTGCGCGAACAATCCATGGCTTGAAAGCGATGCGTTCTCGCGCACACTGGCATCCTTGGCCGGCGCGCGCCGGCCGGAAGCGGGGCCCTAGCCCGGCTCCGCTTCCAGCGGCTTGGCGTATACGTGCTGGCTTTTCCGGCGCACGTAGCCCAGGCGCTCGTAGAACGGATGGGACTCGGTGCGCACCACGTTGGAGCGCACCTGGATCGCATCGAATCCCTGCGCGCGAGCCCACCGTTCCGCATCCTGCACCAGCGCCCGTCCCACGCCGCCGCGCCGGATCGCGCCGCTCACCACCAGGCCGACGATCTCGATCCGCTCGCCGGCCTCCAGGGTCAATCTCCGCTCCACCGCGATCCAGCCGTACAGCGTGCCGCCTTCGGCCACTACGCTGACACGGTGCATCGGGTGCGGCAGGATCGCCGCCAACCGGCCGGCCATTTCCTGCGCACCCACGGGATAGCCCAGTTCGCCGCTGAGCCGCGCGATTTCCCCGGCGTCCGCCAATTCGGCGGGACGCAATTGCCATGCGCCGTCCATGTCAGGCCAACCGTGTGCCGTTCGGCACCGGGCGCTCGATGGCGGTCACCACCACGCCTTCGTCGGTGGGAAAGCCGGTGAGCAGGAACTGCGAGCGGAACGGGCCAATCTGCTTCTCGGGGAAGTTGATCACGCCCACGACCTGCCGGCCGACCAATTGCTCGGCGCCGTACAGCGCGGCGATCTGCGCGCTGGTCTTCTTCTCGCCGTAGGGTCCGAAATCCACCCAGACCTTCCACGCCGGCTTGCGCGCCTCGGGAAACGGCTCCACCCGGGTCACCGTGCCTGCCACGATCAGGACCTTCTCGAAATCGGCCCAGCCGATCTCGGTCACGGCCGGGGTTGCGTCACTGTCGCTCATCCTTCCACTCTCGTCTTCAGCCAGTCGTTGAATTCGGCCCGCCAGTAGCTGGCCTGCGCGGCGAGGTAGCCGGCGGGCCGGTGCGTGCTGGGCAGTTTGTAATCGGCGAACTGCTTCCAGCCGTCATCGTTCTCCGCAATCGCCGCCGCCAGCAGCTCGCCGGCGGCGCAGGTGGAGCTGAGGCCGTGGCCGCCGAACGCCTGCGCCCACCACAGGCCGTCGCCGCTGCCGCCGATCTGCGGCATCTGGTGCCGCGCGTAGCTCATCAGGCCCGACCATGCGTAGTCGATCCGCGCGTCCTCCAGTTGCGGGAACACCCGCAGCAGGTCGCGCCGGAGCAGGCGCTGCACCGCGCGCGGCGAACGGTTGCGGATCGAGATGCGGCCGCCCCACAGCAGGCGCGTGTCCGGCAGCGGGCGGTAGTAGTCGAACGCGAAGCGGGTGTCGTAGATCGCGGACCGCGTCCGCAGGCACCCGGCCAGGCGCTCGCCCAGCGGTTCGGTCGCCATGACGTAGGTGGCGATGGGCAGGATCGCGCGGTCGATCCGCTTCTGCAGGCCGGCCAGGTAGCCGCCGCAGGCCAGCACCACCTGGTCGGCGTGCAGCACGCCTTGCGCGGTCTCGATCCGCCAGCGCAGGCCGTCGCGCCGGAGGCTCCGCACGCCGCTGCGTTCGTGGATGCGCACGCCCTGCCCGCTCGCCGCCGCGGCCAGCCCGATCGCGTAGTTGAGCGGATGCAGGTGCAGCGCGTCGCGCTCGAACAGACCGTCCGAATAGCGGTCGCTATGGACTCGCCGGCGCAGTTCGGCCTGGGCCAGCCACTCCCATTGCACACCGTAGCGCTCGGCCAGCAGTTGCTGGCGCTCGCGCAGGATGCGCGGATCGCGGAACCAGTTGGCCCAGATCACGCCCTCGTCCACCGCGTCGCAGGATATGGCGTACTTCGCCACGCGCTCGCGGATGCGGTGCACGCCCTCGACGGTGAGCTTGAACAGTGCCCTTGCGCGCTGCTCCCCGAGCTGGTCGAGCAGCGCCTGCTCGCCCAGCGAATAGCCGGCGAACACGAAACCGCCGTTGCGCCCGGAGGCGCCGAAGCCGACCTGCTCGCGCTCCAGCAGCACCACGTCGCGCACGCCGCGCTCGGCCAGTCCCAGCGCCGTGTTCAATCCGGCATAGCCGCCGCCCACGATCGCCACGTGCGCCTGCGCGCTGCCCTGCAGCGGCGCGTAGGGCGCATACGAGGTGGCGGTGGCGCGGTAATACGACGGATCGGACGACGGCATCATGGGCGGCGCGTGTCGTGCACGGGGACAACGAGGATAACGCAGCGCACCGCCGCTCACTCGATCCGGGTCACCGCCAGCGGGCGCTGGTCGCTGCGGCCGTGGTCGTCCACCACCCGCACGTCGTAGCTGCCGGCGGTCGGCGGCTGCCAGAACAGCAGTTCGCCCGGCGCGCTGCGGCCGACGTAGGCGTCGTCGACGAACCAGTACAAGGCATGGGCATCGGCATCGGTGGTGGCGCTGAAGGCGATGCGCTGCCGGCCCTCCTGCTTCAGTCGCATCGCATAGGCGCTGCCGCGCAGCGGCGAGGTGATCCGCGGCGGGTCGCCGTCCGGACGGCCGGCTTCGCTGCAAGCCGGGTTCTGCGGCGGCGTGCGGCGCGGCATGCCGGCCTGCGCGAACACGCGCTGCAGGTCGGACGGCCAGAATTCGTAGACCTCCACGTGCGTGCGCTTGCCGGCATACGGCGGACACGCCGGCTGGCCGCTGGCGTCGTCGATCACCACCGGGCGATGCACGTTGCTGACCCGGATCGGCGACTTGCCGGGAATGAACCAGGTGGTGCCCTTCTGCGGACACCACTGGTTCGGCAGGTCGCCGCTGGCAAGGCATATCTGCACGCGCTTGAGGCGGGCCGGCATGTGACGGATCGGCTCGGCGAGCCCCGGGCGTTCCGCGCGCAACGCATCGACGATATTGAAGAACAACGGCGCAGCGGCCTCCACGCCGACGAAGGCGGGATTGCCGGCGCCGTCGAAATTGCCCACCCACACCACCAGCACGTAGGGCCCGAAGCTGCCGGCGGTCCAGGCGTCGCGGAACGCCCACGAGGTGCCGGTCTTCCAGTACACCGGCAGCCGCGACGGCTGCGCCCCGGTGGTTTCGTCGGGGCGCGGGTTCTGCCGCAGCATGTCCATCACCATGAAGCTGGCTTCT
The DNA here is from genome assembly GCF_001428405.1 of Frateuria sp. Soil773. GTDB lineage: Bacteria > Pseudomonadota > Gammaproteobacteria > Xanthomonadales > Rhodanobacteraceae > LMSL01. The sequence continues at coordinate 288,963 of NZ_LMSL01000040.1, forward strand.
TCGCTCAGCAGCCGCGTGCCGGCCGCCTGCGGCTCGTCGGCGCGCAGCCGCAGCGGCTTCAGCTCGCCACGGTTCGCCAGCATCGCGTAGAGGCCGCCGAGTTCCTGCATGGTCACCTCGCCGCCGCCCAGCACCAGGGCCAGGCCGTAGTGCTTCTCGCTGGCCATGCGGCTGATCCCCGCATCGCGCAGGAACTGGTAGAAGCTCGGCTGCTGCAACTGCGACGCCACCCACACCGCGGGAATGTTGCGGCTGCGGATCAGCGCCTCGGTGGCGGTGACCGGACCGAGGAAATGGCCGTCGAAATTCTCCGGCGCGTACGGGCCGAATGCGGTGGGCACGTCGCGCAGCACGGTCTGCGGGTGCAGCACGCCCTGGTCGAAGCCCAGCGCGTAGATGAAGGGCTTGAGGGTGGAGCCCGGCGAGCGCTTGGCCAACGTGCCGTTCACCTGGCCCTGGATGGAAGCGTCGGCGTAGTCCGCCGAGCCGACCAGCGCCTTCACGCCCATGTCGCGGGTATCGATCAGCAGCGCCGCCGCATTGCGGATGCCGCGCGCATCGTTGCGCTCCACGTAGCGGCGTACCTGGCGTTCGAGCGCGTGCTGCAGGCCCAGGTCGATGGTGGTCGCCACGCGCGCATCGCCCGTGTCGCCGTCGATGCGTCGCGCCGCGAGCACCTGCTCCACCGCGTGCGGCGCCTCGAACGGCAACTGCGACAGCGGGCGCAGGTTGAGCGGCAGTGCGAACAGCGGCTTCAGCGCGGCATCCCGCGGGTGGCTGCGCAGCCAGCGGGCGAACAGCCGGTTGCGCGAATCGGCCAGCCGCGCATTGATCACCGCGTCGCCCGACTGGCCCGCGCGCAGGCGGCGCGTGGGATCCTGCGGGATCACCGCCAGGGTGAGCGCCTCCGGCAGGCTGAGCCGGGCGGCCTCCTTGTCGAAGTAGGCCAGGCTGGCCGCGCCCACGCCCTCCACGTTGCGGCCGTACGGCGCGTAGTTGAGGTAGGCCTCCAGGATCTGCGCCTTCGAATAGAACAGCTCCAGTTGCAGGGCGCGACCGATCTGGCGCAGCTTGCCCAGCGGCGTGCGCGTATTGAGCCGCCACAGCAGGCGCGCCAACTGCATGGTGAGCGTGGAGCCGCCCTGCGGGTCGCCGTGCCGCACGTAGGTGACCCAGGCGCCGCGTGCGAGGCCGTACGGGTTGACGCCAGGATGCCAGCGGAACCACCGGTCCTCGTGCAGCAGCACGCCGTCCACCAGTTGCGGCGAGATGTCCTTCAGCGGCACCCACAGGCGGTAGCGGTCGTCGCTGGCGAGGGTCAGCCGCAGCAGGTGCCCGTGGTCGTCGTAGAGCGCGGTGGACGAAGGCAATGCGTCGCGCAGGGCCGGATGCGGCCACAGCCGGCAACCCGCCAGCAGCGCGGCGACCAGCACGAAGCCGGCCAGCCAGTTCTGCCAGCGGTGCAGCCAGCGGGCCAGTGCGCGCAGGACAACAAACCTTGGCTTGGTCATGCCGAGGAGCCTGGCGAGCGCCGGCCTCTCACCTCGCTCCTCTCCCCAGCGGGGAGAGGAAGTGACAGCGCGGACTCACGGCTTGCGCACCACCGTCAGCGTACCGCCGCCCGGCGAACGGGCCTGTACGCGGCGGTCGTACAACGATTCGCCATAGGCCGGCGGCACCACGAACTTGCCGGCATTGGTGGCCTTGATCCGGTACACGAACTCGCGCACGTCCGGGATGGCGTCGCCGTAGATCACCACACGGTCCTCGCGGATGTCGGCGTACTCCGGCTGCCAGGTGGAGCTGGACAGGCCGATCGGCGAGCGCCATGCGGATGCGTCCACCTCGCTGTCGCCGCCGGCATCCTCGCCGTCCTCACCCTCCTGCTTGTCGGTGACCGGCGGCGCGGGCTCGATCACCGGCTCGAAGCCGCCCGGCAGCAGGTCCACGATCGCCACGTCGCCGACGCCCTGTTCGCCGGTGGCGCGGATCTTCACGTGCACGTCGATCTCCTGCCCGATGCCCACCTGGTCCAGCGCCTTGCCGTCGACGTCGGTGTAGTCGCGCACGATCTCGATGCCTTCGCGCAGGGCCTTGGCCGGCGCAGCGCGGTCGTAGCCGCCCTCGCTCACCACGTACCAGGCCGGCAGGTTGCTGGCGTCGGTGAAACGCAGGCGGTCGATGCCGGCGCCCCAGGTCGCGGTCTGCAGCATGCCTTCCGCCTTGCCCACCGGCTGCACGCTGCCGTTGGCCTGCACCGCGCCGATGCCGAGCTGGTCGGCATTGCCCGGCGCGTTGCCGGCATAGGCGTCCAGCGCCAGCACGGTCATCGACGAGGACAGCGTGTTGAAGCTGCCTTGCTGCAGCGGCGCCACGATGTTGTCCAGCGCGGCCGGCGGCAGGTTCTTCAGGCGCTCGGGGAAGTGCTTCGCCAGCAGGTAGAGCACGCTGGCATCGCGCACCAGCGGATCGTAGTAGTAGCCGTACTGCCAGTCCTTGTCGCGAGTGGTACGGGTGAGCAGCCTGAGCGGGCCGGCGATGAGCTGGTTCGCTTCACGGTCCTGCTTCAGCAACTGGTACGACGCGGCCAGCCACGCGGCGGCCAGATCGTCCTTCCACTGCGCGGCGTAGCCTTCCTGCAGGCGCTTCTGCACCGCCGCCAGGTAGTTGGTGGTGACCATGCCCTGGCGGGTCAGCAGGTAGACCGCGTAGGCGCGCTGGCGCAGGCTGTCGAGCGAATCGGCACCCTCGTCGCCGGCGATCTGCTTCAGGTAGGCGTTGCCGGCGTCGAACATGTCGCGCGGCACGCCGAGGCCGCGGTCGCGCGCCTCCAGCATGAAGTGCATCGCGTAGTCGGTGAGGAACGCATTGGCGTCCGGCGTGGCCGTCCACAGGCCGAAGCCGCCCTGCCCGTTCTGGCGCGTGTGCAGCACGTCGTACAGGCCGGCCAGGGCATCCGCCTCGCTGGCGCCGCCGGTCTGGTCGGACGACTTCAGCACGCGCCTGAACTCCGGGCGCTGCCCGAAGACCAGCGCCGGCATCGCCCGGCTCAGCACCTGCTCGGTGCAGTAGTGCGGGAAATCGACCAAATAGGCGGTAAGGCCCTGCGCCAGCACCAGCGGCAGGCTGGAGATGGCGGCGTCGCGCTTGGCATAGGCGTCGTACATGGTGCGCAGGCCGGCGACGTCGCCCTTGCCGTTGGCGGCGACGCGGCCCACATGGACGACCGTGCGCCAGGTCGAGGCCGGCCGTACCGACAGGTCCACGCTCTGCTTCGCCGACTTGTCGCCATAGCCCGCGGTGAAGGTGAGGTTGGCCGAGCCGAGCTTGTCGGTTGCCTTGACCCGGAACAGCGCCACGCCTTCGCGCATTTCGCCCAGCGACAGACTCTGCGTCGCATTGCCCACCAGTTGCAGTTGCGGGCCGGTCTTCAGCGTCACCGCCACCGGCACCTGCTTGCCGCCCAGCCCGGTGAGGTTATTGGCCACGCCCACGCTGACCTCCGCCTCGTCGCCGGGCGCCAGCGTGGTGGGCACGTTCGGCGACAGCACGAAATCGCCGCGCACCGTGGTGGCGCCTTCGAAGGTGCCGATGCGCTCGGGTGATACCGCCACCGCCATCACGCGCAGCTTGCCGTTGAAGTAGTCCGGCACGGTGTAGTCGAGATCCTTCTCGCCATCGACGTCGACGATGCCGGACCAGTACGCCACCGGCTTGTCGCGCTTGCGCTTGAAGGGGTTGAGCTGCCGTCCGATCGCCGCATCGGCGTCGCCGCCCGGCGCGGCCATCGCCATCAGCTTCTCGAAGTCCGGCAGGATCAGGTCGAGGATCTGCGCGGTGTTCACTTCCAGCATGCGCTTGCGGAAGAAGAACTTCAGCGGATCGCCCAGCTTGTAGCGGGCCACCTGCAGGATGCCTTCGTCCACCGCGAACACCACCGCCCTGGTCGGCTGCGTCGCATGCAGCTTGAAGGTGACCTTCTCGCCGGGCTTCGCCAGCGCCGGCGCATCGACCGTGAGCGGATTGCGCCGCGCGTCCAGGTTCACCGAGAACGGCACCACGCCGTAGCTCAGCGGACTCATGAAGACCTCGTCCGAGGACGGGTCGCGGATGTACTGCACGTTGACGTAGCCGTTGCCCTCGAAATCCGCCGGCACGGCGATGTGCTGCACCGAGCTGGTGGTGTCGGCGTGGAACCAGGCGTGCGCGTAGACCTTGTCGCGCTCGATGGTGATCAGGCCGCTGCCCGCATACGGCGCGCGCACGGCGATCTCCACCGTCTCGCCCGGCGCGTAGTCCTGCTTGTCGAGGTTGAGCTGCAGCTCGGCGTTGCGGTCCAGCGAACGCGAGACGTTGGCGGCGCCGGCCACCGAGTACTCGATCCGGTTGACCTCGGTGCGGTCGGCGCGGCGGATCACCAGGGCATAGCTGCCGGGCTTGTCGGTGGGCAGGGCGTAGTCCATGCCACCCGCGGCGATATTCAGCGGCTGCTCGCTGACCGGGATCTCCTTGGCCTTGGACTCGTACTTGTAGACGCCCGAATCCTGCTTGGTCAGCACCGAGACGAAGCGGCGCTCGACCAGTTGCGCCTTCAGCCCGCCCAGCGCGATCGACTTGGCCTGCGGGTCGATCGCCACCAGGCGCACGCTGCGGCTGGCGCCGCGGTTGACGTAGTCGAGGCTGTCGGCGGCCTTGTAGCCGACCAGCCAGTCGTTGCTGGACACCAGCGTCTGCGCGGCCGCAGCGACGCTGCGGCCGCCTTCGGCTTCGTAGGCTTTGCTCAGGAAGTAGAGCTGGTAGGTGGCGTCGGCGTACTTCTTCAGATCCAGCGCGAACTCGGCGCGGCCCTGCTCGTCGGTCTTGCCGTCCTGCAGCGCCTCCTCGTAACCCTCCTTGGCGCGGCGCACGTCGTAGAAGTGGTAGTCGGGCCAGCTATGGAAGGCCGGCCACGCCGGGCGCAGGGTCAGCGAGGCCTCGACGCGGCGGTCCGCCGCCGGGGTGCCGAACAGGTTCTGCACGTCGACCAGGCCTTTCAACTGGTCGGGCTTCACCCAACCCTCGGGCACCTGCTGCGACAGCTTGGCGGTGACCTTCATGCGATCGGGCAGGAACTCCTTCACCTGCACCGTGGTGCTGCCGATCTGCGCGCCGGCCTTGCCGTCCTTGACGATGTAGAGGTTGACCGTCCAGGTACCGGTCGGCGCGGTCTCGGCCGGCGCGTAGGACAGCTCGCCGAAGCCGGACTGATCCATCTCCAGGGGCAACTGCTTCACCGTGACGCCGCGCGGGTCGACCACCTCGGCCTGCAGCGGGATGCCGGCGACGCTGCGTGTCCAGCTCGCGGCACGCACGATCAGGCCGATGTGGAAGGTGTCGCCCGGCCGGTAGATGCCGCGGTCGGAGAACAGGTAGCCCGAGAGCTGGCCCTGGTTCACCGCGTTGCGCTCGCCGCCGATGTCGAAGCGCGAATAGTCGAGCTGGCGGTCGTAGCTGCCGATCGGCAGGAAGGACAGGTCCTCGCCCTTCTTCACCACGTACATCACCGGCTTCTTCTCGCGCTCCAGGCCCTTGAGGCTGGGGAAATGCACCACGCCGTCGGCGCCGGTGGCCTGGGTGTAGAGGGTCTGCCCGTTGATCGCGAGCACCGACACGCTGGCGCCGTCCACCGGCTGGCCGCTGCGGATCGATTGCACGAACACGTCCTGGCTGCCGTCCAGGGCGCGCTTCACCAGCATGCCCAGGTCGGTGATCACCACCAGGCGGGTGTCGGTGGGCATCGAGCCGTCGTCGCCCTCGCTGTCCCCGTCCTGCGCCGCCTCATCCGCGTCGTCCGCGGGTGGCGCATGGTCGTTCTCTGCATCGGCCTTCGCCTTGGCGGCGGCGTCGGCCTGCTTTTTCGCCTTCACCGGGTCGTAGCCGGACAGGTGCAGCAGGAAGACGCCGCGCCGGCCTTCCTTCAGGTACTGGCCGAGGTCGATGCCCTCGTAGTGCGCCTTGCTCGGGCCGTTCTGCGGAAAGGCCAGCTTCTGCTCGTAGCGTTCGACCAGGTGATCCTCGCTGAAGCCGTAGCCGAGGTCGGGATGGCTGTAGTTGCCCTGGTTGAGGCTGACCAGGTGCTGCAACTGGTCGGGCAGCACGCGGCCGATCCGCAGCCGCATGCCCGGCAGGTTGCGCGACACCACCGAGACCCGCTTGCTGCCGCTCAGCGACAGCAGCGAGCCGTCGGCCATGAAGCGGAGCAGTCTGGGATAGTCGGGCACGGTCACCGCTTCGCTGCGCGGATGGCCGAGCACGTAGCCGCCGAACGACTTCAGGCCCTTGTCCGTGCGCACGTAGATGCGCTGTCCCGGCGTGGCCTGGTAGCGGAAGCTCTGCACGGCCTCGTAGTCGTTCTCCGTGGGCACCAGTTCGAGCTTCAGCGGCTGCGAGCGGCGCAGCACGTCCTCGCCGACCTCGGAAACGCTCCAGCCATACGGCGGATCGTCCTCGGCCTGCTCCACGCCCGGCTTGCGCGCGGGCAGGACCCAGGCCTTGGTCAGCGCGGCCAGGTCCTCGCCGCGGATGCTGCCGCTGGCGTCCATCACCAGCACCTGCTCGGGCTCGTACTTGTCGTTGTCGACCAGGGTGGGGTTGATGTCGTTGATGGCCAGGCTGTACAGCCCGGGGATCCGGACCCGGCCTTCCAGCGGCTCGGCGCTGCCGTCGCCGCCGCGCGAACTGCGCACACCCTTGTCGATCCGGACCGACACCGCGCCGTCGTCGCGCGGCAGGTCCAGCGGCTGCGAATGCACCCAGGCATTGAGCTTGTACTGGTCGTAGGTGACCGTGTACTTCAGCGCCGGCCCGCGCTTGCCGTTGCGGTCGAGCAGCGCCAGCGCGATGCGCTTCTCGAACTGCGCCGGATCGACCGGATAGTTGAAGTTGACCGGCACGATGGTCTTCTTCGCGGTGGCGTCCTGCGGGTCCTGGTAGAACTCGCCGTTGCCGATCTTCGCCTCGAACGGCCGGGTCTGGAAGCCGAAATGGTCCTCGGCCATCAGCACGTGGCCGGCGAAGACCTTGGACTTGTCGAAGCGCACCGCGTAGTGCCGGCCCACCGGCCAGTCCTCGGCGGGCTCGAAGCGCAGGGTGTGGTCGTCGGTCCAGCGCCAGGCGCCCTTCAGCGCCGGCTCCAGCACGATGCCCTCGGTCACCGGCTTGCCGCTTTTCTCGATCGGCGCGGCCGAGCCGGAGAACTCCACCACCAGGGGATGGAAGCTGATCGTCGCCGCCGTGTAGTCGGTGATGGCCGGCGCCTTGACCTCGAAGGTGATGCGGTCCGGCTCGACCGGCTTCGGCCGGTTCCTGTACCACTGCCAGCCGAACCAGCCGCCGGCGGCGAGGATCACCAGCGCCGCCAGCGCACCGGCGAAATGCAGCGGCCGGCGCCGCACCGCCGCCGCGCTCGCGGGCATCCACGCTGGCGCCGACCACGCGACGCTGCCGACCAGCGGCCGCAGGATCCACGCGATTCCGTACAGCAGGCCGCGCACCAGGCGCACCGGCAACAAGAGCAGAAACCGCAGCAGATCCATGATGCTTCCCCGACTGTCGTCCTGTGAAAGGCCGGCAAGGCCCTGCGGGGACCCCCGGGCGCACGCGGCCGCCGCATGGGCAGCGGTGCGCGGCGGACCCGGTTCCCCTCGCATGAATCCTGCACATCCGGGATGGCAGGACGCGGTCCGGATTCTGACAGGTTGCCGCCATCGAAGGCAGCCGGCAGGACTGCCCGGCTACGCCGCCGCGCCGTCATGGCATGGCGGCGCGGCAGGCTCCGGAAGCGGTGCGCTCCGGCCGACCTGTTCCGCCAGGCGGCGGAAGCGCGGCAGCCTCAGAGCTGGCCGAGGAACTCGCGCACGGTCGGCGCGAGCTTGGGGTCCTGCATGGCCATGTGCATGGTGGCGCGGACCAGGCCGGCCTTGTTGCCGCAGTCGAAACGGGTGCCCTCGAAGCGGTAGGCCAGCACCTTGCCCTGCTCCTTCAGCAGCGCCTCGATGGCGTCGGTGAGCTGGATCTCGCCGCCGGCGCCGGGCGTGGTCTGCTCCAGCAACTGGAAGATGCGGCCGGGCAGCACGTAGCGGCCCACCACCGCGAGATTGGACGGCGCATCGGCCGGCTTGGGCTTCTCCACCATGAAGCGGATCCGCGCGCTGCGGTCGTCCACGCGCTCGGCGTCGACGATGCCGTACTTGTCGGTCTGGTCGTGCGGCACTTCCTCCACCGCGATCACGCCGGCCTGCTCGGCCTCGGCCAGCTCGGCCATCTGGCGCAGGGCGCCCTTGCCCCGGTTCCAGATCAGATCGTCGGGCAGCACCACACCGAACGGCTCGTCGCCCACCACCGGCCTGGCGCACAGCACCGCGTGGCCCAGGCCCAGCGCCTCGGGCTGGGTCACGAAGACCGCGCGCACGTGCCGCGGCAGCGTGCCCTGCACCAGGGCGAGCAGTTCGTCCTTGCCCTTCTCCTGCAGCTTCGACTCCAGCTCGTAGGCCTTGTCGAAGTAGTCGGCGATGGCGTGCTTGTAGCGGTTGGTGACGAACACCAGGGTGTCCGCACCGGCCTCCACCGCCTCGTCGACGGCATACTGGATCAGCGGCTTGTCCAGCACCGGCAGCATCTCCTTGGCCACCACCTTGGTCGCCGGGAGAAAGCGCGTACCGAGGCCGGCAACCGGGAACACCACCTTGCGCAAGGGCTTGCTCACTGACTCTCTCCTGATTCGACACGTCGGATGGAAACCACGTTGTCCGGCTGGGCGGCGTCGCTCCAGCGGAACGAAGGCAGCAGGCTGGACACGCAGCGCCGCAGCTCTTCCTCGTTGTAGCTCGCGCACGCCTCGACGGCCCTGCTCAGGAGCGCCTGCAGCAGCTCCCACGACACCTCGCGGTGCTGCGCCAGGAAGATCTTGGCGTGCGCCGTGGCGCTGTAGTTCTCCAGCGCGTGGAACAGCTCCTCGAACAGCTTCTCGCCGGCGCGCAGCCCGGTGTAGACGATGGGGATCTCGCTGCCGGGCTTCTTGCCGGCGAGGCGGATCATCTGCTCGGCCAGGTCGCGGATCTTCACCGGCTCGCCCATGTCGAGCGCGAAGATCTCGCTGCCGCGTCCCAGGCAGGACGCCTGCAGGATCAACTGGCAGGCCTCCGGGATGGTCATGAAGTACCGCGTCATCTCCGGGTGGGTGACGGTGATCGGGCCGCCGTCGCGGATCTGCTGGCGGAACAGCGGCACCACCGAGCCGGCCGAATCGAGCACGTTGCCGAAGCGCACGGTGATGAAGCGGGTATCCGAATGTGCGTTGAGGTTCTGGCAGTAGATCTCCGCCACGCGCTTGCACGCACCCATCACGCTGGTGGGGTTGACCGCCTTGTCGGTGGAGATCAGCACGAAGCACTCGACCCCGAACTCGTGCGACAGGTCGGCCATGCCGCGGGTCACCAGCGCGTTGTTGCGGAACGCCGCGCGCAACTGGCCCTGCAGCATCGGCACGTGCTTGTAGGCCGCGGCGTGGAACACCACCTGCGGCTTCGACTCGGCGAACAGCTTGCGCATCGCGACCGTGTCGCCGCAATCGACCAGCACGCCCTCGAGGATCAGCTCCGGGAAGTCCGCCCGCAATTCGCTGGTGATGCGGTAGAGGTTGTATTCGCTCTGCTCGGCGATGATCAGCGACTGCGCGCCGAGGCGCGCCACCTGGCGGCACAGCTCCGAGCCGATCGAGCCGCCGCCGCCGGTGATCATCACGCGCCGGCCGGTCAGGGTCTCGCGGATCGCCGTCCAGTCCAGCTCCACCGCGTCGCGGCCCAGCAGGTCCTCGATCGCCACTTCCTTGATCTCGTTGAACTGGGCGCGCCCGGCCACCACGTCGTCCAGTCGCGGCAGCGTGCGGTACGGCAGGCCGGTGCTGTCGCACAGCTCGACGACGCGGCGCATCTCCATCGTGGAGGCGCCCGGCATAGCGATCAGCAGCATTTCCACCGCCGACTCGCGCGCCAGCTCCACCAGCTGGTCGAGCCGGCCGAGCACGGGATAGCCGTTGATGCTGGCGCCGCGCAGGTTGCTCTTGTCGTCGACGAAGCCGACCACGCTGTAGCGGCCGTCGTGGCGCAGGTCGCGCGACAGCGCCTCGCCGGCCCGGTTGGCGCCGACGATCAGCACGCGCCTGGCGACCCGGGTCTGGAACAGGTCCAGCCGGCTGTCCTTCCAGAAGCGGTAGGCCAGGCGCGGCGCGCCCAGCAGCGCGGTGAGGATGACCGGGTAGATCAGCAGCACCGAACGCGGCACGCCCTCCATCCGGTGGTACAGGAACAGCCCCAGGTAGATCGCCAGGACGCCCATGATCGCGCCGCACAGGATGTTCCACAGGTCCGGCAGGCTGGCGAAGCGCCACACGCCCTTGTACAGGCCGGTCCAGTAGAACATGAGGCCCTGCATGCCCAGCACGACCGGGAACTCGAGCAGGCCGAAGCTGACCACCTCGTCGGGCTTCAGGGCGTAGCGCAGCGTCTTGGCGATCCACCAGGCCAGGCAGGCCATCGCCAGGTCGTGCACGACCACGGCGGTACGCGGGTGGATGATGCCGATGAGCTTACGTAGCGACATGACGAACCTTGTGCAGATCGCGCCTCAGGCAACGGCGCCGGGTAACGGTCCATGTTGCGGCTGCGGCCGTATAGACGGCGAGACAGGCAGGCAAGGCCATGGCTGCATGAACACTGGACAGGAACGCCGCCGGGGCGGCAACCAACACGTTCCAGGCCAGGTAGAACGCCGTTACACGGGTGTGCGTCTGTCCACGACGCACCAGCCACTGGTACAGGTGTTCACGGTGCGCAGTGTACCAGCGCCGCCCACGGATGAAGCGGTGCAACAGGGTCAGGCTGGCATCTGCAATAAAGCATGAACAGAGGATCAGGGCCGGCCAGAGCAGCCCCGGGTCGACGCGCCAGAGCATCGCCGCCAGGGCGAACACCAGCAGGCCGATGCTGCCGCTGCCGACGTCGCCCATGAAGATCCGCGCCGGCGAACGGTTGTAGATCCAGAAGCCTGCGCTGGCCGCCGCCAGGCAGCCGGCGGCCAGCGCCAGCGCCGGCTGCGAGGCATGCCACGCGAGCAGGCCGAACCCCGCCCCGACGAACACGGCCTGCTGCGCCAGCAGGCCGTCGATGCCGTCCATGAAATTGTGCAGGTTGATGCTCCAGGCGCCGGCCAGCACCAGCAACGGCAGCCAGAGCCAACTGCGCTCCTCGCCGAGCAGCGCGGCGGCGAACAGGGCCGTGGCCAGCAACTGGACCGCCAGCCGCGGCCGGATCCCCAGCGAGCGGTGGTCGTCCCACCAGCCCACCAGGGCCACCAGCGACAGCGCCAGGACCAGCGCCGCCACGATCGGGCGCGGCCACGCGGGCGGCAAGGCCGACAGCGCCACGGGCATGGCCGCCACGCAGGCGACGACGATGCCGATGCCACCGCCACGCGGCGTCGGAATACGGTGTGAACGGCGCTGTCCGGGCTGGTCCAGCATGCCGCGCCGGTGCGCGTAGGCGATGGCAGCGCGCACCAGCAGGCTGGAGACGAGCAGCGCGGCCAGCAGCACGGAAAAGGCGATCCCCCAACGCCCCTGCATCATTCGTTCGCCACACCGTGGATGGGACGGATGGTGCTCCAGCTCTTGCAACTGGGACATTGCCAGTGATGCGCCTTGGCGCCGAAGCCGCACCGGCTGCAGCGGTACATCGCCTGCCCCTCCAGCAGCTTCTTGGTCAGGTCGCGCAGGATCAGGAAGTTCTCGCGCGCCTCGCCCTCGATCTTGTCCATGGTGGCGTCGATCAGCGCCATCAGGCCGCGCACGGACGGCCGCTGGCGCAACTGCGAAGTGAGGAAGTCGATCGCGACCCGCTCGCCGTCGCGCCGCTCGTACAACCGGGTCAGCGCGAGCACCGGCGAGATGCCGTGGTAGCGCGCCAGGATGTCGCGCAGGAAGCGCTCGGCGCGCTCCATCTGCTGCGAACGCGCGTAGCTGTTGAGCAGGGGCGGCAGGATCTCGGGCACGAAGGCGATGTCGGCGGCCACCGCCGATTCGTAGGCCTGCACCGCCTCGGCGTTCTCGCCGCTTTCGGCGTGCAGCCGCCCGGTGATCATGAAGGCGCGCACGCAGTCGGGCTGGCACTCGAACGCCTGCTGCAGGTAGTCGCGCGCCTCCACCCGGGCGCCGTGCTGGCGCGCCCGCTCGGCCAGCTCGCAATAGAACTGCGCGATCATCGGCGCCTCGTTCTCGCCGGTCATCGCCTCCAGCCGGCGCGCATGGTCGATCGCCTTGTGCCAGTCGCGCTCGTGCTGGTAGATCGCGACCAGGTGGCGCAGCGCGGAGGGAGCGTGCGCATTCATCGCGACGAGATCGGAGAACAGCGTCTCGGCCCGGTCGAGCAGGCCGGCGCGCATGTAGTCCTCGCCCAGCTCCAGCAGGGCCACCGTCTTCATCGCATCGGTGAGCCCGGGACGCGAGACCAGGTGCTGGTGCAGCCGGATCGCGCGATCGACCTCGCCGCGGCGGCGGAACAGGTTGCCCAGCGCGAGGTGTGTCTCGACGGTGTCGCGGTTGTACTCGGCGAGCTTGAGGAACACCTCGATCGCCTTGTCCTGCTCCTCGTTGAGCAGGTAGTTCAGGCCGCGGAAGTAGTCCGACGACAGCTCGCTGACGCGCATCCCGGAACGGTGCACCGCCGCCCGCCGGGCGGAGAACCAGCCACAGGCGAAGGCGGCTGGCACGAGCAGGACCAGCACATAGAGGATGCTCATGCGCTGGCCGGCGACCTCTTGCCGTCGGGTTCGCGCGCCGCCTGGCCGCCTGCCCTCACGCGGCGCAGGCGCCGGTGCCGGACGCTCAGGCCGAGCCAGGCGGTCATTCCGCCCAGCAGCCAGCCCAGGATGACCGCGGCCAGCAGCGCCGCGCCCTTGGGCCATTGCACGTGCGCAAAGGCCAGGTCGTAGCTCACCAGGTCGGCATTGAGCGCGCCGACCACCACGCCGGCGGCCACGAAGAACACGAGCAGGAGGATGACGAGCAGTCGCATGGGCCTGACTTTACCCGATTGCCCATGGCAGGCACAGGCGCCGCCATGGCTCCGGGCAGCAGGGATTCATCCGGCGACCGGGCCTCGGCGGCCGCGCCGCGCGGGCACAAAAAAGGCAGGACCGGCTCGCGCCGCCTGCCTGCATGGAATACGCCGGAACGTGACGCCGTCAGGCGTCCTGCACCTGCGTTTCGAGGTGCTGGTTGACCCGCTCGCGAAGTTCCTTGCCGGGCTTGAAGTGCGGAACGTGCTTGCCGGGCAGCGCCACGGCATCGCCGGTCTTGGGATTGCGCCCCATGCGCGGCGGCCGGTAGTGCAGCGCAAAGCTGCCGAACCCGCGCACCTCGATGCGTTCGCCATGCGCCAGCGCGTGGCTCATCTGCTCGATCACGCTCTTGACCGCAAGCTCGACGTCACCAAAGGCGAGATGGGTCTGGCGCCGTGCCAGCGCCTCGATCAATTCGGATTTGGTCATGGTCCCCAATGTCCGTGACGTGAAACGGCGGGGCGGCACGCATGCCGCCCCGCGTCAGGCTCCTGCTTCGGAAGCTCAGTCGGCCTTGTTGAGCTGCTCCTTGAGCAGCGCACCCAGCTTGGTCGTACCGCCGCCGGCAGAGGAGTACTCGGCCATGGCGTCGTTCAGGTCTTCCTCGTCCTTGGCACGGATGGAAAGCGCGAGCTGGCGGCCCTTGCGGTCCATGCCGGTGAACTTGGCCTCGACCTTGTCGCCCACCTTCAGGTGCTGGGTGGCGTCGTCGATGCGCTCCTTGGCGATGTCGTTGGCGCGCAGGTAACCCTCCACGCCGTCGCCCAGGTCGATCACCGCACCCTTGGCGTCGACTTCCTTCACGGTGCCGTTGACGATGGTGCCGCGAGGATTGTTGGCCATGAACTGGCCGAACGGATCCTGCTCCATCTGCTTGATGCCGAGACTGATGCGCTCGCGCTCCGGATCCACCGCCAGCACCACGGCCTCGATCTCGTCGCCCTTCTTGAAGTTGCGCACGAGGTCTTCGCCCGAGGCCTGCCAGGAGATGTCGGACAGGTGGACCAGGCCGTCGATGCCGCCTTCCAGGCCGATGAAGATGCCGAAGTCGGTGATCGACTTGATCTGGCCGGAGACCTTGTCGTTCTTCTTGTGCATCGCGGCGAACGCTTCCCACGGGTTGGAACGCGTCTGCTTGATGCCCAGCGAGATGCGGCGGCGCTCTTCGTCCACGTCCAGCACCATCACCTCGGTCTCGTCGCCGACCTGCACCACCTTGGCCGGGTTGACGTTCTTGTTGGTCCAGTCCATCTCGGACACGTGGACCAGGCCTTCCACGCCCGGCTCGATCTCGACGAAGCAGCCGTAGTCGGTGACGTTGGAGACCTTGCCGAACAGGCGGCTGCCGACCGGGTAGCGGCGGGCGATGGCGACCCACGGGTCGTCGCCGAGCTGCTTCAGGCCCAGCGACACGCGGTTGCGCTCGCGGTCGTACTTGAGCACGCGCACGTCCAGCTCGTCGCCGACGTTGACGACTTCGGACGGATGGCGCACGCGCTTCCACGCCATGTCGGTGATGTGCAGCAGGCCGTCGATGCCGCCCAGGTCCACGAACGCGCCGTAGTCGGTGAGGTTCTTGACCGTGCCCTTGACCACCGCGCCTTCGGTCAGGCGCTCCAGCAGCTTCTCGCGCTCCTCGGAGAACTCGGTCTCGACGACGGCGCGGCGGCTGACCACCACGTTGTTGCGCTTGCGGTCGAGCTTGATGATCTTGAACTCGAGTTCCTTGCCCTCGAGGTAGACCGGGTCGCGCACCGGGCGCACGTCGACCAGCGAGCCCGGCAGGAACGCGCGGACGTCCTTGATGTCGACGGTGAAGCCGCCCTTGACCTTGCCGGAGATCATGCCGGTGATGGTCTCTTCCTTGTCGAACGCCTGCTCCAGGTCGTCCCACACCATCGACCGCTTGGCCTTCTCGCGGGAGAGCTTGGTCTCGCCGAAGCCGTCTTCCAGGGCGTCGAGGGCAACCTTCACCTCGTCGCCGACCTGCACTTCCAACTCGCCCTTCTCGTCCTTGAACTGCTCGATCGGGACGATGCCTTCGCTCTTGAGGCCGGCGTTGATCACGACGACGTCGTTGCGGATTTCCACGACGATGCCGGTGACGATGGCGCCGGGCTTCAGCTTGGAGATGGCCTGCTGGCTCTGTTCAAACAGTTCGGCAAAACTTTCAGTCATGTTGATTCCAGGGTTAGAAAAGGCTGTTGACCGAGTGCGCGCCGTCGGATGTTGTGAATGCGCACCGGGCTGGACAACCCACCGGTTGTGGGTGTCGCAGGGCCGCCCGCGAAGGCGGCGCCGTTGGCACCGTTGACCAAAACCCCTGCCGCGGCAGGGGCGCGAAAACCGCCACGCAACCGCTTACGGCTGCACGACGGCGAGTACTTTGGCGACGACGTCCGCGATCGGCATGCCGGTGGTATCCACCAGAACCGCATCCCCGGCCGGCTTGAGCGGCGCGACGGTCCGCGAGGCATCGCGGGCGTCACGCGCTTCAATTTCGCGCTGAAGGCCGCCAAGTGTAACGTTGAGTCCCTTTTCCTTCAACTGCTTATAGCGCCTTTTCGCCCGCTCGGCGGCGCTGGCGGTGAGGAACACCTTGAAGGGGGCGTCGGGGAAGATCACCGTGCCCATGTCGCGCCCGTCCGCGACCAGTCCCGGGGCCTTGCGGAAGCTTAGCTGGAGATCCACAAGTGCTTGACGCACCGAGGGAATCGAGGCGATCGCGGAGGCCGCGGCGCCGGCCGTCTCGGTGCGCAGCTCGTCGGTGGCGTCGTGCCCGTTCACCACCACCCGGGTGTCGCCGCCGTCGGCGGCCGCGTGGAAGCGGATCTTCGTCGCCTGCGCGCAGCGGGTCACCGCGTCGGCGTCGGACAGGTCCAGCCCCTCCATGCCCGCCGCGTAGCCGACCGCGCGGTAGAGCGCGCCGGAATCGAGCAGGCGCCAGCCGAGCCGGTCGGCCACCAGCCGGCTGATCGTGCCCTTGCCCGAACCCGACGGCCCATCGATGGTGAGTACGGGTACGGGGGTGGTACGACTCATGGCATTTCCGGCAGGCGACAGGAACCGCCATGGTACGCGCGTTGACCGCCTCCCGAGCGCATGCTATCTAGCCGCGCACCCTTCCCAAGCCCTCCAGGCCGCCGCTTGCCATGACCGATCTTCGCCGCGAGTTCCAGCAGGCCGCCGAGGACGTCAAGAAACTGGCCAAGCGCCCCGACAACGACACCCTGCTGCGCCTGTACGCCCTGTACAAGCAGGGGGCGGAAGGCGACGTCCAAGGCGAGCAACCCGGCTTCTTCGACTTCGTCGGGACCGCCAAGCACGAGGCCTGGGCGCAACTGGCCGGGGTTCCGCAAGAAGAAGCCATGCGCCGCTACATCGACCTGGTGCGCCAGTTGCTGGCCTGATCCGCCGGCCTGTCCCGCTGACCCGGCCCGTCGCCGGCCCGATGCCCGGGCCGGGTGCTTGCTCTTCCCCGGAAAGGGCGGCACATTCATACGAATGTTTGAATCCGGTGCGCCATGAATTTCCCACACCTGTTCGCCCCGCTCGAGCTGGGCCACGTCACCCTGCCCAACCGCATCCTGATGGGTTCGATGCACACCGGCCTGGAGGACAAGGCGGCCGACTACGACAAGCTCGCGGCGTATTTCGCCGAACGCGCGCGCGGCGGGGTCGGGCTGATGGTGACCGGCGGCATCGCGCCCAGCGTCGCCGGCTGGCTGAAGCCGTTCGGCGGCCGGCTGTCGATGCCCTGGCACAAGCCGCGCCACCGCAAGCTCACCGCGGCGGTGCACGCCGAGGGCGGGCGGATCTGCCTGCAGATCCTGCATGCGGGCCGCTATGGCTACCACCCGCTGTCGGTGGCGCCGTCCCGGCTCAAATCCCCGATCACGCCGTTCACCCCGCGCGCGCTGTCGGCGCGCGGGGTGGAGCGCACCATCGACGACTTCGTGCGCTGCGCGCAACTGGCCCGCGAGGCCGGCTACGACGGCGTCGAGGTGATGGGCTCGGAGGGCTACCTGATCAACGAGTTCATCGCATCGCGCACCAACCGCCGCGACGACGCCTGGGGCGGCGACGCGGCCCGGCGCATGCGCTTCCCGGTCGAGGTCGTGCGCCGCACCCGCGAAGCGGTCGGCAAAGACTTCATCATCGTCTACCGCCTGTCCATGCTCGACCTGGTCGAAGACGGGCAGGACTGGGGCGAGATCGTCGCGCTGGCGAAGGCCGTCGAGGCCGCCGGCGCCAGCATCATCAACACCGGCATCGGCTGGCACGAGGCGCGCATCCCCACCATCGTCACCAGCGTGCCGCGCGCCGGCTTCGCCTGGGTCACGGCGAAGCTGCGGCCCGAGGTCGGCATCCCGCTGGTCGCCACCAACCGCATCAACATGCCCGAGGCGGCCGAGCGGATCCTCGCCGCCGGCGAAGCCGACATGGTCTCGATGGCCCGCCCGCTGCTCGCCGATCCGGCCTGGGCGGCGAAGGCCCGCGACGGCCGCGCGGACCGCATCAACACCTGCATCGCCTGCAACCAGGCCTGCCTGGACCACGTCTTCCAGAACCGGCGCGCGAGCTGCCTGGTCAACCCGCGCGCCTGCCACGAGACCGAGCTGGAGATTGCGCCGGCCGCACGGCGCAGGCGCATCGCGGTGATCGGCGCGGGCCCGGCCGGCATGGCCTGCGCCAGCACCCTGGCCGAACGCGGCCATGCCGTCAGCCTGATCGACCAGGCCGACGCGATCGGCGGCCAGTTCAACTACGCCAAGCGGATTCCCGGCAAGGAGGAATTCCACGAGACGCTGCGCTACTTCGGCCACCGCCTGGGCGACCTGGGCGTGGACGTCCGGCTCGGCCGGCGCGCCGACGCCACCGCGCTGCTCGGCGACGGCTACGACGCGTTCGTCGTGGCCACCGGCATCACCCCGCGCAGGGTGGATTTCCCGGGCAGCGACGATCCGCGCGTGCTGAGCTACCTGGACGTGCTGGCCCTCGGCAAGCCGGTCGGCGCGCGGGTGGCGATCGTCGGCGCCGGCGGCATCGGCTTCGACGTCGCCGAATTCCTGGTGGAAAACGCGCCCTCGCCCAGCACGGACATCGGCCGCTGGACCCGCGAATGGGGCGTGGACCGGCAACTGGCCCGGCGCAGCGGCCTCGTGCAGCCTCGGCCGGAAGCGCCGGCCCGCGAAGTCTGGCTGCTGCAGCGCAGCGAAGGCAGGCCCGGGGCACGACTCAACAAGACCACCGGCTGGGTCCACCGCGCCACGCTCAAGGCCAAGCAGGTGAAGATGCTGGGCGGCGTGAGCTACCGACGCTTCGACGACCAGGGCCTGCACGTCGGCATCGACGGCGAGACCCGCATCTTGCCGGTGGACAACGTCGTCGTCTGTGCCGGCCAGGAGCCCAACCGGCAGCTCGCCGACGCATTGATCGCCGCCGGTGCCGAAGTGCACGTCATCGGCGGCGCCGACGTGGCGGCCGAACTGGATGCGAAACGGGCGATCGACCAAGGAACCCGGCTGGCCGCGACGCTCTGAGAGCCGGTTCAAAGCTCCCCAGGTATCCCCAATGACGCGTCATCCCAGCGGCTCTCAACAGCCGAAGGGCTGGTCAAGCTGGGATCCAGTGCCTCTAACGGCCTTTGGGAAGACAAAGTCGCTGGATTCCTGCTCTTGCCCCCTTTTCGGGGTTCGCAGGAATGACGAGCGGGAGCGCGAGGGGATTCCAGTCCGGCAGGGAGACCTTGGACAGGCTCCGAAGCCGTATCCCGGCCTGGAAAACACGAACGCCGGAAACGAAAGCGCTCCGCGAACGACGCGTCGATATCGGTTCAGGGGGAGGAGAGACCGGATATCGCGGGGATAGCGTCGTTGCGGAGCGAGGGTCGCCGCCACCTGGGGGGAGGGGACAGTGGCGGGACGGGTGCCAAGATAAGATCGATTCCCATCTTTATCCAATATATATTTGGCGCCTGATTTATTCGATTTCCCTATATGTTCGATTTTCGCCAACTGCGTTACTTTCTGGCCGTTGCGGAGGAGCTGAGCTTCACCCGCGCTGCCCAGCGGCTGCACATCTCGCAGCCACCGCTGTCGCAGCAGATCCAGGCCCTGGAGCAGAGCCTGGGCGTGCGGCTGTTCGACCGGGACAAGCGCAACGTGGCACTGACCGAGCCGGGCCGGGTCCTGCTCGAACAGGCCCGCCAGCTCCTCGCCAAGGCCGAGGAGACCCGCACCCAGGTGGCCCAGGCCGCGGCCGGCTTCAGCGGCCAGTTGCGCCTGGCCTATACCGTGTCGGTCTCGTTCCATCCGGCGCTGCCGCAGTCGTTGCTGCGCTTCGGCCGGCACGCGCCGAAGGTGCAGGTGCAGCTGCACGAGATGTATACCGAGCCGCAGTTCGCCGCCCTGCTCGCCGGCCATATCGACGTGGGCTTCGTGCGCGACGAGCCCCGCCACGAGACGGATGCGCGCGAGCTGCAACTGGAAGTGATCGACCGCGAGCCGCTGCTGCTCGCCCTGCCCTCCGGCCATCCGCTGGCGGACCGCGCCAGCCTGCAACTGGGCGAGGTCGCCGGCGAGGGTTTCGTGATCCAGCCGCGCGAGCTGGCCGCCACCCTCTACGACCGGCTGGTGCAGCTTGCCGCCAAGGCCGATTTCCATCCCAGGGTGTGCCAGCAGGCCCAGCAGCTCAACGGCCTGATCGCCCTGGTCGCCGCCGGCATGGGCCTGGCGCTGGTGCCGGCGAGCATGCAGGCGGTGCGGCTGGCCGGGGTCAGCTACGTCCCGCTGGAAGACCCCGACGCCTACCTCCTGCTCGCGGTAGCCAGCCGCGGCGACAACCGTTCGCCGGCGCTGACGCAATTCCTGGACACCGTACGCGAAGCGAAGCTGGCCATGGGCTTGTGATAAGCCATGCAACCGGTTAAAATCGCCGGCTTACGTATTTTCGATTCGTTCCAGGAGCTGGCCGTGAAGGTGCTTTCCTCTTTGAAGTCCGCCAAGTCGCGGCACCGTGACTGCAAGGTTGTGCGCCGTCGCGGCAAGACGTTCGTGATCTGCAAGAGCAACCCGCGCTTCAAGGCTCGTCAGCGCTAAGCGCGACGTACCACGCACAAAAAAGGCCGCTTGATGCGGCCTTTTTTGTGCCCGAGCGGTCCGATCTTCGCGCTAGACCCGGCCATGCTCGGCCAGGAAACCCGCGATCGCACGCTGCGCCCACAACGCGGACTGCGCCGAATAGACCAGCCGCGCGCCTGGGTCTGAGCCTGCCTCGGGATTGTCGAACGCGTGATGGGTCTGGCCGTAGAGTTCGAAGCGGAAGTCGTTGCCGGCCGCATCCATTTCCCGGATGACCGCGGCAATCATCTCCATCGGCGAGACGACGTCCTGCGTGCCCTGCAATGCGAGCACGGGTGCCTCGATGCGCGTGGGCTTGCCCGGCTCGGCGGTTTTCAGCAGCGCCGAACACACGATGATGCCGGCTACGTCGGCGCCGCTGCGACCGTAGTCCAGCGCAACCATCCCGCCCGCGCTGTAGCCCAGGCAGAACACCGGCGTCCTTGCGCCGGCCTGCTGCCGCAATGCCTCGACGCACGACGCCAGTGCCGCAACGCCGCGATCGCGATGCGCGATCAGGCGCTGGACCATCGGTCCAACCTGGTCGGGACTGTCGGGATTGAAGCCGTCGCCATACAGGTCGACGATGACCACCATGCAACCGAGCGCGACCAGATGGCGCGCATGGTCGCGCGCAAGGGCGCTTTGTCCGCGCCAGTCGGGAAGCAGCGCCACCGCCGCCGACGACGTTCCACCGCCCGGCTTCAACAGCAACCCGACATACCCCTGCCCATCGGCAGCGTATGCGAGCGGCGATTCGACGACCTCGGTCACAAGAACGTTTCCGGCACATGAGGGAGCCGCAGGGCCGCTCGCCGCAGGCGCAGGCGGCGAGCGACGGAACCGG
Organism: Frateuria sp. Soil773; assembly: GCF_001428405.1. Classification (GTDB taxonomy): domain Bacteria; phylum Pseudomonadota; class Gammaproteobacteria; order Xanthomonadales; family Rhodanobacteraceae; genus LMSL01. Next base: position 310,083 of record NZ_LMSL01000040.1, read on the forward strand.
TTCGCCTATTCGTAGCGCACACCGGTGATTTCATAGTGCTTCACGCCGTTGGGTGCCGTGAACTCGAAGCTGTCGCCCTCGCTCTTGCCGATCAGCGCGCGCGCGATCGGCGAGGACACCGCGATCAGCCGCTGCTTGATGTCGGCCTCCAGGTCGCCCACGATCTGGTAGGTCACCGCGTCGCCGCTGTCCTCGTCCTCGAGATCCACGGTGGCGCCAAACACCACCCGGCTGCCCGCCGCCAGCCTGGTCACGTCGATCACCTCGGCGGTGGACAGGCCCGCCTCCAGCTCGGCGATGCGCCCTTCGTTGAAGCCGTGCTGCTCGCGCGCGGCATGGTATTCGGCGTTTTCCTTCAGGTCGCCGTGGGCGCGGGCCTCGGCGACGGCCGCGATGATGCGCGGCCGCTCGACGGTCTTCAGCCGCTCGAGTTCGGCGCGCAGGCGCTCCGAACCGGCCTTGGTGATGGGGGCGCGACTCATGCGCTCAGCTCCTTGTGCAATTCCTGCAGGCTGTACACGTCTTCGCCGCCGTGGAAATCCAGCGAGTGGACGAGCGCGCGCGCGCCTGCGACCGTGGTGGAGTACGTGACGCGATGCTGCAGGGCCTCGCGACGGATCGAGAACGAGTCGGCGATCGCCTGCTTGCCCTCGGTGGTGTTGACGATATAGACGATCTCGCCGTTCTTGATGAGGTCGACGATGTGCGGCCGGCCCTCGATCACCTTGTTGATGCGTTCGCATGCCACGCCGTGCTCGGCCAGATAGCGCGCCGTGCCCTCGGTGGCGACCAGGCTGAAGCCGCGCGCCAGCACTTCCTTCGCCACCGGCAGCAGGCGTTCCTTGTCCGCATCGCGCACCGACACGAACACCTTGCCCTTCGGCGGCGTCTTGATGCCGGCGGCATCGTGGCCGCGCGCGAACGCGGCGCCGAAGCTGCGGCCCACGCCCATCACCTCGCCGGTGGAGCGCATCTCCGGGCCGAGGATCGGGTCGACGTTCTGGAACTTGAGGAACGGGAAGATCGCTTCCTTCACCGAGTAGTAGGCCGGGATCACTTCCCTGGTCGCACCCTGCGCGGCAAGCGAGCGGCCGGCCATCGCGCGCGCGGCGATCTTCGCCAGCGGCACGCCGGTGGCCTTGGACACGAACGGCACCGTGCGCGAGGCGCGCGGGTTCACCTCGAGGATGAACACGGTGTCGCCCTGGATCGCGAACTGGGTGTTCATCAGGCCGACGACCTTCAGCTCCCGCGCCATCGCGGCGACCTGCCGGCGCATCTCGTCCTGCACCTCGGCGGTCAGCGAGTACGGCGGCAGCGAGCAGGACGAATCGCCCGAATGCACGCCGGCCTCCTCGATGTGCTCCATGATGCCGCCGATCAGCACGTTGCCCTCGGCGTCGGCGATGATGTCCACGTCCACCTCGACGGCGTGGTCGAGGAAGCGGTCCAGCAGCACCGGCGAATCGTTGGACACCTGCACCGCCTCGCGGATGTAGCGTGCCAGGTCGGCATCGTCGTACACCACTTCCATCGCGCGGCCGCCCAGCACGTAGCTCGGGCGCACCACCAGCGGGTAGCCGATCTCGCGCGCCAGCGCCAGCGCCTCGTCGGCGTTGCGCGCGGTGCGGTTTGGCGGCTGGCGCAGGCCCAGCTTCACGATCATCTGCTGGAAGCGCTCGCGGTCCTCGGCCAGGTCGATGGAGTCGGGCGAGGTGCCGATCACCGGCGCCCCGGCGGCCTCCAGCGCGCGCGCCAGCTTCAGCGGCGTCTGCCCGCCGTACTGCACGATCACGCCCTTGGGCTGCTCCAGGTCGACGATCTCCAGCACGTCTTCCAGCGTGAGCGGCTCGAAGTACAGGCGGTCGGAGGTGTCGTAGTCGGTGGAGACGGTTTCCGGGTTGCAGTTGACCATGATGGTCTCGAACCCGTCATCGCGCAGCGCCAGCGCGGCGTGCACGCAGCAGTAGTCGAACTCGATGCCCTGGCCGATGCGGTTGGGGCCGCCGCCGAGCACGATGATCTTGTCGCGCGCGGTCGGCGCCGCCTCGCACTCTTCCTCGTAGGTCGAGTACATGTAGGCGGTGGTGGTGGCGAACTCGGCCGCGCAGGAATCCACCCGCTTGTATACCGGGCGCACGCCCAGGGTGCGGCGCAGGTGGCGCAACGCCGCCTCGTCGGTGCCGGTCAGCTCGGCCAGGCGCGCGTCGGAGAAGCCCATGCGCTTGAGCTCGCGCATGCGCGGGGCGTCCAGCGCGGTCAGGCCCTGCGCCTGCACCTCGCTCTCGGCCAGCACGATGTCCTCGAACGCGGCGAGGAACCACGGATCGACCCGGCTGAGGTTGTGCACCTCCTCCAGCGACAGGCCGGCGCGGAACGCGTCGGCCAGGTGGAACACGCGGTCCGGCCGCGGCTCGCGCAGCTCGCGCTTGAGCGTGGCCAGGCCCTCGCCCGTGCCGATGTCCAGCCCGGTCGGGTTGAGTCCGGTCTTGCCGATCTCCAGGCCGCGCAGCGCCTTCTGCAGCGACTCGTGGAAGCTGCGGCCCATCGCCATCACCTCGCCCACCGACTTCATCTGGGTGGTGAGGCGCGCGTCGGCGGCGGGGAACTTCTCGAACGCGAAGCGCGGAATCTTGGTGACCACGTAGTCGATGGTCGGCTCGAACGAGGCCGGGGTCAGGCCGCCGGTGATGTCGTTCTTCAGCTCGTCCAGCGTGTAGCCCACGGCCAGCTTGGCCGCGATCTTGGCGATCGGGAAGCCGGTAGCCTTGGAGGCCAGCGCGGAGGAGCGCGACACGCGCGGGTTCATCTCGATCACCACCACGCGGCCGTTCTCGGCATTGATGCCGAACTGCACGTTGGAGCCGCCGGTGTCCACGCCGATCTTGCGCAGCACCGCGATGGAGGCATCGCGCAGGCGCTGGTATTCCTTGTCGGTGAGGGTCTGCGCCGGGGCCACGGTGATCGAGTCGCCGGTGTGCACGCCCATCGGGTCGAGGTTCTCGATCGAGCACACGATGATGCAGTTGTCCGCGGTGTCGCGAACCACCTCCATCTCGAACTCCTTCCAGCCCAGCACCGATTCCTCGACGAGGATTTCGTGCACCGGCGAGAGGTCGAGGCCGCGCTTGACGATCTCCTCGAATTCTTCCTTGTTGTAGGCGATGCCGCCGCCGGAGCCGCCCAGCGTGAAGCTGGGGCGGATGATGGTCGGGTAGCCCACCTTGGCCTGGATCTCCACCGCCTGCTCGAAGCTCTTGGCGACTTCCGCCTTGGGGCAGTCCAGGCCGATCTCGGCCATCGCCTGCTTGAACAGCTCGCGGTCCTCGGCCATGCGGATCGCGTCGCGCTTGGCGCCGATCAGCTCGACCTCGTACTTGTCCAGCACGCCGTGGTCGGCGAGGTCGAGCGCGCAGTTCAGCGCGGTCTGGCCGCCCATGGTGGGCAGCACCGCGTCCGGGCGCTCCTTGGCGATGATGCGCTCCACCGTCTGCCAGTTGATCGGCTCGATGTAGACCGCGTCGGCGGTTTCCGGGTCGGTCATGATCGTGGCGGGGTTGGAGTTCACCAGGATCACCCGGTAGCCCTCCTCCTTCAGCGCCTTGCAGGCCTGCGCGCCGGAGTAGTCGAACTCGCAGGCCTGGCCGATCACGATCGGGCCGGCGCCGATGATGAGGATGCTCTTGATGTCGGTGCGCTTAGCCATTCTTGCGGGCCTCCATCAGGGCGGCGAAACGATCGAACAGGTAGACGATGTCGTGCGGGCCGGGGCTCGCCTCCGGGTGGCCCTGGAAGCAGAACGCCGGGCGGTCGGTGAGCGCGAAGCCCTGCAGCGAGCCGTCGAACAGCGAGGTATGGGTGACGCGCACGTTGCCCGGCAGCGTGGCCGGGTCCACCGCGAAGCCGTGGTTCTGGCTGGTGATCAGCACGCGGCCGTCGTCGTGGTCCTTCACCGGGTGGTTGGCGCCGTGGTGGCCGAACTTCATCTTCAGCGTCTTCGCGCCCAGCGCCAGGCCCATGATCTGGTGGCCGAGGCAGATGCCGAACAGCGGGATCTTCGCGTCCAGGAACTGCCTGGTGGCCGCGATGGCGTAGTCGCAGGCCGCCGGGTCGCCGGGGCCGTTGGACAGGAACACGCCGTCCGGCTTCATCGCCAGCACCTCGGCGGCGGGGGTCTGCGCCGGCACAACGGTGATGTCGCAGCCCTGCTCGGCCAGGAGGCGCAGGATGTTGTGCTTGGTGCCGAAATCGTAGGCGACCACCTTGAAGCGCAGCGCCGGCTGGTTGAAGGCCATGCGGTCCAGGTCGTAGCTGCCTTCCTTCCAGGCGTAGGGCTCGGTCACGCTGACCACCTTGGCCAGGTCCATGCCGTTGAGGCCCGGGAAGGCGCGCGCCTTGGCCAGCGCCGCAGCCTCGTCGACGGATTCGCCCGCCACGATGCAGCCGTTCAGTGCGCCTTTCTCGCGCAGGATGCGGGTGAGCCGGCGGGTGTCGATGCCGGCGATCGCCACGATGCCGTGGCGCTGCAGGTAGGCGGGCAGGCTCTCGCGGCTGCGCCAGTTGCTGGCCAGGCGCGGCACGTCGCGCACGATCAGGCCGGCGGCGTGCACGGCGGTGGATTCGGCGTCTTCGGCGTTGCAGCCGGTGTTGCCGATGTGCGGATAGGTCAGGGTGACGAGCTGGCGGGAGTAGGACGGATCGGTGAGGATCTCCTGATAGCCCGTCATCGCCGTATTGAACACCACCTCGCCGATGGTTTCGCCAGTCGCGCCCACGGCATGGCCGTGGAACACGCTGCCATCTTCGAGGGCAAGCAGAGCGGGAATGGGCATGGGAAGGCCGCCTTTTGGGTACAGCAAGGTCCGCAAGCCGCGCGTAGCAGGCTTGTGGACCTTGGGTCGAGAGAAGTCTTGGGCGGGACGAAATGATAGGCGCGAAGGGCCTTCGTGTCCACTGTCGATCCACGTGAACGGTGGCGTCACATGGCTCGTGGTTTGCTCGTTAAGCGGAGCTAAACTAGCGCGCCACCTGCCCGAGACCGTCCCATCCATGAACCACGCCGTCCTGCTCGATCCTGCCCGTCTCGACCGTTCGGACACCGAGGTTCGGCTGGAACCGTTCCCGTTCATGATCGCGCACGGCCAGTTGCCCGACGACGCGCGCAGCGCGCTGGAGCAGGATTTCCCGCGCTACGCCAGCGCCGGCTTCTTTCCCTACGACTCCAGCGACTGCGGCCCGACCATCAACGCGCTGGTGCAGCACCTGACCGCGCCGGAGTTCGCCAGCGCCGTGGGGCGCCGGCTCGGCATCGAGAACCTCGGCCAGTACCCGACCCTGGTGACCCTGTGCCGCTTGCTCAACCGGCGCCACGGCACCATCCATACCGACAGCCGCTCCAAGGTGGCCACCGCCCTGCTCTACCTCAACACACAGTGGCCGGACACCAGCGACGGCTGCCTGCGCTTCCTCAAGCGCATCGACGACATCGACGACATGGTGGCGCCGGAGCTGAAGCCGCTGTACGGCGAGTTCGCGGTCTTCAAGCGCTGCGACAACTCCTTCCACGGCCACCTGCCCTACGAGGGCGAGCGCAGGGTGATCCAGGTGGCCTGGCTCACCAGCGAGGAGGAGAAGGTGCGCAAGACCCGGCGCGGCAAGTTCTCGCGCACCTTCAAGAAGCTGTTCGGCTCGCTCGACCGCAAGCTGGGCGCCGGCCGCGACCGCAGCGCAGCGCACCACGACTGAGCCCGGCGGGGATGGCGCCCGTCGCCCTGCATACCGTGTTCGAAATGCTGGCCTATGCGGTCGGCTTCCGGCTGTTCCTGTGGACGCGACGCACGCTGGCGCCGGCCGCCTTCGGCCATGAGGACCACGTGGTATGGACCGGGGTCGGCGCGATCGCCGGCGCCGCGCTGGGCGCCAAGCTGGCCTTCTGGATCGACGATCCGCTCGCCGCCTTCGCGGATTTCCCGGACCTTCGGCACCTGCTGGAAGGCAAGTCGATCGTCGGCGCCCTGCTCGGCGGCCTGGTCGGCGTGGAACTGGCGAAGAAGATCGCGGGCATCCGCAGCTCCACCGGCGACGCCTTCGTGCTGCCGCTGACCGTGGGCATGTGCATCGGCCGTGTCGGCTGCTACCTGGCCGGGCTCGGCGACCACACCTACGGCACGCCCACCGCCCTGCCCTGGGGCGTGGATTTCGGTGACGGCTTGCGCCGCCATCCGACCCAGTTGTACGAGATCGCGTTCCTGCTGCTGCAGTACGCGGTGCTCCACGCGCGGCGCCACGCCTTCGCCCGGCCCGGCGACCGCTTCCGCGCCTTCATGGCGGGCTATCTCCTGTTCCGGCTGCTGGTCGAGTTCATCAAGCCGTCGTTCTACCTCTACCCCGGCGGGCTGTCCGGCCTGCAATGGCTGTGCGTGGCCGGGCTGGCTTACTACGCGCCGGCCATCCCGCGTATCCTGCGGGCCTTGTTCGCGCGGGGAAGCGGTGCATGGGAGCCAAGGTAAGGCCATACCTGTTCTACGACAGCGCGGTATCGGTCTGCGCACGGTGCCTGCGCCGGGTCGAGGCCAAGATCCTGATCAAGGACGAGCGCGTCTACCTGGAGAAATGGTGCCCGCACCACGGCCGCGAGCGCGTGCTGCTCGCCGACGACGCGGCCTACTACCGCCGCTGCCGCGAAGTCTTCATCAAGCCGCCGGAACTGCCGCAGCGCTTCAACACGCCCCAGCGCTACGGCTGCCCCTACGACTGCGGGCTGTGCCCCGAGCACATGCAGCATTCCTGCCTCACCCTGGTCGAGATCACCGACCACTGCAACCTGCGCTGCCCCATCTGCTACGCCGAAAGCGGCCCGCACCGCCCCGGCTTCCGCGACCTGGCGACGGTCGAGCGCATGCTCGACGCCGTGGTGGCGAACGAGGGCGAGCCCGACGTGGTGCAGATCTCCGGCGGCGAACCCACCCTGCACCCGGACTTCTTCGCCATCCTCGATGCGGCGAAGGCGCGGCCTATCCGCCACCTGATGGTCAACACCAACGGCCTGCGCATCGCCAGGGAACCGGAATTCGCCGCGCGGCTGGCCGGCTACCAGCCCGGTTTCGAGCTGTACCTTCAGTTCGATTCGCTGCGCGACGAGGTGCACAAGGACCTGCGCGGCGCGCGCTTGCGCGACGTGCGCCTGAAGGCGCTGGAGCAGCTCAACCGGCACGACATCTCCACCACCCTCGTGGTCACGGTGAAGAAGGGCCTCAACGACGGCGAACTGGGCGAGATCATCGACTTCGCGCTGCAGCAGCCGTGCGTGCGCGGGGTGACCTTCCAGCCGATCCAGGCCGCCGGCCGGCTCGAAGGCTACGACCCGGAGCACGACCGGCTGACCCTGAGCGAGGTGCGCCGCCGCATCCTCGAGCAGAGCAGCCTGTTCCAGCCGGACGACCTGATCCCGGTGCCGTGCAACTCGGACTGCCTGGCGATGGCCTATGCGCTCAAGCTCGGCGGCCAGACCCTGCCGCTGACCCGCTTCGTCTCGCCGGAAACGCTGGTGAGCAAGGGCCGCAACACGATCGTGGTGGAACGCGACGAGGCATTGCGCGCGCACGTGTTCGAGCTGTTCGCCACCAACCACTCGCCCGAGTCGCAGGCCTGCTCGCTGTCCGACCTGCTGTGCTGCCTGCCGCAGGTGCAGGCGCCGGACGACCTGGGCTACCGCAACGTGTTCCGCGTGCTGATCATGCAGTTCATCGACGCCCACGGCTTCGACCTACGCGCGGTGAAGAAATCCTGCGTGCACATCGCGCAGCCCGACGGGAAAATCGTCCCGTTCGACACCTTCAACCTGTTCTACCGCGACGACAAGGCGGCCGTGCTGGCGAAGCTGCGCCGCGAGATCGAGCAAGGCCGCGCACTGGAGGAGGAATCCGCATGAACAAATTCCGCCTCGAACCGCCCACTTCCGTACCGCCGCCACCGCCAGAGCCCCCTTCGCCCGACCAGGACCCGCCCGGCCCCGGCCAGGGATCGCTGGCCGCCGGCGTGGGCCTGGCCTGGCTGGTCATGCTGCTGGGCGAGCTGCTGGTGTTCGTAGGCGGCCACCTGGGCGGCATGCTGCTGCCGCCGGTGGCGATCGTGGTGTGGGCCGCGATCCTGCTCGGCCAGGGCAGGTCGCGCACCGGCAAGGGCATGTTCCTCGGCCTGCTGTCGATCGTCGCGGTGCTGTTGCTGCTGGTGGCCGCCTGCTTCGGCCTGGTGAGCAACTTCCACTGAAGCGCCGCGTCAGCGTGCGAAATGCCACGCCACGAACGCGGCAAACACGCCGTACAGCACCGCCACCGGCACCAGCCAGCGCGCGTCCACCCGGCCGCGCCGGAACAGCATCCACAGGTAGACGACGGCGACGCCGGTGAGCACGCCGGCCACCATCAGCGGCGCATCGAACAGCCACGGCGTGGCGAACAGGGCCAGCGAGCTGGGGATCGTCGCCTGGATCATCATCGCGCCGGAGATGTTCGCCAGCGCCAGCCGCTCCTTGCCCTGGCGCACCCAGATCAGCGCATTCACCGTTTCCGGCAGCTCGGTGGCCACCGGGCTCAGCACCAGCGCCACCAGGTGCGGCGACAGCTGCAGGGCCGCGCCGATCGCCTCCAACTGCGCAACGAAGGTGCGCGATGCCACCGCGATCACCAGCAGGGCCAGCAGCGTCTGCAGGAAGACCCGCGACAGCGCCGGGTCGGCCGCGCGCGGCTGGAACTTCAACGGCTCCAGTTCCTCTTCCTCCGGCGCGGTGTCGTCGTCCTTCAGCTCGCGCCACACGTAGAGCGCGTAGGCGGCGAGGAACAGCACGCCCAGCCACGGCTTCAGCGCGAAAGCGACCAGGCCCAGCCCGCACTTCACCACGAAGATCGCCAGGAACCAGGACTGGTCGCGCGCCAGCCGGCCATGCCCCACCCGCACCAGGCAATCCGCGCGCTGCAGCCGGCGGCGGTTGCTCCACAGCGCCAGGCCGACCACCGCATAGGCGATCGTCGCCAGCACCAGCGGGCCGCCCAGCGCGGCGCCGACGCCGATGTCGCGCGCCTCGGGCGTCTTGCCGAAGATCACCGCGACGAAGGTCACGGCACTTTCAGGCAGCGCCGTGCCGAACGCGGCCAGTACCGTGCCGGTTGCGGTGGCGCCGAGGTCGAGCTTGCGCCCGAACCATTCCACGCCATTGACGAAGTATTCGCAGGCGAAATAGATCGCGCCGGCGGACAGCAGGAACAGGAAGGCGGTAAGCATCGACGGGTCCACGGCCGGGCGAACGGAAAACCATTGGCGCAACGACGCGGTTCGCCCGGCACGGGTGAACGCATCGTGGCCAAAGGTCTCGCCGGGCAGGCGCGATCCGGACGGACCGCGGCAACCATCCGCGCCATGAAGCCGATGCTTCAAGTGTGTTGACGCGGATTCCTCAAGGTGAAAGCACGGGGCTTTCCGGGGTGAGGATGGCTACTCCCCAATGACAATGGCGCGCATGGTAGCGGCAGCGGCCGGGCGGGACAAGCGCCGGTCAAGCGCAGACGCGCTCCGCCAGCATCGCGTCCAGGTCGTAAGCGCCGGCCGGCTTGCCGGCCAGCCAGCAGGCGGCCTCGATGGCGCCGCGCGCGAAGATCGAGCGGTCGGTGGCGCGGTGGCCCAGCTCGACCCGCTCGCCCGGCCCGAGCAGCAGTGCCTGGTGCTCGCCCACGACATCGCCGCCGCGCACCACGGCAAAGCCGATGCTGCCAGGACGACGCGCGCCGGGGCGGCCTTCGCGGACGTAGACGCCATCGCGCGCCAGCGAGGTGCCGCGGGCCGCGGCCGCGGCCTCGCCGAGCGCCAGCGCGGTGCCGGACGGCGCGTCTTCCTTGCGGCCGTGGTGGGCCTCGACGATTTCCAGGTCCCACTCGCGCAGCGCTGCGGAAGCCTCGCGCAGCAGTCGCGTCAGCACGGCCACGCCCAGGCTGAAGTTGGCCGCGCGCAGCAGCGCGATCCTCCGCCCGGCCTGTTCCAGCCGTTCCGTCAGGGCCGCATCCAGGCCGGTCGTGCCGGACACCAGGGCGATGCCGTGCGCCTCGCAATGGTCGAGCGCCGAGGCCAGCCCCTCCGGCCCGCTGAAGTCGACGACCACGTCGAGCGCGTCGCCCGCCGGCCAGGTCTTGCCGAAGCGCAACACCGCCCCGCCGGAAGCCTTTCCGCCGGGAAACACCGGTTGGCCGACCTGCGCGGCGTCCGCGGCCGTCAGCGCCGCGGCGAGCTCGAAGCGCGGGTCGTCCCGCAGCAGGCCCAGCAGGGTCCGGCCCATGCGGCCGGTGGCGCCGTTGACGGCGATGCGGATGGTGCGGCTCATGGCGATCCCGGCTGGCGGCAAGAACGGAGGGCGGAACGACGGATGCTAGCGGCGCGGTACCGGCTCAGGAAGTCACCCGCGACCAGAACTGCTTGACCCCGTCCACCCAGGTCTTGGCCTGCGGCATGTGCTTGTCCGCCTCGCCCTCGCCGAAGGTCGCCTCCAACTGCTCGAACAGCTCGCGCTGCTGGCGCGTCAGGCGCACCGGGGTCTCCACCAGCACGCGGCAGATCAGGTCGCCGGTGCGGCCGCTGCGCACGGATTTCACGCCGCGCCCGCGCAGGCGGAACTGCTGCCCGGTCTGCGTCTCCGGCGGGATGCTGATCGGCACCTCGCCCTCCAGCGTCGGCACCGGCAGCTCCGCGCCCAGCGCGGCCTGGGAGAAGCGGATCGGCACCTCGCAATACAGGTCGTTGCCTTCGCGCTGGAAAATGGCGTGCTCGCGCACGTGTACTTCCACGTACAGGTCGCCCGCCGGCGCACCGGCCGGGCCGGCCTCGCCCTGCCCGGTCAGGCGGATGCGGTCGCCGTTGTCGACCCCCGCGGGTATCCGCACCGACAGCGTGCGGGTTTCCTCCAACCGACCCTCGCCGTGGCACGGCTTGCAGGGTTTCTCGATGGTCTGGCCGCTGCCGCCGCAGTGCGGGCAGGCCTGCTGGATGGAGAAGATGCCGTTCTGCATGCGCACGCGGCCGTGACCGTGGCAGGTCCTGCACTGGCTGGTCTTGCCGTCCGCTGAGCCGGTGCCGTTGCAGTGGTGGCAGTTGACCTGGCTGGGGATGTCGATCTTCTTCTCGATCCCGAACACAGCTTCCTCGAGGTCCAGCTCCATGATGTAGCGCAGGTCCGCGCCGCGCCGCGGCTGCCGGCCCCGGCCGCCGCCGAAGATATCGCCGAAAATGTCTCCGAAGATGTCGCCCATGTCGCCGAAGCCGGCACCGCCGCGGCCGCCCATGCCGTGCTCGAAGGCGGCATGCCCGTGCTGGTCGTACATCGCGCGCTTCTGCGCGTCAGACAGCACCTCGTAGGCTTCCTTGGCTTCCTTGAACTTCTCCTGCGCGTGCGGATCGTCCGGGCAGCGGTCCGGGTGGTACTTCATCGCCAGCCGGCGGAAGGACTTCTTCAGCTCGACCTCGGTGACGGTGCGCTCGACACCCAGGACCTCGTAGTAATCACGCTTGCTCATCGACCCGTCCACAACTCGATCACGCTCCCCGCATGGGCCCGCGCCGGGCTCCATGCCTCATCCAGCAAACAGCCCGCACCGGGATTCGCACCGGCGCGGGCTGCATCCATCGGCCATGCCAACCGCCGGGCTTACTTCTTGTCGTCGTCCTTGACCTCGGTGAACTCGGCATCGACGACGTCGTCCGGCTGCGCTGAGCCGCCGCCCGGGGCCGCCTGCGGGCCGGCCTCGGCACCGCCCGACTGCGCCGCCGCGTAGAGCGGCTGGGCGGCCTGCTCCAGCTTCTCGACCTTGGCCTCGATGGCCGCCTTGTCGTCGCCGTCCTTGACCTTCTCCAGCTCGGACAGCGCCTCCTCGATGCTGCCGATCTGCGCGCCGACCTTGCCGCCGTGCTCCTTCAGCGCGCTGCGGGTGGCGTGCACCAGCTGGTCGGCCTTGTTGCGGGTGGCGACCAGCTCGTGGAACTTCTTGTCATCTTCCTTGTTCGCCTCGGCGTCGGCGACCATCCGCTGAATCTCTTCCTCGGACAGTCCCGAGCCGGCCTTGATCTCGATCTTCTGTTCCTTGCCGGTCTTCTTGTCCTTGGCCGACACGTGCAGGATGCCGTTGGCGTCGATGTCGAAGGTGACCTCGATCTGCGGCATGCCGCGCGGCGCCGGTTCGATGCCGGACAGGTCGAACTTGCCCAGCGACTTGTTCGCGCTGGCGCGCTCGCGCTCGCCCTGCAGCACGTGCACGGTCACCGCGGTCNNNCGCCTTGGTCGGCACCGTGGTGTTCTTCTCGATCAGCTTGGTCATCACGCCGCCCATCGTCTCGATGCCCAGCGACAGCGGGGTCACGTCGAGCAGCAGCACGTCCTTCACCGAGCCGCCCAGCACGCCGCCCTGGATCGCCGCGCCCACGGCCACCGCCTCGTCCGGGTTGACGTCCTTGCGCGGCTCCTTGCCGAAGAAGTCCTTCACCGCCTCCTGCACCTTGGGCATGCGGGTCTGGCCGCCGACGAGGATCACCTCGTTGATGTCGGACACGCGCAGGCCGGCGTCGTTGAGCGCGGTGCGGCACGGCTCGATGGTGCGCTTGACCAGGTCTTCCACCAGCGCCTCCAGCTTGGCGCGGGTGAGCTTGATGTTGAGGTGCTTCGGGCCGGAGGCGTCGNGTCCTTCAGGCGCTGCAGGGCGAGCGGGTCCTTGCGCAGGTCGATGCCCTGGTCCTTCTGGAACTCCTCGACCAGGTAGTCGATGACGCGCATGTCGAAGTCCTCGCCGCCGAGGAAGGTGTCGCCGTTGGTGGCCAGCACCTCGAACTGCTTCTCGCCGTCGACCTCGGCGATCTCGATGATCGAGACGTCGAAGGTGCCGCCGCCCAGGTCGTACACCGCGATCTTGCGGTCGCCGCCCTTCTTGTCGAGGCCATAGGCCAGCGCGGCCGCGGTCGGCTCGTTGATGATGCGCTTCACTTCCAGGCCGGCGATCTTGCCGGCGTCCTTGGTCGCCTGGCGCTGGCTGTCGTTGAAGTACGCGGGCACCGTGATAACGGCCTCGGTGACCGGCTCGCCGAGATAGTCCTCGGCGGTCTTCTTCATCTTCATCAGCACCTTCGCGGAGATCTCCTGCGGCGCCATCTTCTTGCCGTCGGAGGTCTGCACCCAGGCGTCGCCGTTGTCGTGCGCCACGATGGCGTACGGCACGATGTGCAGGTCCTTCTGGACTTCCGCATCGGTGAACTTGCGGCCGATCAGGCGCTTCACCGCGTAGAAGGTGTTCTTGGGGTTGGTCACGNTCTGGCGCTTGGCCGAGGCGCCCACCAGTACTTCGCCGTCCTTGTTGAAGGCGACGATGGAGGGCGTGGTGCGATCGCCTTCCGAGTTCTCGATGACCTTGGCCGAGCTGCCGTCCATCACGGATACGCAGGAATTGGTCGTGCCCAGGTCGATGCCGATGATCTTGCCCATGTCTATGCTCCCGAAGCTTGTCGCGGCCCCCGCGGCCGCCAATATGGATGAACGTCAGATGGGGTTCTGGCCTGGCGATTCAATGCCGGCCAGGCCCCGGATGCGATTTGGTCGTCGCTGCCGGCGCGCCGTTCAGGCAGGCGCCGGCGGACGGTCCGGTCAGTCCTTCGCCACCGAGACCAGGGCCGGGCGCAGCAGGCGGTCGTTCAGCACGTAGCCCTTCTGCAGCACGCTGACCACGGTGCCGGGCGCGACGCCCGGCGCCTCGACCATGCTCACGGCGTGGTGGCGTTCCGGGTCGAGCGGCTGGCCGAGCGGATCGATCTGCGCCATGCCGTTGTTCTCGGCCACCTTCAGCAGCGATTTCAGGGTGAGGCCGATGCCCTCGCGCATCGAGGCGACGTCGCCGCCTTCGACCGCGAGGCCGCTCTCCAGGCCGTCGTAGACCGGCAACAGTTCGTTCAGCAGTTTCTCGTTGGCGAACCGGCGGGCCTGCTCGAGATCGCGGTGAAGCCGGCGGCGCTGGTTCTCGATCTCGGCGCGCTCACGCAGCACGGTCTCGCGCAGCTCGGCATTGCTCGCTTCCAGCTCGGCGACGCGCGCCTGCAGGCTGTCCAGTTCGCTGGCGGTCGATGCGCCGGGCTGCCCTGGTTCCTGGGCCCCGCCGGGCGACTGCGGATCGTTGTTCTGCATGCATCACTCCAAACGAAAGTCCGGGCCGGCACGAATGCCGACCATTGCTGTTTTGCGGGGTAATCCCGCCTCCCGGGGCGGGTTATGAGGTCGTCGCGGCGCGATTCAAGGCATCGCTGAGCAAGCCGGCGGTGGCCTGCACCACCGGAATCACCCGCTCGTAGGCCATCCGGGTCGGCCCGATCACGCCCAGCGCGCCCAGCACCCGCCCCTGGGCGCCGTAGCTGGCGGTGACCACGCTGCAGCCGTCGAGCGCGGTGAAGCCCGACTCCTCGCCGATGAACAGCCGCACGCCCGGCGCGCGGGCGCATACTTCCATCAGTTGCAGCAGCTCGTTCTTCTTCTGGAACGCCTCGAACAGCTCGCGCAGGCGTTCCAGGTCGGCCAGCTCCGAGTAGGCCATCAGGTTGGTCTGGCCGCTGACCAGCACGTCGTCGCCCTCGCTGTGCGGCGCGAAGGAGGCCGCCGCCAGCTCCATCGAGCTGGCCAGCAGGCGGTTCAGCTCGCCGCCGGCCTCGCGCAGTTCGCTCAGCAGGCGGGCGCGGATGTCGTCCACCCGCAGGCCGGCGAAATGGTGGTTGAGGTAGTTCGCGGCCTGCTCCAGTTCGCGGCCGTCCAGCGGCTTGGCGAGCTGCACGATGCGGTTCTGCACCTGGTTGTCGCTGAATACCAGGATCACCAGTACCCGGGCGTCCGGCAGCGGCACGAAGTCGATGTGGCGCAGCGGGAAATCCGCCTGCCGCGGCACCGTCACCACGCCGGCGAAATGGGTCATCGCCGACAGCAGGGTGGACACGTTGCCGAGCAGGTCGCGGGTGGTGGTCGGCCCCGGCGGCAGCTCGCGCTTGAGGCGGGCCATCTCGTCGCGCGGCAGCGGCTGCAGCTCGATCAGGCTGTCCACGAACAGGCGCAGGCCTCGCGGCGTCGGGATGCGCCCGGCCGACGTATGCGGCGAGGCGACCAGGCCGGCGTCTTCCAGGTCGGCCATGATGTTGCGGATCGTCGCCGGGCTCACGTCCAGCCCGGACGAGCGCGACAGCGTGCGCGATCCCACCGGCTCGCCGTCGGCCAGGTACTGCGCGATCAGCGTGCGCAGCAGCCGGCGGGCGCGGGCATCGAGGTCGTGGCCGTGGGAAAGAGGCATGCGCTGTGGCAATCCGTGAGACACAAGGGAAATAAGGTCTGCGCGTCCCGCGCGCAAGCCTTGCGGCATGATTTTGCCACAGCGCCTGCCGCTACAATCGCCCCACTCCACAACGCGCCTGCCCATGCTCACTTCGCTCTACGTCCGCCATTTCGCCGTTGTCGAAGAAGCCGAGATCGCCTTCGGCCCCGGCCTCACCGTGGTCAGCGGCGAGACCGGCGCCGGCAAGTCCCTGCTGGTCGACGCCCTGATGCTGCTGGCCGGCGCCCGCGCCGACAGCGGCATGGTGCGCGCCGGCAGCGACCGCGCCGAACTGGCCGCCGAGTTCGACCTTGACGGCCTGCCCGAGGCCCGCGCCTGGCTGCAGCGCGAGGAACTGGACGAGGAAGGCGCCTGCCAGTTGCGCCGGGTGATCCGCGCCGAGGGCAGCTCGCGCGCCTGGATCAACGGCCGGCCGGCCAATGCCAGCCAGTTGGGCGAACTGGCCACCCTGCTGGTCGAGATCCACGGCCAGCACGAGCACCAGGCCCTGCTGTCGCGGGCGCACCAGCTCGACCTGCTCGACGCCTACGCCGGCAACGAGGCGCTTTCCGCCCAGGTGCGCGAACTGGCCGTGCAGTGGCGCGAGCTGGGCGCGCGCATCCGCAAGCTGAGCGGCGGCGACGACCGCGAGCAGCGCCTCGAACTGCTGCGGCACGAGCTGGGCGAACTGGAGAAATGGGCGCTGCCTCCCGCCGAGATGGCCGAGCTGGAGGCCAGCCACAAGCGGCTGGCCAATGCCGGCCGGCTTGCCGAGGGCGCCGCCGGCGTGGTCGAGCTGCTCGACGGCGACAGCGAGTTCGCCCTGCGCCGCGCGCTGGGCCGCGCCCATGCCGAGCTGGTCAAGCTGGCCGCGCTGGACGACAAGCTGGCGCCGATGCTCGAACTGCTCGACAACGCCGCGATCCAGTTGGGCGAAGCCGCCGACGGCCTCGGCCGCTACGCGCAGGACGTCGACCTGGACCCGGACCGCTACGGCGAGGTCGATACCCACCTCACCCGCCTGCACGAGCTTTCGCGGCGCCACCGGCTGCCGGTGGCCGAGCTGCACGACAAGCTAGGCACGCTGCAAAACGAGCTGGCCGAACTCGAAGGCGCCGGCGACGCGCTGGAACAGCTTGCCGGGCAGCGCGAGCGCCTGCAGCGCGAGTACGCCAAGGCCGCCGCCGCGCTGAGCAAGGCCCGCACCGAGGCGGCAGCACGGCTCGGCGGCGAGGTCAGCGGCCTGATGGCCGAACTCGGCATGGCCGGCGGCGTGCTCAGGATCGAGCTGGAACCGGTGGAAGGCGCCGAGCCCGATCCGCAGGGGGGCGAGCGCTGCGAGCTGCTGGTCAGCGCCAACCCCGGCCAGCCGCCCCGCCCGCTGCGCAAGGTAGCCTCGGGCGGCGAGCTGGCCCGCATCAGCCTCGCCATCGAGGTCGCCACGCTGGGCAAGGACACGGTCGGCAGCATGGTCTTCGACGAGGTCGACACCGGCATCGGCGGCGCCGTGGCCGAGGTGGTCGGGCAGAAGCTGCGCGCGCTCGGCGCGCAGCGTCAGGTGCTGTGCGTCACCCACCTGCCGCAGGTCGCCGCGCAGGGCCATGCGCACCTGCGCGTGGCCAAGCACAGCGACGGCGGCAGCACCCGCACGCAGATCGAGAAGCTGGACGGCAACGGCCGCCGCGACGAGCTGGCGCGCATGCTCGGCGGCGTCGAGATCACCCGCGAGACGCGGGCGCACGCCAAGCAGATGCTGGAACGCGCGCAGACCGCCTGACCGCCGGCCCGGCCGGATCGAAAGCCCACTCGAACCCGCCTGCCCGCCCGGCCCGGCGACCCGCCATGGCCGGCCCCTGCCGTCTGGTCAGCCCTTCTTCCGCTCGGACAGCAGGCCGCGCTCGCTGGCCATGCGGTAGAGGTCCAGTTCCGAGCCGGCGCCGAGCTTGCCCATCAGGCTGGCCCGGTGGATGTAGATCGTCTTCTGCCCCACGCCCAGCTCCGCCGCCACCTGCTTGGGCGCCCGGCCGGCGGCCAGCAGCAGGAATACCTCGCGCTCGCGCGCGGTCAGCCGGTTGATCGGGTCGAGCTCCTCGCTCGGGCGCTCGGCGCGGCGCTGGCGCAGGTCCGAGCTCAGGAAGCATTCGCCCTGCATCACCGTGCGCAACCCCGCCACCAGTTCCTCCGGCGCCACGCCCTTGGTCACGTAGCCGCTCGCGCCGCGCCGCAGCGCTTCGGACACGTAGGGCTCGCCGTCGTGCATGCTCAGCACCACGATCCGCGTCGCCGGGGCCACGCTGAGCAGGTGCTCGATCAGCGGCAGGCCGCTGCCGTCGGGCAGCGACAGGTCCAGCGCTACGAGATCGGGCCGGCTCTGGTTGACCGCCTCCACCGCGTCGTCGGCCGAGCGGCATTCGGCGATCACCTCCAGGTCGGGCTCCATCTCGATCAGGCGCTTGAAACCCTCCCTGACGATGGCGTGGTCGTCGACTAGAACGATGCTGTACATGCGTGGAACCTGGCGGGTGTATCGACTCGATCGTTGTGACGAGCATCGCACATGTACCATCCGCGCATGCAATCGAAATCACTTTCGCTGCCGGATTCCGGCTTCGTGCTGGGCCTCGCCTATGCGCTGCTTTGGCTGCTGCTGCAGTCCACCGAGCAGCCGTTCTGGATGCTGCCCTTCGGCCTGCGCTTCGGCGCCCTGCTGATCGCCCCGTTGCGCCACTGGCCCTGGCTGATCGGCATGGAACTGGCCGTCACGGCCGCCGTCGACTGGCATACCGGCATGCCGATGGGCTGGATGGAGTTCCTCATCGGCGACCTGCCCGAACCGCTCACCGTGGCCGCCGGGCTCTGGCTGCTGCGCCGCGCGAACCTCCACGCCAGCCTGCGCGACCCGGAAGACGCGACCCGCCTGCTGCTCTCCGCCGTACTGATCGTGGCGGCCAACGCCGCCGTGGACGCCGTGCTGCTGGCCCTGATCCACCACGCCTCCTCGTCCGGCATGATGATCCAGATGCTGGGCCGCGAGCTGCTCAGCAACTACCTCGGCATCTTGCTGATCGCGCCCCTGCTGATCATGCTGCTGCGCGCGCCGCCGACCCGCAAGGCGCTGGCCGCCCTGCTGATGGACGGCATGCTGGTGATGCTGCCGGCTATCGCCATTTTGCTGATCCTGTTCCGCCATGCCGCGCCGCAGCCGGAGTTCGCCCGGGTGCTGGCGCTGGCCCCGGTGCTGTTCTTCGCCTTCCGGCACGGCTGGCGCGGCGCCGTGTTGTCCCTGCTGGTGTCGAGCCTGGCGGTGGCCCTGGCCGACTTCCAGTCCAAGCACGGGCCGCAGAACGCGGCCGGTTACCTGTTCCTCGCCGTGGCCGGCACCGGCGCGCTGATGCTCGGTTCGGCCACCGACGCCCTGCGCCGCAGCAGCGAGCGGGTCGCCGAGCAGAACGTTTACCTGGGCGCGGTCAACCGCCGGCTCGACCAGCTCGCCCGGCAACTGCGCGACGCCGCGCGCGGCAACCTGCAGGCCGAGGAAAACCAGCGCCGCCACATGGCCGCCGAACTGCACGACGAACTGGGCCAGAACATCACCGCCATCCAGACCCACGTGAAACTGGCGCAGGCCCGCCTGCGCAGCGCCGGCATGGAGGACATCAGCACCTCGATCAACACCATCCTGGGCTACATGCGGCGTGCCCTGCACCGCCTGCTGGACGACCTGCGCCCGGCCGTGCTGGACGAGTTCGGTCTGCTGCGCGCCCTCGACGAGGGTCCGATCCGCGACCTGCTGAGCACGGCCGGCCTCGCCTACCACACCGAGATGCACGGCGATCCCCGGCTGCTGGACGAGGACACCCGTACCGCCATCTACCGCCTGGCCCAGGAGAGCGCGACCAATGCCGTGAAGCACGCCCAGGCCAGCGAATTCCGCCTGCGCCTGCGCATCGGCGAACGCCACGGGACCGCCCTGGCCCTGCTCGACATCCGCGACGACGGCGTGGGTCTGCCCGACCGCCTGCCCCGCGACGGCCGGGGGTTGCAGGGCATGCGCGACCGGGTCACCTCGCTGGGCGGCCTGTTCAGGCTGCGGCCCGATCGCAAGGGCGTGCACCTGCGGGTTTTGCTGCGAAGCAGCAATACCAGTGCGGATATCAATCGGCTGGCATAGGAATTTTTCCAATACCGCCGGCGTAAACACTTCGTTACGCTTTCTCCATCGATGTGGGGGAGCCGCCATCGCAAGATGGTGTGCCGAAGTTACCGTGGGGACGGTAGCTTCGAAGAACGGCAGGAAGCCGTTCCGCCGGTATCAGGATGCACCCGGGCACCGCGAGCAATTCGCACTGCCGGCGCATCACGGATCACCGGATCAGCCGTGGGTGGACAGGAGTCCTCCCGCGGCTTTTTTTTATGCCTGTCCTTCCGCTTTCCGCCCAGGCCGGCCTTGCGCCGGCGCGGCGCGTCCGTCACTTGCGCGGCTTGGGCCTCACGTACAGCACCAGGCTGTGGTCCTCGATCACGTACCCGTGCTTGGCCGCGATCTCGTGCTGGAGGCGCTCGATCTCCTCGCTGACGAACTCGATCACCTTTCCGCTGTCCACATCGATCATGTGGTCGTGGTGCTTGCCGCGATCCAGCTCGTAGACGGCCTGCCCGCCCTCGAAGTTGTGCTTGACGACGATGCCGGCCGCCTCGAACTGGGTCAGCACCCGGTAGACGGTCGCCAGGCCGATGTCTTCCTGGTCCGCAAGCAGCCTCTTGTAGACGTCCTCGGCGGTGAGGTGGTGAGCGTCCTCCTCCTCGAAGATCTGCAGGATCCGCATGCGGGGATGGGTCACCTTGAGGCCGACCCGGCGCAGTTCTTTGGTTTCCTGTTCCATCTCATCTACTCCGCACGCAACGGCGCTGTCAGGCCGTTAGTGTATCATCCGACACCTTCACGATCGGGACGCAAGACGCATGCAAAAGCTGATTCGCACGCTGGGTTTCGCCATGCTGGCCTTCTCGCTGGCAAGCTGCCGCCTGGTTTACGTTCCCGACGTGCAGCAAGGCAACCTGCTCGACAAGAAAGTCGTGGACCAGTTGCAGCCCGGCATGTCCAAGCACCAGGTGCTGGTGCTGATGGGCACGCCCTCGGTCGCCACGCCGTTCGACCAGAACCGCTGGGACTACGTTTCCACCCAGCAGCACCGCGGCGGCCCGATCAAGGTGCGCACCTATACGCTGACCTTCAACAACGACACCCTGGTCCGCACCGAGGGCGACTTCTTCGCCCAGGACGCCCAGCAGATGGTCAAGGACAGCAAGAAGTACCACGCCAGCTACCCGGTGGACGAGACCGAGGGCGACAAGAGCAAGTCCAAGGACGACTCCAGCTCGAAGGACGGCGGCTTCGGCTCCGGCACCAGCACCGACGACAAGGGCGGCAACTGAGCCGGCTTCAGCCGCCGGCACGCCGGCGGCGCGCTTCCTTGGGATCGAGGGCCAGCGGCCGGTAGAGTTCGATCCGGTCGCCCGTGCGAACCGCCTGCTGCGGCGTGACCCGCCGCGAGAAGATGCCCGCCCGGTCCGGATCGACCAAGCCCGGACAGTCGTGCGCCAGGCCGGAGGCCGCGATCGCGTCGGCCACCGTCGCGCCGGCGGGCAGGGTCACCCGACGCAGCAGTTGCCTGTCCGGCAGGGCCAGCACCACCTCGACGGCCAGCGGCTCATCCATAGGTACGCTCCGCCTCGCGGCCGAAATCGTCGACCATGCGGCTGGCAAGCCCTTGGAAACCGAGCTTGATCGCCCCGCCTCCCAGCCACCCGGCGTAGTCGAGATCGAGCGCGAAGGCGATCTTGCAGCCGCTCTCGCCGAGCGGCGTGAAGCTCCACAGCCCCTCCAGGCTGCGGAACGGCCCGTCGACCAGGCTCATCTGCAGCCGATGCGGCCGCTCCACCGTGTTGCGGGTGGTGAAGCTCGGGTTGAAGCCGGCGAACTTGAGATCCAGCCTGGCCACGACCATATCGCCCTCGCGCTGCAGTACCTGCGCCCCGGAACACCAGGCGAAGCGCTTTGGGTATGCTTCGACGTCGTTGACCAGATCGAACATTTGCGCCGGCGTATACCTCACCAGCGCGCTGCGGCGGATTTCGATCACGGCAATCTCTTCCAATCACTTCGGGCCAGGCCCCTCAGGCCGGACCTGCACAGGGCAACGAGCCCAAGTTTAACGGACATGGCCAAGACCAAGGACAAAGACAACAAGGGTGGCGGCACCATCGCGCTCAACAAGCGCGCGCGCCACGAATACCACATCGACGAGCGCTACGAGGCCGGCATTGCCCTGCAGGGCTGGGAGCTGAAGGCGCTGCGCGCCGGGCGGATCAACTTCGGCGACGGCTACGCGATCGTCCAGCACGGGGAGATCTTCCTGGTCGGCGCATCGATCCCGCCGTTGATCAGCGCCTCCACCCACGTGGTGGCCGAAGACCGGCGCACCCGGAAACTGCTGCTGCACCGGCAGGAGATCGATCGCCTGATCGGCGCCATCGAGCGCAAGGGCTACACCCTGGTACCCATCGCGCTCTACTGGAAAGGCAACAAGGTGAAGGTCGAGATCGGCGTGGCCCGCGGCAAGCAGGAACACGACAAGCGCGACACCGAAAAGGAACGCGACTGGCAGCGCGAGAAGCAGCGCACCATGCGCTCCCACAACCGCTCCGCCTGACCGGTCGCCTGGGAAACTCGAGCATCGATTCGAAATCGCGGCGACCTCTTCCCATCGCGCATTCTTCTGCTATGATTTCGGGCTCCGATGCGGGAATAGCTCAGTTGGTAGAGCACGACCTTGCCAAGGTCGGGGTCGCGAGTTCGAGTCTCGTTTCCCGCTCCAGTTTCACGCAAAACCTCGGATCGCCGGGGTTTTGCTTTTTAAGCGGGTCCGCAGCCGTCCAGGTGCTGGTCCATGCGCGATGGCCAGGTGGCAGAGTGGTCATGCAGCGGCCTGCAAAGCCGCGTACGCCGGTTCGATTCCGACCCTGGCCTCCATTGCGCTCAAGGGCTTCCACGCAAGCCCTCGAAGGCCCGCCACCAGCGGGCTTTTTTATTGGGCTTTTATCGGGCATGGCAGGGCCGGAACGCTGGCCCATGCTACGATGCGCGCCGCCCGTGGCTGCGCTCACGGCAATCAAGCCGGTGGCGGAACTGGTAGACGCAAGACGCTTAGAATCAGTTTCGTCACGCCCTTTCCGCTTGCGCTCGGCGCCAGTGGAGCATGAGACAGGAGCTTCCGGCACATCGCACTCGCCCGAGTGGTGAAATCGGTAGACACAAGGGACTTGAACAATTTGAGCCTTCGGATGGAAACCTCCGAAGTGAAGCCCGTCAAAGTCGGCGAAAGCCCTGGATGCTCCAGTGTCCGAGTCAACGCCGAGCCAAGCCCAAGCCGTACGCTTGGGAAGGTGTAGAGAGCAGACGGCGGGCACCTAAGGCCGCAAGGCTACGGTGAAGGCGTGCTCCAGACCACGAACGCCCTGCGACGTGCGGGGCGGCGGCGAAAGCCGAAGTGGCAAGAAAATCCCTCGCCGAAAGGCGTGCCGGTTCGATTCCGGCCTCGGGCACCAATCCGGAACCGCCGCTGCTTGCGCAGCGGCGGTTTTTTGTGGATGCATCAACGATGCCGGCAACTGTCCGTACAACTCGGCGATGGAGCGCTTCTTCAATCGAGCGATGCCACAGCGCCCGACGTCCGCACCCGACATCGGGCTGCGTCAGCCCGTGCAGTCAGCAACAGATGCGATCGGCTCAGGATGGCGTCCACGGAACCGGCAGCAATCCACTGCTTCATCTATCGCGGATAGCCTGATGTCGGTGGCTACGAACTTTCCGTCGGACGGATCTCCCTGCAGAATTCCGACGCCGAGCGTACTTCGTGCTTGCCCGTCGTCGTTGCGCCTCCAGGTCCGGCGTCGGTTTCCTGTTTGGCCCGTTTACACAATCCAGACATATCCCCTTTCCGGACACAGGGAGGCCATCCAACCAAGCGGATGAGCGCTCCTTCGAGGCCACGATGGATCAGAATACATTTCGACCCGATCGAGTCGGCGAAATCGCCAGCAAGCACATCGATTATCACAATGCCCACCGTCCCATGGCGGCAATGGAGGTCGATTGGCCCGACGGATCGTCCACTGGAAGGCACTCGCATTCCCGCGGCCAGCTCCTTTACGCGATCACCGGTGTCATGGTCGTGGAGTCGCCAATCGCGACCTGGGTGGTCCCGCCCAGTCGCGCATTGTGGCTCGCTGCGGATATGGAACACGATGTACGGATGTTCGGCGAGGTCAGGATGCGGACCGTCTTCATCGACGCGACGCAGGTGAGCGGCGTTCCCGACCAGAGCTGCGTCATTCATGTCTCTCCCCTGCTTCGCGAGCTGATCGTAGCGGCGGCCAGCGTGCCGCTCGATTATCTTCCCGATGGTCGCGAAGAACTCCTCATGCGTCTGCTCATCGAGGAGCTCCGCGTGTCCGATGTTCTTCCCCTCCATCTGCCGCTGCCGCTCGACCCGCGCATCCGGCTGGTTTGCGAGACGCTCATCGCCAGCCCATCCGAGACATCCACGGTGGCGGACTGGTCCCGCCGGCTCGGCATCGCGGAGAAGACGATCCACCGCCTCTTCGTCAAACAGACGGGCATGACCTTCGCGCAGTGGCGGGAGCAGGCGCGGCTGGTGTTCGCGCTGCGCCGGCTGGGCGCCGGCGACCGGGTGATCGATATCGCGTTCGACTGCGGTTACGCAAGCCAGAGCGCCTTCACGGCCATGTTCAGGCGGCATTTCGGGGTGACGCCGTCCGCTTTCTTCGAAGAGGTTGCTGATTCCGGCAAATAGGGCAACATGTCCCATTCGCTACACCACATGTCCTGAAGGCGCGATACAGACACACCCCGGCTTGCCTATAAATGAGGAACCAACTTCCTCGCCAAGCCGATGCTCCATGGTTCGCAAAGCCGCTCTTTTTCTTTTGTCAGCCGCAACGCTTGCCGGATGCGCCGCCGCGCCGGCTGTGCCGCCCCGGGCCACGATCTCCCTTGCGAACGACGTTTCGCCACGCGGGGCTCCTTCGCCTGTCCCGCCGTCGTCGTGGTGGCAGCTCTATCGCGATGCCGATCTCGACACGGCCGTGCGGGAAGCGCTTGCCGACAATCGTGACCTGCGCGTCGCTGCCGCCCGTTTGCTCCAGGCACATGCGGTCCTGAGCGAGACGCGCGGCCAACTGGCGCCGCAGACGAGCATCACGGCCGGAGCCGGGGTCGGAAGCACGCTGCAGGACCAACTCGTCGCGATCAACGATCGCTCGCGGCACATACGCACCGGTCCGAGGATCGACCTTGGCGGCGGCGTGTCATGGGAATGGGATCTGTTCGGCCGGTTGGGCTCCGAGATACGGAACGCCAATGCCGAGCTGCGGGCTTCGGCTGCGACGGTGGATGGCGTCCGGGTTGCGGTAGCGGCCGGCGTCACCGGCGCATGGCTCGACGCATGCGGCTATGGTCATGGCCTTGAGGTCGCGCGCAACTCGCTTGCGCTGGCCGAGCACAGTCGCGACCTTTCCCAAAAAATACTGGACGCCGGCGCGGGGACACCGATCGACGTGTTGCGCGCGGATGCGCTGGTCGCGCAGCAGCAAGCCGCCATCCCGCCGCTCGAGGCCGGGCGTCGCAACGCACTGGCCGAGCTGGCCGTGTTGACCGGCCATCCGCCGGAGCCATTCGCCAGCCCGGCGGCCGCCTGCACGACGCTGCCGACGATCGCTGCCGCCGTGCCGACCGGGGACACGACTGCGATGCTCCGGCGCAGGCCCGATGTGCGGGAAGCCGAGCAACGATTGGCCGCCAGCACGGCGCGGATTGGCGTGGCCGTCGCCGATTTGTATCCGCGCATCTCGATCGGTGCGAGTGCGGCGGATTCCTCGCCTGCGCTCGGCGACCTTGGGTCGCGGCGAAACGTCGTCTGGCGATTCGGCCCCCTGCTGAACTGGAGTTTCCCCAACCTCGCCGCCGCACGCGCGCGAGTCCGGCAGGCACGGGCCGGAGAGGCGGCGGAACTGGCGTCGTTCGACGCCGTGATCCTCAAGGCATTGAAAGAGGTGAACCAGACCGGCGACGTCTATCGCGCCGTGCTGGAACGCCAAGCGGCTCTGACGACGGCGGCCCGGCGCAGCGCCCTGGCTGCCGGCCGGGTCGCGATCCAGCGCAGTGCTGGCGGGGCGACGGCGCTGGAGTTGCTCGATGCGCAGCGAACCTCCCTCGACGCCCAAGCCGCTCTTGCCCAGGCCGACCTGGACGTCGCCCGCGCACAGATCGCCCTTTTCAAGGCTCTGGGAGGAGGCTGGGAACAAGCTCCGCCGGTAGACCTTCCCGAACCGGACGCGTCCCGTCCACCTTCCTCCCTGACCCTATCCGCGAAGTGACGAACACCATGACCGATACTGCAACCCTCGACCTGCCCGCAACGGCGTCTCGACGCCCAACGCGGGCGACACGCAAATCCATGCTGATGGGTGGCGCCGGCCTGCTCCTCGTCCTTGCCGTCGCATTCGGCGTCCGCTGGTGGACGGTCGGGCGCTTCATGGTCGGCACGGACAACGCCTACATCCGGGCCGATATCCTCACGGTCGCTCCGCGGGTGTCGGGCAACCTCGTCGCAGTCGAGGTCCGCGACAACCAGATGGTCCGCGCCGGCGATGTCATCGCAAGGATCGACGACCGCGACTACCGGGCAAGAGTGGACGCAGCCGAGGGCGCCCTGGCGGCCGCGCAAGCCGATGTGAGTGCCCGCCAGGCCGGAATCGCCAGCCTGGATGCCCGGTCGCGCCAGCAGCAAGGGAATATCGCGCAATGCGACGCGACGCTCGCGGCACGGCAGGCCGACAGCCGGTTGGCGGCACTGGAATACAAGCGACAGACCGCTCTCTTCGGCCAACAGGTTTCGAGTCGGCAGAGCCTCGAAACGGCGCAGGCGAGTGCAAGCAAGGCGGCGGCCGGCGTCGCCGAGGCGCACGCGACCCTCGACACCGCCCGGGGGATGCTGCCCGTGCTGAAGAGCGAGCGCGAAGCCGGCATGGCCGATCTTCGCAAAGCCGAGGCCACGGTCCGCCAGGCGCGGGCCGCGCTCGACGCGGCCCGGCTCGATCTCGATCGCACGGTCATCCGCGCGCCATCGGCCGGGCTGGTGGGCCAGCGCGTTCTGCGCGTCGGACAATATGTCGAGGCGGGCGCGCCGCTGCTCGCGATCGTCCCCAGCGACGCCTATGTGGTCGCCAACTTCAAGGAAACGCAGACCAACCATATCCGGCCGGGACAGCCGGTCGGCATTGGGGTGGATGCCTTTGGCGGAGAGGTGCTGAAAGGACGTGTCGACAGCTTCGCGCCCGCGTCCGGGGCTCAGTTCGCGCTGCTGCCACCGGACAATGCCACCGGCAACTTCACCAAGATCATCCAGCGGATGCCCGTCCGCATCAGGCTCGAACCGGGCCAGACGCGTCTCGGCGACCTTCGGCCCGGCATGTCGGTCGAGGTGGCTGTCGATACGCGGGGCGACCGTCGATGAGCGTTGCAACCAATGCCGATGGATCGGACGAGCACGTTTCCTTCCGCGCATGGGTAGCAGTGCTGGGCGGAGCGGTCGGCTGCTTCATGGCTGGCATGAACGTGCATGTCGTCAATGCCTCGCTTCCCGAGGTACGTGGCGCCCTCGGCGCGTCTTTCGAGGAAGGGTCGTGGATCTCGACCGCCTATCTGGTCGCCGAAATCATCGTCATTCCGCTCGCCGGCTGGCTGGTGCAGGTTTTCTCGATGCGCCGCGTGCTCATGGTTGGCACCACCGGATTCGTCTTCTTCTCCCTGCTGTGCTCGCTCGCTCCCGACATCAACACGATGATCGTCGCGCGGGCCTTGCAGGGGGCATTCGGCGGCGTCCTGATCCCGCTCTCGTTCCAGATCATCGTGCAGGAGCTTCCGCCCTCGAAGCATCCGCTCGGCATGGCGATATTCGCCATTGCCAACAACGTCGCCCAGGCGACCGGCCCTTCGCTCGGCGGCTGGCTGACGGAAGCCTATTCCTGGCGCTGGATCTTCTACCTCCAGATTCCGCCGGGTCTGATGCTGCTGGCCGCGATCGGCTGGGCGACACCCAGGCAGGCGTCCAGTATCGATCTGCTGCGAAAAGGCGACTGGAGCGGCATCCTGACCATGGCGGTCGGCCTTTCCACGCTGCAGATCCTGCTTGAGGAAGGCCAACGCGAGGACTGGTTCTCATCGGCCCTGATCGTCAACTGCGCCATCGTCGCCGCGCTGTCCCTCACGGCCTTCGTCGTCATCGAATTGCGCAAGCCCCACCCCTTCATCAACCTGCGGCTGATGCGCAACTACAATTTCGGCTTGGCGAGCCTGATGCAGTTCATGAGCGGCGCGGTGGTGTTCGGCGTCGTGTTCCTCGTGCCGAATTACTTTGCCGAGGCGCATGGCTGGAACGCCGAGCAGATCGGCGCGCTGATGATCCCTTACGGGCTCGTCCAGTTCGCGATGTCTTTCGCGACACCGAAGCTCATGAAATGGACCAGCGTGCGCGCCGTCATCGTTCTCGGTTTCCTGCTCATCGCGGCAGGCTGCTTCATGAACATCCATCTCGACAGCGACGCGAAGGCCAACGTCATCGTCCCTTCGCTGATCGTTCGCGGGATCGGCCAGTCGTTCGTGGTCGTGGCACTGGGCGTGATGGCGGTACAGGGGATCGACAGGAGCGAACTGGGATCCGCCTCGAGTCTGTTCTCGACCGTGCGAAACATCGGCGGCGCGATCGGCATCGCGCTCGCAGGCAGCTTCGTCGTCGAGCGCACCAAGCTCCACGCCGCGCGGATCGGCGAGGCGGTCACTCCGTTCTCGCCCGCCTATCAGGACCGGATGCTCGACCATGTCCGCTCAATCGCTCACGCCCAGATCGACCGCGCTACCGCACTCTGGGGCACAGCGGCTGCCCCGGTCCGCGAGCGCGCCCTGGGGATGATCAACGCAAGTGTCACGCATGAAGCCATGATCCTGTCATACAGCGACGTCTTCCTCGTGGCAGGGCTCACCATGGCGATCTGCGCCGTGGGAGGGTTGGCGATGAAGGCACGGCGTTGACGGGTCCATGGATCTGGACACACGCATGCCCGGAGTTCGACGTCTCAGGTTTGGGGCTGCCAAGCGCCCGACGGAAACCTGCTGTCCGGCACGGAGCCATGCCTTGACTCAAACCCCCTCGCCCTCGTGGGGATGCGGGGCCGATCCCACCCCGGGCACCTGCGTGCGATGCTGGACAACGGCGGAAAATCGCCCTCGCCGCCCAACAAAAAAGGCGCCAGTGGCGCCTTGAAATGGTGCTCGGGGGTTGAGCATCCAGAAGGGGCGCCCCGCTCATCCGCTTTGCCTGACTGCCTGTCTATGTGCCGGAATCCTTCCGGCGGCGAACTGACTTGCGGGGCCACGGCAGGATGCCCGCATGCCTGCGGCGGCTCCAGCAGCGGAATCCGCCGGCGCGTGTAGGCATTCCCTCACCCTCAGGGCTGCCCAACCGTCCGCCGTGGACAAGAGCAGGGCTTCGCATCCTATCGGTTCCAGCCCCTGCATCCTCGGCGGACCGGCGCCGGTGGCCGGCTCCTGAGCAAGCACCAGCCACAACCATCGGTTCAGCGGGACAGGTATCACCTCCGGTTTCCGAGCCCCGCTTGCAGCCTTGCTTGCGTGGAGCACGGCCATTGCCCTGCCCCGCTGCATGCTTGCGCTCGCCGTGCCCGCCTTCTGCGCCCGGTCGCATTTCAGACGAATTGCGTCGCAGGCACGGCGTTGCCTCCGGTGTCCGCATAAGGGCATGGATGCCGGATACGAAGGTGTACCGGCGGCGAGCAGCATCGTTTGTCGAGGCGACCGGCATATGCGCTTGCGCGGTTCGCGAGTGTCCATGGCCGATCATGGCAGCCTGATCCAGAAGCTCGCAGCGCCGGGCAAAACACCGGCGTGCCCAGCCCGTCCGTCTACACGCTCCCGATGCCGGCTCGCAGATGCTCGATGAAGAGTCGCAGCGGCACCATTGCGCGGTACTCGCTCGGGAAGTAGAGCGACAGGGCGGGCGCCGGCGGGATCTCCCGCTCGAACAACGCGACGCGCTTCCTGTTCCGCGGCCCGCGGCCGTAGGCGTCGCGCAGCACGTAACCCAGTCCGAGCCCGTCGTCGATCATGGCATAGAGCGTCGGCAGGTCGTTGACGATCAGCCCGCCGCCGACGTCGACCGCATAGGCCCCGTCCGTTCCTTGGAACACCCACGGCGCGGTCCTGCCCGAACTGTGGAAGCGGTAGCGGATGCAATCGTGGTCGAGCAGGTCGCGCGGATGGCGCGGCGACCCGCGCCGCGCGAGATAACCCGCGCTGGCGTAGACGGCGAGCGGCAGTGGCTTGCTGATCCGCACGGCGATCATGTTCTGCTCGACCAGGTCGCCGCTGCGGATGCCCGCATGGATGCCTGCGGCGGCAAGATCGACGAATGCGTCGGACATGACGATCTCGAGCCCGATGTCGGGCCAGGCCGCGCGGAACGAGCCGACGAACGGCGCCAGCACGGTGTGGTAGGCGAATTCCGGCATGGTGATCCGCAACTGTCCGCGCGTGCTGCCGCCGGCATCGCGGGCATGGCGTACCGACTGCGCGAGTTGCTCGAACGCGGGGCGGCAGCCCTGGCTCAGGGCGTGCCCGGCATCGGTCAGCGTCAGCGAACGGGTGGTGCGGATGAACAGCGGCGCCCCGATGCGCTGCTCCAGGGCCTTGAGCTGATGGCTGACCGTCGAGGGCTTGAGCTGGAGGCTATCGGCCGCGGCACGCAGGCTCCCTGCCCGCACGATGGCATCGAAAACCTCCAGCATGACGAGCGGCAAGCGCATTCATGGATAATATCCATGAATGCGTTAGAAATAAAGGACATTATGCCGAAATGCAATCATGGTTATGGTTCCTTCCAGTTCAACGAAAGGACGTTCACCATGAAAATCCTGCTTTTGGCGGCCCACCCCGACCTCGCCCGGTCCCGCATCAACCGCCTTTGGTTCGAGTCCCTGTCCGCACTGCCGAACGTCACCGCGCGCGACCTGGCGCAGGTCGGCGGGCCGCAAATGCGCTT
Source organism: Frateuria sp. Soil773 (assembly GCF_001428405.1). Taxonomy (GTDB): domain Bacteria; phylum Pseudomonadota; class Gammaproteobacteria; order Xanthomonadales; family Rhodanobacteraceae; genus LMSL01. The sequence goes on from NZ_LMSL01000040.1 coordinate 340,645, forward strand.
CCGGCGCGAACAGGAACACGACCTTCTGCTGGCGCACGACCGCATCGTCATGCAGTTCCCGTTTCACTGGTACGCCGCGCCGGCCGTCCTGAAGGCGTGGATCGACGAGGTCTACAGCGACGGCTTCGCCTACGGACAGGGCGGCGACAAGCTGAAGGGCAAGGAGTTGCTGCTGGCGACTTCCACCGGCGGCCCCGCCGACAGCTACCACGCCGGGAACTTCAACAATTTCTCCATGGACGAGCTGCTCAAGCCCTACCAGCAGACGGCGCTGCTGACAGGCATGACCTATCTGCGCCCCTTCGTCTTCCACGGCATGGCGCTCGCCTCCGACGACGAGATCAACGCCTCCGTGCCGCGGCTGCTCGCCCACGTGACCGACGAGGCCCTCGACCCGCGCGTCAGGCTCGCCCTGATCAACAGGCAGCGTGCCGAACGGAAGACCGTCGGGCTCGCGGCATAGGCCGCGCCATCCATCGATCCATGCGAAAACGACCTGGGAGAAAAGCCATGGAGAAAGATCTGGACGGCAGGAACGCACTCGTAACCGGCAGCTCGCGCGGCATCGGCCGGGCCATCGCCGAGGCGCTGGCGATGCGCGGCGCGGCCGTCGCGGTGAATTACCGCGAAAACGAACGGGCCGCCCTCGATGTCGTCGGGGCGATCGCGTCGAAGGGTGGCAAGGCCGTGGCGATCAAGGCCGACGTCGCGGTCATGGAGGACATCTACCGGATGTTCGACGAGGCCGAGGCTGGCATCGGTCCGCTCGACATCGTCGTCGCCAGTGCCGCGACCGCGATCATCAAGCCCGCGCTCGAGGTCACGCTGGAGGATTACGACCGCACGTTCGACACGAACGTGCGCGGCGCCTTTTTCACCCTCCAGCAGGCCGCCGCCAGGGTCCGCGACAACGGTCGCATCATCGCGATCTCGACCGGAGGCACCCGCATGTGGTTCGCGGAAACCTCGCTCTATCTCGGCAGCAAAGGCGCGGTGGAACAGTTCGTCCGCTCGTTGTCGAGGGAGCTGGGTTCCCGCAACGTCACGGTCAACGCGGTGCTGCCCGGCTTCACCGATACCGATCTGCTGCCCGAGAGGGATCGGGCCGTGGCGGCGCAGATGTCCCCCTTCGGCCGGATCGGCGAGCCGTCCGAGGTCGCTGCGCTGGCCGCCTTCCTGGCAAGTCCCGCCGCGGGATGGATCACCGGGCAGAACATCGGCGCCGGCGGCGGCGTCATGTAGGCCACGCGGCTGCCGGCCAGCCCGGCAACGAGTTGCGCCGGACGGCGATGTTCTCAGAGAGGTTGATAGTCAAGGGAACGGCCCTCGCCTGCTCCGGTTTCCATGCCCACCGACTCGATGCCCGGGCCATGCGGCACGCACACGCACGAGCGGCAGTGACGTCATCCGGGTGCCTGAGGGCGCCGGTCCGGCGGCGGCACCGGATCACCCACCGGTGGCGCGGGTGGCTCCGGATCGGTCATGGGCGGCCGCTGCGGCTGCGGAACACCCGGCTCGGGCGGCGGGATGTCGGGCGAAGGCGGCGAAGGCGGACGGGGCGGCTCTGGCGGCGGGGCGGGATCTCCTGCCGCGCGGGTCGCGCCGACGCGCGGGATCGGTCGAAGTGGCTGGCGATGGTCCATGGTTCTCGTCGCTGGTCTATGGCGTTCCAGCTTGCGGAAGCATTGCGATAAGCCGCGCGACGCTTCCGTCAAGACGCGACTCACAGGAAGGCGTTGGACGTGCAGCCAGCCGGCGCAAGCACGGAAGGGCCGGACCTCGAGCCGAGGCGATTCGGCCACGTGCGCGATCGCGCATTCGTTCGCTTGCAGGGACGGCGGCCACGTCGCGTCTCCGGGCACCGACAGGCCGAGATCCGCCGTGCGTCCTTCAAGGCGCCTCGTCCGCCTCCGCGACGCAGGCGCCATGCCCGCATTCGCAAGGCTGATCCGTGGCCCCGGCATCGGCCTGGCGCTCGCAGGCTTCGCTGCAGTAGTCGCCTGCCCCTTTCACCTTGCATTCGCAGTGGGGGTTGGCGCAGGGATGGTCGATCTGCATAGGCACCTCGTGCATGCTTGGCAAGGCGGACGCCGGCAACATGCGGACAACGGAGCCGGCGAAGTTCGATGACCCACTGGACACTAGCGGCCGCAATGTGACGTTCGGGCATGGAGAATGTCGACGATCACATAACCGGCGCGTGCCGGGATTCGATTCGCCTGTCTACGCCGGCGAGCAAATCTGCCTCGGACGGGCAGTCCCTCAAGAAAGACCGGACAACTGGCTTCGCGTCCGTCATCCCGGCGCAAGCAGGAATCCAGTGCCCCTGCTCTATCAGACATCAAGACGCCGGATTCCTGCTTGCGCAGGAATGACGGGCATTCTTCCGCACCTTCGAATCAGTGCACCTCGAATCGCCCGCCGTATTTTTCCGTGTGGGCGATCAGGTAGGCGTTGAAGAAATCCTGGTCGCTGCCGACCGGCTCGATACCGGCCAGCAACTCGGGGTCCATCTGGCTGCGCAGGTCGCGCAGGTCGTAGTTTCGTCCCTCGTAGGTGACGAAATGATCCTCCGTATCCCGCGCGGCGCCGATGTCCGGGGTCTTCGCGGGAATGAACGGCGAAACCGGGTCGCTGGCCGGGAAGGTCTCCTCCAGCGCCTCGTCCTGGTTGTGGCTTTCCTTGTCCTTGCGCTGCTGGCGGGCTTGCGTGTTCTCGGCATTGGCAGTGTCGCCGCTGCTGGCCGGGTGCCTGGTGTCTTTGCGGTCGTGGCTGGACATGGGGATTTCTCGCTGTGGGGAGGCGGAACGGCAGCGTGACGGGCGGCGGGTTAAGCCCCGATGTGCGTTCCGTCTAGCCCTCGTTCCCGCGCGCCACCGCCGGAGAGTCCCCACCGGCCCCCTCTCTCAACCCTGCAAGGTAGCCGGCCGCCGCATGATGCAGGCTCTCGCCCTTTCGCCCTGCCGCGGCCTACACTGTGGCGCAAGGGGGGCGTTCCTTTGGAGCGCTCGAACAATGACCTTCGAATCGGCAAGGCGCGTGCTCGTGGTCGAGGACGATCCCGCGGTCGCCATGGTGGTGGAAGAGACGCTGCGCAACATGGGAGTGGACGTGCTGGTCGATCTCTCCCTCGTCAATGCGCTCAGCGATCTGGAGAGCAGCGAATTCGACGCGGCGCTGATCGAACAGAGCCTGCGCGGCGAAAGCGCGCACCCGCTGATACTCGCGCTGATCGAGCAGGGCGTGCCCTTCGCGGTGATGTCAGGCGGCGACCTGTCGGCGCTGGCGGCCCAGTTTCCCCGGGTTCCCATGATGTCCAAGCCGCTGGACATGAAATCGTTGGAGAAGGCGGTGGAGGACCTGCTGCGGATGCCTGCGCCTTCCCGTCGCTACGGCTGATGCCGCCGGTGACGATGCGCCGGCCCAGCCGGGCATCTTGCGCCGGCGGGCGGCCAACGCGTCCACGCTGAACGGCTTGGCGATCAGTTCGATGACCCGGGCGGAACCCTCCCGGCGCGGAGGCATGGCGGTCATAGGGAGGATCTACGGCCTTGGCCGCCTTTCGCGCGCCGCGTCCGCGAGGGCGCGGCCGCTCATTCCCGGCAGGCCGATGTCGGGTGACCAGCAGGCGGACGTCCTCGTTCGATTCGAGCGCCGCCGTCGCCCGCCTCGCCGTCGCCCGCCTCCAGTGCCGCATGGCCCAATTGGCGCAGGACCCCGACCACGATGTGGCACACCACGTCATCGTCCTCGACCACCGGCACGAGTCCCCTCTTCCCGGCCCCCATGCCTGCGCAGCCCGCATGGGGGCCAGGATGCGGCGAAGTTCGACCGGGCCTGGGCTGCCGCGATGGTCGGCGACCACCGAAGGCCGTCGCCCTGTTCACCGACGAGGCCAGCCGGATGCGCGCCCCCCAGGCACACACCTTTGCCGAAGCGACCCTGCCGGTCCCGAAGCCCCACCTGGAAATGGCGCAGAAGCTGCAGGCCGCCTTGAAGCGACGCAACCGCCAGGCGCCTTCGCGGCGCATGCGGTATGAGCGAAACGAAGAGCATCGAATGAACACGTCCAGCAACCAGCGCTGCGGCCATCCGGCATGCCGCTGCACCGTGCCCGGAGGCGAGGCCTGTTGCAGCGGGCATTGCCGCAAGCGCGTGGAATCGCCGACCACCAGCGAACCCGGGGAATGCCAGTGCGGCCACCCGGCCTGCACCGGCACCCGGGCCGGCGGCGGCAAGACGTCCTGACGCCGGCGGCTCAGCGCGTGCCGAAGTAGTCGCTGCTGCGATACCACGCCAGCACCTGCGGCGGCACCAGCGACTTCAGGTCCATGCCCAGCGCCTCGCAGGCGTCCAGCGTCTCGCGCAGCGCCCTTCCGGCGTGGCCGCTGCGCGCCGCGGCGGGCACGTTGAAGTATTCGTATTCGAGCGCGTCGAACAGCCGTTCCGACCAGCCGTAGAGCAGCGCGGCGCGTTCGGCGAACTGGTCGCGAAGCCACGCGCCCAGCGGCGCGTGCAGGACGAAGCCCTGCCTGGCGCAGGTTTCCCGCGCCAGCGCCTCCGCCGCCGCCGAGGCGCCGCGGAGCCATTCGGTGTGCCCGGCCGCGGCCTCGCGCACGGCCAGCGGCGCCGGCGCCCGGTATTCGGCGAACGCCTCCAGGAACAGCCGTTCGATGCGGCGCGCATCGCGCAGGCGATCGGTCTGGATGAGCAGGCCGCGGTCCAGGTCGAAGAAGCGGAAGAAGCGCCGGTGCAGGGTACGGAAGCGGTCCAGCGGGTCATGCGAGAAGCCGATCTTCAGCATGTCCTCGTCGCGGCAGGGAAGCACGTAGACGTAGGTGCGGCCACAATGGGCGAAACGCGGATAGACGGCTTCCTCTTCCAAGGCGCACCTGCATCGGGCCGTCCCTTGGACGACGCTTTCATCGTGGGACGACGACCACCCGCGTAGTCTCCACGGCCCCCACCCAGGCTGCAAGGCACGGCGATGGAAAAGCACGGCACCCGGGCATCGCGGCCACTGCGCGCGTTCGGCATGAACTGCACGCTCAAGCGCGGGCCGCAAGCCTCGTCCACCCAGAAGCTGCTCGACCAGCTCCTGCACGCGCTGCGCGGGCACGGCGTCGAGGTGTCCTCCACCCGCGTCGTCGAGCACGACGTCAAGCCGGGCGTGAAGGCCGACGAGGGCGACGGCGACGCCTGGCCGGCGCTGCGCCGGCAACTGCTCGACGCCGACATCCTCGTGCTCGCCACGCCCATCTGGATGGGCCAGCCATCGAGCATCGCCAAGCGCGTGCTGGAACGCATGGACGCCTTCCTGGACGAGATCGACGAACAGGGCCGCTATCCCACCTTCGGCCGGGTCGCCATGGCGGGCGTGGTGGGCAACGAGGATGGCGCCCACCACGTCACGGCCGAGCTCTACCAGGCGCTGGCCGACGTGGGCTTCACCCTGCCGGCGGGCAGCTCCGCGTACTGGGTCGGCGAGGCGATGGGCAGCGTCGACTACATCGACCTGCAGGACACGCCGAAACCGCTCGCCGGCACCATCCGCACCCTCGCCAGCAATGCGGCGCACCTTGCCTCGCTGCTGAAACGGGAACCCTATCCGGCGCCGTAGCCGCCGTCCGCATCGTGACGCAAGGACAGGCATCCGGACGGACCGCATGGGCCGTTCACGGCTCGTCTGCGGGCGACAGCAGGTCCGGCTGCGACCGATACCAGCGCGCGGCATGCAGCAGGTGGAAATCGCGCTGTCCCCCGGACAACCCTACGCCGAGGCCCAGCACGCCCCAGCGCACGTAGAGCGCGCCGTCGGGGATGCCGTCGCGCACGCGCAGATGGGCGGACAGATCGACGCGCTTGTTGCTGGCCGACAGCCGGTCGAGCACGAAATCGCCGCGGCGGGCATCGACCTCGGCATGGGCCGTGGCCTGGCCGTCGTCGATCACCCGCGCGATCCACTTGGGAAAGGCATTGCGCTCGGCGAACAGCGACAGCAGCAGGCTGACGTCCTTCATCACCATGGTGGCGTTGCCCCGCAACCGCATCGGCCGGTCCCAGTCGAGGCGGCCGTGCCGGATGGTGAAGCGGGCCCACCAGGGCGGATCTCGCGATCCGGCCACGCGGATGCCGTCCAGCATCAGGGTCAGGCGATCCAGGTCGTAGGCGTGCCCCGCGCGCCGGGAAGCGGTGAGCCTGGTATCCATATGCAGGTTGCCGAACAACCGCGATGGCCCCACGGCAAGCCACGCGCCGCTGCTGCTCACCTGCATCCGGCCGGCGTTGACGTCGCCCTTGCCGTCGATGCGGATGTCCGTGCTCATCCGGCCGCGGCCGGAGAGGAAATTCAAGCTCCTGCCGGGCAGGTAGGGGTTGTAGGCGCGCAGGTCGGGAACGTCCGCATCGGTAAAACGCAGCCGCGCGGCGAAGGCGTCGCGGAACCGGGCCAGGTCGCGCGACGACTGCATGTCCAGCCGCAGCCCGCGCCCGCGCAGATAGGGCGTGGAGGCCGCATCGGGGGCCAGCGCGAAGCGATCCGCGGAAAGGCTCATCGCCAGGCTGCCGCCGGCGGGAGCGTCGTCGACGCTGGCGAGCGCGTGCGCCTTGCCGGTGAACAGCTTGCCCAGGATGCGGGCGCCCAGCGCCACCTCCGGCACCTCCACCCGGCTGCCCGGCATCAGCGTCCCCGCCTCCAGCCGCAGCGAGCCTGCGACCTCGCCGGCGCCGTCCAGATGCAGCCACGGCTTGGAAAGAAGCAGCGGCGTCAGCCAGTCCAGCGAGGCGAAATGCCAGCGGAACCGGGCCGTGCCCGAGAGCAGCTTCACCGCGTCGGCGAAGGGGCGCAGCGGCAGCAGACGACGGCTGGCGAAACGCAGGCGCAGCTCGCCGCCGTCCTGCGCCGTCGTGCCCGCGCCGCCGGCGGCCGGCGCCACCTGCGCGCGCAGGGTCACGGCATCGGGTCCCATCTCGAGGCCCGCGTGGGCGCGATGCGGCCGCAGCGTGCCGTCGGTCTCCAGGCTGGCCATCGGGCCATCCCATTGCACGCTGCCGCCCGGCAGCAGGCTGCCGTGATCGAACGGGATGTCCAGCTTCAGCCGGCCCGCGGCCATGCCCTGCCCGGCCGACGCCGCGCGCGCGGGCCGCGGCATGAACGGCGGCGTGTCGCCGGCCACGCTCAACCGTCCGCTGGCGCGCTCCGCCTTGCGCCAGCCGGCGGGCCGTTCGTGCGTGAACGCATCCACCGCGAACCGCAGATCCACGTCCGCGCGCCGCAGCAACGGCTGCTGGCGGTAATCCAGCCGGGCATCGGACATCGCCACGCGCGACGGAAACACGCGGGTGGGCCCGCCGCGAAGCTGATGGGTGAAGCCCACCTCGCCCTCGCCATGACCCTCGGCCACCAGGTCGCCCAGCCGGACGCGGCGCAGCGATGACGTCCGGATGCCGTCGAAGGTGACGCGCCAGGCGTCGCTGCGCCAGGGCGGAGGCTTGCGGTCCGCCACGGTCGGCTGCACGTCCACCGCGACGGCATACGCGCGGATCGGGGCGAATCGCAGCTCGCGGCGAAACAACGGCCACAGCCGAACCCGTCCCCACGCGCGCTCGCCCTGCGCGCTCCACAGCAACTGGCGGGCGTGTCCGTGCAGGCGCAGCCCGTGCACGTCGATCTGTCCGGGCCAGGCCGTCCACGCCCACGACCATTGCACCTGGATGGTCTGCGGCTTGCGGTTGAGCTCGGCACGCGCCCGGCTGCTGTTGACGAGGACGTTGCCCGCGACCAGATAGAGGACGTACAGGCCGCCCAAGACCCATGCCACCACACGCAGCGGTGCGGGAAGCCTGCGCATCAGGCCCGGGGCGCCGGCTGGACACCGCGGACACGGGCGCTGCGGAGCGGCGTCGCGCCGGAACGGGCGTGCCGGCGTCGCACCGCCTCAGGCGCGACGCGAACCGCCTTCGGACGGCTGCTCCACACTGTCGTTGCGACGGTCGTCCCCCGCTTCGCCTGCGTCATCCGTTTCCCCCTCCCTTTCCGCACCGCCGCCTTCGTCCGGATCGCGCAACTGGCCGGGTATCCGCGGCGGGGCGTTCTTCGGCCGGCCGGGAGCCGGGCCCACGCCCTGTTCCTCCGGGCCGGCCTCATCGGATTTTCCCGGCGGGTCGGCGCGCTGGGGGTCGGTACCGGGTCCGGGTCGGTGGGGGCTGCCCATGGGCTCTCTCCGTTCAGTACGTGCGCCCGCAGTATTCGCCTGCGCTTGTCAGCAGGCCGTGCAGGAGGCGTAGGCAAGGGCAGCGCGGGTCAGCCGGTGGCGATGAGCGGCGATGACGTCATCGTGGCGACCTCTACCGCGACCTCGTGCAGCGCACTTGAACGAAACCGTTTCGCGGCCGTCACGCCCGATCGCATCCAATGGCTTCGCGGCAACTCCCCTCTTTCACCCGATAGGGACGCCTTCGACGGCGCCCAAGGAGAACCGATGCAAAACGACCACGACATCAAGACCCTCAACAGCCTCGTCGAAACCACCCTGGACAGCGCCGACGGCTATGCCGAGGCGGCCAAGGACGCCAAGAGCGATGCGCTCGTCGCGCTGTTCCGGGATCGCTCGCTCGAACGCCGGCAGGTGGCCACGACCCTGCAGCAACGCGTCCGCGAGCTGGGCGGAGAGCCCGAGGAAGAAGGCACGGTGCTGGCCTCCGCGCACCGCATGTTCGTGAATCTGCGCACCAGCCTCACCTCCAACGACAACAAGGCGGTGGTGGACGAGGTCGAGCGCGGCGAGGACCACATCAAGTCGAAGTTCGAGAACGCCATGAAGGACAAGGATGTGTCGCCGGGCACGATGGCCGTCATTTCCGACGCGTATACGTCGGTGCGCAACGGCCACGACCAGATGAGGGACATCAAGAAGGGGTTCCACGACTAGCGGGCGCCGGCCACTGGCGAAACCGGCCGCGGGAGCGCAGGCTTGGGCACCCACGAAGTACCGCGCTTCCGCGGGAAGCCTGCCATGAGTGAGTGGATCCTCGCGCTCAACTGCGGTTCGTCCAGCATCAAGTTCGCGCTGTTCGATGCAGGCCGGACGCCGCTCCCGCGCGGGCCGGACTGGAGCGGCAGGATCGACGGCATCGATACACCCGGTGCGCGCTACGTCGAGGCCGGCACCGACGCGGTTCCGCTCGGCCGCGAAGCCGGCCGCTCCCAGCATGCCGCGCTCGACCATATCCGCGAGCGCGTCCGCGACCGGCTCGGCGGCGCGCGCCTCGCCGCGGTCGCCCATCGCGTCGTGCACGGCGGCAGCAAGTATTTCGAGCCGGTACGCATCGATGCCGCCGTGCTCGCCGACCTCAGGAGCTACGTGCCGCTGGCGCCGCTGCACCAGCCGTTCGCGCTGGAAGCGATCGAGGCACTGATGCAGGCGCGCCCGGCGCCGGTGCAGGTGGCGTGCTTCGATACCGCGTTCCACCGCACCCTGCCGCAGGTCGAGCGGATGCTGCCGCTGTCGTGGTCCGCATGGGAACGCGGGCTGCGCCGCTACGGCTTCCACGGCCTCTCGTACGAATACCAGTCGATCGCGCTGCCCGAACGCCACGGCGACGCCGCCAGGGGGCGCGTGATCGTGGCCCATCTCGGCAGCGGCGCCAGTCTGTGCGCGATGCACCGGCTGGAAAGCGTCGCCACCACGATGGGCTTCTCGGCGCTCGACGGCCTGATGATGGGAACGCGCTGCGGCGCGCTCGACCCCGGCGCGGTGATCTACCTGATGGAAACCGGAAAGCTGACGCTCGCCGAAGTCGGCGACATGCTGTATCACCGGTCCGGCCTGCTCGGCATCTCCGGCGTCTCGTCGGATCCGGGCGTGCTGCTGGCCCAGGAGGCGCGCGACGACGGCACCGGCGAGCGCATCCGCGCGGCGCTCGCCCTCTACGTGCGCCGTATCGTGCGCGAGATCGGTGCGCTGGTCGCGGTGCTCGGCGGCCTCGACCTGCTCGCCTTCACCGCAGGCATCGGCGAGCACAATGCCGCGATCCGCGACCGGGTCTGCCACGGGCTTCGCTACCTGGGTGTCGAGCTTGATGCCGCCGCCAATGCCCGCAACGAGCCGCTCGTCTCGACGCCGGCAAGCCGCGTCGTCGTCGCCGTCGAACCGGCCAACGAGGAATGGATCATGGCATCGCACGCATGCGAGCTGGTCGCGAAGGCGCCCCGCTGACGGAGACGCAAGCCTGCCTTCATCGCCGGCGGCGCAGCGTCCCGGCCCTTATCGTCATGCCGCGGCCTGGCCGCTCCACGTCCATTCGCGGATCTCCGGCATGTCCTCGCCGTTCTCGTCGATGTACTGCCGGTGGGCAACCAACCGGTCCTGCAGCCACTGCTTCAGGTAGACGCCGCGCTCGCCCAGGTGCGGCAGGCGGTCGATCACGTCGATGACGAGGTGGAAGCGGTCGAGCCGGTTCAGCACGGTCATGTCGAACGCCGTGGTGATCGTGCCCTCTTCCCGGTAGCCGTGCACGTGCAGGTTGTCGTGGTTCCTGCGCCGGTACGTGAGGCGGTGGACCAGCGTCGGGTAGCCGTGGAACGCGAAGATGACCGGCCGGTCGACGGTGAACAACTGGTCGAAGCCGACGTCGTCGAGCCCGTGCGGATGCTCGCTCGGCGATTGCAGCTTCATCAGGTCGACCACGTTGACGACCCGCACGCGCAACGCCGGCAGGTGCTCGCGCAGCAGCGATACCGCGGCGAGCGTTTCCAGGGTCGGCACGTCGCCCGCGCAAGCCATCACCACGTCGGGCTCGCCGCCCTGGTCGTTGCTCGCCCACTGCCATATGCCGATGCCCCGGCTGCAATGCCGGACCGCCGCCGGCATGTCCAGCCATTGCGGCGCCGGGTGCTTGCCGGCCACCACGACGTTGACGTAGTGCCGGCTGCGCAGGCAGTGGTCCATCACCGAGAGCAGGCAGTTCGCGTCCGGCGGCAGGTAGACGCGGACGATTTCCGCCTTCTTGTTGGCGACGTGGTCGATGAAGCCCGGATCCTGGTGCGTGAAGCCGTTGTGGTCCTGCCGCCAGACGTGCGAGGCGAGCAGGTAGTTGAGCGAGGCGATCGGGCGGCGCCACGGTATCGCGGCGGTCATCTTCAGCCACTTCGCATGCTGGTTGAACATCGAGTCGACGATATGGATGAAGGCCTCGTAGCAGTTGAACAGCCCGTGCCGGCCGGTCAGCAGGTAGCCTTCCAGCCAGCCTTCGCACTGGTGCTCGCTGAGCACCTCGACGACGCGCCCCCGCGTCGCCAGGAACTCGTCATCCGGCAGCGTCGCCGCCTCCCATTGGCGATCGGTGGCGTCGAAAACGGCCTGCAGGCCGTTCGAAACGGTCTCGTCGGGCCCGAAGATGCGGAAGTTGCACGGCTCCTGGTTCAGCCGCAGCACGTCGCGCAGGAACGGGGCGAGGTTGCGCGTATCGCCGATGCCCCGCACGCCCGGCGCCGGCACGTCCACCGCGTAGTTGCGGAAGTCGGGCATCCGCAGATCGCGCAGCAGCAAGCCGCCGTTCGCGTGCGGGTTCGCGCTCATGCGCCGCGGCCCGGCGGGCGCGAGTTCGGCCAGCTCGGGGCGCAGGCGGCCCTGTTCGTCGAACAGTTCCTCCGGCCGATAGCTGCGCAGCCACGCTTCCAGTTGCTGCAGGTGCTCCGGCGGACTCGACGCGGACACCGGCAGCGGAACCTGGTGCGACCGGAACGTGCCCTCGATGGGGCGGCCATCGACGAAGCGTGGCCCGGTCCATCCTTTCGGCGACCGCAGCACGATCATCGGCCAATGGGGGCGTTGCGAAACGCCTTGCTCCCGTGCGTGATGCTGGATCTCCCGGATCCGCGCCACGACCGTATCCAGCGTCGCGGCCATCGCCGCGTGCATCGGCCCGGGCTCGCTGCCTTCCACGAAGTGCGGCGCCCAGCCGTAGCCGCGCAGCAACTGTTCGAGCTCGTCGCGCGGGATGCGCGCGAGCACGGTCGGGTTGGCGATCTTGTAGCCGTTCAGGTGCAGGATCGGCAGCACGGCGCCGTCGTGCACCGGATCGAGAAACTTGTTCGAATGCCACGCGGTCGCCAGCGGCCCGGTCTCCGCCTCGCCGTCGCCGACGACGCAGGCAGCGATCAGCTCCGGATTGTCGAACACCGCCCCGAAGGCATGGCTCAGCGAGTAGCCCAGTTCGCCGCCTTCGTGGATCGATCCCGGGCACTCGGGCGATGCGTGGCTGGCGATGCCGCCCGGGAACGAGAACTGCTTGAACAGCCGCTGCAGGCCCTGCTCGTCGCGCCCGATCTCCGGGTAGACCTCGCTGTAGGTTCCTTCGAGATAGGCATTGGCGACGACCGCGGGCCCGCCGTGACCGGGCCCCGAAAGATAAATCATGTCCAGGTCGTACCGCCGGATCGCGCGGTTCAGATGCGCGTAGATGAAGTTCTGCCCGGGCGTCGTCCCCCAGTGCCCCAGCAGCATGCGCTTGACGTGGTCGAGCGTGAGCGGCGTGCGCAGCAGGGGATTGCCGCGCAGGTAGATCTGCCCCACCGACAGATAGTTCGCGGCGCGCCAGTAGGCGTCGATCCGTGCCAGCAGCCCGGCATCGGCCGCATCGAAAAGTGCCGCAGTCGCCATGGCGTCCCCCGTGCTTGCGGATCAGTCTCGCTCCAGTATCCGGCGTCCGATGTGAAGAACGGCTTCAGATCGCGCTGCGTTCCCGGACCCGCCATGCTGCCCCAGGCATGCGGAAGCCGCCAGTTCGAGCAGGGAGGGCATCGATGCAGAAGGTATCCACGGGCCTGGCCCTGCGGAACGCATCGGGCAAAGAAAAGGCCGGAAGCCCCGATGCTGCTGGGCTTTCCGGCCTTTTCTGGATGCCGCTGGGCGGCGTATTGGTGGAGGTGGCGGGAGTCGAACCCGCGTCCGAAGGCGCTTGACGCCCGGTACTACATGCTTAGCTCACCGTTGGATCTCGTTCCCCGGCAGCACGGTGTGCGAAGCGCACCGGAGAACCAGCCCGCTTGATTTGACCTGAGACCGGCAGGCGGCAGTCTTCGGCGATCCCGTGATAATGACCCTACATCCACGAGCACAGGCACAAGTGGGTTCGGGGCTAAGCCTTAAGCGGCCAGAGCGTAGTTGTCGTCGTTGGCAACTATGAGTTTGCGGCTGGATTAACGAGGAAAGCTGCCCCCTCGGCATGCACCAAGCCATCTCACTACCCCCGTCGAAGCCAGGACACCCCCGGGGAAAGAGCTGGTCAGCATTTGAAGTATATGGGGGCTCACGCCGCCACTTCAACGGATGCGGCCGGCAGCTGGCACCGGTCGCCCCGAAACGAAGAAACCCCGGCTTGGCCGGGGCTTCTTCCAAGACTGGAGCGGGAAACGAGACTCGAACTCGCGACCCCGACCTTGGCAAGGTCGTGCTCTACCAACTGAGCTATTCCCGCATCGGAGTCGCGCATTCTAATACGCGATTGCCGATCGTCAAGCCCTGCGCGCGACGATCGTGCGACGGCGGATCACGCCTGCGGCGGTTCGCCGCGCAGGGCCGGCCACGCCGCGCGCAGGTAGTGCAGGCCCGACCAGATGGTCAGCACGCCCGCGATCACCAGCAGGGCCTCGCCGACGTGGTACAGCCGCAAGGTATTGGCGTCGTGCTGCACGATCAGCACGACCAGCGCGATCATCTGCATCGCCGTCTTGAGCTTGCCGATGAAGGCGACCTTGACGGTGGCGCGCATGCCGATTTCCGCCATCCACTCGCGCAGCGCGGAGACGCTGATCTCGCGTCCGACGATGATCGCCGCGGTCACCGCCATCACGATGCCGGGCCAGCCCCCCGGATGCGACTGGACCAGCAGGAACAGGGTCACCGCGACCATCAGCTTGTCGGCGACCGGGTCGAGGAAGGCGCCGAAGGCCGAGGTCATGTCGAGCCGGCGCGCGAGGTAGCCGTCGAGCCAGTCGGTCACCGCCGCGAGGACGAAGACCACCGCCGCCGTGATGTTGTGGCCGCGGAACGGCAGGTAGAACACCAGCACCATCACCGGCAGCAGTGCCACGCGGAACAGGGTCAGCCAGGTCGGCAGGTTGATGCGCATCGGGGTTCTCTTGGTTTTTTGCCAGTGTCTCACGCTTCGCCGGCGGCTTCAGGCATGCAGGGCCGCATAAATGCGCTCGGCCAGGCCGCGGTCGATGCCCTTCACGCGCATCAGCTCCTCGATGCCCGCTCCTTCCACGCCGGCCAGCCCGCCGAAAGTCTTGAGCAGCGCCGTGCGGCGGCGCGCGCCGATGCCCGGCACGTCTTCCAGCACGCTGCGCTCGCGCGCCTTTTCGCGCCGCTTGCGATGGCCGCTGATCGCGAACCGATGCGCCTCGTCGCGGACTGCCGCGACCAGGTGCAAGGCCGGCGACGCCGAACCGGGGTGGATCTCGCGTCCCGAGCCGGCCAGCACCAGGGTCTCCTCGCCCGCGCGCCGGCCCGGCCCCTTCGCGACGCCGACGACCTCGATGCCGCTCACGCCGAGTTCGCGCAGCACGTCCAGCGCCTGCGCCACCTGCCCGCCGCCGCCGTCGATCAGCAGCACGTCGGGACGCGCGCCCTCCCCTTCGGCCACCTTGCGGAAACGCCGGGTCAAGGCCTGGTGCATCGCCGCGTAGTCGTCGCCCGGGGTGATCCCGGCGATGTTGAAGCGGCGGTAGTGCGATTTCTCCGGTCCCTCCGGGCCGAATACCACGCAGGAGGCCACGGTGGCCTCGCCGCGCGTGTGGCTGATGTCGAAGCACTCGATCCGGCGCGGCATCTCCGCAAGCCCCAGCACCTTCCGCAGGTCGTCGAAGCGCGTGCCCAGGGTCTGCCGGCTGGCCAGCCGCGAGGTCAGCGAAGCCTGCGCGTTGCGCCGGGCCATCTGCAGGAAGCGCGCGCGTTCGCCGCGCACGCTCGACTTCAGCTCCACCGCATGCCCGGACTGCTGCGCCAGCAGCTCGGCCAGGATCGCCTGGTCGGCGATCGCCTCACCGAGGATCAGCTCGCGCGGCACCGGGCGGTCCAGGTAGTACTGCGCCAGGAACTGCGCCAGCACGTCGGCCGGCTCGGCATCCAGCGGCAGGCGCGGGAAGAAGTCGCGGGTGCCCAGGCTGATCCCGTTGCGGAAGAACAGCACGCTGACGCAGGCCATGCCCGACTCGATGCACACCGCGACCACGTCCATGTCGGCGCTGGCGCCCTGCACGTGGTGCTGCGCCTGCAACTGCCGCAGCGCGGCCACCTGGTCGCGCAGGGCGGCGGCGCGCTCGAACTGCAGCGATGCGCTGGCCTGCTCCATGGCGCCGGCCAGTTCGTCGATCACCGCGCTGCTGCGCCCGTCGAGGAACATCTCCGCATGGCGCACGTCGCTGCGGTAGTCGTCCACCGAGATCAGCCGCACGCACGGCGCCGTGCAGCGGCCGATCTGGTGCTGCAGGCAAGGCCGCGAACGGTTGCGGAAATAGCTGTCCTCGCACTGGCGCACCTTGAACAGCTTCTGCATCAGGTTGAGGCTCTCGCGCACGGCGAACGTGCTCGGGTACGGCCCGAAGAAGCGCCCCGGCAGGTTGCGTGCGCCGCGGTGGAAAGCCAGCCGCGGGTATTCCTCGCCGCTGGAAAGGTAGATGTACGGATAGCTCTTGTCGTCGCGCAGCAGGATGTTGTAGCGCGGCTTGAGCGACTTGATCAGTTGCGACTCGAGCAGCAGCGCCTCGCCCTCGGTACGCGTCACGGTGATCTCGCAACGCGCGATCTGCGACACCATCGCGGCGATGCGCGGCTCCATCCGCGGCTTGAGGAAGTAGCTGCCGACGCGCTTCTTCAGGTTGCCTGCCTTGCCCACGTACAGCAGCTCGCCGTCGGCGTCGAAATAGCGATAGACGCCGGGCGAGCTGGTCAGGGTATGGACGAAAGCCTTGCCATCGAACGACGGCGGCGACTGGGATGGCTGCATGCGGCCGATTCTATCAAGCCTGCGCCGCTAGCCACCGTTCGGCGCGTTCCAGATCGGCCTGGGTGTCGATCCCGGGCGGAAACGGTTCAGGCGTCATGCGCACGGCGATGGCGTAGCCGTGCTCCAGCACGCGCAGTTGTTCGAGCGATTCGGCCTGTTCCAGCGGCGTGCGCGGCAGGCGGGCGTATTGCTGGAGGAAGCCGGCGCGATAGGCATAGATGCCGATGTGGCGCAGGAACGGCAGGCCGGCCGGCAGGGTTTTCCGGTCCGCGGCGAAGGCGTCGCGCGCCCATGGCAGCGGTGCCCGGCTGAAGTACAGCGCGTGACCGTTGCCTGCGCGCACGAGCTTCACCACGTTCGGATCGAACAGTTCGTCCGCGTCGCTGACCGGCGCGGCCAGGGTGGCCATCGGCGCGTCGCTGTCCGCCAGCGCCAGCGCCACTTCGCGTATGCCGGCCGGCGGCGCGAACGGCTCGTCGCCCTGCAGGTTCACCACGATGGCATCGTCCGGCCAGCCGTAGTGCGCGGCGCACTCCGCCAGCCGGTCGCTGCCGGAGGCGTGGTCGCTGCGGGTCATGCACACCTCGACGCCCTGCCCGGCCAGCGCATCGGCGATGCGCGGATCGTCCACCGCCACCACCACCTGCGCCGCGCCCGCCTGCAAGGCGCGCTGCGCCACGCGCACCACCATCGGCACGCCGGCGATCTCGCGCAGCGGTTTGGCCGGCAACCGGGTCGAGCCGTAGCGGGCCGGGATGGCGACGATGAAAGGGGGCAGCGGAGCGGACATGGCGACCTCGTACTGGATCGCGCAAGCCTAACCGCTGCGCCGCCGGCAGACGAGCCCGCGCTCAGCCTGCCGGCGCGATTGCGAACCCGCAGCCGTTGGCCAGTTCCATGAAGCCGGGAAACGAGGTGGCGACGTGGAAGCAATCGACGATCCGCACCGGGCCGTCCGCGACCAGCCCGGCCACCGCGAAGCTCATCGCGATGCGATGGTCGGTCAGGCTTTCCACCGTGCCGGCGCCGATCGGGCCGCCGTCGATGACCGCGCCGTCCGGCGTTTCCTCGATCGCCACGCCGAGCGCGCGCAGGCCGGCGGCCATCGCCGCGATCCGGTCCGATTCCTTGACCCGCAGCTCGGCGGCCCCGCGGATGACGGTACGGCCGCGGGCCGCGGCCGCGGCGATGAACAGCACGGGAAACTCGTCGATCATGTCCGGCACCAGCGCGACGGGCAGCTCGACGCCGTGCAGCGGCGCATGGCGTACCACCAGGTCGCCGACGGGTTCGCCGCCGCTCTCGCGCGGATTCTCGATGGCGATGTCCGCGCCCATCAGCCGTAGCGCCTGCAGCAGGCCGGTGCGGCGCGGATTCAGCCCGATCCCGGGCAGGCGCAGCGCGGAGCCCGGCACGATGCTGGCGGCCACCAGGAAGAACGCCGCGGAGGAAAAATCCGCCGGCACGTCGACGTCGGTGGCATGCAGCGCGTGGCCGCCTTCCAGCTTCGCGCGCCCCGGCTCGAACGCGATCGGCCAGCCGAAGGCCGCCAGCATGCGCTCGGTGTAGTCGCGGGTCGGATGCGGCTCGACCACCTCGGTGTCGCCGGCAGCGTACAGGCCGGCCAGCAGCAGCGCGGATTTCACCTGTGCGCTGGCCACCGGCAGTTCGTAGCGGATGCCCTGCAACCGCTGGCCGCCATGCACACGCAGCGGCGGCAGGCCGTCCTGCGTATCGATCCGCGCGCCCATCCGCGCCAGCGGGTCGGTGACCCGGCGCATCGGCCGCTTCGACAGCGAGGCGTCGCCGACCAGGGTGCTGTCGAACGCCTGCCCCGCCAGCAGGCCGGCGAGCAGGCGCATGCCGGTGCCGGCGTTGCCGCAGTCCAGCGGCTGCGCCGACGCGCGCAGGCCGTGCAGGCCCACGCCGTGCACCACCCGCTCGCCGGCGGCAGGCGCGTCGATGCGCACGCCCATCTGCGCCAGCGCCGCGGCGGTGGCGCGGGTGTCCTCGCCTTCCAGGAAGCCGCGGATGTGCGAACGGCCCTCGGCGAGAGCCGCCAGCATCAGGGCGCGGTGCGAAACCGACTTGTCGCCGGGGATGCGCACGCTGCCGTGCAACGGCCGCCCGCGGCGGCTGTCCCAGTCCAGGCGGCTCATGCGTGCCGCTCCCTGCCCGTCGCCGCCCTCACGGCAGCGCCACCGGGTAGGAGCCCAGCACCCGCACCGAACCCGCCGACTGGTCGATCTCCTGCACCGCGGTCTGCACCGCCTCGTCGTGGATATGCCCGGACACGTCGATGAAGAACGCGTATTGCCACTTGCCGGTATGCGCAGGGCGCGATTCGATGCGGTTCATGCTGACGCCGTGCTTGGCGAGCGGGCTCAGCACGTCGTAGAGCGCGCCCGGCTTGTCGTTCACGGTGACCAGCAGCGAGGTGCGGTCGTTGCCGGAGGGCGGGAACAGGCTGCGCCCGATCACCAGGAAGCGGGTGGTGTTGTCGGCGCGGTCCTCGATCGCGTTCGCCAGCGTCTTGAGGCCGTAGATCTTGCCCGCGGTCTCGCCGGCGATCGCCGCCGCGTCGCCGGCGTGCCGCACCAGCCGCGCGGCCTCGGCATTGCTGCTCACCGCGATGCACTCCACGTCCGGCAGGTTGAGGCGCAGCCAGGTCTTGCACTGCTGCAGCGACTGCGCATGCGCATAGACCCGCTTGATGTCGCCCAGCTCGCCGGCCAGCGAGTGCAGGCACTGGTGCACGCGCAGCTCGACCTCGCCGCAGATGCGGGCGTCGGAGGTGAGGAACATGTCCAGGGTCACCTGGATCATGCCTTGCCCCGAGTTCTCCACCGGCACCACGCCGAAGTCGGCATGGCCGGCGGCGACCTCCTGGAACACCTCCTCGATGCTGCCCAGCGGCAGGCCGTAGGCGGCATGGCCGAAATGCTTGCGCACCGCCTGCTCGCTGAAGGTGCCCTCGGGGCCGAGGAAGCCGACCTTGAGCGGGTCTTCCTGCGCCAGGCAGGACGACATGATCTCGCGGAACAGCCGCACCATCTCCGTATCGGACAGCGGGCCGTGGTTGCGGTCCACCACCATGCGCAGCACGTGCGCCTCGCGCTCGGGACGGTAGTAGTCGATCGCGGAAAGCCCTTCGCCCTTCACCCGCGCCACTTCCTGCGCCCAGTTGGCGCGCTCGGAGATCAGCTCCTGGATCTGCCGGTCGATGCTGTCGATGCGGTCGCGCACCTGCCCCAGCGAGGCTTTGGTATCAGTCATGCAATGGAAGCCTAGGCGTAAAGAAGTCCAAACCGCCGTCCATAGTGCCCGAAAAGAAGACGAACCGCCCGTCCGGCGGCTCAGCCGTGCCGCGCCGCGAAGTCGCGCATGAACGCCACCAGCGCCTGCACCGCCTCCAGCGGCACCGCGTTGTAGAGGGACGCGCGCATGCCGCCCAGCGCCTTGTGCCCCTTCAGGGCCAGCAGCCCGGCGGCCTCCGACTCCTGCAGGAAGGCCGCGTCCAGCGCGCCGTCGTGCAGGGTGAACGGCACGTTCATGCGCGAGCGCGACGGCGGCGCCACCGGGTTGCGGTAGAAGCCGCCGGAACCGTCGATGGCCTCGTAGAGCAGCCCGGCCTTGGCCCGGTTGGCCGCGGCGATGCGCTCCAGGCCGCCCTGCTCCTTCAGCCACTGGAAGGTCAGCCCGGCCAGGTACCAGCCCCAGGTATTGGGCGTATTGAGCATCGAATCGGCCGCCGCCTGCGCGGCATAGCTGAAGATGCGCGCCATCGGCCGCGTCGCGCGCTGCAACAGGTCGCGGCGGACGATCATCACCACCAGCCCGGACGGGCCGATGTTCTTCTGCGCGCCGGCATAGATCAGCCCGAAACGGCCGACATCCAGCGGGCCGGAGAGGATGTTGGACGACATGTCCGCCACCAGCGGCACCTCGCCGACCTCGGGGACGTCGTGGAACTCCACGCCGTGGATCGTCTCGTTGGGCGTGTAGTGCACGTAGGCCGCGCGCGGATCGAGCTGCCATTGCTCGCGCGGCGGCAGTTGCAGGTAGTCGTCGGCGGCGCTGCTGGCGGCCACGTTCACCCGCACGTAGGGTGCCGCCTCGCCCGCCGCCTTGGCGCTCCAGTGGCCGCTCACGACGTAGTCGGCACTGTCGCCGGTACCGGCCAGGTTCATCGGGATCTGCGCGAAATGCTGGGTGGCGCCGCCTTGCAGGAACAGCACTGCATAGGTCTCGGGAATCGCCAGCAGCCCGCGCAGGTCGGCCTCGGCCTGCGCGGCCATCGCGATGAAGCGCTTGCCGCGGTGCGACTGCTCCATCACCGAGGCGCCGCTGCCGTTCCAGTCCAGCAGCTCGCGCTGCGCCCGCTCGAGCACCGCCTGCGGCAACGCCGCCGGTCCCGCGCTGAAATTCCAGACCCTGCTCAAGGACGACTTCCCGGTGATGGCGATCACGGCATTATGCCGCACCGCAGCAAGCAGCCGTCAACAACGGTTTCGCTAGAAACGGACCAGCAGCATCAAGGCAATGCCGAGCGCCAGCACCGCCGCGGTGGCGATCAGCCACCACACTTCCCCGCGCGGCCCGGCCGCCTCTTCCGGCAAGTGCTCGGGTGCCGGCGCCGGCACGGCGATCGCCGGCGTGGGCACCAGCCCTGGCGCATCGACGACGAAGCGATGCATGCCGATGCCGAGCTGGTCGCCGGGTTGCAGGGCCGCCTCCCGCACGACCACGCCATTGAGCCGCAGCGGATGGCCCGTCGACGGATCGGTTTCGAGGCGCAACCGGCCGTCCAGCCAGAACAGTTTCAGCGTGCCCGACTCCCCCTGCGGCAGCTCCAGCGGCTGGCTGCCCTGCGGCCCGAGCTCCAGCCGGTCGTGCAGCGGCAGCACCCGGCCCGAGAGCGGACCGGCGACCGCGCGCAGCGCCACCGTGCAGTTGCCCGGCCCGTGGAAGGACGACGGGTCGCGCTCCAGGGGCGATTCGTCGGCGCACAGCAGCATGCGGCAATCGCCCACGCTCAGGGCATCGCCCGGCCGCAGCAGGGCGCGCTCGCGCACCGGCCGCGCATTCACGTAGACGCGTCCGCACGACGGCATCACCTGCAGCACCCAGCCGCGCCGGTCCTGCTGGATGCGCAGGTGGTGCGCGGCGGCCTGGTGGGCGGCCACGACCAGGTCGTTGTCGGGGGCACTGCCGATGCGCAGCAGCACCTGCGTCCAGCGAAAATCCTCACGGGGCGAATTGGGAAACTCGATGCGCATCTGTGAACCAGTCGATTGACGGCCGGACTCTAGCAGATGCATGCGCCGCATCGATGCGCCACGGGCGCTCCGGGCCGCCTGTGCTCCGAATGCCCTGTGGCCGGGCGGCTTGCGCACGGCCAAGGCTGCTTTCGCTAGAGCGCGCACAGGGCGCCGGCGTTGCGCCTCGACCGTCCATCCGCCACCCAATGGCGCTCGCAGAGGGGCCCCAGCCATCGGCAGGCTCTAAAAGAGCCCAATCCATCCGTCGGTCCAGCCACCTTTCCCGCCGTTCCTGCGAGGCGCTTTTCAACAGCCGAAGGGCTGGTCAAGCAGGCATCCAATGGCTCGATGCTTCAAAGCTCAAAGACGCCGGATCCCAGCTTGACCGGCCCTGCGGCCGTTGAGAGCCGCCGGGATGACGCTTCGTGTGGGAATACCTGGATATCCGGGACAGGCTCTAAGATGTGGCGCCGCATTCCAAATTGGCCCACCCGGAGTACCCATGCCAAAGATCGACATCCGCCGTCCGCACCACCTGCCGCTGGCCGAAGCCCGCGGCGTGATCGACCAGGTCGCGGCCCGCATGCGCGAGAAGTTCGGCATGGAAGGCCAGTGGCAGGGCGACACCCTGCGCTTCTCCCGGCCCGGGGTGAACGGCGCGATCGCGGTCGGCAGCGACGAAATCCACGTCAGCGCGGAGCTGGGCATGATGCTGTCGCCGCTCAAGGGCATGGTCGAGCAGGAGATCCGGCGCAAGCTGGACGAGCATTTCGGCTGATGATTCTTTAACCATCGCCACGGACGTGCCATAATCGCCCGCTTACGCGGCCACGACGGCCGTGATCGCACCGACCGGAACGCATGGCCAAAGACGACGTCATTGAAATGGAAGGCACGGTCCAGGAGACCCTGCCCAATACCATGTTCCGTGTGCAACTGGAAAACGGGCACGTGATCATCGCCCACATTTCCGGTCGCATGCGCAAGCATTACATCCGCATCCTGACCGGCGACAAGGTCAAGGTGGAGATGACCCCGTACGACCTCACCAAGGGCCGGATCACCTACCGCATGAAGTAGGTTCCGGTGCATGGAAAAAGGCCGCGCGATGCGCGGCCTTTTTCGTGGGCGGCTCCCGCCTCCTTGTCTTCGCCCCTGCCTCCCGCGCAGGGGCGCCCATGTTCAGTCCACCACGGCCGGCAGCTTTTCCGCCGCCTCGGTGGTGACCAGCAGCTCGCCGTCGCGCACGCCCAGCGTCACCTTGCCACCCTCGGCCAGCTTGCCGAACAGCAGCTCGTCGGCCAGCGCGCGCTTCACCTTCTCCTGGATCACCCGCGCCATCGGGCGCGCGCCCATCTGCGGGTCGAAGCCGTGCTCGGCCAGCCAGCGCCGCGCCTCGGCATCCACGTCCAGGCTGACGTGCTTCTCGGTCAGCTGCGCCTCCAGCTCGATCAGGAACTTGTCGACCACGCGCAGGATGTGGTCGAAGTCCAGCGGGTTGAACTGGATGATCGCGTCCAGCCGGTTGCGGAACTCGGGCGTGAAGCTGCGCCGGATCACTTCCATCGCATCGGTGGCGTGGTTCTGGGTGACGAAGCCGATGGTGCGGCGCGAGGCCTGCTGGGCGCCGGCATTGGTCGTCATCACCACCACCACGTTCTTGAAGTTGGCCTCGCGGCCGTTGGTGTCGGTGAGCACGCCGCGGTCCATTACCTGCAGCAGGATGTTGAACACGTCCGGGTGCGCCTTCTCGATCTCGTCCAGCAGCAACACCGCGTGCGGGTGCTTGGTCACCGCCTCGGTCAGCAGGCCGCCCTGGTCGAAGCCGACGTAGCCCGGAGGCGCGCCGACCAGCCGCGACACCGAGTGCGCCTCCATGTACTCGGACATGTCGAAGCGGATCATCTCGATGCCGAGCTGCATCGCCAGTTGCTTGGTCACCTCGGTCTTGCCCACGCCGGTGGGGCCGGCGAGCAGGAAGCAGCCGATCGGCTTGGACGGATCGGCCAGGCCCGAGCGGGCCATCTTGATCGAGGCGGCCAGCGCCTCGATCGCCGGATCCTGGCCGAACACCACCATCTTGAGGTTGCGTTCCAGGTTCTTCAGCACGTCGCGGTCGGACGCCGAGACCTGCTTGGCCGGGATGCGCGCCATCTTGGCGACGATGTATTCCACCTCGGGCACGTCCACCTTGCCGGTGCGCTCGCCCTCCGGCAGCAGCCGCTGGCGAGCGCCAGCCTCGTCGATCACGTCGATCGCCTTGTCCGGCAGCAGGCGGTCGGGGATGTGCTTGACCGAAAGGTCCACCGCGGCCTTCAGCGCCTCGTTGGTGTAGGCCACGTTGTGGTGCTCCTCGAAGCGGCTCCTGAGCCCCTTGAGGATCTCGATGCTGTCGGCCACGGTGGGCTCGACCACGTCGATCTTCTGGAAGCGCCGCGCCAGCGCGCGGTCCTTCTCGAAGATGCCGCGGAACTCCTGGAAGGTGGTCGAGCCGATGCAGCGCAGCTCGCCCGAGGCCAGCATCGGCTTGATCAGGTTGGAGGCGTCCATGGTGCCGCCCGAGGCGGAACCGGCGCCGATGATGGTGTGGATCTCGTCGATGAACAGGATCGCGCCGGGCTGCTTCTTGAGCTGGGCGATCACCGCCTTCAGGCGCTTCTCGAAATCGCCGCGGTACTTGGTGCCGGCCACCAGCGCGCCCAGGTCCAGCGACCAGATGGTGGCGCTTTCCAGCACCTCGGGCACCTCGCCGTCGACGATGCGCTTGGCCAGGCCCTCGGCCAGCGCGGTCTTGCCCACGCCGGCCTCGCCGACGTAGAGCGGGTTGTTCTTGCGGCGGCGGCACAGCACCTGGATGGTGCGCTCGATCTCGTCGGTGCGGCCGATCAGCGGATCGATCTTGCCTTCCAGCGCCAGCTCGTTGAGGTTGCTGGCGTACTCGTTGAGCGGGTTGCCCTTCGGCTCGCCGCCCTCCTCGCCTTCGCGCTCGCCGGCCGCAGGGCCGCTCGGCTCGTCGCCGATCTTGGCGATGCCGTGCGAGATGTAGTTGACCACGTCGAGCCGGGTGATCTCCTGCTGGTGCAGGAAGTACACCGCGTGGGAATCCTTCTCGCCGAAGATCGCCACCAGCACGTTGGCGCCGGTGACCTCCTTCCGCCCGGAGGACTGCACGTGGTAGACGGCCCGCTGCAGCACGCGCTGGAAGCCCAGCGTGGGCTGGGTGTCGCGCTCGTCGCCGTGCGGCAGCACCGGCACCGTCTCGGCGATGATCCGTTCCAGGTCGGCGCTGAGCCGCGGCAGGTCCACGCCGCAGGCGCGCAGCGCGCCCAGGGCGGACTGGTTTTCGGTGAGCGCGAGCAGCAGGTGCTCCACCGTCATGAATTCGTGGCGCTGCTCGCGGGCCTGCTTGTAGCACTGGCCGATGGTGACTTCGAGATCCTTGCTGAACATCCGGACCGTCTCCGTTGCAATGGCGGGGCGGCAGTTGCCGCGATGGCTACGAAATGGGGGCGCTCAGAGCTTTTCCATAGTGCACAACAAAGGGTGTTGATGGGTGCGTGAATATTCATTGACCTGGGTGACCTTGGTCTCGGCCACCTCGCGGGTGAACACGCCGCACACGCCCTTGCCGCGGGTATGCACGTGCAGCATCACCTGCACGGCCTTTTCCTGGTCCATGCCGAAAAAGCCGCGCAGCACCTCGACCACGAAGTCCATCGGGGTGAAATCGTCGTTCAGCAGCACCACCTGGTACAGCGGCGGCCGCATCACCTCCGGCCGGGCGGTCTCGACGGCCAACCCGTGGGCGTTGCCTTGTTCGTGTTCGGGTTCGTGAGCCATGCCTTTCCGGTCCGTCGTTCCTGGGTCGAAGTATACGCTGCGGCGCCCGCCGCCCGGGCCGTGCCGGACGGTAGGGCCATGCGGTCGGTAGGTAGTGGCACAATGACGGCTTTTCCAGTCCCCCTTCCCCCGATGAACCACTCCGCTTCCCGAGGCGATACCTGGCGCCCGCATGTCACCGTGGCCTGCGTGGTGGCCGACGGCGAGCGCTACCTGATGGTCGAGGAAGAGGTCAGCGGGCGCATCGTCTACAACCAGCCCGCCGGCCATCTGGACGAGGGCGAAAGCCTGGCGGACGCGGCGCGGCGCGAGACGCTGGAGGAAACCGCCTGGACCGTGGAACTGCAGCACCTGGTCGGCGTGCACCAGTGGCGCAGCACCGAGCACGGCGACGAGGTGCTGCGCTTCAGCTTTGCCGCCCGCCCGCTGCGCCACGATCCGCAGCGCCCGCTCGACGCCGGCATCCGCCGTGCGCTGTGGCTGACCCGTGCCGAGATCGTCGCCCTGGATGGACGCCTGCGCAGCCCGATGGTGCTGGCAAGCATCGACGCCTGGCTCGCCGGCCAGCGCCTGCCGCTGGGCGCCCTGGACAGCCTGCTGGCGGAGGCTCCCGCGGAGCCGCGCCCATGAAGGTGATGCTGGGCGTTTCCGGCGGCGTGGACTCATCGGTCGCCGCCTTGCTGCTGCAGCGGGCCGGCCACCAGGTCGAGGGCCTGTTCATGCAGAACTGGGAAGAGGACGACCGCTCCGGCCCCTGCACCGCCGACGCCGACCGCAAGGACGCCGTCGCCGTCTGCGGCCGGCTGGGCATCCCGTTCCACGCGCGCAACTTCGCCGCCGAATACTGGGACGGCGTGTTCGGGCACTTCCTCGCCGAGTACCGCGCCGGCCGCACGCCCAACCCGGACGTGCTGTGCAACCGCGAGATCAAGTTCAAGACCTTCCTGGACGAGGCGCGCGCGCTGGGCGCGGAGAAGATCGCCACCGGCCACTACGCCCGCGTGGACCGCCGCGACGGCGTATACCGCCTGCTGCGCGCGGTGGACGCGGCCAAGGACCAGACCTATTTCCTGCACGCGCTGGGCCAGCGGCAGTTGGCCGCCACGCTGTTCCCGGTCGGCGAGATCGAGAAGACGCTGGTGCGCGAGATGGCGCGCGAGGCGCAACTGCCCACGCACGCCAAGAAGGACTCCACCGGCATCTGCTTCATCGGCGAGCGCGATTTCCGCACCTTCCTCGGCCAGTACATCCCCGCGCGGACCGGCGAGATGCGCACGCCCGAGGGCATGCGCGTCGGCGAGCACCAGGGCGCGATGTATTACACGCTCGGCCAGCGCAACGGGCTGGGCATCGGCGGGCGCCACGGCGCCAGCGGCGAAGCCTGGTACGTGGTGGGCAAGGACGTGCCCGCCAACGTGCTCTACGTGGCGCAGGGCGGCGAGAACCATTGGCTCTACTCCCGGCGGCTGCGGACCGAGACGCCCACCTGGGTGGCCGGCACGGCGCCGTCGGCACGGTTCCGCTGCACCGCCAAGACCCGCTACCGCCAGGCCGACCAGGCATGCACGGTGAGCGTGCGCGGCGACGGCCTCGACGTGCATTTCGACGAACCGCAGCGCGCCGTCACGCCCGGCCAGTCGGTGGTTTTCTATGACGGCGAGGCCTGCCTCGGCGGTGCGGTGATCGCCGCCACCGACGCCCCCTTCGGCGGCCTCTCCAGCGATCGGGGAATTCCAGAACGTGCTTGAAACCTTTGCCATGAACGAAGAACGCGTGCTGGCGCTGGCCGGCCTTTTCCAGGCCGCCGCGCTGACCCAGCAACTGGCCAGCGAAGGACGCTGCGACGATGCCGCGATGGCCGCGGGCATCGCCAGCGTCTTTCGCATCGACGCGCCCTCGGTGGTCGGGGTGTACGGCGGCGTCGCCGGCGTGCGGCTGGGCCTGCGCACCCTCATCACCCAACTGGACGACGGCAGCCGCGACATGGCGGTCACCCGCATGGTGGTGACGGTGATGCGACTGGAGCGCAGCCTCGCCCGCCAGCCCGCCCTGCTCGCCAAGCTGCAGGACGGCATCGTCGCGGCGCAGCGCCAGGTCGCGCACTTCGGGCAGGACTCGCCGCAGGTGGTCCGGCGGCTGGCCGAGCTGTACGCCGGCACGCTGTCCACCCTGAAGCCGCGCGTGATGGTCAGCGGCGATCCGCAGCAATTGCAGCAGCCGCAGGTGGTGGAGCGCGTGCGCGCCAACCTGCTGGCCGCGGTCCGCTCGGCGGTGCTGTGGCGCCAGGTCGGCGGCCGGCAGTGGCAGTTGATCCTGTACCGCCGCCAGTGCGGCATGCTGGCCCGCGGCCTGCTCACCGGCACCACGCTGGACAACGGCTAGCGTGCCTCCCGCGGCGGCGGCTTAGCGTCGCCAGTTGGTCTGCGCCAGCTCCACCACCTCGTCGCCGCGGCCGTTCATGATCGCCTTGAGCATGTACAGGCTGAAGCCGCGCGCGTGCTCGAGCTGGATCTTCGGCGGCAGCACCAGCTCCTGCTTGGCGGTGACCACGTCCACCAGCACCGGACCGTCGTGCGCGAACGCGCGGCGCAGGGCGGGCTCCAGCTCGTCCGAGGCTTCGACGCGGATGCCCAGCACGCCCATCGCGTTGGCCATCGCGGCGAAATCCGGATTGTCCAGGTCGGTGTTCACGTCGAGGTAGCCGCTGGCCTTCATCTCCATCGCCACGAAGCCCAGCGAGCCGTTGTCGTACACGATCACCTTCACCGGCAGCCTGAGCTGGGCCAGCGTGATGAAATCGCCCATCAGCATCGCGAAGCCGCCGTCGCCGGACAGCGAAACCACCTGCCGCCCCGGCAGCGCGGCCTGCGCCCCGATCGCCTGCGGCATCGCGTTGGCCATCGAGCCGTGGTTGAACGAGCCGAGCAGCCGGCGCCGGCCGTTCATGCGCAGGTAGCGCGCGGCCCACACCGTGGGCGTGCCGACGTCGGCGGTGAACACCGCATCCTCGGCCGCCAGCTCGCTGACCAGCCGGGTCAGGTATTGCGGATGGATCGGCCGCCCCTTCGGCGAGGGCACGGCCAGGTCGTCCAGCCCCTTGCGCGCGGCGGCATAGTGCTTGAGCGCGGTGTCGAGGAAGCCGCGGTCGTTGCGCTTCTTCAGCTTGGGCAGCAGGGCGCGCACGGTCTCGCCGACGTCGGCGACCACGCCCAGGTCCAGCCGCGCGCGGCGGCCCAGCGCCGACGGATCGCAATCCACCTGCACCACCTTGGCCTTGCCGGGGTAGAAGTGGCGGTACGGGAAGTCGGTGCCCAGCATCAGCAGGGTGTCGCAGTTGAGCATCGCGTGGTAGCCGGAGCTGAAGCCGATGAAGCCGGTCATGCCCACGCTGAAGGGGTTGTCCCACTCGATGTGTTCCTTGCCGCGCAACGCATGCACCACCGGCGCGGCCAGTGCGTCGGCCAGCGCCATCACCTCGTCGTGGGCACCGGCGCAACCGCTGCCGCAGAGGATGGTCACCGCCTCGCCCTCGTCGAGCACGCTGGCCAGGCGATCCAGGTCGGCGTCGTTCGGCAGCATCCGCGGCGGCGTCAGCGCCGGCCACGTGCCGGTGGGCGCCACCGCTTCCTGCAGGGCCACGTCGCCCGGGATCACCACCACCGCCACGCCGCGCTGCAGGATCGCCGCGCGCATCGCTCGGTGCAGCACCTGCGGCATCTGCGCCGGGTTGGTCACCAGCTCCACGTAGTGGCTGCATTCCTTGAACAGCTCCTGCGGATGCGTTTCCTGGAAATACGCCAGGCCGATCTCGGAGGACGGGATGTGCGCCGCGATCGCCAGCACCGGCACGTGGTTGCGGTGGCAGTCGAACAGGCCGTTGATGAGGTGCAGATTGCCCGGCCCGCAACTGCCCGCACAGACCGCCAGCTTGCCGGTGAGCGCGGCTTCCGCGCCCGCGGCGAAGGCCGCGACCTCCTCGTGCCGCACCGGCATCCAGGCGATCCGCTTCAGCCGCCGCAGGCTGTCGTTGAGGCCGTTGAGGCTGTCGCCGGTGATGCCCCAGATGCGTTCGACGCCGGCCTGGACGAGGGTTTCTGCCAATTGGTCGGCAAGCGTGGTCCTGGGCATGGCGACTCTCCGGTGGGTGGATGCATCCACTGTGCCCGGCCTCGATCATGCTGTCTAATATATGGCGATGATGATTTTCATATCTTTCAACGAATAACGGGCGCTGCGACATGGAGCTGCGCCACCTGCGCTATTTCATCGCCGTGGCCGAGGAGCGGCATTTCACCCGCGCCGCCGCGCGCCTGGGCATCGGCCAGCCTCCGCTGAGCATGCAGATCCGCCAGCTCGAACGCGAGCTGGGCGCGCGCCTGTTCCACCGCCTGTCGCGCGGCGTCGAGCTGACCGAGGCCGGCCGGCGATTGCTGGAGCGGGCCGGCCCGGTCATCACGCAACTGGAGCAGGCCAAGGCCGAGGTGGC
Source organism: Frateuria sp. Soil773 (assembly GCF_001428405.1). Taxonomy (GTDB): domain Bacteria; phylum Pseudomonadota; class Gammaproteobacteria; order Xanthomonadales; family Rhodanobacteraceae; genus LMSL01. Next base: position 370,243 of record NZ_LMSL01000040.1, read on the forward strand.
GCAACTGGCGCGTGGCGAGGCCGGCCGCCTGCGCGTGGGTTTTGCCGGCGCCACCTATTTCCAGCCGCGCGTGCCGGCCTTGATCCAGGACTACCGCCAGCGCCACCCAGACGTGGAACTGCTGCCCGAACAGAGCAATACGCCGGCGCTGACCCGGGGGCTGCACGCCGGCAGCATCGACGTGGCCTTCATCCGGCCCTCGGCGGAGGCCGACGAGGCGCTGGCCGTCGAGACACTGGTGGTGGAAAGCATGCTGGCGGTGCTGCCGCGCCGGCACCCGCTGGCCTCCGGCGGCGCGGCGATCCCGCTGGCGGCGCTGGCCGGCGAAACCTTCATCCTGTTTCCCCGCGACATCGGGCCTGGCCTCTACGACACGATCGCCGGCGCCTGCCACCGTGCCGGCTTCAGCCCCCGGCTCGGCCTGGCCGCGCCGCAGATCCCTTCGATCGTGCCGATGGTCGAGGCCGGCTTCGGGGTCTCCATCGTCCCCGCCTCGGTAAGCCGGATCGGCGGCGCCGGCGTGGCCTACCTGCCGCTGGCCGGCGATGCCCCGAGTGCGCTGCTCGCCCTGGCCTACCGGCGCGACGAGCGCTCCCAACTGGTGCGCCGGTTCGTTGCGCTGGCACGGCAGGCGGCACGCGAAGCCGCTGCCACCTGAGCCGAAGGGCGGGAACGGATACGGAAAGCGGCAAGCCCAGACCCCGGCAGGACGGCCAGGATCGCCGCTGCCGGAACACGGCCATATCGCAAGTCCGGCATGCAAAAGCGCGCGATTTCGGCCGCGTCCGCCGCCTGTGGAGCAACCTCGGCCAGGGAGGGACAGGCCGAGGCGGTCAGGCCACCCGCAGGCCCGGCCGCTGCCGGGCCAGCTTGCGCAGCAGTTCGGCCAGCGCCTGCAGGTCGTCGTGCCAGGGCGTGGCCTCGCGCCAGTACAGGGCGATCTCGCGCCCCGGCGCCTCGCCGCGGATCTTCACCAGCACCATCCCCGGCATCGAGGCCAGCCGTTCGCGCGCCAGCGCCGGCACCAGCGCGTAGCCGCCGCGCAGGCCCAGCAGCGCGGCCAGGCTTTCCAGGCTGACGTCCTGCACGTGGCCGCCGTGGCCGTCCAGGCCGTCGGCGTGGCTCTCGGCCATCAGGATCGCCTCGCCGGGGTCGAGCTGGTCCAGCGCCACGGCGCGCCGGCCGGCCAGCGGATGGTCCGCGCGCAGCATCAGCTCCCACGGCTCGAAGAACAGCGGCCGCATCGCGATGCCGCTGGCCGGCCGCGACGGCGGCGCCAGCACCGCGTCCAGCTCGCCCTCGTGCAGGCGCCGCAGCAGGCCGCGCGGCTTGCCCTCGGACAGGCTCAGGCGCGCGCCCGGGAAATGCTGCGGAAACGGATCGACCAGGTGCGGCAGCAGGTAGGGCCCCAGCGAGACCGGCACGCCCAGGCGCAGCTCGCCCCCGAACGCCACCGCGCCGGCGCGCGCCGCCTGCTGCAGGTGCTCGGCGGCGGCCAGCACCGCGTCGATCTGCAGCAGCAGGCGCCGCCCCCCGGCGGTGGGCACGATGCGCCGGCCGCCGCGCTCGAACAGCGGCGAACCCAGCGCCTGCTCCACCTTCTGCACCTGGTGCGACAGGCCCGACGGGCTGATGTGCATCGCCCGCGCCGCGCTGTTGAAGCTGCCGTGCCGGCAGACCGCCTGCACCAGGGTCAGGTCGCGCAGCGAAACGACTGATAGAAGGGTGGAAATCATCCGTGCGGCCTGTCGCCTCGTCGCCCGCCCCGGTGCGGAGCGTCCCGGCAAGGATAAACGACAAAGCCCGGCGCAAGGCCGGGCTTCGCCTGGGAACCCGCCGGAAAGCTCAGGCCTCGACGGTGTCGGCGACCTGCCTGAAGTCCTCGATCTGGTCGAAGTTCATGTACTGGTAGATCTTCTCGCCGTTGGCGTTGATCACCCCGATGTCGGCCATGTACTCGGCCTTGGTCGGGATGCGGCCCAGCCGCGAGCAGATCGCCGCCAGCTCGGCCGAACCCAGGTACACGTTGGAGTTCTTGCCCAGGCGGTTGGGGAAGTTGCGGGTGGAGGTGGAGAACACCGTGGCGCCCTCGCGCACCTGCGCCTGGTTGCCCATGCACAGCGAGCAGCCGGGCATCTCCATGCGCGCGCCGGCGGTGCCGAGCACGCCGTAGTGGCCTTCCTCGGTGAGCTGCTTCTGGTCCATCTTGGTCGGCGGGGCCACCCACAGCTTGGTCGGGATGTCGCGCTTGCCTTCCAGCAGCTTCGACGCCGCCCGGAAATGGCCGATGTTGGTCATGCACGAACCGATGAACACCTCGTCGATGGTGGCGCCGGCCACGTCGGAGAGGGTCTTCACGTCGTCCGGGTCGTTCGGGCAGGCCACGATGGGCTCGTGCACGTCGGCCAGGTCGATCTCGATCACCGCGGCGTACTCGGCGTCGGCGTCGCGCTCCATCAACTGCGGATCGGCCAGCCACGCCTCCATCGCCTTGATCCGGCGCTGCAGGCTGCGGGCGTCCTGGTAGCCCTGCGCGATCATGTACTTGAGCAGGGTGATGTTGCTGGTGATGTATTCGATGATCGGCGCCTTGTCCAGATGCACCGTGCAGCCGGCGGCGGAGCGCTCGGCCGAGGCGTCGGACAGCTCGAACGCCTGCTCCACCTTCAGGTGCGGCAGGCCCTCGATCTCCAGGATGCGGCCGGAGAAGACGTTCTTCTTGCCCTGCTTGGCGACCGTCAGCAGCCCCTGCCTGATCGCGTACAGCGGGATCGCGTTGACCAGGTCGCGCAGCGTCACGCCCGGCTGCAGCTCGCCCTTGAAGCGCACCAGCACGGATTCGGGCATGTCCAGCGGCATTACGCCGGTGGCCGCGGCGAACGCCACCAGGCCGGAGCCGGCCGGGAACGAAATGCCGATCGGGAAGCGCGTGTGGCTGTCGCCGCCGGTGCCCACGGTATCGGGCAGCAGCATGCGGTTGAGCCAGGAATGGATCACGCCGTCGCCCGGACGCAGGCTGATGCCGCCGCGGGTGGAGATGAAGGCGGGCAGCTCGTGATGGGTCTTCACGTCCACCGGCTTCGGGTAGGCGGCGGTGTGGCAGAACGACTGCATCACCAGGTCGGCCGAGAAGCCCAGGCAGGCCAGGTCCTTCAGCTCGTCGCGGGTCATCGGGCCGGTGGTGTCCTGCGAGCCGACCGAGGTCATCTTCGGCTCGCAGTAGGTGCCCGGGCGCACGCCCTGGCCTTCCGGCAGGCCGCAGGCGCGGCCGACCATCTTCTGCGCCAGGGTGAAGCCCTTGCCGGTGTCGGCCGGGTTCTGCGGCAGGCGGAACAGGGCGGACGGGGCCAGGCCCAGCGCCTCGCGCGCCTTGGCGGTGAGGCCGCGGCCGATGATCAGCGGGATGCGGCCGCCGGCGCGCACTTCGTCGAACAGCACCTCGGACTTCACCTGGAACTCGGCGATCACCTGGCCGTTCTTCAGCGCCTTGCCTTCGTACGGGCGCAGCTCGATCACGTCGCCCATCTCCATCTGCGACACGTCCAGCTCGATCGGCAGCGCGCCGGCGTCTTCCATGGTGTTGTAGAAGATCGGGGCGATCTTGCCGCCCAGGCACACGCCGCCGAAACGCTTGTTCGGGATGAACGGGATGTCCTCGCCGGTCCACCACAGCACCGAGTTGGTGGCCGACTTGCGGCTGGAGCCGGTGCCGACCACGTCGCCCACGTAGGCGACCGGGTGGCCGGCCTTCTTCAGGTCGAGGATCTGCTGGATCGGGCCGCGCTTGCCGTCTTCCTCCGGCTGGAACGGCGCGCCCTCGCGCTTGTTCTTCAGCATCGCCAGTGCGTGCAGCGGGATGTCCGGGCGGGTGGTGGCGTCGGGCGCCGGCGACAGGTCGTCGGTGTTGGTCTCGCCCGGCACCTTGAATACGGTGACGGTCAGGGTCTCGGGCACTTCCGGGCGGCCGGTGAACCATTCGGCCTCGGCCCAGCTCTGCAGCACGGCCTTGGCGTTGGCGTTGCCCTTGTCGGCCTTGTCCTTGACGTCGTGGAAGGCGTCGAACACCAGCAGGGTCTTCTTCAGCGCCTCGGCGGCGATGCCGCCCAGCGTGGCGTCGTCGAGCAGCTCGACCAGCGGATGCACGTTGTAGCCGCCCAGCATGGTGCCCAGCAGCTCGGTGGCCTTCTCGCGGCCGATCAGGGCGCACCGCTCGGTGCCGAACGCCAGCGCGGCCAGGTAGGACGCCTTGACCTTGGCCGCATCGTCCACGCCGGCCGGCACGCGCTCGGCGAGCAGTTCCACCAGGAACGCTTCCTCGCCGGCCGGCGGGTTCTTCAGCAGCTCGATCAGGTCGGCGGTCTGCTGGGCCGACAGCGGCAGCGCGGGAATGCCCAGCGCGGCGCGCTCGGCGAGGTGTTGGCGATAGGCGTTGAGCATGTGGTCTCGTCCGATGATTGAGCGGTGCGACGGCGCGGCCGGCCTTCCATGCGGCACGCGGAAAGCATGCGCAGAGAGGTCCGGCCGGGCATCTGCCTTGGGGTGGCGGGGACGGGAATCCCCTGCCCTCATGCCGTTGCGTGACGGCATTCCAGCCGCTTATTTTGCCAGCCGCGCCGCAATCGCCGCAACGCGAAGCGATGTTTCCGGCAGCGTTCGAAATCATGCAATGGCGCGTCCCGCGAATCGCTTGCACATCCCGCCGTTTGCCCCAAACTCGTCGGCATCGCCGGTCGATGGACGCCTTGCAATTTCGCTAACACCCGCCGTCCTAGACTTGCCAGTTGCGCCACGTCCGCAGCCCTTCGCAAACGGAGCCATTCCCATGCTGGATTCATTCGCCACCCGCGACACCCTCAAGGTCAACGGCAGCTCGTACCAGATCGCCAGCCTCGCCAAGCTCGGCCAGCGCTTCGACCTCAAGCGCCTGCCCTATTCGATGAAGATCCTGCTGGAGAACCTGCTGCGGCACGAGGACGGCGTCAACGTCACCGCGAAGGAAATCGAGGCGGTGGCCAACTGGGACGCGAAGAAGGAACCGGACACCGAGATCTCCTTCATGCCGGCGCGCGTGGTGCTGCAGGACTTCACCGGCGTGCCCTGCGTGGTCGACCTGGCCGCGATGCGCGACGCGGTGGTGAAGCTGGGCGGCGACGCCACCCAGATCAACCCGCTGGCGCCGGCCGAGCTGGTGATCGACCACTCGGTGCAGGTCGACGTGTACGGCTCCGAGTCCGCGCTGGAAAAGAACGTGGAGATCGAGTTCCAGCGCAACCAGGAGCGCTACGCCTTCCTGCGCTGGGGCCAGAAGGCGTTCGACAACTTCAAGGTGGTGCCGCCGCGCACCGGCATCGTGCACCAGGTGAACCTGGAGCACCTGGCCCGCGTGGTGTTCACCGGCGAGGTCGACGGCGAAAGCTGGGCCTACCCGGACACCGTGTTCGGCACCGACTCGCACACCACCATGATCAACGGCGTGGGCGTGCTGGGCTGGGGCGTGGGCGGCATCGAGGCGGAGGCGGCGATGCTGGGCCAGCCCTCGTCGATGCTGATCCCGCAGGTGGTGGGCTTCAAGCTCACCGGCAAGCTGTCCGAAGGCGTCACCGCCACCGACCTGGTGCTCACCGTCACCCAGATGCTGCGCAAGCTCGGCGTGGTGGGCAAGTTCGTGGAGTTCTTCGGCGACGGCCTGAAGCACCTGCCGCTGGCCGACCGCGCCACCATCGGCAACATGGCGCCGGAGTACGGCGCCACCTGCGGCATCTTCCCGGTCGACCAGGAGGCGCTGAACTACCTGCGCCTGTCCGGCCGCAGCGGGGAGCAGATCGCGCTGGTCGAGGCCTATGCCAAGGCGCAGGGCCTGTGGCACGACGAGAACACCCCGCACGCCGAGTTCACCACCACGCTGGAGCTTGACCTGGCCGACGTGCGGCCCTCGATGGCCGGCCCCAAGCGCCCGCAGGACCGCGTGCTGCTCGAAGGCGTCAAGCAGAACTTCCGCGACGTGATCGGCCCGCTCACCGCGAACCGCCGTCCGCGCGACAGCGACACCTCCAACTTCATCAGCGAAGGCGGCTCGGCGGCCATCGGCAATCCGGCCAACGCGCTCACCAACGGCGGCGTGCGCGTTGAGAAGGACGGCCAGAGCTTCAAGCTCGGCGACGGCAGCGTGGTGATCGCCGCGATCACCTCCTGCACCAACACTTCCAACCCTGCGGTGATGCTCGGCGCCGGCCTGCTGGCGAAGAAGGCCGCGGCGAAGGGCCTGAAGGCGCAGCCGTGGGTGAAGACCTCGATCGGCCCGGGCTCGCTGGTGGTCACCGACTACCTGGAGAAGACCGGCCTGCTGAAGGAGCTGGAGAAGGTCGGCTTCTACATCGTCGGCTACGGCTGCACCACCTGCATCGGCAACTCCGGCCCGCTGCCGGCGGAGATCAGCAAGGGCATCGCCGAGGGCGATCTGGCGGTGGCCTCGGTGCTGTCGGGCAACCGCAACTTCGAGGGCCGCGTGCATCCGGAAGTGAAGATGAACTACCTGGCCTCGCCGCCGCTGGTGGTCGCCTACGCGCTGGCCGGCACGCTGGACATCGACCTCACCACCGAGCCTCTGGGCACCGGCAGCGACGGCCAGCCGGTGTACCTGAAGGACATCTGGCCCACCAACAAGGAAATCTCCGACACCATCGCCGGCGCGATCAACCCGGCCATGTTCGAGAAGAACTACGCCGACGTGTTCAAGGGCGACAGCCGCTGGAACCGGATCGCCTCGCCGGACGGTGCGCTGTACCGCTGGGACGATTCCACCTACATCAAGAACCCGCCCTACTTCGAGGGCATGACGATGGCGCTGGGCACGGTGGAAGACATCCACGGCGCCCGCGCGCTGGGCCTGTTCGGCGACTCGATCACCACCGACCACATCTCGCCGGCCGGCTCGATCAAGAAGGACAGCCCGGCGGGCCGCTTCCTGATCTCCAAGGGCGTGGAGCCGAAGGACTTCAACTCCTACGGTTCGCGCCGCGGCAACGACGACGTGATGGTGCGCGGCACCTTCGCCAACATCCGCATCAGGAACCTGATGCTGGACAACGTCGAGGGCGGCTACACCCTGCACGTGCCGTCGGGCGAGCAGATGGCGATCTACGACGCCGCGATGAAGTACAAGGCTGAGAACACCCCGCTGGTGGTGCTGGCCGGCAAGGAATACGGCACCGGCTCGTCGCGCGACTGGGCCGCCAAGGGCACCCTGCTGCTGGGCGTGAAGGCGGTGATCGCCGAGAGCTTCGAGCGCATCCACCGCTCCAACCTGGTGGGCATGGGCGTGCTGCCCTGCCAGTTCAAGGCAGGCGAGAACGCGCAGTCGCTGGGCCTGACCGGCAAGGAGTCGTTCGACATCGTCGGCCTCGAGGGCGGCGAATCGAAGGAAGCCAAGGTGATCGCCACCGCCGCCGACGGCAGCAGGAAGGAGTTCAGCGTGCACGTGATGCTGCTCACTCCGAAGGAACGCGAGTTCTTCCGCCACGGCGGCATCCTTCAATACGTGCTGCGCCAGTTGGCAAGCAAGAAGGCCGCCTGATTCCGCAGTTGTCAGCGTCCACGAAAGCGCCGCCTCCGGGCGGCGTTTTTCTGCATGCCGCGCGGCGGCCATCCCGGCATGGCGCTACGGAGAACCTCGAATAACTCCTCCCTTACTCGTCATCCCGGCGAAACCCGGGGATCCGGCGACGGTGCATGACTGAAGGGCAAAAGCCCTGGATTCCGGCTTACACCGGAATGACGCGCGTCGAGGGGTTGTTCGAGTTTCCCTGCAGGCGGGCGTACAGAGCGCCGCGGCGGCGAAGGCTGGGCCAGCGGGTTCGCGAGGCTCCCCAGTGCGGGTCGTCGCCGCGCACGCCATGAAGATCACGCTCGACAGGCCGCAACAAAAGACCCATGCATCCATGTGGGATGCGACTTCAACCGCGACGCTCCGGCTTGCGACACCGCGGCCGACGGGTCGCGGCCGAAGCCGCCACCGGCACCCGTTATTGATTCCCATGGCTGGACGCGGCGCTGTGCCGTGTAGCAAACTGCGCCGCAATGTAAACGTTTACATTCCAATGGCCGGCGGCTCCTGCATGACCGCTGCCACGCCACCCACGCGTCGAACAGGATGTGCCATGACCGTTCTCACGTCGCTTCGAAACCTGGCCCTGGCCACTTGCGCGGGCGCCCTGCTGGCCGCCGGATGCGTCCAGGCCGCGCCGCCCGCCACGACCATGCTGCGCGTCGACGCCTCCGCCAGGGCCACCGCCTTTCCACACTTCTGGGAACGGATGTTCGGCTCCGGCCGCGCCTCGCTCGCGCTGCGCGACGACTACCGCAAGGACCTCGTCGCGGTGCGCGAGGCCACCGGCTTCGGCTACGTCCGCTTTCACGGCATCTTCGACCGCGACGTCGGCCTGGTGCGGCGCGAGCCCGACGGCCGCATCGCCTACAACTTCTCCTACGTGGACCAGATCTACGACGGCCTGCTCGAACGCGGCGTCAAGCCGTTCGTCGAGCTGGGCTTCATGCCGGAGGAGCTGACCTCGGATCCGAAGGCCATCCATGCCTTCTGGTACCACCCCAACGTGGCTCCGCCCAGGGACTATGCCGAGTGGGACGCGATGATCGCCGCCTTCGCCAGGCACCTGGTCGGGCGCTACGGCATCGACGAGGTCGCCAGTTGGTATTTCGAGGTGTGGAACGAGCCGAACATCGGCTTCTGGACCGGCTCGCCGGCGCAGTCGGCCTACTTCACCCTGTACGACCACACCGCCCGCGCGCTCAAGGCGGTGAGCCCGCGCCTGCGCGTGGGCGGCCCGGCCACCGCGCAGGCCGCCTGGATCCCGGATTTCCTCGCGCACGTGCACAAGGACAAGGTCCCGGTCGATTTCGTCAGCACCCACGTCTACGGCGACGACACCGCCGACAACGTGTTCCACACCCGCGAGGCCATCCCGCGCGCCGACATGGTCTGCCGCGCGGTGGACAAGGTGCACAGGGAGATCGCCGCCTCGCCCTACCCGCGCATGCCGCTGGTCTTCAGCGAATACAACGCCAGCTACGCCAACCTGCCCAACGTCACCGACACCGTCTACATGGGCCCGTGGATGGCCAACACCATCCGCGAGTGCGCCGGCAAGGTCGACCTGATGAGCTACTGGTCGTTCTCGGATGTGTTCGAGGAACAGGGCGTGGTGCGCAATCCGTTCTACGGCGGCTTCGGCCTGATCGCCGCCAACCGCATCGCCAAGCCGGCGTTCAACGCGTTCGCCATGCTGCACCGGCTGGGCGAGGAGCGGCTCGCCGTCGATTCGGATGCAGCCCTGGTCACCCGGCGCGGCGACGGCACCCTGGTGCTCGCGCTGTGGAACTACGCGCCGGAAGCGGGCAACACCGCCAGCTACACGCCCGGCCAGCCCGCCGGCGCGGCGAAGCATTTCGCCATCGCCGTGCGCCACCTGCCCGCCGCCGCCCGCGCCACCGTCTGGCGGCTGGACGCCACCCACGGCAACGCCGTCGCCGCGTTCGACCGGATGGGCCGGCCCGACTTCCCCAGCCGCGAACAGATCGCGCAACTGCGCAAGGCCGCCCAGCCGGCAGCCCCCGAGCACCTGGACGTGCGCGACGGCAAGCTCGAACTGGATATCCCGCCGCAGGGGCTGGCGGTGATCGAACTGCGTTGAACGGGTGCCGCGCATGCCGAGCCGGGGAAAGCGCCACCTCGTGCCTTGCCGCTTAAGCCGTGCGCATGCGCGCATGAAAGCCGGCGCCCGGGCTGGCCGTGGCGGCGGTGCGACGCCACCGGCTGTGCAAGGCCGCGCCGGGGTATCTGCTGCACCACCCCGGCACGGCGCACCGCCGGACCACCACCCAAGGAGAGCCAGGCCGATGAAGCGCACTCCCACCCACGCAGCGCACGCATGCTGAGTATGCTGCTCGCCGCCGCCATGGCCGCGGGCGCGGCGGCGTCGGCATGGCAGGACGGCCTGGACTGGCACGGCGTGCACGTGAACATGCACCGCGATGCGCAGGACTACGTCCTGGCCTGGCCCTACGGGCAGCGCACGATTGCCGCTCAGCCGTCGAAGGTGGACACCGCCAGCGTGCTGTTCGACGGCCTGTTCGCGATGGCGCTGGACGACCTGCGCCAGGATTCGGTCGAAGCGATCCGCGACGGCGCGTTCGACCACGGCAAGCCGATTCCCTGCCACTGCTTCGAGACCGGATTGAAGTGGCCGTACGTATGGACGCGCGATCTCGCCTACGCGGTCGATCTCGGGCTGTGGCGCTTCGACCCGGATCGCGCGCGCAACGGGCTGCGCTTCAAGCTTTCCGCCGTGCGCGAGCCGTCCGCGCCGCAGGGCCTGTACGTCATGCAGGACACCGGCTCCGGCGGCAGTTGGCCGGTCAGCACCGACCGCGTGATGTGGTTCCTCGGCGCACGGCACCTGCTCGACGATCCGGCCTTCGCCGCCGACGCCTACCGGGCGCTGCGCGCGACGCTGGCGCAGGACCGGCAGTATGCGTTCGACGCCGAGCTGGGCCTCTACCGGGGCGAAACCTCGTTCCTCGACTGGCGCGAACAGACCTATCCGGCGTGGACGGCGGACGATGTGGTGGCGATCGGGCAATCGTTCGCGCTGTCCACCAACGTGCTGCACTACCAGGCGCTGCAGCTTGCCGCGTCGATGGCCGCGACGCGCCGCGACGACCGGGTCGCCGCCGGCTACCGCGCCCAGGCCGCCGCGCTGAAGGCGGCGATCAACGCGCGCTTCTGGCGTGCCGACCGCGGCCTCTACATGAGCTACCTCGGCGGCGACGGCACGCCGTACGACACCTACGACCTGCTCGGCATCGCGCTGGCGATCGACAGCGGCGTGGCCGACGGCGAACGGGCGGCCCGGGCGCTGGCGAACTATCCCGCGTGGCCGGCCGGCAGCCCGGTGATCTGGCCCGAGCGCGCCGACCAGCCGGTCTACCACAACCGCGCGATCTGGCCCTTCGTCAGCGCCTATGCGCTGCGCGCAGCCCGCACCATCGATGATCCCGCGCGGATCGCGCACGAGCTGCGTTCGATCGTGCGCGGCGCGGCGCTGTACGGCTCCAACATGGAGAACTACGAGTTGCTGACCCAGGGCCAGCACGTGGACGAAGGTCCGCTCAGCGGGCCGGTGGTGAATTCGCCGCGGCAGTTGTGGTCGGTAGCGGCCTACCTGTCGATGGTCGTCGAAGGCGTGTTCGGCCTGGACGCGGACGGACGCATCGCACCGAAGCTGCCCGCATCGCTGGTGCCGATGCTGTTCGGCGGGCGCGACACGATCGCGCTGGAACTTCCCGGACGCCGGATCACCCTGCGCCTGCCGGCCTCGTTCGACCGCGGCCATCCCTCCGGCAACCTGCTCGTCGCCGACCGCATCGAGACGCAGGGCGACCGCAGCGTGGTGACGCTTAAGGTCGTGCATGCCAGGGAGACGCCACTGCGCCTCGATGCGCCGCTGCTGGCGCCGGCCGCGCCCGCCGCTCCCAGCATCACCGCCGATGGCGACGGCTGGCGCGTGCGGGTCCACGGCCAGGCCGTGCTGTACATCGACGGCCATCGCCACGGCGCCATCGACGGCACCGCCAGGCTCGCCCGCCAGCCCGGACGAATCTGCGTCAACGCGGTGCGCGTGGATGCGCAAGGCATCGAATCGCTGCACAGCCCGGACACCTGCGCGGGCGACGAAGCCCGCCTCGACGGCGGCTGGCCGCGCACGTGGACGGCGCCGCGAACCGGCAGCTACCGCGTCGCGCTGGACTACGCCAACCGCCACGGCCCGATCAACACCGGCGTCACCGCCGCGGTGAAACGGCTGGCGATCCATTGCGACGGCAGCGGCGAACAGCGCCTGCCGGTCATGATGCCGCACAGCACCGGCATGCAGCGCTCGACCTGGAGCCGCTTCACCGCCACCGCCGGCGCCACCTGCCGCTTCCGACTCGAGGACGGCTTCAACATGAGCTACCTGCAGCAGAACGCCCACTACACCGGCGGCGCGGGCGGCATCGACGGCCCCTTGAACGATGCCCGCATCGGCGCTTTGCTGATCGCACCGCTGGCCGGCGATGCCGCCGAACCATGATGGGAACCGTACCGCCGCTGCGGCAGACCAAGGCGCCCAGCCCTGCGCCATCGTCACCGGGCAACTTCGTCGCGCGGCCTCACGCCCTCCGATGCGGGCGTAGCCGGCACTTCATCGCCATGGATCGCCTCGCGCGTCCGGGTGGCCTTGGCCCTGCCGACGTCGTCAATCGGCAAATGCCAGCGACCGTATCCGGCGACGTCACTGCCGCGCCTCGATGCGCAACCCGCGCGGCGTAAGCCGGCGCTCGACCAGTTCGAACAGCCCCTGCACCAGCAACGCCAGCAGTGCGGCAGGCACGGCGCCCTCCAGGATCAGGCCGATGTCGTCCAGGCGGATGCCGGTGAGGATCGGCTGGCCGTAGCCGCCGGCGCCGATCAGCGCCGCCAGGGTGGCGGTGCCGACGTTGATCACCGCGGCGGTCTTGATCCCGGCCAGGATCGACCGCGTCGCCATCGGCAGTTCCACGTCGCGCAGCCGCACGCCCGGCGGCAGGCCCAGCGCGGCGGCCGATTCGCGCAGTTCGGGCGCGATGCCTGCGAGGCCGGCATGCGTGTTGCGCACGATCGGCAGCAGGCTGTAGAAGAACAGCGCCGCTCCCGCCGGCCAGGCGCCGATGCCGAACAACGGGATCATGAACACGAACATCGCCAGCGACGGCACCGTCTGCAGGACGCCGACGAGCCCGAGCACCCATTGGCCGAGCCGCTTCACCCGCGCCGCCAGGATGCCGAGCGGAACCGCCAGCAACACCGCCAGGGCCAGCGAGAGCGCCACCAGCTTTATGTGCTCCACGCTGCGCCGGAGCAGGCGCAGCCAGAAGCCGGCAGCGTCCGCCTGCGCGCGCACGCCGAGGAAATCCGCCGCCACCGCGCTTTCGCTGGCACCCTCAAGCTTCACCCGGGCGTTCATCCCGCGCATGGCGTCCTCGCCGATGCGGCCGGCGAGCCCGCGCAACGCCTCCACGAACCGCGGCGCGCTGCGCTCCAGCGCCAGCCGGTACAGGTAGACCGCCTCGTAGCGCGGGAAATAGTGCATGTCGTCGGCCAGCGTGCGCAGCCGGTAATAGGGGATTTCCGCATCGGTGCCGTACAGGTCGATGGCATCGACGGCGCCGCTGGCGACCGCGCGGTACGACAGCGTGTGGTCCAACCCGCTCACCTGCGCCTGCGGCAATCCGTAGTGCCGGCGCAGGCCCGGCCAGCCGTCGCCGCGGTCCATGAACTCGTTGGAGAGGCCCAGGCGCAGGCCGGGATGCGCCCGCAGGTCGGAGATGCGGCGGATGCCGAGCTGCACGGCGCGGTCGGCACGCATGCCGATCGCATAGCTGTTGTCGAAGCCGAGCGATCCGGTGATGCCGATGCCCAGCGGCCGCAGCCGCTCGCGCAGCGTGGCGATGTCCGCGTCCGGCGCGACGTCCTTCAGCAGTTCGTGGGTGAGCGTTCCGGTGTACTCGGGGTAGGCGTCGATGTCGCCGTGCCGCAGCGCGCTCCACAGGATGCTGGTACCGCCCAGCTCGCGCCGGTGCACCGCCTCCGCGCCGGCCTCGTGCGCCGACTCGCGCGCGATCTCGCCGAGGATCACCGACTCGGTGAACTGCTTGGAACCGACCCGCACCGGCTCCGCCTGCGCCCAGGCCAGCGCCGGCAGCAGGAGCAGCACGCATGCGGCGAGCCACGCTGCGGGCGCGCGCGTCACGGCCGGCGCTCCGGCAACCGCCGCTGGGTCTCCACGAAACGGGTGACGAAGGCGGAGGCCGGCCGGTCGCACAGGTCCTCGAAGCGCCCCTCCTGCACCACGGCTCCCTCGCGCATCAGCACCAGCCGTTCGGCGAACCAGGCCGCCTCGGCCAGGTCGTGCGTCACCACGATCACGGTCTTCCCGAGCTGGCCGAAGATCGCCTTGAGTTCGTCCTGCAGCTCATGGCGGACGATCGGATCGAGCGCGCCCAGCGGCTCGTCCAGCAGCAGCGCGGCGGGGTCCATCATCAAGGCGCGCACCAATGCGACGCGCTGGCGCTGGCCGCCGGAGAGCTCGGCCGGGTAGCGCTCCAGCACACCCTGCGGCAGGTGGGTCAGCGCGGCGAGTTCTTCCGCACGCCGGCGTATCCGCGGCGCAGCCCAGCCGAGGTGGCGCGGCAACAGGGCGAGGTTGCCGAAGGCCGTGAGATGGGGAAACAGGCCGCCGTCCTGGGTGACGTAGCCGACGCGGCGGCGCCATGCCAGCACGTCGCCGCGATCCAGCACGCGGCCATCGACCTTGACGCAGCCCTGGTCCGGCCATTCCAGCCCCAGCAGCAGGCGCAGCACGGTGGACTTGCCCGAACCGCTGCTGCCGATCAGCGCGGTGACGCTGCCGGCGTCGAACGCGAGGCTGACCCCGTCCAGCGCCGTCGCACCGCGGTAGCGCTTGCTGGCCCGCTCCAGCGCGAAGGCGACGCGCGGCGGCGTCTCAGCGCCGGGCAAGCCTGTCTCCCGCGACATGCCGCGCGTCCATGCCGGCCATGGGCCGGCGGCTTGCGGGAATACGGATTCGATCGCCACGTGCCATGGCAGGAGACTTTACCGCATGCGCGGCGGCGCACCGGCCGCGCCAAGTCCTTGTCGAGGGAATACGTGCCGTCGCCAGACGACCTGTCCCTCGCCTTCGTTCCCATCCGCCTTGCATGCGAACGGCCTACGCGCGACGTGCGATCGCTGCCAGGCTGTTTGGAGAACGCAGCGCATTGCCAGTCCCGCAGGCGGGAACGCGGCTCAGAGCGGCCGCGTCCAATGCGCCGAGTAGCACACCCAGTCGCCGCCCTCGCGCCGCCAGGCCGTCTCGATGCGATAGACGCCGAGCTGCGCCGGCAGCAGCTTCCCGCCGCTGCTGAGCGTCGCGGTGAAGCTGGCGACGATCCGCTCGCCGCGCCGCTCGGCATCGACCGGCCCGAGCGCCACCCCGACGCGCTCGCCGCGCAGCCGGATCATCCGCAGCAGGTTGGTCAGGTCGCGGCGCTGCATGGCGCCGTCGTTGCCGTCGAAATCCTCGCTCAGCGAGGCGGCCATGGCCGAGGCGTCGCCCGCCTCGGCGGCCTGCGATGCGGCCGCGAGCGCCTCGCGGACGCGCACTTCGTCGGGCGTCCTGCGGCAGCCGGCAAAGCCGGCCGCGAGCCCGGCGAACACCGCCCACAAGGTCACCATCCGGATCGTTCGAATCATGCGGAAATCTCGCTGCGACGCGGCTTGCCGCTGTACGCGGCCGTATGCTCCAATGCCTCGACAGCATAGTGCGTTGCCAGGAACAGGATCACTACATGAGCAATGAACGTCCGTGGCTGGCCCATTATCCGGCAGGCGTCCCCGAGCAGATCAACGTGGATGACTACGCGTCGGTCGCCGCCGTGCTGGAGGAGGCGTTCGAGCGGTTCCGCCAGCGCCCGGCGTTCGCCAGCTTCGGCAAGCAGCTCAGCTACGGCGAGATCGACCAGTTGAGCCGCCGGTTCGCCGGCTACCTCACCGGCGTGCTCAAGCTCGGCAAGGGCGACCGCATCGCGATCATGATGCCGAACGTGCTGCAGTACCCGATCGCGCTGTTCGGCGCGCTGCGCGCCGGCCTGGTGGTGGTCAACACCAACCCGCTCTACACCGGGCGCGAGCTGAAGCACCAACTGGAGGATTCCGGCGCCAAGGCGATCGTGGTGCTGGACAACTTCGCCGCCACGCTGCAGCAGGTGCTGGCCGAGACCCACGTGGAGCACATCGTCACCACCGGCATCGGCGACATGCTCGGCTTCCCCAAGGGCGCGCTGGTCAACTTCGTGCTCAAGCACGTCAAGAAGATGGTGCCGGCGTTCAAGCTGCCGCATGCGGTGCGCTTCCGCGACGCGCTGGCGCGCGGCGCGGCGCACCCGCTGCCGAAGGTGGAACTGGGCCATGCCGACCTCGCCTTCCTGCAGTACACCGGCGGCACCACCGGCGTGGCCAAGGGCGCGATGCTCAGCCACGGCAACATGGTCGCCAACATGCTGCAGGCCGGCGCGTGGATCGGCACCGACCTGGTCAAGCCGGGCGAAGAGGTGATCATCACCGCGCTGCCGCTGTACCACATCTTCTCGCTCACCGCGAACGGCCTGGTGTTCATGCGCCTGGGCGGGCTCAACTGGCTGATCACCAACCCGCGCGACATGCCCGGCTTCGTCAAGGAGCTGAAGCAGTCGCGCTTCACCGCGCTGACCGGCGTGAACACCCTGTTCAACGGCCTGCTCAACACGCCCGGTTTCGCCGAGCTGGATTTCTCGCGCCTGCACCTCACCCTGGGCGGCGGCATGGCGGTGCAGCGCGCGGTAGCCGAGCGCTGGAAGAAGGTCACCGGCTGCACCCTCGCCGAGGCCTACGGCCTGACCGAGACCTCGCCGGCGGTCTGCATCAACCCGCTGGATCTCAAGGCGTACAACGGCTCGATCGGCCTGCCGGTGCCGTCCACCGAGGTGGCGATCTGGTCGGAGGACAACCAGCCGCTGGCCACCGGCGAGGTCGGCGAACTGATGGTGCGCGGCCCGCAGGTGATGCAAGGCTACTGGCAGCGTCCGGACGAGACCGCCAAGGTGCTCGGCGCCGACGGCTGGCTGCACACCGGCGACATCGCCAGGATGGACGAGAACGGCTACTTCTACATCGTCGACCGCAAGAAGGACATGATCCTGGTGTCCGGCTTCAACGTGTACCCGAACGAGGTCGAGGATGCGGTGATGCTGCACCCGGGCGTGGCCGAGGTGGCCGCGGTCGGCGTGCCGGACGAGCATTCCGGCGAGGTGGTGAAGCTGTTCGTGGTGCGCAAGGACCCGAACCTCACCGAGGAAGCGCTCAAGCAGTTCTGCCGCGAGAACCTCACCGGCTACAAGCGGCCCAAGCTCATCGAGTTCCGCGACGCGCTGCCGAAGACCAACGTCGGCAAGATCCTCCGCCGCGAGCTGCGAGACGAGAAGAAGACGGCGGCCACGGCCTGAGGGGCCGGTTGCCGACCTCAGGACCGGACGCGGTTGCCGCGCAAGCGGGCATGCGCCCCGGTCCTGCCGAAAGCGGCATTGAACCCCGCCTGTGCGTGGAAGCGGCGACGGACCTGGGCCAGCCCGGGCACCGGGCGACCGGCGCGCGGCATCAATCCTCGCGCCAGTGCTCCAGGATGTCGGCATAGCCGCCGAGCAGGTTCCACAGCGGCACCTGCTTGTCCTCGGGTATGCGCGTATAGGCGAAGCCGATGTGGCGCTCGGAGACGCGCGCGACCACCGCCTCCAGGTGGATGTGCAGGTCGCGGCCGAAGATCATGTCGAGCACCCAGTTCTCGCCCAGCTTGCCGCCCCAGCCCAGGGGACGCCGCAGCAGCGCGCCGGTGGCCGAGATGTCGACCAGTTCGGTGGGGTGCGATTGCTCGCCGTGGCTCATCAGCACGGTGGTCTCGATACGCATGCGCGCAGGGCGCAGGTATTCCGTTTCGCGGCTTTCCGTGCCGCCGTTGTCGATCGTCATCTGGCTCCCCAACCGATGGTGGCTGCGGCTTGCGACCGCATCCCGTTGCCCCTGTTCCCGCCTGACCGTTCCCGTTTTTTCGATCCACGCGGGAACGCGCTCCCACCCTCGTCGCCGGCTGCAGGCCTC
The DNA here is from genome assembly GCF_001428405.1 of Frateuria sp. Soil773. Taxonomy (GTDB): domain Bacteria; phylum Pseudomonadota; class Gammaproteobacteria; order Xanthomonadales; family Rhodanobacteraceae; genus LMSL01. The sequence goes on from NZ_LMSL01000040.1 coordinate 388,025, forward strand.
CGTGCCGCGGACGCGCTCCAGGCGTGAGCGCCGGGTCGCCCGATCCCGTTTTCCTTGGCCGGAACCAGGCTTGCCATGCCGGCCGGGGCCGGACAATCCACACCGGCCGGGCCAGGATGCGGCATTGCCGCCGCCTGCTCCGCCGGTATCTGGCGAAGTATCAAGCAAACGCCATGCCACTTGATAGATGCCTGTTGCCGCCGCGGAGGCTGCCGCTCCAGCGCCGCAGGCAGACGCAGCGTGTCACTTGGTGCCCCGCGCAAATCGCTGGTACGGCCTTCCGGCCCGCGACCGGCCGGCCGTCGCGCCATACTGGACTTGCCGGCGGGCAGCCGTTACCCTTCTCTCCCATGCCCGGGTCCATGAGTACGCACAGGCCGACCCTCCCGGCGGCTGGCGCATTCGCCCGATGAACCCGGCAAACCGATGGAACAGTCCGTGACGCTCGCATCGTCACGCTGGACTTGCGCCCTTGCCGCGGAGCCACCCCTCGGCCAATGACGCCACGGTGGTCGCCCCGACCAGCTGACCGAATCCGCGCCGCGGACTTCGTCATGCCGCCGGGACGACGGTTGCCAGCCCCTCGGGCGGATTCGAGCAAGCAGTTTCACGGGCCGCCGACGTCCATGGTCGCGGCCGGAACGGGGACATTCCGCCATCGCGCCTGCTGCACCCGGACGATGGCGAACGTGTTGAACGCATAGCCAGCCGCTGATTGCCCACGCAAGCGCGGCCCAACGACATGCATTGATGAGCACTGAGCCAGAGCCTCAGACGGTTGCCACATCGCCAGGCGCGTTCGCGTCGATCCCGCAGCAGCAGGAAATGCCGCTGGCGATCGTGCGCGGCGAACCGATGCTGCAGATGCCGCAGGACCTGTACATCCCGCCGGATGCGCTGGAAGTGTTCCTGGAGGCGTTCGAGGGCCCGCTGGACCTGCTGCTGTACCTGATCCGCCGGCAGAACCTGGACATCCTGGACATTCCGATTGCCGAGATCACCCGGCAGTACATGGAATACATCGACATGATGCGGGACGTGATGCGGCTGGAACTGGCCGCCGAGTACCTGCTGATGGCCGCGATCCTGGCCGAGATCAAGTCGCGGCTGCTGCTGCCGCGGCCGCCGTCCGAGGAAGGCATCGAGGAGGACCCCCGGGCCGAACTGGTGCGCCGCCTGCAGGAATATGAGCGCTTCAAGAAGGCCGCCGAGGACATCGACGCCCTGCCCCGGCTCGAGCGCGACACCGTCGTGGTGCAGGCCGACGTGGGCGAGCGCAACGTGGTCCGGCTGCCGCCGCCGCTGGACCTGAAGGAAATGCTGCTGGCGCTGAAGGACGTGCTGCACCGCGCCGAACTGTTCGGGCACCACGCGATCAAACGCGAGGCGCTCAGCGTGCGCCAGCGCATGGGCGAACTGCTGGGCCGCCTGGACGGCGGTGGCTTCCACCGCTTCGAAAGCCTGTTCGACGTCAGCGAGGGGCGGCTCGGCGTGGTGGTGACCTTCCTGGCCATGCTCGAGCTGGCCAAGGAAATGCTCATCGAGATCGTGCAGGAAGAACCGCTGGCACCGATCTACCTGAAAGCGAAGGCGGCGCTGGCCGGGGAATCCGCCGAGGAAGCCCCGGACGACGGCCCCGACGAGCCGGCCTCCGCCTACGCCGCCGACTGACCGTCGCCGCGTCCCCTTGCCTGAATCCGCACCCGACCCATGGCCATGCCGATCGACCAACTCAAACCGATTATCGAGGCAGCGCTGCTGGCCGCCAGCCAGCCGCTCACCGTGGCGCAGCTGGGCGACCTGTTCCTCGAAGAGGAAGGGATCGGCCGCGAGGACATCGCCATGGCGCTGGAATCGCTGGCGCACGACTGCGAGGGTCGCGGCGTCGAACTGCGCGAGGTCGCCTCCGGCTTCCGCTACCAGGTGCGCCAGGACGTGCACCCGTGGGTCTCGCGGATGTGGACCGAGAAGCCCAGCCGCTACTCGCGCGCCCTGCTCGAAACGCTGTCGCTGATCGCCTATCGCCAGCCGATCACCCGCCCGGAGATCGAGCAGATCCGCGGCGTGGTGGTGTCGTCCAACATCGTCAAGACGCTGGAGGAGCGCGAGTGGATCCGCGTGGTCGGCCACCGCGACGTGCCCGGCAAGCCGGCCCTGTTCGGCACCACCCGCGCCTTCCTCGACTACTTCAACCTGAAATCGCTGGACGAACTGCCGCCGCTGTCGGAAATCCGCGACATGGAAGACCCGCAGATGCGGCTGGACCAGGAGCCCCTGCCCGTCCGCGTCGCGCGCGACCTGCCGATCGACCCGGAGGAAGCGCAGGCGCAGGAAGCCGCCGCTGCCGGCGACGGCGCTGAACACTCCGGGGAACCGTCCGCGGCGGCCGACGCCCCCGAACGCTCCGACCTCCCTGCCGACGCCGGCGAGGAGCCCGATCCGCAAGCAACGTCCGGCGCCATCGACGCCAGCGACGATCCCATTCCCGCCACGGCCGCATCCCCCGCCGAGGCACCCGAACCCGGCGAGCCGCTGCCCGAAAGCGCAGCCGCCGCCGATACATCCACCGCCACTGCCGACGAGGCAGCGGACCCGGCGGACGCCGAGACCGGCGACGCCGAGCAAGACACCGAGGAGTCCCGCGCATGACTGCGCCACAGAAATCCGTCCTTACCCTGAAGCGCGAACCGCGCAACGAAGCCGAAGCCGCCCTGGAGGAACGCCTGCACAAGGTGCTGGCGAACGCCGGGCTCGGCTCGCGCCGCATGCTCGAACAGCGCATCCAGGCCGGCGAGGTCGAACTCAACGGCAGCCCGGCCGGCATCGGCGCCGGCGTGCATGCCGGCGACCGCGTGGTGATCGACGGCAAGCAGTTCGTCGTCGCCACCGACAACCGCGACGACACCGAAGTGCTCGCGTACCACAAGCCCGAAGGCGTGGTCACCACCCGCGAAGACCCGGAAGGCCGTCCCACCGTGTTCGAGCAGTTGCCTCGCCTGAAGGGCGCGCGCTGGGTCGCCGTGGGCCGGCTGGACATCAATACCACCGGCCTCCTGCTGCTCACCACCGACGGCGAGCTGGCCAACGCGCTGATGCACCCGCGCAGCGGGCTCGAGCGCGAATACCTGTGCCGCGTGCACGGCGAAGTGCCGGACGAGGTGATCGAGAAGCTCAAGGCCGGCGTGGAGCTGGAAGACGGCCCCGCCCGCTTCGACGAGATCGCCGTCATCAGCCGCGGCGGCAGCCATAGTTGGTTCCGCGTGGTGATCCGCGAAGGCCGCAACCGCGAGGTGCGCCGCCTGTGGGATTCGCAGGGCTTCCTGGTCAGCCGCCTCAAGCGCATCCGCTACGGTGCGGTGGAACTGCCGCGCACCCTGCGCCGCGGCGACTGCGAGGCGCTGCCGGAAGACACCGTCAAGGCGCTGCGCCAGGCCACCGGGCTCGGCCCCGCCCAGCCGGTGCTCACGCTCAGCCCGGTGCTGCACCAGCGCCGCGCCAACCGCAACGTCACCGAATACCGCCCGGAGCGCGGCGCCGGCACCGCCTGGACCGCCGGCCACCAGGACGAGGCGCGCGAGCTGCGCGCCTACGACCGCATCCGCGAGGAACCGGCACGCGGCCGCCAGCAGAAGCAGCGCCGCCCCGGCCAGGAAGTGAACGGCAACGTCGCGCGCCCCGAGCGCAGCGGCGCGCCCAAGCGCCGCGGCGGCAAGCGCGGCGTGGCGCCGGGCCAGGAGCTGCCGTCGGTGCGCACATGGTTCGCCGGCGAGAGCCGCGACGGTGGCCGTAACGCCGGCGCGGGCACCGGTGGCGGCAATCGTCGTGGCAGCGGCAAGCCTGCCGGCACGGCCGGCGCGCGCAGCGGTGGCGGCAACGCCCCGTACAGCGGCTTCGGCGGCGGCAACGCAGGCCGCAATGCCGGCGGCGCCAACCGCAGCCGCGGCGGCCAGGGCGGCCAAGGCGGCCGTCCGCAAGGCCGCGGCGGCAACCGGCCCCAGGGCCAGGGCGGCCGTGGCGGCAACCGGCACGGCAATCGCTGAAGCCATCGGGCCGACACGACATGACCGACCCCGTCCGCATCTACCACAACAGCCGCTGCTCGAAGTCGCGCGCCACGCTGGCCCTGCTGGAGGAGCGCCGGATCGCGCCCGAGGTCGTCAACTACCTGGAAAACCCGCCCAGCGCCGCCGAACTGGCGAACCTGCTCGGCCTGCTAGGCATGACGCCGCGCCAGCTGCTGCGCACCGGCGAAGCCGAGTACGCCGACCTGGGCCTCGCCGATCCGTCGATCGACGACGCCGCGATCATCGCCGCCATGGCGGCGCACCCGAAACTGATCGAGCGCCCCATCGTGGTCGCCAACGGCAAGGCCGCCCTCGGCCGCCCACCCGAGGCGGTGCTGGCCATCCTGTAGCTCGCCATTGGCCTGTTCGCAGGAGCGACCTCTCCATGCAGATCACCGATGTGAACTGGCGGACTGTGTACGCAGCTGTTCCGCGCGCTGTTCCGTAGCCTTCCCCGTCAAGTAGCGCACTCAAAAGGAGAAGTTTGCCGCTCGCAGTGTTCGC
>NZ_LMSL01000041.1:0-962 GCF_001428405.1 Frateuria sp. Soil773
TGCTTGTGCATTGGTCAAGCCGAAGCCATTGGCGTCGAAGCTGCCGAGTGTGCCGATGAGGTTCGCGCCGTTGAGCGCCGTGCCGCCGACCGAGCTGCCAGTCAGCGTGCCGGCGGCAAGCGTGCCGCCCGCGCCCTCGCTGATCGCACCGCCCGAGGTCAGTGTCGTCGTGCCGCTGCCGCTGTCGAGGCCACTGTTGATCGCCAGGTCGCCGGCGCTGGACAGCGTGACTGCGCTGCCGCTCACGTTGCCGTTCACTGCCAGGTCGCCGGCCGTGGTGCCGAGTGCCACCGCACCGGCGCCGCCAATTACCGGGCCGGCCACCGTCAACGCCTGTGCATTGCTCAACGCAAAGCCCGAGGCAGTGAAGCTGCCCAGCGTACCGATGAGATTGGCGCCGTTGAGCGTCGTGCCGCCGACCGAGCTGCCGGTCAGCGTGCCGGCGGTAATCGTGCCCCCTGCGCCCTCGCTGATTGCACCGCCCGAGGTCAGCGTCGTCGTGCCGGTGCCGCTGTCCACGCCGCTGTTGATCGTCAGATCGCCGGCGCTGGACAGCGTGACTGCGTTGCCGCTGACGTTGCCGTTCACCGCGAGGTCGCCGGCCGTGGTGCCGAGCGCAACCGCGCCGGTGCCGCCCGTCACCGGGCCCGCCACCGTCAGCGCCTGCGCGTTGGTGAGGCTGAAGCCATTGGCGGCGAACGCGCCCAATGTGCCGATCTGGTTGGCGCCGCCGAGCACCGCGCTGCCGACCGCGCTGCCCGTCAACGTACCGGCCGTGATCGCGCCGCCGCTTTGGCTGAGGTTGCCGCCCGCGACCAGCGTCACCGTGGTGCCGGCGAGATCGTTCGCCAGCGCCAGGTCGCCCGCCGAATGCAGGCCGACGGCGCCGCCGGCCAGCGCGGTGTTCACCGTCAGCGCGCCGTTCGTCGTGGTCAGGCCGATGCTGCCGGTGCCGCCCGTCG
>NZ_LMSL01000041.1:970-1569 GCF_001428405.1 Frateuria sp. Soil773
AGTGAAACTGCCCAGCGTGCCGATGAGGTTGGCGCCGTTGAGCGTCGTGCTGCCGACCGAGCTGCCGGTGAGCGTGCCGGCGGCGAGCGTGCCGCCGGCCCCTTCGCTGATCGCGCCGCCCGAATTCAGCGTCGCCGTGCCGCTGCCGCTGTCCACGCCGCTGTTGATCGTCAGGTCGCCGGCGCTGGACAGCGTGACCGCGCTGCCGCTGACGTTGCCGCCTACCGTGAGGCCACCGGCCGTGGTGCCGAGCACCACCGCACCGGCGCCGCCCGTCACCGGCCCCGTCACCGCCAATGCCTGCGCGTTGGTCAGGTTCAATCCATTGGCGGTGAACGGGCCAAGGTTGCCGATCAGGTTCGCACCGCCCAACGTGGTGCTGCCGACTGAGCTGCCGGTCAGCGTACCCGCCGTGACCATGCCGCCGATCTGGCTGAGATTCCCGCCCGAAACCAGCTCTACCGTGGTGCCGGCAAGATCGTTCGCCAGCGCCAGGTCGCCCGCCGAATGCAGGCCGACGGCGCCGCCGGCCAGCACGGTGTTCACCGTCAGCGCGCCGTTCGTCGTGGTCAGGCCGATGCTGCCGGTGCCGCCCGTCG
>NZ_LMSL01000041.1:1599-1721 GCF_001428405.1 Frateuria sp. Soil773
GTTGAAGCCGCCCAGCGTGCCGATGAGGTTGGCGCCGTTGAGCGCCGTGCCGCCGACCGAGCTTCCGGTGAGCGTGCCGGCGGTGATCGTGCCGCCCGCGCCTTCGCTGATCGCACCGCCCG
>NZ_LMSL01000041.1:1731-66108 GCF_001428405.1 Frateuria sp. Soil773
AGGTCAGCGTCGTCGTGCCGGCGCCGCTGTCCACGCCGCTGTTGATCGTCAGATCGCCTGCACTGGACAGCGTGACTGCGTTGCCGCTGACGTTGCCGTTCATCGCGAGGTCGCCGGCCGTGGTGCCGAGTGCCACCGCGCCGGCACCGCCCGTTACCGGGCCGGTCACCGACAGCGCCTGCGCATTGGTCAGGCTGAAGCCGTTGGCGTCGAAGCTGCCGAGCGTGCCGACAAGGTTCGCGCCGTTGAGCGTCGTGCCGCCGGTCGAGCTGCCGGTCAGCATGCCGGCGGTGATCGTGCCGCCCGCGCCTTCGCTGATCGCACCGCCCGCGGTCAGCGTCGTCGNNNNTGCCGCTGCCGCTGTCGAGGCCGCGGTTGATCGCCAGGTCGCCTGCCGAATGCAGGCCGACGTCGCCGCCGGCCAGCGCCGCGTTCACCGTCAGCGCGCCGTTCGTCGTGGTCAGGCCGATGCCGCCCGTCGTCGCCAGCGGGCCGGCTACCGTGAGCGCCTGCGCGTTGGTCAATGCGAAGTCCGAGGCGGAGAAGCTGCCCAGGGTGCCGACGAGGTTGGCGCCGCCGAGCGTCGTGGCGCCCGCCGAACTGCCGGTCAGCGTGCCGGCCGTCAGTACGCCGCCGGTCTGCGCGATCGCCCCGCCGCTGCTGGCCAGCACCAGGTTGCCGCCGGTGCTGACGTCGTGCGCGAGCGTCACGCCCGCACCGCCGGACAGCGATACGTTCGCGCCGCTCAGGTTGCCGGCCGTTGCCAGTTGGCCCGTGCCCGAGCGCAGCACCAGGTCCGCTGCACCTGTCGCGATCGCCGTCGCGGGCAGGTGCAGCGTGCCTGCCGCCTGCAGGTTCACCCCGCCATTGCCGCCATTGACCAGCGACGTCACCGTCAGATCGTTGCTGTCCCTCAGCGAGATCCCGGTACCCGTCGCATCCACCGCCCCTACGAAGTCGTTGCCCGTGTGGCCCAGCGTGATCGCGCCGGCGCCCGCATCCAGCACGCTGGCGCCGTCGACCGTCAGCGCGCCGCCCTGGACGATGCTGCCGCCGTTGCTCGTCGCGGCGAGGTCGCCGCCGACGTGGCCGCTGCCCAGGTTCAGCGCGCCCACGCTGGTCGCCGTCAGCGCGCCGGTCTGCAGTGTCCCCAGCGCCAGCGCGCTCGCACCGTTGATCTGCGTGTTGCCGCCGGTGAGGTCCACCGTGCCGGCGAAGAGGTTGGCGCCGGTCAGCGCGACCGCGCCGGTGCCGGCGTCGACCCTGCTGGCACCGGCCACCGACAGGACGCCGCCCGTCTGCTGGATCGGCGCGTCCGTGCTGGTCAACGACAGCTTGTTGCCCGCGGTGACGTTGCCGCCCAGCGTGATGCCGTCGAGGCCGGCCAGCGAAACGTTCATGCCCGCCAGCGCGCCGGCCACGTTCAAGGCGCCGCCGTTGGCCTGCAGCGTGAGGTCGCCGGTGCCGGCGTCGATCGCGCCGGTCGGCAGCGCCAGCGCACCGCCGGCGACCAGATTCACGCCGTCGTTCCCGCCGACGGCCACGCCGGCGATGTCGAGGTCGTTGCGGTCGCTGATCGACACGCCGGTGCCCCCGGCCGTCACCGCGCCGGTGAAATCATTGCCGGCGTTGTCCAGCGCCAGCCTGCCGCTGCCTGCCTGCAGCGTCGCCGCGCCGCCGCCCGGCGCCTGCACGACCGCCGTGTTGGCGGCCTGCGCGATGCCCGCGCCGCCGCTGAGGTTCAGCGCGCCGCTGCCTACCGAGACGTTGCCCAGGGTCAGTGCGCCGGTGTTGGCGAGCGTCACGTCGTTCGCGCCCGTGTTGGACAGGCTCACCGTACCGGCGAAGTCGTTGCCGTCGCCGAGCACGATGGCGTGGGCGCCGGCGTCGAAGCTCGACGCGCCGGCGACGTGGAAGGCGCCGTGCTGCACGATGTCGCCGCCGGTGCTCGCCACCGACAGCCCGCCCAATGCGCCGTTGAGGCCGCCCACCGCGCCGCCGAACGCCGCGCTGCCCGTGCCGGCGTCGATCGAGAGCGCCTTCGGCGCAGCCGCGGACGCATTGTCCACGGTGCCGGCGAAGCCTACCCCGTTGCCCGCCAGCGTCACGTCGCCGCTCAGCAGCACCGCGCCGTTGTAGGTCTGCGCGCCGGTGGTGGTGACGTCGCCGCCGAGCGTGGCGGTACCGCTGCCGGTGACCAGGCTGGCCGCGTGCACGGCGCCGCCGAAGCCCGTCGCGCCGCTGCCGCCCACGGCCAGCGCGCCCAGTGCGCCGTTCGTGCCGCCTACGGCGCCGCCGAACGCCACCGCGCCGCTGCCCGTGTCCAGGGTCAGCGCCTGCGGTGCGGCGCTGCCCGCGTTGTCCACCGCGCCGGTGAAGCTCACGCCGGCATTGCCGGTCTTCAGCGTGACGTCGCCGGCCAGGCGTACCGCGCCGTCGTAGCTCTGCGCGCCGGCGGTGGTGACGTTGCCGCCGAGCGTGGCGGTGGCTCCGGTGACCGTCAGTCCCGCCAGCCCGCCCAGTCCCGCGCCCACCGCGCCGCCGAACGATACCGCGCCGCTGCCCGCGTCCACCGTCAACCACGCGGGGGCCATCGGCGTGAAGTTGTCCACCGTGCCGTTCAGGGCCACGTCGCCGCCGTTGGAAGCCAGCGTGACGTTGTCGGCCAGGTACATCGCCCCGCCATAGGTCTGCGCACCGTGGGTGGTGACGTTGCCGTACAGCAGGGTCGATCCCGTCGAGGCCAGGCTGGCCGCGTTCACGGCGCCGTAGAACTGCACCTGGCCGGCGCCGCTGGCCGCCAGGGCGCCGAGCGGGCCGTTGATGCCGCCCACCGTCTCCTCGAACCGGACCTGCCCGCCCGACGCGTTCACCGTCAGCGCCTGCGCCGGGGCGCCCGACGCGTTGTCCAGCGTGTCGTCGAACCTCACCTCGCTGCCTTGCAGGGTCAGGCCGCCGTTGCTGTCCAGCAGTACCGCGCCCTTGTACCGCTGCGCGCCGGTGGTGGTGACGTCGTCGTGCAGCGTGGCGTGGCTGTCGAGCGTCAGCGAGCCGGCATGCACCGCGCCCATGTCCAGCATGCCCGAGCCGCCCAGTTCCACGGTGCCGCCTTGGGTCACGCCGATCCGGCCGCCGAAGCTGTTGCCGGTGTTGGTCAGCGTGATCGCGTTCGATCCGGCGTCGAAGCTCGACGCTCCGGCGACCGTGAAGGCGCCGCCCTGCCCGATGCCGCCTGCGGTGGTGGTCACCGACAACCCGCCGCTGCCGATGTTCAGCGCGCCGGCCTGGAACGTGGCGCTCTGCGTGGACAGGCTGGCCAGCGCCGTCGCGGCGCCCACCGCGCCGCCGAAGCTGACGGCGTGGTCGGTGTCCAGCACGAGGTTGTGGTTACCGTCCACGGTGGCGCCGAAGTCGATCCCGCTGCCGACGCCGAAGCTGCCGAGCGCCGCGTCGGCGTCCAGGGCCACCGCATCGCCGTAGACCTGCTTGCCCGTGGTGGTGACGTTGCCGCCGAGGCGGGTGCTGCCGCCGGTGTCCGTGGTCAGGCCGGCCAGCGCCGTCGTGCCGCCCACCGCGCCGCCGAAACGGGTCGCGCCCGCGGTGTTCACGGTCAGCGCGTGTGCGCCGTCCACGGTGCCGTCGAAGCCGATTGTGCCGCCGGCGGTGCTGGCGAGGATCGCATCGCCGTCCAGGGTCACCGCGTCGCCGTAGGCCTGCCCGCCGGCGGTGGTGACGTTGCCGCCCAGCGCGGTGCCGCCGCCGGCATCCGTGGCCAGGCCGGCCAGCGCCGTCGTGCCGCCCACCGCGCCGCCGAAGCGGGTCGTGCCCGCGGTGTTCACGGTCAGCGTGTGCGCGCCGTCCACCGTCGAGCGGAAATCGATCGTGCCGTTGCCGCTGCTGGCGAGGGTCGCGTCGGCGCCCAGGGTCACGGCGTCGGCATAGGTCTGGCCGCCGCTGGTGCTGACGCCGCCGGCCAGCACGATGCCGCCGACGGCCCAGGCCGCGAGGCTTTGCGTGTTGACCGTGCCCAGCGTCAGCACGCCGGCGGCGGAGATCTGCGCGACGCCGCCGGCGAGGCTCACCGCGCCGCCGAAGGAGTTGCCTGCGTTGGTCAGATTGATCGCCTGGCTGCCCGCGTCGAAGCTGCCGGTGCCGCCGACCGTCAGGGTGCCACCCTGCTGGATCGCGCCGGTGTTGCGGAAGGTGAAGGCGTCGCCCGCGTCGAACCCGCCCAGGCTGCCCACCGTATTGGCGCCGCCGAGCGTGGCGCTGCCCCCCGAGTCGCCGGTCAGCGTGCCGGCGGCAATCGTGCCGCCGGCGCCTTCGCTGATCGCTCCGGAAGCATGCAGCGCGACCGTGCCGGTGCCCGCATTCAACACGCCGTTCACCGCCAGGTCGCCGCCGGTCAGCGAGAGCGCGTGGCCGTTGCTGGCGATCACGCCGGTGACGGTCAATGCGTTGCTGCCGGTATTGATGGTGGCTCCGCCGGTGCCGCTGTCCAGCGTACCGCTGACCGTCAGCGCCTTCGTGTCCGCGAGGTTGAAGCCGTTCGCGCTGAACGTGCCCAGCGTACCGATCTGGTTGGCGGCATGGGTCAGCGTGGTGCTGCCGATCGAGCTGCCGGTGAGCGAGGCGGCGGTGATCGCGCCGGTCTGCGTGATGTCGCCGGTCGAGGACAGACTCAGCGGCCCGCTGGTGGAGACCTTGCCGGCATCGAGGCTGCCGCCGGTGGCGACGAGCGAGACCGCGCCATTCCGGCCGCCGAAGGCATTGGCCTGGATCACCCCGGCGTTGTTGACCGCCTGGGAAAACAGCGAGGAGGTCGCCACGGCCTCCAGCACCACCGCGCCGCCGTCGGCCTTGAGCGTGCCGGTGTTGGTGACCGGCGCCGTGGTGGACAGCCGGTCGGCGAGCGCACCGGTGACGATGACGTTGATGAGCCCCGCGCCGTCGAAGTTGAGCGTGGCCTTGTCCGCGCCGTCGAGCTGGATGCGGCCCAGGTTGGCCGTGATCAGGCCGCTGTTGGTCACGCTGCCGCCAACCAGCGCCACGCCGCCGCTGGCGGCGTTGATCGTGCCCTGGTTGACGATCGCGCCGCGCGAGCCGCCCAGGGTCAGCGCATAGTTGCCGCTGCCGTCGGGGCCGGCCACGTTCAGGGTCGAGGCGACCAGGCCGCCCACGTTCACGCTGGCGTTCGGCCCGAACACGATGCCGTGCGGGTTGATCAGGAAGATGTTGCCGTTCGCGCTGACCGAGCCGAGGATCTGGCTCGCCGTGGTGTCCGCGATGGTGTTCAGCGCCACCGCCTTGGCGCTCGGCTGGCTGAAGATGACCGAGGCGTCCTTGCCGACGTCGAACGCCGACCAGTTCAGCGAGACCAGGTTCGTGGCCTGGTTGACGCTCAGCGTGTTGGTCGAGGCATTGAGCGACTGCGTCGCCGTGCCGCTGATCACGCTGAAGCCGGTCGGCGTGGTGGTCGCGGTCGGGTTGCCGGCCAGCGACTCGCCCGGCCACAGCGAGCACGCGACCAGGCCGAGCAGCGACAGGCTCAGCGGCAGCGCCTTGCGCTTGAGGCGGCGCGCGCGGGCGACGGTGGTTTCGGCGGGGAAGGAGCGATGCATGGAATCGGTCGTATGGTTCATCGTCGTCACCCGTCAGAACGCAAGGCCGAAGCGCGCATACACGTGGTAGCCGCGGCCGTCCGAAGCCCGCGGCGAGTTGAGCGCCTTCGCCGCGTCGAGATGGAGTTCGAGCTGGTGGAAGCGCGGCAGGCGGAAGATGAAGCCCGCGCCCGCGCCCCGGTAGTTCACCGGTTTCAGCGAGCCGCCCTGGTTGTCGCCCGCCGGGAAGCCGCGCGCGAAATCCACGAACGCCTCCAGCTCCAGCAGCTCGCGCCACGGCCGTCCGTAGAACGGCGACGCCTTGTTGCCGAAGCCGGGCGCGTCGACGTGGTACTCCAGCGAGCCGTAGTAGCCGCGGTCCAGCAGCGCGTCGGCGATGGGGTACGCGCGCACGCTGTCCGGCCCGCCGATCGAGAACTGCTCCATCGGCACCAGCGCGTCGCGGGTGTACTGGCCGCTCAGCTTGAAGTACAGCCGCTGGGTCTGGGTCAGGAACTGCAGCCGCGTGTAGCCCAGGCGGAACACCGAGAAGCTGCGCGCGTGCTGCGGGCTGATCAGGTCGGGCTTGCGCGAATCGTCGCTGAGCGAATGCCGCCAGCTCGCCTGCAGCAGGTCGATGCCGTGCAGGCGGGTGTCGGTGCGGCGCATGCCGAAGCCCAGCTCGGCCACTCTGAACTTCTCGCGCGACAGCGAGAAGCCCATGGAGTCGAGCCGCGAGCGTTCCTCCAGGTAGTGCAGCGTGCCCAGCAACTGCAGGTTCACGGCGTTGACGAACTTCCAGTCCGCGCCGGTGTAGTACTGCGAGCTGGGCCCGTTCACGTGCAGCGCGGCGAACGGCCCGTTGTTGATCCGCAGCTGGCTGCGGCCGCCGCCGATCACCGCGGCCAGCCCCGGCACCGCCGCGATCGGCGCGCGGTAGTTCAGCGAACCGAAGGTGCTCTGGCTGGGATCGAACGCGTACTCCGCATTGACCGCGAAGCTGTCGCCGAAGCCCAGCGGGTTGTTCCAGGCCAGGCCGGCCTGGGCGCGGTAGCGGCCGGTGACCTCGGTGCCGTAGTTGTTCGCGCCGAGGCTGAACTTGTAGGGCCGCGCCTCCTCGCGCGCCAGCATCACCAGGTCGGTCTCGCCGGTGTGCTCGCCGGGCTGGAAGGTGGACGACACGCTCAGGCCCGGCAGGTCGCGCGCGTACAGCAGCGCCGACTCGACCTGGTCCTTCTGCAACGCCTTGCCCTTCAGCCGTTCGGCCGGCGCGGCCACGACGGACGGGCTGTAGCGCTTCGTCCCCTTCACCACGATCTTGCCGATCCGGCCTTCCAGTACCTGGATGGATACGATCCGGTCGTCGCCCACCGTCTGCGCCGGCAGGTAGGCGGTGGCGACGATGAAGCCGGCCTTGCGGTAATGCTCGGTGATGCCGTCGGCCACCTGCTGCAACTGCGCGAAGCTCAGCCGCGCCGGCTGCCCGGGCGTGCCGCCGAGCTTCTGCCACTGCGCGTCGGCCAGCGCCTGGATGCCGGCCCTGGTCACTCCGGCGCGCGGGTGCTCGGCCACACCCTCCACGCGGAAGCCGCGCACCGCGAGGGTGCGCTCGGCGTTGGCGTCGGTGCGCTCGCGCACCGGCGGCAGCACGTTGGACTCGGGCTGCGCCGGCACGGCCGAGGCGACGGCCGGCGCGGCGGCCACCGGCGCGGCCGGCGCCGCGGAAGCCCCGTCGCGCATCGTGAACGCCAGTACCTGGTCCGGCAGGTAGGCGCGGGCATCGGCATGGCCGGCCTTCCTCAGCGCCGCGGTGATCCGGTCGGCCAGCGCCTGCGCCTGCACGCGGGTGAGCGCGGCCGGGTGGCCCGCCGCGGCGATCGCCTGTCGGTACTCGGCATCGACGATGGCGCGGACCGCGGGAGCGGCCGGGTCGGCCACGCCGCCCACCAGGATCTGCTGCGCCGCGCCGGTCGCGGGCCCGTCCGCCGGCGGGGCGGCCGGGGCGGGCTGCGCCGCGCCGGCGGCCTGCGCCCAGGTTGCGCCGCTGCTCAGCGCGAGCGCCAACGATGCTGCCAGGCAGGCAATCCGCACGACACGTTTCTCCTTGGGCACGACAAGCTTCATACGTTCTTCCGGCGGGTGCGGCTTGCGGCCCGCGCGCGTCGCCGCGCCGGGCCCTGACGGGAAGCGCGGCGACCGCCCGCCGCCGGGCCCGGCTTGGTTCGGCCCGGCGGCGCGGATTGCCCCCCACTTGTCTTGCTAGTGCGTAACGCGTCGCAGAATCTGGTCATCCGGCGGCGGTCCGCATTCAGATTCCGCTCACCCGCGGGCCCCCGCTCACCCCGAGCGCAGCAGCCAGAACAGCGCCAGCGCACCGGCCGCGGCACAGGCCGCCAGCACCAGCAGCGGCCGCCAGGCGGGTTTCGCGCGTCCCGGGAACAGCGCCGCCAGCGCCTCGCCGGGCGGCTCCGCGCCCATCCGCCCCGGCATCGCCGCGCGCGGCGGCACGATCGCGTTGCGCGCGGTGACGCCATGGCTGTCGCACAGCGCGGCGAGCACGGCGCGCCGGCGCGCGCGGTATTCCTCGCGGGTGATCCGGCCCAGCCGATGGGCTTCGTCGAGGGCGTGCAGACTCTGGTTGGCCCTGCGCTCCGCCTCGGTCATTTCAGCTCCCTGAGCACCCGGAAGCCCACGTCTTTCTGGGCCGCCCCGCTGTCGTCGCGGCGGCTGTCGACGTTGCAGTCCGACCAGTAGCTGCCGTAGCTGCCGCCGCGCACCCGCACCCCGCCGCCGTTGGTCACCCACTCCCACACGTTGCCCGTCATGTTCACCAGCCCCCATGGATTCGGACTGCGCCCGCGCGCCGGGATCGGCGCCCCGCCGCCGTCGTCGCCTCCCGCCGACGGCGGTATGCAATTGCTGTCCGGCGCCTGTTTCCAGCCGCCGCCGGCCTGCGCCGCGTGCGTCCACTCGGCGTCGGTGGGCAGCCGGTAGACATAGCCGCTGGCGCTGCTCAGCCACGCCGCATACGCCTTGGCCTGGGTCACGCCGATGTTGCTGACCGGCAGGCTGCCGGCGTCGCGGTCCGCCACCGCCAGCGCCTTGCATTGCCCGGTCGCGGCGCAGAAGCGGTTGAACTCGTTGACGGTGATTTCCGCGCGCGCCAGCGCATACGGCCTGCCGCCCGCCGCGCCCGGCACCACCACCAGCGCCGGCCCGCGGCCGTTGCCGAGGCTGTCGAAGCACGCGCGCCCCTTGCCGACAAGCTCGGGCTTGCCGCAGGGGTCGGCACCGCCGGACGCTGCCGCTTGCGAAGCCTGCGGAGCCTGCGCGGCCTGCGGCGCCGGCGTGGCCGGGGCGTTCGCCGCCGGCTTGCTAGTCGTGGCGGCGCCGGGCCGGATCGCGGTGCCGGCCGAAGGTGCCGCACCGCCAGCCGGCGATGCCGCTTCGGCGGGCGCCGCCGGCGCGTTCGCCGCGGCTGCGCCGCCGGACTTGAGCCTGTCCAGCAAGCCGGCCAGGCTACCCTCCGCGAGTTGGCCGCGCAGCTTCATGTCGGCCTCGATCTGTTCCATGGCGCCGGCGTCGGCGCCGCGCAGCGCGTCGAACTGGCGGCGCAGGCGCTCCAGCTCGGCGCCGGGCACGCGCTGGCCGCGCGCCTTCGCGGCGGCCGCGACGAAGTCGTAGCGCGCCTTGGCCTCGCGCAGGTCCGCCCGGTCGCCGAGCGCGGCGATGCCGCGGGCCAGCACGGCCGCGGCACCCTGGTACTTGCCGTGGCGGAAGGTGTCGCGGGCCAGCCCCAGGTAGGCGTCGGCCAGCAGTTGCGGCCCCTGCGCGGCGAGGAACGGGTGATCGGGCCGCAGCGCGCGGATGCGCGCCAGCGATTCCTGCGCCTTGGCGACGTCGTCCGCCGCGGCCGCGCGCTTCATCGACTCGATGCGCCCGGCCACCTCGGCGTCCGCGCTCTCCTGGTCGAGCCTGGCCTGCAACTCGCGTTCGCGTGCATCGAGCCGGCCGCGCTGCTCGCGCAGCCTGGCCGACTGCGGCGCGTAGCGCAGGCCGAAGTCCACCAGCGTGCTGGTCGGCGCCAGTTGCAGCGGATCGTTCTGCGCGGCGGCCACGCCGGCGATGCCGTCGGCGAGCGCATCGACCAGTTGCCGGGTCGGCGCCGACGTGTCGCCGTGCAACGCATCCAGCGCGGCGGCGGCCGCGTCCTGCCACTCCGCCGTCGCCGCAGGATGCGCGGCCAATGCGGCCAGCGCCTTGCGCGCCTCGGGCAGGCTCATGCCTGCCGCGGCCTGCGCGACCGCATGCCCGTGCGCGGCCTTGGCGGCCAGCGCATCGAGCTGCGCCTTGCGCTGCTGCAGCCGCGGCGAGCCGGGAAACAGCCGGCTGGCGAGTTCGAGCCGCTTGCCGGCCTCGTCGATCCGCCCGGCATCCAGCGACTGCCCGATCGCCGCCTCGTACTTCAGCTCCAGCTCGGCGTCCTTCAGCAGGCTGCTGGATGGATCGATCGCGCGGATCTTCGCCAGCGTGGCGACCACGTTGTCGGGCTGGTCCTCGAAGATCGCGCCGTCGTCGACCTGCCGGGCGAGCTGGGTGTCCAGCGCGTTGAGCAGCGCGTTCTTCTCGCTGTCCATCGTGCTGCGCCGCAGGTCCAGCTTCGGCGAGTACAGCTTGAGCCGGTCGCGCAACCGGAACACGCGCTGCGCCTTGGCGTAGTCGTAGCGGTTCTGGTCCGGGTTCCAGTAGGCGTCGATGCGGCCCAGCAGGAAGCCCTCGATCAGGTCGCCCTGGTCGAGGACGATCCGCTTGCGCTCGTTCTCGCCGAGGCTGTCCAGCGCATCCGCCGCCTGCTCCTCGCTGGCGTAGTGGCGCGGATCGGCCGGGGCGAACCGCGCGACCACCTGCTCCACGCGCCGCGCGTGCAGGTAGTGGTTCAGCCCCCAGCCGCCCGCGGCGAGCGCGACGGCGGCGACCGCGCCGTAGATCATCGCGGGGCCGAAGCGCTGGCACAGGCTCACCTCGCGCAGCCCCTCGACCAGCTCGGCGGCGCTCTTGAGCCGCTTGTCGCCGGTGAACGCCACGCTGTCGCACAGCGCCTGGTATTGCCGCCGGGTCAGGCCGGGCACCGGCGGCGGCCGGCGGCCCTCCTTCATCGCCACTTCGGCGCTGACCTTGTCGAACGGGTGCTTGCCGGTGAGCAGCTCGAACGCCACGCAGCCGAGCGCGTAGATGTCGTCGCTGGGCGCCGGCTCGCGGCCCTGGATCATCTCCAGGCTGGCGTAGGCCGGCGTGAGCGCGCCCAGCGTGCCGGCGTCGAACACGGTCTGTTCGCCGACCGCGTCGCCCATGTGCTTGCCGGCCCGCGCGATGCCGAAGTCGAACACCTTGGGCACGCCGTCGCGCGTCACCATCACGTTGCCGGGCTTGAAGTCCGAGTGCACCACGCCGGCGGCGTGCGCGCGCTTGAGCGCCCACGCCATGCCCTCGATCAGCGGCCGCACCTCGGCCAGCGGCAGGCCGTTGTAGGCGCGCTCGCGGATCAGCGTCTTCAGGTCGGAGCCGTCGATGTACTCCATCGTCATGAAGACGATGGTGCCGTCCTTGTCGAAGTCGAAGACGCGCACGATGTTGTCGTGCGCCAGTTGCTGCGAGCGGCGCGACTCGCGCTGCAGCGCGATCAGCGAATCGGGGTGGCGGCGGAACTCGTCGTTCAGCACCTTCACCGCCACGTACGGGTCGCGGTCGCGCGCCTCCACCTTGCGCTCGTCGCGCGCGAGGAACACCACGCCCATGCCGCCGCGGCCGATCTCGCGCTCCAGGTGGAAGCGCCCCTTCAGCAGGCTGCCCACGGTGGCGTGGTCGCCGCCCTCCGCGTCGGAGACGCGCTGCCAGCTTTCGGTATTGAAGCTGCCGCCGGAACGGGTGCCGGTGAAGCCGACGGGCGGGCCGTCCGCGCGCGGCGGCTGCGAGGCGGGCTTCACCACCGTGGCCTCGTCGGGAACCGGCGGGCGCGAGGCCGGCTTCACCACGGTCGCGTCGTCGTCGACCGGCGGCGCGGCCACCGGCGGCCGCGCCGGCTGCACCAGGGTCACGTCGCTGGGCGGCTCAGGGGGGTGGGACGGCTCGATCTGTTCGATCTGTTCGACTGGCTCGATCGGTTCGGCAGGCTCGGCGGGCTCGGCCTGCGCCTGCAGCGCGCGCAGCTTGCCAGCCAGAGCACCGGCGACGGCGGGATCGAGGCCGCCGTCGGTGCCCATCCGTTCGAGCAGGCCGAGTTCGGCGCGATGGACCGCCTCGGGCACGGCGCCGCGCGCGTCGAGCAGGCGGAACAGGGCGAGCAGCTTCAGCTCGTCGGCGCGGAGCGCGGCAATCAGTTCGGGAAGGGATTTCATGGGAGGCGGTCTTGGGTCATTCCTGGAGCCGCACGGCGACGGCGGAAACGTTGTCGCGGGCGGCACGGCCCAGCGCCAGGCCGAACAGGCCGGCCAGCAGGTCCTGCGGCGCGCGCTGGGCGCGGCATTCGGCGCCGATCTCGGCGTCCGACATCTCCTTGTTGATGCCGTCCGAGCACAGCACGAACTGCATGTCCTGCCGGCTGCCGGCCACCGCCCAGTCGACGAACAGCCTTTCCTCCGCGCCGATCGCCCGGGTCAGCACGCCTGCGCCCGGCGGGGGCGGCGACGGCAGGCCGCCGAACTGGGTGACGTCGTCCTTGACGCCGTGCACGTGGTCGCTGGTGACCTGGCGCAGCACGCCGTCCTCGAAGCAGTAGGCGCGGCTGTCGCCGACCCAGCCGCAGAGCATGAAGTCGCGGTGGTGCACGAGCATCACCACGGTCGAGCCGATGATGTCCACGCCCCGTTCGGCGGCGGCCTGCAGCAGGTCGGCGTTCACCTGCTGCAGCGTGTCCTCGATCGATTCGACGAAGGCGTACACGTCGCCCGGCCGCGGCAGCGCGCCTAGCCGCTCGACGATCATGCGGCTGGCGTAGTCGCCGGCCGAGTGGCCGCCCAGGCCGTCGGCCACCACCCACAGCCCGACGTCGTCGCGCACCAGGATGGCGTCTTCGTTGTGGGAGCGGACCTTGCCGGTCGCGGTATGGCCGGCGGACTGGTAGCGCGTCGTCATGGCCTGATCTCGATGATGGCCAGCGGCCACTGGGCCGCATCGGGCCCGAGCTGCGCGGCGGCGGCGATCCGCGCGGCCGCCTCGTCGCACGACGGCGAGGCGAGCGCGCGGGCGAACACGTCCGGCGGCAGCGCGAGCAGCCGGCGCGTGGCGAGCAGCAGCAGGCGGTCGCCGGCCTCGGCCATGCAGGCGGCCTCGTCGCACTGCGGCGCCGGTCCCGTGCCGAGACCGGCGCCGGACGACGCGGCGCGGTCGAACAGCAGGTCGTCGAAGCCGGCGCCGGCCGGTGCCGGCGCGGCGGCGTCGAACAGCGCGCGCAACTGGCCCTGCCGCCAGTGCCAGGCCGCCGCCGCGCCGATGCGCAGCGCCTCGATGCGGCGGCCGGCGACGCGCGCGGCGGCCACCGCACCGTCCTCCATGACCGGGTCGATCAGGTCTTCGCCAGCCTGGTGCAGCGGCGGATGCAGGGCCAGCAGGCGGCTGCGCAGGGTGCGCAGGCCGTCCGCGAAATCGCCGGCGGCCAGGTCGGCGGCGACGGCGCGCGCGGCGGCGGCGGCGCGGCGGCGCGGATCGGGCATGCCGTCGTCGGCGGCGACCAGGGCCAGTGCGCCGTCGCTCCGGCGCAGCGCGGCGCCGGCGGGCGCGCCGCCGGCCGGCGACGGGCGACGCACGGCCGGGGTGGTCACGTCGTCCGGGTCCAACGGCAACGGCGGCCCGGCGAAACGCCCGGAAAGATCGGCCGGCGGCGGCGCCTCGACCGGACGCCGAGGCGGCATCGCGCGCGCGGCGTCGGCCGCGGGCCGCGGCGCGTCCGCCTGCCTGGCCGCCTGCGCGGGCGCGAACACGCCCAGCGAACGCCAGGGCCCGTTCGCCCGCGCGGCATCGAGGAAACCCGCGTACGCCGCCGGCTGCGGCAGCCCCCGCGTCGCCAGCGCGCATGGCGGCACCCGCCCGCCGCCCCGGGTCCACCACAGGCACCACGCGCCGGGCGTCGCCGCGAGCGTCTCCCACAACGCGGCCAGTTGTGCGGCGACGGCGCCCGGCGTCGGCAGCGGCAGCCGCCAATGGCTGGCCGCGCTCCAGTCCACGCCGCGCAGCGGATCGGCGTCCTCCGCGACGCCGTGACCGAGCGGCCCCGGCAAGGCCATCACCCGCGCATCGAACGAGTCGGCGCCGATCGACGGGTCCGCCAGGGCCTCCGCCAGCGTGCGCTCCACCGCGTCGAACCAGCCGCCGCGCTCGCGCAGCATCCACGCGGCATCGCCCGGGCCGGCCAGCGCGGCGGCGAGGACCATCGGGAAGCAGCGTCCCACCCGGTCCGCGGCCGGCCCCATCGCACCGGCCCACGCGCTTTCGCCGCACACGCCCGGGCCGAGCAGGAAACGCCATGCCGGGCTGGCGCGATAGGCGTCCTGCCAATCGCCGCCGAGCGCGCCGCGGCTGCCTTCCACCGCCAGCTCGAAGCCGCGGTCCCAGGCTTCGACGAAGCGCGGCGGCAGCCGCCGCTGCACGAAATCGCCCGCGCCCGGAAGCTTGCCGAAGAAACCCACCCCCTGAGGATTCGGCATGCGGTCAGCCCCCGCACCTGAACCGCTGCACGTCGGTATTCAGGAACGGGTTCCTGAGATTGCCGGCCTGGATCGTCAGCCGCACGGTGCGGCCGCCGAAGTCGAAGCCGGCGGCGAAGCGCAGGTCCGACTGCTTCTGCAGGTGCGCCGCCTGCAGCGCGCGGAAAAACGCCCAGTCGCCCTGGTAGTCGAACGAGCCGAGCAGGTTGCCGTCCGTGTCCCAGGCGGACACCGCGACGTGGCCCGGCGCCGGGCCCGGCCACTTCATCGCGGCGCTGGCCGCCCCGCCGGGCCGGTAGTCGAACTTCTGGCCGTCTATCTCGATCGCGAACCGGCCGATGCCGGCGTCGAGCTGCGGCGCGAGCAGGGTGAAGCCGACCTCCGGCGTGCTGCCGTTGTTGCGGAAATACGCCTGCTTGATGCCGTCGGCCAGTTGCATCTGCGCCAGCATGCCGGGCGAGCCGGCGACCGCGCCCGGCCCGCTCTTCCAGCGCCAGGTGCGGCCGCTGGCATCGACCAGCTTCTCCAGCGACTGCTTGTAGAAGCCGTCGAAGCGGCCGCCGTAGCCGAACAGCTCGGCGAAGTTCTGCACCGGGATCTCCGACTTGCCGTTCGGCGCGAACGGGTAGCGGCCGCGGGTGAAGTCGGCGCAGTCCTTCGCCACGGCCTGCTGGAACTGGTCGTCCAGCGCGCCCTTGGCGCCGTTGTCCACCAGCGCCTGGCTCTTGCCGGTCAGCGCGGCCACCCAGCCGGACACCGGCGGCGGCAACTGCGCGGCCTCCTGCTGCGCCATCAGCAGTTGCGGGTTCGGCTGCCCGGCCGCGCCGCCGAAATCGGTCATGGTCAGCAGCGTCTTGCTGAGCTGGTCGAGCACCGCCAGCGTGTGGTCGATCGGCGCGGCGCCCGCGGCGCCGGCGCCCAGCCGGTTGAACGCCTCGAAGTGCGCGCTGATCGCCGCACCCGGCTTCTCGCCGGATTCGGCCGGCGCCGCGCCGGCGGCATTCGCCAGCGCCCGCGTCAGCGCGCTCTGCGTGGCCTTCTTCTGCGCCGCCTTCTTCGCCGCGTCCAGCGCGTTGTCGGCGGCCGTGGGCGGCGGCGTGCGCAGCAGGTCGCTGGTGTTGTCGGCGACCACCTTCAGCAGCGCCTTCAGCGGCGAGCTGGGGCCGGACAGCTTGGCCGCGATCGCGCTGGCGTCCTGGATGCTGGCGACCGGCTGCAACTGCAGGTCGGCGAGCAGGTCGTCCCAGGCCTTGATGTAGTCCTGCTCGTACAGCGCCAGCACCTGCTGCTGCAGGCGCGCCTTCGCCACCGCGTCGATCCGGCTGGCGCCGAGCACCCAGTCGTCCTGCGCGAACTGCGCCACCGCCTGCTCGATGCCCTTGTCGACCTCGGCCTCGAACGCCGGCTGGGTGAACAGCGCCGGCAGCGGATCGGACAGCGCCGCGCCGCTCTTGCGCCGGAACACGTTGCCGAGCAGGCCCAGTTCCTTGTCCAGCCGCAGCGGCGGGTATGGCGCGCCGTCGGCGGCCAGGCGCAGGCTGCCGTAGATCAGGGTCGACAGGTCGGCCGTGCGCAGCGTGGCGCGCGCCTGCTCCACCAGCGCGCCGTCCAGCGCCAGCGCGTGCAGTTGCCCCGGCTCGCCGACCAGCGCCTGGAAGTGCCTGGCGAGCGCCTTCTGCAGCACCGGATCGTTCGGGAAGATCTTGCGCCACTCGATGTTGGCCAGCGCCGCCAGCTCGCCGGCGTCCTGGTGCTTGGGCTCGCCGAGCATCAGGTAGCCCTTGAGGTAGTAGTACAGCGCCTGCGGATCGGCGGCGCTGCCGGTGAGGCCGGTGCGGAACTGCGAGGCCACGCCCGGCAACAGGATGCCGTTGAGCTCGCGCAGGTAGGCGTCGTGCACCTCGCCGCCCACGGCGCGGCCCTGGTACAGGCCCAGCCGCATCGGCAGGGGCACCTTCCCCTGGTACTGCCGCGCCACGTCCTGCACCGCCGACAGCCCTTCGAGCCGTTCCAGCGCCATCGCGAAGTACGCCTTCTGGCTGGCCGCGCCCGACAGGTCGCCCTGGGCCGGATAGCCGGCCAGCGCCGCCTGCACCTGCGACAGGTAGGTGCGGTTGCGCGCGTAGCTGGTGGCGAAGCCCGCGCACAGCAGCACCGTCAGCAGCAGCACGCCGGCGTACGAGGCGGCCTGCAGCAGCACCTTGCGCCGCTCCAGCGCCGGATTGGTGCCGGCGAAGCCGGATTCCTTGAACAGCACGTCCTTCAGCAGCCGCTCGACGAAGAACGTGCGCCGCTGCGCGCCCGGCGCGTGCACGCGCTCGGCGTCCACGCCGAAGGTGCGCGCCACCGCGCCCATCATGCGGTCGATCGGGGTGCCTTCCTGCGTGCCGGAGGTGAGGTAGGCGCCGCGCAGCAGCAGCGGCGCGCCGTAGGCGTGCCCGGCGAACACGCCTTCGACGAACTGCCGCGCGATTCCGCGCAGCGCGCCGAGCTGCTGCGGGAACGACAGGATCGCCGCGCGCCGGCCGCGGTCGCGCTCGGCGTGCAGGCGGTCGAGGATGCGCGTGTTGAGCCGCTCCAGCAGCAGGTCGAACTCGTCGCCGAACAGCCTGGCCGCGCTGCCGTCCATGGTCTTGCCGACCGGGAAGGAAACGCCCCAGACCTGGCTGCGCAGGTCCGGGTTGAGATCGTCGAAGAACTCGCCGAAGCCGGCGATGAGGTCGCACTTGGTGAACACCAGGTACACCGGCACGCCGATGCGCAGGTTGGCGCTCAGCTCGTCCAGCCGGCGGCGGATCGCCTGCACGTGCTGATGCCGGCCGGCCTCGTCCAGCACCAGCAGGTCGGACATGCTCATCGTCACGATCACGCCGTTGATCGGCCGGCGCCGGCGGTACTTGCACAGCAGCTTGAGGAACTCGCCCCAGGCCGACGCGTCGGCCTCGCGGTCGGAGTCCTGCGTGGTGTAGCGGCCGGCGGTGTCGAGGAACACCGCCTCGTCGGTGAACCACCAGTCGCAGTTGCGGGTGCCGCCGATGCCGCGCAGCGCCTCCTTGCCGAAGCGCTCGGACAGCGGGAAGTTCAGCCCCGAGTTCTGCAGCAGCGTGCTCTTGCCCGAGCCCGGCGGGCCGATCACCACGTACCACGGCAGCGTGTAGAGGTTGCCGCCGCCGCGGCGGCTCCGGCGCAGCGTGTCCACCGCCTCCTGGAAACGCCCCTGCAACTGCGCCCGCTC
The DNA here is from genome assembly GCF_001428405.1 of Frateuria sp. Soil773. Lineage (GTDB taxonomy): Bacteria > Pseudomonadota > Gammaproteobacteria > Xanthomonadales > Rhodanobacteraceae > LMSL01. The sequence goes on from NZ_LMSL01000041.1 coordinate 19,266, forward strand.
GCTGGCGCTGCGCTCGTCGCGCTCGCCCGGCGCGCCCTGCCCGGCCAGCTCGCCGGACATCTGCCTCGCCTTGCCGCGCGCGCGCAACTGCTGGATCTGCAGCCACGCCGCCCACGCCACCACGATCAGCATGATCGTCGCCAGCCGCGCGACCGGGCCGGCCAGCGGCTGCGCGCCGCCGATCCCGAGGTAGGGGCCGCCCAGCCAGATCAGCACCGCCAGCAGCACGATGCCGAGCAAGGTGATGAACCAGCCCGACTTGAACAGCGTCACCAGCTTGCCCATGGCGCTCAACCCTCCGGGATGTACATGATTTCCACGCGCCGGTTGCGCGTGCGGTTGGCCGGAAGGTCGGCCGGCAGGGCGATCGGCTGCGATGCGCCGGCGCCGCTGGATTCGAGCCGTCCGGCGTCGTCCAGCCCCTGCCCGAGCAGTTGCATGACCGCGCGCGCGCGCGCCGCCGATAGCTCGAAGTTGTCCTTGAAGCGCAGCGAGCGGATCGGCTGGTCGTCGGTATGCCCGACCACGATCACCCGCCCCGGCACCTGGTTGAGCGCCTCGGCGACCTTGCGCAGCAGCGGCAGTTGCGCCGGGTCCACGTCGACCCCGCCGGAGGCGAACATCGACGTGGCGCCGAGCCGCACCGTGGCCTGCCCGTCGGGCTTCTCCTCCACGCTGAGCTGGCCGGCCCGCTCCTCCGGCGCGAGCAGTTGCTTGAGGCTCTTGCGTGCCGGCTGCGGCCGCGCCTGGTTGAGCCGCGCGGCGTCCGGCGGCGTGGCGCTCTCCAGGCCGATCCGCGCGATCTGCGCGCTGGCCGGCGCGGACAGCTCGTTGAGCCGCGTGTAGAAGTACAGGAAGGTGCCCAGCAGCACGCAGGCCGCCGCCGCCGCGACGACCCACAGCGGTACGTAGCGCACCAGCGGGTTGCGCCGGTCCTCGATGCCGCGCCAGTGCGGCGCCAGCTCCTGCGCCGCCGGCGCCCGCAGCGCCTTGATCCGCCGGTACAGGTCTTCCTGGATGTCGGCCAGCCTGGCGCGGCCGCCCGCCTCGATCTGGTAGCGCCCGCCGAAGCCCAGCGCGAGGCAGATGTACATCAGCTCGATCAGGTCGATGTGGCGCGGGAAGTCGGCGCACAGCCGCTCGAGTATCTGGAAGAACTTCGCGCCGCCGTAGGCCTCGCCGTGGAACATCACCAGCAGCGTCTTCTGCGCCCAGCCGCTCTGCTCGCCCCACGGCGCGTTGAGCACCGCTTCGTCGAGCATCGTGCACAGCACGTAGCGGGCGGCGGTGATCGTCTGCGCCGGGACGTTGGCCTCGTGCGCCTGGCTCTCGAACTTGCGCACCTGCGAGACCACCTGCTCGCGCAGGTGCGCCGCGTCGGGCGGCGACACGCTGTGGCGCAACTGCACCGCCAGCAGCAGCAGCGCGCTGGACGCCTGCGCCAGCGGGTTCACGCCGCTGCCCAGGAAGTCGGTGATTTCCGCCGTCGATGCCGGCACCGGCGCCGGTATCGGGCTGCGCGCCGGAGCCGGCGCCGCCGGCGGCGGGACCGGCGCGGGCGGCGCCGCCCCGGCGGCGGACGCGCGCGGCCGCACCACGGTGGCGTCGCGCAGCGGATCGTCCTCGCCCGGACCTCTTGCGTTGTTCATGCGATCAACCCCTGATGGCCCACAGTTGCAGGTCGAGCCCCGCGAACTCGCTGCCGAAATGGAAGGCGATGCCGCCGGACGTCTTCAGTTCGCGCCACATCGCCGAGTGCTTGTCGAACTCGAAGTAGAGGTAGCCCGCGTTGTAGGGAATCTGCCGCGGCGCCACCGGCATCGGCGCCACCGCGATGCCGGGCAGTTGCAGGTTCACCAGGTCGCGGATCTTCTCCACCGGGCCGATCTTCGACTGCGCGGGCAGTTGCCGGCGCAGGTCCTCCGACTTCAGGTCGGCCTTGGCCGCCAGCACGAAGGCGGCGCTGTCCAGCAGCGACAGATCGGGCACCACCGCCACCCACACGCCGTACTTGCGCTGCTGCAGCGGGATCGGCGTGGCGGTCTGCTCCATCACCGCGCTGAGGCTGTTGCGCAGCGCCAGCAGCACCGGCTCGAAACTCTCGCGCAGCGCCTCGTGGCGGTACGGCGGGAACGCAGGCGGCCGCTTGCCCGCGGCGGTGAAGGTGGCCAGCTCGCCGGCCATCGCCGCCAGCGTGCGGTAGAGGTCTTCCGGATGCAGCAGCGGCGCCTCGGCCAGGTGCGCCACCAGCGGCTGGTAGCGGTTCACCGCCTGCAGCAGCAGGAAGTCGGCGATCTCGGCGGCGCCGCCACGGTCGGTCAGCGCCACCCGGTTCGCCAGCGCCTCGCCGCGCTGGTGCAGCAGCCCCAGCAGCTCGACCAGGAAGGTGGCCAGGCGCGGCACCGCCTGGCAGCTCTGCGCCGTGGGCATGAACGCTTCGTCGAGCGTGACGCGGCGGTCGGAGCGGCACTCGACGATGCGCGCCAGCGGGATCTGGGTCAGCCCTTCGAGCGGCTGCGACTGCGGCAGCAGCCGGCTGCTCATGCCGCCGACTTCCAGCAGGGCGGTTCCCTCCATGCTGCCGGAGGCGTCGCGCACCTCGGTTTCGCGCACGCGGAAGCGGAACAGCTTCTCCGCCGGGGACTCGGGCCGGCCGCTGTCCGGCTGGGTCGGCGAGCGCAGCGGCAGGGTCAGGAACACGGTCTGGTCGCGCCAGTTGACGTCCACGTCCAGCGCCGGCGGCAGCGGGTCGTCGCCCGGCATCGAGAACGGCGTGCCGTCGGGGAACACGCCCTGCGCCCGGCGGATGCCCAGCTTGCCGATCGCCAGCAGGTCCGGCTCCAGTTCCAGCTCGGTGAAGCCCCACGTGTACGGCCGCAGCGCGCCGGCGCGCACGTCCACGTAGCGCTCCAGGTAGCGCTCCTGCTGCTGCATATGATGGGGCTGCAGGAACAGACCCTCGTTCCATACCACCTTGTTGTTCTGCGTCATGCGTTGCATCCGCCCGTCTTGGTTGCCATGTCCGGTGCCGTCGCTTCCCCGCCGCGCCTAGCGCAGCGACTGCGCCCGCCGGGCCGATTTCAGGCGCGCCAGCTGTTCCTCGTAGGCGCGCGCGAACTCGTCGCCGAACAGGCGCCGGAAGCACTCGTCCGGGTTCCTCGCCAGGCCGTCGAAGTTCTCGCGGTACTTCTCCCAGTAGCGCCCCTTGCCGGCGAAGGCCGAGCGCTTCGCGCCGTCCGCCTCGTGCTCGAAGCGGTCCGGGTTGAAGTGCGCCAGCAGCGACTCGAACGCCGCGCGCACGCCGGCGAGCATCGCCATCTGGTGGCAGCGGATGTCGTCGAAGGCGTCGTCGAAGGCGGCCGTGCCGGACAGGAACGCGGCATTCGGCGGCGCCATGATCTTCTGCACCGCCTCGTCGGTGGTCGCGGCGAACTTCAGCGGGTTGTTCTCCGAGCGCTGGATGATCGTCACCGGCAGCCGGAACGTGTTCTTGATCTCGGCGCGCGCGCGCAGCACGTCCATCACGCCGTCGACCACGATGCGGAAGATCTGGTCCAGCTCCGGCGGCAGGTGGCCGCGGGCGGGCGCTTCCGCTTGAGCCGGGGCCGGGGCCGCGACGGGCACCGGGGCCGGAGCCTTCGCGGGCGGCGCCTTCGGCGCGAAGTCGCCCATGGTCAGGTCCCAGTTCTCCGGCAGCGCCTGCGCCTGGCGGCGCTCGGCCGTCATCGGCGGGCGGAAGTGGTCCGCGCTGGCGGCGCTGTGGTTCCAGCTCGGTGCCGGCGCGGCCGCCAGCGCCTCGGCCGGCGCGAACGGCGCGTCGAGGAAACTCAGCGGGTCCAGCTCGCCGCCGGCAGGGCGCAGCCTGGCGTCGGAGATCAATCCGTCGGGGTTCGATCCGTCGTGGGCCAGTCCGTCGCGGATCAAACCGCCGTGAACCAGCCCGTCGTCGAACGGCGCGCCGCCGCGCGGCGCCAGGTCGGGCAGGCCGAAATCCAGCGGATCGCCGCCCATCGCCGACGGCGCCGGTGCAGGCGCGATGGCCGGCGCGGGCGCCGCGGCGGAGCGCAGGCGCACCGCCACCTCGAACGTATCGATCTGCAGGCGGTCGCCGTCCTTCAGCACCGACGGCTCGCCCTTCGCCAGCGGCGCGCCGTTGTGCAGCATGCCGTTGGTGCTGCGGTCCTCGATGAAATAGATGCCGTTGAGAAAGCGGATCATGGCGTGCACGCGCGACACGCCGGCGGCGCTCAGCACCCAGTCGCAATCCTCGGAGCGGCCGATGCTGCCGTCGCGGCCTTCGAAGGCCCGCTCGCTGCGGCTGCCGAACTGCGCGGCCTGCGGGCCGAGCACGGCGAGAATCAGGGTCTGTGGGGTCGACACGCTCAGGTTTCCTCGACACGGGGCGCCGCGTTGCGGCGCATGGAACGGAACGGGCAGGCCCGCGCGCGCAGGCGCCGCGCAACGCTGCCCGCCGGGCGGCCGCGCGCGGCCATCAGCCCGCCACCCCGGCGGAGCCGAGCAGGTCCATCGCCCGCGCGACGAAGGCGGCGCGGCGCGCCTCGAACTGCTCGGTGACCAGGGCGGCCATCAGGTTGGCCGCCGCCACCGTGGCGCGCGCCGTCAGGTGCTCGGCCGGCGGCACCGGGGTCTCCTGCGCGGCCGGCGCCAGGCTGCCGCCGGACCAGCCGGCGGCGGCGGCCAGCCAGGCGCCGAGCGAGCGGTAGGCACCGGCGTTGGCGAACTCGTAGGCGGCGCGGCGGTTGCTCTCGTTCGGCTCGCGCACCCACGCCTCGGCCAGCGCCGCGCCGGCCCGGTCCTCGCGGCTCAGCGGCTGGTCGCGCGCGCACTGGCACAGCCAGGCCACCGCGTAGCGCTTGGGCAGCAGGCGCGCCAGCAGCTTCAGCGCGTCCTGCACCTGCCCCGCCTCGACCAGCGCCTGCACCGCCGCCTGCGCGGTCATGTCCGGCCGCAGGCGGGCGCCCGCCGGCTCGGACAGCTCCATCTGCACCGCCGCCTGGATGATGGCCGACATGCGTCTCTCCCCTAGCCGATCATGATCATGCCGCCGGACACCTGCGCCATCGCGTCGCCCTTGAGCGTCAGCATGGCCCCCTTGACCGTGGTCATCGCGCTGCCGGCCACCTCCAGCATCGCGTCCGAATGCACCTTGAGGCTGGCGCCCGCGCCGATGTCCATCGTCGCGCCGGCCTTGATGCCGACCTCGGCCTGGCCTTCCATCTTCACCGTGGCGTTGCCGGCGATGGTGATGTTGACGCCCTTGATCTGGATCTCGCCGGAGCTCTTCATCACGATGCTCGACGCGCCGGTGACCAGTTCGATCTCGGTGCCGGCGCTGAGCTTGAACTTCTGCCCGATGCTGGTGGTGCCGTTGGCGGTGACGTCGAGCTTGTCCTCGTTGCCGACGGTATGGGTGCGGTCGTGGGTGACGTCCAGCTTCTGGTCGTGCTCGACCTTCACGCTCTGGTCGTTCTTCACGGTGACCGTCTCGTCGTGGTCGATCTGCACGAAGTGGTCGTTCTCCACTTCCTCGCGCATGTCCTTCTGCGCGTGCAGGAACAGCTCCTCGCTGCCCTTCTTGTCCTCGAAGCGCAGCTCGTTGGCGTCGGCGGCCGCGCCGTTGAGGCTGCGGCTCTTGATGCCGCTCTGCGTCTTGTTGTCGGGCAGGCTGTACGGCGGCAGGTTGTCGGCGTTGTAGACGCTGCCGATGATCAGCGGGCGGTCCGGGTCGCCTTCGAGGAAGCTCACCACCACCTCCTGGCCCACCCGCGGGATGCTCACCGCGCCCCAGTTCTTGCCCGCCCACGGCGAGGCCACCCGCACCGGGCAGGAACTGCGCGCCTTGGCCTTGTCCGGCTTGTTCCAGTGGAACGTCACCTGCACCCGGCCGTACTTGTCGACGGCGATGTCCTCGTCGGTGTCGCTGCCGGTGACGATCGCCGTCTGCAGGCCGACGATCCGCGGCGCGGCCGCCTCGTGCGGGCTGCGGAACGGCTGGCTGCTGCGGATCGCCTCGAAGCGGCAGGCGAACGGCTCGCCGCCGCTGCCGCCGGAGACGTAGCCGACTTCCTCCAGCTCGATCCGGGTGCCGGTCACCAGGTATTCGCGGTTGGCCTCGGACAGCGGGAAATCCTGCAGCGTGAACAGCGCGCCGGCAGCCATGCCGCACGCGTCGGTGTCGGCGGCGAATTGCTGGTGCGGCACGTTGGCCGCCTCCATCCGCACCTGCGCGTAGCGCCGGCCATCGTCGGCGAGGGCATGCCGGCCCGGGTAGTCGAACACGTCCAGCCCGGAGATGCCGTGGTAGTCGGCGCCGTTGTCGACCGACTCGGTCGCCAGCAGCGAGGTCTTCGGGTTCAGCGGGTCGTAGTCGGTCAGCTGGTACTTCACCGGGTGCACCGTGCGCGCCGCGCTCCAGCCGGCGATCGAGGCCGCGTTGCGCTTGCCGCGCTCGGTCGGCGGGCAGTACGGGATCTTCTCGAAGCCGCGCGCGGCGGCATGCGCGCCCAGCGCGTCGGCGAGCACCATGGTGTGCGTGCTCGCGGTATGCGTGAAGAAGTAGTAGATGCCTTCCTGCTCCATCAGCCGGCTGATGAAGTTGAGGTAGTCCTCGCGGTACTGCACGCAGTACTCGCGCTTCGGGTAGTTGCCGCTGAGGCTGAGCTTGAGGTCGGCGTAGCCGATCTCGCCGAGCACCGTGCGCACGATCTCCGGCACGCTCATCTCGGCGTAGATGCGGCAGTCCACCTTGCGCGACAGCAGCCACGGCTTGGGCACCAGCCGCACGCGGTAGGCCGCGTAGCGCACGTCCTGGATGGTCTCGAAACCGGTCTGCGCGGCCTCGCAGACGATGCCGTTGAAGTGGCGCTCGTAGCCGTCCTCGGTCTTCAGCCGCACCGTCATCGGCGTGCCGAGCAGCTTGCGCAGGTCCACCTGCGCGTTCTCGCTCAGCAGCTCCAGTTCGTAGGAGAACAGCCGCCCGAGGCGCTCGGTGGCGACCATGCGCGCGAACAGCAGCGCATCGCCGAGGTTGGAGGATAGGGTGATCGCATGGGCCATCTGTCGCGTCTCCGGAGAGTGGGTGCTGCGCCGATCGGGCGTATCGCCATGGCCTGCCCGGCGCCGTGGCGCCGGATGCCCTGCCGGCGTATGCAGGGCCGAACGGAAGCCACCGCTCAGCTCATCCCGGCCTCCCCGCGCCGTGCCAGCACCACCCAGCCGACGACTTCGCGCCCGGCTTCCCGGCGCAGCGTGTCGGCCGCGATCTCGACGCCGCCGAAGCCGGCCTCGCCCAGCACGCGCTCGACGTACCGTCGCGTATGCCGGTAGCGCCCGCTCGACGACAGTTCGCTGCGGTCGTCTTCCGTCTCTAGCGCCTCCAGCGTGAAGGCCACCTGGCCGCCGGGCCGCAGCGCCTCGTGCGCGGCGCCCAGCACCGGGCCCAGTTCGCCGAAATAGACCAGCGTGTCGGCCGACAGCACCAGGTCGTAGCTGCCCGGATGCGCCTGCAGCCAGGCGGTCAGCTCGGCCACCGCCAGCTCGTCGTAGCCGCCGCGCAGGTGCGCCTTGTCGACCATGCCGCCGGACAGGTCCACGCCGGCGAGATGGCGCGCGTGCGGGCGGATCAGCGGCGCGCACAGCCCGGTGCCGCAGCCGGCGTCGAGCACGTCGAGCGCGCCGGACGGCGCCGGCAGGCGCCGGGCCAGCGCATCGACCAGCACCTGCGGCGCGCGGTAGCCGAGGTTGTGCAGCAGTTGTTCGTCGAAGCTGTCGGCGAAGCCGTCGAACACCTCGCGCACATAGGCGTCGTCCGCGCGCGGCGGCGCCTCGGCGCCGCCGCAGGCCGCCAGCATGTGGCGCGGCACCGGGTTGTCCGGCTCGCTCGCCAGCCAGTCGCGGTAGACCCGCGCCGCCTCGGCATGCCGGCCGAGCGTGTACAGCGACACGCCCAGCCCTTCCAGCGCGCGCACGTTGCCGGGATCGAGGCGGTGCGCCTCGCGGAAGCATTCGGCGGACTGCTCGATGTGCTCCACGCCCTGCGCGTAGTTGCGCAGGAACAGGCCCAGCAGGTAATGCCCGTGGGCGAACCGCGGCGCCAGTTGCAGCAGCTTCGTATAGGCCTGGAAGGCTTCCTCGGGGCGCTCCTGCGCCTCCAGCACCACCGCCAGGTTGCTCTGCGCGTTGCAGTGCGCGGGGCCGTGCTCCAGCGCGCGCCGGTAGCACGCCTCGGCCTCGGCCAGCCGCCCGCATTCCTTGTGGATATTGCCCAGGTTGTTGTGCGCGTCCGGGTGCCGCGGGGTGATCCGCAGCGCCGTGCGGATCAGCTCCGCGCCCTCCTCGCTGCGGCCGCGCTGGTGCTCCAGCACGCCCAGGTAGTGCAGCGCGTCCGGCTGCGCCACGTAGCTTTCCAGCACGTCCCGGTACAGTCGCTCGGCCCGGTCCAGGTCGCCGGCCTGGTGCGCCTGCATCGCCTGGCGCAATACCGACCGCCGGTCCGGCACCGCCGCGCGCGTGGCCGGCTTGCGCGCGACGCTTCTTGCTGCATCCCGGTTCACGCTGGTTTCCTCGCTCGATCAATGCCTTGGCGCCCGGGCCGGCACCCGTTCCGGGCACCGGCGAAGCCGCCTGACGTGGGCTCATTGCTTAGTGCGTAAAATTGCGCGGGATCTGGTCACGGCGGCCGCCGTGCGCTGTCTGCCGCGCTGGCTGGCTGCTTTCGGCCGCTTCCGGCTTCAGCCGAAGCGCGCGGCGTGGCGCCGGGCCGTGCCAGGAGTGGGCGGGCCGGCTCGGCCCTTGGGCCCGATCTTCCGGCCTCCGGCCGGGGGAACGCCCCATCCGCCCGGCTGCGGGCGCCTAGCCGATCAGCACCGTGAAGCAGCCCAGCACGATCACCCCGCCGTGCGCCGTGCTGTCGCCCATCCGCGCGGCGGGCTGGCCGCCGATCAGCACCTTCGGCGAACCCGCCACGATGGAATCCGGCGGGCCCACGCATACCGCCATGTCGCCCATCCGCGCGGCCGGCAGGCCGCCGATCAGCACGTTGGGCTTGCCCGGCGCGGAAATCGGGCCGCCGACGTGCGGAACCACGCCGGTGACCATCGGGCAGGCGTGCATGTCGGTGAGGCGGGCGGCAGGCTGCATGGCGATGCTCCGGTTATGCGGCGACCCGCAGGTAGGCTTCGATCAGGCTGTCCAGATCGTCGGTGGCCGCCACGTGGTTGTTCTTCACGCTCATGCGATAGAGGTAGCGATAGCTGCCCACCAGTTCGTAGGTCAGCAGGCCCGCCCCGTTGTACGCGGCCAGTTCCTCGTCGATTTCGAGGTAGAGGCCCTCGGAAGGGAACTGCGCCACGTACTGCAATCGCGTCATGCCGTTGGGCGTATCGGTTTTCTTCTGTTTCGAGCCATGGCTGTAGCCCGTGACATGGATGTCATGCTCGATCGCCATGGCGATGCCGCGCGCCTTGATCTGGCCGTCGCTGTAGCCCATGCCGGAAAACGGGCCTGTGTTGAGTACGTTCGCACGGTACTTCAGCGCCCCGTCCGAGCTGAGATGGTCCCGCTCCAGCGTCGCGCTGGCTACGTTCGGCTTCAACGAGCCATGGCCCGTGCTGTACGGACCGACGTCACCCTCGCGGACTAGGTCCTTGGTGCGGTCCAGCCGGTCGCGTGACTTCGCCTTCTTGCCCACACCCTTGGGCACCATGGCGCTGCTGGGCAGCCGCTTGCCGCCGTTCTTGAAGCGGATGAAATTGTCCGACGACAGTTGCACCGCATTGGTCGCGTAGACCTGGAAGGACTGCGCGTTGCTGATGACCAGGGCATTCAGGTCGTGGTTGTTGGAAACGTTGCCGTACTGATTGACCTGCCCGATCTTCGAATAGTGCGAATAGAACACCATCGCATCCTTGATCGCGACTGCCACGTGACCCATGGAACCTCCCGGACTCCGGACCGGGACGGACCGGCGGCCGCGCTCCCGCGGAAGCGGCAACACGCCCTTCCTCTTACAGGTAGTGCGCGAAACGGAAAGCAATCCGGTCAAATGGGCACGCCCCGGAGGCAGCCGGCCACGGCGGCGCATTCACAGCAATTCTTCCTGAAAGCGGATCGTGGCGTTGTGGTACGAGTGCGCCAGCATGGCGGCGGGCAGGCCGTGGTAATGCATCATCGCCCCGAACACCGCCCCGGAGATCACCGTGTCCCGGAAGTGGCCGTCGCGCGGGTCCGGGTTGTGCGAAGCGGCGAACAGGGTGTCGGCTATCGACGCCGCAATGCCGACGGACACGAAGCTCGGAACGCCGACGGCCATCAGCATCCGCGCCAGCAGTTCCTGGCCGGCATAGCGGTAGACCAGTTCCTCGTAGATCGGCGCGCACAGCTCGGACACGAAGTTGTCGTTGATGAAATGGAAGCTCCGCCCGGGCCTGCCCGCATACGCCGACATGGCACGCGACGGCGCGGCCAGGGTCCGGACCACGCCCGGATGGTAGGCCGTCACCGAGCGCGGCAACTGGTCAAGGAGCCAGTCGTGGATGTCGGCGATATGGACGTGGTAGCGCGCGTCCACCTCGCGCGCGATCCAGGCCGCGCCGCGCGACGCGATGACCCCGCCGAACGCGGCCGCCGACGCCTGCGGAAAGAAATACCGGCCCAGCGCGATCGTCGTGATGACGCCCGCGTTGTTCACCAGCAGCGTCCTGGTTCGGCTGGCGTAGTAGCAGAGCGTATCGACGCAGTTGTGGAACAGCAGCCCTATCCCTTCGGGGAACATGTGCTTACCTCCTCGTCCTGCCGTCCGCGCGGCCCGGCGGCCATCGCCCCTGCCGCGCGCGGCAATCAGGAAAACTTCTTGTAGATGCCGTCGTAGATGTGCTTCCAGATGCTGTCCAACAGCTCGGCCGAACCGAACAGATGGTCCCAGGTGAAGATGCATGCGTCGGCGCCCAGGCCGGACGGATCGACGAAGCGGGCGGACGAGGTATCCGACGCTATGCACATCCCGCTGAAATCCTTGATGTACCAATGGGTGCAGGGAATGGTCATGAACTTGTCGAAGACGAGCTTGAGATTGAGGATGCGGTTCGATTTCACGCTGTCGTCCTCGCCGCCGAAAACCAGCTTGAACATCACGTGCGGCGAATTCCTCACCTGCGCCGGCAGCGGATAAAGCAGGTTGATGGCCAGCTTGAAGTTTCCGTCCGACGGGCTTCCCAGCGGCAGGCCGAGCAGTTGCAGGAACAGGGTGCACCAGCCGCAGTGCATTTCCCCCGTCACGAAATCCGTCGGCGCCACCCGCCCGCCGGCCTTCGTGAATATCTCCCCGTTGACCATGATCCAGTGTCCCTGGTCGAGCATGAATTTGACGGCCTCCATTTCGGAGTGCATCTGGCCCTGGGTCTGGCCGGTCGTCAGCGCCTTCTCGCCGCCGGGCCAGCGCACCGTCGTCTTGGCGCCCTTCGTGCCGAGGACGTAGTCGTTGATGGTCCCGATATCCTCGTGGATCGCCGATATCGAGTTGCCGACGTTCGAAATGGAAACGACGCCGCACAGATGCTTCCCGACCGGATGATGGTGGATCGAACGCTTGCTCTCGTAGGCGCCCAGTTGCGACGACCCCATGTCGAGCGGCTCGGCATGCACCTGCCGGCTCGGCTCGCCGCCCATGTACGACGCCCATAGCCGGAGCGGGCAATCGCCGCTGGCGCAAGCAGGCAGCCCTGCGCTGCCCAATTGGACGTTCCAGAACTTGTTGCATCCAGGCGATGTGCATTGCATGGCTTTCTCCCCTTTTCTGCGGCGGAAAACCCCGCGAAGGAGCCGGCACCCCAAGCGGCCTGCGGCCGCCGGCTTCCTTCGCCACGGATCAGCGGCTGCAGCGGACGCAGACGCGTGCGCCGTTCTCCTGGGCCACGGCCTGCGCGCCGGGTCGGGTTGCCGGGTTGGCCACGTCGCGGGTGAAGTTGGAGCAGGTATCGCAGAAGATCTCCCCGCAGCGCCGGCAGTGGTGGCGCCGCCGGAACGCGCCAAAGGCCGCGCCGCAGAACACGCAGTGGGCCCGCGTGTCGTCGGCCACCCATGGCTGCCGAGCCGCGGGCACCGCCGGCGCCAGGGTCCAGTTGGCGCGCGTGGCCCTGAGCACGCTGACGATCCGGTCCACGTGGCGCTGGTGCAGCCCCGTCAGGTAGCAGCTCCACAGGTTGAATATCGCCATGTCGATGGGCTGGTGCCCCTGGTAGATCTGGATGTTCGACATGCCCGGGAACAGCTCGATCGCGCGGCCGTGCACATCGATCCACATATGGTGGAACGACGGCCTGACATCGCCCACGATCCCGCCATCCAGCCGCGTCTTGTATTCCACGTAGAAGCGGTACGGCGTCACCGTCGTGCCGTTGGCGGCCGAGAGCGTGAGGCCGTTGGCCTCGATCGCCAGCCGCATCACCGTGTCGACCGCGGTGGTGCGCGCCGCATCCGGAGTGGCCGTCACGGTGTCCAGCCAGGCCTCCTGCGCCTGGTCCAGCCGGGCGATGTTGGCCTGGGTCCGGAACCATCCCCGGCCATGGTGGGCCAGCACGTCGTTCACCGCCTGGCCACTGGTGACGTAACCGAACATGTAGCTCGGCCACACGGCGTTGTGGTGGCACCCGGTCAACGCCCAGTTCCAGCACGCGAGCCGCCCCCATTCGCCGGGGATGGAAAGAGCCCCGACCTGGTTCTGGATCACCTGTATCGCCAACGGACTCAATGTAGCCATTGTTCAGCTCCTTGCGAACAAAATGCAGCCTTGCCCGGGATGTGGCGGACCGCGCCGGCAGCGCGCATGGCCCATGGATGGGGTCGACCGGCGATCAGTTCCCTTCGTAGAGATTGCCCTTGATGTCGTGGAAGGTTTTCTCGTAGGTCTTGTGGGCGTGCGCCACCACTGCCGCCACGTCATGCGCCGCGTCGCGCACCCAGCGCGCCCTGCCGGTTTCCGTGGGGCGCGTGCTGTTGCTCCACTGCCCGTCGGCCTTCTTGCCCTCGGCATGCCCCTTCGAGTCGCCGCCGAGCTTTTTAAGCTTGAGCTTGTTGCCTTCCTTGTCCTTCGTATCGGCCAGCAGCCATCCGCGCTTGTCGTAGCGCATGCACAGGAAGCCGGAAACGAAGTGCCCCTTCAGCGGCCCCTTCATGTTCCGCACCAGATAGTCGGTGATGACCTGGGGCGAGCGGTAGCTCTGCGATTCGAGCGTCTCCCGGTTCTTCAGCACGGTGCCGGCGGCATCGGCACGCATGTCCGAGGGAAAGCAATCGGCCAGCCATTGCCACAGGAACACCGTCTTGCGCTCGAGCGAGGTCGCGCGGTAATTGCCCGCCTGCGCATAGAGGTTCGCAGCCGGGCGCCCGAACTTGTTGGCGATCGCCAGCCATTGCAGGGCATGCGTGTACTCGCCATGCCGGTTGTGCATCGAGTCCTTCCAGAACAGCTTGTTGCGCAGCATGTAGCCCAGCTCGGGATCGCCGGCGATCAGCTTGATCTGGATGGCGACGCCGCGGTTGGGGTCCGGCGCAAGGCGCGTGGACACGCGGAAGCCGAAAGGCTCGGCGACCAGCGAAATCACACGGGTGAACTTGTTCCGCTCGTCGACATGGAGCTTCACGTAGTGCTTCCACATGCTCTCGGAGACGATCCGTAGCTGCGTCTCGAACTGCTGGTTGTTGCAGAGGAATGCGCCGATCTCCGCCGCGAGCCGCAGGTCGGCGGCGATCCGCCCCTCGTCGAGGCCGGTCTTGTCGTGCGGCGAGAACCCGTTGTCGCGCAGGCTCTTCTCGGCGGCGGCGACATTGGGGAACACTGTATTGGCCATGGTTTCTCCTGGATGGCCGCCTCCGGTCGGGGGACCGGCCTCGGCCGATGTAACGCATCGCGGGTTGTTGTGTAGCGACCTGTTTGCAGAAGCCCGGAAACGAGCGCCCCGGCCATAGGCTCAAACGAAATCAGGCGCAGCTAGCGGATCGGGAACATCGCCGGCACCGATGGCCCGGAGGGTGAACCTGGTTCCACGATCGCCCCACTATCGACGGCGGACCATCGCCACAGCGGCGGCATTGCGCGTGCGGCAATCGGTCTGTAGCGGTCAAGGTCGGCCTTCGGCAGAAATCACGCCACCCTTCGGAGCTTTTCCGATGTTTTCTCCAGCCCCGATGTCAATGCCCATGGGCTCGCATGTAATCGATCACGGCATTGCGCTCGGCCCCTCTGACCGGATTGAAAAAGCGGGAGATCGCAAGCAGCTTTTTGTTCGCCCAAAGCACGAGTCCCTCCATGACGCCGTAGTAATGAATTTCCGAAGGGTTGGGCGCGTTCAGGCAATCCAGATATCTCACATAGTAGTCGCCGCCATGTATGCACCTCACCTTGTAGCGGATGACATTTCCGACATGACGGCCATTGCCCGCGTCCAGCAATCCAACGGACACCTTCATCTGGAATGCATCTTCTCGCCGGAACATCTGCAAGGCGCTTTCTATCGCAAGCTGTTCGGAGTTATTGCCTCGCATGGCGGCAACGATATTCCCGGGCCCATCGGCCCCGCCCATGGAATGGGCGATGAGATGGCACCACTCCCAGTTTCCTGCGGGATTTATGACGCTTCCATTCAACTGCGCCCAGTTGACGTAGGCAGTTGCCGATCGCGCGACTCCGGTGAGCGCAACCATGGCCCCATTCATTCCCTGATTGGTCTGCCGCCTTGAAGCATCCCTGCACGTCGGCAGATCCACCCAGCCGCTGCTCAGATACTGGACGGCATTGTCATACGCCCCTCCCAGCGCCCATTGCGAGCGGGTGTGCGCCGTAAAGCGGACATTGTTGGCGAAATTCACGCGACCATAGATGGGCGCAAGCGTGGTTATCCCCGTCGGCAATATGACTGCCCGACCGTTGTTTATGGAGAAACAGTTGTAGCGTCCATGACGATCGCGCACATACACCGACCGGCCTGCCTGGCGCCGGTAAACGCAATAGACATCCTCGTCGTCAATCCTTTTTCTCTTTCTACCCGCCATGACATGCCTCCATAAAAAGAGGAGCGAATCCAGATATCCGACACCGACAGGAAAACAAGCCTGCCCCTACCTCCCGGCATCTTCCGGAAGATCAGCCACCCAAACGGCTGGAAAGCACATAAAGCAACAACAAGATGAGTGACACGGTCCGCACCGGGTACACCTGAAAGGCGGTGCGGATCAGGGTGACCAGATCCGTATTCCCCGCCACCGTGCCGGCATTGCTCCACGAGAGCAGCGCCAAGGGATTGGACGAAGCGTCCTGGACCCTTCTCGGGTCGTAGCCGTAGTGCCGGTACTCTCCGCTCGCGCCGTTGTAATCGATCGTCAGGTTTCCGCGGATGAAGGCGAGCCTCGGCCCCAGCCCCATGTGCTGGAGCGTCGGTACCAGCGCATTCAAGATCCCCGAGAGTTGCTGTGTACCGATCAGCGCCAGCGCATCTTCCGTTATGTCGGGTCGCGTACCGGCCCTCAGATTACTTTGGCTTTCGCTCAGAAACAGGTTACCCAGGCAGTTCGTCAGATTCGTTCTCAGACTCCTCACCTCCGCGCGACCCAGCGAAGTGAACCAGCGGCTGCCTTGCCAGCCTGGCCCCGTGAGCCGCGGACCGATCGTCCGCCACTGGTTGGCCAGGGCCCCGACGCCGAAGGCGTCGAACAAGGACTGCAGCCCCACGACCAGATCCGGTGTGGGGGCCCGCAGCGCCTCCACCACCGCCCAGCGCAGGAACCTGTCGGCGACCACATGCCTCACGGCAAACTCCCTGGCGCCGAAGACCTCGTCCCGAAGCACGTCCTGCCCGGCATCGACCTGGGCCGCACTTGGATTGGGCACGCCCAGCTCACCGTGTTGGCGGGTAACGAAGGTCCGTTCCGCGTCATTCCTGGTTTGCCTGGAAAAAGTGCTTCGCGCCAGCGAAGGCGGAATATCCGTGGAGAAGGCGACGCGACGCCTGGCGGGACGGCGCCCGATCATCATGATGAGGGCCATTGCCAGAAGCAGGCCCATGATGACCAAGGCATACAGCCCCAGGCCGTTTTCCGAATCGCCATCCCGTTCGCCCATAGCACCCTCCGCTGTTCCAAATACCCATCAAGAGCCGACCCATCCGGCAACCGGTCCCGAGGCCAAATCCGTCCCTGCGTCCAACCCGCTTGCGCATCGAAAGGCAAATTGCCTCGCCCGCATCACTCCAGCGACTTCGACGTGCCCAGCCATTGCCCGATGTAGCGCAGCACCGCCTCCTTGACGGCATGCTCGTCGTCCCCGCCCTGGCGGCTCTTCAACATCTTCTGAATGAGCGCGTCGCTGCTGGAACGGATCAGCGCGCGCGACTCCTGCGCCTTGCCGATCTGCGTCGCGATGGACCCTTCGCCCATGCAACTGGCGAGCCCCTTGTCCACCTGGATCTTATGGATGCTGCTGATACTTCCGCCCGATACGACACCGTCGCCGCCGACATCGTCGACATCCACACTGCCCGGCAGGGCATCCCTGCTCTGCCCATGCGGCTCCTTGGTTTTCGCACTCAACTGCGCGGAAATCCGTGCCCCCACCTTGCCGTCCTTGCCGGTGTCTTCCTGGCCGAAATAGATCACGCTATCGGTCGACCTGGCGGCCGACAGATATCCAGTGCACCCCCTGCACGGCGTCAGGGTGGAAAAAATGATGCTTCTTTCGGGAATGGCCGTTGCCGTCGGGTTGTCGCGGAAATAGGAGAGCAGCATGCTGACCTCCGCATGGCGGTACGACCCGGTATTGATACCTGCGGCGAGAATCTTGCCCTGGTCGCTCACCAGCAGAGCGCCGACGTAGTTCTTCAGACCCTCGTAGCTCTCTTCACTGCTGATATCCACCAGCGAATAAGCGGCCAGCATGTAATACCGCAAGGCCCGCGCCAGCCCTTTCTCTCTGCTGCCGGCGGGAAGATCGAGATCCTTGCTCAGTCCGGCCGCGGCGGCGTAGAGCCCACCGCCGGTGAGCGGTGCCGCCAACGCCATTGCCCCCAGCCGCCGCGGCCACTTCTTCGTCACCTGCACGACCGGGGTTACCTCGACCGCTCCGTCGCCCTCGGCGGACTTGAGCGTGTCCATGTGCTTGACCTTGATCAATGGATAATGCTTGATCCACAAGGCTTCCAGGCTATTGGTATAGATCGTCGCCTTGTTGGACTTCGCCTTGGCCTGCAAGGCGTTGACCACGGCCGGCAGCTTGGCGCTGCTGGACTCGTAGTACTTGAAATTCTTGCCATCGATGAAGCCGGCGATATTCGCCCCGGCCGTCGGCGTCTGTATCGAAGGTGTCTGAAAGAAATCGTAGAGTTTCTGCGGCATGCCTCGCCCCTGAAACGGCCTCTCCTTCGCACGGAGAGGCCGGTCGTTCGTTCCGGAATCTCAACCAAATGCGTACGAGAAATCCCCGCTCGCCGCGCCCACCCGCACCCCCGTCACCGGCACGCCCTCGATCATCCGGTTGAGGAACTCGCGGCTGATGTCCGGCAGCATGGTGTTGGTCAGGATCGCGTCGATCATGCGGCCGCCCGATTCGCTCTCGGTGCAGCGGCTCACCACCAGCTTCACCACGTCCTCGCCGTACTCGAACGGGATCTTGTAGCGGGCCTCGATGCGCTTCTTGATGCGGTTCAACTGCAACTTCACGATCTCGCCCAGCATCGCTTCGCTGAGCGGGTAGTACGGGATCGTCACCAGGCGCCCCAGCAGCGCCGGCGGGAACACCTTCAGCAGCGGGTCGCGCAGCGCCTTGGCGATGCCCTCGGGCTCGGGCATCAGCTCCGGGTCCTTGCACAGGCCGGCGATCAGGTCGGTGCCGGCGTTGGTGGTGAGCAGGATCAGCGTGTTCTTGAAATCGATCTGGCGGCCTTCGCCGTCTTCCATCACGCCCTTGTCGAACACCTGGAAGAAGATCTCGTGCACGTCCGGGTGCGCCTTCTCCACCTCGTCCAGCAGCACCACCGAGTACGGCTTGCGGCGCACCGCCTCGGTGAGCACGCCGCCCTCGCCGTAGCCGACGTAGCCCGGAGGCGCGCCCTTGAGCGTGGAGACGGTGTGCGCCTCCTGGAACTCGCTCATGTTGATGGTGATGACGTTCTGCTCGCCGCCGTACAGCGCCTCGGCCAGCGCCAGCGCGGTCTCGGTCTTGCCCACGCCGGAGGTGCCGGCGAGCATGAACACGCCGATCGGCTTGTTCGGGTTGTCCAGGCCGGCGCGACTGGTCTGGATGCGCTTGGCGATCATCTCCATCGCGTGGTCCTGGCCGATCACGCGCTTGCCCATCAGGCCGGCCAGGTTCATCACGGTCTCGAGTTCGCTCTTGACCATGCGGCCGACCGGGATGCCGGTCCAGTCGGACACCACCGAGCCCACCGCCACGTAATCGACGGTGGGCAGGATCAGCGGGTTCTCGCCCTGGCGTTCGGCCAACTGCGCCTGCAGCTCCTTGAGCTGGGCCAGCGTGGCGGCACGCGCGGCATCGTCGAGGCCGGCGGGCGCTTCGGGCGCGGCTTCGGCCTCGGCGTTGGCGGCTTCCTCCAGCCGGCTGCCGGTGCCTTCCACCGGCGCGGCATCGCCGCGCAACCGGGCGCGCAGGGCGAGGATCTGTTCGACCAGGGCCTTCTCGGCCTGCCAGTCGGCCTCGAGCTTTTCCAGCCGCGCCTGCTGCGCGGCGAGCTTCCCGCTGGCCGAGGCTTCCCGCTCGGCCACTTCCACGCCTACGCTCTTCTCGCGGGCGATGATCGCCAGCTCGGTCTCCAGCGCCTGGATGCGCTTGCGGGTGTCGTCCACTTCCGGCGGCACGGCGTGCTGGCTCACCGCCACGCGCGCGCAGGCGGTGTCGAGCAGGCTCACCGCCTTGTCCGGCAACTGGCGCGCGGGGATGTAGCGGTGCGACAGCTTCACCGCCGCCTCCAGCGCCTCGTCCAGCACCTGCACGCGATGGTGCTTCTCCATCACGCTGGCGACGCCGCGCATCATCAGGATGCCCTTCTCCTCGCTCGGCTCGTCCACCTGCACGGTCTGGAAGCGGCGGGTGAGCGCGGGGTCCTTCTCGATGTGCTTCTTGTACTCGGCCCAGGTGGTGGCGCCCACGGTGCGCAGGTTGCCGCGCGCCAGCGCGGGCTTGAGCAGGTTGGCCGCGTCGCCGGTGCCGGCCGCGCCGCCGGCGCCGACCAGGGTGTGCGCCTCGTCGATGAACAGGATGATCGGCCGGGGCGAGGACTGCACTTCCTCGATCACCTGGCGCAGCCGGTTCTCGAACTCGCCCTTCATGCTGGCGCCGGCCTGCAGCAGGCCGACGTCGAGCGTGCGCAGCTCCACGTCCTTGAGCTGCGGCGGCACGTCGCCCTGGGCGATGCGCAGGGCGAAGCCCTCGACCACCGCGGTCTTGCCCACGCCGGCCTCGCCGACCAGCATCGGGTTGTTCTGGCGGCGGCGCATCAGGATGTCCACCACCTGGCGGATCTCCTCGTCGCGGCCCACGATCGGATCGACCTTGCCGCTGCGCGCCTGCTCGGTGAGGTCGACGGTGAACTGCCTGAGCGCCTCCTGCTTGCCCATCTGCGCCGGGCCCATCGCGCCGCTGGCCTCGCCCGGCGCGGCGCCGCCGCCCATCCTGAAGCCGTCGCTGGCGGCCTGGCCGTCCTCGGGCGAGCCGGACACGACTTCGGCGAATTTCTCCACCAGGGTCTCGGGCTTGATCTTGTCGAACTCGGCCGAGATGCCGGCCAGCGCGTTGCGCAGGTGGCGCGTGCGCAGCGCGCCGACCATCAGGTAGCCGGTGCGCACCTGCGCCTCGCCGAACATCAGCGTGGCGAACACCCAGCCGCGCTCCACCGCTTCCTCCACGTTGGAGGACAGGTCGGTGATGGTAGTGGAGCCGCGCGGCAGCTTGTCCAGCGCGTCGGTGACGTCGCGCGCCAGGTTGGACGGGTTGAGGTTGAACTGCTTGACGATGCGGTGCAGGTCCGAGTCCTGCAGTTGCAGGATCTGGTGGACCCAGTGCACCAGTTCCACGTACGGGTTGCCCCGCAGCTTGCAGAACACGGTGGCGCTCTCGATGCCCCGGTAGGCCAGCTTGTTGAGTTTGCCGAACAAGGCGCTGCGACTGATCTCTGCCATGAACCTACCCCTGGAATGACGATGACGGCCGCCCGCGGGCGGCATCGATGGAAGAAAAGCCGGCGCGGCCGCCCACGCGCGGATGCGCGCGGCGGCCAGCCGGAACGCCGCGATTCCGCCTGCGCGGAAGCGGCGCGGGAAACGTGCGGGAGCGCTTCGCCGCCATGCCCTACCCCGCCGGCCTGAGCACGACGTGGTCGGCGTCGGCGTCCCGCTGCAGCCGGCCCATCCAGGTGGTGAGCCCGATGCGGCCGGCCCGGCCCAGCCGCGTGACGGGCACCTCGGCCTTGTTCAGCACCAACTGCACGTCCCAGGCCATCTCCTCGCCGAGGTACGCGCCGACGGCCGCCGTCAGTTGCTTGAGCGCGCCGCCGCCGGGCAGGAAATCGTTGAAGCGGGCCCGGTCCAGCGGCCCGATGCGCAGCCGGAAGCGGTGCTGCGAACCGCGCACGTAGCGGCCGAGCACGGCGGTGCGGCCCATCGCGGCGACGTCGCGCGAGCGCCCCAGGCGCAGGAGCGAGGACGCCGGCAGCCCCATCCACTCGGCCACGAACTCGACCACCCGCACCGGCACGCGGAAAAAGTGCTGCAACAGGCTGCGCAGGCCCTCCGCGTTGCGCGCCTGCGGCAGCAGGCGTCCGGCGAAGAAGCGCTTGAACGAGTCCGGCAGCGCGTCGCGCCCGTCAAGGTGCGGCGTGGCGAGCCCGATCAGCGCGCCGACGTACAGCCGGAAGCGGTCCTCGTCCGGGCGGTCGAGCTGCACGGTCGGCTGCGCGTCGGCCCAGGCCCGGTAGAACAGGCTCATCATGCGGTGGTGGAAGACGTCGGCGAAGGCGACCAGGGTCGGATCCTTCGCGTTGAGCTGGCGGTCGAGCGCGAATTCGGTCAGGTGCAGCGGCAGCGGCGCGTTCGGCCCGAACAGGCCGAAGAACAGCCCGTGCATGCGCGCGGGGCGGCCGTCGCCGCCGGCCTCGAAGCGGTCGACCATGCGCGGCGCGAACGCCAGCGACGGCGTCTGGCACAGGCGCACGAAGTCTTCCGACGGCTTGGTCGAGCGGCCCAGCCGCGGCCGGCCGGGGAACGCGCATTCGAGCCGGCGCACGGCCTCGAAGAACTCGAAGTCCTCCGGGCTCGCGCGCAGCGCCTCCTGCAGCGCTACAGGATCTGCCGCTTGCCGAGCCGTGCCGGCCATCGCGCCACCTCGTTGCGTTCCAGGGTGCGCAGCACGGTCTCGGTGAACGAGTTCACCGAGACGTAGCGCGCGAAGAAATGCTGCATCACCGACCCCAGCAGGAAGGTGCCCGCGCCCTCGAAGGCGCCGTCGTCGCAGGTCAGGGTTATCTCCAGCCCGCGGCCGAAGGCGATCGGCCCGGGCACCGGGATGCGCCGCACCACCTGCCGGGCCGCGACCGCCTTCACCCCCTCGATCTGCCGCCGCGCGCCGGAGTCGAACTCGTCGCAGTACAGGGTCAGCATCTCGCGCAGCGCGGCGGCGCCGTCCTCGCCGCCGTCGCCAAGCAGCGACACGTAGTTCAGTTGCAGGTGGCTCAGCAGGCGCCAGGCGGTCTCGCCGCCGGCCACCGGGGCGCGCGGCTTGGTCGGGCCGGCGACGCAGCGCACCGATTCCACCGGCACGCCGGCCTCGATCGTGAAGTCGGTATGCGACTTGCCCACCGGCATCTGCAACGGCAGATCGCGGTTGGTGCACAGCAGCCGCATGCCGATCTGCCGCAGCCGGGTGGAGTACGGCGCGTCGTTGGCGTCCACCAGCGCGATGAACATCTCGTTGCCGACGTAGCTGGAGCGCGCGCCGTGCAGCTTCTGCCGCGCCGACAGCAGGCGCGGTTCGCGGCGCACGGTGTAGTACGCGGCGCCGCCGCTGTGCCAGGTGCGCTCGTCGCCGCCGTAGAACGGCTGGAAGCGCTGCTCCGGCTCCTGCCGGTCGCCGAAGCCGTCGACCTCGTCGATGCTGTGGATCTCGAAATCCATCGGCCGGGTGCGGTCGGCGAGCACGTGGTACTCGGCCTTGCCCTGCTGCAGGTGGATGCGGTCGGCGCGGCGCGGGAACAGGTTGGCCGCCGGCGTGCAGAACAGGCGGAAATTGCCGGCGTCCACCGCGTTGTGCAGGCGCGCGACGCTGCGGTCGAACAGCACCACGATCTCGAACTCGCTGCCCTGCGAGCGCGCCAGCGCGGCGCGCAGGCCGGTGAAGACCGCGAACAGGAAGCGCTCCGGGCAGGCGAAGTATTCCTGCAGCAGGCGGTAGCCGCTGAACGAGCGGCCGCCGTAGGGAAGCAGCGCCTCGTCATCGTCGAAGCCCTTGGCGCGGATCGCGCCGGCCTCGAAGTGCTCGGCGATCGCGCCGCCGCCGGCGCCCTTGGCGCGCACCACGTAGCCGACGGCATTGCCGAGCAGTTGCTCGTACAGCCGCTTGGGCAGTTCGTCCGCACCGGCGATGAACACCGGCAGCTCGTCCAGCGCCAGCATGTTCGCCTGCGCGCCGGCGGTGACCGCGAACTTCAGCCGCAGCCCCGCGCGCACCGGCTTGCCGGCGGGGATCGGCACGCCCGCGGCCGCGATGGCGGCGGGGCTCTCGAAATACTTCGCCTCGGCCAGCTCCAGCGGCCACAGCGTAACGTCGTGCGCGGTGCGGTATTCGCAGGCGGTGCGGTCGTCGCGCGCGACCAGGCCGCGCAGCGCCGTGTGGCGCGGCACCGTATGCCCGGCGACCAGGGCGCTCTCGCGCAGGTCCGGCCGCATCTGCACCACCGCCATCGAGGGCACCGGCGCCAGGTAATGCGGATAGACCATTTCCATCAGGTGCTGGGTGAATACCGGGTACTGCGCGTCCAGCTTCAGTTGCACGCGCGCCGCCAGGAAGGCGAAGCCTTCCAGCAGCCGCTCCACGTAGGGGTCGGCGCACTCGAAGCCTTCCAGACCCAGGCGCCCGGCGATCTTCGGGTACTCGCGCGCGAACTCGCCGCCCATCTCGCGGACGTGCTGCAACTCGCGGTTGTAGTAGCGCAGCAGGCGGGGGTCCATGGTCAGCCGAAACTTTCCGATACGTTGAACTTGCCCGTCTCCAGGTCCACCTCGGTCTTCAGGTAGAGATTGAGCGGGATCGGCTGCGCCCACATCTCCGACTCGATGTTGAAGGCCAGCGACTGGCGGTCCATCCGCGATGGATCGACGTTGACCGTGACCCGCAGCGTGCCGGCGGTGAGCCGCGGCTCGTAGGCGAGGATCGCCTCCCGTATCTGGCGCTGCAGCACGCTGGCGTCGACGCCGGCCAGCACCGTGCCGGTGAGGTCGGGGATGCCGAAGTTGAGCACCGAGCGGGCGACCTCCGGGTAGTCGTCGAGATCCTCGACGGCGGCCAGGTTCACGCAGTTCAGCAGCCACGCCATGTCGCGCGTCACGCACTCGCGCAGGCGCGTCGCCGAGATCACGCGCTTCTCGCGGCTCTCCTCGGTGCGCGACGGCTCGTCGTCGACCAGCCGGTCGAGCAGCGACGGTTGCAGCCGCTCCAGGGTGGTCAGTTCGGCCATGGCCCGCCCGCCGTCCCGCTCAGGTGCCGTCGAACGCGATGACGCGGACGTCCAGCAGCGGATAGTCGCCTGCATCCGTGGCCAGCATGCGCTGGCCGTAGCCCACCTGGCAGGCGTGCCCCAGGTCGACCCAGTCGGTGCGGCGCGCCAGCGCCACCGCGCCGTCCTCGGCCCGCTCGGAGCCGGGGTAGCGGCAGGGCACGAAGCCCACCGCCTGGCCGCCGTTGGCCCAGGTCACCTGCACCGGCGCCCACACCTTGTCGCGCAGGTCGGTGGGCGCCTCGAATTTCAGTTCCTTCAGGCGCGCGAACGGCACCCAGGCATAACCGCCGTTGACCACCATCTCCAGGCACGGCCCGAAGCGCGGGTCGGCGTCAGCGATCCATTCGAACGGCACGCCGTCGATGCTGCCGCTCACCGCCTCGGCCTGCTCGAAAGCCTGTTCGCGCAAGGCCGCGGCCGGCTCGTAGCGGCCTTCGGCATGGAGTTTCAAAGCCTGCAACAGCAAGGCGAGCCACTGCGCCGGCTCGCCGATCACCCGCGGCACCTGCCTCCCGGCCAGTACCTCGATCCGCTCGCGCTCGCCGCGCAGGGCCACGCCGTAGGCGCCGGCCATCAGGGCGTTCGACGGGTCCAGCTCGCCGCACACCTTGAGCTGGTCCTGCGCCCGCTCCCACTGCCCCAGCAGGGCCAGCAACTGGAACAGGAAGACCCGGCTCCTGGCGTCCGCCGGGTTCTTGCGTACCTGCTGGACGAGCAGTTGCAGCGCCTCGTCCAGCCGTCCTTCCTTCAACATGGTTTCGGATGTCATGGCTCGGGCGGTCCTGGATGGGTCGGGACGAGGGCTGCGGGGTTTGCGTGCTCGGGCCGGGATCAGGCCTTCGCCACGCCCTGGATGTCGAAGGTGAACTCCTTGGCGCCGCCCTTCGCGCCGCCCTTGT
This sequence comes from Frateuria sp. Soil773, assembly GCF_001428405.1. Classification (GTDB taxonomy): domain Bacteria; phylum Pseudomonadota; class Gammaproteobacteria; order Xanthomonadales; family Rhodanobacteraceae; genus LMSL01. The sequence continues at coordinate 43,954 of NZ_LMSL01000041.1, forward strand.
CGTCCTGCGGCTGGAACGAGTACTTGAACTTGCCGAAGTGCAGGGTGATGTTCTCGGTCAGCCGGTCCTCGCCGCCGCTGCCGCCGGTGGACACCGAGGTGACCAGCACGCCTTCGGACAGCTCGATGGTGAGGAAGTCGGTCTGCTCGCCGGTGGCATTGGTGATGTACAGCCACGCCTGTTCCACGCGACCGCCGGTGCAGCAGGCGTCGAGCAGCGCGTTGGAGCAGCCGTCCACGTACTTGGTGATGGAGATGTCCTGCACGTGCGCCTTGCCGCCGCTGGCCGAGCCCGCGCCGGTATGCAGGTCGCCGCTGTTGCTCACGCCCCACGACCAGGCGAGGATCGGCACCTCGCCCTTGTGCTTCTTGTGGTTGGACGCGCCCTCGATCTTGACCTTGCCGGCGCCGAACTTGATGTGCATGTCGAATGCCATGAAACCTTCTCCCTACGTCTCGTGTGGATGCCCGGACCGACGACGGGCTCCGTCGCCGGTCGTCGGCCGTGTCTTCTTGCTGGTGGATTTCCGCCTCGGCGCATCGACCCGGCCGGCGACCCGAAGCGGGCGCCGCCGTCCGGTCGTGGACGTCAGGCCTTCGCTGCCGACGGCAGGCGCGAGACCAGCCGCAGCGACACCGTCAGGCCCTCGAGCTGGTAGTGCGGCTTGAGGAAGAACTTGGAGGTGTAGTAGCCCGGCGCGCCTTCCACTTCCTCGACCACCACCTCGGCGGCCGACAGCGGCTTGCGCGCCTTGGTCTCCTCGCTGGAGTTGGCCGGGTCGCCGTCGACGTACTGCATGACCCAGTTGGTCAGCCAGTTCTGCATCTGCTCGCGGTCGCTGAACGAGCCGATCTTGTCGCGCACGATGCACTTCAGGTAATGCGCGAAGCGGCAGCAGGCGAACATGTACGGCAGGCGCGCGCCGAGCGCGGCGTTGGCGGTGGCGTCCGGATCGTCGTACTCGTCCGGCTTGCACAGCGACTGCGCGCTGATGAAGGCGGCCATGTCCGAGTTCTTGCGGTGCACCAGCGGCATCAGGCCCATCTTGTCCAGCTCCGCCGAGCGGCGGTCGGTGATGGCGATCTCGGTGGGGCACTTCATGTCCACGCCGCCGTCGTCGCTGGGGAAGGTGTGCGTCGGCAACCCTTCCACCGCGCCGCCGGACTCGATGCCGCGGATGCGCGAGCACCAGCCGTATTCCTTGAACGAGCGGTTGATGTTCACCGCCATCGCGTAGGCGGCGTTCTGCCAGGTGTACTTGGACGAATCGGCGCCGGCGGTGTCCTCCTCGAAGGCGAACTCCTCCACCGGGTTGGTGCTGGCGCCGTAGGGCAGGCGCGCCAGCGTGCGCGGCATCGCCAGCGCCAGGTACCTGGCGTCGTCCGACTCGCGCAGCGAGCGCCACGCGGCGTAGTCCGGCGTGGAGAAGATCTTGGCCAGGTCGCGCGGGTTGGACAGCTCGTTCCAGCTCTCCATGCCCATCAGCGAGGAATTGGCCGCGGCGATGAACGGCGCGTGCGCGGCGGCGGCGACCTGGCCGATGCCAGCGAGCAGTTCGACGTCGGGCGGGCTGTGGTCGAAGTAGTAGTCGCCGACCAGGCAGCCGTACGGCTCGCCGCCGAGCTGGCCGTACTCTTCCTCGTACATCTTCTTGAAGATCGGGCTCTGGTCCCAGGCGGTGCCCTTGTAGCGCTTGAGGGTCTTGCCCAGGTCCTTCTTGGAGATGTTCATCACGCGGATCTTCAACTGCTGATCCGTCTCGGTGTTGTTGACCAGGTGGTGCAGGCCGCGCCAGGCGCTTTCCAGCTTCTGGAAATCGGCGTGGTGCATGATCTGGTTGATCTGCTCGCTGAGCTTGCGGTCGATCTCGGCCACGTAGGCGTTGATGGTCTGGGTGACGTCGTCGGAGACGATGTCCGACCGGCTCAGCACCTGCTCGGCGAGCGTGCGGACGGCGGATTCCACCTCTTCCTTCGCGCGGTCGCTCTTGGGCTTGAATTCCTTGCTCAGCAGCGCGGCGAAGTCGCCGGCTTCGACGGTCTCGACCGCGCCGCCGCGTTCGGCCAGGTTCTCGGTTGCCATGTGCTTACTCCCCGTCCTTGCCGTCGTCGGGCTTGGGCGCCGACACCAGTGATTGCAGCAGCGCCGGATCGTTGATCGCCTGCGCGATCAGCTTTTCCGCGCCGGCCTTGCCGTCCATGTAGGTGCCGAGGTTGGCGAGCTGGGTGCGCGCCTCCAGCAGCTTGGCCACCGCGCCGACCTTGCGCGCCACGGCCGCAGGCGAAAAGTCGTCCATGCTCTCGAAGGTGATGTCGACGTTGAGGTTGCCCTCGCCGGTGAGCGTGTTGGGCACCGCGAAGGAGACGCGCGGCTTCATCGACTGCAGGCGGCTGTCGAAGTTGTCCACGTCGATCTCCAGCGCCTTGCGGTCCTCGACCGGCGGCAGTTCGCCGGCGTTCGCGCCGGACAGGTCGGACATCACGCCCATCACGAAGGGCACCTGCACCTTCTTCTGGGCGCCGTAGACCTCGACGTCGTATTCGATCTGCACGCGGGGGGCGCGGTTGCGCGCGATGAATTTCTGGCTGCTTTGTTTGGCCATGCGATGTCTCCTTGGAGAAGATCAGCCGGTTTTCGGATGCGGCCGGGACTCCCGCCGGCGCGCGGGCGCCGGCGGCGGATCGGCCGCGAATGCCTGTTCGATTCGATGCGAGTACTGGCGTAGGCCCCTTCCCCCTTCACGCACGACACCGCCCGCCGGTCATGCCGCGGGCTCGGTTGAAAGCCTTTCCATCGACTTAGTGCGCAGCGCGGCGACGGAACCGGTCACCCGCGCGGGACAAAGATTCAGCGTTCGTTCATTAAGCGGCGACGCCCGTTCCCGCGCCCGCCGGAAAGCCGGAAACGCCCGCCCGTCCGGCGCATGCGCGTCGGGTGGGACAGGACTTGCCGGGACGGGACCTGGCGGGGCCGGACGGTATGCGAGACGTGGCGGAATGAAACGGGACGCGGCGGGAAATGGTGCGTCAGAGCCGGCCCACGATCTCCAGGTAACTTACTGGAACGTCATCCCAGCGAAAGCTGGGATCCAGTGACGTAATGCCAAAAAGGAGGCGCTGGATCCCAGCTTTCGCTGGGATGACGCTTCAAGTGGGAGATACCCGCCAAAGGGGAGACACCCGCCAAAGGGGAGATACCGCGGGTTTCGGACGGATTCCTACGATTGCAGCTCGCGTTGCAGCCAAGCGCGGGCGAGGCGCCATTCGCGCTGCACCGTCGCGGGCGAGATGCCCATGGCCGCGCCGATCTGCTCGGCGCTCAGGCCCACGAAGAAGCGCATCGAGACGATGTTGGCCTGGCGCGGGTCGATCTGCTCCAGCGCCTCCAGGCTTTCGAGCAGGGCGGCGTAGTCGACCTCCGGAGTCAGCGCGCCGGAGATCTCGGACAGCTCGATGCGGTCGTTCTCCTGCGGCCGCTTGCTGGCGCGCCGGCGCCGCGCCGCATCCACCAGGACCTCGCGCATGGCGCGCGCGGCCACGCCCAGCAGGTGTCCGCGGCTTTCCCAGGCCGGCGCCCCGTTGCCGCCGAACACCTTCAGGTAAGCCTCGTTGACCAGCGCGGTCGCACTGAGCGTCCGTTCGCTGCTGTTCTGGCGCAGTTGCGCGCCGGCCAGCCGGTGCAGCGCGGAATACATCTGGCGCAACGCCTCGTCCATCGCGGCCGTGTCGCCCGCCTGCGCCGAATGCAGCAGGCGGGTGACTTCGGAGGGGGTATCCATGCGGTTCATCGGCGGCTCCGCATCAGCGCATGCTCACGGCGGAGCCGGCCACGCAGGCGGTCGACGCCGGTTCCGCGCGGGCGTCGCTGGCGCGGGCTGTCCGCTCCAGCCGGCGCAGCGCCATCGCGCGCCGGCTGCACTCGCCCCAGCGCGTGCCGGCCGGCCCAAGGTTCGCGGCGGCCAGCTGGCCTGCCTCGGCGAAATCGCCGCGCGCGATGTCCAGCCGCGCCGCCAGCAGGGCGGCGTCGAGCGCCGGGGCGCCCGGCGACGTCGCCTTGTTGTCGCGGTTGAACGCCTGCAGCGCCGCCAGCCATTGCGCGGCCTGGTCGAGCCGGCCGGCCGCCAGCGCGCTTTCGCCCAGCCCGGCCAGGCTGGCCGCATAGCTGTCCGGCGCCACCTGCCGCTCGCGCGAGCCCAGGTATGCCTGCGCCTCGTGGAAGGCCCGCGCCGCATCGCCGGCCCTGCCCTGTTGCAGCGCAACCGCGCCGAGCACGTTGAATGCATCGGCGGCATTGGTCGTGGCCCAGGCGGAGCGGCTGGCGACCCGCTCGCGCAGCTGCCGCAGGCGCGGTTCCAGCAATGCCGCGGCCTCCTTGCCGCGGCCGAGTTCGAGGTATTGCTGCGCCAGCGTATTGAGCGTGCCCAGGTAGAAGTCCGGCGAGCTGGCGGCGAAGCCGTCGGCGATGCGCAGCGCGCGCTCCAGCGCCTGCACGGCGTCCGCCGGTTGCCCCAGTTGTCCCAGCGCGCTGCCGAAATAGGAAAGCAGGCCGGCCAGGCCGGGGCCCGGCGTGCCGATCATGTGGTCGTAGTCGTCGATCGCCTGCCGGTACATGCCGACCGCGCCGGCCGGATCGGCCCGCATCGACACCAGCGCCAGGGTGAAGCGGTAGTAGATCAGCATCGGATCGTCGTGGACGTAGAGCTTGCCCGCCTCGTCGAGCGCGCGGCGGGCGGTGGCCATCGCGGCCGCATCCTTGCCCTCGGTGGCCTGCGCCATGCCGAGCACCGCCAGCGCCTGCAGGTGCAGTTCGCGGTTCGGCCGCGGGCTGGCTTCCAGCTCGGCGATGATCCGCCCGATCTCGCCGGAAATCCGCTCAAGCGGCACGTCGAGCACGCCCAGGTGGTTGTACAGCAGGTTGATGCGCACCCGCAGGATCTCGTCGGCGTGGTCGCCCGGCGCCTTCGACAGCAACTCGATGGCCTGCCGGTCGGCCGGGATCGCCGAGGACAGGTCGATCACCGTCGAGTACGCGCGGCCGAGCGCAGCCATCACCTCGCCGCGCTCCAGCACGCCGGCGTCGTAGCCGCGTTGCAGCTCGCGCGCCTTGAGCAGGAGCGGGATCGCCTGCCCGCCCAGGCTCAGCTGGTTGTACGAGCGCGCCATCGACAGCAGCAGGCTGACCCGCACCGCCGGCTCGATGCCGCGGCGCTCCAGCAGTTGCGCCGCGCCGCGGTCGAGCACCTCGCGCACGGTGGCGTGGCTGCCGCGCGCATGGGTGGGGTCGGCGTTCTCGAACAGCTCGCGCATGAAGCCGGCGATCGCCTGGGTCTTGTCGCGCTCGGATTCGACCTGGCGCAGTTGCACCTCGCGCTGCGCGACGGCGCCGGCCAGCATCAGCACCAGCAGCGCGGCCATGCCCAGCCCGAACCGGTGCCGGCGCATGAACAGCCTGGCGCGGTACCAGTGGCGCCCGCGCCGCGCCTGCACCGGCCGCAGCGCCAGGAACCGCCGCAGGTCGGCGCACAGGTGGTCCACGCTGGCATAGCGCTCGGCCGGATCGCAGCGCAGCGCCTTCAGCACAATGGCGTCAAGGTCGGCGGGCACCTGTCGCGGCGCCTGCGCCGGCCGGGCGCGGCGCAGGCGCCGGCTCGGCGGCAGCGGCTGGCCGGTCACGATGGCGTTGGACAGGTCCAGCGGCGAATCCTCCTCGCCGCCGTCGAACGGCCGCGCGCCGCACAGCAACTGGTACAGCACCACGCCCAGCGACCACACGTCCGCGGCCGTGCCCAGCGGCCGGCCGCGTACCTGCTCGGGGCTGGCATAGGCCAGCGTCAGCGCACGTTGCGCGGTCATCGTCCGCTCGGCGGCGATGCCGGCCTGGTCGAGCAGCCGGGCGATGCCGAAATCCAGCAGCTTCGGCTCGCCGTCGGGCGTCACCAGGATATTGGCCGGCTTGATGTCGCGGTGGATCACCAGGTGCTGGTGCGCATGGCGCACCGGGGCGCAGACCTTGAGGAACAGTTGCACGCGCTCGCGCAGCGAGAGCTGCCTGCGCTCGCACCACGTATCGATGCGCTCGCCTTCCACGTACTCCAGCGCGAGGAACGGCCGGCCGTCGAGGGTACTGCCGCCGTCGATCAGGTGCGCGATGCCGGGATGGCTGAGCGTCGCCAGGATGCGGCGCTCCTCGGCGAAGCGCCGCTGCAGGCCGGGCACCGCGCGGCCGGCATTGAGGAACTTCAGCGCGACCGGCTGGCGCACCTCGTCCGGGGTGTTCTCGTCGAGTACGCGTTCGGCCAGGTAGACCACGCCCATGCCCCCTTCGCCCAGCGGGCGCAGGATGCGGTAGCGGCTGCTGCCCGCGGTCACCCGCGAGCCGCTGGCGTCGGCCGTTTCTTCCGGGGGCAGCGGCAGCAGGCCGGCGTCGCCGGTGACGTCGGCCGCCTCGATCAGCCAGCGCACCTCGTCGCGCAGGCTCGCGTCGCCGCCGCAACTGGCGGCGACGTAGCGGTCGCGCTCGGCCGTATCCATGTCGAGCGCCGCGCATGCGATGGGCTTCGCCAGCGCATAGCGCCGCCTGCGAGTCTCGTTCATGCCACCCCCTGCATTGACGCCGGGCCAGCGTCAGCGCGGCAGTATAGCCCGAGCGGCTTTGCAGCGGCTTTCGTGCCTCCCGGCATGGGCGCCCCGCCTACCGCGGCGGCGACTGGGTTTACACTCCCGGGATGCTCAAGATCGACACCCACGCGCACATCCTGCCCCGGGACTGGCCGAACCTGGCGGCGAAGTACGGCGACGACCGCTTTCCGGTGATGACGCACACCGACGGGCGCCACCGCATCTACAAGGACGGCAAGTTCTTCCGCGAGGTGTGGGATTCCGCCTTCGATCCGCAGACGCGCATCGACGACTACGCGCGCTTCGGCGTGGACGTGCAGGTGATCTCCACCGTGCCGGTGCTGTTCTCTTACTGGGCGCCCGGACACCAGGCGCTGGAGCTGCACCGCCACCTCAACGACCACATGGCCGGCATGTGCCGCGACCATCCCCGCCACTACGCCGGCATCGGCACGGTGCCGCTGCAGGCGCCGGCGCTGGCGATCCGCGAGCTGGAGCGCTGCATCGACGAGCTGGGCCTGCAGGGCGTGCAGATCGGCTCGCACTGCGGCGACTGGAACCTGGACGCGCCCGAGCTGTTCCCGTTCTTCGAGGCCGCCGCCGACCTCAGCGCCGCCGTGCTGGTGCACCCGTGGGACATGATGGGCACCCCCACCATGCCCAAGTACTGGATGCCGTGGCTGGTCGGCATGCCGGCCGAGCAGTCGCGCGCGGCCTGCTGCCTCGCCTTCGGCGGCGTGCTGGAGCGCCTGCCTAAGCTGCGCGTGATGCTCGCGCACGGCGGCGGCAGCTTCCCGTGGACGATCGGCCGCATCGAGCACGGCTTCCGCATGCGCCCCGACCTGGTCGCCACCGACAACCCGCGCAACCCGCGTGAGTACCTCAAGCGGCTGTACTTCGACTCGTGCGTGCACGACCCGCAGGCGCTGCGCTATCTGCTGGATGTGACCGGCGTCGACCGCGTGATGCTCGGCACCGACTATCCTTTCCCGCTGGGCGAGCAGCACCCCGGCAGCGGCATCGAATCGCTGGGACTGGGCGAGGCCGACCGCGCCCAGTTGTTCCACCGCACCGCGCTGGAATGGCTGGGCTTGCCCGAGCACCGTTTCACGCCGCGGCAGGCACGTTGAACCCACCTTTTCCAGGAGCAGGCATGAGTTTCTTGCGTACCACCGGCTCGATCGGCACCACCCTGCTCGGCGCCCTGCTGCTGGCCGGCGTCGCCCACGCCACCGAGGTCAGCATGGCCGGCGGCAGCGTCACCTTCAGCACGCCGGACAACTGGCTCGGCATCATGGAGACCCAGGGCGACCCGGAAGTGCGCGTGTTCCAGGTGCCCGACCCCTCGCCCACCGCGAGCAACAGCCTCGCCCGCGTCACCGTGACGGTGAAGCAGGTCGCCGACGTCAACGACTTCCAGCAGTACGCCGGCAGCGCCAGCGCCAAGGCGCAGCAACTGGCCGGCTACCGGCCGGTCCAGGCGGTCAGCAACACCGCCGGCCCCAACAGCTACGCCTATACGGCGCGCGAGAACGACGTGGAATTCAGCTACAGCGAGAGCTACTGGTTCAAGGGCAACCATGCGGTCCAGTTGCGCTGCGTGCGTCCGGCGCAGAGCCAGGCCGGCCCGGCCTGGAGCGCCGCCTTCGACCAGGGCTGCGCAGCGATCGCCGCACGCCTGAAGTAGTCGCGCCCGACCGTTCCCGCAGCCCTCCAGCGGCGACCGCGCCGCCCGTTTCCGGAACCCTCCATGCCCCTGCCGTTCGAAGCCACCACCGCCTGGGCCCGGGCCCAGGACGCCGCCGACCCGCTGCGCGCGTTCCGCGACGAGTTCCTGATTCCGCCGCACGAAGGCGGCGACTGCCACTACTTCTGCGGCAACTCGCTGGGGTTGCAGCCGCGCGCCGTGCGCGACGCGGTGGGCGCCGAGCTGGACTACTGGGGCGAACTGGGCGTGGAAGGCCACTTCAAGGGCCGCCTGCCGTGGATGGACTACCACGAGTTCGTGCGCGACGACCTCGCCGCGGTGGTCGGCGCCAGGCCCGTCGAAGTGGTGGCGATGAACACCCTGGGCGTGAACCTGCACCTGATGATGGTGAGCTTCTACCGCCCGACCCGGGAGCGCCCGGCCATCCTGATCGAGGCCGGCGCCTTCCCCACCGACCGCTACGCGGTCGAATCGCAGATCCGCTTCCACGGCTTCGACCCGGCCACCGACCTGATCGAGCTGCAGCCGGACGAGCCGAACGGCACCACCTCGATGCAGGCGATCGAACGGGCGCTGGCCGAGCACGGCGCGCGCGTCGCCCTGGTGATGCTGCCGGGCGTGCAGTACCGCACCGGCCAGGCGTTCGACCTCGCCGCGATCGCCGCCTGCGCGCACCGGCACGGCTGCACGGTGGGCTTCGACCTCGCCCACGCCGTCGGCAACCTGCCCCTGCAACTGCACGACAGCGGCGCCGACTTCGCCATCTGGTGCAGCTACAAGTACCTCAACAGCGGCCCCGGCGCGGTCGGCGGCGCCTTCGTGCACGAGCGCCACGCGCAGGCCGCGCTGCCGCGCTTCGCCGGCTGGTGGGGGCACGACAAGACCACCCGCTTCCAGATGGGCCCCGACTTCCACGCCACGCCCGGCGCCGACGGCTGGCAGCTCTCCAACCCGCCGATCCTCGCGCTGGCGCCGCTGCGCGTGTCGCTGCAGCTCTTCCGCCGCGCCGGCATGGCCGCGCTGCGCGAGAAGTCGCTCAGGCTCACCGGCTACCTGGAGTGGCTGGTGCAGACGCAACTGGCCGACGTGCTGCAGGTGGTGACGCCGGCCGAGCCGGAACGCCGCGGCGCGCAGCTCTCCATCCGCGTGCAGGGCGGCCGCGAGCGCGGCCGCGCGCTGTTCGAGTACCTGATGGCCCACGGCGTCATCGGCGACTGGCGCGAGCCCGACGTGATCCGCATCTCGCCCGCGCCGCTGTACAACCGCTTCGCCGACTGCCTGGCCTTCGCCGAGGCGGTGCAGGCGTGGCATCGCGCGCGTTGACCGGGTCGCCCGCTGCCACGGCGGAACGACCCGGCGTTCCTCCATCCGCCGGTCGCGAATCACGCTAAAGCCGCGGGCCTGTACCTGCGCCGGGAGCCGCCACGGCCATCACGAAAAATCCGATGCCGAAGCGCGAAACGAACCCCATGCCGCCGGACGTCCGCGAGGCGCTCGACGCGCACGGCCTGATGGCCGCCTACGACGCCCGCCCGCCGTACCAGCGTAACGACTATCTCGGGTGGATCGGCCGCGCCAGGCAGGAGGCCACCCGGCGGAAGCGGCTCGACCAGATGCTTTCGGAACTGCGCGGCGGGAAGAAGTACATGAACATGGACTGGTCCGGCGGCCGGACGCGGGACTGACCCTTTACCCGCGCCGGACTCGCGCGCCGGCAATACGCGGCCGGCGATACACCGCCTGCCCGGCGTATGGTACGCATCGTCGCCTTGGCGAAATCCCGCGCCGCCCGCCCTGGACGCAGTGCGCGATCCATGACGAACGCCGCAGACGCACCTTCCCTCAGAGCCTGTTCAAGGTCTCCCTGTCGAACCAGAGCCCTCCTCACGCTCCCCGCGCTTCATTCCTGCGGCTTTCAACGGCCGCAGGGCCGGTCAGGCAAAAGGCGCTTAACAACCAAAGGGCTGGTCATCCAGTGCCTCTGAGGTCTTGGGGAAAGGGAAAGTCGCTGGATTCCTGCTTTCGCAGGAATGACGAGCGGGGAGCGCGAGGGGATTCCAGNGGACGTCATCCCAGCGAAAGCTGGGATCCAGTGCCTCCAGGTCTTGGGGAAGGGAAAGTCGCTGGATTCCTGCTTTCGCAGAAATGACGAGCGGGGAGCGCGAGGGGATTCCAGTCTCCCAGGTATTCCCCTACGGGGCGTCATCCCAGCGAAAGCTGGAATCCAGTGCCTCTGAGGTTCTGGGGAAAGGGAAAATCGCTGGATTCCTGCTTTCGCAGGAATGACGAGCGGGGAGCGCGAGGGGATTCCAGTCTCCCANAGTATTCCCCTACCCAGTCTCCCAAGCATTCCCCTGCGAAGCATCATCCCAGCGGCTTTCAACGGCCGAAGGGCCGGTCAAGCTGGGATCCAGTGCCTCTAGGTCCTGGGGGAAGAAAGTCGCTGGATGACCAGCCCTTCGGCTGCTGTTGAAAAGCGCCTCCTGCCTGACCGGCCCTGCGGCCGTTGAAAGCCGCTGGGATGACGCTTCGCAGGGAATACCCAAGAGCCTTTGAACAGGCTCTCAGCTTCGCGGCGCGCGCGGCCTGCTCCGGGTGCGCTTCCTGGCGCTCGCCGGCTGGCCTCCGTCGTGAACGGCGGCCGGTGCGTTGCCGCCCACCTGCTCCATCCACGACAAGGCATCGACGTACGCCATGAACTGCTGGAGATATCCGGGCGACAGCTCGCGCATCAGCGTGAGCGAGCGGTGCACGAGGCTGCCCGAGTTGAGCGGGCCGGCATTCGCGGGCACCTGTTCGAGCGACTTGCGCAACTGGCTCCCGGTGCGAAGCTCCGACCAGGTTTTCCTGAGCTCGCCGAGCGCCTCCGGCCCGGTCGGCGACGCACGGCGCAGCGTCGGGCCGGCCTCGGCGCGGGTGCCGTCGCGCGCCGCCTGCCGGGCGATGTAATCGACCAGGTCGCCAAGCGCGCCGCGCGCGGGAACGCCCGGCGCCGCTTCGCCACGGGCACGGCCGTCCACGGCGCCGGTCCGTTCGAGGTCGGCCGCGTAGGTTTCCAGCAGCCCGGCCAGCCGCGCGTCCAGCAGCTTGCGCGCCGCACCGTCGTGGCCGGCCGCGCGCCGCTCCAGCGCATCGATGAAATGGAAGCGGACCGGGTCCAGGCGGTCGGCGCCCTGGCCGCGCCACGCGTCCAGCCTCGCCCGCGCGCAGAGCCCGTGGCTTGCCTCGCGGCGGCCGGTCCGGCGGCTCATGGCGCGCCGCTTTTCGCGGCCGACGGTTTCGGCATCGGCGCCATCTCCACGCGCCGGTTCCTGGCCCGCCCTTCTTCGTCGGCGTTCGAGCTGACCGGCTGCTCGGCGCCGAAGGCGGCCGCGAACACCAGCGAGGAAGGCACGCCCTCGGCGATCAGCGCGCGGGTGACGGTCAGCGCGCGCTCGGCCGACAGCTCCCAGTTGTCGGCGAACTGGCGGTTGCCGTCGCGCACCTGGCGGTCGTCGGTGAAGCCGCTCACCATCAGGATCTCGTCGCGCGACCGGAGGTAGCCGGCGAGCGGGCCGGCGAGGCTCTTGAGCACCTCGCGCCCCTCGGGCTGCAACCGGTCGGAATTCAGCGCGAACAGCACGCTGCCGCGGATGCCGATGCGGCCGTCGACCAGGGTCACCCGGCCGGCCGCCAGCGGGCCGGCCAGCGCCTGCTCCAGGGTCATGCGCCGCTGCGCCTCGAGCTGCCGCTGGCGCACCGCCTCCTCCAGCCGGTGCGAGAGCTGCAGTTGCATGCCGATCGCGCCCACCAGGATCAGCACGAACACGCCCAGCAGCACCGACATCAGGTCGCCGAAGGCGGCCCAGATCGGCGCCGTCGATTCCGCGCCGGCCTCGATCTCGTCGCTCATGCCGTTTCAGCTCCGGCGGATGCCTGCCGCCCGGCGAGCTGCTGCATGTCCTCGATGATCTGCTTCTGCGACAGCAGGCTCAGATCGATGACTTCCCGCGCCTGCGCCACGTAGTACGCCAGTTGCTCGTCGCTGCGCGCGACCGAGCGGTCCAGCGCCTCGGCGATGTGCTGCAGGCGCTCCATCAGCGCCTCGTTCGAGCCGCCGAACAGTTGCACGGCGGCGCCGAACGCCTCGCCCAGGCTCGCCACCTCGACCGCGCTGCCGGTGAGCTGGGCGGCCACCGCGTCGAGCTTGCCGGTCTGCGCCTCGATGTGCCCGGTGAAGCGCGTGCCGACGCGGTCCAGCAGGTCCGCCGAGGTGGCGACCAGCGCGTCGACCGCCTGCCGCTGTTCGGTGGAGGCGTGGTTGACGGCGTCGAGCAGGGTTTCCAGGGTGGCGAGCAGGCGGCTGCGTTCCTCCAGCATCGCGGTGTCGCGCACCATGCTGTCGGAGAGTTTCTGGCGCAGCTCGGCGACGACGTCGGCGGCCGCCTTCGGCGCTTCCGACGCGGCCTGCACGAGCCGCGAGATTTCCGCGATGGTCTCGCCGGCGTGCGCCTGCGCCTGCGCGGACATCTCGCCCGCGGTCCGTGCCAGCGCGTCGCAGATGTCCTGCTGCCGGCTCGCGGCCTGCTCGCCGGCCTGCGCCCACTGCCCGGCCAGCGCGGTGGCCATCGAATCGAACGATCCGGTCCAGGCCGCCAGCCGCTCCCGGTCGCGCGCTTCGAGCGCCGCCTGCAACTCCGTATGCGATTCGCGCACCACGCGCACCAGCGAGGCCGCCTGTTCTTCGAAGGCGGCACCCGCCGTCGCCAGCGCCTGCTCGTTGCGCGCGGCCAGGCCGTCGTTGGCGGCGGCCTGGCGGGACAGCGCGTCGTTCCAGGCCTGCGCCATGCCGCCCGCGGTGGCGTCGAGGCGCGCGGAAACGCCATCCAGCAGGGCCGTCGAGCGCCGCTCGAAGGTGTCGGCGAAACCCGCCAGCGTGCCGCGCAGGTCCTCCGCCGCGGTCTCGTTCGACCGGCACTGCTCCGCCAGCGCCTTGTTCCAGAGATCCGCCGCGTTCGCGGCGGCGTTCCCGAAGCCCGCCGCAAGGCCGTCGAGCTGCCGCTGCACCGCCTGCGCGACCGTCTCGCGCAGCGTCGCCGTTTCGCGCGCCAGCCCCGCCATGGTGGCTTCCACCACCGGCTGCAGCAGGGCGCCGGAGGCGCGCGCGCTTTCGGCCACACTTTCCTTCAACGACTGCTGCACCGACGCGGCCAGGTGCGTGTAGGCCGCCTCGGCGCGGGCATGGAAGGCGTCGTGGCTGGCGGCCTGTCGCTCGCCCGCGGCGAGATGCTGCCGCTCGATCGCCGCCGTCATCGCCTGCAGGCGGTCGACCAGAGCCGGCATCAGCTCGGCCTGCCGTTGCAGGAGCCTGAAGGCTTCCTCGCGCCGGTGCGCCTGCGAATGGACGCGCAGGGTCGTGGCGATCTCCGCGTCCAGCGCCTGCACCGCATGCTGGCGCTCGCGCCGGCACAGCGCGGAAAGCAGGCCGAGCATGGCCGAGGTCGCCACGCCCGCGATCGAGGTGCCGAACGCGAACCCAAGCCCCTTCACCGGGGCGGCGAGCGAGCCGCGGATGGCCTGCAAATCGGTGGCGCTTTCCAGCGCCAGGCCGGTGCCGCGCAGGGTCGCCATCATGCCCAGCAGCGTGCCCAGCATGCCGAGCAGGACCAGCAGCCCGACCAGGTACGGCGCCAGCGCGGGCGCCGGCAGGGCCGCGCGCTCGCCTTCGATGCGCAGGCGCACCGCGTTGCGCAGGCTGGGATGCAGGCGCGCGAGCCAGTCACCCAGGCCGGAGGAGGCCGCCGGCGCGTCCGCCACGGCCCGCACAAGCGTGGCCGTGGCCTGCCGGTAGCGGTGCAGTTCCATGCCGCCGGCGACGTAGCACGCGCCGATCACCGCCGCGACGGCCGCGCCCAGCGGGTTGGAGCCGACGTAGCCCGCGCCGATCCAGCACACGGCGGCGAAGCCCACGGTGAACACGGCAAGATTAAGCAGATTCTTCAACGTCACTTCTCGGTTGGCGGGTGCGAAGCGCTGCGAGCAGGCCTTCGACCGGTTGAAAACGAACGTCCAGTTCGGCGAGCAAGGCATCGCGCAGGTCCTTGCGGAACGCCTCCAGCCACGCGCCCGGTGCGCTCCCGGCCGGCGCCTCGCGCGCAGCCTGGCGCAGCCGCTCGAAATGCCCCCCGAGCAGCACCGGCATGGCGGCCAGCAAGGTCTGCTCGCGCGGACTCAGCGCCTGCTCCATCGCGGCGTCCACCGCGGCGAGCCGGGCCATCTCGCCCGGCTCCGCGGCGAGCCGGTCGCGCAGGCGCCCGCGCAGTCTGCCGGTGGCCGTCAGCATTGCGCGCTGCATGGCGAGGTAGCGTTCGCGGAAGGCCGCGTAGTCCGCCTCGCCGTCCTCCCCGCCGGATGCGCCGCCCGCCTGTTGCCGCGCGGGCGGCGACCCGGGATCGCCGGCAATCGCCTGCGCCAGCGAGGCGCGCACCCGCGCGCATTCCTCCTCCTCGGCACCGGCCGCGGCAGGCACGCCGGGATCATCCGCGGCCGGCAGCCCGGCATCGAGCGCCGTGGACAGGGCGATCGCACGGTTCCAGTCGAGCCACTGGCTCAGCCGGTCCGACAGCGGCGGGCCGGACTGCGGGATGCCGGCGCCCGCGAGGCGGGCCAGCAGGCGGATGAACGACGGGCCTTCGAGCGTAGGCCGGGGAGCTTGCACCATGCGGCGGGAGTCAAAAAAAACAGCAGTTTACATGCGGATCGAGCGCAACCATGCCGCCCTCCGCTCAGGCGTCCAGCCGGTCCAGCCGCTCGCGCAGCGCATCCAGGCGCAGGTCGTTGCCGGCCCCCGGCGACACGCGCGCGGCGAGGCTGGCCTCCGGCGTGCGGCCCTGCCCGGCCGCGCCTGCGGCCTCGGCGGCCGCGCGGTAAGCGTCGCGGAACGGCACGCCGGCGGCGGCCTGCTCGATCGCCACGTCGGTGGCGTACATCGCCGGCTCGATCGCCGCGCGCATCGCCGCCTCGTTCCAGCGCATCCGCGCCAGCAGGTCCGGCACCAGTTCGAGCGCGGCCAAGCCGTGCCTCACGCCGTGGAACAGCGAGCCCTTGGAGAACTGCAGGTCACGCTGGTAGCCCGAGGGCAGCGACAGCAACTGCTCGATCTCGCAACGCGCGGCGGCCACGCTGGCGTAGCTGGCGCGCAGCAGTTCCACCACGTCGGGATTGCGCTTGTTCGGCATGATCGAGCTGCCGGTGGTGTACTCGGCCGGCAGCGTCACGAAACCGAACTCGGCGGTGGTGAACAGCGACAGGTCCCAGGCCAGCCGGCGCAGGTCCAGCAGCGCACCGCCGATCGCCTCCAGCACCGCCATCTCGAACTTGCCGCGCGACAACTGCGCGTAGACCGGCGACACCTGCATCCGCGCGAAACCCAGCGCCCGGGTGGTGTGCTCGCGGTCGAGCTTCAGGTTCACGCCGTAGCCGGCCGCGGTGCCGAGCGGGTTCGCGTCGATCAGCTCCGCGACCTGCCTGGCGCGCAGCGTATTGTCGATGAAGCCCTCGGCGAAACCGGCGAACCACATCGCGGTGGACGACACCACCGCGCGCTGCAGGTGCGTATAGCCGGGCAGCGGCACGGCCGGCTGCGCGGCGCGCTCCAGGCAGACCTGCGCGATCGCGCGGCAATGCGTTTGCAGCTCGGCCAGCTTGTCCTTCAGCCACAGCCGCGTGGCGACCAGGATCTGGTCGTTGCGGCTGCGCCCGGTGTGCACGCGACGGCCGGCATCGCCGAGGCGCTCGGTGAGGCGCGCCTCGATCGCCGAGTGGCCGTCCTCGTAGCGGTCGTCCAGCACGAAGGCGCCGCCGGCGAAATCGGCCGCCAGCGCGTCCAGCTCGCGCTTCAGGGCGGCGGCCTCGTCGGCGCTCACTACGCCGATGTTGGCCAGCCCCTCGACGTGCGCCTTGCTGGCGGCGATGTCGTGCAGGAAGAACTCGCGGTCCAGCAGCACGTCGTCGCCGGCGAGGAAACGCATGATGCGGGCGTCGATCTTGACGTCGGATTTTTGCCACAGCGGCTGGGTCATGGACGTGTCCTGCGCATGGAGTTGAGCCTGTCGTGCCGGGGAAGACGGCGACGGCGCCCTGCGGCGCCGTCGTCGCGCAACCGCGCCGCGCTCAGTGCGCCTCGGCGCCCGGCGCGTGCGCGTGGCCGTGCTTGATCTCTTCCTCGGTGCCGTCGCGCACTTCGTTGACGGTGACGTCGAAGTGCAGCGTCTTGCCGGCCATCGGGTGGTTGAGGTCGACGTCGACCGTGCTCATGCCGACCTTGTGCACCACCACCACGCGGTGGCCGCCTTCCTTCAGCGCCAGCACCGTGGTCATGCCCGGCTTGAGCCTGGCCGCCTGCTGGAAATACTTCTTCGGCACGCGCTGGATCATGCCCTCCTGGCGCTCGCCGTAGCCGTCGGCCGGGGCGATCTCCGCCTGCAGCGACTCGCCCGCCTCGCGGCCTTCCAGCGCGGCTTCCAGGCCCGGGATGAGCTGGCCGTGGCCGAGCAGCACCCACAGCGCCTCGTCGCGGTCGCGCGAGCTCTCCACCTTCTCGCCGTCCACCGTGAGCGTGTAGTGGAGGGAGATGACCTTGTCCTTGCCAGCCTTCATTGCCTGTCTCGTCGTCGGGTTGCAAACGGCGGATTCTACCAGCGTCCCGCTCAGGAACGGGACCGGCCGAAGCCCACGCCGCGCGCCTCCGGCCCCAGCCAGGCCAGCGCCGCCAGCACCACCGCCACCGCGGCGATCCACAGCGACATGGCGAAGGCGAAGTCGCCGCCGTGCCTATGGGCGATCCAGCTCTGCGCGGTGGCGGTGATCGCGGCCAGCAGGTTGCCCATCTGGTAGGCGAAGCCCGGCAGGGTGCCGCGCACGTGGTCCGGCGCCAGCTCGTTCAGGTGGGTCGGCACCACGCCCCAGGCGCCCTGCACCATCACCTGGATCAGGAAGGCGCCCAGCCCGAGCAGCAGCAGCGAGCCGCCGTACATCCACAGCGGGATCACCGGGATCGCCAGCAGCGCCGCGATGACCATCGCCCTGCGCCGGCCGATGCGCTCCGACAGCGCGCCGAAATACAGCCCGCCCGCCAGCGCGCCGAGGTTGAGCAGCGCGGTGAGCAGGAAGGCGGTGCCGGAACCGGCGGGAATCTGCAGGTTGGTCTGCAGGAAGGTCGGGTACATGTCCTGCGAGCCGTGGCTGAACATGTTGAAGGCCGCCATCAGCAGCATCAGGTAGAGCGCCAGCTTCCAGTGTCCGCGCATCGATTCGAGCACGCCCGGCCGCGGGCCGTTCCGCTGATGCTCCCGCCACACCGGCGACTCGGGCACCTTGCGGCGGATGTACAGCACCAGCAGCGCCGGCAGCGCGCCCACCACGAACAGGCCGCGCCAGCCGATGTGGTCCACCAGCAGCCAGTTCGCCAGCGCACCGAGGAAGAAGCCGCAGGGATAGCCGCTCTGCAGCAGGCCCGACACCAGCCCGCGCGTCTTCGGCGGGATCGACTCCATCGCCAGCGATGCGCCGATGCCCCACTCGCCGCCCATCGCGATGCCGAACAGGAAGCGCAGCACCAGCAGGGCCGTCAGCGAAGGCGCGAACGCGGTGGCCAGTTCGAACACCGAGAACAGGATCACGTCGATCATCAGGATCGGCCGGCGCCCGAAGCGGTCGGCCAGCCGGCCGAACAGCAGCGCGCCGAGCGGCCGCGCCGCCAGGGTCAGGAACAGGCCATAGGTGACCTCGGCCTTCTCCACCCCGAACTCCTTCGAGATCGCCACGATCACGAAGGTCAGCAGGAAATAGTCGAACGCATCCAGGGTCCAGCCGAGAAAGCTGGCGAGCACGGTATGGCGTTGCGCGTGGTCCAGCTCACGCAAGGGCGACAGGAGGGTCATGGGCGGTTCCGTCGGGATGGGCGACGCAAGCATGCCAGCCTCTCCGGCGGCTTGCCCGGCGACAGTTGACATTACCGAATCGGCCGCTGCACAGTCCCGGTCATCCATGGGCCGCTCCGGAACGACCCGGCGCCGGCCCGCCGCGAGGCGCTCGCAAACTGCAGTTCGAGGGGGACAGGCATGACGGCGCACCGATCTTCGTGGCTATTCGCCGCGATCCTTGCAGGCTTGTCGCTGGGCATGTCCGCCGCCGCGCAGGACCACCCGCAGAAAGGCGTGAGCGTCGGAAAGATGGAGCAGCTTCGGGACCGCGCCGAGGCCACCCGCGACGATGCCCTGACCCGCCGGGAGCTGGAGAGCATGAGCCAGGCCCGGGGCGTGACTTCGCAATTGATGACCGACATCTTCCTGGCCCTCGACGCCAACGGCAACGGCCGGCTCGAACGTTCGGAGCTCCCGCCCCAGTTGCGCGTGCTGCGCGCGGACTTCGGCCACTACGACCGCGACCGCGACATGCGCCTGTCCTATTCGGAGTTCGCCGACTTCATGGACGTCGCCCCGCCCGAAACCGTCCAGGACCTGAAGGCGCTCACGTCGCGGCAGGCGTCGTCCGAAACCGAGGTGTCCGCACGGCGCCCATCGACACCGGGAAAGCGGAGCAAACCGTCCACCGGAAAGCCCGGCGCAAACTAACCGCCGCGCCTTGCATCCATTCGCCGGGCCGAGCGAGGCGACATCGCGTCGCTACCGGGCCACGGCGAACCTGGCCGCTGCCGTCCGGGGAATGACCGGAGGGTTCGCGCTTTCCCCTGTCGGATAGTCGCGCCACGACCCGATACCGTGGCGTGCCCATGCGAATACAGTGCGATGGCGCAAGCGCGCGGCATGCACGCCGACGCGTGGATTTGCGCGCATCCAACACTCCGCTCACGGCCCGGCCACGGCCCTGCCGCGACACTTGCCCTCCCCCACCCCCAGGAGGCTCTCATGCAAGGCCTACGTTTCCGATGCCACGCACTCGCAATGCTGCTCGGCCTGCCGCTGGCCGCCGCCGGCGCACAGGAGGCTCCACCGCAAAGCCCTCCCCCCCAGCAGCCGCAGCCCACGACGATGACGCCCGCCACCCCGACCACCAACCAGGTCCAGGTGCCCGGCTTCGGCGACCTCGACAAGGCGCATCGCGGCTATCTCGACCGCAGCGACATTCCGAAGGACGTGGAAAGCCTGCGGGATCTGCGGATGCACTTCAACGATGCGGACCTCAACCACGACGGGCTCCTGACACCCGACGAGTACGGCGCCTACACCGGCCCGAAGGCGCCGGGACAGGCGCACTGACCGTCGGCGCACCGGCCTGGACCCGCGCCGGTCCGGCCCGCGCCCACCCGGCCACGGAAGGCCGGTCCGCGTGCCGGCGGCGCATGGCGTGCTACAACGGGAGCCTGCGAACGACGCTTGCCAGGAGTCCCGCCGCCGCATGACGCGCCTCGACCGCCGCGCCCACCGACGCATCGCCTCGCGTTTCGCGACCCGCTCGCAACGCTGCTACGTGCGCAACAAGCTCGCCGGCGACCCGCTGTACGCCGCGGCCGCGCAAGCCTTCGCCACCGCGCTGCCGCTGCCCCTGCTCGACGTGGGCTGCGGCATGGGCCTGCTCGGCCACTACCTGGATGCCTGCGGCGTGCTGCACGGCTACCTCGGCATCGATCACGACGAACGCAAGATCGCCGCGGGCCTGCATGCCGCGGGGCAGGCCGGGAACACGCTGCAACTGCGGCGCGCCGACGTCGCCGGGCTGGCGGATTTCCGCGGCCACGTCGCCCTGCTCGACGTGCTGCACTACCTGCCGGCGGCGCGGCAGGCGCCCCTGCTCGCCCTGCTCGCCGGCTGCCTCGTGCCGGGCGGCCGGCTGGTGATCCGCAACGTGCTGCGCGAGCGGCATTGGCGCTTCCACGCCACCGTGCTGGAAGAGCGCCTGCTGCACGCCTCCGGCTGGATGCGCAGGCTGCCCACCCACTATCCCTCGGCCGAGGAGATCCTGGCGCCGCTGCGCGAAGCCGGGCTCGCCCTGCGCATCGCGCCGCTATGGGGCTACACCCCGTTCAACAGCTACCTGGTCGTGGCGACGCGGCCGGCCTGAACCGGCCATCCGCACCGGGGGCATACGGCGGGCCGCGGACCGGCTATACTGCGCGCCGGCGGCACTCGCCGCCCCTTTCCCCGAAACACTGCAACGCGGTTCTGAAAGAACGCTCCGGGTTGCCTCAAGGAGTCGTTCCATGTCTTTCGAATCGCTGGGCCTCGCGCCCGCGTTGCTGCGTGCGCTCGCCGAACAGGGCTACGCCGAACCCACCCCGATCCAGGCCGGCGCCATCCCGCCGGTGCTGGAAGGCCGCGATGTGCTGGCCGCCGCGCAGACCGGCACCGGCAAGACCGCCGCCTTCGCGCTGCCGCTGCTGCAGAGGATGTCGCAGGGCCGCGAGACGCAGACCCGTCGCCCGCGCGCCCTGGTGCTCACCCCCACCCGCGAGCTGGCCGCCCAGGTGCACGAAAACCTGCGCGACTACGGCAAGCACCTGCGCGTCAGCAGCACCACCATCTTCGGCGGCGTGGGCATGGGCCCGCAGGTGCAGGTGCTGCGCCGCGGCGTGGACGTGGTGATCGCCACGCCCGGCCGCCTGATCGACCACATGCAGCAGCGCAGCGTGGACCTCTCCGGCATCGAGGTGCTGGTGCTGGACGAGGCCGACCGCATGCTCGACATGGGCTTCCTGCCGGCGATCAGGCGCATCCTCGGCGCGCTGCCGAAGCAGCGCCAGACCCTGCTGTTCTCGGCCACCTTCGCCCCGCCCATCAAGGCGCTGGCGCTGGACTTCATGCGCGACCCGCGCGAGGTCTCGGTGACCCCGCCGAACACCGTGGCGCCGCTGGTCAGCCACCGCGTGCACCCGGTCGACGCCTCGCGCAAGCGCGACCTGCTGCTGCACCTGCTGTCGCAGGACAGCCGCCGGCAGAGCCTGGTGTTCAGCCGCACCAAGCACGGCGCCGACAAGCTGGTGAAGTTCCTGGAAGTGTCCGGCATGCGCGCCGCGGCGATCCACGGCAACAAGAGCCAGAACGCGCGCACCCGCGCGCTCAGCGACTTCAAGAGCGGCCGCGTCACCGTGCTGGTGGCCACCGACATCGCCGCGCGCGGCATCGACATCGACCAGTTGCCGATCGTGATCAACCACGACCTGCCGATGGTGGCCGAGGACTACGTGCACCGCATCGGCCGCACCGGCCGCGCCGGCGCCGAGGGCCTGGCGGTGTCGCTGGTCAGCCACGACGAGTCCGGCCTGCTGCGCGACATCCGCAAGCTGCTCGACCAGGACATCGCGATCACCGACGTGGCCGGCTACGAGCCGTCGGCCCCGCTGCGGCTGGATGCCGGCGCACCCCGGCCGAAGCAGGGCCAGCGGCAGTCCAGCGCACCGCGTCCGGCGCGCGGCGGCAACGGCCACGGCGGGCAGCCTGCCCACGGCCGCACCGGCGGCAACCGTGGCGGCAACGGCGCTGCCGCCGCCGCGAACGGCAACAACGCGGGCCGCAGCCGCGGCCGGCGCCGTGGCGGCCGCGGCCAGGGCGCCGGCCAGGCGCACTGAAGCCGAGGGCGATCCGACCGCTCCCACTGACCCGTCACTCCTGCGCAAGCGGGAATCCAGTGCCTTGGAGTTTGCTAGAACTGCGAAGTCACCTGCCCCGAAGGCACTGGACCCCAGCCTCCGCTGGGGTGACGGCATGGTGGTTGGCCGAGACCACAGTCCGGAATACCGCGCGGGCAACGCAAGTAACTCGCGTCATCCCTCCACCACCCGTCATTCCTGCGAAAGCAGGAATCCAGTGCCTTGGTATTCGCTGAGCCGCGAAG
>NZ_LMSL01000041.1:66114-66264 GCF_001428405.1 Frateuria sp. Soil773
ACATCAGACCCCAAGGCGCTGGACCCCAGCCTTCGCTGGGGTGACGGCATGGTTGGCCGGAGGCTACGGTCTGGAATGCCGCGCGGGCAGCGCGGGCAACTCGCATCGCCCCTCCGCCACCCGTCATTCCTGCGAAAGCAGGAATCCAGT
>NZ_LMSL01000041.1:66279-66456 GCF_001428405.1 Frateuria sp. Soil773
TCCAAGGCGCTGTGGACCCCAGCCTTCGCTGGGGTGACGGCATGGTTGGCCGGGCTACGGCCTGGAATGCCACTCGGGCAAAGCAAGCAACTCGCGTCGCCCCTCCGCCACCCATCATTCCTGCGAAAGCAGGAATCCAGTGCCTTGGTATTCGCTGAGCCGCGAAGGCATCAGCCC
>NZ_LMSL01000041.1:66480-188279 GCF_001428405.1 Frateuria sp. Soil773
CCAAGGCGCTGGACCCCGGCCTTCGCTGGGTGACGGCATGGTCGGCTGGAGGTTACGGTCTGGAATCCCGCGCGGACAGCGCGGGCAACTCGCATCGCCCCTCCGCCACCCGTCATTCCTGCGAAAGCAGGAATCCAGTNNTGCCGCGAAGGCATCGGCCCCGAAGGCGCTGGACCCCAGCTTCCGCCGGGGTGACGGCATGGTTGGCCCTGGTTCGCGGCGACGGTGATCCGGAAGGCGATCCTGAATATCACGCCAGGCCCAGCGCCCGCGCGTGATGGCGCAGGTGGTCGTCGATGAAGCTGGCGATGAAGTAGTAGCTGTGGTCGTAGCCGGCATGGCGGCGCAGCAGCAGCGGCTGCCCGGCCTCCGCGCAGGCCTGGTCGAACAGTTCCGGCTTGAGCTGGGCGTCGAGGAAGCGGTCGGCTTCGCCCTGGTCGACCAGGATGGTGCCGGGGAACGTGCCCTGCCGCACCAGCTCGCAGGCGTCGTGGCGGGCCCATGCGGCCTCGTCGTCGCCAAGGTAGCGCGGCAGCGCCTTGCGTCCCCACGGCACCTGGCTCGGCGCCACGATCGGCGCGAACGCCGACACCGAGCGGTAGCGCCGCGGATGCTTCAGGGCCAGCGTGAGGGCGCCGTGGCCACCCATCGAATGCCCGCAAATGCCGCTGCGCGACACGTCCACCGGGAAATGCGCGGCCAGCAGCGCGGGCAGTTCGTCCGCCACGTAGCTTTCCATGCGGAAGCGCGCCGACCACGGCGCCTGCGTGGCGTCGAGGTAGAAACCCGCGCCCTCGCCGAATTCCCAGTCGCCGGTGGCGCCGTCGATGCCGGTGTCGCGCGGGCTGGTGTCGGGCATCGCCAGCGCCAGGCCCAGCTCCGCGGCGAGGCGCTGCGCGCCGGCCTTGATGGTGGCGGTTTCCTCGGTGCAGGTGAGCCCGGCGAGGAAATACAGCAGCGGGCACGGGCCCGCCGCGGCCTGCGGCGGCAGGTACAGCGCGAAGCGCATCGGACCGCCGCAGGCGCCGGACTCGTGCCGGTAGAAACCCTGCACGCCGCCGAAGCAGCGTTGTTCGGAAACCGTCTCGATCGCGCCCATGGTCGCTCCCATTGCCTGCGGGGGCGCCAATGATAGCCCGCTCAACGTTCCTGGTCGGTCGGACGCATCAGCACTTCGTTCACGTTGACGTGCGGCGGCCGGCTTACGCAGAAGGCGATCGCCTCGGCCACGTCCTGGCTCTGCAACTGGCGCATGCCGCCGGCCCAGGCATTCAGCGCATCCTTCGTCGCGGCATGGCCGATGTGGTCGCGCAGCTCGGTCTCGACCACGCCCGGCTCGATCACGCTGACCCGGATGTTGTCCTTGTAGACCTCGCGGCGCAACGCCTCGGAGAACGCCACCACGCCGAACTTGGTAGCCGAATAGGCAGCCGCGTTCGGGTTGGCCACGCGCCCGGCGGTGGAGGCGATGTTGACGATGTGGCCGTCGCGCCGCGCGCGCATGCCGGCCAGCGCGGCCTGGGTGGAGGCGATCAGGCCGAGCACGTTCAGCTCCAGCATGTGCCGCCAGCGGCCGAGGTCGGCCTCGGCGACCGGCTCCAGGTACATCACGCCGGCATTGTTCACCAGGATGTCCAGACGTCCGAAGTGCGCCTCGGCCTCCTTCACGACGCGCTGCGCGGCGGCCTCGTCGGCGAGGTCGGCGGCCAGCACCAGCGGCTCGGCGCCGAGTCCGGCCAGCCGCTCCGCAAGCGCCTGCAGCCGCTCATGGCGGNGCGCGGCAACCGCCACCTTCGCGCCCTGCCGCGCCAGTTCCAGCGCGGTGGCCTCGCCGATGCCCGAGGAGGCGCCGGTCACCAGCGCGATGCGGCCGTTCAGTCGGTTCGACATGGTTGCTCCTTCGTGAAAGGGTATGGAACCCAGGGAGGGTGGGGGCGCCGCAAGCTGATACAATGGCCGCCACGATCCCGCACGCCGCTGCGCGTGCCACCCGAGGTTCTCCCCCATGTCCGCCCCCTCTCCCGACCACGTCCCGGCTGCCGCCGGCTTCGCCGCGCTTGCCCTTTCGCCGGAGGTATCGCGCGCGCTGGCCGACGTCGGCTACGAGTCGCCCTCGCCGATCCAGGCCGCTACCATCCCGCCGCTGCTGGAGGGACGCGACGTGCTGGGCCAGGCGCAGACCGGCACCGGCAAGACCGCCGCGTTCGCGCTGCCGATCCTGTCGCGCATCGACCTCAAGCCCGGCAAGCCGCAGGCGCTGGTGCTGGCACCGACGCGCGAGCTGGCGATCCAGGTGGCCGAGGCGTTCCAGCGCTACGCCGCGCACCTGCCCGGACTGCAGGTGCTGCCGATCTACGGCGGGCAGAGCTACGGCCCGCAGTTGCACGCGCTGCGCCGCGGCGTGCACGTCGTGGTCGGCACGCCGGGCCGGGTGATCGATCACCTGGACAAGGGCACGCTCGACCTGTCGGAGCTGAAGTACCTGGTGCTCGACGAGGCCGACGAGATGCTGCGGATGGGCTTCATCGACGACGTCGAGAAGGTGCTGGAAGCCACCCCGCCGACCCGCCAGGTGGCGCTGTTCTCCGCCACCATGCCGGCGCCGATCCGCAAGATCGCGCAGAAGCATCTCAAGGAGCCGGTGGAGGTCACCATCAAGGCGGCCACCACCACGGCGGCGAACATCCGCCAGCGCTACTGGTTCGTCAGCGGCCTGCACAAGCTCGACGCGATGACGCGCATCCTGGAAGCCGAACCGTTCGACGCGATGATCATCTTCGCGCGCACCAAGCAGGCCACCGAGGAGCTGGCCGAGAAGCTGCAGGCGCGCGGCCTGGCCGCCGCGGCGATCAACGGCGACATCGCCCAGCCGCAGCGCGAGCGGGTGATCCAGCAGCTCAAGGACGGCAAGCTCGACATCCTGGTCGCCACCGACGTCGCCGCGCGCGGCCTCGACGTGGAGCGGATCAGCCACGTGATGAACTACGACATCCCGTACGACACCGAAAGCTACGTGCACCGCATCGGCCGCACCGGCCGCGCCGGCCGCAGCGGCGAGGCGATCCTGTTCGTCACGCCGCGCGAGAAGGGCATGCTTCGCGCGATCGAGCGCGCCACCCGCCAGCCGATCGAGGAGATGAAGCTGCCGACCGTGGAAGCGGTCAACGACGTGCGCATCAACAAGTTCAAGCAGCGCATCAGCGACACCCTGGCGGTGGGCGAGCTTGGCCTGTTCCAGCAGTTGATCGAGCAGTACGAGCAGGAGCACAACATCCCCGCCATCGAGATCGCCGCCGCGCTGGCGCGCATCGCGCAGGGCGACCAGCCGCTGCTGCTGACGCCGCCGCCGAAGCGCGAGTTCGCGCCGCGCGAACCGGCCGCGCGCGAGCGCCATGCCTCGCCCGGCCGCGACGAGCGCCGTGCGCCGCGCGAGCACGCCCCGCGCGACGTCCCGCCGCCGCGCCCGGTGCGCGCGCACGCCACCGAGGAAGGCAAGCGCACCTACCGCATCGAGGTCGGCCATGACCATGGCGTGAAGCCGGGCAACATCATCGGCGCCATTGCCAACGAAGCCGGCCTGGAGAGCGGCTTCATCGGCCGGCTCAGCATCCGTGGCGAGTACAGCCTGATCGATCTGCCAGACGGCATGCCGAAGGAAGTGTTCGACCACCTGAAGAAGGTGTGGGTGAGCCAGCAGCAATTGCGCATCAGCGAATGGGACGGCAATGACAGCGGCGCGGGCAGCGCGCCGCCGCCGCGCAAGCCGGGCCACCGCCCCGGCGGCTTCAAGCCGCGCCCCGGTGGCGGCAAGCCGCCGCGCCGCAAGTAGGCCACGGCCTCTTCCAGGGCGACCGGCGCCGCCCGCGCGTCGGGGCGGGGCTGCCGTCCCGCGCCGTTATACTCGCGCCCACCATTACGCGCTGGATCACCGCCA
Source organism: Frateuria sp. Soil773 (assembly GCF_001428405.1). GTDB lineage: Bacteria > Pseudomonadota > Gammaproteobacteria > Xanthomonadales > Rhodanobacteraceae > LMSL01. The sequence continues at coordinate 70,415 of NZ_LMSL01000041.1, forward strand.
TGAGGGAAGAACACGTCAGCGAACTGGTCGAGCTGCTGCAGCTCGAACGGCTGGAGGACAACCTGTTCCGCGGCCAGAGCCGCGACATCGGCACGCGCTTCGTGTTCGGCGGCCAGGTGCTCGGGCAGGCGCTGGCGGCGGCCCAGCAGACGGTCGATCCCTCGCGCGAGGCGCATTCGCTGCACGCGTACTTCCTGCGCGCCGGCGACATCGAGGCGCCGATCGTGTACAGCGTGGAGCGCGCGCGCGACGGCGGCACGTTCTCCTCGCGCCGGGTACTGGCGATCCAGCACGGCCAGCCGATCCTCAACGGCTCGATCTCGTTCCAGGAACCGGAAAAGGGCTTCGAGCACCAGACCGCGATGCCCGAGGTGCCGGCGCCGGAAGACGTGGAGCCGATGCGCCACCTGCCGCCCGACGAACTGGCCCGGCTGCCGGTGAAGCTGCAACGCTGGCTGGGCATCGACGGCCCGTTCGAGTTCCGCCAGGTGTGGCCGCGCGACGAACTGCACCCGGTGAAGCGCCCGCCGATCCAGCACATCTGGTTCCGCCTGACCGCGCCGATCGGCGACTCGGCGATCCTGCACCGCGCCCTGCTCGCCTACGCCTCGGACTTCCACCTGATCGGCACCGCCACCCTGCCGCACGGCATCTCGTACATGACCCACAACGTGCAGATGGCCAGCCTCGACCATGCGCTTTGGTTCCACCGGCCGTTCCGCGTCGACGAATGGCTGCTGTACTCGTTCGACAGCCCGACCGCGCAGGGCGGCCGCGGCCTGGCGCGCGGGCAGATCTTCAGTCGCGACGGCCGCCTGGTCGCTTCCACCGCGCAGGAAGGCCTGATCCGCCTGCGCGAAGGCTGAGCGGCGCAAGGGCCGAACGGTTAGACTCGTCGCATGCGCCAGCTCTACACCTCGCCCCGCCAGGACAACATCGACCGCGTCGCCGCGCTGCTGGCCGAACACGGCATCGCGACCACGATCACCAACCGCTCCAACTGGAACCGGCCCAGCTACCAGCGCTTCAGCTACTCGCAGCGCCGGGAGAACCGCGAGGGCTGGCCGCAGGTGTGGGTCAACAGCGCCGACGACTACAGCCGCGCACGCGCCCTGCTGCGCGAGATCGGCATCGAGCCTGTGGTGCGCCACGGCGAGGAGCTGGCGCTGGCGCGCAATCCGTCGCCGGAGCTGCGCCGGCAGAGCGTGGCGGTGCGGGTGCGCCGCATCGTGCTGCTGGCGGTGGCCGGCGCCTTCGTGCTCCTGATGCTGCGCTACATGGGCGTGATCTGACGGCCTGGCCGCCCGGCCGACTTGCCATCGCGGCCGGCGCCGGTCATAGAATCGGTCCATGCGCTCCGACCGCGTCCGCCTGTTCCAGACCTTGCCGCACGCCTGCGGCTACTACGCCGAACGCACGGCGCAGAACCTGGTGATCGACCCGGCCGCGCCGCAGCTCGACCAGCTCTACGGCCCGGCGCTCGAACGCGGCTTCCGCCGCGCCGGCGGCCATCTGTACTTTCCGCACTGCCCGCAATGCCGCGCCTGCACGCCCTGCCGCATCGACGTGGCCAACTTCCGGCCGGACCGCTCGCAGCGGCGCTGCCTGAAGCGCAACGCCGACCTCGCCGTGAGCGAGTCGATGGCCGGCTACAACACCGAGCGCCACGCCCTGTACGAGCGCTACCTGCGCACCCGCCACGCCGGCGGCGGCATGGACGAGGCCGACGCCAGCGACTTCCGGCGCTTCCTCACCGCGCCGTGGAGCCCCACCCTGTTCCTGGAATTCCGGCTGGGCGCGCGCCTGCTCGGCGTCGCGGTGACCGACGTGTGCCTGCACGGCCTTTCGGCCGTCTATACCTTCTTCGACCCGGACGAGGCCGCCCGCGGCCTGGGCACCTTCGCCATCCTGCAGCAGGTGGAACTGGCGCGCCGCCGCGGCCTGCCCTGGCTCTACCTCGGATTCTGGATCGAGGGCCATCCCAAGATGGACTACAAGCGCCGCTTCCGGCCGCTCCAGGTGCGCACGACCGAGGGCTGGCAGGCCCTGGCCTGACCCGCCGCTCAGGCCGTGGCCGGCCGCTCCGGCACCGTTCCGGGCTGCGGGTACGGGAACAGCTTCACCAGCGGCACCGAGATGCCGTCGTCGCCCACCACGCGGCAATGCGTGCGGTCGAGCTGACGCGGGTCGTCCACGCCGCAACTGTGCGCGATGATGCCCACCTCGTGCATCACGTTGACGGCGTAGTGGTACACCTTCTCGCTCTTGTCGGTGACCACGAGGCCGCGCTGCAGCTTCGGGTTCTGCGTGGTGATGCCGGTGGGGCAGGTATTGCGGTTGCACTGCAGCGACTGGATGCAGCCCAGCGCCAGCATGAAGCCGCGCGCGGAATTGACGAAGTCCGCGCCCATCGACAGCGCCCAGGCCACGTCGTAGGCGGTGATCCGCTTGCCCGAGCAGACCACCTTGATGCGCTCGCGCAGGCCGCGCGCGATCAGCGTGTTGACCAGCGCCGGCAGGGCTTCGTGGAGCGGCAGGCCGACGCCTTCCATCAGGGTCTGCGGCGCCGCGCCGGTGCCGCCTTCCGAGCCGTCGACGATGATGAAGTCCGGCGCGCTCTCGATGCCGCGGCGGGCGACTTCGCTGCACAGGTCCTCGATCCACTCCATGTCGCCGAACACCGCCTTGAAGCCGGTCGGCTTGCCGGTGAGGTCGCGGATGTGGTTCACGCTGTCCAGCAGCTGCGACACGTTGGCGATGTCCAGGTGGCGGTTCGGGCTCTGCGAATCCTGCCCCACCGGGATGCCGCGGATCGCCGCGATCTCCGGCGTCACCTTGGCCGCCGGCAGCAGGCCGCCCATGCCCGGCTTGGCGCCCTGGCCGAGCTTGATGCTGACCATCTTCACCTGCTTGTGCGCGCAGATCGCCAGCAGCTTCTGGTCGTCGAGCCGGCCGTCCGGCGTGCGCACGCCGTACTTGGCGGTGCCGATCTCGAAGACGATGTCGCAGCCGCCTTCCAGGTGGTACGGCGCCAGCCCGCCCTCGCCGGTGTCCATCCAGATGCCGGCCTTGGCCGCGCCGATCGACAGCGCGCGCACCGCCGGCGCCGACAGCGCGCCGAAGCTCATCGCGGAGATGTTGAAGAACGCGGCATGATCGTACGGCTCGCGCGCGTACGGCCCGATACGCACCGGGCTCGGATCGACATGGTGCTCACCCAGCGAGGGGAACGCGGCGTTGACGAAGAACGGCACGCCCTCGGCGCGCAGGTCGCGGGTGGAGCCGAAGGCGTTGGTGTTCTCCGCGTTCTTGGCGGCGCGGTACACCCAGACGCGCTGGGCGCGGTTGAACGGCATCTCTTCGCGGTCGCTGGCGAACAGGTACTGCCGGAAGAACTCGCCCAGGCGCAGGAAGCCGTAGCGGAAATGGCCGATCACCGGGAAGTTGCGCAGCACCGAGTTGGACGTCTGGCTGCGGTCCACCAGCCACACCACCAGCACCATCGCCACCGCGATCGCCAGCAGCAACAGGAACAACCCGGCGAAAACCTCCACCAGCACGACCAGCCAATGCGAGAAACCCGACGCTTCCATAGTTCCCTCCGTCCGAAAGCCGGCGGGCGCCGCGCCGCGCCCGCCTCCGACCCCAAGCCTAGCCGATCGCCGCCGTCACAGCTCCACGCGCAGCTTCTGCGCCGCGCGCACCGCCCTGGCCCGCGCGGCGTCGAGGTCTTCGCCGCGCGCCAGCGTCACCGCCATGCGCCGGCGCCCCTTCACCTCCGGCTTGCCGAACAGGCGCAGTTGGGTATCCGGCTCGGCCAGCGCCTCGGCCACGCCGTGGTAGCGCGGCGCGCGGCCGTCGCCATCCACCAGCACGGCGCAGGAGGCGGCGGGACCGTACTGGCGGATCACCGGGATCGGCAGGCCGAGGATCGCCCGCGCATGCAGCGCGAACTCGGACAGCTCCTGCGAGATCAGGGTGACCAGCCCGGTGTCGTGCGGGCGGGGGCTGACCTCGGAAAAGATCACCGCGTCGCCCTTCACGAAGAACTCCATGCCGAACACGCCCCACCCACCCAGTGCGGCGGACACCGCGGCAGCCTGGCGCTGCGCCTCGGCCAGCGCCGCCGCGCTCATCGGCTGCGGCTGCCAGGATTCGCGGTAATCGCCATCCTCCTGCCGGTGCCCGATTGGCGCGCAGAAGCTGGTGCCGCCCTGATGGCGCACGGTGAGCAGGGTGATCTCGTAGTCGAAATCGACGAAGCCCTCGACGATCACCCGGCCCTGCCCGGCGCGGCCGCCGGACTGCGCGTAGTCCCACGCATGCTGCAGCCCGGAAGCATCGCGCACCGTGCTCTGGCCCTTGCCCGACGAGCTCATCACCGGCTTGATCACGAACGGCAGGCCGATCGCCGCGACCGCCTCGCGGTATTCGGCTTCGGTATCGCAGAAACGGTACGGCGAGGTCGGCAGGCCCAGTTCCTCGGCGGCCAGCCGGCGGATGCCTTCGCGGTCCATCGTCAGCCAGGCGGCGCGGGCGGTCGGGATCACCCGCAGCCCTTCCTTTTCCAGTTCCACCAGGGTCGGCGTGTGGATCGCCTCGATCTCGGGCACCACCAGGTCGGGCCGTTCCCGCTCGATCACGGCGCGCAGCGCGGCGCCGTCGAGCATGTCGATCACGTGGCTGCGGTGGGCCACCTGCATGGCCGGCGCATCGGCGTAGCGGTCCACCGCGATCACCTCGACCGCATAGCGCTGCAGCTCGATCGCCACCTCCTTGCCCAGCTCGCCGGAACCCAGCAGCAGCACCCGCAGGGCATGGTCGGAATAAGGCGTGCCGAACGGTTTCATCGGGTTCTCCGCGGGAGGCAAGCCGGCATTGTAAGTCACGCTGCAGTGCGGATTGACGCTAGGCCCGGGTTGGGATTCCACTGTGCGCGTCATCCCTTCCCCAGGATCGACCCATGCGCCGCCTGACCGCCCTGCTCGTGCTGGTGCCGACGCTTTGCCTTGCCTGGCCCGCAGGCCACGCCGGCGAAACGGCGGCGGACACTATCTGGATGAGCGTACTGCTCGGCGGCCGCAAGATCGGCTACCTCCAGGTGGAGCGCCGCTACGACGCCGACCGCATCACCACCGTCCAGACGCTGGCGCTGGAACTCAACCGCACCGGCAGGCCGCTGAAGCTGGGCAGCACGAGCCGCAGCGTGGAAAGCCTCGACGCCGAGCCGCTAGGCTTCGGCGCCAGCACCCGCCTGTCCGCGATCGACAGCACGGTCGACGGCCGGCGCCTGGAGGACGGCCGCTTCCAGGTGGACAGTTCGGTCGGCGGCCAGGACCGGCAGGAAATGCTCGAATGGCCGCGGGGCGCGCTGCTTGCCGAAGGGCAGCGCCGCGCCATGGCGGCGGCCAGCCGCAAGGCCGGCAGCAGCTACACGATGCGCGAATTCGATCCCGCCAGCCGCCACGTGATGGAGGTGCGGATGGACGTGCTCGGCGACGAGAAGGTCGTCCTGCCCGACGGCGTGCGCACCCTCAGCCACCAGCGTCAGGTGCTCGGCCTGGCCCACGGCGACCAGGTCATCGACCTGTGGCTGGACGAGCGCGGCATCCCGCGCAAGGGCCTGCTGAGCCTGGTCGGCCGGCCGCTGGAGATGCTCGCCTGCAGCCGCGAATGCGCACTGGCGCCGAACCAGGACGTGGACATGTTCCGCGCCGCCATGGTCGACTCGCCGCGCCGGCTGCCGGCCAACTGGCGGGCCACGCCGCTGCGCTACCGGGTACGCATCCTCGGCCCGGGCGACGACCGCCTGTTCATCGACACCGGCGAGCAGCGGGTGACCGCCCTGGGCAAGGGGCAGTGGCTGGTCGACGTCGGCGGCGCCCGCCCAGGCGGTCAGGCACCGCCCCAGCCGGAGGACAGCAAGGCCAATGCCTGGCTGCAGTCGGACGCGCCGGCGATCCGCCAGCTCGCCGCCCGCGTGGTCGGCAATGCGGGCAGCGACCGCGCCAAGATGCGCCGCCTGCGCAGCTTCGTCAGCGACTACATCACCGATCATGGGCTGGACGTCGGCTATGCCTCCGCGCTGGAGGTGCTGCACAGCCGCCAGGGCGATTGCACCGAGTACGCCGTGCTGCTGGCCGCGCTCGCCCGCGCCGAGGGCATCCCGGCGCGCATCGTCAGCGGCATGGTCTACGCCGACCGCTACGCCGGCATCTCGCGGGTGTTCGTGCCGCACGAATGGGTGCAGGCATGGGTGGGAGATCACTGGGAAAGCTACGACGCCGCCCTGCGCCGCTTCGACGCGACGCACCTGGCGCTGTCCAGCAGCGACGGCGACCCGTGGCACTTCTTCGCCGCCAGCCGACTGTTCGGCCGGATCCGCATCGATACCGCCATGTCGGGCTCCGACCTGATCGACACCCCCGCTCCCCTGGGGCCCATCGCACCGGCGACCGCGGGCGGGGAGCGCTGATCCAGGGCTGCCACCGGGGGTATTTACATTGATATCTTTTTGATATCTAATTCTCCCACCTCTGGGAGACAACGCCATGAACGAACGCAAGGGCTTTTCGGTCGCCGGCATTCCATTTGTCGGCGTGTGCCTGGTACTGGCGGCCATCGGTGTCGGCCTGCTGGTCACCGCCGATCCGTCGCGGTCAGGCAGCCAGTTCTTCGCCGGCATCGTAGTGATCGTCGTCACCGCCTTCCTGCTCAAGGGCTTCTTCCAGGTCGCCCCGAACGAAGGCCAGGTGATGCAGCTCTTCGGCAAGTACGCCGGCACCGTGCGCGCCGAGGGCCTGCGCTGGACCAACCCCTTCTATACCAAGCAGCGCCTGTCGCTGCGCGTGCGCAACTTCGAGAGCGGCAAGCTCAAGGTCAACGACAACGACGGCAACCCGATCGAGATCGGCGCCGTGGTGGTGTGGCAGGTGCTGGACACGGCCGAGGCGGTGTTCTGCGTGGACGACTACGAGAACTTCGTGCACATCCAGAGCGAGTCCGCCCTGCGGCAGATGGCGCAGAGCTACCCGTACGACGCGCACGACGACGGCAAGCCCTCGCTGCGCAGCCACGGCGAGGTGATCAACAACCACCTGCGCGACGAGATCCAGGCGCGGCTGGAAAAGGCCGGCGTGCAGGTGATCGAGGCGCGCATCAGCCACCTCGCCTACGCCCAGGAGATCGCCCAGGCGATGCTGCAGCGCCAGCAGGCAGGCGCCATCATCGCCGCCCGCACCAGGATCGTGGAAGGCGCGGTGAGCATGGTCGAGATGGCGCTGGCCCAGCTCAGCCAGCGCGGCGTGGTGGAGCTGGACGAGGAACGCAAGGCGGCCATGGTCAGCAACCTGCTGGTGGTGCTGTGCGGCGAGCGCGGCACCCAGCCGGTGGTCAATACCGGCACGCTGTACTGACGCGTCGCGATGGCCGGCGAGAAAAAAGCCTACCCCCTGCGCATCAGCGCCACCGTACTCGATGCGATGCAGCGCTGGTCGGACGACGACCTGCGCAGCCTCAACGCACAGATCGAGTACGTGCTGCGCGAGGCGCTGCGCAAGGCCGGCCGCCTGAAGGCCGGCCCGATCCAGCCGGCGGCCGACGACGAAACGAGCTGAACCATCCGCCATGGGACACACACGCATGTCCGCCTATCCGTCACAGCCTTATTTCCTCCTGCCATCCAGCGGCCCGCACCTGAAGCTCGCCGCCTGGCTCGGCGTGGCCGGCGCCCTGGCCATGCTGGCGCTGGTGCCGTACCTGATGCAGTTGATGCCGCAGAAATTCGCCGCGCATTCGTTGCCTTTGCCCATCGGCATACTGGCAACGGTGGCGCAGACCGGCGTGCTGTGCTGGCTGCTGGGCTGGATCGGCCTGTCCCTGGGCGCGCCCTACGGCCTCGATGCTCCCTGGCTGCGCGCCTGGGCCTATCGGCGCCCGCGCGACCCCGCGCGACCGTCGCGCTGGTGGCTCGCCGCCGTGCTTGGCGTGCTGGTGGGGCTGCTGGTGGTGGGCCTGTCGCTGCTCGGTCCGAACCCGGACGCCGGCAATGCCCCCATCGCGGCGTGGCGCGGCGCGCTGGCCTCGCCCTACGGCGGCATCGTGGAGGAAATCATGTGCCGGCTGCTGCCGATCAGCGCGCTGGTATGGCTGCTGGCACGCTGCAACCGGCGCGTGGCGCGACCGTGGATGTTCGTGCTGGCGATCGTGCTGGCCGCGCTGCTGTTCGGCGCCAGCCACCTGCCCGCCGCGCAGGCCGCCGGCCTGCTCGGCTCGCCGCTGCTGGTCGCGCGCATCGTGCTGCTCAACGCCGCGGTCGGCGTCGTCTCCGGCGGCCTGTTCTGGAAGTACGGGCTGGAGCACGCGATGCTGGCGCACTTCTGCGCCGACCTGATGCTGCACGTGGCGGCGCCGCTGGTCGGTTCTTAGAGTCTGTCCTAAGTCTCTCTGTCGGGCTGGAATCCCCTCACGCTCCCCGCTCGTTATTCCTGCGGCCGTTGAGAGCTGCTGGGATGACGCTTCGTAGGGATACCTGGGAGACTTTGAACAGGTCCTCAGCGGTCCGCCACGGCCACGGCGCGCAATTCCGGCAGCTTCAGCCAAAGCATCTGCGGCTGCCGCCCGCCCCGCACGAACAGCCACGATCCCTGCCGCGCGATCGACTGCACGTCCGGCAGGCCGTCGTCCGCCCCGAGCCGCTCCAGCGGGCGGCCGTCGGTGGCGTCGTAGACCACCAGCTCGCGGGTCGCGGGATCGACCACCATCAGCCAGTCGTGCTTCGCGTCCTGCCAGTGCACGAGCTGCTGGGCCAACGGCGGCTCGGTCGCGCGCTCCGCATTTCGTCCGCTGTCCCGCAGCAGGCCCGCCGACAGCACCGCCAGCAGCACGGCAAGGGACACGCCGCGGAAAAAGCGGCCCGGCGGCCACGCCGCGGCAGGCCGATGGCGAAGGGCGATCTGCGCGTTCATGCCGGCACCATCGCAACCGGCCATGACCGCGCGATGACGCGCGCAAGAACTATCCGTTACGCGCGCGCAGCGCCCAGCCGAGCGCGAGCCAGCCGGCCATGAAGGCCAGCCCGCCGAACGGCGTGACGATCCCGACCCAGCGCGGCGCGCCCAGCGCCAACGCATACAGGCTGCCGCTGAACAGCACGATGCCCAGCGCGAACGCGATCATCGCGCGCCGCTGCCAGCGCCCCGCCCCGGCGAACGCCGCCAGGGCCAGCGCCAGGGCATGCCAGAAGTGGTATTGCACGGCGGTATGCCACAGCTCGCTGGCCTGCGTATCGAGCACGCCGCGCAGGGCGTGCGCGCCGAAGGCGCCCAGCAGCACGGCGCTGGCGCCGGCCAGGCCGACCGGCAGCGCCGCGGGGGTATGGACAGGTTGTCGCATCGGAACGGTTTCCTCGCCGCGGCGGGCCGCGCCACACCGGCGGTGTCGTATGCTGGACGGCATGAGCCTTGGGAATTCTTGCACGAAGCCGGCCCGCCTCGCCCGCCTCTGCCTATGGCCGCTGCTGCTGGCGGGCATCCTGCTGCTGGCCGCCTGCCAGCGCGACGCCGCCATGCCCTGGCGGCTGACCGATATCGGCGGGCACATGCCCGACCTCGATTTTTCGCTGACCGACGACCACGGCAAGCCGGTGACCGGCGCCGACTACCGCGGCAAGGTGGTGCTGCTGTACTTCGGCTACACCCATTGCCCGGACGTCTGCCCGCTCACCCTGGCGCAGTTGCACGTGGTGATGCAACGGCTGGGGCCGCTCGCCGACGGCGCGCGCATCCTGTTCGTCAGCGTCGACCCGGCCCGCGACACGCCGCAGGTGATGCATGCCTACGTCAACGCCTTCGATCCGCGCGCGGTCGGCCTGAGCGGCACGCCGCGCGCCGTCGAGGCACTGAGCAAGCGCTACCGCTCGGCCTTCACCCGCGAGCCGGACAAGGGCGACGGCCAGTACGAAGTCAGCCACAGCTCGGCGATCTACCTGTTCGACCGCACCGGCAAGGCGCGCCTGCTGGCCACCCCGGCCACCTCGCAGGACGACCTCGTCCACGACCTGCACCTGCTGCTCGATCCCGGAATCCAGCCATGAAGCCACGCCTGCCGACCCTTTCCGCCCTGCTCGCCGGCCTGCTGCTCGCCGGCGGCCTGCACGCCACCGAAGCGGCCCGGGTGCACGCCAGCCAGGCGTGGATCCGCGTGCTGCCGGGCGACCTGCCCGCCGGCGGCTACGTCACGCTGGCCAACGGCGGCGACGAGCCGGCGACGTTGAACGGCGCCGCCAGCACGACCTACGCCGAGGTGATGCTGCATCGGAGTTCGCGCGAAACCGGCATGAGCCGGATGACCATGGTCGACACGCTGGCGATTCCCGCGCACGGCTCGGTGACGCTGGCTCCTGGCGGCTACCACCTCATGCTGATGCACGCGACGCATCCGGTGAAGGCCGGCGACACGGTGAAGATCGAGCTGCGCTTCGCCGACGGCAGCGCGCTCCCGGTCGACTTCCTCGCCCGCCCCGCCAACACGCTCGCCCCCGGAGACGCCGGCGGCATGCACCACGGCCACTGAGCCGCCGACGGCGGCGCCGCCACCGCCGTTCTTCAGTCCTGCATCAACGGCCGCACCGCCGCCTGCGCGGTGCGCGCACGGCGCCGGATCCGTCCGCTGCGCGACAGCCGCAGCCACTGGCGCAGCGCCAGCAACGCGCCGATCGATTCGATCAGCGCCGCCGGCACCCACATGATCACGCCGCCGACCAACTGGCCGGTCAGCACGTTGAAGGTGAAGGCGCGGCCGCACAGTTCGAAGATCGGATACAAGTCGGTCTTGGAGAACGTGACGATGGCGCCGGCGAGGATCTGCGGCGTCATCGTCACCGCCGGCGACAGCACGCGGGCGCCCGGCGTCATCCGCCCCGGCGGGCGCGGGCGATGGTCGAGCACCAGCCACCAGTAGACGAAGCCGCTGGCCAGCATCGACCAGTTCATGAAGCGGTAGATGCGCCAGTCCAGCATCGCCAGCGTCTGCATGTGCGGCACCAGCCAGATCAGGATGAAGCCGACGAAGACGATGGTCGCCACCGCCGGGTTCAGCAGCACGCCCGCGCACAGCCGCCAGGGCCACGAGCGCAGCGCGGGACGCAGCGCCCGCGCGCGCCACGACAGCGGCAGGCCGGCGCGCAGCACGCTGCCCGGATACGAGGCGACGATCAGCAGCGGCGCCAGGTGATGCAGCAGCACCTGCTGGATGCGGTGCATGAAGAACTCGTGCTCCGCGTAGTAATCGAGGTAGGTGTGCAGGGTGAGGTAGATCATCACCATGCCGATCCAGAACGTCAGCCGCCGGCCGAAGCTGACCCTAAGCTTGCGGCAGCCGCGCCAGTACAGGACGCAGGCCAGCAGGAAGGTCGCGAGGAATACCCACGAGAACTCCCACGGCACCACCCATTTCAGCAACAACGCCATCATCGATCCGTTCCGCGCCAGGCCGCCCGGGGCCACTCCTGCATCGGCAAGCCCAAGCCACGATACGCCAGCATAGCGGGCGGGCGGAGCCCGGCGGGCCGATGCGGCAGATTGCCGCCCCGGCCGCGCCCTACGTCGGGCGCATGCGGCTGCGCCGGGTACGCCGCCAGCCGTAGAGCAGGCCGGCCAGGGTCACCAGCGCCGGCACCAGCACGATGTTGATGAACTTCAGGCGCAGCCCGAGCGCGTCGATCTCGGCATTGAGCTGGTGCTGCACGTCGCGCAACTCCTTGTTGATCGCCAGCCGGCGCTGCTGGAACTGCTCCACCTCGCTCTTCTGCTCGGCGCTGGCGGCGGAGGAGCGGCCGCCCTTGGCCGGCTGCAGCTCGTCCAGGCGCCGGCGCGTCTCGGCCAGCTCGCGCTCCAGCTCCTGCTTCTTCAGCAGGAACTTTTGGTCGGCGGCGTTCTGCAGCGCGCGCACGCGGGTGAACGGACGCTGCGAGGTGGAGCGGCCGCGGATCGACAGCAGCGCCGAGGAGCCGCTGAGGTTGTCGGCGAGGTTGGTGATGAAGTCGCCGTTGTTGGCGAACGCGCTCAAGGCGGTCTGGCCGAGGAAATTCTGCGATTCCACCCACAGCCGGTCGCTGAGCAGGTCGGTATCGGCGATCAGGATCACCTCCGCGTTCGGCGCCGAATGCGCGAGGTGGCCGGGCTGGCCGGCACGCTGCGGGAAGGCGCTGGCGAACTCGCCGTGCAGCCGCGCGGCCAGCACGTAGTGGGTGCCGTCGGGCTTGTAGTTCTGCAGCAGCAGGCTCGGATCGCTGGCCGCTTCCAGCACGCGCTGGGCGGGCACGCGCTGGGCCTCGGCGGTGCTCTGCAGCAGCGGCTCCAGCCGGGTGCGGGCATCCGGCTTGAGGTCGAAGCTGCCGGCGGTGGATACGTTGATGCGCTGCAGGCTGGCGGTCACCACGTCGCTGTGGTTCAGCTCCTGCGTGCCCAGCCCGAGCATCGCCGGATGGTTGAGGGAACTGCCGCCCAGCTCGATCTGCAGCGCGCGCGAGCGGTCGAGCACGATCTGCCGCGGGTCGTAGTCCACGCCCCAGGCAGCGAACAGCGCCGGCAGGTTGGAGTCGTGGTCGTCGGTGACGCCGTTGCTGTCGACGTACGGCGTGGTGTCCAGCTCCGCGTCCGGATCGACGAAGACCACCAGGTGCCCGCCGCGCAGCACGTACTGGTCGATCGCGTACTGCGCGTCCGGCGGCAGCCGCTTCGGATGGATCAGCAGCAGCACCTGGATGTCGCCGTCGATGCGCACCAGCCCGGCCGGGTCGATCGTCTTCAGCTCGAACAACTGCTCCAACTGGCGGATCGCCGCCCAGGCCGGCTCGCCGATCACCGGGTTGCCGCTCACCGGCAGCGAGCTGATCACCCCGATGTGCGGCTTGTTCGGCTCATTCAGTTCGTACAGCAGCTTGGCGATGTCGTATTCGAGGAAGGTCTCCCGGCTCGGGTCGAAGAAGGGGATCGACAGCACGCGCTCCGTCCCCCGCTCGTCCGCCTCCGGTTCCGGCTCGCCCTCGCCCGCCGCCGGCACGACGTTGCCGACCAGGCCGAAGAACACCCGCTCGCCGTTGCTGCCGCCGTTGGCCGCGGTCAACCCGGCGCCCTCGGCGCTGGCCTCGTCGTCGGAATACGGCACCGGATCGATCATCTGCAGGCGGATGTGCCCGCGCGATCGGGCCACCATCTCCTGCAGCATTTCGCGCACGCGCTGCTGGTAGCTGCGCAGCTGCGGCAGGTCGCGCGTGGCGTGCTCGGAGAAATACAGCGTGAGCTTGATCGGGCGCCGCAGCCCATCGACGATGTGCACGGTGCCCGGCGCCAGGGTATAGAGCTTGTCCGCGGTGAGGTCCACCCGCGCCACCTGCAGCCAGCGGCTGCTGGCCAGGGCCAGCGCGGTGAACAGCAGGACCAGCAGGGCCAGCGCCGCGAACAGGCCCCGTCGCCGGGTCAGGTGGAATCGCCGGCGCATCATCGGGTCCGCTTCAGGTCGAGCACCAGCACGCCGGCGGCGAGCCAGGCGAGGATGGTGAGCAGGAAATACAGCAGGTCGCGCGCGTCCAGCACGCCGCGCGCGATCGCCTCGAAATGCCGCAGCATGCTCAGGTGCGCGACGCCGTTGATCAGCTTGCGCGGCAGCGCGCCCTGGAAGAAGTCCAGCACCTGCGGCTGGCCGGCCAGGATCAGCAGCACGCAGATCAGCGCGGTGAGGATGAACGCGACCACCTGGCTGCGCGTGAGGGTGGACAGGCAGGCGCCGATCGCCAGGAAGGCGCCCGCCATCAGCCAGCTGCCCAGGTAGCCGGCGAGGATCACGCCGTTGTCCGGCGAGCCGAGATAGTTCACGGTGATCCACAGCGGCGCCGTCAGCGCCAGCGCCAGGCCGAGGAACAGCCAGGCCGCGAAGAACTTGCCCAGCATCGCCTGGCGCAGGGTCAGCGGCAGGGTCAGCAGCAGCTCCAGCGTGCCGCCCTTCTCCTCCTCCGCCCACAGGCGCATCGACACCGCCGGCACCAGGATCAGGTACAGCCACGGGTGCATGGTGAAGAACGGTTGCAGGTCGGCCTGGCCGCGCTCGTAGAAGTCGCCGGTGTAGAACGTGAGGATGCCGGCCAACACCAGGAAGATCACCAGGAACACGTAGGCCACCGGCGTCACGAAGTAACTGCGCAGCTCGCGCCGCATCACCGCCATCGTCGGACTCATGCGGTGCGCTCCGCCGCCCCGGCGCCGGTGGTGATGTGCCGGAACACCTCGTCCAGCCGGCCGCGTTCGAGCTGGATCTCGGACACCTCCAGCCCCTGCTGGCGCAGCAGTTCCTCGACCGGCTCGAGGATGCGGACGCCGGGCTTCGGGAACACCGTGATGCGGCCGTCCAGCGGGTCCACCTCGATCGAGGCGACCTGCGGCAGCCGGCCCAGCATCTCCTGCGAGACGCCGCTGCCCGGCGCGCTGAACGACACCGCGCCGTGGTAGCGCGAACGCTGCTCGAGCTCCGCCGGCGTCGCGTCCGCCAGCAGCCGGCCGCGGGCGATGATCACCACGCGGTTGCACAGCGCATGCACTTCTTCGAGCAGGTGGGTGGAAATCAGGATGGTGCGCTCGCGTGCCATCGCATCGATCAACTGGCGCACGGCGTGCTTCTGGTTGGGGTCGAGGCCGTCGGTCGGCTCGTCCAGCATCAGCACCGGCGGATCGTGCAGGATCGCCTGGGCCAGCCCGACGCGCCGGCGCAGGCCCTTGGACAGGGTGTCGATGCATTGTTCGAGCACGTCTTCCAGTTGCAGCCGGCCCACCACCTCCTCGAAACGGCGGTAGCCCACCTCGGCGCGCAGGCCGCGCACGCGGGCGATGAAGACCAGGAACTCGCGTACGGTCATCTCGCCGTAGCTGGGCGCACCCTCCGGCAGGTAGCCCAGCGCGCGCTTCGCCCGCAGCGGCTCGCGCCGCACGTCGTGGCCGCAGACCCGCGCGGTGCCCGAGGTGGGCGCGAGGAAGCCGGCGATCATCCGCATCGCGGTGGACTTGCCGGCCCCGTTGGGCCCGAGCAGCCCGAGTACCTGGCCCGGCTCGGCGCGGATGCTCAGGGCATCCACCGCGGTCAGGTGGCCGTAGCGGCGGGTGAGCTGGTCGGTTTCGATCATGGTCGGTGAAACGGCATCGGCGGCGTCACGCCAGGCGACCGGCGCGGATGACAAACGCCTGCAATGTACCGCACGGCGCCGGGAAAAGTTCCTCAGCCGTGGCGATGGCACGGGGAAAAGCAGCGAAGAAGCGGCCGCGAAAGCGGCCATGCTCCCATGCCACTTGCGCCATTCCTGCGCCGCCCCCGTCATCCCTGCGGCTTTCAACGACCGCAGGGCCGGTCGGGCAGGAGGCGCTTTTCAACAGCCGAAGGCTGGTCATCCGGCGACTCCGAGCCGGCGAAGCCAAAGGCACCGCCCCCCGGCCCCCGGCCCCCGGCTCCCGCTCCCGTCCGGCGTCCGCCGGGATGACGGCAGAAGCTGAGCGATGCGGTACGCGCGGACCGGCCACGCCCAACCGCCAGGCACCGGCCGCCCCGGCGCTCCCGATACAGCACGCAAAAAACCCCGCCCGCTTGCGCGGACGGGGTTCGATGGAGCTGGCCGGACGTCGGCTTACTGGGCCGCGCTTTCGGCGCTGGCCGGGGCCGCCGCCGTGCCGGCCGCGGCCGGCGCGGAGGCCGACGAGGCCGGCGCCGCCTCGAGCGACGGCGGCTGGATGCCGGCCGCCTGTTCCGGCGTCTGCTCCGGTGCGTCGGTGACCGGCAGGTAGACGTCGAACTTGGCGTAGGTGGTGACGTTGCCGCCGGCGTCCTTCACTTCCGGCTGCACCTGGATGTCGTACAGGCGGTTGACCACCTCGTCGAACTTGTAGCCGTGGGTCTGCGCATAGGCCTTGAGCATGTCGCGGGTCTGCGGCACGCCGGCGGCGGTGCCGGACCAGGAGGCCTTCAGTGCCGGGCCGCCGAAGACCAGCGCGCCGCGCACGCTGCCGTCGACGACCAGGCGGCCGAAGCGGTCGCGGCTGCCCGGCGCGGTGGCGTCGGCAGGCGCCGCGCTGCTGCCGGCGCTGGCAGGAGCGGCGGTGCTGGCCGCGTCGGCCGGCTGGCCGGCGGCATCGAGCTTCGGCGGCTGCGGCGCGGTCAGTTCCTGGCTCTGGCCGGCCACGGTCAGGCTGGTGGCATCGATCGGCATGGCCACGTCGAAGGTGTAGTTCTGGTCGCCGTAGTTGGTGGTGAAGATGATGCGCGGGCCGACCACGTTCACGCCCAGCTTCTTGGCGGCGGCCTGGATTTCCTTCTCGGCGTTGGCCGTGGCCTCGTCGAGGCCGGCCAGACCCTCGCTGCGGGCGATCGAGCTGGACACCAGCAGCACCGGGGTGGGCTTGGTCTGCTCGATGTACGGGATCAGCTTGCCGTAGTCGATGTTCGGCACGGTGGCCAGCACGTTCTGCAGGCTGTTCAGGCTGAACTGGATGAACGCGTCCGGGTCGCCGTGGATGTAGAGGTTGGAATAGCGGTCGATCAGGTTGAAGCCGTAGGCGACGTCGTACGCCCAGGTCACCTTGGTCAACTGGCCGCGGCTGCCCTGGCGCTCGAGGTCGAGGGTGAAGTGCTTGTCCTGGCCGCGCCAGTTGTTGTCGAGGTTCCAGACGATCTTGGCGCTCTTGGCGGTGCTGTCGACCTTGTCGAACTCCGGCTCGGTGCTGGCGATGGTCAGCTTGCCGTCGCCGACCTTGTCGGCATTGCCGGTCCAGCTCAGCTCGGCGCCCGCGCCGTAGGCCTTGCCCGAGAAGCTGTACTTCACCTGCGGGTCGTACGAGCCCAGCACGGAGTACTCGGGGAAGCGGCGGAAGTTGGCCAGCACGTCGTAGACCTGGCGCATGTCCTTGCCGATGACGAGGGACCGTTCCACGTGGCCGCTGCCAGGCATGATCACGCCCACCACCACGCCGACGACGGCGACGATGACCAGGGCCACAATGAATTCAAGAACACGCATCATTACCAGGGTTCTCCGAGCGTTTTTAACGCAGCGCCAAGGGTTTCAGCCGTCGCTCCCGGTGCCGCGGGCAAGGCCCGAGGGATCGCACTTGGGAAGGGGCGGCACACCGAAGCTTCGGATGGTACTTGCTCGGGCGGTGGAACGCCATCGGCTGCGCAACATGCCCTGCGCACCGCCGCAAAGGGCGCCGTGGCGCCCTTTGCGGCCCGTCCGGCGCTGGCCGTAGGGACGGCCATACGCGCCGCGGGCGCCCGCCCGGACGGCCGCCGCCGGGTCCTGGCGGCCCGGCGGGAGATCAGACGATGCCCAGCTCCAGCGCCTTGAGCACGGCCCGGGTGCGGTCGCGCACGCCGAGCTTGGAGAGGATGTTGGACACATGGTTCTTCACCGTGCCCTCCGCCACCTTCAGCGAGTTGGCGATCTCCTTGTTGCTGTAGCCGCCGGACAGCAGGCGCAGGATCTCGGTCTCGCGCTCGGTCAGCGGGTCGGGCTGCTCCAGGCTGGTGAACTGGTTCTGCATGCGGCCGACGCCGGCGAGCAGGCGCTGGGTCACCATCGGCGCCACCAGCGAGCCGCCCGCGGCCACCGTGCGCACCGCCTCCACCAGTTGCTCCAGCGAGACGTCCTTCAGCAGGTAGCCGCGCGCGCCGGCCTTCAGGCCCTGCAGCACCAGCTGGTCGTCGTCGAAGGTGGTCAGGATGATCGTCGGCGGCAGCTCGTTGCGCGCGGACAGCGCCTGCAGCACCTCCAGCCCGCTCATGTTGGGCATGCGCAGGTCGAGCAGCACCACGTCGGGGCGGATCCGCGGGATGTCCTGCACCGCCTGCGCGCCGTCGGCGCATTCGGCCACCACGCGGATGTCCTCGGCCAGATCGAGCAGCGAGCGGACACCCTGGCGCACCAGGTTCTGGTCGTCGACGAGACAGACGGAAATCATCGCGGATCCTCGAAACGGTAAATGATCTTGCCCACCCGGCGCGCCGCATCCCAGGCACGCCAAGACATCCATTCTTGCACGCGCGTGCGGGTGCGCGGGAAGCCGGCCCGCCGACGCACGGCACGCATGCTCACGACACGCTCAACGCCGGCGGCTCCAGCCGGGACGGCGCGTGCGCCAGGGCCATCTCCTCGCCCAGCGGCAGCCGCACGGTGAGCGCGAAACCCTGGCTCGCACCGGACTCGATGGTGACCGTGCCGCCGAACTCGGACAGCCGCTCGCGCATCCCCGACAGGCCGTTGCCCGGCTTGAACTGCGCCGCGCCGCGCCCATCGTCGCGCGCATGCAGCCCGATCCGGTTGGCGTCGGCATAGGCGAAGGTGAGCCAGAGCTGGCGCGCGCCGGCATGGCGCGCGGTGTTGGTGATGATCTCCTGCGCGCAGCGCAGCAGCACCTGGGCGCGGCGCGGGTCTTCCACGCTGAAGCGCGGCGGCATGTCCACATGCACCTTCAGGCTCGGCACTCCCTCGATGAGGCTTTGCAAGGCCTGGGTCAGATCGATGGCATCGTCCTGGCGCAGCTCGCTCACCGCCTCGCGCACGTCCGACAGCAGATGCCTGGCAGTCGCCTGGGCCTTGTGCACGTGCACCGCGGCGGCCTCGTTGGTCAAATGGCTCGCCACCTCCAGGTTGAGGCTCAGCGCCGTCAAATGATGGCCGATCAGATCGTGCAGTTCGCGAGCGATGCGCATGCGCTCGGCGATACGGGTGGATTCGGCCAGCAGGGCGCGGGTGGCCCGCAGTTCCGAATTGAGCCGCCGCTGGATCTCGCGCTGCTCCGCCTGCTGACTCGCCACCAGCGAAGCCACGAAGGCGATCGCGGCAAAGCCGATATAGATGCTGGTCTGCATCAGCGCCAGCATCATGCTGTAATTGAACTCGGGAAAGGTCGCGAAGATCGGCGCCAGCGCCAGGTTGGACAGCACAAGCCACAGCACGCTCGGCCAGAAGGGCACCAGCCACGGCAACACCATCGCCATGACCGTGATCAGCATGGCCGAAAGCCCGCTGTGGCTGTACCAGCCGATGGCTATGGCGGCGCCACTCATCATCAGCAGGCCCACCAGCCGCAACGTCAAATAGCGACGCGAGCCCAGGTCCGTCGTCACCGCCCAATACAGCAGGCCGAAGAACAGATAGAACAACGTCCACAGCAACAACGCGAAATTGGGCTGGTTGAGCAGGCTCAGACGCGCCCTGGCCCACTCCGTCAGCAGCGGCATGCCGACGCAGAGATAGGTGAACAGCCCCGCATAGCGCAGCAGTCCGATATGGCTGGTATTCGTCCTCGACATGAAGCGCATCATAGGCGAGCCCGGCTTTCGCACAAATGCGCGAGAAGTCACCCCTCGCTTTACCGCGCCACCGTGCCAAAAGCCATGCTTTACCGCGTTTTACAAAGGTTTTACATGGCGCGGCGCGGGATGTACGGCCCGCGGCCCCATGCCATAATGCGCCATCACGCGGGCTGCCTGTCGGCCCATGGCCCCCGAACCACCATGCGGAGCAACGAATGGCCCTAGCCATCCGCGACGTGCGCGAGCACGACCTGGATGCCGTACTGGCGCTCAACAACGCCGCCGGCCGCTCCATCCTCGCCCTGGACGCCGCGCAGTTGCGCTACTTCTACGAGCACGCGGACTACTTCCGCGTGGCCGAGATCGACGGCCACATCGCGGGCTTCCTGATCGCCCTGCGCGAAGGCGGCGACTACGTCAGCACCAACTACCGCTGGTTCAATGCGCACTACCCCGCGTTCGTCTACATCGACCGCATCGTGATCGCCAACGCCTACCGCCGCCACGGCCTGGGCCGGATCTTCTATTGCGACGTGAACAGCTACGCCGAGGTGCGCGTGCCGCTGCTCACCTGCGAGGTGTTCCTGGAGCCGCGCGACGACGTGGTGGTGCTGTTCCACGGCACCTACGGCTTCCAGGAAGTGGGACAGCAGCGCATGGACGACAAGGGCCCCCAGGTCAGCCTGCTGGCCAAGGACCTGCCCAGCTACGCCTACGTGCGCGACACCTACCTCGACCACGGCGGCCTGCCCGCCGAGCCGTGGCTGGCCGAGCGCCAGCGCCCTTTCCACGATGACTCCTCCCAGCGCCGCCTCGCCGGAGAGCGGCGCCCATGAATGCAAAGATGGATACCACCGACGCCTGCGACCTGCGCTTCGGCCAGGTCGGCATTGCCTGCGTGCGCGTGCGCCGCGTCGACGCCGCCGCCCTCTGCGACGAGCTGGAGCGCCGCGTGCGCGCCGCGCCGCAACTGTTTTCCCGCGCCGCCGTGGTGCTGGACCTGAGCCACCTGCTCGACCTACCCGACGACGGCGCCGTCGACGCGCTGCTCGAAGCCGTGCGCAGCGCCGGCATGCTGCCGGTGGGCCTGGCCTACGGCACCAGCGCCACCGAGGCGCTGGCCCAGCGCATGGGGCTGCCGCTGATCGCCAAGTTCCGCGCCGCCTACGAGCCGGCCGACGGCGGCAGCATCGCACCGCCCGCACCCGCACCGGCCGCCCCGCCGGCACCGCGCGCGGCGCCCGCGCCCGAGCCGATCCTGTCCGCGCCTGCATCCGGCCAGCCGCTCGGCGCCCAGCGCCAGGACAGCCCGGTGCGCTCCGGCCAACAGATCTACGCGCGCGACCGCGACCTGGTGGTCACCGGCGCGATCGCCAACGGCGCCGAGGTGATCGCCGACGGCAGCATCCACGTCTACGGCAGCCTGCGCGGCCGCGCCATGGCCGGCGCGCAGGGCGACCTGAAGGCGCGCATCTTCGTATCCGACTTCCGCGCCGAACTGGTGGCCATCGCCGGCCACTACCGCGTGTTCGAACAGATTCCCAAAGACCTCGAAGGCCAGTCCGTGCAATGCTGGCTCGACGGGGAAAAACTGCTGATCGCCAAGCTGTGACGATCGCCCATTACAAGAAAATATAAAGTGGAGATGAGCCCTTGACTGCTGAGATTATCGTTGTCACCTCCGGCAAAGGCGGCGTCGGCAAGACGACGACCAGCGCCTCGCTCGCGACCGGCCTGGCCATCGCCGGCAAGAAAGTCGCGGTGATCGACTTCGACGTCGGCCTGCGCAACCTCGACCTGATCATGGGCTGCGAGCGCCGCGTGGTGTACGACTTCGTCAACGTCGTGCACGGCGAGGCCACGCTGAAGCAGGCGCTGATCAAGGACAAGCGCCACGAGAACCTCTACGTGCTCGCCGCCAGCCAGACCCGCGACAAGGACGCGCTGACCCAGGAAGGCGTGGAGAAGGTGCTCGACGGTATGTCCGAGGACGGCTTCGACTACGTCGTCTGCGACTCGCCCGCCGGCATCGAGAAGGGCGCCCACCTGGCGATGTACTTCGCCGACCACGCGGTGGTGGTGGTCAACCCGGAAGTGTCCTCGGTGCGCGACTCCGACCGCATCCTCGGCCTGCTCGCCAGCAAGACCCGCCGCGCCGAGCGCGGCGACGGCGCGATCAAGCAGCACCTGCTGCTGACCCGCTACAACCCGGCCCGCGTCGCCAACGGCGACATGCTCAGCGTGAAGGACGTCGAGGAGATCCTCGGCATCGACGTGGTCGGCGTCATCCCCGAGTCGGAGCAGGTGCTGGCCGCCTCCAACTCCGGCGTGCCGGTGATTCTGGACGCCGAATCGCCGGCCGGCCAGGCCTACAGCGACACCGTGGCGCGCATCCTCGGCGAGGAACGGCCGCTGCGCTTCACCGACGTAGCCAAGAAGGGCTTCTTCCAGCGCGTGTTCGGAGGTTGATCACGATGGGTATTCTCGATTTCCTGAAGCGCAAACCGGAGCCGACCGCGACCGTCGCCAAGGAACGCCTGCGCATCATCGTGGCGCAGGAGCGCTCCACCCGCGGCGCGCCGGACTACCTGCCGATGATGCGCAACGAGCTGCTCGAAGTGATCAAGAAATACGTCCACGTCGACATCGAGGCGATCAACATCAACGTCGAGCGCGACAGCGGCCACGAGGTGCTGGAGCTGTCGGTGGCGCTGCCGGACGGCAAGCCGGCGGCCACGCCGGCCACCTGAGCGACGCCGTTCCGGCCCGCCGGAATGGCGCATGCGCCCATGCAGGACCCCACGCCCGCCCCCAGCGTGCTGCGCCTGGCCGACATCGGCTACGACGCACCCGCCGCCCTGCTCGCCCGCTATGGGCTGCAACTGCACCGCGTCGCCGGCGACGAGCCGATCCCCGGCAGCTTCTGGGGCGACGAGGAAGCCGGCATCATCGGCACCGCGGTCTACGCCCGCGCCGACACCCCCGTGCACTCGCTGCTGCACGAGGCCGGCCACCTGATCGTGCTGCCGCCGGAACGGCGCCTGGCCGTCCACACCGACGCGACCGACTCGATCGAGGAAGAAGACGCCACCTGCTACCTGCAGATCGTGCTGGCCGACGCACTGCCCGGCGTCGGCCGCGACCGCCTGATGGCCGACATGGACGCTTGGGGCTACTCCTTCCGGCTCGGCTCCACCCGCGCCTGGTTCGAGCAGGATGCGGGCAATGCGAGGCAGTGGCTGCAAGAGCGCGGGCTACTGCCGCCCGGCTGACTCCGGCAAAGGGGGAAGGGAACGACCAAGAACGTTCCCAAGCATCAATCCGTCTGAAGAGTCTCGATCAAGGCCATAGCCCCGGCCTCGGTCAAGGCACCGTTTATTTCCGGATTGGCCAGCTCGAACAGCACGTTGTTGATGACGACATCTCCCGGCCCGTCGACGTTGACGCGTTCATTCATTTCAAGGGCATTCGCCAGATCGACCACGCTTTCAGTGGAAACCTGCCCAGCAAGATAACGCTGTAGCATGGCAACCAACGCGCATCGATCCAGCTTAAAAACCCACTCCGGATTAAATAGCCTCGCACACAAATCTGCAAAATCTTCTTTTCCTGAAATTGCCTGCAACCGCACTTTACTGGTCATGGGGAATGGTCACGTTATTAATTTTGTCTTTAATGTGAACGACAGAACCATCTGGCGCAAACATCGTCTTAAGATAACCTGTTGTTTGTCCCGCACTGTCCACTGTTTTCTGATAGACAGCCGATGAGCCAGGCACCTTTCCTGGAACTGTCGCCGAGAAAACAACCCCGCCTCCTAGGCTATCGACCTTTACCCCCAAGTTTCCAACAGGCACCCTTCTCTCAAAACGCGCCAAATTCGAGGATTGACTCGCAGTCAAAGAAACATCCGCTCCCAACGTCGTAGACAACGTTGACATGGGGCATTGACCCCATTAGCTGCCGCAACGCCTTCAGCTACCAATGCGCCACTTGTGACTACCGCTTGGCCATTCGCCATTACACCCGCAGCAAGGCTCCCTGCAGCAAGCGAGTCAGATGCGACAGCTATTGCAGTCTGCGCTACAAACCCTGCCGCAGGAGACGCTCCTGCAGCAGCAAGAGAGGTTGCAACAACCCGAGCTTGAGCAGCATTCTGTTCATTAAGATGCTGTACCTGCTGAGGACTCTGTTGGGCCATTACAGCCTGACCTGCCCACCACCCGGCACTCATCGTACTCTGCCGTCCATCCGGATCGACATTTGCAATCGGATTATTATTGGCGTAATCGTATCGATTGAATGCAAACAGATTACTCGCCACCGGCCCCAATGGATCCAAGGAAATAAACCGCCCCACCTCCGGGTCGTAATACCGAGCCTGCATATACACGAGCCCGGTATCCGGGTCGTTCACATGCCCCGTATAGCCTGGCCCCGTCGGGGGTGTCCCCAAGGCCAGAGCCCCATACGGCGCGTAATCGAACCGCGCTGTGATGTTGCCTTGTGCGTCCGCCTCCGCAAGCACGGTCCCCTGCGGGTCTGTATACACATAGGTAACTGTTCCCGCCTTGGCAGCACTCCATGCCAAGAGCAGGAATGCGCACACCCCCAGGAACTTCATCTTTCGTATCGCACGCATCCCAGCTCTCCGTTTGCGATTGGCGACTGTGTCGCGCGTCCTTTGGCAACTTGCCTGTATGCGTGAAACGCAACGCGAAAGCCCCGAGCTTTCATAACGCGCCATGCACCCGGCTTTACACCACATACCGATGGCAGGACTGTCCTATACCGACACAAACGGTTCCGTACCGTCGATATCACCCCAGCAACGACTATGACAGGAGAGGCCGGCTAGAAACGGAATCCTCAAGGCGTACCGGCAAACGTGTTGCACTGGTTGACGTCGCCGCCCTGGAAGCCGGTCTTGAACCACTTCACGCGCTGGGCCGAGGTGCCGTGGGTGAAGGAGTCGGGCACCACCGTGCCGCGCGCTTCGCGCTGCAGGGTGTCGTCGCCGATCTGGCTGGCGGCGTTGAGCGCGGATTCCACGTCGCCGTCCTGCAGCCATTGCAGGCGCTGCTGGCTGTGGTTGGCCCAGACGCCGGCGAAGCAATCGGCCTGCAGCTCCTGGCGCACCGACAGGCCGTTCGCGCCTTCCATCTCGGCACCCTGGCGGCGGGCCTGCTCGACCTTGTCGAACACGCCGAGCAGCTTCTGCACGTGGTGGCCGACCTCGTGGCCGATCACGTAGGCGCGGGCGAAGTCGCCCGCCGCGTGGAAGCGGGTCTGCAGCTCCTGGAAGAAGTCCAGGTCCAGGTAGACCTTCTGGTCGCCCGGACAGTAGAACGGGCCCACCGCGGTGGAGGCCGCGCCGCAGGCGGTGTCGACGCTGCCGCTGAACAGGTGCAGCTTGGGCTCGACGTAGGTCCGGCCGGCGGCGGCGAAAAGCTCGCCCCAGGTCTGCTCGGTGGAATGCAGGATCGCGCTGACGAACTGCTTCTGCTGCGGGTCCACCTGCACCGGCTGGCCGCTCGGCGCGGGGGCGCCGACCTGGCCGCCGCCCTGGTCGAGCAGGGCCATCGGGTTCTTGAAGAACACCCAGCCCAGGATCGCCATGATGATGATGCCGCCGATGCCCATGCCGCGGCCGCCGCCGAAGCGCATGCCGCCACCGCCGCGGCCGCTGTCGACTTCGACGTTGTCGCTGCTGCCGCCTTTCTGCCAGTCCATGCCCGCCTCGCCGACCGATGCACCGCCGCCGGTGCCGCCCGGCGACGATAACCCCTCGCGCCCGATCCCGCCACGGTCCGCTGCCGCTACAGTAGGCCACCTTTCAGCGAGAACCCGCCATGTCCCAGCACCTGCCCGCCCTGGTCGTTTTGCTCACCGTTCTGCTGCAGTTCGGCACCGCCATCGCGGTGGGCCGGGCCCGCTCGAAGTACGGCATCAAGGCGCCGGCGACCAGCGGCCATCCCGCGTTCGACCGGGCGTTCCGGGTGCAGATGAACACGCTCGAATCGACCCTGATGTTCCTGCCGTCGCTGTGGCTGGCGGCGCACTACGGCTTCGCCGCCTGGGCTGGAATCACCGGCCTGGTCTGGGTCGCTGGCCGCGCCTGGTATGCGGCGGCCTACCTGCAGGATGCCGCCAGGCGCGAAGGCGGTTTCGCGCTGGGCAGCATCGGCTGGCTGGCCACGCTCGCGCTGGGCGTGTACGGATTGATCCGGGCCTTCGTGCTCAGTTGAAGAAGCGCGCCACTCAGGCGGCGGCCGGCACGACGCGCAGCCGCTCGATGCGCGCGCCGTCCATCGCGACCACCTCGAAGCGCAGCCCGTCGCCGTCGAACGCATCGCCGACCGCGGGCAGCCGGCCCAGCCGCTGCAGCACGTAGCCGGCCAGGGTCGCGAAACTGTCGTCGCCGTTGAGCCGGATGCCGAGCAGGTGCTCGATGCGGCGCAGGTCGAGGCTGGCGTCGAGCAGCCAGGCGCCGTCGCTCTCGCGCACCGCGGAGGGATCGCCGCTCAGCTCGTCGGGGAATTCGCCGGCGATCACCTCGAGCACGTCGGTCGGCGTGACCATGCCGAGCACGCTGCCGTATTCGTCCACCACCAGGGCCACCTGCAGCGGCGCGCGGCGGAATTCGTCGATCAGGCGCAGCACGCTCAGCGATTCGAGCACGGTCATCGGCTTGCGCACCACGCTGTCGACGTCGATGCGGCCGTGTTCGAGTAGGCTCGCCAGCAGGTCGCGCGAGGAGGCCACGCCGATCAACTGGTCCAGGTCGTCGCCGGCCACCGGCAGCCACTGGTGCGGCGAGGCGGCGACTTCCGCGCGCAGCGCGTCCGCGCTCTCGCGCGGGTCGATCCAACTGATTCCCGGCCGCGGCGTCATGATCGAGCGCACGGGGCGCTGCGCCAGGTCGAGCACGCCCTGCACCATCGCCAGTTCGTCGCGGCCGAACACCGCCACGCCCTCCTCGGCGGCGCCGCCGGGCGCGTCGATCTCGTCCTCGCCGCCGGCGCCCAGCAGCCGCAGCACCGCCTGCGCGGTGCGGTCGCGCAGGTGGCGCGCGCTGCCGAGCAGGCTGCGCCGCCGGTTGCGCCGCATGGTCTGGTTGAACGCCTCGATCATGATCGAGAAGCCGATCGCGGCGTACAGATAGCCCTTCGGGATATGGAAGCCCAGGCCCTCGGCCACCAGGCTGAAGCCGATCATCAGCAGGAACGACAGGCACAGCACGATCACCGTCGGCCGCGCGTTGACGAAGGCGGTGAGCGGCTTGCTGGCGCTGATCATCAGCACCATCGCCACCACCACGGCGATCGTCATCACCGACAACTGCTCGACCATGCCGACCGCGGTGATCACCGAGTCGAGCGAGAACACCGCGTCGAGCACCACGATCTGCGCCACCACCAGCCAGAAGCGGGCCGGCGCCCGGCTGCCGGCGGCGTGGTCGTCGCCCGCCTCCAGCCGCTCGTGCAGCTCCAGCGTGGCCTTGAACAGCAGGAAGGCGCCGCCGAGCAGCAGGATGATGTCGCGCCAGGACAGCGACAGCGCATGCCAGGTGACGATCGGCGCGGTCAGCCGCACCAGCCAACTCATCGCGCCGAGCAGGCCCAGCCGCATCAGCAGCGCCAGCGTCAGGCCGAGGATGCGCGCGCGGTCGCGCTGCGCGGGCGGCAGCTTGTCGGCGAGGATGGCGACGAACACCAGGTTGTCGATGCCCAGCACGATCTCCAGCACCACCAGGGTGAGGAGTCCGGCCCAGGCGGTGGGGTCGGCAAGCCAATCGAAGACGAACATGGGTGGGCGCGCGGCGCCTCGGATCCTCCGTGCAGGGCCGCCCCACTATACAGGCAGCCCCGCCCCCGGCGCCCTGCGGGATTGCCTTGCCCGCGCCCGCCCGCTAGCGTGGGCGCGCCGGGCGATGGGCGTTCTGGCTCAGCCACCCCGTACCGCAGGCACGCCATGGAAGAATCCTCCGCCAGCACGTTCCCGCCACGCCACGTCCGCGTCCCGGGAATCGGCGGCGCGCTGTGCCTGATCCTGCTCTACTTCCTGCTGCAACTGGTGGTCAGCGGCCTGCTCGGCCTGCTCCTCGGGCTGGCGGTCGGGCTGTACCGGGGCAACCTCGGCACGGCCGGTTTCCAGGCGCAATTGCAGGCCGAGCTGTCCCGCCCGGATACCGGCGTGGTGCTGGTCATCCTGACCCTGCTCGTCGCGGCCACGCTGACCCTGTGGCTGGCGCGGCGCTGCTGGCCGGGGCCATGGGCGATGGCCGCGCCGCCCGGCTTCGGCCTGAACCGCCGCGGCCCGCCGGCGTACTACGCGCTGGCCGTGCTGTTCGGCCTGGCGATGCCGGTGCTGGGCGGCTGGCTGACCCAGTGGCTGGCGCACGGCCACCAGGTGACGCAGGACGTCAAGCAGCTCGGCGGCGCCAGTTCGCTGGCCCTACGCATCCCGCTGGCGCTGCTGGTGGTGAGCGCCGGGCCGCTGGTGGAGGAATTGCTGTTCCGCGGCGTGCTGCTGTCGGCGCTGCTGCGGCGGATGCCGGCCGGCGGCGCGATGGCGGTCAGTTCGCTGCTGTTCGCCGCGGTGCACCTGCCCGACCTCAACTACCTGTGGTACGCGGTGCCGAACCTGGCCCTGCTCGCCGCGGTGCTGGCCTGGCTGCGCCTGCGCTCGGGCTCGCTGTGGCCGTCGGTGCTGGCGCACGGCGTGAACAACCTGCTGGCGGTGGCGGCATGGTTCGTCGCGCTGCCGCCCGGCCACTGAGCCGGCGTCCGGCCGGCGCAATCGCCGGAGCCCGGGCAGGCGCTCAGGCTGGCAGGCCGAATCCGCGCAGCAGCCGCGCCGTCTCGAACAGCGGCAGCCCCATCACGCCGGAATAGCTGCCTTCCAGGTGCTCCACCAGGATCGCGCCGCGCCCCTGGATGGCATAGGCGCCGGCCTTGCCGAACGGTTCGCCGGTGGCGACGTAGGCGGCGATGGCGGCCTCGTCCAGCGGCGCGAAGCGCACCTTGGAAACGCACAGCTCGTGCCGCTCCCGCGCGGCGCCGACGCACCACACCGCCGACACCACGTCGTGCGTGCGGCCGGACAGCCGCCGCAGCATGGCCGCCGCATCGGCCGCATCGGCCGGCTTGCCGAACACTTCGTCGTCCAGCACCACCTCGGTGTCCGAGCCGAGCACCAGGGCGCCGGCGGCGCCGTCGAGCGCGGCCAGGCCGGCCTTCGCCTTGTCGCGCGCGACGCGGACCACATAGTCCTGCGGCGACTCGCCCGCCGCCCGCCGCTCCGGCACGTCCACGTCGAGCGCGGCGAACGGAATCCCGAACCGTTGCAGCAGCTCGCGCCGGCGCGGCGATTGCGAGGCGAGGTAGAGCATCGGTCTGCCCGTGGAAACGAAAGCGTCCTGCATAGCCAATGCGCGCTCAGAGCGCCAGGCTGTATTCGCAGAACTGGCGGTCGCGCTGCCAGCCGCGTCCTTCGTACAGCGCCTGTGCCGGCGCGTTGTCCAGCGCGGTCGACAGCGACAGGCTCGCCGCGCCCAGGCGCCGCGCCTGCTCGACGGCGGCGTCCAGCAGGGCGGTCGCCACGCCGCGGCGACGCGCGGCGGCGGCCACGAACAGGTCGTTCAGCAGGAAGGTGCGCACGGTGCGCACCGAGGAGAACAGCGGATACAACTGGGTGAAACCCAGCCCTTCGCCCGCGGCGTCGCGCGCCAGCAGGATCTGCGACTCGTGATGGACGAGGCGGTCGGACAGGAAGTCGCGCGCGCGCCCCAGGTCCGCGGGCTGCCCGTAGAACTGGCGGTAGCCGTCGAACAGCGGCGCCAGCGTGTCGAGGTCGTGGATCGTGGCCGGCAGGATCTGGAAGGGCATGGGCATCACGCAGTGGTCTGGACGGCCGCCACGCTACCCGGAGCGCGCCGGTGCCGGCAACCCGCCGCGCGGCTCAGGCGCGGTGGTAGGGATGCCCGGCCAGCAGGGTGGTGGCGCGGTACAACTGCTCGGCCAGCACCAGCCGCACCAGCATGTGCGGCAGCGTCAGCGGCCCCAGCGACCACGACTGGTCGGCGCGCGCCAGCACCTCGGCCGCGTGGCCGTCCGGCCCCCCGATCAGGAACGCCAGGTCGCGGCCGGCCATGCGCCATTTCGCCAATTGCTCGGCCAGTTGCTCGCTGGACCAGGTCTTGCCGCGCCCGTCGAGCGCGACGACATGGATGTCGCGGGGCAAGGCCGCGAGGATCGCGGCGCCTTCGTCGTGCATCGCGCGCGCGTCGTCGCGGCCCTTGCCGCGCACGCCGGGCTTCAGCTCGACCAGTTCCAGCGGCAGCTCGTGCGAAAGCCGCTTGCGGTATTCGGCGAAGCCTTCAGCCACCCATGCGGGCATGCGCTCGCCGACGGCGATCAGGCGCGCGCGCATCGTCGCCGCCCAAGGACGAAAGACGACGTACGGCATCCGCTTCCCTTCCCCTTCGGCGAGAGGGCCGGGGCGAGCGGCCGGGGCCTGCGGGAGCGCATGTCGGAGTGGCGTCCTGCTTCGTCGATCCCATGCCGCGGGGCCGGCCCCCGGTCCTCTCCCCGGAGGGGAGAAGGGGAAGAGCCGGACGTCGCGCGCGGATCGCGGCTCACCCGGCGCTCGCGGCGCCGACATCCTGTTCGTGGTCGCCTACCGTCCACAGCCTTTCCAGGCCGTAGAACTCGCGGATGCGCGGCAGCATCACGTGGACGATCACGTCGCCCAGGTCGACCAGCACCCACTCGGCCTCCTGCTCGCCTTCCACGCCCAGCGGCATCACGCCCGCCTTCTTGGCGAACTTCACCACTTCGTCGGCGATGGATTTGACGTGGCGCGCGGAGGTGCCGGAAGCGATCACCAGCAGGTCGGCGATGGAGGTCTTGCCACGGACGTCGATCTCGCGGACGTCCTTGGCCTTCAGTTCGTCCAGCGCGTCGATGACGGACTTGCGCAGGGCGGCCGTGGTAACGGCCTTGTTCGTACGGGCAGTGCTCAAGCGGGAGGGCCTCGGTGCGGTATCGCCGCGCGGGATGGCGCGGGCCGCAGTATAGCGTCCCTGCCGCAAGGGCACGTCAAGGCCGGCCGCGGCGGTCGCCGGCGCCCTTCCCGGCCGCTCATTCCAGCGCGCGCGCCGCCGCGCCGTATTCGTCCATCAGCACCGCCACCAGTTCGGCGGCTGGCAGGTCGCGGACGAGCGCGGCCGCCTGGCCGCACCATTCCGACAGCAGGTCGCCGCGGCCGGCCTGGGCGGCGGCGCGGCGCAGCGGCGCGGTGAGCGCATTGAGCGCGGGATAGCCGGGCAGCTCCGCCATGGCGCCCTCCATCGCCTCCACGTAGCGGTTGCGCAGGCCGCGCGCCGCGCGGCCCGAGAAGCTGCGGATGGTCGTGACGCGGTGGTCCTCGGCGGCCGGCAGGTCCCGTTTCCACGCCGCCGCGGCCGCGCTCTCGGGGCAGCCCAGGAAAGCCGTGCCGAGCTGGCTGGCCGCCGCGCCGAGCACCTCGGCGGCGAGCATGGCGCGCCCGTCCATGATCCCGCCGGCGGCGATCACCGGCATGTCCGGCGCGCATTCCGCGGCCGCGCGCAGGGCCAGCGGCAGCAGCGCGAACAGGCCGACCATCGCCTCGTCCGGCGCATGCAGGAAGGTGCCGCGATGGCCGCCGGCCTCGGCGCCCTGCACGCACACCGCATCCGCTCCCAGCTCGGCCCAGGCGCGCGTTTCCGCCGCCGTGGTCGCGGTGCCGACCACCACGATGCCCAGCGCCTGCAGCTCGCGCAGTTGCGCCGGCGAAAGCAGGCCGAAGGCGAAGCTCGCCACCGCCGGCCGCGCCTCGCGCAGCGCCGCCAACTGGTCGCTGAAGCGCGGTGCCCAGCGCGCGGGCAACTGCGTGCGCGCCTCGATGCCCTCGCGCTCCATCAGCGCGTCCAGCCGCGCACGCGCACGCGCCACCGCGGCCATGTCCGGCTCGAAGTCGTCGGGCAGCACGAACAGGTTGACGCCGAACGGGCGGCGGGTGAGCGCCCGCGTGTCAGCCGCCTGCGCCAGGATCGCCTCCGGTTCGAGGTAGCCGGCCCCCAGCGAGCCGAGGCCGCCGGCCTCGGATACCGCGGCGGCGAGCGCGGGCGTGGTGGCGCCGGCCATGGGCGCCTGGATCAGGGGATGGACGATGCCGACCCGGCGGACGAACGAGGCATGCATGGGCTACTCCGGAACCGTTCCGGCCCCCAGTATCCATCGATCCCGTTGCAGGGGAAAAACGCCTCCCGGCCCCGGGGCAAAAAAAGGCCGCCGTCTCACGGGCGGCGCAAGCCGGGGAGGCAAAAAGGTACCGCCCGGGCGATGCGCGTTGCGCGCACCGCCCGGTCATTCGGGCCGATCGACGGCCTTGCGGCCGCGTCAGAAGTCGTAGGTCACGCCGAAGCGGACGTAGCGCGGCTGCGACTGGGTGACAGGGATCCGGTAGGACGGGTACTCGCCGCCGGTCGAGCCGTAGAACGGGTCGGTCTGCGTCGTGACCCGGTTGTTGAGCACGTTGTAGACCATCACGTTGATGCCCAGCTTCTTGCCGGCCCACTCCGGGCGGTACTCGGCGCTCAGGCTGACGATGTACTGCCACGGGTTGTGGCCGGCGTCGCCCGGGCGCGACACCTTGCCGCCGCACCAGTGGTAGTAGCCGCCGCTGTAGCCGAGCCCGGGGTTGGTCTCGCCCGGGCCGTAGTAGCCGAGGCAACTGCGCGGCGCGCCGGAGAGGATCGCCACGTTGCCCGAGAGCAGCCATTCCGGCGCGATCTGGTAGGAGCCGTACGCCTTGAGCTGGTGCCGCCGGCTGTTGGACAGCTCGCCGTTGGCGTACTCCATGACCTGCGCGTAGTCCCAGTCCACCGTGGCGGACACGTCTTCCTGGCCGATGTCGGAACGCACCTGGCCTTCGCTGTTGCCGTAGCTGCGCGAGAACAGGTAGTCGATCTTGCCGGACCAGGTGCCGTCGAACGGATGCTCCAGGAACAGGTTCAGCCCGTAGTAGTGCCGCTTGATGCCCGAGGAGAAGCCGAAGTCCGCCGTGGTCATCGGCACCGAGTAGTAGCTGCCGTCGTACTTCTGCACCTTGAGGATGTTGGTGCGGCCGGGGTTGAACAGGTAGGCGCCGGAGATCTGGTCGGCGTCGTAGGTGCTGCGGTCGATGCCCATGCGGTCCATCTTGGCGGCGACGGCGCCGGAGTCGCCGAAGTCGTCGATCGCGGTGCGCAGGTTGCGGTAGGTCGCCTTGGCGCCGTACACCCAGTCGTTGCCCAGCTTCTTGTCGAAGCCGAGGATGAACTCGTCCTGGTACTCCGACTTCAGGTTGGTGGCGGTGACCATCTTCGGATCGTGCGACTGGCCGTATTCGCGGTTGTCCGAGATCGGCGCGCCGACGCCGCGGCTGGTATCGACCGGGGTGAGCCCGGTGGGCTGGCCGTTCGAATCGATGCCGGTGTAGGTGAAGTACTCGCGCGTATACAGCGGCGCGCCGGCCTGGCGCATCGCCACCGTGGACGGCAGGGCCAGAAAGTAGCGCCCGGCGTTGCCGTAGATCTTGAAGCTGGAGTCGCCGTTGACGTCCCAGCTGAAGCCCACGCGCGGCGCCCACTGCGGCTTGGTCAGGCGCAGGTAGGACTGGCCGTTGGGGTTGTAGTTGGTGAACTGGTCGTTGCGCAGGCCGAGCTTGAGCAGCCAGCGGTCGTTGACCTGCCAGCTATCCTCGACGTACTGCGCGCGCTGTTCCACGCGCACGCTGCCGCCGCCGTAGCGGCGGTACTTGGCGACGTAGTAGCCGGTCTCGCCGCCGGCATAGCCGCCCGGCGCGGCGACGTAGTTCGCGTCGCCCGGCGCGCCCTTGATCGGGGTGCTTGGGTTGCCCACGTTGTATTCCCAGGCATAGCCGGGATCGGCCATCCGGGTGCCGTCGTTCATGTCCTTGATGGTCTGGTTGTCGATACCGGCGGAGAGCGTGTGGTCGCCCAGCCGGTAGCTCAAGTCGATGCGCAGGTTGGTGTTGCGCGAGGTGTGGGTGGGATCGGCGATCTCGCCGAGGGTCTGCGGGCTGACGATCGGGCTGCCGCCGTTGAGCGCGGGGTTCTGCTTGTTCGTGCTGTACAGCCGCCCGATGTCCGGATAGCGGTTGGTGACCTGGTTGTAGTAGGTGCCGTCCATGCGGCCGTACAACGCCGACAGGGTCAGGTCGTCGGTGATGTAGCTGGTGAACTTGGCGACGTACATGTCGGCGCCGGCCTTGGTCGGCACCGCCGGGCTGGCGGGAGCGCCGGACCTGCCGGTGTCGTAGTCGTAGTTGAAGCGGTCGGCCGAGTAGGAGCGCTTGGAGGACGCGCCGGTCACCTCGAGGATGTTGCTTTCGGTGATGTTCCAGTCCAGCTTCGCGTACCACTTCGGGTAGTCGTTGCGGTAGTTGGTCTTGTACGGCGAGTCGGTCGACCCGATGCTGCTGCCTTCGCGCCGCTCGGCCTCGGCCGAGGCGAACAGGAATAGCTTGTCCTTGATCAGCGGGCCGCCGGCGTAGGCGCTGACCACCGTGGTCCACGAACGGTCCCGCGAGTTGCGGTCGTACAGCGTGCCGCGGTCGGCGCCGCTGACGTAGTGGATGTCGCGCTGCTCGCCGCGGGCGAACGCCGGCGTCCACAGCACCTGGCCGCCGAAATGCCACTCGTTGGTGCCGCGCTTGCCGACCTGGCTGATCACGCCGCCGTCGGAACGGCCGTACGCCGCGCCGTAGCCGCCGCTGAGGATTTCCTGCTGGTCGATCGAGCCGTACGGCAGCGTGAAGCCGCCGAAGTTGCTCAGCGGGTCGGTGGTGTTGAAGCCGTTGATGTAGTACGCGTTCTCGGTGACCGAGGAGCCGCCGAAGGAGACCACCGTGCCGC
Organism: Frateuria sp. Soil773; assembly: GCF_001428405.1. GTDB lineage: Bacteria > Pseudomonadota > Gammaproteobacteria > Xanthomonadales > Rhodanobacteraceae > LMSL01. The sequence goes on from NZ_LMSL01000041.1 coordinate 104,709, forward strand.
CGGTGGGGCCGCCGAAGTAGCCGCTGCCCTCGACCACGCCCGGCGCCAGCAGGGCGATCGCCTCGGCGCTGCGCGCCAGCGGCAGGCGGGCCAGTTGCTCGGAGGTGATGACGGTGCGCGAGTCCACGCCGGTGACGTCGATGGCGGGCAGCGCGCTCGCCGTCACCTCGACCGCCGACAGGTCCTTCGCCTGCCCGGCATCGGCCGCGGCGACGAACGAGACCTCGGTGCCCGCGCCCACGCGCAGGGTGACGTTGCTGCGCGAATCGACTTCCTTGCCGTCGCGCAGCAGGCTGACGGTGTAGGTGCCCAGCGGGAGCGCGGCGATCGAGTAGCGGCCCTGCGCGTCCACCGCCACCTGGCGGGTGATGCCGGAGGAGTTCCTGATCGCGACCGTGTCGCCGCTGCCGGCCGGCGCCTGGCCGAAGATGGTGCCGGTCGTCGCCTGGCCATGCACCAGGCCGGCCGTGCCCAGCCCCGCCACCAGCGCAGCCGTCAGCAGGTTGCGTCGAAGCGGTGTTCCCCGGAACAGGGAATGATTGTTCATCGGTGTTCTCTCCAGATCTTTATGGATTGGAACCGGCGTGCGTACCGCTGGCGCGCCGGTTGAGCTATCGGGGCATCTGGAGTTCTGCCGCGTCCCTCCCCCGCCTCGCTCCGTCCCCAACGGAGCAGGCTTGCCGCATGCCTGCGAGAACATCGACCTGTGCCTGCGGCGCCACGGCATCGTGAAACGCAACGCAAGACCGGGACAAAATCGCAGAACTCCGGCACATGGTGAAATGCGCCGCATCGATGCGTCTTGTCGGATTCTTGCGGAATGGGTGCGGTGTTCCGCACAAGTTCTTGCGCCCGGAGCGCGCGCATCCGCGCAGTGGGAATGCCGCTCAGATCCTCGCGCCGGCATACAGCCCGCGGTACTCCCGCGGCGTCATCCCGACGGTGGCCTTGAACTGCCGCGCGAACGCGCTCTGGTCGGTGAAGCCGCAGGCCAGGCCGATGTCCGCGACGCTGTCGCGCCCCAGCAGCAGCCGCATCGCCGCCTCGATGCGCACCTTGGTCAGCGCCTGCTGCGGGGTCAGCTGGAACACCCTGCGGAAATGCCGCTCCAACTGCGCCACCGACACCTCGGCCAGGCCGGCCAGGGTGCCCACGCGCACGCTTTCCGCATAGTGGTCCTGCAGGTAGTCCATCACGCGGATCAACCGCGGATAGGTCGGGTGCTTCCCGTCCGGCTTGTTCAGGTCGCGCGAAATGCCGACCACTCCGCAGATTTCCGCACGCGAGCGCAGCGGATACTTGCAGGTCAGGCACCAGCCCGGCGCTCGGTTGGGCAGGATATGCACCTCGAGCTGGTTCTCGATCGATTCGCCGAGCAGCGCGCGGCGGTCCTGCGACGCATACGAGGTGCCCAGCGTGCTGGGAAACAGCTCGGTGACGCTGCGGCCGAGCACGTCCTCCCGGCGCTTCAGCCCGAGCCGGCGCACCAGCGTAAGGTTGGCATGGGTATAGCGTCCGGCGCGGTCCTTCACGAAGAACACGACGTCCGGCAGCGCGTCGAACAGAAGCTGCAATTCACCTGCTGAAATCTTCACGTCCATACGGCCTCCCCCGGAATCGTCAACCGAGCTGCACGGCACGCCCCGACAGTAACAAGGCCCGTGGGCGGCAAACAGCAACTATGCCGAATTCCGCATCCGGCAGGGGCAAGCTTGCCTAGACGCCAAAACGCCCCCGGCAGGAACATGGCGGCATGCATACCGTCCATGTCATCGACTCGCACACCGGCGGCGAGCCCACCCGCGTCGTCCTCGGCGGCCTGCCCGACCTGGGCGACGTCTCCCTCGCCGAGCAGCGCCAGCGTTTCCGCGACCGGCACGACGCCTGGCGCAGCGCGATCACCTGCGAGCCGCGGGGATCGAGCGCCATGGTCGGCGCCCTGTTGCGGCCGGCGCGCAGCCCGGGCGCCTGCACCGGGGTGATCTTCTTCAACAACGTGGGCTACCTGGGCATGTGCGGGCACGGCACCATCGGCGTGATCCGCACCCTGGCGCACCTTGGCCGGCTCGCGCCGGGCCGGCACAGCGTGGACACCCCGGTGGGCACCGTGGGGGTGAAGCTGCATGCCGACGGGCGCGTCTCGGTCGACAACGTGGAAAGCTACCGGCTCGAGGCCGGCATGGAGATCGACGTGCCGGGCTACGGCCGCGTGCGCGGCGACATCGCCTGGGGCGGCAACTGGTTCTTCATCACCGACGACGCCCCGCTGCCGCTGGACATCGTCCACCGGCGCGAGCTGACCGCCTATACCGAGGCGATCAGATACGCCCTGACCGACGCCGGCATCCGCGGCGACGACGGCGGCGAGATCGACCATATCGAGGTCAACGCCAGGTCCGCCTCGCCCGATGCCGACGCGCGCAATTTCGTGCTCTGCCCCGGCATGGCCTACGACCGCTCGCCCTGCGGCACCGGCACCAGCGCCAAGCTGGCCTGCCTCGCCGCCGACGGCAAGCTGGCGCCGGGCGCCGTCTGGCGGCAGGAGAGCATCCTGGGCAGCGTGTTCGAGGCGCGCTACGTGAACGGCGCGCGCGGCGTGCTGCCGCAGATCACCGGTACCGCGCACGTCACCGCGCAGGCCACGCTGCTGATCGACGACGACGATCCGTTCGCCTGGGGCAGCGGCGGGGAATGAACGGCTACGACCTCATCGTGGTGGGCGCCGGCATCGTCGGCGCCAGTTGCGCCGATGAGGCGGCCGCCGCCGGGCTGCGCGTCGCGATCGTCGAGCCCGGCCCGATCGGCGGCGGCGCCACCGCCTGCGCGATGGGGCACCTGGTGGCGATGGACGACGACCCGGCGGAACTGGCGCTGGCGCGCCATTCGCTGCACCGCTGGGAGGAGTTCGCCGACCTCGCCGAGGCCGAGTTCAGCCGCTGCGGCACCTTGTGGGTCGCCCGCAACGAAGCGGAGGCCGCAGGCATCGCGCAGCGCGTCGCGCGGCTGGAAGCCTCCGGCGGCGAGGCGCACGCCGTCGACGCGCAGGCGCTGTACCGGCTCGAACCGGCGCTGGCCCCCGGGCTGTGCGGCGGCATGCTGGTGCCGCGCGAGGCCGTGGTATATCCGCCGCGGATGGCGCTGCACCTGGTCCGCCGCGCGCGGCAACGCGGCGCGGTGCTGTACGCCGGCCGCGCCGCGCGCCGGCTGGGCAGGGCCGCGGTGACCCTGGACGACGGCACCGTGCTGGCCGGCCCCACCCTGGTCGCCACCGGCTGCGCATTGCCCGAACTGCTGCCGCAATTGCCGCTGCGCCCGCGCAAGGGACACCTGCTCATCACCGACCGCTACCCGGGGCTGCTGCATCACCAGGTGCTCGAACTGGGCTACGCCGACAGCGCGCACGGCCACGCCGGCAGCAGCGTCGCCTTCAACGTGCAGCCGCGCCCGACCGGGCAGATCCTGATCGGCTCCTCGCGCGAATTCGACGTGGCCGATCCGTCGGTTTCCGCGCCGATGCTGCAACGCATGCTGCAGCGCGCCTTCGACTTCATGCCGGCCCTGCGCGGGCTGCGCGCGATCCGCGCCTGGACCGGGTTCCGCCCCGCCACGCCGGACGGGCGTCCCTATCTCGGCGCCGTTCCCGGCCGCGCCGACCTGTGGGTCGCCGCGGGCCACGAGGGGCTGGGCGTCACCACCGCGCTGGGCAGCGCCCAGTTGATGCTCGACCTGCTGCTGGGGCGCACCCCGGCGATCGACCCTGCGCCCTACGCGCCGGCGAGGGCGCTCGCATGAACGCGGCCGGCGTCGTGCGGCTCAGCGTGGACGGCGAGCCGGTCGCCGTGCCGGCCGGCAGCAGCGTGGCCGCCGCGGTCGCCAGGGTGACGACCCGCTTCCGCCGCTCGGTGCGCGGCGAGCCGCGCGCGCCGGTGTGCGGCATGGGCGTGTGCTTCGAATGCCGCGTGCGGATCGACGGCGTACCCCACCAGCGCGCATGCATCACGCCGGCGCGCGACGGCATGCAGGTGAACACCGATGACTGAGCGCTACGACGTACTGGTCGTCGGCGCCGGCCCGGCGGGACTGGCCGCGGCGCAGGCCGCCGCCAGCCACGGCGCGCGGGTCGGCCTGCTCGATGCGCAGGCCCGCCACGGCGGCCAGGTCTGGCGCCACGACGTGCGCCGGGGCGCGCCGCGCGCCGCGCGAAAAGCCCTGGACGCGCTCGCGCGCCGGCGCGTGGAATGGCTGCCGCAGCACCAGATCGTCGCGGCCGGACGTCGCACGCTGCTGGCGGAAACGCCGCAGACCGCGGTGCGGCTCGTCTTCGGCGCCCTGGTGCTGGCTACCGGCGCGCGCGAACTGCTGCTGCCCTTCCCCGGCTGGACGCTGCCCGGCGTGACCGGCGCCGGCGGCCTGCAGGCGCTCGCCAAGCAGGGCTGGCCGGTCGCCGGCAAGCGCGTGGCGGTGGCCGGCAGCGGCCCGCTGCTGCTGGCCGCCGCCGCCACGCTGCGCCGGCATGGCGCGCACGTGCTGGGCATCCACGAGCAGGCGCCTGCCACGGCCGTCTCGGCGTTCGCGCGGCAGTTGTGGCGCTGGCCCGCGCGCGTCGCGCAGGCCGCGGCGCTGCGCGCGACGCTGGCCGGGGTGCCCTACCGCTTCGGCTCGTTCGTGCGCGCGGCGCACGGCATCGACGCGCTGGAAGGCATCGACATCGAAGACGCGCACGGCTCGCGGCGGATCGCCTGCGACATGCTCGCCGTCGGCTACGGCCTGGTGCCGAACGTCGAGCTGGCCGCCCTGCTCGGCTGCGCCACCGACGACGCCGGCACGCATCCGCGCGTGCAGGTGGACCGCATGCTGCGCACCAGCGTCGCCAACATCTACGCCGCCGGCGAGCTGTGCGGCGTGGGCGGCCTCGCCGCCGCCCGCATCGAAGGCGCCATCGCCGGGCACGTCGCCGCCGGCGCCATCGCCGCCGCGACCGATCTGCTTCCCGCGCGCGAGCGCGAGCGCCGCTTCGCCCGCCTGCTCGCGCGGCACTTCGCGCTCGACGCGCGCCTGCGCGCGCTGGCCGACGGCGACACCGTCGTCTGCCGCTGCGAGGACGTCGCGCTGGCCGCGCTGGACGGGTTCGACGACGCCCGCGCCGCCAAGCTCGCCACGCGCTGCGGCATGGGCGCGTGCCAGGGCCGCGTCTGCGGCAGCGCGCTGGCCGAGCTCGGCCGCTTTCCGCGCGGCGGCTTCCGTCCGCCGCTGTTTCCCGCGCGGCTGGCCTCGCTGGCCGCCGCCGACCTGTCCCTCCCCGACTCGTCCATTCCCGACCTGTCTACCTGACGACCAACGAGGCTTATCCGCATGAGCAAGCAGTCCATCTGGCGCGGCGTCATTCCTGCCATCACCACTCCCTTCACCGACGACGGCAAGGTCGATCATGCGTTCCTCGCCAGGCACGCCCGCATCATGCTCGACGCCGGCTGCACCGGCATCGTGCCGCTGGGCTCGCTGGGCGAAGGCGCCACGCTGGGCTTCGACGAGAAGGTCGCGATCATGCGCACCCTGGTCGAGGCGCTGGACGGCGCGCCGGTCATCCCCGGCATCGCCGCGCTGTCCACCGACGAGGCCGTGCGGCTGGCGCGCGCGGCCAAGGCGGTCGGCTGCGCCGGCCTGATGGTGCTGCCGCCTTACGTGTATTCCACCGACTGGCGCGAAATGGGCGCGCACGTCTCGGCGGTGATCGCCGCCACCGACCTGCCGTGCATGCTCTACAACAACCCGCTGGCCTACAAGACCGACTTCTCGCCCGGGCAGTTGGCGGCGCTGGCGGCCGAATACCCCAACGTGCAGGCGGTGAAGGAATCCTCCGGCGACGTGCGCCGCATCGCCGGCCTAAAGGCGCTGATCGGCGACCGGCTGGAGATCCTGGTCGGCGTGGACGACATCATCGTGGAGAGCCTGCAGATGGGCGCCACCGGCTGGATCGCCGGCATGGTCAACGCCTTCCCGAAGGAATCGGTGGAGCTGTTCGAGCGCGCCAGCCAGCCGGGCGGCGTCGAGGCCACCGCCGAGCTCTACGCCTGGTTCCTGCCAACGCTGCGCATGGACACCGTGCCCAAGTTCGTGCAGCTCATCAAGCTGGCGCAGGAAGTGGCGGGCCTGGGCAGCGAGCGCGTGCGCGCGCCGCGCCTGGTGCTGGAAGGCGCCGAGCGGGAAGCCGCGCTGCGCGAGATCCGCGCCGCCGTCGCCAACCGCCCGGGGCGCTGAGATGGACGTCCAGCCGTTGCTGATCGCCGGCGAATGGCGCGCCGCGCCGGCATCCTGCAAGCGCCTGCGCGCCGTCGATCCGGCCACCGGCGAAGCGATCGGGCCGGACTTCCCGGTCAGCGGCGAAGCCGACGTGGAAGCGGCGCTGGCCAGCGCCAGCGCCGCGGCCGACGAACTCGCGGCGGCGCCGCCGTCGCGCATCGCCGGCTTCCTCGACGGCTACGCCCAGGCGATCGACGACGACGCGGCGGCGCTGGTCGCGCTGGCGCACGCGGAGACCGCGCTGCCGGCGGACACCCGGCTGGCCAAGGTGGAGCTGCCGCGCACCAGCCGGCAGTTGCGGCTGGCCGCGCAGGCGGTGCGCGACTACGCCTGGACGCAGCCGGTGATCGACACCGCCGCCGACCTGCGCTCGCACTACGCGCCGCTGCACAAGCCGGTGCTGGTGTTCGGCCCGAACAATTTCCCGTTCGCCTTCAACGCCGCCGCCGGCAGCGACTTCGCCTCGGCCATCGCGGCGCGCAACCCGGTGATCGCCAAGGCGCACCCGTCGCACCCGGCGACCAGCCAGCGGCTGGCCGAGCTGGCGCACCGCGCCCTGCTGCAGGCCGGCCTGCCCGCCGCGTCGATGCAACTGCTCTACCAGTTCGACCGTCGCCTCGGCCTGGAGCTTGCCGGCGACGCGCGGCTGGGCGCGATCGGCTTCACCGGCAGCCGCAGCGGCGGCCTCGCGCTGAAGGCCGCCGCCGACCAGGCCGGCATCCCGATGTACGCGGAACTGTCCAGCGTCAACCCGGTGTTCCTGCTGCCCGGCGCGCTGGCCGAGCGCGGCGCCGCGCTGGCGCAGGAATTCTTCGCCTCGTGCACGATGGGCAGCGGCCAGTTCTGCACCAACCCCGGCCTCGTCGTGGTGCCTGAGGGCGACGCCGGCGACGCTTTCGTCAACGCCGCCATCGCGCTGTTCAACGCCGCGCCACCGGGCGTGCTGTTCTCCCGCGGCGTGCGCGACCAGTTGGAGCAGGCGGTGACCGCACTGCGCGACTGGGGCGCGGTCTGCCTCGCCGGCGGCACTTCCGCCGGCCCGGGCTTCCGCTTCCGCGCCACCCTGCTGCAGGTCGGCGCGCGGGCGTTCCTCAAGCACCCGCTCGAACTGCAGCGCGAGGCGTTCGGCCCGGCCAGCCTGCTGGTGCGCGCACGCGACCTCGACGACATGCTGGCGGTGACCGCCGGCCTCGAAGGCAACCTCACCGGCACGCTGTACGGCGCCACCGACGGCGGCGACGACGAGGCCATGGCGCGGCTGGCGCAGCGCCTGCGCCCGCGCGTCGGCCGGCTGATCGCCAACCGCATGCCGACCGGCGTGGCGGTGAGCGCGGCGATGAACCACGGCGGCCCGTACCCGAGCACCGGCCACCCCGGCTTCACCGCCGTCGGCATGCCCGCGGCGATCCGCCGCTTCGCCGCGCTGCACTGCTACGACAACGTCGCCGACCACCTGCTGCCGCCGGAGCTGCGCGACCGCAATCCCGGCGGCGTCGCGCGGCAGGTGGACGGCCAGTGGCGCAGCGACGACCTCCCGCCGCCGAGCCCCGCGCCGTGACCGCGCCGCGCAGCGACCGCCAGATCGGCGGCCTCGACCTCGACCGGGCGCGCGCCGGCCTGAGCCGCTGGCCGGCGACCGCCGCGCCGATCGGCAAGGACGAATACCGGCAGCGCCTGCAGCGCGCGCGGACGCTGATGCGGGAATCGGGCGTCGATGCGCTGCTGGTCACCGCCGGCGCCTCGCTGCGCTATTTCAGCGGTATAGGCTGGGGCGCCAGCGAGCGGCTGGTCGGCCTGCTGCTGACCGCGCAGGGCGAGCCCGTCGTGGTCTGCCCGGCGTTCGAGACCGGCTCGCTGGAACATGTGCTGCAGATCGACGCCGACGTGCGCACCTGGGAAGAGCACGAAAGCCCGCACGCGCTGGTGGCCGCCGCGCTGCGCGAGCGCCACGCCCGTAGCCTCGCGCTCGACCCGGCCGCCGCGTACACCGTCGCCGTGCGGCTGCGCGAGGCCCTGGGCGGGCAGCCGCTCGCCGACGCCAGCCCGATCATCGACGGCTGCCGCATGTGCAAGTCGGCCGCCGAACTGGCGCTGATGCAGCAGGCCACCGCGATGACCCTGCAGGTGCACCGGCTGGCCGCCGGCGTGCTGCGCGAGGGCATCGGCAACCGCGAGCTGGTGCGCTTCATCGACGAGGCGCACCGCGCGCTGGGCGCCGACAACGGCTCCACCTTCTGCATCGTGCAGTTCGGCCAGGCCACCGCCTACCCGCACGGCATCCCCGGCGAGCAGCACCTGGCCGCGGACGAGCTGGTGCTGATCGACACCGGCTGCTCGGTGCAGGGCTACAACTCCGACATCACGCGCAGCTACGTGTTCGGACGTCCGAACGCCGAGCAGGCGCGCATCTGGGAACTGGAGCACGCCGCGCAGCGCGCCGCGTTCGAGGCGGTGCGCCCCGGCGTGCCGTGCGAGGCGGTGGACGCCGCCGCGCGCGCGGTGGTGGAACGCGCCGGCCTGGGCCCGGACTACCGCCTGCCCGGCATCCCGCACCGCACCGGCCACGGCTGCGGCCTGAGCATCCACGAGACGCCCTACCTGGTGCGCGGCGACGCCACCGCGCTGCAGCCCGGCATGTGCTGCAGCAACGAGCCGATGATCGTGCTGCCCGACCGCTTCGGCATCCGCCTGGAAGACCACTTCCACGTCACCGCCGACGGCGCGGCGTGGTTCACCGAACCCTCGCCCGCCATCGACCAGCCCTTCGCCTGACCGCCACCGGAGCGCCGCCATGTCCACGCTGATCGCCCGCCTCTGCCTCGCCGCCTGCCTGGGCGCTTCCTTCGCCGCCTCTGCCGCCTCCGCAGACAGCGACGCCGCGCAGCGCTTCCGCGCGATCTACACGCAGGAATGGGACTGGCGCCAGCAGCAATTCGCCGGCGCCGACGACGAGGACACCCAGGCGCTGCCGGCCGACCACCTACCGCGCGTCGACGCCGCCACCCAGGCCATGCGCGAGCGCTACTGGGCCGACGTGCTGGAGCGGCTCGACGCCATCCCGGCCGACGCCCTGCACGGCGACGAGCGGGTGAGCTACGAGGTCTACCGCAACCAGGTCGAGGCGCTGCTGGCCGACCAGCGCTTCCGCACCTGGCAGATGCCGTTCAACAGCGACACCTCGTTCTGGGGCAACCTCGGCTTCACCGCGCGCCGGCCGCTGCGCAACGCCGCCGACTACCGCCGCTACATCGGCCTGCTGCGCGACGTCCCGCGCTATTTCGACGAGCAGATCGCCAACATGCGCGCCGGCCTCGCGCGCGGTTTCAGCGTGCCGCGCGCGACGCTCGCCGGGCGCGACCAGTCGATCGCCAACGTGGCCCGCGCCAAGGACGCCGACAGCCTGTTCTACGAACCGTTCCGGCAGATGCCCGCGAGCATCCCGGCCGGCCAGCAGGCCCTCCTGCGCGCCGATGGCCTCGCCGCGATCCGCGACGCGGTCGCGCCGGCCCACGCGCGGCTGCTCGACTTCATCCGCAACGTCTACATGAAGCAGGCGCGCGACAGCCTGGCCGCCGAGGCGATGCCGGACGGCAAGGCGTTCTACCGCGCGCAGATCCGCAAGTTCACCACGCTGGACATGAGCCCCGACGCGATCCACGCGCTGGGCCTGAAGGAAGTCGCGCGGCTGCACGCGGACATGGAGCGCACCATCGGCGAGACCGGCTTCAAGGGCAGCTTCGCCGCGTTCCTGCACTACCTGCGCACCGACCCGAAGTTCTATCCCAGGAGCGCCGACGAGTTGCTCAAGCAGGCCGCCTGGATCGCCAACCGGGTCAACGGCAAGCTCGGCCAGTACGTCGGCCGGCTGCCGCGCCAGCGCTTCGTGATCGAGCCGGTGCCGGCGGAGCTGGCGCCGTTCTACACCGGCGGGCGCGGCGGCGCCGGCTACTACATGGTCAACACCTACGACCTGCCCTCGCGCCCGCTGTACGCGCTCACCGCGCTGACCCTGCACGAGTCCGCGCCCGGCCACGCGCTGCAGATGCCGCTGGCGGCCGAACACGAGGGGCTGCCGGATTTCCGCCGCAACACCTACATCTCCGCCTTCGGCGAAGGCTGGGCGCTGTACTCGGAACGGCTGGGCCTGGAGATGGGCCTGTACGACACGCCGTACGACCGCTTCGGCTACCTCGGCTACCAGATGTGGCGCGCCTGCCGGCTGGTGGTCGATACCGGCATCCACCACCTGGGCTGGAGCCGCGCGCAGGCCATCGCCTACATGCGCGAGAACACCGCGCTGGGCGAGCACGAGATCGAGACCGAGGTGGACCGCTACATCGCCTGGCCCGGCCAGGCGCTGGCCTACTACCTCGGCGAGATGGCCATCGTGCAGGCGCGCGAGCGCGCCGAGAAGGCGCTGGGCGAGCGCTTCGACCTGCGCGCCTTCCACGACGCCGTGCTGGCGCTGGGCTCGGTGCCGCTGCCGGTGCTGCAGCAGCAGATCGACCGCTTCATCGCGGACGGAGGGAAATCCCCTTACGACGAGAAACGCTGACCGGGCCGCGGGCCGCCGGGGGGCGGACCGCGGACGCCGGCACACACCGTGCGTGCCGCCATGCCGGCGCATGCGGGCACACATAAGACAAGGTTCCGGTCTACGCCGGGACGACGAAAACCACGGTCGTCGACGGCGTTCCAGCGACGCGCTCTAGGGGGAGAAACCGATGGGACTGATCCACGAACTGGCCCGGCGCAAGTCGGTGGAATCGCTGCAGGACGAGGCGTCCACGCGCGGCAGCGGCCTGCGCCGCGTGCTCGGGCTGGGGCACCTCACCGCGATCGGCCTGGGCGGCATCATCGGCGTGGGCATCTTCGTGCTGTCCGGCACGGTGGCCGCCACCCATGCCGGGCCAGCGGTGGTGCTGTCGTTCCTGATCGCCGGCATCGCCAGCGCGGCCGCCGCGCTGTGCTATGCCGAGTTCGCCGGGCTGATCCCGGTCTCCGGCAGCGCCTACACCTACGGCTACGCCGTGCTCGGCGAGTTCGCCGGCTGGATCATCGGCTGGGACCTCCTGCTGGAGTACGCGCTGATCGCCGCGGTGGTGGCGGTGGGCTGGTCCGGCTACGTGCAGGCGCTGCTGGACGCCGCCGGCCTGCCGCTGCCGGCGTGGGCGCAGGGTGCCTGGGGCAGTGCGCCCGGCCGGGTGGTGAACCTGCCGGCCATCGTGGTCTCGCTGGCGATCACCGCCCTGCTGGCGGCGCGCATGGAATGGGGCGCGCGCTTCAACACGCTGATCGTGGCGATCAAGATCGCCGGCGCGGCGCTGATCGTGATCGTCGGCGCCGCCTGGGTGAAGCCGGAACGCTGGCATCCGTTCATGCCGTTCGGCATGCACGGCGTGGTGACCGGCGCGGCGGTGGTGTTCTTCGCCGTGTTCGGCTACGACATGCTGACCACCGCCGCCGAGGAGTCGAAGAACCCGCAGCGCGACCTGCCGCGCGCGGTGCTGCTGTCGCTGGGCATCGCGATGCTGCTGTACTTCGCGATCTGCCTGGTGCTCACCGGCATCGTGCCGTACACCACGCTGGACAACGCCGCGCCGGTGGCCGGCGCGTTCACCCGGATCGGGCTGCCGTGGGCGATGGTGGTGATCTCGCTGGCGTCGGTGTGCGGCATCACCAGCGTGATCTTCGCCAACCTGCTGGCCGGCGCACGGATCGGCTTCAGCCTCGGCCGCGACGGCCTGCTGCCGGCATGGTTCGCCAGCGTGCATCCGCGCTGGCGCACGCCGCACCGCTCCACCGTGCTGCTGGGCGCGGTGACCACCGCGGCGGCCGGGCTGTTCCCGCTCGACGAGCTGGCCAAGCTGGTGAACATCGGCGTGCTCAGCGCCTTCATCGTGATCTGCGCCGCCGTGGTCGTGCTGCGCCTGCGCCGGCCGGACCTGCACCGCCCGTTCCGCACGCCGCTGATGCCCTGGGTGCCGCTGGTCGGCGTGGGCTTCTCGTGCTGGCTGATCTGGGGGCTGCCCGCGATCACCTACGCACGCTTCGCGGTGTGGCTGGCGATCGGCTGCGCGGTGTACTTCGGCTACGGCCGCCGGCACAGCCGGCTGGCTGTCGCCCCGCCCGGCTGAGGCGCGCTCAAGGCCGGTTCAAAGCATCCCAGTTGGATTGGAATCTCCTCACGCTCCCCGCTCGTCATTCCTGCGAGGCGCTTTTCAACAGCCGCATGGCTGGTCAAGCAGGAATCCAGTGACTTTTCCCATCCTCAAAACCCAAAGGCACTGGATCCCAGCTTTCGCTGGGATGACGCTTCGTAGGAGATATTTAGGAGACTTTGAACAAGCTCTCAGGACCGGGCCAGCCGGCGGTAGTGGCGCGGCGTCAGGCCGGTCAACTGGCGAAACTGGCGCGACAGGCTGCTCTGGTCGCAGAAGCCGGCGAGCTGCGCGACCTGCGCGATCGGCGCGGTGCCGTCGGCGAGCAGCTTGGCGGCCCGGTCGATGCGGATCTTCTGCAGGTACTGCCCGGTGGAAAGCTGGAACAGCTTCTTCATGCGCCGGTCGAACTGCGCGCCGGTCAGCCCGGAGCGCCGCGCCAGTTCGTCCACCCGCAGCGGCATCGCCAGGTGGGCGTGCATGTAGTCGATCGCCTCGGCGAATCCCTCGTCGACCATGCCCGTGCGGCTGGGCTCGACCAGGTCCTTCGAGACGCAGGCCAGGCCGATCACCTGGCCCGCCGCGTCGCGCAGCGGCTCCTTGGTGGTGAGGCACCAGCCGGTGCTGCGGTCCGGGTACAGGGTGAGGTCGAGGCTGTCGATCAGCGGCTGGCCGGTGCGGAAGAGCTGGTCGTCCTGGCGCCGGTAGCGCTCGGCCATCGGCTCCGGGAACAGGTCGAAGGCGGTCAGCCCCACCGCGACCTGCCGGCTCGCCAGGCCGCAGCGCGCCACGCAGGTCTCGCTCATCCACACGTAGCGGCCGTGCCGGTCCTTTACCGAGAAAACGATGTCCGCCAGCCGGTCGAACAGGGCGGTGACGAACAGTCCCTGGCCGAGCTGGTGCATGAACGACGCCTGCCACTCCCGCTTGTCCGTCATCGGCCGATGCCTCGCTCCGGCGGATTTGTCTCCATTCCACGGCCAGGCGCCGCTTGGCGCCAAGACGCCCCCCGCCCTCCTTCCTAGGATGCCCCGACCGTGCTGCCGGAGCAGGCCCCAGGGGCCATCCGCTGCGCGGCGGACCACAGGGGGTCATCACATGGGAGGGATCATGAACAACTGCACGAGAACCATGCCGCTGCGCGGCATGCTGCCCGCCGTCCTGCTGCTTGCCAGCATGGCCGGCCATGCCAGCCAAGCGCCGCAGTCCAGTTTGCCACCGCCGCACGCCGAAGCTTTGCGGCTCGCGTCACCTCTTGCAACACCAGTGAAACATCAGCAGAGCCGCCGCCTGACGCCGGCCGAGCGGCCGCCGCAATCGGCCTCGCGCGAGCACCTGCGCGCCGACTACGACCGGCCCTCCCGCGGCACCGCCCGCGCCAGCCTGATGCGGCTGGCGGCGACCGCCTGCACCCCGCAGGCCTTCGCCTCGGCCAGCGGCAGCCAACTGGTCTCGCTGGTGCGCGGCGCCGACGTCGATACCTGCATCAACACCCTGTTCGGCGTCACCGGCGCCACCGCGGGGCAGATCTTCGCCGAGAGCAAGATGGCCACCATCGCCGACGCGCTGCGCAACGATGCCGCCAGCTACGCGGGAAGCAACGCCAACGGCGCCCTGCAGCTGATCCTGTTCCTGCGCGCCGGCTACTACGTGCAGTACTACGACCCGGCCGACGTCGGCAGCTACGGCACGTTGCTGCGCAACGCGATCCGTCCGGCGCTCGACGCCTTCGTCGCCAACCCGCACTTCCGCGACGTCAACGACAGCCACGGGGCAGTGCTGGCGGAGTTCGTCACGCTGATCGACAGCTCGGGCGAGAACGCGCACCAGTTGCCCACGCTGAAGGGGCTGCTCGACCGCTACGGCAGCAGCTACCACGGCTACTGGTACATGATGGCGGCGGTGAACAACGTGTTCACCGTGCTGTTCCGCGGCCACTACAACGCCGACTTCGTCGCCGCCGTGCAGGCCGACGCCTCCATCACCACCTCGCTGTCCGGCTTCGTCGACCGCAACGCCGCCGAGGCCGGCACCGACAACGAATACCTGCTGTCCAACGCGGGGCGCGAACTGGCCCGCTTCCTCCAGTACGCATCGCTGCAGTCCACGGTGCGGCCGAAGGTCAAGAGCATCCTGGACCGCTACGCGATGACCGGGGCCGGCGCCTCGATCTGGGTGGGCACCGCGGACACCGCGGACTACTACGACCACGCCAGTTGCGGCTACTACGGCATCTGCGACTTCCGCACCCAGCTTGCGCAGGCGGTGCTGCCGGTCGACTACCAGTGCAGCGCCGACCTGCACCTGCGCGCGCAGGCGCTGACCCCGGCGCAGGTCAGCGAGACCTGCAGCAAGGTGATCAACGAGGAGGGCTTCTTCCACCAGAAGCTGCAGGACGGCAACACGCCGGTCGCCGACGACGACAACCACTCGCTCGAACTGGTGATCTTCCACAGCAGCAGCGATTACCAGACCTATTCCGGCGTGCTGTTCGGCAACGACACCAACAACGGCGGCATCTACCTCGAAGGCGACCCGTCGGCCCCCGGCAACCAGGCGCGTTTCCTCGCCTACGAGGCCGAGTGGCTGCGTCCCAGCTTCGAGATCTGGAACCTCACCCACGAGTACGTGCACTACCTCGACGGCCGCTTCGACATGTACGGCGACTTCAACGCCGCCATGTCCACGCCGACCGTGTGGTGGGTGGAGGGCCTGGCCGAGTACATCTCCTACAGCTACCGCGGGCTTGCCTACCCGGAGGCGATCGAGGACGCCGGCACCCAGCAGTACCCGCTCAGCACCATCCTGGCCAACGACTACAACAGCGGCACGGAACGGGTCTACCGCTGGGGCTACCTCGGCGTGCGCTACATGTTCGAGAACCATCCCAGCGAGGTGACCAGCATCCTGGGCTACTTCCGGCCGGGCAACTACAGCGGCTACGCCAGCTACCTCGGCTCCATCGGCACCAGCCACGACAGCGACTGGAACACCTGGCTAGGCTGCCTCAACGCGCACGACGGCGACACGTCCACCTGCAGTTCCGGCACCGGCAACCCGCCCCTGCCCGGCTGCACCGGCAGCGACCCGCGCATGCTCGACAACGGCTGCGAGCGCACCGTGCCGACCACCTCGCGCGCCGGCGACCTGCAGTACTTCTACGTGTACGTGCCCGGCGGCACGCAGCAGCTCACCGTGCGCACCAGCGGCGGCAGCGGCAACGGCGACCTCTACGTCAGCACGCACGGCTGGCCGTCCACGTCGAGCTACGACGCCAGGTCGGCCACCTCGGGCAACACCGAGAGCGTCACCCTCAACCGGCCGCCCGCGGGCTATGCCTACATCGCCGTGTCCGCCACCACGCCGATCAGCGGCATGCGGATCAGCCTGACGATGACGCCGTAACCGTCAGGGCATGAACGGACCGGCCCGGCCGCTTCGGCCGGGCCGGTTTTTCCGCGCGCGGCGACATCCGCCATGCAGGCGGACGGCCTGCCGGCTCAGCCGCCGGACTTCATCGCCCCGCCATCCTTCGGCATCGCGCCGCCGTGCTCCATGCCGTCCTTCTTCATCGCATGCTTCATCGCCTTGTGCGGCTTGCCCTTGGACATGCCGTCCATCGCGCCGCCCTTGTTCATCGCGGCATCGCCCTGCATGGCGTCGTGCTTCGTCGTGCCTTGTTTCATGGCGTCGTTCCGCATGGCGCCATGCCGCATGGCGTCCTGCTTCATCGCATCGTTCTTCATCGCATCGTGCTGCATGGCATCGTGCTGCATGGCATCGCCGCTGCCGCCGGATCGGGGCATGGCATCCTGCGCCAGCGTGGGCAGGCCGATCACGGCGCCCATGAGGGCGGCGGCGAGTACGAGAGTGCGGTTCATGCGTATCTCCTGGACAAGAAAGGAAGCGGCCATCGCCGCACCTTTTCCTTCGCCGTCCATCGTCGTGCGGTTACCTCCTAGAGCCTATCCACGATCTTCAGGCGTTCCCTCCATGAAACGTCATCCCAGCGGCTCTCAACGGCCGCAGGAATGACGGGGGAGAAGGTTGGGCCGACGGATAGATCGTGAACGGCTTCCTGGAGCCTTGGCCAAAACCCTTGCGCACCCGTTCCATCCGCCATTTCCGGGACTTTCAACGGCCGCAGGGTCGATCGGGCAGGAAGCGCCTCAATGAAAGATGCCCGGGAGCTTCGAGCAAGCTCTCAACGCGGCGCGAGCAGCCGGCCGCCCATCGCGGCGTTCGCCGCCACCACCAGGCCCACCGCGACCGCGTGCATCAGCAGGTCGGTGGCGGCCGCGTCGAACGCGTGGCAGATCTCCAGCAAGGCGGCCGAGGCGCCCGCGCTGGCCAGGCCGATCATTGCCGCGGTGAGCACCGGCCGCAGCGGGCAGGCGCGCCGCAGCAGCACGATCAGCAGCGCGGACAGCGGCACCGAGAAGCCGACGATGAACAGCAGGCAGTCGCTGGACTCGTGCATGCTGGCGACGTGGGTCTGCGGCGCGATCCATTCGCGCAGGCAGCCGAGCCCGCTGGCTCCGATCCACAGCAGCGCGCCCGGCAGCGGCAGCCACGCCCACGCGCGGCGCCGTCCCGGCACGCCCAGCGAGAACGCCGCCCAGGCCGCGCCGACCGCGGTGAGCAGCGCACCGATGCCGGCCCAGGCCAGGTCCGGCGCGCCGCGCCAGCGGTGCTGCATGTCCGCCACGCCGTAGTGCGCCAGCAGCGCCGCGGCGATCAGCGCCACCGCCAGCAGCCAGCCCGCCGCGCGCCGCCACGGTGGCGGCAGCCGGCGCACCGGCGCCAGTTCCGTGCTCAGCGCGTCGATCAACGCATCGTGGCGGCGTGGCTCGGACATGGTGCTCAATCGTCTCCGTGGAAGCGGCCGCGCAGGGCCTTCAAGGCGCGATGCAGGTTCACCTTCAGCGCCGTGGTGGAGCGGCCGGTGCGCTCGGCCGCCTCGGCCAGCGAGCGTTCCTTCAGGCCCAACTGCTCCACCGCCTCGCGCTGGCCCGGCGGCAGGGCGGCGATCGCCGCGCGCAGGCGTTCGGCCTGCTGCGCGCGCTCGGCCTGGCCGGTGGTGTCGTCGGCGGCGGGATGGCTGGCCATCGCCCGTTCGTCGCTCAGTTCGCGGCGCTCGCGGCGGCCGCCCTTGCGCAGGCCGTCGATGGCGCGCCGGGCGGCGATCGCCGCCAGCCAGGCGTCGTAGGAACGCGACGGATCGTAGGTATGGCGTACGCGGTGCACGGTCAGCAAGGTCTCCTGCACCACGTCGTCGAGCTGGTCGTGCGCGACGCCCTGGCGGTGCGCCACCGCGCGGATCAGCGCCACCGAATCGGCCAGCACGCGCTCGTAGGCGCGCTTGTCGCCGGCCTGCGCCGCCGCCATCCAGGCGGCGCGGCGCCGCTCGGTGGCATCGCTGGCATTGGCCGGTTCCACGCTCACGTCGACGTCGCCGCCCGTCCACAGGGAAAGGCCGCTATCTAGAACCATCGGACCATCGGCGGTCAAGGCAGGCGACATGCTCGCTCCGTGCGGGGGTTGCCCGGGGGTTCGCCGCACCCGCGCGCCGGGTTACCTCGTATAACCTCGGCGGCGCGAGGTAACCGCCACGCCGCCGCCGGCGAATAGCCCGGCGAACCCACTACGGAACATGCCTCCATGCTCGTGCTGATCCTCGCCTACCTGGGCGGTGTGCTGACCATCCTCAGCCCCTGCATCCTGCCGGTACTGCCGTTCGTGTTCGCACGCTCGGACCGGCCGTTCCTGCGCAACGGCCTGCCGATGCTGCTGGGCATGGCGCTCACCTTCGCCCTGGTCGCCACGCTGGCGGCGGTCGGCGGCGGCTGGGCGGTGCACGCGAACCAGTACGGCCGCATCGCCGCGCTGGTGGTGCTGGCCTTCCTCGGCCTTACCCTGCTGTCGACCCGCCTGGCCGAGTGGCTGACGCGGCCGTTCGTGGCGCTGGGCAACCGGCTGTCGCAGCGCCAGGCCGGCGACGAGGGCGGCTCGGTGTGGTCGGCCGTCGGCCTGGGCATCGCCACCGGCCTGCTGTGGGCGCCGTGCGCCGGACCGATCCTCGGCCTGCTGCTGACCGGCGCCGCGCTCAACGGCGCCAGCGTGCAGACCACCCTGCTGCTGCTCACCTACGCGGCCGGCGCGGCCACCTCGCTGGCGCTGGCCCTGCTGATCGGCGGCAAGGTGTTCGCCCTGATGAAGCGCTCGCTCGGCGCCGGCGAATGGGTGCGCCGCGCGCTCGGCGTGCTGGTGCTGTGCGGCGTGGCGGCGATCGCGCTGGGTCTGGATACCGGCCTGCTGACCCGCGTATCGCTGGCCAGCACCGGCGGCATCGAGCAGAAGCTGGTCGATGCGGTGCGCCCGGCGCCCAGGCCCGAGCCGGCGCGCCCGGCCGGCGCGCCGCTGCCGGTGGAAGGCGAGCTGCCGTCGCTGGCCGGTGCCACGCAATGGCTCAACTCGCCGGCACTGACGCCGCAATCGCTGCGCGGCAAGGTCGTGCTGGTCGATTTCTGGACCTACTCCTGCATCAACTGCCTGCGCTCGCTGCCCTACGTCGAAGCCTGGCACGACAAGTACAAGGACCACGGCCTGGTGGTGATCGGCGTGCACGCGCCGGAATTCGCCTTCGAGAAGCAACCGGCCAACGTGGCGAAGGCTGTGCGCGAACTCGGCGTGCGCTATCCGGTCGCGCTCGACAACGACTACGCGATCTGGAAGGGCTTCGACAACGAGTACTGGCCCGCGCACTACTTCGTCGACGCGAAGGGGAACATCCGCGCCCACCACTTCGGCGAAGGCGAGTACGCGCAGAGCGAGGACACCATCCGCCAGCTGCTGGCCGAGGCGGGCTACAAAGACCTTCCCGGCGGCTACGTGCAGCCCGGCGCGAAGGGCGCGCAGGCGGCCGGTTCGGGCGACGGCGGCCGCTCGCCGGAAACCTACGTCGGCTACGCGCGCAGCGCGAACTTCGCCGGCGGGCGGATCGCCCACGACGACAGCTGGGCCTACCGCGCGCCTGCCACGCTGATGGCGAACCAGTGGGCGCTCGACGGCCAGTGGAGCATCCACGACGAGAACGCCAGGCTCGATCGTGCCGGCGGCCGCATCGTCTACCGCTTCCGCGGCCGCGACCTGCACCTGGTGCTCGGCCCCGGCAGCGACGGCAAACCGGTGCGCTTCCGCGTCGCCATCGACGGCAAGCCGCCGGGCGCCGACCACGGCATGGACACCGATGCCGACGGCAACGGCACGGTGAGCGAGCAGCGCCTGTACCAGCTGGTGCGCCAGGCCCACGGCAGCGGCGAGCGGCTGTTCGAGATCACCTTCCTCGACCCCGGCGTGCAGGCGTACGCCTTCACCTTCGGCTGAGCCGGGGCCGCCCCGTCGTTCTCTCCACGGAGACAAGCCATGTCACGCATCGATGAAACCCTCGCCATGGACCGCCGCCGCTTCCTGCGCGCCGCGCTCGCCGGCGGCGCGGTCGCGGTGGCCGGCGGCAGCCTGCTGGCGCCGCGCCTGTTCGCGCGCGGCACCGCCGCGGCCATCCCGGCCGGCACCGCCGCGGGCGGCGACGTCCTGCTCGAATGCTTCGCCGACGACGGCCACCGGCTCGGTCCCTGCCACGTGCGCAAGCTGGTGCTCACCGATGCGCAATGGCACCAGCGTCTGTCCGACGACGCGTTCTACGTGATGCGCCGCAACGGCACCGAGCGCGCCTTCAGCGGCCCGCACGAACGCCCCGGCCCGGGCCTGTACCGCTGCGCCGGCTGCGACACCGCGCTGTACGACGCCGCCACCCAGTACGACTCCGGCACCGGCTGGCCCAGCTTCTGGCAGCCGATCGCCAGGGCGAACGTCGTCGAAAGCCGCGACCGCGCCTTCGGCTGGGAACGCACCGCGATCAGTTGCGCCGGCTGCGACAGCCACCTCGGCCACGTCTTCGACGACGGCCCGCGCCCCACCGGCCTGCGCTACTGCATGAACTCGGTGGCGCTGCGCTTCGTGGCGGCGACGAGCGGGTAGGCGCTGCGGACCGACGACTCGACCCGGCACGAAACCGCGGTCGCCGGCCGACCGTGCCACCCGCCATGCACCGCCCTCCCGCGCGCAGGCGCGGCATTGACGCAGCGCCGCCGGCCCAGTGAGACTAGCCGGGCATCGTCCACCCGATGCCCAACCGTTGCGCGTGGGCTGCTGCCGCACGACCGAAGCCGAGGGCGCTTCGACGGACCCGGTCCGTCGCGCCCGGCTCCGGTCCATCGGACAAGGGCGCCCTCCACTGCCGGAGGACCCGCCATGCCCCATGCCGTTACCCACCGCCTCGCCATCGCCACGTCCTCGATGGTCCCGGGCATCCATCCGGACGACGCCCACCTGGCGGCCACGTTGCGCAGCCTCGGCATCGAGACGGTCGCCCGCGTCTGGAACGACCCTGGCGTGGACTGGTCGCGGCACGACGCCGTGTTGATGCGTTCGACCTGGGACTACTTCAAGCACTACGCCGCTTTCGCGGCATGGCTGGAACACCTGCCCGTCCCGACGATCAACGACCGAAGGCTGCTGCGCTGGAACGGCAACAAGCGCTACCTGCTCGAACTGGCGGCGCAGGGCATCGACATCATTCCCACGCAGATCGCATCGGCCGCTGACCTGCGGCAGACGCTGGCCGGCATGCCCGGCCGGGAAGTGGTCGTCAAGCCGACGATCAGCGGCACGGCCTGGCATACGGCGCGCGGCACGGTCGGCGATGCGGCCTTCGACCGGAAAGTCGCGCAGTTGCCGGAGGCGTTCGACTACCTGGTGCAGCCATTCGTACCCGAAGTCGTCAGCGAGGGCGAATGGTCGCTGCTGTTCTTCGACGGCGACTACAGCCACGCCGTGATCAAGCGCCCGACGGCCGGCGATTACCGCGTGCAATCCGAATTCGGAGGCTCCGCCGAGGTCGTCGATCCCGGCGCGACGCTCATCGCCAGCGCGAAGCGGGCCCTCTCGGCCGTGGCCGCGCTCGGCCATCCCGACGTCGCCTATGCGCGCGTGGACGGCGTGGTCTCGCAGGGCCGCTTCCTGCTGATGGAGCTGGAAATGATCGAACCCTTCCTGCACCTCGGCGCCCGCCCGGAAGCCGCGGAACGCTTCGCCCGGAACCTGCACAAGCGATTGGCGGCCTACTAGCCCGCCCGGCAGCCACCGGGACGCCTTTGCCGCGATGGAAAGCGGTACGGCGACCTGCGGATGGTCGCTCCGGGCCGAACGCAGGGTCCCTTTTCAATTTCAGAACCCGGCGTTCCGGTCGCAGAGCCCGCGTTCGAACCCTTGATCCAAATGCAGACGGGCCACATCGCCGCCATCGTTCGCCTGGGGCTCGTTACGCGTTCGAGATCATCACCTTCTGAACGATCTTCCACGTCCCATGGACCTTCAGGCAGGACAGCATATCCGTGAAGACACGCGGCGGGACCTGCAACTTCACCTTCAAGACCGCGAGATCTTTCTCGACATCTATCGACAGGACCTGGTCGTCTCGCTCGAAGCCCTGTTGTTTCGGAGCCATCATGTTGCGCACGGCGGCCAGCCACGTCGCAATCGGCGTCACGCTCGCGTTGCCGTCCTCGCCGATCTTTGTCACGGAACTCGATGGATGAAACAGGGATGCAAATTTTTCAGCATCCATTTCATAAGCGGCGTCGAAATAAGTCTGAGCGATCGACCGCAAAGCGGAAACATCCGGATCCATAGCTGCCCTCGAAGGTTGTCACGCCGAGCCGATTCAGGCGGCCCGGCAATTCCGTGCCAAGCGACAGGCGCCTGTGCATCGGCCGAAAAGTCCTGGCGTTACGTTGCTGCCGAGCAAGCGTAGGGCAGAGTGACTTATGAGACCATATCGTTTTCCAATGATAGCGTCATGAGCAATATTCATAATTCATGAGAAACGAACTGAACGAACTCGCTACTTTCGCGATGGTCGCCCGGGAACGAAGCTTCACTCGTGCCGCGGCGAAGCTGGGCGTTTCCCAGTCAGCGCTCAGCCATGCGATCCGCGGGCTCGAAGAGCGGCTCGATCTGCATCTTCTCGCTCGGACAACGAAGAGCGTCGCGCCAACCGCCGCCGGGGCCGCTCTCTTGAAAGACTTGTCTCCGGCGCTTGAGCAAATAGCCCAGGCCCTGGACAGGGCGCGAAGCGTCCGTCGTCGCCCCGCGGGCCGCCTTCGAATCGTGATGTCGCGCTCGGCCGCCGTAATGGTATTGCTGCCGCGGCTCACGGCATTCGCCGAGGCCTATCCCGACATCGTTCTCGACGTTGTCACCGTGACGGGTCCCGTAGACCTCGTCGCAGGCGAGTTCGACGCCGGCATCCAGCTCGGCGAGTACATCCAGAAGGACATGGTCGCGGTGCGCGTCACGCCGGAATTGCGACTGGCCGTCGTGGGATCGCCTGGCTATTTCTCGTCGCGAAGCATTCCGCAAAAGCCAAAGGATCTCAGCGATCATCGATGCATAACACTGCGCCTTCCGGGCGGTCCCTATCGATGGGAGTTCGAGCGCGGGCGAAAGTCGGTCACGATCAGCGTGAACGGGCCGCTCATCATCGACGATACCCACTTGGTGATCCAGGCGGCGCTCGCCGGGGCGGGGCTCGGTTTCGTCTATGAGGAGCAGGTCGCACAGGACATCGCTGAGCGGCGGCTCATCCGTGCCCTGGAGGATTGGACGCCGCCGATTCCCGGCTTCTTCATGTACTACCCCAGCCGTCAGCATCAGCCTTCCGCGCTGTCTGCGCTGGTGGACGCCCTGCGACTCCCGTGACAAGAGTCAAGGTGCCGCGGGCCATGGTGTTCCGGTCGTGCATACTCCTGGGACGCCTCATCGCCATGCACCGCGCATCGAGGTCCGGGCATCGGGTTGGCCTCCCTTCGCAAAAGCCCCTTCGCCGGTCTTTTCCGACAACGGGAACCTGCGACGATGGCGGCGGTCGATCACGACTCTTCCACTACCCGAGGCATGCCCATGGCAGTTCGCGTTCTTCCGTTTTCGCTCGGCGCCGGATTCGCGCTCTGGGCAGCCGCCGCATGTGCCGGCGCACCGGAGGGCGCGATGCCTCCCGCACCACCGGTGTCGGTGTTCGCGCCCGGCGTGGTCTCGGGGCCGGCGCACGATTCGGCGCCGGCCTTCTCGCCGGACGGGAACACGGTGTATTTCGGGCGCAGCAGCCCGGTGCAATCGGCGATCTACGTGGCGCATCGACGCGGCAATACCTGGTCCGAGCCGGAGGTCGCACCGTTCTCGGGCGCCTGGAACGACATGGAACCGGCCTTCGCTCCGGACGGCTCCTGGCTCGTCTTCGTTTCCAACCGCCCGGCGCGGGCCGGCGGGCCGCCGATCGAGGCGACCTACAACGGCAACACGCAGAAGGGCGGCAACCTGTGGCGCGTCGACCGGCGCGGCGACGGCTGGGGCGAGCCGGTGCGGCTGCCCGACACGGTCAACACGAATCCGTCCACGTTCGCGCCGAGCGTCGCCGCCGACGGCAGCCTGTGGTTCATGACGACGGACGCGGCTAGCGGCAAGTTCCGCCTCTACCGCTCGCAGTTCCGCAACGGGCGCTACGAAACCGCGCAACCGCTGCCGTTCAGCGATGGCCGCGCCACCGACGTCGATCCGGCGGTCGCGCCGGACGAGTCCTTCGTCGTGTTCGGTTCCGGCCGCCTGCCCAAGCGCGGCATCGACCTGTTCATCGCGTTCCGCGACGGCGGCAAGTGGAGCGAGCCGGTATGGTTCGGCGATATGGTCAACAGCCCCGGCTCGGATGCCGAGCCGCGCCTCGGCGCGGACCTGAAGACGCTCTACTTCAGCAGCGAGCGCGCCGTGCCGGTCGCGTTCCCGCGCAGCCAGGCGCAGGCGCGGGAAGACACCGCCCGCATGCTGGCCTGGGACAACGGCAACTACAACATCTGGTCCACGCCGCTGCAGCCGTGGCTCGACGCGCATAGGCATGCCGATGCGCAAGGCACGGCCTCGCCGGCGAAGCACGGGCATCGCGGCTGATTCCGGCCGCCGCGAGCGGCAGGACAACACGGCACGACAGCCGATGCGAACCGCTGGCCGAAGCCGCCCATCCGACGGATAGGCCGTCCCGCCGCCCCGTCAGTGCAGGGTGACGACGATCGGCCGATCCCTGGTGATGATCGTGTCCGTATTGCACGGACAGGCTGCCGCGTGCTCCAGCCAAGGCCTCGGCCGTCGGCCATCTCCGTCGCCGCGCGGCTCTTCGCCGAAATGAATGAAAGGCTCGATGGTGATGACCATGCCCTCCTCCAGAAGCCGATCGTTGGCTTGATCGAGGCATCCGGAGACACGCTCGGGTGCCTCGGGGAGGGCATGACCGATCCCCCACAAGGTTCTCGATGGCCCAAACCGCACGTCTTTGCGGCCCGCTGGGCCACCGCACCGATACGTTGATGGACTGGACCGCATGGGCTCGCCTCATCGCTTCCGCAGGAGACGTGTGGAATGGCGTGGCATAGGTACGCCCTCTGCGGATTAGTCAGGGGTACGGCCCGCGCCTCTCTCGTATCGCCGGAATAGCCGCCCAGCCCAGCCGAGACATCGGCGTTCGACCAGTCGCCTGCCGTCGGAAGTTGGCTAAATAATCCAATGTCACCCTTGCAGCAACCCATGTAAGAAAAGCCTGAAAAAGATGTAGTCCCAAGATCAAAGTGACCGACGCCATATGCGTCAGAAAAATGCGCAGTTAATATCCGTGCAACGAAACGCAATCATTAGCTCAACCTTTCAGAGTGGACAAAGCGCTACAGCGTTCGTTGCCAAGCCCATCCGTACAAGACCACTCCCCAATCACTTGAGCACGCAAGGGAGTCACAATGCGCATGCGTAGACCAATTGCGGCCGTTATGGCCGGAATTGCACTAAGTACTTTCACAGCAGAAGCCGCAGCCAAATCATCCACAAGCATTTCCATAACAATCAATGGAGATCCCAAACCCGGAAACACCGTAATCGTTCGCGCAACGCTCACCGGCTCTCATATCGTCACCGGACCTTATCCGACTTATCCGGGCGCCCCGAATTATTTCCCATCTGGCAGCATAGTCATCGCCGCCAACGGCGTGACCATGACCTCCCAACTTGCAGGCCTATGGAATTCCTACGCCAGCTGCGAACCACTCCTTTATACGCCTCCATTCGACACGATCTGCCATGGCCCATTAACCATCGTTGATTTTGCCTATGCCATACCAAAAGGCACCTCAAGCAGGATATTTGCCGCAGCATTTTTGGGCGACCCCGACAGCCACGGCTCGACCTCGACTCCTGTCGAAGTTAACGCAAGTTACCCAAGCATCACGCCAGTGCTCGACCTCCTTCTAAAACCAGGACAGTAATCCCATGAGAAAAGCCATATCTTTCGCACTCATCTCCGCAATGACCTTCAGCACCGCCGCATTCGCCCAAACCAATACGGGCCCTGTATCCATCCAAACGATATCCACTGGCTGGCTCAATGATTCCTTTGGCGTCGTCCCGACCACGACCACGGTCAACCCAGCTGGATGCGCAAATCCGGGAATCTACAATACGAAATCATCCCTTCCCGGCTACACCACCGTTTACGCAGCAGTACTGACCGCATACAACACCGACAGCAAAATCACTTTAATCATCAGCAACACCGAATGCGCAAATGGCTACCCCGAAATCATGGGCGTGGACATTTCCAAGTAAACAGCTCGAAAGCCAAGCAAGGGCCCCCTCTTGCTTGGCTTCATCCATTCCGCTAACGCCTTCACTTACTCCGGCCGGATATTCATAGGGCCGCACCCTGCAGGCACGGTTGAAAATTCGCAAGCAAAAAGTCCTGTCGGCAAAAATTCCTCTCTGACAACAAGAGAACCGGGTATAGGTTGCTATGGCCCGCGTCTAGGCCGACATGTGCATCGTCGCGTACATCTCGATCTCTGCCACCTTCGTCGCTGTGCAATGGCTGCCGCCGCTGGACGTCCGCATCGGCTGGTGGGTGGTCGCGGGCGGGCACTGGGCGTGTTTCGCCAGATGAGCGCTGTGCGCCGCATGGACCTTATGGCGCTCACACGCGCGCTGCGCGGGAACGGTTGCGATTGGTTGGCGCGCAGTAGCTCCAACGGCAAGTGACCCACAGCGCCATGGCCGGCCCCAGAGCTGCGCTCGGCGTCGACGTAGTTGCGCAGGCGCTGGCACGCGCCGCCGTACGGCGTGTACGGCATGCGGCCCTGTCTGCCGGAAACCGTCCGCTGACGCGGGATCGATATGCCCCCACAGGGGATGCGGTAGGTCAGCGCTTCCGGTAAGGCCCCAACAGCGCCGGATCGTCGAACAGCCCACAAGGCAGCAGGTAGCGCGGGTCGCGGCCGGCGGCGAGCAGTTCGCGGATGCGGGTCGCGGAGATCTCCAGGGAGGTGACGGCGAGGTCGAGCACCCTGCCCGCCGGCCGGTCGCGCAGGTCGGCGGCGTCGGTGCCGCGGCGGCCGGCGATCTCGCGTTGCAGTTCGCCGGGCAGCAGCGCTTCCACGCCGGGCCGGCTCAGTACGCCCA
Organism: Frateuria sp. Soil773; assembly: GCF_001428405.1. Classification (GTDB taxonomy): domain Bacteria; phylum Pseudomonadota; class Gammaproteobacteria; order Xanthomonadales; family Rhodanobacteraceae; genus LMSL01. Next base: position 131,774 of record NZ_LMSL01000041.1, read on the forward strand.
GGTGCGCCACCTCGAACAGTTCGCGCCAGCGGTGCCAGGAGGGCAGGCCGGCGAAGGCATCCGCGCCCAGCAGCAGCACGAGCGGACGGTCGCCCTGCTCCGCGCGCAGTTCATGCAGCGTGTCGATGGTGTAGGAAGGGCCGCTGCGGTCGAGTTCGCGCGTATCGAGCGTGAGCCGCGCCTGCCCTCGCAGGGCGGCGCGCAGCATCGCCGTGCGCTGCGCGGCACCGGCGATCGGCGGCGGGCGGTGCGGCGGCACGCTGGCCGGCAGCAGGCGCACTTCGGCATCGAGCAGTTCGGAGGCTTCCCAGGCCACGCTGAGGTGGCCGAGGTGGACCGGGTCGAAGGTGCCGCCGAAGAGTGCGAGCGGCTTCATGCCAGCGCGGCGGCGGCCCGCGGTTCGGCGATCGCCGCGATCAGGCGTTCGGCTTCCAGCCACGGCTCGCCCTGTTCGCGGCCCTTGGCCATGCGGTCGATCCGCGCGGCGCGGGCCAGGCACTGCAGCCAGTGCTCGCGCGGCGCGCGGCGCAGCGCCTTGCGGAACAACTGCTCGCGCGCCGGCCACAGCCGCTCGACCTTCGCCTGCGCGGCGAGGTCGCGCGCGTTGGCCAGGCGCAGCGCGAGCTGCAGCTGGTTGACCAGCCAGCCCATCAGCGCGATCAGCTCGTCGCCCTCGGCGCGCAGCCCGGCCAGGATGTGCAGCGCGCGGCCGCCGTCGCCGGCGAACGCGGCGTCGGTGAGCTTGAAGGCGTCGTAGCGTGCGCTGTCGGCGACCAGATGTTCCATCTCGGCCGCATCGATGCGGCCCTGGCCGTGCAGCACCACCAGCTTGTCGATCTCCTGCGCGGCGGCGAGCAGGTTGCCCTCGACGCGCTCGGCCAGCAGCGCGGCCGCATCCGGCGTGGCGCTCAGCCCGCGTGCGGCCAGCCGCGCGCCGATCCAGGAGGCCCACTCATGCGGCTTCGGCGCGTTGAACACCACCATCGTGCCGCTGGCGTCGAGCTTCTTGCTCCACGCGCCGTCGTGCTTGCTGCTCCACTCCATCGCGGTGATAAGCAGGGTGACGTCGGGCGGCGGGTCGGCGCAGAACTCGTTGATCGCCTTGGCGCCCTCGGTGCCGGGACGGCCGGTGGGCAGGCGCAGGTCGAGCAGGCGGCGCGTGGCGAACAGCGACATGCCGGCCGCGGCGCGGGCCAGGTCGTCCCAGTCGAAATGGTTGCCGACCTCCAGCACCTGGCGCTCGGCGTAGCCGAGCCTGCGCGCCTGCGCGCGCAGCGCGTCGGCGGCCTCCAGCACCAGCAGTTCCTCGCCGGCGAGCAGGTAGACCGGGCGCAGGCTGTCCGCGCCCAGCGCCTTCTGCCATTGGGCAGGGGTGAGCGGCATGGTTCAGGGTGTCGGGGTCGAGCCGGCGGCGGCCGGCGCCGCCGCTTCGTGCCTGCCGGCAGCCTGCAGGCGGAACAGGATCGCCTGCACCATGTCGTCGTTGAGGCTGTTCTGGATCGCCTCGACCTGCGCGGTGCTGCCGACCGTGTTGGTGGCGTCGTAGCTGTACTCGCGCGACATGTCGATGCGCTGCAGCGGCACCAGCACCTGGCCCGTCGCGTCGGCGACCTCGAACTGCACGTTGTAGTGCACGGCGTACTCGGTGATGCGCGCCGTGCCGCTGATGCTCAGCGTGTCGTTGCTGAACTGCGCCATCGGCACCTTGAGTTCGGCGATGCCGGGGCCACCCTGGTCCTCCACCGTCGCGCCGGAGCTTTCCAGCGCCCGCGCCAGGTGGCGCTGAAGATCGCGCCCGCCGTTGACGGTGAGGTGCAGGCGCTGCATCGAGGCGGGCAGCGCGGCGCTCTGGCGCAGGTGGAAGCCGCAGGCGGTCAACGCGAAACCGGCCATCAGCACCAGCGAAACCTTGAGCATGCGGGTCATGAATTCATCCTGCGACGATGTTGACGATCTTGCCGGGCACCACGATGACCTTGCGCACCGCCAGCCCTTCCATGAAGGCGACCACGTTCGGATGGGCCCGTGCCAGCGCCTCGACCTCCTCTTTCGAGGCGCCGGCGGCGACCTCGATGGTAGCGCGCAATTTGCCGTTGACCTGAACCGCCAGCGTCAGCGAGTCGCGCACCAGCGCGGCGGCGTCCGCCTGCGGCCAGGGCTGGTCTTCCAGCACCGTCTCGGCGTGGCCCAGCACCTGCCACAGCGCGTGGCTCAGGTGGGGCACCACCGGGTTGAGCAGCAGCACCATGGTTTCCAGCGCCTCGTGCCGCACCGCGCGGCCCTGGTCGCCCATGTCGCCGAACTTGCCCAGGGCGTTGAGCAGTTCCATCAGCGCGGCGATCGCGGTGTTGAAGGAGTGGCGGCGGCCCAGGTCGTCGCTGACCTTCTGGATGGTCTCGTGCACCTGCCGGCGCAGCGCCTTCTGGCCCGCGTCCAGCGCCGACGGATCGACCGCCGGATGGTCCGGCTGCGCCGCGTGCGTGGTCACCTCGCGCCAGAACCGGCGCAGGAAGCGCGACATGCCTTCCACGCCCGCCTCGCTCCACTCCAGCGACTGCTCCGGCGGCGCGGCGAACATCGAGAACAGGCGCACGGTGTCGGCGCCGAACCGCTCCACCATCACCTGCGGGTCGACGCCGTTGTTCTTCGACTTGGACATCTTCTCGGTGCCGCCGATCTTCACCGGCTGGCCGTCCGCCTTCAGCGTCGCGCCGACCACGCGCGCCTTGTCGTCGCGCCGGATCTCCACCGCGGCCGGGTTGATCCAGTCCTTCGAGCCGTCGGCGTTGTCGCGGTAGAAGGTCTCGGCGATCACCATGCCCTGGCACAAGAGGTTGGTGGCCGGCTCGTCCGACGCCACCAGCCCCGCGTCGCGCAGCAGCTTGTGATAGAAGCGGAAGTACAGCAGGTGCAGGATCGCGTGCTCGATGCCGCCGATGTACTGGTCCACCGGCAGCCAGTAGTTGGCGCGTTCGTCCACCTGGCCGTTCGCGCCGGGGCTGGTGTAGCGCGCGTAGTACCAGCTCGACTCCATGAAGGTGTCGAAGGTGTCGGTCTCGCGCTCGGCCGGGCCGCCGCACTGCGGGCAGGTGGTCTTGCGCCATTCCGGATCGGCCTTGATCGGCGACTGCACGCCGGAGAACGCCACGTCCTCGGGCAGCACCACCGGCAATTGTTCCTCCGGCACCGGCACGGCGTCGCACGCGGGGCAGTAGATCACCGGGATCGGGCAGCCCCAGTAGCGCTGGCGGCTCACGCCCCAGTCGCGCAGGCGCCAGTTCACCCGGCGCACGCCCTTGCCCTCGCGCTCGAAGCGCGCGGCCATCGCCTCGAAGGCCTGGCCGTAGTCCATGCCGTCGAACTCGCCGGAGTTCACCAGGTAGCCGCGCTCGGTATAGGCGCCGTCCTGCTGGATGGCGCGCTCGAAGTTCTCGATCACCTGCACTGCCGCGGCGGCGCCGTAGGCGTCGGTGCTGCCGCCGCGCAGCGCGGCGCGGACCGGATCGGCGCCCACGCCCTTGGACAGGTCGTGGTCGATCTCGGCCACCGCGTCGAGCACGGCGCGGTCGACCACCACCATCCTGATCGGCAGGCTGTATTTCTGGGCGAACTCCCAGTCGCGCTGGTCGTGGCCGGGCACCGCCATCACCGCGCCGGTGCCGTAGCCCCACAGCACGAAGTTGGCCACGAACACCGGGATCTTCTCGCCGGTGAGCGGATGGACGGCCTCGATGCCGGTGTCCATGCCGCGCTTTTCCTGCGTCTCCAGCTCGGCCTCGGACACGCCGCCGTGCTTGAGCTCCTCCAGGAAGGCGGCCAGCCGCGGGTTGCCCTGCGCCGCCTTCAGCGCCAGCGGATGCTCGCCGGCGATGGAGACGAAGGTGACGCCCATCAGGGTGTCGGGACGCGTGGTGAACACGGTGAGCGGCTCGCTTTCGCCTTCCACCGCGAAATGGATCTCCAGCCCCTCGGAGCGGCCGATCCAGTTGCGCTGCATGGTCTTCACCGCGTCGGGCCAGCCCGGCAGCGTGTCCAGGCCGTCCAGCAGCTCCTGCGCGTAGTCGGTGATCTTGAGGAACCACTGCGGGATCTCGCGCTTCTCCACCAGCGCGCCGGAACGCCAGCCGCGGCCGTCCACCACCTGCTCGTTGGCGAGCACGGTCTGGTCCACCGGGTCCCAGTTCACCACCGCGTTCCTGCGGTAGGCCAGGCCCTTCTTCATCAGCCGGGTGAACATCAACTGTTCCCAGCGGTAGTAGTCCGGGCGGCAGGTGGCGAACTCGCGGGTCCAGTCGTAGGCGAAGCCCATGCGCTTGAACTGGACGCGCATGTGCTCGATGTTCTGGTAGGTCCACTTGGCCGGCGCGGTGTCGTTCTTGATCGCGGCGTTCTCGGCGGGCAGGCCGAACGCGTCCCAGCCCATCGGCTGCAGCACGTTGCGGCCGTTCATGCGCTGGTAGCGGCTGATCACGTCGCCGATGGTGTAGTTGCGCACGTGGCCCATGTGCAGGGCGCCGGACGGGTACGGCAGCATCGAGAGGCAGAAGAACTTGGGCCGCGAAGGGTCTTCCTTCACTTCATAGGCGCGCTGCGCGTTCCAGTACTGCTGCGCGGCGGTTTCCACCGCCTGCGGCCGGTAGCCGGCCTCGCTGCCCTGTTCGTTCGAACCCTGCTCTTGGATGTCCTGCATGTTTCCGGTGCCGTTATGCCTGGTTTTTGGCAGCGATCACCGGCGAAACCGATGGCTGCATGGAACCCGGCAGCCTAGCCCAGCGCCGTCCCGGCGCCAAGTCCGCGTCCGGTTTGCCCCCCGCCGGACGCGCGCGGGTGGGATACCGCCCAGCCTTGGCCGGGCTGCCTGTCCCGGCCGCGCCGCAGGAGCGGCTTCGGCCACGACGCCAGCCACAGGAGCCGGCGCGACCTTGGCCGCACCCGCGAGGCTGCCCGGGGCGTACTCCTAGGGACAGCTTGCGGGCTGGCCCGCGGCGACCGGGCCGGCAACGGCGGCGATCTGCGCGGCGAGCCGGGCCAGCGCCTGCTGGTGGCCCTGCACCAGGGCGTCGTAGCCGGGGCCGACCGACTCGCGGATGCGGCTGGTGCAGGCCAGCACGGCGCCGCCCTTGGGCTGGCGCACGCTCCAGGCCGCATCGATCAGGGCGTACTCGCCCGGCTGCGAGTCGAAGCGGCGCAGGTCCAGCTTGATCCGCAGCACCGGCTTGCTGCCGGCCGGCAGGCCGGTGACGTCCTGCGTGTTCAAGGCATGGGCGAGGTCGGCCGACAGCGCGCCGCGCACCTCGTCGGCGAGCGGCGCGATCCAGCGCTCGCCGTTCAGCGGCGCCACGCCCTGCCCGCCCTGGCGGACCACCAGTTGCGGCTGGTCGACCTGGGCCGGCACGCCCACCGGCAGCAGCTCGAACTGGAACGCCGCCGGCGCCCCGGCGGGCGCCTCCGCGGCCGGCGGCACCAGGGTGTAGTAGTGCAGCGGCGCCGAGCTGCAGGCGGCCAGCGCCAGCGCCAGGGCGCTGCCGGCCAGGTAACGGACGCCGCCGGTCAGGTATCGCAGACGGATCATGGCTTGCTTCCTTGTTTCGGTGCCTGCGCCGGGGCCGGCCGGGCCTGGGGCGGGTCGGCCGGGCGGCCGCGGATCAGCGCCTCCGGATGCACGCCCAGGTAATCGGTGAGCACGCGCAGCGAGCGCGCCATGCGCTGCAACTGCTTCAGCGTGTCGCCCAGGTTCTGCTGCAGCGGCGAATCGTTCGACAGGGCCTGGTCGGCCGTGCCCAGGGTCTGCTGCGCGCCCTTGAGCGTGTTCCTGAACTCGGGCAGCACTTCGCCGTTGACCTGCTTCAGCGTGCGGTTCAGCTCGCCCAGGGTCTGGTCGAGGTTGCGCCCGATGCTGTCGAACGGGATCTTCTGCAGCTTGTCCACGATCTCGGCCATCTGCTCCTGCAGCTTGTCGAAGCTGCCCGGCGCGGTCGGGATCTCCAGCGGCTTGCCGGCCGGGTCGAAATCCGCCTTCGGCGCGTTCGGGATGAAGTCCATCGCGATGTAGAGTTGGCCGGTGAGCAGGTTGCCGGTGCGCGCCTGCGCGCGCAGGCCGTGCTCGATCAGGCGGCCGAGCATGATCGACAGGTCGGGCTCGCCGCGGGCCTTGGCCAACTCGGACAGCTTGTCGTAGGCGCGGCCGAGCCGCTGCGGATAGACCACCGCGCCGACGGTCACCGGGAAGCGCTGCTTCTTGTCGTCGTAGTCGAGGTTGATCGATACCACGCGGCCGATGTTGATGCCGAGGAACTCCACCGGCGCGTCCACCACCAGGCCGCGCAGCGATTGCTCGAAGCGCATGCGGATGTAGTGCGGCTCGCCGTCCGGCGGCGCCATCGCCGTGACCTGGTCGCCGAACAGCTTGTAGCTGGCGCCTTCCGCCGCCGGCGTGCTGTCGTGCGGGCCGCGCGGGTCCTGGAAGGCCACGCCGCCGGCCAGCACGGTGGCCAGCGACTGGGTGTTGAGCTTGAGCCCGTTGGCGCCCAGCGAGACGTCCACGCCGCTGGCGTTCCAGAAGCGCGTCGAGGTGGTGACGAAGCGGTCGTTGGGACCGTCCACGAAGATCTGCAGCGAGACGCCCTTGCCGTCCTTGTCCAACTGGTAGGACACCACGCGGCCGACCTGGATGCGCCGGAAGTACACGGGCGAGCCGATGTCCAGCGAGCCCAGGTCGTCGCTGTGCAGGCTGAAGCTCTTGCCCGGCGCGCCGTGCGGCACCGCCGGCGGGATCTCCAGGCCGGTGAACTCGTTGCGGTACTCCTGCGAATCGCCGGTGTCGGCGCCGATGAAGGCGCCCGACAGCAGCGTGTCCACGCCCGACACGCCGCCCAGCCCGATCCGCGGCCGCACCACCCAGTAGCGCGTGCCGGCGGTGGCGAAGCTCTCGGCGCTCTTCTCCAGCGCCACCCGCACCCGCACCTTGCTGCGGTCGCGGGTCAGATCGATGCGGTTGACCTTGCCGATCACCACGTTCTTGTACTTCACCGGCGTCTTGCCGGCTTCCAGCCCCTCGGCGGTCTGGAAGGTGATGGTGATGTTGGGCCCGGCCTGCATCCAGCCGTGCACCACCAGCGACAGGCCGACCAGCGCGGCCAGCGCCGGCACCAGCCAGATCAGCGAGGCGTTGAAGCGGCGGCGCTGCACCACTGGTTCGGGCAGTTCGTCGCGCGATGGCGTGGGGTTGTCAGTCATCGTTGGTCCTGCCGTCCCAGATCAGGCGGGGGTCGAAGCTCATGGAAGCGAGCATGGTAAGTACCACGGTCAGCCCGAAGAACACCACGCCAGGCAGCGGCTCCACCCGGCTGAGGAAATTGAAGCGCACCAGCGCGGTCAGCAGCGCCACCACGAACACGTCGAGCATCGACCAGTAGCCGATGAACTCGACCAGCCGGTACAGCCGGGCGCGCTGCCGCTGCGCCCAGTCGGTGCCACTGCGCGCGCTCAGCAGCAAGGTGGCGAGCACCAGGAACTTCAGCATCGGCACCACGATGCTGGCGGTGAACACGATCACCGCCAGGTCGGGCGATCCCTTCACCCACAGCTCGATCACGCCGCTCAGGATGGTGTTGTCGTCGACGTCGCCCAGGCTCACCGTGCGCATGATCGGCAGCAGGTTGGCCGGCAGGTACAGGATGAAGGCGGCGATCAGCAGCGCCCAGGTGCGCGCCAGGCTGGCGGTCTTGCGCCGGTGCAGCGCCGAGCCGCAGCGCGGGCAGGCGGCATCGTGCCGGCCGACGTCGCGGCACACCAGACCGCAGACGTGGCAGCCGATCAGGCCCAGGTCGCGCGCGCGCGGCAGCGCGCTCATGCGGCCGGCCCCGGTTCCGGCGCCAGGTCCCACAACTGGCGCAGGTCGATGCCCGAGAACAGCGTGATCAGCAGCATCAGCCCCGCATAGGCGTAGATGCCCGGGTTGGCCACCACGTCGAAATAGTTGTGCGCCTTGACGATCGCCACCAGCGCGCCGAGCACGAACACCTCGCTCATCGTCCAGGGTTGCACGTAGTGCAGCGCCACCATCGCCGGGGTGAAGCCCGGCGCGCGGCGGCCGCTGCGCGCGTGCCACAGCACCCAGCCAAGCAGCAGCATCTTGCCCAGCGGGAAGAAGAACAGCGTGGCCGCGGCCAGCACCGACACCACCTGCGACTGCTGCTGCCACATCACCACGATCATGCCCCACAGCGTGGTGCTGATCTGCTGCGCACCCAGCCCCAGCGTCACCACCGGCCAGACGTTGGCGATCAGGAACACGATCAGCGCCGTCAGCACCAGCGCCAGCATGCTGTCCACCCCGAACACCTGGTGGCGTTCGAGCACCGCCTGGCAACGGGCGCAGCGCGCCACCTCGCCGTAGCCCAGCGTGCGCCGCCGGTACACCGTGTCGCAATGCTCGCAGACCAGCAGCGCCGACCGCGCCGCGGGCGATGGCGCGCGCCTGGATGGAAGACTCGATGCCGGCGTGGTCATGCGCGGATTCTCGCATGCTGCGCCGTGAAGGCGACATGCCGCGCGCCTGCCCGGCCGCCGCCTCTTGATATGCTCGGCGGCGCCCTGATCTGTTGGCGATCTGCCGCCGGAGAGTTCCCGTGAGTCCCGACCTCGACACCGCCCAAGCACCCGCCCACGTATTCGACGTCAGCCAGGACGGCTTCGAGGCCGACGTGCTCGAAGCCTCGCTCGCCACGCCGGTGCTGCTCGACTTCTGGGCCGACTGGTGCGAGCCGTGCAAGACCCTCGGGCCGCTGCTGGAAAAGCTCGCCGGCGAATACAACGGCGCGTTCCGGCTCGGCAAGGTGGACGTCGAGCAGAACCCGCAGTTGGCCGGCATGTTCGGCATCCGCAGCATTCCCACGGTGATCCTGGTCAAGGACGGCCAGCCGCTCGACGGCTTCGCCGGCGCGCTGCCGGAAGGCCAGTTGCGCGAATTCCTTTCGCGCCACGTGCAGCCGCTGGCGGCCGCCGCCGAGGCCGCGATCGAGGAAACGCCCGAATCCCCGGCCGAGGCGATCGACCGCCTGCGGCAGGCCATCGCGGCCGAGCCGGACCGGCCGGAGCTGAAGCTCGACCTCGCCCTTGCGCTCATGCGCGCCGGCCAGGTCGAGCCGGCCCGCGCCGAACTCGACGCGCTGCCGGCCAACCTCGCCACCGATGCCCGCGCCGTGCGCCTGCGCAGCCAGTTGGACCTGGCCGCCGCGCTGGCCGGCGCGCCGGCCCTGGACGAACTGCGCCGGCGCGTCGATGCCGACGCCGGCGACTGGGCCGCGCGCGACCTGCTCGGCGTGCGCCTGCTGCTGGAAGGCGACGCCGCGGCCGGCCTCGACCAGTTCCTCGCCATCCTCGAACGCGCCCGCGACTGGAACGACGGCGCCGCGAAGAAGCGCCTGCTCGCCGCCTTCGCCACCCTGGACGACGCCGAGCTGGTCGGCCGCTACCGCCGCCGGATGGCCTCGCTGCTGTTCTAGCCAGTAAGGCGATCAGGCCAAGGCGATAAACAGCCGCCTTCCCCCGGGCAAGGCGGCCATCATTCCATACGCACAAGTATGTTCGGGTATGCTGGCGCCTCCGCCCAGCTACCCGGCCTCCCATGCGCGCATCCACCTTCCGTCGCCTGTTCAACCTGTGGCCGCCGTTCCTGCTCAACAGCATGCGGCTGCAGCGGCTCAACGACGACTGGAGCGAGGCGCGGGTGGTGCTGCGGCTGCGCCCGTGGAACCGCAACTACGTGCGCACCCAGTTCGGCGGCAACCTGTTCGCGATGACCGACCCGTTCTGGATGCTGATGGTGATGCACCAGCTCGGCAGCGACTACTACGTATGGGACAAGGCCGGCGCGATCGACTTCGTCGCCCCCGGCCGCGAGGACGTCTACGCGCACTTCAGGCTCGAGCCCGCCGTGGTCGAGGAACTGCGCAACGCCGCCGCCAGCGGCGACAAGGTGCTGCGCTGGTTCGAGACCGAGGTGACCACCGCCGCCGGCGAGGTGATCGCCCGCGTGCGCAAGCAGCTCTACGTGCGATTGAAGCCGAAGGTGCGCAGTTGATGCCGAAGGTGTGTTGACCGCTTCCGGGAAGGTGCGCCGACCGCTTCCGGCTCCTTGGCCTGCCCCTTGCCTGTTCCTTGCCGCCTTCGTCCTTGGCACCTCGGCTCCTCGCAGCCCCGGGTTCATCACAGCCTCTTGTTTCTCCTGCTCTCCGCAGCCCCAACCTCCCTCACCGTCATTCCGGCGAAGGCCGGAATCCAGTCAGGCCACTTCTGCGCAGCAGGCAAAACGGCTTTGTGTGCTACGCATGGCCTTTTCACTGGATTCCGGCCTTCGCCGGAATGACGGGGTGGCGGGTTGGAGTGGTGGGCACGAACGCGGCATTACAGGCCAGGGACTTCACTCCCGCTCGAAGCGGGCGATCTCCTCCAGCATCACTTCCGCTTTGCGCACGCTGCTGCCGGCGAAGTTGTTCTCCAGCCAGCGACGATGCCCCGCCCGGCGGATCAGCCCGTACGCCAGCAGTGCCAGTGCCAGCGAAACGGCACCGCTGAATACCAGATAGGTGGCCAGCCACGGTGCATGCGACCGATAGTCGCCATTCCACGGGTCGAAGGCATACTGGATCAGCATGAGTACCGCGGGTACCCAGATGACGCTGCCCAGCAAGGCGAACACCGGCGCCTCCACTCGCACGCGCCAGGCGCGCAGCCGAGCGAGACGGCGTTGGATCTCCAACACAGGCGCGGCGTAGTCGATAGCCTGCAGTTGGTGCAGCAGTTGTCCGGCGAAAGCGACTATCAGGGTACCGAATACCTGCATCGCGATGCCGCATGCCATCTGATGCGCCACGCCCAGGTGCGTGGCCCAGAACGAAATGCCCCACAGCATCGCGGCGACGCCGAAAGCGATCTGCACCGCCTGCCCCCATACCAGTGGGCGCAGGCCGCGCCGCAGCTTGTCGAGCCGTCCGTCGCGGAACAGTTGCAGGTTCAGCGCGTACTGTTGCTCCAGCCGATGGTCGAATGCCTGCCAGGCCTGCTTGAAGTCGTCGAGTTCCATGGTCATGCCCTTGCGGTGGACGTGGGCGCGGCCGTCATGCGGCCGCGCAGGGTCTGCTTGACGCGGCCGATCTTGGTCGCCACGTTGGTCTCGCTGATGCCGAGGATCTCGGCGATCTCGGCGTAGCTGCGGTCTTCCAGGTACAGCAGGATCAAGGCGCGGTTGAGCGCGTCGAGCTCACCGATGAAGGCGTACAGCGCGGCGAGGCGCTCGTCCTGCTCGGCGATCGGCTCGCCGCCGCCGACGGTTTCCAGGTGGCGCTCGTCCAGCGGCTCGGTGCGGTGCGCCAGCGAGCCTTTCTCGCGCCGCCGCTGCGAGATCGCCACGTTCAGCGCGATGCGGTACAGCCAGGTGGAGAACTTCGCGCGCCGCTCGTCGTAGCCGCCGAACGAGCGCCACAACTGCACGCTGATCTCCTGCGCCAGGTCGTTGCGGTCCTCCGCCTCGCTGGCGTAGACCGAGGCCACCTTGAAGATGATCCTGCGATGCTCGCGCAGCAGCGCCTCGAACCGTTGCTGGTGTTGTCTGTCGGTCATGCCGCCGGAATCCCCGTTGTCCGATCCATGATTCGCACGGGCGCGGAAAAAATCACGGCCATGGCGCTTCGGCCCGGCAACGCCGCGCCGGCACGCCTACAATGGGCGGCCATTCCCCCCACGGTATGCCCATGCCGCCCCTGCGACTCAAGCGCTATCTGCTGACCGGCCTGCTCACCTTCATCCCGCTGTGGGTGACCTGGGCGGTGTTCAAGTTCGTGCTGGGCCTGCTGGCCGGCATCGGCGCGCCGCTGGTGGCCGCGCTGCTGGGCGCGATCGCGCTGGCGGCGCCGCGCACGGCGGCCTCGCTGAACAGCGAGTGGCTGGTCTTCGTGCTCGCCCTGCTTATCACCCTGGGCGCGCTGTACCTGCTGGGCGCGCTGGCGCACCGGGTGATCGGCCGGCGCATCCTCGACGCCTTCGACGGCCTGCTGGCGCGCATCCCGCTGGTGCAGACGATCTACGGCGGTACCAAGAAGCTGATGGCGGTGCTGCAGCAGAAGCCGTCCGGGGTGCAGCGCGTGGTGCTGGTCGATTTCCCGCGCCAGGGCATGAAGGTGGTCGGCTTCGTCACCCGCGTGATGACCGAGGAAGGCAGCGGCCGCGAGATGGCGGCGGTATACATCCCGACCACGCCCAACCCCACCGGCGGCTACCTCGAAGTGGTGCCGCTGGACGAGCTGACCCCGACCGACTGGACGATGGACCAGGCGATGGCCTTCATCATCTCCGGCGGCGCGGTGGCGCCCGACACGCTGCCCGCCTCGCCCGGCCTGCCCGCCTCCAGGCCGTAGAGGCGCGTTCCGTGCGCGATGTGGCTGGCTGCATCGCACGCACGCCGCCGTGCTTCCGCAACCGGCCCGCCCAGGATTTCCCTGCTCCGCCCGATGCCGCACCGCTTCACCCAGGCCGTGCCCGAGATCCAGCCGCCGGCCGACCCGGCGACCGGCCACTGCGCCAGCACACCGCTGGCACGGCGACCGTGCCGCAGGCGTCCGCCCGCTGCCGCCGCGCTTGAGCACACCCGGCAGGCCCGCCGCCCCACCCTTCCTGAACTGGTCGCATCATGCGCCCTGCCGGCCCGGAAACAGTCCGGCCGCCACGCTATCCTGCCCCGGCCACCCCTGACCTTTGACACTGTCTGGCCCATGACTCATGGCATAGCGTGAAAAGTCATGGCCGCGCCGGGGGAGACGCCGCCATACCCATACCATCCGCCTACGGGCACTTCTTCACAGAGGGATATCCATGTCCAAGCCGTATCTGAAGCCGCTTGCGCTCGCCGTGAGCCTGGCCCTGTCGCTGACCGCCTGCGGCAAGCACGACGCCGAGCAGGCCGCGCCGGCCGCCAGCAGCACTGCCCCTGCAGCCGCCGGCACCGCCGCGACGGCCGCGGCCGCACCGAAGAGCGTGTTCGACGTCAGCGAACTGGACAAGGGCATCGACGCCTGCCAGGACTTCAACGGCTTCGTCAACGCCAAGTGGGTCGCCGCCAACCCGATCCCGTCCGATCGCACCCGCTGGGGCGCCTTCGACCAGCTCGCCGAGAACAGCCTGAATACCCAGCACGACATCGTCGAGGCGGCCGCCAAGGGCGCCGCGCAGGCCCCGGCCGGCTCGGTCGAGCAGAAGATCGGCTACCTGTACCAGTCCGGCATGAACGAGGACGCCATCGAGAAGGCCGGCTTCGAGCCGATCAAGCCCAAGCTCGACGCCATCGCCGGCCTGAAGAACGGCGCCGACGTGGCCGACTACCTCGACAAGAGCTTCGCCGGCGGCGACCTGCAGGTGTTCTCCTTCGGCTCGGGCGCCGACTTCAAGCACGCCGACATGCAGATCGCCTACGTCAACCAGAGCGGCCTGGGCCTGCCGACCAAGGACTACTACCTCGACCCGAAGCATGCCGAGGAGCGCAAGGCTTACCTGGCCTACATCGCCAAGGCGCTGCAGTTGACCGGCGTCTCCGAGGCCGACGCGAAGAAGCAGGCCGACCAGGTGCTGGCGTTCGAGACCGAACTGGCCAAGGCCTCGCTGGCGCCGGTGGAAGAGCGCGACCCGGCCAACCAGTACCACTTCGTCAGCGTCAAGGACGCCGACAAGGTCACCCCGCACTTCAGCTGGGAGAAGTTCTTCGCCGCGCAGGGCGTGACCGTCGACAAGGGCTTCTCGCTGTCGCAGCCGAAGTTCTTCGCCGAGTTCGACAAGCTGCTCGCCAGCGCGCCGATCGACCAGTGGCAGGCCTACCTGCGCTTCCACGTCATCGACGACGCCTCGAACTACCTGAGCAAGGGCTTCCAGGACAACAAGTTCGACTTCTACAGCAAGACCCTGGCCGGCCAGCCCGAGCAGAAGCCGCGCTGGAAGCGCGTGCTGGGCGCGGTGAACGGCTCCATGGGCGAGGCGCTGGGCAAGCTGTACGTCGACAAGATGTTCAAGCCCGAAGCCAAGCAGCGCGCGCAGGAGCTGGTCGACAACGTGCGCAACGCGCTGAAGGCGCGCATCCAGAACCTCGACTGGATGAGCGACGAGACCAAGGCCAAGGCGATCGCCAAGTGGGACACCTTCCTGCCCAAGATCGGCTACCCGGACAAGTGGCGCGACTGGTCGGGCCTGACCGTCGGCCCCGACAGCTACTACGGCAACGTGATGGCGGCGGCGAAGTTCAACTACGACTACGACATCGCCAAGATCGGCAAGCCGACCGACCGCAAGGAATGGGGCATGACCCCGCAGACGGTCAACGCCTACTACAACCCGACCGACAACACGATCAACTTCCCGGCCGCGATCCTGCAGCCGCCGTTCTTCGACGCCAGCGCCGACGATGCGATCAACTACGGCGGCATCGGCGCGGTGATCGGCCACGAGGCCAGCCACGGCTTCGACGACGAGGGCAGCCAGTTCGACGGCGCCGGCAACAACGTGAACTGGTGGACCAAGGAAGACCGCGCCAAGTTCGACGCGCGCACCGACAAGCTGGTGCAGCAGTTCAACGACTACACGCCGATCAAGGACAAGCCGGACGCGCACGTCAACGGCAAGCTGACCCTGGGCGAGAACATCGCCGACCTGGGCGGCCTGAACGTCGCGTACGACGCCCTGCAGGCGGCGCTGAAGCAGCATCCGGAAGAGGCCGGCAAGCAGATCGACGGCTATACGCCCGACCAGCGATTCTTCCTGAACTGGGCCCGCGTATGGCGCGGCAGCGTGCGCGAGAAGCAGGCGCTGCTGTACCTCAACACCGATCCGCACGCGCCGGCCTCGCTGCGCGCGATCGGCGCGCCGTCGAACATGGAAGCCTTCGCCACGGCGTTCCAGTGCAAGCCGGGCAGCGCCATGGTCCGCCCGGCCGACAAGCAGGTGAAGATCTGGTAAGCCCTGCCCGCTGAACCGCCGCGGCCCGGCCGCGGCATGACGCGAAGGCCCCGCATGCGAATGCGGGGCCTTTTCGTTGGCGCATGCATTGGGCACCGCGCCTCGCCATTACGAATTTATTGCAAATCATTCTCATTAAAATTACTATGGGGAGATCGCCCCAGCCCGCGCCCCGGCGCGGATGCCGGTGCGCCGTTTTTTCCGGACACGACGAACCCGATGGCGCAAGCGGCGGGCGGCGCCTGCTGCGCGGGTCGCCGGCATGCCTTCGAGGCGCCCGGAAGCACGTATCGCAACGCTAAGGAACTCCAGCAATGGCCTTCATCAAGAGCCGCAAGCATGCCGTCAACCGTCGCCAGTCCCTGGGCGCCGCCACCGCCGCCACCCTGCTGACCAGCTTCGCGCTGGCGCACCCGGCCCTGGCGGCGGACACCGGCACCACCGCGCAGGTGTCCGACACCAAGAACCTGCCCGGCGTGAAGGTGGAGGCGAACCGCGGCGCGGATTACCACGTCGACAAGGTGTCGTCGCCGAAATTCACCCAGCCGCTGCTGGATACCCCGCAGACCATCAGCGTCATCTCCAAGGACCTCATCCAGGACCAGGGCGCCACCACGCTGACCGAGGCGCTGCGCAACAGCCCCGGCGTGGGCACCTTCTACGTCGGCGAGAACGGCAGCACCTCGACCGGCGACGCGGTCTACATGCGCGGCTTCGACGCGTCGAGCAGCATCTTCGTCGACGGCGTGCGCGACATGGGCTCGATCTCCCGCGACGTGTTCAACATCGAGCAGGTCGAGGTCGAGAAGGGCCCCGCCGGCACCGACAACGGCCGCACCTCGGCCGGCGGCGCGATCAACCTGGTCAGCAAGCAGCCGCAGTTGATGAACGCCGTGTCCGGCTCGGTCTCCTACGGCAACGCCAACCGCAAGCGCGCCACCGCCGACTGGAACCAGGCGATCGGCGAGCACAGCGCCTTCCGCCTGAACGTGCTGGGCCAGAAGGCCGGCGTGGCCGGCCGCAACGACGTGGAGAACAACCGCTGGGGCGTCGCGCCCTCGCTGGCCTTCGGCCTCGGCACGCCGACCCGGCTCTACATCGACCTGCTGCACGTGAAGCAGAACAACGTGCCCGACGGCGGCGTGGCCACCATCGGCCTGCCCAGCTACCGCAGCCCCGACCCGACCCGCCCGTGGCTGAACGGCGCGCCGCGCGCCGACCAGGACAAGTTCTACGGCACCGATGCCGACCACGACCACGTCAAGGCCGACATGGCCACGGTGCGCGTCGAGCACGACTTCGCCAACGGCGCCGTGCTGCGCAACACCACGCGCTGGGGCAAGACGCACCAGGACTACCTGCTCACCTCGTTCATGTACAGCGCGGCCAACCTGGTCACGCCGGATCCCGCCGACCCGTCCACCTGGACCGTCGCGCGCAGCAATCCGACGTTCAAGGACAACACCAACAAGATCGTCACCAACCAGACCAACTTCACCACGTCGTTCCATACCGGCAGCGTCGAGCACAGCCTCAGCACCGGCATCGAGCTGACCCAGGAGAAGCTGTCCACCGTGGGCGTGGCCGCGCTCAACGGCAGCAAGTGGACGCCGGCCAGCGTGTACCACCCGAACCCGGACAGCGCCACCGGACTGGTCTGGGGCCGCAACGGCACCGGCAGCGAAGGCAAGACCACCACCGAGGCGGCCTATGCGTTCGACACCCTGAAGTTCGGCGAGCAGTGGCTGGTCACCGGCGGCGTGCGCCTGGACCACTACAAGACCGAGTTCGACAGCACGGTGGCCTGCGGCGGCCGCGGCGCACCGGCCTGCGGCGCTTCGCCCACCGGCACCGTCGTCCCGGGCGTGGACGCCACCAAGTCGGACAACCTGCTGAACTGGAAGATCGGCGTGGTCTACAAGCCCGCCGCCAACGGCAGCGTCTATGCCGACTACGCCGTCTCCGCGCAGCCGCCGGGCGGCGCCCAGCTGCAACTGAGCTCCTCGGCCAACAGCGCGGACAACCCCGCGTTCGATCCGCAGAAGGCGCGCACCGCCGAGCTGGGCACGAAGTGGAACCTGTTCGGCGACGACCTGCTGCTCACCGCCGCGGTCTACCGCACCGAGGTTAGCAACGACATCGCCCAGGGCGACGACGGCCTCTACTACCAGACCGGCAAGAAGCGCGTCAGCGGCGTGGAGCTCAGCGCCGTGGGCAAGCTGAGCGACCGCTGGTCGGTCAGCTCGGGCTTCACCACGATGGACACCAAGGTCATCAGGGGCACGGTGGTCTCGCAGGACGGCTCCAGCGACCTGGCCTACACGCCCAAGTACGCCTTCACCGCATGGACGACCTACCAGCTCCCGTTCGGCCTGACCATCGGCGGCGGCGCGCGCTATGCCGGCGAGATGAAGCGCGGCAAGGACGGCGCCGTGGGCACGCCGGACTACACCAAGTCCTACATGGTGTTCGACGCCATGGCGACCTACGCCGTCAACAAGCATTTCGACCTGCAGTTGAACGTCTACAACCTGGCCGACAAGAAATACGTATCGGCCATCAACAAGAGCGGCTACCGCTACACGCCGGGCACGCCGCGCTCGGCCCTGCTGACGGCCAACTTCCGCTTCTGATCCGTCGCCTTACTAGGGCACACTCAAGGCCTTCCCCCGCCGGGGAAGGCCTTGGCTTTTGAGGAACCCGGACCATGCTCCTGCACCTTCCCGACGTCCTGACTCCCGACCAGGTGGCGCAGTGCCGGCAGGCGCTGGACGCGGCCGACTGGACCGACGGCCGCGAGACCGTCGGCGCCCAGGGCGCGAAGGTCAAGCGCAACCTGCAACTGCCGGATGCCTCGCCGCTGCGAGCGCAACTGGGGCAACTGGTACTGGCGGCGCTGGCGCGCCATCCGCTCTATCACGCGGCGGTGCTGCCGCTGCGCACCCTGACGCCGCGCTTCAACCGCTACGAAGGCGGCGGCCATTACGGCTTCCACGTCGACGGCGCGGTGATGGCCCTGCCCGACGCCGGCCAGCTGCGCAGCGACGTCTCCTGCACGCTGTTCCTCAGCGACCCGGACAGCTACGACGGCGGCGAGCTGATCGTCAGCGACACCTACGGCGAGCACGAGGTGAAGCTGCCGGCCGGCGACGCCATCGTCTACCCCTCCAGCAGCCTGCACCGGGTGCAGCCGGTGACGCGCGGCGCCCGCCTGGCCTCGTTCTTCTGGGTGCAGAGCCTGGTCCGCGACGACGGCCAGCGCCGCCTGCTGTTCGAGCTGGACAACTCGATCCAGCAGCTCACCGCGACGGGCGCCGATGCCGCCGCCGTGCTGCAGTTGACCGGCGTGTACCACAACCTGCTGCGACGCTGGTCGGAGACCTGATCGCTCCGGCCTGTTCCCACCGCGCGGCGAGCGGCGGATAATCGGCGCCCTTCTGAAACGACGCGGCAGCGCAAATGTTCGTACCTGGTCAACGCTGGATCTCCACCGCCGAACCCGAACTGGGGCTGGGCACCGTCCTTCGCGTGGAGGGCCGCGGCGTGCAGGTGCTGTTCGCCAAGGCCGGCGTGCTGCGCCCCTACGCGATCGACTCCGCGCCGCTGGTGCGCGCCGAATTCCGCGCCGGCCAGCGCGTGGCGGGCAAGGGCATCGCCTTCCTGGTCGAGCGCGTGGAGGTCAAGGACGACCTGCTGATCTACCGCGGCGAGGGCCGCGAGCTGCACGAGGGCCAGCTCGACGACGAGCAGAGCGTGAGCCAGGCCGACGACCGGCTGATCGGCGGCCGCACCGACCCGGTCGCGCACTTCGAGCTTCGCATGGACGGGCTGAAGCGCCGCGCCGAAGCGCGCCGCTCGCCCTCGTGGGGGCTCGGCGCGGCGCGCATCGGGCTGGTGCCGCACCAGTTGCGCGTCGCCGGCATCGCCTCGGCGCGGCGGCCGCCGCGCGTGCTGCTGGCCGACGAGGTGGGCCTGGGCAAGACCATCGAGGCGGGCATGATCGTGGCGCGCCAGCTCGCCACCGGCCGCGCCTCGCGCGTGCTGGTGCTGCTGCCGGATACGCTGGTGTACCAGTGGTTCGTCGAGCTGCTGCGCCGCTTCAATCTCAGCTTCGCGATCTACGACGAGGAACGCTGCGAGGCGCTGGAGCAGTCCGGCGACGCCGGCAACCCGTTCGAGGACGAGCAACTGGTGATCGCCGACTTCGGCTTCCTGGAGCAGTCGCCCAAGCGCGCGCAGCAGTTGCTTGACGCGCCGTGGGACCTGCTGGTGGTGGACGAGGCGCACCACCTCGCCTGGACGCCGGAGGCGGCCAGCCCGCGCTACGCGCTGGTGGAGCGGCTGGCCGCCGCGACCCCGGGCGTGATCCTGCTCACCGCCACGCCCGAGCAACTGGGCCGCAGCGGCCACTTCGCGCGCCTGCGCCTGCTCGACCCGCAGCGCTACCACGATCTGGACGCCTACCTGGCCGAGGCCGACCGCTTCCAGGAACTGTCGCGGATCGCCGACCGGCTGCTCGCCGGCGAGCCGCTGGAGGACGCGCAACTGGCTACCCTGCACGGCGCCTTCGCCGGCGACGAGGCCCTGCAGGCGCGGCTGGCCGAGCCCGCCAAGGCAGACAACGCGCATGCGATCCTCGCCGCGCTGATCGACCGCCACGGCACCGGGCGCGCGATGTTCCGCAACCGCCGCGCCGGCATCGGCGGCTTCCCGCAGCGCCTGCCGGTATGGCACCTGATCGACGCAGGGCAGCTCGACGACAGCGCGCGCCAGGCGCTGCTGGCCGAATTCCACGCCGACCTGCAGCAGCCGCCTCCCGCGCTGGAGCTGGACTATGCCGGCGACCCGCGCCTGGACGCGCTGGTCGCCCTGCTCGAACAGCATCCGCGCGACAAGTTCCTGCTGATCTGCCGCAGCCAGGCCAAGGTGCTGGCGCTGGAAGAAGCCCTGCGCACCCGCAGCGGCGTGGGCGTGGCGCGCTTCCACGAAGGCCTGGGCATCGTGCAGCGCGACCGCAACGCGGCCTACTTCGCGCAGCCCGACGGCGCGCGCCTGCTGCTGTGCTCGGAGATCGGCTCGGAAGGCCGCAACTTCCAGTTCGCGCACCGGCTGGTGCTGTGGGACCTGCCGCTGGACCCGGACCTGCTCGAACAGCGCATCGGCCGGCTCGACCGCATCGGCCAGACGCACGACATCAGCATCCACATCCTCGCCGTCGCCGACAGCGCGCAGCACGTGCTGGCGCGCTGGTACGACGAAGGCATCGACGCGTTCCGCGCCAGCCCCGCCGACGGCCGCGAGCTGCTGCGCCGCTATGGCGAGCCGTTGGCGCGGCTGGCCGACGAGCACGCGCGCGGCGACGACAACCGCGACCAGGAGCTGGACGTGCTGCTGGCCGAGACCCGCGCCAGCCACGAGCAGATGGCCGAGCTGATCCGCGCCGGCCGCGACCATCTGCTCGAACTGGCCGCCAGCCGCGACCTGCATGCCGACGAATTGCAGCAGGCCTTCATCCGCGACGACCACGACCCGTCACGCGACGCCTTCGTGCAACGCCTGCTCGAAGCCTTCGGCATCCACGCCGAGGAGCTCGGCGGCCAGGTGCTGCTGCTCGATCCGCAATACCTCTCCACCGACGCCCTACCCGGCTTCGCCGACGGCCCGCAGTCGGTGACGTTCTCGCGCGAGGTGGCGCTGGCGCGCGAGGAGCTGCCGCTGCTTCGGCTCGACCATCCGCTGGTGGCCGGCGCGCTGGACCTGGCGCTGTCCGGCGAGCAGGGCAACGCCGCCTTCATGGTCGACGACGTGCTGCCGCCGCGCAGCGCGCTGCTGCAGGCGGTGTTCCTGCTCGAATGCGTGGCCGACCGCTCGCTCGACGCGGAACGCTTCCTGCCGACGCTGCCGATCGTCGTCACCATCGACACGAAGCTCGCCGAGCGCGCCGACTTCCAGCCCAGCGAGACCGGCCTGCGCAAGGCCGCCGACCGCACCATCGAGGTGGCTCGCTACCGCAAGTTCCTCAACAAGCTGGTGCCGCCGATGCTCGAGCGCGCCGAGGCGGTCGCCGCGCTGCGCGCGCAGGCCAGCATCGCCGAGGCGGTGGCCCAGGCCACCGATACGCTCGACGCCGAGCTGTCGCGCCTGCTCGCGCTGCGCGGGGTGAACCCGTCGATCAGCGAAAACGAGATCGCCGCCGTCGGCGCCGAACGCCGCGCCCTGCTCGATGCGCTGCCGCAATCGCGGCTGCGGCTGGACGCGGTACGCTTCGTGGTCAGCGCGGACTTCCTCGCACTGCGCTGACGGGCCCGCCGGCACCGCCCCGACTGGAACGGACTCGTTCGCGGCACCGCCCGCCGGGCCTGCCGCGACGGGCGTCCGCATCCACTCGGGGACCCGTTCCAAGTCTGCCTATCTGACTGGAATTCCCCACGTTCCCCCGCTCGTCATTCCTGCGAAGGCGGGAGGTGCTTTTCAACAGCCGAAGGGCTGGTCATCCAGCGACTTTCCCCTTCCCTAAAACTAAAGGCACTGGATCCCAGCTTGACCGGCCCCGCGGCCGTTGAGAGTCGCCGGGATGACGCTTCGCAAGGGATACCCGGGAGCCTTTGAACGGGCTCTCAGGGCAGCGGCGACGCGTCCGCCAGCGCCATCCGCTGCCGGACCCCGGACAACTGGTAGGCCAGGCTCAGCAGGCCGAGCCATGCCACGCCCACGTACAGCGCCACGCGGGTGTCGGCGCTGTAGCCGAGCATCACCAGCACGAAGGCGAGGAAGGCCAGGCAGACCACGCTGCTCAGCGGGAACAGGCGCAGGCGGAACGGCAACGGCGTGGCCTGCTTGCGGCGGAAGCGCCAGTGCGCGACCAGCACCATGCCCCAGGTCCATACCGTGTTGAAGGCGAGGATCGACATGATCATGCCGAAGATGCGCTCGGGCACCAGGTAGTTCAGCAGCACGCCCACCATCAGGCACGCCAGGGTCACCAGCACGCCGCGCACCGGCACGCCCTGGCGGCTCAGCCGCCGCATCGCGGCCGGCGCCTGGCCCTTGTCCGACAGGCTGTACAGCATGCGGCTGCCGCTGAAGGTGGTGGAGTTGAAGCTCGACAGCGCCGCGGTGATCACCACGAAGTTGATCAGGCCCGCCGCCTGCGGGATGCCCAGCTTGTCGAAGGTGGTGACGAACGGGCTGCCCTGCGTGCCCAGCTCGTTCCACGGGTAGATCGCCATGATCACGAACAGCGCGCCGACATAGAAGATCAGGATGCGCCAGATCACCGAGTTCACCGCGCGCGGGATCGTGCGCTCCGGCTGCGCGGCCTCGGCCGCGGCCATGCCGATCGTCTCGATGCCGCCGAAGGAGAACACCAGCACCGGCAGCGCCAGCACCATGCCGGTGAACCCGTTGGGGAACCAGCCGCCGTGCGTCCACAGGTTCGACAGCCCTACCGGCTTCCCGCCGTTGCCCCAGCCGAGCCAGATGATCGCGGCGCCGCCGGCGATCATCAGCACCACCGTCAGCACCTTGATCAGCGCGAACCAGAACTCCAGCTCGCCGTAGACCTTCACCGCCATCAGGTTCAGCCCGCCGATCATCGCCACGCTGCCGAACGCCCAGATCCACTGCGGCAGCTCGGGGAACCACTGCTTCATGTAGATGCCGACCGCGGTGCTCTCGGCGATGCCCACGCCCATCATCAGGATCCAGTAGTTCCAGCCGGTGAGGTAGCCGGCGAACGGGCCCAGGTACCTGTGCGCGTAGGTGCTGAACGAGCCGGCCACCGGGTCGTGCACCGCCATCTCGCCCAGCGCGCGCATGATGACGAAGATCATCGCGCCGCCGAACAGGTAGGCGAACAGCACCGAGGGGCCGGCCACCTTGATCGTGCTGGCGGAACCGAGGAACAGCCCCGCGCCGATGGCCATGCCCAGCGCCATGAAGGTGATGTGTCGTGGGGTAAGCCGGCGCTGCAGGTGCTCGGTCATGGAATCAGCCGTCGAGGGAAAGGAAGCTCAGCGCCGCAACTGGCGTTTCGGCTTGATCGGCAGCCGCCCGCGCCAGTACTCGATGAGCACGTAGCCTCCGAGCATACCGCCCAGGTGGGCGAAATGCGCCACCCCCGCCTGGGTGCCGGTGACGCCCATCACCAGCTCCACCACCGCGTAGCCGGTGACGAACAGCCAGGCCGGCATCGGGATCGGCAGGAAGATCAGCATCACCTTCTCGTGCGGGTACATCATGCCGAACGCCAGCAGCAGGCCGAAGATCGCACCGGAGGCGCCCAGGGTCGGGTAGAAACCGTGGGTGAAGTACTGCACCACCAGCAGTTGCGCCAGGGCGGCCACCACCAGGCAGACGAAGTAGTAGACGAGGAAGTTGCGCCCGCCGAACAGCCGCTCGATCGGCCCGCCGAACATGAACAGGGCCAGCATGTTGAACAGGATGTGGGTCAGGTCGCCGTGCATGAAGGCGTAGCTGACGACCTGCCACGGCCGGAACCCCACCGACGCCACCCCGTCGCTCGCCTGCGCAAGCTGGTCGGGGCCCCAGGGCCACAGCGCGAAGTGGATCAGCATCGTGTCGTGGAACAGCATCTGCAGCAGGTAGACGGCGATATTCGCGATCAGCAGGTTGCGGGTGACGGGCGGCAGATCGAAGGGCATTGCGGGCATTCCGGGATGCGGAAGCCCAAGCGTAGCGGCTGCGCCCCCGCCCCGCCACGGACCCGTCCCGACCGGCCGCCGGGTGCGCCGATGGCGCACTGCGACAATCCGCCGCACCGGCCACGGCACGACCTCCGACACGGGCGAAAAACCTTGCGAGGCACCGCGTTTGGACGTCCAAACGCCAAACATAGGCACAACGACCCCGAAGCCTACGGGTTGACACCCCTGCGGATCGATGCGCAAATGGACGTCCATACCGCCACGACCGGCGGCTTGCACGACGCACCAGGAAGCGAACCGCCCGTGAACATCCAGGTTTCCCGCATGGCCATCCACACCGCACACCGCCTCACGGCGATGTGTTGCGGCTGTTGATCGCCTGCCGGCCGAAACCCGCATTGCCGCGCCATCCCTCCCGCGACTTTCATCGGATGTTCCCATGCTTCGCCTGAGCCATAGCCCTTCGACCCGCCGCAACCCGACAGCCCACGGCTGTTGTCGTTGCCGCCGAATGCGCCGCACCGGCTGACCCCGCAGCCCCGGAGCGCCCGCGCGCTCCGCCACCGACGTCTCCCCCGACGCCCACAGGCCGCGCATGGCGCTGCCTGTCCCGCGATCCGTCCCCTCCGGCCCTGCGCCGGATCGGATCCATGCATCAGGAATCCCCGCATCATGCTCACGCCCACCCTGCTTCCGCTCGCCATCGGTTCGCCGCCGGCCGCCACCGTGCCGCACGCCGGGAACGCCGGCCCGGCCGTCCCGTGCGACGGCTCGAAACGGTCCTTCGACACCAGCCAGGCCGAAGCGCGCGGACGCTTCGCCGCCGTCCCCGGGATGACCCGCCGATCCTGAAAACCGCCTCCGGCACCCGCGCCGCCACGGCGGCGCATCGCCTCCCGCACGCCACGGCGTGCCTGCCAGGCATGGCGTGACTTCCACCGGCCGTCCCCACGCGCCGCACGCCGGCCACCCAACCCCCACGGAAACCCCGCTCCATGAACCATCGATCTCGCCGCGCAGCCGCCCTGCTGCGCTCCCCTCTCTGGCTGGCGCTGTTCGCGCTTCCCGCGGCGCACGCCGCCGAGCAGGACCAGGCCGCCCCCGAACCGGGCCGCACCGCGCCCACCCAGACCCTGGAACAGGTCACCGTCACCGGCTCGCGCATCCCGCGCGTAGACGTCGAAGGGCCGTCGCCGGTAATCACCATCAGCGCCAAGGACCTGGACGCCAAGGGCTTCCGCAGCGTGTTCGACGCGCTCAGCTCGCTGACCCAGAACACCGGCATGGCGCAGGGCGAGGACTACGGCAACACCTTCACCCCTGCGGCGAACACCATCAACCTGCGCGGCCTCGGGCCCAACCACACCCTGGTGCTGGTCAACGGCCGCCGGGTGGCGGACTACCCGATCGCGTACGACGGCTCGGTCAACTTCGTCAACCTGTCGAACATCCCCGCCGCGATGATCGAGCGCGTCGAGATCCTCAACGGCGGCGCCTCGGCGGTGTACGGCTCCGACGCCATCGCCGGCGTGGTCAACATCATCCTCAAGAGCAAGGCCGAGGGCCTGGACGTCAGCCTGCGCACCGGCGGCAGCCAGGGAGGCGGCGGTTCCAACCAGCGCCTGCAGCTCAGCGGCGGGCATAGCTGGGGCGGGCTCGACGCGGTCTACGGCGTGGAAGTGACCCGGCGCTCGCCGATCTGGGGCACCGACCGCCGCTTCATGGATTCGCTCGCCCGCGATCCGTCGCTGCATGGCGGCCCCACCATCCCCACTGCGGTGTTCTACCGCCGCGACCTCGACAGCGGCCGCTACGTCGACCCGGGCGAGGCCACCTGCGCCTCGCTGGGCGGCCTCTACGGCGGCACCGTGCGGCGCGCCTACGACCCCGGCCGCGGCTACTACTGCGGCAGCGACCGCGCGCCGCCGACGTTCTGGACCGTGCAGACGCGCCAGCGCAACGTCAACGCCTTCACCAGCCTGCACTACAAGCTCAGCGACGACACCGAGCTGTTCGGCGACTTCATGCTGGGCGTGGACAAGATCGACAACACCACCCGCGCGCCGAGCTGGACCTCGCTGGCCGCCGGCAGCAGCTATTTCATCGACGCCGGCAGCGGCACGCCCGAGCGCTGGTACCGGCGCCTCTCGCCGGAGGAGATCGGCGGCCGCACCAAGGCCGGTTCGAACTTCTTCGAGCGCTCATGGAACGCCACCCTGGGCGCGCGCGGCCATCTCGGCGACTGGCGCTACGAGGTCGCAGCCAACCGCTCCGAGTACGACAATACCACCCGCCGCAGCGCCTTCCTCTCGGGCCTGGACGAGTATTTCCTCGGCCCGCGCACCGGCACCGCCGCCGACGGCACGCCGATCTACGCGCCCGACCCGGCCCGCCTGTACCAGCCGCTGGACGCCGCCGACTGGAACCGGCTGACCGACACCACCAGCAGCCACAACCGCGCCTGGGTGCAGACGCTGAGCCTGAGCGTGAACCACGACGACCTGTTCGAGCTGCCCGGCGGTTCGGCCGGCTTCGCCGGCGTGCTCGAGGCGGGCAGCCAGGGCTTCCGCAACACGCCGGACCCGCGGCTCGCCGAAGGCGTGTTCTGGAACAACGCCGGCAGCCTGCCCGCCAGCGGCAAGCGCGACCGCTACGCCGCCGGCGCGGAACTGAGCCTGCCGCTGCACGACCGGCTGATCGCCACGCTGGCCGCGCGCTACGACAGCTACCGCTACGCCGGCCGCAGCGACGACAAGGCCACCTGGAGCGCCGGCCTGGAATACCGCCCGGCCGACTCCCTGCTGCTGCGCGCCAGCTACAACACCAGCTTCCGCGCGCCGGACATGAACTACATCTTCGCCAGCGAGACCAAGGGCTACATCCCCGGCCTCACCGACTACTACCGCTGCCGCCTCGCCGGCCAGCCGTTCGGCAGTTGCGAGTTCAACGACGAGAGCATCAACTACACCAGCTACGGCAGCCGCAGGCTGAAGGCCGAGAACGGCAAGTCGTACAGCTACGGCCTGGTGTGGTCGCCGAACGCGCAACTGGACCTGTCGCTGGACTACTACAAGGTCAGCATCGACGACGAGGTCACCAACCTCAGCGCGGACACCGTGCTGCGCGACGAGGCCGACTGCCGGCTCGGCCGCACCCAGGGCGGCCAGCCGGTCGACATCCTGTCGGCGCCATGCCAGGCGACGCTGGCGCGGGTACGGCGCAACCCCGCCGACGCGGTCGATCCGCTCACCGCCACGCGGGTGTTCATCAACCCGATCAACGCGGCCAGCGAGCGCACCAGCGGCATCGACGCCAGCGGCAACTACCGCTGGCACACGTCCGGCCTCGGCGACTTCGCCGTGCACGCGAACTACACCCTGGTGCTGAGCCACAAGTACCAGCAGTCGCCCGGCGGCCTCATCGTCAACCTGCGCGACGGCGGCGGGATGGGCGAATCCGGCGCCACCTACGAATGGCGCAGCAAGCTCAACGCGAGCGTGAGCTGGAACTACCGCGACGTCACCACCACGCTGTACGGCATCCGCTACGGCAGCCTGCCGAACGCGGACCTGAGCGGGCGCATCGCGCCCTACTTCCGCTACAACGCCAGCGTGGCGTACCGGATCAGCGACCGCGCGTCGATCTCGCTGGCCGTCAACAACCTGCTGGACAAGGCGCCGCCGCGCGACCGCACCGGCAGCGGCTGGCCGTTCTACCCGGTCGGCAACTACGACCCGTACGGGCGCCAGTGGTGGCTGGAGGCGAGCTACCACTTCGGCGCCAAGTGAGGCCATGCCCCGCGGCGGCCGCCCGGGCCGCCGCGGGGCATCGGGCAAAGAAAAAGGCCGCCTTGCGGCGGCCCTGGACTGACGGAAAGGGTTTTCGATCAACCGTTCTGCGCGATCCCCTCGGGACGGCGCGCGCCGGCGAAGCGCTTGGACCAGTACGCCTCGTCCAGGCTCGACACCTCGACGCTCTTGCCGCGCGAAGGCGAATGGATGAAGCGGCCGTTGTCGATATAGATGCCCACGTGCGAGATGCGCTTGCGGCCGCCGGTGCGGAAGAACACCAGGTCGCCCGGCTGCATGTCGCCGCGCTTCACCTTGAGCCCGGCGAGGAACTGGCTGGCCGAGTTGGTCGGCAGTTGCAGCCCAATCGCGTGGGCGAACACGTAGCGGACGAAGCCGCTGCAGTCGAAGCCGGTGGACGGGTCGCGGCCGCCGCGCACGTAGCGGATGTCGCGCAGCTTCATCGCCATGGCGATCAGCGTCTTGCGCAGGTCGCCCTGGTCGGCGGCATCCTCGGCATCGCTGCCGGCGGCCGGAACCGCCGCGCGCTCCTGCACCGGGCCGCGCCCGGCAGCGAACGACGGCACGGCGACGTAACGACCGACCGGGCCCGCCTTTGCGGCGACACCCGGCTGCGCCAGCAGCGGCGAGGCGGCGACGGCGGGCGATGCCAGGAGCGGATACACGGCCTTGGCCGGGACGGCGATGACCGGGGCGACGACCACCGCGGTGCGGTGCGTTTGGCCGGCCTTCGCCAGCGAATGGGACTTGCCGTGGAGGGTGCGCTTTGCGTGGGCCGTCTTATGGGCCGTCTTGGCGTGGGTCGCCTTGGCGTGAACCTGCTTGCTGTGCGTCGTGTGCGTCGCCTTCTTGGCGTGGACTGCTGCGGTACGGGCCTGGAGCGGAGCGGCAGCCAGCAGGAGCGAGGCCAGCGCGGCGGCAGCGGTCAATCGCTTGATCAGCATGCGGGGAAAAATCCCTTTGCGGTTCACAGGATTAGCCGTCCGCACAAGCTGACGACGTGACGAAGCGGTGAACTTAGCAAAGCGGACTAGGCCAAATGTTCTATCGGGGTTAACTGAACCCTGCCGTTCGGTTACCTGGCATGCGCCATGCTTGGCGCCCAATGCATTGAAATTTCACGAAATGACTACCGGCTCCGCACATTTGCGAGGCAATTGAAGAACCAATAAATCAGGATGGTTCAATAATTGCCTTCCCGCACGGTGCGCCGGCCGAAGATCGCCGTGCCGATCCGCACCTCGGTGGCGCCTTCGGCGATCGCCAGCGGGAAATCGCCGCTCATGCCCATCGAGAGCCGCGGCAACCTGTGCCCTTGCGCCTCGGCCTGGTCCCGCAACTGGCGCAAGCCGCGGAAACAGGCGCGTACGGCCTCCGCGTCGTCGGTATGGGTCGCCAGCGTCATCAATCCGCGCACGCGCAGGCCGTCGTAGCCGCGCAGGCGCTCCAGGAACGGCATCAGCTCGCCCGGCGGCAGGCCGTGCTTGCTCTCCTCCGGCGAGGTCTTTACCTGCACCAGCACGTCGATGGCCCGCTCCTCGGCCTGCAGCCGGCGCTGCAGCGCCTCGGCCAGCTCCAGCCGGTCCAGCGACTGCACCTCGCTGGCGAGCCGCGCGACGTCCTTCGCCTTGTTGGTCTGCAGGTGGCCGATCAGCACCCAGTCGATGCCGCAGCCGGCCAGGGCGGCCGACTTGTCGCGGATTTCCTGCACCTTGTTCTCGCCGAAGCGGGACAGCCCCAGCGCCAGCGCGGCGCGGACCACCTCGGCGCCGAAGGTCTTGCTGACCGGCAGGATCGACACCTCGGCGGGATCGCGCCCGGCGGCGCGGCAGGCCGCGTCGACGCGGCGGCGGATGTCGGCCCAGTTGGCGGCGAGATGGGAGTAGTCCATGAGTACGGCTCTTTGCGTTCGCCTCCTCTCCCCTGCGGGAGAGGATTGAGGTGAGGGGCGGGTGCCCGCGAAAACGCCTGTCCCCCGGCTCCTTCCCCCTCGGGGGAGAAGGTTGGGATGAGGGGCGGGTACTTGCAGGGAGCTTTCAAGCAAGCGAGCGCCCTTCGTTCCCTCCAAGCGCCCCGCAAGGCGGGCCATCTCCCCTCCGGAGAGAGGGGAGACAGGCGGAGGTCAGCCCTTCGCGCCCTGCGCGTAGTGCTTCGCCACCACCTCGGCCACCACCATGCTGACCTTCTTGCCGGTGGGGATGTGCAGGAACTCGTTCGGGCCGTGCGCGTTGGAGTGCGGGCCGAGCACGCCGGTGATCAGGAACTGCGCCTGCGGGAACTTCTCGCCCAGCATGCCCATGAACGGGATCGAGCCACCCTCGCCCATGTACGCGGCCGGCGCGCCGAAGTGGTTCTGCGAGGCCTCGGCCACGGTCCGCTCCAGCCACGGCGAGAGCTGCGGCGCGTTCCAGCCGCTGCCGTCCTTCTCCAGCTTGAAGGTGACCTTGGCGCCGTACGGCGGGTCCTTCTCCAGCAGTTGCTTGACGAACTGGCCGGCCTTGGCACCCGAGAGCGTGGGCGGCACGCGCAGGCTGAGCTTCACCGAGGTCTTCGGGCGCAGCACGTTGCCGGCGCTCTCCAGCGGCGGCATGCCGTCCACGCCGGTCACCGCCAGTTGCGGCCGCCAGGTGCGGTTGAGCACCAGCTCGACCAGGTCGTCGGTGACCGGCCGCATGCCTTCCACGAAGGGGAACTTGTCGTACACCGCGCTGCCGAGCACCTCGGTCGTCTTCTTCGCCTGCTCGATGCGCTGCGGCGGGATATCCACGTACAGCTCGGGCGGCAGGATCTTGCCGGTCTGCGGGTCTTCCAGCCGCGACAGCAGCTCGCGCAGGATGCGGAAGCTCGACGGCACCACGCCGGAGGCGTCGCCCGAATGCACGCCTTCCTCCAGCACCTGCACGGTCAGCTCGCCGCCGGTCATGCCGCGCAGCGAGGTGGTCAGCCACAGCTGGTCGTAGTTGCCGCAGCCGGAATCCAGGCATACCACCAGCGAGGGGTTGCCGATGCGCGGCGCCAGGTGGTCCACGTAGAACGGCAGGTCGTAGCTGCCCGATTCCTCGCAGGCCTCGATCATGATCACGCAGCGCGCGTGCGGGATGCCCTGCTCGTGCAGCGCCAGCAGCGCCGCCAGCGAGCCGAAGATCGCGTAGCCGTCGTCGGCCCCGCCGCGGCCGTACAGCTTGTCGCCCTTGATCACCGGCGTCCACGGGCCCAGGCCCTCGGCCCAGCCGGTCATCTCCGGCTGCTTGTCGAGGTGGCCGTACAGCACCACGGTGTCGTCGCCCTGCCCGGGCACCTCGATGTAGATCAGCGGCGTGCGCCCTTCCAGCCTCACCACGTCCAGCGTGGCGCCCGGCAGCGCGGCGAGCTTGGCGCCGGCCCAGTCGGACATCAGCTTCACCGCCTGGTCCATGTAGCCGTGCGCCACCCAATCCTTGTCGAACATCGGCGACTTGTTGGGAATACGGATGTACTCGACCAGTTGCGGCACGATCTCGGCATCCCACAGGCCGCTGACGAAACGGGAAAGGCGTGCGGTATCCATGGGCGACTCCACTCGATGCTCGAAAGAAGCCGATTGTACCAGCGCCCCGCCACCCTCCCCTCGCAGCCGCTGCCGACGCGCCGGTAAGCCATGGCCGACAGCGGCACGGGCCGGCCGTGGCCCGCAAACCATCCTGCACCGACTGCCGTGCCGGCGCCCGCTGCCGCACGATGGCTGCACGGCATCGGAATGCCGTCTTCGTCCACCACAAGGAGGTTCACATGGTTTCCAGGATCGCAGCCGCTTTCGCCCTCGCCCTGGCCCTCGCGCTGGCCATTGCCCAGCCGGCGCTGGCCGCCACGCCGGTCAACGTCAACAAGGCCGA
The DNA here is from genome assembly GCF_001428405.1 of Frateuria sp. Soil773. Lineage (GTDB taxonomy): Bacteria > Pseudomonadota > Gammaproteobacteria > Xanthomonadales > Rhodanobacteraceae > LMSL01. The sequence goes on from NZ_LMSL01000041.1 coordinate 163,118, forward strand.
TGCCGCCACCATCGCCGAGGCGCTGGACGGGATCGGCCAGTCCAAGGCCGAGGCCATCGTCGCCTACCGCGACGCCCACGGCCCGTTCAAGAGCGTGGAGGAACTGGCCCAGGTCAAGGGCATCGGCCAGGCCACCCTGGAACGCAATCGCGCCGCCATCCTGTTCACGGGCGGCGGCAAGGCCGGCGACGGGGCGGCCGCCGCGGCCAAGGGCAAGGCCGGGAAGAAAGCCCGGCCGGCCGCCGCGGAATAGGCCCGGCCCCCGCAGCGGCGCGGCCCATGGCGGGCCGCGCCGCTTGCGCTACACTCGCCCGCCTGTTCCGCCGCCCGCGCCGCCATGATCCTTCCGCGTTACCGCATTGCCGCCTCCACCATCGGCGGCGCCGGCAAGGGCCTGTTCCTGGAGGAGCCCGTGGCCGCCGGGCAGGTCGTCACCGCGCCGGACGCGATCGACCGCACCTACCGCCGCGACGAGGTCGCCGCGCGCCCGGACCTGTTCCATGCCTGCGCGCGCTGGTTCGAGGATCGCTACACGCTGTCGCCGGACTGGCCCGACGAGTGCTACATCAACCACAGCTTCGAGCCCACCGGCCTGTGGCACCTGGGCTTCGTGTTCGCCGCCCGCGACCTGCCCGCCGGCACCGAGATCACCGTGGACTACCGCCACCTGCTGCCCCCCGGCGAGGCCGAGGACTTCCTTGACGCGGCCACTGGTGAGAAAATCATCGGCTTGCCCTGGGCCGAGAGCCTCGCCTCAAGTACCCGTACGCTGGGCCGATTGCTTGACCATGGTTGCTGAAACCGAGCTGTGATGTCCGACATTCCCACCCTCGAAACGGCGCGCCTGCGCCTGACCGCGCTGACCGAGCGCCACTTCGACGACTACGCCGCCATGCTGGCCGATCCGGAAAGCACGCGCTGGATCGGCGACGGCCAGCCGCTGGACCGCACCAACGCCTGGCGCTCGCTGGCGATGCTGCTCGGCCACTGGCAACTGCGCGGCTGCGGCATGTGGGCGCTGGAACTGAAGGACACCGGCGAGTTCGTCGGCCGTGCCGGCCTGATGCACCCCGAAGGCTGGCCGGACCTGGAACTGGGCTGGATGCTCAAGCCGGGGCACCGCCACCACGGCTACGCCACCGAGGCCGGCAACGCCGTGCTGGAATTCGCCTGGACCCAGTTGCACGCGCGGCGCGTCATCAGCCTGGTGCGGATCGGCAACGAGGCTTCCGACCGGGTCGCCGAGCGGCTGGGCGGCGAACATATCGAAGACATGGATTTCTACGGCAGCCACAACCACGTGTTCGCCTACTACCCGCCCTACCGCGAGCCGCGCCGCGCCTACGCATGAGCGTGCTGCACCCGCTGGCCGCCGACGCACCGCGGATCCAGCCGTGGGCCAATGGCCTGGGCAGCACCATCCAGCTCGCCTGCGGCCCGGACGACGCCCACTGGCGCTGGCGGCTGAGCGTCGCGCAGATCGGGCAAGCCTCCGCGTTCTCGCCCTTGCCGGGCGTGCGGCGCTGGATTGCCCCGCTGGACGCGCCGCTCGAACTGGCTTTCCCGGCAGGCGGCAAGCGCCTGCTGCCGCGGCTGGCCGTGCATGCCTTCGACGGCGCCGACGCGCCTTTTGCGGAGCTTCCCGAAGGCCCGGCCCGCGCCTTCAACCTGATGCTGCGCGGCGACGCCCGGGCCGAGCTGATCGCGCGCCCGTTGCACGGCGCGATGGTGTTGCCGGCAGCGGCCGGCGGGCGCTGGTTCGTGCACCTGCCGGCCGGCCAGGCCGAGGTGCGCGCCGACGCCGAGGCGGCGATGTTGGCGGCCGGCGGCAGCCTGTGGATCGATGCGCAGCCCGGCCAGCGGCTGCGCATCGAAGGCGGCGGCGAGATCGTGCTGGCGAAGCTGGCAGACTGAAGCCGCGCCAGGCTGGATCGGCAGCTAGAGCGCCGGCGGCAATCCGCCGGCATGCCGCGAGGCGACCAGCGAGCGGCTCACCTCGGCCAGCGCGAACAGCCGCGCGATGCGCGTCCAGCCCACCGCCAGCACGGCGAGCTGGGCCAGCAGCAGCGCCAGCAGGAAGCCGCCCAGGCCGAATGCCGTGGTATGCAGGCGGCCGAGCCCGAACGCCAGCGCGATCGCGTAGCCCACCGCACCGATCACCAGGTAGCTGAGCAAGGTGCTGGCCGGGCGGCGCAGCAATTGCACGAAACCGCGCCCCAGCGCGCGCGTCGCCGAGCGCAGGCCGGCATCGGCGATGAAGGCCGCCCGCGCCGACTCGACCACCGCGTGCGCCAGCACGAACAGCACCACCAGCACCCACTGCGCGACGTCGCGATACAGCTCGGCCTGGCTTTCCAGTACCGCCTGCCCGTCGCGCTTGTCGGCCACCCCGAACGCCAGCGCAGCGCCGCCGAAGGCGATCGCATACGGCAGCAGCGACCACAGCATCACGCGGAACATCCGCCCGTACTCGATCACCCCGCTCTGCAGCAACTGGCCCAGGCCCAGCGTGCGTCCGGCGCGCCCCGCGGCGACCGCCATGCCGGCCAGGAACGGCCCCATCAGCACCGCCAGCAGCAGGCCGAGCAGCGCGGAGCCGCGCAGCCCCGCGCCCTGCTCGCCGAGCGCGCCGATCACGTCGCCGAACAGCAGGCCGTCGAACCGCTGCGCCCAGGCGGCCGCGTGCACGGAATGGTCGAGCAGGCCGGCCAGGATCCGCCACAGCGGCAGCGCCACCACCGCCGTCGGCAGCAGGAGGAACACCAGCCACAGCAGCAGCAGGCGCCACTGCAGGGCTGCCACGGGAGCGCGAATCACCGCCCCCACGTCGACGCGACGCGCATTCTTGTAGGCCATCACAGGGTCACCACCAGGGAATAGAAAGCCTGCAGCAGGGCTGCGACGTCGGCGGTCCAGCGCCGCGAGGCCGAGCCGTCGGGCTCCTCGGTGCGGCTGTCGTCGAGCTTGTTCGCGTCCAGGTAGATCTGCCGCTGCGGATCGAGCTCGGCCGAGACCACCCGCGTGGGCCGGGTGAAATCGAAGCGCGCCCAGCGCCGGTCGTCGTTCCAGCGCACGTCCTCGTGGCTGCCGTCCTTGAACGTGACGCGCAGCAGCTGCGGCACCGGTGCGCCGGCGCGGAACACCGTCACCGTACTCTTCCAAGGGAACGGCCCGGTGCCCGGCTTCGCGTCCGGATGCGCCTTCTTCCAGTCCTCGCGCTGCTTGTCGATCCGCTTGTCCAGCGCCTTGGTGTCGCCGTCGCTGCGCTTGCCGCCGGCCAGCACGCTGCCGGCCAGCGGCAGCACTTCCTCGCTGTCGATGCTGCTGACGCGGTCGTCGATGTGCGCGGTGCCGTAGACGAACTGGTCGAACACCTGGTTGACGTTCTTCGCGTCGCCCGACACGTCGATCAGCGCGGCGCGCAGGTCGGCCACCGACGGGTGGCGGAAATGCCAGCGCCGGTAGTATTCGCGGAACGCGCGCTCGGTCACCTGCTTGCCCAGGCGCTCCTCCAGGTCGTGCATCGCGGTCGCCGTGCGCGAGTACACGCTGCCGTAGCTGCTGCTGGAAAAGCGGTCCCAGGCGTTGCCGCCGAGCGGGTCGGCCGGCTCCTTCAGGCCCGCGCCGATCCGCTCCATCTCGAACCCCGACAGCGACGGCGCGAAACCGATCGACTTCAGCAGCGGGCCGGCGAGGACGATGCCCTGCTTGCGCTCGCGCAGCATGCGCTGGTCCCAGTACTCGTTCAGGCCCTCGTCCAGCATCGGCTCCTCGAATTCGTTGGAGGCGAGCAGGCCGTAGAAATAACCGTGGCCGAATTCGTGGATGGTGACGAAGTCGGAGGCGTACTGGTTCAGCGTGCCCGGCTCGACCTTGGCGTAACCCTCGGTGGTGAAGAACGTCGGGTACTCCATGCCGCCCGCCTCGCTGGCGTTGTACGGCGGCACCACCACGGTCAGCGTGCGGTACGGGTACGGCCCGAGCGTGTCGGAGAAATAGGTCAGCGAATCGGTGCTCGCCTTGAGCTGCGGCTGCGCGCTACCGGCGTACTCGGGCGGATAGATCACCCGCACCGCCACCTTCGGGCTGCCCGGCCCCTGCCAGCTGCCGTCCAGCGTCTTGTAGCCCTTGGCCGCGACCCAGGCGAAATCGTGCACGTCGCCCTGGACGAAGCGGTAGGTGGTCTTGCCGTTGGCCGCCACCGGCTCGCCCTGCTGCTCGCCCACTGCGCCGACGGTGTAGTCGCTGGGCACGGTCATCTTGACGTCGTAGCTGCCGAAGTCGGCATAGAACTCGCTGTTGAAATGGAACTCGTGCACGTTCCAGCGCGGCGCGGTGGCGCCGCGCTCGCCCGGCAGCTCCAGCACGCCGATCTTCGGGAACCACTGCGCCACAAGGTTGAAATCGCCGAACCAGCCGGTGCGCTCGACCACGCGCGGCAGCTGGCTGAGGAAGTCGATGTCGAGCGTGAGCGTGCCGCCGGCCGGCACCGGCTGCGCAAGGTCGATGCGCACCACGGTCTGGTCGGTGTCCGGGCCGCCGTCGGGATGCACGAAGCGCCACTTCAGCGCGGCGTCGCCCTGCTTCACCTGCTTCAGGTCGATCCAGCCCCACTCGCCCTTCTTCAGTTGCGCCGCGCCGCGCGAGCGGCCGTGCGCGGTCAGCACCTTGCGCTCGGTGAAGAACGTGCTGCCCTCGTTCTGGAAGGCGTTGAGGTACAGGTGCAGGTAGACGCTGCCGACCGGCCGGTCGCTGCGGTTGCGCCAGCCCAATTGCTCCTTGCCGGTGACCGCGTGCGTGGCCGCGTCCAGCTCGGCTTCGATGCGGTAGCTCACCACGCGGTCGGACAGCGTCGGCTCGTTGCCGGTGCGCTCGCCGCCCCAGGCGTCCGGCGCGCTCGGTACGCTCACCGCCGCGGCGTGCGCCGGGGCGAAGGGAATCTCCGTCACTTCCGCCGGTGCCGCCACGGTCGCCGCGGCCGCCGCGGCCGCCGGCGCCTGGACCTGCGCCAGCACCGCGCCTGGCGACAGCGCGGCACACAACCACAAGGCGAGCCGCGGCCCGCGCCCCTTCGACAGCTTCATCGTCACCACTCCCCTAGCCATCCGCAGAGGGTGCGCCATGCCATGGGGCACGGCATAAGCCAGAGGTCATGGTAGGGAAGGCGCAGCTTCCTGCCGGTCCGCCGCCACGGCGGCGGCGAACGCGGGCGACATCCGCTGCACGAAGCCTTTCGCGGTGCGCAGCACCAGCAGCACCGCCAGGCCGTGCCGCCTGGCATACGCCATGCCCCGTTCCGGCCCCAGCACGCTCAGCGTGGTGCCGAGCGGATCGGCGGTCATGCAGTCGGCGGCCAGCACGCTCACCGAGGCCACTTCGTGCGGCACCGGCCAGCCGCTGCGCGGGTCGATGTGGTGCGAGTAGTAGCGGCCGTGATCCTCGTAGACGTGGCGGTAGTCGCCCGAGGTGGCGATCGCCTGGTCGCGCAGGCCGATCACGTCGACCAGTTCGTCGGCGCGGTCCGGGGCGCCGTCGGCCGCATCCGGGCGCTCGATGCCGACGCGCCACGGCGAGCCGTCCGGCTTGCGCCCGCGCGCCTTCAGCTCGCCGCCGACCTCGACCAGCCAGGCGGCCGCGCCGGCCCGGTCGAGATAGCGGCCGACCTGGTCGACGCCGTAGCCCTTCGCCACCGCCGACAGGTCAAGGGTGATCCCGCCGGGCTGGTAGGCCCGCCGCGTGGCCGGGTCCAGCTTCACCTTGGCCCAGCCGATGCGCGCGCGCGCCTGCGCAATCGCCTCGGCCGAGGGCGGTTCGCGCGGGCGGCGGTCCGGCCCGAAACCCCACAGGTTCACCAGCGGTCCCACGGTCGGGTCGTAGGCGCCGCCGCTGTCGCGCGCCACTTCCAGCGCGTAGCGCAGCACGGCGAAGAACTCCGGCGGCAGGACCTGCCAACTGCCGGCCGCCGCGCGGTTGTAGCGCGACAGCGCCGACTGCGGCTTGTAGGTGCTCATCTGGCCGTCGACCTTGTCCAACTCGGCCTGGATGCCCCGCTGCAGTTCGCCGGGCGAGATCCCGGCCGGCGGCACGACCCGGACCGACCAGGTCGTGCCCATGGTCCTGCCCTGCAGTTGCTGCAGCGCCGGCGCCGCGAACAGCGCCGACGCCTGCAGCCACGCGAGCAGCCCGGCGGCGAGCCACCCGCCGGCGCGCAGCGGACGCCTCACTCGGGCAGCACTTCCAGCGTGGCGCTGTAGGCCGCGCGGCGCCGGCTGGCCTGCTTCGCGTGGGGCTTGCCGCCTTCGACGCCGGCATTGACCCAGTACATGCCCGCATGCGGCCAGGTCAGGCTGAAGCCGCCGTCGGCGCCGGTGGTGGCGGTGATCTCTTCCTGCGCGTTGCGGTAGCGCGTGGCGCCGGCGATCGCGGTCACCTTGGCACCCGCCGCCGGCTTGCCGTCGAGCAGCAGCCGGAAGCTGGCCGGCTCGCCCGCCACCAGGTCGGTGACATGGGTCACCGGCACCAGTTCGAGCCCGACGCCGGTGGGCTTGAGCGCGGTGTCGTTCGGCTTGCCGTTGCTGACGAAGGTTTCCACCCGGTTGGCCGACTCGGTCACCACCACCTGCTTCGCCCCGGCCGGGATCGCCGTGGCCAGCGCGTCGGCGTCGCCGCGCCAGCGCCTCTTCTCGCCGTTCAATTCGTAGCTGGCGAACAGCCCCTGGCTGACCAGGGCCAGCTTCCAGGTGCCCGGCTGGGTCAGGTGGACGTCGAACACGCTGCGGTACTGGCCGGTGACGGCGTGCTCCGGTTTGGCCGTCTGGCCGTCCGGCGCGGTGATCACCAGGCTTTCCAGCGAGGCCGGGTGATGGTCGGGGTAGAACAGGTCGTTGGAGATCGCCGCGTCCACCGTCACCCACGGGTCGGTGCCGGCGACGTTGGTGGCCGAAGGCACCATCCACATCTTGTGGGCCTGCGCCGAGAGCGGCAACAGCAGCGCCAGCGCGAGCGTGGCGAGCGGCAGAGAAGGCTTGTGCATGTCGGTTCCTTACGGGTTGATGTCGAGGGTGATCGCGCCCAGCTCGCTGCCGCCCTGTGCGGAGAGGTGCTGCGGCGAAGCGGCCGGCCACGCGAACGGCAGGCGTACCGCCTCGCGTCCGCCGACCTCGCGCGCGGCCTCCACCACCAGCACGTACTTGCCGGGCGCGAGCGTGCCCAGCGGCGCCTGGCCGTCCTTGAAGCGCAACTGGTGCTGGCCGGCCGGGCGGGTCGCGCCGCTGACGCCGTCCACCGGCATCGACAGCTCGCGCCCGCCGCGCCGCCACCACTGGCGCAGTTCGGGCAGCCACTTGGTGCCGGCGCCCTCCTTGCTTTCCTTCTGCGCGTACCACACGGCCAACTGCGCGGCGACGCTGCGGTCTTCGCGCTCGATCCACACCGCGACGTAGGGCCGGTGCACCTCGGCCACCTGCGGCGCCGGGATCTGCACGGTGAGGTTCAGGTCCGCCGCCATCGCCGCCGCCGGCACGGCGGTCGTCAGCAGCAGCAAGGGAGTCAGCAGGTATCGCATCGGCATTCCCGTCAGTGGATGAAGATCAGGGCCAGCAGCAGGGGCAGCAGCAGTCCCAGGGCGACCAGCGGCCAGGTCATCGCCCGGCGCGCGGAGTGCAGCTTGAGCAGGAGCAGGCCGGTCAGCGCGAAGACCAGGCAGGCCACCGCGAACAGGTCGAGGAACCAGCTCCACGCCACGCCGGCGTTGCGGCCCTTGTGCAGGTCGTTGAGGTAGGCGATCCAGCCGCGGCGGGTCAGCTCGTACTCCACCTCGCCGCTGGCGCGGTCGATGCTGAGCCAGGCGTCGCCGCCGGGCCGCGGCAGCGAGAGGTAGATCTCGTCGGCGGACCATTCGCCGGTGCGCCCTTCGAGCCGCAGCGAAAGCTGCGCGTCGAGCCACGCGCCCACCGCCGCCGGCAGCGCGGCCGCCTTGCGCACGTCCTCGCCGCGCACCTGCGCCTGCAGGTCGGCGGGCAGCTCCAGCGTGCGGTGGGTGACCTGCGCCTGCGACTCGATCTGCCGCGCATGGTTGAGGGTGATGCCGGTGACCGCGAACAGCAGCATGCCGATCAGGCACAGCGCCGAGCTGATCCAGTGCCACTGGTGCAGTTGCTTCATCCAGAACGCGCGCCGCGACTGCTCGCGCTTCCGGCCTGCCGCCGTTGTTACCGCCTGGTCCATAACCACCCTGCATCGCATGAGAATTCGCGCCGGCCGGTGCAACTCCGGCCGCAGCCGCTTGTCTTGCAGGTGGCTCGTCCCGGTTAAGCTGCGTGCCGACTGGCGCGCGCCCCGCATCCGGGCGTAGATTTTGTCACAAATGAGAATCACTCACAATTTCCCGCGGTGCCCGACCCGCCCACCCGCCGCATCCCCACGGAAGCCGCCATGCGCATCCTGATCGCCGAAGACGATGCCTCGATCGCCGCGGGTCTCGCCGCCTCGCTGCGCCAGGGCGGCCACGCCACCGACCACGTCGCCGACGGCGCCAGCGCCGACGCAGCCCTGCGCGACACGCCGTTCGACCTGCTGATCCTGGACCTGGGCCTGCCCGCGCTGGACGGCAGCGAGGTGCTGCACCGCCTGCGCAAGCGCGGCGGCGAACTGCCGGTGCTGGTGGTCACCGCGCGCGAGGGCCTGCGCGAGCGGGTGCGCGTGCTCGATCTGGGCGCCGACGACTACCTGGTGAAACCGTTCGCGCTGGCCGAATTCGAGGCGCGCGTGCGCGCCCTGCTGCGCCGCCGGACCAGCAAGGGCACGCCGGAACTGCGCATCGGCCGCCTGCGCCTGGACCTGCCCGGCCAGCGCGCCTGGAACGGCGAAGCCCCGCTCGACCTGACCGCGCGCGAATTCGGCCTGCTCGCCGCGCTGGCCACGCGGCCGGAACGGATCACCAGCCGCGCGCAGTTGATCGAGGCCCTGTGCAGTTGGGACCAGGAGCTGACCGACAACGGCCTGGACATCGCGATCCACCGGCTGCGCCGCAAGCTGCGCGGCTGCGGCGCCGGCGTGCGCACCATCCGCGGACTCGGCTACACGCTGCAGGAGGAAGCCGATGGCTGAGCAGGCAGCCGGCGGTGCCCCGCCCAGCCTGCGCCGGCGGCTGCTGGTCTTCCTGCTGGTGCCGGTCGGCCTGCTGCTGCTGGTCGCCGCGCTGCTGACCTACGCCATCGCGCTGGGCTACGCCAACCGCGTGCACGACAACGACCTCAGCGACGACGTGCTCACGCTGGAACAGATGCTCAGCTCGGAGAAGCTCGACGGCGAGCTGTCGGAGCAGGCGCGCTTCCTGCTCGAATACGATCCGGACGGCCACAACTATTTCACCGTGGTCAGCCGCAAGCGCGGCCTGCTCGCCGGCAACGGCGAGTTCCCGCACGCGCCGTCGCCGCCGCCCGGCACCGCGCCGGTGCTCTACGACTCGCACCTGGGCAAGCACTCGCTGCGCGTGGCCGTCGCCAGCATGACCTCGCCGCACGATCCGGACGATCTCATCACCGTCACCATCGCCGAGACCCTGCGCGACCGCCACCAGCGCGCGCGCGAGATCCTGATGCTGGCCGTGCCGCTGCAGACGCTGCTGATCGTCAGCGTGCTGTCGCTGGTCTGGTTCGGCGTCAACTACGGCCTGCGCGTGCTGCAGCCGCTGACCCGGCGCCTGGCGGCGCGCGACGAGCTCAGCCCGATCGGCGACGTCGACGTGCCGCAGGAGATCCTGCCGCTGACGCGCACCATCGACGGCCTGTTCGCGCGGCTGCGCAGCGTGCTGGCGTTGCAGGAGCGCTTCATCGCCGACGCCGCGCACCAGCTCCGCACGCCGCTGGCGGGGCTCAGCCTGCACGTCGGGCGCGCGCTGGCCGACCAGCGGCCGGAGACGCTCCGCGATGCGCTCGAACACATCCGCCAGCTCACCGTGCGGACCGCGCGCACCTCGGCGCAGTTGCTGGCGCTGACCCGGGTGCAGTCGCCGCTGGCCGATCCGGCCGGCTTCCGCACGCTGGCGCTGACCGAGCTGGTGCCGCAGGCCGTCGGCCTGCGCGTGCACGAGGCGCTCGCTGCCGGCGTCGATCTCGGCTACCAGGGCAGCGAGGCGCCGCAGTACGTGTGCGGCGACGACGCCGGCCTGCAGGAGCTGCTGGACAACCTGATCGACAACGGCCTGCACTACGCCGGCCGCGGCAGCACGGTCACGGTGAGCGTGCTGGCCGCACCCGACGGCGGTAGCCTGCTGCAGGTCGAGGACGACGGCCCCGGCGTGCCCGCCGAACTGCTGCCGCGGCTGGGCGAACGCTTCTTCCGCGTGCCCAGCAACGGCGAGCCCGGCACCGGGCTCGGCCTGGCCATCGTGCAGCGCATCGCCGAACGCCACCGCGCGACCGTACACTACCGCACCGGCGCGCACCGCGGCCTGTGCGTGACCGTGCGATTCCCGCCCGAGAAAAGTTGCTGAAACCGAGTCCGCGGACACTGCGTGCCATGCTTTTGCCCCTCGATACGAACGCGACTCCCTCTTCCCCGGGCTTCCCTTCCTGCGCACGGTCCGCCGTCGCCGCCACGCCGCCGCGGATGCGCCGATGCGCCTGAACCGGGCCCTCGCCCGCATGTCGCTGGCCGTCCTGGTGGGCGGCCTCGGTGCCTGCGCCAGCACCCCGTTGCCGCCGCTGTCGCCGCCGCTGCCCGCGCAATGGCGGCATCCGCTGCCGACGTCGGGCACGGCGCCGGTCGACCTGCACGGCTGGTGGCGCGCGTTCGGCGACGCCGAACTCGACGCGCTGGTCGGGCAGGCGCTGGACGGCAACCTGGACGTCGCGCAGGCGCGCGAGCGGCTGCGCGCCGCGCGCACGCTGCGCAGCCACGCCTATGCGCGCTACCTGCCGAGCGTGCGTGCGCGCACGGAAGACGCGATCGACCCGGACGCCAGCGCCTCGTTCTTCGTGGCGGGCTTCGACTCCACCTGGGAACTGGGGTTGTTCGGGCGCGGCACCGCCAACCGGCGCATGGCGCAGGGCGACCTGGACGCCGGCGCGGCCGACCTGCGCGCGGCGCAGGTGTCGCTGGTCGCCGAGGTCGCCCGCGAATGGCTGGGGCTGCGCGCGGCCCAGCAGCGCGAACGGCTGCTCGCCACGGTGCGCGACGAGCGCCGCCGGCAATGCGACCTGCTGCAGGTCCGCCAGCGGCTGCAACTGGCCGCGCCGTCGGCGGTGGACCAGGCGCAGGCGGCGCTGGCCCAGGCCGAGGCGGCGCTGGCCGAGCCGCGCGGCGCGATCGACGCCGGCGCGCAGCGGCTGGCCGTCCTGCTCGGCCGCAACGAACCGGACCCGCAATGGACACGACCCGGCCCGCTGCCGGCCCTGGGCGACCAGCGCATCGATGCCGCGCCGGCCGACCTGCTGCGCACGCGCCCGGAGATCGCCCGCGCCGAGGCCGACGTGCTGCGCGCGGCCGGCGAAGCCGGCATGGCCCGCGCCGAGATGTACCCGAACATCGGCCTGGGCGGCTCGCTGGTGTGGTCGACCGACATCACCAGCCACCGCAACCACAGCGTGTCGCGTGCGATCGGCTCGGTCGGCCCGATCCTCGACATCCCGCTGTTCGACTGGGGCATGCGCGCCGCCGCCGCCCACGCCAGGGACCACCAGCTCAAGGCCAGCGTGCTGGCCTACCGCCAGGCCGTGCTGCAAGGCGTGGCCGAGGTGGAGACGGCGCTGGGCAACCTCGCCCTGCAGCGCCGGCGCGAACGGCAGGACGACGACGCGGTGCAGGCCCTGGAGCGGATCGACGCGGCCACCGGCAAGCGCGTGGCGCTGCACCTGGCCAGCCCGCTGGAGCGCGCCGACAGCGGCATCGCCCGCGCGCAGGCCGAACTCGAACGCACCGACGCGCGCGCCGCGCACGGGCTCGCCTACGTGGCGCTGTTCAAGGCTCTCGGCGGCGCGCCGCTGCCCGCCGCCGACGGGCACGCGCAGGAGCCGCGCTGATGGTCGCGCTCGCGCGCAAGACCCTGGTCTACGAATGGCGCCGCTTTCTGCCGGCGATCCTCGCGGTCGGCTTCGCCGGCCTGCTGCAATTGCTGCAGGCCGCGCTGGTGCTCGGCATCTTCGGCAGCGCCAGCGTGTACATCACCGGCTCGGCGGCCGACCTGTGGGTGGGCTACCCGGGCACGCAGAGCGTGAACCTCGGCCGGCCGATCGACCCCAACGTGGAGATGCGCCTGCTGATGGACCCGGCGGTGGCGCGGGTCGAGCCTTTCATCTGGCTGGACGCGGACTGGCGCGGCCAGGGCGAGACCGGCGGCGTGTCGGTGTTCGTCTCCGGCATCGACCCGCGCGCGGACGGGCTGATGTTCGCGCACGCGCTGCCGCCGGCGCTGCGCGCGCGGCTGAACGAGCCCGACGCGGTGATCGTCGACCGCGCCGACATCGACAAGCTCGGCGTCGGCGTGGGCGGAACCGCGGCGATCAACGGCCGCCGCGTGCGCGTGGTCGGGGTCAGCAGCGGCCTGCGCGCGCTCGGCGGGGTCAACGTGGTCAGCTCGCTGGACACCGCACGGCGGCTGGACAGCGACCCCACCGACGGCGACCGCCCGACCTACCTAGTCGCCCGCCTGCGCGACCCGGCACAGGCGCAGGCGGTGGCGCGACGCCTGCGCGGCGGCGGCGCCTTCGGCCCCTACGAGGTATGGACGGCCGACTCGTTCGCGCGCCGCTCGGTGATGTACTGGATGTTCGACACCGGCGCCGGCGCCGGCGTGCTGTTCCTGGCCGGCATCGTGTTCCTGGTCGGCGCGGTGATCACCAGCCAGACCCTGGTGGCCGCGGTGGCCGGCTCGGTGCGCGAGTACGCCACCCTCAACGCGCTCGGCGTCGGCGTCGCGGCGCTGCGCTGGGTGGTGCTGGAGCAGGCGTTCTGGGTCGGCGCGCTCGGCCTGCTCGGCGCCACCGTGCTCGGCGCCGGCCTGTTGCTGCTGGCGCGCAGCCAGGACGTGCCGGTGGTGCTGAACGCGACGGCCACCATCGCCTGCGTGGTGCTGGCGATGGGCCTGGCCGCCGTCTCCGGCCTGGCCGCGATGCGCAGCCTGCGCCGCGCCGACCCGGCGACCCTGCTGCGATGAGCGCGACGACGGATATGCCAATGAATGCGCCGACGCCCGCCGCCCCGATCCTGTATGCCGAAGGCATCGGCAAGGCCTTCGTCTCCGGCCGCGTGCGCACGCAGGTGCTCGACGGCCTCTCGCTCGGCATCGGGCCGGGCGAGCTGACCCTGATCTCCGGCCCGTCCGGCTGCGGCAAGAGCACCCTGCTGGCGATCCTCAGCGGCCTGCAGCGGGTGGACTCGGGCCGTGTCTTCGCGCTGGGCAGCGAGCTGGGCCTGCTCGACGGCCACGCGCTGGAACGCTTCCGCCTGCGGCACACCGGCTTCGTGTTCCAGGGCTTCAACCTGTTCCCCGCGCTGAGCGCGCTCGAACAGGTGGAACTGCCGCTGCACTACCTCGGCCTGCCGCGCGAGCAGGCGCGCGCGCGCGCCGCGCAGTCGCTGGACGAAGTGGGCCTGGCCCATCGCATGCGGCTGCGCCCGGCCGAGCTGTCCGGGGGCGAGAAGCAGCGCGTGGCGATCGCCCGCGCGCTGGCCAAGCAGCCGGAACTGCTGTTCGCCGACGAGCCGACCAGCGCGCTCGACGCCGCCAACGGCCAGACCGTCATCGACATCCTGCACCGCATCGCGCGCAGCCACGGCACCACCGTGCTGTGCGTCAGCCACGACCCGCGCCTGATCGGCCATGCCGACCGCGTGCTGGCGATGGAGGACGGCCGCATACTCAGCGACCGGCGCGCCGCGCCGCCCGCCGCAACGATCGAGGGAACCCCGCCATGACGTCGCCCCACGTCCCGTGCCGCCGGCCCGCGCGGCGCCTGCCCGCCCTGCTGCTCGCCGGCCTGCTGGCGGCCTGCTCGCGCGAAAATCCGCCTCCACCGGCCGCGCCCGACGCCGGCTACGCGGCGGTGGCGCGCGGCCGCATCGACGTGGAAGGCGGCCTGCTCAGCCTCGGCATGCCGCGCGACGGCGTGCTGGCCGAGGTGGACGTGCGCGAGGGCGACCAGGTACGGCGCGGCCAGCAGCTCGCGGCCCTCGACGGCGCGCCGGCGCGGCTCGCGGTCGAGGGCGCGCAGGCCGAGCTGGAACAGGCGCAGGCGCAGGCGAAGCTGCTGGCCGGCAAGCTCGCCGCCGCGCGGCAACGCGCGCAGCGGCTGGAGGCGGCGGCCAGGGCCGGCGCCGGCGACGGCCAGAGCGCCGACGACGCGCGCGCCGCGCTGGCCGAGCTGGACGGCCAGCAGCAGGTGGCCCGCGCCGCCGCCGCCATGGCGGCGCAGAAGCTCGCCGCCGCGCGCTACGAACTGGCCCAGCGCAGCCTGCGCGCGCCGATCGACGCCGACGTCGTGCGCGTCTCGGCCCAGCCCGGCGCCGCGGTGTCGCCGCAGGCCGCCGTGTTCACCCTGCTGCCGCGCACCCCGCGCATCGTCCGCGCCGAGCTGAGCGAAGCCTACGTCGGCGCGGTGAAGCCCGGCATGCCGGCCCAGGTCAGCGCCGAATCGGACGACGGCCACGCCTGGGGCGCCCACGTGCTGCGCGTCGGCCAGGTGGTCGGGCCCGCCTCGCTGGAGGACGACCCGCAACTGCGCGCGGATACCCGCACGGTCGAGTGCGTGCTCGGCTTCGACCAGCCGCAGGCGCTGCGCATCGGGCAGCGCGTACTGGTGCGCTTCGGCTCCCCGGCCCCGCCGCAACATCCTGCGAAAGGCTGATGAAACAGGCCCGTGCAAGGCTGTGCGCCCGTCCATCGACAACGGCACCCGCTCCGTCTCCATGATCCGGCAAACCGATTTCTTCCTCGAAGGCGACCGCCGCGGCGTCCTGCTCATCCACGGGCTCACCGGCACGCCGATGGAAATGCGCCTGCTCGGCAAGGGCCTCAACAGCGCCGGCTACACCGTGCACGGCATGCAACTGGCCGGCCATTGCGGCGACGTCGACGACCTGCTCGCCACCGGCTGGCGCGACTGGTACGCCAGCGTCGAGCAGGCTGCCGACGCGATGCTGGAGAAGGTCGACCACCTGTTCGTCGGCGGCCTGTCGATGGGCGCGTTGCTGGCGCTCAAGCTCGCCGCCGACCGGCCGCGGCAGGTGGCCGGCGTGGGCGTGTACGGCGCCACCTTCCGCTACGACGGCTGGAGCATCCCGTGGTCGGCGCGGCTGTCGTTCCTGCTGCCGCTGCTGAAGAAGATCGGCCTGGGCCGCTCGCGCGCCTTCCTCGAACAGCCGCCCTACGGCCTGCGCGACGAGCGCCTGCGCGCCCAGGTCAGCGCGGCCATGCGCAGCGGCGACAGCACCGTCGCCGGCCTGCTGGGCAACCCGTGGCATTCGCTGGCCGATCTCTACCAGTTGTCGGCGCAGGTGCGCCGCCAGTTGTCGCAGGTGACCTCGCCCTGCCTGGTCGCCCATGCCAGCGAGGACGACGTGGCCCACGTGCGCAACGCCGAGCTGGTGCTGCGCGAGGTCAACGCGCCGACCGAACTGCTGCTGCTGAAGGACAGCTACCACATGATCACCATCGACAAGGAGCGGCGCACGCTGATCCAGCGCTCGGCGCGCTTCTTCGACCGCATCGCCACCGGCCGCGCGCCGATCCGCGTGGCGGCCTGAGCCGCATGCCGCCGCTCACCTTCGGGCTGTGGCTGGCCAACGTGCTGCTCGACACCGGCGGCCAGCTCGCGTTCAAGGCCGCCGCCTCCGACCCCGCCGCCGGCGACGGGCTCGCCCGCTGGCTGCACATGGCGCGGCGGCCCTGGCTGTGGCTGGGCATCGGCTGCTACGTGCTGGAGTTCCTCGCGTGGATCGCCTTCCTGTCGCTGCTGCCGCTGTCGCGGGCGATCCTGCTCGGCTCGATCAACATCGTCGCGGTGATGGTGGCCGGCCGCCTGCTGTTCGGCGAGAAGCTCACCCGCCTGCGCGTGGCCGGCATCGCGCTGGTGACGCTGGGCGTGGCGATCGTGGGAGCGGGCGGATGAAGCGCGGCGGGTTCTACCTGACCGGTTTCCTGCTGCTGATGGCGTTCGACACCGTCGGCGCGATCAGCTTCAAGTTCGCCGGCATGCACGCGCTCCCGGTCGAGGCCAATGCGGCCTGGCTCCTGCGCCTGTTCGAAAAGCCCTGGGTCTACGGCGCGGTGGCCGGCTACATCGGCGCGTTCTTCACCTGGATGGGCCTGCTCAGGCACGCGCCGATCGGCCCCGCCTTCGCCGCCTCGCACCTGGAAGTGGTCAGCGTGACGCTGCTGTCGGTGTGGCTGTTCCACGAGCCGCTCACGCTGCCGCACGCGCTCGGCGCCGTGGCGATCGTCGCCGGCATCGTCTGCCTGGGGCTGGACGAATCGCGCACCGCGGCGGCCGCGCCGGCCTGACCATGCCGCGCGCGCGCCACCGCGAGATACCGCCAACCGCCGGGCTGCCGCTGCGATGGCGCGACCTGCTGCCCGGCCCCGGCGACCTCGCCGGCCGCATCGCCCGCCAGCTCGGCACGCCGGCGCTGCAACTGGAATGCTCCGGCACGGCCGCGCTGACGGTGGCCCTGCATACGCTGCGCCGCGCCGAACCGCACCGCACGACGGTGGTGGTGCCGGCCTACACCTGCCCGCTGGTGGCGATCGCGGTGCACCGCCTGGGCCTGCAGTTGCGCCTATGCGACCTGCGGGCCGGCCACTACGACATGGACCCCGACTGCCTGCGCGAAGCCTGCCGCGAGGACACGCTGGCGGTCGTCCCCACCCACCTGGCCGGCCGCGTCGCCAACGTCGGCGCGGCGCTGGATGCCGCGCACCGCGTCGGCGCCCACGTGATCGAGGACGCCGCCCAGGCGCTCGGCGCGCGCGACCGGGGCGAGAGCGTCGGCCTGCGCGGCGACCTCGGCTTCTTCAGCCTCGCCGCCGGCAAGGGCCTGTCGATCTACGAGGGCGGCCTGCTGCTGGCGCGCGACGCCTCGCTGCGCGAGCGCCTGCGCCGCGACAGCGCGGCCTGCGTGCCGCGCCGCTTCGACTGGGAGCTGCGGCGCAGCCTGGAACTGCTCGGGCTGGCCGCGCTGTACCGGCCGGCCGGCCTCGGCCTTGCCTACGGGCGCCCGCTGCGCCGTGCCCTGCGCCGCGGCGATCCCGTCGGCGCGGTCGGCGACGCCTTCGCGCCGACGATCCCATTGCATCGCGTCGGCCGCTGGCGCCGCGCGGTGGGCGCGCACGCCGCAGTGCGCCTGCCGGCCTTCCTCGCCGCGCTGGCGGAACAGGCCGGCCGCCGCATCCAGCGGCTGCGCCGGATCGAGCGCCTCCACGTCTACGACGACCCGCCGCAGGCGCAGGGCACCTGGCCGTTCCTGCTGCTGCGCCTGCCCGACCAGCGCAGCCGCGACGCCGCGCTCGAACGGCTGTGGACTTCCGGCCTCGGCGTCAGCCGCCTGTTCATCCACGCCCTGCCCGACTACGCCTACCTCGCCGATCGCGTACCGCAGGCGCCGATGCCGAACGCGCGCGACTTCGCCGCGCGCACGCTGACGGTCAGCAACAGTCCCTGGCTGGGCGACGAGGATTTCGAGACGATCTGCCGCACGTTGGAGCGGGTGCTGGGCTGAATGCTGCGGCGTCATCCAGCTGTGCCGCGATCCTGGAACCTCCATACGAGGTCGTCCCGGCGAAAGCGGGGGCCAGCGCCTGCGCATTCCCGTGGTCCCATCGCCAATGCGCCCCACCGAGGCCGTACCGCGCGAAGCTGTATCGCAACCCACACCCGTCATCCCAGCGAAAGCTGGGATCCAGTGCCTTTGGCGCGCCAAGGATCAAGAATCTCCAGCCTAGGCGGGAATGACAGGTCTGGGGCGCGGCGCAAACCACGCGAGATGCGGGTCCAATGGGAACCTATTGGCGCTGGACCGTTGAAACGCCAAGGCACTGGATCCCAGCTTTCGCTGGGATGACGGGGTGCGGGTGCTGCGGCTTGCTCGACGCGGCCTCGCGCAAGACTGTCCTGTGCAGCACGGCCATATGGTCCGGCCCTTCATGCCTTGCTACGGCCATCAAGCCGCACGCGCCGCGATCGACTCCAGCAGCCGCAGGTTCAAGGCATGCTGCTGCCCCTGCCACGCGGCCAGTTCCGCCGCGTCGACCTCGGGCTGCCGGTCGATCGCCGACAGGCGCCGCTTGAGCCAGCTCCGGTAGCGGTACGAGGACACCTCGCCGGTGATGTCGCTGCCGACCAGGTCGCCGGACAGGCCGTCGATCAGTGCCTGGGCGTGCTGGAGCTGCAGCCGGCCCTGGTCCCAGTTGGTGCGCGCGACATCGGTGGCGAACACGTCCTTGTCGATCGACAGGTAGGTCGGCAGCGGGCGCTGCCGTTGCTGCGCGCGGAACTCGCCGACCAGCGCCTGCGGGTCGTCGAAGCTGTGGAACGCCTTTGCCAGGCCGAGCCGCCGCGCCCAGCCCACGTCCACGCCGAGGCACCAGTAGCTCAGCCGGCCGCGCCGCAGCGGCGCGAGGTAGTTCTCCCAGGCATGGGCGCGGGCCACGTCGCCGGAGCTGATGCCGACCACGTGCACGTGGCTGACCTGCGGCAGCATCGCCACCCGCCGCACCCACGAGCCGCAGTGCACGCCGAACGCGTAGCGCATGTTGTCCGGGTGGTTGTCCAGCACCACCACCTGGAACGGCGAGCGCGTGCGCACGCGCTCGATCAGCGGCCAGCTCAGGTGGTGGAAGTCGCCGCTGCCCAGCATCACCGTGCCGTAGGCCGGCGGCAGGGTGTCGTCCAGCGCGCGGCGGAAGCGCCGCAGTGCGGCCAGCGAGCAGCCGAAGCGCAGCGTCTCCTGCCAGTGCTCCAGCGGCAGCACCAGCCGCCCCGGCAGCGGCCCCACCGAGCGATCGATATCCAGCACCACCGGTCGATTCATGCGTGATCCCTCACCCGTACCGTCTCGCCTCGCCCTCGAAATGCCGCGCCAGCCGGCGCAGCAGCATCCGCAGCAGCGGATTGCGCAGGTAGACCGCGTGCCGCGTGAAGCTCAGCGTCGCGCCAAGGTAGCGCTTGATCTGCGGATCGGTCCAGCCGGCGACGTAATGGCTGAGACCGCGTTCACGCGCATGCTCGAGATTGTGCATCCAGCTCACGAAATACAGGTTGTGCTCGCGCGCCTGCGGATAGGCGAAACCCACGTACTTGTCGACCAGCTTGCCGGCGAATTCGTAGCAGAGGTTCCAGCCGATCAGCTCGCCCCCGTGCCGGTAGGTGAACACCTTGCCGCCGCTTCCGGCGTCCTGCAGCAACGCGCGGAAGAACGCCGCGGTGGGCAGGTCGAACTGGATTTCGCTCTGCGCATGCACGTTGCGGAACAGCGCGTAGCACTGCGCCAGCAGCGCCTCGTCGGCGAAGGCGGCGCCGGTGGGAAGGCAGCCGATCTCCAGCCCCGCGCGCGCGCGCAGCTTGCGCCGGATGTCCTTGCGCCGGCCCGGGGAAAGGCGCGCGAGGTAGTCGTCGGTCGAGGCGAAGTCGATCGGCACCCACGCCAGCCCCATGCCCTCCAGCAGCACGAAGCCGCGCTCGACGCAGGCCGCGGCGACGGCGTCGGCGTGCGCGTTCGAGGCGGCGTCGAGCAAGGGCGAATCGTGGGCCAGGTCCTTCACCACCAGCAACGCGCAGTCGCGTCCGAACACGGTCTTCAGCTCCTGCGCCAGTTCCGCGGGCGGCACCTGCGCGGGCAGCGGCGCGTACTCGGTCGCGGTGCAGCCGGCGAAGCGCGTGCGCCAGCGCAGCAGGCGGCCCCAGTGGCGGTACAGCGGCAGCCCCGCCACGCGGCGGCGCACGGCGTCGTCGGCCGTGGTCAGCAGGTCGTACGGCGCGCGGAAGGTCGGCATGCCCGAAGGCGCGACCTGCACCGCGAAGCCTTCCGGCGGATGGGCCAGGAACTGCGCCAGCAGGCTTTCGGGTTCCAGTTGCGAAACGAAGGGCATGAGCGAGTACCGGTCATCCGTGGAAGCGCCGCGCGCGCCGGACCGCCGCGGCCTTGGGGTCGGAAGGGAGCCGCGAACCGGCCCTAGGCTAGGCTCGCCTCAACGCCAGCACGGCATTGAGGCCGCCGAACGCGAACGAGTTGCTCAGCGCCGCGTGCAGCTCCAGCGCGCGCGCGGTGCCCGGCACGTAGTCCAGGTCGCAGGCCGGATCGGGCCGGTCGAGGTTCGCGGTGGGCGGCACCACGCCCTCGCGCAGCGCGCTGACCACCGCCACCAACTCCAGCGCGCCGGAGGCGCCCAGCGCGTGGCCGTGCATGGACTTGGTGGACGATACCGCGAGCCGATCGGCGTGCGGGCCGAAGGCAAGCCGGATCGCCCGCGTCTCGGTGGCGTCGTTCGCCGGCGTGCCGGTGCCGTGGGCGTTGACGTAGCCGACGTCCTGCGGCGCGAGACCGGCCTCGGCCAGCGCCTGCGCCATCGCGGCGGCGGCGCCTTCCGCGCTCGGCGCGACGATGTCGCTGGCGTCGGCGCTCATGCCGGCGCCGGCCAGCTCGGCCAGGATGCCGGCGCCGCGCGCGCGCGCATGCTCCATCGCCTCCAGCACGAAGATGCCGGCGCCCTCGCCCAGCACCAGGCCGCGCCGGTTCGCGCTGAACGGCCGGCAGGTGTCGTCGGCCAGCACGCGCATCGCCTCCCACGCACGCAGCGCGCCGTAGCTGAGGCATGCCTCGGTGCCGCCGGCGATCGCCACCTCGGCCAGGCCGCCGCGGATCAACTGGGCCGCCTGGGCGATCGCGTGGTTGCTCGACGCGCAGGCGCTGGCGACGCAGAACGCCGGGCCGCGCAGGCCGTGGGCGATGCTGATCTGGCTGGCCGAGGCGTTGGTCATCAGCCGCACGATGGTCAGCGGGTGCAGCCGCGAGGCGTTCTCGCCGTACAGCCGCCGGCTCTGCTCGTCCTGGGTGGTCTCGCCGCCCACGCCGGTGCCCACCACCACCGCGGTGCGCTGCCCGAGCCCGTTGGCTGCGAAGTCGAGCCCGGACTGGGCGATCGCCTCGGTGGCGGCGACCAGGGCGAACTGCGCGTTGCGGTCGAGCAGGGGCAGCGTGCGCTCGTCGAAATGCGCGGCGGGATCGAAGCTCTCGGGCACCTGCGCGGCGATGCGCACGCGCAGGCGGCCGGCATCCTCGTGGCGCAGCGGGCGGATGCCGCCGTTGCCGTCGCGCAGGTTCCGCCACAGCGTCCCGGCGCCCTCGCCGAAGGCGCTGACCGCGCCCATCCCGGTGATGGCGACGCGCCGCGGCCCGCCCGCACTCACGCGGCGGCTTCCGGCCCGGCCGCCTTGGCGTCCAGCGCGCTGCGCACCGCGTCGATCAGGTGCTGCACCGTGTCCGTGTCGAAGTTGGTGCCCTGGTCGGGAAAGGTGACGTCGAAGTGCTCCTCGATGTCGAAGATCACCTCGATCGCGTCGAGCGAGGCGACGCCGAGGTCCTTGAGCGTCGATTCCGGCTTGAGCGTCGCGGCGTCGATCTTGGCCTGCTTGGCGATGATGCCGAAGACCTGCGACTGGATGTCCGCGTCGGAGAGTGGTGCGTTCATGGCGTTGGCTGTCCTGGGCAGCAAGGTGGCGGCGGCGTCGCGTGACGGACCGGCGGGCGCGGCGCTACGCCCGCTTCGCCTTGGTCAGCAACTGGTCGAGCAGCGCGATCGCCAGGTCGATCTCCTCGTGGGTGATGTCCAGCGACGGCGCGAAGGTGATCACGTTCTTGTACCAGCCGCCGACGTCGAGCACGAGGCCGATCTTCCTGCCGCCGTGCTCCAGGTCGCCGGCCAGGCCGATGTCGACCATCCGGTCGAGCAGCGCCTTGTTCGGCGTGAAGCCGTCGTCGGTGCAGATCTCGGCGCGCAGCGCGAGGCCCAGGCCGTCGACGTCGCCGATCTCCTTGTGCTTCTTCTGCAGGTCGCGCAGGCCGTCGAGGAAGTGCGCGCCCTTCCTCGGCACGCTGGTCTCGTAGTCCAGCTCGTGGCCCATCCGGATCACCTCCAGGCCCAGCGCGGTACCCAGCGGGTTGGAGTTGAAGGTGGAGTGCGTCGAGCCCGGCGGGAACACCGTGGGATTGATCAGCTCCTCGCGCGCCCACAGGCCGGACAGCGGGTTGAGGCCATTGGTGAGCGCCTTGCCGAACACCACCACGTCGGGCTTTACGCCGAAATGCTCGATCGACCACAGCTTGCCGGTGCGCCAGAAGCCCATCTGGATCTCGTCGCAGACCATCAGGATGCCGTACCGGTCGAGCACCTTCTTCAGGTCTACGAAGAAGTTCTTCGGCGGGATCACGTAGCCGCCGGTGCCCTGGATCGGCTCGACGTAGAACGCCGCGTACTCGGCCTGGTTCACCTTGGGGTCCCACACGCCGTTGTATTCGGTCTCGAACAGGCGCGCGAACTGGCGCACGCAGGCGTCGGAGTATTCCTCCGGCGTCATCCCCTTCGGGCGGCGGAACGGATACGGGAACGGGATGAACATCGCGCGCTCGCCGAAATGGCCGAAGCGGCGGCGGTAGCGATAGCTGGAGGTGATCGACGAGGCGCCGAGCGTGCGGCCGTGGTAGCCGCCCTCGAAGGCGAACATCAGGCTCTTGCCGTTGCTGGCGTTGCGCACCAGCTTCAGCGAGTCCTCGATCGCCTGCGCGCCGCCCACGTTGAAGTGGACGCGGCCCTTCAGGCCGAACTTGCGCTGCGCGTCGAGCGCGACGGTCTTGGCCAGCTCGATGCGGCTCTGGTGCAGGTACTGGCTGGCCACCTGCGGCAGCAGGTCGATCTGGTTCTTCAGCACGTCGTTGAGGCGCTTGTTGCCGTAGCCGAAGTTGACCGCCGAATACCACATCTGCAGGTCGAGGAACGGCACGCCGGCGCTGTCGAACATGTAGCTGCCCTCGCAGCGGCGGAAGATCTTCGGCGGGTCCACGTAGTGCACGGTGTCGCCGAACGAGCTGTACTGCGCCTCGTCGGCGAGCAGTTGCGCATCGTCGATCACCAGCGCCGTGTTCTTGTCGAAAGCATTCATCGAAGGGGAATCCGGGAGGTCAGGGAGCGGATGGCGCCGCGGCGTGCGCGGCATGGTGGCCGGCCAGGCTGCCGTCGAGCAGCGCCGGAAGCATTTCCAGCGCGTCCTCGAAGCCGGTGATCGGCACGTAGGGAATGCCCGCGGCACGGCAGTGCTCGATCAGCCGGTGCTTGGCGAACACGAAGTCGACCCGGTCGGCGGCGCAGAAGTCGGAGGCGCCGTCGCCGATCAGCAGCGTCTTGCGCGCCCCGTCGCGGCGTGCCTGCGCCGCGCAGGCGCACTTGCAGGTGCCGCTGCGGCAGCCGTCGGCCTGGTACGGCGAAGTGAGCTGCCAGCGCTGCGGCGGCGCGGCGGGCGACAGGTGGTTGGCGGCCAGCGGCAGGTCGTCCAGGCCGTAGCGGCCCAGGATGCGGTGGATCGCGTAGTCGAGCCCGTCGCTGACCACGCGGATCGGCACGCCCAGCTCGCGCGCCCGGGCGACGAAGCCGGGGAAGGCATGGTCGATCCACAGCCCGGCCAGGTGCTCGTCCAGTTCCTCGCGGCTCATCTCGAGCAGGGCCACCTGCCCGCTCATGCACTCGCGCGAGCCGATGCGGCCGGCGCGCCAGTCACGCTCCAGCGTTTCCCAGCCGGGACGGCCGTAGCGGTCGAGCAGGGAGTCGATCACGTCCTCGACGGCGATGGTGCCGTCGAAATCGCACAGGATGGTCCAGCCGGAAACGGGCATGCGCTGACTACTCGGTGAGTATGGGGCGCCACGTTAGGCAGGCGACCTTTCGGTCTCCTTTCCCCTTTGTGTCAGGCGTGCAGGAGGATCGCCCCCGCGCCGGCCGGCGCGCGGACGGTCGCCGCCGCCGACTGCGCAGGGATCACGGGCGGACGCTCAACGGTCGTCGCGCGTCCAGATGCCGCCCACGGCTTCCTTCACCGGGAAGCTGGCGATCGGCTCGTACGCCGGCGGGCAGGTGACCGCGCCGGTGCGCAGGTCGAAGCGCGCGCCGTGGCGCGGGCACTCCACCTCGAAGCCGTACACCTCGCCGCCGGCGAGTTCGCCGCCGTCGTGGGTGCATATGTCCTCCACCGCGTAGAGGTCGCCGTCGATGTTGTACACCGCGATCGGCGTGTCGCCGTCGTAGACCACGCGGAACTCGCCCGGCAGCAGCTCGCTGCGCGTGCCCACGTAGACCCAGCCGGCCAGGTCGGCGTCCGCGCTCATGCCGCCGTCTCCGCGAAGTCCTTGAGCAGGATCTCGAAGCGCAGGTCGTCGCGCAGCGGGATGCCGAAACGCTCGTCGCCGTAGGGGAACGGCCGGTACTCGCCGGTACGGCGGTAGCCGCGGCGGCCGTACCAGGCGATCAGCTCATCGCGCTGCACGATCACCGTCATGTGCATCGCGCGGCAGCCCCATTCCTCGCGCGCGATGCGCTCGGCCTCGGCCAGCATCCGCTTGCCCAGGCCGCCGCCCTGCTCGGCCGGATCGACCGCGAACATGCCGAAATAGCCGGTCGCGCCCTGCCGCTCCACGTGGCAACTGGCGAGCAGCCGGCCGTCGCGTTCGGCCAGCAGGATGCGGCTGTCCGGCTTCGCGATCACCTCGGCCACGCTGGCGGGGTCGGTGCGCTGGCCGTCGAGCAGGTGCGATTCGGTGGTCCAGCCGCGCCGGCCGGATTCGCCGCGGTAGGCGGATTCGACCAGCGCCACCACGGCGTCGACGTCGGCGGTCCCGGCCGCGCGGAATACGGGAGTCATCGGATCATGCATTGCGGCATTATCGCGGATGGACGGCCGCTTTTCATGCGCCTCATCGCAGGGATGCGGCGCCTTTGCCTGCCGGCCCCGGCGAGGCTCCTCAGGCGAGGTTCCTCGCCACGAAGTCCCAGTTGACGAGGTTCCAGAACGCCTCGAGGTACTTCGGGCGGGCGTTGCGGTAGTCGATGTAGTAGGCGTGTTCCCACACGTCGGCGGTGAACAGCGGCTTGTCGCTGCCGGTGATCGGGGGGGCCGCGTTGGAG
>NZ_LMSL01000041.1:188290-188419 GCF_001428405.1 Frateuria sp. Soil773
GTGTTGACGATGCCCAGCGAACCGTCCGGACGCTGCACCAGCCAGGTCCAGCCCGAGCCGAAGTTACCCGCCGCGGACTTGCTGAATTCCTCCTTGAACTTCGCCACCGAGCCGAACGCCTTGGTCAGC
>NZ_LMSL01000041.1:188525-261400 GCF_001428405.1 Frateuria sp. Soil773
GGATTCTCCTTTGGCAGGTGGGACAGTTCAGGACACATCGACGACGGGACGAGGCGCGGCACGCCGCGCCACCGGAACGGCCAGCGCCACCAGCACGGCGAAGCCGCCGAACACCCATGGCGCCGCCGCGCGGGCGCCGGCCAGGCCGCCCGGATCGGTCAGCCCGGCCGCGTTGGCGACGAGTCCCGCCAGCGCCGCGCCGAGCGACATCGCATACAACTGCACGGTGGAGATCGATGCGGAGGCGAGCGCACCCTCGTCCGCTGGTGCCACCGTCAGCAGCGCCGTGAGCAGGTGCGGCCAGGCCAGCCCGATGCCCAGCCCCACGCCGGCCAGCGCGACGCACAGCGCGGCGAGGCCGGCGCCATGCGCGAAACCGGACGGCGACTGCAGCATCCAGGCCAGCATCGCCAATGCCAGCGCCATCAGCACCGGGCCGGCGCGCACGCTGCCGGCGGCGAAGCGGTCGCCGCGGCCGGAGCTGAGCATGGAGCCGAAGCTCCAGCCGCCGGCCATCACCGCGGTGAGATAGCCCGCCGCCAGCGGCGTATGGCCGTGGATCACCTGCAGGAAGTACGGCACGAAGATCTCCACCGTGCTGCCGATCACCAGCAGGCCGATCACCGCGTACAGCGCGCGCAGGCGCGACGGCGCGTAGGCGCCGCGTGGCAGCAGCCGCACCGCCGCGCGGCGGTCGAGCCGCGCGATCGAGGCGGCCAGCGCCAGGCCGGCGGCCACGCCGAGCAGTTGCAGGCCGCGCGCATGGCTCAGGCTGGCCAGCGAGATCGCCAGCACCGACAGCGCCAGCAGGGCCAGCCGCCCGCCCGGCACCCGCGTCGACGCGGCGGCGGCGCCCGCCGGCAGCCAGGCCGTCACCACCAGGGCCAGCGCCAGCACGGCCGGCAGCAGGCTCCAGAACGCCGCGCGCCAGTCGCCCAGTTGCGCGAAGACGCCGCCGATGGCCGGGCCCGACAGCGTGGCGATGCCCCACATCGCCGAGACCAGCCCCATCGCGCGGGACCACAGCGCCGGCTCGAACACCTGCCGGATCAGCACGTAGGCCAGCGACACCAGCACGCCGCCGCCCAGCCCCTGCAGGCTGCGCCCGGCCAGCAGCCACGGCATCGACCCGGCGCCCGCGCAGGCCAGCGTGCCCGCGGCGAACACGCCCAGCGCCAGCAGGTAGGCGCGCTTGCCGCCGAAACGGCCGACCAGCGCCGCGGCCAGCGCGGCGCCGACGATCGAGGCGATCACGAACAAGGTGGTGTTCCAGGCGTAGTAGGCCAGGCCGCCGATGTCGTCCACGATCGACGGCATGATCGTGGTCGCCACGTAGATGTTGACGGCATGCAATGCCGTGCCGCCGGCCAGCGCGAGGGAGCGCGCGCCGTTGCGCCCCGAAAGCAGGTGCGACCAGGAGGCGGGAACGGCGACTGACATGCGACCTCGACAATGCGCGCCCGGCGCGCCTAATATCCAAGCAACCCTTTGCATATTAATCCGCGCCTCGCTAATTAAACAAGCATGAACTTGGATAATCCCATGGAGCCGTCCGCCGAGCGGGTCCTGCTGCAGCTCAAGACGCGCGGTCCGCAGGGCACCTCGGCGCTCGCCGAGGCGCTGCGGCTTACCCCCGAGGCGGTGCGCCAGCAGGTGCAGAAGCTGCTGGAGGCCGGCCTGATCGATGGCGAGCCGGAGCCCGCGAAGGCCGCCGGCCGGCCGCGCCGGCTGTGGGCGCTCACCGCCGCCGGCCACGCCCGCTACCCGGATGCGCACGCGCAACTGGCCAAGGACCTGATCGCCTCGGTGCGCAGCCTGTTCGGCGACGCCGGCGTGGACCGCCTGATCGACGCGCGGCGCGACGACAACCGCCGCGCCTACCTGGATGCCATCGGCCAGCCGCGCCAGCTCGGCGAGCGCGTGCGCCGGCTCGCCGCGATCCGCGCCCACGAGGGCTACATGGCCCGCGCCGAGCGCGACGGCCGCGACTGGCTGCTGATCGAGGACCACTGCCCGATCTGCGCCGCCGCGCAGGCCTGCCAGGGCTTCTGCCGCGCCGAGCTGGAGCTGTTCCGCGAAGTGCTTGGTCCGCAGGCCCAGGTGGTGCGCGAGCAGCACCTGCTCGCCGGCGCGCGGCGTTGCGTCTACCGCATCAGCGCCCGCCGCGCGGTCGCCACCCCGGTGCGGCTACGGCCCTGAGCCGCGCGTGACCTTCGCCACTGTGCGGCCGCGGACGCCACTGCCTAACCTGCGCGTTGGCGCATGCCGCACGCCGTCGGGCGTGGCCGCTGCCGGCGCCGCCTGACCAGGGAGATTCCATGAAGCACCGCCTCGTGAAGCCGATCGCACTCGCCATCGGCCTGGGCCTCTCCGCCCACGCCTTCGCCGCCGGCACGTCCGCCTTCGACGTGGGCGAACTCGATCCGAAAATCGATGCCTGCGCCGACTTCAACGGCTTCGTCAACGCCAAGTGGATCGCCGCCAACCCGGTCCCCGCCGACCGCACCCGCTGGGGCACCTTCGACGCGCTGCGCGAGGGCAGCCTGAACGTGCAGCGCCGGATCGTGGAGGCCGCCGCGCAGCACGCCGCCCAGGCCGCGCCGGGCTCGATCGAGCAGAAGATCGGCTGGCTGTACGCCTCCGGCATGGACGAGGCGGCGATCGACCGGGCCGGCTTCGATCCGATCCGCCCGGTGCTGGCGCGCATCGATGCGCTGAAGAGCGGCGCCGACGTCGCCGGCTATGTCCGCGACAGCTACGCGCAGGGCCATCCGGTGCTGTTCCGCTTCTACGGCAACGGCGACTTCAAGGACTCCGGCCGGCAGATCGCCTACGCCGGCCAGGGCGGCCTCGGCCTGCCGACCGCCGACTACTACGCCAAGCCGGACTACGCGAAGATCCGCGCCGCCTACGTCGCGCACATCGCGCGGCTGTTCGAGCTGACCGGCACGGGCACCGCCGGGGCGAAAGCGCAGGCAAAGTCGGTGCTGGCCTTCGAGACCCGCCTGGCCGGCGCCTCGCTGCGTCCGGTGGAACTGCGCCAGCCGGAGAACCGCTACCACTACGTAAGCCTGGCCCAGGCCGACGCGGTCACTCCGGGCTTCGACTGGGCCGCGTTCTTCAAGGCGCAGGGCGCGGACGTGGGCGACGGCTTCTCGCTGTCGCACCCGAAGTTCTTCGCCGAGGTGCAGAAGATGCTCGGCGACGTGCCGATCGCCGACTGGCGCGCCTACCTGCGCTTCCACGCGATCGACGACGCCGCGCCCTACCTCTCCACGCCGTTCCAGCGGGAGGACTTCGCCTTCAACGCCAGGACGCTGAACGGGCAGAAGGAGATCAAGCCGCGCTGGAAGCGCGCGCTGGAGAGCGTCGAGAACGGCATGGGCATGGCCCTGGGCCAGCTCTACGTCGCCGCGGCCTTCAGCCCGCAGTCCAAGGAACGCGCGCAGGTGCTGGTGGACAACCTGCGCACGGCGTACAGGGCGCGCATCGAGAAGCTCGAGTGGATGAGCGAGGCGACCAAGCGCAAGGCGCTGGAGAAATGGGCCAGCTTCACGCCGAAGATCGGCTACCCCGACCGGTGGCGCGACTGGTCCGGCCTGTCCA
The DNA here is from genome assembly GCF_001428405.1 of Frateuria sp. Soil773. Classification (GTDB taxonomy): domain Bacteria; phylum Pseudomonadota; class Gammaproteobacteria; order Xanthomonadales; family Rhodanobacteraceae; genus LMSL01. The sequence goes on from NZ_LMSL01000041.1 coordinate 192,132, forward strand.
TCCGGCCCGGCGACTACTACGCCAACGTGCAGGCGGCCGCCAGGTTCAACTACGACTACCGGGTCGGCAAGATCGGCAAGCCGGTGGACCGCAACGAATGGGGCATGACGCCGCAGACGGTGAACGCCTACTACAGCCCGCAGAAGAACGAGATCGTGTTCCCCGCGGCGATCCTGCAGCCGCCCTTCTTCGACGCCGCCGCGGACGACGCGCTCAACTACGGCGGCATCGGCGCGGTGATCGGCCACGAGATGAGCCACGGCTACGACGACCAGGGCAGCAAGTTCGACGCCCGCGGCAACAACGTCAACTGGTGGACCGACGCCGACCGCAAGGCCTTCGACGAACGCACCGGCAAGCTGGTTGCGCAGTTCGACGGCTACGAGGCGCTGCCCGGCAAGCACGTCAACGGCCGCCTCACCACCGGCGAGAACATCGGCGACCTGGGCGGCCTCAACGCCGCCTACGACGCCCTGCAGATGGCGCTGGCGAAGAACCCGGCCGAGGCGGGATCGAAGATCGACGGCTACACCCAGGACCAGCGCTTCTTCCTCAACTGGGCGCGGGTGTGGCGCGGCAACATCCTGCCGGAAGCGCAGATCACCCTGCTCAACACCGACCCGCACGCGCCGGCCCGGTTCCGCGCGGTCGGCGCGCCGTCGAACATGCCGGCGTTCGCGCAGGCGTTCCAATGCAAGCCGGGCGACGCGATGGTGCGCGACGGCGGGAAGCAGGTGAGGATCTGGTAGTCGGCCGGCCTGCCGGTACCGCCTCACCGTTGGACCGGGCGTAGCGCCGAAGGCGCGGAGTCGAAGCCCTTCGACTTCGCCGCTGCGCGGCTACGCTCAGGGCGAACGGTGAAGGTTCATCGACTTCGTCGCTATCCGGCTACGCTCAAGGCGAACGGCGAGAGTTCTTCGACTTCGCTGTTGCACGACCGCGCCAGAGCGAACGATGAAGGTTCATCGACTTCACTGCTACGCGACTGCGACAGGGCGAGCGGCGAGGGTCCGCGGCCGGGCCGATGGCCTGTGCGCGGCAGCGGGGAACAAGTGAGGATCGGGCATTCGGCCGGCCGGCCAATACCGCCTCACCGTTCGGGCCGAGCGTAGCGCCGGAGGCGCGGAGTCGAAGCCCTTCGACTTCGCCGTTACGCTCAGGGCGAACGATGGTGATCGGCCAGCCTTCCGATACGCCTCACCGTTCGGGCCGAGCGCAGCGCCGAAGGCGCGGAGTCGAAGCTCTTCGACTTCGCTCCTGCGCGGCTACGCTCAGGGCGAACGACGAAAATTCAGGCGAACGGTGAAGATACGCCGGCTTCGCCACCGCATTGCGTCCAGGGCGAACCGCGAGGCCCATCGATCGCGCTGCTGTACGGCCATGCCCAGGGCAAGTGGCAAAGCCTCGGGATCAAGCCGACGGCGTACGCGCCCTGCCCGCCTCGTACACCTTCAGGTGCGCATAGACCACCGCCAGCAGCGAAGACGCATCGTGTTGCCGGCCGCTGCGCGCCAGCATGTCGCCGATCACGTGGTCGGCCTCGATCGCCGCGCCGGCCTGCAGGTCGCGCAGCATCGAGGCGGTGAGCGGCGAGCCGGGCTCGGTCAGCACGTCGCGGGCACGCTGCAGCGTCGCCTCGCCCGGCGCGTGGCCGGCGCGCTCCGCCACCGCGCGGCACTCCTCCAGCAGGGCGAGCGTGGCCGCCTTGCCGCCGGGCGCGGCGACGATGTCGCCCACCGATGCGCGCATCAGGCAGGTGATGCCGGCCAGCGAGGCGAGGAAGACCCACTTGTCCCACATGTCCTGCAGGATCGTCGTACTGGGACGCGCCTCGAAGCCGGCGTCGGCCAGCGCCTGCGTGATCGCCTGCATGCGCGGCGACAGGCTGCCGTCGCGCTCGCCGAAGGTCAGGCTGTGCGATTGGTTGAGGTGCTTCACCGTGCCGTGTCCGTCCAGCGTGGCGGCGATCACGCACTGCCCGCCCAGCGCATGGCCGGCGCCGAAGCGCGCGTCGAGCAGGTCGAGCTGGCGCATGCCGTTGAGCAGCGGCAGGATCGCGGTTCCGGGGCCGATCGCCGGCGCGATGTCGTCCATCGCCGCCTCGAGGCCATAGGCCTTGCAGCTCAGCAGCACGAGATCGAACGGTTCGCGCAGGTCGCGCGCCAGCACGGTCGGCGGCGCCGGCAGGTCCGCGTCGCCGCAGGCGCTGCGGATGGCAAGCCCGTTGCGGGCCAGCGCCTCCGCGCGCCGCTCGCGCACCAGGAAGGTGACGTCGCGTCCATGCTGCAGCAGGCGGCCGCCGAAATAGCCGCCGATGGCTCCGGCGCCGACGATCAGGATACGCATGGGGCAAGCCTCCTTCGGGTGGGGTGAGGATGGAGCGTCCGACGATTTTCGCACGCGCCGGGCAGCGCCACCGGACCGTGCGCCGCGATCAGCCGCGCAGCGCGGCGATCCGCGCGTCCTTGTCGAGCCACAGCGCGTTCATCCAGGCCTGGAAGTGCCCGCGGAACGCGGCATCCTTTTCGTAGTCGCCGCGCAGGCCGGCATCGATCGGCAGCTCGCGCACGTGCACGCGGATGTCGCGCACGCGGCCGGCGATGAGGTCCATCATGCTGGGAGCGCCGCCGGGGTAGACCACGGTGACATCGAGGATCGCGTGCAGCGCGTCGCCCATCGCGTCCAGCACGAAGGCCACACCGCCGGCCTTGGGCCGCAGCAGGAAGCGGTACGGCGAGGCCTGTGCCTCGTGCTTGGCACGGGTGAAGCGCGTGCCTTCCACGAAGTTCATCACCGACACCGGCATGTGCCTGAACTTCTCGCAGGCGCGGCGGGTGGCCTCCATGTCCCTGCCCTGCAACTCCGGATGCTTCGCCAGGGTTTCCCTCGAATAGCGCTTCATGAAGGGGAAGTCGAGCGCCCACCAGGCCGGTCCCAGCAGCGGCACCCAGATCAGTTGCTGCTTGAGGAAGAAGCGCAGGAACGGGATGCGCCGGTTGAACACCTTCTGCAGCACGGGAATGTCCACCCAGCTCTGGTGGTTGCACAGCACCAGGTAGTTGCCGTCGCGGCGCAGCCCTTCGATTCCCTCGACCCGCCAGCGGATCCGCGTGAAAAGCCCGAACAGCACGCCGTTCGCCGCGATCCAGCTTTCCGCGATGGCGACCAGCGCCCGCGAGCAGGCCCGCCGCATCGGGCGCACCGGAAGGAGCAGCTTGAGCAGGGTCAGCGCGAACAGCGGCAGCACGTGCAGCAGCACGTTGAGCACGAGCAGCACCATGGCCAGCGGCAGGCGGATCAGGCCGGGGAGCGGGAAAAGCATCGGCAACCGTACGAAGTGGAAAGTCCAGAGAGTAGCCGGTCGGCCCGCGCGCCGGCGCGGCCTGCGACCATCGTTCAAGCGCCGGCCGACCGGCCCGGCGCCGCATGGGCCAGGTCGGCGCCGGCGGTACGCACGTTGCACGCCGCCGCGTGCGGGACCGGCCGGCGTCGAGGACGGCAGGCAGGCGCCGCAGCGCGCCGCCTTACATCAGCAGCTTGCGCACCTTCAGCAGGGCCACCACGAAGGCGTCGATTTCCTCGCGGGTGTTGTAGAACGCCAGCGAGGCGCGCAGCGTGGCGGGCACGCCGTAGAACTGCATCAGCGGATGCGCGCAGTGGTGGCCGGAGCGCACCGCCACGCCCTCCAGGTCGAGCAGGGTCGCCAGGTCGGTGGCCTGGGCGCCTTCGAGCAGGAACGAGATCACCGGCTCCTTATGCGCCGCCTCGCCGATGATGCGCAGGCCGGGCACGTCGCGCAGGCGCTCGGTGGCGTAGGCGAGCAGGTTCTGCTCCCAGGCGCGGATCGCTTCGAAGCCGAGCGACCGGTAGTAGTCGATCGCCGCGGTGACGCCCGCGAAGCCGGCGATGTTCGGCGTGCCGGCCTCGAACTTGTGCGGCGCCTCGGCGAAGGTGGTTCCGTCGAAGCTCACCTCGCGGATCATCTCGCCGCCGCCGAAGAACGGCGGCATCGATTCGAGGTGCTCACGCTTCGCCCACAGCGCGCCGGTGCCGGTGGGCGACAGCATCTTGTGGCCGGTGAAGGCGTAGAAGTCGCAGCCCAGCGCCTGCACGTCGACCGGGCGGTGCGGCACCGCCTGCGAACCGTCCACCAGCAGCGGGATGCCGCGCCGGCGGCATTCCCGCGCGATCTCGCGGACCGGGTTCACCGTGCCCAGCACGTTGGAGACGTGGGCGACGCAGGCCAGCTTCACTTCCGGGGTCAGCAGCTCCACGAACCGTTCCACGATCAGCTCGCCGCGCTCGTCGATCGGCGCCGCCTTCACGGTGGCGCCGCTGCGCGCGGCGACCAGTTGCCACGGCACGATGTTGGCGTGGTGCTCCATCGTGGTGGTGAGGATCGCGTCGCCTTCCTTCAGCCGAGGCAGCGCGTAGCTGTAGGCCACCAGGTTGATCGACTGGGTGGTGCCGGAGGTGAGGACCAGCTCGTTGCGCGAGGCGGCGTTGACGAAGCCCGCCAAACTGTCGCGTGCGCCCTCGTACGCGGCCGTCGCCTCCTCGCCGAGCTGGTGCACCGCGCGCGCCACGTTGGCGTTGTGCCGGCGGTAGTGCTCGTCCACCGCCTCGATCACCGACGCCGGCTTCTGGCTGGTGTTGGCGTTGTCGAGGTACACCAGCGGCTTGCCGTGCACGGTGCGCGCGAGCAGCGGGAAGTCGGCGCGGATGCGCTGGATGTCGAACACGGTGGCGGCGGCTGGTGCGTTCATGCGGCGGGATCCGGTTGGGCGCCCTCCCGGCGACCGCGGGGAGGGGCGGGAATCATGCGGGCAGGCGCCTGGAAAGCATGGCGAAAAGATGCTCGCGCAGGGTCTCGTCCGGCAGGTCGTCGAACACCGAGCGGCAGAACGCCGAGGTCAGCATGCTGCGCGCCTGGACCTGCGGGATGCCGCGCGAGCGCAGGTAGAACAGCGAGCGCTCGTCGAGCTGGCCGACCGTGGCGCCGTGCGCGGCCTTGACCTCGTCGGCGTAGATCTCCAGTTCCGGCTTGGTGTCGATCTCGGCCTGCCCGGACAGCAGCAGGTTCTTGTTGGCGAGGCTGGCATCGCTGCCGTCGGCGCCTGCGGCCACCACGATCGCGCCTCGGAACACGCCGCGCGCGCGCTGGTCGGCGACGCCGCGCCAGACGGAGTCGGACGCCGTGCCCAGAGCCTGGTGGCGGATCGCCAGTTGGGTATCGACGTGCTGGCGGCCGCGCAGCGCGAACACGCCGCGCATATCCAGCCGCGATCCGTCGCCGCCCAGCTCGGCCTGCAGCTCGTGCCGCACCAGGGCGCCGCCCAGCTCCAGCACGTGCACCGCGGCCTGCGCGCGCGCGGCCAGATGGAGGCTGTTGCGGCGGACCAGGGTGCCGCCCTCGGCGGCGTCCTGCAGCACGGCATGGCGCAGCTTCGCGCCCTCGCGCAGGACGATGTCGCCGACCAGAGTGCCCAGGTGGCCCTGCTCGCCGCTGGACGCATGCTGCTCGACCAGGGCCAGCTCCGCGCCTTCGCCCAGCTCGACCACGTTGCGCGCATGCCAGGCGAGGTCGGCTTCCGCCGGCGCGCCGATGAACAGCAGGCGCACCGGCTGCGCGATCCTCGCGCCGGCCGCCACCCGCAGCACCACGCCATCGGCGGCCAGCGCGGCGTTCAGGCGCGCGAAGGCGTCGCCGGCCTCGCGATAACGCCCCGCCAGGGCGAAGCGCAGCGGTTCGGCGTCCTGCCGCAGCGACAGCGACAGCGGCTGCAGGCTCAGGCCCGCCGGCAGGTCGCGCAGGCGCGAAAGGTCGGCGCGGAAGGCGCCGTTGACGAACACCAGCTCCGGGCCGTCCGTCCCGGGCAGGGCGAAGGCGGACAGGTCGACGTCGCGGGCGTCCGCCTGCGCGTCGCCGGCGGCGAAGCGGCGCTGGGCCAGCGCGCGCAGCGCGGTGTACTTCCACGTCTCCACCCGCGTATCCGGCAGGCCGGCGGCGGCGAACGCCTCCAGGTTCTCGCGGCGCGCCGCATCCAGCCAGCCGATGCCGCTGGCCGGCAGCGGGGCGTCCAGCAGCGCGGCGACGAACGGCGACGGCGCCGGCTGGCTCATGCCTTCGCCCCGGCCGGCTCGCCATGCTCGGCGACCCAGGCGTAGCCCTGCTCCTCGAGCTTCAGCGCGAGCGTCTTGTCGCCGCTCTCGACGATGCGGCCGTCGGCCAGCACGTGCACGAAATCCGGCTCGATGTAGTCGAGCAGGCGCTGGTAGTGGGTGATCATCAGGAATGCGCGCTGCGGCGAGCGCTGCGCGTTGACGCCCTGCGCGACCTGCTTGAGCGCGTCGATGTCCAGGCCCGAATCGGTCTCGTCGAGGATCGCCAGCTTCGGCTCCAGCACCGCCATCTGGAAGATCTCGTTGCGCTTCTTCTCGCCGCCGGAGAAACCCTCGTTCACCGCGCGGTGCAGCAGCTCGTCGGAGATCCGCATCACCTTCAGCTTCTCGCGCACCAGCCTGAGGAACTGCATCGAGTCCAGCTCCGGCTCACCGCGCTGTTTGCGCTGCGTGTTCAGCGCCGCGCGCAGGAAATAGGTGTTGTTCACCCCGGGAATTTCCACCGGATACTGGAAGGCCAGGAACACGCCCGCGGCGGCACGCTCCTCCGGCTCCAGCGCCAGCAGGTCCACGCCGTCGAAGCTGACCGAGCCGGCGGTCACCTCGTAGCCGTCGCGCCCGGCCAGCACGTTGCCCAGCGTGGACTTGCCCGCGCCGTTCGGCCCCATGATGGCGTGCACCTCGCCCGGGTTCACGGTGAGCGAAAGCCCCTTGAGGATTTCCTTGCCCTCGACGCGGGCGTGCAGGTTTTCGATTTTCAACATGTCTTTTGGCTCTTCAAGCTTTTGACCGTCATTCCGACGCAAGCCGGAATCCAGGGTCGTTGGGTTCTGCCTTGGTGGTCAGGAGGACAAGCCGCTGGATTCCGGCCTGCGCCGGAATGACGGCCGATACGACCACGGCGGGCCATTCGGATCAGCCCACCGCTCCTTCCAGGCTCACTTCCAGCAGCTTCTTCGCCTCCACCGCGAACTCCATCGGCAGCTCGCGGAACACCTGCTTGCAGAAGCCGTCGACGATCATCGACACGGCGTCTTCCTCGCCGATGCCACGCGAGCGGCAGTAGAACATCTGGTCGTCGGAGATCTTCGAGGTGGTGGCCTCGTGCTCGACGATGGCGCTGGGGTTCTTCACTTCCATGTAGGGGAAGGTGTGCGCGCCGCAGCGCTTGCCGATCAGCAGGCTGTCGCACTGGGTGTAGTTGCGCGCGCCGTCGGCGCCCTTCTCCACCTTGACCAGGCCGCGGTAGCTGTTGGAGCTGCGGCCGGCGCTGATGCCCTTGGAGACGATCTTCGACTTGGTGCCCTTGCCGATGTGGATCATCTTGGTGCCGGTGTCGGCCTGCTGGCGGTGGTGGGTGAGCGCCACCGAGTGGAACTCGCCCACCGAGCGGTCGCCGCGCAGCACGCAGCTGGGGTACTTCCAGGTGATCGCCGAGCCGGTTTCCACCTGGGTCCAGGAGATCTTGGAATCGTCGCCGCGGCAGTCGCCGCGCTTGGTAACGAAGTTGTAGATGCCGCCCACGCCGTTCTCGTCGCCGGGATACCAGTTCTGCACGGTGGAGTACTTGATCTGCGCGCGCTCCAGCGCGACCAGCTCGACCACCGCCGCGTGCAACTGGTTCTCGTCGCGCATCGGCGCGGTGCAGCCTTCGAGGTAGGACACGTAGGCGTCGTCCTCGCACACGATCAGGGTGCGCTCGAACTGGCCGGTGTTGATCGCGTTGATGCGGAAGTAGGTGGAAAGCTCCATCGGGCAGCGCACGCCGCTGGGCACGAACACGAACGAGCCGTCGGAGAACACCGCCGAGTTCAGCGCGGCGAAGTAGTTGTCGCCGGCCGGCACCACCGAGCCCAGGTACTGCCGCACCAGGTCGCCGTGCTCGCGGATCGCCTCGCTCATCGAGCAGAAGATCACTCCGGCCTCGGCCAGCTCCTTGCGGAAGGTGGTGCCCACGGAGACCGAGTCGAACACCGCGTCCACCGCCACGCCGGCCAGCTTGGCCCGCTCGTGCAGCGGCACGCCGAGCTTCTCGTAGGTTTCCAGCAGCTTCGGGTCGACCTCGTCCAGCGACTTCGGGCCGGCCTTGGGCGCGGCGTAGTAGCTGATCGCCTGGTAGTCGATCGGATCGAGCCTGAGCTTGGCCCAGTCCGGCGCCGGCATGGTCAGCCAGTGGCGGTAGGCCTTGAGCCGCCATTCGGTCATCCACTCCGGCTCGCCCTTGAGCGCCGAGAGCTGGCGCACGATGTCCTCGGACAGGCCCGGCGGCAGGCTGGTGGTCTCGATGTCGGTGACGAAGCCGGCCTCGTAGCGGCGGCCGAGCGCCTCGGCCACTTCGGCATTGTCGCGGAGCGCGATCACGGAGTTGTCGCTGCGTTCGCTGGTCATGCGGTGGTTCTGCCTTTCAATGCACTGAGGGCGACGGTGACTTCCGCCGGTCGCGCCGGCGGGCGCAGCATGTCGGCCAGGCTCACCGCACGCAGCGCGCCGTCGAGCACGTGGTTGATGCGCTGCCAGCTTCCGCGCACGCCGCACTGCGCCTCGCGCTCGCACTGGCCGTCGGTGGTGCCGCATTCGGTCATGCCGATCGGGCCTTCCATCGCCTCGACGATCTCGGCCAGGTTGATCGCGTGGGCCGGCCGCGCCAGCCGGTAGCCGCCGTTGACGCCGCGGAACGATTCGACCAGGCCGGCGTGGCCGAGCGACTTCAGCAGCTTGCTCACCGTGGGCAGCTCCAGGTGCGCCTCGTCGGCGATCTGCGCCGTGCTGAGCACGTCGTCCGGATGCGCTGCGATGCAGGTCATCACCACGGTGGCGTAATCGGTCAGGCGGCTGACGCGGAGCATGGGGAAAGTGGGGTCCGTCTAATCCAGACCAAAATGGTACTGATTATGTGCCGCAGGGTCAATCCGGAACGGAGCCGGCCCGGCATGCGGTTGCACCAAAACAGGACAACCCGCGCACCACAAGCGCACACCCGCTCCCGGATCGCGCCCGTCGCGCCCGCTCCCGGTGCCGGCACGTCGCGGCCTGGCAGGCGTGCCGCAGCAGCCCGCCGCGCTGGCACGCAAGCTGCTGTGGTGCAACAAACCACCCGCGAGGAGAGCGCAGGCATGAAGTGGATCACCGCGATCATCAAGCCGTTCAAGCTGGACGAAGTGCGGGAGGCGCTGGCGGAAGTGGGCGTGCAGGGCATGACCGTCACCGAGGTGAAGGGGTTCGGCCGCCAGCACGGTCATACCGAGCTGTACCGGGGCGCCGAGTACGTGGTCGATTTCCTGCCCAAGCTGAAGATCGAGATCGCGGTGAGCGACGCGCAGGCCGAACAGGCCATCGAGGCGATCGCCGACACCGCGCGCACCGGCAAGGTCGGCGACGGCAAGATCCTGGTGTTCGAGCTGGAACAGGTCATGCGCATCCGCACGCAGGAGGTCGACGCCGATGCGCTTTAAGAAGGCGGGATTCGGGATTCGAGATTCGGGATTCGTAAAAGCGCGCCGCGTGAAGCGCATCGCCTTGTCCAGCACCTTGCTCGCATTCGCGGCGCCGGCCTTCGCGCAGGGCGCGCTCCATGTGGACAGCGGCGACACCGCCTGGATGCTCACCGCGACCATGCTGGTGCTGCTGATGACGATACCCGGCCTGGCGTTGTTCTACGGCGGCATGGTGCGGGCGAAGAACCTGCTGTCGGTGCTGATGCAGTGCTTCGCGATCGCCGCCCTGGTCACCGTGCTGTGGCTGTTCTACGGCTACTCGCTGGCCTTCAGCAGCGCAGGCATGCAGGCCGGCGTGCTTAACCTGCATTCGATCGTCGGCGGGCTGGACCGCGCGCTGCTGGCGGGGCTCACCCCCGACGCGCGCTACAACACCGTGCCCGAGAGCGTGTTCGTGATGTTCCAGCTCACCTTCGCGATCATCACGCCGGCGCTGATCGTCGGCGCCTTCGCCGAGCGCATGAAGTTCAGCGCGCTGCTGTGGTTCAGCGGGCTGTGGCTCACCGTCGTCTACCTGCCGATGGCGCACATGGTGTGGAGCGGCCCCGGCTCGCTGCTGGGCGACCTCGGTGTACTCGACTTCGCCGGCGGCACCGTGGTGCACATCAACGCGGGCATCGCCGGCCTGGTCGCCTGCCTGGTGATCGGCAGGCGCCGCGGCTACCCGGCCACGCCGATGCCGCCGCACAACCTCGGCTATACCGTGATCGGCGCCAGCCTGCTGTGGCTGGGCTGGTTCGGCTTCAACGCGGGTTCCGCGGTGGCGGCCAACGGCAGCGCCGGCATGGCGATGCTGGTGACCCAGATCGCCACCGCGGCGGCCGCGCTCGGCTGGATGGCGGCCGAGTGGATCAGCCACCGACGCCCCAGCGTGCTGGGCATTGCTTCCGGCGCAGTGGCCGGGCTGGTCGCGATCACGCCGGCCGCGGGCACCGCCGGCCCCGGCGGCGCGCTCACGCTGGGGCTGGCGGCCGGCGTGATCTGCTTCTTCAGCGCGACGCGGCTGAAGCGCCGGCTCGGCTACGACGACACGCTCGACGTGTTCGGCGTGCACGCGGTAGCCGGCATCGTCGGCGGGCTGCTCACCGGACCGCTCGCCTCGGCCCGCCTGGGCGGCTTCGGCACGGTGGCGTCGCCGTGGGGCCAGCTGTGGATCCAGGCCAAGGGCGTCGGCTTCACCATCGCGTGGAGCGTGCTGCTGAGCCTGCTGATCCTGAAACTGGTCGACTGGACGATCGGCCTGCGCGTGGACGAGGAGCAGGAGCAGATCGGCCTGGATCTCGCCCTGCACGAAGAGAAGGCCTACAACCTGTCCTAGCCCCCGCCTCTCCCCGCGCCCCTCCGGGCAGAGGCCATCAGGGCGCATCCTGCGCGCGACCGGACACGCCGCCGCACGGCCCTCACATGCAGGCCGGCGCTCCTACAGTTGAAAGCCGCCACCCGCTAAGCTGCGCAGCATCGCCCCTTGCAGCACGCCATGACCACCACTCCCGACCGCGCCGCCGACCGCCTGGCCTGGACCCGCTCCGCCCTTGGCGACGCCGGGCTCGCCCTGGAACCCGCTTCCGCCGATGCCAGCTTCCGCAGCTACTGGCGCGCACGGCACGCAGGCCGCAACTGGATCGTGATGGACTCGCCGCCGGCGCTGGAAGACCCCGCGCCCTGGCTGCGCATCGGCGCGCGCCTCGCCGCCGCCGGCCTGCACGTGCCGACGGTGTACGCGCACGACCTGGAGCAGGGTTTCCTGCTGATCGAGGATCTCGGCACGCGCCTGTACCTGCCCGCCTTGAACGAGGCGAGTGCGGACCAGCTCTACGGCGACGCGATGGACGCGCTGCTGCGCATGCAGACGCGCGTGGACTGCAGCGACCTGCCGCCGTTCGACCGCGCCATGCTGGTGCGCGGCCTGGAAACGATGCCGGAGTGGTTCCTGCAGCGGCACCTGGGCCATACGCCCGGCTGCGGCGAATGGGACGTGCTGGAGGCGGCCTTCGGCACGATCGTCCATGCCGCGTTGGAACAGCCCCGATGCTTCGTGCACCGCGATTTCCACAGCCGCAACCTGCTGGTCGTCGACGACAACAATCCCGGCATCATCGATTTCCAGGGCGCGCTGGCCGGGCCGGTCACCTACGACCTCGCCTCCCTGCTGCGCGACGCCTACGTCGTGTGGCCGCGCGGGCGCGTGGAAGCATGGGTGGAGTCGTACCGGCAACGCCTGCGCGATGCCGGCCTGATCGGCGACGCGGTCGGCCGCGAACGTTTCCTGCGCTGGTTCGACCTGACCGGCATGCATCGCCACGTGCGCGTGCTCGGCCAGTTCTACCGCCTGTGGTATCGCGACGGCAAACCGGGTTACCTCGCCGATGTCCCCACGGTCTACCGCTACGTGGTGTCGGTGGCGCGCAGCTACCCGGAGCTGGCCGATTTCGTCGCGCTGCTCGAACGCCATGCGGACGGCCGCGATCTGACGCAGGTGGCGGCATGACCTTGGGACGATGCGTCATCCCGGCGAAAGCCGGGATCCAGTGTCTTCCTTCCATCTCGCCGAAAAGTCGCTGGATCCCGGCTTTCGCCGGGATGACGGCGAGGGGGTATTTGCTTCGGAGCACGCCATGCGCCACGCGCTGATCTTCGCGGCCGGGCTCGGCGAGCGGATGCGACCGCTCACCGACCAGACACCCAAGCCGTTGCTGCCGGCGGGCGGCAAGCCGCTGATCGTGTGGCATCTGGAAAAGCTCGCCGCAGCCGGCGTGAACTACGTGGTGATCAACACCTCGCACCTGGCCGAACAGTTTCCCGACACGCTCGGCGACGGTTCGCGCTGGGGGCTGCGCATCCGCTACGCCTACGAAGGGCCCACGCCGCTGGAGACCGGCGGCGGCATGCTGAACGCGCTGCCCCTGCTCGGCCCGGAACCCTTCATCGCCGTCAGCGCCGACATCCACAGCGACTACGACTATGCGCAGTTGCCCGCGCAGCCGGCCGGCCTGGCCCACCTGGTGATGGTGCCCAATCCGCCCTGGCACGCCGCCGGCGACTTCGTGCTGCACCAGGGCGCGCTGCATGAAGACGGCCCCGGCGAACGGCTGACCTTCGGCAACATCGGGGTCTATCGCCCCGAGCTGCTGCACGGACACCCGCCCGGCCGCTTCAAGCTGCTGCCGGTCTACCAGCAGGCGATGCGCCTGAATCAGCTCGGCGGCGAACGCTACGACGGCCCATGGCACAACGTCGGCACGCCGCAGCAGCTCGACGCGCTGGATCGCGCGCTGGCCTGATCCAGGCATCGCGAACGCCGAACCCGGCAAGAAGAAGGGCCCGGTGCGAAACCGGGCCCTTTCGTTTGGCGAAGCTTCCCCTTCTGCCCTTCCGGGCATCTTCCCCCGCTGGCGGGGGAAGACAAGCGGATCGCCGCTTTGCGGCGATGATTGCCTACGGCCGGCGCGCCAGCTCCGGGTTTTCCCGGGTCACCGGCATCAGGTCCTTCTTCGACACGCCCAGCCACAGCAGGATCGGGCTGGCGACGAAGATCGAGGACAGCGTGCCGACCACGATGCCGATCAGCATGGTCACCGCGAAGCCTTCCACCGCCTGGCCGCCGATGAAGTACAGCGCGGCCATGGTGATGCCGGTGAACAGCGAGGTGATGATGGTTCGCGACAGGGTGCTGTTGATCGAGCGGTTGAGGATCTCCTCCGGCTCGGCCTTGCGCGCCAGCCGGAACAGCTCGCGGATGCGGTCGAACACCACCACCTTGTCGTTGATCGAATAGCCGATCACCGCCAGCACCGAGGCCAGCTCGGTCAGGCTGAATTCGCGCTGCACCAGGGCGATGATGCCCAGCGTCACCAGCACGTCGTGCACCTCGGTGGCCAGCGCGGCGATCGCGAAGCGGCGCTCGAAGCGGATCCACAGGTACACGCCGATGCCGATGATCACGAACACCGCCGCGATGCTGCCGTCGCTGCGCAGCTCGTCGCCCACCGCCGAGCTGACCGACTGCGCGCCCTTCAGGGCGACGTCGGGCCGGCTCACCTTCAGCACGTTGCCGATGACCAGGGTGACCTTTTCCAGGTCCACCTTGCCGCTGGCGTCCTTCATCGCCGCCGTCGGCTGCATGCGGATGGACAGCTCGCGGCTGCCGCCCAGGCTGGTCACCAGGGCATGCTCCATGCCGGCCTTGGTCAGCGCCTCGCGCGCGTCGCTCACCGCCACCGGCTGCTGGTAGACCGCCGTCACCGACACGCCGCCGGTGAATTCCAGGCCGTAGTTGAGGCCCTTGGTGAAGATCAGCACGACCGAGGCGATCATCAGCGCCAGCGCGACGCCGATGCTGATCTTGCGCATGCCGAGGAAGTTGACGTTGGCGTTGTGGTTGAAGATTTCCATGATGTGTTCTCTTTGGCGGGAAAAAGCGGCCGTCCTGGCCGCACTCTTCAAGTCAGACCGACAGCGTCTTCAGTTTGCGGCGACCGTGGATCAGCGCGGTGATCGCATGGGTCAGCGTGACCGAGGTGAACATCGAGGTCAGGATGCCGATCAGCAGCGTCACGCCGAAGCCCCTGATCGGGCCCGAGCCCATCGTGGTCAGCGCCAGCGCGGCGATCAGGTGGGTGACGTTGGCGTCCAGGATGGTCGCCCACGCCTTCTCGTAGCCGGCGTGGATCGCCGCGTGCGGCGAGGCGCCGTTGCGCAGCTCCTCGCGGATACGCTCGCAGATCAGCACGTTGGCGTCGATCGCCATGCCCAGGGTCAGCACGATGCCGGCGATGCCCGGCATGGTCAGGGTCACCCCGATCATCGACATCACCGCCAGCAGGATCACCAGGTTGAAGAACAGCGCGATGTCCGCCACCAGGCCGAACAGCTTGTAGTAGACCGCCGCGGCCAGCAGCACCAGGCCCAGGCCCAGCATCACCGCCCGGAAGCCCTTCTGGATGTTGTCCTGGCCGAGGCTGGCGCCGATGGTCTGCTGCGACACGATGTCCATGCGCGCGGCCAGCGAGCCGCCCTTGAGCAGCAGGGCCAGCTCGGAGGCCTCCTTCGCGCTGCCCAGGCCGGTGGTCTGGAACTGCTTGCCGAACACGCCCTGCACGGTGGCGTTGGAGATCACCTTCTCGGTGACGCGCGGCGTGCGCACTTCCTTGCCGTCGACGATCTTGGTGTCGGTGACCGTCTCCACGTAGACCACCGCCATCGGCTTGCCGACGTTGGCGCTGGTGTAGTCGAGCATCTTCTTGGCGCCCGACGCGCTGAGGGTCACGTCCACCTTCGGCGAGCCGGTCTGCTGGTCGATGCCGGAGGAGGCGTCCGCCAGCTCGTCGCCGGTGACGATGATGCGCTTGCTGACCAGCACCGGCCCGCGCGGGGTGTTGCCGTCGTACAGGGTGTACAGCCGCGCGTCCGGCGGCACGTTGCCGGTGCGCGCGGCTTCCATCGCCTGCTGCGGCGTGCCGTAACCCGGGTGGTATTCCAGCGTGGCCTGGGCGCCGATGATCTTCTTCGCCTCGGCCGGGTTCTGCACGCCGGCCAGCTCGACCACGATCTGGTTGTCGCCCTGCTGCTGGATGATCGGTTCGGACACGCCCAGCGCGTTGATGCGGTTGCGCAGCGTGCTCAGGTTCTGCCGCAGGGCGCCGAGCTGCAGCTCGCGCAGCTTGTCCGGCCGCATCGACACGGTGAGCGGGTAGCGGTCGCCAGTGTTGCTGCCGTCCTGCGTCTGCAGGTCCGGGTAGTCGGTGGCGACGGCGTTGGCGAGCGTGGTGCGGTCGGCCGCCGAGCGCAGCACGACCACCACGCCCTTGCCGCGCTGGGCGGCGCGGGCGACCGAGTCGTAGCGGATGTTCTTCTGCCGCAGCAGCGTGCGCATGTCGTCGGCGGTGCGTTCCTCACGCTTGTCGATCACCGAGTTCTGGTCCACCTCCATCAGGAAGTGCACGCCGCCCTGCAGGTCCAGGCCCAGCGGCATCGCGTTGGCGTGGATCGCGCGCAGCCAGTGCGGCACGGTGGAAGCGAGGTTGAGCGCGACGGTGTAGTCGTCGCCCAGCGCGGCGTGGATCGCGTCGGAGGCATGCGCCTGCACGTCGGTGTTGGCGAAGTTCACCGCCAGGTGGTCGTTCTCGATCGCCAGCCCGGTGTACGCGATGTTCTGCTTGGCCAGCGTCGCGGCGACCTTCTGCTTGAGCGCCTCGTCGACCACCGCTCCGCGCGCGCCCTGCACCTGCACCGACGGCGCCGGCGGGAATACGTTGGGCAGCGCATAGATGATGCCGAACAGCAACACGACCGCGACCAGCGCGTACTTCCAGCGTGGAAAATCACTCATGCCTTGGATCCTTCAAAGCCGCAGCCCCCTCGGCCGCGGCACAATGGCTTGCCGCTCAGGCGGACTTCAGCGTGCCCTTGGGCAGCACCTGCGACACCGCGCCCTTCTGCAGCTTGATCTTCACGCCGGTGGCGATCTCGATCGTGAGGAAGCTCTCGCCCACCTCGTCGATGCGCCCGGCGATGCCGCCGTTGCTGACCACCTCGTCGCCCTTGGCGAGCGCCGCGATCATCGCGCGCTGTTCCTTCTGCCGCTTCATCTGCGGGCGGATCATCAGGAAGTAGAACACCACGAACAGGCCGATCAACGGCAGGAAGGTCACCAGGGGATTGGCCGGCGCGGCGGCCGGAGCGGCCTGGGCGATCACGAAGGACATCGGAAAACTCATCGGCTTGTCTCGCAAGTTGCGGCCCCGGCAAGGATTTCCGCCGGACGCCTGATAAAAGATCGTGGATTATGCCATGCGCCCCCAGGCCATGCACTGCGGCGGGCCGCAGGGGCGAAGGCGGTCGCGGGCGTTCCGCCCGACCCATAGGAACCCGCCGGGCCCGCGAAGGTTCCTCCCGGCACCGGCGTCCGGCCCGGCGCCTCCTTCGCGCCGGATGCCGCCCGGGCGCCCTAGGCTGCCTGCGCGCCCTGGCGCAGCGCGTAGAACCGCGCCGCGAAATCCTCCAGCCGGCCGGCGGCGATCGCGTCGCGCAGCCCCGCCATCAGGCGCTGGTAGTGCCGCAGGTTGTGCATGGTGGCGAGCTGGCTGGCGAGGATCTCGTTGCAGCGGTCCAGGTGGCGCAGGTAGGCGCGGCTGAAGCCGTTGGCGCAGGCGTAGCAGTCGCAGCCTTCCTCGACCACCCGCGTATCGGCGGCGAACTTCGCGTTGCGGATGCGCAGCGTGCCCTCGGGCACGAACAGGAAGCCGTTGCGCGCGTTGCGGGTGGGCATCACGCAGTCGAACATGTCGATGCCGCGGCGCACCGCCTCCACGATGTCCTCCGGCCGGCCCACGCCCATCAGGTAGCGCGGCTTGTCCTGCGGCAGCAGCGACACGGTGAAGTCCAGTGTGTGGTTGCGCTCGGCCTCCGGCTCGCCGACGGCGAGGCCGCCCACCGCGTAGCCGTCGAAGCCGATCCGCACCAGTCCCTCGGCCGAGCGCCGGCGCAGCGGCTCGTACACGCTGCCCTGCACGATGCCGAACAGCGCGTTGGGATTCCTCAGCTCGTCGAAGGCGCGGCGCGAGCGCTCGGCCCAGCGCAGCGACAGTTCCATCGACTCGGCCGCGACCTTCTCGGTGGCCGGGTACGGCGTGCACTCGTCGAAGATCATCGCGACGTCCGAATCCAGCGTCTTCTGGATCTTCATCGACACTTCGGGCGACAGGAACACCTTGGAACCGTCCACCGGCGAGGCGAAGGTCACGCCTTCCTCGGCCAGCTTGCGCTTGTGCGCCAGCGAGAACACCTGGAAGCCGCCCGAGTCGGTGAGGATCGGCTTGTCCCAGCCGATGAAGCGGTGCAGCCCGCCGAACGCCTCGACGATCTCCAGCCCCGGCCGCAGGAACAGGTGGAAGGTGTTGCCGAGGATGATCTCGGCGCCGATCCCGACGATGTCGCGCGGCGTCATCGCCTTCACCGAGCCGTAGGTGCCCACCGGCATGAAGGCCGGCGTTTCCACCGTGCCGCGGGCGAACGCGAGACGGCCGCGCCGGGCCGCGCCGTCGGTGGCCAGGAGATCGAAGGTCAAGGAGGTCATCCCGCCATTATCGCATGCCGCGCCTTTGCGCCCTGCCCTTCCGAGGAGGAGCAGGGCCCGCGGCGCGGGCTTGCCGGGCCAGCCGTCGGCTCCGGCACAGGTCGTGGCTGGCCTTGTCGCAAGCACAGCCTTTCACGCTAAGAGCTCGTTCAAAGTCTCCCAGGTATCCCCGATGAAGCGTCATCCCAGCGAAAGCTGGGATCCAGTGCCTCTAGAGTTTTGGGGAAGGGGGAAAGTCACTGGATTCCTGCTTTCGCAGGAATGACGAGCGGAGGACTCCAGTGCGACCGGAGGACTTCGAGCAGGCTCCAAGCCCTCTCTCCGGGTCAGACGCAGCCGTGCGGCAGGATCAGCATGGCGTCGCCGTACGAGAAGAAGCGATAACGCTGCGCCACCGCGTGGCGGTAGGCGTCCAGGATGAACTCGCGCCCGGCCAGCGCGGACACCAGCATCAGCAACGTCGACTGCGGCAGGTGGAAGTTGGTGATCAGGCCGTCGATGCTGCTGAAGCGGTAGCCGGGGAAGATGAAGATCTGCGTCTCGCCGGCGAACGGGTGCAGCCGGCCGTCCACCGTCGCGCTCTCCAGCGCGCGCACCACGGTGGTGCCCACCGCGATCACCCGGCCGCCGCCGGCGCGGGTGCGGCGGATCCTCTCCACCAGCTCGGCACCCACGTTGAGCCATTCGCGGTGCATCACGTGGTCCTGCACTTCCTCGGCGCGCATCGGCTGGAAGGTGCCGGCGCCGACGTGCAGGGTCACGTAGCCGGAATCCACGCCGCGCGCGCGCAGGGCGTCCAGCATCGGCTCGTCGAAGTGCAGGCCGGCGGTGGGCGCGGCCACCGCGCCGGGCTCGCGGGCGAACACGGTCTGGTAGCGCTCCATGTCGCTGGCGTTGGCGTGGCGCTCGATATAGGGCGGCAATGGCATCTCGCCGAGCCTGGACAGCAGCCGCTCCAGCGGCTCGGGCGATTCGAAGCGCAGCCGGAAGAAAGCCTCCTCGCGCCCCAGCACCACCGCATGGCTGCCGTCGGCCAGCTCGATCCGGCCGCCGGTCTTCGGCTTCTTGCTGACGCCCAGTTGCACGATCGCCTCGTGCGCGCCGGTGACGCGCTCGATCAGGATCTCCACCGCGCCGCCGGTCTCCTTGCGTCCGTACAGGCGCGCCGGCAGCACGCGGGTGTCGTTGAACACCAGCAGATCGCCCGGGCGCAGGAACTCCGGCAGCTCGCGGAAATGGCGGTCGGCCATGGACTGCGCCGGCACGTCCAGCAGCAGCAGGCGGCTGGCGCTGCGCTCGGCCAGCGGCGCCTGCGCGATCAGCTCGGGCGGCAGGGCAAAATCGAAATCAGACTTCTTCACGGAACATCCGGCGGCGCCCGCCCTGGGCGGGAAACGGGACATTATCCCGCAGCGGGCGCGCCGCGGCACCTCACCCCGGCCGGCGCCGCCGGCGCAGCACCGCGCCGAGGCCGATCAGCAACAGCAGCGCGCCGGCAACGAGGTACCAGCGGTAGTGGCCGGCCAGGTGCCGCACGTGCGCGATCCGCTGCTGGCGCAACAGCGTGCGGGCGCGGTCGAAGTCCGGTGCCTCGCAGGAGCGGCCGAATTGCCCGGCCCAGCTTACGTAGGCGCCCTGCTCCACGTAGCGCCGGTACAGCGCCTCGGCCCGCTGCAGGCGCTCGGGCAAGGCGGTCGGCTTGGGATCGCCGAAGCCGCCGAACTGGTCGCCGTAGTCCGGCGGCCCCTGCAGCATCCATCCGGTGGCCTTGCACAGCACCGCGGCGAATGCCTGCGAGCGCGGCGGCAGCAGGTCGGCCGCGCGGCTGGCCTCGTCGGCCGCCAGGTAGCGGTAATGGAAGCGACGCGGCGGCTTCGCGGCGCTCGCGACGAAGCGGTCGTGCTCGCCCTGGGTCAGGTACGCGCCCACCTTGGCCGTGTCCTGGCCGAGCCCGCCCTGGTACATGCCGTCCAGCGCGTAGTAGTCCGGATCGGCCTCGTAGCCGAGGATCTCCATGCCGTGCTCGCGCGCGATCGTGGCGGCCCGGAACAGCGCCTCGGCCTTGCCGATGCCGGTCCAGGCCGACTCGCTGCGTTGCAGCGCATCGGCATACTGTTGCGCCCATACGCGATGGCGCTGCGGCGGCGGCGTTTCGCCGTCGTCCGCGCTTGTCGGCGCGGTCGGCGCGGCGCCTTCGGCGGCCGGTTCGCGGAAATAGCCGAACGCGTCCCGGTAGCGCCCCGCACGCATCAACCGGCGCGCCAGCAGCTCGCGCAGCGCGGTGCCGCGGCCGACCTGGCCGTCGGTATAGGCATAGCTGGCCTCTCCTTCGGGCGCCTGCATCATCGCCGTGCTGGCCGGTACGCGGGTGTCCACGAAGTGCTTGAGCTCGTCCACGGTGAGCACGCGCTCGGCCAGGTAGGCCACGTCGCCCCACCAGACGTCGGCGCGGTTCCACAACTGCTCCAGCGCCTGCACGTACTCGCCGCGCGCCAGGCTCAGCGCGCCCTGCTCGCCGTGCAGCCGGTCGACGCCGTCGGGTTCGATCCCCGGCACTTCGCCGGTCGCGGGGAAGGCGCGGATCGCCTGCGCGTACGCCGTGCTGGCGGCCGCCATGTCGCCCTTGCGCAGGGCCAGCTTGGCCTGCACCCAACTGGACAACGGGCCGGATTGCCGGCCGCTCAGGGTGGCGGCCAGCTCGTAGCGGCCGCTGCGGTAGGCCAGCGCGGCCAGCCGGTCCGCGCCTTCGACGCGGGACAGCCCGCGCTGCTCGATCGCCGCCACCAGCGCGGCCAGCCGGTCGCGGCCGAGGGCCGTATCGTCGGACGCGGCATCCTCCGCGCCGCGGTCGGCGGAATACGCCAGCGCATAGGCGACCAGCGCGCGCTGCGCCAGCGAATCGTCGAGCAGGCCGGCCAGCAGGTCCGGATGGCCGAATGCATAGCCGGACAAATGCCGCAGCGATTCCACGCCGCTCTGCGAGTCGCGCGCCGCCTGCTCCGCGTACAGCCCCATCGCGCGGGCATAGTTGCCCGGCGCGATGGTGGCCGGGCACGCGCCGCCGGCGACGAAACCCTGCCAGCGGCAGAACGGGCCATCGGCACTGCCGTCGTTCACCGGGCCGCCGGCGCGCAGGTACAGGCGCGCCTCCTCTCCATAGCTGGCCACCGCCAGGCCCTGCGGATCGGGCGCACCCTGCAGGGCCAGCACGCGCGCCTGCGCGAAGTGGCCGCGGATCGTCGCCATGCGGTCGTCCGGCTTGCAGTTGCCGCAGTCGGCGAACTGCCTGAGGCCGATCTCGCCCAGCATGTAGGCCGCCGCCACCGCGCGCTGCCGCGCCTGCGCCGGCGGCAGCGCGAGCAGGTCGTAGAGGCGCCGCTCAGCGCGGCCGAGCCGCTGCGGGTCGACCTGGGCGGCGCAGGTGTGCGCCTGGACCTCGGTCGCCGGCTCGTCTCCCGCGTCGTCCGCCGCATGCGCGCAGCCGAAGCCGGCCTGGTGGAGCTCGATCGCCGCCGCGGCGTACAGCCGGATCGCCTCGGGCAGGCCCGCGCCGGCGGCATAGGCCTCGTCGCCGGTGGCGGCCGGCGCCATCTTGCCGAGCAGCGCCAGTTGTTCCGCCGGCAGGCCGGCGTCGAGCGGGGAGACGGGGGCCTGCTCCCGCGTCTCCCCGGCAGGCGCTTCGTGCGCCTTCAGCTCGTCGGACGCCGTGCGCAGGTGCATCGCCTCGTAGGCGAACGTGTTCACCGGCGTGGCCGCGAAGGTCGCGGCGCGATCGGACAGCAACTGGCTCGGGAAATCCGGGCCGCAGGCCCATACCGCGCCGGCCAGCGCGCCTGCCGCCGCCACGCCGAGCAGCCATCGTTCACGGTTCCACATGCCATGCTCCCTCGTCGGCGGCGCCGCAGCGCGCCCAGCCGATCGTCCGTCGGTGCCCTGCCCGCAGCAGCCCCGGCTGCGCGCGCTCCAAGGCGGGCGTTCGCCCATCCATGCGCAGACGATAACCGTTGACGCCGTCGGCGAGCGAGCATCCGGCCGGCAGGCCGACCCGCGCGGGCAAGGCCGCATCGACGCGGCCTGCGTTGTAGAGCTGCACGTCGTAGCCGCCCGCCGCGTCGCCGCGCCGCAGGCTTGCATCCACCTGCGCCCGCAACGGCTCGCCGCGGATCACCGCCAGCCAGGTCGGCAGGCTCCACGCGCGCAGGTCCTGCGCGGTGGGCAGGCGGAACCAGGCGATGCCTTGCAGGTGGGGCGGCGGGTCGGCCTGCAGCGCGCGCAGGAAAGCCGCCAGCTGGCGCGGCTGCGCCAGCAGTTCGCGCGCGTCCTCGCGCGCATCCAGCACGGCCGCCTCGCTCGCCACCGAAGCGAGCCTGCCTTCGGCGTCCCAGCTCACCCGCGAGCCGTAGTTGGGCAGCGCCAGCAGGAACGGCTTGTCGCTGCGCATCGCATAGTCGGCCGCCCACTGCCGGGCCAGCGCCGGATCGAACAGGCCGGCGCGCGGATCGCGCACCGCATGCACCTGCAGCACCGACGCATCGACCGCGGCCAGCACCCGGCCCAGCACCGGTGAGCGCAGCCAGGCCGGCAGCGCGGTGATCGACAGGCGCGCCTGCGCCGGCAACGCCGCACGCAACCGCGCGAGAAAGTCCGCATAGGCCGGCAGCCGCGCCGTGCCGCAATCGTGGTCGATCTCCAGCCCGGCCAGCGGCACGCCGCCATCCTGCCAGTCGCGCCACAGCGCCAGCGTGTCGGCCAGCAGCGCCTGTTCGTCCCATGCCTGCAACTGGCCGTCGATGCGCACCACCAGCACCACCGGCTTGCCGCTGGCGGCGAGCGCGGCGCGGTCCGGCGCGAAACGCCGGAGCCGGCCAGCCGCGTCGGTCTGCGCCGCAAGCACGCGCCAGGCATGGATCGCCCCGCCGCTTTCGCGCAGCGCATCGGTCACCGCGGGCGTCCATGCGCGCTGCCAGACGTAGGCATCGTGCGGCAATGGCACTGGCGCGGCGCGATGGCAACCCATCAGCACCAGGCAAAGCAGGACCGCGACCGGCCAACTGAAGATCATCCGATACCGCATGTCCTCCCCGCGCGCATCCGGCGTTGAAGCTTCGCATTCTAACGGTGCAAGCCCTTTGCGCGCCCAAGCCGCACACGACAAAAAGCGCCGTCCCTCGCGGGGCGGCGCCAACGGATGCAAAACGTCCGGGCCACCGTTCAGCCCTTCACGCACAACACCTGACGCAACGTATGCACCACTTCGACCAGGTCGGTCTGCGCGGCCATTACCGCATCGATCGACTTGTACGCAGCCGGCGATTCGTCGATCACCGCCGCATCCTTGCGGCACTCGACGTGGGCGGTGGCCTCACGGTGCTGGGCCAGCGTGATCTGCTGGCGCGCGGCGGTACGGCTCATCACCCGGCCGGCGCCATGGCTGCAACTGTGGAAGCTGTCCGGATTGCCCTTGCCACGCACGATGTAGCTGCACGTGCCCATGCTGCCCGGGATGATGCCCAGCTCGCCTGCGCGGGCGCTGACTGCGCCCTTGCGGGTAACTAGCAGTTCCTCGCCCCCGTGCGTTTCCTTTTGCACGTAGTTGTGATGGCAGTTCACCGCCAGCTTTTCCAACTGGAATTCCGGCAGCCGGTGGCGCATTTCCGCCAGCACCTGCCCCATCATCGCCTCGCGGTTGGCACGGGCGTAGTCCTGCGCCCAGGAGACCGCCTCCACGTAGTCGTCGAACAGTTCCTCGCCTTCCATGAAGAAGGCCAGATCCTTGTCCGGCAACGGGAAGCCCAGCACGCGCCGTGCCAGTTGCTCGCGCGCCCGCTCGATGAAGTAGCTGCCGATCAGGTTGCCGGTACCGCGCGAGCCCGAATGCAGCATCACCCACACGGCATCCGACTCGTCGAGGCAGACCTCGATGAAATGGTTGCCGCCGCCGAGCGTGCCGAGCTGCCTGCCCAGCTTGTCGGTGCGGATCTTGCGGTGCTTCGCCTCGATCGCGCCCAGCCGCGCCGCCAGCCCGGATTGCGCCAGTTGTGCGGCGACGCCCTCCGGCAGCCTGTGCCGTTCGCCGCCGCGGCCGTTGCCGACCGGCACGCCGCGCTCGATGCCGGAGCGCAGTTGCGCCAGGTTGTCCGGCAGGTCGCAGGCGCGCAGCGTGGTGCGCACCGCGGCCATGCCGCAACCGATGTCCACGCCGACCGCAGCCGGGATGATCGCGCCACGGGTCGGCACCACCGAACCCACGGTGGCGCCCTTGCCCAGATGCACGTCCGGCATCACGGCCACCCACGGCCCCACGAAGGGCAGTGCGGCGATGTTCTGCAATTGCTGGCGTGCGGAGTCTTCCAGCGGCACGCCACGCACCCAGGCCTTGATCGGC
Source organism: Frateuria sp. Soil773 (assembly GCF_001428405.1). GTDB lineage: Bacteria > Pseudomonadota > Gammaproteobacteria > Xanthomonadales > Rhodanobacteraceae > LMSL01. The sequence continues at coordinate 216,208 of NZ_LMSL01000041.1, forward strand.
GTGGCGCCAGTTCCGGTGTGCAGCCATTCGTAGTGTTGCTTGCTCATGGTTCGTTCCTTGATGCGGCGCGTGTCCCCCTCACCGTCGCCCCAGCGGAAACTGGGGCCCAGCGACTTTCGTCCGTGCCCGTTAAAGGCACTGGACCCCAGCTTCCGCTGGGATGACGGCGGGGGCGACACTGCGCCATGGTGTCGATTACGCCTTCAGACTCACCAGGTGGTTCAGCACGCCGTCCAGGCCGCCGAACACGGTCAGCTTGTCGATCTTCTCGGTGATCTTCTCCAGCGCCTCCAGTTCCTTCAGGCGCAGCAGCACCGGACTTTCCTCGATCAACCGCGCGGTGTTGAGCAGCGAACGCGTGGCGTTCGCCTCCTCGCGGCGGCGGATCACGTTGGCCTGGGCTGCCTTCTCCGACTGCACGACGCTGTTGAGGATCTCCTTCATCTCGCCCGGCAGGATCACGTCCTTGATGCCGACGCCAAGCACTTCGATGCCCAGCTCGCTGACACGACCGCGCACGTAGGCGAAGATGTCCGCATCCAGCGTTGCCTTGTCGCCGAGCAGTTCGTCCAGCGTCTTGCCGGACACCGCCTTGCGCAGGCCGTACTGCAGTTCGCGGTAGAGGTAGTCGCCGTACTTGGCCACCTTGGTGCGCGCGGCGACCGGATCGGTCACGCGCACGCTGGCGGCCAGGTTCACGCGCAAGCTCACCTTGTCGCGGGTCAGCAGTTCCTGGCCCGACACCTCCAACGTCTGCACGCGCAGTTCGACCACCTCGGCCGCCACGTTCTTCTGGAAATTCCAGAACGCATAGGCTCCCGGTTCCAGCGTACGCGACAGCTTGCCGTCGACGAACAGCAGGCCGGCCGATTCCACCGGCACGTCCACCGTTACCGCCACCTTGCCGAGCACGCCCAACTGGCGCAGGCGGCTAGCCACGCGTGCGTCGACCTCCAGCGTATCGGCCAGCGACACCGCCTGAACCTGGACGTCCACCAGGCCCTTCCAGTACAGCTTGCGAGCACCCGGCGCGAGCACGTCCTCCAGCTTGCCGTTCTTCAACACCAGGCCGACCTGCTGCGTGCCGATGTCGGCCACGGTGAAACAGCCGGCCAGGACGCCGTCCGATTGCGCCATCAGCACCTCGGCATCCGCGCCGGCGTATTCCGGCCGTGTCAGGTTGTGCACGCCGACCGTAACGCGGCCGAACGGGTCGAAGCAGCGGTAGACGCCGGCACGCAGGACGCGCTGGAAGCGACGGTTGCGGTACAGCAAACCGCATTCGCCGTCGCCGACCACGATTTGCTTGATCCAGGACATGGTGATTCTCCTTGAATTACTCCGTTGTTTCGATCCGCCGATTAATACCATGGCGCAACCGGATCGTTATCGCGCCATGGTCCTTTGAGATAATCGAGGCAATACCCGTCCCTCCCTCGCGGGATAATCGACCGGAAATGCATGGACCTTTTGGCCCATGCCTGCCATTAAGGAATAAGGCGGAAACGCCTCTTGACGAGGACGACGCGAAACCGGCGTGCCTTGCCGGGGAGTGGCTGTTTCCCGCCGCGCCGCCTCGACCGGCCGGCACGACCTTCGACAATCACCTGCCCGGGTTCGGAACACGGGTCCGGCGCCGCCATTGCTGCCTTGCCTCATGCGACGCCATCCCTGGCATGCGCACCTGACCCGGCACGAGGCGTTTCCTGGTGAGGGAACTTCCGTTCCCGGTCATGACGTGACTGGTCATGTGTCTGGAGCGGGAGTCGAACCCGCGACAATCAGATGATGAGTCTGACGCTCTACCCACTGAGCTATCCAAGTGGACGACGTGCCGGATTCGAACCGGCCTCCGATGGCGCGAGCCACCGCTCTACCTGACTGAGCTAACGTCATCGCCAGAGCATTCTCGTGCGAGCCCGGGCATACGCTTACGGCAACGCCGCGCGCACCGGACGGGCATCCGAACCCGTACCGCTGGGACTCGTCGATCGATGCTCCGTACTGCCGCCTGTCGCCAGCCGGCAATCCGTGCGGGCCATCCGGCCCGGCTATGGAACCCGCTTCTCGCGCCGCCCGCGCCGAAGCATCAAGGCGCGGCGCAGATGCGCCTGTCGCAGCGCCCCCGCCTCGGCTGCAGGACAGCCGGATGCCTCAGGGCGAAGCGGATCCCGCAAACGTGTTTCGATGCATGGGCATCCCTTGCGAACGCCAAAAACAGAACGCCCCCGGGTATGGCGACCCGAGGGCGTTCGCGTTGCCTCGGGAGATCGGGGTGACCGATCTCCGTGCGGGATCAGTCGATTATCGGAAGACCATTTGCCAGCGCCAGCCGTTCGCCGCGCAAGAACATGCCTGCATCGCGCTTGTTGCGTAATGCGAATGGCATGAATGCGTTGACGGGATAGTGCGACATGGCAATTTCACTATGGTTTCTTTCGCCGTTATTGGCGAGGCCACAAACAATACGCAGATCAATTACACGATGCAAGGCTTTTTTCCGGTAATTGGAAAAATTCCTATAACCAGCCTTTCTGCCTCGCCAGCCGATAGGCCTCGATGCGGTTGGCTGCACCGAGCTTGCCGATGGCCTCGGAAAGGTAATTGCGCACGGTGCCGTGCGAGAGGCTCAATTGCGTGGCGATCTCGCTGGCCGCCAGGCCCTCGCCCGCGAGGCGCAGCACCTGGCGCTCGCGGTCGTTCAGCGGGTCGGCCTCCGACCAGGCTTCCAGCGCCAGTTGCGGGTCGATCGCGCGGCCGCCGCGATGCACCATGCGCAGGGCCTCGGCGAGGTTCTCCGCCGGCGCGTCCTTGAGCAGGTAGCCGGACACGCCGGCGTCCAGCGCGCGGCGCAGGAAGCCCGGGCGCGCGAAGGTGGTGACGATGATTACCTTGACCGCCATCTCGTGGCGCTGGATGCGCTGCGCCAGCTCCAGCCCGGTGAGGCCGGGCATCTCGATGTCGGTCACCAGCACGTCGGGCTTCAGCCGCTGCAGTTCGCGCCAGGCGATCTCGCCGTCGGCGGCCGAGCCGAGCACCTCGATGTCGCTCTCCAGGTTCAGCAGCGCGGACAGGGCGCCGCGCACCATCGCCTGGTCCTCGGCCAGCAGCACGCGGATCATGCGGCGCCCTCCTGTCCGGCCAGCAGCGGCGAGGCGCCGCGCATGCCTTCCGCCACGGGCCTTGCCGACCCGCGCAGCGGCACCGCGATGTCGAGCGTGGTGCCCCGCCGCGCGGGCGAGTCGATGGCCAGCGTGCCGCCCAGCGCGCGCACGCGCTCGCGCATGCCGCTGATGCCGTTGCCGTGGGCGGCGAGACCGCCGCGTCCGTTGTCGCTGATGCGCATGTGGAAGCTTTCCGGGTTGCTGGAGAAATCCACGCGCGCCGCCGTGGCGCGCGCGTGGCGATGGATGTTGGTGACGGCTTCGCGCAGCACCAGCGCCAACGAGGCCTCGGCATCCGGCCGCAGTTCGCACGTCGCCGGCGCATCCGCCTCGAACGCGATGCCCGAGGCTTCCAGCATCAGCCGCGCGGAAACCAGTTCGGCGGCGAGGTCGCTGCGGCGCATGCCGGTGACCGCGGCACGCACCTCGGCCAGCGCGTGGCGCGAGACGCGCTCGACCTCCTCCATCTCGCGCTGCGCGCGCGGCGGGTCGGCCAGCGCCAGCTTGCGCGCCAGTTCGGATTTCAGCGTCACCAGCGACAGCGTGTGGCCGAGCAGGTCGTGCAGGTCGCGGCCGATGCGTTCGCGCTCGGCCAGCACCGCCAGCCGGCGCACCTCGTCCTGCGACAGGCGCAGGGCGGCGTCCTTTTCGTGGTACACGCGCTCGACCAGGGTGATGGCGCTGATCACCAGCACCATGAAGAGCATGATCAGGAGGATCGCCACCGGGTAGCCCGCCCACGTGCCCAGCGCCAGCAGCAGGGCGTTGAGCAGCGCCAGTTGGAGCAGCCGCGCGCGCAAGGGCTGCGAGGAGAGGTTCACCATCACGCAGGCATAGACGAAATAGGTCAGGCTGCTCGTGTACCAGTGCAGCAAGCCGAAGCTCAGCGCGGCCATGGCCCAGGCGTAGCGGTATGCGGTGCGCCTCGGCGCCAACTGGAGCCTGGCGAACAGCAGCAGGAACACCGGATAGCTGGTGAACGTGAGCAGCAGCCAGGTCCGCGTGTAGCCGCTGTTCGTGCCCCGCTCGAACAATGGCGTGACGAAGATCCACGCCGACCACAGCAGGTGCACGCTGTCGGCCCACGGCGACTTGCCGCGGCGCAGGTCGTCGGCCACGCCGGAATCCGGCGCCGGCGTGAACCAGCGGGCGAGGAAGGCGGGCGTCATGTGGCGTGCCGCATCCCTGCGGAAACGAACATGTCGGCCGGCGGCAGACCGGCATCGCGCCGGTCGGCGGCGCCTTTCGCCGCCAGCGGCATGTCGATGCTCAGCCGCGTGCCGCCGCCAGGCGGCGAGTCCAGTTGCAGGCTGCCGCCCAGCGCACCCACGCGCTCGCGCATCCCGCTCAGGCCGTTGCCGGCGGCATGGATGCCGCCGCGGCCGTTGTCCTCGATGTACAGCCGCACGCCGTCGCCCGTGCGGGTGAGCGACACCCGCGCCAGCGTCGCGTGCGCATGCCGCGCAATGTTCGTGGCCGCCTCGCGCAGCACCAGCGCGAGGGTGCATTCGATCGATTCGGGCAGGTTCTCCGCTTGCAGGCGCTGGTCGAGTTGCACGCCGGATACACGCAGCAACAGATCGGCCGAGGCCAGCTCGGCGGCGAGACCCGCGGCGCGGATGCCGGTGACCGCCGCGCGCACTTCGGCCAGCGCATGGCGCGCCACTTCCTCGGCTTCGGCCAGCTCGCGCCGCGCCGCGGACGAATCGCGGTCGAGCAGCCGGCGCGACAGCTCAAGCTTCATCGTGATCAGCGACAGCGTGTGGCCGAGCAGGTCGTGCAGGTCGCGGCCGATGCGCTCGCGCTCGGCGGTGGCGGCGAGCTGGCGGATATGCTCGTGCGACATCCGCAGTTGCGCGTTCTTCATCTGGCTGATGCGGCCCAGCAGCGAACCGAAGCCGCTGCTGCTGCAGATGCACACCGACATCAGCATCACGAACCACGGCCAGTCCAGCCACCACGCCCACACCGCCACCAGGGCCTGGATCATCAGGATGCGCAGGACGCCGGACGTCACCGACGCGCCGGCCGAGAACCCGGCGAACACGCAGGCGAACACCGCGTAGGTCCAGGCGCTCGGGTTCCAGTACATGGACACCAGGGCCAGCATGGCCAGCAGTCCGGTGTAGACCTTCATCTCGTGCATGGGCCGTACGTTCACCAGCACGAACAGCAGCAGGAACGCCGGGTAGCCGATCGCCAGCGACCACCAGAACGCGGCGCTCACCTGCGTGAAGAACAGCGTGGCCAGCACCCACAACGACCACAACCCGTTCAGCAGGTGCAGCCAGGGCTTGCTGGTGGTCCGCTTGAGTTCCGCCCACATCGAATCGGGCGCAGGCCGCAGGAAGGCAGGAAGGTTCATCGTCGTGCTGCCGCGGGACTCATGGCGGACATGCTACTTCAACCGTGCCGCCGCAGCCGCCGCGCCGCCAGCAGCAGGAACGCCACGGCGAATCCGGCCAGCACCAGCACGTGCGGCCACGCCGCGCCCTGCCCCATGCCCACCGCGGCCAGCGCCAGGCAGTCCAGGTGATAGCTCGGCCAAACCGGCGCGATCTGCTGCAGTACTCCGGGCATCATCGACAGCGGGAACCACAGGCCGGACAGGAACGACATCGGCAGGTAGATCAGTTGCAGCATGCCCGGCGCCCCCTGTCCCTTGAACAGGGTGCCCACGAACATGCCCAGCGCGCAGAACGGCAGCACGCCGAGCACGCCGGTGAGCAGCAGCAATGCCGCCTGCCGCGGGGTCAGCACCACGTGCGCCAGCCCCGTCGCCATCGCCAACAGCAACAGCACCACCACCGCGGCGGCGGCCATCGCCATCAGCATCTTGCCCAGCAGGTAGGCGCCCGGCGGCATCGGCAGGGCGCGCTTGAGGGTGAGCAGGCCGCCTTCGCGCTCGATCGCCAGCGACACGCCGAAGCCGAACAGGCCCGGGCTCATCACCCCGAACACGCCGTAGCTGGCAAGCAGGTAGCGCGCCGCGTCGACGCCCTCGGACTTGCCCATGACCACACCGAACAGCAGGTAGAACATGCCGGGGAACAGCATGATCGGCAGCATGAAGCCGGGCGCGCGCATGTAGCGCAGGCATTCGCTGCGCGCCTCGGCGAGGTAGGCGCCGAGCACGCGGCGCGTCGGCATGCCGGCGGCCACGGACGGCTCGGCGGCGGGAACGGTCACGGCATTCATCAGGCAGCCTCCGGCAGGTCGGTGTCGCGGGTGAGTTCGGTGAACGCCTCGGCCAGGCCGGCGCGCTGCACTTCCAGTTCGCGCAGGGCCGGGTCGGCGTCGAGCAGGCGGCGCACCACCGCTACCGCGTCGGCGGTGGCGATCTGCAGCCGGCCGTCGGCGCAGGACGCCGAGGCCACCTGCGGCCAGCGCGCCACCGCGGCGGCGTCGAGGTCGCTCACGCAGCGGATGCGCGACAGCGCCACCTTCGCGCGCAGTTCGTCCACGCTGCCCTCGCTGAGCACGCGCCCCTTGTCCAGCACCACCACGCGCTGCGCCAGCGCCTCGGCCTCCTCCAGGTAGTGCGTGGTGAGCACCACCGAGCAGCCTTCGGCGACCAGCCGGCGCATCGCCGCCCACAGCTTCTGGCGCGCGTCGATGTCCATGCCCACGGTGGGCTCGTCGAGAAACAGCAGCTCGGGCCGGCCGCACAGCGCCAGCGCGAACTGCACGCGTCGCTGCTGACCGCCGGAGAGCTTGCCGTAGGGCCGCTTCAGCAGGTCGCCGACGCCGGCCAGCGCGGCGCTTTCGGCCAGCGGGCGCGGCGCGGGGTAATAGCTGGCGGTGAGGCGCAGCAGTTCGCCCACGCGCAGGGTCGGCGGCAGGTTCGACGACTGCAGCATCACGCCGATGCGCCGGCGCGCCTCGATCCGCTGCGGATCCAGGCCGAACAGCTCGGCGCGGCCGGCATCGGGCCGGATCAGCCCCAGCAGCAGGCCGATGCTGGTGCTTTTGCCGGCCCCGTTGGGGCCCAGCAGCGACAGCAGTTCGCCGCGGCGCAACACGAGGTCGACGCCATCCAGCGCGGTCTGCCTGTCATAGCGTTTCACGACGCCGGCGAGGCGGGCGACGGGTACGGATGATTCGGTCATGGGCTGTCCCTCCTTGCACTGCAGCGTAGGCGGACCAAGGGCTTGACCCCAGTCGCCGGCGTCAGCCGTCGCGGATGACAGCCGTCATGCCGGGGGTACCGGCGCCCCCGGCCGGCGCGTTATGCTCGGGGATGCCACGGCGCAGCCGGTCTCCATACGCTGCCGCGCCACCCCACTTTTGCCGTTGCGGAACCGGCCGGCGCCGGTACGGCCGCAGCGCAAGCATCAAGCAAGTCGGCCTGCTTCGCGCTGGGTGCGAGGCGCCGACCGATTCCTGAGGAGGTTAGTCATGGGTGTGATCGAACAGTTGCGCGAACTGCGCGAATTTGGCGGCAAGCCGCGGACCACCGGCCTGGACGACGCCAGCATCGAGCGCATGGCCGCGAACGACCCGCAACTGGCCCAGGCGATCGGCGAGGCGTTGGCCCGCCACCGCGAACTGCGCGCCGGTCTGGCCGATTTCCTGAAGCTGGACGAGTCCGAGCAACTGGCGCAGGCGCAGGCGGGCTTCGTCAACTTCTATCCGGACGATGCGGTCAACCCGTACCTGCCGGCCGCGGCCCGCGGGCCGTGGATCGTCACCCTGAAGGGCGCCGTGCTGCACGACAACGGCGGCTACGGCATGCTCGGCTTCGGCCACAACCCTCCGGCCATCCTCGAAGCGATGAGCCGCCCGCAGGTGATGGCCAACGTGATGTCGCCCAGCGTGTCCCAGTTGCGCTTCGCCCAGGCGATGAACCGCGAGCTGGGCCGCAGCCGCGGCGGCAGCCCGTACCACCACTACCTGTGCCTGAACTCCGGCTCGGAATCGGTCACCCTGGCCTGCCGCATCGCCGACGTCAACGCCAAGCTGATGACCGACGCCGGCGCCCGCTACGCCGGCCGCACGATCAAGCGGCTCGCCGTGAAGGGCGCTTTCCACGGCCGCACCGACAAGCCGGCGCTGTACTCCGACTCGTCGCGCAAGGCCTACCAGCAGCACCTGGCCAGCTACCGCCACGAGGACAGCCTGATCACCGTGGCGCCCTACGACGTGGCGCAACTGGAGGCCGCGTTCGCCGACGCCGACAGGCACGGCTGGTTCATCGAGGCGATGTTCCTGGAGCCGGTGATGGGCGAAGGCGACCCGGGCCGCGCGGTGACGCCGGCGTTCTACAAGGCCGCGCGCGAACTGACCGAATCCCACGGCAGCCTGCTGCTGGTCGATTCGATCCAGGCTGGCCTGCGCGCGCACGGCGTGCTGTCGCTGACCGACTACCCCGGCTTCGAGCAGTTGCCCGCGCCGGACATGGAGACCTTCTCCAAGGCGCTCAACGCCGGCCAGTACCCGCTGTCCGTGCTGGCGGTGAACGACCGCGCCGCCGGCCTGTACCGCAAGGGCATCTACGGCAACACGATGACCGCCAACCCGCGCGCGCTGGACGTGGCGCTGGCCACGCTGGAACAGCTCACCGACGAGGTGCGCGCCAACATCCGCGCCCGCGGCGAGGAGTTCGTCGCCAAGCTCGAGGCGCTCAAGGACGAACTGGGCGGGCTGATCACCAAGGTGCAGGGCACCGGCCTCTTGTTCTCCTGCGAGCTGGCGCCGCAGTTCAAGTGCTACGGCGCGGACTCCATCGAGGAGTACATGCGCGAGCGCGGCGTGGGCGTGATCCACGGCGGCACCAACTCGCTGCGCTTCACCCCGCACTTCAACGTCACCAGTGCGGAAGTCGACCTGGTGGTCCAGAACGTGCGCCAGGCGCTGCTGAAGGGACCGCGCAAGCAGGCCGCCGAAGCCGCCTGACCGGCCGCTGGCCAGGCACCTCGCAGAGAGGGCGCGTCCGCGTTGCGGGCGCGCCCTCTGCGCATGCGCCCGCCGCCGGCAAGGCGGCGCATGAACCGATCCATGCACGCAAGAACTTGCGGCATGCGCTGCCCGCTTTCCCCGGCATAGACTCGCCCCTGCCGGTAGCTGCCGGTCACTCAAGGAGGGTTTCGCCATGTCCTTTCGCTACAGCCTGATCGCCGCCGGCGCCGCGTTGCTGATCGCCGCCACCACCGCCTCCGCGGCGGCACCGCAGGCCGCCAAGAAGGCGCTCACGCCGCAACAGCAGCGCATGTCCGACTGCAGCAAGCAATCCGCCGGCAAGAAGGGCGACGAGCGCAAGGCCTTCATGAGCACCTGCCTGAAGGGCGGCAGCACGGCCGCCGCGCCGGCCAAGCAGACCCAGCAGGAAAAGATGAAGAGCTGCAACGTGGACGCCAAGGCCAAGGCGCTCACCGGCGACGCCCGCAAGGCCTTCATGAGCACCTGCCTGAAGGGCGGCGCCGCGGCCTCGCCGTAACGCGCCTTCACCGGCCCGTGGCGGATGCCGGCCTGCACGGCCGGCATCCCGCTCGGCCGGCACACATCGATCCGCTAAGCTTCCGACTGCCGCGGCGCGCAGGCGCGCCGCCTTCCAGCACAGGCAGTCCCGCATGGCCATTACCGAAGTCCACCACCCGCTGATCCAGCACAAGCTCGGCCTGATGCGCCGCGCCGGCATCAGCACCAAGGAATTCCGCGAGCTGGCCTCCGAGGTCGCCGCCCTGCTCACCTACGAGGCCACCAAGGACCTGGAAACCGTCGCCGAGCGGATCGAGGGCTGGGCCGGCCCGGTCGAGGTGCGGCGGATCAAGGGCAAGAAGATCACCATCGTGCCGATCCTGCGCGCCGGCATCGGCATGCTCGGCGGCGTGCTGGAGCTGATCCCTTCGGCCAAGGTCAGCGTGGTCGGCCTGCAGCGCGACGAGCAGACCCTGCAGCCGATCGCCTACTACGAAAAGCTCAGCGGCCGCATGGACGAGCGCATCGCGCTGATCGTCGACCCGATGCTGGCCACCGCCGGCACCCTGGTCGCCACCGTGGACATGCTCAAGGCCGCCGGCTGCAAGCGCATCAAGGGGCTGTTCCTGGTCGCCGCGCCGGAAGGGCTCAGGCGCATCGAGACGGCCCATCCGGACATCGAGATCTACACCGCCTCGATCGACCAGCGGCTCAACGAGAACGGCTACATCCTGCCCGGGCTGGGCGACGCCGGCGACAAGATCTTCGGCACCAGGCAGTTGCCGACGTGAAACTGCGACGGCCTCGGTAGCGGCCGCGCGCGGACCGCGTCACAGTTCCGCCACGCGGGCGGGGCCTGCGTCGCCGAGGCGCGCATCCGGGGGGATGTTTCGCGGAACTGTCGCGAAACCTTGCTAGCGTCCGGCGAAACCACGATCCAGCCGGATCCCAGCGAGGGGAAACACAACGATGAAAGGATTACCCAGGCAGCATGCCGTGTGCGCGGCATTGCTCGCCATCGCGTCGACGTTCGCGGCGCAGGCCGCCGACCTCAGCATCAACCAGTTCCGCGTCCGCGGCCCCGCGGGCGGCAACGACGAATTCGTGGAGCTGTTCAACGCCGGCAGCGCCACGCTCGACCTCTCCGGCTACAGGCTCAACGCCTCCAACGCCAGCGGCACCACCGGCACGCGGCTGACCTTCGCCAGCGGCACCTCGATCGCGCCGGGCTGCTACCTGCTGCTGACCAACGGTGCCGCCAGCGGCTACTCCGGCAGCGTGGCCGGCGACCTCAGCTACAACACCGGCATCACCGACGACGGCGGCCTGGCCCTGCTCGACGCCGGCGGCAGTCCGGTCGACCAGGTCGGCCTCAGCGCCGGCTCGGCCTACAAGGCCGGCACGCCGCTGGCCTCGCTCGGCAGCGCCAACGCGGACAAGGGCTACGTGCGCAAGAGCAACGGCGCCGGCGCGCCGCAGAACAGCGGCGACAACAGCGCCGACTTCGTCACGCTCAGCCCCACCGTGCCGCACAACCACGCCAGCCCGTGCGTGGCACAGGGCCCGGCGCTGTCGATCGCCGACTCGACCGTCACCGTGCGCGGCGCCGGCGACCTGAGCATGCCGTTCACCGTGACGCTCAACCAGCCCGCACCCGCCGGCGGCGTCACCGTGCACGCAGCGACCCAGGACGACAGCGCCACCGTCGCCGCCGGCGACTACGACGCGGTGGACACCACCCTCACCATCGCCGAGGGCCAGACCCAGGCCAGCTTCAACGTCACCGTGCACGGCCAGTCCACCGGCAGCGCGGACAAGGCCTTCCTGGTGCAGCTCAGCGCACCCAGCGGCGGCGTGGCGCTGGCCGACGCCAGCGCGGTCGGCGCGATCCTGTACGACATCCCGGTGGCCGCCGAGATCTGGCAGATCCAGGGCCGCGAGCAGACCTCGCCGCTGCTCGGCAAGTCGGTGCTCACCCGCGGCAACATCGTCACCGCGGTGGGCCCGGCCGGCTTCACCATGCAGACCCCGGACCGCCGCGCCGACGCCGATCCGCTGACCTCCAACGGCGTCTACGTGTTCACCTCGACCGCGCCGGCCGTGGCGATCGGCGACGTGGTGGACGTCGATGCGGTGGTGGACGACTACTACCACCTCACCGAGCTGAAGAACGCCACGGTCACCGTCACCGCCCACCGCGCGCCGCTGCCCAGGGCGGTGCGCTTCGGCGCGAACGTGCCCTCCTCCGACCCGGACCACCTGTCCTGCGGCGCGACCAACTTCCAGTGCTTCGTGGGCATGCGCGTGCAGATCGACGACGGCATGATCAACACCGGCAACAAGCGCTTCAGCACCATGCCGTTCGCCGAGGTGAGCGTCACCGCCAACGGCAAGCGCTCGCTGCGCCAGCCGGGCGTGCGCTTCGGCGTGCCGGTGCCGGACGGCGTCGACCTGCCGAACTGGAGCGGCAACCCCGAGGTGTTCAAGATGAACACCGCCGACTTCGGTGCGGTCCCCGCCAACACGCCGTTCAACGCCGGCACCACGTTCCGCGCGGAGGGCGTGATCTCCTACGACTTCGGCGCCTATACCTTCATCCCGACCTCGTTCCAGGTGAAGCGCGCCGCGCCGCTGCCGCGTGCTGTCACGCCGACACCGCCGCTCGCGCTGCGCATCGGCGCGTTCAACATGGAACGCTTCTGCGACTCGGTGTTCGACACCACCTACACCTGCAGCGGCGGCAGCAAGGAGTTCACGCCGGAGGAAGTGGCGCTGAAGACCCGGCGCCTGTCCAGCTACGTCGGCAGCGTGCTGAAGCTGCCGGACGTGCTGTCGGTGGAGGAAGTGGAGACGCTGCCGGTCCTGCAGGGCCTGGCCAAGCAGCTCGGCGACGACTACCCGGTGAAGTACGACGCCTACCTGGTGCCGGGCCACGACCCGAGCGGCATCAACGTCGGCTTCCTGGTGCGCCGCGACCGCGTGCACGTGCTGTCGGTACGCCAGCTCGGCGCGGACGAGACCTGGAACGACAACGGCCAGACCACCTTCGTCCACGACCATCCACCCCTGCTGCTCACCGCCCAGGCAGGGCTGCTGCGCTTCCAGGTGATCGCGGTGCATCCGAAGGCGCGCCAGAACGTGGACAAGGACAATGCCGACGCCGTGCGCGACCGGCAGAAGCGCTTCCTGCAGGCCAAGTCCCTGGCCAGCCAGGTGCAGGCGTTGCAGACCGCCTCGCCGCTGACCCCGCTGCTGGTGGTGGGCGACTTCAACGCCTACCAGTTCAGCGACGGCTGGGTCGACGTGGTGGGCCTGATCTCGGGCAAGTACAAGGACAGCGAGAACCTGCTCAAGCTGGGTGGCAACATCGTGCGCCCGGCCCTGTGGAACGCGGTGGAATCGGTGCCGGCGAACGACCGCTACTCGTTCCTGTTCACCGAGAACTTCGGCGAGATCCAGGGCTATACCAAGGCCGGCTCCGGCAACTCGGGCCGCTCCGTGCCGACCTTCCAGGTGCTCGACCACGCCCTGCTGAACCTGCCGGCACGCCTGCGCTTCCTGCGCATGCAGTACGGCCGGGCCGACCTGGATGCGCCGGCGCAGACGCTGGACGACGCGGCCAACGCGCCGGACTGGACCCGAGCGATCGGCGCCTCCGACCATGACGGCTTCGTGGTCGACCTGCTCGATCCGTCGCTGATCCTGCGGCCGCGCGGCGCACGTGCGCCGGACGACAAGCCGCACGGCAGGCACTGATCGGCGGAGTGGAACGACAAAGGCCACGTCCGGCGACGGACGTGGCCTTTCCTGTTGCAGGCTACGGCGGGGCCGCGCCCGCGGCGCCCAGGCTTCAGCGGAAACGGTCGGTGGCCTCGACCAGTTCGTGGACGTTGCCCGGCTCGAACGCCGAATGGCCGGCGTCCTGCACGATGCGCAGGTCCGCCTCGGGCCAGGCGCGGTGCAGGTCCCACGCACTGCGCAGCGGGCACACCACGTCGTAGCGGCCCTGCACGATCACGGCGGGAATCCTGCGGATGCGGTCCACGTTGCGCAGCAACTGGTCGTCGTGCTCGAAGAAGCCGCCGTTGACGAAGTAGTGGCACTCGATGCGCGCGAACGCCAGTGCGAACTCGTCCTCGCTGTGCGAGCCGATGCTGGCCGTGTCCTGGTAGAGGTAGCTGGTGGCGCCCTCCCACACCGACCAGGCCCGCGCCGCCTCGACGCGCGTCTTCGCATCCGGGCTGGTGAGGCGGCGGTGGTAGGCGCTGATCAGGTCGCCGCGCTCCACTTCCGGGATCGCCGCGAGATAGGTCTCCCAGGCATCGGGGTACAGCGCATCGGCGCCCTTCTGGTAGAACCACTCCAGCTCCCACCGGCGCAACATGAAGATGCCGCGCAGCACCAGTTCGGTGACCTTGTCCGGATGCGTCTGCGCGTAGGCCAGCGCCAGGGTGGAACCCCACGAACCGCCGAACACCTGCCAGCGGTCCACGCCCAGGTGCTCGCGCACGCGCTCGATGTCGGCGACCAGGTCCCAGGTAGTGTTTTCGCGCAACTCCGCATGCGGCGTGGACTGGCCGCAGCCGCGCTGGTCGAACAGGATGATGCGGTACGCCGCCGGATCGAAGAAGCGCCGGCATTTCGGATTGGTGCCGCCGCCCGGCCCGCCGTGCAGGAACACCACCGGCTTGCCGTCCGGGTTGCCGCACTGCTCGTAGTACAGCGTGTGCAGTTCCGAGACCTTGAGCATGCCGCGGTCGTACGGCTCGATCTCGGGATACAGCGTGCGGCGTTCCTGCGTCATGGAGCAACCTCTGCGGCAATGGCTTTGGCCGCGCAGATTACCACGCGCCCCGTGCCGCCTCTCCGAGGCCCCGGCAGACCGAACCCAACGGAACAGGCACCCGAAGCCCCCGCAGCCCCTCAAGCCCGTCATTCCTGCGCAAGCAGGAATCCAGCGCCTTCCACGCATGGCCCGAAAGTGCCTGCGCGTTCCCCGCCCGTACAAGGAGAGCACCACGTCACCTCGGGTAGGCTGCAAAGCCCCAGCCCCCTCAATCGTCGGCGAACAACTTGCCCGGATTGAGAATCCCATTCGGATCGAACACCCGGCGCACGCCGCGCATCAGCGCGATCTCGGCCGCGCTGCGCGTGCTGTCGAGGTAAGGCCGCTTGACCAGCCCGATGCCGTGCTCGGCGGAGATGCTGCCGCCGTGCTCCTTCAGCGTGGCCGCCAGCCGCTTGGTGACCTGCTCGCACTGCGCGATGAAATCCGCGTCGGCCAGGTCCGCCGGCTTGAGCACGTTGATGTGCAGGTTGCCGTCGCCGATGTGGCCGAACCACACCACCTCGAACTGCGGATACTCGCGCGCCAGCAGCGCCTGCATCGCATGCAGGAAGGCCGGCACGGCGCCGATGCGCACCGACACGTCGTTCTTGTACGGCTTGTGCGGCGCCAGGCTCTCGGTGATGCCCTCGCGCAGCCGCCACAACGCGGCGGCCTGCGCCTCGCTCTGCGCGATGGTGCCATCGACGATCCAGCCCTGCTCCATACCCTCGCCCAGCACCGCCAGCGCGGCGTCCCGGGCCACCTCGTCCGGCGCGTCGAACTCGGCCACCACGTAGTAGGGATGGTCGCCGTCCAGCGCGCGCTGCGCGCCGTGCGCCAGCACGTGCCGCAGCGCCACATCGGTGAAGAACTCGAAAGCCTGCAGCGCGAGCCGCTCGCGGAACAGGCCGAACACCGCCAGTACCGCGTCCATGTCAGGCAGCGCCAGCAGCATGGTCTGCGCGGGCGGCGGCGGATCGGCGAGCTTGAGCGTGGCTTCCACCACGATGCCCAGGGTGCCCTCCGAGCCGATCATCAGCTGGCGGAAGTCGTAGCCGCTGGAGTTCTTCACCAGGCCGCGGTTCAACTCCAGCAGTTCGCCGTTGCCGGCCACCACCTTGAGCCCGGCGATCCACTCGCGCGTGTTGCCGTAGCGGATCACCCGGATGCCGCCGGCGTTGGTGGCGATGTTGCCGCCGATGGAGCAGGAGCCGCGCGCGGCGAAATCCACCGGATAGACCAACCCATGCCCGCGTGCCGCCGCCTGCACGGCCTCCAGCGGCATGCCCGGCTGCACGGTGAGCGTGCGGTCGGCCGGGTCGAAGCCCAGCACGCGGTTCATCCGTTCCAGGCTCAGCACCAGCTCGCCGTGGGCCGCCACCGCGCCGCCGGACAACCCGGTGCGGCCGCCCGAAGGCACGACCGCCACGCGATGCTCGTTGGCCCAGCGTACGATGCCCTGCACTTCCTCCGGCGTGGCCGGCAGCGCGATCGCCAGCGGCGCGGGCGTCCAGCGGCGGGTCCAGTCGCGGCCGTAATGCTCCAGGTCGCCCGGCTCGGTGAGCAGGCGCAGCCCGGGCAGGCGGCGGGCGAGGTCGTCCAGGGGAGAGGTCATGCCGGCGAGACTGCCATTTGGATGTCCAAACGTCCAGTGTTGCATCGCCACATTTCTGGCATAGTGTGCTGCATCATTCGCCGGGGAACACCATGAAGACCTCGTTTCCGAAGCAAGACATCCGGGTACTGCTGCTTGAAGGCGTGAGCCAGACCGCGGTGGACGCCTTCCAGCGCGCCGGCTACAGCCAGATCGAGTACCACAAGAAGTCGCTGCCGGAAAACGAACTTAAGGAACGCATCGCCGAAGCGCATATCGTCGGGCTTCGCTCGCGCACCCAGCTTACCGCCGAGGTGCTGTCGCACGCAAAGCGCCTGATCGCGGCCGGCTGCTTCTGCATCGGCACCAACCAGGTCGACCTCGGCGCCGCGCGCCTTCTCGGCATCCCGGTGTTCAACGCGCCCTACTCCAACACGCGCAGCGTGGCCGAGCTGGTGATCGCCGAAGCGATCATGTTGCTGCGCGGCATTCCGCAGAAGAACGCGCTGTGCCATCGCGGTGGCTGGACCAAGTCCGCCGCCGGCAGCTTCGAGGCGCGCGGCAAGGTGCTGGGCGTGGTCGGCTACGGCCACATCGGCACCCAGGTGGGCGTGCTGGCCGAAAGCCTGGGCATGCGGGTGATCTTCCACGACATCGAGCCGAAGCTCGCCCTCGGCAACGCCCGCGCCGCCGCCGGGCTGGACGACCTGCTCGAGCGCGCCGACGTGGTCACCCTGCACGTGCCCGAGACGCCGGCCACCAGGCTGATGATCGGCGCCACCGAACTGACGAGGATGCGCCAGGGTAGCCTGCTCATCAACGCCTCGCGCGGCACCGTGGTGGACATCGACGCGCTGGCCGCCGCGCTGCGCTCGAACCATCTGGCCGGCGCGGCGGTCGACGTGTTCCCGCTCGAACCGAAGGGCAACGACGACCCGTTCGTCTCGCCGCTGCTGGGCATGGACAATGTGATCCTCACCCCGCACATCGGCGGCAGCACGCTGGAGGCGCAGGACAACATCGGCACCGAAGTGGCCAGCAAGCTGGTGCGCTACAGCGACAACGGCTCGACCCTGTCGGCGGTGAACTTCCCCGAGGTATCGCTGCCCGAGCACCCGCGCAGCCGCCGCCTGCTGCACATCCACCGCAACGTGCCGGGCACCCTCTCGCGCATCAACGAACTGTTCTCCGCCGGCAACATCAACATCGACGCGCAGTTCCTGCAGACCGACGGCGACGTGGGCTACGTGGTGATCGACGTGTCCGCCGACGAGGCGCAGGCGAACGTGCTGAAGGACAAGCTCGCGGCGATCCCAGGCACGCTGCGCAGCCGGGTGTTGTATTGAGCGGGCGCCGCCCCCCCCCCNCCGATCTACGCCCGTCATCCCAGCGAAAGCTGGGATCCAGCGACTTCGGTCGTCGGAGGATCAAGGCACTGGATTCCGGCTTTCGCCGGAATGACGTGTCTGTGTTCCCCAACGATGTACCGATGGACGTGCCGGAGGAAAAGCGCGTGGCGATCCGGGATGCCGCGCAACGGATGCCCTATCGGGGAGTGCCTCGCAATTGATCGCCTCGGCTGTGTCGCCCTGTCCCTGACTTCGATTCGCTACCCAGCATCCGACTAAAGCCGCCACTCCAGCACCACCTCGGATTCGGCACTCGCCTGATCCATGCCGTCATCCCGGCGAACGCTGGGAACAAGCGGTTTCGGTCATGGGAGGCAAAGGCACTGGATTCCAGCGTTCGCTGGAATGACGGCATTGCGCAATGCCGGCGTTGCGTGTGGAAGCCGCACGAAAGCTTTTGAACCCTCATGGCGGCACATACGAAAAAAGCGCCCATCGGGCGCTCTTTCATGCTCCACTGCAAATTGGTCGGGGCGGCCGGATTCGAACCGACGACCCTCTGCCCCCCAGGCAGATGCGCTACCAGGCTGCGCTACGCCCCGACAAAACTGCAAGACGGCGAAGTGTACAGCATCCGCGGCGGATGCCGGAAGCGGATCGCCGCGGAAAGAACGAGTGGCGCTCAGCGCCGCAGCAGGCTGAGGACTTCTTCCAGTTCCATCCGCACCTGGCGCACGATCTGGTGCGAGATGCTCGACTCCATGCGCGCCTGCGGGCCTTCCAGGCGCGCGCGCGCGCCGGTGATGGTGAAGCCCTCGTCGTACAGCAGGCCGCGGATCTGGCGGATCATCAGCACGTCGTGGCGCTGGTAGTAGCGACGGTTGCCGCGGCGCTTGACCGGGTTGAGCGCCGGGAACTCCTGCTCCCAGTAGCGCAGCACGTGCGGCTTCACGCCGCACAGTTCGCTCACTTCGCCGATGGTGAAGTAGCGCTTGGCCGGGATGGCGGGCAGCTCGGTGTTATTCCCTTGGTCCAGCATAGCTCTCGACTCGCACCTTGAGTTTCTGACCCGGACGGAACGTCACCACGCGACGGGCGGAAATCGGGATCTCCTCGCCTGTCTTCGGGTTCCTTCCCGGCCGCTGGTTCTTCTGCCGCAGGTCGAAGTTGCCGAAACCGGACAGCTTCACCTGCTCGCCTTTTTCCAGCGCCTCGCGGACCACCTCGAAATAGGCGTCCACGAATTCCTTCGCCTCGCGCTTGTTCAGACCTACCTCGAGGAAGAGGCGCTCTGCCATCTCCGCCTTGGTCAGCGCCATCTCAACCTCGCAATCGTGCCTTGCATGCCGTCTCCAACACTGCGACCGCTTCACGTACGAAACGGTCCGCGTCATCGTCGGTAAGCGTGCGTGATGCGTCCTGTAAAATCAAGCCCATAGCGAGACTCTTTCGGCCTGATTCAACCCCCTTGCCGCTGTAGCGGTCGAACAGCCGCAACTCACTCAGCGCCGGACCGAGACTGCCCCGGACGGCCTGCTCGATCTGTGACCAGTTGATCTCTTCCGGCAGGTCGACCGCGATGTCGCGGCGCACCGACGGGAAGCGCGGCACCGGCTGCGCCTGCGGCAAGCGTCGGGCCAGCAGCGGCTCCAGCGCCAGTTCCAGCACGTGCACGTCGGCGCCGAGGTCGAGCGCCTTGGCCAGCTGCGGATGCAGCGCGCCGAGGTAGCCCGCCGTCACGCCGTCGCGGGCGATCCGGGCGCCGCGTCCGGGATGCAGCCAGCCGGGCAGGCCGTCGGCATGCACCGACCAGCGCTGCGGCTCGCCGCCCCAGGCGATCAGGGCGTCGAGGTCGCCCTTGAGGTCGTGGAAATCCAGCGGGCGGGAGGCTTCTCCCCACTGCTCCGCCCGCGCGCTGCCGCAGGCAGCGATCGCCAGGCTCGGCGTTTCCAGCGGCGGATCGCCCGCCGCGAACACGCGGGCCAGCTCGAACAGCCGCACCCGCTCCTGCTGGCGGGCGCGATTGTGCCGCAACGCTTCGATCAGGCCGGGCAGCAGCGACGGCCGCATGATCGCCAGGTCGGCCGACAGCGGGTTGGCCAGCGGCACCAGATTCTGGGTGTAACCCCAGCGCGCTAGCAGTTCCGCCGCCACGAACGACAGGTTCACCGCTTCGTGGTAGCCGCGCGCGGCGAGCTGCTCGCGCAGCGCCAGTTCCCCGATCCGCGCCTCCGGCTCGACCGCCAGGGTGAGGGCGCCGGCCGGCGTGTGGGTGGGAATGTTGTCGTAGCCGAAGATGCGCGCGACCTCCTCGATCAGGTCCTCCTCGCGCTCGATGTCGAAGCGGCTGCTCGGCGCGGCGATGCGCCAGCCGTCCGCCAGCGCCTCCACCCGCATGCCCAGCGCGGTGAAGATGCGCGCCACTTCCGCGTCGGCCACCTCCACCCCGAGCACGCGCTTCAGGCGCGCGCGGCGCAGCACCACCGGCGCCGGTCGCGGCACGTCCGCCGGGTTTTCCGCCACGAGCACCGGGCCGGCCTTGCCGCCGGCGATCGCCAGCAACAGCTCGGTGGCGCGCTCCAGCGCGCGGCGCGGGAGTTCCGGATCGACGCCCCGCTCGAAGCGGTGCGAAGCGTCGGTGTGCATGCCCAGCTTGCGCGCGCGGCCCATGATCGCCGCCGGCGCGAAGTGCGCGGCTTCCAGGAAGATGTTGCGGGTGGCGTCGGTGACGCGCGAGTCGAAGCCGCCCATCACGCCGGCCACGGCCAGCGCCCGGGCCTCGTCGGCGATCAGCACGAAACCGTCGTCGAGGCGCGCCTCGCTGCCGTCGAGCAGCTTCAGCGTCTCGCCGGCCCGCGCATGGCGCACCACGATGTCGCCCTCGAGCGCGTCGTTGTCGAACGCGTGCAGCGGCTGGCCCAGTTCCAGCATGACGTAGTTGGTGACGTCGACCACCGCGCCGATCGGGCGCAGGCCCGAGCGGCGCAGCCGTTCGGCCAGCCACAGCGGCGTGCGCGCGGCCGGGTCGATGCCCTCGACGATGCGGCCGAGATAGCGCGGCGCGTCCTTGCCGGCCTCCAGGCGGATGCCGCGGCGCGCCTCGCCGGCCACCGGCACGGGCGCAGGCGCAGGCGCCCTCACCCGGCTGCCGAACAACGCGGCGACGTCGTGCGCCAGGCCGACCAGGCCGAGGCAGTCGGGGCGGTTCGGGGTCAGCTTCAGCTCGATGGTGGCGTCCGGCAGGCCGAGGTAGCCGGCCAGCGGCTGGCCGACCGGCGCATCGGAAGGCAGTTCGAGCAGGCCGGATGCGTCGGCATCGATGCCAAGCTCCTTCGCCGAGCAGAGCATGCCGAACGATTCGACCCCGCGCAGCTTTGCCGCCTTGATCGCGATGCCGCCGGGCAGGCTCGCCCCCACGGTCGCCAGCGGCACCTTGATGCCGACGCGCGCGTTCGGCGCGCCGCAGACGATCTGCAGCGGCTCGCCCTGCCCCGCGTCCACCTTGCACACCTGCAGCCGGTCCGCTTCAGGGTGCTTCCCGGCGGCGACGATCTCGGCCACCACCACGCCGTCCAGGCCCTCGCCAAGCGGGGTGAGCTCTTCCACCTCCAGCCCGGCCATGGTCAGCGCATGCGCCAATGCCGCACGGTCGGCCTTGACCTCGACCAGTTCGCGCAGCCAGTTTTCGGAGAATTTCATGTTGAAGTCCGGGATTCGGGATACGGGATTTGGGATTCGGAAAAGCTGTGGAACCGAGGCTCTTTCGAATCCCGAATCCCCAATCCCGAATCCCGCCTCTCAGGCAAACTGCCTGAGAAAGCGCAGGTCGTTCTCGAAGAACGCGCGCAGGTCGGAAACGCCGTAGCGCAGCATCGCGAAGCGTTCCACGCCGAGGCCGAAGGCGAAGCCGGTATAGCGTTCCGGGTCGATGCCGCAGTTCGCCAGCACGTTCGGGTGCACCATGCCGCAGCCCAGCACCTCGAGCCAGCGCGTGGAACCGTCGGCGGCGTCCCAGCGGATGTCCACCTCGGCCGAGGGCTCGGTGAAGGGAAAGTAGCTGGGGCGGAAGCGCATCTCGAAATCGCGCTCGAAGAACGCGCGCACGAACTCGGCCAGGGTGCCCTTGAGATCGGCGAAGCTGGAGGTTTCGTCCACCAGCAGGCCCTCGATCTGGTGGAACATCGGCGAATGGGTCTGGTCCGAATCGCTGCGGTACACCTTGCCCGGCGCGATGATGCGGATCGGCGGCTGCCGGCCGGCCATCGAGCGGATCTGCACCGGCGAGGTGTGCGTGCGCAGCAGGCGCCCGTCGCCGAAGTAGAAGGTGTCGTGCATGGCGCGCGCCGGATGGTGCGGCGGAAAGTTCAGCGCCTCGAAGTTGTGCCAGTCGTCCTCGATCTCCGGGCCGTCGGCACGCTGGTAGCCCAGCCGCGCGAAGATCGACGCGATGCGTTCCAGCGCGCGGGTGATCGGGTGGATGCCGCCACGCTCGCCGTCACGGCCGGGCAGGCTGATGTCGAGCTTCTCGGAGGCGAGGCGGCGGTCCAGCTCGGCCTGCTCCAGCACCGCCTTGCGCGCGCCCAGCGCATCGGCGAGGCGCTCCTTGACCTTGTTCACCTCGGCGCCGCGCGCCTTGCGCTCGTCCGGCGCCAGCGCGCCGAGCGCCTTCAGCGCGGCGGTGACGACACCGTTCTTGCCGAGCAGGCCGACGCGCAACGCGTCGAGCGCATCCAGCGTATCGGCCTTGTCGATATCGGCCAGCGCCTGCGCGGCGCGGCTGTCCAGATCGTCCATAAGGTGCGTTTCTCGCTACGTCCGCCCTCCCCTTCGGGGAGAGGGCCAGGGTGAGGGACCACTCTCGCGTCGCCGCCGATTCGAAGCACGCTCCGATCGAAGATGAGGGCAAGCCTTGCCCCTCTCCTCGATCCCCTCCCCGGGGGGAGAGGAGGCAAACGCAGAAAAGCGCATCGTTGAAACAAAAACGGGGAGGAGGCTGGTGGCCTCCTCCCCGCTTGATTCACATCATATCGTCAGCGCCGCGGCGCCGGCGATCAAGCGGCCAGACTGGCCTTCGCCTTCTCTGCGATCGCGCCGAACGCCTTGATGTCGTGCACGGCGATGTCCGCCAGCACCTTGCGGTCGACGGTGATGCCGGCCTTGGCCAGGCCGTTGATCAGGCGGCTGTAGGACAGGCCGAACTGACGCGCGGCGGCGTTGATGCGCACGATCCACAGCGCGCGGAACTGGCGCTTGCGCTGCTTGCGGCCGATGTACGCATACTGGCCGGCCTTGATGACGGCCTGGTTGGCGACGCGGAAGACCTTGCGGCGGGCGTTGTAGTAGCCCTTGGCACGACCGATGATTTTCTTGTGACGACGACGGGCGGTAACGCCACGCTTTACACGAGCCATGGTTTATCTCCTCGCCTTACAGGTACGGCAACATGCGTGCCACACCCTTGGTGTCGCAAGCCTTGACGTGGTTGGTGGCGCGGAGACCGCGCTTACGCTTGGTCGACTTCTTGGTCAGGATGTGCGACTTGAACGCGTGGCCTGCCTTGAACTTGCCGGATGCGGTCTTGCGAAAACGCTTCGCCGCCGCCCGGTTGGTCTTGATCTTGGGCATGGAATGCTCCGTATCTCGGTTTCTGACTGATCTGGCGGCGGCCCGAAGCCGCGCTTTCCGTCCTGCCACGATCGGTGCACGACCCTTCCTGGCGGGTCGAACGGACGATTATACGGGGGAACCCGGGCCGGCGCCAGCCCGCGCCTTCACTCCCTTTCCGGGGGCGGGGGAAGGGGCGGGTACTCGCGGGAACACAACCCCGGAGCGCGCTTCGATGCGGCCTCCGGGCGAGGCACCCCTCACCCTGCCCCATCTCCCCGGAGGGAAGAGGAAAACACCGCCACGCATACGCGAAATGGCGGCCCGCAGGCCGCCGCTCGCTTTACTGCTTTTTCTTGGGGCCGATCATCATGACCATCTGGCGCCCTTCCAGCCGCGGGAAGGATTCGACCTGGCCGTTCTCGCCCACGTCTTCCTGGATCTTCTTGGCCAGGTTCTGGCCGAGGTCCTGGTGCGACATCTCGCGGCCGCGGAAGCGGATGGTGACCTTGACCTTGTCGCCCTCTTCCAGGAAGCGGAGCATGTTGCGCAGCTTGATCTGGTAGTCGCCCACGTCCGTGACCGGACGGAACTTCACTTCCTTGATCTCGACCTGCTTCTGCTTCTTCTTGGCCGCCTGGGCCTTCTTCTGGGCCTCGAACTTGAACTTGCCGTAATCCATGATGCGGCAGACCGGCGGATCGCCGTTGGGCTGGATCTCGACCAGGTCCATGCCGGCTTCCTGCGCCAGTGCCAGCGCCTCGTCGCGGCTGAGGATGCCCAACTGTTCCGAGTCCGCGCCGATCACGCGCACACGCGGCACGCGGATTTCCAGGTTACGACGATTGCCCTTGTTGTCGGTGGTAGCGATACCACGATCCTCCAGAAGAAGTAATGTCACTGGCCGCCCGGTGCTCAGCGCCGGGTTTCGGCCTCCAGTCGCTCGATGAAGCCGGCCAGCGGCATGCTGCCCAGGTCCTCGCCGGAACGCGTACGTACAGAAACCGCGCCATTCTCCTTCTCGCGGTCACCGACCACGAGCAGATAAGGCACCTTCTGCATCGTATGTTCGCGGATTTTATAGCCGACTTTCTCGTTGCGCAAATCCGATTGTACCCGGAAACCTTTGTCGACAAGGGCTTGCGCCACCTCGCCGGCGTAACCGGCCTGGGCGTCGGTAATGCTGAACACCGCCGCCTGCACCGGGGCGAGCCAGGCCGGCAGCAGGCCGGCATGGTGCTCGATCAGGATGCCGATGAAGCGCTCCATCGAGCCGACGATGGCCCGGTGCAGCATCACCGGCCGCTGGCGCTGGGAATGCTCGTCGACGTATTCGGCGTCCAGCCGCTCCGGCATCATGAAATCGACCTGCATGGTGCCGACCTGCCAGGCCCGGCCGATCGAGTCCTTGAGATGGTACTCGATCTTGGGTGCGTAGAACGCGCCCTCGCCCGGCAGTTCCTCCCACTCGACGCCGGCGGCGCGCAGCGCGCGGCGCAGCATTTCCTCGGTGCGGTCCCAGAATTCGTCGGAGCCGATGCGCTTTTCCGGCCGCAGGGCCAGCTTGATCGCCAGGTCGGTGAAGCCGAAATCGGCGTAGACCTTCATCGCCTGCAGGTGGAAGGCGGTGACTTCCGCCTCGACCTGGTCCGGCGTGCAGAAGATGTGGCCGTCGTCCTGGGTGAAGGCGCGCACGCGCATGATGCCGTGCAGGGCGCCGGACGGCTCGTTGCGGTGGCAGCCGCCGAATTCGCCATAGCGGATCGGTAGCTCGCGGTAGCTGTGCAGGCCGGCGTTGAAGATCTGCACATGGCCGGGGCAGTTCATCGGCTTCAGCGCGTAGGTATGCTTCTCCGACTCGGTGAAGAACATGTTCTCGGCGTAGTTGTCCCAGTGGCCGGACTTCTTCCACAGCGACACGTCCAGCACCTGCGGGCAGCGCACCTCCTGGTAACCGCTCTTGCGGTACACGCCGCGCATGTACTGCTCCACCTGCTGCCAGATCGCCCAGCCCTTGGGGTGCCAGAACACCATGCCCGGGCCTTCCTCCTGCTGGTGGAACAGGTCCAGCGCCTTGCCGATCTTGCGGTGGTCGCGCTTCTCGGCCTCCTCCAGCTGGTGCAGGTAGGCCTTGAGGTCCTTGTCGTTGAGCCAGGCGGTGCCGTAGATGCGGGTGAGCATCGCGTTGTTGGAATCGCCGCGCCAGTAGGCGCCGGCCACCTTCATCAGCTTGAACGCGCGCAGCTTGCCGGTGTTGGGCACGTGCGGGCCGCGGCACAGGTCGGTGAACTCGCCCTGCGAATACAGCGACAGCTCCTCGCCGGCCGGGATCGACTCGATGATCTGCGCCTTGTATTCCTCGCCCAGGCCGCGGAAGAACGCCACCGCGTCGTCGCGCGACTTCACGCTGCGCGTCACCGGCAACTGCTCGGCGACGATCTTGTGCATCTCCGCCTCGATCTTCGGCAGGTCGTCCGGGGTGAATGGGCGCTCGTAGGCGAAGTCGTAGTAGAAGCCGTTGTCGATCACCGGGCCGATCGTCACCTGCGCGCCCGGGTACAGGCGCTGCACCGCCTGCCCCATCAGGTGCGCGGTGGAATGGCGCAGGATCTCCAGCGCCTCGGGACTCTTCTCGGTGACGATCTCGACGCTGGCATCGTGGTCGATGGGGAAGCTGGCGTCCACCAGCCTGCCGTCCACCTTGCCGGCCAGGGTGGCCTTGGCCAGGCCGGCGCCGATGGAGGCTGCCACGTCCTGCACGGACACGGGGTGGTCGAACGGTTTCTTGCTGCCGTCGGGTAGCGTGATCTGGATCATGTCGGTCTTGCCTGCTGCACCGCCCGTGGTGGGCGGACGAACGTGGGAGGGGTGGCCCGGAAGCGGCCAACAAAAAAGGGCGCGCAGCGCCCTTCGACAAGCTCAGGCCTGGCGCGCGGGATCAGCTTGGGAAGCGGGTAGTGTCCATGTCGCACGCTCGGCCGGCAGGTTGCCGCGGGCCACCTTTTGCTCGGGTCGAAGAGATTCGGAAAACTAGCCCGGCCGGGGCGGGCTGTCAACGGAAGCAGTGAACCTTCTTGCTCGTCATCCCGGCGCAGGCCGGGATCCAGTAGCGACTACCCCTGCCCAAGCCATACGGCTACTGGATTCCGGCCTGCGCCGGAATGACCGCGGGGGCTGACGCCCCGCCGCCACGAGCCATCCCGCTCCCTAGAAGTAATAGCCCACGTTGATGTTGAAGCGGTGCTCCCGCCCGCCGTCGCCGGCCAAGCTGCCGCCGATGAACGGCTGGTTGCGCGCGGTGACGAAGTCGAAATAGGTGAACAGCCCGCCCGCCTGCAGCGACATGCCGGTGATGTTCATCCAGGTGTGCGGCAGGCGGCCGGACTTGCGGTTCACCAGCGAGTAGTCGTTGTAGAAGGTAAGCGCGGTCACCGGCCCCCACGACACCGGCAGCTTGTAGGCGACGTTGCCGGTATAGCTGTGCGCCTTCGCGGCGATGGAGTCGTAGAAATCGTACGCGCCCACCGCCAGGCGGTCCGCGCCGCCGTTGACGTGGTAGGCGTAGCGCGCCGCCTGCAATTGCAGGTTCCAGCGATCCAGGTCGGCGTTCATGTGCAGCGCCTCGGCGTCGTAGTGGCCCATGCGCCGCGTACCGCCTTCCAGGCTGCCGCGCAGCGCCGAGGCGCCCACTTCCAGCGCATTGCCCGCGCCCGGATGGAAGGTATAGCTCACCCGCGCCGCGCCGGTGTCGGCCACGTCGATCGGGTGCCGCGGGTCGTCGCCGTTGCCCTCGCCGGGTCCGCGCCAGCCCACCACGTTGTAGGTGTAGCTGTCGGCGCGGTTGCCGACGAAGCCGTCCACGCCGCCCATCGAGTCGTTCTTGAAGAAGCCGAGCTGCACGTTCCACGGGTCGCCGGAGTGCACGTACAACGCGCCCATCTGGTAGCTGTCCTCCAGCCCCAGGTAGTAGTTGGAGCTGAAGAAGTAGCTGTGCGAGTCGAACGGCTGGTTGCCGAACGGCACCCGGGCGATGCCGAGCTGGCCCTCGTCCTGATCCGTGAATTTGTAGCCGACCCAGGCGTGGTGGATCGCGCTCATGTACTGGAACCAGCGGTACTGGGCGGACAGTTCCACGTCGCCGATCGAGCCGTCGAGGTCGAGCCGGAAGATGTCGAAATCCATGTCGCCGCGGCGCTTGCGGTTGCCCTCGGTGTAGCCCTCGCGGCTGTACTGGAAGCGCACCGCGCCGCCCAGCTTGATGCCGTCGCGGGACGCCTTGGCAGCAGGCTTGCGGCCGGCGCCGTCCCCGGCGGTCTCGCCGGCGACGGCCACGGCGGAAGCGTCGGCGCCGGTCGCCGGCGCGGCGTCCGCGGGCCGGACGGGGGCCGGCGTGCCCGCCTGCGCCTGGCGTTGTTCGAGCCGGTCCAGCTTCTGCTGCATGGCGGCGATCTGCGCACGCATGGCGGCGATCTCGGCGGCCTCGTCCCGGTTGCCGGCGGCGGCGTCCTGCGTCACGGCATGGGCCGGCATCGCCAGGCTGGCGCTGGCGCCGAAGCCGACGGCGACGGCAAAGGCCAGTGGTTTGATGTTCATCGGATACGTCCTCGTGCTTGGAGAGCGGTTCCGCCCCGCCGGCCCGGCCGCGGGCGGCGCGCAGCCGTCCGCGCCGCCCGGTGACGGCGGCGGGAAACGGGAGCGGTCGGAATCAGGCCCGGCGCGCGGCCGGGCACGGCGTTACGGCGCGGGTGTGCCGGATACCCAGGCGTCGACCTGCTGCGGGTGGGCCTTCACCCACGCCCTGGCATCGGCCATGGCGTCGGCGCCCTGCGCCTGGTCGGCGGCCATCACCTGCTGCATGTCTTCGGGCGTCCAGTGGAAGCCGTCGAGCACGCGCCAGGCGGTAGGCATGTCCTGCTTCAGGCCCTTGCGCGCCAGGGTGTCGATGTCCTCGGCGCCGCCGAACGTGCCCTTGGGGTCGGCCAGGTACTTCAGCTTCCAGCGCGCCCACATCCAGTGCGGCGTCCAGCCGGTGACCGCGATCCACTGCCGGTTGTCGATGGCATTCTTCAGCGCGGCGGTCATGGTGGCGTCGCTGCCGTCGACCAGCTTCAGCGGCAACTGGTAGTCGTCGATGGCCTTGTGCGCGATGTCCATCTCGCCGGCGCCCGGGTCGATGCCGACGATCTGGCCCTGGAACCGGTCGGCGTCGGCGGCGAGCTGGTCGATGGAGTCGATCGTGACGTAGTCGGGCACTACCAGGCCGATCTTGGTGCCGGTCATGTTGGGGCCGAGGTTCTCCAGCCTGCCCTTGGTGCGCGCGTAATAGTTGGCGTGGGTGCTGGGCAGCCAGGCGCAGACGGTGGCGTCGGCATCGCCCTGGGCCAGCGCGGAGTACATCGCCGCGCCGCTCACCGACAACGCCTCGACCTTGTAGCCCTGCTGTTCGAGCACGGCCTGCACCACGTGGGTGGCGGCGGTGCAACTGGCCCATTCCACGTAGACCAGCCTGACCGTCTTGCCGGCACCGGCGGTCGGCGCAGTGACGGCGTCGCCCGGCGATGAAGCATCCTGGCCCGACGGCGAGCAGGCAGCGAGCGAGACGGCGGCAAGCGCGCCGACGATGGCCGCGCGCAGGCGGCTTGGATGGATCTGCATGTGATTCTCCCTTGGCTGTGCCGCGACTATTTCGCGGTCTTGGCGGACGGGCTGCGCCCGATACGTTGGGTGATCCGGTCCAGGATCATGGCGAGGATGACGATGGCGATGCCGGCCTCGAAGCCCTTGCCGGGCTCCAGCCGCTGGATCGCGCGCCATACCACCCCACCGAGGCCGCCGGCGCCGATCATCGCGGCGATCACCACCATCGACAGCGACAGCATGATGGTCTGGTTGACGCCGGCCATGAGGGTCGGCACCGCCATCGGCAACTGCACCTTGAACAGCTTCTGGCGCCGGGTGGAGCCGAACGCGTCGGCGGCCTCGATCAGGTCCTTCGGCACCTGCCGGATGCCCAGCGCGGTGAGCCGGATGGTGGGCGGGGTGGCGAAGATCACCGTGGCCACGCTGGCCGATACCGCACCCAGGCCGAAGAACGGGATCGCCGGGATCAGGTACACGAACGCCGGCATGGTCTGCATGAAGTCGAGGACCGGCATCACCACACGCGAGGCGCGCGTGCTGAGCGCCGCCAGGATGCCCAGCGGCAGGCCGATCGCCACCGCGATCAGGGTGGAGATCAGCACCAGGGTGAAGGTTTCCACCGTGGCCGGCCACAGCCGCAGGTTCCATAGCAGCAGCAGGCCGAGCAGGCTGCCCAGCGCCACGCGCCAGCCGGCGGCGCGCCAGGCCAGCAGCGCCACCGCGGCGATCAGCAGCCACGGCGGCAGCCACAGCAGGCCGTGCACCAGGCCGTCGATCAGGATCGAGATGAAGTGGCTGAACGCCTTGGTGACGAAGGAGATGTGCGCGGTGAGCCAGTCCAGCGCCACGTCGATGCCGTGCGCCAGCGGCAGCTTGGGAATGACGGGAATCATGCGTTCGCGCTCCTTTCTGCCGGTTCGGCGGGGGCATCCGTGCGGCTCTGCGCCAGCGCGTTGATCACGCGCGGTCGGGTGACCACGCCCAGCAGCCTGCGCCGTTCGTCCACCACCGGCAGGCGGTAGGGCCATCCGGCCATGAGGTTGATGATGTCGGCGAGCGGCGTGTCCGGGTCGAGCGACGGCGCATCGCGCAGGATCAGCCCGGCGATGTTCTGCCTGCCCTCGCGCACGGCCGCGTCCAGCGCGTCGAGCGTGACCGCGCCGACCAGGGTGTGGTCGCGCTCGACCACCAGCATGCTGGTGTCGCTGCCCTCGGTCATCTTGCGCAGCACGGTGCGCGGGCCGTCCTGCGGATGCGCCACTTCGCGCGCACGCCCCATCACCGAGCGCGCGGTGAGCACGCGCGACATGTCCACGTTCTCCACGAAGCGCTCGACGTAGGCATCGGCCGGGCGGTTGAGGATTTCCTCCGGCGTGCCGATCTGCACCACGCGGCCGTCCTTCATCAGCACGATGCGGTCGCCGATCTGCAGGGCCTCGTCCAGGTCGTGGGTGATGAAGACGATGGTCTTCCTCATGCGCCGTTGCAGCGAGGCCAGCTCCTGCTGCATGTCGCGGCGGATCAGCGGATCGAGCGCGCTGAACGCCTCGTCCATGAGCAGGATGTCCGACTTCACCGCCAGCGCGCGGGCCAGCCCCACGCGCTGCTGCATGCCGCCGCTGAGCTGGTCCGGACGCGCATCCTCCCAGCCTTTCAGGCCGACCAGCTCCAGCGCCTCGACGGCGCGGGCGCGGCGTTCGTCCGGAGCCACGTCCTGCACTTCCAGCCCGTAGGCCGCGTTGTCCGCCACGCTGCGGTGCGGGAACAGCGCGAAGTGCTGGAACACCATGCTGATCTTGCGCCGGCGGAAATCGAGCAGCCGCTCGCGGTCGTAGCGGGTGACGTCCTCGCCGTCGACGAAGATGCTGCCGCGGCTGGGCACGTTGAGCAGGTTGAGGCAGCGCAGCAAGGTGGATTTGCCGCTGCCGCTGAGGCCCATGATGACGAGCAGTTCGCCCTCCCCCACGTCGAAGGAGACGTCGGCGATGCCGACCGCGTGGCCGGTCTTGCGGATGTGCGCGTTGTCCCTGCCCGCATCGAGCAGGCGCAGCGCCTGTTCCGGATGCGGCCCAAAGACCTTGGTGAGATGTTCGACTTTGATTTTCTGCATGGCTCCTTTGCCTTGGTGGGCGCCACGGCAACCGCAGGGTCGCGCGACCGCGCTTCGAGCGAAGCGCCGGGCAAACACTGGGCAAAGGGAGACCGAGGGTCGAGGGCATGCGCGGCATGCCGGCCCAGGTTTGGGAAAGGTGATCCGGGGGAGTATAGCCGAACGGAGTCGCTATCTCAAAGCAAAGGCAGGTACAAGTGCCCTTACAACCGATCCGCCGCCCGTGTTTCGTCGCTGCTCAGCTTGCGGGAATACGCACCCGGCGCCTGTGGAGTGCCGCTCCGTACGGCGAACCGCCGCCTCCGGCCCGCTAGAATTGCCCACCGGCTTTTCATCGGATACATCGCATGCGCATCCTCGTCACCGGCACCGCCGGTTTCATCGGCGCCGCCCTCGCCGAACGCCTGCTGGCGCGCGGCGACGAAGTGCTCGGCATCGACAACCACAACGACTACTACGATCCGGCGCTCAAGGAAGCCCGCCTCGCCCGCTTCGCCGACCATCCCGGCTACACCCATCGCCGCGCCGACCTGGCCGATGCGGCCGCGGTGAACGAGGCTTTCGCCGGCTTCAAGCCCCAGCGCGTGGCGAACCTCGCCGCCCAGGCGGGCGTGCGCTATTCGCTGAAGAACCCGCAGGCCTACGTGCAGAGCAACCTGGCCGGCTTCGGCAACGTCCTCGAAGCCTGCCGCCACGGCGGCATCGAGCACCTGGTCTACGCCTCGTCCAGCTCGGTCTACGGCGCCAACCGCAAGATGCCCTTCGCGGTGGAGGATGCGGTGGACCATCCGGTCAGCCTGTACGCCGCCAGCAAGAAGGCCAACGAGCTGATGGCCCACGCCTACAGCCACCTCTACGGCCTGCCCACCACGGGCCTGCGCTTCTTCACCGTGTACGGCCCATGGGGTCGTCCGGACATGTCGCCCATGCTGTTCGCCGACCGCATCAGCCGCGGCGAACCCATCGACGTGTTCAATTTCGGGAACCACAGCCGCGACTTCACCTACATCGACGACATCGTCGAAGGCGTGATCCGCACGCTCGACCATCCGGCCCGGCCCGACCCGGCCTACGACCCCGAACGGCCCAATCCTGGCACGTCGAGTGCGCCCTACCGCGTCTACAACATAGGCAACGACCAGCCGGTGCAGCTACTGCGCTTCATCGAACTGCTGGAGCAGCACCTCGGGCGCACCGCCGAGAAAAACCTGCTGCCGATGCAGCCCGGAGACGTTCCCGACACCTGGGCCGACGTCTCCGCGCTGCGCCGCGACGTCGGCTATGCGCCGAGCACGCCTATCGAGGAGGGCGTCGCCCGTTTCGTGAAGTGGTATCGCGAGTATTTCGAGAAGTGAGAAATGAGGAGTGATGAGTGAGAGAAGGCAAGAGCAGGACGCGCTTCGGCTTTCTCTCGCCACTCACTCCTCTCCTTTCGCTCCCAGCACTCAGAACGGCTTGGCCAGCACCAGGAAAATCACCCCCAGCAGCAGCAGCACGGGCAGCTCGTTGAGCCAACGCAGCGCCTTCGCCGACGGCAGCGCAACGCCCTTCTCGCAGCGCTTGAGCATCCGTCCGACCACGACGAAGTAGGCCAGCAGCACCGCCACCAGGGTCAGCTTGGCATCGATCCAGTGCATGCCCGCCGTCACGTTGGGCAGCCTGGACGGGAACACCCGCCAGCCCTGCCACAGGACCAGGCCGAACAGGAAGGCCATGCCGAACATGTTGTGCCCGAACTTGTACAGCCGGCGCCCCATCAGCAGCAGCCGCGCCCGCACCGCCGCCTCGCCGCCCGCCTCGGCCAGGTTCACCAGGATGCGCGGCAGGTAGAACACCGTCGCCATCCAGGCAATGACGAAAAGAAGATGGAAGGACTTGATCCAGAGGTAGGTCATGGGCGGGGGACCGGGTGATGGAGCCGCCATTGTGGCGCACCCGGCGGACCGTCCTCCACCATCCGCCGGCAACCGCCGCGGACGGCAGGTCGGCGCACACGGGCAAGGCCGCGCCGGGAAGGCCGCGACACCGGAACGATCCCGCCGGCACCATCGCTGCGCCCAGCTTCCGGCCATCAGGCGGAACCCGGGCCCTGGCATGGCCGCCGCCCGTGGACGGCCAGGATGCGGCACGCACGCGCAACGAAAAAGGCCGGCGAAGATCGCCGGCCTTTCCGTTCAACTCTTGGTGGGCGGTACAAGGATCGAACTTGTGACCCCTACCATGTCAAGGTAGTGCTCTACCGCTGAGCTAACCGCCCAAGAGCCGCGCATCTTAGCAAAGCCCGGGCACGCAGCCAAGCCTCCCTGCGACCGGCCCGGATCAGCCCTGCAGCGCCTGTTCGCGCAGCCTGTGGATCTGGTCGCGCAGGCGGGCCGCGTCCTCGAACTCCAGGTTCTGGGCGTGCTTGTACATCTGCGCCTCCAGCTTCTTGATCGCGGCGGCCGCCTGGGTGGGGCTCATGCCGGCGTACTCGCCGGCCGCCTCGGCCACCGCGCGACCCCGCGCACTCTTGGCGGCCTTGCCGCGGCTGCGGGCGCCAGGCTCCGCGCGGGCGCCCTCCATGATGTCGGCGATGCGGCGCACGACGGTCTGCGGGGTGATGCCGTTGGCCTCGTTCCACGCGATCTGCTTCTCGCGGCGGCGGGCCGTCTCGTCCATCGCCGCCTGCATCGAGCGGGTCACCTCGTCGGCGTAGAGGATGGCCTTGCCGCGCACGTTGCGGGCGGCGCGTCCGATGGTCTGGATCAGCGAGCCGGTGGAGCGCAGGAAGCCTTCCTTGTCGGCGTCGAGGATCGCCACCAGCGACACCTCGGGCATGTCCAGGCCCTCGCGCAGCAGGTTGATCCCGACCAGCACGTCGAACTCGCCCAGGCGCAGGTCGCGGATGATCTCGGTGCGCTCGACCGTCTCGATGTCCGAGTGGAGGTAGCGCACCTTCACGTCGTGCTCGGCCAGGTACTCGGTGAGGTTCTCGGCCATGCGCTTGGTCAGCGTGGTGACCAGCACGCGGTCGCCCATGGCGATGCGCTGGCGCACCTCGCCGAGTAGGTCGTCGACCTGGGTGCGCACCGGGCGCACCTCCACCTCCGGGTCGACCAGGCCGGTGGGGCGCACCACCAGCTCGGTGACGGCGTCGCCGGACTTCTGCAGCTCGTAGTCGCGCGGCGTGGCGGACACGTAGATCGAGCGCGGCACGCGCGCCTCCCATTCCTCGAAGCGCAGCGGCCGGTTGTCCATCGCCGAAGGCAGCCGGAAGCCGAACTCCACCAGCGTCTCCTTGCGCGAGCGGTCGCCCTTGTACATCGCGCCGAGCTGGGGCACGGTGACGTGCGACTCGTCCACCACCAGCATGCCGTCGGCCGGCAGGTAGTCGAACAGCGTGGGCGGCGGCTCGCCCGGCGCGCGGCGCGTAAGGTGGCGCGAGTAGTTCTCGATGCCCTGGCAGTAGCCCACCTCGGCCATCATCTCGATGTCGAAGCGGGTGCGCTGCTCCAGCCGTTGCGCCTCGACCAGCTTGTTGTCCCGGTACAACTGCTCCAGCCGCTCCTTCAGCTCGACCTTGATCGTCTCGATCGCGTTCAGCACGCTCTCGCGCGTGCTGGCGTAGTGCGTGCGCGGGTAGACCGTGTAGCGCTGCAGCTTGCGGACGGTCTCGCCGGTGAGCGGGTCGAACAGGGCGAGGTTCTCCACTTCGCCGTCGAACAGCTCGATGCGCAGCGCCTCGGTCTCCGATTCGGCCGGGAACACGTCGACGATCTCGCCGCGCACGCGATAGGTGCCGCGGCGCAGTTCGGTCTCGTTGCGGGTGTACTGCAGCTCGGTGAGCTGGTGGATCAGCTTGCGCTGGTCGATCCGCTCGCCCTTGGCCAGGATCAGCCGCAGCGAGAGGTAGTCCTCGGGGTTGCCCAGGCCGTAGATCGCCGACACCGTGGCGACGATGATCGCGTCCTTGCGCGACAGCAGGGCCTTGGTCGCCGACAGCCGCATCTGCTCGATGTGCTCGTTGATCGAGGCGTCCTTCTCTATGAAGGTGTCGGACGCGACCACGTAGGCTTCCGGCTGGTAGTAGTCGTAGTAGCTGACGAAGTATTCCACCGCGTTGTTCGGGAAGAACTCGCGGAACTCGCCGTACAACTGCGCCGCCAGGGTCTTGTTCGGCGCCAGCACGATGGTGGGCCGCTGTACCCGCTCGATCACGTTGGCGATCGTATAGGTCTTGCCCGAGCCGGTGACGCCCAGCAGGGTCTGCGAGGCCAGACCGGCCTCGAACCCCGAGGCCAGCCGGTCGATCGCCTGGGGCTGGTCGCCCGAGGGTCTGTAGGGGGATACGAGTTCGAAGCGATCGGTCATGGATGACTACATGCGGGCGCGATGGCCCATTCTAAATCGCCCCTGCTGACAAGCCGTGTCAGCAGGGGCGCAGGCGTTCAGGGTGGACCGCCCGCTGACCGCCGCGTGCGGGATGCCTAGCATCGGCGGCTGCATGGATGCAGAAGGTACGAGACATGGAGCCACGCCACGGACTTGGCGCTCCCGTCGGGCAGCGCGGCGCCACCCTGGTCGAGCAGATCATGGTGACAGCCCTGGTCGCCGTCCTGGCAGGCATCGCCGCGCCGCCGCTGTCGCGCCTGCTGCGGCGGAACGAGATCCGCGCCGCCCAGGCCGATTTCATCGGCGCGCTGCAGTACACCCGCGCCCTGGCCGCGCAGGGCGGCGTGCGCGCCCTGTTCTGCCCCAGCACCGATGGAGCGCATTGCAGCGACGATGTGCGCTGGGAGCGCGGCTGGCTGGTGGGCCGCGACCGCGACCACGACAACCAGCCCGACGGCGGCGCCGACCGCAGCGGCCCCGGCCATCGGCAAGTCACCATCGTCAGCACGGAAGGGCGCCGCCAGGTGCGCTTCCAGGCCGACGGCAGCGCCGGAGGCAACAACATCACCCTCACCTTCTGCCATCCCGGCCGCGCGGAACAGGCGTTGAGCGTGTTCGTCTCGCGCTCGGGGCGGGTTCGCGGAACCCATGCCGATGCGGCGCATGCCGACGCTTGTGCGAAGGCGATCTGAAACGGCGGGATGGCCACTCGCCGCAGCGCAAAGCAAAGGCCCGCCCCGCGTTGCAGGTGACACTCCAAGCCGGACTCGAACCAGCGCCTCCCGCTTCGCGTTCACGATCTAAAGCATCGGAGCAACGCCGACACGAGCAGCGACGAACAGGAAATGCCAGCCGTCGAAGCAAGCGGACAACCGGCCGCCACGACCAAGCCGCCCGGGCCAGAAGCAGGAGAAGGGTCGTCGTTTTACGCGCGGTTTTACGCAGGCAAAAAAACAAGGCCCTGCATCGCTGCAAGGCCTTGAAAAATATGGCGCCCGAAGCTGGACTCGAACCAGCGACCCCCTGATTAACAGTCAAGTGCTCTAACCAGCTGAGCTATTCGGGCGGGGTGAGCTGCGTAGTTTGAATAGCGGAGCGAGGGCTGTCAAGCCGCCCTCGCCATCGCCGGGTCAGCCGGCCAGCACCCGGTAGCAGGGCACGTAGGCCGTGCCGCCCGGGAGCTTCATGCGGTGCTGAACCACGAAGGCCTGCAGCAGGTCGTCCAGTGCCCGCATGACGTCGGTTTCGCCGTCGATGTCGAACGGCCCGTGGCGCTCGATCGCGCGTACGCCCTCCTCCTTCACGTTGCCGGCGACGATGCCGGAGAAGGCGCGGCGCAGGTCCGCGGCCAGCTCGTGGCGCGGGCGG
The DNA here is from genome assembly GCF_001428405.1 of Frateuria sp. Soil773. GTDB lineage: Bacteria > Pseudomonadota > Gammaproteobacteria > Xanthomonadales > Rhodanobacteraceae > LMSL01. Next base: position 252,653 of record NZ_LMSL01000041.1, read on the forward strand.
TCGCGGTGGATCGCCAACCCGCGCATCGCCTCGTGGGTCGGCCGGAACGGCACCTGGAACGCGAACGGAATGTTCAGCGCCCAGTTGAAGAAGAACGAGTCCTTGTTGTCCAGCCGGTGGTTGCGCACCTTGTCGATGCCCCTGACCATGGCGCGCGCCACGGCGGCCGGGTCGTCCACGATGATCTGGTAGTACCGCGCCACGTCCTCGCCCAGGGCGAGCCGGAGGAAGCGGTCGATCTGCTCGAAATAGGCCGCCGACTGCTTCGGTCCGGTGAAGACCAGCGGGAACGGGATGCCGGCGTTGTCCGGGTGCAGCAGGATGCCCAGCAGGTAGAGGATCTCCTCCGCCGTGCCCACGCCGCCGGGGAACACGATGATGCCGTGGCCCATGCGCACGAAGGCCTCCAGGCGCTTCTCGATGTCCGGCATGATCACCAGCTGGTTGACGATCGGGTTCGGCGACTCGGCGGCGATGATGCCCGGCTCGGTGATGCCGATGTAGCGGTTGTTGCGGCGGCGCTGCTTGGCGTGCGCGATGGTGGCGCCCTTCATCGGCCCCTTCATGGCGCCCGGGCCGCAGCCGGTGCAGATGTCCATGCCGCGCAGGCCGAGCTGGTAGCCCACCTGCTTGGTGTAGTCGTACTCCTCGCGGGAGATCGAGTGGCCGCCCCAGCACACCACCAGGTTCGGGTCGATGTGCGGCTTGAGGATGCGCGCGTTGCGCAGGATCTCGAACACGGCATGGGTCAGGCCCACCGTGTCGTCGAGGTCGAAGCCGCCCTGCTCCAGTTGGGTCGCCACGTAGACGATGTCGCGCACCACCGCCACCAGCAGCTCGTTGATGCCGCGGATGATCTGGCCGTCCACGAACGCCTGCGCCGGCGCGTGCGACAGCTCGATCTTGATGCCGCGGTCCTGCTGCAGCACCTGGATGTCGAAATCCGGGTACTGCTCGAACATGGTGCGCGGGTCGTCGCTGATGTTGCCCGAGGTCAGCACCGCCAGCGCGCAGCGGCGCAGCAGGGCATGCAGCCCGGACCCGCTGGCGTCGCGCAGCCGCGCGACCTCGTTGCGGGAGAGTATGTCCAGCCCGCCGGCCGGCGAGATGCGGGCGCTGACCGCCGCGGCCTTTCCGGCGCGGCCGGCATGAATGTCGTTCATCGAATCGTTCTCCGTGCCACTTTCCCAAGGGAACGCATGCCCGTGCGGATGCGGCGACCGTGTAGCTTCCCGCGTCGGCCATGGCAGGGTCAAGACAGCAAAAAGCCGGCGCCCTCGCGGGCGCCGGCTTCGCTTCCAGGCTTGCAGCGTGCTTAGAAGGTGTAGCGCACGGTGGCCAGCACGGACCAGCGCTGGGTCGGACCGTTCAGCTCGTCCGCACGCGGCAGCGCGAGCGGACGGTAGTTGCCGTTGCCATCCTTGTAGGCTGCCTTGCTGATGTCGTAGATCGCCTTGCCATTGGCGTCCACGCCGGCGAAATCAGCCAGGTTGCGCACCAGCGGGAAGGCCGCGCGGTGATCGACGCCCCACTTCTTGTTGAGCATGTTGCCGAAGTTGTAGATATCCAGACGGATCACACCCTTGTTGCCCTTGAACAGGCCCGGGATCTCCTGACTGAAGCTCAGGTCGATCTGGTTGACCCAGGGAGCGCGGGCGCCGTTGCGACGGGCGATCGAGCCCTTGTGGTCCTTCAGGTACTTGTTGCTGTCGATGTACTGCCAGAACGAGTCCTGCTGTGCCTGCGTGGTGCCCGGCGCGAAGCTGATGTCGCCCTTGTTCGGGATGTAGGCCAGGTCGGAGGTGAAGCCGTCGCCGTTGGCGTCGTTGCCGAAGCGCCAGCTATACGGGGTGCCCGAATGGCCGTCGTAGAACATGGTGGCGCTGGTGGCGTAGTCGCCGAAGAAACGATGCTGCCAGGTCAGCGACGCGATCACGCGCTTCGGGATCGAATAGCTGGACGTGGTCGCCTTGTTCTCGTTCGGATTCACCCAGACGTTGTTGCTGTAGCTCGAGCGGGCCACGCTCGAGGTGCCCGGGTTCACTTCGGTGGCGCGGCTCCAGGTGAAGCCGACCATGGCCTGCCAGTCGTCCGACATCGGCTTCTTCAGCGCCAGGCTGAAGCTGTCGGCGCTACCCTTGCTGCTGTTGGCGAGGTTGATCACGGCATCGCCGAATGCCTGGTTGGCGTTGCTGCGGGTCGTATTGGAGACGGTCTTGCCCTTGCCGTCGAGAATCGGCGCGCCGGTGGCCGGGTTGATCAGCACCGTGCCACTGTTCCTGTCCTTGTAGTAGGTGAAACGGCCATCAGGCAGTACGCCGGTGGGGGCGCCAATGTTGAAGTTCTGGTACCAGATCGCGTTGCGATTCTTGATGTGCTCGTAGTCCGCGGTGAACACCAGGCCCCACCACGGCAGCTCCTTGTCGAAGCCCAGCGACATCTTCCACACGCTCGGGATGCGGAAGTCGTCGCTGATGGTGCTGACCGCCATCTGCGCGCCCTTGGCGCCCGGAATCGGGGCCGAGCCGCCATTCTGGCCGTGCGGGTCCGCGCTGAACGGCGGCAGGCCGGTGGTCGGATTGCAGGCGCTCTGCGACGGGCCGCAGTTGTACTGCACCTGGGTCACGCCGGAGTTCTGGTAGATGTTGCCCAGCCACACGCTCGGCGGGTTGGAGATGAACAGGCCCGCGCCGCCGCGCAACTGGGTCAGGCGCTCGGTATCGAAGGTGTAGTTGAACGACGCGCGCGGCTGCACCTGGCGGTGGCCATTGATCGTGGTGGTGTTGCTGCGGCCGAAGCCACCGGCTGCCGACACGCAGTTGGCCGCGGTGACGGCCTGCCCCGGAGCAGCGGCGTAGCAGGGGTTGTACAGCGGCTTGTCGCTGGTCAGCGGGATGTCGACGCGGAAACCGTACTGCACCGACAGGTTGGAGTTCACCTGCCAGGTATCCTGCAGGAAGATGCCGTATTCCTTCAGTTCGAAGTCGGCGGCGACGTCGTTCAGGCCGAGGCCCGCAGCCGGGGCGTTGTAACGGTATTGCCAGTACTTGCCCGCATTGAAATCGGCAAGCGTATTGAACTGGTAGCTGCCGAACGCGTTCTGCAGGAACAGGTTGTAGTACTGGCCGCGCTGGAAGTCGAAGCCACCCTTCACGGTGTGGTCGCCCAGGTAGAACGTGCCGGCCCAGGCCGCGTTCAAGGTCTTCACGCGAAGCACGTTGGCCTGGCTGGAGTACTCCGTGCCGAATTCCACGCCGGGCGAGCTCGTCGTGGCGGTGCAACCGCTCGTGCCATCGACGCAGACCGAGATGTCAGGCATCGCGGTGCCGTTGTACGGACCGCGGTTCTGCTTGAAATCCGCGTACGAAACGGTGGTGTCGGTGGAGAAGATGTCCGACCAGTCGTCGTAGAAATGCAGCGCGTAGCTCTTGTTGTTGACGTCGGTCTTGTACCAGCCGCTGGACAGCACCAGGATGTTGTTGTTGCCGGTGATGATCGGCTTGTTTTCCTTGGTCTGGTTGAAGGTCAGGCTGGCACGGTGGTTGTTGGTGATGTTCCAGTCGATCTTGGCCAGGTAGCGCTTGTCCTGCAGGTCCGAGCTGCCGCCGTTGAGGCCGCCGATGTCGCTCAGGCCCTTGGCCCTGGCTGCCGCCATGATGTCGTTGACGTTCTGCTGGGTCAGGCCGCGGATTTCGGTGGTCGCACCGGAACCCTGCACGCCGTACTGCGAGGACGGGCCGATCTGCTTGCTCTTTTCGTACGAGGCGAAGAAGAACAGCTTGTCCTTGATGATCGGGCCGCCCACGGTGGCACCGGCGGTCCAGGTGCGGCGGTAGCCGCCGTACGGTTCGCCGTCGTAGTCGGCAATCATCTTGTCGCGGTTCTGGAACGCGTAGTACACCGAACCGTGAAAGTCGTTGGTGCCGCTCTTGGTCACCGCGTTGACGATCGCGCCGACGCCGCGACGGGTGGCCACGTCGTAGTTGGCGGTCGAGATGTTGTATTCCTCGATCGTGTCCTGCGAGATCGGCGTGCCCAGGGTCGGCAGGCCGTTGGCATTCAGGCCGAACGGATCGTTGGCGCTCACGGAGTCGACCGTGATGTTGTTGTAGCGGCTGTTCTGGCCGATGGCGGAGATCTCGCCGCGGTCACGATCCGTGATCACGATGCGCGGGTCCATGCGGACCACGTTCTGGATCGAACGGTTCGGCGTGGGCTGCGCCTCGAGCTCGCGACGCGAGACATTGGTGCTGATGCCCTTGTTGTCCGGCGAGAAGGTCTGTGCCAGCGCGCTGGCCGAGACGGTCACGCCCTGCAGGTTCTGCGCTTCCTGCGCCTTCGCGCCGCCCATGGTGAGGTTGATCGCCGACTCCTGCGCCAACTGCAGATAGACGTTGTCCTGCTCGGCCTGGGCCATGCCGGCCTTGGACACGGTCACATCGAACGGACCGCCCACGCGCAAGCCCTGCGCGGAATAGCGGCCATTGGCATCGGTGGTGGTGATCTTGGTGGTGCCCGACGGCTCGTGCACGATCTGCACGGTGGCGCCGGCGACCGGCTGGCCGCTGCTGTCGAGTACGCGGCCGCTGATGGCGGACGAGGTGTCCTGCGCGATGGCGGGCGCCGCGGCTGCCAGCATGGATGCGATGGCAAACGGCAGGACTTTGGCTCGAATTCGGCTGTTCATTTGTGGATTGGCCCCATGGCTCGCAACGAAAAATTCAGGCGGGATGAAAACAGCCATGCCACTGCCCGGCATGCGCCAGGCAATCGCTTGATGCTTGTTTTCCCTAGTGTTCCGGACGTCCGGTGATGCTCTAACGTGGCGGGTCCACCCCACCTGCCAAGCAATTGTTAAGCGGACTTTAACGGCATTGTATGACACTTTTGTAACCAAGGCACGTCAAACGTACGTCCGCGCATTGACGGACCGGACGTCGCCGTCCGGCGCCTTGCCGTAACCGGATTTCGAGGGCGAATCCGCGCCGCCGGCCCGGGGCCGGCGGTCAGCCGGCCTTGCCGAGGTAGCGCGCCCGCTTCGCCGGCTTGAGCGTGGCCAGGTCCAGCATGACCAGTCCGTCGACGCAGCCTGAGAAGCCGGGGTCCTCGCCGAAATCGAGGAACTGCACGCCCTCGGGCTCGACCAGGTCCACGTACTGGCGGTACAGCACCGGCAGCGTGACGCCGAGGGCGTCGAGGTGGTGCTTGAGCTTGCCCAGGCCGGCGCTGGCGTCCAGCCCTTCCAGCGCATGCCGCACCAGCTCGATCACGTCGGGCGATACGCGGAACGGCTGCCTGGCGGCCGCCAGGCCGGGGGCGCCGAAATAATGCTGGTGCGCGGCGGCGATCCATTCCCGCGCTTCGCGCGGCAGGCTCACCGACATGCTCACCGGCCCGAACAGGTAGCGCAGCTCCGGATGCCGCTGCAGGTAGAGGCCGATGCCCTGCCACAACTGGTCCAGTGCCCGCGAGCGCCAGTAGGCCGGCGCGATGAAGCTGCGCCCCAGCTCCAGGCCCTGGGCCAGCCGCGACTCCAGCGCCGGCGAGTAGTTGAACAGGCTGGAAGTGTACAGCCCGGCCATGCCGCGCTCGGCGATCAGCCGCCCGCCATGCCCGAACCGGTAGGAGCCGACGATGCGCAGCGCCTTGGGGTCCCACAGCACCAGGTGCTCGTAGTGCGGATCGTAGGCGTCCAGGTCGCGGCGCGCACCGGTGCCCTCGCCGACCTTGCGGAAGGTCAGCTCGCGCAGGCGGCCGATCTCGCGCAGCACGGCGCTGTCGGCCGCGCCCTTGAACAGCAGGGCCTGCTTGCCGTCGTTGAGCTCGGCCAGCTTTTCGGCCTGCGCCATCAGCTCGGCCGCGACCCGCTCGGTGGGCTCCGGATGCGCCAGCGGCGCCTGGCCGCCAAAGATCAGCCCGCGATGCCGCCCGACCCGGTAGATGTGCCGGCGCATCAGCCGGGCCGCCTGCGCGGGATCGCCGCCGCTGCGCTGCCCCAGTTCCTCCGCGCCGATCAGCGCGCCGACGCTGAAGCCGATCCGCCGCTTGACCGGCGCCACCGCCTCGCGCGGCAGCATCGCCGTGCTCAGCGGCTTGGCAAGCATCGACAGCCCGTAGAACATCGCCGAATTGCGCGCGGCGACGTGGATCGGCAGCACCGGCGCCTTGCTGCGCAGGGCCAGCCGGGCGAAGCCGTCCGACCAGCGCCCGTCGCGCACGCCGCCCGGGCGTACCCGCGACACTTCGCCGGCCGGGAACACGATCAGCGCCTCGCCGTTGTCCAGCGCCCGGTAGATGGCGCGCATCTTCGACGCCGCGCCCTTGCCGAACACGTCCACCGGCAGCAGCAGGCGGCGCAGGGGCTCGATCGAGGCCAGCCAGTCGTTGCCCAGGATGCGCACGTCGCTGCGCACCGAGCCGACCAGGTGCAGCAGGGCCAGCGCGTCGACCATGCCCAGCGGGTGGTTGGCGACGACCAGCACCGGCCCTTCGACCGGGATGTTCTCGCGCTCGCGCGGGTTGAGGTGGTAGCTGGCGCCGAGCACTTCCAGCGCGCGCTCGACGAAGTCGAAGCCCTCCACCTTGCCAACCGCGTCGAGGACGCGGTTGAAGCCGGCCTCGTCGGCCAGCCGCCCCAGCATGCCGGCGACCGGACGGCGGATCCTCGGGTGCTGCGCCAGCCACGGCAGGCGCTCGGTGAGAGTCTGTTCGACGCTGAGCATGACCGCCTCCTACGTTGTTTCGCCCATGCTGGTGACCAAGTATGACAGCAGGGTGATGCCACCGGGACGGAATCCGCACACAACCGTGCGCGGGCGCATGTTTCAAACGGCCGGGTGCAGGAAGGCCGCCAGCCCGCCCATGAACATCTGCACCGACAGCGCGATCAGCAGCATGCCCATCACCCGCTCCAGCGCGGTCAGCACGCTCTCGCCCAGCCAGCGGAACAGGTAGGTGGCGCTGAGCAGGATCGCCGACGTGGCGAGCCAGGCCAGCAGCAGGGCCACCGCCCAGTCGGCGGTGCGGCCCGGCGAGGAATTGGTCAGCAGCAGCAGCGCGGCCATCGCCGAGGGGCCCGCCACGCCCGGGATCGCCATCGGCACGATGAAGGGTTCGCCCTCCGACTTGCCGAAGATGCCGCCGCCGTCGGCCGGCGGAAACACCATGCGGATGCCGATCAGGAACAGCACGATGCCGCCGGCGATGCTGATCGACTCCTGCTTCAGCTGCAGCAGCTTGAGGATATGCTGGCCGCCGACCAGGAAGCCGAGCAGCACGCCCAGCGCGATCAGCAGCTCGCGCACCATCACCACGCGCCGGCGTTTCGGCGGCACGTGCTTGAGCAGGCTCAGGAAGAACGGGATGTTGCCCAGCGGGTCCATGATCAGGAACAGCAGGATGCCCGCCGACAATGTGGTCATCTGCGCTTCCATCGGAACCCCCTGTCGCTGACGTCAGTCCGTTGCATGATGCGCCCGTCAGGCCGGCCGCAGGTCGAGCGCGGCGCCGCGCGCAGCCGCGCCTTCGGCGCCGAGCAAGTAGATCGCCGCCGCCGCGCTGGCGTCCGGCAGCGGCTGCAGCAGGCTGTCCTCGCCGAAATAAGCCTGGCGCCGCAGCGTGGTGCGCATCGGCGCCGGCAGCAGCGCATGGGCGCGCACGCTGCCGCGCTCGGTTTCCTGGTGCAGGATCTCGACCAGGCGCTCCAGCGCCGCCTTGGAAACGCCGTAGCCGCCCCAGTGCGCGCGCTGCAGCAGCTCGGGGTTGTCCAGCACGAACACCACCGCGCCGTCGGGCGCCTCGCCCAACAGCGGCAGGCAGGCCTGGGTCAGCGCGAACGGCGCCGACACGTTCACGTGCAGGGCGCGCAGCCAGTCGTCGGGCTTGTGCATCGCAAGCGGAGTCAGCCCGGCGAAGCTGGCCGCGCAGTGCACGATGCCGTCGAGCCGGCCGAGGTCGCGCCGCAGGCCGTCCGCCAGCGCCTCGTAGTCGCGCGGCGTCGCCACCTCCATGTCCAGGGGGTGGATCACCGGCTCGGGCAACTGCTCGGCCAGCATCGCGTCGTAGAGCTGCTCCAGTTGGCGCTTGCGCCGGCCGGTGACCACCACGGTGGCGCCGGCGCGGGCGGCGGCGCGCGCCACCGCGCCGCCGAGGCCGCCGTAGGCGCCTGTGACCAGCACCACGCGGTCCTTCAGGGTGTCGGCTGCCGGCAGCCAGTCCTGCGGCAGGCGGGTCAGCGGCAGCGCCATCAGTGCGCCACCCCGGCCACGTCGCTGGCCATGCGGCCCAGCTCGCCGGAGGCCTTCAGGTCCTCGACGATGTCGCAGCCGCCGATCAGCTCGCCCTGGATGAACAACTGAGGGAAGGTCGGCCAGTTGGCGAAATGCGGCAGGGCCGCGCGCACTTCCGGGTCGGCCAGCACGTTCACCGCATGGAACGTCGCGCCGGCCTCCTTCAACGCCTGCACGGCGCGGCTGGAAAAGCCGCACATCGGAAACTGCGGCGTGCCTTTCATGAAAAGCACGATGGGATGCTCGGCGAGCACCGTCTTGATTCGCTCGTTGACGTCCATAACTTCGGTTTCATCACTACAATGCACGCAGACCGGTAGTGTATCAGCCGAGCATCGGCCGCCGCCCGGCGGCATCGACCCCGGCTTTCCCTCAGCCAACGCCACAGGAGCCTACTCATGGCGATCGAACTCCCCCCGTTGCCGTACGAAAAGAACGCGCTGGAGCCGCACATCTCCGC
>NZ_LMSL01000041.1:261497-261640 GCF_001428405.1 Frateuria sp. Soil773
CAACTTCGGCTCGGGCTGGACCTGGCTGGTGCAGCGTCCGGACGGTTCGCTGGGCATCGTCAACACCTCCAACGCGGCCACCCCGATCACCGGCAGCGACAAGCCGCTGTTCACCGCCGACGTGTGGGAGCATGCCTACTACA
>NZ_LMSL01000041.1:261658-316257 GCF_001428405.1 Frateuria sp. Soil773
TCGACTACCGCAACGCCCGCCCGAAGTACCTCGAGGCGTTCTGGAACCTCGTCAACTGGGACTTCGCGGCGAAGAACCTCGCCTGACCGCGACGCCTGCCGCCAGGCAGGCCCATCGACAAACAAAAGGCGGAGCCGTTGCCGGCTCCGCCTTTTGTTTGTCCTCGACGCACCGGATGCGGGCGCGCCTACCGGTCCTTCAGGACCTGCAGCGCCGGCGCGACCTGCGCCCCGCGCCCCAGCGCCTGCGCCACCGCGTCCAGCCTCGCCGCGAGCTGGTGCGCATCCGGTGCGCACACGGTGGCGTGCCCCACCTTGCGCCCCGGCCGCGACTGCTTGCCGTAGTCGTGCCAGTGTGCATCGGCCGCGGCAAGCACCGGCGTGGCATCGGGCAGCTCGCCGATCCAGTTGAACATCGCCGACGACCCGCGTGCGGAGATGTCGCCGAGCGGGAGGCCCAGCACCGCGCGCACGTGGTTCTCGAACTGGCTGGCCAGCGCGCCCTCGATCGTCCAGTGGCCGGAGTTGTGCACGCGCGGCGCCATCTCGTTGCCGAGCAGCTCGCCGTCCTTCACGAACAGCTCCAGCGCGAACACACCCACGTAGCCCAGCCGCTCGGCCAGCGTGCGGGCCAGGTCGGTCGCGCGCGCCTGCAGGGCCCCCACGTCCGGCGCCGGCGCCAGGCTCAGCGAGAGCACGCCGTCGGTATGCCAGTTCTGGGTCAGCGGCCAGGTGCGGAAATCGCCGTCGCGGCTGCGCACCGCGATCACCGACAGCTCGCGCTCGAACGGCACGAAGGCCTCGAGGATCAGCCCGTGCGCGCTCGCCTGCGCGCCGAGCGCGGCCCAGGCCGCGTCGGCGTCGGCCAGCGCGCGCAACCGGAACTGCCCCTTGCCGTCGTAGCCGAGCCGGCGCGTCTTCAGCACCGCCGGCGCACCGATGGCAGCCAGCGCGCGGTCCAGGTCGGCCCGGGTTTCGATCGCCATGAACGCGGGCGTATCCAGGCCGCATTCGCGGAACAGGGTCTTCTCGGCCAGCCGGTCCTGCGCCACCGCCAGGGCCTGCGGCGCCGGGAACACCGCCACCCGCCCGGCCAGCCAGTGCGCCGTCTCGGCCGGCACGTTCTCGAAATCGAAGGTGACCACGTCGACCCGGCGCGCGAAATCCTCCAGCGCCGCGTAGTCGGTCCAGTCGGCCACCACCAACGGCGCGACCTGGCCGGCGCAGGCGTCGGCGGCGCTGTCCACCACCAGGGTCTTCACGCCCAGCGGCGCGGCGGCCAGGGCCAGCATGCGCGCGAGCTGGCCGCCGCCAAGGATGCCCAGTACGGGTTGATGGCGCTCGCTCACGTGCGCGGGTCCGGCCGGTCGAGCACGCCCTGGGTCTGGCGCCGGCGGAAATCGTCCAGCGCGTCGGCCAGCGCGGGATCGTGCAGCGCCAGCACCGCCGCGGCGAGCAGCCCGGCGTTCACCGCGCCGGCGCGGCCGATCGCCAGCGTGCCGACCGGGATGCCGGCCGGCATCTGCGCGATCGACAGCAGCGAATCCATGCCGTTGAGCGCCTTCGACTGCACCGGCACGCCGAACACCGGCAATCGCGTCTTGGCCGCCAGCATGCCCGGCAGGTGCGCGGCGCCGCCGGCGCCGGCGACGATCACCTCGATCCCGCGCGCCGCCGCTTCCTCGGCGTAGCGGAACAGCAGGTCCGGCGTGCGGTGGGCGGATACCACCCGCACTTCGTGCGGCACGCCCAGCTCGTCGAGTACGCCGGCCGCGTGCTCCATCGTTTCCCAGTCCGAGCGCGAGCCCATTACCACGCCGACGCGTGGTGATTTGGCAGTCGAAGTCATGGTCCCGCCATTCCAAAAAGGCTATTGTACGGGCTTTCCGCATTCCGGCACGATCCGCTCCATGGACAAGCGCCTGCTCGACATCCTGTGCTGCCCGGTCAGCAAGACTCCCGTCCGCCTGCTCGGCAAGAGCGAGCTGGACGCGCTCAATGCCGCCATCGAACAGGGCCAGGTGGACACGGTGGCCGGCGCCCCGGTGCGCCAGCGGCTGGGCGAGGGCCTGATCACGACCGACCGCAAGGTGATCTACCGCATCGACGACGGCATCCCGGTGATGCTGCCGGAGGAAGGCATCGGCACGGTGCAGCTGCGCGATTTCCCGCCGGCCGCCTGAGCGGCGGCCCGTATCCACGGAAATGGCGCTCCACGGCCGTTTCCGGTCCGCAAATGTGAGCCGTTCGACCCTGGCGCGACATGACATGGTCATGCCTTTTCGCTTATCGTCAGGCGTCGGACGGCGTTTTGTCCGCGATCGCAGACGGCACGCTTCAGGGGTGTGGCGGTGAAAGAAGCCAGTGAGCCATCCAAGATAGTCAACCTGAGCCAGCGGCTTGATCCTTCCAGCCAGCGGGTCGGCGACCTGCTGAACGCCGTGCGCGGCGTGGCCGGGCGCCGCCTGCAGCAGTTGCTCGGCAACATGTTCGAGCACGTCGACGACGCCCTGTTCGACCTGGCCGAGAAGGCCGAGAACAACGCCGCGCAGATGCACTACTTCGACGGCATGCGCGAGGTGCGCAAGCGCCGCCCGGCGGTCGAGCGCAACTACCTGACCCAGGTCAACCGCGAACTGGCCGACATGACCATGGGCCAGCGCCAGGCCGCGCCGGAAGCCCTGCCCGGCGGCCCGATCGAGCTGGCCCTGGTGGCCGACAACGAGCTGGAGGAGTCGCTGGCGATCACCAGCATGATCGGCAAGAACGAATCGCGCTTGGCGCGCGACCTGTTCGCGGTCAACCAGCGGCTGTCGGTGATCTGCGGCGGCCTCAAGATCGACGAGGCGAACAACCCGATCGCCCCGGCCGCGCTGGCCCAGGCCTTCCGCCAGGCGATGCGCGAGCTGACCGCGGACATGCGCGTCAAGCTAATCATCTACAAGCTGTTCGACCGCTACGTGCTGTCCGCGCTGGAAGACCTCTACCAGGACGTCAACGCCGAGCTGATCCGCGCCGGCGTGCTGCCGCAGCTACGCCACGAGATCGTCCGCGGCGGTGCGGCCAAGGCGGTCGGCGACGGCGCCCCGCGCGGCGCGGAGGGAACGCCCGGCGCCGACGAGGCGGTCGAGGTCTCCGACGACCTGCTGCAGACCCTGCGCAGCCTGTTCAACGCCCGCCGCCACCCGGCCGGCGAGACAGGCGCGATCGCCGGCTCGATGTCGATTCCCACGGCGAACGAGCTGCTGGGCGCGCTCAGCGTCCTGCAGAGCCAGCTCGCCAGCGGCCCGCTGCCGGTGCAGGACCTGGACACCGCGGCGCTGAACCGCGAAGTGGCCCAGTTGAAGGAGCACCTGCTCAGCCAGCTCGGTGCCCTGCGCGGCGAACGTCCGGGCCAGGTCGCCACGATCGACGAAGACACCATCGACCTGGTCGGCATGTTGTTCGAGTTCATCCTCGAGGACCGCAACCTGCCGGCCGAGATGCAGGTGCTGCTCGCACGCCTGCAGATCCCCTACCTGAAGGCCGCGATCATCGATCGCCGGCTGTTCGCCCATCGCCAGCACCCGGCCCGCCGGCTGCTGGACAGCCTCGCGGAACTGGCCAAGGGCTGGTCGGCCGAATCCGACCGCGACCACCGCGTCCACGAAAAGGTGAAGTCGGTCGTCGACCGCCTGCTGCACGACTTCGACGACGACATGGGCATCTTCGAGCGGCTCGGCCAGGAACTGCAGGAGTTCCACGACCTCAGCCGCCGCCGCGCCGAACTGGCCGAGCAGCGCGTGGCCGAGTCCACCCGCGGCCGCGAGCGCCTGGAACAGGCCCGCCGCCGCGCCGCGCGCGAGATCCTCGACCGCATCGGCGGGCAGACCCTGCCGCCGCTGGTCCACGGCGTGCTGGCCCGCGCCTGGGCCAACTACCTCGTGCTGACGATCCTGCGCCAGGGCGAGGAGTCGACGGAATTCGCCGAGGCGCTGCGCTTCATCAACGAATTCATCGCCAGCACCCGGCCGGCCCGCGACCCGGAGAGCCAGCGCCAGCTTCGGCAGATGCTGCCCGGCATCGAGCGCGCGCTGCGCCGCGGGCTGGCCAACGTCGCCTTCCAGGAAAGCGACATCGAGCGCCTGCTGGGCCAGTTGCACACCTATTACCGCCAGCAGCTCGGCGAGGTCGTCGAAGATACGCCCCAGGAAGCGGCACCGCTGCCGATCCCCGACAGCATCCAGCCGATCGTCGAGGCCGAGGCGCCGGTCATCGCCGCCGAGGCGGAGCAGCTCGCCAACCCACCGCAGGACCTGCCCGAACTGGAGCAGGTGGCCGCGCTGAAGCCGGGCACCTGGCTGGAGTTCTGCCCCACCGGCGATGCGAACGAGCGCGCCAAGCTGTCGTGGATCAGCCCGATGAGCGGCCGCTACCTGTTCGTCAACCGCCGCGGCCTCAAGGTGGCCGACTACGCGCCGCACGAGCTGGCCGCGGCGCTGGCCGCCGGCAGCGCGCGCGTGCTCGCCTCCGAACCGCTGTTCGACCGCGCCCTGGATGCCATCGTCGGCCGCCTCAGCCAGGCGGCCCCGGCCGATGACACGGATACCGAATGACTGCCAAGCTTGCGCTCGACCCGCCCGCCCCCCCGCTGATCGACGCCGACGTCGCCCGCGCCTTCGCCGAGGACCTCGGCAGCGGCGACGCCACCGCCGACCTGCTGCCCGCCGACGCCCAGGCGCATGCCGCGCTGACCTCCCGCGAGTCCGCGGTGATCGCCGGCATTCCCTGGTTCGACGCCTGCTTCCGCAAGCTCGACCCGGACGTGCGCATCGACTGGAAGGTCGCCGACGGCGAGCGCGTGGCGGCCGGCAGCGTGATCTGCGAACTGCGCGGCCGCGCGCGGGCCCTGGTCAGCGCGGAGCGTTCGGCGCTGAACTTCCTGCAGTTGCTGTCCGGCACCGCGACGATCACCGCCGCGCACGTCGCCGCCGTCGCCGGCACCGCGGTGCGCGTGCTCGATACGCGCAAGACCCTGCCCGGCCTGCGCCTGGCGCAGAAGTACGCGGTGCGCTGCGGCGGCGGCCACAACCACCGGATCGGCCTGTACGACGCGATCCTGGTGAAGGAAAACCACATCATCGCCGCAGGCGGCATCGACGCCGCGGTCGCGGCGGCCCGCCTCCGGCATCCGGACCTGCTGCTGGAAGTGGAGGTGGAAAACCTCGACGAGCTGCGCCAGGCGATCGCCGCCGGGGTCGACCGGATCATGCTGGACAACTTCACCCCGGACCTGATGCGCGAAGCCGTGGCCCTCGCCGCCGGGCGGGTTCCGCTGGAGGTTTCCGGCAACGTCGACCTGGACAGCATCGGCGAGCTGGCACGCACCGGCGTCGACTTCATCTCGGTCGGCGCACTGACCAAGCACGTGCGCGCCGTCGACCTCTCGCTGCGCCTGCGGCTGGACTGAGCCACCTTCCCGGCGCCCGCTTGCGTACGCCCGACCGCGTACCCACACTGCCGCGATGGGTAAATTCGGCGACCTTTTCCTGCTGCTCGCGTTCGGCGCCCTCGTCGGCCTGTGGCTGAAGCTGATCCGCGCGCGCGAGCATGCCGTGGCCGAGGCGCGCCGGCAGTGCGAACGCCACGGCCTGCAACTGCTGGACGAGAGCGTGGGCCTGCGCGGCCTGCGCCTGCGCCGCCGCGACGGGCTGAAGCTGGAGCGCTGCTACGGCTTCGAGGTGAGCGTGGACGGCGACGACCGCCAGCCCGGCCGGATCTGGATGGCCGGCGGCGCAATGAGCGGACTGAGCCTGCCCACCCTCGAATCGGGACCGGCGGAACATCCGCCCATCGAGCATCCGTCCGGCCTCCCTTCAGCCGCCGGGGCGCCCGACGAACCGGACTCCCGCCCGCTGCCGGACAACGTCATCTCGCTGCGCCGGTTCCGCGACGAGCGCAAGGGACAGTGAGCTTCTTCCGCCACCGGCGCAGGCCGGCGGCCGGTCATTTCACCACGCGCAGGTGCGGCGTGCCGCGGCGCGGCTTGTCGCCGTCGTCGTCGCCGGGAGGAACCGGCGGGGTGCCGTCCGGCTCCGGGGACGGCGGCGGCGGTGCGTCGCCTCCTTCCTCGGCGGGGAACATCATGCCCTGACCGTTTTCCTGCGCGTACAGCGCCAGCACCGCCTGCACCGGGATGTGGATCGCCTGGCTGACGCCGGAAAAGCGCGCCTGGAAACTGATCCACTCGTTGCCCAGGTCGAGGTTCGCCACCGCACGCATCGCCAGGTTGAGCACCACCTGGCCGTTCTTGACCACCTGCGGCGGCACGCGCACGCCGTCGACCGTGGCGTCAACCAGCACGTAGGGAGTGAGGTTGTTGTCGCTGATCCAGTCGTAGATCGCCCGCAGCAGGTAGGGGCGGTTGGAGGTCATCGGTACGGCTTCGTCGTTCATTGCGGCCGCATGGCCCTTTCTTCGGCGGTGAGACTGCGGGCATAGCCCTGGCTGTGGAACAGGCGCTCGCCGTAGTCGACGATCGGCTTGCCCTCGCGGCCCAGCTCCACGCCCAGCCAGGGCAGGCGCCAGACCACCGGGGCGACCAGGCAGTCGATCAGACTCATCTCGGGGTTGAGGAAGAACTTCGCGGCCTTGAACAGCGGCAGCGAAGCCAGCAGTTGCTCGCGCAGCCGCTTGCGCGCCGCGTCCGCAGGGCGGCCGCCGGCACGGATGGCATCCACTTCCGGCAGCCAGTCGCGCTCGATGCGCACCGCGGCCAGCCGCAGCCGTGCGCGCGACAGCGGGTCGATCGGCATCAGCGGCGGATGCGGATAACGCTCGTCCAGGTACTCGCAGATCACCGCGGTGTCGTACAGGCTGAGCTCGCGGTCGACCAGGGTTGGCGTATTGCCGTAGGGATTGAGGTCGATCAGGTCTTCGGGGGGACGGGCCGGGTCGACCTGCACCCGCTCGTAGCTGACACCCTTGGCGGCCAGCACCAGCCGGACACGATGGCACTGGATGTCATCGGCGGTGGTGTACAGGGTGAGTACGGCACGCGAACGAGCGCTTTGGACCATGCATGGTCTCCCCATCAACCGGCAGGGCGGCGCCAGGCGCCACCCTGCCCATCATGACCGGACGGCGTCCTCAGTGGACGTCCTTCCAGTATTCCTTCTTGAGCATATAGGCGAGCAGGCTGAAGCCGGCCAGGAACAGCAGCACCCAGATACCGTACTTCTGGCGCTGCAACGCGGCAGGCTCCGAGACGTATTCCAGGAAGCTGGTGAGGTCGCGCGTGGCCTGGCGGTACTGCTCCGGGGTCATCTTGCCCGGCGAGGACAGCTCGAGCTTCTCGATCTCATCCTCGCTGCCCGGCTTCTTCACCGCGGTCTGCACGCCCTGCAGCTCCCACATCGGGAACGGCATGGAGGCGTTCGGGAACACCGAGTTGTTCCAGCCCACCGGGCGGCTCGGATCGACGTAGAACGAGTTGAGGTAGGCGTTGACCCAGTCGGCGGTCTTCGCGCGCACTTCCAGCGACAGGTCCGGCGGTGCCTTGCCGAACCACTGCTTGGCCGAGTCCTCCGGCATGTGCGAAACCACCGTCTCGCCGAACTTGGCGCCGGTGAAGTTCAGGTTCTGCATCACTTCCTGCTCGGACAGGCCCAGATCCTCGGCGATACGCGAATAACGCACGTACTTCAGCGAGTGGCAGCCCACGCAGTAGTTGAAGAACAGCCGGGCGCCGCGCTGCAGCGAAGCCTGGTCGCTCACGCTGGTGCCGGCCGGCGGCAGCCCGCCCTCTTCCGAGGCCTGGACGGATGCGCTGCCCAGCAGCAGGCCGAACGCCAGCGCAAGCGAGAAGATGTAGTGCTTCATGTGGAGCTGCCGCTTAGTCATGCATCGTCACCCGTTCCGGAACCGGCTTGGTCTTTTCCCAGCCGAGGCGTGTATAGAACCAGAGGAACACGAAGAACCCGAAGTACAGCAGGGTCATCGCGCGGCCGAACAGGTTCTCCCAGAACGTGACGTCGACATTGCCGAACCACTCCGGAATCACCTCGGCGGTGATGCCCGCGCCGACGGCACCGAGCATGAAGAACGACACCACGAACAGCCCCAGCGCCACCTTGTAGCCGGTGCCGCGGTAGCGGATGGACTTGACCTTGCCCGCGTCGATCCACGGCAGCACGAACAGCACCGCGATCGCGCCGAACATGCCCAGCACGCCCCACACGGCGGTGCCGAAGAACGAGGGGATCATGCGCAGGATCGCGTAGAACGGGGTGAAGTACCACACCGGCTTGATGTGCGACGGCGTCGCCAGGTTGTTCGCCGGGATGAAGTTGTCGTGCTCCAGGAACCAGCCGCCGAAGGTCGGCGCGAAGAAGATGATGAACGCCGCGATCATCAGGAAGAAGCCCACGCCGACCAGGTCCTTCACCGTGTAGTACGGGTGGAACGGGATGCCGTCGGCCGGCTTGAGCGCGTCCCAGCGGTTGCCCTTCGGGCCCTTCTTGATCTCCACGCCGTCCGGGTTGTTCGAGCCCACCTCGTGCAGCGCGGCGATGTGCAGCACCACCAGCAGCAGCAGCACCAGCGGCAGCGCGATCACGTGCAGCGCGAAGAAGCGGTTGAGCGTGGCGTCGGCCGGGATGTAGTCGCCCATGATCCACTGCACCAGCGTGTCGCCGATGACCGGGATGGTGCCGAACAGCGAGATGATCACCTTGGCGCCCCAGAACGACATGTTGCCCCACGGCAGCACATAGCCCATGAAGGCTTCGGCCATCAGCACCAGGAAGATCAGCATGCCGAGGATCCACACCAGCTCACGCGGCTTCTTGTACGAGCCGTACATCAGGCCGCGGAACATGTGCAGGAACACCACCACGAAGAACAGCGAGGCGCCGGTGGAGTGCATGTAGCGGATCAGCCAGCCCCACTCCACGTCGCGCATGATGTACTCGACCGAGGCGAACGCTTCCGCCGCGCTGGTCTTGTAGTTCATGGTGAGGAAGATGCCGGTGACGATCTGGTTGACCAGCACCAGGATGGCCAGCGAGCCGAAGTAGTACCAGAGGTTGAAGTTCTTCGGCGCGTAGTACTCGGTCATGTGCTTGCGGTACGCCGGCATCATGTTCGGCGCGCGCTCGTTGACCCAGTTGCCGATGTTGGTGAAGACGTTAGCCATCAGCCGGCCTCCTTGGGATCGACGCCGATCTGGATGGTCTTGTCATCCACGAAATGGTACGGAGGCACCTGCAGGTTCTTCGGTGCCGGCACGCCGCTGAAGACGCGGCCGGACATGTCGTAGCGCGACTTGTGGCAGGGGCAGTAGAAGCCGCCCTTCCAGTCGGGATCGAACGGCTCGGGCTTGATCACCGGCACGTAGTCGGGCACGCAGCCCAGGTGGGTGCAGATGCCGACCACCACCAGCCATTCCGGCTTGATCGAGCGGTTCTCGTTCTGCGCGTACTTCGGCTGCTGGTCGGCCGAGCCCTGGTCGGACTTGGGATCGACCAGGCGGCTGTCCACCGACGGCAGCGCATCGAGCTGCGCCTTGGTGCGGTTGACCACGAACACCGGCAGGCTGCGCCACGCCACGATCAGCTGCTGCCCCGACTCGATCTTGGAGAGATCGACGGTGACCGGAGCGCCGGCGGCCTTGGCGCGCGCGCTGGGTTCCCACGACTTGATGAAGGGCACGACTGCCGCAACGACCCCCACGCCACCGACCACCGCGGTGGTCGCTGTGAGGAATCGGCGGCGGCCGTGATCGACGACTTCGTTCGCCATCAGGCTCTCCGGTACTTGCAATGCCATTGAGACGCAGGCTATCGGTGCCTGCAAAAATCGCGTTAGTGTAGCGTCAGGGCCTGCCCCGTACAATCAAACCCCACGGGGGAAGCCATGGTCCCGCCACGCTGCCCGTGGTCCCCGCC
Organism: Frateuria sp. Soil773; assembly: GCF_001428405.1. Classification (GTDB taxonomy): domain Bacteria; phylum Pseudomonadota; class Gammaproteobacteria; order Xanthomonadales; family Rhodanobacteraceae; genus LMSL01. The sequence continues at coordinate 271,584 of NZ_LMSL01000041.1, forward strand.
GCGGCGGCGCCGCCCATGGTCTGGTCAAGAAATCACTGCCTATGAAAGATGCCGCCGGCCTGCTCGCCTTCGTCGCCCGCTTCGTCGTCCTCGGACTGGCCGTGGCGTTCGTGGTCGGCCTGTTCTGGCCGGGCAGCGGCGACCGCCTGCGCGCGCGCTTCGGGCTCGCCCCGGCCGCCCAGGCGCCCGCCGCGACCGCGCCGGCCGGCCGCGGGCCGGCCTCCTACGCCGACGCGGTGGCCCGCGCCGCGCCCTCGGTGGTGAACATCTACGCCAACAAGATGGTCACCGAGCAGGCCGTGCGGATGTACAGCGACCCGGTCCTGCAGCGCCTGTTCGGGGGCCTGCCGACCGGCCCCGCCTACAAGCGCCCGCAGCAGGTGCTCGGCTCCGGCGTGATCGTCAGCGCCGAGGGCTACGTGCTGACCAACAACCACGTGATCGCCAACGCCGACGACATCCAGGTGCTGCTGTACGACGGCCGCATCGCCAAGGCCACCCTGGTCGGCGCGGACGAGGAGACCGACCTGGCCGTGCTGAAGATCGAGGCCGGCAACCTGCCGGTGATCCGCATCGCCGACCAGCACGCGGTGCGCGCCGGCGACGTGGTGCTGGCGATCGGCAACCCGCTGGGCCTCAACCAGACCGTGACGATGGGCATCGTCAGCGCGATCGGCCGCCAGCTCAGCAGCGGCAGCCCCGAGGACTTCATCCAGACCGACGCGGCGATCAACCTGGGCAACTCCGGCGGCGCCCTGGTCAACGCCGAGGGCGAGCTGGTGGGCATCAACACCCTCTTGATCGGCAAGGCCGCCAACGCCGAGGGGATCGGCTTCGCCATCCCGGTCGACAATGCCAAGAAGGTGCTCGACCAGTTGATCGCCACCGGCCACGTGGTGCGCGGCTGGATGGGCGCCGACTACGCCTTCGTGCCGGTCGCGGCGGACAGCGGCCTGCCCGCCGCCGCGCGCGGCGCCCAGGTCACCGACGTCTACCCCGGCGGCCCGGCGGCCCTGGCCGGCATCCAGCCGCACGACATCCTGCTGCGCATCGGCACCGACGACATCCTCGACCCGGCCGACCTGCGCCGGCACGAGGCGGCGCTGCAGCCGGGCAGCAAGGTGCAGGTGTCCGGCCTGCGCAACGGCGCCCCGTTCCACAGCGAGGTCACCATCGCGCAGCGCCCGCCGATGCTCGGCAGTAGCGCGCTGGACGGCTGATCCCTCAGACAGGCCGGCTAAAGGTCGCCGGCAATGCGCGCTGCCGGCTTCACCGCCGCCAGCGAGGGGTGCGCCGCCGCGCCGTAGCGCTTGCGCAGCGCGCCGACGCGCTCGACGTAGACCCGGGTCTCGGCATAGGGCGGCACCCCGTTGTAGCGCTGCACCGCCGCCGGCCCCGCGTTGTAGGCGGCCGCGGCCAGCCGCTCGTCGCCGCCGAAGTTGCGCAGCAGCAAGGCCAGGTAGCGCGCGCCGCCGCGGATGTTCTGGTCGGCGTCGAACGCGTCCAGCACGCCCATGTCGCCCGCCGTGGCCGGCATCAGCTGCATCAGCCCCTGCGCGCCCTTGATCGACAGCGCGCGGGGGTTGAAGGCGCTTTCGGCATGGATGATCGCGCGCAGGAACGCCTCGTCGACGCCGAACTCGACGCTCGCCGCGCGGATCGTGGCGGCATACGCATCGAAATTCAGCCGCACGCTGTTCCAGTTGATCGGCGAGTGCAGGTTGCAGGCCATGCAGGTGGAGATGTAGCTGAACAGCATGGTCACCGCGCGGCCGCGCTGCGCGGCCGGCGGCAGGTTGGTGTACTCGACGCTGCCGTCCTTGCGCACGACCCGGTAGACCGCCCCGCGCAGGACGCGGTCGCCGGCCGCGCCGCTGGCGGCCGCGGCCACCGCGGGATCGGGCTGCGCGCGCGATTCGCTGTAGCTCCAGCGCCCCGGCACGCCGGCCGGCGTCGGGGCCGTCGATACCAGCTCGACCATCCGCGCGGAGGTCCGCACCGAGCCTTGCACGTCGGCGAACAGGGTCTTGCGCGGCAGCGGCGCCCGGGCGGTGGTCTGCACCGAGCCCTCGACCCCGTCCAGCGACGCCGGGGCGGTGGGCCGGGCGGTGGTTTCGACCGAGCCGCGCACCGCCGCCAGCGAGGCTTCGGCTTTCCGCGCAACCGGCGGCGCGCGGCGCCCCGACGGCGCGTACGAGCCCAGCCGCCTGCAGCCGGCATAGCCGGCGGTGCTGCTGCTGAAGACGGTCTCGCCGCCGCTGCCGGTGCAGCGGTAGAGCGTGGCGGCATGCGCCGCCGGCAGCGCGCCGATGCCCAGCAGCAGCGCGCAGGCGGCCACGACCCTTTGCAGGATCGCATGGCGCGGGAGGGCCCCTGGAGGCAGGCCGACGCTATCCCCTTGGCGCACGGCGGCAGACATGGCGCGCAGTGTGCCGCCATCGCACGGGCGATCTCAAGCGCGGGTCGTCCGTTCCGTGCGCCGCGTAGCATCCCGCGCCCCGCCATGGATGGCGGCGCAAGTGCTTGATCCGCCTTGCCGCTTCACTGGCAGGCGGCCGGAGGCAGGGGTAGACTGCGCGGTTCGGCGCCCGGCGCCCTATGCCTCGCGAAAGAAACGGTAATCCATGCCATGAGCGGCAAGCCAGCTCTCCATAAACTTTTCATCAAGACCCACGGCTGCCAGATGAACGAGTACGACTCGGCCAAGATGGCCGACGTGCTCAAGGCATCGCATGGCCTGGAACTGACCCAGGACGAGTCCGAGGCGGACGTGATCCTGATCAATACCTGCTCGATCCGCGAAAAGGCGCAGGAAAAGGTGTTCAGTCAGCTCGGCCGCTGGAAGGAGCACAAGCGCGGCGGCAAGCCGGTGCTGATCGGCGTGGGCGGCTGCGTGGCGAGCCAGGAGGGCGAGGCGATCGTCAAGCGCGCGCCCTACGTCGACCTGGTGTTCGGCCCGCAGACCCTGCACCGGCTGCCCGAGCTGATCGAGAAGCAGCGCGCCAGCGGCAAGCCGCAGGTGGACATCAGCTTCCCCGAGATCGAGAAGTTCGACCGTCTGCCCGAGCCCCGCGCGGAAGGGCCGACCGCCTTCGTCTCGATCATGGAGGGCTGCTCGAAGTACTGCTCCTACTGCGTGGTGCCGTACACCCGCGGCGAGGAGATCAGCCGCCCGTTCGACGACGTGCTCGTCGAGGTGGCCCAGCTCGCCGCGCAGGGCGTGCGCGAGGTGAACCTGCTCGGCCAGAACGTCAACGCCTACCGCGGCCCCACCCACGACGGCGGCACCGCCGACCTCGCCGTGCTGATCCACGCCATCGCGCAGATCGATGGCATCGGCCGCATCCGCTTCACCACCTCGCATCCGCTGGAGTTCTCCGACTCGCTGATCGAGGCCTACGCCAGCGTGCCCAAGCTGGCCAACTTCCTGCACCTGCCGGTGCAGGCCGGCTCCGACCGCATCCTCAGCGCGATGAAGCGCGGCTACACCGCGCTGGAGTTCAAGCAGAAGATCCGCAAGCTGCGCGCGGTGCGGCCGGACATCTGCGTCTCCTCCGACTTCATCGTCGGTTTCCCCGGCGAGACCGACGAGGATTTCGAGAAGACCATGAAGCTGATCGACGACGTCGGCTTCGACCAGAGCTTTTCCTTCATCTTTTCCTCGCGCCCAGGCACGCCGGCCGCCAACCTCGCCGACGAGACGCCGGCGGCGGTGAAGCACGAGCGCCTCGCGCGCCTGCAGGCGGCGATCAACGCCAATGCCAGGAAGATCAACGAGGCGATGGTCGGCACCGTGCAGCGCGTGCTGGTGGAAAAGCCCAGCACGCGCAACCCGAACGAGCTGAGCGGCCGCACGGAGAACATGCGCTACGTGAACTTCCCGGGCAACGCCCGCCTGATCGGCCGGTTCGTCGACGTGGAGATCACCGAGGCGATGAGCAACTCGCTGCGTGGACGGGTGCGACTCGTCGACGAAGTGGCGGCTTGATGCGGGCCCGGAGAGGCCGCAGTAAAGCTCCCCTGCATGACCAGCCATCCCGTCATCCGCACTCCCAAGTCCGTCATCCCCGCGAAAGCGGGGCTCCAGCGTCTTGCGTGCCTCGCAAAGGCACTGGATCCCCGCTTTCGCGGGGATGACGGGTCCGGGCATCGCGGCACGACATGCGTGACATAGCCTCCTCCGGCATCGTCCCGCAGCCTCATCCGGCGCCCTGCCCCATCAAGCGCCCCGGCCAGAAATACCATCCATCCGACAGATTCCCATGACCGACGGCCTCAACCAGCGCGATTTCGCCCTCGACCCCGAGGACAACGCCCGCCTCTCCAACCTGTGCGGGCCGTTCGACGAACACCTGCGCCAGGTCGAACTGCGCCTCGGGGTGGAGATCAACCATCGCGGCAACCTGTTCGAGGTGATCGGCGAGGAAGCCGCCGCGCGCGCCGGCGAGAAGGTCCTGCGCGCGCTCTACGAAGCCACCGCAAGCGAGGCATTGACCGGGGCGAAGATCAACCTGCACCTGGCCGAATCGGGCATCGACGCGATCGCCGACGAGGCGGCCGAGGGCGCGCAGGAAGTCGTCATCAAGGTCAAGCGCGGCGTGATCAAGGGGCGCGGCCCCAACCAGGCGCGCTACCTGCACGCGATCACCACGCACGACATCAGCTTCGGCGTGGGCCCGGCCGGCACCGGCAAGACCTACCTCGCCGTCGCCAGCGCGGTGGAGGCGCTGGAAGCCAACCGCGTGCAGCGCCTGCTGCTGGTGCGCCCGGCGGTGGAGGCCGGCGAGAAGCTGGGCTTCCTGCCCGGCGACCTCAGCCAGAAGGTCGATCCCTACCTGCGCCCCTTGTACGACGCGCTCTACGAGATGCTCGGCTTCGAGAAGGTCGCCAAGCTGATCGAGCGCAACGTGATCGAGATCGCGCCGCTGGCCTACATGCGCGGGCGCACGCTCAACGATTCCTACGTGATCCTCGACGAGGCGCAGAACACCACCGTCGAGCAGATGAAGATGTTCCTCACCCGCATCGGCTTCGGCTCGGTGGCGGTGATCACCGGCGACGTCAGCCAGGTGGACCTGCCGCGCAACGTGCGCTCGGGCCTTCGCCATGCGGTGGAAGTGCTGCGCGGCGTGGACGGCATCAGCTTCACCTTCTTCACCTCGCGCGACGTGGTGCGCCATCCGCTGGTGGCGAAGATCGTGCGCGCCTACGAGGCGTTCGAGCAGAAAGACGAGGACGCCAAGTGAGGCGATCCGCGGCCGCGACGAAGTCCCCGGCGGACGCGGCGCGCCCGGAGCCGCTCGCGCAGGACTCCGCGGCGAGGTTGTCCGTCGGCTACGCCGTGCCGCGCGCCGGCCTGCCCTCGGCGGCGAGCTTCCGCCGCTGGGCCGGGGCGGCGCTGAAGGGGGCAAGGCGGCGCAAGCCCGCCGAGCTGGCGATCCGCATCGTCGGCCTCGACGAAGGCCGCACGCTCAACCGCGACTACCGCGGCAAGGACTACGCCACCAACGTGCTGTCGTTCCCGGCCGAGCTGCCGCCCGGCATCGCGCTGCCGCTGATCGGCGACCTGGCGATCTGCGCCCCGGTGGTGGCCCGCGAGGCCGCCGAACAGGGCAAGCGCGAACGCGACCACTGGGCGCACCTGACCGTGCACGGCGTGCTGCACCTGCTCGGCTACGACCACGTCGAGGAAGCCGAGGCCGAGGCGATGGAGGCGCTGGAGACGCGCATCCTGGCCGGGCTCGGCATCGCCGATCCCTACGCCTGACGCCGTGCAGGCCGGCGGAAGCGGTCCCGCGAATCGCCCGCACGCCCCGGCCGGCATGGCTTGTGCCCTGAATCGTCACGCTTTTTCCGCTAGACTCCGGCTTCCGCCCGCATCCGGGCCGAATACCCAAGAGTGATGAGCGACGACCCAGGCAGTACCAACGGCCCGGCCCACCGATCCTGGTGGGATCGACTGGGCCACATGTTTTCCGGCGAACCCCGCAACCGCGACGAACTGATCGAGGAACTGCGCGCCGCCCAGGCCAACGGCCTGCTCTCCAACGACACCCTGACCATGGTCGAGGGTGCGCTCAAGGTCACCGAGCTGAGCGTGGACGACGTCATGGTCCCGCGCGCGCAGATCGTGATGCTGTCGGAAGATTCCCCGCTCGCGGACATCCTCGCCGCCGTGGTCGAGTCCGGCCATTCGCGCTTCCCCGTCCACGGCGAGGACAAGGACGAGATCATCGGCATCCTGCTGGCGAAGGACCTGCTGAAGTACTTCGGCGACAGTTCCGGCTTCGACATCCACACCCTGGTCCGCCCGGCCGTGCTGATTCCCGAGTCGATGCGGCTGAACGTGCTGCTGGCGGAGTTCCGCCGCTCGCGCAACCACATGGCCCTGGTGGTGGACGAATACGGCGGCGTCGCCGGCCTGATCACCATCGAGGACGTGCTGGAGCAGATCGTCGGCGAGATCGACGACGAGCACGACGACGAGGAAGAACCGGACCTGATGCACGAGCAGGCCGGCGGCGGCTGGCAGGTCAGCGCGCTCACCCCGATCGCCGATTTCAACGAGGAAACCGGCGCGGCGTTCTCCGACGAGGAGTTCGACACGATCGGCGGCATGGTCACCTCGGAGTTCGGCCACCTGCCCGAGGTGGGCGAGGAGATCGGGGTCGACGGCTACCTGTTCCAGGTCACCCAGGCCGACGACCGGCGCGTGCAGCAGTTCCGCGTGACGCGGCAGAAGCCGGACTGAGCGCCCGCCCTCCCCTGCTTGCGGGGGAGGGCGGACGGGGTAAAGCTTCGGCCTTCGACGCGCCGGATCGCCGGCGCACCTCTTCCCTCCCCTGCATGCAGGGAAGGCACCACGGAGACTCCCCCGCGCCATGCGCCTCACCCGCTGCCTGCCACTCCTGTTCGCCCTGTTCCTGCTCGGCGCCACGGCCGCCCGCGCCGGCGTGGCCGATGCGCCGGGCGCCAACCTCGACGTCGCGCTGGTCACCTACGGACCCGGCGAAACCTACTGGGAACGCTTCGGCCACGACGCCATCGAATTGCGCGACACCGCAAGCGGCGAGGCAGTGAGCTTCAACTACGGCGTGTTCGATTTCGACGAGCGCGGCTTCCTGCTCAACTTCGCCCGCGGCCACATGCACTACCTGATGGACGCCGCCCCCAGCGGGCAGGACGAAAGCTACTACCGCGACGCCGGCCGCTCGATCACCCGCCAGCAACTGGCGCTGACCGGCGAGCAGGCCGCCGCCCTGCGCGATTTCCTGCTGTGGAACCTGCGCCCGGAGAACGTCGGCTACAACTACGACTACTACGCCGACAACTGCACCACGCGCGTGCGCGACGCGCTCGACAAGGCGCTCGGCGGCGTACTCAAGGCCCAGTTGGCCAACCGCCCCGGCGGCATGACCTATCGCCAGCAGACCGTCCGCCTGATGAGCGCCCAGCCGTGGCTGATGCTGGTGCTGGACCTGGGCCTGGGACCGTACGCCGACCAGCCGCTCGACGGATGGCGCGAAAGCTTCCTGCCGATGGTGCTGCAGCGCGAGCTGCGCAGCGTGCGTGTCGCCGATGCCCAAGGCCGTACACACCCCCTGCTGCGCAGCGAGCGGGAACTGTCGCCCAACCGCCTCGACGTCCCGCCCGCCAGCCCCCCCGACCTGCGCCTGCCGCTGGCACTCGCCGGCCTGGCGACGGCCGCGCTGTTGCTGGCCGTGCGCCGCTACTGGCCGCTTGGGTACGCCCTGCTTGGTGCGCTTTACCTGCTGCTGGCCGGACTGGTCGGGCTGGTCTTGCTGATCCTGTGGACCCTGACAACGCACCACTCCGCCTGGGCCAACGCCAACCTGCTGCTGTTCAGCCCGCTGGCCTTCCTGCTGCTGCCGGCCGTATGGCATGCCTGCCGCGGCTTGCCGCCGTCGCGCTTCGCCAATCTCGCGCTCGTGCTGCAACTGCTTGCCGCGATGATCGCCGTCCTGCTGCACCTGCTGCCCGGCACCGTGCAGCAGAACCAGCCCTGGCTGCTGTTCGCCCTGCCCTGCTGGCTGGCGCTGGCATGGTCGCTGCGCAATCCCCGCCGCCCGTCGCAGGGTTCGTAGGCAGCGGCCTCGGTCGCGGCGGCTCTGGCTACATGCCGGGCCGATCCCGTCGAAACCCCGGACGGTTACAACCGAAGCAGCCTCACGAAGCTCCAGGAGCGCCCCCATGCGCGATTGCCTGCAACCGAGTGTGCCTGGCAGCGAGAGCCCCTCGGGCGAAGCCGCCGCATTGCCCCCTCCATGCGGCCGCGTGCATCATGCGTCCATGGAACCGTCGAATCCGCTCGCTTCCGCGCAGCCCGTCGCCAGGCAAGACATGGTGGTCAACTGTGTCGCCTACCGGCGCGACGGGCAGCGCATCGGCGACATCACGATCGATGCGATCAGCGACGTGCTGCAGCAGCAGGACACCTTCGTCTGGGTCGGCCTGCACGAGCCGGACGAAGCGCTGCTGCTGAAGCTGCAGGAGGAATTCGACCTGCACGACCTCGCCATCGAGGACGCGCACAAGGCCCACCAGCGCACCAAGATCGAAACCTACGGCGATTCGCTGTTCATGGTCGTGCAGACCGCGCAACTGGTCGACGGCAACCTCGCGTTCGGCGAGACCCACATCTTCCTTGGCCCGCGCTACCTGGTCACCGTGCGCCACGGCGCGTCGCTCTCGTATGCGCCGGCGCGGCGCACCTGCGAGCACGCCCCGGAGCTGATGGCCAACGGCCCCAGCTACGGCCTGTACGGCGTGCTCGACTTCATCGTCGACAACATGCTGCCGATCGTGCGCGACTTCCGCGAGGAACTCCACGATCTCGAAACCGACATCTTCGCCGATACCTTCAAGCGCAGCACCGTGCGCCGCCTGTACGACATGCAGCGCGACCTGATGACCCTGCGCCTGGCCGTGGCGCCGCTGCAGGACATCATCAGCCAGCTCGTGCGCCTGCATCCGCAATTGATTCCCGACGAGCTGCGCCCGTACTTCCGCGACGTGTACGACCACGTGTTCCGCGTCAACGAATCGATCAGCGCCATGCGCGAGATGCTCACCGCCGCGATCAATGTCAACCTCTCGCTGGTCACCTTCGGCCAGAACGAGGTGATGAAGAAACTCGCCGGCTGGGCCGCCATGCTCGCCGCGCCCACCCTCATCACCAGTTGGTACGGCATGAACTTCCACCACATGCCCGAACTCGACAAGCCCTGGGCCTACCCGGCGATGATCGTGCTGGTGGTCGGCGTGGTGGGCGGGCTCTACGCGTGGCTGCGGCGCTCGAAGTGGCTTTGAGCCGGGCTTGAAAGTCCTGGCGGAAGCCACGCAGGCAGGCAAGGCCCGCCTGCGCCATGCTCCCCGTGGGACTTCGGCCGCGGCCACTCGAAACCCGCGGGCCTCATGGAGCCGGAATCCCGTCGCACAAAAAAACGGCGGCCTTCCGGCCGCCGTTCGTCTTCATCCGGGCATGGCTTACCGTGCCGCCGCAGATGTGTCCTTGTCCGTCCACTTCTTCAGCCACGCATTCACCGTCTCGTGCCACTGCACGCTGTTCTGCGGCTTCAGCACCCAGTGGTTCTCGTCCGGGAAGTGCAGCAACTGGCTCGGGATGCCGCGGCGCTGCAAGGCCGTGAACGCGCCCAGCCCCTGCGTGTCGGGAATGCGGAAATCCTTCGCCGAATGGATCACCAGCATCGGCACGCGCCAGTCCTTGACGTGGTTGACCGGGTTGAAGCGCTCGTAGTTCTCCGGATGCTCAAACTGGGTGCCGCCGCTCTCCTTCTCCTCGAACCACAGCTCCTCGGTGTCGTAGTACATCGCGCGCGCGTCGAACACGCCGTCGTGGTCCACCAGGCACTTCCAGGGCTCGTTCCAGACGCCGGCCATCCAGTACACCATGTAGCCGCCGTAGCTGGCGCCGAGCGCGCAGGCACGGCTGCCGTCGAGGAAACCATACTTGCCCAGCGCGGCCTGCCAGCCGGCCTTGAGATCCTCCAGCGGCTTGCCGCCCCAGTCGCCCGAGATCGAGTCGGTGAACGCCTGGCCGTAGCCGGTGGAACCGTGGAAGTTCACCGTCACCACCGCGAAGCCCTGGCCGGCATAGGTCTGCGGATTCCAGCGATAGCTCCAGCCGTTGGCCATGGCACCCTGCGGGCCGCCGTGGATGATGAAGGCCACCGGGTACTTCTGTCCGCGCCTGTAGCCGACCGGCTTCACCACGTAGCCCTGCACCGGCTCGTCGTTCCAGCCCTTGAAGGTGAAGAACTCGAAGTCGCCCACCTTGGCGTTCTTCAGGCGCGCCGCGTTGAAATGGGTGACCTGCTTGAGCCCGTGGCCGTTCGCGTCGGCAACGTACAGGTCGGCGGGGCGCTTGAGGTCGTCGCGCGCCAGCAGCAGGCGCTTGCCGGCCAGGGCGTAGGCGCCCACCGTGCCGTCGCCGACCAGCTTGGTGGCCTTGCCGCTGGCCACGTCGATCGCGAACAGCGGATGCTGGCCCTGGTCGTCGGCGGTGGCGTAGAGGGTCTTGCCATCCGCGGAAACCGACAGGCTGCCGGCGGAACGATCCCACTGCGGCGCGACCTCGCGCTTCGCGCCGCTGTCCAGGTCCAGCGCCATGATCGCGAAGCGGTCGGCCTCGGAGCCCGGCTCCTTCATCGCCAGGTAGTACAGCGTCTTGCCGTCGGGCGAGGCCACCGGATACGCGTCCCACGCCTGGTTCGCGGCCGTGAGGTTGACCGGCGCCGACGAGCCGTCGGCCGGCACGCGGTAGACGTCGAAATTGGTCGACCACGGCTCGCTGGTGCCGGCGATGCGCACGTCGAAATACACCGTCTGCCCGTCCGGCGAGAACGAGAACTCGCCCTCGTCACCGAACGGCTTGCTCGGGATGTCACCGTCGATCTGACGGCTCAGCAGGGTCGGTTCCGCCGGCAAGCGGCCGTCCGCGCCGAACGTGCCGATGTAGAGCTGGTTGCGGCGGCCGTTGGCCCAGGTATCCCAGTGGCGCACGAACAGCTTGTCGTACACCGTGCCGCTGGCCTTGTTCGCCTCGCGCCCGTCGATGCGCTCCTTCGTACAGGCCAGGTCCGCGCAATCGGTGAATACCTCGTAGGAGAGCAGCACCGACCTGCCGTCCGGCGACAGCTTGTAGCCGCCCAGGTCCAGCGGCGCATGGCTCACCTGCACCGGCGCGGCGTGCCCGGTCAGGTCGAGCCCGGCCTTGCTGCTGGTCAGGTCCAGCCGCCACAACTGCGACACGCCGTCGGCCGCCGCCACGTAGTAGAGGCTGCGCCCGTCCGGCGACCAGCGCGCGGAGCCGCCCCTGTCCACCACCTTCACCGGCTGCCGGCCCTTGGTCAGGTCGAGCACGTAGATCGCGCTGACGCCCTTGTTCGCCGCGTAGTCCGTGCTGCGCAGGCCGAACGCCGCATAGCGCCCGTCCGGCGACAACTGCGGATCGCCAACCCGGTCCATCATCACCAGGTCGCGCACGTTGAACGGATGGAGCGACTGGCTTTCCACGTCCGCGGCCACCGCCGGCGCAGCGGCCAGCGCGAGAACCAGCGCGGCAAGAAGAGGTTTCATCGAAGCTCCCTGTTGCATTGAGGCGAAAGGCCCACGGTAAGCATGTGGCGGGGGCGGTGCAAGCATCGGCGGCAGCCGGGCCTGAACCGGCCGCTTGCGGGAGCGGCTGCGGCCCGGCGGCTTTTGCCCGAAAGCCATCTACCCGTCAAAACGCCGCGGCCGGCTGCCCGCTGGGGCCTACCCTGACAGCCCGAGAGCTTCCGGCGCCCCAGGAACTCCGGAATCCCCATACTCAGCCGACGCGAGATTTTCTATCCTCTGCCACCGGCTCCCTGACCCATCGCGCACCCATGACCCGCTGGAAAGCCGCCGCTACCCATCTCGCCATCAGTCTCGTCCTGGCCCTCCTCGTCGGCGGCCTGCTCTACCTGCTGTGGTTCCCGCCGCCCTATTTCGTCGCCGCCGGCGCCAGCACGCTGATCATGCTGCTTATGGGCGTCGACGTCGGCATCGGCCCACTGTTGACCTTGCTGGTGTTCAATCCAGCCAAACCCAGGCACCTGCTGCGGCTGGATCTATTGGTCATTGGCGTGCTGCAGCTTGCGGCGTTCTGCTATGGAGCCTACGTCATCTGCCAGGCCCGCCCGGTATTCATCGTCGGCGCAGTGGACAGGCTTGTCGTCGTCGCGGCCGACCAGCTTACTGACACCGACCTGGCCAAGGGCAGTCTTCCCGAATTTCGCCGGCGCTCATGGAGCGGACCGCAGTTGGTGGGCGCACTCCCTCCGCAGGGAGGCATTGCCTCCGACATGGCCATGCAAGCATTCACCGGCGGCAAGGACATCGACCAGCTACCCGCCTTCTACGTTCCTTACGGGCAGGTTGCCGATCAACTGATGAAACGCGCCAAACCACTCTCCCAGCTAAGAACGACCAAACAGCAGCGGGAGCAACTTGACGAACTGCAGGCACGGACACCGGCAAAAGATCGGCCCCTGTCCTACCTCCCGATCGAACGGGGCGACAACGACTACACCGCCATCATGTCGCCCGTTACCAAGCGCCCTCTTGCCATTCTGCCCATCGACCCTTGGGGCGCGGACGACGCACGAACCAAATCCAGCAGCAGATAGTGACCAAAAACGTCACGTGATGACACCTGGCGTCATCACATCTGGTCACTACGCGATCCGATCCACACAATCGCCGATTCGGCCGCAAACCAAGCTTGTAGCCATCTGCGACCCTATGCACAATCTTGGCGTCCGCAGCGACGCGGGCATCCGACGGCGGCAGGCATGGCACACAACATGCTGCGACTGCCGCGAGCTTCCTGGTCTGTTCCAAGACCGCTGTTATGGAGGACCGATCCTGTTTAGGGGGATTCGGGACCGGGACTCGGGGGCATCACTACGGTTTACGGTTAGCAACCACAGAGGAACCACCATGAAGAAAAACATCCAGAAGGGCTTCACCCTGATCGAACTGATGATCGTGATCGCGATCATCGCCATCCTGGCCGCCATCGCGCTGCCGGCCTACCAGGACTACACGATTCGCTCCAAGGTCTCCGAAGCCGTCGTTATGATGGACGCCGCCAAGCTGGCCGTGACCGAAACCGCGTCGAGCAAGGGCATCCTTGCCACGGCCGTCACCACTGCGAACGCGGCAGGCTATTCGTCGCCGGTCACCACCTATGTTTCCGGCGTTGCAATCGCAAATGGTGTCGTTACGGCGACCACCACTGCGAAGACCGGTACTGGTTCCTTCAAAATCTCGCTGACCCCGACCCAGACCAATGTCGGAACCCCCGTCCAGTGGACCTGCTCGACCGATGGCCCCAAGAAGTACGTTCCGGCTTCTTGCCGCTAAATCGTCGATCAAGTCGTAGTTGACCAAGATCGAACAGAAAGCACCGATCCCGCCCCGGTCCGCCTTGCGCGACCGGGGCGGTTTTTTTGGCGACCCCAAATTCTGGCTGCTGCTGATACTGGCATTGACAGCCCTGGTCTACGCGCCAGGCCTCAACGGGCCCTTCGTATTCGATGACACTCCCAACCTGCGCCCGCTGCATGATTGGTTGAGCGGCATCACCGGTTGGCAAGAGGCACTGTTCGGCAATCGTTCGGGCATGTTTGGCCGCCCCCTGTCCATGCTCAGCTTCATCCTGAATGCCGAGTTGTTCGGGTTGGCTCCATTTTCGTTCAAAGTCACTAACCTGCTGATTCATCTGGTCTGTGGCGGGCTCATTTACGCCTTGCTGCGAAGGCTGTTGTCGCGCGACCCGCAATTGGGCCAACGTGGAACGCAGGCAGCCTTGACGCTCAGCGCGATCTGGCTGCTGCATCCACTGCAAGTCAGTACAGTGCTGTACATCGTGCAGCGCATGGCGCAATTGAGCACGTTGTTCATCCTGTTGGCCCTGCTGGCCTACGTGCATGGACGCGAAGCATTGGAACAAGGGCGCTCGCGCGTAGGCTCGGCTTGGCTGTTTCTGGCAGTGCCCACCGCCACCGCGCTTGGCCTTCTCTGCAAGGAGAATGGGGCCTTGGCGCCGCTACTGTGCGCCGTACTTGAACTGGGCTATTTTCGTAGCAGCGCGCAAGCTCCCCGACCACGAATTGTCAAGGCTTTCTTCTGCCTTGGGCTGATCCTGCCCATGCTGGCAGCCATCTTCTGGTACACATGGCCGCCCTCGCGACTGCTGGCTGGCTACAGCGTACGCACCTTTACATTGGGCGAAAGATTGCTCAGCGAACCGCGAGCGCTATTCGACTACATCGGCTGCCTTCTGCTGCCACGAGGTCCGACGCTCGGCGTCTATACCGACGACTTCCCGGTATCACACGGGTTGCTGCACCCCGTCACCACCTTGCCGGCGTTGCTCGGATTATTGGCACTGGCCGCAATCGCCACAGGAGCGCGCCGGAACTCTCCGGCCATATTTACCGGTATCGCATTTTTTCTGGCTGGGCATGCGATGGAATCCACCGCTTTCCCGCTGGAACTTTACTTCGAACATCGCAATTACCTGCCTTCGGTTGGAATCTTCCTCGCTCTGGCAGGATCCGTAGTCTGGATCGCCGGCAGGCTGCCCGCGCCAGCCTCGGACTCTCCGCGCCCCCAACTGTGGCGGTTGGGTATCTGGGCGCTATGCGCCATGCTTGCTGCCGCCACTGCTGCACGCTCATGGGTCTGGCAGTCCTGGACGGTCATGGTGAAACAGGCCGTGCGCCAGCACCCCGATTCGACCCGGGCGCAACTGGACAACCTCAGCCTGGTATGGAACACCGGCTCGATGGAAGAAACACGGCAGCTCCTGGACAAGCTCATTCACAGCAGCAACCCAGTGACGAGGCAGTTGGCGCTCATGGCCAGCCTGAAACAGCAGTGCGTGGCCGATCATGCCATTGAGCCTGCGACCCTCGCCCAGGTGAGAGCCCTTGCCGGCATCAAGTTGCAATTGGCCGACATGCAAACGCTGGAAGCACTAGGCGGTTACTTGCGCGAAAGCGATTGTTCCGGGCTCAGCAAAATCGACCTGGCCGATACCATGCGAGAGATCGTCGATGCCGCTCCGCAGCCTCAATCAAATACCGCAGTCTGGCGTGTGCGATTCATGGCAGCCGACTTGTACGCCAGAGGCGGGCAACCCGACGAAGCCCAACGCCAGGCGGAACTCACCTGGAGTACCGGCGTTGCCGACCCCGCTGTGGGGGTACTTCTCGCTTACCTGCAGATCTTCAATAGCGACTTCGTTGGAGCTCGTCGAACACTCGCTCAGCTACGCGCACGTATTGCCCACTGGGACCGTCGCGGGCAGAACGCATTGCTCGATATCCAGCAACGCCTTCCTCAGTAGACATCCATTGCGGTCATGCCCGTCATCTTGCGGCTCAAAGCCAACCACGCCAGGTCAACTCCAACAAAGGCAGGCGCATATGACCGCGTACTGCGGGAGTATCGGTCACAGCCCGACCATTCGTAGCATCAAGACGGGGCCCCGCTTGACGTTGGCCTCAACGAAAGCCTGCACAGCCGCTCACTAGAAGTCACGTCGCAATAGCCAGCTCCTTACGATGCCATCCGCCCATCACCGTGCCTTCTTGGACAAGATGCAGTCCGTTATGCTCAAGCATTGCCCAGGCAGAGCAACGCTCATGCAATCCGTGGTGGAGCCTTGAATGTTTCAGGCATTGCTTCGTTGGCGCATCGATCTCTTGCTGCTGGGCTTCGCATTGCTCATGGCGAGCGCGATCTACTGGCCCGGACTGCACGGCGGCTGGTTGTTCGACGACTACCCGAATATCGTCGACAACAAGGGCGTGCAGCCAACAGACATCAACCTGGCTTCACTGCTGAATGCCGCGCTTTCCTCGCCGGCAAGTGAGTTCAAACGCCCCTTGGCCTCGTTGAGCTTCGCGGCGAACTACCTCGTCAGCGGCCTCGATCCTCATGCGATGAAGTTGACCAATTTGATCATCCACCTGCTCAATGGCGGACTGGTATTCATCTTGGCACGGGCACTGCTCGACTCTATCGCTACGAAAGAGTCTCTTGCATGCGACAGCCCGAAGCTTTCCGCGGAATCGCCGCGCGCAGGGCGACTTTCCACGGCTCGATCATCGCCGGCTAGTGTTACTGCAGCATTGATTGCAGCAGGCTGGATGCTATTGCCGATCAATCTGACCGGCGTACTGTATGTAGTGCAGCGCATGGAAAGCCTGGCGAACCTGTTCGTGCTGCTTGGCTTGATCGGCTACGTGACGGGACGTCGGCGCATGTCCCTCGATCACGAAACCCATCCGGATACAAAGCCGCGCCCGCGCATGACGTTCGACCGCGGATTCATCCTCTGCTCGCTCAGCCTCTGCATATCCTCGGCACTCGGCCTGATGGCCAAGGAAACCGCCATCATGCTGCCGCTGTATGCATCGCTGATCGAATGGATCCTCTTTCGCTTCCGTACGCCAACGCCAACCCGCGACCTTCCAGCGGACCACCTGCGTAGAGATCGGCGCATTCTCGCGCTGTTTGCGTTGACGCTGGCCCTGCCAATGGCTCTCGGTCTGGCAAAGATATTGCCCGGCCTGCTGAACCCAGCGAACTGGGCCACACGCGACTTCACCCTCGGTACGCGCCTGCTCAGTGAAGCCCGCGTTGTCGTTGATTACATCCAGTGGACCTTGTTGCCCACTCCACAAGCCCTGTCGTTCTATCACGACGACTTCCAGGCATCCTCAGGCCTGCTCACTCCGTGGACCACCCTTGCCAGCATGGCGGTACTGGCCTGCTTGCTGATATCGGCATTCTGGCTGCGTCGACGACAACCGCTGGCCGCACTGGGTATCGCGCTGTTTCTTGGCAGCCACCTGCTTACCGGCACGATCCTGCCATTGGAGCTCGTTTACGAGCATCGCAACTATTTCGCCAGCCTCGGCTTGCTGCTCGCCATCGTCCCCCCGCTGCTGGCGCTGAATCCCGGACCACGCACCGCCACCTTCGCCCTGCCACGACGCACACTGCTCGCCTGCCTGCTGGCCTGGTGGACCGTCAACACGGCCATTACCGCCCATGCCTGGGGTGATCCGCTAAGCCTGGCCGAAGAGCTGGCCGAACGCGCACCTGAATCGCCTCGCGCCCAGTACGAATTGGGCCGGACATACATCATCTACTCGCACTATGACCCGGATTCGCCCTTCACCCGACTCGCATACGCACCGCTGGAACGCGCCGCCGCACTGCCCAAATCGTCGATTCTTCCACAGCAGGCATTGATCTTCATGAACTCGCGCATGCATCTGCCGCTGAAAGAAGCATGGTGGGACAGCATGATCGCCAAGCTCAGGGCCAGGCGCTCGGGGGTACAAGATGAAAGCTCTCTTCAGACGCTTACCCAGTGCGCACGGGAGGGCGAATGCAAATTGCCCGCCGATCGAATGACCGCGGCATTCCAGGCCGCCCTGTCGTTTCCCAACCCGAGCGCACGCCTGCTGGCCACTTATGGCGACTACGCATGGAACCTGCTGGATGACCGCAAGCTGGGCCTTCGCATGACCGAAGCCGCCATCGCTTCGGCCCCCGGCGAGCCCGCCTACCGCATTACGCAAGTCCGCATGTTGGCAGCGCTGGGCCGCGCGAACGCGGCTCGCGCGGCATACCGGCAACTGGAAACACTGAACATCGGTGGGCGCCTTGATGCCAGCATCCTCGACCTGCGCCAGCAAGTCGACGAAGTGAAAGCACCTGCGGCACCGTCATCGTAGAGCCAGCCATCAACACAGCTTCCGGCCCCTGACCGCAGCCCCGAATATCCCAGCAAAGCCTTGTAGCTTATGATTCCAAAGTCGCCACTCACAAGCATGCGCAATTCCACGGTCATGGCCATGATGCCCCCCGCCAGGGCTCGTTCAGGCGCCTTCGAACCAATACCCTTCCATCCAAATCATCTTGTGAACATAACCTCGTGAAAGCTGTCATTCTCGCTGGCGGTCTCGGCACTCGCCTCAGCGAGGAAACCGTGGTGCGCCCCAAGCCGATGATCGAAATCGGAGGAAAGCCGGTGCTCTGGCATATCCTCAAGATCTACTCGTACCACGGCGTCAACGACTTCATCATCTGCCTTGGCTACAAGGGCTACGTGATCAAGGAGTACTTCGCCAACTATTTCCTGCACATGTCCGACGTCACCTTCGACATGTCCACGAACAAGCTGGAGGTGCATCACAAGCATGCCGAGCCATGGCGCGTCACCTTGGTCGATACTGGCGACGGCACCCAGACTGGCGGGCGGCTCAAGCGCATCGCCAACTACCTCGATGGAGACACATTCTTCTTCACCTATGGCGATGGCCTCGCCGACATCGACATCAGTGCGGAACTCGCTTTCCATCGCGAAAAGGGCACGCTGGCGACGATGTGCGCCGCACAGCCACCCGGGCGTTTCGGTGCAATCGACATCAAGGACCACCGCATCACGCGCTTCGAGGAAAAACCTGCCGGGGATGGCACCTGGATCAACGGAGGGTTCTTCGTGCTCGAACCCGGCGCGCTCGACTACGTCGAAGGCGACTCGACGGTCTGGGAACGCGACCCTCTCGAGCGCCTGGCACGCGACGAACAATTGTCGGCCTACACGCACCGTGGCTTCTGGCAGCCCATGGACACCTTGCGCGACAAGCTCAAGCTGGAAGAGCTCTGGCAATCCGGCAACGCCCCGTGGAAAGTATGGCGCTGAACCTGTTCGGCAATATCTATGCTGGCCGGCGCGTGCTCGTCACCGGCCATACCGGCTTCAAAGGCTCCTGGCTGGCCCTATGGCTGCGTTCGATGAACGCTCGGGTCGCGGGACTTGCGCTCGCCCCCAACACCCTGCCGTCGCACTGGACGTCGTTGGAGCTTGAAGGCATCGCCGACCATCGGGTGGATTTGCGCGATGCCGAGGCTGTTCGCCGGGTTTTCGATGCCCATCGCCCCGAGATCGTTTTCCATCTCGCCGCGCAGCCCCTGGTGCGGCATAGCTATCGCGATCCGGCAGGTACGTTCGACACCAATGTGATGGGGCTGGTCAACCTGTTCGAGGCAGCCCGCAATTGCAGTTCCGTGCGGGTACTCGTCAATGCCACCACCGACAAGGTCTACGCCGATCGCACAAGCCCGAATGGCTACCGCGAAACGGACGCCCTCGGCGGCCATGATCCATACAGCAGTTCCAAGGCCTGTGCCGAGCTGGTGACGGATTGCTATCGCAAAAGCTTCTTCGCCGTCGGCGACAACCATGGCTCTCCCGTGCGGATTGCCACCGCACGCGCCGGCAACGTGATCGGCGGCGGCGACTGGGCCGACGACCGGCTGGTTCCCGATCTGGTCAGGGCAGCCACATCAGGAAAATCGTTGATGATCCGCAACCCGGCGGCAGTACGTCCCTGGCAACACGTACTGGAGCCGCTTTCGGGATATCTTCGGCTCGGGCAAATGCTTTGGGACAATGCAGACCTCGCTGGCCCCTGGAATTTTGGCCCTGGCGCATCGGGCGAGATCAGCGTCCACTCGCTCACCACGCAACTGAGTGCGCACTGGCCAGTCCTGCATGTTGAGCACGACCAGACTCCTCACCCCCATGAGGCCGCAATCCTTCGCCTGAATTGCGACAAGGCAAGACGGCAACTTGCTTGGCAGCCCGTCTGGGGCATCGACGCCACGCTGGCCAGAACCGCCGCCTGGTATCGCTGTTTTTACGAATCCGGCCAGGTCGACAGCACTGCCGACCTCGTGGCTTACGTCGACGCTGCCCGACGTCTTGGCCTCGAGTGGGCTGCATGAAACTCCATCCGACCCAACTCGATGGGCTTTACGAGATCCATGGCACGTCGACCGGGGATACCCGCGGCCGCTTCACGCGCCTGTTTTGCGAGCGGGAACTCGCACCGATACGTCCCGCCCTGCATTTCACCCAGATCAACCTTTCCGAAACCCGCGGGCTCGGAACGCTTCGCGGACTACACTACCAAGTGCCCCCGGCGGCGGAAGCCAAGCTGATCCGCTGCCTGCACGGGCGTGTATTCGATGTGGCAGTGGACTTGCGTTCGGGGTCGCCGACGTTCCTGCGATGGCACGCGCTGGAACTCTCCGCAGACAACGACCGCGCCGTGTTCATCCCTGAAGGCTTTGCCCATGGATTCCAAACGCTGACTGACGAGGTCCATTTGCTCTACATGCACACCGCACCATGGACACCGGCATGCGAAGCCGGCTTGCTCTACAGCGACCCACGCATTGCCATTGCCTGGCCGCACGAAGTGGCCTTGATCTCTGCGCGTGACCGAAGCCACGCCCCCATCGACGAGTCGTTCGCTGGAGTGCGGGTATGAAATGCCGGCATTGCCAGACCCCCTTGGACAGTGTGTTTCTGGATCTTGGCAGCGCACCGCCATCCAACGCCTTTCTCAGCGCTGCCGACCTGAACGCGGCGGAGACACATTTCCCGCTTCGCCTTTACACTTGTGCCAACTGCCATCTGGTGCAAGTGGACGAACTACAGAAGCATGACGCTCTGTTTTCGAGCGATTACGTCTATTTCTCGTCGTACTCGCGCACCTGGCTCAACCATGCCGAACGCTACGTCGCCCGGGCCGTGGAGCGACTGGCCCTGAATTCGCGAAGCCTGGTACTGGAAGTCGCTTCCAACGATGGTTATCTGTTGCAGTACGTCAAGGCACGCGACATTCCTTGCGTCGGCGTCGAACCGACCGCGAGCACGGCCACCGCTGCACGCAATCGCGGCATCGAAACGCTGGATGGCTTCTTCGGCGAACGCTTCGCGCTGAACTTCGTGGCAACGCGGCATCCGGTCGATCTGGTAATCGCCAACAACGTATTGGCGCACGTGCCCGACCTCAACGACTTTGTGGCCGGGCTCGCCACCGTACTGGCCCCCGCCGGGGTGATAACCGTCGAGTTTCCGCATCTCCTGCAACTGGTCGCGCAGCGCCAGTTCGACACCGTCTATCACGAGCACTTCTCGTATTTCTCATTCCATACTGCACAGCGAATCTTCAACAGCCACGGGCTGCGCGTTTGGGACGTGGAAGAACTTCCGACACATGGCGGCTCATTGCGCTTGTGGATCTGCCACAACGATGCCGCACATGGCGAAACGCCGGCAGTCGCCACATTGCTGACGAAGGAAGCATCTGCCGGCATGTTGGGCCAGGACTATTACCATGGCTTCCAACCGCTGGCCGACGACATCAAGAATGCATTCCTGACCTTCCTTCTCGATTGCAAGCGCAACGGGAAACAAGTCGTCGGCTACGGTGCCGCAGCGAAGGGAAACACCTTGCTGAACTACGCCGGCGTCCGTCCCGACCTGCTCGGTTACGTAGTGGACGCTTCGCCCCACAAGCAGGGACGCTACCTCCCTGGCTCACGCATTCCCGTGCTCACCGAATCGCGCATCCGCGAATCGCGTCCCGACTTCGTGGTGATCCTCCCATGGAACCTACGCGAGGAGATCACCGAGCAGTTGGCCTACATCCGCGAGTGGGGCGGGAAGTTCGTCACCGCAATCCCGCAATTGACCGTGTCATGAACGATAAAAGCGAAAAGAGCCGCATCTACTACACCAAGCCATCGATCACGGAGCGGGAAATCCGCTATGCCACGGATGCGGCCGCGAACGGCTGGGGCGAGCACTGCTACGAATACATCGAACGCTTCGAGCGACAATTCCGGCAGCATCTCGGCGTTCGCCACGCCATAGCCACATCCAGCGGTACCGGTGCATTGCACATGGGCATGGCCGGACTCGGCATCGGACCCGGCGACGAGGTCATCCTCGGCGATATCAACTGGATAGCATCCGCCGCCCCCATTGCCCATCTCGGCGCAAAACCTGTACTGGTGGACGTACTGCCGGATACATGGTGTCTCGATCCCGCCGCCGTGGAAGCCGCCATCACTCCACGTACCAAGGCGATTCTGGCCGTGCATCTGTACGGCAATCTTTGCGACATGGATGCCTTGGCTGCCATAGCGCAGCGATACGAGCTGCACCTGATCGAGGACGCAGCCGAAGCCATAGGATCGATCTGGCACGATCGCCGCGCCGGATCGATGGGCATTTTCGGGGCGTTCTCGTTCCACGGCACCAAGACCATCACCACCGGTGAGGGCGGCATCTTCGTTACTAGCGATGACGCTCTGTACGAGCGCGTGCTGACGTTGTCCAATCATGGGCGCGCACGGAGCGAATCACGACAGTTCTGGCCCGACACCATCGGCTTCAAGTACAAGATGTCCAACCTGCAGGCAGCCGTAGGCTGTGCGCAGATGGAGCGCATCGAAGAGCTGGTTGCGGGCAAGCGCAGAATCTTCGAATGCTATCTCGACGCCTTGCGCGACCTGCCGTTACGCATGAACCCGGAAGCCGCAGGCACGGTAAACGGCTACTGGATGCCGACTATCGTCGTCGACGCCGACAAGGCATTCGACCGCGCAACATTACTGGCCGCCTTCAAAGCCGACAATATCGACGGACGCGTATTCTTCTGGCCGCTTTCGTCGCTGCCGTTTTTCCAGGACCTGCCACGGAACATCGTGAGCCAATCATTGGCCGGACGCGCCATGAACCTGCCGAGCTATCACGACATGGCCACTGCGGATATCGAGCGCGTCTGCCGGGTTGTTCGTTCTGTTCTTCGCCAGCAATGACACGTATGCCGCTTTCTCGCCCACTTGGCATCATAGGCTCGAGCGGCGGCTCGGCGCTGGCTGCCGCAGTCGACTGCCTGTCAAATGCGGGGCTGGAACAGCCGTGGTACGTAGTGACAGACCGGGACTGTGGCATGGCGGCGTGGGCCGAGGCCAAGGCTGCCGCGGTAACGAGGATCGACTACCCGGATTCACGGATGTTTTCGGAGGCGGCCTTTTCCTTCTTTCAGCGCAAAGGCGTACAAGAGATTTTGTTGTTCTACACGCGCAGAATAGACAGGCCACTGATCGATCGAATGAAGGTCTACAACATCCATCCCTCCCTGCTGCCGGCATTCCCTGGAATGGGCGCTGTCAGGAAGGCACTTCGTGCCGGGGTTGATCGCATTGGCGCCACTCTGCACCGTGTGGACGCCGGTCTGGATACCGGGGACATCGTATTGCAGACAGCCGCGACCGTCGGTTCCGACTGCTCGCTTGAATGCGCCGAACGCATCAGCTACGTCCAGAAGACATGGCTGACCTTGCGCTGGCACGAGATGATGACCATCGGGGTGGACTCGCCCGCCCTGGCTCCTCTCTCTCCTGCGACCTACGAGGCATTCTCCCGCTTTGTGGAGCGCCTTGGCTGCGAAGCGATCTCCGGGCTGGATGGATGACATGCGAGTCGTCATTTCGCAATCGATGTACTTCCCGTGGGTTGGCCTTCTCGAGCAGGTCAAGCTCGCAGACGTCTTCGTTCACTATGACGACGTGCAGTTCACCCGGGGTTTCTACAACCGTGTGCAGATCAGATCCGAGAACGGTACCCGCTGGCTGACCGTCCCCACCAAGAAGCACCCACGCGAAACCCACATCGACCATGTACTGGTCGACGACTCCCAAGACTGGCGCGAGCAGCATCGAAACGCACTCGTGCAATGCTATCGTCTCTCGCCCTACCTCGAGGACATGCTTGCCGTATTCGACGACGCGCATTCGAGACATGCCGCCAATCTAGGCGACGTATCCCGTGAATCGATCATGGCGCTGGCTCGATACTTCGGCCTAAGCGAGAATCGCAGTTTCACCCGCTCCGCATCGCTAGATGCGCCCGGTCGCAGCAGCGAGCGCCTGCTCGCCATCTGCCGAAAACTGGGAGCCACGGCATATGTCACCGGACATGGGGCACGAAATTATCTCGACCATGAGCTGTTCGAGACGTGGGGCATAGAAGTGCGGTACATGAATTATCAGAAGCTGCCATATCCGCAGCCTTATGACCACTTCACCCCGTTCGTCTCCGGATTGGACTTGATCGCCAACTGCGGGCGCAGCGGCGCAAAATACATATGCTCAGGAACGGTTTCCTGGAAGGACTTTATCGATGAATCCCACTGAGGAATTCAAGGCCGAGGTTGCCGACAACATTCGCCGACTGAGTCTCGACGAAAGCATAAAGCGCAAGTCCGCCGAATGGCTGAGTGACATCACCACGCTTCGCTACGCATACAACTTCCAATGGATGGGCCGCCCCATCATCCAGGTGCCACAGGATATGGTGGCCATCCAGGAGCTGATCTGGCAGATCAAGCCCGATCTCATCATAGAGACGGGTATCGCACATGGCGGGTCGCTGATCCTCAGCGCATCCATGCTTGCATTGATCGACTATTGCGAAGCGGTCGAGAATGGCCAACTGCTTGATCCCAAGACCCCCCGTCGGCGCGTGCTGGGCGTGGACATCGACATCCGTGCGCACAACCGGGCAGCGATCGAAGCCCACCCTATGGCGCACCGCATCGACATGATCCAGGGCTCGTCGATCGCTCCCGGAATCGTCGCCCAGGTGCGCAAGATGTCGGCAGGATACGAGCGCGTGATGGTAATTCTCGATTCCAACCATACCCATGCACATGTGCTGGCCGAGCTCGACGCATATGCACCGCTGGTCAGCTCTGGCAGCTACTGCGTGGTGTTCGATACCGTGATCGAGGATCTGCCGGCAGGCATGTACCCAGACCGCCCCTGGGACGTAGGCAACAGCCCCAAAACGGCCGTACGCGAATTCCTGTCCCGCAACCGCGATTTCGA
This sequence comes from Frateuria sp. Soil773, assembly GCF_001428405.1. Classification (GTDB taxonomy): domain Bacteria; phylum Pseudomonadota; class Gammaproteobacteria; order Xanthomonadales; family Rhodanobacteraceae; genus LMSL01. Next base: position 296,427 of record NZ_LMSL01000041.1, read on the forward strand.
GGTGGACGAGGCTATCGAGGCCAAATTGCTGATCACGGTCGCACCTGGCGGCTATCTGCGCCGGCGCTAGGTAGCCGCGTGGCCACCCTGCGCATCAATATCCTGGCCAATTACGCAGGACAGGCCTGGATGGTTGCCATGTCCATGGCCTTCCTGCCTTTGTATATCCGCATACTCGGCATGGAGGCGTTTGGCCTGGTCGGCCTGATGCTGAGCTTCCAATCGATTTCGCAATTGTTCGATTTCGGTATCGGCGGCGCAGCCAATCGCGAGCTTTCGAGGCGGTCGCATGATCACGCGCTTGCCGACAGTGCGCGCGATCTGGTGCGCACGTCGGAAAGCGTGATCTGGCTGCTGACGATCCTGGTGGGGCTGCTCATCTGGATCTGCAGTGGCCTGATGACCGATCACTGGCTGCATCTGCGCAGCATGGGCCGGGATGAAGCCAAGCATGCCATCGCGATCATGGGCATCGCCATAGCCTTGCTGTGGCCCAATGCGTTCTACGCCAACTGCCTGTCGGGCTTGGAAAAGCAGCCTGCGCTGAACGTCATCAATGCAGCATTTGCCACCCTGCGCAGTGCGGGTGTTCTGGCGGTTCTGCTGTGGATCTCGCCATCCATCGCGGCATTTCTATGGTGGTATGCGGCAGTCGGCGCCTGCCAGTCGATCACGACCGCCATCGCTGTGTGGCGAGCACTGCCGCAGGGCCAGCGCCATGCACGCTGGTCTCGTCGCGAGCTGCATGGCAATAGTCGGTTTGCCGGTGGCCTGTTCGCCATCGGCTTGTTGTCGATGGGCGTAAGTCAGCTCGATCGCCTGAGTATGGCGTCGTTGCGCCCACTGGCGGAACTCGGCTACTACACGTTGGCATTGAGCGTAGCCGCCGGGCTCGGCCGCATGGTATTGCCCATGTTCAATGCACTCTATCCGCGCTTCAGTCGCCTGGTAATGCGCGGCGACAAGGCGGCATTGACCGAACTCTACCACCTCAGCAGCCAGTGCCTTGCCGTAATGATCGCCGCAGTGGCGATGGTACTGATCGTGTATGCGCACGACGTGCTGTACCTGTGGACGGGCGATGCCAACCTGTCCGGTAAGGTTGCATTACCTTTGGCGGTTCTCGTCCTTGGATCGGCACTCAACGGATTGATGAACATTCCTTATGCACTACAGCTTTCATACGGCTGGACACGGCTAGCCATGGGCCTGAATGCCGTCACCTTGCTCCTCGGGATCCCATTCTGTTTCTGGGCAGTCTCCCGTTATGGCATGGCTGGCGCCGCGTGCCTATGGATGCTGGCCAATCTCGCCTCGGTAACGATCGGCATCCCGCTCATGCATCGACGCCTGCTGCAGAGAGAAATGGCAAACTGGTACTTGAACGATCTTCTTCCGCCGCTGCTTGCAGCCATGGTCACCACTCTTGCCCTGAGTCTCCTGCTGCCGCCGCTACCGCGTACGATCACCGGCTTCGCAATGCTGGGCTTCGTCAGCATCATGACCCTGACCATGAGCGCACTGGCATCGAAAGCCGTGCGCGGAATGATCCGGGCCAGGCTGGCCATCGCATTCTGATCTTTTAGCGCCCCATGACCGACCCCAAGATCACTGTCATCATTCCCACTCGGGAACGCTGCGACGTTCTGGAATCGTCGCTGCGCACGGCAACGTCGCAGGACTACGAAAACCTGGAAATCATCGTCAGCGACAATTGCAGCGGCGACGACACCCCTGACGTCGTTCGCCGGGCGCACGACCGCCGCATCCGCTATCTGAACACCGGCAAGCGCTTGAGCATGTCGCACAACTGGGAATTCGCGCTTTCGCACGTGGACGAAGGCTGGGTCACCTTCATGGGCGATGACGATGGATTGATGCCTGCCGCCTTGTCCTCTGTCGCGGACATCATCCGCGCGACAAATGCCAAGGCCATCAGATCGAGTTTCTGCACATACGACTGGCCCATGATCACGGGCAACAAGCATGGACAACTGATTGTCCCCAGAACCACCCGGCTTGAGGTTCGAGAAACTTGCCGTTGGTTGTCCAGAGTCATGCATGGCCGCGCCAGATACAGCCAACTTCCCATGATCTACAACGGCGGCTTCATCCATACCTCCATCCTGAAAGAGATCAGGGCCAAAACGGGATCGTACTTCCTATCGGCCAGCCCAGACGTCTACTCGGCCATTGCCATCTCGAGGAGCATCGATCGTTACGTCTATACCGGCGTACCGTTAGCGATCAGCGGGACCTCCGGCCACAGCAATGGGCATTCCTTTTTCTCGGCCAACAAGCAACGCAACGAAATCCCTCGCACGAAATTCGCCAATGAAGGCAACATTCCGTTCCATGCCAGCGTCCCCCTCTGCGTCGACGGATCCTATCCTTTGTCGCTTCAGGTCTGTGCCTATGAGGCGTATATGCAATCCGAATCACTCGGCAACCCCGTCCCCGGGATCAATCCTGCACAGCAACTCGAAGTGATCATGGCAACCGCCGGAAAACACCGAACCTCCATAGCCAAATGGGGCGAGGCGTTTGCAGAGATGCACCAACTCGACTACGGAACAGCCCAGCGATCAGCCGAGCTGAAACGTTACCTCCTGCAGTCGACCGCCATGATTCGGAAGATATTCAACGCCGCGAATTCCGTCATCACGGAGACCTTGCCGATCAGCAACATCCACGAAGCAAGCATCGCCGCGGCGGTAATCAGGTCGTCGCCAGGGAGGATGGACAGCCTGCGTTTTCTGGCAAGCCGACTGGCCAGCCTGAGCAAACAACTCACGCAGTCCGATTGAACAGCACGCTCCGATATGCCTTGAGATAAGCTGACAGCGCGGCTTCCTCCCCAAAGCATTCGACTGCCCGCAGGCGTCCGGCCTGACCCAGCCGCAGGCCCAAAGACCTGTCCGAAGCAAGCTCGCGCGCATAGGCAACCAGTTGCCTTACGTCATCCACTTTCGCCAGCAATGCCGTTTTACCGTGCTCGCAAATCTCCGCAGTACCCGTACTGCTGAATCCGATCACGGGCAATCCACATGCCATTGCCTCGAGTGCGACATAGCCAAAGGGTTCATAGCGGGAAGGCACCAACACGGCATCGACAGAGTGGTATACCGCCGGCATTTCTTTCGGCGCGATGCGCGGTACAAGCCTCATGTTCGGAGGCCGATGGCGAGAACGAAAGCCTTCGCGCAGACCTCCAAGGCAATGAAGCTCGAACCCTGCCCCCAGCATACCGGCAATTGCCGGAAGCAGGTCCGCCCCTTTCCGACGCGAGGGGTTTCCCACAAACAAGAGCCTGAACGGACGCTTGATCGGTCGCTTCTGTTCCCGCCCCGGTCCTGCTGCAACCGGCGTCGGGGAAAACTGATCGGCATCTATCCAGTTGTGGATGACGGTAACCGGCTTGCTCAGATCCATGCGCATCGAAGCAGCGCAGAATTCACTCACAGCGACCACCGCGTCGGCTGCATGAAACGATCTTCGCATGCACGGCTCGATGAACCAGCGGTGGTAAAGGCGCTGCAAACGTCCCTGCCAGCTCGCGAATGCAGGGTGAGCGACATACTGATGCTCCGTGACGATCAACGGAATGCCGTCGCGCTTGAACGCGAAGGCCTGCCAGCTGTTCGCATGCACGACATCGGTTCCTGCCGGCGGGTCGAATGAGGTCAGCCGCCAAGGCGTCAGCTCATAATGATGATCGAACCACTGCACGCAAGGCTCGTGACCCGCCCGCATCAATCCATCCGCAAGGCGCTGGACGAAAACGTCTGCACCGCTGCCGGCGCGAATAGCGGGAAGCCAAACCCTGAGCGCGGCACTCATGCCGATGCGCGTTGATTGACGAGGCATGACAAGGCTTCGCGCATCTTCGCGCCGAAAAGCCCCCATTCGAACGCCTCCGAAAAACGCCGCGCCTCGGCACAGACTTCAGGCGTGCGCCCCGTTTCCAGCACTTGCTGGATCCGCTTGCCCATGCCGGCGTAATCTCCAGGCGGGACCAGCCAGCCCGAACGTCCGTCGGCAATCGCATCTGCCACTCCACCGACTTCAAACGCAACCGTGGGCAGGCCATGGGCGGCGGCTTCGATGGCTACCATGCCGAATCCCTCAACGTCTCCCGGCAGATCGAGGAGAGGGAACACGCACACGTCCGCCGCGGCATATGCTGCCGCCAGCTCCGACTCGCTGCACGCTCCCAGCATCTGAACCGCATGATCAAGACCCAATGCATGGGCACATTCGCGTATGTCCTGCACATTGCCCACGCCTGCGCGCTTGAGCGCATCCGGAGCACCATCGCCTATGACAACGAGGACAGCATCCGGATTGACGGTCATTATCTGCGGCAAGGCATGGCGCACGAATTCGCGCAGTCCCTTGCGCGCAGTCAGCCGCCCCACGGACAGCAGCAACTTCTTGCCAATCAATCCATGCCGTTGCCTGAAACCCATACCGATCCCATCGCCGTTTGGACCGGGCAACTCCACCCCAGGATGGATGACGACGATCCTCTCAGGGCTCACACCGACCTGCTCGGCAAGCATGGCCGTATTGCGGCTATTGACGATGCATAGCTCGCAGCGACGAAGAAATGGAAGCCACAAGGCTCGATACAGCGGATGCCTCACGACGAGGTCCAGACCATGCGCATAGACTGCGCTTCGGCCACCTGCGAGCCATGCTGCGAACATGGCAATGGGAGCGGTCAAGCCACTACCGGCCAAAACGATTCTCGGCTTGAACTCGCGGGCACACCACATTGCACGCAACCAAGCCTTGAGCAGGAAACGCCATAACGGACGCACTCCCACCTCGTGCACCTTGAGCGTTGCCGGGAGTTCCTGGCGACTACCCTCCGGACCTATGACATGCACGTCGAATCGCGCTTGGAGTTCGATGGCAATGTGCCTGTTCAACCGCTCCATTCCCCCGCGTAGCGGAGGCAGATTACGGGTGACCAGCAGGACCGGCACCGACTCACCCAGGTCGTCGACTGGCTCACGCATGGTCGGCACGGCAATAGTGATACACCTGATACTGCCAACCCAATGGCCAGACAGCCAATGCAAAAGCCTGCAATGCACGCACGGGCCAAGCCAATGGATTTCCACGTGCGATCCACGACCATGAAATTGGATGGAGATCCGGCCAACGCTCGGTTACCTGCAAACCCGCTGCTTCGAACAGCTGTTGCCAGACGGCCAACTCGAATACATCCTCCTTCGCCTTGACTTGCTGAGTGCCTCCATAAAGGCCCAGCCGGCGTGTCAGGAAGCCGGCGTTCGGCACCAGGATGAGGAATGTCGCATTGGGCTTGGCGACCCGCCGCATCTCGACCAAGGCGCGCGGCTTGTCGAGAAAGTGTTCAAGCGATCCCATGCAGGTGACGAGATCGAAACGCGCATCGGCGAATGGCAGCGACTCGGCCTGACCGCACGCAAATTCGCCACCCGGAAAACGGCGCAAGCATTCGTCGATCGCCCGCTGCGACAAATCGATGCCGGCGACTGACGAACCTTGCCGATGGAAGAAGCCCAGCCACTCGCCGGTGCCACAAGCCACATCTAGCACCGCACGATTGGACATGTTGCCCAGCCGCGCGCCTATCCTCCGGCAATGCCAAGGCAAGGACGCCTCGCCGGCGATGCGCGCGTAATACTCGTTATCGTAAAATTTTCGAATCGAATCGAACTTGTCTACGGGCTGGGCCATATTTGCTTCAATCAGGGATTTCCATCCCGCCGATACGTCAATGCCGTGATCTGCTCGGAAATCAGGCCGATCAGGAAGATGATAACCGCCGAACTCCACAGCGCCACGCTGATGAGGCTCAGGCGATGGAAGTTGAAGAAGGTGTAGAAGTAATAGCCCAACCCCAATGCGAAAAAGCTCATCGCTGCCGGCACAAAGAGCTTCAGCGGGGAATACAGGGTGGCAATCTTGAAGATGATGAGCAGAAAGCGGATGCCGTCCTTGAACGGCCTGATGTGGCTCTTTCCCACGCGCTGCGCGGCCTTGACCGGTATGTAGGCCAAGGGATACGCACTGCGGAAAAACGCCATAGTGCTTGTGGTGGGGTAGCTGAATCCGTTCGGCAGGAGATGCAGGAATTCACGGAACCTGCCCGCACGCACGGCACGGAAGCCGGAAGTCAGATCGGCCACCTTATGACCGGTCATGCGCGTTGCGAGCCAGTTGTAGAGCGTATTGGCTAGACCGCGCCCGACTCCGGCCTGGCTCCCCCAATCGCGTGCGCCGACGACCATATCGTAGCCCTCGTCGAGCCTGGCCACCAAGCGTGCGATATCCGCCGGATCGTGCTGGCCGTCGCCATCCATGAACACGAGGACGTCTCCCGCGGCCGCTCGCGCTCCGCGCTTGACGGCAGCGCCATTGCCCATCGAGTACGGCGAGGACAAGCATTGAACGCCGCAGGCTGCGCAGATCGCCCGGGTATCGTCGGTGGAACCGTCGTCGACCACGATGATCTCCGCCTGCGGTTGTGCATCAAGCAACCCAGGCAACAAATCGGCCAATGCGACAGCCTCGTTCTTGGCTGGCAGGATAATGCTGAGACGGTTCAAGAGCGCTCCCCCGAGTGAGGCCGGATCATAGCGCAGGCCGTCTTCCACTGTTGTGGATCGGGTTGCCTGATGGCCGGCAATGCCTTTCAGAGGCTTTCAAGTATGGAAGGCACTCGGCTCAACGTGCATGCAACAGGTCGGTAACGGCCTGGATCACACGTTCGGCATCGCTATCGGACATGGCCGGCGACAGTGGCAAGCTGACGGTCTCGCGCCCCAGTTGCATGGCGCAAGGCCATTGCTCCGGACGCCAGCCGAAGCGCTGCTGGTAATAGGGGTGCTCGGGAATCGAGAGATAGTGCACGCCCGTACCGATTCCTGCGGCGTTCATGGCATCGAGGAAGGCGTCACGTCCCAGTCCGGAGCGTGCAGCGTCGATCATCACCGTGTAGAGGTGGTAGCCATGACGCGTACCGGCGTCGGGCGGTGCCGGCAACCCCAGGGGAAAACCTGCGAATGCTTCGTCGTAGCGTTCCCAGAGTTCACGGCGACGTCGCCAGTTGGCTTCGACGCGAGCGAGCTGATGCAGGCCGATCGCCGCCTGCAGATCCATCATGTTGTATTTGAAACCGCACTCGACCACTTGGTAGTGCTTGTAGCCCTGGTCGCCGAAGCGGTGCCAGGCATCCTTGCTCATGCCGTGCAGGGCCAGGATACGCGCCCGGGCGACATGCTCTTCATCGCGCCCCAGGATCATGCCGCCCTCGCCGGTCACCACGTTCTTGGTGGCATAGAAACTGAAGCAGCCGAAATCGCCGAAAGTACCCACCGGTTGCCCATCGAACTCGGTTTCGATCGCATGGGCGCAGTCCTCGATCACGACAAGGCCATGCTTGCGGGCAATCGCCATGATGCGATCCATCGCACAGGGCCGGCCGGCGAAATGCACGGGCAGGATCGCGCGGGTACGCGGTGTGATCGCGGCCTCGATCGCGTCCGGGTCGATGTTCTGGCTGGAAGGATCGACATCGGCCAGCACCGGGGCGAGGCCGGCATGCAGAATGGCATTGACGGTGGCGCAGAAGGTAAGCGGCGTGGTGATGACCTCTCCCCCCCGGTTCGATGCCGGCAGCCACCATGCCGACATGCAGGGCAGCCGTGCAGGAATTGACCGCGGCCACCCGCGACGGCGGGACACCGCGCCATGTGGCGAAATCGCGCTCGAACTGCGCCACCCGCGGACCTGTCCCCAGCCAGCCCGAACGAAGGCAGGCTTCGACCTCGGCGATCTCCTCTTCGCCAATGGCGGGTTTGCCGAATACCAGAAAGGGCTTTTCGGGAGCTGGCATGAACGGGCCTGGGCAAAACCGCAGTTCTATACCAGTCGGCCCGACATCGTCCATCTCTGTTGCAGCGCAAGATAATTCCCTCGCGCGTGGCTTTGGCCTCCGCGTCTTGTGCGTCAGGTCACCCCCAGCGGCACCGCCGGGATGACCCCGGAAGGGTATCTAGGGTAAATTCCACGACAATCAGGGGGCTGGGTCGGATTCTGCATATGTCGTCGCAACTGCAACCATCGCTCGCCGGCTTGTCCGGCATGGCACGCCGGCTGGTTTCCGAAGGCGTATTGCCTGAAGCGGACGTGCGCAAGGCGGTCGCCGACTCGGCCCAGCAGAAGACCACGTTGGCAGCCTGGCTGCTGGACCACAACCTGGTCGATAGCGTCAGGCTCACCCAGGTCGCGTCGGCCGAATTCGGCATGCCGATGATGGACGTGAGCGCCCTCCAGCCCGCGTCCATGCCGCTGAACCTGATCAGCGAGGCATTGATCAACAAGCATCATGCCCTGCCCCTGTTCAAGCGCGGCAAGCGATTGTTCGTCGGCATTGCCGATCCCATGCAGTCGCATGCGCTGGACGAAATCAAGTTCCATTCCAACTGCATGGTGGAGCCGATCCTGGTGGATCGCCAGCAGTTGCTGCGGACGATCGAGCACGCGCTCAGCACCATGAATGCGGCCATGCCGGACATGGGCGAAAGCGAACTGGACGAGCTTTCGCTGGAGTCGGGCGAGGACGAGGCCGAGAGCACCGGCATCGACGCCACCGGCGGCGACGACGCACCGGTGGTGAAGTTCGTCAACAAGATCCTGGTCGACGCGATCCGTCGCGGTGCCTCGGACATCCATTTCGAGCCGTTCGAGACCAATTACCGCGTGCGCCTGCGCATGGATGGCATGCTGCGCGCGGTGGCCAGCCCGCCGATGAAGCTGGCCAACCGCATCTCCTCGCGTCTGAAGGTGATGTCGGGCCTGGACATCGCCGAACGGCGCGTGCCGCAGGACGGCCGCATCAAGCTCAACCTGTCCAAGAGCCGCGCGGTGGACTTCCGCGTCAGCACGCTGCCCACGCTGTTCGGCGAGAAGATCGTGCTGCGTATCCTGGACGGCTCCTCCGCCAAGCTCGGCATCGAGAAGCTCGGCTACGAGGACGACCAGAAAAAGCTCTACCTGGATGCCATCGCCAAGCCCTACGGCATGGTCCTGGTCACCGGCCCCACCGGTTCGGGCAAGACGGTGTCGCTGTATACCGCGCTGAACATCCTCAACACCACCGAGCGCAACATCTCCACGGTGGAAGACCCGGTGGAAATACGCGTCGAGGGCATCAACCAGGTGCAGCAGAACGTGAAGCGCGGCATGACCTTCGCCGCCGCGCTGCGCTCGTTCCTGCGCCAGGATCCGGACGTGATCATGGTCGGCGAGATCCGCGACCTGGAAACCGCCGAGATCGCGATCAAGGCCGCGCAGACGGGTCACATGGTGCTGTCCACCCTGCACACCAACGACGCGCCGCAGACCATCGCACGCCTGATGAACATGGGCATCGCGCCGTACAACATCACCTCCTCGGTCACCCTGATCATCGCCCAGCGCCTTGCGCGGCGCCTGCACGACTGCAAGAAGCAACAGACGCTTCCTCCGCACGCCCTGCTTGCCGCGGGCTTCACCCAGGAAGAGATCGACGCCGGCCTGACCCTCTACGAGGCGAACGGCTGCGACAACTGCAACGAGGGCTACAAGGGGCGCGTGGGCATCTACCAGGTCATGCCCATGCTGGAAGACATCCAGAAGATCGTGCTGCAGGGTGGCAATGCTCTGCAGATCGCCGAGGCAGCGCGCAAGGCCGGCGTGAACGACCTGCGCGCCTCGGCCCTGCTGAAAGTGAAGAACGGGGTGACCAGCCTGGCCGAGATCGACCGCGTCACCAAGGACTGAGTCACCGGAAGGCGGGCCGGGAATGCCTGTAAAAATATAAAAATAGCTGTTTGGGGGCTCCACGATCCGGACTTGCGTCCGGTTCCACGGATTGCCCCCGGGGAATGACATAAGCTGCAAGCTGTCGCGCCACCGCCATGGCGGTGGCTGATCGAATCACCAGGGGGAACATGCGCATGGCCACGGCTACCGCAACCGCAAAGAACGCGCGCGCCATCGGCGCCCAACGTGCCCAGGTCAGCCAGATGACCACGTACGACTGGGTGGCGCTGGACAAGCGCGGCAAGCGCATGAAGGGCGAGATGCCGGCGAAGAACGCCTCGCTGGTCAAGGCGGAGCTGCGCCGCCAGGGCATGAATCCACAGACTGTGCGCGAGCGCGGCAAGCCGCTGTTCGGCGCCACCGGCAGTACCGTCCAACCACGCGACGTCGCCGTCTTCAGCCGCCAGATCGCCACCATGATGGCCTCGGGCGTGCCGATGGTGCAGGCCTTCGAAATCATTGCCGACGGCCAGAAAAACGTCCGCTTCAAGAACATGCTGGTCGACGTCAAGCAGACGATCGAAGGCGGCTCGACACTCCACGAGGCGCTGGGCAAGTATCCGGTGCAGTTCGACGAGCTCTACTGCAATCTGGTGCACGCCGGCGAATCGGCCGGCGTGCTGGATACCGTGCTCGATACGGTAGCCACCTACAAGGAGCGGATGGAGGGCCTGAAGAAGAAGATCAAGAAGGCCCTGTTCTATCCGGTGATGGTGCTGGTGGTCGCGCTGCTGGTCAGCATGATCCTGCTGATCTTCGTGGTGCCCGTATTCCAGAAGACGTTCAAGGATGCCGGTGCCGAACTGCCGGTGCCCACCCAGATCGTGGTGAGTGCATCCGAATTCATGCAAAGCTACTGGTGGGTCGTGGTCGGCATCATCATCGGCAGTGTCGTTGCCTTGGTGATGGCCAAGCGACGCTCACTGAAGTTCGCCCACTTCCTCGACCGGATGATGCTGAAGCTGCCCGTCATCGGCAACATCCTTCGCCAGTCCGCCATCGCACGCTTTGCCCGCACGCTCGGCGTCACCTTTCGTGCCGGTGTACCGCTGGTGGAAGCCCTGGACGCCGTCGCCGGCGCCACCGGCAGTATCGTCTACGGCGATGCGATCAAGCAGATGCGCGACGATATCGCCGTCGGTCACCAGTTGCAGTTGGCCATGCGTCAGACCGGCCTGTTCCCGAACATGGTGGTGCAGATGACCGCGATCGGCGAGGAATCCGGCGCATTGGACAACATGCTGTTCAAGGTAGCCGAGTTCTATGAGGAAGAGGTCAACAACGCGGTCGATACCTTGTCGACCCTGCTCGAACCCATGATCATGGTGATCCTGGGCGTGCTGGTCGGCGGCATGGTGATTTCGCTGTACCTGCCGATCTTCAAGCTCGGCGCCACCATTTAAGGCACGACCTTTCGAGCGCGCCGCACTGTTGCCGTGATACGGCGATAATGCGGCGCGTTTTCTTTGCATAGGAACCGGCATGTCCGCCTTGCCACCGTCGCTCTGGATCGCCTTCGCCGCCGCCCTCGGCCTCCTGGTCGGCAGCTTCCTCAACGTGGTGATCCTGCGCCTGCCCGAGCGGATGGCGGCACAGTGGCGGCGCGAGGCGCGCGAGGTGCTGGAGCTTGAGGACGATGCCGCGCCGATGCCGCCGGGGATCGTGCGCGAGCCCTCGCATTGCCCGCACTGCAAGCACCGGCTGTCCCCGCTGGACAACATCCCCCTGTTCGGCTGGCTGCTTTTGCGCGGGCGCTGCCGTTATTGCAAGGCGGCGATCTCGATCCAGTATCCGCTGGTGGAACTGCTCAGCGGCGTGCTGAGCGCGGTCATCGTGTGGAAATTCGGGCCGACCTGGCCGGCCCTGGCGGGGCTGGCGTTCACCTGGCTGCTGATCGCCCTGGCCGGCATCGACTTCCGCACGCAACTGCTGCCTGACCAACTGACCTATCCGCTGCTGTGGCTGGGCCTGCTGCTGTCGCTGCTGCCGATGTTCGTGCCGCCGGCGCCGGCGATCCTGGCTGCGGCGATCGGCTACCTGAGCCTGTGGAGCGTGTACTGGCTGTTCAAGCTGCTTACCGGCAAGGAAGGCATGGGGCATGGCGATTTCAAGCTGCTGGCCGCGCTGGGAGCGTGGATGGGGGCGTCGGCCCTGCTGCCGGTGATCCTGCTGTCTTCGCTGATCGGCGCCCTGGTCGGCGGCGCCCTTGTCGCACTGCGCAGGCACGGGCGCGAGGTGCCGATGCCGTTCGGTCCGTTCATCGCCGCCGCCGGCTGGGTCTGGTTCGTCGCCGGCGATTCGCTGATGCACGCCTATATGCGGCTGGCCGGGCTGCAATGAGCGAACGCCACGGCTACGTCGTCGCGCTGACCGGCGGCATCGCCGCCGGCAAGAGTGCGGTGAGCCGGCGTTTCGAGGCACTGGGCATCCATGTGTACGACGCCGACGTCGCGGCCCGCGAGGTGGTCGAACCGGGCACCGCCGGGCTGGCCGCCGTCGTGGCCGCCTTCGGCCAGGTGCTGGACGCCGAGGGCCGGCTCGACCGCCCGGCCATGCGCCGTCGCATCTTCGCCGAGCCATCGGCGCGCCAGGCGCTGGAGGCCATCGTCCATCCTCTCGTGCGCGAACGGCTGCACGAGCAGGCACTGGCCGATCGCGGCCCCTACTGCCTGCTGGCGGTCCCGCTGCTGGCGGAGAACATCGCCCACTACCGCTGGGTGGACCGCGTGCTGCTGGTCGATGTGCCCGAAGCGGTGCAGATGCGCCGCCTGCTCGCCCGCGACGGCATCGATGCCGCGCTGGCCGAGCGCATGCTGGCGAACCAGGCCAGCCGCGCGCAACGCCAGGCGATCGCCGACGACGTCATCGACAACGGCGGCGAAGAGGCGGCGCTGGACGAGCAGGTCGCCGCCCTGCACCGGAAATACCTGGAACTGGCCGCAAGCCGCGACTAGGCGCACCAGCGGGGCCGCCCTAAAGTACGGCTTCCCACGCGATGGGCTCTGTCCAAGGACTAGGGTGCCGCGCCCAAGACCGCTCCTGCAAAAACCCGGCATTTCGCTGCGCCGCTACGGCTCGCCCCAGAAACCGCGGATGCCGGCGACGCCCTGCCCGCCGGCTTCGCATGCCCGCGAAACGTCCGCCGCCGCCACGCCGCCCAGCGCATAGACCGGCAATGCCGCCGCTTCGGCCAGCGCCTGGAATGCGCGCCAGTCCAGCGGAACGGCATCCGGATGGCTGGCCGTGGCGAGCACCGGCGACAGCGCCGCAAAATCGGCGCCGAGCCTTACGGCATGCGCCAATTCGGCGGCATCGTGGCAACTGGCGCCGACCAGCTGCCGCCACGGCAGCGGCCGTTCGGCCAGCAGGGACAACTGGCTGCGCTTGAGCTGGACGCCTGTCCCCAGTTGCCGGGCGCCTTCGACGTCGGCATTGAGCAGCAGCGGCACGCCGAGGCGCCGCGACTCCGGCAGCAGCGCCGCCGCCAGGTCGCGCACGGCCTGGCGCGACCACGTCGGCAGCCGCAATTGCAGCAGCATGCCGCCCTGGGCGATCCGCCGCCGCAGCCGCGCCAGCGCCTCGGGAAACTCGGCCTCGCGCCAATCCGCTGGCGTGACCGCGTAATGCCGGGGCAGGCGCAGCGCCTGCAGGATCGGCCGGTCGGCCGGGGCGAGCAGCGCCGGGTCGACCTGCTCCGGCCGGGCCCATTGCAGGGCCTGGCCTTCCAGCGACCTGGCCTCGCCGCGCCAGTGCGCGATCTTCCAGGCATCGAGCAGCAGCCCGCGCTCGCCGTAGCGCCACGGCACCCGGATCAGCGGCGTACCGGGCCCGGCATCGATACCCAGCTCTTCGTGCAGTTCGCGCGCCAGCGCCGCCTGCGGCGATTCGCCCGGTTCGGTCTTTCCGCCCGGGAACTCCCACAGGCCGGCCAGGTGCTTGCCGGGCGGGCGCTGCGCCAGCAGCACGCGCCCGGCGCCATCGCACAGCACCCCGGCCATCACGTGCATCGGCACGTCCATGCCGGCGCCCGGCGCTCAGCTATTGCGGATGTATTCGACCATGTCGAAATCGTAGCTGTGCTCGGCGTCGTGCTTGTGGTGCGTGCGGGACACCTCGGTCCACTCGTCGAAATGCACGCCGGGGAAGAACGTATCGGCGCCGTCCACCGCCGCATTGACCCAGGTGAGGTACAGGCGCCGTGCGGAGGGCAGCGCCTCGCGGTAGACCTGGCCGCCCCCGATCACCATCAGGCCGGTGCCGCCGGCGCGGGCCTGCGCCTCGGCGAGCGAGCGCACGGTGACCTGGCCGGGGAACGGTGCCTCGTGCTTGTGCGACAGCACCAGGTTGTGCCGGTCGGGCAGGGCGCGCCCCACCGAGACCGCCGTGTTGTAGCCCATCAGCACGTACTTGCCGAGGGTGAGCTGCTTGAACCAGCGCAGGTCGTCCGGCAGGTGCCAGGGCAACTGTCCCTTGCGCCCGATGGCGAAGTTCTCGTCGAGGGCGGCGATCAGCGAAATGGCCATGGGGACTCCAGGATGACGATGGTGAAATGACTGGCAACCGCGGCGGCCCGGGCTTTCGGGCTGAGCGTCAGCCGGTGATTCTAGCGAGGATTCCTGCCGCGGTGACGATCCGGTCGGGCTTGCCGAATCGAAACTTCTCGCGCCGCAGCGGCCGTGTCGCCGGCCTAGACGGCCACCGGCGCCTTGATCGCCGGATGCGGCGCGTAGCCCTCGATGACGACGTCCTCGTAGCGGAAATCCTCCAGCGCCGCGACGTCCGGGTTCAGCACCAGCCGCGGCAGGGGCCGCGGCTCGCGCGCGAGCTGCAGCCGCGCCTGCTCCAGGTGGTTGCTGTACAGGTGCGCGTCTCCCAGGGTATGCACGAAATCGCCCACGCCCAGCCCGCACACCTGCGCCACCATGTGGGTCAGCAGGGCGTAGCTGGCGATGTTGAACGGCACGCCGAGGAAGATGTCGCCGGAGCGCTGGTACAACTGGCAGCTCAGCTTGCCGTCCGCCACGTAGAACTGGAACAGCGAATGGCAAGGCATCAGCGCCATTTTCGGCAGTTCGCCGACGTTCCACGCGCTGACGATCAGCCGGCGCGAGTCGGGATTGCGCCGGATCTCGTCCACCACCCAGCGGATCTGGTCCACCGTGCCGCCATCAACCGTGGGCCAGGCCCGCCACTGCTGGCCGTAGACCGGGCCGAGGTCGCCGTGCGCGTCGGCCCACTCGTCCCAGATGCTGACGCCGTGCTCCTTCAGGTACGCGATGTTGGTGTCGCCGCGCAGGAACCAGATCAGCTCGTGCACGATGGATTTCAGGTGCAGCTTCTTGGTGGTGACCAGCGGGAAACCCTCGCCGAGGTCGAAGCGCATCTGCCAGCCGAACACGCTGCGGGTGCCTGTGCCGGTGCGGTCGGTCTTTTCGGTGCCGCGTTCGAGCACGTGGCGGAGCAGGTCGAGATAGGCGCGCATGGCGGGAAGCATAGCCTCAACGCTCCCGCCGGTGCGATTTCCGCTGGCCGTACGGGGCCCGGCCAGCCTGCGCAGACGGCCTGCAGCCGTCACCGCAGCCTGCCGGGGGGAAGACCGGATTCCCGCCTGCCGGGAAGGCCCGAAGCAGTGCCCGGGAAGCGGCGGCCCGGGCACGCCTTGCATGACGACGGTCACTCGCCCGGCCGCCGATCCCGCCCTAGACTCGGGGCCTTCTCCCCCGACGAGACGGACACCATGGCGCAGTGGTACTTCAGTTACGGCAAGAACACCGACCGCATCGGCCCGCTCGACGACGAGGCCGCGCGCGAGCAGGCGCGCAGCCGGCCCGACGGCTATTGCTGGAAGGAAGGCTACGCCGAGTGGAAGCCGATCCGCAGCGTCGCCGAGCTGGGTGCCGGCGCGCCCGCGATGGCGCCGCCGCCGGTGCCGGCCATGCTGCGCGGCACCGGCGCCGACGAGATCGACTACCGCATCGTCGGCTCCGACATGCAGTTCGTCGAGGTCGAGCTGGACCCCGGCGAAAGCGCGATCGCCGAGGCCGGCGCGCTGATGTACAAGGAAGCCGCCGTGCAGATGGACACCGTGTTCGGCGACGGCTCCACCTCCAGCCAGGGCGGCGGCCTGATGGACAAGCTGCTTTCGGCCGGCAAGCGCGTGATCACCGGCGAAAGCCTGTTCACCACCGTGTTCACCCACACCGGCCAGGGCAAGGCCAAGGTGGCCTTCGCCGCGCCCTACCCCGGCACCGTGATGGCGATGAAGCTGTCCGAGCACGGCGGCCGGCTGATCTGCCAGAAGGATTCGTTCCTGGCCGGCGCACGCGGCGTATCGCTGGGCATCTTCTTCCAGCGCAAGATCCTCACCGGCCTGTTCGGCGGCGAGGGCTTCATCATGCAGAAGCTCGAAGGTGACGGCTGGGTGTTCGTGCACGCCGGCGGCACCGTGGTGCAGCGCGAACTGAAGGCCGGCGAGCGGCTGGACGTCGATACCGGCTGCGTGGTGGCCTTCCACGACACGGTGAGCATGGACGTCAAGCCGGTGGGCGGCATCAAGAGCATGCTGTTCGGCGGCGAAGGCATGTTCCTCGCCACGCTCACCGGCCCGGGCACGGTCTGGCTGCAGTCGCTGCCGTTCTCGCGCATGGCCGGCCGCATGCTGGCGGCGGCGCCGCAGGGCGGCGGCCAGCGCCGCGGCGAGGGCTCGATCCTCGGCGGCCTGGGCGACCTGATCGGCGGCGACCGCAACTTCTGATGCCTGGCCGCGGGAGCGCACCGCGTGCGCTCCCGCGAGGTCAGGCGGCCACCGGCGGCAAGGTAGGCGACCGGCGCGACATGCCGATCAGCAGCAGCCCGACCGCGATCAGCGGCAGCGACTGCATCTGCCCCATCGTCACCCACTGCGTGCCGAACAGGTAGCCCAGTTGCGCGTCGGGTACCCGCACGAACTCCACCGCGAAGCGGAAGCAGCCGTACATCAGCGCGAACAGGCCCGAGACCAGGTAGCGCGGCCGCGGCTTGAGCGAAACCAACCACAGCACCGCGAACATCACCACGCCCTCCAGCAGCATCTCGTAGAGCTGCGAGGGGTGGCGCGGCAGCCGGTCCGGCGCGTTCGGAAAGATCATCGCCCACGGCACGTCGCTGGGCTTGCCCCACAGCTCGCCGTTGATGAAGTTGCCGAGCCGGCCCAGGCCCAGCCCGATCGGCACCAGCGGCGCCACGAAATCGACCGTGTCGAAGAAGTGCAGCCGGTGCCGGCGCGACCACCACAACCCCGCCGCCAGCACGCCGAGCAGGCCGCCGTGGAAGCTCATGCCGCCGTCCCACACCTTGAACAACGCCAGCGGATCGGTCCAGATCCAGCGCACGTCGGCGTAGAACAGCATGTACCACACGCGCCCGCCGACGATCACGCCCATCATGCAGTAGAACAGCAGGTCGCCCAGCGCATCGCGGCTCACCGGCAGGCGCCCGCGGCGGCGGCGGTACTCGGCCAGCGTGCCCGCCGCGAGGAAGCCGAGCAGGTACATCAGCCCGTACCAGTGCACCTGGAGCGGGCCGAGGCCGAAGGCGACCGGATCGAAATGGACGACGTAGGGCTGGGACATGGGAGCGGGGCTGGCGGCAAAGCCCAAGTGTAGCCGGCCGGGCAAGGTTGCGCCGTCCTTCCGCAGCAAGCCCGCGGCTGGCTAGAATCCGCACGGGGATGCCGACCGCCGCGGGAACGCGCGCGGCCGGCGGGCCGGGCCGCGAAGCTCCGAGCGGCCGGCGCATCGACAGGGAGCGTGCCAGGGGGAACTGGGATGACGTACCGATTTGCACGGGCCTTGCTGTCCGCCGCGGGCCTGTGCCTGCCGATGGCGGCCGCGGCCGCCGACCTGATACCGGTGCAGGACTTCGCGCGCCGTCCGCAGTTGTCGATGCCGCGGCTGTCGCCGGACGGCCAGCACCTGGCGGTGCGCATGGACGACAACGACAACGGCACGCACGCGCTGGTGGTGTTCGGGATCGCCGACATGAGCCGCCCGGTCAGCATGCTGCGCATGCCCAAGTACGAGCTGCCGGCGAATATCGTCTGGGTCAGCCCGACCCGCCTGGTGGTGGAAAAGGGCAAGGAACTGGGCTCGATCGACAAGCCCGCCCTGACTGGCGAGATCATCGCCACCGACATCGACGGCAAGCACCAGGACTACCTCTACGGGTTCGAATCCAAGTACGGCACGCGCGCCGCCACGCGCGCCACCGACCGCGGCTGGGGCTTCTACGACGGCGCCCCGGAAACGGCCAACGGCCATTTCTACATGGCCGCCCATAGCTGGGACAACAGCGAGCACAGCACCCTTTACGACGTCGACGCCGCCAAGAACACGCGCCACCTGATCGGCGACATCGGCGTCGGCGGCCTGAACTTCATGGTCGGCGCCGACGGCCGCGCGCACTATGCCTACGGCCGCAACGAGGACTACGAATACGTCGTCTACCACCAGCAGGACAACGGCTGGGCGAAGATGTCCGCCGCGCAGATCGGGCGCAGCTTCGCGCCGATCGACTTCACGCCGGACCATCGGCGCATCTATGCCAGCTACGACGCCCAGGGCGGCCCCACCGCGCTGGTGGAGCAGGACGAGGACGGCGGCAACCGCAAGGTCCTGGCCCGTGACGGCTTCAGCAGCATCGGCGGCATCGAGTGGACGCCGATGCCGCGCCAGCCGTTCGCCACCGTGCCGGCCACCGGCATCCCCAGGGTCAGCTACATCGACCCGAACCTGCCGGCAGCCAAGCTGCATCGCGCGCTGAGCCTGAAATTCCCCGGCAGCTACGTGCATTTCATCGACTACAGCGAAGACGGCGGCCAGTTGCTGTTCGGCGTCAGCAGTGACCGCGACCCCGGCGCCTACTACCTGATCGACACGCACACCTACAAGGTGCGCAAGCTGTTCGATGCCGCGCCATGGGTCGATCCGTCGAAAATGGCCGAGCGCCGCCCGCTGCACTTCAAGGCCAGCGACGGCACCGAGCTGGAAGCCATCCTGACCCTGCCCCGCGGCACCGGCGAGAAGAACCTGCCGATGGTGCTGCTGCCGCACGGCGGGCCGATCGGCGTGCAGGACGATTGGTCCTACGACGGCGACGCGCAGTTCCTCGCCAGCCGCGGCTACCTGGTGCTGCAGGTGAACTACCGCGGCTCCAGCGGCCGCGGCGTCGATTTCAAGGAAGCCGCCAACCTGCAGTGGGGCACCCGGGTCCAGCAGGACCTGATCGACGGCGTGAAGTGGGCCGTCGGCGAGAACTACGCCGATCCCAAGCGCATCTGCGTGTACGGCGGCAGCTTCGGCGGCTACTCGGCGATGATGACGGTGATCCGCGCGCCGGGCCTGTTCAAGTGCGCCATCGGCTACGCCGGCGTCTACGACCTGGCGATGATGTACAAGAAGGGCGACATCCGTGAGAGCAAGTCCGGCCGCAGCTACCTCACCACGGTGATCGGCAAGGACGATGCCGACCTCGCCGCCAACTCGCCCGACAAGCTGGCCGACAAGATCGACGTGCCGGTGCTGCTGATCCACGGCGAAGACGACCAGCGCGCCCCGTTCGCCCAGGCCAAGGCGATGCGCGCCGCGCTGGATGCGGCGCACAAGCCTTACGAATGGCTGAGCAAGCCGGGCGAAGGCCATGGCTTCTACGACGAGAAGAACAACGTCGAGCGCTACGAGCACATGCAGGCGTTCCTCGAAAAGAACATCGGCAAGGGGGCCTGAAGCTGGGACTGGCCGTCGCCGGCTGAAGGACCCAGCCTCCGCTGCAGGCACGTCATCCCGGCTGCGAACCCATCATCCCTGCGGCAAATACGTCATCCCTACGGCAAATACGTCATCCCGGCGAAAGCCGGGATCCAGCGACTTTAGGCCGGCATGCAAAGGCACTGGATTCCAGCTTCCGCTGGAATGACGGCGTTGCGAGATGGTCG
>NZ_LMSL01000041.1:316269-327583 GCF_001428405.1 Frateuria sp. Soil773
GTCTGGAACTCCGAAAGATCCCGCCTTCATCGCGAACCCGTCATTCTGGCGGCGAACCCGTCATCCCGGCCGCGAATACGTCATCCCGGCGAAAGCCGGGATCCAGCGACTTTGGCCGGCATGCAAAGGCACTGGATTCCAGCTTCCGCTGGAATGACGGCGTTGCGAGATGGTCGNNNNTTCCTGGAACTCCGAAAGATCCCGCCTTCATCGCGCACCCCTCGTCCCGGCTGCGAACCCGTCGTCCCGGCTGCGTACGCGTCATCCCGGCGCCGAACCCATCATCCCTGCGGCGAATACGTCATCCCGGCGAAAGCCGGGATCCGGCGCCTTCAGGCCATGACGCCTCAAGGCACCGGACCGGCTCCGTTCTTTTTCGTCCAACGGACGTAGACCAAGCCCCCATCCCTCAGAGCAGCACAGGACGATTCGGCCGCTCGTCCGGGTTGTCCTGCCCGTCGCTTGGGAAATGCTCGCGCAGCAGGGCGTGCGCCGAGGCGATGCCGGCCAGCGCCCCTTCCCGCCAATGGCCGGCGGCGAAATGGTCGCGCACGCGCGCGCAGACCGTGTCCCATTCGGCCTGCGCCACCCGCCGGGCGATGCCGCGGTCGGCCACGATCTCGATGCGGTGCTCGGCCATCAGCACGTAGAACAGCACGCCGGTGTTGTGCTCGGTGTCCCAGACGCGCAACTGGGCGAACACCTGCTCGGCGCGCCGGCGCGCGTCCAGGCCGTCGAACACGGCGCGCGGCGACAGCCGCGACTCCACCGCGAAGCAGACTTCGCCCAGGTGCTGCCGTTCGCCTTCGGCGATCGCGCCGGCCATCTCGTCGAGCAGGGCCGCCGGGAACCGGCGGCGTAGCTGGAACCAGCCGCCGAACAGATTCGCCAACCACTGCCGCATGCCTGCCATCACCAGCTCCCCGACGAGCCGCCGCCGCCGAAGCTGCCGCCGCCTCCGCTGAAACCGCCACCGCCGCCGAAGCCGCCTCCGCTACCGCCGCCCCAGCCGCCGCCTCCGCCGAAACCGCCCCAGCCGCCGCCGCCGATCGAGCGGCCGGCGCCGGCCGGCAACAGCATCAGCACGCCGCCGATCAGCGCCCCTGCGACGGCCATGCCCAGGCTCGCCGCCAGCAGCCACAGGATGCCGCCGGTGATCGCCGCGCCCAGCGGCGTGCGCAGCCACACGGCGGCACGGCCGAACACGCCGCGCAGGAAGAACGCGATGAACACGCCGATCATCAGCATGTGCCCGAAATCCGGGCCGTGGCGCTCGCGGCCGTTGCCCTCCACCGGCGGCGGCAGCGGCTCGCCGTCGATCAACTGGGTCAGCGCGCCCACCGCGTCGCCGATGCCTCCGGCGTAGTCGTTGCTGCGGAAGCGCGGCGCGATGTACTCGCGGATGATCCGCGCGGTCGCGGCGTCGGGGATCGCGCCCTCGAGACCGTAGCCCACTTCGATGCGCACGCGGCGGTCGTCCTTGGCCACCAGCAGCAGCACGCCGTCGTCGGTGCCCTTGCGGCCCACCTTGTTCGCCTCGGCGACCGCCAGCGAATAGCTCTCGATGTCCTGCGGCGCGGTACTGCCGACCATCAGCACCACCAGCTGGGCGCCCTTGCGCTTTTCCAGGTCGACCAGCCGGCTGTCGAGCTGGTCGACCTGCTGCGCGGTCAGCGTGCCGGTGAGGTCGGTGACGTGCCGCGCCAGCTTCGGCACGGCGGCCTCGTCGGCGTGCAGCAGGGCCGGCGACAGCAGGGCCGCCGCCAGCAGGAACAGCAGGCGCGTGAAGCGCCCGGACATCTCAGTGCGCAGCCGAGGCGGCCGGGGCCGGCGCGTTGCCGCCGAAATCAACGGTCGGCGCGGTGGAGATCGCCTTCTCGTTGTCCACGCTGAAGTTCGGCTTCACCTTGTAGCCGAACATCTTGGCCGTGAGGTTGTTGGGGAAGGTGCGGATCATCGAGTTGTAGTCCTGCACTTCCTTGACGTAGCGGTTGCGCGCCACGGTCACCCGGTTCTCGGTGCCTTCCAGTTGCGCCTGCAGGTTCTGGAACAGGCCGTCGGCCTTGAGCTGCGGGTAGTTCTCGCTGACCACCATCAGCCGCGACAGCGCGCTGGACAGCTCGCCCTGCGCCGCCTGGAACTGCTTGAGCTTCTCGGCGTCGTTGATGGTGTCGGCGTTCACCTGCATGCTGCCGACCTTGGCGCGCGCATTGGTGACCTCGGTGAACACCTTTTCCTCGTGCTGGGCGTAGCCCTTCACGGTATTGACCAGGTTCGGCACCAGGTCGGCGCGGCGCTGGTACTGGTTGAGCACTTCCGACCAGGCCGCCTTGACGGACTCGTCCTGGCGCTGGATGGCGTTGTAGCCGCAGCCGGACAGCCCGGCGACGAGCAGCAGCACGACGAGTGCACGTAGGATTTTCATGGCGGTGGCTCCGGTCCGGTGGAGCCGCCATTGCAGCATCACGCCATGGTCCGGCGCAATCGCGCGGCGCCGCCGCGTTCAGCCCAGCAGGCGCGGACCGAGCACCAGACCCCAACTGAGCAGCAGCAGGACCAACAGCACGAACACGGCCGCCGAGCCCATGTCCTTGGCGCGCCCGGCCAACTCGTGGAACTCCGGGCTGACCTTGTCCACCACCGCCTCGATCGCCGAATTGAGCAGTTCGGCCGACAGCACCAGGAAGGCCGGCAGCACCAGCGCGAGCTTTTCCAGGGCGCCCTGCCCCAGCCATAGGCCCAGCGGGATCACCACCACCGCCAGGCCCGCCTCCAGCCGGAACGAAGCCTCGTGCTGCCAGCCGGCACGCAGCCCCTTCATCGACCACTTGAAGGCATTCCAGATCTGCTTGGGTCCGCGGAAGCCGGCTGCGGCCATGGTGGATATCCTCTCGGGCCGCGGTGCGCGGCGCATCGTGGCGGCACCGCCGCGCCCACCCGGCGCGGGACGCGGCGGCTGGCGGCACGGACAGGCCGCAGGTTGTCTGCAAATGCCCCGTAACTGGCGCGACATGATGCCATAGGCCGCCTCGCCAGCGGCCGGCGCGATTCCTCCACGCCCGCGCTTGCCGCAGTGCAGCGTTGCCCCCGCGGCGGATGGGTTACCCTTCCCCGGTTGTGGCCCAGTTCAGGGTTGCATGAGCTGGTCGCACGGCGGCCGCAGTATTGAACCGCGTACGGAATCGACAATGGCAACCCAGAACCCGCCTGTTTCACAAACCAAGTCCTTCAGCACCGTCTTCCTCATCGAGATGTGGGAGCGCTTCGGCTTCTACGGCATGCAGGTGCTGATGGTCACCTACATGATGAAGAAGCTCGGCTTCGCCGACACCAAGGCCAACCTGGTCTGGGGCGCGGCCGCCGCGCTGATCTACGCGACGCCGGCGATCGGCGGCTGGGTCGGCGACAAGCTGATCGGCACCCGCCGCACCATGCTGCTGGGCGCGCTGGTGCTGATGCTCGGCTACGCGATGCTGTGGATTCCCTCCGACAACGCCTACCTGCTGTACTGCGCGCTGGGCGTGATCATCGTCGGCAACGGCTTCTTCAAGCCCAACGCCGGCAACCTCGTGCGCAAGATCTACGAGGGCGACGACACCAAGATCGACAGCGCCTTCACCATCTACTACATGGCGGTGAACGTCGGCTCGATGATCTCGATGACGCTGACCCCGTGGATCCGCGACTACGTCGGCGCCCACTACGGCGACGCGATGGGCTGGCACACCGCGTTCGGCGTCTGCGCGATCGGCCTGCTGCTCGGCTTCGGCAACTACGCCCTGATGAGCCGCACGCTGGCCCATATCGGCTCGCCCACGGACGCCTCGCGGGTGAACCCGGTGCGCCTGCTCGGCGTGCTGGCCTGCGGCGTGGCGATGGTGTTCGTCTCCGCCTTCATCCTGCAGAGCGAGCTGGTGGCGCGCATCTGCGTGTACGCCGCCGGCGTGGTGATCCTGGGCATCTTCGTGCACCTGATCCGCAGCAGCCAGCGCAGCGAGCGCGCCGGGCTGATCGCGGCGCTGGTGCTGGTGGCGCAGACGATCTTCTTCTTCATCTTCTACCAGCAGATGTCGACCTCGCTGAACCTGTTCGCGCAGAAGAACGTCAACCTCTCGTTCGATTTCTTCGGCATCCACCTGTTCAACTGGATCCCCGAGCAGTTCCAGAACCTCAACGCGATCTGGATCGTGATCCTGAGCCCCGTGCTGGTGTTCGCCTACAACACGCTCGGCCGCATCGGCAAGGACCCGTCGGTGGCGGCCAAGTTCGCCTGGGGTTTCGCCGCGGTGGCCGCCGGTTTCTTCGTCTACGGGCTGGGCGCGCATAGCGCGGTGAACGGCCAGGTGACCGCCTGGACGATGGTGTGGGGCTACGGCCTGTACTCGCTGGGCGAGCTGCTGGTGAGCGGCCTGGGCCTGGCGATGATCGCCCGCTACGTGCCGGCCCGCATGGGCGGCTTCATGATGGGCGCCTACTACGTCGCCTCCGGCATCTCGCAATACCTCGGCAGCGTGGTGGCCAACTACGCGCACATCCCGGAAGGGCTCACCGACCCGGTCCAGTCGCTCGGCATCTACACCAGCCTGTTCAACAAGCTGGGCTTCGTCGGCGTGGGCTGCACGGTGATCGCCATCGCGGTGCTGCCGCTGATGAAGAAGCTGTCCAACAGCCACGCCGAGGCCGTCGCGGAGGCCAAGCCGCTGCCGGCCGTGCACAGCGAGGAATGGAACGTCCAGGCGTAAGATTCCGGGGCCCGTCTTCGCGGCGGGCCCGCCGCGCCGCAGGAACGCCATGCCGAACCGACATGCCAGCCGCCGCATCGGCCCGTTCGCGCTGACGCGCACGCTGGCCTGGCTGCGCCTGTGCGCGATCGCCGGGCAAAGCGTGGCGGTGCTGGTCTGCGCGCTGTGGATGCGCCTGGAGATCCCGTTGCTGCCGCTGCTGATCGGCATCGGCTCATTGGCGGTGTTCTCGGTGTTCGCCGCATGGCGGCTGAGCCAGCCCTGGCCGGTGCGCGAATGGGAAACCATCGGCCACGTGGCGGTCGACACCCTGGTGCTCGGCTACCTGCTCTACTTCACCGGCGGCGCCAGCAACCCGTTCGTCACCCTGCTGCTGGTGCCGATCGCGCTGAGCGCGGCGGCGCTGTCGGTGCGCGCGGTCCTGGCCGTGGCGGCGCTGGCCGGCATCGCCTACCTGGTGCTGCTGCGCTGGCACGTGGCGCTGCCGATGCCGATGCACGCCGGCCTCGCGGGCGGCGGCTTCTCGCTGCACGTGGCCGGGATGGGCGTGAACTTCGTGATCACCGCGCTGCTGCTGGGTTTCTTCATCAACCGGCTGGCCCACGCGCTGCGCCTGCAGCAACTGGAAATGCAGCGCGCGCGCGAGCGAGCGCTGCGCGACGAGGGCATCCTGGCGATCGCCACCCAGGCCGCCGGCGCCGCGCACGAGCTCAACACGCCGCTGGCGACCATGCGCACCCTGCTGCCGGAGCTGCGCCGCGAGTACGCCCACGACGGCCTGCTGGACGAGGATCTGGCCCTGCTCGAAGGCCAGGTGGACCGCTGCCGCACGATCCTGCGCGAGATGGTCGCGTTCGGCCAGGCGCAGTTGTCGCAGGAGCCGGAACGGCTGGCGCTGGCCAGCTTCATCCACGGCTGCCAGGAGCGGTTCCAGTTGCTGCGGCCCGAGGCGGAACTGGACCTGCGCATGGACGAGGCGCTGGCCGGCATGCCCCTGCGCGTACCGCCCGGGCTGCGCCATGCCCTGCTCAACCTGCTCAACAACGCCGCCGACGCCTCGATCGTGCGCGGCTCGCATGCGGTCGCGCTCGAAGTACGCTGCGACACGACCTGGCTGGAGCTGATCGTGCGCGACCGCGGCCCCGGCTTCGCCGGCCACGGCGAACTGGCCGCGCTCGGCCGCAGCGGCAAGCAGACCGGCCTGGGCCTGGGCCTGGCGCTGGCCGAGGCCACCGCCGAGCGCCTCGACGGCGAACTGGGCGCGCGCAATACCAGCGAGGGCGCCGAAGTGCGCCTGCGCCTGCCGCTGGCCGCCGTCGCCGGCACGTGAGCGCGTGCAAGCGCGGCCGAGTCCGGCAAGAATGTCCACAGGCTCTCCAGGAAAGCTCCCGATGAACGATGCTCCGTCCACGCGTCCCCTGCTGCTCGTCGACGACGACGCCACCTTCGTACGGGTGCTCGCGCGCGCGCTCGGCTCGCGCGGCTTCGAGGTGATCACCGCCACCAGCGCGGACGAGGCCCGCGCGCTGGCCCGGCGGCACCAGCCGCGCCATTGCGTGCTCGACCTCAAGCTCGGCGAGGAGAACGGCCTGCGGCTGATCCCCGAGCTGCACGCGCTGGTGCCGGACATGCGCATCCTGCTGCTCACCGGCTACGCCTCGATCGCCACCGCGGTGGAGGCGATCAAGCGCGGCGCGCACGACTACCTTGCCAAGCCGGTCGATGCCGATGCCGTGGTCCGCGCCCTGCTCGACGGCGACGGCCCCGCGCCGGCCGACGACGAGGTGCCCGATGCGCCGGAAGCGCCGCTGGCGCTGCGCCGGCTGGAATGGGAACACATCCAGCGCGTGCTCACCGAGTGCGACGGCAACATCTCCGAGACCGCGCGCCGGCTCGGCATGCACCGGCGCACCCTGCAGCGCAAGCTCGGCAAGCATCCGGTGCGGGAGCGGCCGGAGCAGGACGACTGAGCCGGCGCGGCCGTCCGCACCCGGCCGCCCGCCCGACGCCGCCACGCCCGCGCATCCGTGCGGCGGCACCGCGACCGCCCGGCGCCGCCCGCCACGGGCTTCGCACACCCCGCTGCGACAACACGCCATCTGGCCGATCATCATCCCGGGTCTATCCTGCAACCCTAGACCCACGTCCAGAGTCGCTTCCCGTGAAAATCCGCCCGCTCGGCTTCTGCGCCTTCGCCCTCGCCGCCGGCAGCGGTCGCCTGCACGCCGCCGACGCACCGCCACAGGCCACCACGCTCGCCCCCGTCTCGGTGCACGCCAGCGACACCCACGTGACGGAAACCCCGGCGGTGAGCGTGCGCGTCAGCCGCGCGCAGATGCAGAAGCACAACGTCACCGAGAGTTCCGACGCGCTCAAGTACGCGCCGAACCTGCAGGTGCGCAAGCGCTACGTCGGCGATCCGAACGCGGTGATCAGCGGCCGCAATGCCGGCACCCTGCAAAGCGCGCGCAGCCTGCTCTACGCCGACGGCCTGCTGCTCTCCAACCTGATGACCAACGGCTACGACGGCGCGCCGCGCTGGGGCATGGTGGCGCCGGAGGAGATCGGCGCGGTCGACATCCTCTACGGCCCCTACTCCGCGCTGTATCCGGGCAACTCGCTCGGCACCACCGTGCTGATCCATACGCGGCTGCCGCAGAAGCTGATCGCCAGCGCCAGCGCGCAGTACATGAGCCAGGACTTCCACGACCGCTACGGCGGCAGCGGCCATTACAACGGCCGCAGCGTGGCCGCGACGCTCGGCAACCGGCAAGGACGCTGGAGCTGGATGCTCGCCGTGAACAAGCTGGACAACCAGGGCCAGCCGATGCAGTACGCCACGGCGAAGGCCGGCGGCGATCCCACCGTCGCCGTGCCGGTGCAGGGCGCCACGCTGGACCGCAACCCGAACGGCACGCCGCGCCTGATCTACGGCGCCAACAGCATCGAGCACACCGTACAGACCCAGGCGAAGCTGAAGGTCGGCGTGGACATCAGCGACCGCGTCGCCGCGCTGTTCACTCTCGGCTGGTGGCACGACCATGCCGAGGACCGCACGCGCAGCCTGGTCCGCGACGCCGCTGGCCGGCCGGTCGACGGCGGCACGGTCGGCGCCTACGGCAAGACCTGGACGCTGTCGCCGGCCGGCCTGGCGCCCAGCTCGGCCTTCGACACCCACCTGCTCTACGGCGCGGAGCTGAACGGCCACCTCGCCAACCACTGGCGCTGGACCGCCGTCGCCAGCCACTACGATTTCAAGCGCTCCGAAACGCACACCGCGAACCTCGCGCCGCCGACCGGCCCGCTCGGCGGCCCCGGCACGGTGGCCGGCAAGGACGGCTCCGGCTGGGACACGCTGGACCTGCGCAGCTCCGGCCCGCTCGGCGAGCAGCACATGCTCTACGCCGGCCTGCACGGCGACCGCTACGTGCTCGACTCCAGCGTGCGCAACGCCCGCGACTGGCGCGGCGACGCCGACGGCCCGCGCACCGGCGCCTTCGCCGGCCGCACCCAGACGCGCGCCGCCTACCTGCAGGACGTATGGAGCTTCGCCCCGGCCTGGGCGCTCACCCTGGGCGGCCGCTGGGAGCAGTGGCGCGCCTACGGCGGCCTGCGCGCCGACGCGGCCAGCACGCTGCGCTACGCCAGCCGGCAGCGCAGCGACTTCTCGCCCAAGGCCGCGCTGAACTGGGACTTCGCCGACGACTGGTCGCTGCGCCTGGCCTGGGGCAAGGCGGTGCGCTACCCGACCGTGGCCGAGCTGTTCCAGGGCACCATCAGCGCCAACGCCATCGTCAACAGCGACCCGAACCTCAAGCCCGAACGCGACAACTCCGCCGACCTCACCCTGCAGCACCACCTCGCCAACGGCCACTGGCGCGTGTCGCTGTACCGGGACCGGATCTCCGATTCGCTGTACACGCAGACCGACGTCACCGTGACACCCACCGTCACCAGCGTGCAGAACGTCGACCTGGTGCGCATCCGCGGCGTCGAGGGCGAGCTGGCGCTGACGGACGTCTGGACGTCCGGGCTGGACCTCTCCGCCAGCGTCGCCTTCAACGACGCCAGGACCCTGCGCGACCGCCGCGCGCCGTCCGCCGAAGGCCACTGGTTCCCGCGCATCCCGCGCCTGCGCGCCACCCTGGTCGCCGACTACCGGATCGCGCCCGCCTGGGACGCCTCGCTGGGCATCCGCCATTCGGGCCGCCAGTACGGCACGCTGGACAACAGCGACTACGTCGACACCTACGGTGCGGTGAGCTCCTTCACCGTGGCCGATGCCAAGCTGCGCTGGCGCTTCTCGCCGGGCTGGACCGCTTCGCTGGGCGTGGACAACCTCACCAATGCGCGCTACTGGGTCTACCATCCCTACGCCGGCCGCACCTGGCTCGGCGAAGTGCGCTGGGAACTATGATTGCCCGTCCGCGCAACGCGATGCCGCCGACACGCGAGGGCGCTGTGCGGAACCGCCGCCACCGCCCAGCGGGACAATGGGCAAACCCACCTGCAATCCCGAGGAAGCCGCGATGCGCCGCCTGCTGACCGCCCTGCTCTGCCTGTCGCCGCTCGCGCTGCCGGCGCACGACGGCATGCCCATGGCCATGCCCAAGGGGCCCGAGCTGGGCGCCAGCGCGGCGTTCGACGCCCATGGCCGGCTGTGGCTGGTGGACGCGGCGGACGGCCACGTGCGCCTGCGCCACTCGGACGACCTGGGCAAGACGCTGAGCGCGCCGGTGGAGGTGAACGCCGTCGCCGAACCGATCTACGCCGAAGGCGAAAACCGCCCGAAGATCGCCTTCGGCCCGCACGGCGAGCTCTACGTGAGCTGGTCGCAGCCGCGCGCGAAACCGTGGACCGGCTTTGTCCGCTTCGCCCGCTCGCTCGACGGTGGCGAGCATTTCTCCACGCCGCTGACCGTGCACCATGACCGCGCCGAGATCACCCACCGCTTCGACGCGCTGGCGGTGGACGGCAAGGGCCGCATCGTGATCGCCTGGATCGACAAGCGCGACATGGAAGCGGCCCACGCCGGGGGCAAGCCCTACCTCGGCGCCGCGGTCTACTACAGCGCCTCGACCGACGCCGGCGCCAGCTTCCTGCCGGAGCGCAAGCTGCTCGACCAGAGCTGCGAGTGCTGCCGCATCGCGCTGGCCCCTACGCCGCAGGGCGACGTCGCCGCGTTCTTCCGCAGCATCTACGGCGACAACATCCGCGACCATGCCTATGCCGTGCTGCACGCCGACGGCCAGCCCAGTCAGCCGGCGCGCGCGACCTTCAGCCAATGGCGGATCGCCGGCTGTCCGCACCACGGCCCCGGCCTCGCCATCGGCGCCGACGGCACCCGCCACGCCGTGTGGTACGAGGCGAAGGGCCAGCCGACGATCTGGTACGGCCAGCTCGACCCCGGCCATCCGCCGCGGCATGCGCTTGCGATCGCCCATGCCGGCGCCGCCCATGCCGACGTGGCCGTGCTCGGCAAGACCGTCTGGGTGGCCTGGAACCAGGTGGATGCGCAAGGCTATGCGCTGATGCTGCGCGAATCGGCCGACGGCGGCCGCCGCTTCGGCGACGCCCGCCAGATCGCCCGCAGCGAGGCCGCCGCCGGCTCGCCGCAGCTCCTGCTGCTCCGGCAACGCGCCTTCGTCGCCTGGAACACCGCCGGAGGCTTCCGCCTCGTTCCGGTCGAGGCCGCGCCATGAAGCGCCTGCTGATCGCGCTCGCCCTGCTCCTGCCTGCGGCTGCCAGTGCCTTGCAGGCGGGTGACGACACCTTGCGGCCGCTGGAAGCCGCACAGGTCGGCGCCCTGCTGCAACCGCCCGCGCAGGGCGAGCGTCTGGTCGCGCTGTGGGCGCTCGACTGCGCCTATTGCGAGGCCAACCTGCAAGCCTTGGCGAAACTGCAACAGGCGCACCCGCAGCAGATCGAACTGGTCACCGTCGCCACCGACGACATCGGCCAGGCGGCGGCGATCGCACAACGCCTGCACGCCGCCGGCATGGACGGCTACCCGGCCCGCGCCTACGCGGACCCCACGCCCGAGCGCATCAACTACCTGCTCGACCCGGACTGGGGCGGCGAGACCCCGCGCGTGCTGGTGATCCGTGCGGACGGCTCGCGCCAGGGCTACAGCGGCGCGCTGAACAGCCGCATCCTGCGCAAGCTGCTGCCTTAGCGGCATCCATGGCATTCGGATGGCCGTGTTCGAAGCAACTTGCGCGAGAGCCGGAATCCGGCCGGATGATGCGGCCGGAGGCTGCTGGATCCCGGCCTTCGCCGGGATGACGCATCTTGGCGACGATCGAGGTTTCGAAATCTCGGCTCTACGTCGAGGCCAACCCTGCCGGCCACCCCACAGCACCGTCATTCCAGCGAAAGCCGGAATCCAGCGCCTCCGTACGTCACCGCCTGAAGTCACTGGATCCCGGCCTTCGCCGGGATGACGCATCTTGGCGACGATCGAGGTTTCAAAATCTCGGCTCTACGTCGAGGCCAACCCTGCCGACACCCCCACAACGCCGTCATTCCAGCGAAAGCTGGAATCCAGCGCCTTCGCACGTCGCAGCCTGAAG
>NZ_LMSL01000041.1:327589-445820 GCF_001428405.1 Frateuria sp. Soil773
CCGGCCTTCGCCGGGATGACGCACCTAGGTGACGATCTAGGTCTTTCGAAATCTCGGCTCTACGTCGAGGCCGGCCCTGCCGACCATCCCACAACGCCGTCATTCCAGCGAAAGCTGGAATCCAGCGCCTTCGCACGTCGCAGCCTGAAGNNTCGGCTTTCGCCGGGATGACGGGGCGAGGGAGAGCCCAAACTCACGCAACCCCAGCCCGAACGATCACAGCCAAGCCCCCAAAAAGAACGCACAGCCCCTCAGGGCTGCGCAGTACTCTCGGCAGGCGGCGGTGGCGGCAGCAGTTGCCCGGTGCCGTCGTCCTCGTCGCCGTAGATCGCCACGTGCGGCACGCCGTCGGCACCGATCCAGCCGCGGAACATGCCGTCGGTGTTGAACGGCATCGCCAGGTTGCCCTTGTCGTCCAGCGCGATGGCGCCGCCGTTGCCGCCCATCGCCGGGATTTCCTGGTTGATCACCTCGGCGGCGGCGCGCTGCAGCGGCACGCGCATCTGGGTAACCCGCATGCAGATCTCGTGCGCGGCCACGGTGCGCATGTAGAACTCGCCCCAGCCGGTGCCCGACACCGCGCAGCCGGAATTGGCGTAGGTGCCGGCGCCGATGATCGGCGAATCGCCGATGCGGCCCCAGCGCTTGTCGGTCATGCCGCCGGTGGACGTGCCCGCGGCCAGGTGGCCCTGCGCATCCAGCGCCACCGCGCCGACCGTGCCGAAGTGCTTGGCCGTCTCGACGTCCGCATGGGGCCGGTTCGCGGCGTCTTCCTTGAGCGCCCGCTGCAACTGCTGCCAGCGCTCCTCGGTGCGGAAATAGGAAGGATCGACCAGGGTGATGCCCTGCTCCTTGGCGAACGCCTCGGCGCCGTCGCCGGCAAGCATCACGTGCGGCGAATGCTCCATCACCGCCTGCGCCAGCAGGATCGGGTTCTTCACCCGGCGCACGCCGGCGACCGAGCCGGCACGCAGGGTGTAGCCGTCCATGATCGCCGCATCCAGCTCGTTCTTGCCCTCGTGGGTGAACACCGCGCCCTTGCCGGCATTGAAGTGCGGGTCGTCCTCCAGCACGGTGATCGCCGCGGCCACCGCCTCGGTGGCCGGCTTGCCGTCCTTGAGCCGGGCGTAGCCGTCCTTCAGCGCCAGGGCCAGCGCGGCGCGGATGTCCTTCTCCTTCGCCGCGCTCATCTCGCGCTTGATAACGCCCGCGCCGGCGTGGATCACCAGCACGGGCGTGGCGGCGTGGCTCATGGCGGCGGCTCCGGACACGGCGAAGACAACCAGCAGGCGGCGCAACATCACGACGATCTCTCCCCGGGCAACGGGGCGAGTATACCCAGGCCGCCGCGGTCACTTGGGCATGAAGCGCACCTTCGAGCCTTCGAGCGTCCATTTCACGCCGGCAAGGCTTGCCACCTGCTGCAATGCCGTGCCGGCCGGCATGCCGTTGAAAGACAGCGTGACGGCGGCATCGCCGAGCGCATCGGGATTGACCAGGGTCCAGCCTGCCTTCGCGGCTATCGACTCCGCCGCGGCGCGCGCCGTGCCGTTCGTGACGCGCTCGCTGACCTTGACAGGCGAGGCTCCGGCGATCGTGCGCGCCGGGCAGCCGGCCTGCGGCGTGACGTCGATCGCATACGAGCCTTCGGCGGCCGCGTGCAGGGCCTGCCCGAGCGCGCCGTGCAGCCGTTCGCGCACGAGCCGCGGAGGCGTGCCGGCGCCGGTCACGGCCAGATCGACGCTTACCTGGCCGTCGGCCGCGGGCTTGGCGGTGGCTTCCACCTTTAGGGCATCCACGATCGCCGTCGCAGCCTTGCCCGGCGCCATGCACAGCGCGAGGGCCGCCGCTTCGGAATGCTTGCCGTGGCTGTCGTTCTTCGTCAGCTCGATCTGCATGTCCAACTGGTATTCCGCGCCCGGAACCGGCGGGGCCGCGCGCTTTCCCTGAGGGGCGCTGGCGGCGTAGACCGAACCGCCCACCACGAGGGCGAGGGCAAGGCCGGCGATGGCTCCGGCATGACGACGGCGACGGTCCGGTGCAGGTGCTTTCAGCATGGCGATACGCTCCGTGAGTGGATGGCGGGGAGACCACGTGCATCCCATCGGCAGCGCCAGTGCCGCCGACGGGGTCTTCAACATCGCTGTGGCATAGCTGCGCCGCCGTGCGCCGTGCTGGCGCAGCACGGCGGCGTCGCAGGCCAGTTCCTGGTCGTGGCGCAACGCGGCCAGCGCCCACCACGCCAGCGGATGGAACCAGAACAGCGCGGCGGCGATGCGCGCGCACAGGCACCACCAGCCATCGCCGCGACGCGCATGCATGGTCTCGTGGGCAAGGATCAGGGCGCGTTCGGCCTCGTCGTAGCGGCGGTCGAAATCGGCCGGCAGCACGATGCGCGGCCGCCACGCGCCGACCAGGGCCGGACCGACGTCCATGCCGGCGGCGCGCAACACCGGCAGGCGCGGCGACGCCCCGCGAACCACCGCAGCGCCCCGCAACCGGGCGCGGTAGCGCGATTGCGCGAGCACGGCCTGCAGCAGGCTCAAGGCGATGCCGGCGAGCCACGCCACGACGATGCCTGCACGCCAGTCGATCGCGCTCGCCTGCACGGCTGACGCAGGCAACGCGCTAGCGACCGAGGCGACGGCGATCACCATTGACGGCAACGCAGCGGCCGGCGCATCCGCATGCGGCAACTGACTCGCCAGCATCGCCAGCGCCGGCAGCAACCACAACCGGAACGCGGCCTCGGCCCCGAACAGCCTGCGGCACGGCCTGCGCAATGCGGCCACGACCAGCACCGCCACGCTGAAGGCCAGCAGCAACAGCCAGCCGCGGCCGATCCAGTCGATGCCGGCCCAGTCAGTGCCGTTCATCGTCCAGCTCCCTGAGCAACTGGCGCAGCTCGGCGATGTCCTTCTTCGACAATTTGCGCTGCTCGGAGAAGTGCGCCACCAGGGGCGCCACGCGGCCGCCGAACAGGCGGTCGAGCAGGCCCTTGCTCTCCTGCTGTACGTACTGACCGCGACTGAGCAACGGCGTGTACAGGTAGCGGCGGCCGTCGCGCTCGGCGTGCACGGCCTTCTTGCGCAGCAGCCGGTTGAGCAGGGATTTCACCGTGCCCTCCTGCCACTGTTGCGCCGGGCCGACCTCGGCCAGGATCTCCTCGGCCGTGCGCGGCGCACCGCGCCACAACACCTCCATCACCACCGCTTCGGCTTCGCTGATCGCCATGCTGCCACCGTTTACGTACGTAATTGAAAATTATGTTCACATGCGTAAACGATGGAGTCAAGCCACGACGGCGACGCCGCTCGGGCGACGCCGCCCGGCCTCAGAACTGGACCTGCGCCCTCAGCTCCACCACGTCCGGATCGACCCGCAGCCCGCGTCGCTCGCTATGCGCGCGCACGTAGTTGGCCTGCAGCTTGAGGTAGCGGTTGAGGTACCAGTTGGCGCCGAGGGTCCAGTCGCGCTGGCGCCCGCCGGATACCGGGCCGTCGTCGAGGTCGAGCTCGCTGTAGCGCAGCGCCAGTTCGAGCGCGCCGTAGCGTCCCTTCGGCTTCACGTCGCCGACGTTGCCCCCGGCATACGCGCGCGATTCGCCGGTGGCGACCCAACTGGCGAAGACGTAGCCGCCGGAGGCGTCGAAGTCGGGCCGGCCCTGGGTCCGGGCGACCCTGGCCTCGAGGTATTCGCCCTGCACCGACCACGGGCCGTCGATCCACACGCCTTCCAGGCCGCGCCGCTCGACACGCCTGGCCGGGGCGAGCGTGCCCGAGTCGATCAGGCGGTCGGCCAGTCCTGCCTCTGGCCGCGCGCGCAGGCGCGTGCCGGGCGGCGTGTGGATGCCGCGGCCGTCGGTGCTGCCGGCGGGCCACTCGCGCGATGCCGATACGCCGAGGTGCAGCACGTTGCCGGCCCGGTTCAGCGGCACCCAGGCAAACCGCGCGGCCAGCATGCGGCCGTCGTTGTCGCCGTTGAGGTCGCCGCCGCGGTAGTAGCCCGCGTTGGCGAGCCAATGCCCGCGCTGGATCGCCCAGTCGATGCCGATGCGCCGGCCGGCGTAGATCGCCTGGACCGGCAGCGCGGTTTCCAGGAAGGTGGTGGAACCGGTACCGGTGTTGCCCTCGAAGCCCACCGGCGTCTTGCCGAAGCCCAGGCGCAGGGCCCCGGCGTCGCGGCCGAACCAGGCCTTGCTCTGCATGCGGAGGTAGACGTCCAGCCACGCCCTGGCCTGGAAGTCGTAGGCGGCGACGGCATCGTAGACGCCCGGTTTTTTCAGGTAGGCGCCGAGTTCCTTGCGGCGGTTGGTCCGGGCGTCCTCCAGCCGGCCGCGGTCGTTCGAGAAGCGGTCGAGGTCGTACTGGTACTTGAGCGACAGGCCCAGGTCGGTGCCGTCGCCGAATACGTGGTGGGTCGGCCAGTTGTCTGCGAAGGCGTAGGGCTTGCCTTCGGTGGCGCCGGCAAGCCGGGCGGCAAGGAGGAGCGCGAGGCTCGCGAGCAGGGTCGGCTTTCTCATGTCGGCTTTCTCATGGAGCGGATTGCTCCGCACGGGTGGCTGGGGATGCGCCGCCGACAGATCGGCCTGGCGGCGGAAAGCTGTAGGTCGATGCCGCGGCGGCGACAAAGCGCCGCGGCCCGGCGGCCGTTTCCGGTCGCCGGCGACGTACTCGATCAAGGCCGGATGCGGCCGCTAGCCGTGGCGGCGACAGCTCCACGACCAGCGCCCGCCGGCGACGGTGTCGCCGGTGCGGTCGTCGAGCGGGAAGATCGCCGCGCTGCGCGGCGCCACCCGGAGCACGGCACCGGGCTGCAACCCGCACCGCGCCAGTTCCTCGGCGGCGATGTCCGCCTCCAGCACCTGCGCCAGCGCATCCACGGCAAGCTCCAGGTGCGCGATGCCGCCGGCCGGATAGACGTGCCGCAGACGCGCCGTCCAGCCCGGCGCGGTCTCCGGCACGTCCAGCGCAAGCTGCTCGGGCCGCACGTAGGCGACCGCGCGCGCAGGCACGCCCTGCCAGGGATCGTCGCCGGGCGTCCAGCCGCCGGCATCCAGCCGGCCCTGCACGCGCCGCAGCGGCAGGTGGTTGGCCTTGCCGATGAACTTGCATACGAACGGCGTGGCCGGCTTCTGGTAGATCGCCTCGGGCGTGCCGATCTGCTCGATCCGGCCCTGGTTCATCACCGCGACGCGGTCGGCCAGTTCCAGCGCCTCCTCCTGGTCGTGAGTGACGAACACCGTGGTCAGCCCCAGCTCCTCGTGCAGCTCGCGCAGCCAGCGGCGCAGGCCCACGCGCACCTGCGCGTCCAGCGCGCCGAAGGGCTCGTCCAGCAGCAGCAGGCCGGGCTCCACCGCCAGCGCGCGGGCCAGCGCCACGCGCTGGCGCTGGCCGCCGGAGAGCTGCGCCGGATAGCGCCGGCCGAGGCCCTGCAACTGCACCCGCTCCAGCAACCGCTGCACGCGCGCGTCGATCTCGGCCGGCGACGGCCGCTGGCGCCGCGGCCGCACGCGCAGCCCGAACGCGACGTTCTCCGCCACGTTGAGGTGGCGGAACAGCGCGTAGTGCTGGAACACCAGGCCGACG
The DNA here is from genome assembly GCF_001428405.1 of Frateuria sp. Soil773. Lineage (GTDB taxonomy): Bacteria > Pseudomonadota > Gammaproteobacteria > Xanthomonadales > Rhodanobacteraceae > LMSL01. Next base: position 333,178 of record NZ_LMSL01000041.1, read on the forward strand.
CCGCGCTCGCGCGCGCCCATCGCGAGGAAATCCTCGCCGTCACGCGACACGCTGCCGCTGTCGGGATGATCCAGCCCGGCCAGGATGCGCAGCAGGGTGGTCTTGCCGGAGCCGGACGGCCCCAGCAAGGCGAGGAACTCGCCGGGCGCGATGCGCAGGCTGACCTCGTGCAGCGCGGCGAAGCCGGTGAAATGACGGCTGAGGCGGGAAAGTTCGAGCGCCATGCCGCCGTCCTAGTGCCCGCCGCGCGCGCGTCCGGCGATCTCGCCGCCGTAGCGCCATTCCAGCAGCGACTTCACCGCCAGGGTGAGCAACGCCAGCAAGGCCAGCAGCGAGGCCACCGCGAACGCACCGGCGAAATCGTATTCGTTGTAGCGCATCTCCACCTCCAGCGGCATCGTGGTGGTCAATCCGCGGATATGCCCGGACACCACCGACACCGCGCCGAATTCACCCATGGCGCGGGCATTGCACAACAGCACGCCGTACAGCAGCGCCCAGCGGATGTTCGGCAGGGTGACCCGCGCGAACATCTGCCAGCCGCTCGCGCCGAGCACGCGCGCGGCCTGTTCCTCCTCGCTGCCCTGCGCCTGCATCAGCGGGATCAGTTCGCGCGCCACGAACGGCAGCGTCACGAACACCGTCGCCAGCACCAGCCCGGGCACCGCGAAGACCAGGCGCACCCCGTGCGCGTCCAGCCACGGCCCGAACCAGCCCTGCGCCCCGAACAGCAACACGTAGACCAGACCGGCGACCACCGGCGACACCGAGAACGGCAGGTCGATGAACGCGCCCAGCAGCGCCTTGCCGCGGAACTCGAAGCGCGCCATCAGCCACGCCGCGGCCACCCCGAACACCAGGTTGAGCGGCACCGCGATCGCCGCCACCAGCAGGGTCAGCCGGATCGCCGCCAGCGTCTCGGGCTGGCGGATGCTGGCCAGGTAGGCAGTCACGCCGGCGCGCAGCGCCTCGACGAAGACGACCGCCAGCGGCAGCAGCAGGAACAGCGCCATGAAACCCACCGCCGCCAGCACCAGCGCGCCGCGCCGCAGCCGCAGCGGAAGGTCCGGCCGGCGCGCGCTCATCGCGCCGGCTCCGCCCAGCGATGGCTCCAGCGCTGCAGCAGGGTGACCGCCAGCAGCAGCGCGAACGAGGCCAGCAGCATCGCCGTACCGAGCGCGGCGGCACCGGCATAGTCGAACTGTTCGAGCTTTTGCACGATCAGCAGCGGCGCGATCTCGGAATAGGACGGCAGGTTGCCGGCGATGAAGATCACCGAGCCGTACTCGCCCACCGCGCGCGCCAGCGCCAGCGCGAAGCCGGTCAGCAGGGTCGGCAGCAGCAGCGGCAGGATCACCCGCACGAACACCTGCCGGCGCCGCGCGCCCAGGCTCTCGGCGGCCTCCTCCACGTCGCGTTCCAGCGATTCGAGCACCGGCTGCAAGGTACGCACCACGAACGGAAAGCCCACGAACACCATCGCCAGCAGCACGCCCAGCGGCGTGTATGCCACCTTGATCCCGAACGTGCCGAGCCAGCCGCCGAGCCAGCCATTGGGCGCATACAGCGTGGTCAGCGCAATGCCGGCCACGGCGGTCGGCAGCGCGAACGGCAGGTCGATCAGCGCATCGAACAGCCGCCGGCCCGGAAAGCGGTAGCGCACCAGCACCCACGCCACCAGCAGCCCGGCCAGGGCGTTGACCGACGCCGCCAGCAGCGCGCCGCCGAAGCTCAGCTTCAGCGCGGCCAGCGTGCGCGGCGCCGCCAGCAACCGCCACAGCTCGGCGGCGCCGAGGCCGGACGCCTTCCAGGCCAGCGCCGCCAGCGGCAGCAGCACGACCAGCCCCAGGTAGGCCAGCGTGTAGCCCAGACCGAGGCCGAAGCCCGGCAGGATCCGGCGGCGCATGCGGCTCAACTGCCCGGGCCGATCTGGTCGAAGATGGCGCCGTCGGCGAAGAACTTCGCCTGCGCCTGGCGCCAGCCGCCGAACACCTCGTCGATGGTGAAGGTGGCCACCTTGGGGAACTGCGCGGCGGACCGCTGCACCGCCTCGGCCGAGCGCGGCCGGTAGAAGCGCTTCGCCACGATCGCCTGCCCCTCGGGCGAGTAGAGGAACTTCAGGTAGGCCTCGGCGACCGCGCGGGTGCCGTGCTTGTCGGCGTTGCGGTCGACCACCGCCACCGGCGGCTCGGCCAGGATGCTCAGCGACGGCGCCACGATCTCGAAGCTGTCCTTGCCCAGCTCCTGCTGCGCCAGCAGCGCCTCGTTCTCCCACGCCAGCAGCACGTCGCCGACGCCGCGCTGCACGAAGGTGTTGGTGGCCCCGCGCGCGCCGGTATCCAGCACCGGCACGTGCCTGAACAGCTCGTGCACGTAGGCGCGCGCCTTGGCCTCGTCGCCGCCGGGCCGCTTCAGCGCATAGCCCCACGCCGCCAGGAAGTTCCAGCGCGCGCCGCCGGAGGTCTTCGGGTTCGGCGTGATCACCTGCACGCCGGGGCGGATCAGGTCGGGCCAGTCGCGGATGCCCTTCGGGTTGCCCTTGCGCACCAGGAACACGATGGTGGAGGTGTACGGCGAGGCGTGCTGCGGCAGCCTTTGCTGCCAGTCCTTCGGCAGGTAGCCGCGGTCGGCGATCGCGTCGATGTCCCAGGCCAGCGCCAGGGTGACCACGTCGGCCGGCAGCCCGTCCGTCACCGATCGCGCCTGCTTGCCGGAGCCGCCGTGCGACATCTCGATGGTCACGTCGTCGCCGTGCTGCGCCTTCCATTGCGCGGCGAAGGCCTTGTTGACGTCGCGGTACAGCTCGCGCGTGGGGTCGTAGGACACGTTGAGCAGGGTGACGTCTTTCGCGGCCGCGGCCGTGGCCGCCAGCGCGGCGGCGAGTGCGAACAGCACCGGGTACTTTTTCATCGTGGCCTCCGCCAGGGGTTTGCCGGGGAGGGCCAGACTAGGCGGTGGCCGGCGCCCTGCGAACTTGCCAAATCGCATAACGATATGAACCCCGGGATGCCCGCCACAGGCATCTCCGGGGCCGCCTGCACGTCCGGTCCGGGGCCGGGGCGGCCGATCCGTCGTATCCTTGTCCGCTGACTCCCCCTGAGGAAGGCATGCGATGGACAAGGTGTACGCAAGCGCGGGCGCGGCCCTGGACGGACTGCTGTTCGACGACATGACGATCGCCGCGGGCGGCTTCGGCCTGTGCGGCATTCCGGAAAACCTGATCGGCGCCCTGCTGGAAGCGGGCACCAAGGGGCTGACCATCGTCGGCAACAATGCCGGCGTGGACGATTTCGGCATGGGCCCGCTGCTCAAGACCCACCAAGTCAAGCGCGTGTACGCCTCCTACGTGGGCGAGAACAAGGAATTCGAGCGCCAGGTGCTGTCCGGCGAGCTGGAGCTGCACCTGACCCCGCAGGGCACCCTGGCCGAGAAGCTGCGCGCCGGCGGCGCCGGCATCCCCGGCTTCTACACCCGCACCGCGTTCGGCACCAAGCTGGCCGAGGGCAAGGAAACCAAGGTGTTCGACGGCAAGGAATACGTGCTGGAGGAGGCGATCACCGCCGACCTCTCCATCGTGAAGGCGTGGAAGGGCGACCGCCTCGGCAACCTTGTGTTCCGCGAGACCGCGCGCAACTTCAACCCGATGATCGCCACCTGCGGCAAGACGTGCGTGGCCGAGGTGGAGGAACTGGTCGAGGTGGGCGCGCTGGACCCGGACAACATCCACGTGCCGGGCATCTACGTCGACCGCATCATCCAGGGCACGAAGTACGAGAAGCGCATCGAGTTCCGCACCGTCGCCGGCGCCAACACCGGCAAGGAAAGCCCGATCCGCACCGCGATGGCGAAGCGCGCGGCGAAGGAACTGCGCGACGGCTTCTACGTCAACCTGGGCATCGGCATTCCCACCCTGGTCGCCAACTTCATTCCCGACGGCATGGACGTGATCCTGCAGTCGGAGAACGGTCTGCTCGGCATCGGCCCGTTCCCGACCGAGGACCGGATCGACCCGGACCTCATCAACGCCGGCAAGCAGACCATCACCACCCTGCCCGGCTCCAGCTTCTTCTCCAGCGCCGAGTCGTTCGCGATGATCCGCGGCGGCCACATCGATCTGTCGATCCTGGGCGGCCTGGAGGTCTCCGCGCACGGCGACCTCGCCAACTGGATGGTGCCCGGCAAGATGGTCAAGGGCCCCGGCGGCGCGATGGACCTGGTCAGCGGCGTCAAGCGCGTGGTGGTGCTGATGGAGCACTGCGCGAAGGACGGCTCGCCCAAGATCAAGGACCAGTGCGACCTGCCGCTCACCGGCAAGCAGGTGGTGGATCTCATCATCACCGACCTGTGCGTGTTCGAGGTGGAGAAGGGCAAGGGCCTCACCCTGATCGAACTGCACGAGGGCGTGGCGCTGGACGACGTGAAGGCGAAGACCGGCTGCGCGTTCGCGGTCGCCCCGGCATTGCAGGCCGGCTGATCCACCGAGGCGCCCGACGCACCCGCGACTCCGCCCCGGGCCGGCGCAGTCGCGGGTTCCCGCCGCCTACGCCGGCAGCGGCTCCGGGAAGCGGACCTTCGCGACGCGCTCGCCGCCCTCCCCGGCCGGCAGCTCCAGCGGCCATGCGAAGCGCTCGCTGATGCGCTGCGCAATCGCCAGCTCGAAGCCGGGGTGCTGCTCGGCCAGCGCGGTGCTTGCTGCGGCCTGGTTCGCCACGGTCACCATGCCGGGCAGCACGGTGATTACCACGCGCCCTCCCTCGGCCTGCTGGCAGGCGTTGCGGATGAGCTGCCAGCACAGCACCGCGAACACCCGCGGCGGCGCATGCAGGGCGAACCGCGCCGACTCGTCCAGCCACAGCTCCACCGGCCGCCCGTCCAGCACCTGGCGCACCTCGTCGATGAGGCTGTGCAGCAGGTCGTTGACCACGAAATGCTCTTCCGTGCCGGTCCGCTCGCTCTCCCTCGCCAGGATCAGCAGCGCCTCCACCACGGCCTCCATCTCGCGCGCGGCGCGCTTGATCCGCTGCACCGAGCGGTTGCCGAAATCGCTCAGCGCGGTCTCGTCGCCCAGCATGTCGGTGGACATCTTGATCACCGTGAGCGGGCTGCGCAGTTCGTGGCTGGCGTCGCGGGTGAAGTTGCGCTCGCGCAGGTTGTAGTCGGCGATCCGCGTGGCGAAGCCGTGCAGCCCGCGCGCCAGCGCGGCGACGTCGGCGTCGGTGCGCCGCGACAGCCGCTCCGGCTGCAGCGAGTCCAGGTCCGGACGCTGCTCGTTCCAGCGCTTGAGCACCCCCGCCAGCGTGCTCACCGGGCGCCATTCGCGCCGCGCGGCGAGCCAGGCCAGCACGCTGATGATCGCGATCAGCGCCAGCACGGCACCGAGCGGCGCCACGTCGTAGATGCCCATCAGCACGGCGATCGCCACCGCCAGCAACTGCAGGCCGAAGATCAGCGCGAGCCGGCGCTGGAAGGCGCCGGCCCGGAACGTGGTCGTTGATGGCGACTTGGCCCTGGTATCCATGATGCCTCGGGTTGACCGGCAACCTGCCCCTTCAGGCCGGCTGGGTAGCAGTCGCCACCTCCGCATCGAGGTCGGCAAGCCGGTAGCCGGCCGAATGGATGGTATGCAGCAGGGCGCGTTCGAACGGCTTGTCGATCACCCGGCGCAGGTTGTACAGGTGCGAGCGCAAGGTGTCGGAATCGGGCAGCGTGTCGCCCCAGATCTCCCGCTCGATGTCGCGCCGGCTGACCACGCGCGGCGATTCGCGCATCAGGATCGCCAGCAGCTTCAGCCCTATCGGCGACACGGTCAGCTCCTGGCCGCCGCGGGTCAGCCGCAGCGTGGCGGTGTCCAGCGTCATGTCGCCCACGGTAAGCACCTCGGACGAAACCTGGCGGCGGTCGCGGCGGATCAGCGCGCGCAGGCGGGCCTCCAGCTCGCGCACCTCGAACGGCTTGACCAGGTAGTCGTCGGCGCCGGCCTCCAGCCCCACCAGCTTGTCGTCGAGCGTGTCGCGGGCGGTCAGCATCAGCACCGGGGTGGACTTCTTCGCGTCCTTGCGCAGCTTGCGGCACACGTCCAGGCCGTCCATGCCCGGCAGCATCAGGTCCAGCACCACCACGTCGTAGCTGTTGGACACCGCCAGGTGCAGGCCGCTGACGCCGTCGGCGGCGTAGTCCACCGAATAGCCGCGGCGCTCGAGGAACTCGCCCACCATCTCGGCGATCTGGCGGTTGTCCTCCACCAGCAGGATCAGGCCGGCCTGTTCGTCGCGAAGGCTCATGGTGACGCTCCCGAAAGTGATTTCACATACGTGAAAAGGTAACGGCCGCACGGGTGACCGGTTCGTGAAATCGGCCACCCCGGTTCAGACGAGGTTGGGATGCGCCCGGAACGCCCGGGGCGGCAACGCCTGCGGGTGCCCGGCCCGGCCTCAGCGCAGCAGGGGATGCAACGCGGCCCACACCGTGTCGAGCACCGCCGGCTCGCCGGCCGCGTTCGGATGCAGTCCGTCGTCCTGCATCCGCGACGGGTCCAGCGCGACGCCCTGGAGCAGGAACGGCACCAGCGCCGTGCGCTTTTCGCGCGCCAGCTCGGCATAGACCGCACGCAGGCCGTCGCGGTACTGCGGGCCGTAGTTCACCGGCAGCTCGATGCCCAGCAGCAGCACCCTGGCCCCGGCCTTCTGCGCCGCATCGACCATCGCGCCGAGGTTGTCCCGCAGCGCCGGCAGTGGCAGGCCGCGCAGGCCGTCGTTCGCACCCAGTTCCAGCACCACGACGGCGGGCCGGTATTTCGCCAGCAGCCCCGGCAGCCGGTTGCGCCCGCTCAGCGAGGTTTCGCCGCTGATGCTGGCATTGATCGCGCGCCAGCCCGGCTCCATCTCGGCAAGACGTACTTCCAGCAGATGCACCCAACCCTGCCCGGCCGCAATGTTGTGCGCGGCGGACAGCGAATCGCCCAGCACCAGCACCGTCTTCGGCGTGGCCGCATGGGCCGGGCCGGAGCCGCACGGCAGGACCAGCGGCAAGAACAATGCAGCCATGACCAACGCAAGGAAACGACGCATGAGCGATCCATCCCGTCCTCTTCTCGAAGCCCGCGATGTTAGCAAGTCGGTGCGAGGCCCCGAGGGCCGGCTGGACATCCTCGACGGCGTCGGCCTGGCGGTCGGGGCCGGCGAAAGCTTCGCCATCGTCGGTGCCTCCGGTTCGGGCAAGACCACCCTGCTCGGCCTGCTGGCCGGCCTGGACACGCCCAGCGCCGGCAGCATCCGGCTCGACGGCCACGCGCTGGAGCAAATGGACGAGGAAGCGCGCGCCGACGTGCGCCGGCGGCTGGTCGGCTTCGTGTTCCAGTCGTTCCACCTGCTGCCGGCCCTGACCGCCGAGGAGAACGTGATGCTGCCGCTGGAGCTGGAAGGCCGCAGCGACGCCCGCGCAAGGGCGCGCGCGGCGCTGGAGGCGGTCGGGCTGAGCGCGCGGCGGCGGCACTACCCGGCGCAACTGTCTGGCGGCGAGCAGCAGCGGGTGGCGATCGCCCGCGCCTTCGTGCATGGGCCGCGCCTGCTGTTCGCCGACGAGCCCACCGGCAACCTCGACCAGCGCACCGGCCACCACGTCGCCGACCTGCTGTTCGGGCTGAACCACGACCACCGCACCACCCTGGTGCTGGTCACCCACGATCCGCACCTGGCGGCGCGCTGCACGCGGCGGGTCGAGCTGGAACAGGGCCGCGTACTGACGGGCGCCGCGGCATGAGGCTGTTCCTGCTGGCCCTGCGCAGCCTGCGCCGCGAGTGGCGCCTGCCGGAACTGCGCACCCTGGCCGCCTCGCTGGTGCTGGCGGTGGTCGCGCTCGGCGTGGTGGCTACCCTGGCGACGCGGATCGAGCGCGGCATGCTGGCCGGCGCCGCCGAGCTGATCGGCGGCGACCTGGGCGTGTCCTCGCCACAGGCGCTGCCGGCGGCGTTCGCCGCGCAGGCGGCGCGGCACCGGCTGGCGCTCAGCCGCGGCGCGAGCTTCCCCAGCGTCGCCTTCAGCCACGGCCAGAGCCAGTTGCTCGACGTGCAGGCCAGCGACGCGGCCTACCCGCTGCGCGGCACGCTGGAACTGCGCGGCGCGAACGGCAACGCCTACAACGGCCATGCGCCGGCCAGCGGCAGCGTCTACCTCGACCATCGCGCGCTGGTCGCGCTGGGCCTGAAGGTGGGCGACCGCGTGCAACTGGGCGGGCGCGACCTGGCCGTCGCCGCCGAACTGCTGCGCCAGCCCGACGGCGGCGAGCTGTTCGCGCTGGCGCCGCGCGCGATCATGGCCCTGGCCGACGCCGAGCAGGCCGGCCTGCTCGGCGTCGGCAGCCGCGCGCGGCACCGTCTGCTGGCCGCGGGCGCGCCGGACGCGGTGCGCGGCTGGCGCACCTGGCTGGAATCGGCGGCGCTGCCGCAGGGCGCGCAGTTGATTACCCCGGAACAGACCCAGGAACGCATGCGCAGCGCGTTCGACCGCGCCAGCGCGTTCCTGCGCCTCACCGCCCTGCTGTCCGCCCTGCTCGCCGGCGTGGCGATCGCACTCGCCGCGCAGCGCTATGCCCGGCGCAAGGCGAACGAGGTGGCCTTGCTGCGCGCCCTGGGCACCCCGCGCCGGCGCGTGCTCGGCCTGCTGCTGGGCACGCTCGGCGCGCTCGCGCTGCCGGCCGCCGCGCTCGGCCTGCTGCTCGCGCTGGCATTGGCGCAGGGCGCCTGGCTGTTCGCCAGCGGGCTGTTCGCCGGCACGCCGACCACGCTGCCGCTGGGGCCCGCCTTCGCGGCCGCGGCGATGGGCATCGCGGTGCTCGCCGGCTTCGCGCTGCCGCCGCTGGCGCGGCTGGCCGAGGTGCCGCCGGTGGCGGTGTTCCGCGAAAGCATGACGCGGCGGGTGCGCCGCTTCGATGCGCTGTACCTGGTCCCGGCACTGGTCGCGCTGGCCCTGATCGCCAGCCAGAGCGGCTCGGCCAGGCTGGCCGGCATCCTCGCGGCCAGCCTGGCCGGCGTCGCCGCAGTGGCCGCCCTGCTCGCCGCCGCGCTGCTGTGGCTGGCCCGGCGGATCGCGCCCGGGGCGCATCCGGCGCTGCGGCTGGGCCTCGCCGCGCTGGCGCGGCGGCGCGGCACCAGCCTGGTCCAGGCCACCGCGCTGAGCCTGGGCCTGGTGGCGCTGCTGTTGCTGGCGGTCGTCGCGCCGGCCCTGCTCGAAGGCTGGCGCCGCGAACTGCCGGCCGACACGCCGAACTGGTTCGTGCTCAACCTGCAGGACGACCAGCGCGCCGGCTTCGAGCAGACGCTGGCGCGGATCGGCGGCGGCCAGCTCAACATGCTGCCGCTGGCGGTGGGCAAGCTCACCGCGATCAACGGCACACCGATCGACCGGCTCCATTTCGCCGACGAGCGCGCCAAGGACTGGGCCGACCGGCAACTGCGCCTGTCGTGGGCCGATGCGCTGCCGCCGGCCAACCAGGTGGTCGCCGGCCGCTGGGCCGGGCCGCGGCCGGCGCAGGCGGAGGTATCGATCGACACCATGTGGCGCGACATGTTCGCGCTGAAGGTCGGCGACACGATGCGCTTCGACGTCGGCGAAGGCACCCTCGAGGCGAAGGTCGGCAGCATCCGCAAGGTCGACTGGAACTCGTTCCGGGTCAATTTCTTCCTGCTGCTCGATCCGGCCCACGCCGGCGAGCTGCCGCACACCTGGATCGCCAGCTTCTACCTGCCGCGCGGCCACGCCGCGGCGCTGGCGCAGTTGTCGCGCGACTTCGGCAACCTCAGCCTGATCGACGTCGATTCGCTGCTCGACCGCGTACGCGAGATCGTCGACCGGGTCAGCCTGGCGGTGCGCTGGGTGCTCGGCTTCAGCCTGATCGCCGGCGCGCTGGTGCTGGCCGCGTCGCTGGCCGCCAGCGCCGCCGAACGCCGTCACGAGGCCGCCCTGCTGCGCACCCTCGGCGCGCGGCGCAACCAGTTGCGCGCGGCGGCGGCCTGCGAGTTCGCCCTGCTCGGCCTGATCGCCGGCCTCACCGCCGCGCTCGGCGCTGCCGGCACCGGCTGGTGGATGGGCCGCGCGGTGTTCCGCATCGACGGCTTCGTGCCGCCGCTGTGGCCGCTGGCGTTGGCCGCGTTCGGCGCCGCCCTCGTGGTGATGCTGCTGGGGCTGGCCGGCACGCGCAAGGTGACGCGCACTTCGCCGATGCGCCTGCTGCGGGAGGGCTGAGCCAGGCTATTCCGGGCCGCCTCCTGGGGATCCCCCCGACGCGGCCACCCGCTGCTGGCCGCGCCCCTGATGCCGTGCGTGCCGTTGCGGGCGACCCGCCTCGGCAACCCGGTGTGCCCGGCGAAATGCCCGACTGATAAAGTGACGCGCCGCCTGCGCGACCACGGCGAAGGCGGCAACGTCACCGCGCGGCGCGCGCCATCCCCCACTTACCGGCAGGGCACTTCCATGTACACCCTCTACTACTCTCCCGGCACCGCCAGCATGGTGGTTCACCTGGCCCTGCTGGAAACCGGCGCGCCGCACGAGCTGAAGCTGGTCGACATCGACGCGCAGGCGCAGCGCGATCCCGCCTACCTCGCGCTCAACCCGCGCGGTGTGGTGCCGACGCTGGTGGTCGACGGGAAGCCGTACGCGGAATCGGCGGCCCTGCTGATGCTGCTGGCCGAGCGCCATCCCGAGGCGAAGCTGGCGCCGCCGCCGGGCACGCCCGGGCGGGCGGCGTGGCTGCAGTGGATCGTCTACCTGAGCAATACGCTGATGTCGACCTACCGGCTGTGGTTCTACCCGTCGGAACTCGGCGGCGAACGGCACACGCCGGAGGTACGCGCTGCGCTACGGCACAAGATCGAGGCGGTGTGGGAACTGCTGGACGCGCACCTGGCCGCCCACGGCCCCTACCTGCTCGGCGCCGAGTTCTCCGGCGCCGACCTGCTGCTGACCATGCTGATGCGCTGGTCGCGCAACATGCCGCGCCCGGCCACCGAATGGCCTGCGCTGCGGCAACTGGCCGACCTGGTGCGTGCGCGGCCGAGCTGGAAGCGCCTGTACGAGGTCGAGGGCCTGGGCGAGTGGTGAGCCGTGGCGTTCCGGTCAAGCGTCCATGTTCCCCGCCCCCTGCACCAACACCGTCATTCCTGCGAACGCAGGAGGCGCTTTATCAACAGCCGAAGGGCTGGTCATCCAGCGACTTCAAGCCGACGAAACCCAAAGCGCTGGATCCCGGTTCTCGCCGGGATGACGGGGCGACGCCGGCCTTTGCTGCGATGACGTAACAAAAGCCTGTCGGATGATGGACGAAGACCACCCATGCGAGATTTCCCGTGCTGAATGAGCCCACCCACACGCGCCTCCGCTGGCGGGCAAGGCTGCAGGCCGAGTGGCTGCTGGTGCTGTTCGCGCTGCTGGCGATCGCGCTGGCGCTGTTCGATCCGCAGCCGCTGGCGAGCTACCGGCGCTGGCTGCAATTGCCCACGCTGGCCGGCCTGCTCGGGCTGCTGGTCACGATCCAGGGCATCCGCGACAGCGGGCTGGTGCAGCATGCGGCCGGCGCCCTGGTGGCGCGGATGCACTCGCTGCGCGGCCTGGGCCTGTTGCTGGTCGGCATGACCGCGCTGCTGTCGATGGTGCTGACCAACGACGTCAGCCTGTTCCTGGTCGTGCCGCTGACGGTGGCGATCGGCGGCATGTCGAACCTGCCGGTGGCGCGCATGGCGGTGCTGGAGGCGCTGGCGGTGAACGCCGGCTCCACCCTGAGCCCGATCGGCAATCCGCAGAACCTGCTGCTGTGGCAGCACGCGCAGTTGCCGTTCCTGCATTTCGCGGCGGCGATGCTGCCGGTGGCGGCGGTGATGTTCGCGATGGTCGCCGCGCTGACCTGGCTGTGGCTGCCGCGGGACCGCATCGCGCTGAGCGCGGACAGGATCGACGGCCACGCCGTGTCGAACGCGCAGGCGCTGCTGTCGACGCTCGCGCTGGTGGCGATGGTGCTGATGATGGAGCACGGCCACGCGCTGCTCGGCGCGGGCCTGTTGCTGCTGCCGTTCGCATTGCTGGACCGGCGCCTGCTGGCGCGCATCGACTGGCTGCTGCTCGCCACGTTCGCGGCGATCTTCCTCGGCCTCGGCCATCTCGCCGAGTTGCCGTGGGTGAGCCATGCGCTGGGCCGGCTCGATTTCGGCCAGCCGCTGACCCTCTATCTCGCCGGCATCGCCGCCTCGCAACTGATCAGCAACGTGCCGGCCACGGTGCTGCTGCTGGACCGCGCCCCGGACGCCATCGCGCTGGCGGTGGCGGTCAACGTGGGCGGCTTCGGCCTCGCCATCGGTTCGCTGGCGAACCTGATCGCGCTGCGCCTGGCGCGGCAGCCGCACGGCCTGCGGCTGCTGCACCGGGTGTCGATCCCGTTCCTGCTGGCGTGCGCGCCCCTGGCCTACCTGGCGTGGCGCTGGACGGCGGCGTAGGGAAGTTTCGCCCGGCGCCCTCCGCGGGCGCCGGGCGCATCGCGATCAATCGTCGTCGCGCGGCACGCTGACCTTGCCCTTGACGCCGTTGTAGCTGACGTCGCCGCTGCCCTTCGCGCCCAGGTGGAAGTCGCCGCCGACGTCGTTCACGGTGAGGTCGCCGGAACCGATCGTGTCGGCATGCACGCTGCCGCCGACGTCGTTCAGGTCGACGTCGCCCGAGCCGATGCTGCCGACCCGGGCATCGCCCCGGATGCCGCGCGCCTTGAGATCGCCCGAGCCGACCGAGCCCACCTCCAGGCTGCCCAGGTCGTTCGCCTCCACGTCGCCGGAACCCACGCTGGTGCTGAACCTGCCGGCGATGCCCCGCACGTGCAGGTCGCCCGAGCCGACGTGGCTTTCCAGGGCGGCGACGCCCGTCACGTTCGCATCGCCCGATCCCACCTCGACGCTCACCGGCAGGTTCGCCGGCAGGCTCGCGTTGACGTCCAGGTCGGCATGCATGCTGCCGAACAGGCTGAAGCTGAAATGGCGGTTGCCGCCGAGCGTGATCACCAGCCGGTCGCCCTCGCGCTGCTGGGTCACGGTCAGGCTGTCCAGCACCTCCTGGCTGGAGGCGCAGGCGCGGCCGGTCAGCTCCAGGCCGCGCGCGCCGTTGCTGCCGGTCACGTGCAGGTCGTAGCCGTTCACCTCGAACTGCACGCTGCGGACGCCGGCCAGGTCGGCCTTGAGATTGCGCGGCGCCTCGTACCTGCAGTTGTCGCCGGCGTAGGCGGCCAGCGGCGCGAGCAGCACGAGCAGGGCGGTGATTCGACGCATGGGATGCACTCCGAAGCTGAATGGACACACCTATGATGCAGGCAGAAGGCGGAGCGTTGCACGCCGATCCGTCAACCGGGCCGGGGAGGCCGCGTTTCCTCCCCTACATCAACCCGGAGTGCATCCATGCAACGCAAAACCCTGCTCGCTTCCGCTCTGGCCCTGCTGGTCGCCGGCTCGGCCTCCTTCGCCATCGCCCAGGACGCCAAGGCGCCGCCCCCCGCCGCCCCGGCCACCGCCGCGGGCCTGCATGCCAAGGCGATGCGCGCGCACCATGGCGCCGAACGCTGGCACGACATGCGTGGCCGGCGCATGCACGGCGGCTCCGGCGCCATCGCCGACCTGCGCGAACTCGAACGCCTGTACCTGATCTCCGGCCGCAGCAAGGACCTGCCGGCGCTGTACAACGACGTGCTCGGCAAATCGCAGGACCCTGGGCTGCGCAACTACGCCTATCGCCACCTCGCCCGCGCCCAGGCGCGGCCGACCAACGTGGACCAGGCGATCGCCACGCTGCGCAAGAGCCTGGACGAGAACCTGGCGAACGAGGCGAAGCGGCGCGCCGAGTTCGAGAAGATGCGCGCGCAGTGGCAGCAGCGCCGCGCCGGCGCGGCCCCGGCCGCGGCTCCCGCCGGCAACTGATCCGGCACGCCGATGCGCCGGGCGATCGCCCGGCATGGAACGCGCAACGGGGGCGGAGCCGAGGCTCCGCCCTCTTTCACTTGGCGTCTTCGGCCTGCTTGGCGCGCTGCCAGAGCCGCTCCTGCTCGTCCAGGCCGCGCTCGGCCAGCGGTCGTCGCTCGTCCGCCGCCAGCCGCTCCATGTGGCGGAACCGCCGCTCGAACTTTTCGTTGGCGTGACGCAGCGCGCGCGAGAAATCCACGCCGGCGTGGCGCGCCAGGTTCACCATCACGAACAGCACGTCGCCGATCTCGTCCTGCAACCGCGCCGGATCGGCGCCTGCGGCGAACTCCGCGCGCACCTCGTCGACTTCCTCGGCCAGCTTGTCCAGCACCGGGCCGGCATCGGGCCAGTCGAAGCCCACCGTCGCCGCGCGCTGCTGCAGCTTCTGCGCGCGCTTCCATTCGGGCAGGCCGCGCGAGACGCCCGCCAGCGCGCTGTCGTCGCGTGGCCCGCCCTTGGCGGCCCGCTCGGCCGCCTTGATGTCTTCCCACGCCTGCTTCTGCGCGTCTGCGTCGGCGTAGCGCACATCGCCGAACACGTGCGGATGCCGGCGCAGCATCTTGTCGCTGATCGCATGGGCGACATCGGCGAACCCGAAGTGCCCGGCCTCCTGCGCCATCCGCGCATGGAACACCACCTGCAGCAGCAGGTCGCCCAGCTCGTCGCGCAGGTCGGCGAAATCGCCGCGGTCGATCGCGTCGGCGACCTCGTACGCCTCCTCGATGGTGTACGGCGCGATCGAGGCGAAATCCTGCTGCACGTCCCACGGGCAGCCGCGCTCGGGATCGCGCAGGCGCGCCATGATGGCGAGCAGGTCGTCGAGGGTGTGGCGGTCTATGGTCATGCGTCAGGAGTGAGTGGAGAGGAGCAAGGAGTGAGAGAAAGCCTGCAAGCTCGTCGGGCTTTACTCACTTCTCATTTCTCGCTCCTCGCTTCACTGGCCCGCAGCCTGGCCGCCCAGTCGATGCCGGTATCGCCCACGGCGATGAATTCCGGGTTGAGCAGCGATTCGCCGCGGTTGTAGCGGAACGGCCGGCCATGCAGGTCGAGCACCGCGCCGCCGGCCTGCTCCAGCACGCACTGGGCGGCGGCGGTGTCCCATTCGCTGGTGGGGCCGCGGCGCAGGTAGACGTCCGCGTCGCCGCGCGCGATCAGGCAGAACTTCAGCGACGATCCCAGCGGCTGCTGCCGGTAGTCGTCGCCGATCAGCCGTTGCAGCAGCGCCTCGCCGGCGCCGCCGTGCGAGCGGCTGCCGGCGACCATCGGCGGCGATGCCTGCCGGCGCGTATGCAGCCGACGCCAGCCGCCGTCGGCGCGTTCCTGCAGCCAGGCGCCCTCGTCTTGCGCGGCGACGTACAGCTCGCCGGTGACCGGCGCCAGCACGACGCCGGCCACCGTGCGATGGTCATCGATCAGCGCGATGTTGACGGTGAACTCGCCGTTGCGCTTGACGAACTCGCGGGTGCCGTCGAGCGGATCGACCAGCCAGTAGCGCGGCCACTGCCGGCGTTCTTCCCACGACGCCGCGCGCGCTTCCTCGGAAACCACCGGCAGGCGCGGATCGAGCTGCGCCAGGCCGGCCACGATCACCTTCTGCGCGGCAAGGTCGGCGGCGGTGACCGGCGAGCGGTCGTCCTTGTGCTCGACCACGAAATCCTCGCGGTACACCGCGAGGATCGCCTCGCCGGCGTCGCGCGCGATCCGTCCCAGCTGCCGCAGCAGGGCCGATGCCGGCGCCGCGTTCATGCCCGGCGGAACCGGCCGGCCAAGTATTCGCGCGCCATGAACAGCGCCGCGATGGAGCGTCCCTCGGTGACGTCGTCGCGGGCCACCAGGGTATGCAGGTCGGCCATCTTCCAGGGCACCACCTCCAGTTCCTCCGGCTCGTCGCCCGGCAGCCGCTCGGGATAGAGATCCTGCGCCAGCACGATGTGCGCCATGTGGGTCATGTACGAGGGCGACAGCGACAGGTTGTGCAGGATGGTCAGCTTGTTTGCGCCGTAGCCAACCTCTTCCTTCAGCTCGCGGTCCGCGCCCTGCTCGGCGGTTTCGTCCTGGTCCAGCCGGCCCTTCGGCAGGCTCAGCTCGTAGCGGCCGACGCCGGCGCCGTACTCGCGCACCAGCAGCACGGTGTCGTCGTCGAGCATCGGCACGATGATCACCGCGCCCAGGCCGCTGGCCTTCAGCCGCTCGTAGGTGCGCCGCTCGCCGTTGGAAAACTCCAGGTCGAGCTGCTCGGCGCGGAGGAAATGGCTCTGTTCGAGCTCGCGGGTGGCGTGGATGGTCGGAGGCTTGCGCATCCGGCCATTCTAGCGCGCCCGGACCGCCTCCAGCCGCGCCAGCGCCTGCGCGTGGATCGCCGGCGTGCCGGCCAGCACGCTGCGCGTCTCCAGCGTGAGCGGCGCGCCCTCCAGGTCGGTGAACACGCCGCCGGCCTCGCGCACGATCACCGCCAGCGCGGCGATGTCGAGGATGTTCACGTCCGACTCGATCACCAGGTCCAGCGAGCCGCGCGCCAGCAGGTGGTAATGGCAGAAGTCGCCGTAGCCGCGGATCCGGTTGCTGTCGCGGATCATCGCGCCGAGCGCGTCCCAGCGCGCGTCGGCGGTGAGCGACTTGACGTTGCCGGTGGAGATCGACGCCTCGGCCATGTCCGCGACCGGCACGCGCTTCTCCACCGGGCGGCCGTTGAGCCAGGCGCCGCCGCCCTGCCAGGCCCACATCGTCTCGCCGTAGACCGGCGCGCTGGACACGCCCAGCACCAGCTCGCCGCGGTGCATCAGCGCGATCTGGGTGGAGAAGAACGGCGAGCGCCGCACGAAACTCTTGGTGCCGTCGAGCGGATCGACCAGCCACAGCCATTCGCCGCGCTCGCCGTCGATGCCGAATTCCTCGCCGTGGATCGCCACCTCCGGCAGGGCCGCGCGCAGCACCTGGCGGATCGCGATCTCGGCTTCGCGGTCGGCGACCGTCACCGGGGTGGCGTCGCTCTTCAGCTCCACCGCGACGCCGCGTTGCCAGTAGTGACGGATCACCTCACCGGCGGCCGAGGCCGCCTCGCGCGCGGCGCCCAGTGCCTGGGACAGCGACGGCTCGCTCATGGCCGCGCCGTCCCGGCCGGCAGCGCCAGGCCGCCCTGCCGGCGCAGGTACAGGCTGCCGTCGGCAGCCGGCTGCCCCAGCGTGGCCAGCCAGCGGCGCAGCGCGGGATCGCCGCCGCGCGGGCGCAGGGTGGCGTCGAGGCGCCAGCCGAGCGGGCTCGCTTCCAGCCGCCCCTCCAGGGCGAGCGGCCCGTGACCGTCGTCGTGCATCTGCGTGCGGATCAAGCCGTCGTCCCCCTCTGCCTCGAATTGCAGGTTGCCCAGCGCAACCTCGCCATTGTGCGTGCGCAGGCCCGCATCCCGCCACTGCGCCTGCGCCCGCAGTTGCAGCGGCCAGCCCCCCTGCGTCAGCGCCTCGGGCGCCTGCACGGCGAGCACGCCCTGCGGCTGGCCCAGCGACAGGGCCTGCGGCGGCGCCAGTTCGGCCAGGTCCGCGCGCACCCGCACGTCGCGCCATGCCAGGCGGTCGGCGGCAGGCCGCCGCAGTTCGCCGCCGAAATCCAGCGATGGCCCGTCCAGGTCAAGCCGCAGGCGCATGTCGCCCAGCAGGGCGCGGCGCGAGAGCCGCCAGCGCAGGCTGCCGTAGGCGCGCCCGTCGGCACCCAGCACCTGCCCGGCGCGGCCGTCCCACACGCTGCCATGCACCTGCTCCAGGCGGATGCCGTGCAGGCGCGGCCCGATCCACGCCACCGCCCAGCGGGCCGGCAGGAACCACGCCAGCAAGCCCGACGCCAGCAGCACCACGGCCGCTCCAACCGCCCAACGACGCCAACCGCGCAAGTCTTCGCCTCCTCGTGTGCCGGACGCACGGGCTTGAGTGTGCCCGATGCAGCGCCGATCATAGCCGGATGACTTTCCCCGACCGCAGCAATGCCGCGCTCGCCGCGCGCGATCTTCGCCACCTGTGGCACCCCTGTACCCAGATGCACGACCACGGCCGCGCCGGCCAGGGCGACGTGCCGATGCTGCCGATCGTGCGCGGCGAGGGCGCCTGGCTGGTCGATGCCGACGGGCGGCGCTACCTCGACGGCATCAGCTCGTGGTGGACCAACCTGTTCGGCCATGCCAACCCGCGCATCGCCGCCGCGCTGGCCGACCAGGCACGGCGGCTGGAGCACGTGATCTTCGCCGGCTTCACCCACGAGCCGGCGATCGAGCTGGCCGAGACGCTGGTACGCATCGCGCCGGCCGGGCTGGAGCGCGTGTTCCTCGCCGACAACGGCTCGGCGGCGGTCGAGGTGGCGCTGAAGATGAGCTTCCACTACTGGCTCAATCGGGGCCACGGCGAGAAGACCCGCTTCATCGCACTCACCGGCAGCTACCACGGCGAGACGCTGGGCGCGCTGTCGGTGAGCGACGTGGCGCTGTACCGCAAGACCTACGCGCCGCTGCTGCTGACGCCGTTCCTCGCGCCCTCGCCGGACGCGTACGAGGGCGAGCCGGGCGAATCGCCGGCGCAGGTCGCCGCGCGCCGGCTGGGCGACCTGCGCGCGCTGCTGGAACGCCACGCGCACGAGACCTGCGCGGTGATCGTGGAGCCGCTGGTGCAATGCGCCGGCGGCATGCGCATGCATCACCCGGACTACCTCGCCGGCCTGCGCGCGCTGTGCGACGAGTTCGACGTGCACTTCATCGCCGACGAGATCGCGGTGGGCTTCGGCCGCACCGGCACCATGTTCGCCTGCGAGAGCGCGCGCGTCGCGCCGGATTTCATGTGCCTGTCCAAGGGGCTCACCGGCGGCACCCTGCCGCTGTCGGCGGTGCTCACCACCGAGCGGGTCTACGAGGCGTTCTACGCCGAGTACGACGCCGGCAAGGCCTTCCTGCACTCGCACAGCTACACCGGCAACCCGCTGGCCTGCCGGGTGGCGCTGGAGACGCTGGCGATCTTCCGCGACGAGCCCGTGCTGGAACGCAACCGCGCGCTGGCCGCGCACCTGGCGCGGCGGCTCGCTCCGCTGCGCGACCATCCGCACGTGGCCGACGTGCGCCAGACCGGCATGATCGCGGCGGTCGAACTGGTGGCGGACAAGGCGACCCGCCGCCCGTTCCCGTCCGGCGAGCGCCGCGGCCTGCGCGTCTACCTGCACGGCCTCGAACACGGCGCCCTGCTGCGCCCGCTCGGCAACGTGATCTATTTCATGCCGCCCTACGTGGTCACCGCCGACGAACTGGACCAACTGGTCGACACCGCGATCCGCGGCATCGAACTCGCCGTGCGCTAGCAAGGCCCGGCAGGCGGGCGACGCGCTATGCTGAGCCCTTGGCCTTTCCCGTCTCCCGCCCATGCGCACGATCCGTATCCACGTCGACCAGCCCCTGGCCATCGATGCCGAAGCCGTCCTGTCGCCCCAGGCGAGCGAGCACGTGGCGCGCGTGCTGCGGCTGGCCGCCGGCGATCCGGTGACCCTGTTCAACGGCGACGGCCGCGACTACCCGGCGACGATCGGCGCCGTGGGCAAGCGCGAGGTGGTCGTGCGGGTGCGGGCGGCCGAGGTGCTGGCCAACGAATCGCCGCTGCCGCTGACCCTGGCGCAGGGCGTCGCCCGCGGCGAGAAGATGGACCTGATCGTGCAGAAGGCGACCGAGCTGGGCGTGCGCAAGATCGTGCCGCTGCTCACCGAGCGCTCGGAAGTGAAGCTCGACCACGCGCGGTCTGAAAAGCGGCTGGCACACTGGCGTGCAGTAGCGGCGAGCGCCTGCGAGCAGAGCGGCCGCGCGCGGCTGCCCGAAATCCTTCCCGCGCAGCCGCTCCGGCACTGGCTCGACGCGCTGGAGGAAGACGGTGCGCTGCGCCTCGCCCTGTTGCCCGAAGGCGACCGCTCGGCACGCACGCTCGCGCCCGGATCGGCCGGCGCGCTGCTGGTGGTGGGGCCGGAGGGCGGGCTGGGCGAACGCGATGTCGAGGCATTGCAACGGGCCGGCTTCGGCGGGCTGCGCCTGGGGCCGCGCATCCTGCGCACCGAAACCGCCGGGCTGGCCGCCCTCGCCGCGTTGCAGGCGCTGCACGGCGATTTCTGAAAGCTTTTTTTCAGATGCCGCCCATTGGCGCCGGGAGCTCGCGCAAATCCGAGTACCCGTTCACGACCTGCCTGTCGATTCAACCGCCTCGCCGTCATTCCTGCGGGGCGCTTTTCAACAGTCGCAGGGCTGGTCATGCAGGAGGTGCTTTTCAACAGCCGAAGAGCCGGCCATCCATTGACTTGATGCTCCAAAGCCCAAAGGCACTGGATCCCAGCTTGACCGACCCTTCGGCCGTCGAGAGCCGCTGGGACGACGGTTCATGTGGGGATGGCTGGAGATCGTGGGCAGGCTCCAGGGAAGCATGCGAATATGGACGTCCATCCATGATCGAGCAATGGCATCCGCAAGCGGGCAGGCAGACCCGCCCTGAGGATCGCTCTCGATAAAGCCACTAGGAGGCCGCACGCGATGCCGCGCCTGCGCCCTGATGCCGTGCCTGCGCTCCGGCGACAGCCGACCCATGCAAGGCTTCGACGACCGCATGGCGATCGTTCGAGGACCGCAGCTTGGCCGGGCGCCCAAAGAACGGGCGCACGGCGCAGGGTCCCGGAACAGCTCAGCCGGCGAGCGCGAGCAGCTCGGTCAGTTGTTCCTCGATGCCTTCCAGGTCCGGGATCACCGCCACGTCGTCGCGCACCAGCACCTGCGCGCGCACGCCCGGCGGCAGCGGCGTGCCGTCGTGGGTGGGGATGATCAGCTCGGCGTTGAGCGTGGTCAGGCGCGGGAAGCCCTGGGTGACCACGGCGATGAAGGGCAGCTTCGGATTGCCGCCCAGCGCCTTGAGCACCGCCACGCGCATGCTCAGTTCGGCGTCGCCTTCCTCGGCGCCGGCCAGCCGGGTGAACGACAGCAGCGGCACCCGCCAGCCGCGCCAGGCGATGCGGCCCAGCAGCCATTCGGGCGCGTCCTCGACCGGCTCGGCCGTGGGCAGGGTGATCACCTCGGCCACGGTGGCGTTCGGCAGCAGCAGGCGCAGCTGGCCCACCGGCACCAGCACGCAGCGGATTTCACGCGGCAGCGGTTGTTCGCTCATCGCTGGCTTTCCTTCGAGAATTGCTCGACCAGGCGCGCCGCCAGCTCACGCGGCGTGCCGGCGTAATGCGACAGCCGCTCGGCCATCACCCCGCTGACCATGTCGGCGAAATGCTCGCCCGACGAAGCCTCCACCCATACCTGGCCGCCGCGGTCGTGGATCGCCTGGCAGCCGGCGACCGCATCGGTGGACTGGCCGGCGAACACGATCGCCAGCGCGTCGCGGCCGAAAGCGCCGGCCGCCATGGTGAAACTGGCGTCGATCGAAGGTTGCTGGGGCGAGCCGGCGTCGGCCGGCTGCAGTTCGATCTTGCCGTCGCGCAGCAGCCGCACCTGGTGGTCGGACGGCACCACCAGCACCTCGCCGGCGCGCGCGCGCATGCCCTTTTCCGCCAGCCGCACCGGCAAGGCGCAATGCGCCGCCAGGTGCTCCGCCAGCGGCCCGGCCGGACGGCCGGCAAGATGCTGGGTGTGCAGCAGGGTCAGCTCCAGCCCGGCCGGCAGGCCGGACAGGAATTCGCATACCGACGCCGTGCTTTCGGTGGTCGCGCCCAGCATCACGACGCGGCCCAGCACGCTGTGGAATTCGTCCAGCAGCATTTCGTTGGGCTCGTAGTGGCGCGGCGCGATCGCCTCCTCGATGGAAACCAGTTCGAGGGTGAGGCCCGGCGTGATCGGCGAATCGCCCTGGCCCTCTTCCACCGGCGCGAGATAGTCGGCGGCGCTCAGCTTCTCGATGCCGAACTCGCGCGGATGCGCGCGCCCGGCCGGCTCTTGCTCTTGCTCCATCACCGCATCGTCGTCCAGCAGCGACCAGTTGTCCGGCGCGCTGACCGCCGCCGCCGCCGTCGGCACCGCATCGGCCAGCATGGCCGGAGCGACTTCGCCGAACGCCTGTTCGTCGTCGGGCACCAGTGCCAGCCCGTCGAACGCCAGTGGCGGCAGCCCGGCCTCGGCGGCCGGTGCCGGCTCCGCGTCGTCCAGCCAAGGCTCGTCGCTCGCCCCGGCTTCGGCATGCCCGCCGAAGTCGCCGTCGTGCAGGGCCTCGCCGTCGCCCGCGGCGTAGTTGAGACCCGTGCCGAATTCGTTCTCGTCCGTCACCGCGTCGCCGTCGGCGAGCAGGGCTTCCAGCTCGGCCGCCAGGGTCTCCGAGGCGGCCGCGGTCCGCTCGTGGTGGACCGCATCGCCGGACGTCGCCGTCAGGTCGTCGACGACGTCCGCAGGCGCCGACGGCTCGTCGTCCGCCACCGCGGCCTCGGCCACGGCTTCCTCAGCCGTTTCGTGCATCGCTTCGGCGGGCTCCGGCATCGCCGCCGGAGCCGCGGTCTCGACTTCGCGCGCACCGGCCGGGCGCGGCGGATCGGCGTCGCCGACCGCCAGCACCTTCATCGCCAGGTGCCGCGCCCAGCGGGCGCGATCCCAGCCGTCCAGCGAACGGCTGGCCTGGGCATCGTTGAACACCACGCGCGGCCGGTCGCCCTCGATCGCCTCGTACAGGCGGTCGAGCGCGGCGTCGTCGTCATCGTCCAGGTTCACCACCAGCACGTCGGCGCCGGCCTCCAGCAGGCACTGGCGGCTCAGGCTCGCCAGCCCTCCTTCGTGCACGATGCGCGCGCCGCGCTCCGCCAGCGCCGCCCGCAATTGCTCGCCCAGCACGCCGTCGTCGAACAGCAGCGCCACCGCCGTTGCCGTTTCAGCCATTGGCAAGCTCCATGGCGCGCTGCTCGAGCACCTCGCCGATCTGCGCGAGCAGCTCGGCTTCCTGGTACGGCTTGCCGAGGTAGCGCTCGACGCCGATGTCCAGCGCGCGCTGGCGATGCTTCTCGCCGGTGCGCGAGGTGATCATGATGATCGGCACGCCGCGCAGGCGCGGGTCGGCCTTCATGTGGGTGGCCAGCTCGTAGCCGTCCATGCGCGGCATCTCGATGTCGAGCAGCATCAGGTCCGGCACGCGCTCGTGCAGCTTCTCGATCGCGTCGACGCCGTCCTTCGCCGTGCTGACCTCGTACTCGTGGCGTTCCAGCACGCGGCCGGTGACCTTGCGCATGGTGATCGAATCGTCGACCACCATCACCAGCGGCCGCACCCGCGTCTCCTCGACCACCGGCGCCTGCACCGCGCTGAGGCCCTCGAGCAGGCGCTGCTCGCGGCGCGCGATGCCGTGGCGCACCAGCGGCGCCAGGTCGAGAATGATCAGCACCGAGCCGTCGCCCATGATCGTCGCGCCGAGCAGGCCCGGCACCGAGCTGATCTGCGGGCCGACCGACTTGACCACGATCTCGCGCGAACCGAGCACCGCATCGATGCGGATCGCCGCGCGCAGGTCGCCGGCGCGGGTCAGCAGCAGCGGCTGCTGCTCGCCCTCGGCCGGCAGGCCCGGCGGCAGTCCCAGCAGCTCGGTGAGCACGTGGATGCCGTACTGCTCGTTGCCGTAGGTGAACGTGGGCTCGTCCTCGGCCAGGCGGGCCGACAGCTCGTCCGGGCTGATCCGCGCCACGCCCTGCACCGAGGTCATCGGGATCGCGAAGGTCGCCTCGCCGATGCGCACCAGGATCGCCTGGGTCACCGCCAGGGTGAACGGCAGGCGCAGCACGAAGGTGGTGCCCTGGCCCTGCTGCGATTCGATCGCCAGCGAGCCGCCGAGCTGCTTGATCTCGTTCGCCACCACGTCCATGCCCACGCCGCGGCCGGCCAACTGGGTCACCGTGCTGGCGGTGGAGAAGCCCGGCTGGGTGATCAGCGCGAGCAACTGGTCGTCGCTGGGCCGCGCGTCGCCGCGCAGCAGGCCGCGCTCGACCGCGCGCTGGCGGATCGCCTCGCGGTCCAGGCCGCGGCCGTCGTCGCTGACCCGCACCACCACCTCGGTCGCCTCGCGGGCGACCCGGATGCGCACTGCGCCTTCCTCCGGCTTGCCGGCGCGGCGGCGCTCCTCGGGCGACTCGATGCCGTGCGCGATGGCGTTGCGCAGCATGTGCTCGAACGGCGCCTTGATGCGGTCGAGCAGGTTGCGGTCCATTTCGCCGTGCGCGCCTTCCACGAACAGTTGCGCGCTCTTGCCCTGTTCCTGCGCGGCCTGGCGCAGGGTGCGGCGCAGGTTCGGCACCATCGTGTCGAACGGCAGCATGCGCGTGCGCAGCAGGCCCTCCTGCAGCTCCGAGCTGACCCGCGACTGCTGGATCAGCAGCGTCTCGGCCTGGCGGGTCAGTTCGTCCAGCATGCCCTGGATCGACACCAGGTCGGACACCGACTCGGCCAGCGCGCGCGAGTACTGCTGAAGCTGCGAGAAGCGGTCCAGCTCCAGCGGATCGAACGCCGACATGCCGCCTTCGCGGTGCTCGCGCTGGAAGCGCGCGATGATCTGTGCCTCGGTCTCGATCTCCAGCATGCGCAACTGGCTGCGCAGGCGCGCCACGGTCTGTTCCAGCTCGACCAGGTTGAAGCGGTAGCCGGCGACCTGCTGCTCCAGGCGCGAGCGGTAGATCGCCACCTCGCCGGCATGGTTCACCAGGCTGTCGAGCAGTTCGGCGCGGACGCGGATCTGTTCCTGCGGCGCGCGCGCCTCGTCCTGCGTCTCCGGCAGGAGCTCGGGCAGCTCGGCGCCGGGCGCCGCGAGCGCGGCAGGCCGCGCCGGCTCGTCCGGCAGCGGCACGGCGGCTTCGTCGCGCTCGGCCAGCGCCTCCTGGCCCGCCATGGCCAGCAGGCGGTCGATCAGCGCCTGCGGGTAGGCGATGCCGCGGCCCTGCACGACGTGCTGCACCAGCGCGTGGAGCTGGTCGAAACCGGCCTCCAGCGCCGCGATCAACTGGCTGGCATCGTGGCCGACCGGCTTTTCCAGCAAGGTCTCGATCGCGTGCGCCAGGTCGCCCACCGGCACCAGGCCGGCGATGCGCGCGCCGCCCTTGAGGGTGTGCAGGTCGCGCTGCAGGTTCGCCACGTGGCTCGGCTCGGCCGGTTCGGCGCGCCATTGCGCGAGCACGCCGTCGGCGTGGTCGAGGATCTCGCGCGCTTCCTCGGTGAACACTTCGAGCAGGTCGGGATCGATCTGGCCCAGCCAGGTCTGCTGCGTTCCGGCGGCATCGGATTCGTCCGCCGCGGCGCTGGCGGGCGCCACCTCGGCCGCAGGGCCGGCTTCCGCCACCGCCTCGTCCTCGCCCGACGCTTCGGGCACGACGGAGGCGTCGGACGCCTCGTACGTTTCCAGCGACGGCTCGTCGGCGGCCGGTTCTTCGACGATCGACTCGTCGGCGACCGGCTCGGCGACAACCGGCTCGTCGGCCACTGGCTCGTCGGCCACTGGCTCGTCCAGCGCAGGCGCGCTTCCGGCGCGGTCGCCTTCGGCCTGGAGGTCCACGGCATGTCCGTCGTGCGCCCACGCGGACGTATCGGCGTCGGCCTCGACCGGCGGCTCATCGTGCCGCGCCGGGAATTCGTCCCCGGCAGCCAGGATCGCAGGCTCCTGCGGCTCTTCGGCCCGGTCTTCGGCCGGCGCTTCTTCGGCGGGTTCCGCGACCGGCGCCGCGTCCGTCGCTTCTTCCATTCCGCCGACAGGATCTTCGGCGATGGCGAGGCCATCGTCCTGAGTCTCCGGCGCCCCGTCTTTCGTCGCCTCGGCGGCGGATTCCGCCGCCGGCAGGTCAAACGCATCCAGCGCGGCCATCAATTCGGCAGCCAGTTCGTCGTGGCCGTCCTCGTCGGCGGCCGGCGCCTGCGCCGCGGGCGCTTCGCCCAGCACATCGTGCAGGCTGGCATCGAGCGAGGCCGCCATGGCCGCCTCGTCCGGGTCCTCGTGGGAAAGCGGCGCGGCCGCGGCGTCGGCGTCCTGGTCGTCGGCATGCGGCTCGAACACCACGTGCGCCACCTTCGGCTCCGGCTGGCTGTCGCGCAGCTCGGCCAGGCGCGCGATCAGCGCGTCGATCTCCGGCAGTTGCGGGTCGGCGGCGTCGAACTGGGCCATGACGTGGTCGACCACGTCGGCCGACTGGCCGAGCAGGCGCACGCCTTCGGCCGACAGTGGCTCGCCGGCGGCGCGCAGGCGCTTGAGCAGGCTTTCCAGCGGCGACAGCAATTGGGTCAGCAGCGCGATGTCGACCATCGCGATCGCGCCGTGCAGCGTGTGCACCGCGCGCAGCAGGCCGTCGTCCACGGCCAGCTCGCCCTCGCTGCGGTTGATCGCGGCGCGGATCGTCTGCAGGTACTGCGCCACTTCGCTGCGCAGGATTTCCAGCAACACCGGATCGACCGGCGGCATCACCGGCATCCCGATCGCCTCGATGGCGGCCGCCGGTTCGTGCGCGGCCCCCTCGGCCGCGGAAAGATCGGTGTGCGTCGCCGCCGGCACCGCCTCGGCGGCCGCCTCCAGGCGCGGCACGCGCCGGCGCACCACGCGCCGCACGGTCTGCGTCGCGGCGGCGGCGAAATCCTCGACCCGGGCCGGCTGGCCCGCGGACAGGCGTTCGGCCGCCTGCATGATCGCCGCCAGCGGCGCGCCCGGCACGCCCTCGCCCTTCAGGGCGGCGAGCAGATGCGGCAGCGCTTCGATGGCGTGCCGCACCACCGCCTGCACGTCTTCGCCCGGCTGGATGCTCGCATCCAGCACGCGGTTGAGCATGTCCTCGACCTTCCACGCGAACTCGCCCAGCACGCTCGCCCCGACCAGCCGGCCCGAGCCCTTGAGCGTGTGGAACGAGCGGCGCACCGGCACCAGCGCGGAGACCTGCTCCGGATCGGCCAGCCATGCCCGCTCGGCATTGCGCAGGTTGTCGATCTCCTCCTGCATCTCTTCCAGGAAGATCTCGCGGATGTCGTCGTCGATGCCGTCGGCGCCCAACTGGAAGCCGGCCCCAGTGGCCAGCGCGTCGGCCGCCGGCGCCTGCTCCTCGATCTCTTCCTCGATCTCGATCCAGTCGCCGTCGTCGCCGGCCGCCTCGGTTTCCGGCGCCACGCGCGGTTCCGTCTCGACCAGCCGCAGGCCGCCCACGTCGTGCGGCGGTACCGCGGTCGCTTCGCTGGCGCCGATGAAGAGGCTGGAAAGGTCGTCGCCCTCGACCAGGCTGACCGGCTCGGAAAGATCCGGCTGGGCGACCTGCTCGAGGCCCGGCACGACCGGCAGGTCGGCCAGCGCCACGTCTTCGCGGTCGACGATCGGCCGCGCTTCCGGCAGCGGCCAGTAGCCGAGCGAGCCGAGGCTGTGCTCGGCGACGTCGAGGATGTGTTCCAGCCCGCCCCGGTGCTCGCGGGCGGCCTCCAGGTAGTACTCCAGCGCGGCCAGGGCGTCGGCCAGGTGGTCCATCTGCGCGGTGCCGGGCACGCGGCGGTCGGCCAGCAGTTCGTTGCCGACGAAGCGGCCGATGCCTTCGGCCAGTTCGGAAGGCCGCTGCGCCGAGAGCATGCGCATGGCGCCGGCGACCTCGTCCATCAGCGCGGGCACCG
This sequence comes from Frateuria sp. Soil773, assembly GCF_001428405.1. Classification (GTDB taxonomy): domain Bacteria; phylum Pseudomonadota; class Gammaproteobacteria; order Xanthomonadales; family Rhodanobacteraceae; genus LMSL01. Next base: position 360,747 of record NZ_LMSL01000041.1, read on the forward strand.
CCTTGAGCTGCGCGTGCTGCCAGCCGGATTCGACGAAGGCGACGATCGCCTCCTTGACCTGGCCGGTGTTGGCGATCGCCTCCTGCATCAGGGTGGCGAGGATGTGCCGGGCCTCGCTGCGCGGCAGCGCCGGCGCGGCCTCGGACACGGAGTTCTCCTCCGCGCCCAGGCTTTCGATGTGGTCGTCCAGCGAGGCTTCGACGTAGAGCAGCGCGCCGGCCACGTCGAGCAGGGTTTCCTCTTCCGGCGCGCGCATGCGGTTGGCGATCTCGTCGAGCACGCGGCGCTGCTCGGTGACTACGCGGCGCGGCACGGCCAGCGCCAGCATGCCCAGGGTGTCGCCGACGCGCTCCAGCACCTCGCCTTGGGCGGCGAGCTGGGCCGGGTCGCCGTCGTGCTGGCGCAGGAACAGGTCCAGCGCTTCCTTCACGCGCAGCAGGTCTTCCTTCAGCGCGCGCGCGACCGAGTCGAGCAGGGCGCGGTTGTGCCCCGACATCGAGCCGCGCGCATGCTCCAGCTCGCCGGCGTCCGGCAGCAGGCTGTCTAGGCGGTAGGTCTGCCGCAGCAGCGCCATCTGCGGGCTGGACTGCCGCGCCTGAGCGACGATGAAGAGCAGCTTGCGCGCCAGTTCGTCGGCGTCGCCGCCGCGCAGGCTCGCCTCGCCCTGCTCGATCAACTGGCGGATGTTGCGGTCGACCTTGCCGACCAGTTGGCGCACCTCGCCGGCATGGCTTTTCAGCACGCCCTGTTCGAGCCCTTCAAGCACGCCCGCGGTGATCCACCACAGGCGGCGTCCCGGCACGCTGCTGCAGCGCGCGGCGATCGCCAGCAGGGTCTGGCGCATGCCGCCGAGCTGCTGGGCGGCGTTCTGGCCGCGGAACCATGCCAGCAACTGCTGCTGGAAGCGCAGGCGCAGGTCGGCGATCTCGCCGCGGTGCGCGGCGGCCTCCGCATCGTCGCGGGCGCCCGGCACCTGCGCGGGCAGCGCCGTCTCGAGGTTGGGATTGAACAGCGCCGATTCGGTCAGCGCCTGCTGGTTGCGGCTGGCGCGCAGCTCGTTGAGCAGCGGCAGCAGCACCACCGGCACGTCGCGGTGGCCGCCGGAAAGCCGCTCGAGGTAGTCGGGCAACTGCATGAGGCCGCGCATCAGCGCGGCGTAGGCGTCCTCGCGGTTGTGCACGTGGTCTTCGAGCAGCGAGATGGCGAGCGTCTCCATCTCCTCGGCGACCATCGCGGCGCCGTACAGCTCGACCATGCGCAGGGTGCCCTGCACCAGGTGCAGGCTGTCCGCGCAGGAACGCATGACGTCCCGGTTGCCCGGGTTGTCGACGTAGGACTCCAGCGCCTCGCGAGCGAGCGACAGGGTCTCGTCCAGCTCGGGCTTGACCCACTGCAGCGTGGTGAAATCGATATGGTCTTGAAGTCTCATGCGCCCCTCTCAGCGGTTGCGCCATTGCGCATCGCGCAACCGTCGAGGTTGCCCCCTGTCGAATAAAGCCGTTGTCAACCCGGCAGCTTGAAGTGCGCCACCGAGCGCCGCAGATCGCTCGCCAACTGGGCCAGGTAGCCGATCGAGTCGGCCGTCTGGCTCGCGCCCTGCGAGGTTTGCGAGGTGATTTCCTGGATCGCGTTCATCGACTGCGAGATGTCGGTCGCCGCCGCGGACTGCTGGCGCGCCGCGGTGGAGATGTTCTGAATCAGCGCCGACAGGTCGTGCGACACGCGCTCGATGTCGCCCAGCGCGCTGCCGGCGTCTTCCGCCAGGCGCGCGCCGGCGACCACCTCGGCGGTGGTCTGCTCCATCGAGTTCACCGCCTCGTTGGTATCGGACTGAATCGTCTGCACCAGCGTCTCGATTCGCTTCGTTGCGCTGGCGGAGCGTTCCGCCAGGCGCTGCACTTCGTCCGCCACCACCGCGAAACCGCGGCCCGCCTCGCCGGCCGAGGCCGCCTGGATGGCCGCGTTCAGCGCCAGGATGTTGGTCTGCTCGGCGATGTCGTTGATCAGTTCCACGATCGAGCCGATCTCCTGCGAGGATTCGCCCAGCCGCTTGATGCGCTTGGAGGTTTCCTGGATCTGGTCGCGAATCGAGTCCATGCCGGAGATTGTCTCGCGCACCACCTCGGCGCCGCGCGAAGCGATCTTCACCGAGCGCTCGGCCACGTCGGCCGATTCGGCGGAGTCCTTCGACACGTTGTCCATCGAGCTGGCGATCTGGTTGATCGCCGAGGTCGCGGTGCTGATCCGCTGCGCCTGGTGCTGCGCCGCGTCGGCCAGGTGGCGCGCGGTGGTCTGGGTTTCCTGCGCCGAGGACGACACCTGCTCGGAGGTCTCGTTGATCGTGGTCACCAGGGTGCGCAGCTCGTCGATGGCGTAGTTCACCGAGTCGGCGATCGCGCCGGTGATGTCCTCCGACACGGTGGTCTTCACCGTGAGGTCGCCTTCGGCCAGCGAGCCCATCTCGTCCAGCAGGCGCATGATCGCCTCCTGGTTGCGCTGGTTCAGCTCGGTGGAATCCTGGAAGCGCTTGCGCTGGTCGCGCACCAGGGTGACCACCAGCAGCAGCGCGAAGGCCACCGCGCCGATCGCGCCGAGCACGCCCCACCACACGTTCGGGAACAGCCGGCGGTACGGCAGCTTGCCGATCTGGTCGGACAGCTCGTTGGCGCGCAGCAGCACGTTCTGCGAATCGAGCGATGCCTGGTTGCCGGCACGCTTCACATCGGCGATGTTGCCCGCGGCGGAAACCAGCTTGGCCAGCGGATCGGACAATTCGGCCCAGTTGCCGCCCATGTCGGTGAGGATCTTGCGCGCGTTGGCGTCGCCCATCGCCTTCACGCCGGAGGCGCTGTCGCCCTCGGTGAGGCCCTTGAGCACGGTGCCGTACAACTGGGCGTCGCGCGACAGGCCGTCGGCCGCGGACTGGGCGCTGTCGCCGCCCTGCAGCACCTCCTGCACGCGGCGGATGATGCGGTCGGCCAGCAGCATCTGGCGCGACGAGCCGAGCATCTGCTCGGCGCTGCCGTTGCGCTGCTGCAGGATGTTCACCACCTGCTCCATGCTGGAGTTCAGCAGCGGCATCTGGCGCGAGATGGTCGCGGCGCGCTGCGACGAATCGAGCACCACCGCCTTGTTCGACAGGATCTTGCGGATGTCCGCGTCGAGCTGGCTCCAGGCGTTGTTCAGCGCGGTCACCGCGCGGCCGGCCGGCGTGGCGTCGTTGTCGCCGTAGGCCTGCATGCCGCTCTTGGGATCGCCCTTGATCAGCCGCTGCACCGCCGAGTTGATCGCGTTGTGCGTGCTTTCCAGTTCCTTGAAGGAATCGACGTTGCCGTCGGCGGACTCCAGCGCGTATTTCGCCGTCTGCTGCGACAGCACCTGGATCTGCGTGGTCAGCGCGTTCGCCTGGCGGTCCTCGCCGTTCTTCTGGTTGAGAAGGAAGAAATCCAGTGCCGCGAAGCCGATCGCAATCAGCAGCAGGACAATGAGGCCGGTATAGCCCCTTTCCTTGCCGACGCCCCCTGTAGTGCTCATCGTTACACCTCGTCCGTCATCCGTCTTGCATCAGCCTGCCGCGCAGCATGGCGCCGCTCGGCCCCGGGGTCTGCGCCCCTTTTGGGTCCCGGCCGCACGCGGCGCCGGCCCCCGCCCCTTCGATTCCTGCGTACGTCAGGCCGCGGCCTGGCGAAAATCCGGCGCCCTCACCAGCCGGCCCATGCTGAACACGGCCAGGCGCTGTTCGCCCACCCGCTCGTCGGCGAAACGCACCAGCCGCGGGTCGTCCTCGGCCTCGGCCTCGCGGCGCTGCTCGGCGTCCACCGTGCGCTGGCCGAACACCTCGTCCACCAGCAGGGCCACGTTGCCTCCGCCCTGCCGCACGATCAGCAGGCGGCTGCGCTCGGAATGCGGCGTGCGCTCGCCGAACAGGAACCGCGCCAGGTCGACCACCGGCACCAGGTTGCCGCGCACGTTGGCCACGCCGAGCAGCCACGGCTGGGTGCCGGGCACCGGCGTCAGCGCCGGCACGGCGAGCAGCTCGTTGATCTCGTCGATGCCGCTGACGAACAGCCGCGAACCGGCGCGGTAGCCGATGCCGCGCCACAGTCCCGGCGCCTCCATCCGCTCCTGCGCCTCGGAGGCGTGGGCGAGCGACAGGCGCTCGTAGCGCGCGAGGATTTCGAACGGGGTGAGATTGGCGGTCGCGCTCATGCCGCGCTCGGCAGCAGGTCGTTGATGCAGGCGAGCAGTTCCTTCTCGTTCACCGGCTTGGTGATGAACGCCTTGGCGCCCTGGCGCAGCCCCCAAACGCGGTCGGTCTCCATCGACTTGGTGGTGATCATCACGATAGGCACGCCGGCGGTGGCCGGGTCGCGGGTCAGCGTGCGGGTCGCCTGGAAGCCGTTCATGCCGGGCATGATGACGTCCATGATGACCAGCGCCGGCAGGTCGGCGCGCACGCGCTCGATGCCCTCCTCGGCGGTGCTCACCGCGCTGACCTGATGACCCGCGCGCTCCAGCAGCGTGGTGAACACGCGCACGTCGGTCGGCGAATCGTCGATGATGAGAATGTTGGCCACAGGTCCCCCTTCAGACGCTGCAGTCACTGGTATCAAACCGTGCTGACATGGCGATGGATGGCACCGAGCAGTTCGTCGCGCGTGAACGGCTTGGTCAAGTACTGCTCTGCGCCGACGATGCGGCCGCGAGCCTTGTCGAACAGCCCGTCCTTGGAGCTGAGCATGATCACCGGCGTACCGCGGAACTGCGGATTGTTCTTGATCAGCGCGCAGGTCTGATAGCCGTCGAGACGGGGCATCATGATGTCGACGAAGATGATGGCCGGCTTCTGGTCGGAGATCTTGGCCAGGGCCTCGAAGCCATCCACGGCGGTAAGCACGTCGCAGCCTTCCTTTTTCAGCAAGGTCTCCGCCGTGCGACGGATGGTCTTGGAGTCATCGATGACCATGACTTTCAGACCGGACAAGCCGTTAGCACTCACGTTCAAGTTCACTCACCCCCCTGTGGCCCGCCCCGGCTCAGGTAAAACACCTGGGGCGCCGATACGGGATCGCCTGCCCGGTGTGCATGAAAAGAATCCCGCAAAGTCGTGTAACCGGCGCCCGCTCTTCGGCTTGCGCCCGAGCGTTGCTGTTTACCGCCTGGCCTGCGGGACGTCAAGCCGGATCGTCGGTCCGGCCGTCGCGCGCGGCGACGCCCGCCATGATACGCGGTGCACCGGTCCGCCATTGTGACGGCGCAGGCGGTGCCGGCACCGGCGGCCCGGGCTTGCCGTGCCGGTATCGCTCGGCGAACATCGGCGGCCCCGGTTTCCCTTCCGGTCGCCCGCCGCCGCAGCGACCGCAGCCCGCCCACTGGAGAACGCAATGGCCCTTTCGATCGCCGTGCTGATGGACCCCATCGGCGCCATCAAGATCGCCAAGGACACCAGCTTCGCGATGCTGCTGGAGGCCCAGCGCCGGGGCCATCGCCTGCACTACATGGAACAGGGCGACCTGGCCCTGCGCGACGGCGCCCCCTACGCCCGCCTGGCGCCGCTGGCCGTGCGCGAGGACGCCGCCGGCTGGTTCAGCCTCGGCGAGCGGCAGTGGCGGGACCTGCGCGAAATCGACGTGGTGCTGATGCGCAAGGACCCGCCGGTCGACGCGCAGTTCATCTACGACACCATGGTGCTGGAGGCCGCCCAGCGCGGCGGCGCCCGGGTGGTCAACGACCCGCGCTCGCTGCGCGACTGCAACGAGAAGCTGTTCGCCCTGCAGTTTCCCCAGTGCATCGCGCCGACCCTGGTGGCGCGCGATGCCGGCGAGCTGCGCCGCTTCGTCGCCGAGCACGGCGAGGCCGTGCTCAAGCCGCTGGACGGCATGGGCGGGCGCGGCATCTTCAAGGTCAGGGCCGGCGACGGCAACCTCAACTCCATGCTGGAAACCCTGCTGGCCGGCGGCCCGCACGGCGAGGGACGGCAGTTCGCCATCGCGCAGAAGTTCATCCCGCAGATCAGCGCCGGCGACAAGCGCATCCTGCTGATCGACGGCGAGCCGGTGCCCTACGCGCTGGCGCGCATCCCGCAGGGCGACGAGTTCCGCGGCAACCTGGCCGCCGGCGGGCGCGGCGAGGGCGTGCCGCTGGGCGAGCGCGACCGCTGGATCGCCGCTCAGGTGGCGCCGGAACTGCGCCGGCGCGGCCTGCGCTTCGTCGGCCTGGACGTGATCGGCGACTACCTGACCGAGATCAACATCACATCGCCGACCTGCGTGCGCGAGCTGGACGCCCAGTTCGGGCTTAATATCGCCGGCCAGCTGTTCGATGCGATCGAGAACCCGGGATGATCAGGCCGGCTCCACACGGGCGGCATGATGCCCGGAAGGCCCGCGGGGCCTGTCGCGTGGCGCCGGGAAAGCTGGCCGCCTTCCCACGCCGCGCGGCGCACCCTGCGGGCCTTCCGGGCATCGCCTCCTTTTTCGAATTCAATGCGCTGAGGCCGGCACTGTCTGCCCGCGTGGAACCAACCAGAGCATCCCTAGCGTGAATGCCGCCATCCGCCGTACCGGCAGCCCCGATCCGATCGGGGCGACCCTGCTGTTCTCGCTGCTGCTGCATGGCGTGCTGGTGCTGGGCATCACCTTCCATTTCGTGAAGTCCGCCCCCGGCCTGCCGACCCTGGACGTGACCCTGGTCGACGTCGCCAACCGCGAGGCGCCGGACAAGGCCGACTTCCTAGCCCAGGCGAACAACCAGGGCGGCGGCGAAAGCGAAAAGGCCGCGCGGCCCTCGCAGATGTTCTCCGGCCCCCTGCCCAAGCCCAATCCCGGCACCGCCCCGGCGCCGGTCGAGGCCGCCGTGCCGCAGCCGCAGCAGGCCACCGACGCGCGCATGGTCACCACCAGCGGCCACGCCGATTTCGCGGTCGCCAGCGACACTGCCCGCCGCGCGCAGGACGCCCAGGACCTGCCCACCGCCGACGAACTGCGCCGGCGCCAGGAAATGGCGCAGCTGGCCGCCGAGCTGCGCGACCGCACCGAGGCCTACGCCAAGCGGCCGAAAAAGAAGTTCATCTCGGCCAATACCAAGGAATACGTCTACGCCGCCTACATGCGCGGCTGGGTCGACCGGGTCGAGCGCATCGGCAACCTCAACTACCCCGACGAGGCGCGCCGCCGCGAGCTGCACGGCGAGCTGGAACTGACCGTGACGCTCGGCCGCGACGGCAGCGTCAGGGCGATCGACGTCACCCGCAGCTCCGGCCAGCCGCTGCTGGACAAGGCCGCCGAGCGGATCGTGCGGCTGGCCGCGCCGTTCCCGCCGATCCCCACCGCCGGGCACGTGGACGAACTGCACATCACGCGCACCTGGCAGTTCCTGCCCGGCAACGTCCTGCGCAACCGCTGAACCGGCCCGGCCCGGCAACGGCAGGCTAGCGGCGGCTTCACGGGCGCCGCGGTAAAACGGGCGCACCGCCGGTCCATTGCTACAATGCCCGCATGAGCGCCACCCAGCCGCAGACCCTCGCCGGACATTTCCTGATCGCCATGCCCAGCCTGGCCGAGCCGCCGTTCGCGCGCGGCGTGGCGTTCGTGTGCCAGCACGACGAGGACGGCGCGGTGGGGTTGCTGGTCAACCGGCTCTCCGAATACCGCCTGGGCGACGTGCTCGCGCAGATGAAGCTGAACTGCAGCGACCAGGAAGTGATCGACCAGCCGGTGCTGATCGGCGGCCCGGTGCAGCAGGAGCGCGGCTTCGTGCTGCACCGCGAGCATGGCCGCTGGGAGTCGAGCTACCGCATCAACGGCGAGTGGTCGGTGACCACCTCGCGCGACATCCTGGTCGCCATGGCGGCCGGCGATGGGCCGCGGCAGGCGCTGATGGCGCTGGGCTACGCCGGCTGGAGCGCCGGCCAGCTCGAACAGGAGCTGATGGACAATAGCTGGCTCACCGTCGAGGCCAGCGACCGGGTGATGTTCCATACCCCGCTGGAGGAACGCTGGAGCGCCGCGGCCGGCCTGGTCGGCGTCGATCCCCTGCAGTTGCCCGGTTACGCAGGCCACGCGTGAGCCTGCCGCGCGCCGCCTCCGCCATGCCCGCATGAGCTGCGCCTTCGGCTTCGACTACGGCAGCCGGCTGATCGGCGTCGCCGTGGGCAACGCGATCACCGCCAGCGCGCGCGCGCTGGCCGCGCTGCCGGTGCGCGACGGCCGGCCGGACTGGCCGCAACTGGACGCCCTGCGCTCGCAATGGCTGCCGGACACCCTGGTGGTCGGCCTGCCGCTGACCCTGGAGGGCGCCGAGCAGCCGGCCAGCCGCGGCGCGCGCCGGTTCGCCGCGCAACTGCGCGAACGCTACGCCCTGCCGGTGCTGCTGGTGGACGAGCGGCACAGCTCGCAGGAAGCCGCGCAGCGCTTCGCCGGCGCGCGCGCGCAGGGCCTGCGCAAGCGCCGCGACGCCGCCGCCATCGACGCGGAAGCCGCCGCCGTGATCCTGGAACGCTGGCTGGCCGACCCTTCCGGCGCGCTCCCCGCCGGCCCCGGCTGACCCCGCGCCCGCTGCCCGCCCCCTTTACCGCCTGCCCGAAACCGCCGCCATGACCTCTCGCCTGCGCCACCTGACCACGCTCGAACACCTGCCGCGCGAATGCATCGAGCGCCTGCTCGACCGCGCCATCGCCATGCGCGACGCCTGCGCGCACGGCACGCGCAAGCTCGACCTGCTGCGCGGCCGCACCGTGCTGAACCTGTTCTTCGAGCCCTCCACGCGCACGCGCACCTCGTTCGAGCTGGCCGCGCGCCGCCTCGGCGCGGACGTGGTCAACTTCGACATCGGCTTTTCCTCCACCAGCAAGGGCGAGGAGCTGTACGACACCCTGCACACGCTCGAAGCGATGCACCTGGACGCGATCGTCGTGCGCCACAAGCAGTCCGGCACGCCCGAGGAACTGGTGCGCCACGCGATGAGCGGGGTCTCGGTGATCAACGCCGGCGACGGCAACCGCGCGCACCCGACCCAGGGCCTGCTCGACGCGCTGACCATCCGCCAGCACCGCCCCGACTTCGAGAACCTCGTCGTGACGATCTGCGGCGACATCCGGCATTCGCGCGTGGCGCGCTCGGACGTGCACGCGCTAAGCGCGCTGGGCACCGGCGAGATCCGCCTGTGCGGGCCCGCCCCGCTGATGCCCGACCCGGCCGAATTCCCCAACTGCCGCTTCTACGACGACTTCGACGCGGCGATCGAAGGCGCCAACGTCGCCATCATGCTGCGCCTGCAGAAGGAGCGCATGGCCAGCACCGACCTGCCGGACGAGGCCGCCTACTTCGCCCGCTACGGCCTGGACGTGCGCCGCCTCGCGCGGGCGGCCAAGGGCTGCCTGGTGATGCACCCCGGCCCGATCAACCGCGGCATCGAGATCGCTACCGAGGTAGCCGACGGCGCGCAGTCGCGGATCCTCGAACAGGTCGGCAACGGGGTGTTCGTGCGCATGGCGGTGCTCGGCGAGGTGCTCGCGCGCTGAAACAGCCGGCCCGCGCACATCTCCCGCTCCGGGCCCACGCAAGGCGGCCGCGAAACGGCATAATGGCGGGCGACAACCAACTGGGGACCCATATGCGATCGACGACGCGCACACTCGCGCTGGCCATCGCCGGCGTGCTGCTGGCGGCCTGCGGGCACAAGGACAAGGATGCACCCCTGGCTTTCGTACCGGCCGACACGCCGTACGTGGTGGCCAACCTGGACGTGCTGGACGACGACACCCGCGGCGCCCTGCTGGCCCAGGCCGACGCCCAGTTGCCGGCCCAGCTCGCCCAGATGAACACGGCGGCCGACCAGCTCGCCGCGAAGGATCCCGACAGCGCGCGGCTGCTGCGCGCCTTCGCCGCCGAGCTCAACGGCAAGAGCATCGAGACCTTCGCGCAGAACGCCGGCCTGGACATCAAGGGCTATTCGGCGCTGTACGGCCTGGGCCTCGCGCCGGTGCTGCGCTTCCAGCTCGCCGACGCCAAGGCCTTCGAGGGCTTCGTCGGCCGGCTGGAGACCGCCTACGGCAAGAAGTTCGACGTCGCCACCGTGGACGGCCAGAGCTACCGCAGGCACGTCTCCGCCGAGTCGGGCACCCAGGTCGTCCTGGCCGTGGTCGGCAAGCAGGCGGTCGCCGCCGTCCTGCCCGCCGATGCGGCGCAGCCCCTGCTGCGCCAGGCGCTCGGCCTCGACCGTCCGGCGAAGAACCTGCAGGACGACGGCCGCCTCGAAAAGCTCGCCAAGGCCAAGGGCTACCAGAAGTGGGCGGTCGGCGAGCTCGATCTCGCCCGCGCCCTGCCGCTGGCGGCCAGCGGCAAGGATCCGCTGTTCAATGCGATGTTCAAGGCGCACGCGGAGGCCGAGTCGGCCAAGACCGGCGAACCGGTGGCCAACCAGTTGCAGATACCGCCCAGTTGCCAGGCCGATGCCGAGCGCATCGCCAGCCGCGTGCCCGAGCTGAGCTTCGGCTACACCCGGCTGGAAGCGAAGCACCAGGACATGCGCTGGGACGCCAGCCTGGCCAGCGACATCACCCAGGCCTTCGCCGGCCTCAAGGTCGAGCTGCCCGGCCTGGGCGCCGACGTGCAGGCGCCGTTCGACCTGGCCGTCGGCCTGCCGGTGGCGCAGTTGCGCGCCTTCTGGGCAGCCCAGGCCGACGCGGTCGCGGCCAAGCCGTTCGCCTGCCCCGCGCTCAGCGACCTCAACGACGGCTTCGCCAAGCTCGGCCCGGCGATGCAGAAGGCGGCGATCCCGCCGTTCGGCGACCTGCTCGGCGCGCGCCTGGCGCTGGACAGCTTCGACACCGCTTCGGCCGGCAGCCTGCCCACCTTCAGCGGCCGCCTGGTGCTCGGCACCAGCAATCCCGCCGGCCTGCTGGCGATGGGCCAGATGATGACGCCGGCCCTGGCCCAGTTGAAGCTGGCCGCCGACGGCAAGCCGGTCGCCCTGCCCGCCGGCCTTACCGCCATGTTCAAGCAGCCCGCCTGGCTCGCCATGGGCGCCAAGTCGCTCGCCCTCGGCATCGGCGCCGGCCAGGACGCCAAGCTCGCCGAGACGCTGAAGGAGCCGACCGGCGAGGCCGGCCGCATGCTGCGCATGCACCTCAACGGCGACATGTACCTGAGCTGGGTCGACATCATGCAGCGCAAGGCCGACAGCCTCGCCGCGACCACGGCGGCGCTGACCGGCAGCAACGATGCGGCCAGTGGCGACGAGGCCGCCGCCGCCCTCAAGGCCGCGACCGCGGCGCGCAAGGCGCAGTTCGAGGCCATGCGTGCGCAGGCCGAACGCATCAAGACCCTCGACGCCGAAGTCCGCGTGGACGACAAGGACCTGATCGTCAACAGCCGCACCGAGCTGAAATAAGCGCGGCCTGCCCTGGCGGCACCCCGGAAAGAGGCGCTCCGGCGCCTCTTTTCTTTTGGCCGGCGCCCGGCGATCCACGGCGCCACGCATCGTGCGCAGGCCGGAAAAAATACGGGGACGGCCCTTGCCGCATGCCGATGACGCCTGCATGCGACAGGGATCGTCCCCGAAGATCAGGAATGACCGTCGCTACCCGCTGGCCGGCACCGTTGCGGTGCCGGCCAGCGGCTCGAATGTCCGCGCTCAGTAGTCGTAGCGGACGGTGAAGCGGAAGGAACGCGGGTCGGTGTAGCTCAGCTCGCGCCCGTACAGCGGATTGACCGTGGTGCGGTTGGACGAATAGCGGTAGTTGTACAGGGTCGGCGTCTGGCGATTGAGCACGTTGAACGCATCGACCTGCAGGGTCAGCTTGTTGTCCATCCAGCCCGGGGTGTAGGCCGCGTTGAGGTTGAGCTGGTAGGTCCACGGCGCCGTGCCGTGCGAACCGCGCGGCGAGAACGCGTAATCGGCCGAGGGCGGGATGTAGTTCGCCGAACCCGGCGCCGTGCCGGAGCCGGCCAGGCCGCAGAACCAGTACGTCGAGCTGTTGTACAGGCCCTTGTCCGCGGTCGGGTAGAAGCTGGTGCAGTTGCGGGGACGGCCCGAGGCGGCGATCAGGGTCGCGCCGAAACGCCATTCCTGATTGAGCTGGTAGTAGCCGAACGCCTTCAGCTGGTGCTTGCGGTTGTTCGGCAACAGGCCGTTGGAGCCCACCATGAGCTGCTGCAGGTCCCAGTCCTGGGTGCGCGACACGTCGGTCTGGCCGCCGGTGCCCGTATCCAGGTCGGAGGCGAGCTGGCCTTCCGTGTTGCCGTAGTTGCGCGAGTAGGTGTACTCGACCTTGCCGTACCACTTGTCGGCGAACGGATGCTCCACGAACAGGTCGAGCGCGTAGTACTTGCGCTTCAGGTCAGGCAGGCCCAACTGCTCCTTGGTGAAGTGCACCGTGCGCAGGCTGCCGTCGGGCTGGCGAAGCTCGAAGGTGTTGCCGGTGCCCGGGTTGAAGGTGAGGCACGCGCCGCCGAGCGCCGTCACGCAGGTGTCGTCGATCGCGCTCATCAGCTTGCGGTAGGTCAGCTTGGCGCCCCAGTTGAAGCTGGCGTCGAGCTGCTGCTCCATGCCCAGGATGTACTCGTCCTGGAAGTGCGAGCGGATGCCCTTGGCCGCGACCGTGCGGGGATCGGGCGCGTTGCCGCATTCCAGGTTCGAGGAAATGCCGCCGTTCGGGCACAGGTACTGGCTGCCGGGCTTGACCGCGATCGGCGTGAGGCCGGTCGGTGCGCCCGTGCGCGGATCCACGCCGGTATAGGTGAAGTACTCGTTGGTGATCAGCGAGCCCGACACGCTGCGCACCGCCGCGTTGTTCGGCACCGCCAGGTGGTAGCGGCCGGCGTTGGCGAACACCTTCAGGCTGGAATCGCCGAACACGTCCCAGGCCACGCCCAGGCGCGGGGCCAGCTGGTGGCGCTGCTTGATGTAGGCGTCGCCGTTCTTGTTGTAGTTGGTGAACTGCTCGTTGCGCAGGCCCACCGACAGCAGCCAGCGGTCGTTGATCTGCCAGCGGTCCTCGATGTACTGCGCGGCCTGCTCGGTCTTCACGCCGGCGCGCTGCGTGTTGTAGGCCTTGTAGACGTAGTAGCCCTGGCTGCCGTAGCCGCCGGCGCCCGCCGGCGAGCCGGTCACGTCGTGGCTGGCGTCCACCGCGTCGTTGGGGTTCTTCTGCCAGGCGTAGACCCAGGCGAAATCGCCGGCATACCGCTTGCCGGTGTACGACTCGGCCCTCTGCGCGTCATAGCCCACGCGCAGGTCGTGGTCGCCGAGACGGTACTCCACGTCCAGGCGCCAGCCGTGGGTCTTGTCGTTGGCGCCTTCCAGCAGGTTGGTCGAGGTCAGCGACGTCTGGCAGCTCCTGTAGGCCACGCCCGGCACCTGGGTCTGCGTGGTCGACGAGATGTACGGGCACGACGGGTCGTAGCCGGCCATCTTCTCGATGTGCTGGATCTTCTGCGTGCCGTACAGCGCCGAGACCGTCAGGTCGTCGGTGAGATAGCCGGTGTACTTGCCGACGTAGAGGTCGCCGCCGTTCTTGGTGTAGACGCCGCCGTTCTGGGTCGAGCCGTGGCTCAGGCTGGCGTAGTCGAAGGCGTAGCGGTCGGACTCGTATTCGGTCTTGTCGGAGACGCCGGTGAACTCCAGGATGTGGTTGTCGGTGATGTTCCAGTCCAGCTTGCCGGTCCAGCGCGGGATCTTGTAGCTGTAGTCGCTCCAGCCGATCTTCGCCGCGGTGGCCGACGAGTTGGAGTAGGAGGCCACGCTGGTGCCCTCCTGCTTGTTCATCTCGGCGTCGACGTAGAAGAACAGCTTGTCCTTGATCAGCGGGCCGCTGACGTAGGCGCCGACGGTGGACTTCCACTGCTGGTTCTTGTTGCGGTACTGGTACAGCGTGCCGTCGGTCGGCGTCTTGTTGTCGGCGCCGTAGAAGCCCGTGTTCGGGTAGTAGTTGTTGCGCGGGTTGGCGCGCAGCGCCTGCGGTTCCCAGATGGTGTAGACGCCGGCCTTCCACTCGTTGCCGCCGCGCTTGGTGACGATGTTGATGACGCCGCCGGTGGAGCGGCCGAACTCGGCGCCGTAGCCGCCGGTGAGCACCTGCTGCTGGTCGATCGCATCGAACGGCAGGCTGGTGAAGCCGATCGAGGTGAGCGGGTTGGTCACCGCGTAGCCATTGATGAAGTAGGCGTTCTCGGAGGAAGCCGAACCGCCGAAGCTGGGTGCGTCGTAGCTGGAATTGGCGACCACGCTGGGAGCCAGCAGCGCCGCCGCGGAAACATCGCGCGCGACCGGCAGCTTGGCCAGTTGCTCGGAGGTGAGCACGGTGCGGGTATCCACCGAGGACACGTCGATCGCCGGCAGCGCGGAACCGACCACCGACACGCCCTCCAGGTTCTTCGCCTCGGCCGCGGTCGCCGCCGCGCCGCCGAAGGACACCTCGGTGCCGCTGGCGATGTTGACCGTCACGTTGTCGCGGCTGCCGACCTCGGTGCCGTTGTCCTGCAGCGTCACCTTGTAGCGGCCGGTCGGCAGCGAGGAAAGCCGGTAGCGGCCGCTCGAATCGACCGTCGTGCTGCGGGTCATGCCCGTATCCAGGTTCTGGATCACGACGGTCGCACCGGGCTGGCTCGCCGCCTGGCCGAAGATGCTGCCGGTGATGTTGGACTGCGCCAGCACCCCGGGACTCGCCAAAGCCAACCCCAACGCCAGCGCGAATGTCGAACGGCGCAGGCTGCCCCCACCAAGCATGGTCGAAATATGCATTGAAACTCCCCAGAAAATTGATGAATCCGCGAGCGATGAGAACCGGCCCGGCCAGCCTCGCCCTGACGTTTTTGAAAGCAACAACACCCCGTCCCGGACCGGGGCCCGGGAGACATCCGTTGGATCGGAATGCAGCTTGGGTAGGGCTGCGGCGATCATCAGATCGCAAAAAAACACGACTGTCAACACGGATATTTAACAAAAATATCTTTATTTAAATCATACGCTTGTACATGAATAGCCTGCCGAGGCAGCCTTTTCGTCGCAAGATTCGACGAAATCTTTGGGCTTCATAGGCAGCCGCGCGGCAGGACTCCGCGATGCAACCGGCGCATACACGCCGCGCCCACGGCGCATTCACCCATGGGCTGCTTCCATGCGAGGCGAGGGCTCCATCCGCGAGCCGCCATTCCCCCAGCCAAGGAGACTGCACACATGTCTGCCATCCGTCCCCTGCACAAAGCTCTCGTGACCGCGGCTTTCGCGACCGCGTTCACGGCAGCGCCGTTCGCCCAACTCGCCGCGCAGGACGCCGGCTCGCAGGCACAGACCAGCAACCGGACCGTGCCCGACAAGGCCGCCGACGCCTGGATCACCACCAAGGTGAAGTCCGAGTTCGCCACCACCAAGCACATCCATGCCACCGATATTTCGGTGGACACCACCGACGGCATGGTGAAGCTGTCGGGTACGGTGGCGAGCGCACAGGAGAAGATGAAGGCCGAGAAGGTGGCCAGGGCGGTCAAGGGCGTGAAGAGCGTGGACGCGACCGGCCTCACGGTCAGCGGCGCGGCGAACTCCGACATGCCGCCCTCGGGCAAGTAACGGCACCCGGCAAGACCTCCGGAAACGAAACAGGAGCCGCAAGGCTCCTGTTTCGTTTCCGCGCGTGTTCGTTTCCGCGCTCGGCCGCGACGCTCAGCGCTGCAGCAGACCGCCGCCGAAGTTCTGCGTGTCGCGGGTTTCCTCCAGCTCGACGCCGTCCAGCCCCTGCGACAGCGTGTGCGCGTCGCCGCCCTGGGCCAGCTTGATGCGCAGGCGCACCTCGTTGGAGCTGTCGGCGTGGCGCAGCGCATCCTCGTAGCTGATCTCGCCGGCGTGGTACAGCTCGACCAGGCTCTGGTCGAAGGTACGCATGCCGAGGTTGGTGGACTCCTTCATCACTTCCTTGAGCTTGTGGATCTCGCCCTGGCGGATGTAGTCCTGCACCAGCGGCGTGCCCAGCATCACCTCCACCGCGACCCGGCGCGCCTTGCCGTCCGGCGTGGGAATGAGCTGCTGCGCGACCACGCCCTTGAGGTTCAGCGACAGGTCCATGAACAGTTGCTGGCGGCGATCCTCGGGGAAGAAATGCAGGATGCGGTCGATCGCCTGGTTCGCGTTGTTGGCGTGCAGGGTGCACAGGCACAGGTGGCCGGTTTCCGCGAAGTTGATCGCGTACTCCATCGTCTCGCGCGTGCGCACCTCGCCGATCAGGATCACGTCGGGCGCCTGGCGCAGGGTGTTCTTCAGCGCGTTCTCCCAGCTGTCGGTGTCGATGCCGAGCTCGCGCTGGGTGATGATGCAGCCCTCGTGCTTGTGCACGTACTCGATCGGGTCCTCGATCGTGATGATGTGGCCGGTGGAATTCTGGTTGCGGTAGCCCACCATCGCCGCCAGCGAGGTGGATTTGCCCGAGCCGGTGGCGCCCACGAAGATGATGATGCCGCGCTTGGTCATCGAAAGCTGCTTGAGCACCGGCGGCAGCGTGAGCTCCTCGAAGGTGGGAATCTTCGACTCGATCCGGCGCAGCACCATGCCCACGCAGTTGCGCTGGTAGAAGCACGACACGCGGAAGCGGCCCACGCCCTGGGCGGAGATCGCGAACTGGCACTCGTGGGTCTTCTCGAACTCCTCGCGCTGCGACGGCGTCATCACGTTGAGCACCATGTCGCGCGCCTGCTGCACGCTGAGCGGGCTCTGCGTGATCGGCACGATGCGCCCCTGCACCTTCATCGACGGCGCCACGCCCGCGGTGATGAAAAGGTCCGACGCCTTCTTGTGCACCATCAGCTTGAGGAAGGAGGTGAAATCGAAGTCGCTCATGGGGTTTGCTCCCGGGATTCGAGATTCGGGATTCGGGATTCGTCGAAGCTGCCGATCCGGGCGGGGTCGAACCGCCGGCCATGGGCCGGTTCACCCGCCGTGCGAACGCCGGAATGGCGAATCGCGGCGCGATGGCGGTTTTCGCCAATCCCGAATCCCGAATCCCGAATCCCGACGCTCACTTGAAGATGTCCTTGTTCTTGGCGTACCCGATCGCCTGCTGGCGCGTCACCAGGCCGCGCTTGACCAGGTCCTGAAGGTTCTGGTCGAGGGTCTGCATGCCGTACTGCTGGCCGGTCTGGATCGAGGAGTACATCTGCGCCACCTTGTCCTCGCGGATCAGGTTGCGGATGGCCGGGATGCCGACCATGATCTCGTGCGCCGCGATGCGGCCGCCGCCGACCTTCTTCATCAGCGACTGCGAGATCACCGCGCGCAGCGACTCGGACAGCATCGAGCGCACCATCGGCTTCTCGCCGGCCGGGAACACGTCGATGATGCGGTCCACCGTCTTGGCCGCCGAGCTGGTGTGCAGGGTGCCGAACACCAGGTGGCCGGTTTCCGCCGCGGTCAGCGCCAGGCGGATCGTCTCCAGGTCGCGCAGCTCGCCCACCAGGATGTAGTCCGGGTCCTCGCGCAGCGCCGAGCGCAGCGCCTCGTTGAAGCCATGCGTGTCGCGGTGCACCTCGCGCTGGTTGACCAGGCACTTCTGCGAGGTGTGCACGAACTCGATCGGGTCCTCGATCGTCAGCATGTGGCCGTATTCGTTCTTGTTGATGTGGTCGACCATCGCCGCCAGCGTGGTCGACTTGCCCGAGCCGGTCGGCCCGGTGACCAGGATCAGGCCCTGCGGCTGCTCGATCAGCTCCCTGAAGATGCGCGGGCAGCCCAGGTCCTCCAGCGTCAGCACCTCGGACGGAATGGTGCGGAACACCGCGCCGGCGCCGCGGTTCTGGTTGAACGCGTTGACGCGGAAGCGCGCCAGGCCGGGGATCTCGAACGAGAAGTCGGTCTCGTAGAACTCCTCGTAGTCGCGGCGCTGCTTGTCCGACATGATGTCGTAGATCAGCGAATGGACCTGCTTATGCTCCAGCGCCGGGATGTTGATGCGGCGCACGTCGCCGTCCACGCGGATCATCGGTGGCAGGCCGGCGGACAAGTGCAGGTCCGAGGCCTTGTTCTTCACCGAGAAGGCAAGCAGTTCGGCGATATCCATCTGGCGTTCCCCCTCAACCGATCGTCTGGATGGCATAGGCCACGAAGGCATGGCGGACCGGGTCGTCGCGCGCCGCGTCCCGGCCTGGCGCCGGACGCCGCCGTACAACGGACGAATCCCCTGAATCCCCTTGCAGCGCGCCGATACTACTCGCGCGACGGCCGGCGCGACCAGTGTTTTCCCGCGGCCGATCGCGAAAGTGCGGACGGGGTCTGCAGACCGCGATGCCGCGCCCCGGAAGGACGCCTCAGCGGCCGGCGGCGCAACCGGGGCGGCGCTCCGGTAAGGTATCGCTCCCGAGCTTCCGGAATGGACGTACCGCATGACACGACTTGCCTTCATCGGCGGCGGCAACATGGCTCGCAGCCTGATCGGCGGCCTGCTGAAGACCGGCGTGGCCGCTTCCAGCCTCAGCGTGGCCGAGCCGCTGGCCGAGGCGCGCCAGTCGCTGGCGCGCGAATTCGGCGTGGCCACCTTCGCCGAAAGCCGGCTCGCCGCCGCCGACGCCGACGTGCTGCTGCTGGCGGTGAAGCCGCAGATCATGCCGACCCTGCAGGCCGAGCTGCGCGACACGCTGCAGCGCAATCGCCCGCTGCTGATCTCGATCGCCGCCGGCGTGCGGCTGGACCAGCTCGAACGCTGGTTCGGCGCGCTGCCGATCGTGCGCTGCATGCCGAACACGCCGGCGCTGATCGGCGCCGGCGCCACCGGGCTGTGCGCGAACCAGCGGGTCAGCCCGCCGCAACGCGCGCAGGCGCAGCACATCCTCGACGCCGCCGGGCTGACCCGCTGGATCGACGACGAGGCGCTGATGGACACCGTCACCGCGCTGTCCGGCTCCGGCCCGGCCTATTTCTTCGCGCTGGTCGAGGCGCTGGAGGCGGCCGCCGTGGCGCAGGGCCTGCCGCGCGACACCGCGCGCGCGCTCGCCGCGCAGACCTGCCTGGGCGCCGGCCGCATGCTGGTCGAGAGCGGCGAGGATCCGGGCGTGCTGCGCCAGCGCGTCACCTCGCCCAACGGCACCACCCAGGCCGCGCTGGAAAGCCTCGCCGACGACGGCCTCGCCCGCATCGCCGCCCGCGCCGTCGCCGCCGCCACCCGGCGCGGCGCGGAGCTGGCCGCCCAACTGGACGCGCCCAAGTGAGCTACCTGTTCAATGCCCTCTCCCTGCTGATCGAGCTGGCGTTCGACGCGGTCGCCACGCTGTTCCTGGTGCGCCTGCTGGCCGAAGCCTGCCGCGCGGACTTCCACAATCCGCTGAGCCAGTTCGTCTACCGCTACACCAATCCGGTGCTGGCGCCGATCCGCCGGGTGCTGCCGAACTGGCGGCGCATCAACCTGGCCGCGCTGCTGGTGACGTGGCTGGCGATGCTGCTCAAGCGCCTGCTGCTGGTGGCCCTGCTCGGCGTGGCGCCGCGTCCGCTGGGCCTGCTGTTGCTGTCGCTGGCCGACCTGATCGACTTCGTGCTGGTGTTCTACCTGGTCGTGGTGTTCGGCTGGTCGCTGCTGAGCATGTTCGCGGTCGACCGGCGCCAGCCGGTGCTGCGCCTGGTCGGCGCGATCGTCGAGCCGCTGCTGCGGCCGCTGCGCGGCAAGCTGGTGGCGGGCAATCTCGATTTCTCGCCGATGGTGGTGATGATCGGCCTGCTGCTGGCGCGCCTGCTGCTCGCGGCACCGCTGTTCGACCTGGGCGCGCGGCTGGCGATGGGCGGCTGAGGGGCATCACCCGCACCGGGCTCCGTCTCTCTTCACGACCGGGCTCGCCGGTGGCCGGATGGAGTCCCTTGTGGGCGACTGGATGAAAGTCCCCGTGGGGCGAGGTTTCTACTCGGGCATTTCGGCGACTGGGAGTCCGCCCCACAGAGTGCCCCCCTAGACCGCAAGGAAGGACAAGGCGAACACGCAAAGACAGCGCGCCAGCGCAAAAAAAGCTCAGCGATGCGCCCACGCCGCGATGATCCGGTGCATCTCGGCCAGGCCATCGAACAGCGCCGCCGGCCCGGGCTGCAGGATGATCGGCGACTTGATCTCGTACAGGTCGCCGTTGCGCACCGCCGGGATCGCGTCCCAGCCGGGCCGGACGGCGACCTTTTCCGGGCGGAAGCGCTTGCCGCACCAGGAGCCGAACACGATGTCCGGCGCATGCGGGATCACCTCGGCCGGATCGGCCAGGATGCGGTGCTTCGCCAGCGGCTCGGCCGCGTGCGCGGGATAGATGTCGTCGCCGCCGGCGATGCGCACCAGCTCGGCGACCCAGCGGATGCCGGTGATCAGCGGCTCGTCCCATTCCTCGAAGTACACCTTCGGTCGCCGCGGCAGTTCCGCGGCGGCCGCGCGCACTTCGGCGATGTGCCATTCCGCACGCTGCGCGTAGGCCTCGGCCTTTTCGTGCGCGCCCACCATCGCGCCGAGCCGGCGGATGTAGCCGAGGATGCCGTCCACGCTGCGGTGGTTGCTGATCCACACCTCCACCCCGGCCTTGACCAGCTCGCGGGCGATGTCGGCCTGGATGTCGGAGAAACCGATCGCCAGGTCGGGCTGGAGCTTGAGGATCTCGTCGATCTTCGCGCTGGTGAAGGCTGAGACCTTGGGCTTCTCCTTGCGCGCCCGCGGCGGCCGCACGGTGAAGCCGGAAATGCCGACGATGCGCTCCTGCTCGCCGAGGGCGTAGAGCACCTCGGTCGGCTCCTCGGTCATGCAGACGATGCGCCGCGGATAGAGGTCGGCCACGCGCTCAGTGCCCCAGCACGGTCACCGTGACCTTGCGCTGGTGCGCGTCGGCCCGGTGCTCCCACAGGTAGATGCCCTGCCAGGTGCCCAGTTGCAGCCTGCCGCCGTGCACCGGCACGGTCAGGCTGACCCCGGTGAGGACCGCGCGCACGTGGGCCGGCATGTCGTCCGCGCCCTCCGCGTCGTGGCGGAAGATCGGGTCGCCGTCGGGCACCGCGCGCGCGAACCAGCGCTCCAGGTCGCTGCGCACCGCCGGATCGGCGTTCTCGCCGATCAGCAGCCCGCAACTGGTGTGCGCGGTGAAGACGTGGGCGATGCCGGTCTGCACGTGGCTGGCCGCCACCGCGTCGGCGACCTGCGCGGTGATCTCGCTGAACCCGCGGCCGCGGGTATGCACGGCGAAACCGTGCTGCGCGACGTGTCCCGCGGGCGCCGGCTGGGTCACGGGTACAGCAGCCGGTGCGTCCAGGTCTGGCCGTGGCGGCTCCAGCGCACGCGCTCGTGCAGCCGGTATTCGGCGCCGTACCAGAATTCCACCATGTCCGGCTCCACCACGAAGCCGCCCCAGTGCGGCGGACGCGGCACGTCGCGGCCCTCGAACTCGTGCTCGTAGCGCGCCACGCGCTGCTCGAAGGTGTCGCGGTCGGGCAGCGTCTGCGACTGCAGCGAGGCCCACGCGCCGATCTGGCTGCCGCGCGCGCGGCTGGCGAAATAGGCGTCCGATTCGTCCGCCTGCAGCTTGCGCGCGACGCCCTCCACGCGCACCTGCACGCCGTCGCGCAGTTGCTTCCAGTGGAAGCACAGCGCGACCTGCGGATGCGCCTCGAGCTGGCCGCCCTTGTCGCTCTGGTAGTTGGTGTAGAAGCGGAAGCCGCGCTCGTCGGCCCCCTTCAGCAGCACGATGCGCGAGCTGACCCGGCCCGCCGCGTCGGCGGTGGAAAGGTTCATCGCGGTGGGTTCGCGGTCGCCCCCGGCGGCGGCCTCGTCCAGCAGCCGCAGGAAGGTGTCCAGGATCTCGGGTTTCAGCATGACTCTTGCATCGTGGCCGGAGCGCGCCATCATGGCGCACATGAACGACGATGCTAGCATGCAGAACCAGGCCCTGGCCGGCCACCTGCTCGACCATTACGCCGGGCGCATCGCACGCGCGCGCCGCCCGTACGTGCTGGGTCTGTCCGGCCTGCAGGGCAGCGGCAAGAGCACGCTGGCGCGGGTGATGAAGGCGCTGGCCGAGGCGCGCGGACTGCCCACCGACGTGCTGTCGCTGGACGACTTCTACTACCCGCGCGGGGAGCGCGAGGCGCTGGCGCGCGAGGTGCATCCGCTGCTGCGCACGCGCGGCGTGCCGGGCACCCACGAGATCGAGTTGCTACTGTCGGTGCTGGCCGCGCTGCCGCGCGCGTCGGACAAGCTGCCGGTGGCGTGGCCGCGCTTCGACAAGGGCCGCGACACGCGCATCCCGCCGTCGCGCTGGCCGCGCGCCACCCGGCCGCCGCGCCTGGTGATCCTGGAGGGCTGGGCGCTCGGCCTGCGCCCGCAGTTGCAGTCGGCGCTGGAAACCCCGGTCAACGCGCTGGAGCGCGACGAGGACCCCGACGGCAGTTGGCGCCACTGGGTCAACAAGCAGTTGCGCGGCTACCAGCCTCTGTGGCGCAAGCTCGACGCGCTGGTCGTGCTGCAGGCGCCGAACTGGGACGTGGTGATGCGCTGGCGCAGCGAGCAGGAGGCGAACCTGCTGGCCCGGCACGCCCCGCTGGCGATGGATGCCGACACGATGGTGCGCTTCCTGGCCCACTTCGAGCGGCTCAGCCGGCACGCGCTGGCGACGCTGCCCGCACTGGCCGACAGCGTGGTCGAGTACGACACCGAGCGCCACGTGACCGGGCTGAGCCACGGCTGAGCGGGCCGCGGCGGACGCCGCGGCCGGCGCAGCGCGACGCTATTCGACGACGAAGTTCACGCGCATGTTGACGCGCCACTCGGTCACCTTGCCGTCGTCGCCGGTGACCACCTTCATGTCGTTCACCCACGCGCCCTTGATGTGCTTCACCGACTCGGCGATCTTGCTCAATCCCTTCTGCACGGCGTCCTCGAAGCCCTTGCTGGAAGACGCGGTGATCTCGATGACCTTGGCAACCGACATGGCGTGACCCTCTTCGGTGCCGCACGGACGGCGCGGCGCGCTCCCCTGGTGGGCCGAGTCTCGTCCCGTCCGCCGGGGCAGGCAAGCCGCACCGCGCCATCGCCCGGCCGGCGCCACCGCGGTCAGCCGCCGGCCAGCAGCGCCGCGTAGCCTTCGCGCGCATCCGGCCAGCGCGGCGCGAACCCGCTCGCGCGCAGGCGCGCGTTGCTCAGCCGCTTGCTGCCGATGCCGGGCGGCGCGGCGCCCTCCGCCGGCCGGGGCGCGCCGGCTAGGCTGGCCAGGTAGCCGTGCAGCACGTCCAGCGGCAACGGGGTGTCGTCCACGCCCAGGTACAACGGCTCGGGCCACTCCAGCCGCAGCAGGTGCGCGACCGCCGCGGCCGCATCGTCAATGTGGATCCGGTTGGCCCAGTGCGGCCGGTCGTGCGGCGCCCGCGCCTGCCCGGCGCGCAGGCGCTCGATCAGTTGCAGCCGGCCGGGCCCGTACAGGCCCGCCAGGCGCAGCACCACCGAGGGCAGCGCCTGCGCGGCCAGCCAGCGCTCCGCTTCCAGCAGCACGGCGCCGTTGAAGCCGGGCGGGTCCGCCGGCGTGGCTTCGTCCACCCAGCCGCCGTCGTGCTCGCCGTAGACCGCGCTGGAGGAAACGAACAGCACGCGCCGCAGCGCGGCGACATCCAGCGCACGGCACAGGCCGGCCAGCCCGTCGAGGAACACCGCGCGATAGGCCGCCTCGTCGCGCGCATCCGGCGTCGGCAGGTAGACCAGTTGGGTGATGCCCTCCGGCAGGCCGGCCAGGCTTTCCGGCCTGACCAGGTCGCCACGCAGCCAGCGCAGGCCGTCGCCGGCCGCGGCGGGCGGCCGCCGGCGCAGCGCGAACACTTCGTCGCCGCGCGCGAGCAGGCATTGCGCCACGCGCAGGCCCAGGTCGCCGCAGCCGGCCAGCAAAACGCGTTCGCTCATCGATAGGGCCCTGTTAGCATCTGCCTATGAATCCGTCGTGCAATCTCTTCGTGATCGGCCCCACCGGCGCCGGCAAGACCTCGGTCGGCCGGCGCCTCGCCGCGCATTATGGCCTGCCGTTCGTCGATCTCGACCAGGAGATCGAGCGCCACTGCGGCGTCGACGTCGCCACGGTGTTCGAGATCGAGGGCGAGGCCGGTTTCCGCCTGCGTGAAAGCGCCCTGCTCGACGAATGCAGCCGGCGCCCAGGCGTGCTGCTGGCCACCGGCGCCGGCGCCGTGCTCGCCCCGTCCAACCGCCGCCGCCTGGCCGAGCGCGGCTACGTGCTGTGGCTGGACGTGACCATCGAGCAGCAGCTCGAACGGCTCGCGCGCGACACCCGCCGCCCGCTGCTCGCCGGCGACGACCGCCGCACCCGGCTGGAAGCCATGGCCGTCGTCCGCGGCCCGCTCTACCGCGAGATCGCCGACCTCGCGGTGCCCGGCGCGCACGAGGCCGTGACCGCCGGCAGCGAGCGCTGCATCGACCTGATCGACCGCCACTGGCAACGCCAGCACGACACCCTGACCGCCGCGCCATGACCGCATCGACCGCTTCTGCCCCTTCCGTCCTGCGCACCATCGACGTCGCCCTCGGCGCGCGCAGCTATCCGGTCTGGATCGGCCGCGGCCTGCTCGGCGACGCCGCGCGCTGGCGCGCCCGGCTGCGCGGGCGGCACGTGCTGGTGCTCAGCAACACCACGGTGGCGCCGTTGTACCTGGAACGGGTGGCGCAGGGGCTGGACGGCCTGCGCTGGTCCAGCTTCCTGCTCGACGACGGCGAGGCGCACAAAACCTTCGCCAACATCGGCCGCGCGCTGGAGGCACTGGCCGCGCTCGGCGCCACCCGCGACGCCTGCGTGATCGCCCTCGGCGGCGGCGTGATCGGCGACATGGCCGGCTTCGCCGCCGCCTGCTGGATGCGCGGCATCGACTTCATCCAGATGCCGACCACACTGCTGGCGATGGTCGATTCCTCCGTCGGCGGCAAGACCGGGGTGAACCTGCCGGCCGGCAAGAACCTGGTCGGCGCCTTCCACCAGCCGCGCGCGGTGGTGGCCGACCTCGACACGCTGGCCACCCTGCCCGCGCGCGAATACCGCGCCGGCCTGGCCGAGGTGGTCAAGGGCGCGGCGATCGGCGACGAAGCCTTCTTCGCCTGGCTGGAGCGGCACGCCGACGCGCTCGCCGCGCGCGACGACGAGGCCCTGGCCGAGGCCATCGCGCGCAAGGTGGCGTACAAGGCCGGCGTGGTCGCCCGCGACGAGACCGAGCAGGGCGAGCGCGCCCTGCTCAACCTCGGCCACACCTTCGGCCACGCGCTGGAGACCGCCGGCCGTTATACCGCCCTGCTGCACGGCGAAGGCGTGGCGGTGGGCATGCGGCTCGCCGCCGGGTTGTCCGAGCGGCTCGGCATGAGTGCGGCGGCCGACACCGCACGGCTGCAGCGCCTGCTGGAGGCGCTCGGCCTGCCCACCGCGATACCGCCCGGGATGGATCCCGAGCAATTGCTGGCGCTGATGCGGCTGGACAAGAAGAACACCGCCGGCACGCTGCGCCTGATCCTGTGGCGCGGCATCGGCCAGGCCGAGATCGTGGCCGGCGTGGACGAGGCCGACGTGCTCACCCTGCTGCAATCGGCCGCCCGCGGCTGACTCCGGTCATCGCGGACCGAGAGACGGAAACGTGGAACTGATCGCACACGCCCTGTTCGCCGTCCTGCGCTGGCTGTGGGAGACACTCGTCGAGAGCTTTTTGTTCGAACTGGTTTGGCACACGGTGCTGTTCAACGTCGGCCGCGCCGCGCTGCTGCTCTGCACGCTGGGGCGCTACCCGCGCGGTGCGGCACTGGAATGCCACGAAGATCGCATCGCGGCGTTCGGGCTGCTGGTGGTGCTCGCCGTCGGCTTCGCGCCGCTCATCCATGGGAGCGCACCGGCGCCGGTTCCAACGATGCCTCTGGGCGACTGACGCGGCATCGCGCCGCACGCCGCCCGACCGTAAAGACCACACCCGGCTCGCCAGCATGCCGCCGGCCTTCTAGAATGTGCGGTTTGCGGCATGCCGCCGCCCCATCACGGACGCCATGCGCCTCTATCTGCAAACCATGCCCGCCTCCGCCGAGGCGCCGCGCTATGTCCAGATCGTGCTGGAACAGGACCTGCTCGGCGGCTGGACGCTGTACCGCGAATCGGGCACTCAGGGCGGCCGCGCCACCCTTAAGCGCGAGCAGTACCTCGAACGCGACGAGGCCTTCGCGGCGTTCGAGAAGGCCCGCGACGCCCAGCTCAAGCGCGGCTACCGCGTGATGTTCGCCCAGGGGCTGGAAGGCCCGCACGGACGTTGACATGAATGCACCGCTGAAGAACGACCGCTTCCTGCGCGCGCTGCGCCGCGAGCCCACCGACACCACCCCGATCTGGGTGATGCGCCAGGCCGGCCGCTACCTGCCGGAGTACCGCGCCACCCGCGCCCGCGCCGGCAGCTTCATGGCGCTGGCGCAGGCGCCGGAACTGGCCTGCGAAGTCACCCTGCAGCCGCTGGAGCGCTTCGCGCTGGACGCGGCGATCCTGTTCTCCGACATCCTCACCATTCCCGACGCGATGGGCCTGGGCCTGTCGTTCGCGCAGGGCGAGGGCCCGCAGTTCGCGCGCCCGGTGCGCAGCGCCGCCGACGTCGCCCGGCTCGCCGTGCCCGACATGGACGCCGAGCTGCGCTACGTGATGGACGCCGTGCGGCTGATCCGCCGCGAGCTGGACGGCCGCGTGCCGCTGATCGGCTTCTCCGGCAGCCCGTGGACGCTGGCCTGCTACATGGTCGAGGGCCAGGGCTCGCGGGACTTCGCCACGCTCAAGGCGATGTGCTGGAACGATCCCGCGCTCGCCCGCCGGCTGCTCGACATCCTGGCCCGCTCCGTCGCCGCCTACCTGATCGCCCAGGCCGCCGCCGGCGCGCAGGCGCTGATGGTGTTCGATACCTGGGGCGGCCTGCTCGGCCCTGCGCCGTTCCGGGAATTCTCGCTGCGCTACATGGCGCAGGTCGTCGCCGCGCTGAAGGCCGACGCCCACAGCCGCGACCTGCCGGTGATCCTGTTCTCCAAGGGCGCCGGCATGCACCTGGCCGAAATGGCCGACAGCGGCTGCGCCGCGCTGGGCGTCGACTGGACGATGGACCTTGCCGACGCCCGCCGCGCGGTCGCCGGCAAGGTGGCGCTACAGGGCAACCTGGACCCTGCCGTGCTGCGCTCCAACCCCGACACCATCCGCCGCGAGGCGCGCGCCGTGCTGGACAGCTACGGCAACCATCCCGGCCACGTGTTCAACCTCGGCCACGGCATCACGCCGGAAGTCGATCCCGCCCACGTCGAAGTGCTGGTGGACGAAGTGCACGCCTACGGCCGCGCGCTGCGCGGCTGAGGAACGCCCGCCCGGCCGGCCGCGCGATGCCGGCGCCGGCGACCGCGGGCAGCCGGCGCAATCCCCCGGCTTGCGGCATCCGGCACACGCACCGGGACGGGCGTTCAAGCCGACGCCACCCAGCCCGGCCGGCGATCCGGCCGCCCGTGGCATTGCCTTGCCCTGCCCATGCCTGCACGGGGCAGCCGCGCCGGCGCCGCCCGCGACGGCCCAGCGCCGTGCCCGGCCGCGCTTGGGGCTCGCAGCCTCCGCCCTTACAATGGAGCGTTCACGTCCCTTGCCACCGCGCGCCGGCCGGCGCGCCACCACGAGTCCCCGATGGAAAAGAGTTTCGAACCCGCCCAGATCGAATCGAAGTGGTACGCGCGCTGGGAAGCCAGCGGCGCATTCCAGCCGCCGGGCAAGGGCGAGCCGTACTGCATCCTGCTGCCGCCGCCGAATGTCACCGGCACGCTGCACATGGGGCATGCGTTCCAGCAGACCGTGATGGACATGCTGGTGCGCTACCAGCGCATGCGCGGCATGAACACGCTGTGGCAGGTGGGCACCGACCACGCCGGCATCGCCACCCAGAAGATCGTGGAGAACCAGCTCGCGGCCGAGGAGAAGACCCGGCACGACCTTGGCCGCGACGCCTTCGTCGAGCGCGTGTGGCGGTGGAAGGAGGAATCCGGCTCCACCATCACCCACCAGATGCGCCGCATCGGCGCCGCCGCCGACTGGTCGCGCGAGCGCTTCACCATGGACGAGGGCCTGTCCGCGGCGGTGCGCAAGGTGTTCGTGGAGTGGTACCGCGCGGGCCTGATCTACCGCGGCAACCGCCTGGTGAACTGGGACCCGGTGCTGGGCACCGCCGTCTCCGACCTCGAAGTGAACAACGTGGAGCGCGACGGCCACCTGTGGTCGATCCGCTACATGACCGTGGACGGCGCGGAAAGCGTGGTGGTCGCCACCACCCGCCCGGAGACCATGCTGGGCGACGTGGCCGTGGCCGTGCACCCGGAAGACGAGCGCTACGCCCACCTGGTCGGCCAGATGCTGCGCCTGCCGCTGACCGGGCGCGAGATCCCGGTGATCGCCGACGACTACGTCGAACGCGAATTCGGCACCGGCTGCGTGAAGATCACCCCGGCGCACGATTTCAACGACTACGCGATCGGCCAGCGCCACAAGCTGGCGCCGATCACCATCTTCACCCTGGGCGCGCAGGTCAACGACAACGCGCCGGAAAAATACCGCGGCCTCGACCGCTACGACGCGCGCAAGGCCGTGCTGGCCGACCTCGAAGCCGCCGGCCTGCTGGTCGAAACCAAGCCGCACAAGCTGCAGGTGCCGGTGAGCCAGCGTTCGGACGCGGTGATCGAGCCGATGCTCACCGACCAGTGGTTCGTCGACCTCACCTCCGACGTGCAGGCCGATGGCCGCCCGGGCGGGCGCAAGGCGATCACCGAGCCGGCGCTCGACGCCGTGCGCTCGGGCGAAATCAAGTTCGTGCCGGAGAACTGGAGCACGACGTACACGCAATGGCTGGACAACATCCAGGACTGGTGCATCAGCCGCCAGCTCTGGTGGGGCCACCGCATCCCGGCGTGGTACGACGAGGCCGGCAACATCTTCGTGGGCGAGGACGAGGCCGACGCGCGCGCCAGCGCGGCGACGGCGCCGGTCGGCGCGCTGCGCCAGGACGAGGACGTGCTGGACACCTGGTTCAGCTCGGCGCTGTGGCCGTTCTCCACGCTGGGCTGGCCGGCCGGCGGCCCGGTGAGGAACGAGCGCGGCGAGATCGTCGCGAACTGGGAGGACGACCAGGTCTTCCTGCCCAGCGCGGTGCTGGTCACCGGCTTCGACATCATCTTCTTCTGGGTCGCGCGGATGGTGATGGCGACCCGCTACTTCACCGGCCGCATCCCGTTCCGCGAGGTCTACATCAACGCGATCGTGCGCGATGCGGAAGGCCAGAAGATGTCCAAGTCCAAGGGCAACACGCTGGACCCGCTGGACCTGATCGACGGCATCGAGCTGGAACCGCTGGTGGCCAAGTCCACCCGGTCGCTGCTGATCCCGCAGGTGCGCGAGAAGGTGGAAAAGCGCATTCGCAGGGACTACCCCGACGGCATCAAGGCGATCGGCACCGACGCGCTGCGCTTCACCTTCGCCGCGCTCGCCAGCTACAGCCGCACCATCAACTTCGACCTCAAGCGCGCCGAAGGCTACAAGGCGTTCTGCAACAAGCTGTGGAACGCGGCGCGCTTCGTGCTGATGAACGTGGGGGATTCGGGATTCGGGATTCGGGATTCGGAAAAGCCGGCGACCGAGGCGGAGCGGTGGATTCTCACCCGCCTGAAGCAGACGCTGGCCGAGGCCGAAGGACACTTCGTCACGTACCGCTTCGACCTGCTGGCGCAGACGTTGTACGAGTTCGTGTGGAACGAATACTGCGACTGGTTCCTGGAGCTGTCCAAGCCTGCCCTGAGCAAAGTCGAAGGGCCGGCGCCCAACGGCGGCGACGCGGACGCGGCGGCCTCCACGCGGCATACCCTGCTGGTGGTGCTGGAAACCGTGCTGCGCGCGCTGCACCCGGTGGTGCCCTTCATCACCGAGGAGATCTGGCAATCGGTGGCGCCGAAGCTGGGGCTGGATCCCGCCGGCGGCATCCTGGGCCAGCCGTGGCCGCAGGCCGGCGCCATCGCCGCGGACGCCGCCGCCAGCGCCGAGATCGAATGGTTCAAGTCGGTGCTCTCCGGCATCCGCCGGATCCGCGCGGAGATGAACATCGCCCCCGGCAAGACGATTCCCCTGCTGCTCGCCGGCGGCGACGCCGGCGACCGCGCGCGCGCCGCGAAATTCGCCGCGCAGATCGCCTTCCTCGCGCGTGTGGACGCGCCGCAGTGGATCGAGGCCGGCGCGGACGAACCCGCCGCCGCGGCCGCCGTGGTGGGCTCGATGCGCGTGCTGATTCCGTTGGCCGGGCTGATCGACCTCGGCGCGGAGAAGGCCCGCCTGGCCAAGGAGATCGGCCGCATCGAAGGCGAGATCCGCAAGTGCGAGGGCAAGCTCGGCAACGCGAATTTCGTGGCCAACGCGCCGGCCGAGGTGGTGGCGCAGGAGCGCCAGCGCATCGTCGACTGGAGCGCCCAGCTCGGCGCGTTGCGCGAGCAGGTGCAGAAGCTGGGCTGACCCGCGCGGGAGGCCCTTCTTCCGAAAGCGAAGGGCGGGTGCGCCGTGCTTATTTCTGGAAATGGCCGGCGGCCATTTCCAGGGCCATCACGATGGCGTCCTCGCGCCCGTCGCGCGCGGGGTAGTAGCGCGGCCGCCGGCCGATCTCGCTGAAGCCCACCGACTCGTACAGCCGCTTCGCCAGGGGGTTGGAGGGGCGCACTTCGAGGAACACGCGCTCGGCGCCGTTCCAGCGCGCGATGTCGAGCAGGCGGCGCAGCAGGTGGCGGCCCAGGCCCTGCCCGCGCTGCGCCTCGCCGATGCAGAGGTTCAGCACGTGCGCCTCGCCGGCGGCGACCGACAGGATGCCGTAGCCGGCGATGGCGCCGTCCATCCACAGCACCCAGCAGGGATGGCCGGCCTTCAGGCAGTCGGCGAAGATTCCCTGCGACCAGGGGAAATCGTAGGACGCGGTTTCCAGCGCGCTGACGGCGGGCAGGTCCTCGCGCCGCATCGCACGCACCTCGACGTCGGGCCGAGCCACCGCGACCATCGCGGGTCAGCCCGTATCGCCAGCCAGGGCGCGGCGCAGTTGCCGCATGGCCGACCACAGGCGGCGCTTGCCGGCGGCCGTCGCCAGGATCTGCGGCGGCTCGTCGGCGAGCACGATCTGCGCCTGCGCCATCGCCGCCGCCGGCAGGTCGCGGCCCAGCGCACGCGCCTGCGCTTCGCCGAACACCAGGTAGGCGCGCACCTGCGGTAGCGGTCCGGCCACCTGGCCGTCCGCAACGGCGATCCGCGCCGCGCGCGCCAGGCCGGCACCGTAGGCGGTCAGCGCGCGCCCCAGCAGGTCAAGCTCGCGCGTGGCGCAGCCGCCGGGCAGCACCACCGCGCAGGCCAGTGCCGGTACTGGCGCGGCATCGGTGCCGGGCGGCTCGCCGGCGGACACGGACGCGGCCATAGCCGCGCCCTGCCCCGGCGCACGCAGGACCCACGGCGCCACCCCGAGCGCGCGCAAAACGCGGGCGCGGTGCGATGCGGGCGTGGCGCGCGGCAAGGCGTTCATGCGGCGCCGCGGCGGGCCCGGCGATGCGTGGCCCGTCCCCACAGGGTCATCACCGGGCCGGACAGCAGGTAGAGCGACGAGCCCACGAACAGCACCCGCGCCGTGTCCAGCGCCAGCAGCACCAGCAGCAGCACGGCGGCCACCACCCACCAGAACGGCACGCGGTCGCGGTCGCCCATCGGCAGCGACTTGAAGCTGTAGTAGCGGAACCGGCTGACCATCAGCAGCCCCACCACCACCGCCAGCACGAGCGTGACGAAGCACAGGTCGGCGCCGCCGATCCCGAACTTGTCCATGCTCCATACGTACGACATGCACACCGCGGCGCCCGCCGGGCTGGCCAGTCCCTGGAAGTAGCGCTTGTCGATCACCCCGACCTGGGTGTTGAAGCGGGCCAGCCGCAGCGCGGCGCAGGCGGCGTAGACGAAGGCCGCGGCCCAGCCCGCCTTGCCCCACAGCGGGCCGAACTCCTTCAGCGCCGACAGCGACCAGGTGTACATCACCAGCGACGGCGCGAGGCCGAAGCTGACCAGGTCGGACAGCGAATCGTATTGCACGCCGAACTCGCTCTGCGTGCCGGTCAGCCGCGCCACGCGCCCGTCCAGGCCGTCCAGCAGCGCGGCCACGAAGACCGCGATGGCCGCATCCGCATAGCGGCCGCCGATGCTGGCCACGATCGCGTAATAACCTGCGAACATCGCCCCCGTGGTGAACAGGTTCGGCAGCAGGTAGATGCCGCGGTGCCGCGGCGTACGGGCGGGTGCGCTGTCGCTCATGGAGCAATCCGTGACGTAATGCGCGCAGTGTAAACCATGCGGCTTGAGTCCCGGCCGCGGCGGTGCTAACAAGTGCGCTGGCATCCCATCCCGTGCTGGAGAATCCCATGCGTCGCCCGCTTCTCGCCGCTGCGCTGCTGCTGCTGACCCCGATCGCTTTCGCCCAGGCCTATAAGTGGACTGATTCGCACGGCACGGTGCATTACTCCGAAACGCCGCCGGCGCAAGGCACCAGGTTCCAGAAAGTCGCCACGACCGGCACCGCCGAACCTCTTTCCAAGCCCGCCGCGCCGGAGCAGGTACCCGCTTCCAGCCCCGCCAGCGGGCCCGTGGCCGATACCCCCGAGAATCGCAGCAAGCTCTGCACTTCGCTCAAGATGAATATGGATGCCCTCAACGCCAAAGGCCCGGTGGTGATGGAGACCAACGGCAGGCAGCAGGCACTCGACGATAATCAGCGTCAGCAGCAGCTCGCCTCGGCGAACATGGACTACCAGCGTTATTGCGTGCCGCGCTGAGGTTTGCCGCTTTACCGAAGTAGGAAGCCTGGTTCCAGGCGGGCGATTGCCGCTCCGTTGGCTATAATCGGCGTCTTTAACGCCCGCCGGATCGAACCATCATGCGCCTCAGCCAATTCCACCTGGCCACCGTCAAGGAAATCCCCGCCGACGCCGAAATCGCCAGCCACCGGCTGATGCTGCGCGCCGGCATGATCCGCAAGCTCGCCTCCGGCCTGTATACCTGGAGCCCGCTGGGGCTGCGCGTATTGCGCAAGGTCGAGCGGATCGTGCGCGAGGAAATGGACCGCGCCGGCGCGATCGAAATGCTGATGCCGTCGGTACAGCCCAAGGAGCTGTGGGAGGAAAGCGGGCGCTGGGAGAAATTCGGCGACCAGTTGCTGAAAATCCGGGACCGCAAGGAGCAGGAGTTCTGCTACGGACCGACCCACGAGGAAGTCATTACCGATTTCGCCCGCAACGAGCTGAAAAGCTACAAGCAGCTCCCGGTCAATTTCTACCAGATCCAGACCAAGTTCCGCGACGAGATCCGCCCGCGCTTCGGCGTCATGCGTGCGCGCGAATTCCTGATGAAGGATGCCTATTCCTTCCATCTGACCCAGGAGTCGCTGGCCGAGACCTACGCGGCGATGTACCAGGCCTATACCCGCATCTTCACCCGGCTCGGCCTGCAGTTCCGCGCCGTGCAGGCCGACACCGGCGCGATCGGCGGCAATGCCAGCCACGAGTTCCAGGTGCTGGCCGATGCCGGCGAGGATGCGA
This sequence comes from Frateuria sp. Soil773, assembly GCF_001428405.1. Lineage (GTDB taxonomy): Bacteria > Pseudomonadota > Gammaproteobacteria > Xanthomonadales > Rhodanobacteraceae > LMSL01. Next base: position 394,354 of record NZ_LMSL01000041.1, read on the forward strand.
TCGCCTTCTCCGACGGCTCCGACTACGCCGCCAACGTCGAGAAGGCCACCTCGCTGCCGCCGGTCACCACACGGCCGGCGGCGGCCGCCGACCTGCAGCGCGTCGACACGCCGCGCGTGCGCACCGTGGAAGACGTCTGCCGCCATTTCGGCACCTCGCCCGACCGCGTGCTCAAGACGCTGCTGGTGCGCGGCCGCGACGGCCTGGTCGCACTGTGCCTGCGCGGCGACCACGAGCTCAACGAGGTGAAGGCCGGCAAGCTGGTCGAGCTGCCGGACGAAGCCGTGCTGGCCCCGGAGGCGGAGATCCTCGCCGCGGTCGGCGCCCACCCCGGCTTTGTCGGCCCGGTCGGGCTGCCCGACGCGATCCCCGTGATCGTCGACCGCGACGCCGCGGTGCTGGCCGACTTCATCTGCGGCGGCAACGCCGACGATACGCACTACGCCGGCGCCAACTGGGAACGCGACGCGCGGATCACCCGCGTGGAAGACCTGCGCCAGGTGGTCGAGGGCGATGCCTCCCCGGACGGCAAGGGCAGCCTGCATTTGGCGCGCGGCATCGAGGTGGGCCACGTGTTCCAGCTCGGCCAGAAGTACGCCCAGGCCCTGGGCGCCACCGTGGTGGACGACCAGGGCAAGAACCAGGTGATGACCATGGGCTGCTACGGCATCGGCGTCAGCCGCATCGTCGCCGCCGCGATCGAGCAGCGCCACGACGAGGCCGGCATCGTCTGGCCGGAGGCGATGGCGCCGTGGCAGGTCGCCGTCTGCGTGATCAACCCGAAGAACGTGCCGGCCGTGAACGAGGCCGCCGAGGCCCTGTACCGCAAGCTCGGCGCGCAGGGCGCGGAAACCCTGCTGGACGACCGCGGCCTGCGTCCCGGCGCCATGTTCGCCGACATCGAGCTGATCGGCATTCCGCACCGCGTGGTGGTGAGCGAGCGCGGGCTCGCCGCCGGCACGCTGGAATACCGCAAGCGCGACGAAGCCGAAGCGCGCGCGATTACCGAAGAAGAGCTGTTCGCACTGCTCGGCTGAATGGCAAGCCAAGGCTAATGAAAACGGCCGCGCAATGCGGCCGTTTTCGTATCAATATGGCACCGCCGTATCTGCATGCAATACGCCGCCATTGTCCATTGGCATTACCGCCGAATCGCCTTCTTTTGCAATTAATCGGAAAATCGGGGAGAATCCGGCGCGCGCCAGGAAGGCGACCATTTTCAATGATGATGCCCCCCTTAATTCACAATAGGCATACGGGAGTTACCATGGCAGTCGATATCAAGAACCTCAATCACAATCAACTCAACGACCTTATCAGCAAGGCCCAGCTCCGCCAGAGCGAACTGCGCAAGGAGAAGGTCGTCAAGATCCGCGAAAAGGTGCACGCGCTGATCAAGGCCGAGGGTTATTCGTTCGAGGATATCTTCGGCGGCTCGCGCGGCAAGGCCCGCCGCAGCACCGGCACGGTCGCCCCGAAGTACCGCAATCCCGGCAACCCGGAGCAGACCTGGTCCGGCCGCGGCAAGCGCCCGCGCTGGTTCAACGATGCGCTGAAGGCCGGCAAGAAGGAAAAGGATCTGGCGATCTGATCCGCTGCCATCCGGCACGATGGAAAAAACAAAACGCCGGCCTTGCGCCGGCGTTTTCCATTCTGGACGGACCGGCCTTAGAGCCTCTTCACGGTCTTCAGATACCTCCCCCCCACGATACGTCATCCCAGCCGTTTTCAACGGCCGCAGGGCCGGTCAAGCAGGAGGCGCTTTTCAGCAGCCGAAGGGCTGGTCATCCAGCGACTCTCCCCTTCCCCCAAAACCCAGAGGCACTGGATCCCAGCTCTTGCCCCCTTTTCGGGGTTCGCTGGGATGACGCCCCGTGGGGGGACTCGGGAGACTTTGAACAGGCGCCTAGAGCGAGCGCCGCGGCGATACCAGCAGGTCGCCGAACAACAGCCCCGCCACCAGCGAAACCAACAGCGTCACCAGCAGGATGCCGGTATCCGTACCGAGCGTGGTATCGCGCTCGAACAGGTAGGACACGCTGCGGAAACCCACGCTGCCCGGCACCAGCAGGATGATCCCCGGTTCGCGGATGACCGCGCCCGGGCGGTGCATGTAGCGCGCATACAGGTTGGACAATGCGCCCAGCAGCAGGCCGCCGAGGAAGACGCCGAACGGGGCGCCGGGGATCGCACCCGAGATCGCCCCGCCCCAACGCGTGGCGAGGTACCCCACGATCACCGCCGCCATCACCACCAGCCAGTCGCGCGGCGCGGCGCGGAACACGATGGCGAACGCCAGCGCGCCCAGCAGCAGGGCGGGGTAATCGGTCCAGTGCGGCAGCGGCGGCAGCGCGAAATCGCTGGCGTGGATGCCTATCGCCACGCACAACTGGCTGGCCGCGACCGTGCCGAAGGTGAGCTTGAGCAGGGTCGCCACCGCGCCGCCCATCCGCGCCATGCCGGCCACCAGGTGCTGGCTGGATATCTCGCGCACCGCGGTGGTCAGCGCCATGCCGGGCACCAGCACGATCAGGCTGGCCAGCACCACCGCCTTGATCGCCAGCGGCACCACGAAGGCGCTGACCAGGGTGGCGATGACGGTGGCCACGAGGGCGCTGATCGCTTCGCTCGCCACCGCCAGGCGCGGCCGGGTGGCCGACATCACGGTGATCGTGCCGATGATCAGGCCGATCGCGCACGCCACCACCAGGTCGGCCCAGGAGCTGTGCAGCAGCAGCGCCACGATGCTGGCCGCGGACAGGCCGTAGCTGGCGATCACGCCGGCCTGGGCGCGGCGCGTGTCCGGCAGGCCCAGGGCGCGCAGCAGGCGGAAGCCCTCGCGCAGCCCCAGCTCGCCGGCGATCGCGCGGTCGGCGATCGCGTCGGCCTCGCACAGGCGCGCCAGATTCACGTCGCCCGGCGGCAGCCGCATCACCTGGGTGACCTGGGCCAACCCTTCCTCGCCCTGGTTCAGTTCGGCGAAGGAAATGATGATCGCGGTGGGACTGGACCAGACGTCCGCCGCCAGCCCCAGCCGCTGCGCCGACCCGGCCACCGCCGACTCCAGCCGCGGCGTGGAGGTGCCGTACTGGTGCAGCCGGCGCGCCAGCTCGACCAGGAAGGCGATGCGCGTCGTCAGCGGGGCGCTGGAGGGCGCGGCGGCAGGCGACGGTTCGCTCATGCGGCGGGCCGCACCTTCAGGGTGGTGCCTTCCACGCCGAGCACCTCGACCGTGCTGCCCAGCGGCAGGTCCGGCCCGCTGACCAGCCACTGGCCGTCGCCCACCTGCGCCTTGCCGCGGCCGTTGACGATCGGCTCGACCAATACGTAGCGCTGCCCGATCATCTGCTCGCCGCGCCGGTTGAGCCGCTCGTCGCCGGCCGCATGGCGCTGCAGGCGCGGCCGCAGGCCGTACCAGTAGACCGCGCAGGAGGCGAACGCCAGCAGCGCGAAGGCCACCGCCTGCGCCAGCAGCGACAGCGAGGGCGCCACCAGCAGCAGCAGGCCGGTCGCCGCCGCCGCGATGCCGATCCACAGCATGAAGTAGCCGGGGATGGCCACCTCCAGCCCGATCAGCACCAGCGCAAGAATCCACCACAGATAATGCATCGTGATCTGTTGAACCATGTCATCCCCCTGTCCGCCGGTCGCCCCACGGCCGGCGGGATTGATGGTCCGCTCAGCGCATGGCCGGCGGCGTGGTGCGGGCGGGCGCGCCGCCCTGCTGCTGGGCCAGCGACTCCTTCGCCAGTTCCGCGATGCCGGCCAGCGAACCGAGGATGCCGGTGGCCTCCATCGGCAGCAGCAGCATCTTCTGGTTCGGCGAGTTGGCCATTTCCTTCAGGGCCTCGACGTACTTGTTGGCGACGAAGTAGTTCAGCGCGTTGACGTTGCCGCCGGCGATCGCGTCGGAAACCATCGTGGTCGCCTTCGCCTCGGCCTCGGCCAGGCGGATGCGCGCCTCGGCCTCGCGGAACGCGGCCTCCTTCTTGCCTTCCGCGGCGAGGATCGCCGACTGCTTCTCGCCGTCGGCCTTGAGGATGGCCGCCTGCTTGAAGCCTTCCGCCTCCAGGATGTTGGCGCGCTTCTCGCGCTCGGCCTTCATCTGCCGCGCCATCGAGTCGACCAGGTCGCGCGGCGGCGCGATATCCTTGATCTCGATGCGGTTGACCTTGACGCCCCAGGGATGGGTCGCCTCGTCGACCACGCGCAGCAGTTGCGCATTGATCGCGTCGCGCTTGCTCAGGGATTCGTCCAGGTCCATCGAGCCGAGCACGGTGCGGATGTTGGTCATCACCAGCGCCAGCGAGGCCTGCTCCAGGTTCGCCACCTCGTACGCGGCCTTGGAGGCGTCCAGCACCTGGTAGAACACCACGCCGTCCACGCGGACCACCGCGTTGTCCTTGGTGATGACGTCCTGCGACGGCACGTCGAGCACCTGCTCCATCATGTTCATCTTGCGCCCGACCGTCTGGTAGACCGGGATCAGGAAATGCAGCCCCGGGCTCAGCGTGCGGGTGTACTTGCCGAAGGTCTCCACCGTCCACTCGTAGCCCTGCGGCACGATCCGGACCAGCTTCACCAGCACCACGACCGCCACCACGATCAGGACCAGCGCAAACAGGCTTCCCATGACATCCTCCCTCCTCTGGCAGAAGCGGCGAGTATAGGCGAGGAGCCCGCCGATGCCGCCTAGCCGTGCGCCGCGCCGGACGGCAGCAGCAGGCTCACGCGCAGGCCGCCCTTCTCGCGGTTGGCCAGCGCCACGCGGCCGCCGTGCGCCTCGGCGATCTCGCGCGCCAGCGCCAGCCCCAGCCCGGTGCCGGAGCGCTTGGTGGAATAGAACGGCAGCAGCGCCTGGGCCAGCACCGTCTCGCTCATGCCGGGGCCGCGGTCGGCCACCTCGATGCGCCACTCGTGGCCGACCAGGAGCAGCGACAGGGTCACCTCGTCTTCGTCGCCGCCGGCCTCGTGCGCGTTCTTGATCAGGTTGATCAGCACCTGCTCGATCTGCACCGCATCGAACCAGCCGGGCTGGGTCGGCACCGCGCCGGCCAGGCGGTAGCGGCAATGCAGGGCCAGGCTGTCCAGGAACGCCGGCCACTCGATCTTCTGCGGCTGCGGCGCCGGCAGCTTGGCGAAGCTGGCGTAGCCGGCGATGAAGCTGTGCAGGTGCCGCGCCCGCTCGCCGATGGTGGCGAACACGCCGGGCAGGCGGGCCAGGTCGCCGCGGCGGGCCAGCTCGGCGCCGGAATGCGCCAGCGAGGAGATCGGCGCCAGCGAATTGTTCAGCTCGTGGCTGATCACCCGGATCACCCGCTTCCAGGTGGTCACTTCCTGCCGCGACAGCTCGCGCGTCATGCGGCGGAACAACTGCAGGCGGTGCGGCTGGCCCTGCAGGCGGAACGCGCGCTGCGACAGGTGGAAGGTCTCCTCGCCGCCGTCCATCTCCACGCTGAGCAGCGCATCCTCGCCGCTCTCCACCGCGCGGCGCAGCGGCGGCGGCACGTCGTCCAGCAGCTCGTTGAAATCCAGCCCGTTGAGGCTGCGCCCCTCGTTGAACAGGTGCCGCGCGGCGATGTTGGCGTAGGTGACGCGGCCGCTGGCATTGGTGAGCACCAGCGCCACCGGCGTGTTCTGCACCACGGTGTCCAGCAGCAGTTCGCGCTGCACCAGGTGCTGGCGCTGCTCGCGCAGGGTCTGCCCGAGCGCGTTGTGCATGCGGATCAGCGTGCCCAGCTCGTCGCCGCGGTCGGCCGCGATGGAAAAGCTGAAATCGCCGTCGCGATAGCTGGCCACCGCCCCTTCCAGCGCGCGCAGCAGCCGCTTGACCGGCGCCATCGCCAGTCCGGCCAGCCAGAACGCCAGCGGCAGCAGCACCAGCAGGCTTGCCAGCAGGCCGCCGTACGCGCCGACCTGGGTCGGCGCGCGCACGTTGATCGCAAGGTCGCGGTGCAGCCAGCCGATGATCTGCGGCAGCGGCCACTGGGTGACCCCCACGTAGATCAGCGCCCCGGCCACGCCGGCCAGGGCCAGCAGCGCGGTCAGCCGCGTCTCCAGCGAATTCAGCCGCGGCATGCCGCGCTCCCGGCGGGATCGCGGCTCAGCGGCACGCAGGGTCCCTGGGCGTGTTCACGCAGTTCACGGCCGGGCGGCCGTCGCTGCCCACCACGCTGCGACCCATCACCGGCGCCTTGCCGGACTGGGCCTGGGCGGCGTTGCCCGGGGCGTCCTTGTAGCCGGCGCGCTGCTTGAACTTGAAGTGGCCGGACTCGCCGTCCGCGGCCTTCTGCGGCATGGCGCCATAGGCCGTGGAACCGGCCGGCGCGGGCTGCTTCGAGGCTTTCCAGTCGTCGCTGAGGCGGCTGGCGTCGGTCGCGCTCTGGGCCAGCGACGCGTCGGCGAGGGCCAGCGCGAGCAGGGCGAAAATCAAGGTACGCGATCGCATGAAGGTCTCCTGCAAGGTCAGGCGTCGATCATCCCCCGCCGCCGCGCGAGCGGCAAGGATGACTCATGGCCGGCCGGATGGCCGCGTCGCTTCCGGCATGCCGATCCGGGCGGCTACGACTGCGCGGCCAGCCCGTAGCGCTCCATCCGCCGGTACAGCGCCTGCCGCGACAGGCCCAGCGCCTGCGCGGCGCGGCTGACCACGCCGTCGGCCTTGTGCAGCGCCGCCTCGACCGACTCGCGGCTGGGCTCGTCCAGGTTGCGCGCCGCCTGCGGCGTGTGCTGCGGCAGGTTGAGCAGCGGCGGCGTGATGACGCCGTCGCCGGCGAGCAGGGCGGCGCGCTCGATCGCGTTCTTCAGCTCGCGCACGTTGCCCGGCCACGGATAGCCGAGCAGGACCTCGCGCGCGGCGTCGCCGAGCGCGGCGCGGCCGTCCAGGAAATGCTCGGCCAGCGGCAGGATGTCGTCGCTGCGCTCGGCCAGCGGCGGCAGGTTCACCTCGATCACGTTGAGGCGGTAGTAGAGATCCTCGCGGAACGTGCCCGCGCGCACCATCGCCTTGAGGTCGGCATTGGTCGCGCTGAGCACGCGCACCTTCACCTGCCGGGTGCGGCCGGAGCCGAGCCGCTCGAACTGGCCGGTCTCCAGCACGCGCAGCAGCTTCACCTGGCCGGACAGCGGCAGGTTGCCGATCTCGTCGAGGAACAACGTGCCGCCGTCGGCCAACTCGAAGCGGCCCTCGCGCGCCTTGTTCGCGCCGGTGTAGGCACCGGCGTCGGCGCCGAACAGCTCCGCCTCGATCAGCTCGCCCGGCAGCGCGCCGCAGTTCACCGCCACGAACGCCCCGCTGCGCACCGCCGAGTTGGCGTGCACGATCGCCGCGATGCGCTCCTTGCCGGCGCCGTTCGGGCCGGTGATCAGCACCGGCACCGGCGAGCGCGCCACCTGGCAGGCCAGCTCCAGCGTCTGCGCCATCGCGTCGGAGGCGAACACCAGGCCGTCCAGTTCGTAGGTGCGGTGCAGCGCGTCGCGGCGGCGCCGGCGCTCCTGCCGCGTGCGCGTCACCTCGCGGGTGGATTCGGACAGCTCCAGCAGGTTTTCCACCGTCGCCAGCAGCTTGGTGTCGTCCCACGGCTTGGCCAGGTAGTCGGCGGCGCCGGCCTTGACCAGTTCCACCGCGGTCTCCAGGTGCGTCCATGCGGTCAGCAGCACCACCGGCAGGTCGGTATGGCGCTGGCGGATCGCGCGGAACAGCGCCACGCCCTCCTCGCCCGAGGTGGTGTCGGCGGTGAAGTTCATGTCCTGGATCACCACGTCGACGCTCTCGCGCTCCAGCAGCTCCAGCCCCTCCTTCTGGGTGAGCGCGATCAGCGGCCGGATGTCGTGCAGCGAAAGCAGCAGCGACAGCGCTTCGCCCACGGCGGGGTTGTCGTCGATGATCAGAACGGTACGCATCTTTTTCCTGCACATGTCGACATGGATGCAGCTCCACGCCGAAAGGTTGCCATGACTGATGGCATTCTCGCGTAATTTCGCGCCGGCGAGGCGGTCGGCGGGCCGGGCGACGGCGAGCCGCCCCGCCGCGGCCCGCCATCCCCGCCGTCCGCGGCGCCCTCAGGCCGAGCGCATCGCCACCACCGGCGGCACCGCCGCGGCGCGGCGCGCAGGCCCGAGCACCGCTAGCTGCCCCAGCGCCCACAGCGCCAGCGCGCCTACCGGCAGGTAGAACAGCGGCAGCCGCGGCAGTTCGTAGAGCCTCATCAGCGCCAGGTTCAGCGCGCAGGCCAGCAACAGGCCCAGCACGACGCCGGCAGTGACGACCAGGAAGTTCTCGGCCAGGAAATAGCGCAGGATGTCGCCGCGGGTGGCGCCGATCGCCCGGCGGATGCCGATCGTACGTCGGCGCTGCTGCACCCAGAAATTCGCCAGCCCGGTGATGCCCAGCGCGGTGACGAACAGCAGGCCCAGCCCGGAGGCGACCAGCAGGCCGATCATGGTGGTGTCGCGCTGGAAATACTTGGCGCGCATCTGCGAGAACGTGCGCATCCGCTTCGGATTGACGATGCGGTTCGGGCTGGCCTTCACCAGCGCGGCCGACGCGGCCTCCAGCACGCGCTGGCGATCCTGCGGCGCGCTGCGCATCACGTACGTCACGCCGGAACCGTCGGGTAGCTGCGGCCACAGCATGCTGTCGTAGTCGACCCCCGGCTTGCGCAGGTTCGGGCGCAGCAGGGTGTCCACGATGCCGACCACGCGGATGGTCCGGTCGCCCACGTACAGGCTCTGCCCCAGCGCCGGCCGGTCCGGGTACAGGTGCTGCGCGAGCGCGCGGCTGATGATGGCGACCGCCGGGTTGCTCTTGTAGCCCACGACGTACTCGTCCGGCAGGAAATCGCGCCCCTCGACCAGGCGCAGGCCCAGCGTGCCGATCAGGCCGGGCGTGCCGTCGTAGACGCTGGGCTGCAGGCAGCCGGAGCCGTCCATCGACATCAGTTGCCGCACGCGATCCATCGCCTGCTTGTCCGGGCAGGTACCGTAGGACGATTCGCTCCGGCCCAGCGGCAGCGCATAGCTGACCGCCGCCACCGCGCGGACGCCGGGAATCGCCCGCAGCGCCGCCAGGTCGGCGGTATGCCGCGCCTGCGCGTTCTCGTCCTTCTCGATGCCCGCGCTGTGGATCATCGAAAGCTCCCGTTCGGCGACGCCGGTGGGCACGCTGATCCGCTGCACGCGTCCGGCCACCATGAACACCACGTTGCAGACGATGGCGCAGGTGAAGGCCACCTGCAGCACCAGCAGGATCGTGGTGAGCCTGTGGTGGCGCAGGCTGGCAAGTATGGGTTGCAATTGCATGTCCGGGATCCTCACAGGGCCTTCAGTTGCAGCGCCGGCGCCACGCGGCACACGCGCAGCGCCGGCAGCAGGCCGGCCAGCACGCTGGCGACGATGGCCAGCACGAAGGTGCCCAGCAGCATCGGTACGTCCATCTGCGCCAGTTGCGCGTAGTCGTCCGGGCGCTGGCGCACGCTCCACAGGCCGAGCTGGGCGATGGCGAGCCCGAGCACGCCGCCGGCCACCCCGATCACCGCCGATTCCACCCCCAGTTGCAGGAAGATGTCGCGCCGCTGCGCGCCCAGCGCCCGCCGCACGCTGATCTCGCCGCTGCGCCGCAGGAACTTCGCCAGCAGCAGGGCCACGATGTTGACCATGCACACGAGCAGGAAGCCCAGCGCCAGCCAGAGCTGCAGGCGCACGTCGTTCGGCACCAGGTTCTCGTGCGCCAGCCAGCCCATCAGGCTGTACAGCCTGGCGTTCGTCGGCGGCCGTTCGAAGCGGCCCAGCGCCTTCTGCTGCGCGGAGTAGTCGACCAGGAACTGCCGGTAGGCCGCCACCTGCGCGGGCGTGTCCAGTTGCATCCAGAACTGCAGCCAGCTCGTGCTGGCGTTGGTCTTCGAGTTCGCCTCGTCCCTGCCCCATCCGGAGTTGTTGCCGTTCACCGAAAGGTCCAGGTCCACCGCCACCGACAACGGGAGGAAAAACTGGTCGTCGTCGCTGTACTGGCTGCCGGTGGCGTCGGCGTAGAACATCGGCTTCGGCGCCCAGTCGCCGGCGATGCCGACCACGCGGTAGTCGTTGTCCTCCAGCCGCACCGTCCGGCCGAGCCCGCCGGCGTCGCCGAACAGCTTGCGCGCCAGCGCACTGCCCAGCACCACCACGTGCGCGCGCGCCTCGTCGTCGGCCGCGGACCAGCCCTGCCCCTGCTCGAACGGCACGCCGAACATCGCGAAGAAATCCGCCGTGGCGTAGCGGCCATTGGCGTTGAACGGCTGCAGGCCGGCCCGCGCCGGACGCACCATCAGCGAGCCGCCTGCCATCGCCGCCTGCCGCGTGGCGCGGTGCGCCTTGAGCAGGGCCATCGCGTCCGGCCAGGTGAGGTTGTCGGCCGGGTCGGGGCTGTCGTCGCCCTGCTTGTAGGCCAGCGGCAAGGGGTCGATGCGCGGCGTGTACAGGTGCGCGCTGCGCCCCGGCAGCGGATCGTCGGTCATCACGTGCAGCACCGTCAGCATGGTCATGCTGGCGCCGATGCCGAGCCCGATCGCGATCACCATCAGCGCGGTGAGCACCGGCGTGCGACGCAGGCTGCGCCATGCCAAATCGAGATAGTAGCCAAACATTCCACGCACTCCTTTCAGACTTTTCCATTCCCCGGCGGAAGCACCCCGTGCGCGATGCTTTTAGAGCGCAGAAAGCGCATCGCGCACGGCAGAGGCATTCCCGCCGCAGTTCCGTGCCTCACACCGACCGCGTCGCAACGGCCGGCGGCACCGCGGCCGCGCGCAGCGCCGGGCCGAGCACCGCCAGCTGGCCGAGCAGCCAAAGTGCCAGTGCGCCCGCCAACAGGTAATGCGCAGGCAGGTGGGCCAGCTCGAAGCGGTGCATCAGGAACAGGTTCAACGCATAGGCGAAAAACACCCCCAGCAGCACGCCGCCGCTGACGATCAGGAAATTTTCGGCCTGGAAGTAGTTGAGGATGTCGCCTCGCGTGGCACCCAGCGCCCGGCGCATGCCGATCTGCCGGCGCCGTTGCTGCACCCAGAAGCTGGCCAGCCCGCTCACGCCCAGCGCGGTGACCACCAGCAGGATCGCGATGATCGCCACCAGCATGCGGCCGGCGGCGAGGTCGCTCTTGAAGTAGTTTTCGCGCAGTTCGGCCATGGTATGGACCTTGTTCTCCACATGGCCGGGGTTGGCCTTCTGCAAGGCGGCGGCCGCTGCCTTGAGCGCCTGCGGCAATTGGCCGGGCCGACTGCGGATCAGGTAGCCGCCGCCCAGGTCCTGCGCGCCGATGCGGTACTCGGTCAGCAGTGCGTCGTCGTCGTTCGCGCGGCCGGTCACCTCGCTGCGCAGGTGATCGATGATGCCGATCACGCGATACGCATACCTGCCGTCGTAGAGAATGCGCTCCAGCGCCTTTCCGTCCGGATAGAGACGCTGTGCCAGGGCCTGCGTCATCAGCGCGGGCAACGGCGTATCCGTCTTTTTCATGAAGACATCCATCAGGTCCGGCAGATCGCCGTCGTTGAAATCGCGCCCCTGCACGATGCGCAATCCCAAGGTGGTACTCATGTGCTGGCTGCCCTGGACCACGTAGGCATGCGCGACCGGCCGCGAGCGCGCGGCGTCCGGAAAGATGGGATTCGTCTCCTTGCCCACGAAGGGCGGCGAACCGTAGGCCGCATCCAGCACGCCGGGCGCGTTGCGCAGTACGGCGATGTTTTCCGCACCCGTGCCCGGGTTGTCCTGACCCAGCACGCCGATGCTCTGAATCCATCCGATCTGGCTTTCCGCCACGCCTGTCGCCATGTGCGAACGCTGCATGGTGCCGTACACGATGAACACCAGGTTGCCGAGTACCGCCATGGTCAGCGCGATCTCGAGCATGAGCAGCGTCACCGCGGTCTTGTGGCTGCGCAGCGCGGAAAGAATGGGGCGGATCTGACGGAGAATTCTCATAGCGATTTCACCTGCAGGGCAGGAGCCACGCGCGAGGCGCGCAGGGCGGGCCACACGCCGGCGAGCAGCGCCGACAGCACCGCCAGGCCAAGCGCAATGCCCAGCATGGAAGGATCGAAGTGCGCGGAGGCGGCGAAGCTCACCGGTTGCTGGCGCACCATCCACAGGCCGAGCCAGGCCAGCGGCAGGCCCAACAGGCCGCCGGCCACCCCTACCACACCGGCCTCGACAAGGCACTGCACGAATACGGCGCGACGCGATGCGCCCAGCGCGCGGCGCACGCCGATCTCGCCCGACTTGCGCAGGAACTTGGCCACCATCAGGCCCACGGTGTTGACCATGCAGATCAGCAGCACGCCGAAGGCGATCCACGTCTGCATGCGCACGGTCACCGGGATCACGTGCTTGTAGTCCAGCCAGTCGATCAGGCCGCGCAGGCGCGCGTTGGGCGCACGCTGGAAGCGGCCAAGCTGGCGCTGCTGCGCGCTGTATTGCTCCAGCGCCGCACGGTAGCCCGCTACCTGCGCGGGCGTGTCCAGCTCCACCCAGAACTGCGCCCAGGTGCATTGCGGCGTCTTGGGATTGTGCTCGCCCGCATGGGGGTCGTTGCCCCAGCAGTTCACCGGGCCGTAGCCGTAGTCCTGCGGCAGGTCCAGCCAGGTGAAGAACGGCAGGTACATCTGCTCCGATTGCTCGAATGCGCCACTGTTGATGTCGTAGAAGCGCGGCTGCGGGTTCCACTCGTCGATCACGCCAACCACGCGAAAGGTCTTGGTGGCGATCACCAGATTCCTGCCTACGCTGTTCTCGCCGCCGAACAGCTTCTGGTTCATCGCACGCGACAACACCACCACCCGCGCCTGGTTCGCATCGTCCTGCGCCGACCAGGCCGAGCCGTAGAGGAAAGGCACGCCGAACATCGCAAAGAAATCGGCCGTGGTGGCACGGTCGGTGTACATCGCCAGCGGGCTGTCCGGCGCATCTGCGCGTGTGGGCAGGTGATTGGAACTCATGACCGCTCGACGCGGCGCGGCGCCCATCCGGTACAGATTCACCGCGTCGATGTAGGTCAGGTCGTCCGGCGGCTCGTCGGATGCGGCCGACAGATCCGTCGGGCGCGGGTCCACCTGCGGGTGGAACAGCAGCCCGCTGCGCCCCGGCATCGGGTTGCCCGACAGGTTGTGCAGCACCGCCAGCATGGTGACCGAGGTGCCGATGCCCAGCGCGATCGCCAGCATCATCAACCCGGCCAGTGTCTTGTGCTGTCTGAAGCTGCGCAATGCCAGGTCAAAATAATAGGCGAGCATCGATCGCTCCTCGGTTCAGGCGTTCCCCCGAGGGCGGAACCCCCATGGAAGATGGTCTCGGAAAATTCATACCGACCGCGTCGCCACTACCGGCGGCACCGCCGCGGCACGCAGGGCCGGGCCGAGCACGGCGAGCTGGCCCAGCACCCACAGCACCAGCGCGCCCAGCGGCAGGTAGTACCCGGGCAGGCGGCCCAGTTCGTAATGCCGCATCAGCAGCAGGTTGATGCCGTAGGTCAGCACCATGCCCAGCACGATGCCGAGCGTGGCGATCAGGAAGTTCTCGGCCTGGAAGTAGCGCAGGATGTCCCCGCGGGTCGCCCCGATCGCGCGGCGGATGCCGATCTGCCGGCGGCGCTGCGCCACCCAGAAACTGGTCAGCCCCACGATGCCCACGGCCGTGACGACCAGCAGCAGCAGGCATACGCCCACCAGCAGCCACGCCATCGCGCGATCGTTGCGGTAGTACTTGTCGCGCTGCGACTCCAGGGTGAAAGCGTATTTCGGCGTGATCAGGCGCATCGGGCCGCTGGCCTTCAGTGCGCGCAGCGCGCCCTGGATCACCGCCTCCCGCTGCGATGCGTCCTTGACCCGGATCACGTAGGCACCTTCCGTGTAAGGCAGGTTCACCGGGAACATCATGGCGTAGCCGTAATACGCCGCGGGACCGGAGTCGCGCGGCTGCACCAGCCGATCCAGCACCCCCACTACGCGGTTGGCGCCGAAGGCATAGATGGTCTTGCCGACCGCCGGCTGCCCCGGGAACAGATGCTCCGCCACCGCCTTGGTGATGATGACGGGCAGGCCGGGGCTGCCGCTGATGAGCTGCTCTCGGGTGACGAATTCGTCCGGCTTGAACCACTGGCCCGCTGCCAGTTTCAGGCCCAGCGTGCCGGCCAGCCGTGCGTCGCCCATGTACTGCGTGACCGGGATGCTCGGCGCCTTCGCCGCGTCGCTGAGGCTGACGCCGCTGGAGCTGAGCGAGTTGCCGAACAGCGTCTGGTTGATGACCGATGCGCTGGCGACGCCCGGGATGGCCTGCAGCGCGGCCAGGTCGGTGCGCGTCTGCGCCATGACCGCATCCGCCGAACCGGGCGTGACGCTGCCGATGAACAACTCGACCACGTGTGCCTCGTCCACGCCGCTGGGCCGCTGCATGCGCTCCAGCCGGTCGCCGATGAGGAACAACGCATTGCAGACCACCGCGCAGGAGAAGGCGATCTCCAGCACGAGCAGGCCGACGGCGATCCGGTGGCGGCCCAGGGCGCTCAGAATGTGACGGAAGTGCATCGGTAATGTCCTCTCGCCTGACGGCCTAGTTCGACTTGAGTGCCACGGCGGGCGCCACGTGCATGGCCCGCCACGCCGGCAGCAGGCCGGCCAGCAGGCTGCTCGCCAGGGCCAGCACGAAGGTGGCCAGCAGCATGCGCAGGTCCATGTGGACGTACGCGCCGTAGTCGGTCGGCTGGTGGCGCACCAGCACCAGGCCCAGCGCGGCCAGCGCCAGGCCGAACGCGCCGCCGGCGATGCCCACCACGCCGGCCTCCACCAGGCACTGCACGAAGATCGCGCGACGCGAGGCGCCCAGCGCGCGGCGCACGCCGATCTCGCCGCTGCGGCGCAGGAACTTCGCCAGCAGCAGGCCCACGGTATTGAGCAGGCAGATGCCCAGGAAGCCCAGCGCCAGCCAGGTCTGCAGGCGCACGTCGGCGGGCACCACGCCCTTGGCGTCCAGCCACTGCATCACGTCCAGCAACCCGGCTTGGCCGTCGTGGGTGAAACGCCCGCCCTGCTGCTGCAGGGCGATGTAGTTCTGCAGGTACTGCCGGTAGGCCGCCGCCTTGGCCGGGGTGCCCAGTTCCGCCCAGTACTGCAGCCATATGCACGGCGCGTCGGCGGCGCGTGGGTCGGGCGCGTTGCCCCAGCAGCTCGTCGAGCCGCTGGTGGACAGCTTCAGGTCCAGCGCCGTGGACAGGGGTACGAACACCTGCTCGCTGTCGCCGAACTGGCCGTTGCTGAGGTCGTAGAAGCGCGGGTTCATGCTCCAGTCGCCGAGCACGCCGACGATGCGCAGGGACTGGTCGCCCACCCGCAGCGTCTGCCCCACGCTGTCCGCGCCGCCGAAGAGCTGTTCGTTCAGCGCGTCCGAGATCACCGCGACGCGCGCGCGGCCCGCATCGTCCTCGCGGCGCCAGGCCGCGCCGTAGCGCATCGGCGCGTCGAACATGGGGAAGAAATCCGCGCCGGTATAGCGCGTCGCCACGCGCAGCGGCTCACCCTTCGCGGACACGACCACCATCGCGCCCGCCGACATCGCCGCCTGGCGGTCCGCCTGCCCGGCAAGAAGCAGCGCCTCGGCGTCGCGGCGGGTCAGGTTGTCCGGCACCTTGTCGCCCTGGCGGAAGCTGTCGTCCGGATACACGTTCATGCGCACGCGAAAAAGCTGCGCGCTCTTGCCCGGGATCGGATCGCCCGACAGCACGTGCATCACCGTCAGGGTGGTCATGCTGGTGCCGATGCCCAGCGCGATCGCCAGCACCATCAGCGCGGTGAGCACCTTGTTGCGCTTGAGGCTGCGCAATGCCAGATCGAGGTAATAGCCGAACATCCGTCACTTCTCCCCTTGCCCATGCCTTGCCGCGGCGCGCTTCCCGTGCGGCGAAGCGTCCAGTGGAAAACCGCGCGCGCCGGCCGCGTGCCGGCGCGCCCGGCCTCATCCCGACCGCGTCGCCACCACCGGCGGCACTGCCGCGGCGCGCAGCGCGGGGCCCAGCACCGCGACCTGGCCCAGCCCCCACAGCGCCAGCGCGCCGGCAGGCAGGTAGGCCAGCGGCAGGTGCGGCAGCTCGTAGAACCGCATCAGCATCGCGTTGAGCGCGAAGGCCAGCAGCATGCCGAGCGCGATGCCGAAGGTGACGATCAGGAAGTTCTCGGTCTGGAAGTAGCGCAGGATGTCCCCGCGCGTGGCCCCGATCGCGCGGCGGATGCCGATCTGCCGGCGCCGTTGCTGCACCCAGAAGCTGGCCAGGCCGACGATGCCCAGCGCGGTGACGCCGAGCAGGGCGGCGACCACGCCCACCAGCAGGCTTGCCATCACGCGGTCGCTGCGGAAGTAGCGCTCGCGCAGGTCGCCGAGGGTGCGGCTGTTCTCGTGGTCGATCACCACGTCGGGGACGGCCCTGGCGATCGCCGCCTTGGCGTCGCGCAGCACGCGCGGCAGGTCCTGCGGGGCGGCGCGCAGCAGGTAGGTGCCGACCAGGTTGGGGCCCGGCTGCGTGGGCACGAACACCGACCACTCGATGGTGCCGGTACCGCCCTCGCCCGCGCCCGGCCGCGCCATGTGAGCCACCACGCCAATCACGCGGAAGTGGTAGTCGCCGCTCCAGAACTCCTTGCCCAGCGGGTCCTGCCCTGGCCACAGGTGTTCGGCCAGGGTGTGGCTCACCACCACCTGCGAGTCCTTCGGCGCGAAGCCGACCATCGGCTGGAAATCCCCCGTCTGCGGAGCGCGGCCGGCAACCAGGCGCAGGCCCAGCGCCTCGAAGCTGCCGGGCCCGTCGAGGTACAGCCCCACCACGCCGCCGAAGCGCTTGCCTTCCCGGTCGAGGTTGATGCCGGCATTGCCGGTCGGCAGGCCGAACGGCGCGGTGTTGACCACGCTCGCCGACTGCATGCCGGGCACGGCGCGCAGGCCGGCGAGCATGCGCGCATTGAGGTCGCCCGCCTGCGCCGCCTCGAAACCGTCGATCTTGAACACCGCCAGCGCGCTCTCGTCCACGCCGCTGTCCACGCGGGTCAGCCCCATGCGATGGGCGATCAGGAAGCAGGCGTTGCACAGCACCGCGCAGGCCAGCGCGATCTCCAGTGCGATCAGCAAGGTGGCGAGGCGGTGCTTGCGCAGCGCGGCGAGAATCAGTCCAGTCTGCATGCGTTTCCCCTCACAGAACCTTGAGTTGCAGGGCCGGCGCGATGCGGCTGGCCCGCATGGCCGGCAGCGCGCCGGCGAGCAGGCTCACCGCCACGGCCAATCCGAAGGTGACCAGGAACATCGCCACGTCCAGGCGTGCCAGGTCGGCGTAGGCCACCGGCTGGCGGCGGATCAGCCACAGGCCCAGCAGGGTGAGCAGCCAGCCGCCGACGCCGCCGAGCACGCCGATCAGGCCCGCCTCGACCAGGCACTGCGCGAACACCGCGCGGCGGGTGGCGCCCAGTGCGCGGCGCACGCCGATCTCGCCGCCGCGGCGCAGGAATTTCGCCAGCAGCAGGCCCACCGTGTTGAACAGGCAGATCGCCAGGAAGGCGAACGCCAGCCAGGTCTGCAGGCGCACATCGCTGGGCACCACCTGGTTGAAATCCAGCCACTGCATCAGGCCCATCATGCGCGTGTCCTCGGCATACGCGATGCGCCCCAGCGTCTTCTGCTGCGCCGCGTAGCTGGCCAGGAAACTCCGGTAGCCGGCCACCTTCGCCGCGTCGTCGAGCTGCACCCACAGGCCCATCCACACGCACGGCGAGCTTTGCAGGCTGGCGTTGGCGGAGTCCCAGCCGGCCCAGCAAGTGAACGCATCGAAGTCGTTGCCGACGAGGTCCTCGGCGGCGGCGAACGGCACGAACACGTCCTCGGGCCGGCCGAAGAAGCTGGCGGTGTCGCCGTTGGAGTAGCGCCCGCCGCGCACGTCGTAGAACACCGGCGAGGGCCGCCACGGCGCCAGCACGCCCACGATGCGCACGTCGCCGTCCTTCAGCCGCAGCGTGCGGCCCACGCTGTCCTCGCCGCCGAACAGCTTGCGGTTGAGGTCGTCGGAGATCACCACCACGCGGGTGCGCCCGGCGTCGTCGTCGGCGCTCCAGCCGCGGCCGTAGCGGAACGGCGCGTCGAACATGGGAAAGAAATCCGCCGTGGTGGCCAGCGTCGGCACCATCAGCGGCGGCCGGCCCGAGCCCGGCGCGCCCAGCTTCACGGTGGCGTTGGCGATCAGCGCCTGGCGGTCCGCGCGGCGGGCGCTCCACAGGTCCATCGCCGAGCGGTAGTCCATCACGTCCCACGGCCCGTGCTTGGTGGACGCATGCGGCGACGGGTTCACCTGCGGATAGAAGATGCGCTGGCTGCGGCCCGGCAGCGGATCGCCGGAGAGCAGGTAGGTCACCGTGAGCGTGGTCATGCTGGCGCCGATGCCGACCGCGATCGCGATCACCATCAGCGCCGTCAATACCTTGTTGCGCTTCAGGCTGCGCAGTGCGAGATCGAGGTAGTAAACAAACATATCGTCATTCCATCGGGTTCGTCGGCGACGGTTCGCCGTTCGGGGGATTGCATGGGCGGGTTGCCCGGAAACCGGATGCGCCGAGCCGCTACACCGAGCGCGTCGCCACCACCGGCGGCACCGCGGCCGCGCGCAGCGCGGGCCCGAGCACCGCCGCCTGGCCGATCAGCCAGAGCACGGCGGCGCCCACGGGCAGGTAGAACGCCGGCAGCCGCGGCAACTCGTAGTGCACCATCAGGAACAGGTTGATGCCGTAGGCGAGCACCATCCCCAGTGCGATGCCGATCGTCGCCAGCAGGAAGTTCTCGGTCTGGAAGTAGTGCAGGATGTTCCCCCGCGTGGCGCCCAGCGCGCGGCGCACGCCGATGGTGCGCCGCCGCTGCGCCACCCAGAAGCTGCCCAGGCCGACGATGCCCAGCGCGGTCACCACCAGCAGGGCCACGCAGACGCCGAGCATCAGCCCCGCCATCGAGCGGTCGCCCTGGAAGAAATCGTCGCGGAGTTCGTCCAGCGTCTTCTTGTCCAGGATCACCCGGTGCGGGTCGGCCTTGCGCAGCGCGGCGGCGGCGGCGGCGAGCACCCGCTCGCGCTCGGCCGGCGCGCTGCGCAGCACGTAGCGACTGGCGTTGCCGGTATCCATCCGCAGCGGAAACACCATCGACCACTGCGCGCTGGCGTCGCCGTTGAACAGCGAGGGACGGATCAGCCCCGCCACCACGCCGATCACCCGCACCGAGGAATCGCCCAGGTAGATCGACCTGCCCAGCGGGCTCTGCCCCGGCCACAGTTTTTCGGCCAGCCCCTGGGTGATCACGATCGAGCCCACCTTGGCCTGCAGCTCTTCGTTGTTGCGGATGTCCGCGAAATCCATGTACTCGTCGTCGCGGAAATAGCGGCCGGCCACCAGGCGCGTGCCGAAGGTCTGCAGCAGGTTCTCCCCGTAGTACTGCGTGGCGTTGAGCGTGGCCAGCTTCTGCTTGGGGTCGAGCTTGATGCTGGTGTTCCACGAACTGTTGGTGAAAGGCACCTCGTTGACCAGCGCCGCCGCGGTCACGCCGGGGATCTGCCGCAGCAGCGCAAGGTCCTCCCTGGCGCGCGCCTTCGCATCCGCCTGCTGGCCGATGCTGGCCGCCTGCACCATTATCAGCTCGTGCTGGGCCACGCCGCCGGGCATCTTCATCCGTTCCAGGCGATTGCTGATCAGGAACACCGCGTTGCAGACGATGGCGCAGGTCAGCGCGATCTCCAGCACCACCAGCAAGGCGGTGGTCTTGTGCCGGCGCAGGGTGGAGAGAATGGGCACGATGTCCATGTCAGTTGCTCTTCAGTTGCAGGGCGGGAGTGACCTGGCAGGCGCGCCAGGCTGGCAGCAGACCGGCCAGCAGCGTCGCGCCGACGGCAAGCAGGAACGTGGTCGCGAGCATCGGCAGGTCCAGGTGCGCCAGCGCGGCATAGTTCACGGGCTGCCTGCGTACCAGCCACAGGCCGGCCACGGCCAGCAGCAGGCCGCCAAGGCCGCCGACCAACCCGACCGTGCCCGCCTCCACCAGCAGTTGCGCGAATACCGAGCGCCGCGATGCGCCCAGGGCGCGGCGCACGCCCAGCTCGGCGCTGCGGCGCAGGAACTTGGCCAGCATCAGGCCCACCGTGTTGACCAGGCACACCAGCAGGAAGCCCAGCGCCAGCCACACCTGCAGGCGCACGTCCGAGGGCACCACCTTGGCGTAGTCCAGCCACTCCATCAGGTTGCGCAGGCGCACGTTGGGCGGCCGCTGGAAATTGCCGATCGCCTTCTGCTCCTGCGAATAGTGGATCAGGAAATCCTTGTAGGCCGCCGCCTTGGCCGGCGAATCGAGCTGCACCCAGAGCTGCAGCCAGGTGCAGGTGGCGGTCTTCATGTTGTCGCCCGAGCCCTTGCCCCAGCAGTCCATCGAGCCGTTGCGGCCGAACTTCAGGTCGGCCGCGGTGGTCAGCGGCACGAACACGCTCTCCTCGCCCCCGTAGCGCGCCGAGAAGAGATCGTAGAAGTGCGGGTTGGGCCGCCAGTCGTCGATCACGCCGACGACGCGGAACGCCACGTCCTCCATCCGCACGGTGCGCCCGGTGCTGTCCGCGCCGCCGAACAGCTTGTCGTTGAGCTTGCGCGAGAGCACCGCCACCCGCGCGCTGCCGTCGTCGTCGGCCTCGCTCCAGGCGCGACCGTAGAGGAAGGGCACCTCGAACATGGCGAAGAACCCGGCGGTGGTGTAGCGCGCGTCGTCGTAGAAGGGCTCGAGCGACGACTGCTCCGGCTGGATCGGCACCGAGCCGCCGGTCATCAGCGCCTGGTTGTCCGCACGCTTGGCGTGCAGCAGGTTCATGCCGTCGGTCCAGCTTACCTGCAGCGGCGGCTCGTTCTGCGGCTGGTAGCCGTCCATGTCCTGCGGGTCGATCTGCGGGTAGTAGAGCCGCGCGCTCTTGCCCGGCAACGGGTCGCCGGACAGCACGTGCAGCACGGTCAGCGTGGTCATGCAGGCGCCGATGCCCAGCGCGATCGCCACCACCATCAGGGCGGTGAGCATGCGGTTGCGCTTGAGGCTGCGCAACGCCAGATCGAGGTAGTAGCCGAACATCGTGTCGCCCCTGTCGAAAGGTCCGCCTTCGCGGGTGAAGCCTCGGGTCGTGGAAAACGCGCGGCGCGCGGGCCGGTCACGCCGCCCGCGTCGCCACCACCGGCGGCACGTTGGAGGCGCGCCGCGCCGGCACGAACACCGCGCACTGGCCCAGCGCCAGCACCGCCACCACGCCGATCAGCGCGTAGAACACCGGCAGCCGGTCCATCTCGTAGCGGCTCATCAGCCACATGTTCAGGCCGACCGCCATGACGATGCCGATCACCGCGCCGGCGCCGGCGATCAGCAGATTCTCCATCTGGAAGTAATGCAGGATGTCGATCCGCCGCGCGCCCAGGGCGCGGCGCACGCCGATCTGCCGGTGCCGCTGGCCGACCCAGAAGCTGGTGAGGCCCACGATGCCGGCGGCGGTGACGCCGATCAGGATCAGGCAGATCACGCCCATCAGCACCGCCATGCCCACGTCGGCGCGATAGGCCTTGGCGCGGATGTCGGTGAACGGGCGGACGCTGTCGTCGTCGAGCACGCGCAGCCGGTTCACCTGGTACAGCGCGGGTGCCGTCGCCTTCATCGCCGCCTCGAGCTGGCCCGGCTTGGCGCGCACCGCGACGCGCGTGAAGTTGGCGTCCAGCCGGACCGGGACCAGGGTGGCGTGCCAGGCAAAGTTGTCGCCCCAGCCGACGGCCGGTGTCTGCATGCGCGCCACCACGCCCACGATGGTGCTGGGCGAACTGCTGCCATCGACGTAGATCGTCTTCCCCACCGCGTCGCCCTTCGGATACAGCTTGTCCGCCAGCGCCTGGGTGACGATCACCACCGGATACGTGAACTGCTCGCGGAACCCGTGGTTCTGCACGTCCGCTGCGTTGAAATTGCGGCCCGCCACCAGGCGCAGGCCCAGGGTGGGCAGCACCTGCTCGTCGGTGAAGTAGTACGCCGTGCGCACGTTGCTGCCCCTGTCGGTGAAATTGGTGCCCGGCTTGGTCGAAAGCGCGCCGGCCCAGGTGGAGTTGAGCAGCGAGAGCGAGTTGATCGGCGCCGCCGAAGCCACGCCGGGCAGGCTGCGCAGCGTGGCGAGATCCTCCTTCAGCATGGCGTCGAGCTTGGCCACGCCGTCGGGCGTGTCGGCGCTGGGCGCGCCCACCCATTGCTGGCTGACCACGAACAGGTTGCCCTCGTCCAGCCCCGTGGGCCGGCCCACCCGCTCGACGCGCTGGCCGATGATGAAGATCGCATTGCACACGATCGCCAGGGTCAGTGCGATCTGCAACGCGATCAGCACCACGCCCGCCTTGTGCTTTCGCAATGCCGCGATCATGGGATGCAGTTTCATGGTGGAATCCTCTCTGCTCGTCATTCCGGCGAACGCCGGAATCCGTTGCCTTGGCTGTAGTTGAGAGTCGCTGGCCGCCGGCCTTCGCCGGGGCGACGACCGGCTAGTTCGATTTCAGCTGCCACGCGGGCTGCACCCGCGAGGCACGGTAGGTGGGGTACAGGCCGGCCAGCATCGTGGCGACCACGGCCACCAGCATGGTCAGCACCAGCAGCGAGACATCGAGCCGGGCCAGGTCCGCGATGTCCTTCGGCATGACCCAGCCCACGCTGGCCACGCCGGTGCAGGTGAGCAGCAGGCCCAGCACGCCGCCGGCCGCGCCGACGATGCCGGCCTCGGTGAGGAACTGCATGTAAATCGCCGCACGCGGCGCGCCGAGCGCGCGACGCACGCCGATCTCGGCGCTGCGGCGCAGGAACTTCGCCAGCAGCAGGCCGATGGTGTTGACCAGGCACACCAGCAGCAGGCCCAGCGCCACCAGCAGCGAGACCTTGGTGTCGCTCGGCACCACGTGCTGGTTGTCCAGCCAGTCCGGCAGGTTGCGCAGGCGGTTGTTCGGCGCCCAGCTGAAACGGCCGGCCTGCTGCTGTTCGCGCGCATAGCCCTGCAGGTAGTCGCGGTAGGTCTTCGCCGCCGCCGCGTCGTCCAGTTCGGCCATGTAGGCGATCCACACGCACTCCGAATGCTGCAGGCCGACGAAGCCCGATTCCTTCGGCGTGGCATTGCAGTTGGTGTTGCCGTCGTTCGGGATGCCGGCCTGGATGGCGGTCAGGAACGGCACGAACACGTCCTCGCTGCCGCTGTCGAAGCCACCCGAGTTCACCACGTCGTAGAAGCGCGGCTGCGGGTTCCAGTCGTCCAGCACGCCCACCACGCGATAGCTGCCGCCCTCGATGCTGAGGTTCTGGCCCACGCTGTCGACGCCGCCGAACAGCTTCTGGTTGAGCTTGCCGCTGATCACCGCCACCTGGGCGCGATTGGCATCATCGGCCGCGCTCCAGCCGCTGCCGTACAGGAACGGCGTCTCCAGCATCGGGAAGAACTCGCCGAACACCGCGTGGCCGCTGACGTTGATCGGGTGCTTGCTCGCGTCGGCGGGCACGATGGAGGGCGAGATCTGGTACATCGCCGACTGCCGCTTCGCGCGGTGGTCGCGCATCAGCGTCGTGGCGTCGGCATAGCTCATCGCATTCGGCGGCTCGGCGCCGGCATCGCGGCCCTGCGGCCCCCAGTTGTCGATCTGCGGCACGAACAGCTTCGACGACTTCCACGGGATCGGGTCGCCCGACACCGCGCGGAACACCGACCACGAGGTCATCGAGGCGGCCACGCCGAAGCCGATCGCCAGCACCATCAGCGCGGTAAGGCCGGGGCTGCGCTTGAGGCTGCGCACGGCAAGATCGAGGTAATAGCCGAACATGGTGAGTCCTTGGGAAAGGGGATTCGGGATTCGGGATTTGGAAAAGCCTGGGGCTCGCTGCATCGCTGCTTTTCACGAATCCCCAATCCCCAATCCCGGTTGATTCACACGCTCCGCGTCGCCTCCACCGGCGACACGCGCGAGGCGCGCAGCGCCGGGGCCAGCACCGCGCCCTGGCCGAGCAGCAACAGCGCGACCACGCCGGCCACCACGTAGGCCAGCGACAGCCGCGCCATTTCGAACTGGGCCACCATCCACAGGTTGATGCCGACCGCCAGCACCGCGCCGATCAGCACGCCGCCGATGCCGATCAACAGGTTCTCGGTGAGGAAGTGGCCGAGGATGTCGCCGCGCGTCGCGCCCAGCGCGCGGCGCACGCCGATCTGCTTGCGCCGCTGGCCGACCCAGAAGCTGGTCAGCCCGACGATGCCGGCGGCGGTGATCGCCAGCAGCACCACGCTGATGATGCCCATCAGGATCGCCATGCCCACGTCGCGTTCGTAGGCGCGACGGCGCACCTGGGCGAAGCTCATCACGCCGTCCTTCGCGTTGATGATGCGCATGCGGCTCTGCGCGTACAGGGCCTTCGGCGCGTCGCGCATGGCGGCGGCAAGCTGGCCGGGCCGCGCGCGCACCAGGTAGTAGGTGTAGTCGTTCAGCAGCCGCGCCGGGATCAGCACGGCGTTGTACGCGTACGGATTGGCCCAGCTACCGGTCATGTGCGCCTGTAGCGTGTCGGTGATGCCGATCACGGTGGAAGGCGTGCGCCCCATCGACACGTAGATGGTCTTGCCCAGCGCCGAACCCTGCGGAAACAGCCGCTCTGCCAGCGCCTTGCTGATGATCACCTGCGCCGAATGCAGCGCGTCGCGCGGCTGCTGCGCGCCGATTTCGCCGGCGGTGAAATTGCGTCCGGCGACCAGGCGGGTGCCCAGCGCCGCCAGGGTGCGCTCGTCGGCGAAGAAGATCGCCGCGTCGGTGGTCATCTTGACCTGGTCCGGCTGCAGCTTGATGAAGTTGTCCCAGCCGGTGCCGCGCAGCGGGAAGCTGTTGGTGGACGACGCCTCCTGCACGCTGCCGAGCTGGCGCAGCGCGATCAGGTCCGCCTGCATCTGCGCGTCGATCCGCCGCGGGTCGGACTTGTCGGCCCAGTCGCTGCGGATCACGAACAGGTCGGTTTCCTCCACGCCGCTGGGCCGCGACACCCGGGCCGTGCGTTGCTGGATGATGAACAGCGCGTTGCAGACGATCGCCAGGGTCAGCGCGATCTGCAGCGCGATCAGCACGGTGCCGGCCTTGTGGTGGCGCATCGCGGCGAGGATGGGTTTGATCTGCATCGTCATCGCCCTCAGTTGCTCTTCAGCTGCCAGGCCGGCTGTACCCTGGCGGCGCGCCAGGTGGGATAGAACGCGGCCAGCACGGTAGCCACGATCGCCACCAGCAGGGTCGTCGCCACCAGCGAAAGATCCAGGTGCGCGAGCCGGGCGATCTCCGGCTCGAACAGCAGGCCGACGCCGAACATGCCCAGCGCGGTCAGCAACAGGCCCAGCACGCCGCCGGCCAGGCCCACCGTTCCCGCCTCGACCAGGAACTGGTGGTAGATCTCGAGCCGCGGCGCCCCCAGCGCGCGGCGCACGCCGATCTCGGCGGCGCGGCGCATGAACTTGGCCAGCAGCAGGCCGATGGTGTTGACCAGGCAGATCACGAAGAAGCCCAGCGCCACCATCAGCGAGATGCGGCTTTCCGGCGGCACCACCCGCATGTGGTCCAGCCAGTCGTTGACGTCGCGCAGGCGCACGTTCGGCGCCCAATGGAAGCGGCCGGCGCGCTGCTGCTCGGCGGCGTAGTTGGTCAGGAACTCGCGATAACCTTTCGCGGCGGCCGGGTCGGGCAGTTCCACCCACATCGGCACCCACACGCATTCGCCGTGCAGCCAGGCGTCGCGGCCGACGCCGAAATCCGCGTTGCTGCCGCAGTTGTTGCGGCCGGCGGTGTCCATCTGCACGTCGACCGCGCGGGCGAACGGCAGGTACAACTGCACCGGGTCCCCGAATGCGTTGCCGCTGAACAGGTCGAAGAAGCGCGGCTTCGGGTCCCAGTGAGCGGCCACGCCGACGATGCGGTAGGTGTGCCGGTCCATGGTGATCTCGCGGCCCACGCTGTCCGCGCCGCCGAAAAGCTGCTGGTTGAGCTCGTGGCTGATCACCGCCACCGCGGCGCGCCCTGCGTCGTCGCTCGCATGCCAGCCGCCGCCGTACTCGAACGGCACGTCGAACATGCCGAAGAAATCCGCGTTGGTGGCATAGCCGTTGGCGATGAACGGCAGGCTCTGGTTGCCCTCGGGCAGCACCGACGGCGCCACGTTGTAGAACAGCGTCTGGTGCGCGGCCTTGCCTGCCGCGACCAGGGCGGTGGCGTCGGTATAGGTGAGCGCCTCCGGCGGCTCGCCGTTGTCGTTGTACTGCGGCCCGCGATTGTCGATCAGTACCGTGTAGAGCTGCGCGGACTTGCCGGGAATCGGGTCGCCCGACACCGCGCGGAACACCGACCAGGTGATCATCGACGCAGCCACGCCAAAACCCACCGCCATCACCATCAGGGCGGTCAGCATGGGGCTGCGCCGGAGACTGCGCAGGCCGAGTTGGAGGTAATAAGCGAACATCGTGGATTCCGTTGGTTGTCGCGCCCTCCCGTCTGCACGGGAAGGCGCCCGCCGCGTTCGTCCCGCCTGTCCCGAAGGGAGCCCTTCGGCCGCCGGGGGAGTCCGGAAAGAGGCGCCCTTGCCGCGAGCGGCGCCCCGTTCCCCGGCCCCCTGCGCACAGGAGGCGCGATGCGGTCGACCTCAGCCGTGGGCCTGGTCGGCGGCGGCGTGCGCGGCGTGGAAGCGCGGATCCTCCGACAGGTCCACCACCTGGCCGTCGATGATGTGCACGTTGCGCTGCGCGCGCGCGGCCAGCTCCGGATCGTGGGTGACCATCACGATGGTGGCGCCCTCGCGATGGATCTCTTCCAGCAGCTCCATCACGCCGCGGGCCATCTGGGTGTCCAGGTTGCCGGTCGGTTCGTCCGCCAGCAGGAGGCGCGGCGAGCCGGCCAGCGCGCGCGCGATGGCGACGCGCTGCTGCTGGCCGCCGGACAGCTCGGCCGGATAGTGCTTGGCGCGCGAGGCCAGGCCGACGCGCTCCAGCGCCTCCATGATGCGTTGCTTGCGCTCGGCCGACTTCATGCCGCGGTAGCGCAGCGGCACCTCGACGTTGTCGAACACGTTGAGGTCGGGGATCAGGTTGAACGCCTGGAAGATGAAGCCGATCTTCTCGTTGCGGATCTTCGAGCGGGCGTTGTCGTCGAGCTTGCTCACCTCCACGCCGTCGAGGTGGTACTCGCCGCCGGTGAAGGTTTCCAGCAGGCCGGCGATGGTGAGGAAGGTGGTCTTGCCGGAGCCGGACGGGCCGGTGACGGCGACGAACTCGCCCTCCTTCACGTTGATGTTGAAATCGCGCAGCGCGTAGGTCTCCACCACTTCGGTGCGGTAGACCTTGGACAGGTGGGTCATCTTCAGCATGGAGGGTTTCCTCGTTCGTCTTGTGCGGTGGACTGTGGTTCGGAGGTTTCGGCTTTGATCGGGAAGGAATGGGAAGCGGTGAACGGGGAAAGGAAGGATCGAGAGCTCGTGTGCCCGAATCCGCCCTATTCCCTGTCCCCGTTCCCGGCTATCGGCTGATAGCCACCTTCGCCGCGTTCTTGAAGCTGTCGGTGCCGGAGATCACGATCTTGTCGCCTTCCTTCAGGCCGTCGAGGATCTCCACCTTGTCGATGCTGCTGGCACCGACGCGGATCGGGTGCTTCTCGGCGATGCCGTCGTGCACGAGGTAGGCGTAGCTGCCGCCGGACTCGTCGACGAACGAGCCGCGCTGCACGGTCAGCACGTTGTCGCGCTTGTCGAGAAGGATGCGCACGGACAGGCGCTGGTTCTGGCGCAACTGCTTGGGCGTGTCGCCCTCGAAGCGCAGCCGCGCGGCCACCTCGCCATTGACCACCTCGGGCGAGATCGCGCTGACCAGGCCCTTCCAGGTCTTGCCGTTGCCGGTGATCTCGCCGCCCATGCCGATGCCCAGGTCACGCGCGAAGCTTTCCGGCACCTTCATCTCCACTTCCAGCGCGGACAGGTCGATCACGCTGAGCAACTGGGCGTCCTTCGCCACGGTGGCGCGCTCGGCGATGAACAACTGGCCGACCTGGCCGTCCACCGGCGACTTCACGTTGAGGTCGTCGACTTGGCGCTGCAGGTCCTGCACCAGCAGCACCTGGCGCTCGTGCGCGAGCTTCTTCGACTGGATGTCGAAGTTGAGGCTGTCGTTGTCCATGCCCAGGTCGGCCTTGGCATGCATGGTGGTGATCTTGGCCTTCTGCAGGGTGTCCTTGGATCGGTCCACGTCCATGCCCGGCACCGCGCCCTTGGCGAAAGCCTTTTCGTTGCGGTCGAGGTCGCGCTCGGCGGCCTGCTGGTCGATCAGCGCGTTGTCGTAGGCCTTCTGCAGCTCGCCGCGCTTCTTGCGGGCGTCGATCTGCGCGCGCTGGTATTCCACTTCCATCGCGTCGGCGTTGGACTGCTCCTGCGCCAGCTTGTTGGTCAGCTCGGGGCTGACGATGGTAGCCAGCACCTGGCCCTTCTTCACCGTGTCGCCGGCGTGCACCTGCAGGGTCACCGCGCCGCCGGAGGTGGCGTACAGGGTGGGGCTGACCGCGGCGACCACCTTGCCCTCGGCGGCGATGTCGCGCACGAACGGCCCGCGCTCGACCGTGCCGAACGAAAGCCGCGAGGCGCTCACCGAGGCTTCGGCGGAGAACAGCCGCATCGCGCCGGGCAGGACGATGGCGAGCACGGCGAGTACGGCGACGCCGCCGCCGATCAGCAGCAGTCGGCGCCGGGGGCTGGATTTGACCTCGACCAGGCGGTCTTGAGCGGAAGTGTCACGGATCATTGGCTGTCCCTGGGCCGCGGACAGTGCGGCCATGCACAGCGTTCTGCAATCGCCGTGCCAGCTCCGGATCAGCCGATCAAGTCTTTCTATATCAGATAGTTGCCAGACACTCTCTGGCGACGGGCATTGTCCGCGGACACTCGGGCGGACAGGCGGACAAGCCGCCGGACAGCCCTCAGCCGCACGCCGGCACGGCGTCCAGCGCGACCGCCTCGGAACGCGCGATGTCCTGCGCGAGCCGGCGGCCGATCGGCGAGATCCGCGGCGCCCCGGCGCAGCCGAACGCGCTCAACCCGGCCAGGCGGCGATGGGAGAAGCACAGCAGCCTGGCCCGCATGGCGTGGAAGCGCGCACGCCGCTCGCGCAGCGCCGGCGCGGGGCACGGGGTGCCATCGCCCAGCAGGGCATCCCAGGCGAGGTAGTCGGTGTCCGGCAGCAGGTAGAGGCGCGCCAGCGTCTCGCCGCGCGCGTCGCGGCATTCGATCCATTCGCGCGGCCCTTCCGCGGTGACCGTGCTGGCCGCGTGCAGCCAGTGGGTATGCAGCAGCGGGGTCAGGTCCATGCTTTCCGCAAGCACGCCCGCCGCCGGCACCGCCTCCGCGGCGCCCTCGCCCTCCCGCCGCGCCAGGTAGAGCACGCTGCCCAGCGACGGCAGTCGCTGCGCCAGCCCCTGCGGCGACATGCGCAGCCAGCGGACGCTGGCGGGAACGCTGCGCATGCGGTCGCATACGCCGAATGTGGCAAGCCAGCCGAACACGGTCACCTCCTTGCAGGGAGTGGGGCCTGGCTGGCCGCTGGACGACGGCGCTGGCGACGGCGGGGGACGAGGTCGATCCGGCCGGTGGCCGGCGCGGTTCACTTGGTGAGGATCAGTTTGTCGTTGCGGGTGAGCCGCAGGTGGTATTCGCCGCCCTGGTGCTGGATCACCAGTTCGCGCGCGCCTTCGAGCAGCGACTGGCTCGAGATGCGGCGCACGTCCGCCGGCGCGGATGCGAGGCGATGACGGGGGAGCGGGGCGACGGGATGCGGCATGGAAAGGATGCTGATCGACATGGGTGGCTCCGGCATGGATGGCGATCAAATGATAATAATTCTCATTTGTATGTCAACCACCCTCTTGTTGCCCGGGTTCACACATCCGGTACGTGCCTGGCATGCGCGCCGGGACTCGCCATGGTGGGGATGCATGGAGTCGCGGGAGTAGCCGGAAGCCTGGAGCCAACCTGATTTCCCACGGGATCCGCTGGACTCGATACCCCCGCGCCCATAGGCCCTGGATCACGGCCTTCGCTGGGATGGCGTGTCATGGAGGAGCTTGGCGATCGTGGACGGTTCTCTGCGCCTGTCCACGATCCATCACCGCCGCCTCGTCATTCCTGCGAGGCGCCTTTCAACAGCCGGATGGCCGGTCATCCAGTGACTTGATGCTTCGAAACTCAACGACGCCGGATCCCAGCCCGTTGAAAGCCGCTGGGACGACGCTTCGACGGGAGATGCCTGGAGATCGCGAACAGGCGCTAGGCGAGCGCCTGCTCGATCCGCTGCCGCACCGACGCATCGATGCGCGGCAGGCATTCCAGGGCATCCAGGTTCTGTTCGAGCTGCTCGCGCCGGCTGGCGCCGAGCATCACGGTCGAGACGTGCGGGTTGAGCAGGCACCAGGCGATCGCCAATTGCGCCATCGATGCGCCCAGTTCCTCGGCGATGGGCTGCAGCCGGGCGACCCGGGCGAGGCGGTCGTCGCCCTGCCCCAGCACGTGCTCGCGCAGCCATTCGTAGCCCGGCTGGGCCAGCCGCGCATCCGCCGGAACGCCGTCCCGGTACTTGCCGCTGAGCAGGCCCGAGGCCAGCGGCGACCAGATCGTGGTGCCCATGCCGTAGGCCTCGTACAGCGGCGCGTACTCCACTTCCACCCGCGCGCGGTGCAGCAGGTTGTACTGCGGCTGCTCCATCGCGGGCGCGTACATGCGGTTCTCGCGGGCGATCCGGTGCGCTTCGTGGATGGCCTCGGCCGGCCATTCGCTGGTGCCCCAGTACAGCACCTTGCCCTGGCGCACCAGCGTGTCCATCGCCGCCACGGTCTCTGCGACCGGCGTGTCCGGGTCCGGGCGATGGCAGAAGTAGAGGTCGAGGTACTCCACCCGCAGCCGCCGCAGCGCCTGGTGGCAGGCTTCGATCACGTGCTTGCGCGACAGCCCGCGCTGGGTCGGCAGCGGATGCTCGACCGCGCCGAAGAACACCTTGCTCGACACGCAATAGCTGTCTCGCGGGAAGCGCAGGTCGGCCAGCACGTCGCCCATCAGTTGTTCGGCCACGCCGTCGTTGTAGGTCTCGGCGTTGTCGAAGAAGTTCACCCCGCGGTCGTGCGCCAGCGCGAGCAGGTCGCGCGCCAGCGAGCGCCCCACCTGCTTGCCGAAGGTGACCCATGCGCCGAACGACAGCGCGGACAACTGCAGGCCGGAGGTGCCGAGGCGACGGTATTGCATGGGGGGCTCCAGGTGGCGGGAACGACTCCGAAGCATGCCAACAGCACGGCCGGCGGTCCATCGGCGGCGAATGAAAACGCGCGCCATCGCACCGATGCGCGTCCCTGCCTCTATCGCAAAGCCATCGCCTACAGCCGAAGCGCGGAAACCGAGCCGCGTTCAGCGCAGCAGGTGCAGCCCCAGCGCCAGCAGCGCGGCGGCGAACGCGCCGGCCACCGCATCGTCCGCCATCACGCCCAGCCCGCCCTTGAGGTGCCGGTCCAGCCAGCGGATCGGCCACGGCTTCCACACGTCGAACAGGCGGAACAGCGCGAAGCCGGCGGCGACCGTCCACCACGGCGCCAGCAGCGCCGGCAGCAGGGCGATCCACTGGCCGACGAACTCGTCCCACACCAGGCTGCGGTGGTCGTCCACGCCCAGCGCGCGGCCGGCCCTGTCGCAGGCCCATACGCCCACCGCGAAACCCGCCGCGATCGCCAGCAGGTACAGCGGCAGCGGCAGTTGCCGCAGCAGCAGCCACGGCAGCAGCGCGGCCAGCGAACCGAAGGTGCCCTGCGCCACCGGCGCGAGGCCGGAGCCCAGGCCGCAGGCGAGCCAGCCGGCCAGGGAAGACGTCAGCACGCGCCGCTGCGCGCCGGTGAGGGTTTTCTTGTCGCTCATGCGGCGAAATGATCCCAGCCTTGCCGCGCCGGTTCCAGCCATGCGCCGTCCGCGCCGCGCACGCGCACGCCGCTGCCGTCGACGATCCGGCCGATCCGCGTGGCGCCGCAGCCGAGGCGCGCCAGGTCGGCCTGCACCTCGGCCACGCGCGCGGCGGGCACGGTGAAGCACAGTTCGTAGTCGTCGCCGCCGCTCAGCGCGAAATCGCGCGCGCCGTCGTCGTCGAACAGGCCGAGCAAGGCCGGCGAACGCGGCAGCAGTGCGCTGTCGATCTCGGCGCCCACGCCGCTCTCCGCGCAGAGGTGGCCCAGGTCGGCGAGCAGGCCGTCGGAGACGTCCAGGCAGGCGCTGGCGCGCTCCCGCAAGGCCATGCCGGCGGCGAGCCGTGGCTCCGGGCGGTTCAGGCGCTCGACCAGGTAATCGCGGCGCGGATCGCCCGCCGGGATGCCTGCGCCGGATTGCAGCAGACGCAGGCCGGCGGCGGCGTCGCCCAGCGTGCCGGTCACCAGCACCGCGTCACCGGCCTTCGCCCCGGCGCGGCGCAGTGCCTTGCCGGGCGGCACGAAGCCGTGCACGGCCACGCTGACGGCGAGCGGCCCGCGCGTGGTGTCGCCGCCCACCAGCGCCAGCCGGTGCGGCTGCGCCAGGCGCTCGAAGCCCTCGGCGAAGCCGTCGACGAAGGCCTGCGCCGCCTCGGCCGACGCGGGCCGCGGCAGGGTCAGCGCCAGCAGCGCCCAGGCCGGGCTCGCGCCCATCGCGGCCAGGTCGGACAGGTTCACCGCCAGCGCCTTCCAGCCGATGTCGGCCGGGGATGTGTCGCGCGGGAAGTGCACACCCTCGACCAGGGTGTCGATCGCCACCGCCAGTTCCTGCCCCTCGGGCACGGCGAGCAGCGCCGCATCGTCGCCGATGCCCAGGCGTACGTCGTCGCGGCCCTGGGCGGTGCGTTCGCGGATGCGGTCGATCAGTCGGAATTCCATGACGGCCCGATGGGAAAAACTGCGCGAAGCAGACCATCCGGCGCCCGCGCGCGCAAGCGCCAGGCTGAACGGTGGCCGCCGCGCACCCGGGCCATCAGTCATGGCTGCGGGCCTCTCCGGTGCCTGCCTAGAATCGACTACCCTGGGCCTTCCACCGGAGCACGCCATGCACGCACGCCCCCGACTGCCGTCGCGGTTCGCCTTCGCCGCCGCCATCGCCCTGTTCGGCGCCGGTGCAAGCCACGCCGCCACCCCGGAAGAGAAGGCCGTGCTGGCGCCGTTCCAGCAGCTGCTGGACGGGCTCGGCAAGCGCGACCACGACATGATGCGCGCGGCCCTGCTGCCCGGCGGGATGGTCACGCTCAAGCGCGGCGAAAAGATCGCCCAGTTGCACTTCGACGCCTTCATCGCCCACATTCCCACCACCGGCAGCGAACGACTGGCCGAACGCATCCACGATCCGCTGGTGCGCATCGACGACGACATCGCCATCATCTGGACGCCGT
The DNA here is from genome assembly GCF_001428405.1 of Frateuria sp. Soil773. Lineage (GTDB taxonomy): Bacteria > Pseudomonadota > Gammaproteobacteria > Xanthomonadales > Rhodanobacteraceae > LMSL01. The sequence continues at coordinate 427,865 of NZ_LMSL01000041.1, forward strand.
ACGAGTTCCTCATCGACGGCAAGGTCGACCACTGCGGCACGGACATCGCGCACCTGGTCAAGCGCGACGGCAAGTGGCTGGTGGCGGGGATCGCGGACAACCAGCACGCGAGCTGCCCCGGGAAGTGAGCGGACCGGAGTGAGCGGGACCGAAGCGATCGGCCGCGGCGCGGGGCGAACGACCATCCGCCCAGGCAACAAAAAAGCCTTGCTCGCGCAAGGCTTTTTCGATCCGGCCCCCTCCGCTCGAGCCGGCCAAGCCGGGCTCCGCTCAGCGCCGGTAAACCCCGATCGGCGCGTCGTGATACACGGTGTCGGCCCACTTGCTGAATCCGGCCTTCTCCGCCACGCGTATCGACGGTGCGTTCTCCGGCGCGATAATGCACACGGCCCGCAGTTGCGGGATGTGCTCCCGCGCCCACGCAGTGGCCGCGGCCACCGCCTCGGTCGCGTAGCCCTTGCCGTGCGCCCACGGCGAGAGCACCCAGCCGAATTCCGCCATGCCGCGCAGCGAGGGATCGATGTCGCGGCGAAGATCGGCATGGCCCACGTCGCCGACGTAGCGGCCGCCGGACTTTTCCTCCACGGCCCAGTAGCCGTAGCCGAGCATCGCCCACAACCCGAGGGAGCGCAGCATGCGATCCCACGCCTGCTCGGCGGTCTGCGGCTTGCCGCCGATGAAACGGGTGACGTCAGGGTGCGACCAGGTGGCGTAGCAATCGCCATGGTCGGCCTCGCGGTGCGCGCGCAGGCGCAGGCGATCGGTCTCGAGCACCGGCACCAGCGCAGCGAAACGCCCCGCCAGCGCGGGGTTCACCCCTTCTTCTCCGGCGCACGCAACTGCGCGGCGAGCTTGTCGAGCACGCCGTTGACGTAGCTGTGGCCGTGGTCGGCGCCGAAGCGCTTGGTGACCTCGATCGCCTCGTTGATGATCACGCGGTACGGCACGTCGGGGCGGAATTTCAGCTCGTAGGCCGCTAGGCGCAGCGCGGCGCGCTCGATCGGGTCGATCTGCCCCACCTCGCGGTCCACGTAGGGCTTGAGCGCCGCGTCGAGTTCCTCGACGTGGCGCGCCACGCCGTGCAGCAGGTCCTCGAAGTACTCCAGGTCGGCCACTTCCATGTCCTGCTCGTGGCGGAACTGGTCGATCACCGCGTTCATGTGGCTGCCGCTCATCTGCCACGCATACAGCGCCTGCAGGGCGCGGCGGCGGGCGCGCGAGCGCGCGGCCAGGTCGATGCCCTGCGTCATCACAGCTTCCCGTACAGGTTGACCATCTCCAGCGCGGCCATCGCCGCGTCGGCGCCCTTGTTGCCCGCCTTGGTGCCCGAGCGCTCGATCGCCTGCTCGATGCTGTCGGTGGTCAGCACGCCGAACGCCACCGGCACGCCGGAGGCATAGGCGGCCTGGGCCAGGCCCTTGGCGCATTCGCCGGCCACGTAGTCGAAGTGCGGAGTGGAACCGCGGATCACCGCGCCCAGCGCGATCACCGCCGCGTACTTGCCGGAATCGGCCAGCTTGCGCGCGGCCAGCGCGATCTCCCACGCGCCCGGAACGCGGACCAGCTCGATCGCCTCGTCCTTCACGCCATGGCGCACCAGCGCGTCGCGCGCGCCGGCCACCAGCGGCTCGACGACGAAGCCGTTGAAACGGCCGGCGACGATGGCAAAACGCCCCTTGGGCGTGGCGAAATCGCCTTCGATGATCTTCATGGCAGTGCTTCCTTTGATGGACCGCCGGCCCATGCGAGCCTGCTATTTTACGGGTTTGCGCCACGCCCTGCTCGGGCCTGCCCGCCAGGACGGAAGGGCGGCGGGAGCCGGCTATCCCGCCCCTGCCGCTCCCGGCGCGCGATGGGGGACGGGGAACGGCAGGTGCGGATAGCCGCCGAAATCGAGCCGGGCCTGGCCGTCCGCCGCCCGCAGCCGCGCCGGCGCGCCGAACGGCAGGGTGAACTTGTCCGGCTCGTGGCCGAACGGCAGGCCGCCGACGACCGGGACGCCGGCCACGCGGCGCAGTTGCGCGAAGCCTTCCGCGAGGCCGTAGCCGTTGTCGTAGGCGCTGGGCCTGCACTGGCTGAAATGCCCCAGCAGCAGCGCGCGCTGGCGCCCGAGCACGCCGGACAGGTGCAACTGGTACAGCAGCCGCTCGATCCGGAACGGCGGCTCGCCGACGTCCTCGACGAACAGGATGCCGCCGTCGATGCCGGGAAAATACGGCGTGCCGAGCAGGCTGCACAGCACCGCCAGGTTGCCGCCCCACAGCGGCCCCTCGACGTCGAGCGCGGCGTCCGGCCCGCCGCCGTCGCGGGTGGTCCACGCCGCGCTGGACCGCGCCGCGCCCAGCGTGTCCCAGAAATGCCGCAGGGTGGCTTCGTCCGGCGTCTGCGCGCCGAAATCCGCCCCCAGCATCGGTCCGCCGAAGGTGACCAGGCCGCTGTGCGCGTACAGCGCCATCTGCAGCGCGGTGAAGTCGCTGTGGCCGACCAGGGCGGTCGAGGTGCCGGCCAGCCGTTCGCGCAGTGCACCGTAGTCCAGGTGTTCCAGCAGGCGCGTGGCGCCGTAGCCGCCGCGCACCGCCAGCGCGATGTCGGGCAGCGTGTCCGCGATGGCGAGCCGGTTGATGTCGCCCGCGCGCTCCGCGTCGCTGCCGGCGTAGCGCAGCTCGACGCGGTCGAGCACCTCCAACCCTTCCAGCCGGCAGCCGGCCTCGCGCAGCCGCGCCACGCCGCGCGCCATCGCGGCGCGGTCGTGCGGATAGCCGGAAGGGGCGATCAGGCGGATGCGGATGGACGGCATGGCGACGGCATCGGTGCGAATCGAGTGTGCATCGTAGAACAGCTTTAGGAGGCGGGTGCCCTTCGACTCCGGCCCTACGGGCCTACGCTCAGGGCGAACGGTTCTTCCAACGTTCGCCCTGAGCGTAGCCGCGCAGCGGCGAAGTCGGAGGGCTTTCCAGCCGCCCGCTAGACGTATTCGACCACCTCCAGGTCGAAGCCGGCCAGGCCGACCAGCTTGCGCGGCGTGCCCAGCACGCGCAGCCGGCGCACGTGCAGGTCGGCGAGCATCTGCGCACCGAGGCCGAGCTGGCGCCATTCCTGCTGCTGCGCCTCCTCCGGCGCCTGCTGCACCGGCTGGCGGCCGAGCCGGCGCAGCAGCGCGTCGGGCGTGTCCTCGCCGGACAGCACCAGCAGCACGCCGCGGCCCTCGTCGGCGATCCGCCGCAGCGCGGCGGTGACGGTGAGGCCGAGGTCGTCGCGCTTCAGGTGCAGCACGTCGGACAGCGTATTGCGCACGTGCACGCGGGTGAGCACCGGCGCGCCGTCGTCGACGTCGCCGCGCACCAGCGCATAGTGCAGGCCGTGGCGGATCGCGTCGCGGTAGGCCACCAGCCGGAACGGGCCGAACTCGGTATCGACCTGCTCCTCGTGCACGCGCTGCACGGTCTTCTCGGTTTCCAGGCGATAGCGGATCAGGTCGGCGATCGTGCCGATCTTCAGGCCGTGCTTGTGCGCGAACGCCTCCAGCTCCGGACGGCGCGCCATCGAGCCGTCCTCGTGCAGCACCTCGATCAGCACCGCCGCCGGCTCCAGCCCGGCCAGCGCGGCGAGATCGCAGCCGGCCTCGGTATGGCCGGCGCGGGTGAGCACGCCGCCCGGCTGCGCGGTGAGCGGAAAGATGTGGCCGGGCTGGGAGAGATCCTCCGGCCTGGCGTCGCTCTTCACCGCCACCTGGATGGTGCGCGCGCGGTCGTGCGCGGAGATGCCGGTGGTGACGCCCTCGGCCGCCTCGATCGAGACGGTGAAGTTGGTGTGGTACGGCGAGGTGTTGTCGCTGACCATGGGCTTGAGGCCGAGCTGGCGCGTGCGCTGCTCGGTGAGCGTGAGGCACAGCAGGCCGCGCGCCTCGCGCACCATGAAGTTGACGTCTTCCGGCCGCACCATCTGCGCGGCCATCACGATGTCGCCTTCGTTCTCGCGGTCCTCGTCGTCGAGGATCACCACCATGCGGCCGGCGCGGATGTCTTCGAGGATTTCGGGGATGGAATTGAATGCCATTGGAGTTTCCGGGATTCGGGATTCGGGATTCGGGATTCGGGATTCGGGAAAGGCTCGTCATTCCAGCGAAAGCTGGAATCCAGTGCCTCCGCTCTCGAATCAGGCAACGGAAAGGCGAAAGTCGCTGGATTCCAGCTTTCGCTGGAATGACGGTGTGTGGGTCAGGCAAAGCCGTGCTGCCTCAGGAACGCCTCGTCCAGCGCCGGCGCGTCGCCGCTGCCGACCAGCCGTTCCACGTAGCGGGCGATCACGTCCACCTCTATGTTCACCGCGTCGCCGACGCGGCGCGCATGGAACGCGGTGTGCGCGACCGTGTGCGGGATCAGGTTGACGCCGAAGCGGTGCCCGGCGACTTCGTTGACGGTGAGGCTGGTGCCGTCGATGCAGACCGAGCCTTTCGCGGCGATGTAGCGCGAAAGCGCGGCCGGCACATCGAAGGTCCAGCGCTGCGAGCGGCCGTCCGGCACGATCGACGCCACCTTGCCGAGGCCGTCGACGTGGCCGGACACCAGATGGCCGCCGAGCCGGTCGGCCAGCCGCAGCGCCTTTTCCAGGTTCACCGGGTCGCCCGGCTTGAGCCTGCCCAGCGTGGTCAGCGACAGCGTCTCGTTGGAGACGTCGGCGCTGAAGCCCTGCGGCTCCAGCGTCACCGCCGTGAGGCACACCCCGGAAACGGCGATCGAGTCGCCCAGTTGCACGTCGGCAAGGTCGAGGCCGGCCGTATCGACGGCCAGCCGCACGTCGCCGCCGCGCGGTTCGAGCCGCACGACGCGGCCCACGGCCTGGATGATCCCGGTGAACATCAGCGCACCTCCCGGCGGGAGGCGGCAGGCGAAACAGAAACGATGGCAGGCATGAAACGTTCTCCGCATCGAAAAGCAAGCGAGAACGCCCCAAGGCATGAGGCAGACGCACGGCATCGCTGCCGTCCGCCTAGCCGTCTTCTTTCATCCGGACTGTGGGCCGCCCCGGCGAACCGGGACAGCGTGGACCGTCGGCTCCGGCATCGGACCGGATCTGCTGACCTCCCGATGCTGCCGGGAGCGCTCGCGGGCTCGTTCCGAGGAACCTACCGCCGGTGGGGAATTCCGCCCCGCCCTGAAGACGTCGTGGTTGTCTGCCGGTGGAACCGGCCGCGCAAGTCTAGCACTCCATGCTCCAGCACCCCATGCCTGGCACCCCATGCCCCGGCACCCCGCGTTCCAGCCCCATCGTGCCCGCTCAGGCCCGCGCCAGCGTCTCGGCCAGGTAGTCGATCAGGTGCCGCAGCGCCGGCGTGCGGTCCGCGCCGGGCAGCCACAGCAGGTGGATCGGGAAGGACGGCAATTGCCAGTCCGGGAACAGGTCGACCAGCCGCCCCTCGGCGACCAGGCCATCAGCCATGTAGTCGCCTTGCAGGCCCACGCCCACGCCGGCCAGCACCGCGTCGCGGATGGCCTGCGAATCGTTGCAGACCAGTACCGGGTCGATGCGCACCGCGCGGCGCTGGCGCTGCCGGCTGAACGACCACAGCGTGCCGCGGCGGTAGCCGCTGAAGGCGATGCAGCGGTGCGCCTTGAGATCGGCCGGGTCGCGCAGCGGCGGCGCCGCGGCCAGGTAATCGGGCGAGGCGCAGGGGAATACGCGCATCGTGCCCGCCCGGCGCGCCACCAGTTGCACGTCGGCCAGCCGCCCCAGGCGCACGGCCAGGTCCACCTTGCCGGCCACCATGTCCACGTAGGCGTCGTCGTAGACCGCCTCGATGCGCACCCCGGGATGCTCGCGCATGAAGCCGGCCAGCATCGGCGCCATCAGGTAGCGGCCGAAGCTGGCCGGCAGGTGCACGCACAGGCGGCCGGCCAGTTCGCCGTCGGGCGGGCGCAGATCGGCGGCCAGCTCGGCCATCACCGTCTCCATGCGCTGCCATTGCGCCAGCAGTTGCTCGCCGCGCGCGGTGAGCGCCATGCGCCGCGTGGTGCGCAGGAACAGCCGCGCGCCCACGGCTTCTTCCAGCGTGGCGATGCGCCGGCTCAGCACCGATGCCGTGCAACCGACCTCCAGCGCCGCACGCGAGAAGTTGAGCCGCCGCGCAGCGGCGGCGAAAGCGCGCAGTTCGCGCAGGCGGGCGGGCGTGAGGTCGAATGATTCATTCATTGGGTGAATAAAAGATCGCCTATTCCTGTGGATTATCGCAAGCCGCCGGCGGCGGGACCCTATCCGCATTCCCACCACGGAGTCGTACCATGCGCGCCATCCAGCTTTCCGCCTTCGGCCTCGATCACCTGCAGCAGGTCGACCTGCCCGCCCCGCGCCCCGGCCCGAACGAGGTGCTGGTGCGGGTGGAGGCCGCCTCGCTCAACTTCCGCGACTGGATGCTGGTCGACGGCCAGCTTTACCGCGGCGTGTCGCTGCCCATCGTGCCGGTGTCCGACGGCGCGGGAACGGTGGCGGAGGTCGGCGCGGCGGTCACCCGCTTCAAGCCCGGCGACCGCGTCACCACGTTCTACAAGTCGCGCTGGATCGCCGGCGCGATGCGGCCGGAATGGGAAGGCGCCGAGATCGGCGGCCCCGAGCCCGGCGTGATGCGCGAGCTGGCCTGCTTCGACCAGTACTCGCTGGCGCGTGCACCCAGCCACCTGACCAGCCTCCAGGCCGCCACGTTGCCGATCGCCTCGCTCACCGCCTGGCAGGCGCTGGAACTGGCCGGCATCACCACCGGCCAGACCGTGCTGCTGCTCGGCACCGGCGGGGTCTCCCTGTTCGCGCTGCAATTCGCCAAATTGCGCGGCGCGAAGGCCATCGTGGTGTCTTCCAGTGACGACAAGCTGGCGCGCGCGAAGGCGCTGGGCGCCGACGTCGGCATCAACTACACGGAGCACCCGCAGTGGGGTGCGCTGGTGCGCGAGGCCAGCGGCGGCGCGGGCGTGGACGCGGTGATCGAGACCATCGGCGCGGCCACCCTGCCGCAATCGCTGGACGCGGTGCGCATGCACGGCTTCATCGGCGTGCTCGGCTGGATCGGCGGAATGGACGCCACCCTGCCGCTGTCCAAGGTGGTACTGAAGCGCGTGCGGGTGCAGGGCATTTCGGTCGCCCCGCTGGAAGAACACGAGCGGATGGTCGCGGCCATCGAGGCCACGCGCCTGGAACCGGTGATCGACCGCGCCTACGGCTTCGGCCAGTTGCGCGAAGCCTTCGAGCAGCTCGTCGCCGGGCGCCACTTCGGCAAGCTCGCCGTCGATTTTTCGGTTTGAGCCGCGCCCGCTCTTTCCCGTCTCGAGGAACCACCCATGCGCCCCGTACCCCGTTCCAGCCATGCCATGCCCAGCTTGCTGGCCGTGCTGCTGCTCTGCCTCGCCTCCCTGGCCCGCGGCGCCGACGCATCGCCCGACATCCGCCTGTACGCGCTCGATTGCGGGCGCATCGAGCTGAGCGACATGCGCATGTTCGACGACAGCGGCGCGCTGGACGGCAAGCCCGGCACGATGTCCGTGCCATGCTTCCTCATCCGCCATCCCAAGGGCCTGCTGCTGTGGGACACCGGCCTGGGCGACTCGCTGGCCGGCGGGCCCGGCGTGGACTTCCACCCGGGCGTGCACGGCAGCGTGCGCACCACCCTCGCCAGCCAGCTCGCAACGCTCGGCATCGAGCCTGCCGACATCGACTACCTGGCCTTCTCGCACTGGCACCTGGACCACACAGGGAACGCCAACCTGTTCGGCCATGCCACCTGGATCCTGCAACGCAGGGAGCTGGCCGCCGCGACCGGGCCCACGCCGCCGCCGTTCGAGGCACTGACGCCGGTCGTCGCCTACCGCTCGGCGAAGCTGCGCATGATCGACGGCGATGCGGACGTCTTCGGCGACGGCAGCGTGCGCCTGCTGTCGATGCCGGGCCATACGCCGGGCCACCAGGTACTGGAGCTGCGGCTGCCGCAGGCCGGCGCGGTCCTGCTCAGCGGCGACCTCTACCATTCGCGCGAGAACCGCCGCCTGCGCCGCGTGCCGCGCGTCAATGTCGATCGCGCCGCCACGCTCGCCTCGATGGACCGCTTCGAGGCCCTCGCCAGGCGCGACCATGCCCGCGTGGTCATCCAGCACGACCCGCGCGACATCGCCCTGCTGCCGCGCTTCCCGGCCTACCTGCACTGATCCGTCCGCACCGCTGCGCCGCCTGCACGGCGGCCCTCGGAGCCTGTTCAGAGTCTTCCTGCCGGACTGGAATCCGCCACGCTCCCCGCTCGTTACTCCTGCGGCTTTCAACGGCCGCAGGGCCGGTCAAGTTGGGATCCAATGTCGTTGGGCCTTCGANNNNAACAACCACTGGATTCCTGCTTGACCGGCCCTGCAGCCGTTGAAAGCCGCAGGAGTAAATATCCCCCGGCAAAGCCGGGGGCTTTAACTTGTGAGCCGCTCAAAGCGGCTTGGCGGGGTCGCTAACGCGGCCCCTCGTTTTGTGCCACCTATGCGATGGTTCCTAGCTCAACAGATTCAACGGCTCCAGTCGGCGATCCTCGAGCTCATGCTCCCGGATGTACTCTCGTATCAACCCTTCATCCCTGCCCACTGTCGATACGAAGTACCCACGCGCCCAGAACCTCTGGCCCGCATAGTTGCGCTTGCGCTCCCCATACACCCGCGCAATGTGGATCGCACTCTTCCCCTTGATGTACCCCACCACCTGCGACACCGAATACTTCGGTGGGATCGAAATCAGCATGTGCACGTGATCACTCGTGATGTGGCCTTCCTCGATCCGGCTTTCCTTGTAATGCGCCAATCGTCGAAATACCTCCGGCAAGTGGTTCCTCAACCCCTTGTAAAGGCTCTTCTTTCGATACTTCGGAATGAACACCACATGGTATTTGCACTCCCATTTGGTGTGACTTAGGCTCTCCGCTTCGTCCATCGCGACTCTCCTCTCGTGTGCTTGGCGGCTCACGTAGGGAGTTTTCGCGATGGACTCCCGTAAATGTCAAACCGGTTCATCCTCCCCGGCAAAGCCGGGGGTTTCTTGTTTCACAATGACGAGGAGGCGGTTGGATCGACGGGTAGACCGTGAATGGCCTTTACGGCCTGCCGCGGTAGCCGCGCAGCACCTGGTCCATCACCCAACTGGTGCGCGCGCCGCTGCGCCCGGTGGAGGGGCACGCGCCGGCCTGTCCGGTCAGCTCGGCCACGATGGTTTCGATCAGCGGCTGCTGGATGTGCGCCGGGTTGTCGACGTGGAATTCCTGCACGCCCTGGGTGTTCTCCAGCCGGATCGGGCCGTCGCCGAAGGTGGCGAACGACAGCCGGCCGCGGTCGCCGACGATTTCCACGCTGTCGTGGCGCTGCCAGCTGCCGAAGTTCCACAGGCCGGTGCCGAGCATGCCGTTGCCGAAGGCGAACGACACCGCCACGCAGTCCTCGGCCGGGTACGCGCCGAGCTGGTTGGCGGCCTGGCCGCCGGCGGAAACGATCGGGCCGAACAGCCAGTCGAGGATGTCCAGCGTGTGGCAGCCCAGGTCCATGAAGAGGCCGCCGCCGGCGAGTTCCGGCCGCACGCGCCAGGGCCGGTCTGCCGGGTTCTCGTAGCGCGGCTGGTGCGGCTGGTGCAGCACTGCGTGCACCGTGCGCGGCGTACCGATCGCCCCGGCGTCGAACAGCAGTTCGCGCACCTTGCCGAAGCGCGGTAGCGCGCGCCGGTAGTAGGCCACGAACACCGGCACCCTGGCCGCCTCGCCGGCGCGCACGATCCGCTCGCATTCGGCGGCATCCATCGCCATCGGCTTTTCCACGTACACGGGCTTGCCCGCGGCTATGCCCATCAGGGCGTACTGCATGTGCGTCGAGGGCGGCGTGGCGATGTAGACCGCATCCACGGTCGGGTCCGCGACCAGCGCCGCGGCATCGTCGTACCACCGCGGCACGCCGTGGCGCTGCGCGTAGTCGCGCGCCTTGGCGCCGTCGCGGCGCATCACCGCGGCCAGCGAGGAACCCGGCACCAGACCGAAGGCCGGGCCGCTCTTGACCTCGGTGACGGCACCGCAGCCGATGATGCCCCAGCGGACGGCGTGCAATCGGCCCATGTCGCCTCGATCTCCTCAGCCGTTGGATGGTGGCCGCAGGCGCTCGCCCGCCGCCTCCGGATGCCGCCGCCGCGCCCTACCGCGGACGCAGCAGCAGGCGCGTGTCCTCGCCGAGCTGGCGGCGGTCGACGACGTGCAGCCGCCAGCGTGCAGCCATGTCCGCCAGCGGCGGCAGCTCCAGCAGCGGTCGCGCCGCGCTGCCGAGCAGGACCGGCGCGACGTAGAGCAGCAGTTCGTCTGCCAGCCCCTGCGCGAACAGTTCGCCGCACAGGCGCGGGCCGGCTTCGACATGCAGCTCGCCGACCTCCCGGGCCGCCAGTTGCGCGAGCACCGCGGCCAGGTCCGGCCTGCCGTCGGCCCCGGCCGGCGCCTCGCCGAAAACGGCGCCTCGCGCGGCCAGCGCCTCGCGCGCGTCGCCGCGCACGCCCGGCAGGCCGATCAGCAGCACGGGCGACCCGTCGTCGAACAGCGCGGCGCCCGCCGGCGTGCGCAGGCGGCTGTCCAGCACCACGCGCAGCGGCGCCTCGAACGGCACGTCCTGCGGCAGCCGCACGGTAAGCCGCGGATCGTCCGCCAGCACCGTGCCGATGCCGGTGAGGATCGCCGAGCTGCGCGCGCGCCAGCGCTGCACGTCGGCGCGCGCGGCCTCGCCGGTGATCCATTTCGACGCGCCGTCGGCCAGCGCGGTGCGGCCGTCCAGGCTCATCGCCAGCTTCAGCCGCACCCACGGCCGGCCGCGCTCGATCCGGCTGAAGAAGCCGACGTTGAGTTCGCGCGCCGCCTCGCGCAGCAGGCCGGCATCCACCGCAATACCCGCTGCGCGGAGCCTGCCGATGCCGCGCCCGGCCACCTGCGGGAACGGATCTTCCGCCGCGACCACCACGCGGGCGACCCCGGCGGCGACCAGCGCGTCCGCGCACGGCGGCGTGCGCCCATGGTGCGCGCACGGCTCCAGCGTGACGTAGGCGGTCGCGCCGCGCGCCGCCGCGCCGGCCTCGCGCAAGGCGAACACCTCGGCATGCGGCCCGCCGGCGCGCCGGTGGAACCCCGCGCCGACGACCCGCTCGCCGTGCGCGATCACGCAGCCTACGCGCGGATTGGGCCGGGTGGTGTACAGGCCGCGCTCGGCCAGGCGCAGCGCGTGCGCCATGTGCGCGTGGTCGAGCGCGCTGAAGGTCGGGTCGGGCGTGGGCATGCGGCCATTCTCGCAGAAGCCGCCGGCGCGGGACGAACCGCCGGCTCAGCCTTTCCGGCCGCGCCGGGCGATGCTCTCGCCGAGCAGCGACAACTGCAGGCTGTCGAGCCCGGGCAGGTCGCGCTCGAGCTTCTCGATCTCCTCGCGGAACGCCTGCACGTCCTCGAACTTGCGGTAGACCGAGGCGAAGCGCACGTAGGCGACCTGGTCCAGCTTCTTCAGCTCGCGCATCACCAGCTCGCCGACCTGGCGCGAGGGGATCTCGCGCTCGCCGCTGCGGCGCAGGTCGTTGACGACCTCGCGTACCGCCGCATCCACGTCGTGGCTGGCCACCGGGCGCTTCTGCAGCGCGCGCTCGAAGCTCACCCGCAGCTTGCGCTCGTCGAACGTCTCGCGCCGCTCGCCGCTCTTCACGATCGCCGGCAATTTCAGCTCGGCGGTCTCGAAGGTGTTGAAGCGCTCCCCGCACTGCGGGCACTCCCGGCGACGGCGCACGGTGGCGCCGTCCTCGGCAAGCCGCGAATCGATCACGCGGGTGTCTTCGTGCTGGCAGAAGGGGCAGTGCATCGGTTACGGGATTTGGGATTCGAGATTAGGGATCCGGGAAAAACACAGGCTCGCGGGAACCCGGGCTCTTCCGAATCCCGAATCCCCAATCCCGAATCCCAACTCCTCAGCCATACACCGGAAATTTCTTGCACTGCGCCTCGACCTTGGCGCGTACGGCGTCGATCACCGCGCTGTCGTTCGGCGCGTCCAGCACGTCACAGATCCAGTTGGCCAGTTCCACGCAGTCGGCTTCCTGGTAGCCGCGGGTGGTGACGGCCGGGGTGCCGACGCGCAGGCCGGAGGTGACGAAGGGCTTGCGCGGATCGTTCGGCACGGCGTTCTTGTTGACCGTGATGTGCGCCTTGCCCAGCGCCTCTTCCGCATCCTTGCCGGTGACATCCTTGCCGATCATGTCGACCAGCATCAGGTGGTTCTCGGTGCCGCCGGAGACGATCTTGTAACCGCGCTCGATGAAGGTCTTCGCCATCGCCTTGGCGTTCTTCACCACCTGCGTCTGGTAGGCCTTGAACTCGGGCTCCAGCGCTTCCTTGAACGCGACCGCCTTCGCCGCGATCACGTGCATCAGCGGGCCGCCCTGGATACCGGGGAACACGATCGACTGCAGCTTCTTCTCGATCTCTTCGCCCGCGCCTTTCGCCACGATGATGCCGCCGCGCGGACCGCGCAGGGTCTTGTGGGTGGTCGAGGTGACCACATGCGCGTGCGGCAGCGGGCTCGGGTATACGCCCGCGGCGATCAGGCCGGCGACGTGGGCCATGTCGACGAAGAAGATCGCGCCGACCGAGTCGGCGATCTGGCGCATGCGCACCCAGTCGACCACCTGCGAGTAGGCGCTGAAGCCGCCGACCAGCATCTTCGGCTTGTGCTCGCTGGCGAGGCGCTGTACTTCGTCGTAGTCGATCAGGCCGTCGGCATCGACGCCGTACTGCACGGCGTTGAACAGCTTGCCGCTGACGTTGACCTTGGCGCCGTGGGTGAGGTGGCCGCCGTGCGCCAGGCTCATGCCGAGGATCGTGTCGCCCGGGTTGAGCAGGGCCAGGTACACCGCCTGGTTCGCCTGCGAGCCGGAGTGCGGCTGCACGTTGGCGTAGTCGGCGTCGAACAGCTTCTTCAGGCGCTCGATCGCCAGCTTCTCGGCGATGTCCACGTATTCGCAGCCGCCGTAGTAGCGCTTGCCCGGGTAGCCTTCGGCGTACTTGTTGGTGAGCTTGGAACCCTGCGCTTCCATCACGCGCGGGCTGGCGTAGTTCTCCGAGGCGATCAACTCGACGTGATCTTCCTGGCGGCGGCCTTCATCGGCGATGGCCTTGGCCAGTTCGTCGTCGAAACCTGCGATCGTGCAGTCCTTGGGGAACATCCTGACCTCTTCGGGTGGCGAGCGGGAGTTAAGACTTCGAAGTGTAGCGCCGGGGCCGGTTGCGGTCACCGGCGGCCGTTGCCGGCACGTTTCGTACAATGTACCGTACGTTGTACATGATCCAGCCCAGGGGTTTCTCCATGCTGCCTCCATTCCGACGGATGCGCGCCGCCTGCCGCATTCCCGGCAAGCTGTGCTGGTTGCTGCTGCTTTTCGCCCTGCCCATGGCGCTGCCGGCCCAGGAGGCCAGCGGTGTCGGCATCGCGCGGATCAGGATCGACGACCCGGTCAACGGCGGCCAGATGCCCGGCTTCGTGTTCTATCCCTCGACCCGGCCGGCGGGCGGCACCAAGCCGATCGGCCCGTACAACGTGGCCGCCGCGTTCGGCGCGCCGGCACAATCCGGCGCCCGGCCGCTGGTGGTGATCTCGCACGGGCACGGCGGCTCGAACCTGGGCCATCACGACCTGGCGACCTGGCTGGCCGGCCACGGCTTCGTCGTCGCCACCATCGAGCACCCGAAGGACAACTTCCACGACCAGAGCGGCACCGGCAACTCCACCGTGCTGGTCGGCCGCGCGGTGCAGGTGCGTGCCGCCATCGACGCCCTGCTCGCCGATGCGCGCTGGAAGCCGCTGATCGATCCGGCACGGATCGGCGTGGCCGGCTTTTCCGCCGGCGGCTATACCAGCCTGCTGCTGGTCGGCGCGCAACCGCGGTTCGACCGGTTCATCACCTACTGCCAGCGCCATCCGGACGACGCCGACACCTGCGCCCCTGTGCAGAAATACAAGCCGGCCGAGCTGGTCGCCGCAGCCGCCGCCATACAGAAGGACCTCACCCGCTGGGGACCGACCGCCGACCCGCGCATCAAGGCCGCCTTCGCGATGGCGCCGCTGAGCCTGGTCTTCGACAAGGCGGGCGCCGGCGCGATCGATCGGCCGGTCGACCTCTGGTACGCCGAGAACGACCGCGTGCTGCTGCCGGCGGAGAACGCCCTGCACGTCAAGCCGCTGATCCGCACGCTCGCACGCAGCACGATGGTGCCGAAGGCCGACCACTGGGTGTTCCTCGCGCCGTGCTCGGCGGAACTGGCGAAGGACGCGCAGGCGATCTGCAGCGATCCGCTGGGCGTGGACCGCGCCGCGGTGCATGCGCGGCTCGATGCCGACGCGCTGGCGTTCTTCCGCCGCGCGTTCGGCATGTCCGCGCCCTGAGCCTGGCCCGCCATGCCCAGGGCCCTGAGCGAGCAGGAAGCCGACGCGTTCCGCGACCGCCTTTGCCGGGTCGCGGCGCGCCTGTACGTGGACGAAGGCCCCGGCGCGGTCACCATGCGCCGGATCGCCGCCGGGCTCGGCTGCGGCACGATGACGCCGTACCGCTACTTCGCCAACAAGGAGCAGATCGTCACCGCGATCCGCACGCGCGGGCTGCACCGCTTCTCCGAGGCGCTGGAGCGCGCGCTGGCCTCGCCCGGCGACGGACGCACCCGCAGCCGCGCGGTGCGCGACGCCTACATCGCCTTCGCCCGCGGCGACACGGCGACCTACCGGCTGATGTTCGAATACCCCGAAACCAACCGCGACGATCCGGCCTACCGCGCCGCGCACCAGCGCATGTGGCGCACCATCGCCGCGCACGTCGAGGTGATGGTCGCCGAAGGCGCGGTGGAGGCCGACGCGCCGATCCTCGGCCACCAGGTCTGGGCCGCGCTGCACGGCGCGGTGATGCTGGAGATCGCCGGCCTGCTGCCCGAAGGCTACGACGCCGCCTCGCTGCACACGCGCACCGCCGGCACCCTGTTCGACGCCGCCAGGCCCGGGCGCCACGGTCATTGAGCGGGGGCGCGCCTTCGCGACAAGCCGCCGGCATGCAGGGCCGCGACCATGGCGTAGCTGATGATCATCAGCAGCAGCCACGCGCCCAGCTTGCCCAGCGGCACCATGCCCCACCCCGCCCGCTGGCTCGGATAGAGCCAGGCGCGGGTGAAGGTTCCGATGTTCTCGGCCAGCCAGATGAACGATGCCACCAGCACGAAGCCCAGCAACAGCGGCATCCGCCGATGCACCCGGCGCACCCGGAAGTGCACCGTGCAACGCCCGAACAGCACGGCCACCGCGACGAACAGCAACCCGCGCATGTCCGGCAGGTAATGATGGGTGAAGAAGTTGAGATAGATCGCCGCAGCCAGAACCATCAGCGCGCGCAGCGGCGGGTGCTGCGTGAAGCGAAAATCGAACAACCGCCACGCCCGCGCGATATAGCTGCCGACCGATGCGTACATGAAGCCGCTGAACAACGGCACGCCGCCCAGCCGCAGCAGCGAAGGCTCCGGATACGTCCATGAGCCCGCGGCCGTCTTGAACAGCTCCATCGCCGTGCCGACGACATGGAACAGCAGGATCGCCTTCGCCTCTTCCCGGCTTTCCAGCCGGAACGCGAGCAGGCCGGCCTGGATCGCCACCGCGGCAAGGGTGAGGAAGTCGTAGCGCGCCAGCGCCGCCGAGGCCGGATACCAGCGCCAGGTCGCCAGCAGCAAGGCCACCATCAGGCCGCCGAACAGGCAGGCTGCCGCCTGCTTCATCCCGAAGCAGACCAGTTCGTGCGCGGCAACGGCCCAGCGCCCGCGCATGCGCCTGCCGATGCGCCAGTCGAGCACGGCGAGGCGGCGCGTCAAGCCGCCGGCCAGCCAGCCCGCTCCGTCGTTCGCCGCCATCGGCCACCACCGCGCATCCCGGAAACCGGCAGCATGGCGGGGGGTTCTGGCGGCGATCCTGCGGCGGCGGGACCGCCCGCGGGCATGACGCGGGCAATACGGCGGCGTGGCGCGGGCCCGCGCCGGGCATCGGCCGGAACGGCGCCATCAAGGGCGCGCCGCAACCCGGTATAATGCGCGGTTTAGCGATTCCCCCCTTCCCGTGCCGGCTCCCCGGAGCCCCGCGGCGCACGCCTTCGGAGGTTGCATGCAGTACATCTACACCATGAACGGGGTCAGCAAGATCGTTCCCCCGAAGCGCCAGATCATCAAGGACATTTCGCTGAGCTTCTTCCCCGGCGCCAAGATCGGCCTGCTGGGCCTGAACGGCGCGGGCAAGTCCACGGTGCTGAAGATCATGGCCGGGGTGGACAAGGACTTCCAGGGCGAGGCGCGCCCGCAGCCGGGCATCAAGGTGGGCTACCTGGCGCAGGAGCCGCAGCTCGATCCGGAGAAGACCGTGCGCGAGGCGGTGGAGGAAGGCGTCAGCGAGATCCTCGATGCGCAGAAGCGCCTGGAGGAGGTCTACGCCGCCTACGCCGAGGAAGGCGCCGACTTCGACAAGCTGGCGAAGGAGCAGGAAGCGCTGGAAGGCATCCTGGCCGCCAACGACGCGCATGCGCTGGAGCGCCAGTTGGAAGTGGCCGCCGACGCGCTGCGCCTGCCGCCGTGGGACGCGAAGATCGGCCCGCTTTCGGGCGGCGAGAAGCGCCGCGTGGCGCTGTGCCGCCTGCTGCTGTCCAAGCCGGACATGCTGCTGCTGGACGAGCCCACCAACCATCTCGACGCCGAGTCGGTGGACTGGCTGGAGCAGTTCCTGCACGACTACCCCGGCACCGTGGTGGCGGTCACCCATGACCGCTACTTCCTCGACAACGCCGCCGAATGGATCCTCGAACTCGACCGCGGCCGCGGCATTCCGTGGAAGGGCAACTACACCGAATGGCTGGAGCAGAAGGACCAGCGCCTGAAGCAGGAAGCGCAGCAGGAGAAGTCGCGCCAGAAGGCGATCGCCAAGGAGCTCGAGTGGGTGCGCTCGGCCGCCAAGGGCCGCCAGTCCAAGGGCAAGGCGCGCCTCAACCGCTTCGAGGAGCTCAACTCGGTCGAGTACCAGCAGCGCAACGAGACCAACGAGATCTTCATCCCGCCGGGCGAGCGCCTGGGCCAGGAAGTGATCGAGTTCAAGAACGTCAGCAAGTCGTTCGGCGACCGCCTGCTGATCGACGACCTGTCGTTCAAGGTGCCGCCGGGCGCCATCGTGGGCGTGATCGGCCCGAACGGCGCCGGCAAGTCCACCCTCATGAAGCTGATCACCGGCGTGGAGAAGCCCGACTCCGGCGAGGTGAAGCTCGGCCACACGGTCAAGCTCGCCTACGTGGACCAGTCGCGCGGCATGCTCGACGACAAGAACAACGTGTGGCAGGAAGTCTCCGGCGGCGCCGACATCCTCACCATCGGCAACTTCGAGATCCAGTCGCGCGCCTACATCGGCCGCTTCAACTTCAAGGGCACCGACCAGCAGAAGATCGTCGGCAACCTGTCCGGCGGCGAACGCGGCCGCCTGCACCTGGCCAAGACCCTGCTGCAGGGCGGCAACGTGCTGCTGCTCGACGAACCGTCCAACGACCTGGACGTGGAAACCCTGCGCGCACTGGAAGACGCGATGCTGGAATTCCCCGGCTGCGCGATGGTGATCTCGCACGACCGCTGGTTCCTCGACCGCATCGCCACCCACATCATCGCCTTCGAAGGCGACTCGCACGTGGAATTCTTCCCCGGCAACTACAACGAATACGAAGCCGACAAGAAGCGCCGCCTGGGCGACGAGGCAGCGAAGCCGCACCGTGTGAAGTACAAGAAGCTGGCCTGAGGCCGGCGCGAGGCCCGGGATTCGGGATTCGGGGCTCGGGATTCGGGATTCGGGATTCGGGATTCGGGATTCGGGATTCGGGATTCGGGATTCGGGATNTCGGG
>NZ_LMSL01000041.1:445843-638001 GCF_001428405.1 Frateuria sp. Soil773
GCTCGGGGCTCGGGAAAGCGGACAGTGGCGGGCTTGCCTGCCGCCGTCCACCGACACCCAGGGCACCGTCACCCCAGCGAAAGCTGGGGTCCAGCGCCTCCGCTGCGCAGGAAGGGCACTGGATTCCTGCCTGCGCAGGAATGACGAGCGGTAAAGTCGCCGGCCACAGCAAGTGATGCGCCCCCGGCAACCATAGGCCGCAGCGAGCGCGAGCCCACGGAAGCCCCAGGCCACCGGACCCAGGAACGGCAAGCGGAACGCCCCTCACTTCTCACTTCTCACTTCTCGCCCACCCACTCACTCCCGACCGGAGACCCCCATGCACTTCATGCAAACCCTGCAAGCCGCATGGCAGCGCAACGACTCCCTGGTCTGCGTGGGCCTGGACCCGGAGCCCGCGAAATTTCCCGCCCACCTGCGCGGCACGCCCGACGCGGTGTTCGCGTTCTGCCGCGCCATCGTGGACGCCACCGCCGACCTCATCTGCGCGTTCAAGCCGCAGATCGCGCACTTCGCCGCGCTGCGCGCGGAAGACGCGCTGGAACGGCTGATCGCGCACATCCACGAGCGGCACCCCGGCGTGCCGGTGATCCTCGACGCCAAGCGCGGCGACATCGGCTCCACCGCACAGCACTATGCCGCCGAGGCGTTCGAGCGCTACCGGGCCGACGCGGTCACACTCAACCCCTACCTGGGCCGCGACTCGATCCAGCCCTTCCTCGACCGTGCCGACAAGGGCGTGATCCTGCTCTGCCGCACCTCCAACCCCGGCGGCGCCGACTTCCAGGCGCTCGACTGCGGCGGCCGGCCGCTGTACCTGCGCGTGGCCGAGACCATCGCCCGCGACTGGAACGCCCACGGCAACTGCGCCCTGGTCACCGGCGCCACCTGGCCGGAAGAACTGGGCCGGGTGCGCGCCGCGGTCGGCGACATGCCGCTGCTGGTGCCCGGCATCGGCGCCCAGGGCGGCGACGTGGAGGCGGTGCTGCGCCACGGCCGCACGGCCAATGGCACGGGCCTGATGATCAGCTCGTCCAGGGCCATCCTCTACGCCGGCCAGGGCGAGGACTTCGCGCTGGCCGCGCGCGCCGCCGCCAGCGAATTGCGCGACGCCATCAACCGGCATCGATAAGGCCGAGCGATCGCGCGCCGGCGCACGACCGCCGCGCCCATCCGGCGTCGCCACGCACGCGTTGTAACCTGTGATCCTGCCCGGTGGCCGCTCCCGCCCCGCGCAGACTTCCCCACTCACAAGGAACAGCGCATGTCCGAACAGACTGCCGTCCGCATCGAAGACTGGAACCGCCTGCAGCGCGAGGTAGGCCGCCTGCGCCTGCTGGTGATCGTCGCCCTGCTCGCCGTGATCGCACTGGCCGCCTTGCCCCTGCTGCGCAAGCCGGACATCCCGGCCAAGCCCGATCCGGTCCTGCGCGCGCAGGGCCTGGTGATCACCGACGCCCAGGGGCACGACCGCATCCTGATCGGCGCCCCGGTCCCGGCCAGCAATGATCGCACCCGCAAGGACAGCGCCTCCGACGGCATCGTCTTCCTCGGCAAGACCGGCGCCGACCGCCTCGCGGTGGGACAACTGCCCACGCTGCACATCAATGGCAAGACCTACAAGCGCCGGGGCGACGACGACAACTACGGCATGACGCTCTACGACACCAAGGGCAGCGAGCGCGGCGGCCTGGCCTCCATGGGCACCGGGCGCGTCGGGCTCGCACTCGACCGCGCCACGCCCCCGTACGAGGCCATCGGCCTGATGATCGACGACTCGGAGAACTTCGCCGGGATGTACATCAATTACGGCGATCCCAAGGCACGGGACTCCGCCATCGAATTGGGCACCGGCACGGACAAAGTCAGCATCGCGCTCAAGGACAAGGACGGCCACCCCCGCGCCCGACTGGGCCTCGACGGAGCGAACAAGCCCGCGTGGCAGTTCGACGACGCCGCATCCGCCGCGAAGGCCGCACAGGACTCAAAGCACTGACCGCAACCCATGCGCAGCCATGGCTGCGCATGGGGATCATTCGACCGCGGCGTCCGCCGGCAGGCGCGCCTCCGCGGCCGGGGCGCGCATCAGCCTGGCACGCAGCCAGCGCTCGCACGGCAGCGACAACCCGCGCTCCACCGCTGCGCCCAGCAGCCAGCACAGTGGCAGGGCCAGCAGGTACCACAGGAAGCCGAGCCGCAAGTCGCCGCCGGTGGATTTGAACAGGCGCACCGCCGCGAACACCACGAACATGTGGCTGAGGTAGATCTCGTAGCTCAGCCGGCCGCACGAACGCAGCCAGCCTAGCCCCGGAACGGTCCAACAGCCGCGCAACTGGCGCTGGTGGCTGGCCAGGACCAGGCACAGCGACGACAGCGTCAGCACCAGCATGTAGCCGTCGCGCAGCCAGTGCCACAGCGCCCCGCCGTCCAGCAGCACCGCGAGCAGCCCCACCGCGCCCAACGCGCCCAGCAAGGCGGTGGTGCGCGCGGGCGGCACGCCCCAGCGCTGCGCCAGCAGCGCGCCCAGCACGCCCGTGGCGATCGCCGCCATGCCGGGCAGGTAGGCCTTCTCCAGCCAGATCTCGTTGCCGTGCAGCGCGGCGCGCGCCCATGGCAGCGACAGCGCCAGCACGGAGAGCGACGTCACCAGCACGGCACGGCGGCGCAGCAGCAGGCAGGCGACCGGAAAGCCGAGGTAGAACACTTCCTCGATCGACAGCGACCACAGCACGTCCCAGTTGCCGGGCAGGTAGCCGGTGCGGCCCTCGTACCAGTTCAGGTGCAGTCCCAGCACCGCCACGATCGCCCGCGGCAGCGACTGCCCCTCGCGCACGATCGTGTAGTCCGGCACGGCCAGCAGGTGCAGCAGGCTCAGCACCGCCAGCAAGGCCAGCAGGCAGGGCATGATGCGGGCGAAGCGGCGCGCGTAGAAGGCGCGCAGGTCGATCCGCTCCAGGCTGCCCCAGCGGCGCAGCGCGTTGGCGGTGATCAGGAAGCCGGAGATCACGAAGAAGACGAACACCCCTTCGTAGCCGTTGTAGTTCAGCCGGACCAGCAGCCAGGCCGGCAGCACGTCGGCCAGCGCGGTGGCCTTCAGCGGGATGCGCAGGCCGAGGTGGTTGAGGATCACCAGCACGATCGCCAGCCCGCGCAGCAGGTCGATGCCCGGATTGCGCCCGTCCTGCGCCTGCCCCGTCGCGCACGGCGTGTTTGCCATCGTCTAGTTCGCTCCCCGGTTGGATGCGGCATCCTCGGCCAGCACGGCACCGCGCGCAAGCCGCCCGGCAGCACCACCGTGGAACCATCGAAGCCACGCATGTCGCGGGAAGCACGATTCGTGGCGCCGCGCGGCATACGCGTCGTGCACGGCAAGCGCCGATAGCCCGGCAGCCGGCCGGCGGCGACGCCAGTCCCAGCAGCACGCCGGCCCTGCTGCACGCCGACCTGGATCGACGTCATTGCCCGACCATCGACGAACAGCCTTGCCTTGAACTGCGCTGTACCCTGAAAGCCTGTTCAAAGCCTCCCAAGTATCCCTGCAACGCGTCATCCCAGCGGCTTTCAACGGCCGAAGGGCCGGTCAAGCTGGGATCCAGTGTCTCTAGGTTTCGGAAAGGGGAAGCCGCTGAATTCCTGCTTGACCGGCCCTTCAGCTGTTGAAAAGCGTCTCGCAGGAATGACGAGCGAGGGATTTCAGTCCGGCGGGAGACTTTGAACAGGCCCCAAGCCGCAGAGCAAGTCCTCGCGCGGGGTTTCAAAGCGTGCGCAGGAACGCCTCCAGCAAGGCGCCGCGGTATTTCTGCCGATGCAGCAGCAACGACAGCTTGCGGCGCAGGTCGAGGAACGGCGTGTTCAATGCCTTCAGCCGGCCGGTGGCCAGGGCGTCGCGCACCGCCACCTCGGGCAGGCAGGCGATGCCGAGGCCGGCGGCGACCGCCTGCTTGATCGACTCGATCTGGTCCAGTTCCAGCACCGTCTCGCCCGGCGGCAACTGCGCCAGTACGCGCTCGCTGGTGGCGCGCGTGGCCGAGCCCGGCTCGCGCAGCACCCAGCGGGCGCCGGCGAAATCGGCCGGCTTCAGGCCGCGCTTGCGCGCCAGCGGATGGTCCGGCGGCGCACACACCCGCAGCACGTCGTCGCGCCACGGGCGCAGTCCCAGCATCGGATGCGCCACCGGCCCTTCGACGCAGCCCAGGTCGAGCGCATGGTCGAGCAACGCGGCGGCGATCGTGTCGGTATTGGCCACGCGCAGGCGGATCGCCACCTGCGGCTGGGTGCGCACGAAGTCGCCGAGCAGTTCGCCGACGCGGTAGTTGCCCACGGTATTGCTGGCGCCGATGCGCAGCTCGCCGGACAGCGCCTCGGCCTGCCCGCTGCCGAGCCGGCCGAACTCCGCGTGCCGCTCCAGCAGCTCCTGCGCGCGCGGCAGCAGTTCGCGGCCGCGCGCGTTCAGGCGCAGGCGGCCGCGCTCGCGGTCGAACAACGGCGCGCCGAGCTGCCGCTCCATCTCGGCCAGCGCCATGCTGGCGGCGGGCTGGGTCAGGTGCACGTGTTCGGCGGCGGCGCGCACGCTGCCGTGCAGGGCCGTCTGCACGAACACCTCGAGCTGGCGCGGGCTGATATTGAACATCAGCAGATCTTATACCCTCGATCAGATATTCAAAGTTTTATTGATCTTCCGGTGCCGGGACAATGACGGCTCTCCCAGAAGCGCACCTTCCCATGTCAGCCACCGCCGCCGTCGCCATCGCCAAGCCCTCCCTGCGCCAACGCCTGCCCGGCCTGCTGCTGGCGCTGGGCATTGCCGTCGTCGCGCTGGGGCTGGGCCGGCTGGCGCCGCTGGTGGGTGGGCCGGTCTGCGGCATCGTGCTGGGCATCCTGGTGCGCAACCTGGTGTCGCCGGGCGCGCAGTTCGCGCCGGGCATCCAGTTCGCCGGCAAGCAGGTGCTGCAATGGTCGATCATCGCGCTCGGCTTCGGCCTCAGCCTCGACCAGGTGGCTAAGACCGGCCTGGAATCGCTGTCGGTGACCCTGATCACGATGACCGTGGCCTTCCTTTCCGCCCGCGCGCTCGGCCGCCTGCTCGGCGTGCACGACAAGCTGAAGATACTGATCGGCGTGGGCACGGCGATCTGCGGCGGCTCGGCGATCGCCGCGGTGACGCCGATCATCAAGCCGGACGACCACGACACCGCGTTCGCGATCTCCACCATCTTCCTGTTCAACCTGGTCGCGGTGCTGCTGTTCCCCCTGCTCGGCCACCTGCTGCACCTGTCCGACCTCGGCTTCGGCCTGTGGGCGGGCACCGCGATCAACGACACCTCGTCGGTGGTCGCCGCCGGCTACAGCTTCAGCAAGACCGCCGGCGACTACGCCACCATCGTCAAGCTGACCCGCGCCACGCTGATCATCCCGATCTGCCTGGCGCTGGCGGTGATGGTGGCGATGCGCGAGAAGCGCAAGTCGAACGCGGGCGGCGGCACCGGCGACTTCAGCCTGGCGAAGATCTTCCCGTGGTTCATCCTGTGGTTCCTGGTGGCCTCGGCCATCCGCACCGCCGGGCTGGTGCCGGCGGCGATCCAGCCGGCGATCCATGCGGCGGCGGAATTCCTGATCATCGTCGCGCTCACCGCGATCGGCCTGTCGGCGAACCTGCGCAAGATGGCCTCGACCGGGCCGCGGCCGATCCTGCTGGGGCTGGGCGTGTGGGCCGCCGTGTCGGTGAGCAGCCTGGTGGTGCAGTTGCTGATCGGGCAGTTGTAGGAACCGCGCCGCTGAAGAAGGCGCGCGATGCGCGCCCGCATTCAGACTTGTTCAAAGCCGCTCGGGTATCTCCTATGAAGCGTCATCCCAGCCAAAGCTCGGATCCGGTGCCTCTAGGTTTTGGGGAAAGGGAAAGTCGCTGGATTCCTACTCTTGCCCCCTTCTCGGGGTTCGCAGGAATGACGAGCAGGCGCAGCAATGACGAGCGGAGCGCGTGAGGGGATTCCAGTCCGGCAGGGAGGGCTCTCAGGCCTTGCCCTGCTCCGCCAGCGTCAACGCGACCTTGTCGCGCAGGTACACCGGCAACGCCAGTTCCGGCGCATGCGCGCGGCCGGCCTGGAACTCGCGCACGGCCAGCTCTGCGACATGGCGCGCCTGCGGATAGCACGCGCCGTCGGCGGCCTGCAGGGGGCCGGTCAGCCGCCCGCGCAGCACGTCGGCATAGGCGGCCCAGCCGCTACCGACCACCTGCCACTGCGCCGCATCCGGCAACGACAGCGCCTGCGGATGGCAGACCCGCTCGTCGTCCAGCGGCACCAGGCCGCCGGCGCCGTCGCGGCGATAGCTTGCGGCGTAGATCTCGCCCATGCGCGCGTCGATCACGGCGAGGATCGCCGCGTCTTCGTCCTGCGCCTCCAATGCCAGTGCGGCCAGCGAAGACACCGTCACCACCGGCACGTCCAGTGCCAGCGCCATGCCCTGCGCCAGCGACACGCCCAGCCGCACGCCGGTGAACGCGCCCGGCCCGCGCCCCACGGCGATCGCATCCAGCGCATGCCGGCCGATGCCGGCCTCGGCGAGCAGCGCGTCGGCCATCGGCAGCACCAGTTCGGCATGCCGGCGCGGCGCCAGCTCGCTGCGCGCGATCACTTCCTGCCCGTGGACCAGGGCGACGGAGCAGGCTTCGGTGGCGGTTTCGATGGCTAGCAGGTTCATGGCCGCTCCATGATAGCGGCTGCCGGCGCTGCCGCGGCCGGCGCGCAGCCATACCAGTCGATACGGCGGGTGAGGTACATCATCAGCGCCACCGTGGCCGGCAACGCCATCGAGCCGATCGGCAGCACGTACTGCCCGTAGAGCATCGCGTACGCCATGCCGGGCACGCCGCCGAGCAGCGAGCCCGCGCGCCGCGCCGGCAGCACCGCCGTCGCGCAGCCGGCGACGATCGGCACCAGTGCGGCTTCGGCCACGGCGTAGGCGGGGCCGAAGCCGATCTGCTCGGACAGGGCCAGCAGCAGCACGTAGAAGGTCGCCAGCGCGGCGCCGATCAGCAGGTACTGCACCGGGTGCACGCGCAACCGCCTCAACATCTCGAACAGGAAGAACGCCACGAAGGTCATCGCGATGAACAGCAGGCCGTACTTCCCCGCCCGCTCGTTGCGCTGGCAGAGGCCCGCCGGCCGGTACGGCTCAACGCCGGACGCCGAGGCGCGCAGGGCATCGTCGATGCGGTCGCTGCCCGCGTCCCGATGCTGGCCGTAGCTGCGGCTGGAGTCGAGCATGTGCCAGTGCGCGGTGAATCCCTGCACCGTGACGCTGCGCTCCAGCGGCAGCGTCGCCCCGCCGAAGCCTGGATCGGGCCACGGCGCGCGCATGCGCACACCGGTGCTGCGCGCCAGCGACAGCAGTCGCAGCGAGCCGTTGCCGGCCACCTTCGCCATCAGGCTTTGCATCCACGTCCTCATCGCGCCGCCCCCAAGTAACCGGAGCCTCGATCACACCAGTACGCCGGGCACCGCAGCGGGCGCGCCAGGGCGAAACGCGGGCGCCGCGGTGGCCGGCGGGAGCCCTCGTGCCGGCCGACGCGAACCGGGCGGCCATCCAGCACGGGCGATACCCTCCCGCTCACGACCCCGGAATCCTTTTGCCAGCGGAAGCCCTCGGCCGCTCGTCGCCGCGCGGACTCACCGGTCGATTTCGCCGTGGCGGGCAGCATCCGTCGCACCGATACGACCGGCGACGCGCCTACGCCCGATGGCGACACGACCTTCGGCTCTCTCCTGGACCGTGCCAACCCTGCCGATCCGGAAGCCGGTCATGCGTGGCGATGCATGCCGCATGTCCCGGCACGCAGGCGAAGCCGCTTCGTTTGGACGTCCATTCCGGACCCTCCCATCCTGCCGTGCATCGGGGCCGCGGCACGCGGACGGCTCCATCGCCAGGCGCCAGGCCATCCGGAGCCGGCGATCCACTTCGCGTACAGCACGGCTTCGCACTGCTACACACTGCTCAATATCGGCGCCATAGGACACTTTCCGATCAATGTTGCCGACGCGTAGGCTTGCTGGGCCGGCATGTCGCCGGCGACCGCAATACCGGTCCTTGGTCGCAATAAAGGACGCCGCGCGGCGGCGTCCTAGATAAACCATTGTCTCAAACGAGGGGAAAACCTATGTACCAGATATCGAATCGGTGGATCGCGAAATTTGCGGCGGCTGGACTGCTGGCAGTGTCCGCGGCCTGCACGGGTGCCTTCGCGGCGGAGTCGGCGCCGTCCACCGGCCTCGGCCAGGCCTGGCCGAACGCTCCGGACGTCAGCGCCAGCCCGCATTGGCACGTATACGCCTTCCAGCGCGCGGGCATTCGCTACATCCAGGTCAACGACCTGAACGGCAACGTCCGCGCCGCCTTCGCGACCTCGGGCGAGGATTTCCTGAGCCTGCCGATCGGCCTCGACGCCTCGCGCCTCGCCACGCCGCAGGATCCGCTGCCGCCGCCGGCGAGCGGCGCCGGGGAGATCGTCTACCACGACGGCGCCGTCCAGGTGCTGGTCGCGCCGCAGACCGACGGCACCGTCCAGTTGCGCGCGGCCCCGGGCACGTGCAACGACCCTATCGAGTGCAGCTCACACCTGAACTGACCCGCACGCCTCGCTTCCGGTCGCTCCCGCGCGGAGCGACACGGGCGCCCGTCCCCTCGGCCACGGGCGCGACGCGCAAGGCATCCTGCAGCAGCAGCGTGGCGCGCGTCCCCCCGGCGAAATCGCGCAGGTACGCCTTGCCGCCGTAGATCTGTGCGCGATCGGAGATCGGCGCGATCTCCAGGCCGCTGGCGCCCAGCAGCGACATCACCTGCTGCCACGCATCCGAATCGGGCTGCATCGGGCTGCTGGCCGGATCGGGATGCTTCGTGCCGACCAGCCGCATGACTACCCAGCGCCGTCCGTCGCGGCTGCCGCTGCGGAGCTGGAGCCGCACGTGCCCGACGGGATGGCCGGTCAGCAGAAGCACCAGCATTTCGCACGCCAGCCGGTAGAGCGCCATCTGGACGTCGGCCGCGAACTGGTCCAGCCCGCCTCCCGCGAGGCGGCAGCGATAGCTCGCGCCCGCCATCGCGATCGCGCGCGCGAACGAGCCGTCCTCGAAGGTGGCGGACAGGCCGCGCTCCAGCACCGCGCGCGGATAGAGCGCCTTCGCCAGGCGATGCATCTCGTGCTGGGTGACCGCGGCGCGGCGGAAATACGCGCGCTCCTCGCTCGCCGAAAGGCTGTGCCGCAGGCGTTCGAGCAGGCGCCCCTGATGCTCGCTTACCGACTGGCCGATGTGCTCGAGCGTCTCGGCGAAATGCCGCAGGCGCATCTCTTCCAGATAAAGGCTCTGCTGCGCCTGCCGCAATCCGAACGAAGCGGTGTCGGCGCCCTTTCCCTGCGTCGCGCGGACGGCCTTCTCCTGCGCGATGCGCGCGCCGAAGATGAGCAGGGTGGAGATCACGAACGCGATGAGCGCCTGGGCCTGGATCACCGCCGGGTCGCGGGCCGTGGTCGAGGTGATCGCCACCGCCACGCTCGCCAGCATGCCGCCGAAGGCCGCACCCTGCCATCCGTGCCGCAGCGCCAGCCACGCGACCGGCAGGAACATCAGGATGCGGCAGATCTGCATGGTGTCGAAATCGTCCGTGGACGCCAGCCACGTCAGCACGGCCAGCGAAGGCACCAGCCCGATCGCGCAGTCCCGGGCGAGCGCGCTGCCGCGAACCGCCGGCCACGCCGGTTCGTGCAGGCGTTCGGCGAGCCACAGCCGCAGGGCCAGGGCCGCCGGCGCCAGCGTGAGCGCGCCGAGGTAGTTGCCGAGGAAATAGACGAACACGACCTGCACCGTGACCGCCGGCGGCAATGCCCCGCCGGGCAGGTGCACGAGCGACAGCGCCGCGGAATTCCGGATTGCCGTGATCGCGGCAAAAGCCAGGGCGGACAGGAGCACCGCGGCCATGCTGGCCTGGCTGCCGCCGTCGAACAGGCCGCCGCGCCGCCGGAACCAGGCCACTACCGGCGCGCACAGCACGATCGGCGGAATCGCGGCGATGCTCGCCCAGCCGGCGCCGAACTGGTCGTAGCAGGACCAGACCTCGTGTCCCACCGGGATGGCCTCGCCGAGGATCAGCGCCGGCCAATAGCGATATGGCATTAGCAGGAGGCACGCCAGCCGCAGGCCGGCAGGCAGGTTCCAGTTCGAGACCGACACGCTCCGGAGCAACGCGTAGCACACCGCATAGGCGGCTACGATGGCCAGATGGCGCCACCAGGCATGTCGTCCGGTTCCCTGCCCCATACCTTCCTTCCCCTTCGTTGCCGTTGCTCCCCGCAACCCGATTGCCGCCGAGCACTGACGTGCCGGCCACGGACGGCCTCCTGCCGCCCGTGGCACTGCAACATGATCGGACGGAACGGGTATTTTCCGCTACATCACTTTTGGAAGGGCGCGCGCCGGAACGTCAAGGAAACGTGATTTTCATCACGATTTCATCGTTTTGCGGCCTTCTTGCGGCCAGCCGGCAGAACTTTGCGCCGGGGCGTCTTCATTCCGCCGCGGCGGCGGCCGGTGCGTCGTCCCGCGCCAGCGCGCGGCAGAGTTCCGCCGTCGCCTCGTCGACCGGGAAGCAGCACTCGATGTGCAGCTCGTCGACGGTCACGTCGCGCGGCGTTCCGAAGGTGGTGATGGTCGAGAAGAAACGCAGTTCGCGCTCGCCTCGCCGAAGCACGGTGGTCAGCAGCGGCGAAGGCGCCGCTTCCAGTTCGCGCATGCGCCAGTGCGCCGGCACGCCGGGATAGCCGAGCACCTCGTCGAGCAGGGCGCGCGCGCCGGCATCGGCCGGGTCCGCCGCGACCGCCTGGTGGAGATGGCGCAGCAGGTCGCTGGCGACTTCCTCCCAGTTCGCCACCGCCATGCGCAGGTCCTCCGGATCGAAGAACTGCCGCAGCATGTTGGCGTGCCTGGCGGGACGACCGTCCATGACGAAGCGGTTCACCCGCATCGCGGCGCGGTTCGCCATCAGCACGTCCCAATGCCGGTTGAGCAGGAAGGCCGGGTACGGCTCCTGCTGGACGAGGATGAATTCGATCGCGCGCCGCACCTGCGCCAGCTCCGGCGTAGCGAGTGGCGTCTCGGCATAGCCCGGCGCGAAGCCGGCGGCCGCCAGCAGCGCATTGCGCTGGCGCAGCGGCATTCCCAGCGCGTCGGCGAGCCGCACCACCATCTCGCGGCTCGGCTGCGCCTTGCCCGTCTCGATGCAGCTCAGGTGCCGCGCCGAGGTGCCCGCATCGAGCGCGAGCGCGAGCTGGCTCAGCCGCCGCGCCGCGCGCCATTCGCGCAGCAGGTTGCCCAGCCGGCCGGCCGGCACGGGCCGTGGCGGATGCGTGTCGATGCTGTCCAAGCGCGGTCGCCCCATGCAGGTTCCTGCACGGATGCTACGGCCAGCCGCCTGCGCAGGCCATGACTTCGCAGGTCATTGAGCGCGGGCGACGCGGCGCGAATCATGGCCGGGCAGCGGCAAGCGGCCGCCCCACGAGGACACCCCATGCATCGCAGAGCATTCATCCAGCTGACGGCAGGCGTGCTGGCCGGCAGCCTGTTCGCCCGATACGCGGCGGCCGCGGGCAAGGCGGTCGCCGCGGCCACCGGCCCGCTGGACGCGGCGGCCTATCGCGCCCGTCGGCGGTTCGCGCCGACCCGGTTCGGCCGCATCGCCTACGTCGAGCGCGGCGCCGGCGATGCCGCGCTGTTCCTGCACGGCTTCCCGCTCAACGGCTTCCAGTGGCGCGGCGCGCTCGACCGCCTGTCCGCGCATCGCCGCTGCATCGCGCCGGACTTCATGGCGCTGGGCCATACGGAAGTGGCCGACGGCCAGAGCGTCGCGCCCGACGCGCAGGTGGCGATGCTGGCGACCCTGCTGGACACCCTGGCGATCCGCAGCGTCGACCTCGTCGCCAGCGACAGCGGCGGCGCGGTGGCCCAGTTGTTCGTCGCGCGCCATCCCGGGCGCGTGCGCAGCCTGCTGCTCGCCAACTGCGACACGGCGATCGACAGCCCGCCGCCGGCCATGCGGCCGGTCATCGCGCTGTCCCATGCCGGCACCTTCGTCGACCGCTGGCTGGTGCCGTGGCTCGCCGACAAGGCGCTCGCCCGCTCGCGCGAGGGCATCGGCGGCATGTGCTACGCCGACCCGGCGCATCCCACCGACGAGGCCATCGAGCAGTACTTCGCGCCCCTGGTCGCCTCGCCGCGGCGCAAGGCGCTGGTGCATGCGTATGCGATCGGGCTGGAACGCAATCCGCTGGTCGCCATTGAGCCAGCGCTCAAGCGCTCCACCGTGCCCACGCGCATCGTGTGGGGCATGGGCGACACGATCTTCTCGCCGGAGAACGCCGACTACCTGGACCGCACCTTCGGCAATTCGCGCGGCGTGCGCCGGCTGGAAGGCAGCAAGCTGTTCTGGCCCGAGGAGCGCCCCGGGGTCATCGCCGAGGAGGCGCGCCGGTTGTGGGGCGTCGCCTGAGGCTTTTCACGGCGCGCGCGCCGCCGCGTCCGGTGGCGTGAGGCGTATGGCTGAAGCCTTCTGCGGGCCGCTTCAAGATCTTCGGGCTTCATCCATCGAAACGTCATCCCTGCGAAGACAGCACAAAAGCGAGCTTGCGAGCGCCGAACAACCGAAGGCTGGCCCCGCAGGGGCGAACGTAGCGAGTCATCCAGCGATTAAATGCTTCAAGAACAGAGGCGCTGATCCCTGCTTTCGCAGGGATGACGGGATAGAACCCAAGATCCGGTCCGGCGGATGGATCTCGAGCAGGCGCTCAGGGATCGCCCACCGGCGTTCCCTGGTGGAACAGCACCTGCCAGTCGTCGCCGGTGCGGCGCCAGATCGTCGTACGCCGGCTCAGGCGTTCCTGCTGGCGCAGGGTGTAGGTGAGCAGGTAGGTGGACGGCCCCAGCTCGCGGCAATGGAAGTCGCATGTCTCCCACCCGGCCTCGGCCGGGTCGGCTTCGCGCTGCTCCAGCACGTCCAGCACGTATTGCCGGCCGTAGCGGCGGCCGGACGCGCCGACCTCCCAGAAATCGTCCGCCGTCATCCGCTCGAAATCCGCGCGCGTGCTGGCGAAGGCGGGGCGATGGAAGATCGGCTCGCGCCGGCTCAGCTCGTCCAGCACGGACGCCAGCCGCGGATCGTTGACGAGGTCCGGCTCCACGAACGCTCCTATGCCGCCGCACCGGCCTGGTGCCGCCGGCGCGGCGATGGAGCGTGCGACGGAGCGACGGCGCTCACGCCGGCGGCTGCCACAGCTCGATCCGCGTGCCTTCCGGGTCCATGATCCAGCCGAAGCGGCCGAACTCGCTTTCCTCCACGCGCTCGTCCACCGCCACGCCGTCGGCGCGCAACTGCGCCAGCAGGGCGTCGAGATCGTCGACGCGGAAGTTCACCATGTACGGCTGCGTGCTCGGCGCGAAGTAGCCGGTGTCGGCGGCGAACGGCGACCACAGCGTATAGCCGGCACGCGACGCGTCCTCCGCGAAGCGCGCCCCGCCCCAGTCGTCCACGTCGAGCCCGAGATGCTTCGCGTACCACGCGCCGAGCGCCGCGGGGTCGCGGGCCTTGAAGAAGATGCCACCCAGTCCGGTCACTCTTGCCATCGCTACTCTCCCGCGGCGGCGATGCGCGGCGTCGCCGCGTCGCCAAAGAAGGCCCGCACCTCGGCCGGTTCGCGCGTACGCGGCATCGGCGGCAGGCTGGCGAGGAACAGCTTGCCATAACCCTTCGTGGTCAGGCGCGGGTCGCACAGCACCAGCACGCCGCGGTCGTGCACGTCGCGGATCAGGCGGCCGGCGCCCTGCTTCAGCGCGATCGCCGCGCTCGGCACCTGCCAGCCCATGAACGGGTTGATGCCCGACTGCTCCAGCGCGTCCAGCCGCGCCTGCAGCACCGGGTCGTCCGGCGCGGCGAACGGCAGCTTGTCGATCACCACCACCGACAACGCCTCGCCGGCCACGTCGACGCCTTCCCAGAAACTCGCCGCGCCCAGCAGCACGCCGTGGCCGGAATGGCGGAACTCCTCCAGCAGCCGGTGCCGCGGCGCACTGCCCTGCACGAACAGCGGCCACGGCACGCGGTCGGCCAGCAGCTCGGCGGCGCGGCGCAGCGCGCGGTGCGAGGTGAACAGCAGGAAGGCGCGCCCGTTCGACGCCTGCAGCACCGGCAGCACCGCATCGAGCACGCGGTCGGTGTAGTCGCGCGCGGCCGGGTCGGGCAGGCCCTGCGGCAGGTAGCACAGCGCCTGGCGGGCGTAGTCGAACGGGCTGTCCAGGCTCAGCGTCTGCGGGTCGTCCAGCCCGAGCTGGCGCGCGAAGTGGTCGAACCGGCCGGCCACCGACAGCGTCGCCGAGGCATGGATCCACGCCGCCTGGGTGCGCTCGCGCATCGCGCGCAGCGGTGCGGCCAGGTCCAGCGGCGTGGCGTACAGCGCGAAGCCGCGCGGGAACAGTTCGTACCAGCGCACGTCCTGCTCGGACGATTGTTCGGCGATCCGTTCGAGCCGCTCGCACAACTGCGCTGCGCGCTCGTATACGTTGGCGAAGCCGCGCGAGCGCTCGGCCTGCGAGGCGAGCAGGTCGGTCAGCGCGGCCAGCAGCTCGCCCAGCCCGTGCAGGCCCTCGCGCACCGCCGCGACGCCTTCGAGCTGGTGGAACGGGCCACGCGGCGGCAGCGGGTCCATCGCCAGGCGCAACTGGCGCACGGCGTCGTGCAGCGCCTCCACCGGCTCCAGCAGCAGGCCGGCCGCGCCGGTGACGCCGCCGCACTCGCGCAGCGCGTCCTGCGCCAGGTCGCCAAGCTGGCGCGCGCTGACGCTCTGCGAGAAGAACTGGCCGGCCAGCTCGGGAATCTGGTGCGCCTCGTCCAGGATGAAAGCCTGCGCGCCCGGCAGGAGTTCGCCGAAACCTTCCTGCTTCAGCGCGAGATCGGCGAACAGCAGGTGATGATTGACCACCACCAGGTCCGCCTCCTGCGCCTCTCGGCGCGCCTTCACCACGTGGCAGTCCTCGAAGAACGGGCACTCCGCGCCGAGGCAGTTCTCAGCGGTCGAGGTGACCCGCGGCCACAGCGGCGACTCCTCCGGCACCTCGGCCAGCTCCATCCGGTCGCCGCGCCGCGTGCGCGCCGACCAGGCGCGGATCGCGGCAAGCTGCGACGCCTGCGCGCGGTCGAAGCTGGCGCCCTCGCGCACGGTCTGGTCGAGCCGGTACAAGCACAGGTAGTTCGCGCGCCCTTTCAGCAGTGCCGTCTTCAGCCGCGCGCCGAGCACCGAATGCACCTTCGGAAGGTCGCGGAAATACAACTGGTCCTGCAGCGCCTTGGTGCCGGTGGAGACGATCACCCGCTCGCCCGAGAGCAGCGCCGGCACCAGGTAGGCGTAGGTCTTGCCGGTGCCGGTGCCGGCCTCGGCGATCAGCGTCTCGCGCTCGGCGATGGCGTGCTGCACGGCCCGCGCCATCGCCTGCTGCGCCTCGCGCGGCGCGAAGTTCGGCAGCTCGCGGGCGAACGGGCCATCGGCGCCGAGCAGCGCGGCAACGTCATCGGGATCGGTCATCGCGCAAGTATGGCCGAGTGGGTGCGCGCGACAAACCCGCCGCCGCGCGGATGCCGCAGAATGGCCTCCCCCGGCAGGAGCCGCACATGAGCGAAACCACGGTCAGCGACTGGTAATGTGCCGCCGGCCGGCCCGACGTCTATCCCGAAATGCCGGTCACGCTGCAGGGCTGGGGCGACGCCATCGGCGCCGTCGAGTGGATCATTACCCGCGCCACGCATCGACTGGACGGCAACGGCGGCTACACCACCGTGCTGGAACTGGAAACAAGGCCACCGCCGCCGACCATCCGGCCAGGGACGACGACGGCAACGACGACGACGAGGCCAACGCGTGACGCAACCGCCAGAACCTCCAACGCGGCCCGCCACGGCCCGCCGGCCGCGCGGCCCATACGTGACCGACCACACCTGTGCGCGTGCCCCATTCGCTATTGGATCAGGTGCGCGCCCTGCTCGCCGACCACCAGCGGCAGACGCAGGCGCCGCGGTAGTCAGCGCGGGTCGACGCCCTGTCGCTCGCGCAGTTGCCGGCGCAACCGCCGGTTGTCGAGGATCAGGCTGGCCAGCACGATCACCAGCAGCACCAGCGTAGCCCACTCGACGCCGAGGTAATGCCAGAACGCCCACGCCAGCGCGCTCACCACCAGGGCGGCGGCCAGCAGCAGCGCCTCGTCTTTCCGGTTCGGTGCCTTGTTCATGCCTGCAACCGCATGCGTGCCGCGTACGAGCGTCGGGAAGGATGCCCCGGCGTGTAGACCTCCGGGTGCACCTGGAAATGCCGCACCAGCCAGGGCGCGCCGGGATAGTGCTGGCGGGCGTAGCTGATCGCATCGAGCATGCTGCTGCCGCAGGACAGGTATCGCCCGGTGGCCACGGCCGCGCTGCCGACCACGCCGCCGGTGTACCAGGCCGCGCCGCCGGCGCCGACCACCATCAGGATTTCGCTGGTCTTGCCTGCAAAGGCCAGTTCGCGCACCGTCACGAGCGGCCCGAACTCCTCGATCACGCCGACGATGCCGCCCGTGGTGGTGGCACTCGTCATCAGCCTTGCGTAAAGCGTTTGCGGCACCGCGAGCCCAGCCCGTCCATGTTCTCCCTGGAGTACGCGCCCCAGTTCGATTGGTCCGGGCAACGTTCCATGACATGCGCTCCTTGCGTTGTAGTGGCCCGATGCTACGGCACCTACGCGGTGGACGGCGTGGCGTGGCGCCCAATTACAGCCGAGCATTGAAAAGGATCGCGCGTCGGTTCCACTGGACCCCGAAGTTGGCCAAAGGGCCTGGCACCTGTCGGTTCGTGCCTGATTGCGCGATGAAGGCAGCATGCCGCATGTAGCGGCGCGGCGCTGTAGGGGAATGCCACCTGCGTAGGAGTGCCGCGGCGGCGGCCGACGCGTCCTGTCAGCCGGCCGCTGGCCCGCGATGGCTGCTGGATCGAGGAAACCGCCCCGGCCGCCTTGCTGCTGCAGGTGGACGTGGTCGACGGCGGCTGGCAGTGGCGCTGCGTCGGCGCGCGGCGCGGCGCGTGGCGGGTCCCGCGCTGGCTGTTGCCGCGCAGCCGGGCCGGCAAGCGCATCGAGGACGGCCGCTACCGCTTCGAGGTCGGCTTTTCGCTGCCGCTGTTCGGCGAGGTGCTCGCCTACGAAGGGTCGCTCGAAGGGTGCCGGCGACGCCCGTCCGCGCCGGATCAGGGTCCGCTCAGTAGCGCGGGATGCCTTCCTTGTGGCACCCCTGCACGCCCTTGCGCGCATTGGCGGCGCCGGCCTGGTCGCCGGCCTGCAGGCGCATCTCCACGATGGTCTGCCAGTTGCGCGCGCACAACGGGCCGAGCTTGGGGCCGAGCGACCACGACTGGTGGGCGAGCTTCTCGGCCGTGGCGTAATCCTTCAGGCGCACGGCGATCTCGGCGCGGTCCTGCAGCAGGTCGGGCGACTCGGGATTGAGCTTGAGCGCCTGGTCGAGCCTGGCGGCGGCATCGGCGTAGCGGCCGGCGCGCTCGTCGGCCCGCGCGGCGTCCTGCCACGCGCCGACGCCGGGATCGCGCAGGGGCGCGACGTCGATCACCGACTTCTCGCGGTCGCCCGCCGCGCGGATCGCCGCCACCTGGTCGTAGGCCGGGCGCGCCGGGCGGACGGGCTGGGTCGGCGCCGGCGCCTCGAAGCAGCCGGCGAGCGCAAGTGCGGCCAGCACGGCGCATGGCCCGAGGATCGTTTTGCCGGAAAGGCCCGGCGCGAAGAAGCGGTACGTCATCGTCAATTCCGGATGGGAGCGGTGGTGGCCGGGGCGGGGTGGTTGCCGTCGCCGCCGAAGAAGTCGCCCACGCGCTGCCAGAAGCAACCTTCCGTGTCCTGTGGGAGGGAGCCGGAAACTACCGGCACTTGCCGCGCGCCTTCGCACTCGGGCTGGGTGCGCCGGCCGTCGGAAGGATTGATCCAGGCCAGCTCCAGGCCGTCGCCCGGCGCGGCGGAAAGCGGCATCGAGGGAAGCTTGCGGAACAGCTCCTGCCATGCGCGCAGGGCGCCGCTGGCGCCGTGCAGGCTGGTCTGCTTGTTGTCGTCGCGGCCCATCCAGAACACCGCCAGGTGCTGGCCGGTGAAGCCGGCGAACCAGCTATCGCGCTGGCTGGTGCTGGTGCCGGTCTTGCCGGCGGCGTTGAGGAAGGACAGGCCGACGCGGCCGATCGAGGCCGCCGTGCCGGTGCGCGCCACCTGCTGCATCGCCCAGGTCGTCAGCCGCACCGCTTCCTGGTACTCGCCCTTGCCGGCCTGCACTTCGTAGCGCTTGATCGTCTGGCCCTTGCCGTCGACCACGCCGCGCACCGCGACCAGCGGCAGCGCATGGCCGTCCGCGGCGATGTACTGGTACAACTGCGCCACCTGCAGCGGCGCCAGGTCGATCGCGCCGAGCAGCAGCGACGGGCTCGGGTTGACGCCGGTGAGGCCGAACGATTCCAGGAACGCCTTGATCCGGCCCACCCCGATGTCCATCCCCAGGTGCACGCTGGCGAGGTTCCACGAGCGGGTCAGCGCGTCGATCATCGGCACCTGGCCGTGGCTCTCGCGGTCGTCGTTCTGCGGCGTCCACAGGCTGCCGTCCGGCTGGCGCAGCGCCACCGGCGAATCGTCGACCAGGCTGGCGAGGTTCCAGCGCTGCGGCTGGCTCAATGCCACGAGGTAATAGAGCGGCTTGATCAGCGAGCCGATCGGCCGGCGCGCGTCCAGCGCGCGGTTGAAGCCCTGGTCGCCCGGGTCCTTGCCGCCCACCACCGCGAGCACGCTGCCGCTGTGCGCGTCGGTGACCACCGCGGCCGCCTGCACGTTCTGGCCGCGCTTGCCCAGGTCGTCCAGGGTGCTGCGGATCGCCTGCTCGGCGTAGAGCTGCGCGGCGGGATCGAGCGTGGTGAAGATCGACAGGTTGCCGGCGCTCAGCGTCTGGTCGTCGAAGTCGCTGATGATCTGCGTGCGCACCAGTTGCATGAAGGCCGGGAAGCGGTTGTGCGGCAACTGCCCGTTGCCGACGATGCCCAGCGGCGCCGCCTCGGCGGCGTTGGCCTGGGCGGCGCCGAGCAGGCCGGTCTCGACGAACTGCTGCAGCACCAGGTTGCGGCGCGCCAGCGCGTGCTCCGGATAGCGGCGCGGATCGTAGTAGCTCGGCCCCTTCACCATGCCGACCAGCAGCGCGATCTCCTGCGGCCGCAGGTCTTCCAGCCGGCGGCCGAAGTAGAACTCCGCCGCCGCCGCGAAGCCGTGCACCGCCTGGTTGCCCTGCTGGCCGAGGAACACCTCGTTGACGTAGGCCTCCAGGATGCGGCTCTTCGGGTAGTGCGCCT
The DNA here is from genome assembly GCF_001428405.1 of Frateuria sp. Soil773. GTDB lineage: Bacteria > Pseudomonadota > Gammaproteobacteria > Xanthomonadales > Rhodanobacteraceae > LMSL01. Next base: position 465,290 of record NZ_LMSL01000041.1, read on the forward strand.
CGATCAGCAACGACAGCAGCGCCTCGTTGAACTTGCGCGTGAGGTTCTGGCCGCGGTCGAGGAACAGGTTGCGCACCAGCTGCTGGGTCAGCGTGGAGCCGCCCTGCACCGTGTGCCCGGCGCGCAGGTTGGCGAAGCTGGCGCGCAGGATCGCCGAGAAATCGATGCCGATGTGGTGCTTGAAGTCGCGGTCTTCCACCGCCTGCAGGCCCGCCACCAGCAGCGGCGGTACGTCGCCCAGGCGCACGATGCGCCGCTCTTCCTGCTGCGCGCCGTACAGCGTGGCGATGCGCGCCGGGTCCAGGTGCGCCAGTTTGACCGGCTTGCCGCTGGCCTCGTCCACGACCGAGCCGACCTGGCCCCGGGCGAGGGTCACGCGCAGGCGCTTGGGCAGCTCGCCGCCCTCCGGTCCGGCATAGCCACGCGAAGAGATCAGGAAACGCGAGCCCTCGCGCGCCCAGGTACCGGGCACCTGGCCGTGTCCGTCGTTGCCGTAGCCGGCGAAGGTCAGCTCCAGCTCCAGCGCCGCCGGAGACATCGGCGTGCCGGCTGCCAGCGCCAGCGGCCGCGCGTAGACGCGGGTGGGCACGGCGAACACGAGGTCGTTGAAGCGGTCCTGCACGCGCTTGTTGAGGATCAGCGTGTACGGCAGCAGGAAACCGAGGAACAGGCCGGTGCAGACCCAGAACGGGATGCGCAGCCAGGGCCAACTGCGGCGAAGGAGCGAGCCGAATCGTCTGATCAGTTCCAACGCGGGATATCCGGGCCAAAAGTGCGTCGATCATAGGGCCTGCCACCCGGCGGGCATATGAACACCGGGAGCGGAGGGTGGCGAAACGCGGGCAATCCACTGCCTTCGCGCGGGCGGTTCCGGGGCCTGGCCACGATCCCTCTCCCGGCCGGCGTTGCCTTGCCCTGGCCGCCGGGAGCCATGCACGGCGAAGCACCCGGCATGGATCAGAGGCGCTGGGTTCCGGCTTGCGCCGGGACGACGGGCAAAATCGGACCTTGAGGCGACGGCCCACTACACGTTCGTCATTCCTGCGCAAGCAGGAATCCAGCGCCTTCATTCGACGGCCCGGAGGCACTGGATCCCGGCCTGCGCCGAGATGACGGGCAAAGTCGAACCTTGAGGCGACGGCCAACTACACGTTCGTCATTCCCGCACAGGCAGGAATCCAGCGCCTTCATTCGACGGTCCGGAGGCATTGGATCCCGGCCTTCGCCGGGACGACGGGCAAAGTCGGACCTTGAGGCGACGGCCAACTACACGTTCGTCATTCCTGCGCAGGCAGGAATCCAGCGCCTTCATTCCAACGGTCCGGAGGCATTGGATCCCGGCCTTCGCCGGGATGACGGGCAAAGTCGGACCTTGAGGCGACCTGCCTTCGCCGGGATGACGGGCAAAGTCGGACCTTGAGGCGGCGGCCTACTACACGCTCGTCATTCCTGCGCAGGCAGGAATCCAGCGCCTTGGCGTTCGACGGCTAGGAGGTGCTGGATCCCGGCCTGCACCGGAATGACGATGGGATACCGGGGCCGGGACCGGAGATGACAACAATGCCGGGGCGACAGATGACGGGCAAGAGCCCTAGGGCGCCGGCCAGCAACCGGCGTCCGGGCGGAACGGGCGCGGCGCCACGCCGAGCAGCCGTTGCAGCTCGGCGTTGTCGGCCACCAGGTCGGTCTCCAGCCGCGTCAGCGGCCCGCGCAGGCGCGGCACCGCGCGGCGCCCGGCCCGCAGCAGCCATGCCGGCAGCGGCAACGGCAACGTCGCCACCGGCAGGCTGCGGCGCACCCGCGCGAACATCTCGCCGGCCGGCAGCCGCTCGCCGCCGCCCAGCGCCAGCACCTTGCCGGCGGCCTGCGGCGCATCCAGCGCGGCCAGCACCGCCTGTGCGATGTCGTCCGCATGCACCGGCTGGCGCAGGCCACTGCCGGCCGGCAGCGGGAACAGCCGCGTGCGCATCGCGCGGCGGGCGATCGGCGAGAGGCTCTTGTCGATGCCGGCGCCGTAGATGATCGTGGGACGCAGCACCGTCCACGCGCAGCCGAGGCGCGCACAGGCTTCCGCCAGGGCGGCCTCGCCGTCGCGCAGTTGCCGCGAGATGGCGCGCTCGGCCGGCACCTGCGAATCGCGCTTGCTGTCGGCGCTCATCGAGCTGGTGGCGACGATCCGCGGCGCGCCGGCCGGCGCCGCCCGCTCCAGCCAGCGGGCGAACGGCTGCAGCGGGCCGAAATTGACGATCGCCGAGACCGGCGGCAACGCCGGCACCGCGTCGGGCAACTGCCCGACCAGCCATCGCAGCCCCGCCTGGCCCGGCCGCTGCACGCGGCTGACCGCCAGCACGTCGTCGCCGCGCGCGCGCAGCCGCGGCAGCAGGAAATGGCCGATCTGGCTGCTGCCGCCGAAAACGAGGACGGTCATGGCGCCGTCAGCGGGCGGCCTGCAGCCGCGCCGCCACGTCCTGCAGGCGCGGCAGGTTCGGCGCGACCTTGCGCGCCTGCTCCACCGACTGCGTGGCGTTGGCGCGGTCGCCGCGGGCGAGCTGCTGCTCGGCCTGGTCCAGCCACGCACCGGCCAGGCGCTGGCGCCACTGCTCCTGGCCGGCGTCGCCCGGCGCCAAGTCGGAGAGGTCGGCCAGCAGTTCGCCGGCCTGCGCCAGGTTGCCGTTCGCCAGCGCCTGCTCGAGCTGGCGCGAGACCAGGTTGGGCAGGTTCTGCAGGCCCTGTCGCGCCGGGCCGTTGTTGCCGTCGATCGCCAGCGCGCTGCGGTACAGGTCGTAGGCGCTCTCGCCAGGCGGCAGCATGATCTGGCCGCGCCGGGCCGCGGTCTGCGCCCGCGTCACCAGCGACGCCACTTCGGCGCTCTGCGCCGGCGTCAGCATGGCCGGAACGGTCGCTTCCGCATCCGGCGCCTGCGCATCGCTGCGGCCGCCCGCGCTGCCCGTGCCTTCGCTCGCATCGCTGCCCAGCCGCGCGCGCGCCGCCGCGAGGTCGGCGGACCGGGGGGCCAGCGCGGCCGCCGCGTCGAGCAGGCGCGCGGCCGCGGCGCGGTCGTCGCCGTCCAGCGCGGCATTGGCCTGCACGATCAGCGCCTGCGCCACCTGGCCCAGGCCGGCGCGAGCCTCCGCGTTGTCCGGATCGAGCGCCTGCGCACGCTTGAAGTAGGCCAGCGCGGTGTCGTCGCCTTCGCCGCCGATGCGGCCGGCGCGCAACGCCTCCTGGCCCTGCTTCAGCGCGGTGGCCAGTGCGTCGCTGTCCTGCTTCCGGCCCTGCGCCAGCGCGGCGCGCAGCGACGGCAGCTCGCCGTAGTTCGGCAGCAATGCGGCCAACTGGTCGATGCCGGCACCGGCAGCGGCGAGGTCGTTCGCGGCCAGCGCGGCGCGCGCCTTCGCGGCCAGCGCCGCGCCCACCTTGTCCAGGCCGTGCGCGGCCACCGCGTTGCCGGGGTCGCCGGCAAGCACGCGCCGGTACAGCGCGCCGGCGCCGTCGCTGCCGTCCAGCCTGCCGGCGGCGAGCGCCTGCTGCGCCTGTTCGATCAGGCCGTCCGCCTGCGTCGCTGCGCCGCGCGCCCGGGCGATCGCGGCATCCAGCCGGTCGACGTCGCTGCCGCCGCCGAGCAGCTCGCGCGCGGCGTCCAGGGTGCGGCCGGCCTCGTCCAGCTTGCCGGCGTTGAGCGCCGCATCGGCGCGGGCCAGCTCGGCCATGCCGACCTTGCGCAGGCCGTCGCGCGCGCGGTCGTTGTCCGGCTCCTGCGCGCGCGCCGACTCGAACAGTTCGCGCGCGCCGTCCGGGCCGTCGAGGCGGCCGTCCTGCAAGGCCAGCTCGGCGCGGCTGAGCGTGTCGTTGAGCCCGGTGCTCGGCACCAGCCCGCGCAGGCGGTCCTGGTTGAGCCACAGCACCAGCAGCAGGCCGAGCACGGCCAGCAGCAACAGCCACGGCCAGCGCCGCGGCGCGGCGGCGCGCGACGCCCCCGCGCCGTGCGAAGCGCGGCGGCGCTCCGGCTCGATGGTGAGCTGCGGCAGGTCGTCCCGCGGCGGGCCGGCCGGCGGCGGCGCGTCCAGGTGGTCCAGGTCGCCCAGGGTGGGCTCGGTGCGACTGCGTGGCCCTTCGTGCTGGTCTCGACGTCCGCTCATGCCTGCATGCTGTTCCGGTGACCGCGGCAGCTTAGCATCGCGCTGGCGCGGCCCCCGCCCGAGCCCTCGCCAGCGTTCAGCTTGCGCTGACGCGCCGCGCCTCGGTCACGTTGGGCAGCGCCACCAGCTTGCCGAGCAGGGTGGACAACTGCTCGAAGTCGCGCACGCGCAGGGTGAAGCGCATCTCCGCCACGCCGGTATGCGGCGACACCCGGTTGGTGAAGGCGATGATGTGGGTGCCGCTGTTGCTGATCACTCCGGTGACGTCCTTCTGCAGGTCCTTGCGGTCGTAGCCGTGCAGCTCGACGTCCACCTCGTAGGATTGCGCGGCCGCGCCGCTCCAGCTCACCTCGATCACCCGGTCCGGATCGCGCTGCGCCAGCCGCGCCAGGCTGGCGCAGCCGGCGCGGTGCACCGACACCCCGCGACCGCGGGTGATGAAGCCGCGCACCGCGTCGCCGGGCAGCGGCTGGCAGCAGCGCGCCAGCACGGTGAGCAGGTTGCCGACGCCCTCGATGCGCAGCGCGCCGCCGTCCGGCGCGGGCTGGCGCGCCGCCAGCGGAGGCCGCTCCGGCTCCACCGGCTGCGCCGCCTCCTGCAGCAGGCGCGCGATCTGGCCGGGCGTCACCTCGCCCAGCGCCAGCGCGACCAGCAACTCGTCGTGGGTCTTCAGGTGGAACTGCGCCGGCAGCCGCGAGACGTCGGCCTGCGGCAGCGCCAGCCGCTTCAGCTCGCGCTCGAACATCGCGCGGCCGGCGGCGAGGTTGGCGTCGTGCGCGATCCGGCGGAACCACGCGCGCACCTTGTCCCTGGCGCGCGAGGTGTTGAGGTAGCCATGGTGCGCGGAAAGCCAGTCGCGGCTCGGCTCGGCCATCTTGGCGGTGATGATCTCCACGCGGTCGCCGCTGGAGGGCTGGAAGGTCAGCGGCACGATGCGTCCGTTGACCTTGGCGCCGCGGCAGCGGTGGCCCACCTCGGTATGCACGTGATAGGCGAAATCCAGCACGGTCGCGCCGTGCGGCAGGTCGAACACCTCGCCCTTGGGGGTGAGCAGGTAGACGCGGTCTTCCAGCAGCTCGGTGCGCAGCTCGGCGGCCAGCTCGCCTTCGTCACCGCCGCGCGGCTCCAGCAGCTTGCGCATCCAGGCGATCTTCGCCTCGAACTCGGCGTCGGCGCCGCCGCCTTCCTTGTAGCGCCAGTGCGCGGCGACGCCCAGCTCGTTGGCGCGGTGCATCTCGTGGGTGCGGATCTGCACTTCCAGCGTCTTGCCGCGCGGGCCGACCACCGCGGTGTGCAGCGAGCGGTAGCCGTTGCCCTTGGGCCGCGCCAGGTAGTCGTCGAACTCGCGCGGCAGGTGCGGCCACAGCGTATGCACCACGCCCAGCGCGGCGTAGCAGTCGGCCACGCTGTCCACCAGCACGCGCACCGCGCGGATGTCGTACAGGTCGGAGAAGTCCAGCGACTTGCGCTGCATCTTCTTCCAGATCGAGTAGATGTGCTTCGGCCGCCCGGCCAGCTCGGCGCGGATGCCGGCCGCGTCGAGCGCGCGTTGCAGTTCGTCCAGCGATTCGCGGATGAAGGCCTCGCGGTCGGCGCGCCGCTCGTCCAGCAGCCTGGCGATGCGCCGGTAGATGTCCGGCTGCAGGTGGCGGAACGCCAGGTCTTCCAGCTCCCACTTCAGTTGCCAGATGCCCAGCCGGTTCGCCAGCGGCGCGTGGATGTCGCGGGTCAGCCGCGCCAGCGCCAGCCGCTCCGGCTCCGGCAGGGCCGCCGCCGCGCGCATCTTCGCCAGTTGGCGCGCCAGCAGCACGAACACCACGCGCAGGTCGCGGATGATCGCCAGCAGCAGCCGGCGCAGCCCCTCGGAGCCGCCCTCGGGAGCGCGCTGCGCGTGCAGCGTCCATACCTTCCCGGCGGCGCGCTGGCCTTCCACCAGCCGGCGCAGTTCTTCCGGCAGCTTCGCTGCGTGCGCCTCCCACGCGGCCGCATCCATCCGCGCCAGCTCGAACCACAGCGCGGCCGCCTGGGTCTGCGCGTCGCAGCCGAGCATCGCCAGCAGGTCGAGCACGTCGGCGCATTCGTCCGGGTTCGCCAGCCGCCCGGTGCAGGCCGCCAGCGCCTCGGCCAGCGCGCCCGGCAGCGGCTCGGCGCGGGCGCGCCAGGCATCCAGGGCAGAACTTGCGGGGGCGGGGACTTGCGCCATCGGTGGGGACTCCTCGCCCGCCATTCTAGAGGCTGGCCGCCTCGCGGTCCCGTGCGGCGCGGCGCCGCGGCGGCGGCGGGCGGGAATAAAACGCCCGCCCGATCGATCTTGTGATCCACCTACCCCCGGAACCGCCGCCATGACCGACCACGACTTCGACCCTTCCCACGACCCCGGCCGGCGCCAGGCGCTGGGCTGCCTCGCCGCCTGGACCGGCGCCGCGGTGCTGTGGAGCGTCGCCGGCGGCGTGCCGCGCGCGCTGGGCATGGCGGCCGGCGGCGAGGCCGCCGCGGCGCCGCCCGGCGCCCTGAGCTTCGTGCAGATCAGCGACACCCACATCGGCTTCAACAAGGCCGCCAATCCCGACGTGGTCGGCAGCCTGCGCCGCGCCATCGCGGACATCAACGCGCTGCCGCAGCGCCCGGCCTTCGTGGTGCACACCGGCGACATCAGCCACCTCTCGCGCGCCGACCAGTTCGGCCAGGCGCGCGAGCTGTTCCAGGAAATCCGCACCGACCGCCTGCACACCGTGCCCGGCGAGCACGACGCGATCGACGACGGCGTGGCCGGCTACCTGCGCGTCTTCGGCGCCGACGGCAGGGGGCGCTCCTGGTACAGCTTCGACCAGGGCGGCGTGCACTTCGTCGGCCTGAACAACGTGCAGAACTTCAAGGCCGGCACGATGGCTGCGCTGGGCGACGAGCAACTGGCCTGGCTGAAGGCGGACCTGGCCGGCGTCGCGCATTCCACGCCGGTGGTGGTGCTGGCGCACATCCCGCTGTGGACGATCTGGGCGCCGTGGGGCTGGGGCACCTCCGACGCCGACGCCGCGCTCGCGCTGCTGCGCCCGTTCGGCTCGGTCACCGTGCTCAACGGACACATCCACCAGGTGATGCAGAAGGTGGAAGGCCACGTGGCGCTGCACACCGCCATGTCGCTGGCCTATCCGCTGCCCACGCCGGGACAGGCCGGCATCGGCGAGCCGGGGCCGGTCACCGTGCCGCCCGGCCAGCTCGGCAGGCTGCTCGGCACCCGGCGGGTCTCGCTGGTGCGCGGCAACCGCCCGCTCGCCCTGATCGACACCCCGCTCGACCGCTGATCCCGCTCCCACCCCAGAGACCCGACCATGAACCTCGACAAGACCGCCCGCCTGGCCCTGGCCGGCATCCTGGCCTGCCTCGCCGCCCCGCTTGCCGCCACGGCCGCCGCGCCCGCGCCGGTCGTCGTGTCCATCACCGGCTTCGCTTTCGGTCCGGCCCAGCTCACGGTGCGGCCCGGCACGCAGGTGACCTGGATCAACCACGACCAGGTGCCGCACACGGTGACCAGCCGGCAGGGCAAGCTGCTGGACTCGCCGGCCCTGGACACCGACGACCGCTATTCGCACACCTTCACCGAGGCGGGCGATTTCGAGTACTACTGCACCGTGCATCCGTTCATGACGGGAGTGGTCCATGTGCGCAAGTGACGTCCCCGCCCTTCGCCGGGCCTGAGCGCGATGGACGCTACGGACCCGCGCGGCCTCGTCGGCGAACTCGCCCTGCGCCAGCTCGACGCCGCCTACAACCTCGCGCGCTGGCTGCTCGGCAACGACGCCGACGCCGGCGACGCCGTGCACGACGCCTTCGTGCGCGCGCTGCAATCGGCGCACACCTACGCCGGCGGCAACGCCAGGGCGTGGTGGCTCACCATCGTGCGCCACTGCTGCTTCGCGCGGCTGAAGGAGCGCAGCGACGGGCGGCGCTTCGTCGCCATCGACCAGCTCGCCGCCGACCTCGGCGAAGCCGCCGTGCAGCGCATCCTGCCGAAGAGCGCGGCCGACGGGCCGGAACAGGGCGCGGCGTCCGCCCAGGAACGCGCGCGGCTGCACCGGCAGTTGCACGAGCTGCCGCCGGAGTACCGCGAGGTGCTGGTCCTGCGCGAGATCGAGGAGCTGTCCTACCGTGAGATCGCCGAAATGCTGTCGATACCGATCGGCACCGTGATGTCGCGCCTGTCGCGCGGGCGCGAACGGCTGCTGCACGCCCTCCGCGCCGACGCGGCGCGCAGCGGAGAACGCCCATGAACTGCGAATCGTCCCGCCACCTGCTGCCGCTGTATTTCGACGGCGAACTGGACCCGGCCGCGAGCCGCGCCTTCGAGTCGCACCTGGACGGCTGCGCCGCGTGCCGGCAGGCGCTGCACGAGCTGGAGACGCTGCGCGCGCGGCTGCGCGACCCGGCGGCGCGCTTCGCCGCGCCCGCCGCGCTGCGCGCCCGCCTCGCCGCCACGGCGCCCGCCCGCCCGCGCATGCGGAACCGTCCATGGCTGGCGCTTGCCGCCTCTTGGCTGGCCGCCGCCGCCGTCGGCGCCGGCTCGGCCGGGCTGTGGCAGGACCGGCAGCACGCCGTACAGGCGCAGGCACAGCTCACCCGCGACCTGTTCGCCGGCCACTGGCGCGCGCTCGCCGCCGCCTCGCCGGTGGATGTGGTCTCCACCGACCGGCATACCGTCAAGCCCTGGTTCGCCGGCAAGGTGGCCGAGTCGCCGCCGGTGCACGATTTCGCCGCGCAGGGCTTCCCGCTCGCGGGTGGGCGCATCGACTACGCCGGCAGCGCGCGCGTGCCGGTGCTGGTCTACCGCCACGGCGGGCACCTGATCGACGTGTTCGTGCTCGCCTCCGCCGATCCCGGCCTGCCGCGGCAGGCGCAGATGCGCGGCTACGGCCTGCGCACGCTGGCGCTTGGCCATGCCACCGCGGCGGTGGTGTCGGACATGGACGAGGCCGAGCTGGACCGTTTCGCGCAGTTGCTGGCACAGGGCGAAACCGCCGCGCCGGCGCGCTAGCCCGGCGCCAGCGTTTCCAGCGCGCGTGCCAGCCGCTTGGCCGAGACCGGCTCGGCGGTCTTGAGCTCCTGCGCGAACAGCGACACGCGCCATTCCTCGATCAGCCACCGCAGCTCGTCCAGCGCCGCGGCATCGGCGCCGGCGGCGCGATGCTGCAACCAGGCGCGCCAGTACGGCAGCACCTGCAGCATGCGCTGCTGGTCCTTCGCCGGGTCCTGGCGCAGGCGCTCGGCGCGCAGGCGCATCGCCTTCAGGTAGCGCGGGTAGTGCGCGAGCCGCGCGGGCGGCAGCTCGCGCAGGAAGCCCGGCACCAGCAGGCCATCCAGTTGCTCGCGCAGGTCGTCGTAGCTGGCCCTCGCGAAGCCCAGCAGCGGCGGCTGCAGCCACGGCTTCAGTTCGGCCTGCGCCTCGATGACCGGCTCGGCCAGCTTCAGCCGCTCCACCGCGCTGGCGAACAGCTCGCGCGCGGCCTGCGTGCGCAGCGCCTCGAACGCGCCGGCCGTGCGCACGTCCAGCGCGTGCCGTTCCAGCAGGTCGGCGAAGCCACCCTCGACCAGGTCCTCGCGCAGGCCCTCCACGCTGCCCAGCGGCGCGTACTTCAGCGACAGCGAGTTGGCGATCGGCAGGCGGCGGCGCGCCTGCTTCATGTCGCTCGCCAGCGCGTTGCGCAGCAGACGCACCACGCCGTCGCGGTGCGCCGCGCGCGCCTCGTCGCCGCGCTCGAACACGCGCAGCGCCACCGTCTCGCCGAGGTCGACCAGCGCCGGGAACGCCGTCAGGCCGCCCTCGGAGCGCACCTGGGCGGGGATCTCCTCGAAGTCCCAATGGGCGACTTCCTCGCGGGTCAGCTCGATGTCGGTCTTGCGCGAGAACGCCTCGCGCGCCTGGCCTTCCCACTGGCCGCGCAGGGCGGCGAGGTCGCGCGAGGCGCCGAGCGTTTTGCCCCGGCCCGCGTCGTCGCCGTCGTGCAGGCGGTAGCGCATCAGGAAATGCGGCGGAAGTTCGACCGTATCGAACTCGCCGGCGGCGATCTCGACGCCGGTGGTGCGCCGCAGGAACGCCGCCAGCGCCTTCGCCAGCGGCTCGTCGCGCGACGCCTCGGCCTCGACGAAGGCGCGCGCGAAGTCCGGCGCCGGCACGAAGTTGCGGCGCAGCGCCTTGGGCAGCCCGCGGATCAGCTCGGCCACCTTGTCGCCGAGCAGGCCGGGCACCAGCCATTCGCAGCGCGCCGCCGGCAGCGCGTTGAGCATCGCCAGCGGCAATTGCAGGGTGACGCCGTCGGCCTCGTCGCCGGGCACGAAGCGGTATTCCAGCCGGTAGCGCTTGGGCGGCAGTTCAAGCGTGGCCGGGAACGCCTTCGGGTCGAGCCCGGCGCCGCCGGCCATCACGTCGTCGATCGACCAGCGCAGCGCGGCCTGCTCGGCCGGTCGCGCGCGGGCGTACCACGCATCCAGCGCGCGGCTGCTGGCGATGTCCCCGGGCAGCTTGCCGCGGAAGAAATCGACCAGTTCGTCCTCGTGGCGGATCAGCCCTTCGCGCCGCTGCTTGGCCTCGATGCCTTGCGCATCCTCCAGCACGCGCCGGTTCGCGCGCACGAAGTCGGCGCGGCTGTCGAGGTCGCCGCGCACCAGCGCCTCGCGCAGGAAGATCTCGTGCGCCAGCGCCGGGTCCTGCTGCTGGAACGTCACCGGCCGCCGCTCGACCAGGGTCAGCCCGAACAGGCTGACCTGCTCGTAGGCCACCACGCAGCCGCGCTTGCGCGACCAGTGCGGCTCGCGGCAGCTCGAACGCAGCAGGTGCGCGGCCTGCTGCTCGATCCACAGCGGCTCGACGCGCGCGTTCGCCATGCCCCACACCTTGCCGCCCACGTCGAGGATCTGCGCCGCGAACACCCAGTTCGGCGGCACCTTCGACAACGCCGAGCCGGGGAACAACTGGAACTTGCGCTCGCGCGTGCCCTGGTAGACGCCCTTCTCGTCCTTGCGCCCGACCTGGGTCGGCAAGCCGGCCAGGAGGGAACGATGGATGGCCTCGAAGAGACCGTCCGTCGCTCCCTGTCGATCCACGGCCGGCTCCTCGCGCTCGCCTCCCCTCCCCTCGGGAGAGGGGATCGAGGTGACGGGCCGGGGCTCGCCAGAGCGTGCAGGCGAAGCGCGCCCGCGCTTTCCGGCGCCCCGCGAAGCGCCCCCCTCGCCCCGGTGAGAGGGAGAAACCGCATCGCGTCCTGCCTTTCCCTTGCCTACAGGAGAAGACGCAGGCCGCGCGGCATCCAGCTTCCAGCCCAGCTCCTGCACCACCAGCAGCAGCTGCCGGTGCAGCTCGCGCCATTCGCGCATGCGCATGAAGCTGAGGAAGTGCCGCGAGCACCAGTCGCGCAGCTTCGACTGGGTCAGTTCCTCATGCGCCTCGTGATAAGCGCGCCACAGGTTCAGCACGCCGACGAAGTCGGATTTCGGGTCGGCGAAGGCGGCGTGCGCGGCGTCGGCCTGCTGGCGCGCGTCGGCCGGGCGCTCGCGCGGGTCCTGGATGCTGAGGAAGGACACCACCGTGAGCAGCTCGCGCAGCGCATGCAGCTTCTCGCCTTCCACCAGCATGCGCGCCAGTTGCACGTCGATCGGCAGGCGCGCGAGGGTGTGGCCGATGGCGGTCAGCCTGCGCGCCTCGTCGATCGCCGAGATCTCGGCGAGCCGGCGGTAGCCGTCGGCGACCACGCGCGGGTCGGGCGCGTCGAGGAAGGGGAACTCGTCCACCTCGCCGAGCCTGAGCGCCAGCATGCGCAGGATCACGTTGGCCAGCGACGAGCGCAGCAGCTCCGGATCGGTGAACGCGGCGCGGCCGGCGTAGTCGGCCTCGTCGTAGAGGCGGTAGCAGATGCCCGGGCCGACGCGGCCGCAGCGCCCCTTGCGCTGGTCGGCGGCGGCCTGCGAGACGGGCTCCACGTGCAGCCGCTCGAGCTGGCTGCGCTGGCTGTAGCGCTTCACCCGCGCGCTGCCGGTGTCGACCACGTAGCGGATGCGCGGCACGGTGAGCGACGTTTCGGCCACGTTGGTGGCGAGCACCACGCGGCGCTTGCTGCCGGGCTTGAACACGCGGTCCTGGTCGCCCGCCGAGAGGCGCGCGTACAGCGGCAGGATCTCGGTCTCGCGGTACTGCCTGCGCGACAGCAGCAGGTGCGCGTCGCGGATCTCGCGCTCGCCCGGCAGGAACACCAGCACGTCGCCTGGGCCGCCGCCGAGGCTGCGGTCGGCCATGATCTCGTCCACCACCGCGGCGACGTGCTCGGCGCTGCCCTGCTGCATGTCCTGGCGGAAATTCCGCGCCGGCGGCCACGGCTCCGGCGCTCCCGCGGCGGGCTCGCCCACCGGCCGCCAGCGCAGCTCGACCGGATACGCCCGCCCTTCCACCGACACCACCGGCGCGCCGCCGAAGTGCTCGGCGAAGCGCGCGGTGTCGATGGTGGCCGAGGTGACGATGATCTTCAGCTCCGGCCGCTTCGCGGCGAGCCGCTTCAGGTAGCCGAGCAGGAAATCGATGTTGAGGCTGCGCTCGTGCGCCTCGTCGATGATGATCGTGTCGTAGGCCGACAGCCAGGGATCGCCCTGGGTCTCGGCGAGCAGGATGCCGTCGGTCATGAACTTGACCAGGGTGCGCTCGGACACCTGGTCGTTGAAGCGCACCTGGAAGCCGACCTGCTCGCCGAGCGCGCTGCCCAGCTCCTCGGCGACGCGGCGCGCCACCGAGCGCGCGGCCAGCCGGCGCGGCTGGGTGCAGCCGATCATGCCGGCCTCGCCGCGGCCGGCGGCCAGGCACAGCTTGGGTAGCTGGGTGGTCTTGCCCGAGCCGGTCTCGCCGGCGATCACCACCACCTGATGCTCGCGGATCAGCTTGACGATGTCGTCGGCGCGCGCGGCGATCGGCAGCGACTCGTCGATCCGGATCGCCGGCTTGGCGGCGACCCGCGCCTGGCGCACGGCGGCCGAGCGCGCGATGTCGGCGGCCAGCTTCTCCAGCTTCGCCTCGTCCGGCTGCCGCGACAGCCCGCGCCAGCGCCCCAGCAGGCGGCCGAAGTCGCGGCTGCACGCGCCGTCGAGCGCCTTGCGCAAGGCGCGCAGGCGGGCATCCGGGGAAACGGGAGGCGTGCGTGGCGTGTCGTTCATGGAACCGCGCATGATAACCGCTGGCGGCGATCCGTCCCGATAGCCGGCGGCTATCGGCGGCATCGGCAGGATTCATTTCCCCTGCATCGCAGGCGTCGCTAAGCTGCATGCCAGACGCACGACTCACCCCCGAAGGAGCACTCCATGGCCCTGAACATCGGTATCGCCAAGAAGGACCGCGAGGCGGTCGCCAAGCACCTGTCCAAGCTGCTCGCCGACACCTATTCGTTGTACCTGAAGACCCACAGCTTCCACTGGAACGTCACCGGCCCGCAGTTCAACAGCCTGCATGCGATGTTCGAGACCCAGTACAACGAGCTGTGGCTCGCCGCCGACGAAGTCGCCGAGCGCATCCGCACGCTCGACGTGTTCGCGCCGGGTTCCTACAGCCAGTTCGGCAAGCTCACCTCGATCAAGGAAGAACCCGGCGTGCCGGACTGGAAGGAGATGGTGAGCCAGCTGGTCGAGGGCCACGAGATCGCCGCCCATACCGCGCGCCAGACCATCAAGGCCGCCGATGGCGCCGGCGACGAAGGCACCGCCGACATGGTCACCGGCCGCCTGAAGGAACACGAGAAGACCGCCTGGATGCTGCGCTCGCTGCTGAAGTAGGCCCGCCCGCGTTCCACGGCAAAAGAACCACGGCAAAAGAAGAAAAGGGCCGGCCCGTCCTGCGACGGGCCGGCCCTTTTCTTTCGATGCCCTCGCGTGCCGCGGCTAGGGCCGCGCCGTGCTGGCGGACGCGGCGGGCGCCGCTGGCCGCTGCATGCTCTCGGGCGGCAGCTTGTAGCGCTGGTTGGCATAGGCCCAGCTCGGCCACAGCGCGTGCGCCAGGGCTTCCTTCGCCAGCGCGGGATCGACCGCCTCCGGCGTGAGCTTCTCGGCGGCGACGTCGTAGCGGAACTCGGACGCCGGCTTCTGCGGCAGCAGCACCAGCAGCCTGTCGCCCTTGAGGTAACCGTAGTTGTCGCCGTACTGCATGATCGCGCGGTCGGGATAGCGCCGGGTCAGGTCGGCGCCGAGCATCGGATGCACGCTGCTGATGCCGATCAGCGACAGCAGGGTCGGCGCGAGGTCGACCTGGCTAACCAGATGCTCGTCGCGCCGCACCGGCACGCCGGCGCCCAGGATCAGCGCCGGGATATGGAAGTGCCGCACCGGCACCAGGCTGGCGCCGAACACGCGCGCGTCGTGGTCGGCCACCACCAGGAACACGGTGTGGTTCCAGTACGGCGATTTCTTCGCGCGCTCGAAGAACTGCCCGATCGCCCAGTCCGCATAGCGCACGCTGTTGTCCACGCTGGCCGGGTCGCCCTGGGTCTGGATGCGTCCCTTCGGATACTCCCACGGCGTGTGGTTGGACACGCTGAAGGCCAGCGTGAAGGTGGGCTTGTCGCCGTCCTGCATCAGCCGGTGGTGCAGCTCGTTGAACATGTCCTCGTCGGCGGCGCCCCAGGAGCCGACGAAGCCGGGCTGGAGGTCGAACTTCGGCTGGTCGATCACTTCCTTGAAGCCGTTGCCGAGGAAGAAGCCCTTCATGTTGTCGAAGTGCGCCTCGCCGCCATAGATGAAGCGCGTGTGGTAGCCGTACTGGTCAAGCAGGCCGGCGATGGTGAAGAAACCGCGCTGGCTGCGCGGCAGCTTCAGCACCGCCTCGGCCGGGGTCGGCAGGAAGCCGGTGGTGAGCGCCTCCAGCCCGCGCACCGAACGGGTGCCTGTGGCATAGGTGCGCGCCAGCATCCAGCCCTGCGTGCCCAGCGCGTCGAGGTTGGGCGTGAGGTCCTTGCCGCCGAGGCTGCCGACGAACTGCGCACCCAGGCTTTCCTCGGCGATGATCACCAGGTTGTACGGCCGCGCCGGCGTGGCACTGGCCTGCTGCCGGTGCAGGCTGGGCATCGCCGGGTCGAGCGGCGCGCCGTCGAGGCCCGCGGCCCGGCGCACGATGGCCTGCATTTCCGCTTCCGGCATCTTGCCGTACACCGCCGAGGCGGAGCGCTCGTTCCCCATCGCCCAGATCGCGCTGCTGACGTTGTAGGCGGAGTTGAGCGGCAGCGTGTTGATCATCGCGTCGTCGCTGAAGGCCACCTGCGCGGCATTCAGCGGGCGATGCTCCAGCGTGCCGCGCCCGGCCAGGAACAGCACGGCGAACGCCACCACCGTGAACACCGGCCGCAGCCACAGGCGCATGCGCGCGTCCACCCTGCGCCACGACAGCAGGCGGAAGCCGAACCAGCCCAGCGCGGCCAGCACCAGCACGCCGGCCAGCAGCACGCCCTTGTAGCCGTGCCACAGCATCGCCGAGACCTCGCGCGGGCTGGTGAGGTATTCGATGAACAGGCGGTTCGGGCGCGTGTCGTACTCGATGATGAACTGCGGCGTGGAGACTTCCAGCAGCACCAGCAGCAACCACCACAGGCGATACCAGTAGGCGCTGAGCCGCACCGCCAGCGGGCGATGGCCCAGCCACGGCGACAGCAGCACCGGCCAGGCGCAGATCATCGCCAGGTAGCTCAGGTCGATGCGCCAGCCGCCGAGCAGGATCGGCCACAGCCCGCCGACCGGCTGCACGCGCGGCCACAGCCACAGCGACAGGCCGATCCGGCTCAGGGTGAGCAGGACGAAGGCCGCCGCAAAGAAACGCCATGACAAACGCCGCATGCCGGGATTCCGATGGAAAGGGGAAGCACACCGGCGCAGCACGGCGCGCCGGACACGGGGCGCAGTCTAGCGCGTCGCCGTGCATGCGGCCCCGGAAGGTGCATGCGCACGGCCATCTCCCGCACAATGGCGATCCCTCGAACGGTGCCGCATCCATGCTCGAACTCCGCCACGCCACGCCGATCGCCAGCGGCCAGCACCGCCTGGTGTACCAGCATCCGCACGAGCCGGATTTCCTGGTCAAGGTGATGCGCGCCGAGGAACTGGAGGCGCACCGCCGCGCGCCGTGGTACCGGCGCCTGGCGCGCACCGGGCCGTACCGCGGCTACCTGCGCGAACTCAAGGAATACCTGGCCTCGCGCTGCGCCTCCGACGGCGTGTCGCCGCTGGCGCGCGTGGTGGGCCTGGCCGAGACCGACCTCGGCCCCGGCCTGGTGGTGGAGAAGGTCTACGGCGCCGACGGCGGCCTGGCGCCCAACCTGGACAGCTGGGTGCGCCGCGACGGCTTCACCGCCGAGATCCAGGCGGCGATGGACACGCTGCTGGCGCAGCTGCTGGAGCACGACGTGATCGCCGCCGACCTGCACGCCTGGAACCTGGTCTACGGCAGCGATTCCCAGGGCGGCACGCGGCTGGTGATGATCGACGGCTTCGGCGAGAAGAACATGATCCCGCACTGCTCGATGAACCGCCGCCACAACGCCAGCCGCACCCGCCACAAGTTCCGCCGGATGCTCGCGCGCACGCGGGCCACGCCGCGCTCGGCGGAATGAATCTGGCGGCGCGCCGCCTGCCTCAGTACCTATTCACGATCTTCGGGTATCTCCACATCGGACGTCATCCCAGCGAAAGCTGGGATCCAGCGTCTTTGGAGCTTGGGAGCATCAAGTCACTGGATTCCTGCTTTCGCAGGAATGACGACGAAGCTATCGGACGACCGCTGAATCGCGAACACGCACTTACGTCGCGTTGTCCCGACGGCAGCCCGCCAGCATGTCCAGCGGCCGGCGGTAGACGCCGGTCTGCACGTCGAACATGCCCAGCACGGTGTGGAACAGGTTGTCCTGGCTCAGCCGCTGCGCCTGCAGCGCGTCGAGGCAGGCGGGCTTGAGCTCGCTGTCCTGCCGCCACTGCGGCGACAGCCACAGCAGCATCGGGATGTGCTTCTGCTGGGAGGGCGCCTCGTTCCAGTCGGCGCCGTGCAGGTACAGGTTGTTCTCGCCCAGCGACTCGCCGTGATCGGACAGGTACAGCATGGCCGTGTCGACCTGCGGTTGCGCGGCAAGCATGTCGACGACGCGGCCAAGGATGTGGTCGGTGTAGAGGATGGTGTTGTCGTAGCTGTTGACCACCTGCGCGTAGCTGCAGGTCTGCAGCTCGGCGGTGTTGCAGCCCGGGCCGAAGCGGGCCATGTCGGCCGGATAGCGCTTGTAGTAGGCCGGCCCGTGGCTGCCCTTGATGTGCAGCACGATCAGCGCCGGCGAGCGCATCGAGGCCAGCCGCTGCGGCAGGCCGTCGATCAGCACCTGGTCGAGGCAGCCGTCGCCGTCGCACAGGCCAGCGATCTTCGCCGCGGTCAGGTCCTCGTTGGGCACCCGCGCGCAGACGCCCTTGCAGCCTTCGTCGTTGTCGCGCCAGAACACGTCCACGCCGGCGTGCCGCAGCACGTCGAGCAGGTTCCAGCGCGCCTTCGCCGTCGCCTTGTCGAAATGCGCGCGGCCCAGGTCGGAGAACATGCACGGCACCGAGACCGTGGTGGCGGTGCCGCACGACCAGGTGTCGCGGAAGTAGTACACGCCGCGCTGCTTCATCTCCGGGTTGGTCTCGCGCGGATAGCCCTGCAGCGAGAAGTTCTCCGCCCGCGCCGTCTCGCCCACCACCAGCACCAGCACCCGCCTGCGGCCGTCGGCGGTCGCCGCCGGGGCCAGCCGCGCGTCGGTGCCGATCGGCACCAGCGGCCGCTGGCGGCGGAACACGTCGCGCTGCAGGTAGTGGAAGGTGCCGCTCAGCGCCGCGTACGGGTTGAACACGTCGTACATCACGCGATGGTTGCGGAAGTAGTACACGTAGGTGCGCCCGGCCAGGTATGCCGACGCGCCCATCGAGGCCAGCACCAGGCCCACGATCACCGCCCGCCGCAGCAGCTCGCGCCGCCACGGCGCGAAACGCACCGGCACGCACAGCACGATCGCCGCCGGCAGCACGCCGGCCAGCGCGAACCAGCCCAGCGCGCCGCGCGTCAGCAGGGCGCCGGCCTCGGCCCGGCTGGTCTCGAAGATGCTCTGGATCACTTCCTGGTTGAGCCAGGCGCCGAAGTTGTCGATGTAGTAGGCGCTGGCCGCGCTGACCAGCACCAGCAGCGCCAGCAGCGGCTTGCCCACGCGCGGCCACAGCACCGCCGAGACGATCACCACCACCATGCCGACCAGCCGCAGGCACACCGACAGCGCGAACGGCCACTGCTGCAGCATGCCGCCCGAGGCGGCGAACGACGCCACCACCTGCCGCCACAGCGTCTGGTTGAGGAAGGCCAGCAGGTACGCCGCCACCAGCAGGCCCAGCGCCCACGCGGGCATCGCCCGGCGGCCCGTGCCGGGCAACGCGTCGATCCGATCCGTCACGCCCTGTTCCTCCGCGGTGCCGACGACCGCGCAAAGCGTTGATTTTAGTCGATCCGCCCCCTGCGCGACAGCGCGATGGCAAGCGGATGACAGGCCCGTTCAGCGGATCGACGGACAGCCCGGCAGCACCGCCGCCGCATCGAACATCCACCACTCGTTGCGGTTGGCCGTACCCACCCGCAGCGCCCTCGAACGGTCCACGCAACCGTCCATGACCTTGCCGTCGATCAGGATCCAGCGCCGTTGCGGCGCCTGCGCCTGCCACGCCAGCGCGTCGTGCAACTGCTGCCGCGCCGGGCGCGAGAAGCCGAACTCGCGCACCGGGCGCAGCGCCTGGAGCAGCAGTTCCTCGCGCCACTGCACCAGGGCCAGCTCGCCCTGCGGGCCGATCCGCGCATCGGCGCGGCGCATCAGGGCGCGGGCCGACTGGTTGTCGTCGAGCAGCAGGGCGGTGGCGCAGCTCCACGCCACCCAGGCGGCCGCGATGCCGGCCAGCAGCCCGGCCACGCCGCGGACGGGGCGGAACCAGGCCGCCGCCAGCAGGATCAGCGCGCCCACCGCGATCGCCGCCAGCCACAGCGGCCGCCCCTGCGCCGCCAGCTCGTAGCCGTCGGCGATCCGCTGGGCCGCGCGCGGATGCGCCAGCAGGGCCCACAGGCCGGCGCCGGCGAACAGCAGCCCCATCAGCACCGCCAGCGCGAACGCCGACCGCTGCAGCCAGCGCGCGCGCAGCAGCGGCTCCAGGTACGGCGCCAGCGCCAGCGCCGCCATCGGCAGCGCCGGCAGCAGGTAGATCTCGCGCTTGCCGCCGGGAATGCTGAAGAACAGCAGGGCCAGCAGCCACCAGGCCAGCGGCAGCAGCAGGCGCGGCTCGCGCCCGCGCAGGGCTCGGCGCCAGGCCGGGACGGCCAGCGGAATCAGCAGGCACACCGGGAACCAGTCGCGCAGCATCACCAGCCCGAAGAACCAGAACGGCTCCACGTGCGTCCACGAATTGGCGTAGCGCTCGGCGGTCTGGCGGAACAGCAGGTCGTGCACGTAGGCCTGGTACTCCGGCGAACGCTGGCCGTAGGCCACCGCCAGCATCGGCACCAGCCACAGCAGGATCGGCAGCAGGAAGGCCAGCGCGCCGCCGGCCCAGCGCCAGCCGTCGCCGCGGGTGCGGGTGATCCCGGGCCATTGCCGCCACCGCGCATAGGCGTACGGCAGCAGCATCAGCAGCGCCAGCACGCCGACGCCCTTGCTGATCACGCCCATCCCCGCCGCGAGGCAGCCCAGCCAGTACGCGCGCCAGTCCGGCCCGCGCAGGCAGTGCACCAGCAGGCCAGCGTTGCCCAGGGTGATCCACAGCAGCAGCAGCGGATCGATCTGCGCGTGCCTGACCACGTCGACGAACTGCATGGCGGCCAGCAGCGCGATGGCGGCATGCAGGCCGGTCCGCTCGTCCCACAGCCGCCGGCCAGTGCGGTAGACCACGGCCAGGGTCGCCAGGCCGGACAGCAGCGACGGCAGCAGGAAGGCGCCGCGCCAGCCGCCGGTCAGCCAGGACACGGCCGCCTCGCACCACATCAGGAGCGGCGGCTTGTCCGAGTACAGCTCGATCCCCCGGTGCGGGAACAGCCATTGCCCGGAATCGAGCATCTGCCGCGCGATCAGGGCGAAGCGCGGCTCGTCCGGCGGCCACGGATGGCGCAGGCCGATCCCTGCCGCCAGCACCACGAACGCCACCAGCATGAACCACCCGAAGGCCCGGCGGGCGGCCCCGTCATCGGCAGTCTGAGGACTCATCTCGCACCCTCGGCTGAAATCCAGCTCGGCAGGATAGGAAGGCTTCCTTATCACCGGATTACACGCCTCCGGCCTGACCTTGCGCTGACCGCTCCGGGCACGCTTTATTGAGCCGCCTGCCCCGCCTCAGTAAGCTCCACAGGCTTTTCGGCCTCGTGTGAGGCACCCACGGGGATCGTCTTGAGCGCCACAGCCACCACCCGCGACAGCCGCTATCCGCTGTTCACAGCCATCCTGCTCGCCGTGATCGTGGCGGCCATGAACATCGGCCTGTGGTGGTGGAGCAACCTGCCGCACGGCCCGGAGGACTGGCACGGCAAGATCGGCGGCTTCGCGCTGTCGCCGTTCCAGCGCTACCAGGACCCGCTGAAGAAGGACTTCCCCAGCGACGACGAGATAGCCGGCGACCTGAAGCTGGTGGCCCGCTACAGCGACCGCATCCGCACCTATTCGATGCAGGTCAACCCGCAGATCTACCGGCTGGCCGAGAAACAGGGCCTGCAGGTGATGGCCGGCGCCGAGATCGACCGGCGCATGGACAACAACGAGCGCGAGATCGAGGCGCTGATCGCGCAGGCGCGACGCTACCCCAACTCGATCAACCGGGTGGTGGTCGGCAACGAGGTGCTGTTCCGCAACGACATCCCGCCGGAGCAGTTGATGGCCTACGCCGACCGCGTGCGCGCGGCGGTGCACCAGCCGGTGACCATCGCCGAGCCGGCGCACATCTGGGTCAAGTACCCGGAACTGGTGCGGCACGTCGACTTCATCACCGTGCACCTGTTCCCGTACTGGAACGGCGTGGACCGCAAGAACGCCATCGACGACGCGCTCGGCAGCTACCAGCAACTGCAGCGGCTGTACCCGGACAAGCACATCGTGATCGGCGAGATCGGCTGGCCGTCCAACGGCAACCGCTTCCAGTACGCCGACCCGTCGGTGTCGAACGAGGCGATCTTCCTGCGCCAGTGGTTCAACGTCGCCAAGCAGTTGCACATCGACTACTACGTGATGGAGGCGTTCGACCAGCCCTGGAAGGAGCAGCTCTCGGGCCGCACCGAAGCCTACTGGGGCATGTTCAACGCCGACCGCCAACTGAAGTTCCCGTTCACCGGGCCGGTCACCGAGGACGTCGGCTGGCCGTGGAAGGCGCTGGCGGCGAGCCTGCTGGCGCTGATCCCGATGGTCTGGTTCGCGCGCCGCTTCAGCCGCTTCAAGCTGATGGGCCGGTTCTTCTTCGCCGCGCTGATCCAGCTCGCCTGCGGCCTGGTGGTGTGGTCGGCGACGCTGCCGTTCAACTTCTACCTGAGCTGGATCGACTGGACCATGCTGGTCCTGCTGTTCCCGGCGCAGATCGCGATCCTCGCCATCCTGCTGATCAACGGCTTCGAGTTCACCGAGGTGCTGTGGCGGCGCAACTGGGTGCGCCACGCCGGCATGCTGCGGCCCGACCGCCCCGAGAAACAGCCGTTCGTGTCGATTCACCTGGCCTGCTACAACGAGCCGCCGGAGATGGTGATCGTCACGCTCGATTCGCTGGCCGAGCTGGACTACCAGAACTACGAAGTGCTGGTGATCGACAACAACACCAAGAACCCGGACGTGTGGAAGCCGGTGCAGGCGTACTGCGAGAAGCTCGGCCGCCGCTTCCGCTTCTTCCACCTGGAGCCGTGGCCCGGCTTCAAGGCCGGCGCGCTGAACTTCGGCCTGAAGGAGACCGCGCCGGAAGCCGAGGTGGTGGCGGTGATCGACGCCGACTACGTGGTGCGCCCGGACTGGCTGGCCACCCTCACCGGCCACTTCCACGACCCGAAGGTGGCGGTGGTGCAGTGCCCGCAGGCGCACCGCGACTTCGAGCACAACCGCTTCCGCCGCATGACCGCGTGGGAATACGACGGCTTCTTCCGCATCGGCATGCACCATCGCAACGAGCGCAACGCGATCATCCAGCACGGCACCATGACCATGGTTCGCCGCTCCGCGCTGGAAGGCACCGGCGGCTGGTCCGAGTGGACCATCTGCGAGGACGCCGAGCTGGGCCTGCGCCTGATGCATGCCGGCTACGAGCTGGTCTACGTCGACGAGCTGATGGGCAAGGGCCTCACCCCGGCCGACTTCAAGGCGTACAAGAGCCAGCGCTACCGCTGGGCGTTCGGCGCCATGCAGATCCTCAAGGGCCGCTGGGACTGGATGACCAGGAAGGGTCCGCTCTCGGCCGGCCAGCGCTTCCACTTCCTCACCGGCTGGTTCAGCTGGTTCGCCGACGCGCTGCACCTGATCTTTACCATGATGGCGATCTACTGGACCGCCGGCATGATCGGCCTGCCCACCCTGTTCAGCCTGCCGATGCAGTTGTTCCTGATCCCGGTGATCGGCTTCTTCTTCGCCAAGGCGATCTTCGGCATCGTGCTGTACCGCGCCCGCGTGCCCTGCGGCTGGTACGACACGCTGATGGCGTCGCTGGCCAGCATGGGCCTCAGCCACGCCATCGCGCGCGGCATCCTGCACGGCCTCACCCGCGAGAAGACCGCCTTCGTGGTCACCGCCAAGAGCCGGCGCCTGGGCGAATCGGGCTTCGCCGCGTTCGCGCCGGTGCGCGAGGAGCTGCTGATGGCCTGCGCGCTGACCCTGTGCGTGATCGGCATGGCGATCGGCTTCGGCACGCGCTACGTCGAGGGCACCCTGTGGATGATCATCCTCGCCGCGCAGTCGATCCCGTACTTCTCCGCCGTGGTCGGCGCGTGGATCGCGCACAAGGCCGGCGACAAGGCCGGCTGACGCCCGCGCGCCCGGCCCGGCGCGCGCGGCGCCCGCGCCGGGGTTGGCCGGGCTTCATACGATGCCGACGCCAACTTGGGTAAGCTGCCCCTACCCGTGTACCCGCATTCAAGGATGGAACCCCCGCGCATGCGCCGAGCCCGACGACGCCTGAGCCTCCTGCCGCCGTTGCTGTTGCTGCTGGCGTCGCAGGCCCATGCGGGCGTGCAACTGGTGGTGGACGGCGTCGACGACTCCATGAAGGGAGCGGTGGCGGCCAGCGTGGAGCTGTCGCAGTACGCCAGGCGCGATGTCAGCGACGCGCAGCTGCGGCGACTGTACGAGCGCGCGCCCGACCAGGCGAAATCCGCGCTGGAGCCCTACGGCTACTACGACGCCACGGTCACCGGCGACCTGCAGCAGACCGGCAAGGACTGGAAGGTGACCCTGCACGTGAAGCCGGGCGAGCCGGTGAAGGTCACCGCGGTCGACGTGCGGCTCGACCCGGCCGCCGCCGCGATCGGCCCGATCCGCCGCGCCCGGCGCGCGATCGAGAAGCTCAAGGACCAGCCGCTGAACCACGGCACCTACGACGCCGCGCGCGACGCCCTGAGCAGCAGCCTCACCGCCAACGGCTTCCTCGGCGCCAAGCTGCTCACCCACCGGGTCGAGGTCAGCCGCGCCAACCGCAGCGCGGCCATCCACCTCGCCTGGGAGGCCGGGCCGCGCTACCGCTTCGGCCAGGTGCACTTCCAGGGTTCGCAGTTCGACGAAGGCTTCCTCGACCGCTACGTGCCGTTCAAGCGCGGCGACTACTTCTCCCAGGACCAGTTGCTGCAGTTGCAGCAGGCGCTGAACGGCGCGGACTATTTCTCGGTGGTCAACGTGCTGCCCGACGTGGACGACGCCCGGGACGGCACCGTCGATGTCGACGTGCAACTGGCGCCGGCCAAGCGCACGATCTACACCGGCGGCCCGTTCATCGGCACCGACACCGGCTTCGGCGTGCGCGGCGGGATGGAGCGGCGCTGGGTGAACCGGCGCGGCCACAAGTGGAAGAACGAACTGGTGCTGGCGCAGAAGCTGAAGACACTGTCCACGCTGTACTCGATCCCGATGCCCGGCGACAACCAGCGCAGCTACAACTTCGGCGCGAACTTCCGCGACGCCGACACCGCCACCTCGCAGTCGCGCACGCTGGAGCTGGTCGCCAACGAGACGCGGCTGTGGCACGGCTGGACCCGCACGCTCGGCGTGCACGCGCTGTCGGGCACCTTCACGGTGGGCAAGAAGGGCGGCGAGTCGGACAACACGCTCGGCATCGAGCGCGGCAACAGCACCGAGGTGTTCGCCGAGGCGGCGCTCTCGCGCAAGCAGGGCGACAACCCCACCTTCGTGCGCCGCGGCTGGTCGGTGAACATCGCCGCGCGCAGCACCGCCGGCACCCTGCTCTCCGACGCCAGCTTCAGCCAGATCCTGGGCGACGTGAAATGGATCCGCGCGTTCGCCGGCCGCAACCGGCTGATCCTGCGCGGCAGCGCCGGCTACACCTGGACCAACGACTTCGCCGCGCTGCCGCCGCAACTGCGCTTCTTCGCCGGCGGCGACCGCTCAGTGCGCGGCTACGGCTACCAGTCGATCGGGCCGCGCAACAGCTACGACCGCGTCATCGGCGGGCGCAACCTGCTGGTCGCCAGCACCGAGGTGGAGCACTACTTCACCCGCAACTGGGGCATGGCCGCCTTCGTCGATGCCGGCAACGCCTTCAACGGCACCGACTACCGCCCGAAGATCGGCGCCGGCCTGGGCCTGCGCTGGCTGTCGCCGGTGGGCATGATCCGGCTGGACCTGGGCACGCCGGTCCACAACAAGGACGAGCACGGCGTGGAACTGCACATCGTGATCGGCCCGGACCTCTGACCGATGAACGCCACCGCCACGCCTCCCGCACCCGCTCCCCGTCGCCGCCGCTGGCCGCGCCGGCTGGCGGCCGCGCTGCTGATCCTGCTGGCGCTGCTGGCCCTCGGCGCCGGCTGGCTGCTCGGCACCGGCTCCGGGCTGCGCTTCGCGCTCGCGCGCGCCAGCGGCCTCACCGGCGGCGCGCTCAGCGTGCAGCAGGCGCAGGGCCGGCTGATCGGCCCGCTAGACCTTGCCGGCGTGCGCTACGCCGACGGCAAGGGGCTGGACGCGCGCGTGGGCAGGCTGCACCTGGACCTGCGCTTCTGGCCCCTGCTGGCCAGGCGCGTGCATGTGCTCGCGCTGCAGGTGGACGACGTGCGCGTGGCCCTGCCCGCCGCCAGCGAGGACACGCACGAGAGCGGCGGCAGCTTCTCGCCGACCCCGCCGGTGGACCTGCTGCTCGACCGCGTGCAGGTGGGCAAGGTCGAGCTCGTGCAGGACGGCAAGCCGCTGTTCGCCTCCGACAGCCTCGCCCTGGCCGGTAGCTGGACCGCCAACGGCATTGCGCTGAAACGGCTCGCGCTGCGCGCGCCGGACGGCCACGCCGACCTCGACGGCCAACTGGCGATCGGCACGCGCAACCAGGGCGCCGGCGCCATCGACTTCGGCTGGAAGCTCGGCGGCGTCGACTACGCCGGCAAGCTCAGCGCCCGCAGCGACGGCCGGCAGAGCCACGCCGAGCTGGCGCTCGACCTGCCGATGGTCGCCCACCTGCAACTGGACCTCGCCCAGCACGACGCGAGCTATCCGTGGACGGCGAAGCTGCTGGCGCCGAAGTTCGATCCCAAGCCGCTGCTCGGCGACAGCGCGCTCACCGCCCTCGGCATCGACCTGCAAGGCAGCGGCGACCGCCGCGGCGGCAGCCTGCAGGGGCGGCTCGACCTCAACGACTACCAATTGCTGCTGCAACCGCTGCGCGCGCACTTCAGCGACGACTTCGGCACCCTGACCCTGGACGAACTCGCGCTGGGCTCGCCGCAGGTCAAGGGCCGGGTGGAAGCGAACGGCACCGTGCGGCTCGACGCCAAGCCGGTCGGCGGCGACCTGGCGATCCGCTGGAAGGACCTGCTGCTGCCGCCCGAACTCGCCGGCCAGGCGCTCGCCAGCCAGGGCCGCCTGCAGGCGAAGGGCAACGCCGAACAGTTCCATGCCGAGGGCGACGTCGACGTCGGCCCGCCGGGGCAACTGGCCAAGCTCGCGCTGAACCTGGACGGCACCCGGCAGCAGATCGCCCTGCATTCGCTGGCGCTGAAGCAGCCGCAGGGCGGCCTGCAGGCGAAGGGTACGCTGACCCTGCAACCGGAGCTGGGCTGGCAGCTCGAAGCCACCGCCAACCGGCTCGATCCGGGCCAGTTGTTCGCCGGCTGGAACGGCGCGCTCGACGCCGACATCGCCACCCACGGCACGCTGCCGAAAGACCGGCCCGACGCCAGCATCGAGATCCGCAAGCTCGGCGGCCGGCTGCGCGACCGCGCACTGCGCGGCAGCGGCCAGTTGCACCTGGCGCCGAGCCAGGTGATCGACGGCAAGCTCGAACTCGCCTCCGGCGGCAGCACCGTGGCGCTCGCCGCCAGGCCGGGCAGCCGCAACGACATCGACCTGACCCTGGCTATCGCCTCGCTCGGCGACTGGCTGCCGAACGCCGGCGGACGCCTCGACGGACGATTCAACGTGCGCGGCCTGATGCCGAAGCTCAGCGTGGACGGCAACCTGCGCGGCCAGGCGCTGGCCTACCAGGGCAACACCGTCGACGGCCTGCAATTGAACGCGCACCTGCCGGACGTCAGCCAGCCCGGCGGCAAGCTCGACCTGGCGGCCAGCGGCGTGCACGCCGGCGGCCTGGCGTTCCAGCAGATCCGCCTCGACGGCGACGGCACCGAGGCCAGGCACAGCCTGCGGCTCGACGCGCGCGGCACCCAGCTCTCGGCCGAGCTCGCGCTGAGCGGCGGCCTCAAGGGCCAGGCATGGAACGGCACGCTGTCCACGCTCAACCTCGATCCGCAGGGGCTGCCGCGCTGGCGCCTGCGCCAGCCCGTGCAACTGGCCTACAACGACGGCGCGGCCTCGCTGTCCGAGCTGTGCCTGACCGCCGGCGATCCGCTGCTGTGCCTCGCCGCGAAGCAGGACAAGGCCGGCAACCTCGACGCCAGCTACCGGCTGCAGGCCCTGCCGCTGGCCCTGCTGCTCAACGCCAGCGGCAACGCCGACCTGCCGGTGCGCGCCGACGGCACCCTGGAAGGCAGCGGCAAGCTGCACCGCACCGCCGCCGGTGCGCTCAGCGGCAACGCCTCGATCACCTCGGCGCGCGGCACGGTCACCTATACCGACCGCGCCGACCAGCCCCTGCTCGGCTGGCGCGACCTCGCCGTCAACGCCGAGCTGAGCCCGCAGCGGCAGCAGGCCAGCGTGCGCGCCAGCCTCGACGACGGCGGCCGCCTGGACGGCCAGCTCAGCCTCACTGGCGCGCAGCAGGCGCTGGGCGGCCAGCTCGCGCTGCACCTGGCCAGCCTCGCCCCGCTGGAACTGCTCACCGCCGAGCTGGCCAACGTGAAGGGCGGCCTCGACGGCAATTTCCATTTCGCCGGCACGCTGGCCCAGCCGGCGATCACCGGCCAGGCCACGGTGCAGGGCTTCGCCGCCGAGGTGCCTTCCGCCGGCCTCAAGCTGAGCCAGGGCCGGCTCGCGGTCAGCACCGCCGACGCGCGCCAGTTCCGCATCGACGGCAGCGTGCAGTCGGGCAAGGGCACGCTCACCGTCGGCGGCAGCGCCGGGATCGGCGAAGGCGCGCAGACCGCGATCACGCTCAAGGGCAGCGAATTCACCGCGGCCGACATCCCCGCCGCGAAGGTGGCGATCTCGCCCGACCTGGTGATCCGCCAGGACGCCAAGGGCCTGGACGTCGGCGGCTCGGTGACGCTGGACAGCGCCGACGTGAACCTGGAGAAGCTGCCCGGCGCCGGTGCCACCCAGACCTCGCCCGACGTAGTGGTGATCGACCAGGAGCAGCAGGAGAAGGCCGCCAGCAAGCTGCCGGTCCGCGCGCAGGTCAAGGTCGACCTCGGCCGCAAGACGCACCTGATCGGCATGGGCCTGGACGGCCGCCTCACCGGCACGCTGACGGTGAGCGAACGGCCCGGCCGCGACACCACCGGCCAGGGCCAGATCGGGGTGGACGGCACCTACAAGGCGTACGGCCAGAACCTGCACATCGAGCGCGGCCAACTGCTGTTCGCCAGCACGCCGATCGACAACCCCGGCCTGAACATCCGCGCGGTGCGCAAGCTCAACCCCAACGCCACCATCGACGAGGGCCAGGAAGTCGGCCTGCTGGTCTCCGGCACCGCGCAGCGGCCGATCCTCACGGTGTTCTCCAACCCGGTGATGGAGCAGTCCGACGCGCTGTCCTACCTGGTCACCGGCAAGCCGCTGTCGCAGGTGAAGGGCGGCGAAGGCGACATGGTCGGCGCCGCCGCACAGGCGCTTGGCTCGGCCGCCGGCGACCTGCTCGCCAAGAGCGTGGGCTCCAAGCTCGGCGTGGACGAGATCGGCGTGTCCAGCAACGAGGCGCTCGGCGGCAGCTCCGCCTTCACCGTCGGCAAGTACCTGTCGCCGCGGCTGTACCTCAGCTACGGCGTCGGCCTGTTCGAGCCGGGCCAGGTGATCACCCTGCGCTACCGCCTCAGCCACCGCTGGAACTTCGAAGCCCAGCAGGCCACCGAATTCAGCCGCGCCAGCTTCAACTACCGGATCGAGAAATAGGGCTGTTGTGTTGGCCCGAAGGCAGGGAAGTCCGGGAACAACCCAGTTCACCATTCCTGCGGCTCTCAACGGCCGCAGGGCCGGTCAAGCGGGAGGCGCTTTAACAGTCGAAGGACTGGTCATCCCGCGCCTTTCAAGTCGCTGGATCCTCGCTTTCGCGAGGATGACGAGCAAAAGCTCGCCGGCTTCGGAAGCCGGCGCCAAATCCAGAGCAGTCCGTCTCTAGAACAACAAGCCGTCCTCAGAACAACCAACCGTCATTCCTGCGAAAGCAGGAATCCAGTGCCTTTCAAAGTCACAGGATTCCCGCTCTCTTACCCCTTTTCTCGGGGCTCACTGGGATGGCCGGCGAAAAACTCCCAAGCCATAGCCCAGGCCATTCCGCCCGAGCAAAACCCCGCCGGATCAGTTCGCAGCCGCCGCCGCAGGCAACTCCGCAATCATCCGCGCGGCAAGCGCACCGTAGTCACCACCGAGGTGGTGGTCGCCGGCCATCGCGTGCACGCGCACCCACGCGGGCAGGCGCGGTTCGGTGCAGACGGTGTCGTCGGCCTCGTCGGCGCCGTAGTAGCACGCCACCGGCGGGTGCGCGTCCAGCGCCAGCAGCGGCGGCAGCGCGGGATAGTGCGGCACCGGGTGGACCCGCTGCTTGATCGACTTCAGCGTCGATTGCAGCCAGCCCAGCCGCTGCTGCATGTAGCCCTCCAGCTCGATCTCGAAGTTGAGGTCGCGGGTGGGCGAGAGCAGCACCAGTTGGGCGATGCGCGCCCGGTGTTCCGGCGCGAGCCGCCCGATCACCGTGGGCAGCACGTCGGCGCCGAAGGAGAAGCCGACCAGCCACAGCCGCCGCTTGTGCGTGCGCGCCAGTTCGCCGTCGATCAGGGCGTCGAGCTCGCGCGCGGTCTTTTCGGCCGAGCCGCCGTGCCAGTAGTACTCCAGCATGCTGACGCCGAGCACCGGGAAGCCGCTGGCGTTGAGGTGCGCGCCCAGTTGCTGGTCCAGGTCGCGCCAGCCGCCGTCGCCGGAGAACACGATGGCGAGCACGTCGTCGCGCCCGGCCGGCGGCGCCACGCCCGCGGGCGCGGGCAGCACCGTGGTGGTCTCGGCCAGGCCCGGGTGCGACCACGGCCGCCAGGCGAGCAGCACGGCCGCCGCCAGCGCCAGCAGCACATACAGGATTCCGCGCAGCCATTTCATCGACGAACCACTCCCCCCAGGCCGCCCGCGATCAGGCTGGCCACGTTCGCAAGCACCACCGGCAGCGCCACGCCCGCAGGCACGGCGAGATAGCGCGGCTCCCATTCCGGATCGAACTTGTCCTTGTAGCGATGCAGCCCGCGGAAGTTGTAGAAGCGCTCGCCGCGGCCGAACACCAGCGCGCCGAAGCGCATCCACAGCGGCGCCAGCCGGCGGTTCTGCAGGCCCGACAGCGGCGCCATGCCGAGGTTGAACCAGCGGTAGCCCTCGCCGCGCGCCCACTGCATCAGCTCCACGAACAGGTAGTCCATGATCCCGGCCGGCGCGTCGGGCAGGTGGCGCATCAGGTCCACCGAGGCCTCTTCCCTGGTCTCGTTGAGCAGCAGGTTGGCGAACGCCACCGGCTCATCGTCCAGCCATGCCACCGCCATCGGCGTGCGCGCGAGGTAGTCGGGCCGGAACGCGCCCAGCGAGAAGCGCTTCTCGCGCACCTTCTTGCCGGCCATCCACGCATCGGAGACCGGCTTCAGCCGTGGCAGCAGCGCGGGCACCCCGTCCGCCGGCACGATCTGCAGGCGCAGGCCGTCGCGGTTGAGCTTGTTCACCGTGTTGCGCAGCACCTTCTTGGACTTGCCGTCGAGGTTGAAGCCGGCCAGCGGCACGCGCGCCTCCTCGCCGATCTTGAGCAGGTTCATGCCTACTTCCAGGTACAGGTCCAGGTCTTCCGGGCGCACCTGGTAGAACACCGGCCAGCCGCCGGAACGCTCGCACAGCTCGCGGAAGCTCCACACCAGCTCGCGTCGCGCGTCCTCGTCGGCGCCGACCGGGTCGCCCATCGCCACCCAGCTCCGTCCCTCGGTGTCGTACATCACGAAGGCGCGGTCGTCCGGATCGAACAGCAACGCCTTGTCGCCCATCAGCGCCAGGTGCGCCTGGGTCGAGGGGAACCGCTTGATCAGCGGCCATGCGCGGGCCAGTTCCTCCTCGCTCGGCGGCCGGTGGCGCGGCCGCACGGCGCGGATCAGGTGCGCCAGCGCGAACAGCAGGCCGACCGCCGCCGCGCCCACCAGCGCGCGCAGCGCGCGCGGCGCGCCGCCGTGGCGGAAGCTGAACTCCCACCACAGGCTACTGCTGTACTCGACGTGCTTGAAGCTGAACATCACCAGCCAGCCGGCGCAGCCCAGCACGGCGAGGATCGCCACGATCCAGCCGGCCGAGAAGCTCGCGCTGAACAGCGAGGCGCGCCGGTAGAAATGCCGGTGCGCCGGCGCCAGCGCCAACGCCAGCAGCGACAGCAGCGCGGCCTCCTCGTAGTCGATGCCCTTGAGCAGCGAGAACACCGCGCCGGCCACCAGCAGCACCAGGGTCAGCACGTAGGCCGCGTCGAGCCGGCGCTGCAGGCCGCGCGCGAGGATCAGCAGCAGCATGCCGATCACGCTGCTCATGAAATGCGAGACCTCCAGCACCGGCAGCGGCAGCAGCTCGCGCAGGATCGCCATGCGGCCCGGCAGGGCCAGGGTCGCGCCGGAGAACAGCAGCACCGCGCCGCAGACCAGGGTGAGCCCGGCGAAGAACGGCGGCAGCCACGCGGTGAACCACGGCGCCAGCAGCGCCCGGCGGCGCAGGCCGCGCGCCTCGCGCCACACCACCGCGAGCGTCGCCACGCACAGCGGCAGCAGGTAGTAGATCGCGCGGAACGCGGCCAGCGAGCCGAGGATCGGCGCCTCCAGCCCCTGGTTGCCGGCCACGCCGAAGCCGGCCAGCATCACCGCCTCGAACACGCCCAGGCCGCCGGGCACGTGGCTGATCAGGCCGGCCATCTGCGCCAGCACGAAGATCGCCAGGAAATGCCCGAAGCCACCGGAGATCGCCTCGGGCATCAGCACGTACAGCACGCCGGCAGCAAGCCCCCAGTCCAGCGCGCCCACCAGCACCTGCCGCGCCGCCTGCGCGGGGCCGGGCAGCTCGACCTGCCAGCGCCACAGCCGCAACGGCCGGCGCACCAGCAGCCCGCCGCCCAGCCAGGCCAGCGGCACCAGCGCCAGCAGCGCACCCAGCGGCCGCGCCGCGGCGGCCAGCGGCAGCTCCGGCGGCACCGGCACCAGCAACAGGGTCGTGCCGGCCAGCGCGCACAGGCCGAGCCAGAAGCCGGCGGTGCAGTACAGCACCACCCGCGCGATCTCGCCGGTGGACAGCCCGGCCTGCACGTAGAAGCGGTAGCGGATCGAGCCGGACACCAGCAGGGCCATGCCCAGCGTGTTGCTGAAGGCGTAGCTGATGAAGGCGATCAGGCCGACCCGCCGGTACGGCAGCCGGCGCCCGATCGCCGCCAGCGCGAAGCCGTCGTACAGCGTCATCACCGCGTAGCCGCCTGCGGTCAGCGCCAGCGCCAGCGCGATCTGGCCGGCCCGCAGCCCGTGGAAGTAGCCGCGCACCTCGTGGTAGCTCACCGCGCCGAGCAGGCGGTGCAGCGCCCACAGCGCCAGGCACAGCATCGACGCCGACAGCAGCGGGCCGGCAAGGCGGCGCGCCACGCCGGCCGCGGCGCTCAACGGCGCCGGCCGGACCGCGACGGGATCGTCCGCGCCCGGCTCGCCCGCAACGGCCCCTGTCCCCTTGGACTGCTCCACTCGACGACAACCTCCAGAGCACGGACAACGATCGGGACGCGCGCGACCGGATGCCGCGGACGGGGCATTCTACTGCGCGACCGCCGGCGCGGCGGCACCTTCGTCGAAACCGTACAGGCGGCGGCAGGCAAGCCCGCGCCGACGCACGGGTGCCTGCCCCGTCCATCGCCTCGCGGCCCGCCTTGCCGGCTGGCGGATGGCAGTACGCGACGCCGCGCCGGCTTGAGCCTGCGCAAGCACGCTGGCGCCCGGTCCACATCGCAAGGCGCCTGCACCCATCGCTGCCGGACCGAACCTGACTCGCCCATGGGCGGCGTCGCCGCCCAACCATGGACGGACGTCCGCTCCTCCGCTCTTCCCGGCCCGTACGCAGGCAGCGCCGGCGGCGGGTCACGGGAGACCGGGGCGGATGTCAGGCGATGCCCAGCCCGTCGATGCCGGCGATCGCGCCGCCGTCGAAACCGGCCAGCTCGGCGAAGTGGCGGCCGCGGTCGGCGTAGTCGCGGAACTGGTCGAAGCTCGGCGCGCCCGGCGACAGCAGCACCACGCCGCCTTCGGGCGTGACCGTGCGGGCCATCGCCACCGCTTCGTCCAGGCCGTCCGTCTCGCCCAGCGGCAGCTCCGGCGCCGCCTTGCGCAGGGCCATCGCGATGCGCGGCCCGTTGGCGCCCTGCGCCACCACGCGCAGCGAGCTGCGGACGGCGACGGCGCGCACGAAATCCGACCAGTCCAGGCCGCGGTCGTGGCCGCCGACGATCACCGTGACCTCGCGGCCCGGCAGGCTGTCCAGCGCCGCCAGCGTGGCCTGCGGCGTCGTGCTGATCGAATCGTTGATCCAGTGCAGGCCGTCGCGCTCGCCGAGCGGCTGCAGCCGGTGCGGCAGCGGGCGGAAGCTCGCCAGCGCCGGCGCCGCGGCCGCCGCGTCGTGGCCCATGAGCTCCAGCGCCGCCAGCGCGGCGCAGGCGTTCAAGGCGTTGTGCGCGCCGGGGGCCGACAATGCCGTC
This sequence comes from Frateuria sp. Soil773, assembly GCF_001428405.1. Classification (GTDB taxonomy): domain Bacteria; phylum Pseudomonadota; class Gammaproteobacteria; order Xanthomonadales; family Rhodanobacteraceae; genus LMSL01. The sequence goes on from NZ_LMSL01000041.1 coordinate 498,988, forward strand.
ACCGCCATCACCTCGGCCTCGCCGCGGCGGATGAAACCGTCGCGCACGTGCCAGCCGTCCGGCCCGCCGAAGATGCGCCGCGCGGGATGCCCGGCGGTCAGCTCCAGCAGCTCCGGCTGCAGGCCGTTCACCAGCAGGGTCCGCGCCGCGTCGGCGAGGCGCAGCTTGTCCGCCACGTAGCGTTCGCGCGAGCCGTGCCAGTCGAGGTGTTCCTCGTACAGGCTGGTGATCACGCCCAGCTCCAGCGGCCCGGCTTCGCCGGTCTGGAAGCTGGACAGCTCGACCGCCCACAGCGCCGCCTCGCCGTCGAGCAGTTCCAGCAGCGGCATGCCGATGTTCCCGGCCAGCGCCGTGCGCACGCCCAGCGCGCGGGCGAGGTGCGCCAGCAGCGCGGTGGTGGTGCTCTTGCCCTTGGTGCCGGTGACGGCCGCCACGCGCGCCTGCGGGTGCTCGCCGAACCACAGCGCGGTGCCCGAGGTGAAGCGGGTGCCCTGCGCCTGCGCGGTGAGGATCGCCGGCTTGTAGGCCGAGATGCCCGGCGACTTCACCACCACGTCGTACGCGGCCAGCGTCACCGCATTGGGCTCGCTGCCGTGGACGGTCAGCGCCGGATCGAACGCGCGCGCCGCATCGACCTCGGCGGCGTGGCAGTACAGCGCCAGCGGCTGCCCCGGCAGGCGCCGGCGCAAGGCGCCGATCGCCGCCCGCCCCTCGCGCCCGAAACCCCACACCGCGACCCGCTGGCCGGACAGTTCAGCGATGCGCATGCGGGCATCCTCCCCAGCCATTCCTGCGCGGCTTTGCGAGGGCGACTGCAAGAGCGGTTTCGGCCGCGGCACTCCGCTCCCGCAACGAGCCGGGACGCTTGCGCAAATCGCTCATCCGCCGATCGCCGCCAGCGCCGGCTGCAGCCGCGCCGGTACGCGATGCTCGCTGGACGGCGCCAGCCACGGTTCCAGCGCGAGCTGCGCGGGATCGAGCTGGGGCAATATCTCGCGGATGAAGCGCGCGACCAGCGCGTCCTCCTGCCACTCCGGGCGCTGGCTCAGCGCATACATCGCCGCGCGCGCCTCGGCGCCCTCGCCCACGCATTCGAACGGCTTGTGGTCCTGGAACTCCAGCAGGGCGTCGAAACCGGCCGCCTGCGCCTCGTCGTCCAGCAGGTTGCGCCCGAAGATCGACAGCAGCCGCGGCTTGGGCAGGAACGGCGCCAGCGCGAGGAACACGAAATGGCACTTCGGGCACTGCCCGCACCATCGGTCGGCCGGCTTCGGGCCGAGCAGGCGGAAATTGCGGTTGCAACTGGAGAACGCGTCGAAGTACGGGGTCAGCTTCGCGAACGCGCGGGTGATCGCCAGCTCCGAGTACGGCCGCAGCAGCGAGCAGTAGTCGAGGTCGGCGGTGACGTGGCCGTGCAGCCAGTCCGACAGCAGCACCTCGAAGGCGTAGCCCTTGCTCCACTGGTGGTTCACCTGCTGGCCGTCGTACTCCAGCGTGGCGGCCGAGGCGGACCGCTCGTTGGCGAAGGCGATCGAGTCGTAGCCGTACAGGATCGCGGCCACGGCGAGGATCGCCGAATTCACCGCGGTCACCGGGATGTGCCCGTTCCACGCGCCCAGCCGGTTCAGCTCGAACAGCCCGGGCGCCAGTTCGCGCTGGATGTTCAACGTGGGCAGGCCGGTACGCTCGGCGCAGGCCGCGATCAGCGGCGAGTTGCCGACCCACACCGCCGTGGCGTCGCCGCCGATCGACTTGATCGCCTCCACCGCCACCAGCGAATCCTTGCCGCCGCCGATGGGCACCAGGGTGCGCCTGGGCAGGCCAAGGCCGGGGGCCATATTCGACGGTGGGTTCCCGGGCGAGGGAGCGCGGCGCGGGAAGGCGATCCGCCCGCGCAGGTCCAGCCCGTTGCGGTAGGCGAACTCGGCCAGGCCGTGCAGGTACAGCGCGTCGAGCAGGCCGGCGGTGGCGTCGTCGAGCGGGCCGTCGGCCACCTCGATCTTCGGCGGCACGCCGGCCTTGTAGTAGCTGATGCCGGCGACCAGGTGCAGCAGCTTCAGCGCGGCGTCGAAGGCGGCCTGGCGCTCGCGCGGCAGCGGCGGCGCGGCAGGGAAGCGGATGCGCTCCACCAGCGGCTCGCCCTCGTCGAAGGCATAGGCCAGCTCGGCCACGCCGTCGGCGTAGCGTGCGTGAAGGAAGCGGAACACCCGGGTCAGGCGCGGTTGGATGGTCGTCGTCACTCGTCAGTCTCCGCGACGTGCTCCCTTCCCCCGCGGAGGGGAAGCGGGCGAGGAACCGGGCTGGCCGAAGCCTCCGGAATCACTCCAAGCACGCCCTCGCTATTCGTCAATGCGTCATTGTCCCAGAAACCATGGTCCACGGCCGGCGCAGTCTTCAAGCCGGGACACCCCCGGGTCCTTTTCTCGCCGTCGCCGCCCCGGGCCCGAAAACTGCCTTCCGGCAAAATGCAACGCCGTCATCCCGGCGAAATGCAGCACCGTCATCCCGGCGAAAGCCGGGATCCAGCGCCTTCGCATCTGCGGCCGCCCCGGAGTCGCTGGATCCCGGCCTTCGCTGGGGTGACGAGCCATCGGCAGATGACGGGCCATCGGCAGTCGCCCTACAGGGAAAGGCACGAAACCCGGGACCACCGAAGCCCGGAACTCAGTCGTCCAGCACGATCTCCCCGGCCTCGTCGCGCAGGTTGTAGGGCGAGGACATCACCTTGCCGTAGGCGCCTGCCTGGGCGATCAGCATCACGTCGCCCTCCTGCGCCTCCGGCAGGCGGCGGTCGGTACCCAGCACGTCCCCGCTCTCGCAGATCGGGCCGACCACCTGGTACAGCGCGGTGGCCGGCTCGTCGAGCCGGGTGAGGTTCACGATCTCGTGCCAGGCGTCGTACAGCGCCGGGCGGATCAGGCTGTTCATGCCGGTGTCCACGCCGAGGTAGCGCAGCGCGCCCTTGCCCTTCTGCTGGGTGGCCCGCGCCAGCAGCACGCCGGCGTCGGCGACCAGGTAGCGGCCCGGCTCCATCCACAGCCGGTAGTGCGGATAGGCCGCCTTGACCTCGCGCAGCACGCGGTCGAGCGCCGCCACGTCCAGCCGCGCCTCGCCCGGATGCGAGGGCACGCCGAGGCCGCCGCCGATGTTGAGGAAGGCGATGCTGCCGATCCGCTCGGCCAGGCTGGCGAGCTGGCCGTAGACCTCGCCCCAGTGCGCCGCGTCGAGCACGCCCGAGCCCAGGTGCGCGTGCAGGCCGCGCACGGTCACGCCGTGCGCGTCGGCCAGCCGCAGGAAGGCATCGACCTGCTCCACCGGCAGGCCGAACTTGCTGCCGGTGCCGCCGGTGCGCACCTTCTCGTGGTGGCCCAGGCCGCGGCCCAGGTCAACCCGCAGCACGATCTCGCGGCCGCGGAACAGCTCGCCCCAGTGCTCCAGCGGGTACAGCGCGTCGAGCGTGACCGTGGCGCGGGTGGCGAGCGCGGCCACGTAGTCGGCCCGCGCCGCGAAGTTCGGCGTGAACAGCAGCGGCGTCGACGCCGGCACCAGCGCGTCCACCGCCTTCAGCTCGCCGGGCGAGACGCACTCGAACGCGTAGCCCTCTTCGGCCAGCGCGCGCACGATCGCCGGATGCGTGTTCGCCTTCACCGCGTAGTGCAGCCGGTCCACCGCGGCCAGCGACTTCAGCTCGCGCGCCTGCGCCCGCACGGTGGGCAGGTGGTAGACGTAGCGCGGCGTCGCCTCCGCGCCCAGTTGCAGCAGCCGCGCGCGCTCCTCCTCGCCGCGCCACCACGCGGCGGCCGGCGCCGACGCCTCGCCGCTGCCGTACAGCGCCTGCCAGCTCGGCCCGAACAGCGCGCTGTCGTCGGTGCGCAGGGCGCCGGCGCCGATCAGCAGGTCGTGCAGGTGCGGCAGCAGGTCGTCCACCACGCTCTCGTCCACCACGAAGGTGAGGTTGAGGTTGTTCGACGACTGCGAGATCAGGTGCACGCGCAACTGGCCGAACTCGGCCAGCACGCCGGACAGCGTGTGCAGCATCGAGCGCATGCCGCGGCCGACCAGGGTGATCGCCGCGCACGGCGCGATCACCTTCACCCGGCACACCTTGGCCAGGTCGCTGGCGAGCGCGGCGACGGCATCCGAATCGAGCAGGTTCTCGGTGGGATCGAGCGACACGGTGACATTGGTCTCGGCCGAGCCGATCAGGTCGACCGACAGGCCGTGCTGCTTGAAGTGCGCGAACACGTCGGCGAGGAAGCCGACCTGCTGCCACATGCCCACCGACTCCATCGAGACCAGGGTGATGCCCTTGCGCGCGCTGATCGCCTTGACGCTGGGCGCGTGCTCGCGCACCTCCGGGCCGATCACCGTGCCGTCCAGCTCGGGCCGGTTGGTGTCCTTGATAAGCAGCGGCACGCGCGGCTCGCGCAGCGGCGACAGGCAGCGCGGGTGCAGCACCTTGGCGCCGGTGGAGGCGATTTCCTGCGCCTCCTCGTAGTCGAGCTTCTGCAGCAGGCGCGCGCCGGGCACCTGGCGCGGGTTGGCGGTGAACATGCCGGCCACGTCGGTCCAGATCTCCACCCGCGCCGCCTTCAGCAGCGCGCCGAAGTAGGACGCCGAGGTGTCCGAGCCGCCGCGGCCGAGCAGCACCGTGCGGCCTTCCGCCTCGCGCGCGATGAACCCCTGGGTGATGAACACCTCGCCCTGCCCGGCCAGCCGCGCGGCCAGCGCCGGGTCCGGCCGCGAATCGACCATCGACGACAGCAGCCGGGTGCGCTCGTTCTGGTTCGGCAGCGCCACCGCGGCGAGGCAGTCGCGCGCATCCAGCCACTGCGTGGGCAGCCCGCTGTGGCTGAGGAAGGCGGCGCCCAGCGCGCTGGACATCAGCTCGCCGTGCGCCTGCACCTGCGCCTGCCAGGCCAGCTCGCCGAGCGCGCCGGGGCCCTCGTGGGCGAGCCGGGCCAGCTCGTCCAGGCGCGCGCCCAGCGTGTCCGGCAGCGCCAGTTGCATGTGCTCGAGCAGCTCGTAGTGCCGCTGCGCGATCGCCTTGGCCGCCTCGTCGCGTTTGTCCTGCCCGTCCTGCGCGCACAGTTGTTTGAGCGCGTCGGTGATGCCGGTGAGCGCGGAGACGACCACCAGCACGCGCGCGCCTTCGGCGCGGCGGCTGGCGACCAGCTCGCGGATGTTCTGCCAGCGGGGAAGCGTGGCGACACTGGTGCCGCCGAACTTCATCACGATCCAGGATGCGTCGGGAGCGGGTGCGTCGGAGGGACGCGACGCGGGGGCGTTCGAGGTCACGGGCTATCGGGCCATGGTTGCGGGAAAAAACGATCCCGCCAGTGTTGCGCTGCCGCAACGGGAATGCAACCGGATTCGGACGAAGCGCGATTTTGGACGTCCAGACGTCCGCTTGGCGAGGCGGCCGGGGCGCCGGCCGGCACTGCTACACTGCGCCACCCCGGAGGAGCCGGCCGACCATGACCATCGCGTTTCCCGCCCCTGCACGCGGCTGCGCCGCCGCGCTGCGCGCGCTGCCCGAGGCGGTCGTGGCGCTGGCCTCCGCCCTGCTCACCCTGGCCTGCGCGCAATGGCTGGCGCCCGGGCCGGGCAGCGCGGTACTGGCGGTGGTGCTGAGCCTCTCGCTCGCGCGCAGCCGGCTCGACCGCGACCGCCGCGGCCGGCTGGAAGCGGCGATCGCCCTGCCGGCGGTGGGCCTGGCCGCCACCGGCGTCGGCCTGCTGCTGCGCGACCTGCCCTGGCTCGGCGCCGCCGCGTTCACCGCCGGCGTGGCGCTGTCGGTATGGCTGCGCCAGTTCGGCGAACAGGCGCGGCGCGCCAGCCGGCTGATCGCGCTGCCGTTCGTGACCGTGCTCACCGTGCCGCACCTGTCCGGCGCGCAGCGCGGGCCGCTGCCGGCCATCCTGGTGCCGGTGGCGGTGGCCCTGCTGGCGCTGGCCTGGGTGTCGGCGCTGGACGCGCTGGGCCGGCGGCTGCGCCTGTTGCCGGCCATCGTGCAGCCGGCGCATCGCACGCCGGCCCGCGCGGTGCCGGACCGGACGCGGACCTCGGCCACCACGCGCATGGCGCTGCAGATGGCGGCGGCACTGGCCTGCGCCTTCGCCGTGGGCCATGCCTGCTTCGGCCCGCACTGGCCGTGGGTGGTGCTGACCGCCTTCATCGTGCACAGCGGCAATCGCGGCCGCTGGGAAGTGGCGTACAAGAGCCTGCAGCGCCTGGGCGGCGCGGCCATCGGCACCCTCGCCGCGGCCGTGCTGGCCCCGCTGGCCGGCACGCACGGCAGCGGCAGCGCGGCGTCGATCCTCGTCGCGGTGTTCCTGGGTACCTGGCTGCGGCCGCTCAACTACGCGTGGTGGGCCTTGTTCGTCACCGTGGCGCTGGCCCTGCTGCAGGATTACGCCGGCCTCCCCGCGACGGCGGAAATGGGCCTGCGCCTGGCGGCGATCCTGGCCGGCGCCGCGATCGGCGTGGCGGTGGCCTGGCTGGTGCTGCCGGTGCGCTCCACCGACGTGCTGCGCCGGCGCCTGGCCGACGCACTGGCGGCGCTCGGCGAGGCACTGGACCCGGCGACCGCGCCGCACGACACGACCGCCTTCATGCATGCGCTGGACGCGGTGGATGCGCTGGCGCCGGCCTTCCGCACGGCCCGCACGCTCGGCCGGCGGCCACGCTGGCGGCTACCGGCCGACTGGATCGATGCGCTGGCTGCCTGCCGTGCGCCTGCGGTGGCGCTGATCGATCGCGGCGCCACGCCCGGCGCGGTACGGCGCGCCGTCGGCGCGGCGCGGCAGGCCCTGCGCGAGCCGGAACGGTTGCTGCCGGCGCTCGAAGCGTTGCGCGGGGCGCTGGAGGCGGCCGATGCGCCGTCCACGTCGCCCTTGCGGGAAAGCAGCGCGGGCTGACCCCGGTTGCGTCAGGGAATCCCAATATCTCGTCGTTCCTGCGGAAGCAGGAACCCAGCGCCTCTAGTTCGTGAGCCCCAAGGCACTGGATCCCGGCCTTCGCCGGGATGACGAGCGGGCGTCCCGAAAACTCCGTCGTTCCTGCGGAAGCAGGAATCCAGTGACTTCTAGCTCGTTAGGTCCCAAGGCACGGGATCCCGGCTTTCGCAGGGATGACGGGCCGGCGTCCGATGGTTCGCGTCTTATTCGACGACCACGGGAATCTTGCCGATCTTGGCGCGCCATTCCTTCGGCCCGGTCTGGTGCACCGAGGTGCCTGCGCTGTCCACCGCGACGGTCACCGGCATGTCCTTCACCTCGAACTCGTAGATCGCCTCCATGCCGAGGTCGGCGAAGCCGACCACGCGCGAGGCCTTGATCGCCTTGGAGACGAGGTAGGCCGCGCCGCCCACGGCCATCAGGTACACCGACCGGTGCCGCTTGATCGCCTCGATCGCCGCCGGGCCGCGCTCGGCCTTGCCGACCATGCCGAGCAGGCCGGTCTGCGCCAGCACCTGCTCGGTGAACTTGTCCATGCGGGTGGCGGTGGTGGGGCCGGCCGGGCCGACCACCTCGTCGCGCACCGGATCGACCGGACCGACGTAGTAGATGAAGCGGCCCTTGAAATCGACCGGCAACGGCTCGCCCTTGTTCAGCATGTCCACCATGCGCTTGTGCGCGGCGTCGCGGCCGGTGAGCAGCTTGCCGTTGAGCAGCAGCACCTCGCCCGGCTTGAAGCTGGCGACCTCCTCCTGGGTGATCGTGTCGAGGTCGATGCGGCGCGCGTTGGTCGGGTTGTAGGTGAGCTTGGGCCAGTCCTCCAGCGACGGCGGATCGAGCGCGACCGGGCCGGAGCCGTCGAGCACGAAGTGCGCGTGGCGGGTGGCGGCGCAGTTGGGGATCATCGCCACCGGCAGGTTGGCGGCGTGGGTCGGGTAGTCCTTCACCTTGATGTCGAGCACGGTGGTGAGGCCGCCCAGGCCCTGCGCGCCGATGCCCAGCGCGTTGACCTTCTCGTACAGCTCGATGCGCAGTTCCTCGGCGCGGTTCTGCGGGCCGCGCGCGATCAGCTCCTGGATGTCGATGTGCTCCATCAGCGATTCCTTCGCCAGCAGCATCGCCTTCTCGGCGGTGCCGCCGATGCCGATGCCGAGCATGCCCGGCGGGCACCAGCCGGCGCCCATCGTGGGCACGGTCTTGAGCACCCAGTCCACGATCGAGTCGGACGGGTTGAGCATGGCGAACTTGGACTTGGCCTCCGAGCCGCCGCCCTTGGCCGCGACGATCACGTCCACGGTGCCGCCCGGCACGATCGAGACGTTGATCACCGCCGGCGTGTTGTCCCTCGTGTTCTGCCGCTTGCCGGCCGGGTCGGCCAGCACCGAGGCGCGCAGCTTGTTGTCCGGGTCGTTGTAGGCGCGGCGCACGCCTTCGTTCACCGCGTCCTCCAGCGAGCCGGTGAAGCCTTCCCAGCGCACGTCCATGCCGACCTTGAGGAAGACGGTGACGATGCCGGTGTCCTGGCACAGCGGGCGATGCCCTTCGGCGGCCATCCGCGAATTGATCAGGATCTGCGCCATCGCGTCCTTCGCGGCCGGCGATTCCTCGCGCTCGTAGGCGGCGGCGAGGTTGGTGATGTAGTCGACCGGGTGGTAGTAGCTGATGTACTGCAGCGCGTCGGCGACGGACTGGATCAGGTCTGCTTGCTTGATGATGGTCATGGCGATGGCTTTCGACGCGTGGAGAGGGACGGCTCCGCGGAAAACCGCGGCGCACAACCCCGTCATTGTGCCGCAAGCGGGCACGGCCTCAAAAAAGCCGCCCCGGCGCGGGCACGCGATGGCCGTTCCGACCGCGCAAGAAAGACGCGATCCACCCTCGCGTCATCGCAAGAAATTACTTGCGCGGCGGCACTTCCCGCCGTTTCCGACCGCGCGCATGCTTGCCCGACCCGCCGCCCTCCGTCTTCAGGGGGGCGACCGGCGGCGGGGCAGCAAAGTGGGGCAGCACGTCTCGATGAAAACGCTTTACGGCCTGGCCGGAAGGCGAGATGGCGGTGTCGGTTCGCGCAACCGGCAGCCCGCCGCTTCGGCCAGCGTTCTTCGCTTCCTGGAGAAACTCACATGCTCGCGACATCGCATCGCAAAACCCTCGCGGCTTCCCTGGCACTGATCCTCGCCGGCGTCGTTCCGGCCAGTTGGGCCGGCGGCCTGCAGCGGAACACCGACATGGGCCTGGCGGCCACCGGCCAGCGCGCCACGGTGACGCTGGTGCTCCGGCTGCACGACCAGGCCGCGCTGGAGTCGTACATCCGGCAGACCGTCACGCCCGGCAGCCCGCACTACCACCAGTTCCTGAGCACCGGCCAGTTCGCCGACAAGTACGGCGCCAGCGATGCGCAGATCGCGCAGGTGCAGGCGTTCCTGCGCGCGCAGGGCTTGCAGGGCACCGTGCTGCCCAACCGCATGGCGATCCGGACCAGCGGCACGCTGGGCCAGTTCGGCCGCATCTTCCAGGCGCCCATCCACAGCTACGTCTCGCCCGCCACCGGCCGTACCTTCCATCGCCCGGCGACCGCGCTGGTGCTGCCGCCCGCGCTGGCCGGCACCGTGCTGCTCGCCACCGGGCTCGACAACGAGCGCGCCTACCTCTCGCACCGCATCAGCGCGCCGAAGATCGCCGGCCGGCAGCCGTCGCTCAACGCGCTCGCCAGGAAGGCGGGCAGCGGCAACCCCACCGCCACCGGCGAGCCGGGCAACTACACCGTGGGCGACGTGGCCAACCTGTACGACATCAATCCGCTGTACGCGCGCGGCATCACCGGGCGCGGTTCGACGATCGCGATCGTCACGCTGTCCAATTTCGACCCGGCCGACGCCGAGGCCTACTGGAGCGGCATCGGGCTCGCCACCAAGCCGCACCGCATCACCCAGATCCACGTCGACGGCGGCGGCGCGATCGACGGCGGCAGCGGCGAGACCGCGCTCGACGTGGAGCAGTCCGGCGGACTCGCGCCGGATGCCGACGTGCTGGTCTACGACGCGCCCAACGCGGGCAACGGCTTCACCGACGCATTCATGCAGGCGGTTGCCGACAACCGCGCCGACAGCATCTCGACCAGCTGGGGCAGCCCGGAGATCTTCAACTTCGCCGCGCTGAACGTCGACGGCGCCAGCAATACCGACACCACCGACGTGGGCGACCTGCAGACCTTCCACCAGATCCTGCTGGAAGCCGCCGCGCAGGGGCAGTCGGTGTTCGCCGCCACCGGCGATTCGGGCGCCTACGACACGGTGCGCCCGCTCGGCCACGGCAGCGGGCCCGGCCAGTTCAGCGCGCCGCTGACCGTCGACTCGCCGGCCTCCGACCCCTACATCACCGCCGCCGGCGGCACCACCGTGCCCTACAGCTTCAGCTTCGCCAGCGGCCCGACCGCATCGATCACCCAGGAAAGCGTGTGGGGCTGGGACTATCTCCAGAACTACCTGGACAAGATCAAGCCCGGCGCCTACGACCTGTTCGCCGGCGGCGGCGGCGGCGGGGTCAGCGTGTACTGGCGCATGCCGTTCTACCAGTGGTTCACCCAGGGCATGCGCACCAGCGAGAAGAACCAGTCGCTGGTCTACAACGATCCCCAGTCCGGCCCGTTCACCTACCTCAAGCTGCCCGGCCATTTCAGCGGCCGCAACCTGCCGGACATTTCGTTGAACGCCGACCCGGAAACCGGCTACATCGTCGTATCCAGTTCCGACGGCGGCGTGATCTCGGAGGGCGGCACCAGCTTCGTCGCGCCCCAGCTCAACGGCATCAGCGCATTGCTCGCGCAGAGCGCGCACCACCGGATCGGCTTCTGGAATCCGCAGCTCTACCTGCTGCAGAACGTGTTCGGCTACGGCCGGTATTCCGCCTTCAACGACATCCGCGCCGGCGACAACTGGTTCTACGCGGGCAAGCCGCGCTACGACCAGGGCGTGGGCATCGGCACGCTCGACGTGGCCCACTTCGACCTGTTCCTGCGCAGCGGGCTGTAGCCCGCAACCGCCGTCCCGCGCCCGCCCTTGCCGGCGGCGCGGGACGGCTGCGCCCGCCGGCGGCGCCCGCAGCGGGGCTTGCCCCACTCCGCCCCAGCGTCCATGCTCGCGCGTCTTCCAAAGCGGCAGCGGACCTTCCATGAGCGAACCCTCGACGCCCGGCGGCTACGTGCGCGGCCTGCGCCCCTGGGACGCCGCGCTGATCGTGGTCGGCGGCATCATCGGCGGCGGCATCTTCCTCAACCCGGGCATCGCCGCGCAGCGCACGGAATCGGGCCTGGCCCTGCTGCTGGCATGGGTGGGCGCCGGCGTGCTGACCCTGGTCGGCGCGCTGTGCTACGCCGAGCTCGGCGCGCGCCGGCCGCATGCCGGCGGCACCTACGTGTACCTGCGCGAGGCGTTCGGGCCGCTGGCCGGCTTCCTGTTCGGCTGGACCATGCTGCTGGTGATCTACTCCGGCTCCACTGCGGCGGTGGCGACGATCTTCGCCAGCTATGCCGCGGCGGTGCTCGGCCTGCCGGCCTCGGCCGCGCTGCCGCTGGCGGCCGGCGCGCTGGTGTTCGTCGCCGGCATCAACCTGTTCGGGCTGCGGCTCGGCGCGCAGATCCAGAACGTGTTCGCCCTGCTCAAGCTGCTCGCGGTGGCGGCGCTGGTGGTGTGCGGGCTGCTGCTGGCCGGCGCCGGCGGGCAGGCGGTGCTGGCCGTCGATCCCGCCCGCGAAGGCGCCGGCTTCATGGGCGCGGCGCTGCCGGTGCTGTTCGCCTATTCCGGCTTTACCTATCTCAACAACCTCGCCGGCGAGGTGCGCGAGCCGCAGCGCACCCTGCCGCGCGCGCTGCTGGCCGGCATGCTGCTGGTGATCGCCGCCTATGCGCTGGTCAACGTGGCCTATCTCGCCACGCTGGGCCATGCCGGGCTCGCCGCCAGCACCGCGCCCGCCGCGGACGTGATGAACCGGATGTTCGGCCCGCTCGGCGCGAAGCTGATCGCGCTGGGCATCGCGGTCTCCACGCTCGGCTTCTGCAACATCACCCTGGTCGCCGGCGCGCGCGTGCTGCAGGTGATGGGCGAGGACGGGCTGTTCTTCCGCTCGGTGGCGCGGCTGCACCCGCGGCACCGGACGCCGAACCTGGCGCTGCTGCTGCTGTCCGGCTGGGCCGTGGTGCTGGTGCTCACCGGCAGCTACGGCCAGCTGCTCGACTACGCCACCTTCGGCGACTGGCTGGCCTGCGCGGTCGGCGTGGCCACCCTGTTCTGGTACCGCCGCCGCGACGGCGCGCACGCCAGCTTCCGCGTGCCCGGCTATCCGTGGCTGCCGCTGCTGTTCGTCGGCACGGTGGGCTGGGTGGTGGTCGAGACGATGCGCAGCAACCCGCGCAACGCGGGCATCGGCGTGCTGATCATGCTGGCCGGCGTGCCGGTGTACTTCGCCTGGCGCCGCCTGTTCAGCCGCAACGTGCAATAGCCGCCCCGGGCGATGCCACAATAGGCGGATACGCAAGGAGGTTCCCCTGATGGTGCAAGTGCAGGCCCAGCCCGACGCAAGCCGGCCGATCGCTCCCGAGAAGGTGCGCGAGGGCATCGACCTGACCGTCAACGGCGAGCGTTTCGTCCACACCGGCGATCCGCAGATGCCGCTGCTGTGGTACCTGCGCGATGTGCTGCGGCTGACCGGCACCAAGTACGGCGGCGAGCTGAGCGGCGCCGACCTGGTGCTGCTGGACGGCAAGGCGGTGCCCGCGATGGGCGTGCCGATGGCCAGGCTGGCCCAGCGCAAGGTCACCACGGTGGAAGGGCTGGCCGGCGCCGACGGCTCGCTGCATCCGCTGCAGCAGGCCTTCATCGACGAGGACGCGATCGGCTGCGGCTACTGCACGCCGGGCTGGCTGATCGCCGCGCTGGACCTGCTCAACCGCAAGCCCAGGCCCTCCGACGACGACATCGACCAGTTGCCGGTCCTCTGCCGCTGCGGCTGCCATACGCGCGTGCGCCGCGCGATCCGGCGCGTCGCCAACGGAGGCCAGTCGTGAGCGCCGGCGTGCAGCTTTCGCGCCGCCGCTTCCTGCAGGTGCTGGCCGGCACCGCCGGCGCGCTGGTGATCGGCATCCCGCTCGCCGAGGCGGCCGATCCGCCGCTGCCGCCGGCCCTGCTCGGCGACGACTACCGCGGCCTCGGCGCCTACGTGCGGATCGACAGCGACGGCAACGTGCTGATCGGCACCCGCGACCCGGACACCGGCACCGGCACCAGCACCGCGCTGCCGCGCATCATCGCCGACGAGCTGGACGCCGACTGGAACCGGGTCGGCGTGATCCCGCTCGGCCTCGGCGTGGACAACCGCAACGGCCAGCCGTTCTGGCGCTACGGCCACCAGACCGGCGGGCTGGGCGACTCGATCCCCGCCGCCTGGGCCGACCTGCGCCAGGCCGGTGCGCTGGCCCGCTGGCTGCTGACCCAGGCCGCCGCGCGCCGGCTCGGCGTGCCGGCCGAGCGCCTGCGCTGCCAGGCCGGCACGGTGATCGCGCCGGACGGCCGCCGCTTCGGCTACGGCGACCTCGCCGAGGCGGCCAGCAAGATCGCCCTGCCGACCGCGCCGCTGCCGCTGAAATCGCCCGACCGCTACACCCTGATCGGCCAGCCCGCGGGCGACGTCGATGCGCGCGCCCTGGTCACCGGGCAGAGCCGCTACGCGATCGACAGCGATTTCGCCGGCGCCCTGGTCGCCGTGCTTGCGCACTGCCCCTGGCACGACGGCAGCCTCGGCACCATCGACACCGCCGACGCCCTCGCGGTGAAGGGCGTGGTCAAGGTGGTGCAGCTCAGGCCCGAGGCCAACCGGCTCCCGGGCCAGACCGTGCGTGCGCCCGCGGTGGCGGTGCTGGCGGAGAACACCTGGGCGGCGCTGCAAGGCCGCGCCAGGCTGAAGCTGCGCTGGCAGCCCGGCGCCAGCGGCAGCGCGGGCAGCGCCGCGCTGGAGCAGCAGGCGACCGACCTGCTCGACGACAAGAACGCCACCGGCCAACTGGTGCGCAGCGACGGCGACGTCGACAGCGCCGGCAAGAAGGCCGCGCGGCGCGTCGAGGCCACCTATTTCCAGCCCTGGCTGGCGCATGCCACGCCGGAGCCGATGAACTGCCTGGTGCGGCTCGACAAGGACCGCGCCACCCTGGTGGTGCCCACCCAGGCGCCGCAGCAGGCGTGGGCGGTGGTGCAGCGGCTGACCGGGCTGGCGCCCGACCAGATCGAGATCCAGGTGCCGCGCGTGGGCGGCGGCTACGGCCGCCGGCTCGACCACGACTACGTCGCCGAGGCGGTGATGCTGGCCAAGGCGGTGGACAAGCCGGTGCGCCTGCTGTGGACGCGCCAGGAAGACCTGGCGCAGGACTTCTACCGCCCCGCCAGCGTGCAGCGGCTCAACGCGGTCGTCGACCGCAAGCGCAACCTGATCGCCTGGACCCAGCGCGTCGCCAGCGCCTCGGCGCTCGCCGGCCGCGGCGTGCCGGACGACCGCCTGTGGGCGTCCGAACTGCAGGCCGACCAGTTGCCCGCGGGCCTGGTGCCGAACTATCGCAGCAGTTGGTATCGCCTCGATTCGCCGATACCGCGCGGGCCGCACCGCGGCATGCCGCACCTCGCCAACGCCTTCGCGGCCGAGAGCTTCGTCGACGAGATCGCCCACGCGCTGAAGGAGAACCCGCTCGACACCCGCCTGCGCCTGCTCGGCGAACCGCGCCAGATCCCGCTCGCCAACGGCGGCACGCTCGACACCGGCCGGCTCGCCAACGTGCTCAGGCTGGTCGCCGAGCGGATCGAATGGAAGAACTGGCTGCGCAGCGTCAACGGCCTCGGCATCGCCTGCTGGCACGTCAACGGCGCCTACGTCGCGCATGCGGTGGAAGCCGCGCTGCAGGGCGAGAAACTCGGCATCGTGCGCGCCGTGTGCGCGGTCGACGTGGGCCGCGTGATCAACCCGCTCGGCCTGGAGGGCCAGGTCGCCGGCGCCACGCTGGACGCGCTGTCCGCCGCGCTGAACCTGGCCGTCACCTTCAAGGACGGCCAGGTGCAGCAGCACGGCTACAAGGACTACCCGCTGGCCGGCATGGCCCAGTTGCCGCGCGCGGTCGAGGTCATCGTCGTGCCCGGCGACCGCGTCCCGGCCGGCGCCAGCTTCCTCGCCATGCCCACCGCCGCGCCGGCGCTGGCCAATGCGGTGTTCCGCGCCAGCGCGGTGCGCGTGCGCCGGCTGCCGCTGATGAAGGAGCTGCTGCGGCTGCTGTAGCGCCTTGCCGCGGTGCGCCCCGCGCCGCGCCGGGAATGCCGCGGCGGCGGGCCGTCAGCCGGGAAGCCCGGGCGGCACCGATGCCCAGCGCGCCGCCGCGAAGTCGATGAAGGCGCGCGTGCGCGCCGGCAGTTGCCGGCCCGGCGGCCACACGATGTGCACCGGCTGCGCCGGCAGTTGCCAGGCGTCCAGCACCGTCTCCAGCCGCCCCTGGTCGAGCAGCCCCCGCACCTGCCACAGCGCGGCCACCCCGATGCCCAGCCCGGCCAGCACCGCCGCATTGCACGCCGCGGCGTTGTCCGCGCTGAAGCGGCCGCGCACGTCCACCTGCTGCCGTCGCTGGCCGCGCCGGTAGGTCCAGCGCTGCGGCTCGCCGGCGGAACGGCGCACCACGCAGGCGTGCCGGCGCAGGTCGGCCGGCACCTGCGGCCGGCCGTGCCGCGCGAAATAGCCCGGCGCGCCGATGGTGACCAGCGGCAGCGCGCCGAGCTGGCGCGCATGCAGCCGGCTGTCCGGCAGCTCGCCCAGCCGCACCGCGGCGTCCAGCTTCTCGCGCTGCAGGTCGGCGCGGTGGTCGGCTACCGCCAGCTCGACGTCGACGTCCGGATAGCGCTCCATGAAGGCCGCCACCAGCGGCACCAGGTACGGCGCGCTGAACTGGGTGGAGCCGCCGATGCGCAGCGTGCCGTCGATGCGCGCGCCGTGCTCGGCCAGCGCGGAGCGGGCCAGGTCGATGTCGGCCAGCGCCGCCTTGATCCGCGCGTGGAAGGCCAGCCCCGCCGCGGTGGGCTGCGCGCGGCGCGTGGTGCGCTGGACCAGTTCGACCCCCAGCTCGTGCTCCAGCGCCTGCAGCGAGCGGCTCACCGCCTGCAGCGAGCGGCGCAGGTGGCGCGCGGCCGCGGTGAGGTTGCCCTGCTCCACGATGGCGACGAAGACGCGGTAGTCGTCCAGGCTGGCCACGGCATTCTCCCGCATGGCGTGATAGTCCATCCATGGTAACGCCTATTCTCCCGCATCGTTTCCGGGCGAAGAATGGCGCCCCCGCTTCCCAGCCCGATCCGGAAATCCCCATGTCCACGCCATTCCCCGCCGCCGTCGATGGCAGCGAAACCGGCCTCGATCCCGGCGCGCCGCTGGCCGCCCTGAGCGCCTTCTACCGCGCCTTCAACGGCCGCGACATCGAGGCGATGGCGCGCAACTGGCACGACGACGACGACGCGTCGATGAGCAATCCGCTCGGCGGCATCGCGCGCGGCTGGCCGGCGATCCTCGCGGTGTACCGGCGCATCTTCGAGGGCGAGGCGCGGGTGCGCGTGGCGTTCCACGACTACACCTTGCACCGGGCCGGCGAGGTGTTCTACGCCGTCGGCCGCGAGCGCGGCACGCTGGAACGCGCGGGCCTGCGGCTGGAGCCGGCGATCCGCACCAGCCGCCTGTTCCGCCGCGTCGACGGCGCCTGGCGCCAGGTGCACCACCACGGTTCGTTCGACGACCCGGCCCTGCTCGCCGCCTACCGGGAGGCCGTGCGATGAGCGGCGCAAACACCCCGGCCGAGCGGGTGCCGGTGCGGCTGTTCGCGCTGGCGACCGGCGTGATCGTGGTCAGCCTGTACCTCCCGCAGCCGCTGGTGGGACCGATCGGCGCTTCGCTGGGCCTGTCGCCGGCCGCGGCCGGCCTGGTCAGCACGCTGCTGCTGGCCGGCTACGCGGCGGGCCTGTTCCTGCTGGTGCCGCTGTCCGACCTGGTGGAGAACCGCCGCCTGATCCTCGCCACGCTGGCGACCAATGCCGCGGCGCTCGCCGTCGCGGCATGCCCCATCGCCCCCGCCGGGTTCCTCGCCGTCAGCTTCGTGATCGGGCTGACCACCTGCTCGATCCAGATGCTGGTGCCGCTGGCCGCGGCGATGACCGCGGAGGCGCGGCGCGGCCGCGTGATCGGCAACATCATGAGCGGGCTGCTGCTGGGCGCGATGCTGTCGCGGCCGCTGGCGAGCCTGGTGGCCGAACGGTTCGGCTGGCGCGCGGCCTATGCCCTGCTCGCCGCCGCCATCGTGCTGCTCGGCGGCATGCTGGCGTTCCGCCTGCCGCGCCGGCGACCGCCGCAAGCGACGCGGTACGGCGCCCTGGTCGGCTCGCTGGCCGGGCTGTGGCGCGGGGAGCCGGTACTGCGCCGCCGCGCGCTGTCGGCGGCGGCGAGCTTCGCCGCCTTCAACGCGTTCTGGAGCCTGGTCGCGCTGCCGCTGGCCGCGCCGCCGTTCGGCTTCGGCGCCGCAGGCATCGCGGCGTTCGCCCTGGCCAGCATCAGCGGCGCGATCAGCGCGCCGGTCGCCGGTCGGCTCGGCGACGCCGGCAAGGCCAGGGCCGCCACGCACGCCGCCCACGTCGTCCTCGTCGCGGCGATGCTGCTGGCCGGCGTCGCCGGCAGCCCGTGGGCGGCCGCTACGCTGCCGCGTGGCGCGCTGATCGCCGCGATGGGCGCCGCCGCCATCCTGCTCGACGCCGGCACCATCGCCGACCAGGCACTGGGCCGCCGCGCCGTGAACCTGCTGCAAGCGGAGGCGCGCGGCCGCATCAACGGCTTGTACACCGGGGTCTTCTTCCTCGGCGGCGCGGCCGGTTCCGCCGTGGCTGGCGTGGCATGGGCGCATGCCGGCTGGACCGGCGTGTGCGCGGTCGGCGCGCTCGCCGGCGTGATCGCGTTCATGCTCGGCCTGCGCGGCGGCGAGGCGACGCATGCCGTCGAGGCGCGCCCCGCACCGGCCTGCGATTGAGTCGCCGCGACCGTACGGGCGTCCAGGCCGTGTCGGCGACGGGAGGAAGCTTCGCCCGGCCTTGTCCGCCGCGCCCGGCAGCGGGGGAGCCCCCTCCACGCCGGCATCTTCCGCCGCATTTCCGCGCAACCCGCGCGGCGGGCGAAGCCGGGGCCGGCATGCCGCCGCGCGCGTCACTCGTCGGCGGCGGGATCCATGCCCGGGAACAGCACCTCGGTGTAGCCGAACTTGCTGAAGTCGGTGATGCGCGAGGGATACAGCCGGCCGATCAGGTGGTCGCACTCGTGCTGCACCACGCGGGCGTGGAAGCCTTCGGCGCGGCGGTCGATCGGCTGCCCCTGCGGGTCCACGCCCTGGTAGCGGATCAGCGAATAGCGGTTCACCGCGCCGCGCAGGCCGGGCACCGACAGGCAGCCTTCCCAGCCTTCCTCCATGTCCTGCGACAGCGGCGTGATCACCGGGTTGAGCAGGATCGTGCGCGGCACCGCCGGCGCCTCGGGGTAGCGCTCGCTGCTGTCGAAGCCGAAGATCACCAGTTGCAGGTCCACGCCGATCTGCGGCGCGGCCAGGCCGACCCCGCCGGCGTCGTGCATGGTGTCGAACATGTCGGCGATCAGCGCCTCGAGTTCCGCGCCGCCGAACATCGCGTCCGGCACCGGCGGCGCGACGCGCAGCAGCCTCGGATCGCCCATCTTCAGGATTTCGCGGATCATGCAAGCCTCACGGTTCGGCCATCGAGCCTGTCCACTGTAGTCGAGCCGGCGTCATGCCGGCATGCTGGCGCGTGAACGCCAGGGCGGCGGGCGACCGCCTTCCCGGGCGACCGGGCGAACCGGCCATCCGCCGCCGGAAGCGAAACCCGCGCCTCCCGCAAGGCCGATGCCGCACCGCAACGGCGCCGCCGCTATTCGACCAATGGCTAATGCCGCCGGGCCGGCTTTGGCATTGACCCCCGCAGCCGGCGGGACGACCCTTGCCGTACCGTCGAGGAGAAGCCGCCCATGCAAAACGCAGCCGCCGTTCCACCGAGTCCCGCCGGCAAGATCCTGTGGGCCGCCATCGCCATCGTCGGCGCCTGGTGCCTGGGCGTGGTCGCCCTGCGCCGCGGCGAGCCGATCAATGCGATCTGGCTGGTCGCCGCCGCCATCGCGGTGTTCGTGATCGGCTACCGCTTCTACGGCAAGTTCGTCAACGACCGCGTGCTGCAGCTCGACCCGAGCCGCGCCACCCCGGCGGTGCTGCGCAACGACGGCCTGGACTACGTGCCCACCGACAAGTGGGTGGTGTTCGGCCACCACTTCGCCGCGATCGCCGGCGCCGGCCCGCTGGTCGGCCCGGTGCTGGCGGCGCAGATGGGCTACCTGCCCGGCACGCTGTGGATCCTGTTCGGCGTGGTGTTCGCCGGCGCGGTGCAGGACTTCATGATCCTCGGCCTGTCGATCCGACGCGACGGCCGCTCGCTCGGCAACATGCTGCGCGACGAGCTGGGCCCGGTCCCCGGCGTGGTGGCGATGTTCGGCGTGCTGGTGCTGATGATGATCGTGCTGGCGGTGCTGGCGCTGGTGGTGGTCAAGGCGCTCACGCACAGCCCGTGGGGCACCTTCACGGTGGCCTGCACGATCCCGATCGCGCTGGTGATGGGCGCCTACCTGCGCTGGTTCCGTCCGGGCCGGATCCTGGAGGTGTCGATCATCGGCCTGGTCCTGCTGCTGGCCTCGATCGCCTACGGCAAGAACGTCGCCGACTCGGCCACGCTGGCGCCGCTGTTCGACTTCGACGCCAAGGCGCTGGCCTGGCTGCTGATCGCCTACGGCTTCTGCGCGTCGGTGCTGCCGGTGTGGCTGCTGCTGGCGCCGCGCGACTACCTCAGCACCTTCCTCAAGATCGGCACCATCGCGCTGCTCGCGCTGGCGATCTTCCTCGCCGCGCCGACCCTGCAACTGCCGGCGGTGACCAAGTTCATCGACGGCACCGGCCCGGTGTTCCAGGGCAACCTGTTCCCGTTCCTGTTCATCACCATCGCCTGCGGCGCGGTGTCGGGTTGGCATTCGATCATCGCCTCGGGCACCACGCCCAAGCTGCTCGCCAACGAGGGCCAGGCGCGCATGGTCGGCTACGGCGGCATGCTGATGGAGGCGTTCGTGGCGATCATGGCGCTGGTCGCCGCCGCCTCGCTGCACCCGGGCGTGTACTTCGCGATGAACTCGCCCAGCGCGCTGATCGGCACCACCGCGCAGAGCGCGGCCACCGCGATCAGCCAGTGGGGCTTCGTGGTCACGCCCGACGAGCTGCTCAAGACCGCCAAGGACATCGGCGAGGGCAGCATCCTCAGCCGCGCCGGCGGCGCGCCGACGCTGGCGGTGGGCATGGCCCAACTGCTGCACAACATCATCCCCGGCGCATCGATGATGGCGTTCTGGTACCACTACGCGATCCTGTTCGAAGCGCTGTTCATCCTCACCACGGTGGATGCCGGCACGCGCGTGGGCCGCTTCATGATCCAGGAGATCGCCGGGCTCATCCACAAACCGCTGCAGCACACCGAGTCGTGGACCGGCAACCTGCTCGCCACCGCGATCTGCGTGGGCCTGTGGGGCTACTTCCTGTACCAGGGCGCGGTCGATCCGCTGGGCGGCATCAACACGCTGTGGCCGCTGTTCGGCATCGCCAACCAGATGCTCGCGGCGATCGCGCTGATGCTGGCCACGGTGGTGGTGGTGAAGCTCAAGCGCGAGCGCTACGTGTGGGTGCCGGGCGTGCCGGCGATCTGGCTGATCGTCTGCACGCTGACCGCCGGCTGGGAAAAGCTCAGCGGCCCGATCAGCTTCACCGCCGCCGCGCGGAAATACGCGCAGGCCGCGCAGGACGGCACGCTGCTGGCGCCGGCGAAAACCGTCGAGGAAATGCAGCGCATCGTCACCAACAACTACGTGGACATGGCGCTCACCGGCCTGTTCATGCTGCTGATCGTGGTGATGACCGCCTTCTCGCTGCGCGCCCTCTTGCGGGCCTGGCACACCAACCACCCGACCGCGCAGGAAGAACCCTACGTGGCGCTGAGCAGCGTCGCCCGCTGAGGCCATGACGATGAACTCGCCCAGGCAGGTCCTTCGCTCCGGCTGGAAGTGGGCGGTGCAGACCGCCCGCCTCTGCTGCGGCGTGCCCGACTACGACGTCTACGTGAAGCATCTGCGCGAGCACCACCCGGAACGGGCGGTGCCCAGCTACGAGGAGTTCTTCCGCGAACGGCAGGTCGCCCGCTACAGGGGCACCGGGGGGCGTTGTTGCTGAGTCGTTTTGCCGTTCCGCGGCCATGCTCCGGCGTGGCCGCGGAGCCGCGGCGCTCACCGGCAAAGGTGCTGGATTCCGGCTTTCGCCGGAACGACGGGGAAAGTGTCGGGCAGCTTCCCTGACGTCGTCCCAGCGAAAGCCGGGACCCGGCGATTCCTGGCCTTCCGCCGTCGCGCACCCCATCCGGCACTGGCCATTCCCGCCCCAGCGCGGACAATGGTGCGCCTGCCCGCCCCGACCTCCCCATGTCTCCGACCCACGACACCGCCGCCGTGCCCGCCGCCGCGCACCCGCACCGGGCCGGCCTGCGCCTCATCGCGTTCTACGAGATCGTCAAGACCGTCTGCCTGCTGCTGGTCGCGGCGGCGGCGTTCCACCTGGACCACGCGGAAAACTTCAACCACCTGGTGCGCTGGCTGGAACACCTGTCGCTGACCGACAGCAGCGGCCTGCGCTGGAAACTGATCTCGACCCTGGTGGATTTCGGGCCGAGCCGGTTCGTGGCGGTGGGCGTGGTGACCCTGGGCTATGCCGCGCTGTTCGGCATCGAGGGCATCGGCCTGCTGATGGGCAAGTACTGGGCGGAATGGTTCACCGTGATCGCCACCGCCTCGCTGATCCCCGTCGAGCTGTACGAGACCCTGCACCGCTTCGGCTGGCTGAAGCTGGCCGTGCTGGCCGGCAACGTGGCGATCGTGGCGTACCTGGTGCGCGTGGCGCTGCAGACGCGCGCGATGCGCCGGATGCAGTGAGCCCGATGCGATGAACCGGATGCAATGAACCGAGTGCAATGGCCGGACGCGGTGACTTGTAGCACTGATCCGGTTCGCCCGGCCGTTCTAGGTTGGCTCCCGGGATCTTGGGAGCGGGACATGGACACCATCGACACTCGCCGGCGCAAGGTCGTCGGCATGCTTGCGACCGCCCTGGTCGCCGGAAGCGGCGGGCTGGCGCCCCTGAAGTCGCTGGCGCAGCCGGCGACGCATGGCTGGCCGCTGTGGTCGCTCCAGCGCGGCGGGCGGAATCTCTATCTCACAGCCGAAACGCCGCCGCAGCCGGCCGACTGGCGCGACTCGCGCATCGAGCGGCTTCTCTCGCACTGCTCGGCCCTGTGGACCGAGACCAACAACGTCTACAAGCAGCCGCAGGGCGCGCTCATCCAGCGCTACGGCATCGATCCCAGGCGCCCCCTCGACGACTGGCTCGACGCGCGCGACAAGGCGCGGCTGGCCGAGGCCGCCCGCTACTGCAAGACGAGCCCCGGCGACCTGGCGCCGTACAGGCCATGGCTCGTCGGTTCGCTGCTCCAGGAGCAGTACTACCGTGGCGTTGGGTGGAAGGGAAAATCCGCGCGCGAGGTGCTGGCCGGACAGGCCGCGCGGGCGGGCATGCCCTGGCATTGCGAGTTCGAGACCAAGGACGAGGTGCTGGCCTGGTTCGGCGCGCTGACGCCGTTGCAGGACGTCCAGTTCCTGCGCTACGCACTCGACGAAGTGCTCGCCGGGCCGGCAGCCGATGCGCGCATCTTCAAGGCCTGGGCGGCGGGCCAGCGTGAATTGGCGACTGCGGAGGTAGCACGCTACAACCGTGCCTATCCGGAGCTGGCGCAGCGGCTCACGTTCGCGCGCAACCAGGCCTGGCTGTCCCGGTTCGAGCACATGCTCGACGCCAAGGGCGCGCCGCTGGTCGTGGTCGGCCTTTACCACATGGTCGGGCCATCCGGCATTCTCGCCAGCGCCAGCCGCCAGGGCTGGACGGTGGATGCGATTTAGGCCGGCACGACGCAGCCGGGTGGGAATGGCGAAGGCGCGGGTACGCGCCAGAAAGGTGCCGGCTCCGGCCCGCCCTCACACCTCGTGATGCAGCGCCTCGGCCGGCAACCCCGGCTTGCGGCGCGGCGCCAGTTCCGCCAGGTACATCGCCCCCAGCACCAGCACGCCGCCGCCCAGCATGCGCCAGCTCGGCACGTCGCTGCCGAAGGCCACCGCGAACGCGGCGGCGAACACCGGCTCGGTGGTCATCACGATGGCGGCGCGGGTGGCCGGCAGGTGCGCCTGCGCCCAGGTCTGCATCAGCATCGCGCCGGCGCCGGCGATCAGCGCCGTGTACAGCACGCCCAGCCATGCCGCGCGGTCCGGCGGGGCGGCCGGGCCGCCGTGCGGCAGCGTGGCGAGCAGGCAGACGGCCGCGATCGCCGCCATCTGCACCGCCGACAGGCCCAGGGCGCCGTCGGCGCGCGACCACTGCCCTAGCGCCACGATGTGCACCGCGTAGCACACCGCCGAGGCCAGGGTCAGCCACACGCCGGCGTCCACCGCCAGGCCGTTCAGCGACAGCAGCGCCAGCCCGGCCGTGGCCAGCACCACCGCGATCCACACCCGTCCCGGCAGCCGCTGGCGCAGCAGCAGCGTGGCGAGGATCGGGGTGAACACCACGTACATGCCGGTGGCGAAACCGCTGACGCTGGGCGAGATCAGCGCCAGCCCCCAGGTCTGCAGCAACTGGCCCGCGCCGTAGATCGCGCCCAGCACCAGCCCGCGCGCGACGCCGCCGCGGCCCAGCCGCCACACGTGGCGCGGGAACAGCGCCAGCATGACCAGCGCCGCGACGAGGAAGCGCACGGCCAGGAAATCCGCCACCGGCATGCGCGCCACCACGTCCTTGATGAGCACGAAGGTGGAGCCCCATACGGCGGTCATCGCCAGCAGGCCCAGGGTGGCTGGGAGGGTGCGGGTGGCGTTCATGGGGGAGAGCTTTAGGAGTAAGTGGTTAGGAGTGAGGCGTGAGGGAAAGGCCGGGCGTCGCAAGGTGCCGGGCGGTCGCCCTGCCTAGATGAATCGGATGGATGAGCCGGCGTGGGATCACATGGAGGGTGCAAGGTGCCTCGGGCAACGGGCTTTCCCTCACTCACTCCTAACCACTCGCTCCTCGCTTCTCGCCACCCGCTTCGCGCTCCTGCGTAGTTGCCCGGGGATCTGCAGCAGGAAATGCCCCCAGATGCCCAGCCAGACGGCCGCCGCCACGAACGGGTTGCGCGCGGCCGGGTCGAACTTGCGGAACCAGCGCCACATGCCGCGGTGCTTGTGCCGGCTGACGAATACCGGCCGGTGCCGGCTGGAGCCGCCCTTGCCGTGCAGCACGCGCACGTCGCCGGCCAGCAGCACGCGATAGCCGAGGTCGCGTACGCGCCGGCACAGGTCCAGGTCTTCGCAGTGCAGGAAATAGGCTTCGTCGAAACCCTCCAACTGGTCGAACACCTTGCGCGGCAGCAGCATCAGCGCGCCGGACACCGCCTCGGCCTCGACCAGCGTATCCGGCAGCGCGCCGTCGACGTTGACGCCTTCGCCGCGGCCGAACAGGCTGGCCAGCGCCCGCGCCAGCAGCGGGTCGCGCCGGTACGAGGCGGGATCGGCCACGCCCTGCTCGTCGCACACCACCGCGCCGACCAGGCCCGCCTTCGGCTCGTGGGCGAGCACGTCGAGCAGGCTGTCCAGGTCCGCTTCGCGCAGCAGGCAATCGGGGTTCAGCACCAGCACCGCCTCGCCGGTGGCCTGGCGCACGGCGCGGTTCACCGCGGGGCCGAAGCCGAGGTTGGCGTGGTTGAAGACCACCTGCAGCCGTGCATCCGCCTCGTACGCCCGCGCGATGGCCTGCGGCACGCCGTCGGCGGAACCGTTGTCGATCAGCACCACCTCGAGCGGCAGTTCGCAGGCCAGCACGCGGTCGATGCAGTCGCGCATGCTGGCACCGCTGTCGGCAGCCACCACGATCACGCTGACCACCGGGCGGGAGGAATAGAGTACTGGGGAGTTCACTGTGCAAGTATGAGGCAGGAAGCGGCCGGCGAGAATGCCCTTCCGGCATGGGCCGACCGGCACGCCCCGCCTCCCGGCCCGCGCCCGGGCTCCGGTCCAGCCGCGAGGGAGCGGCGCTAGCGGCCCCGCAGGCCCAGCACCTCCTTCAGGGGCAGCGGCGCGCTGTGGCCGTCGCGCGCCAGCCAGGGCTGCGCGCCCTGCCAGCCGTACAGTTGCCAGCCGCACACGCGATGGATGCGGCCGTGCATGCGGTCGCACAGCAGCAGGCCGCCGGCCTGCGCCTGCGCGGCCACGAACCAGTCGCCGCCGGGGCCGAAACCGCACATCGGCCCGGCCCCGTCCAGCACGAAGCCGTCGGCGAGCCGGTAGGTGCCCGCGCGGAAATCCACCCGGCCGCCGCGCGGGTCCGCCACGCCCTGCCGGGCGTCGTGCCAGTGCGGCGGCTGCAGTTCGATGATCGCCGCCGGCGGGCCGACCGGCGCCATCGCCAGTTGCGGCCATTCGACGACGTGGGCGGGCGCGGCCGCGGCGCGGCGCCGGGCACGGTCGAGCCAGGCTTCCAACCCCGCCAGCAAGGTATAGCCGGCCAGGCCGCCGAGCAGCGCCGCGCCCCAGGCGAACGCATCGCCGCCAAGGGCCCGCTGCAGCGCGAACAAGGCCGCGGCCAACCCCCAGCGCAGGCCGCGGCGCAGCATGGCCGCATGGCTGCCCAGGCGTTCGGCCGACACCAGCAGGATCGCGGCGATCGCCAGCAGCAGGGGCAGTCCCAGCCACCACGGCAGCAAGGCCAGCAGCACCAGCCAGGCCGCGACGGCCAGCCAGCCCCGCATCGTGCGCAGCCGCTCGCCGGTCATAGCCAGGCCCGACCGTCGGCAGATACGGCCGGGTTCAGCCGCACCACACCCTGGCGTTGCGGAACATGCGCATCCACGGCGAATCCTCGCCCCACTGCTCGGGGTGCCAGCTCATCTGCGCGCTGCGGAACACGCGCTCCGGATGCGGCATCAGGATCGTCACGCGCCCGTCCGCGGCGGTGAAGCCGGCGAGGCCGCCCGGCGAGCCATTCGGGTTGAGCGGGTAGTTCTCGGTCGGCTTGCCGCGGTTGTCCACGAAGCGCGCCGCGCCGCCCGATTTCGACGGGCTGCACTCGTACGGGAAGCTCACCCGGCCTTCGCCGTGCGCCACCGCCACCGGGATGCGCGAGCCGGCCATGCCCTTGAAGAACAGGCTGGGCGAATCGAGCACTTCCAGCGTGGCCAGGCGCGCCTCGTACTGCTCGGAAGCGTTGCGCAGGAACTTCGGCCAGTGCTTCGCGCCGGGGATGATGTCCTTGAGCTGGCTCAGCATCTGGCAGCCGTTGCACACGCCCAGCGCGAACTTCGTCTCGTCGGCGAAGAACGCGGCGAACTGCGCGCGCAGCGATTCGTTGTAGAGGATCGAGGTGGCCCAGCCGCGGCCGGCGCCGAGCACGTCGCCGTAGGAGAAGCCGCCGCAGGCGGCGAAGCCGCGGAAGTCGGCCAGCTTCACGCGCCCGCTGGCGAGGTCGGACATGTGCACGTCCACCGCCTCGAAGCCGGCGCGGGCGAACGCGGCCGCCATCTCGACCTGGCCGTTGACGCCCTGCTCGCGCAGGATCGCCACGCGCGGGCGCGCGCCCGTGGCGATGAACGGCGCGGCGACGTCCTCGGCCGGATCGAAGCCGAGCTTCGGGCTGATGCCCGGGTCGGCATCGTCGACGCGCCATTCCAGTTCGGCGTCGGCGCTCAACGGGTTGTCGCGCAGCCGCTGCATCGCGTGGCTGGTCTCGTTCCAGGCGCCGAACAGGGTGGTCCAGTTCCACTTGAACAAGGTATCGCTGCCGAGGAACAGCTTGATGCCCAGCTTTTCCTTCGGCCGTCCGATGCGATGGCTCATGCCGGCCAGGCCGTGCTTGACCAGCAGCGCCTCGAACGCCTCGCGGTTGGCCTCGGCCACCTGCATCACCGCGCCCAGTTCCTCGTTGAACAGCGCGCGCAAGGTCGCCTCGGCCCAGCCGTCCAGGTGGATCTCCAGGCCGCAGTGGCCGGCGAAGGCCATCTCCAGCAGGGTGACGATCGCACCGCCGTCGGAACGGTCGTGGTAGGCCAGCAGCAGGCCGGCGCGGTTGGCTTCCTGCACCAGCTCGAACAGCGCCTTCAGCCGCTTGGCGTCGTCCAGGTCCGGCGGCACCCCGCCGCCGCGGTTGAACACCTGGGTCAGCGCGGAGCCGCCGAGGCGGTCGCGGCCGGCGCCCAGGTCGACCAGCCACAGTTCGGTGGCGCCGCGGTCGAGCTTGAGCTGGGGGGTGAGCGTGCGGCGCACGTCGCCGACGCGGGCGAAGCCGGTGATCACCAGCGACACCGGCGACACCGTGCGCTGCGGCTGGTCGCCGTCCTGCCACACGGTCTGCATCGACAGCGAGTCCTTGCCGACCGGGATGGAGATGTCCAGCGCCGGGCACAGCTCCATGCCGACCGCCTGCACCGCGTCGAACAGGGCGGCGTCCTCGCCCGGATGGTTCACCGCGGCCATCCAGTTGGCGGACAGGCGGATCTCGCCCAGCGAGTCGATCGGCGCGGCCGCCAGGTTGGTGATCGCCTCGCCCACCGCGAGGCGCGCCGCGTCGGCGCTGTCGAGCAGGGCCACCGGCGCGCGCTCGGCCATCGCCATCGCCTCGCCGCGGTAGCCGTCGAAGTCGGTCATGGTCACCGCGCAGTCGGCCACCGGCACCTGCCACGGGCCGACCATCGGGTCGCGGTGGTTCAGGCCGCCGACGGTGCGGTCGCCGATGGTGATCAGGAAGCTCTTGCTGCCCACCGTGGGCAGGCGCAGCACGCGCAGCACCGCCTCGTCCATGCCGATGCCGGACAGGTCCGGCACCAGGTCGACGCGCGGCTTGATCCGCTTCGCGTCGCGGTGCATCCGCGGCGGCTTGCCGAACAGCACGTCCATCGGCAGGTCGATCACAACCTCCCGGGGTTCGGGATTCGAGATTCGGGATTCGTCAGGAGCAACAGCAGCCCGCGTCACCAGCAAGCGACGTTCTTCGGTGGCGACGCCGACCACCGCGTACGGGCAGCGCTCGCGCGCGCAGTACGCCTCGAACTCGGGCAGGTCGTCGTGGGCGATCGCCAGCACGTAGCGTTCCTGCGACTCGTTGCTCCACACCTGCATCGGCGACAGCGAGGGGTCGTCGCAGGGGATCTTCGACAGGTCGATCTCGCCGCCGACGCCGGCGTCGTTGAGCAGTTCGGGGATCGCGTTGGAGAGGCCGCCCGCGCCGACGTCGTGGATGCTGACGATCGGGTTGTTCTCGCCGCGCGCCCAGCAACTGTCGATCACCTGCTGGCAGCGCCGCTCCATCTCGGCGTTGTCGCGCTGCACCGAGGCGAAATCCAGCTCCGCGCTGGAGGCGCCGGAAGCCACCGACGAGGCGGCGCCGCCACCCAGGCCGATCAGCATCGCCGGCCCGCCCAGCACGATCACCGCGTGGCCGGGCTGCAGTTCGCGCTTCTGCACGTGGTCGGCGCGGATGTTGGCGAGGCCGCCGGCCAGCATGATCGGCTTGTCGTAGCCGCGGCGCACGCCGGCTTCGCCGGTCTCGTGCTCGTAGGTGCGGAAATAGCCACCCAGGCAGGGCCGGCCGAATTCGTTGTTGAAGGCGGCGGCGCCGAGCGGGCCGTCGCGCATGATCTCGAACGCCGATGCCATGCGCGGCGGCAGCGGACGCTCCACCTCCCACGGCTGCGGGTGGCCGGGGATGCGCAGGTCGGATACCGAGAAGCCGGTGAGCCCGGCCTTCGGCTTGGCGCCGCGTCCGGTGGCGCCCTCGTCGCGGATCTCGCCGCCGGCGCCGGTGGCCGCGCCCGGCCACGGCGCGATCGCGGTGGGATGGTTGTGCGTCTCCACCTTGATCGCGTAGTCGATCCGTTCCTGGTGCGCGCGCCACACGCCGTCGGCGTCGGCGAAGAAGCGCCCCCCCTCGCTGCCCTCGATCACCGCCGCGTTGTCCTTGTAGGCGGACAGCGTGTGCGCGGGTGCGTGCTGGTGGGTGTTCTTGATCATGCCGAACAGGCTCTTGTCCTGTTCCTCGCCGTCGAGCGTCCAGCTCGCGTTG
Organism: Frateuria sp. Soil773; assembly: GCF_001428405.1. GTDB lineage: Bacteria > Pseudomonadota > Gammaproteobacteria > Xanthomonadales > Rhodanobacteraceae > LMSL01. Next base: position 528,268 of record NZ_LMSL01000041.1, read on the forward strand.
AACACCTTGTGGCGGCAATGCTCGGAATTGGCCTGGGCGAACATGAACAGTTCGGCGTCGGTGGGATCGCGGCCCAGCTCCGCGTAGCGCTCGGCGAGGTAGTCGATCTCGTCGTCGGCCAGCGCCAGGCCGAGTTCCGCATTGGCTTTCGCCAGCGCGCCGCGCGCATCGCCGCCCAGCGCGACGTGCATCAGGTCGCCGGGCGCGCCGCCGAGGAACAGGCCCTGCGCCTGCTCCAGCGAGGTCAGCACCGACTGCGTCATCGTGTCGCACAGTACCGCCAGCACCGCGGCGTGCGCCGGCGTGCCCGGTTCCGGCAACCCGCTCGCCAGCCAGGCCTGCCCGCGCTCCACCCGGCGCACGTCGAAGCCGGCGCCGTGCAGGATGTCGGTGGCCTTGCTCGACCACGGCGAGATCGTGCCGAAACGGGGCACGACCCATAGCGTGGCCGGCTCCGGCGCGGCGTCCTTGGCCTCGAGCACCTCCAGCAGGCGCTTGCGTTCGGCGCCCTCGGGCGCGGCGGCCGCGTCGAGGAAATAGACGAACCAGGCGGCCTGCACCCTGGCGCCGCGATGCAGGGCATCGAGGCGGGCGTTCAGTCGGTCGAGGCGAAACGGCGAAAGGGCGCTCTGCCCGTCGAGTGCGATCATGCGGGGGGAATGGCGCTATGAAAGGAAACGCCTATTCTACCCCATGCTGCAGGACAACAAAGCGGGCGGCCCGGCGCCCGCCCCGGCGCGGCCTCAGCCGCCGCTGGCGGCGGTTTTCTGCACCATCTTCAATAGCTTGTCCGGCGGCACGTAGCCGCCCAGCACCATGCCGTCCGAGCCGATGATCGTGGGCGTGCCGTTGACGCCGAGCTTGAGGCCCAGGTCGAACTGGTCCTTGACCGGGTTGGCGCAACTGGCCGGCTTGGGCGCCTTGCCCTCCTTCGCCGCGGTGAACGCCGCCTTGCGGTCGGCTGCGCACCATACCGAGACCATCTCCTTGTAGGTCGGCGTCTCGTTGCCTGCGGTGGTGGTCACGCCTTCGCGCGGCCAGGCCAGGTATTCCACCGCGATGCCTTCCTTGTTGAACTCGGCGATGTGCTCGTGCAGCGCGCGGCAGTAGCCGCAGTTCACGTCGGTGAACACGGTGACCGTGTACTTCGGGTTGGCCGGGGCGAACACGATGCGCTGCGCCGCCGGCACCTTGGCCAGTTCGGCCTTGCGGAAGCCGGCCCAGGCCGCCTCGCTGAGGTTGCTCTTGCTGCCCAGGTCGATCAGGTCGCCGTTGAGCATGTACTTGCCGTCGGCGCTGACGTAGACGAGGTGGCCCGAGGCGATCACCTGGTAGAAGCCGGGCAGCCTGGCCGGCGTCACCGAGTCGATCTCGACCTGGGCGGACAGGCTCTTCACCGCCTTGCGCACCAACTGTTCGGCATTGGCGTTCGCCGCGCCGCCTTCATCCGCGGCGCAGGCGCCGAGCGCGAATCCGCTGGCGACCACCGCCAGCAACAGCTTCTTCAACATCGTCGACCTCGCTTGCCGGCCGGGGCAGCCAGCGCATCGGCCGATTCTCGCACAGCCGGCCGGGCCCGTCCCCGACCGCCGTCCGGGATGCCGCGACCCGCCGCCGGCAGCCACGGAGCCCATGCGAGGGCGCGGCCCCGCCCCGGGCTGAGGCCGCGCGCCGGCGGTCAGCGGATACCGGGCAAGTCCGCCGGACAGGCGGGCAAGGCGGCCTTCATCGCATCCCATTGCCGGTACCGCCCGGCCTTGGCCGGATCGGGATCCTTGCGACCGTTGAGCCAGTAGTCGTACCAGTCCACGTTGCGGCCCTGCTCGGCCAGCCGCTCGCGCGGCTTGACCAGTTCGTGGTCGCCGTTGCGGATGTAGAGCAGGTCGACGGGCTTGTCCTGGGCGCGCAGCGCCGCGTAGTCGTCCCAGCCGTACTGCAGGGCCACCGGGCTGTTGAACGCCATCAGGATCGGCGTGCAGATGCGGTCCAGATGGAACCCGGGCGAATCCCTGAGCCAGGTTTGCAGGCCCTTGCCGAACGGTTTCTCGCCGCCCATCTTGGCGCGGAACATCTTCTCGCGCTCGGTTCCCATGTAGTCGATGTTCTGCAGGTACTCGGGATAGCTGTCGGAACTGGCCTCGGCAATCGTCGCCGCCTTGTATGCGCCGGGCTGCTCGATCATTCCCTGGTAGACGTTCGGGCCCATGTGGCTCCAGGTGATGATGCCCACCTTGCCCGGATCGACCAGGCCTTCCTTCGACAGCTGCCGGATCGCCGCGCGGTATCCGGCCGCGCCGGTCTTCGCCTCCCCGGATTTCCCGAAATCCTTCCGGATCTCGTCCACCTGCAGCACCAGCATGTCGCGCGCCGCCAGCGCGCGCGCGGCGAAGCCCGTGGCCGAGGGGCCGTCGACCAGGAATTCGTCGCGATCGAGGTTGTGGGTCTGGATCACCAGCGGGTAGCGATGGCCGGGCCTGAAACCCGGCGGCTTGACCAGGGCGCCGTCCCAGGCTTCGCCGTCGGGGTCGCGCCACCGGTAGAGCGCCGCCGTGCCGCGCGCGATGCCTGCGATCTGCGGATTCGGATCGAGCAGGACCTTGCCATGTCCCTTGGCGTCCTCGGCGACCAGCACCGGCGGCTCGTCCAGCGCCTGCCTTACCGTCGCCTTGAACTTGCTCACGTCGGCGGGCGCATCGGCGCTTTTCGCGCTCCACTTGCCGTCGCCGGCCCGGGTGTAGACCGTCACGGTCTTACCGGCCTGTGCGCCGGAGGCCATGAACTCGGCGACCAGCTCGCGGCCTCCCGCACGCCAGTACAGCGCGGAAAGCCGCTTGCGCTTGCCGTGGGAAGGCTTCGAGATGTCGATCGGCGCCTGCGGCTGCAGGCAGGAAAACGCCTTCGACCCGATCTCGACCACGGCGATGGTGCACGGATAGACCGGGCCGTTCCCGGGAACCTCGGCCAGCGGCGGATAGGCTCCCGGCAGGGCGATGCGCGCATCGTCGTCGCTCCAGGCCGCCGTCACGGCGTCCTCGAAGTTCATCATCAGGTCGATCGGCGAAGTGGTGAGCAGCGACACGGAGCCGCTGCCGAGATCCACCATCGCGTATTGCTTGAGCCGGAAATAGCCGCTGCTGCCCACGGTTTCCGGCGTATCGGCGACGATCTGCAGGCCCGGATACGCGATGAGCGGCCTGTACCTCTCCCAGGACCTGGGGATGCGGTGGACGAACGTGGTGACCAGCAGCTTCGAACCGTCCGACGACTGCGCCAGCTTGGTGTCCTTCAACAGGATCGGCGACTTGCGGTCCGCCGCCAGCACCTGCGCGGGATGCCCTTCCTCCACGCGCCACAGCTCGTCGCTGCTGCGCTCGAATTCCGCGTCGACCCAGCGGGGGAATATCAGCGGCAGATCGTTCTGCCCGGTCGCCTCCACGATGTCCGGCAGCGCGGGGCCGGCGGTCTGGTACAGCTCGCTCGCCGTGACCGGCCGGTGCGCGAGATAGACGATCGCGCCGTCGCGCTCCTCGAACTTGCTGACGTCCTGGTCCGCTCTGCTCAGCGCGACCGGGGTGCCGCCATCGATCCCTGCGCGGTACAGATGCCGCGCCCCGTCGTCGTCGGCGGCCAGGTACAGCACGCTCCGCGAATCGCCACTCCAGAACCAGCTACCGAGCGGATCGCGGTTGGACGCCCCGCCCACGCTCAGCAGCGGCCGGGCGCCGTCGAACGCCTCCGCCCCGGTGCCATGCAGGTATGCATCCACCTGGCGGCTGTCGAACAGCCAGATCGTGGCGATGCGCCTGCCGCTGTCCAGGTCGCCGCGCATCGTCGCGGCGACGAAGTGCGTACCGTCGGGCGAAAAGCGGACCCTGGAAACCCCCACGCTCCGCTGCTCGGGAGTGAGGAAGGTCGAGAACCCGATGCTGTCGCGCACCGTCCAGCGGCGCGCTGCGGCAGTGGCGGTCGGTGCAGTGGCAGCGGCGGTGGTGACGGCGGTGACGGCGGTGGCCGCCACTGCGATGCACAGGACGAGCGCGAACGGTTGCAATGGATGATGCGTCATCTTCATCTCCGATCGATGGACGGGCAACGGCTACCAGCGTGCGCCGAGGGTGAAGGACACGAAGCGTCCCCGGATGTCGCTTTCGCGCATGTCGTAGCCGTTGCCGTAGAAATTGGAATACTGTACGCGCCGGTCGAAGGCGTTGACGACGGCCAGCTCGGCATAGGCATGGGACAGCAGCGGATAAGCCGCACCGAGCGCGCTGCCGAAGTCGTAGTGCACCGATGCGTCGAACTGCCAGACATTGCCAAGCGTGCGGGCCAGGTCGTAGTCCTCGTAGCTTCCCAGGTAGCGGCCGGCGACGTGCGCGGACCAGGGCCCGCGCGTCCAGTCCAGCGCGAGGTCGCCCTTCCATCTCGGCGCGAAGGCGTCGGCGCTGGCATACCCGAGGCGATCCTGCAGCGCGGCGCCGGGTGTGGCCGATTCGTACCTGTAGTACTGCGTCGCGCTCATCGACGGGCTGAAGGTGCCGGCCCGGGTGTCGAACCGGTAGCTGGCATCCAGGTCGTAGCCCTGCACCACCAGCCCGCCGAAATTGAGGAAGCGGCCGTCCACCTGCAGGATCTTGCCTGCGTACCCCTTGGCCACGTCCTGCGGCGTGGGCGGCGCACGCACGATCAGGTCGTCCGGAAAGGCGCCCGGCTCCTGCACGATGAAGAAGGGATTGGGCTGCACGATGCGGTCGTCCTGGGTGACGCGGAAGTTGGTCAGGCCGACCTGCAGGTTGGCGATGGCCTTGCTCGACCAGACGAACCCCAGCGTGCGCGAATTGCCGGTCTGGGGACGGATGCGGGGGTTGCCGCCGAAGACGACGGTGGCCGTCCCCACCTCGCCGCCGCGCAGCGGATCGGGCGGAAGATCGACCCCGTAGTTGAACTCCGGGAGCGTATAGACGGTGGGGAGGTCGGGCGCCTTGAAGGATTTGCCGTAGCCGGCCCGCAGCAGCAGCGTCTCGGCGGGCCGGAATTCCAGGCCCGCCTGCGGCGTGAACTTGCCGCCGAAATCGCTGTAGCGGTCATAGCGGCCGGCCACCGTGAGCGCCAGCCGGTCGCTCGCCTGGGACGGCCCGCTTCCCGCCAGGAGCGGCACGCGCGCCTCGGCGAACAGCGAGCGGACGTTGCGCGAGAACCTGTCCGGTGCCACCTGCCCCTCTCCCGGGGCGAACCCCCGCTGGACCTGGTGGTTGTATTCGCCGCCGAGCACCACGTCCAGGGGGCCCGCCGGCAGGTCGGCCAGCGTGCCGCGGACGAAGGCGCTGGCCGTCTGCAGCTTGCTCGCCTGGGTGACCGGCGACTCGCGGAAAATCGAGCGCAGCGTCGCAGCGGAGCCCGGCTTGCCCGGGGAGAACAGGTTGAGCGAATGCGCCGGATCGGTGCTGTCCAGCGCGTCGGACAATGCGTCGTAGTCCAGGATGGTTTCGCGCAGGTGGGTATGGTCGTAGGTCTGCCAGGCCGCGACCTCCCAGTCCCAGCGGTCGGCCCATCGCCCCCTGAGCCCGCCCAGGATGCGGGAGAAATAATCGGCCCCGACGCCGTTCGTCTGCGGGCCCTCGCTGGTGAACCGGTAGTTCACCAGCACCGGCACGCCGAAAGGGTTGTACGGATTGCTGGCCGGCACCAGGGTGTCCGTGATCGCGCCCGCCGCGGCATAGGTGTACTGCTTCACGCGCGAGCCCATGAACTGGAAGAAGCCCTGCACGCTGTCGGCGAAGTCGTAATGGCCGTTGGCGAGCACGCTGCCCCGGCGGGTGGCCGGGATGAGCATGCTGCCGGTCGCGCGGGGGCTGCACTTGTTCGGCACGCCCTGCGTGGCGAGGAAATCCGACGGCGTCAGCGTTCCGCCGGGATGTGAGGGAATGCCGGCGAACGGCGAGGACAACCCGGGCAGGTCGCCCTCGTCGGCCGAATACACGTTGCCCGGCTGGCAGGCCGTGGAACGGTTGTCCGGGCCGCCGAAGCGCCGATAGTCCTGGTTCGCAGTGAGCCTGCGCTCGGCGGCCGACAGCTCGCCGCGGCTCTGGAAACTGCCGGTCAGGGTGATGTTGCCGCGGCTGAAATTCCTGCCCCAGGCGAAACTCGCCGTGGTGTCGCGGTAACCGCCCTGGGTGGGCCGGCCGGTGGTGACGCCGAATTCGCCGCCGTCCAGGTTCTTGCGCAGGATGATGTTGACCACGCCGCCGATGGCGTCGCTCCCGTACACGGCCGAAGCCGCTTCGGGCACGACCTCGATGCGCTCGACCGCCGAGATCGGAACGAAATTGAGATCGAACGGATTGCCGTGGTACTGGTTGGCCGCCGAGCCGCCCGCCACCCGCCCGTCCAGCAGCACCAGGGTCGAGCCGATCGGCAGGCCGCGCAGGCGCACCGTTTGCGCGCCGGTATACGAATCGATTCCGGCCTCGGTCACGCTGGTGGATACCGAGGACAGGTTGTTGAGGAAATCCCCCACGGTTTTCTGGCCGCTCCGGGCGATGTCCCGGCTGGTGTAGACCTTCACTTCCTGGGGGCCCTGGATCGCCGCCGCCGGCAGGCGCGAGCCGGTAACCGTGATCGTTGCGAGCTTCCTGGGCGCCTCCGGCGCGGCCGGTGTCGCGGACGATGCGCTTCGCGGCGACGCGGGCGGCAAGGAAGGCGCCGGCGAAATCGTCACCGTGCCGGCATCGAGAAAACGGAACTGCAGGCCGGTGCCGCGAAGAAGCGCCCGGAGCGTGTCGTGCCGCGACAGGCCGGCCGGCGCCCCCTGCGAGCGGATGCCGGCCACGACCTGCGAGACATAGACCAGTTGCAGGTGCTCGCGCCGCGCGAATGCGTTCAGCGCATCCTTGAGCGGCATCGGAGGAATCGCCGCCTGTCTCGATTGGGCCTGGGCCGGCGGTTCGGCGGCCCTCGCCGAACCGGTGCCCAGCGCCAGTGCGATGGCGCAGGCGATAGCGGTACATCTGTGCATGAATGGCTCCCCTTCCCCTTGGATGGCCGGCGCGCGTATTCGCCACCGCCCGGGCGTTGCGAACGCCCTCTCGACATAGGAGCCGCCGCGCGGCGAATCGGGTACCGCCCCGCCTTCGTTTCCGGCATCCGCCGGCCGAGCATTCGCAAGCGGAATCCAGCGGCGCCGGATTCCTGGGCAGCCTGCGCAGGCATGGCGGGCAACGCCGCCGCCGCTGGAATCGTCGATTCGCCCGCAGGCGCCATGCGGCACCGGCGTCACTCGCGCCGTTGAGGTTGCCCGCCGGCCGCCTTGACGAAAATGCGCCGGCCGCGCCTTTCCACGCGCACGTCCGGCATGCTGCCGAGAAAGGCGACGAAGGCGGCCGCGTCGTGCGCATTGAACGTGCCGCTGATGGGCAGCGATCCGATGCGCGCATCTTCCACGTCGATCTGCACGTCGTTGTAGCGGTTGAATTCCCTGGCCACCGCCGCGATCGGCCAACGGTCGAAGGCGATGCTGCCTTGCATCCAGGCGAGCGCCTGCTGCAGGTCCACCACACCGCGCGAGTCCACCCGCCCCGAGGCGGAGACGAGCGCCTGCTCGCCGGCGCCGAGCGTGGCGAGCGGCCGGCCCTCCGGCACCTTGCCGGAAGAAGGCCATGCGAACCAGCCGGACGCCGCGGCGGGCGGCGCCCGGCTCACCTGCACCCGGCCTTCCGCCACGGTTACCGCGGTATCGGTATCACGCTGGTACACGTCGAACGCGGTGCCGATGTCCCTGATCGACGACTGGCCCACGCGCACGCTGAAAGGCCGTGCCGGATCCTTCGCCACCTTGAAATAGACCTGGCCGCGCACGAGCGTGACGCGGCGGCGGCTTCCGTCGAAATCCACGGCAAGCGACGAATCGGAGTTCAACTGCACCACCGTGCCGTCCGGCAATTGCAGGCTGCGCCTTTCGCCGTGGCGCGTCGAAAGCGTCGTCGCATCCGGCCTGGACGCGGGCCCAAGCAGGACCGCCAGCAGCGCAACCGATGCGAGCACTCCGATGGCAATACCGGCTACCCGGCCGACAGGCACCCGCGCCAGCCTGCGGCGCAGGAGCGACCGCCGTTCCGCCATGGCCCGGTTGGTGCGGGAGAAAGCGGTTCCGCCGGCATCCTGGCCCTTTCCATTGCCCGGTGGCGCCAGCCGGACGATCCCGCCTTCGTCCGGCAGGAGATCCTCCAGCGAGGCCGTGCTTTCACGCGCGGCATCCGCCACGTCGCGCGCGATGCCGGCGACGATCAGATACTCGGCGACGTGGACCGGCGACGTGCGCAGCCAGTCCATGAACTCGCGCGCCTGCTGCGGGCCCAGGCCGCCCTGCTGGTGCGCCACGTGCCATTGCGCCGCCTGCTCCGCGATCAGCTCGCGCAAGTTTTCGCCCTGCGGTCCCATGGTCATTTGCCCTTGGCCAGGTCGCGGCGGCAAAGGGTCAATGCCCTGACGACGTATTTCTTGACCATATGGGTGGTGACCCCGAACTTTTCCGCGATTTCCCCGTAGCTCATTCCGTCCCTGTGCTGCATCAGCAGCACCGCCTTGCAGCGCGGCGGCAGGCGGTCGAGCGCCTCGGCGATGCGGCGGCGGCGAAGCTCGCGCTCCGCCTCGTCTTCCGCCGAGCCATGCGGCGCCTCCAGCTCCGGCAGCACCTGCGCGATGTCGACATCCAGCGCGCGGCGCTTCTGCAGCATGGCGTGCTCCTTGACCAGGTTCGACGCCACCGTGAAGAGATAGGCCCGGGGATCGGCGATGTTCCTGGCTCCGTCCTCGCCGATGCGCAGCATGCGCACGTAGACCTCCTGCGCCAGGTCCTGCACGTCCCACGCATGCGCGACCCTGCGCCGCAGGAACCCCTGCAGGGCGAAGTGGTTGGCTGCGAACACCCGCTCCCAAAACACGTACCGCTTGGCTTTCACATCCTGTCCCAATGGATCGGCCGTCGGATTCCTCATCAATAAAGAGGGATTCCGGCCCGGATCGGGTACCTCGCCCGCCCCTGCCGGCGCTCCTCAGCCGCGCGGGTGATGCTGGGCGTGCAGCCGCTTCAGCCCTTCCTTCGCCACCAGGGTGTAGATCTGGGTGGTGCTGAGCGCGCTGTGGCCGAGCAGCATCTGCAAGGCGCGCAGGTCGGCGCCGTGGTTGAGCAGGTGGGTGGCGAACGAGTGCCGCAGCACGTGCGGCGAGATCCGCTTCGGGTGGATGCCCACCTGGAGCGCATAGCGCTTCACCAGGGTCCAGAACATCTGCCGGGTCATCCCGGCGCCGCGGTTGCTGAGGAACAGCGCCAGCGGCTGGCGCCCCTTCGCCAGAGCCGGCCGCGCGCCGGCCAGGTAGGCCTCGATGCGTTCCAGCGCCAGCTCGCCCACCGGCACCAGCCGGTCCTTGCCGCCCTTGCCGGTGACCCGCAGCACACCCTGGCGGGCGTTCAGCGCGGCCAGCGGCAGCTCGACCAGTTCCGACACGCGCAGCCCCGAGGCGTACATCAGCTCCAGCATCGCTCGGTCGCGCAGGCCCAGCACGGTGCCGGTGTCCGGCGCCTGCAGCAGCCCCTCGATCTCGCGTTCGGCCAACGCCTTGGGCAGGCCGCGCGGCATGCGCGGGCGCTCGATCAGCAGGGTCGGGTCCTCGAATCCCGGCTCGTTGCGGGCCAGGAAACCGTAGTAGCGGCGAAACGCCGACTGCCGCCGCGCCATCGAGCGCACGGCGACCGGCTGGCTGCCGTGGAAGGCCGACAGGTCCTCGCGCCGCGCGCTGCGCAGATCGCGCCCGCGCGCGGCCAGCCAGCGCGACAGCGCCTCCAGGTCGCGGCGGTAGGCTTCCAGCGTGCGGTCGGCCAGGCCGTCCTCCGACCATACGCGCTCGATGAAGGCGGCGATGCTGTCCCGGTCGGCTTGGGCGATACTTGCGGTCTTTTCGGGCATGCGCGGATGCTCGCCGCCCCTCGCACACGACGCAAGCGAATCCACACACGATGACCAGCGACGCCACGCTCCCCACCAGCCAGCCCTGCCCGCTGTGGCGCCGCCTCGCCGCGCTGGTCTACGACCTCCTGATCGTGGTGGCGATCGTGATGGTGGTCGGCCTGCTGTGCCAGCTCGCCACCGGCGGCCGGCTGATCGGCACCGGCGCGCAGGTGCGGATCCCGTGGTGGTACCAGCCGCTGCAGGGTCTCGCGGTGTCGGCGTACTTCGTCGCGTCGTGGCTGCGCGGCGGGCAGACCGTCGGCATGCGGCCGTGGCACATCCGGGTGACCGCCGCCGACGGCGGCAGGCCGTCGCCGCGGCAGGCCGTGGTTCGCCTGCTGGTCGCCGCGCTGCCGTTGCTGCTGCTGGAGCTGGCCGGGCCGCTCGGACTGCGCACCGCCCTGTGGGCGGTGTCGGGCGCCTGGGCGCTGTGGTTCGCCGTCGCGCTGTTCGACCGGCACCGGCGCACGCTGCACGACATCGCCGCCGGCACGGAAATCCGCCACTGGCGAGGCTAGCCGGCCGCGCAGGCTGCTCGTGCCGGATTAGCACCGCCTGAAGCCGCGCGACCCGTCCGGTGGACAGTCCCCGGGGCATGCCCGACACTGCGGCCATGTCTTCCGTCCGCGCCGCGCCGGCCGCCGATACCCGCAGCCCTGCCGATCTGGTCCGCGTCAACCGCCGCTTCTACGAGGCGCTGTGGGCGGAGGCGGCGCTGGTCGATCCCTCGCGCTTCAACACCTGGCCGCTGGTCTGCGAACTGCTCGGCGACGCGACGCGGCCGCTGGAAGTGGCGCCGGGCCTGCGCCCGCGCCTGCCGCTGGCGGGTACCTGCTTCGTCGATCTCAGCCACGCCGCGCTGCGCGGCCTGCACGCGCACGGCGCCCAGGCCGCCCACGGCATGATCGGCGCCCTGCCCTGCGCCGACGCCAGCTTCGACCTGGTCTGCGCGTTCGACATCCTCGAGCATGTCGCCGACGACGATACCGCCCTGGACGAACTGGCCCGCGTCGCCACCGCCCACGCCACCCTGCTGCTGTCGGTGCCGCTGCATCCGCAGGCATGGACCGCGTTCGACGACTTCGTCGGGCACTGCCGCCGCTACGAGCCGGCCGCGATCGAGGCCAAGCTGGCGCGGCGCGGCTTCCGCATCGAGCGCAGCGCGATCTACGGCATGCAGCCGAAATCCTCGCGGATGCTGGCGATCGGCCAGTGGTACCTGACCCACCGGCGCGAGCGCGCGATGTGGTGGTACAACCGGGTGTTCATGCCGCTGGGCCTGCGCTTCCAGAAGCCGCTGCGCTGGCGCGCGGGGTTGGCCGACACCGCCGGCGTCGACGAGGTGCTGCTGGTCTGCCGCCGCTAAGCGATTGATGCCGCAGGCGGTCGTGCATGCCGCGATGCAACACGAAGCGGCCAAACGGGGCTAAGATGCGGCTTTCCATCGCCGTGCTGGCCCACCCATGCTTTACCAGATCCACGAATGGCAGCGTTCCTTCCTCGGCCCGCTGAGCTATTTCGCCCAGGCCAACGCGAAGATGCTGAGCGAACCGGGCAGCCTGCTGGCGCAGTTGCCCGGCGCGCAGCGGATGGCCGCCGGCTACGAACTGATGTACCGCCTCGGCAAGGAATACGAGAAGCCCGAGTTCGGCATCCACAACGCCACCGCGCACGACCACACCATCGCCATCGTCGAGCAGGTCGCGCTCGACCTGCCGTTCTGCCAGCTCAAGCGTTTCAAGCGCTTCAGCGACGACCCGGCCACCATCGAGGCGATGAAGGCCGACCCGGTGGTGCTGGTGGTGGCGCCGCTGTCCGGCCACCACGCCACCTTGCTGCGCGACACCGTGCGCACCCTGCTGCGCGACCACAAGGTCTACATCACCGACTGGGTCGACGCGCGCATGGTGCCGACCGAGGCCGGCGCGTTCCATCTGGACGACTACGTCGCCTACATCGAGCGATTCGTCCGCCACATCGGCGCGCGCAAGCTGCACGTGATCTCGGTGTGCCAGCCGACCGTACCGGTGCTGGCGGCGGTGTCGCTGATGGCCGCGCGCGGCGAGGACACCCCGCTCAGCCTGACCATGATGGGCGGGCCGATCGAGCCGCGCAGCAACCCCACCGGGGTCAACAACCTGGCCACCCGGCAGCCGCTGGCCTGGTTCAAGGGCAACGTGATCCACACCGTGCCTGCGAACTATCCGGGGCACGGCCGCGAGGTCTATCCCGGCTTCCTGCAGCATGCGGGCTTCGTCGCGATGAACCCCAGCCGCCACCTCAGCTCGCACTGGGACTTCTACCAGAACCTGCTGCGCGGCGACCTGGAAGACGCCGAGGCGCACCGCAAGTTCTACGACGAGTACAACGCGGTGCTCGACATGCCCGCCGAGTTCTACCTGGACACCATCGCCACCGTGTTCCAGCAATTCCTGCTGCCGCGCGGCCTGTGGGACGTGGCCGGCGAGCGGGTGAAGCCCAGCGCGATCAAGACCAGCGCGCTGTTCACCGTCGAGGGCGAGCTGGACGACATCTCCGGGCTGGGCCAGACCGAGGCGGCGCACGACCTGTGCAGCGGCATCCCGGCCGACCGCCGGGCGCACAAGGTGATCGAGGGCGCCGGCCATTACGGCATCTTCAGCGGCCGGCGCTGGCGCGAGCTGGTCTATCCGCAGGTGCGCGACTTCATCCGCCGCTTCCACCAGCCCGCGGGCTGAAGCCGGGCGTCCGCGCGGCGACATGCGCATCGTCCACCGCCTGCCCGCGCCGCCCCTGCGCGCGGTCGTCGACCGCTACTGGAGCTGGGAAGGCGCCGAGACGCCGCGGCTGCTGCCGCTGATGCCCGGCCCCGGCGGGCTGGAGGTCTTCTTCCACTACGGCGCGCCGTTCGCGCGGCGCCGGGACGACCGCGTGCAGGCGCTGCCGCGCGCGCACTTCGCCTGCGTGCGCACGCATCCCGTCGAACTGCTCGCGCAGGGCGGCCCGGGTTTCGTCGCCGTGCGCATGAAGACCGGCATGGGCGGATGCCTCACCGGCCTGCCGGTGGCCGCGTTCGCCGACGGCTTCGCCGATGCGGGCGACGCATGGGGCGAGGCGGCACGGCAGTTGCCCGAACGGCTTGCCGGCACCGCCACGATGGACGAACGCGCCGCCCTGCTCGACCGCTTCCTTCTCGCCCGCCTGCGCGCGCCCGGCATGGAAACCGCGCTCGCTCCGGCACTGGCCGCCCTGCTGCACGGACAAACCCGCGTCGCCGAGGCCGCACGCATTGCCGGCTGCGGCGTGCGGCAACTGGAGAAACGCTGCCACGCCGCCACCGGCCTCGCGCCCGCGCGCTTGCGCAGGCTGGCCCGGCTGCGCCGCTCGCTCCGCGCGCTGCTGCTGGCGCCGCCCGGCGCGGCGCTCACCGCGTCGATCGACCCGGCCTACCACGACCAGGCGCAGCAGGTGCGCGAGTTCCGCGAACTGACCGGCTTCGCCCCCGGCGAACTGCGCCGCGCCGCGGCCGGCCGTTCGCATTTCTACAATCCGCCCTGGCCTGGCTGAGGCACGCTGCGCGCTCCTTCCCACGGAGCACCGCCATGATCTTCGTCGCCGACCTGCACGCCCGCGAGGACGCCGTGGACGCGTTGTGCCGCCTGCTCTGCGAACTCGCGGCCGCCACCGCGCACGAGCCCGGCGCGCTCGCCTACAGCGTGCGCCAGCATCTGGACGATCCGTGCCGCTTCCAGGTGAGCGAGCACTACCGCGACCGCGACGCCTGGGAGCGTCACATGGAGGCGCCCTACGTCCGCGATGCGCTGGCGCGCTTTCCGCAGCTCCTGCGCGACGCGCCCGCGCTTGCCCGCTACGAGGAACGGGCCGCGCTGCCGCATGCCCCGATCGATGCCGCTATCTGAAGAAGAAGCAGCCACTCCCCAGCGGGAGTCCGCCGCTCGCGCCTGCAACATGCAGCAACGGTGCACCCCCGACCGCGCCGCATGCAAAACCGTATCGAAACACGGCCTGCGCGCGTCTCCGCGCGCAGGCCGCAACCGCCGGCCGCGGGCCCGCGGACAACTACGGACCCTCGACTACTGGCAGGTACCGCCCGTGCGCCACAGCGAAGGATTGTGCGCCGGGTCCCAACCCGCGCCGACCCAGTCGGTCTGGTCCACCAGCGCGGTATAGACCGAACCCTGGTAGCTCACCACCTGACCCGCCTTGTAGGTACCGCCCTCGACCCACTCCTTGCAGCCCGGCACCGGCGTGGGGGTCGGGGTTGGCGTCGGAGTCGGGGTGGGCGTCGGGGTGGGTGTCGGCGTCGGCGTGGGGGTCGGCGTCGGGGTCGGCGTGGTGCAGCTACCGCCCGCGCGCCACAACGACGGGTTGTGCGCCGGGTCCCAGCCCGCGCCGACCCAGTCGGTCTGGTCCACCAGCGCGGTATAGACCGAGCCCTGGTAGCTCACCACCTGGCCCGCCTTGTAGGTGCCGCCGTCGACCCATTCGCTGCAACCCGGAACCGGAGTAGGCGTGGGGGTCGGCGTCGGCGTGGGGGTGGGCGTAGGAGTCGGTGTCGGTGTCGGCGTGGGGGTCGGCGGCACCGGCGGGTTCGGGCAGGTCACGCCCACGCGGGTGAAGGCGGTGACCACCGACTGCATGTCGAAGCCCTTGTCGATCGCCGCGGATTCCACGCCGCAGGCGCCGGAATTGAAGGTCTCGTTGGCGTTCCAATAGGTCTTGTTGGCCAGCGCGAACACCTGGAACGCCTTCTTCACATCCCAGCCGCTGCTCTGCGCCAGCAGGCAGAACGCCTTGTTGTACACGCCGCTGGAATAGTGCACGTCCATGCCGCTGCGGTACTGGCTGGCATTGTCGATCGAGCCGCCGTCCTGCGGCGGATTGCACATGTAGCGCAGCGCACCGCCGGCCTTGACGATGTCGGCGCCGACCAGGAAGCTCGCGTGCCCGCGGTCGTAGAACTCCGCCGCCATGCCGGCGATGTCCGAGTAGGCCTCGTTCATGCCGCCGGACTGCCCGCTGTACTGCAGGCCGGAGTTCTTCTCGGTGTAGCCGTGGCTGATCTCGTGGCTGGTCACGTCCAGCGACACCAGCGGGTAGAACGTGTTGGCGCCGNCGTAGTGCACGTTCATCACCAGCACCATGTTCAGCGGCGGCGCGCCGGTGTAGGCCTGGTACATGTCGTGCACGACGCCGCCGAAGTGGTGCGCGTCGTTGATCGGCGAATAGGCGCCGTTGATCGCGTCGCCGTCGCTGTTGGGACAGATGAAGCTGTAGATCGAGCCGCCGCCGGTGCCGCCGCGCAGGTTGTAGGTGGCGACGGTGGCGTTCTGCGTGTAGCAGGTGCTGCCCGACTGCGTCACGTCCAGCGCCGGGTACTGCGTGCCGTAGAGGTAGCGGCCCGTCCTCTGGTTGCCGCCGGGGCCGGTGGCGCTGGCGTCGGTGAGGCCGTCCCACTGCTCGATCACGGCGCCGGTGTTGGCGTCGACGATCGCGGTCGGCCGCGTCGGACGATGCGGGTCGGCGACGAAGTACGAGGTCAGGTAGACCAGCCGCGCCTTGCCGTTGTCCTGCGGATACACGAACAGCTCGGCCTGCACGTTGTCGATCCTCGTGCCGGCCCGCACCAGCGCATGCCCGCGCCTGAGGGCGGCGACCGCATCGCCGGCGCTCAGCCTGGGCTTCACCGAGGCGAGGTCGTAGCGCACGTCGCGCAGCAACTGGCCGCTGACGCGCAGGGCGTTGCCTTGCGCATCCTCTTCCACCGCGATGCTGCGGCCGTATACGGGCACGCCCAGGTACATCTGCTGCTGGCGCACTACGCGCGTGCCGCGCACCGTTTCGGCCGCGCTGCGCGGCGCCAGGGTCACGTCGGCGCCCAGGCCGAGGTGCGCCGCCAGCGACTGCACGGGCACGCCGGCCAGGCTCTGTTGCACGCGCTGGTCGGTCGCCGCCCATGCCATGGACGACGTGGCCATGCCGATCGCGGCCGCCAGCAGTTTCAATCGAAGGTGATTCTGCATGTTTCGAACTCCTAGACAGGATCAGGGCCATGCACGGCTGCTCCCAGCCGCATGCGACCCACGAGTGAATGATCGCGTGCGATGGCACGCGATCCCCTTTCGTCTAGCGATTCCAAAAACCCGGACAGCACCTTCCATCCCCCCGTATCCTTGATGGGGCAGTGCATGGGCTCGTAAATGCAAAACGGCGTGTATGCCGCCAAGGAATCATCCAGCTGCCTCCCCGCAGATGGATCGCGGCACGGTACTCCCCTTGCCTGTAGGCAAGTTATGGTCTTTTCGCATATCCATATGCCGCGTCAGGCGTTGCACGGACGCCATGCCGGAGCTCGTCGGAGCGCACCCGCCATCGTGCATCCGAAGCGGGATCCGCAGGCTTGAACGGCCCGCGTCGACGTTTCAGAAATCGTGCTCTTTCGGGTAATTGCTGTAGAAGTCGTTGTCCCAGCGGAAGTTGGTGAACGCCATCGTGACGCTGGTATCGAGCGCCTCGACGTAGTGCCAGCATCCCACCGGAAGGAACAGGATCTCGCCCGGCCCGATCACGCACTCCATCACCTGCGCCCGCGCCATGTTGGGGAAGCGCGCCAGGTCGACCGCACCGCCGTCCACCGGCGTGAAGCAGTGCCGGTGGTTGTAGACGTTGGCCAGCTCGCAGGCAGGCATCAGCAAGAGCCGCTTGCGCCCGACGACCTGCGCCATGAAGTTGTTGGTGAGGTCGTGATGGAACGGCGTGATCGTGCCCGCCGGGCCGAACCAGAAGAAACCGCCGCCGCCGTTGCTCGCGTCGAGGTATTCGGGAATCTGCTCGATGTCGTCCCACAGCTCGGCGAGCGCCTGGCGGTTGGTCGAGTCGTTGTTCGCGGTCATGTAGAAATCGTTGCTTTTCCCGGCCCGCTCGACGAGGTCCACGTACTCGCCGAAGCGCATCGCGCGCTTGTGCGCGATGCTGTTCAACTCGTAGTCCGCATCCGCGCTGCGGCCGAACTGCACCTCGACCGTGCGCTCGCCGAAGCGCTGCCGGAAATATGCCAGGTTCCAGCGCTGCAGGGCCGGCCAGCCGTCCATCGCGCCGGTGATGATCACCGGGCGGTTGGCGCTGTAGAAATCCGTGAGGAACTCGTCGGCCGACGGCCGCTGCCGGCGCTCGACGGTGCCGGGCCTTAGCCGGTTGAGCTTGCGGTGGATGTCGAGCACCCAGTCGCGCTTCTCCAGCCGCCGCCGCAGGCGGTCGGCGCCGCGCAGGTACGGGCTGCGCACCGCCGCCTCGACTTCGGAGACGGCGACCTGCCGGCTCACGCCGTTGCCCTCCAGCGCGCCGACCAGGCTGGCGGGATGGGTGCCGAGCATGAGGTTCTCGGCGATCCAGCGCCGCCACTCGTCGTCGACCACCACGCGGGACTCCGTCGAACCGGGTTGCATTGCGCTCATCGTCAGCACTCCCTAGCCATGGAGAAGCAACGGCGTCCGCGGCCTGGCGACCGCCAGGAGATGCGTATACGGACGTATGGACGTCCATATCCTGTGCCCTTGCCGGCCGCCAGTCAAATCGCCGCGTTTCCCTTCAGGCGAAGAACCGGGCAAACGCCTCCACGGTCCGCGCGACGCCGTCGTCGTCGATGTCCAGGTGCGCCACCAGGCGCAGCGTCGGCAGGTAGCCGATGCCGATGCGGATGCCCGCCCCGGCCAGGTGGCTGTCCAGCTCGCGCAGGCAGGGCGCCGGCACGTCGACGAAGACCATGTTGGTGTGCTGGCCCAGCAGGGCGACCCCGGGAAGATCGCGCAGGCCGGCGGCGAGCAGTTCCGCGCGGCGGTGGTCGTCGGCCAGGCGCGCCACGTGGTGGTCGAGCGCGTACAGGCCGGCCGCCGCAAGCATGCCGGCCTGGCGCCAGCCGCCGCCGGCGACCTTGCGCCAGCGCCGCGCCTTGCCGACCAGCGTCGCAGAGCCGGCGAGCACCGAGCCGACCGGCGCGCCCAGCCCCTTCGACAGGCATACCGACACGCTGTCGAAATGCTGGGCGATCGCCCGCGCCGACACCCCGCCGGCCACCGCCGCGTTGTACAGCCGCGCGCCGTCCAGGTGCAGCGCCAGCCCGCGCTCGCGCGCCAGTTCCTGCGCGGCGCGCAGGTAGTCCATCGGCAGCACGCGGCCATGCCAGGTGTTCTCCAGCGTCAGCAGCCGGGTGTGCGCGAAATGCGGATCGACCGGCTTGATCGCCGCGGCGACCTTGTCCAGCGGCAGCGTGCCGTCGGCCGCCTGCACGATCGGCTGCGGCTGGATCGAGCCGAGCGCCGCCGCGCCGCCGCCCTCGAACTTGTAGGTATGCGCCTCCATGCCGACGATGTATTCGTCGCCGCGCTCGCAATGGGACATCAGCGCGAGCAGGTTGGACTGGGTGCCGCTGGGCACGAACAGCGCCGCCTCGAATCCCAGCTCGTCGGCCACGCGCCGTTGCAGCGCATCGACCGTGGGGTCCTCGCCGTAGACGTCGTCGCCCACCTCGGCATCGAGCATGGCGGCGCGCATCGCCGCCGTCGGCCGGGTCACCGTATCGCTGCGCCAGTCCACCCATTCCACGGTTCGTCTCCTGCCTGTGCGAACCGCCAGCTTGGGCCCGGCACGCGGGCGAAGCAAGACAAAAAAAGACCCGCCGGGCTTGTCGGGCGGGTCAAGATGGTGGGCCGTCCGAGATTCGAACTCGGGACCAATAGATTAAAAGTCTACTGCTCTACCGACTGAGCTAACGGCCCGCAATCAAGACAAGCGCGCAATTTTACGGGCTGCGTCGCAGGGGTACAAGCAAACGGCTCAGGCATAGCGCGTGGGGTCGGCCAGGCCGGCCTCGCGGAAGCCCTGGGCGCGCAGCCGGCAGGCGTCGCAATGGCCGCAGGCGCGCCCCTGCGCGTCGGCCTGGTAGCAGCTCACCGTGGCCGCGAAGTCGATGCCCAGGCGCTGCCCCTCGCGGGCGATGTCGGCCTTGCTCATCTGCATCAGCGGGGCGTGGATGCGGATGCCCGCTCCCTCCACGCCCGCCTTGGTGGCGACGTTGGCCAGTTGCCCGAAGGCTTCCACGAAGGCCGGCCGGCAGTCCGGATAGCCGGAGTAGTCCACCGCGTTGACGCCGCACCAGATGTCCGCCGAACCGAGCACCTCGGCCCAGCCCAGCGCGATCGACAGCATGATGGTGTTGCGCGCCGGCACGTAGGTGACCGGGATGGCGCCCTCGTCCTGCCCGGCGTCGAGCGGCACGTCGATGTCCGCGGTCAGCGCCGAGCCGCCGATGCTGCGCAGGTCCACGTGCACGGTCTTGTGCTCGGCCGCGCCGAGCATGTCCGCCACCCGGGCGGCGGCCTCCAGCTCGGAATTGTGGCGCTGGCCGTAGGCGACGCTCAGCGCGTGCACCTGGTAGCCCTGCTCGCGCGCGATGGCGATGGTCACCGCCGAGTCCATGCCGCCGGAAACGAGCACGACGGCCTTGCGGGGAGAAGTGTCAGACATGGTTTTCATCCACAACGGTACGGCCGGTCACCGGCCGGGAAGCGCCACCGGCGTCACAGGCCGGCGCGCGTGAAAAGCGGGAGCGAGTGAAGAGGAGCGAGAAGCGAGAGAAAAGCACCGGCGCGCGCGCTCTCTGCTCACTCCTCCACCCTCTCTCCTCGCCTCAATGCCCCGGCGCGTCATTCCACAGCAGCTTGTGCAACTGCAACTGGAAGCGCACGGGCAGCTTGTCGGCGACGATCCATTCGGCCAGCTCGCGCGGCTGCACCGCGCCGTGCACCGGCGAGAACAGCACCATGCAGCGCCGGTCCAGCCCGTGTTCGGCGACCACGCCGCGCGCCCACTCGTAGTCGGCGCGGCTGGCGATCACGATCTTCACCTGGTCGTGCGGCAGCAGGTGCGCCAGGTTCGGCCACAGGTTGCGCGCGCTCTCGCCCGAGTCGGGCGCCTTGAGGTCCATCACCTTGCGCACGCGGGGATCGACCGCGGCGACGTCGAGCGCGCCGGAGGTTTCCAGCGACACTTCGTAGCCGGCGTCGCACAGCCGCTGCAGCAGGATCAGGCAACGCTTCTGCGAGAGCGGCTCGCCGCCGGTGACGCAGACGTGGTGCGCGCCGTGGCCCGCCACCTCGGCGAGGATGTCGTCGATCGCGCGCCATTCGCCGCCGTGGAACGAGTAGGTGGTATCGCACCATACGCAGCGCAGCGGGCAGCCGGTGAGCCGCACGAACACCGTGCGCCAGCCGATCGCGTCGGCCTCGCCCTGGATCGAATGGAAGATCTCGGTGATGCGCAGCCGCTCGCCGGCGGCCTGGCCCGCGGCGACGGCCGCGGTCGCTTCGCTGCCGCTCACGACCGCGGGCCTCAGTTGGCCTGCTGCAGGCGGCGCAGGCGTTCCTGGGCGAGGCTGGCGGCCTTCGAGCCCGGATACTTGGCGGTGACCGACTGCAGCGTCGCCCTGGCGGCGTCCTTCTGCTTGAGTTCGAGCTGGCTGTAGCCGACCTTCAGCAACGCGTCGGGCGCCTTCTCGCTCTGCGGGAACTGGCTCAGCAGCCGCTGGAAGGATTCCAGCGCCACCTGGTAGTTCATCGTGACGTAGTACGACTCGCCCAGCCAGTACCAGGCGTTGGGCGCGAGCGAACTGTTCGGATACTGCTGGATGAAGCCGCGGAAGCCCCGCGAGGCCTGCACGTAGTCGCCGCCGCGCAGCGACTTGAAGGCCGCGTCGTAGGCGGCCTGCTCGCCCGTGGCGTCGGCCGGGGCGGGATTGTTCGATGCCGTAGAGGCCGGCGCGGCCTGCTGCCCTGCCGTCGCCGGCTTGGCATTGCCTGCCGCCGAGGTGGCCGGGGCCGCTCCCGTCGCCGCGGCGGCGGGCTGGGCGCCAGCGGCGCCGGAACCCTCGAGGCGCCCCAGGCGCGAATCGAGGTCGACGTACTGCGCCTTGTTCTTTTCCTCGAGCTGCTGCAACTGGTGCTGCAACTCCTCGATCTGGCCTTGCAGTTGCTGCACCTGCGACTGCAGGGCCTGCACCTGGTTGACCAGGCCGATACCGCCCTTGTCCTGGTTCTGCGCCTGCTGTTCCAGCCGCGCGACGCGGTCGGCGAGGCTCAGCCGGGAATCCTGCGCCGTGGCCGGAACGGCGAAAAGCATGGCGGACGCGAGAGCGCCCGCCATGCCCAGCCTGGCCGTGATGCGGTTAGCCAGTCGCTTCTTCATTACTTCGCCGTGTAGACGATCTCGACGCGGCGGTTCTTGCCCCAGCAATCCTCGTTGTGCTCACGGCACACCGGCTTTTCCTTGCCGTAGGAGATCACTTCGAGCTGGCCGGCCGAGCCGCCCGCCGCCTGCAGCGCGTCGGACACGGCATTGCCGCGGCGCTCGCCCAGGCCCAGGTTGTACTCGCGCGTGCCGCGCTCGTCGGTGTTGCCTTCCAGGCGGATGTGCGACTGCGGGCGGTCCTGCAGGTACTTGGCGTGGCACGCCATGATCTGCTGGAACTCCGGCTTGATTTCGGTCTTGTCGAAATCGAAGTACACGACGCGCTGACGCAGGCACGCATCGGTGTCCAGGTCGGCCGGGGTGTACTTGCCGGCGCTGTTGTCCGGCTGGGTGGTCGGGGTCTGGTCGACAGCCGGCTGGGTTTCCTGCGGCTTGACGGCCTTCTTCGAGCAAGCGGCCGCGCCAACACAGAGCAGGGCGACCAGGGCGACGCGAGCGGTCTTATTCATGGTGACGTTCCTTCAAACGGGTTTGAGATCCGACAGTCAATGACGATTGCGGTTACGGGACAGTTCCGCCGGTGGACCCGGCTGTTGTTTTGACTCTTTACGCACTACGCGCCGGCGGCCACGCACCGCGTCGCCGCCAGTGAAACCAGCCACGGCGATGTACTGCCATGGCCGAGAACCAACATAGGCCCGGGCAAGCCAAGGAAGCCTGCCCCGGGTCGATTCAGCGTGATACGCCGCGTGGGCGGCGCATCACTTGGATTCAGCGTTGCCGGTACGGGCCCCAGGCCGGCTCGCGCACGTCGCCGTCGGACAGCACCAGGCGCTGGCGGACCAGGCCATCGGCCGAAACCGCATACAGCACGCCGCGACGTCCTTCGGTAGCGGCATACAGCAACATGCTGGCGTTCGGAGCAAAGCTCGGCGACTCGTCGATCGGGCCGGGCGAAATGAAACGTACCTGTCCGCCCAGACCGAGGTCCATGATGGCAATACGATACACGTTCCCGTTGCCCTGCACCATGGCGATCTGCTTGCCGTCGTAGCTGACCGAGGCGTTGGCGTTGTTCTGGCCCTGGAAGCTGACCCGCTCGGCCGAACCGCCGCTGGCCGGCATCCGGTAGATCTGCGGCCGGCCGGAGCGGTCCGAGGTGAAATAGATGCTCTGGCCGTCCGGCGACCAGACCGGCTCGGTGTCGATCGCCAGGTTGTTGGTGAGGCGGGTTTCCTTGCGGCTGGCCAAGTCGAGCGAGAACAGCTCCAGGTTGCCGACGTAGGACAGCGCCACGACCAGCTTGCTGCCGTCCGGCGACCATGCCGGCGCGCCGTTCACGCCACGCGGGTGCGAGGCCACCAGTTGGCGCGAGCCGGTGGTGATGTCCTGCACGTAGACCGCCGAGTTGCCGCTCTCGAACGAGACGTAGGCGATCTTGCGGCCGTCCGGCGACCAGGCCGGCGACAGCAGCGACTCCTTCGAGCGCGCCACCACCTGCGGGTTGTAGCCGTCCGAGTCGGCCACGATCAGCGAATAGGTGGTGTTGTTGCCCAGCCCGACCGCGGTGATATAGGCGATGCGGGTCCAGAACGCGCCGCGCACGCCGGTGATCTTCTCGTAGATCTGGTCGGCGATCTGGTGGGCCACGCCGCGCAGGTCGCCGGCCGGCGCGGTATACGCCTGGGCCAGCAGGCTCTGCTGCTTGTTGACGTCCCACAGCTCGTACTCGATCCGCAGCATGCCGCCGCCGGCGTCGCTGATGCGGCCGATGGTCAGGTAGTCCTGCTTGAGCAGCCGCCAGGTGGCGAACTTGATGTCCGCGCCCTTGCTGGGCTGTTCCACGATCTCGCTCTTGGCCAGCGAGCGGAACTTGCCGGAGCGGTTGAAATCGTTGCGGATCACGTCGGCGACGTCGGTCGGCAGCGGTGCCCCGCCCTGCTGGGCAAACGGCACCACGGCGATCGGGGTGGCGGTCTTCAGGCCGCCGGTGATCTCGACGTTGAGCGACTGGGCTGCGGCCGGCCCGGCGACGAGCGCCGCCGCGGCGAGCAGGACGAGGGCGAGGAAGGAACTCGGTTTGCGCATGGGCTTGATCATTGCGGCCTGAAGGTGAAATCAATGTTGCGGCGGAACACGCTCTCGAACCCCTTGTAGGGCAACGGCTGGGCGCGCAGCACGGCATTTTCGATCGAACGCTTGCCCGGCTCGTCGTACGGACAGCCGGCATCGACCTTGGCGCTCATCACGTCCCCACCCGGCAATTGCACGATATGCACCACGCACGGCGTGCTCGGCATGTTATCCGGGCGCAGCCAGTTCTGCGTGACCGCGTTCTGAATCGCGGCCTGGTACTGGGCCAGCAGGCCGGCATCCGGGCCGTTGGTGCCGGTCTGGCGCTGGTCGGCCCGGGGCAGGTCGGCCTGGCCGTCATCGCTGGCGTCCTTGAGGTCTTCCATCTGCTGCTTGGCCTGCCGGGCCTTGCTGTCGAGCTTCTTGGTCTGCGCGGCGGCCGCGTCCATCTTGGCGAACAGCTCGTCCAGCTTCTTCTTTTCCTCTTCCTTCTTCTTGGCCGCCTGGGCGTCCAGCTCGGCCTGGCGCTGGCGCTGCTTCTCCTCCTGCTCCTTCTTCGCGTCCTCGGCCTTCTGCAGCCCCTCCTCGGCCACCTTCTCCTGGTCCTTCACGTCCGGATGCTCGGGCGGCGGCGGCAGGGTCTTGATCTGCGGCGCCTCGGTGGGCGGCGTGGGCGGCGGCACCGTCGGCGGGGGCGGCACGGTGTCGGGGACCGGCTTGGCCTTGACCGGCTTCGGCGGCGGGCTGCCGGTGGGCCCGATCAGGGTCGCCTCGATGATCTCGCCGGGCAGTTCCAGCGGCTTGGCGCAGGTGATCGGGTTCCACCCCGCGGGCAGGTGCAGGGCGTCGAACAGGCTTTCGTAGAACGAGCACGGCACGACCGCGAAGGCCAGGAAGCCCACGATGCCCAGGTGCAGGACGGCGGAAAGGACGACCGCCCTCGGAGTGCCCTTACTTTCGTCCATCGGGCGTGCTCGAACCCTGGGGCTGGCTCATCAGGCCGACCTTGGCCACGCCCGCCTGCTGCAGGTCGGCCAGCACCTGGTAGACGCCGTCGTACTTGCCTTCGCGGTCGCCGGCCACCAGCACGCTGATCTCCGGATTAGCCTTGACGAAGGCGCCAACCTTGGCCTTCATCGTCGCGGCGTCGACCGGCTCCTTCTTGGCGCCGTCCATGGTCAGGTACAGGCTGCCGTCGGTGCCCACCGAGACGATCACCGGGTCCTTCTTGTCCTGCAGCGACTTGGCGTTGGCCTGCGGCAGGTTCACGTCGACGTTCGCGTTGAGCATCGGCGTGGCGACCATGAAGATGATAAGCAACACCAGCATCACGTCGATGTACGGCACGACGTTGATCTCGGACTTCAGCTTGAGGCGCTTGTGGCGCGCGGAGGTTCGCATGGCCATGGTGGCGTCGCCTCAGGCCGTCGCGTCGTCGGTCTGGATCTGCCGCTGCAGCACGGAGGAGAACTCCTCCTGGAACACTTCGTAGCGGGAGGCCACGCGCTCGACCTTGTTGGCGAAGCGGTTGTACGCCCATACCGCCGGGATCGCGGCGAACAGGCCCATGGCGGTGGCGATCAGCGCCTCGGAGATGTGCGGCGCGACCACCGCGATGGTGACGTCCTTCATCTCGCCCAGGCCCTGGAACGCGCCCATGATGCCCCACACGGTGCCGAACAGGCCCACGTACGGGCTGATCGAGCCGACGTTGGCGAGGAACTCCAGGTTGCGCTCCAGCGCGCCGATCTCGCGGGTGCCGGCCACCCGCATGGCGCGCTCGGAGCCCTCGATCACCACGCGCATGTCGTGGGTCTTGCGCTGGCGCTGGCGGGCGAACTCGCGGAAGCCGGACTCGAAGATGGTCTCCATGCCGCCGTTGTCGGCGCCGCGGCCGCTCACCTCGCGGAACAACTGGGCCAGGTCGCCGCCGGACCAGAAGCGCTCCTCGAAGCCCTCGGCGTTCTCCATCGCCGCCTTCATCTGCGCGTGCTTGCGGATGATGATGACCCACGACAGGAAGGAGAACACCAGCAGCAGAAGCATCACCAGTTGCACCGGCAGGCTTGCTTCCGCAACCAGCTTGAAAATGTTCAATCCACCGTTCATGGCTTGGGGGTTCTCCGCCGAAATGATGATGTTGTCAGGGGGTGAGGCCTGGAATCAGGCCGTCCGGAATCCGTACCGGCGCCATGCGATGGACGTCCACACAGGCCACGCGCACCTGCGCGCGGATCAGCTCCGTGCCGTCGGCCCGGCTGATCGTCTGGGCGAACAGGATACTGGCTGCACGGCGCTCTTTGACCTCGACCGTCACCGTCAGTTCATCGTCCAGCAGGGCGGCCCTGAGGAAGTCGATCTGCATCGCCCGCACCAGGAAGGCCAGCCCGGTGGCCGCCTTGAAGGCCGACTGGTCCATGCCCTGCCCGCGCAGCCATTCGCTGCGCGCGCGTTCCATGAAACGCAGGTAGCTGGCGTGGTAGACCACGCCGCCGGCGTCGGTGTCCTCCCAGTACACCCGTACGGGCCATCGGAAGGGGGACGCGGAAGGGTTCGGATCTGCGGTCATGGTCGGCAGGGACGGGAAGCGGGGAACGGGGGGCGAGGTCGCGGCACCCCGGCGGGAAGCATAAGGCAAGCCATGCGGCGGCGCCCCTCGCTATCCGCCGATCATCCCTCGTCCCCGGGCGCGAACAGATCGGCCGGCTGGGGCTGTCGTGGCGGCGGCGCCAGCCCCAGGTGGCGCCAGGCCCTGGCGCTGGCCATGCGGCCGCGCGCGGTGCGCACCAGGTAGCCCTGCTGGATCAGGTAGGGCTCCACCACGTCCTCCAGCGTGCCGCGGTCCTCGCTGAGCGCGGCGGCCAGCGATTCCACGCCCACCGGACCGCCGTCGAAGTTCTCCACGATGGTGGCCAGCAGGCGCCGGTCCAGCTCGTCGAAGCCCTCGGCGTCCACCTTGAGCATGTCCATCGCCGCCTGCGCCGCGGCCAGGGTGATGCGGCCGCCCGCGCGCACCTCGGCGTAGTCGCGCACCCGGCGCAGCAGGCGGTTGGCGATGCGCGGCGTACCGCGCGAGCGGCGCGCGATCTCCCGCGCGCCCTCCAGTTCGCAGTCGATCGCGAGGATGCGCGCGGCGCGGCGCACGATCGCGGTCAGCTCGTCGGGCGAGTAGAACTCCAGCCGCTGCACGATGCCGAAGCGGTCGCGCAGCGGCGCGGTGAGCATGCCGGCGCGGGTGGTCGCGCCGATCAGGGTGAACGGCGGCAGGTCCAGCTTGATCGAGCGCGCGGCCGGGCCCTCGCCGATCATGATGTCGATCTGGAAATCCTCCATCGCCGGATAGAGCACTTCCTCGACCACCGGCGAGAGCCGGTGGATCTCGTCGACGAACAGCACGTCATTCTTCTCGAGGTTGGTCAGCAGGGCCGCCAGGTCGCCGGCGCGCTCCAGCACCGGGCCGGAGGTGGAGCGCACGTTGACGCCCAGTTCGTTGGCGATGACATGGCTGAGCGTGGTCTTGCCCAACCCCGGCGGGCCGAAGATCAGCACGTGGTCCAGCGCACCGCCGCGCTTCCTGGCCGCCTCGATGTAGATCGACAACTGCTCGCGCACCGCCGGCTGGCCGAGATACTCGGCCAGCCGCTTCGGACGGATCGACGCCTCCAGGGCGTCGTCGTCGAGCTGGGCGGAAGGGGTGATGATGCGGGCTTCGGTCATGGCGATGCCGGGAATCGGGAATAGGGAATAGGGAATTGCAAAGGCAAGGCTCCCGGCAGCACGGAGAGCCCGCAGTATCGCGCTTTTTTCGATTCCCTATTCCCCATTCCCGATTCCCGATCGTTCAGATCTCCACCTGCGCACCCAGCTCGATCAGCCGGTTGCCCGGGATCTGGAAGAACGCGGTGGCCGGCAGGGCGTTGCGCGCCATGAAGGCGAACAGCTTGTCGCGCCACAGCGCCATGCCGGGGCGGCGCTCGTCGGCGACGATGTTCTCGCGCGACAGGAAGAAGGTGGTGTCCATCAGGTCGAACGGCAGGCCGCTGCGGTTGCACAGCGAAAGGGCCTGCGGAATGTTCGGGTCCTCGGCGAAGCCGAAGCGCAGCTCCAGGCCGAAGAAGTCGCCCGCCATCGGGGTGATCTCGATGCGCTCGTCGGCGTCGGCCACCGGCGTCTCCAGCGTGTCCACCGTGAGCATCACGTTGCGCTCGTGCAACACCTTGTTGTGCTTGAGGTTGTGCAGCAGCGCATGCGGCACCGCGTTCTGGTTGGCGGTGAGGAACACCGCCGTACCGGGCACGCGCAGCGGCGGGTGCTCGGCGATGTTTTCGATGAACGGCGCCAGCGCCAGCCCGCCCTGCTTGATCTCGCGCACCACCAGCTCGCGGCCGCGGCGCCAGGTGGTCATCATGGTGAACAGCACCACGCCCAGCACCAGCGGGAACCAGCCGCCGTGCGCGATCTTCAGCGCGTTGGCGCCGAAGAACGCCAGGTCCAGCGACAGCAGCAGGATGCCCACCAGCACCACCGACAGCCAGTTCCAGTGCCAGTGCTTGCGCGCCACCACCAGCGCCAGCAGGGTGGTCATGGTCATCGTGCCGGTCACCGCGATGCCGTAGGCCGCGCCCAGGTTGGCCGAGCTGCGGAAGCCCAGCACCGCCAGGAACACCAGCACCATCAGCAGCCGGTTGACCCAGGGCACGAAGATCTGCCCGGACATCTCGCGCGAGGTGTGCACCACCGCCATGCGCGGCGAATAGCCCAGCGACATCGCCTCGCGGGTCATCGAGAACGCGCCGGAGATCACCGCCTGCGAGGCGATCACCGCGGCCATGGTGGCCAGCGCGATCATCGGGTACAGCAGCGCGCCGGGCACCAGCAGGTAGAACGGGCTGTCGATCGCCTTCGGGTCGAGCAGCAGCAGCGCGCCCTGGCCGAAGTAGTTCAGCAGCAGGGCCGGCAGCACGAAGAAGAACCAGGCCAGCCGGATCGGCTTTTTGCCGAAATGGCCCATGTCGGCGTACAGCGCCTCGGCGCCGGTCAGCGCCAGCACCACGCCGCCCAGCGCGATGAACGAGGTCTTGCCGTGGCTCACGAAGAACTCGATCGCGTACCACGGGTTGAGCGCCTTGAGCACCTGCGGGTGCTGCACGATCTGGTGCACGCCGAGCACCGCCAGCACCAGGAACCACACCGTCATCACCGGCGCGAAGGCCTTGCCGACGATGTGGGTGCCGTGTCGCTGCAGCGCGAACATGCACGCCAGGATCACCAGCGCGATCACCACCACGTAGCGGTCCAGCGACGGCGCTGCGATCTGCAGGCCCTCCACCGCGCCGAGCACCGAGATCGCCGGGGTGATCACACCGTCGCCGTAGAACAGCGCCGCGCCGAAGATGCCGAACACCGCAAGCACCCAGCGCGCCCGCGCCGAGCCGCCCATCGAGCGCTGCGCCAGCGCCATCAGCGCCATGATGCCGCCCTCGCCCTTGTTGTCGGCGCGCATCACGAAGGTCACGTACTTCAGCGACACCACGATCACCAGCGACCAGAAGATCAGCGACAGCACGCCCAGCACCGCCGCCGGCGTCGGCGTCATGCCGTGCGTGCCGAGCGTCTCCTTCATGGTGTAGAGCGGGCTGGTGCCGATGTCGCCGAACACCACGCCGATCGCGCCGAGCGCGAGCGCGGCGATGCGGCGCTTGCGCTCGGCCTCGTTGCCTTGAAGGGGTTCCTGGCTCACCGGCTCAGCCTCCGAGTGCGGCGCGCAGCGCCTTGCGGATGATGGCCTCGGCGCTGTCGCCGTCGGCGGCGACCTTCTGCACCAGCCGGGTCACCTCGGCCGGCTTGTAGCCGAGCTGCTGCAGCGCCACGGTGGCCTCGCCGGCCGCGTCGGGCGGCGCGCCGGGGCTGGCCGGCGTGCCCGGCAGGCTCGTGCCCAGGCCGTCCACGCGGTCGCGCAGCTCGACCACGATGCGCTCGGCGGTCTTCTTGCCGATGCCCGGGATCTTGGTCAGCGCCACCACGTCGCCGCTCTGCACCAGCCGCGCGAAATGGTCGACCGACACGCCCGACAGCACCGCCAGCGCGATCTTGGCGCCGATCCCGCTCACCTTCTGCAGGTTGCGGAACAGCGCGCGCTCGGCCTCGCGCAGGAAGCCGTACAGCGCCACGCTGTCCTCCTTCACCGCATGGTGGGTGAGCAGGATCACTTCCTTGCCGATGCCCGGCAGGTCGTAGATGGTGGACATCGGCGCTTCCAGCTCGTAGCCGACGCCGCCCACCTCCACCAGCAGCCAGGGCGGCTGCTTGCTGAGCAGGGTGCCGCGCAACCGGCCGATCATCGCCATTCCCGCTTCGTCGCCATCGGCTTCGCCTTCCTCGTTCCGTTCACCGGCGCCGCCGCCAGGCCGTGCGCGGGATGCCCACCCGCGCCAGGCTGGCCCGGGTGTGCGCGTGCGCCACGGCGATCGCCAGCGCGTCGGCGGCGTCCGCCTGCAGCGGGCCCTTCAGGCCGAGCAGGACGCCGATCATGTGCTGTACCTGGGTCTTGTCGCCGCGGCCGCTGCCGACGACGGCCTGCTTCACTTCCGTCGCTGCGTATTCGTGCACCGTAATCCCCTGGCTGACCACCGCGCAGATCGCGGCGCCGCGCGCCTGGCCCAGTTTCAGCGCCGAATCGGCATTGCGCGCCATGAAGACCCGCTCGATGCCGCATTCGGCCGGTCGATGGGTGGCGATGATGTCACACAGCTCGTCAAAGATGCGTTTCAGCCGCAGCGGGAAGCTCGCCTCGCCGGCCACCGCCAGCGCCGCGTGGAAGACGTGCGACAACTTGCCGCCGTCGTCGACGTCGATGATGCCCACGCCGGTGCGCTGGCTGCCCGGGTCGATGCCGATGATGCGGACCATCGCTGGAACGGTGCGGAAGGCGGGGCCCTCCGGCTTATCCGGCGGCCTCGGACGGCAACAGGGCGTTGTGCGACACCTCGCTCACGTCGTCCAGCGCGTCGAGCTTGTCGAGCAGGTCCTGCAGCGCCTCGAGCGCGTCGTCCGGCACCGCGACGCGGTTGTTCGGACGCATGCCCACGCCCGCGTGCTGGGCGTCGAGGCCGGCCGCGGCCAGCGCCTGCTGCACCGCCTCGAAGTTCTCCGGCGCGCACAGCACGGTGCTTTCGCCGTGCTCGTTCACCACATCGTCGGCGCCGGCCTCCAGCGCCGCCTCCAGCACTTTCTCCTCGGCGGCCTCGTCGCCGCCGGTGGCGAACACCAGCTCGCCCACGCGCGCGAACTGGAACGCCACCGAGCCGCTGGTACCCAGGTTGCCGCCGTGCTTGGTCAGCGCATGGCGGACCTCGGCCACGGTGCGGGTCGGGTTGTCGGTGAAGCACTCGATGATCAGCGCGATGCCGGCCGGGCCGTAGCCCTCGTAGCGCAGCTCCTGCATGTCGGCGCCGCCGTCGGCGCCGGAGCCGCGCTTGATCGCGCGCTCGATGGTGTCCTTGGTCATGTTCGCCGACAGCGCCTTGTCCACCGCCGCGCGCAGGCGCGGGTTGGAGGCCGGGTCAGCCACGCCGGCGCGGGTCGCCACGGTGATTTCGCGGATCAGCTTGGTGAACACCTTGGCGCGCTTGGCGTCTTCGGCATTCTTGCGACCTTCGATGGACGGGCCTCTACCCATGGGGATTCCTGCGAGTGGACGAGTGACAAGCCGCGAATTTTACCCTGTCCGCCCGGCGCGCTGGCAAGGCGCCCGCCCGGCCCCGCTCAGGCCGCTTCGAAGCGGCCGCGGCGCAGGAACTGCGCGGCCCGCTGCGCCACCTCGGCGGACAGCAGCAGGCCGGTGTGGCTGGTCTCGATCACGCAGTGGTCGGCCAGGCCGGGCAGGCGGGTTTCCGCCACCGCCACGGTGCCGTCGTGCTCGCCTTCCAGGTGGCCCACCACGGCGCCCAGCCCGAGCGGCATCCGGCCGGCGATCATGCCGACCTCGCGCGGGCCGTCCCAGCGTTCCAGCCCCTGCTCCAGCAGCTCGCGGTTGTGCCCGAGCAGGGCCTCGCCGGCCCGCCGACCCAGCTCGGCGAAGCCGCGCGCGGCGGCGCTGCCGTTCAGCGGCGAGCCGAGGCAGACGATGCGGCCCGGCGGCAGCGACTCCGCCGCCAGGCAGGCCTTGAGCGCCAGCAGGCCGCCGAGGCTGTGCCCGACCAGGTGCACCGGATCGGGCGCCAGCTCGCCGATGCGCGCCTGCAGCCGGCCGAGGATGCGCTCCTGCGACGACGCCACGCTGAGGTAGTCGAAGCGGTGCACGCGGAAGCCTTCCCCGATCATCCGCCGGTGCAGCAGGCCCAGCGCGAAGCCGCGCATCCACAGGCCGTGCAGCAGGATGATGTGTTCGGTCATGGACTGGAACCGGGAATCGGGATGGGGAAATGGGGAGTCGCAAAAGCGGAAAGCGGCTGGTTCGCGGCGAACGCTTCAAGCCATTCTCTGCTTCTCTGCGCCCTATTCCCTCACGGCCACGTGCAGCTCTTTCAGTTGCGCGTCGCCCACCGGCGACGGCGCGTCGGTCATCAGGTCCTGCGCGCTGGTGGTCTTGGGGAAGGCGATCACGTCGCGGATCGACTCGGTGCCGGCCATCAGCGCCGCGATGCGGTCGATGCCGAAGGCCAGGCCGCCGTGCGGCGGCGCGCCGAACTTCAGCGCCTTGAGCAGGAAGCCGAACTTGGCCTCGGCTTCCTCCGCGCCGATGCCGAGCAGCTCGAACACCGTGCTCTGCATCTCCGGGCGATGGATGCGGATCGAGCCGCCGCCGATCTCGTTGCCGTTGAGCACCATGTCGTAGCCGCGGCTCACCGCCGTGGCGGCGTTGGCCTTGAGGTCGGCGACGTCGTCGACCTTGGGCGCGGTGAACGGATGGTGCAGGGCGACGTAGCGCTGCTCGTCCTCGTCGTACTCGAACATCGGGAAGTCGGTGACCCACAGCGGCTTCCAGCCGGCTTCGACCAGGCCGCGGTCCTTGCCGACCTTCAGGCGCAGCGCGCCCATGAAGTCGGTGACGGCCTTCCACTTGCCGGCGCCGACGAACACGATGTCGCCGGTCTGCGCGCCGGCGGCGGCGAGCACCGCCTCCAGCGCCGCGTCGTCGAGGAACTTCGCCACCGGCGAGTTGACGCCCTCGCGGCCCTTGGCGCGGTCCTCGACCTTGATCCAGGCCAGGCCCTTGGCGCCGTACCTGGCGACGTACTCGGCCAGCCCGTCGATCTCCTTGCGCGACAGCGCCGCGCCGCCCGGCACGCGCAGCGCGGCCACGCGGCCGGCCGGGTCGTTGGCCGGCTCGGCGAACACCTTGAACTCGACGTGCTTCAGCGCCTCGGCCACGTCGGCCAGCTCCAGCGCGATGCGCAGGTCGGGCTTGTCCGAACCGAAGCGGCGCATCGCCTCCGCCCAGGTCATGCGCGGGAAGGCGGCGTCCAGTTCCACGCCCTGCACTTCCTTGAACACGTGGCGGATCAACTCCTCCACGAAATCCTGCACGTCCTTTTCCTCGACGAAGGCGAACTCCAGGTCGAGCTGGGTGAATTCCGGCTGGCGGTCGGCGCGCAGGTCCTCGTCGCGGAAGCAGCGGGCGATCTGGTAGTAGCGGTCGAAGCCCGCCATCATCAGGATCTGCTTGAACAACTGCGGCGACTGCGGCAGCGCATAGAACTGGCCCGGATGCACGCGGCTGGGCACCAGGTAGTCGCGCGCGCCCTCGGGAGTGGCCTTGGTGAGGATCGGCGTCTCGATGTCCTGGAAGCCGCGCGCGTCGAGGTAGCGGCGCAGCGCCTGCACCAGCCGGATGCGCGTGCGCATCATCTGCTGCATCTCCGGGCGGCGCAGGTCGAGGTAGCGGTAGGCCATCCGCAGGTCCTCGCTCGGGTTCTCGTGCAGCGCGAACGGCAGGTCCCTGGCGGCGTTGAGGATCTGCACCTCGTCGGCCAGCAGTTCGACCGTGCCGGTCTTCAGCTTGTCGTTGGCCGCCAGGCGCTTGCGCAGCGTGCCGGTGACGCGCAGGCAGTACTCGTTGCCGATCTCGCCGGCGACGGCGAACGCTGCCGCGTTGTCGCGCTCGACCACCACCTGCGCCAGGCCCTCGTGGTCGCGCAGGTCGACGAAGGCGACATGCGACTGCAGCCGGATCTTGTTGACCCAGCCGCACAGGGTGACGGTCTGGCCGACCAGCGCCTCGTCGATGAGGCCGCAGTAATGCGTGCGCATGCGCTTGGAACTCCGGGCCGCGGCAGCGGCGTGAAAACGGTGGAAAAGGCCGCGAATCTTAGCACGGCCAAGGCCCCGCCCGGCCCGGCGAACCGGCGCCGGCCGGCCCGCTTCCGGGCCGGCCGGCGTGGCGGCGCATCAGCCGCGGCGGTTGACCACGAACTGCGCGCGGCAACCCTTGTCCACCCACACGCCGGCGCGGTTGTAGCCCCAGCTGTAGCCTTCCTCGCAGCGCGCGTCCGACTCCCGGCGCACCAGGTTCACGCGGCCGCGGCGGCCGATGTCCACCTGGCAGAAGCGGTAGCGGTTGTTCACGCTGCCGCACTGCAGGCGGATGTCGCGATCCCAGCCCGGGCCCGGGTTCCAGCCGCCGGGCCCCGGGCGGTCGCGGTCGCCGTGCCAGTCGCCGCCGCGGCCGGCCGCGACGAACTGGCCGCGGCAGCCGCGGTCCACCCAGATCGTGCCGCGGTCCACGCCCCAGTTCTGCCCGCGCACGCAGCGGGTGTCGGAGTCCTGGTGGATCAGCTCCGCATCGCGCCAGCCGGTCTCGCACACGGCCTGGCGGCCGTTGACGCTGCCGCAGGTGATCGGCCCGTTGCGCTGCGCCTGGGCGGTCACGGGGACCAGCCCCAGCGACAGGACGCCTGCAAGGCCGAACGCCATGCCTGCCAGTAGGGTCATTCCACGCATTCGCCACTCTCCTTCAAGGCGCGCCGGCGGCGCGAACGACCCGCAGCTTGCATGCAAGCCGATCGCAAGGGAATACGGCGGCCGCAGGCTCCTACGCGACGATTCAGCCTGGCGCCGCCTCAGGCTTCGCCGGTCGCCTTGGGGGCCGGCGCGGCTTCCGTCTTCGCGCCCGCGGCGGCGGTCGCCGCCGGCTTTTCCGCGGCGGCCTTGCCCGCCTCGCCGCCGTCGGCCAGGTTGCGCTTCTTGTCGCCGTCCTTCTTGAAGTCGGTCTCGTACCAGCCGCTGCCGGCCAGCCGGAACGACGGCGCGCTGAGCCGGCGCTGCACCGACGCCGCCGCGCAGCTCGGGCAGGCGGAAGGATCGGGATCGCTGAGCTTCTGCAGGCGGTCGAAGCGATGGCCGCAACCGCTGCACTCGAATTCGTAGATGGGCATGTGGCACTCCGTACGGCCTGCAATCCGGCCGGCAGCCGGGCATTATCGGGCAGCGCGCGCATATTTCAACGTGCCGCAGGCGCATTGGCGCGCCCTTTCCCGCGGAGTAGCCTGCATGAACGCGACACCCGCGCGCCCGCACCCAGGGCCGCCGGGAAGCGGCGCGAATTCATATGGACGTCTATACGTCCATTGACGGGCACCACCGCCAGGCACTAGCCTGCACCTACTGCAGTGCAGCATTCGCACGATAAGGAAGCAGAACATGACCAAGCGCACCGTCCTCCCCGCCCCCGCACGCCTCTCCGCCGCCCTGCTGCTGGCGCTGGCCGCCAGCGCCGCCGCCGCGCAGGACGCCGCGCCGCCCGCGCCCGCCAAGGCCAAGAAGCTCGACACCGTCATCGTCACCGGCACCCGCGCCGACAACCGCACCGAGAGCAGCTCGCTCACGCCGGTCGACGTCGTCTCGGCCAAGGTATTGCAGCAGACCGGCACCAGCGAGCTGACCACCGCGCTGGCGCGGGTGATCCCCTCGCTGACCTTCCCGCGCCCCGCCGCCGCGGACACCGCCGACTCGCAGCGCCCGGCCCAGTTGCGCGGCCTGTCGCCGGACCAGGTGCTGGTGCTGGTGGACGGCAAGCGCTGGCACCCCGGCGCGATCATCCTCACCAACGGCGTGCTCGGCCGCGGCTCGCAGGCGGTCGACCTCAACACCATCCCGATGGCGGCGATCGACCACATCGAGGTGCTGCGCGACGGCGCCTCGGCGCAGTACGGCTCCGACGCCATCGCCGGCGTGATCAACATCGTGCTTAAGAAAGGCGCGCAGGGCGGCTCGGTGGAAGTCACCGGCGGCCAGTACTCGGCCGGCGACGGCCGCCAGTGGCAGGGCTCGGCGAACGCCGGCATCCCGCTGGGCGACGCGGGCTGGCTGCGCTTCACCCTGCAGGACGGCCACCAGGACTACACCAACCGCGCCGGTCCCAACCGCACGCGCCCGCAGGAAGGCACCACCCAGCGCTACGGCGACCCCGAGGTGACCGACCACAACCTGCTGCTCAACGGCCAGTACGACCTCGCCCCGAACGTGGAGCTGTACGCCTCCGGCCACTACGGCAAGCGCGACAGCGTGTCGCCGGCGTTCTTCCGCAACCTCGGCAACGCCAACTCGGTGCCGTCGCTGTATCCCAACGGCTACCTGCCGCTGGAGAACGCGCAGTCCACCGACCGCTCGCTGGTGCTTGGCATCCGCGGCAAGACCGAGGGAGGCTGGCGCTGGGACGTCAGCGGCAACTACGGCGGCAACCGCGTCTCCTACGCCACCTTCAACAGCCTCAACCGCGCCTACCTCAACGACTTCGGCACCACCCCGACGCGCTTCCACGACGGCATCCTGTCCGCCGCCCAGCAGGCGTTCGACGTGGACATCGCCAAGGACCTCGCGGTGAGCTGGCTGCCCAACCCGGTCACCCTTGCGTTCGGCGCGGAGTACCTGCGCCAGACCTACAAGATCACCGCGGGCGACCTGCCCTCGTACTACACCGGCACCTCCGGCAAGTCCGGCGGCGCGCAGGGCTTCGGCGGCTACCTGCCGGCCAACGCCGGCGCGCACGCCCGGCACGACGTGGCCGAGTACCTGAGCCTGGAGACCAACCTCACCGATCGCTTCGGCGCGTCGGCGGCGGTGCGCCACGAGGACTACTCGGACTTCGGCAAGACCACCTCCGGCTCGCTGGCCGGCCGCTTCGACTTCACCGACCGCTTTGCCTTGCGCGGCAGCGCCTCCACCGGCTTCCGCGCGCCGTCGCTGGCGCAGCAGTTCTACTCGTACACGTCCTCGCTGTACTACGGTGCCGACAACTCGCTGAACCTGCCGGCGGGCATCTACGACACCGGCCTGGTCGGCTCCACCAGCACGGTCGGCAGGCTGCTCGGCGGCCAACCGCTGAAGCCGGAGAAGTCGCGCAACTACACCCTGGGCGCGGTGTGGACACCGGCCGACGGCTTCGACCTCAGCCTCGACCTGTACCAGATCAGGATCGACAACCGCATCACCCTGTCCAGCAACCTGGCCACCAACTCGCCGGCCGTGCACGACTACCTTGCCGCCAACGGCGTCACCGACGCCAACTACAGCGGCATCGCCTACTTCACCAACGCGGTGAACACGCGCACGCGCGGCGTCGATTTCGTCGCCAGCTATCTGTACGACATGGGCGAGGAAGGCACCCTGCAGAGTTCGGTGGGCTTCAACTACAACAAGAACGAAGTGACCAAGGTGAAGGCCAACCCGGCGATCCTCGATTCGCTGGGGCTCAACCTCAAGCGCGTGGACCGGCGCGACCAGTACGGCCTGCTCGCCGACAGCACGCCGCGCAACAAGCTGGTGATCAACAGCCTCTACAGCATCGGCCGCTGGGGCATCGACGGCACGCTGACCCGCTACGGCAACTTCACCTCCTACAACCCCACCAACCCCTCGCTCGACCAGAAGTTCGACGCCAAGTGGCTGCTCGACCTGGCGGTGAGCTACCACCTCGACCGCTGGAACTTCACCGTGGGCGCGGACAACGTGTTCAATACCTACCCGGACAAGGTAATCGCGGCCAACGACACCAACGGCACCCTGCCCTACACGGTGTTCTCGCCGTTCGGCTTCAACGGCGCCTACGTGTACGGCAAGGTGGCGTACCGCTGGTAAGCGGGCGATCGCGCCGCGGCGAACCGGGCCGCCGCGGCGCGAGGCTTCAGCCGGCCAGCGCCAGCCCGACCAGCACGGCCGCCTCGATCATTTCGGCCAGCGCGCCGGCGGTGTCGCCGGTGAAGCCGCCGAGGCGGCACAGGCAGGCGCGACGCCACAGCGCGAACACGATTGCCGCGAGCAGCAGCGCGAGCAGGCCGCGCCAGCCAAACGGCAGGCACGCCGCCGCACCGAGCGCGACCGACGTCAGGCAAGCGCTCCGGGACGCCCCCGCCAAGGCGGAACCCAGCCCGCCGCTGCGCACGTAGGGCAGCCACAGGAACGCCCCGGTCAGCGCCATCCGCGCCAGCAGCGGCGCCAGCAGCAGCGCGGCGCCATGGGCGGGTGGGAGGCTCGCCAGCGCGGCGAATTTCAGCAGCAGCAACACGACCAGCGCGACCACGCCGGCCGGCCCGCAACGCGGATCCTTCATGATCGCCAGGGTGCGCTCGCGGTCGCCCAGGCCGCCGATCCAGGCGTCCGCGCTGTCGGCCAGGCCGTCCAGGTGCAGCGCACCGGTCAGCGCCACCCAGCCCAGCAGCAGCAAGGCCGCCGACAATAATGGCGGCGTCCCGTGCAGCAACGCGGCCAGCCCCCACAGCAGCAGCCCGAGGATCGCGCCGACCAGCGGATACCACGCCAGCGAAGCCGTGCGCGCCTGCGCGTCGTCGAACGCGCGCGGCGGCACCGGCAGCCGGGTGAGGAAGCCGAGCGCGACCAGCAGGCCGCGCATCAGGCCGCCGCTCCCGGCGAGACGCCGGCATGCAGGCCGGGCCAGTCCAGCGGATGCAGCGAGGCGTGCGGCACCTCGATGCCCGCCATGTCGCCGAAGCCGCGCCGCTCGGCCTGGCAGCGCAGCAGGCGGATCGCGCCGCCGTGGGTCACCACCAGCACGCGCCGCCCGGCCGCCTCGGCGGCGACCGCGTCGAGCGCCGCGCACAGCCGCGCGTGGAAGGCGGCGAACGGTTCCGCGCCCGGCGGCGGATGCGCCACCGGGTCGGCCCAGAAACGGCCCAGCGCCTCGCCCTGCTCGTCCGCCAGCGTCTCGATCGGCACGCCCTGCCAGTCGCCGAAGTGGTATTCGGCCAGGCGCGGCTCCAGCCGCAGCGGCCAGCCGCGCGCCGCCGCCAGCTCGCGCGCGAACGCGGCGCAGCGCTGCAGCGGCGAGGACACCACCGCATCCCACGTCTGCCCCGCCACCGCCGCGCGCAACTGCGTCCAGCCCAGCTCGCTCAGCGGGTCGTCCAGTTGCCCGCGATAGCTGCGCTGGTTGGTGTCGCCGTGGCGCAGCAGGGTGATCGACCCGCTCATGCGGCGGACACCCCGGCCTGTTCGAAGGTCGCCATGCCGTCGTGCAGCGCGCAGGCCAGCCGCAGCAGCGGCACCGCCGTCGCCGCACCGCTGGCCTCGCCCAGGCGCAGGCCCAGGTCGAGCAGCGGCTCGGCGCGCATCGCTTCGAGCAGGCGCGCATGGCCGCGCTCCTGCGAGCGGTGCGCGAACAGCAGCCAGTCGCGCACGCCCGGGTTGATCCGCACCGCCGCCAGCGCCGCCGCGGTGGCGATGAAGCCGTCCACCAGGAACGGCACGCCACCCTGCGCGCACGCCACGCAGGCGCCGGCCAGCGCGGCCAGCTCGAAGCCGCCCAGGCAGCGCAACTGCTCCAGCGGCGTGCCGGCGTCGGCATGCCGCGCCAGCGCGTGGTCGACCACCGCGCGCTTGCGCGCGATGCCGGCCGCGTCCAGGCCGGTGCCCGCGCCGGCCAGCGCCTGCGGCGACTCGCCCAGCAGCGCGCAGGCCAGTGCGGTGGCCGCGGTGGTGTTGGCGATGCCCATCTCGCCGCCGACGAACACCTGCGCGCCGGCTTCTTTCGCGGCACGCGCGCTGTCCGCGCCGGCAGCCAGCGCGGCGGCCAGTTGCGGTGCGGTCATCGCCGGCTCGATGCAGAAGTTGGCGGTGGCCGGCGCGATCACCGCGCGGCGCACGCCGGGGATCTCGCCCGGATCGTTGACCGTGCCCAGGTTCACCACTTCCAGCGTGGCGCCGAGCGCGCGCGCCAGCACGCTGATCGCCGCGCCGCCGCCGGCGAAGTTGCGCACCATCTCGCCGGTGACCGCCTGCGGAAACGCCGACACGCCCTCGGCGGCGACGCCGTGGTCGGCGGCGAACACGCTGATCCACACGCGCTCGGCGCCGGGCCTCTCCGTCCGCTGCATCGCGGCCAGTTGCACGGCCACCGTCTCCAGCGCGCCGAGCGAACCGGGCGGCTTGGTCAACTGCGCCTGGCGCGCGCGCGCCGCCGCCGCGGCCGCGGCATCGGGCGCCGCACAGGGATGGTCCAGCCAATCGGTCATGCCAGGGTTCCTTTCATTGCCAGCGGCAGCCCGGCCGCCACGAAGACCACGCGCTCGCACTGCGCGGCCAGGGATTGGTGCAGGCGGCCGGCCTCATCGACGAAGCGCCGGCTCAGTTCGCCCAGCGGCACCACGCCCAGGCCCACCTCGTTGCTCACCAGCAACACCTCGCCGGGCAGCGCGGGCAGCGCATCGAGCAGGGCCGCGCGCTCGCGCGCGAAGCGCGCCGGGTCGGCGTCGCCGAGCAGGTTGCTCAGCCATAGGGTCAGGCAATCGACCAGCACACAGCGGTCGGCGCGGGCATGCGCGCGCAGCGCATCGGCGAGCGCCAGCGGCTCCTCCACGCAGGCCCAGGCCGCCGGCCGGCGCGCGCGGTGGTGCGCGATGCGTGCGGCCATCTCGCCGTCGCCGGGCTGCGCCGTGGCGACGTAGACCACGTCGCGGCCGCCGTCCCGCGCCAGGCGTTCGGCCAGCGCGCTCTTGCCCGAGCGGGCGCCGCCGAGGATCAGGGTATGCATGTGCGCTCCCGAGGCGTTTCCAGAAGAAGGCCGCGCAATCGTGCGCCGTCCAGGTGCCGCCCGACCATATCGGCCAGCCGCTCGAGGCTGGTCTCGCGCAGCGCGTGCACGTCCAGCGGCGCGGCGTCGCGCAGGCCGGCCCAGCGCAGCAGCGCGGCCAGCGCATCCGGATGGTCGAACAGGCCGTGCAGGTAGCTGCCCAGCACCCGGCCGTCGGCGGACACCGCGCCGTCGGCGCGGCCGTCGTCGAGCAGGCACGCCGGCCGCTCCAGCGCCGCGCCGCGGCTGATGCCGCAGTGGATTTCGTAGCCGCGCACGGCGGCGTCGGCGAAGGCCAGCCGGCCGTGCGCGCTGCGCAACTGTTTGCCCGGCTCCAGCGCGGTCTCCAGTTCGAGCCAGCCCAGCCCTTCGCTGGAACCCGGCTCGCCTTCGATGCCCAGCGGGTCGTGCACGGCCGTGCCGAGCATCTGCAGGCCGCCGCAGATGCCCACCACCTTGCCGCCGTAGCGCAGGTGGCGAGCGATCGCCGCGTCCCAGCCCTGCGCGCGCAGCCAGGCGAGGTCGGCGCGGGTGGACTTGGAGCCGGGCAGCACGACCAGGTCGCCGTCCGGCCACGGCTCGCCCGGGCCGACGAAGCGCAGCGCCACCTGCGGATGCGCGCGCAGCGCGTCGAAGTCGGTGTGGTTGCTGATCCGCGGCAGCGCGGGCACGGTCACCCGCAGTTGCCCGGCGGCCGCGTCGGCGCGTTCGCGCGGCAGCGCGTCCTCGGCCTCCAGGTGCAGTCCGTGCAGGTAGGGCAGCACGCCGAGCACCGGCTTGCCGGTCTCGCGTTCCAGCCAGTCCAGCCCCGGCTGCAGCAGCGCCAGGTCGCCGCGGAAACGGTTGATGACGAAGCCGGCCACGCGCGCGCGTTCGCTGTCCGACAGCAGGGCCAGCGTACCGACCAGGTGCGCGAACACGCCGCCGCGGTCGATGTCGGCGACCAGCAGCACCGGGCAGTCCACCGCTTCGGCGTAGCCCATGTTGGCGATGTCGCGCTCGCGCAGGTTGATCTCCGCCGGGCTGCCGGCGCCCTCGACCACCACGGCCTCGTACCGCGCGCACAGCCGCCGGTGCGAGGCCAGCACCGCGTCCATCGCCACGCGCTTGTAGGCGTGGTAGCCCACCGCGTCCATGTTGCCGATCGCGTGGCCGTGCACGATCACCTGCGCGCCGGTGTCGCTGTTGGGCTTGAGCAGCACCGGGTTGAAATCGGTATGCGGTGCCAGCCCGCAGGCCTGCGCCTGCACCGCCTGCGCGCGGCCGATCTCGCCGCCGTCGGCGGTGACCGCCGAGTTCAGCGCCATGTTCTGCGGCTTGAACGGCGCCACCCGCACGCCCTGCCGATGCAGCCAGCGGCACAGTGCCGCGACCAGGGTGCTCTTGCCCGCGTCGGAGGTGCAGCCTTGCACCATCAGCACCCGCGCGGCGGTTTCCCGCGTGCGGGACGAAGGCGCCGCAACGCTGGCGGGCGGCGCCTCGCGCGCGCCCCTCTCTCCAGGGGACGACGGCCGGATTTCGGCCAGTGCCGCGTCGAGGCGCGCGAATGCCGCATCGTCGCCGGGCAGGCCGAAGCGCAGGCTGGCCGGCGCATCGAACAGGCGGGTGAGGATGCCGCGCGACGCCAGCGCGCGATGCAGCGCCGCGGCATCGTCGCGGCGGCACCACTGGAACAGTGCGCAGCCGCCGGACGGCGCCAGCCCGTGCCGCGCCAGCAGCGCGGCCAGCCGTTCGCCGCACGCCGGCAGCCGCGCGCGCGCGCGCGCCTGCCACGCCCGGTCGGCCAGCGCCTGGCGCAGCGCATGGCGGCTCGGGCCGGCCAGCGTCCACGGGCCGAGCCGCTCGCGCAGCGCGTCGAGCAGCGCCGGCGCGGCGCAGACGAAGCCGGCGCGCGCGCCGGCGAGGCCGAAGAACTTGCCCGCCGAACGCAACACGATCAGGCCCTCGCGGTCGGCGAACGCGCACAGGCTGTGCTCCGGCGTCGCATCGATGAACGCCTCGTCGAGCACCAGCCAGCCGCCGCGCGACGCCAGCGCCGCATGCAGCGACAGCAACGCATCCGCGTCGAAACGCTCGCCGGTGGGATTGTTCGGATGGATCAGCACGATCACGTCGTAGCACGCGGCCGCGGCGAACAGCGCCTCGCTGCCGCGCAGCTCGACCTCATGGCCGGCGCGCCGCCACGCCTGCGCGTGCTCGGCATAGCCCGGCGCGAGGATGCCCACGCGCGAGGCGCCGCGCAGCAGGGGCAATGCCTGGATCGCCGCCTGCGAGCCGGCCACCGGCAGCAGCGCCGGCGCGCCGTAGCAGTCGCGCGCCGCTTCGAGCAGGCCGTCGTCGTCCTCGGGCAGCCGCTGCCATGCCGACGCGGGCACCGGCGGCACCGGCCAGCCGAACGGGCTGACCCCGGTCGAGAGGTCGAGCCAGTCGGCCGGCGCGATGCCGTATTCGCGCGCCGCGCGCCGTAGGCGGCCGCCGTGCTCAAGCATGCGCGCCTCCCAGCAACGCGAGGCCGAACGCCAGCGCCGCTATCAGCCAGCCGGCCACGCCGTTGCGCACCAGCCGCCAGGCGCGATCGATCGTCGCCGCGTCCGGCGGATCGCCCGTCCCCAGCCGCGGCCGCGCCTCCCACACGCCGTGATACGGCGCCGCGCCGCCCAGCTCGACGCCGAGCGCGCCGGCACCCGCCGCCATCGCCGGTCCGGCGTTCGGGCTGTCCCATTGCGGCGCCTGCGTGCGCCAGCAATGCAGCGCCCGGCCGAAGTGGCCGAACAGCGCATAGGTGAACGCGGCAAGCCGCGCGGGAATGAAGTTCAACGCATCGTCGAGGCGCGCCGCCGCCCAGCCGAAGCGTTCGTAGCGCGGCGTGCGGTAGCCCCACATCGCATCCAGCGTGTTCGCCAGCCGGAACAGCAGCGCGCCCGGCGCGCCCAGCACGGCGAACCAGAACAGCGCGCCGAACACCGCGTCGTTGCCGTTCTCCAGCACCGACTCGGTCGCCGCCGCGGCCACCTGGGTGGCGTCGAGCGCCGCGGTGTCGCGGCTGACCATCCGGCCCACCGCGGCGCGGGCGCGTTCGAGGTCGCCCGCGGCCAGCGCCGCCGCCACCGGCCGCGCATGCTCGCCCAGGCTGCGCAGGCCCAGCGCGAGATACAGCACCACGGCCGAGCCGCTCCACGACAACCATGCCGGGCAGATCGCCTGCACGGCCGCCAGCAGCAGCACCGGCGGCAGCACGGCGAGGCTCCACGCCAGCACGCCCGCGCCGCGGCGATCCGCATGCAGGCGCATCTCGATCCGGCCGGCCAGGCGGCCGAACGCCACCAGCGGATGCGCGCGGCGCGGTTCGCCCAACAGG
Organism: Frateuria sp. Soil773; assembly: GCF_001428405.1. Taxonomy (GTDB): domain Bacteria; phylum Pseudomonadota; class Gammaproteobacteria; order Xanthomonadales; family Rhodanobacteraceae; genus LMSL01. The sequence goes on from NZ_LMSL01000041.1 coordinate 571,964, forward strand.
GCATCCAGCAGTACGGCCGCCAGCATGGCGAGCGCGGCGGTCATGCCGGCCTCGCTTGCGCGATTGGCTCCGGCCGCGACAATCGGGTCGTACGGAAGAAGTCCGGCACGCCGGAAAACGCCTCTGCGGGACCGCGAACCATTTCGCCAGGACGCGAAGCAAGCAGTTCCGGCATGAAAAACATTCGTGCGCACGCCGCATGCCTGTCGCCGGCATGGCGGATCGCAGCCGAAGCTAGCCGCGCGCTCACGGCAGGAACAGCCTCAGCGCGGCGGCCGGGTTCGACGGGAAATAGAAATGCACGAAGCTGGCGGTGAAGCGCCGCTCGCGGTACACCGCCTCGCTGCTCGGCCCGCCGTTCGGGTTGGTCGCCTGTGCCAGCGGCGCGGCGTCGATCCGCGCCTGCGCGTAGTGGAAGGTATGCCCGCGCAGCGCGCCTTCCGGCAGCTCCACGCCTTGCAGGCCCAGCGCGGCAAGCCACGGCTGCAGCGCCGCGCTGCCGGGCAGCAGGCCGGCCATCGCGGCCCGGTTGCCGTCGCGGTCGGCCAGCGTGTCCAGCGCGAACAACAGGCCGCCGCATTCGGCCAGCAGCGGCTTGCCGGCGTCGCGGTGCGCGCGCAGCGCGGCGTGCAGGTCGGTGCGCTGCGACAGCGCGGCCAGGTGCAGTTCGGGGTAGCCGCCCGGCAACCATGCGGCGTCGCAGTCCGGCAATGGCTCGCCGGCCAGCGGCGAGAAAAAGGCGATCTCCGCGCCGGCCTCGCGCAACAGGTCGAGATTGGCCGGGTAGAGGAAGCAGAACGCCGCATCGCGCGCGACCGCGATGCGGCGGCCGGCCAGCAGTCGTGGCACCGTCCCGGCGGAGCCCTGGGCCGGATGACCTTCCGCGGCCGCCGGCGAAGGCGCTGGGCCCCGGCTTTCGCCGGGGTGACGGTCGGCGGCGAACGTTGCGGCCGGCGGCAGCGCGGTGTCGGCGTGCAGCGACCAGGCATCGGCCAGCGCATCGAGGCGCGCGTCGATGTCGTCCAGCTCGTCGGCCGCGACCAGCCCGAGATGGCGCTCCGGCAAGGCCAGCGCGGCATCGCGCGGCAGCGCGCCGAGCCAGTGCAGTTGCGGCGGCAGGCTCCCGCGCAGCAATTGCGCGTGGTAGGCGCTGCCGATGCGGTTGGCGGCCACGCCGTGCACGGCCAGCCCGTCGCGGTAGCGGGCCAGGCCGCAGGCCAGCGCGCCGAAGGTCTGCGCCATCGCCGAGCCGTCGATCACCGCCAGCACCGGCAGGCCGAACCGCTGCGCCAGGTCGGCGCTGGACGGCTCGCCGTCGAACAGCCCCATCACGCCCTCGACCAGGATCAGCTCGGCCGCGCCGGCCGCCTCGTACAGCCGCGCGCGCACGTCCGCCTCGCCGCACATCCACAGGTCGAGCTGGTAGGCCGGCGCACCGGCGGCGCGCTCCAGCACCATCGGGTCGAGGAAATCCGGCCCGCTCTTGAACACCCGCACGCGCCGGCCCTGCCGCGCGTGCCAGCGCGCCAGCGCCGCGGTGACGCTGGTCTTGCCCTGCCCCGAGGCCGGCGCCGACACCAGCAACGCGGGGCAGCGGCGCGGCGCGTTCACAGCTCGATGCCCTGCTGCGCCTTGATGCCGGCCTCGAACGCGTGCTTGACCACGCGCATCTCGGTCACCGTGTCGGCCACCGCCACCAGGGCGTCCGGCGCGCCGCGGCCGGTGATCACCACGTGCTGCCGCGGCGGCCGCGCGGCCACCGCTTCCAGCACCTGCTCCAGCGCCACGTACTGCTTCACCAGCGCGATGTTGAGCTCGTCCAGCAGCACGAAGTCGTAGCGCTCGTCCGCCAGCATGGCGGCGGCGACCTGCCAGGCCGCCTGCGCGGCGGCGACGTCGCGCGCCTTGTCCTGGGTTTCCCAGGTGAAGCCTTCGCCCATCACGTGGTAGTCCAGCCCGTCGCCCTCGAAACGGCGGAAGAACGCCTCCTCGCCGGTGGAGAAGCTGCCCTTGATGAACTGCACCACGCCGCACCTGAAGCCGTGGCCGAGCGAGCGCGCCAGCATGCCGAAGCCCGACGAGCTCTTGCCCTTGCCGTTGCCGGTGTTCACCACCAGCACGCCGCGGTCGATGGTGGCGCGGGCGATCTTGCGGTCGACCAGTTCCTTCTTGCGCTGCATGCGCTCGCGGTGGCGCTCCTCCGGCGTCATGGCGTCGCGCGCGCTCATGCGCGTGCCTGCGACGACAGCCGCTGCGCGGGCAGCAGGCGCAGCAGCGCGAGCACGGCGAACGCCACGCCGGCATAGCCGGCCAGCGTGCCCAGCGCGCGCGGGTAGTAGGTCGCGATGCGCGGCAGGAAGCCGGCGAAGGTCGGTTGGTAGTGGCCGGAGAACGCGTAGTAGCCGCCGCCGGAAATCAGGTAGGCAACGAAGGCGGCCACCGCCAGCACCGGCGCCAGCCGCGCCACGTCCGACCATTGCCCGCGGTACAGCCGCGCGTACAGCCGCCCGGCCAGCCACAACGAGCCGTAGGCCGGCACCAGCGCCCAGTACGCCGGGCTCAGGCACCAGTCGCTGATCGTGCCCAGCGCATAGCTGCCGAAATCCAGCAGCGACGCCAGCGCGAACAGCAGTACGAACAGCCAGCGCGTGCGCACCAGCGCGCCGGCCAGGAAGAACACCGCCCACGACGCGCTGGGCAGCGCGTGCACGGTGGCGAAGTGCTGGCCGCGCGTGCACAGCATCAGCAGGGCCAGCGCGAGGGCGGCGGCGAGTTGCGGGCGGAACCCGGCGAGCGGCAACGAACGGTTCGGCATGATCGGCTCCTTCATCGGCCTCGGGAATGGCTTGCGGCGGCGCGCGGGCGCAATGCCCACGCCAGCAGTCCATGCAGCAGCAGCGCCGCCGCGACGTAGCCCAGCGTGGTGCGCACGAACAGCGGCCCCCACTGCCACAGGCGCGCCGCGTACTCGGCGACGTGCGGCTCGGCGTAGCGGCCGCCGAGCCAGTAGAACGCGCCGTTGGATACCGCGAACGACAGCGCCGCCGCCGGCACCGCCACGCCGAATGCGCCGGCCAGCGCCAGCGGCGTGGCCTGCAGCCGGCCCGCATAGCCGCGGCCGGCGTACCACAGCACCGCATAGGCCAGCGGCAGGAACGCATACGCCGCGGTCACGCAGAAATCGCTGACCCCGGCATATGCGATCGAGACCCAGTCCAGCAGAACCGCCAGCGCCACGAACAGCACGAACGCCAGGTGCCGGCGCAGGTACAGCCCGCCGAGGAAGAACACCGCCATCGACGCGTCCGGCAGATGCAGCGCATCGCCGAAGTGCTTGAAGCGGGTGGCGACCATCAGCACCGCGAGGGCGGCGGACGACAGGGCGGCGTAGCGCAGGGGTATGGGTTTCATCGTGGCATCCCGTGGCGGTGGCGGCGGCCGGCGCTCAGCGCGCCGGCTGGTAGCGCAGGGTCAGCATCGTGTTGCGGCCCGGCTGGTTGTAGTACCACGCCGTCTCGTAGCGCTTGTCGAACACGTTGTTGACGGCCAGTTGCAGCTTCCAGTCCTGCGCGAACGCATAGGCCACGCGCAGGTCGGTGGTGGCGTAGCCGCCCAGCGGATGCCGGTTGGCCAGGTCGTCGTAGCGGCGCCCGGCCACGTACCAGCTGCCGCCCGCACTGAACGCGCCAAAGCGGCGGTCCAGATCGATCCGCCCGCTCTGCCGCGCACGTCGCGGCAGGATGTTGCCGTGGCTGCTGCTGGCGCCGTCGTTGCGCGGGTCAAGCCAGGTGGCGCTGCCGCGCACGATCCAGCCGGCCAGCTCGGTATCGGCCGACAGCTCCGCGCCGCGGATGCGCGCGCGGTCGACGTTGCCGGGCAGGCCGATCGAGGCGTCGTAGGCGATCAGGTGGTCGATCCGGTTCTGGTAGGCGTTCAGCGACCAGTGGCCCCAGTCGTGCGTGCCGCGCAGGCCCAGCTCGACGCTGCGCGAGCTTTCCGGCTTCAGCCCGGGGTTGCCGTAGCCGGGGTAGTACAGCTCGTTGAAGGTCGGCGTCTTGAAGGCGGTGCCGTAGCTGGCGGTGAGCCGCAGCGCCTTGGTGAAGTCCCAGCCCCACAGCACGCTACCGGTGTTCTTGCCGCCGAACTGGCTGTCCTCGTCGCGGCGCACGCTGGCCTGCAGCGAATGCGCGCCGAAGCTCTGCTGCCACTGGCCGAACAGGCCGCGGTTGACCCGGCGGTTGCGCTCGAAGTCGGTGTTGCTGTCGACCTTGTCGTGCTGCCAGTCGTAGCCGAGGCTGTACAGGCCGCCGCCGGCGCCGATGTCCGCCTGCAGCGAACCGAGTTCGCGGTGCGTGTCGAAGCGGCTGGAATAGGCGTTGTTGTAGTAGTTGGTGGCCAGGTCGGCGCTCTGGCCCAGGCTCAGGGTGAAGCCGAGGTCCTTGCCCGGCCGATAGCGCAGGCGGCCGCCGGCGATCTGCGACACGGTGTCGGACGAGTTGTTGACGCTGCCGTCGTATTCGTTGTGGCCCTCGGCGCGGAACACGCGCGCGTCGGCGTCCCAGGCTTCGTTGAAGCGGTAGCCGCCCTGCAGCGACAGCGCGTTGTTGCGGTAGCCGTCCTTGTCCGGCTGGTCGACGAAGCAGCCGGCGAAGGCGGCCGCCGCGCCGACGCGGCAGGCATTGATGCCGCGGGTCTGGTCGTGCGAGGCCTCCAGCGAGTACCAGCCGTTCTTGCCGCGCCCTGCCACGCCGGCCGAGCCGGTGAAGCGGCCGTAGCTGCCGGCGCCGACGCTGAAGCTCGGCACGAAGCTGCCTTCCGGCCGGCGGGTGAAGATCTGGATCACGCCGCCGATCGCCTCGGAGCCGTACAGGCTGGAGAACGGGCCGCGCACGATCTCGATGCGCTCGATCTGCTCGACCGGGATGTCCTGGATCGAGGTGCTGCCGGCGGTGGCCGAGCCGAGCTTGATGCCGTCGACCAGCACCAGCACGTGGTCGGACTCGGCGCCGCGCAGGAACATCGAGGTGGACTTGCCCGGGCCGCCGTTGTTGGACAGCGCCATGCCCGGCGTGCCGCGCAGCAGGTCGGGCAGCGAGGACGGCTGCAGGCGCTCGATCTCGGCGCGGTCGATCACGGTGATCGCGGCCAGGGTCTGGTCCTGGGTCTGCGCGGTGCGCGTGGCGGTGACCACCACGCCGCTGAGGTCGGTGGCGGACTCGTCCGCGAAGGCCGGCGCGGCGACGGCCGCGGACAGCGTGGCCGCCAGGAGCGACCGGCGGAGGAAAAGGGAACGGACGTGCACTGCAAACTCCTTGGCCGCGCCTGCCCGCGCGGTCGTCGATGGCATCGGGACAGGCGGAAGGAGGCATGGCGCCGGGCTGCGCTCGCAGCGGCTCCATGACATCGCCCACCGCATGTCAGGTCGTGCCTCGAGGCCGGTCTCCGGGCTCGCGAGCGAAGATCCTCCGATCTTCCCGGGCCGCGCCTTCCCATGCCGGTGGGCACAGTGGCTTCGTTGCGGTCCGTCTTACTCGCCTACCGTTGCGGGGGCAGCTCCGGAATGGCCGTCCATTTGCGTGGAACGGCGTCACCGGATTCCCGTTTCAACCGCCGGCCCATGCCGGCGATCACCTCAGGCGTGGCGTAGTGTAGCAGTCCGCGCCGGCTCCGGACGGCAGCCGGCTATCCGAAAGCGCGCCGCGCGCATCCAGTCGATGAGGACGCGCAGCGGCGGGCGCATCTGGCGACGGCCGGTGCGGTACAGGCGGAACCCCGGAAAAGCCGGGCTCCGACGGGCCGGCCAACCTCGACCGCGCGCCGGATCGACCGCCGCGGCATCGCATCCCGGAAACCCGGCCGGCGCCCCGCCGATCGGGACGGGGCGCCGGTCCAACAGCAGGGCGACCGGTCAGGCGACGCGGAACGCGAGGTGCCCGCCTTCGGCGTCCACTTTCACGGTGCTGCCCGGCGCGAAGCGGCCTTCAAGGATCTCGCGCGCCAGCGGATTCTCCAACTGCTGCTGGATCGCCCGCTTCAGCGGCCGCGCGCCGTAGACCGGGTCGAAGCCGACGTTGCCGAGCAGCGCCAGCGCACCGTCGCTAACCTCCAGCCGGAGCTGGCGCTCGGCCAGCCGCTTCTCCAGGTAGGCCAGCTGGATCTTCGCGATGGCGCGGATCTGGGTCTTGTCGAGCGGTCGGAACACCACCAGCTCGTCGAGCCGGTTGATGAACTCCGGCCGGAAGTGCGCCTGCACCACGCCCAGCACCGAGGCCTTCATCCGCGTGTACTGCTCCTCCGCGTCCGCGCCGCTTTCCGAGGCGTCCTGGATCATCTGCGAGCCGAGGTTGGAGGTCATCACGATGACGGTGTTGCGGAAGTCGACCGTGCGACCCTGGCCGTCCGTGAGGCGGCCGTCGTCGAGCACCTGCAGCAGGATGTTGAACACGTCCGGGTGCGCCTTCTCCACCTCGTCCAGCAGGATCACGCTGTACGGCCGGCGGCGCACCGCCTCGGTGAGGTAGCCGCCCTCCTCGTAGCCCACGTAGCCCGGAGGCGCACCGACCAGCCGGCTCACCGAGTGCTTCTCCATGAACTCGCTCATGTCGATGCGCACCATCGCGTCTTGCGTGTCGAACAGGAACTCGGCCAGCGCCTTGCACAGCTCGGTCTTGCCCACGCCGGTGGGGCCCAGGAACAGGAACGAGCCGTACGGCCGGTTCGGATCGGACAACCCGGCGCGCGCGCGGCGGATCGCGTCGGACACCGCGCGCACCGCCTCGTCCTGGCCGACCACGCGCTGGTGCAGCGCCGCCTCCATGTGCAGCAGCTTGTCGCGCTCGCCCTCGAGCATCTTGCTGACCGGGATGCCGGTCCAGCGCGATACCACCTCGGCGATCTCTTCGTCGGTGACCTTGTCCTGCACCAGCTTGAAGTCCTGCTGCTCGGCAGCCTGCGCCGCGGCGAGCTGCTTCTCCAGCTCCGGCAGGCGGCCGTACTGGATCTCGCTCATGCGGGCGTAGTCCTGCCGGCGCTGCGCCGACTCCAGCTCCAGCCGCGCCTGCTCGATCTGCTCCTTCACCTTGGTGGCGCCCTGCAGCGCGGCCTTCTCGGACTTCCAGACCTCGTCGAGGTCGGAGAACTCGCGCTCCAGCTTGCCGATCTCGTCCTCGAGATCGGCCAGGCGCTTCTTCGAGGCCTCGTCGGTTTCCTTCTTCAGCATCTCGCGCTGGATCTTCAACTGGATCAGGCGGCGCTCCAGGCGGTCCAGTTCCTCCGGCTTGGAATCGATCTCCATGCGGATGCGCGAGGCCGCCTCGTCCATCAGGTCGATCGCCTTATCCGGCAGCTGGCGGTCGGTGATGTAGCGGTTGGACAGCGTGGCGGCGGCGACGATGGCCGGGTCGGTGATCTCCACGCCGTGGTGCACGGCGTAGCGCTCCTTCAGCCCGCGCAGGATCGCGATGGTGTCCTCCACCGAGGGCTCGCCCACGAACACCTTCTGGAAGCGGCGCTCCAGCGCGGCGTCCTTCTCGATGTACTTGCGGTACTCGTCCAGCGTGGTGGCGCCGATGCAGTGCAGCTCGCCGCGCGCCAGCGCCGGCTTGAGCATGTTGCCCGCGTCCATCGCGCCGTCGGCCTTGCCGGCGCCGACCATGGTGTGCAGCTCGTCGATGAACAGGATGATCTGGCCCTCGTTCTTGGCCAGGTCGTTGAGCACCGCCTTCAGGCGCTCCTCGAACTCGCCGCGGAACTTCGCGCCGGCGATCAGCGCGCCCATGTCCAGCGCCAGCACGCGGCGGCCGCGCAGGCCCTCGGGCACCTCGCCCTTGACGATGCGCTGGGCCAGCCCTTCCACGATGGCGGTCTTGCCCACGCCGGGCTCGCCGATCAGCACCGGGTTGTTCTTGGTGCGCCGCTGCAGCACCTGGATGGTGCGGCGGATCTCCTCGTCGCGGCCGATCACCGGATCGAGCTTGCCCGACTCGGCGCGCGCGGTGAGGTCGACGCAGTACTTTTCCAGCGCCTGGCGCTGTTCCTCGGCGTTCTCGCTCTGCACCTTCTCGCCGCCGCGCAGCTTCTCGATGGCCGCCTCCAGGTGCGCCTTCGTCGCCCCGGCCGCCTTCAGCGCCGCGCCCAGCTCGCCCTTGTCCTCCAGCGCGGCCAGCACGAACAGCTCGCTGGCGATGAACTGGTCGCCGCGCTGCTGCGCCAGCTTGTCGGTGAGGTTGAGCAGGCGGTTGAGGTCGTTGCCGACGCTGACGTTGCCTTCCTGGCCGCTGACCTTCGGCAACCGTTCGAGCGTGTCGTTGACGCGCTGGGCGAGCAGCGGCACGTTGACCTGCGCCTGGGTCAGCAAGGGCGCGGTCGAGCCGCCCTGCTGGCCGAGCAGCGCCGCCATTACGTGCGCCGGTTCGAGCATGTTGTTGTCGCGGCCCACTGCCAGCGACTGCGCGTCGGCCAGCGCCTGCTGGAAACGCGAGGTGAGTTTGTCCATCCGCATCGGCATGTCCCCACTGAAAAGGTTCGGCGGCCATGCCGCCACTGCCCGCGAAATGCGGGCCGGCGCGGGTCGATTCAAGCGGCGCGGACGCACGGCGCAGCTTACGCCTGGTCGCGTTAGCGTGTGGTCACGATCTCCGGATACCCCTCGAAACGTCATTCCCTTGAAACGTCATTCCTGCGGCTTTCAACGGCCGCAGGGCCGGTCAAGTTGGGATCCAATGTCGTTGGGCCTTCGANGACAACCACTGGATTCCTGCTTGACCGGCCTTGCGGCCGTTGAAAACCGCAGGAATGACGAGGAGAGGGTGGCATGACGAGGTGGGGGTTGGAATCACGGATGGATCGTGAACAGGCTCTTGGAAACGCGTCAAAGCTCTCCTTCACAATCGGCTTGCTAGGCTTGTGCGGATGTCATCCGAGAAAGTTTCCCCCCGGCACGCCGCCCTGGCCGCGCCGCCCCTGCCCACCGCGGCCGACCGCTGGGCGCTGTTCCTCGACGTCGACGGCTGCCTGCTCGAATTCGCCGACGACCCGCAGGCGGTAGAGGTCGAGCCTGATCTGTGCCGGCTGCTGGAATCGCTGCACGGCGCCCTGGACGGCGCGCTGGCCCTGGTCAGCGGCCGCGGCGTGGACGAGCTGGACCGGCTGTTCGGCGCGCCGCCGTGGGCGATGGCCGGCCTGCACGGCTTCGAGCTGCGCTTCGCCGACGGCCGCCACCGCGAGATCGCCGCCGAGCCCGCGCACGAGGCGCGGATGCGCCGCGAGGTGCAGGCGCTGGCCGCGCGCTTCGACGGCGTGCAACTGGAGGACAAACACGCGGCGATCGCCCTGCACTGCCGCCGCGCGCCGTGGCAGTTGCCGGCCCTGCAGCGCGCCGCCGCCGCGCTGGCGGCTGGCCTGCCGGGCTACGAGCTGCAGCCGGGCCACCTGGTGGTGGAGTTCAAGCCGGCCGGGATGGACAAGGGCCGCGCCGTGGCCGAGCTGCTGCAGCAACCGCCTTTCAGCGGGCGCGCGCCGGTCTACCTGGGCGACGACCTGACCGACGAGCACGCCTTCGCCACCGCCAACCTCGAAGGCGGCATCAGCGTCCGCGTCGGCCAGCGCGAGCCCACGCTCGCCCAATTCACATTGCCTGGGCCTGCCGCGGTGCAGGCTTGGCTGTCGCGCGTATTTGACGCTTTGCCCCATGGAGTCCCATCCCATGCCACATCCGTCGGAGGACAAGCCACGATCCGGCCCTGAGCCCGGACATCCCGCCTCCCCTGCCAGCCTGCAACTGGGCGTCGTCGGCAACGGCAGCGTCGCAGCGCTGATCGACGCCCGCGCGCGCATCGTATGGTGCTGCCTGCCGCGCTTCGACGCCGACGCCACCTTCTGCGCGCTGCTGTCGCCGCGCAACGGCGGCGGCGACTGGAGCATCGAGCTGCAGGACTTCGAGCGCGCCGAGCAGCACTACGTCGCCAATACCGCCGTGCTGGTCACCCGCCTGTTCGACCGCCACGGCGGCGCGGTCGAGGTCACCGACTTCGCGCCGCGGCACCGCGCCTTCGGGCGCCTCTACCATCCCGTCCTGCTGGCGCGGCAGGTGCGCCCGCTGGCCGGCGCGCCGCGCATCCGCGTCCTGCTGCGCCCGCTGTGCGACTACGGCGCCCGCCCGCCGCAGACCACGTCCGGCAGCAACCACATCCGCTACCTGCTCGACGGCGTGGTGCAGCGGCTGACCACCGACATCGCTGTGCCGCTGATCGAGCGGGCGCTGCCGTTCGGGCTCGACCGGCCGGCGCATTTCGTGTTCGGCCCGGACGAGACGCTGAGCGAAAGCCCCGCCGAGTTCTTCCGCCGCACGCTCGACCGCACGCTGGAATACTGGCGCGACTGGGTGCGCTACCTGTCGATCCCCTACGAGTGGCAGGAGCCGGTGATCCGCGCCGCGATCACCCTGAAGCTGTGCCAGTACGAGGCCACCGGCGCGATCGTCGCCGCGCTCACCACGTCGATCCCCGAGGCCGCCCACACCGCGCGCAACTGGGACTACCGCTACTGCTGGCTGCGCGACGCGGCGTTCACCGTGCGCGCGCTGAACCGGCTCGGCGCCACCCGCAGCATGGAGGAATACATCCGCTACGTGTTCAACCTGGCCGTCTCCGACGGCGACGACGAGATCGGCCCGGTGTTCGGCATCACCTTCGAGCGCGAGCTGCACGAACGCCAGGTCGACGGCCTCGCCGGCTACCGCGGCATGGGGCCGGTGCGGGTCGGCAACGACGCCTGGCGGCAGCGCCAGAACGACGCCTACGGCTCGGTGGTGCTGGCCTCGGCGCAGTTGTTCTTCGACCGCCGGCTCGAACGCATGGGCGACGAGAACACCTTCCTGCGGCTCGAGCGGATGGGCCGGCTGGCCCTGCGCATGGCCGAGCAGCCCGATGCGGGGCTGTGGGAGTTCCGCGGCCGCGCGGCGGTGCACACCTATTCGGCGGCGATGTGCTGGGCCGCCTGCGACCGGCTCGCGCACATCGCCACCGAGCTGGGGCTGGACGCGCGCGCGCGCCACTGGCACGACGAGGCTGTGCGCCTGCACGCGCGGATCGAGGCGCGCGCGTGGAACGCCAGGCTCGGCCACTTCGTCGACGCCTACGACGGCGAGCACCTGGACGCGAGCCTGCTGCTGCTCGCCGACATCGGCTTCGTCGAGCCGCGCGACCCGCGCTTCATCGCCACCGTGGACGCGATCGGCCGCGAACTCGGCCGCGGCAACTACCTGTTCCGCTACATCGCGCCGGACGACTTCGGCGCGCCGGAAACCAGCTTCAACATCTGCACGTTCTGGTACATCGAGGCGCTCGCCGCGACCGGCCGCGGCGAGCAGGCGCGCGCCATGTTCGAGCACATGCTGGCGCAGCGCAGCCCGCTGGGCCTGTTCTCCGAGGACATCGCGCCGGCCACCGGCGAGCACTGGGGCAACTTCCCGCAGACCTACTCGCTGGTCGGGCTGGTCCAGGCGGCGATGCGGCTGTCGCGCCGCTGGGAGGACGCGCTGTGAACCAGAGCGCCAGGAAACCCGGCCGCCTGGTGGTGGTGTCCAACCGCGTCGCGCAGCCGAAGCAGACCTCCACCGGCGGGCTCGCCTCGGCCATGCAGGCCGCGCTGCAGGAACGCGGCGGCCTGTGGTTCGGCTGGAGCGGCAAGATCTCCGCCAACGGCGAGCTGCACCGGCTGTCGGCCGGCCCGATCGACTACGCCACGATCGACCTGTCGCGCGCCGACCACGACGACTTCTACGCCGGCTTCGCCAACCGGACCCTGTGGCCGCTGCTGCACTACCGCCCCGACCTGGTGGACTACCAGCGCAAGCACCTGGAAGGCTACCTGCGGGTCAACGCGCTGTTCGCCGACCGGCTGGTGAAATTGCTGCGGCCCACCGACATCCTGTGGGTGCACGACTACCACCTGATCCCGCTCGCGGCGATGCTGCGCCAGCGCGGGGTGAAGAACCGCATCGGTTTCTTCCTGCACACGCCGATGCCGGCGGCGGCGCTGCTGATCGCCCTGCCGCAGCACCGCCAGTTGCTGGAGACGCTGGCCAGCTACGACCTGATCGGCCTGCACACCGCGCGCGACCTGCGCGCGCTGGAGGACTACTTCCTGCACGAGATCGGCGGTGCGATGCGCCCCGGCGGGCGGCTGCGGGCGGCCAACGGGCGCAGCTTCCGCGCCGGCGTGTTCCCGATCAGCATCGACACCGCGCTGGTGGCGAAGGCCGCGCGCTGCGCCGAGACGTACGAGGAGATCGGCCAGCTGCGCAAAAGCCTGGAAGGCCGCGCGCTGCTCATCGGGGTGGACCGGCTGGACTACTCCAAGGGACTGGCGCAGCGCTTCCTGGCCTACGCCCACCTGCTCGAACGCGCGCCCGCGCTGCACCGCCGGATCACCTTCCTGCAGATCGCCCCGCCCAGCCGCGGCGCGGTGCCGGAATACCGGCAGATCCGCCGCGAACTGGAGCGCATGGCCGGGCACATCAACGGCATGTACGCGGCGCCGGACTGGGTGCCGATCCGCTACGTCAACCAGTCGTTCCCGCACAGCCTGCTCACCGGCTACTACCGCCACGCTCGGGTCGGCCTGGTGACCCCGCTGCGCGACGGCATGAACCTGGTGGCGAAGGAATACGTCGCCAGCCAGAACCCGAAGGACCCCGGCGTGCTGGTGCTGTCGCGCTTCGCCGGCGCGGCGTCCGAGCTGGAGGACGCGCTGCTGGTCAACCCGGCCGACACCGCCGAGGTCGCCGACGCGCTGGAGCGCGCGCTGAAGATGCCGCTGAGGGAGCGCCGCCGGCGCTGGCGCGGCATGATGGACGTGCTGGAGTCGCGCGACATCACCGCATGGCGCAACGACTTCCTCGATGCCCTGACGGCGGCGCCTGCGCCCGCGTCGATAGCCGAGCCGGCCTCGCCGGCGGCCAGCCAGATCACCCTGCCGAAGAAGCCGCCGGACGGGCCTCCGTCGCACTGCTGAGGGCTGCGCACCGGCGTGGACGCCCGCGCGGACCCGGCCGCGTTGCCTGCGGCCGGACCTCGCCGCGGGGCGGTATGGCTTCCCGGCGGACTCCGGCGGCTCAGGCCAGCCAGATCAGGCTGGCGAAGCGGCCGCTGGCCGGGCCTTCGCCGCGGTACGAGTAGAACCGCCCGTCGGTAAGCGTGTCGAAACCGCCGCCGTAGACCTGGCCGATGCCGCTGGCGGCCAGCCGGCGCCGAGCCAGCGCGGCCAGGTCGCAATGCCAGTGGCCGGGGCGGGTCGCCGCGAAGCAGGCGGCGGCGCCGGCATCGCGGTCCACGAAGGCCGACCGCACCTCCTCGCCCACCTCGTAGGAAGCCGCGCCGATGCACGGCCCCAGCCAGGCCATCAGGCTCTCGCGCGGCGCCGGCATCGCCGCCGCCGTCGCTTCCAGTACGCCGGCCGCCAGCCCGCGCCAGCCGGCATGGGCCGCGCCGATGCAGTGGCCGTCGGCGCTGCAGAACAGCACCGGCAGGCAGTCGGCGGTGAGGATCGCCAGCACCGTGCCGGGCAGGTGCGAGACCGCCGCGTCGGCCTGCGGCTCGTCGGCGCCCGGCAGCGGGCCGAGCGTCGCCACCTCGTCGCCGTGCACCTGACGCAGCCAGCGCGGCGGGTTCGGCAGGTTCAGCGCCTGCTGCAGGATGCCGCGGTTGCTGACCACTGCGTCCGCCGCGTCGCCGTTGCGCACGCCGAGGTTGAAGCGCGCGTACGGCGGCGCCGAGACGCCCGGCCCATGCCGGGTGGTGACCGCCGCGTGCACCTTGCACGGGGCGGGCCAGTCGGGGAACAGCCAGGCATCGGTCATGGGCGAACGGCGGTGCGGCAGGGGCGGGGAACGCCAAGCCTAACCGAGTCTTCAGTCCTCGTCCGCACCGTTCGCGGCCAGGTCGGCGTGCAGGGCCTCGATCAGCGCCTGCTGGTCGGCCGGCCGGGCGGCCTCGAACGCCACCGGCTCGCCGGTCGCCGGGTGCGTGAAGGCGAGCCGCTCGGCATGCAGCGCCTGGCGGCGGAACCCCCGCAGCGCGGCGGCCAGCTCCGGCGTGGCGCCCTTGGGCAGGCGCAGCCCGCCGCCGTACAGCGGGTCGCCCACCAGCGGATGGTGGATGTGCGCCATGTGCACGCGGATCTGGTGGGTGCGGCCGGTTTCCAGCCGGCACTGGATCAGGCTGTGCGCCCGGAAGCGCTCGCGCAGGCGGTAGTGGGTGACCGCATGCCGGCCGTCCTCCTCGTCACGCACGGCCTGGCGCAGGCGGTCGCCCAGATGGCGGCCGATCGGCGCGTCCACGGTGCCGCCGGCGACCATGCTGCCGAGCACCACCGCCTCGTACTGCCGCTCCACATCGTGGCGCGACAGCATGTCCACCAGCGCGGTCATGGCGGGTAGCGTCTTCGCCACCACCATCAGCCCGGAGGTGTCCTTGTCGAGCCGGTGCACGATGCCGCCGCGCGGCAGCTCGGCCAGCTTCGGGTCGTGGTGCAGCAGCGCGTTGAGCACGGTGCCGGCCGGGTTGCCGGCGCCCGGGTGGACCACCAGCCCGGCCGGCTTGTCCAGCACCAGCAGGTGCTCGTCCTCGTGCACGATGTCCAGCGCGATCGCCTCCGGCGCGCTGTCCACCTCGGTCTCCAGCTCGGCCTCCAGCCGCACCTGCTCGCCGCCGCGCAGCAACTGGCGCGGCGGCACCACCCGGCCGTCCAGGGTCGCCGCGCCGGCCTTGATCCAGGCGGTGAGGCGCGAGCGCGAATAGTCGGGGAACATCTCGGCCAGAGCCTGGTCGAACCTCCGACCTGCCGCCGCAAGCGGCACGCCGGCCTCGTGGCGTATCACGGTCATGCCCCGTCCCCCGGGGCCTGGCGTGTTTGGGCTATCATCCCTTTTCGATCAAACATCTGAACCCTTTCCCATGCGCGTAACCAAGCTGCCGGCCTTCAAAGTACTCATTGTGCTCGCTCTCGCCGTGTCGATGAGCGCCTGCTCGATGTTCGGCCACAAGAAGGACACCATCGACACCATGCCGGTGGAAAAGCTCTACGCCACCGCGCACGACTCGCTGGAACACGCCGACTACGCGGCGGCCACCAAGGCCTACCAGCGCCTGATCGCCCGCTTCCCGTCCGGCGACTACAACGAGCAGGCCCAGCTCGACCTGGCCTACTCGCAGTACAAGGACAACCAGCCGGACGACGCGTACTCGACGATCAACCGCTTCATCAAGACCTATCCGACGCACAAGCACGTCGATTATGCCTATTACCTGCGCGGGCTGATCAATTTCGACCGCACCAGCGGCATGATCGAGCGCTACATCTCGCGCAGCGACTCGCAGTCGCGCCGCGACCAGGGCTTCAACCTGCAGTCGTTCGACGACTTCTCCGAGCTGACCCGCCGCTTCCCGGACAGCGCCTATGCCGCCGACGCCCGCCAGCGCATGATCTACCTGCGCAACGTGCTGGCCCAGTTCGAGATCAACGTGGCCGAGTTCTACCTGCGCAACAAGGCTTACATCGCCTCCGCGCACCGCGCCCAGTACGTGATCGAGCACTACCAGCAGGCGCCGCAGACCGGCGACGCGCTGGCCATCCTCACCCGCAGCTACCTCGCGCTGAACCAGCAGCCGCAGGCCGAGCAGACCCGCAAGGTGCTGGCGCTGAACTACCCCGACCACCCCTACCTCAGCGACCCCAAGTGGCCGCACGCGCCGTCCACGCTGCGCAAGTTGATTCCGTTCTCGGGACACCACTGAGCCGACGCGGGTCGATTCGCAAGACGGGAAGGCCGGCGAGCGATCGCCGGCCTTTTTCGTGGCAGCGTCCGTGGGAACGCACCTTGGTGCGCGAACGACCTGGCGCGGCTCAACTCCAGACCCCGAAGGTCCGTCATTCCGGCGAAGGTCGGAATCCAGGGTCTCGCTCCGCCTGGAAGTCCAACGTCACTGGATCCCGGCCTTCGCCGGGATGACGAGCGGACATCCCGGACCGTTTGGACGAGCAGATAACCCGGGCCGTATGGATGCTCCTACAAAACCGAAAGAGCATTCGCGCGCACGATGCGCCTGCTCGCGATTCAACTCCCGACCCCGTCGTCATTAAACCCCGTCATTCCGGCGAAGGCCGGAATCCAGGGCCTCGTTCCGCCTGGAAGTCCAACGTCACTGGATCCCGGCCTTCGCCGGGATGACGAGCGGACATCCCGGACCGTTTGGACGAGCAGATAACCCGGACCGTTTGGATGCTCCTCCAAAACCAAAAGAGCATTCGCGTGCACGACGCGTTCCCTCGCGGATCAACTCCAGACCGCGTCATCAAACCCCGTCATTCCGGCGAAGGCCGGAATCCAGGGCCTCGTTCCGCCTGGAAGTCCAACGTCACTGGACCCCGGCCTCCGCCGGGATGACGAGCGGACATCCCGGGCCGTTTGGACGAGCAGATAACCCGGGCCGCATGGGTGCCCCCGCAGAACCGAAAGAGCATTCGCGCCCACGGCGCATTCCTTGCGGTTCGGCCCGCATCAGCGCCAGCCCGACGTAATCGGATACCGCCGCTCGCGCCCGAACGCGCGGGTCGTCACGCGCGGTCCCGGGGCCGACTGCCGCCGCTTGAACTCGTTCAGCAGCACCAGCCGCACCACGCGGCGCACGGTATCGGCGTGGAAGCCCTGCGCGGCGATCTCCGCCTGCGACTGCTCGCCCTCGATGAAGCGCGCCAGGATCGCGTCCAGCTCGTCGTAGGCGGGCAGCGAATCCTGGTCGGTCTGGTTGTCGCGCAACTCGGCCGAGGGGGGGCGGTCGATGACTTCTTCCGGGATTGGGGATTCGGGATTCGGGATTCGTGAAAAGCTCCCCTCCGGCGAGGAGGCGTCTCTGCGAATCCCGAATCCCAAATCCCGAATCCCGGCCCCATTGCGCCACCGCGCCAACCGGTACACCGCCGTCTTGTACACGTCCTTCAGCGGCGCGTAGGCGCCGCACATGTCGCCGTACAGGGTGGCGTAGCCGACCGCCATCTCGCTCTTGTTGCCGGTCGCCAGCAGCAGCCGGCCGTGCTTGTTGGAGAGCGCCATAAGCATCACGCCGCGGGTGCGCGACTGCAGGTTCTCCTCGGTGGTGTCGGCGGCCTTGCCGGCGAAGGCGGGAGTCAGCGCGGCGACGAACGATCGATACGTCGCCTCGATGTCGATCACGTGGTACTCCACGCCGAGCCGCTCGGCCTGGGCGCGTGCGCCGTCCAGCGACAGCTGCGATGTGTAGCGGGTGGGCATCATCACCGCGGTGACCCGGTCGGCGCCCAGCGCGTCCACCGCCAGCGCCAGGGTCAGCGCCGAGTCGATGCCGCCGGACAGGCCCAGCAGCACGCCCGGGAAGCCGTTCTTGTCGATGTAGTCGCGGACGCCGCGCACCAGCGCGGCGTAGAGCACGGCCTCGGCGCAGGCGTCCTGCGCCACCGGCCAGCCTTCGGCGTGCAGCGTGCGCGCGGCCGGGTCGAACTCGGCCCACAGCAGCGCGTCGACGAAGGCCGGCGCGCGCGCGGCGATGCTGCCGTCGCCGTCCACCAGCAGCGAGGCGCCGTCGTAGACCACCTCGTCCTGGCCGCCGACCAGGTTGAGATAGGCGAACGCGCAGCCGGTCTCGCGGGCGCGCGCCTGCAGCACGGCCTCGCGCGCGGCCTGCTTGGCGTCGTCCCACGGCGAGGCGTTGATCACCACGATCAGCTCGGCGCCGGCCGCCGCGGCCTGCGCCGCCGGCTCGGGCTGCCACACGTCCTCGCAGACCAGCAGGCCGACCCGCACGCCGCCGACCATCGCGGTGACCGTCTCGTGGCCGGGACGGAAATAGCGCTTGTCGTCGAACACGCCGTAGTTGGGCAACGCCTGCTTGTGCGCGGTCACTTCGATCCGGCCGTCGCGCAGCAGGCTGGCGGCGTTGTACACCTCGCCTTCGCTGTGCGGGTGGCCGACCAGCGCGGCGACGCCGTCGGTGGCCGCGGCCAGGGCGTCCAACTCGCTTTCGCAGGCGGCGAGGAAGCTCGGCCGCAGCAGCAGGTCCTCCGGCGGATAGCCGCTCAGGGCCAGCTCCGGGAACGCCACCAGGTCGGCGCCGCCGGTGCGCGCCTGCGCGACCAGGTCGCCGATCTTGGCGGCATTCGCCGCCACCGCGCCCACCGCGAAATCGAACTGGGCCAGCGCGAAACGCAGCCTTGCCATGGTCGTGCTCCAGAAATGACGAAGGCCGCGGCGGGATGCGCCGCGGCCTTCGCATTTTACGCGCTGCGGCCGGCTTACTTCATCAGCTTGGCGAGCGTCTTGCCCAGGTCGGCAGGCGACTTCACGGTGGTGACGCCGCCCTTCTCCAGCGCGGCGAACTTCGCCGCGGCGGTGCCCTTGCCGCCGGAGATGATCGCGCCGGCGTGGCCCATGCGCTTGCCGGCCGGGGCCGAGGCGCCGGCGATGAAGGAGACCACCGGCTTGGTGACGTACTCGCCGATGAACTCGGCGGCGTCTTCCTCGGCGCTGCCGCCGATCTCGCCGACCATGATGATGCCCTCGGTCTGCGGATCGTCCTGGAACAGCTTCAGGCAGTCGATGAAGTTCAGGCCGTTGATCGGGTCGCCGCCGATGCCGATGCAGGTGGACTGGCCCAGGCCCTCGTTGGTGGTCTGGAACACGGCTTCATAGGTCAGCGTGCCGGAGCGCGAGACGATGCCGACCTTGCCCGGCTGGTGGATGTGGCCCGGCATGATGCCGATCTTGCACTCGCCCGGGGTGATGATGCCGGGGCAGTTCGGCCCGATCAGCACGGTTTCCGGATGCTGCGCCAGCACGTTCTTGACGCGCAGCATGTCCAGCACCGGGATGCCCTCGGTGATCGCCACGATCACCTTGATGCCGGCGTCGATCGCCTCGAGGATCGAGTCGGCCGCGAACGGCGGCGGCACGAAGATCACCGACGCGTCGGCGCCGGTCTCGACGACCGCCTCGTCGACCGAATTGAAGACCGGCAGGCCGATGTGCTCGCTGCCGCCCTTGCCCGGGGTGACGCCGCCGACGACCTTGGTGCCGTAGTCCAGCGCCTGCTGCGCGTGGAAGGTGCCCTGCTGGCCGGTGAAGCCCTGCACGATCACCTTGGTGTTCTTGTTGACCAAAACGCTCATGGTTCGATTGCTCCTCAGGCCTTGGCCGCAGCCACGGCTTTCTGCGCCGCGTCGTTGAGATCGTCGGCCGGCGTGATCGCCAGGCCGGAATTGGCCAGCAGCTCGCGGCCCAGTTCCACGTTGGTGCCCTGCAGGCGCACCACGACGGGGATGGTCAGGCCCACTTCCTTCACCGCGGCGATGATGCCCTCGGCGATCAGGTCGCAACGCACGATGCCGCCGAAGATGTTGACCAGGATGGCCTTCACCTTGTCGGAGGAGAGGATCAGCTTGAACGCCTCGGTGACGCGCTCCTTGGTGGCGCCGCCGCCCACGTCGAGGAAGTTGGCCGGCTCGCCGCCCGCCAGCTTGATCACGTCCATGGTCGCCATCGCCAGGCCGGCGCCGTTGACCATGCAGCCGATGGTGCCGTCCATGGTCACGTAGTTGAGGTTGTGCTGCACGGCCGCGGCTTCGGCGGCGTCTTCCTGGCTCAGGTCGCGCATCGCGGCCAGGTCCGGGTGGCGGAACTCGGCATTGTCGTCGGAGTTGACCTTGCCGTCGAGCGCGGCGAGGTTGCCGTCTTCGAGGATGGCGAGCGGGTTCAGCTCGACCAGGGCCAGGTCCTTCTCGTTGAACAGCTTGTACAGGCCCAGCATGATCTTGGTCAGCTGGCCGACCTGCTTGGCGTTGAGGTCCATCGCGAAGCCGAGCTGGCGGCACTGGTACGGCTGCAGGCCCTCGACGAAGTCCACCACGATGGTGTGGATGTCTTCCGGGGTGTCCTTGGCGACCTGCTCGATGTCCACGCCGCCGTGCTTGGAGGCGATGAACGAGACGGCCTTGCTGTCGCGGTCCACCAGGATCGACAGGTACAGCTCCTTGGCGATGTCGGTGGCGTCGGTCACCAGCACCAGGTTCACCGGCAGCGCGCGGCCGGCGGACTGGTAGGTTTCCATGTGGGTGCCGAGCATGCCCTTGGCGGCGGCGCGGACGTCGTCGAGGCTCTTGCAGAACTTCACGCCGCCGGCCTTGCCGCGGCCGCCTGCGTGGATCTGCGCCTTGACCATCCACTGCGAGCCGCCGAGGTGCTTGGCGGCGTCGACGGCGGCGTCGGGGGAATTGGCAACCTTGCCCGGCGGTACGGCGATACCGTACTGCGCGAACAGCTCTTTGGCCTGGTACTCGTGGAAATTCATTCGATACCTCGAGTGAACGGGGGAAACGTAGGGACCGCACGCGACCGGAGCCGCACGGGCCTTGAGGGAATCGGACGGCGGTTCACGACGCGCTGCCGGCATGCAGTGCGCCGCTGCCGGGGGTCATCCAGGCGAGAACTGCGCAATACGGCCCGGTATTTTCGCGGAACCGGGCCCCGATGGAAAGGGGCGCGCCGTCCGCGGCCACCGCCCGCACCCGCCCGGGCCGCGCAGGAACGGGCCGCGGGGCTTCTATACTGGGCGCCTCGATCGCATGCCCGCCGCGGGGGAGTCCACGTGTCCAATACCGTCGCGCCCGCCTTCCCCAGCGCCCGTCCGGCCGCCGTGGCGGTGCGCCATGAGCTGTTCTTCCTCAACTACTTCCGCATGGCGCAGGCGCTGGTCTACATCGGCCTGGCCTTCAGCCCGCCCGGGCTGGAATGGCCCAAGCTGAACCAGCCCGACTTCGCCCACGGCATGTCGCTGCTGTACCTGATGTTCGCGCTGGGGGTGCTGCTGCTCACCCGGCGGCTGATGCCGTACGCCAAGCTGACGGTGTCGGCCACCCTGGTGGTGGACATCGCCGCGGCGGTGATGGCCGTCACCATGATGCACGACGCGCGCATCGGCATCGCCATGATGCTGGCGGTGAACCTGAGCGCCGGCGCGCTGGTCCTGCCGCTGCGGCTGTCCTGCTTCTTCGCCGCCATGGCCACCCTGGGCATGCTCGGCCATACCCTGGCGGAGACGTCGCAGGTCGACGCCTCGCCGGAGCTGCTCGAATCGGGCCTGTTCGGCCTGGCCTACTTCGCCAGCACCACCCTGTGCCACGTGCTGGGGCGCCAGTTGCGCGCCACCGAGGCGCTGGCCGAACAGCGCAGCACCGACCTGGCCAACCTGTCGCAGGTCAACGAGCTGATCATCCGCCGCATGAAGACCGGCGTGCTGCTGGTGGACGACGCCAACCGCATCCACCAGATCAACGAGTCGGCCTGGATGCTGCTGGGCAACCCCTCCGCCGACCAGCGCGACCTGGGCCGGCTCGCGCCGGAGCTGTCGCGCCGGCTGTACCACTGGATGACCTCGGGCAAGCTCGACGAGACCGCCACCCAGCTCGCCGACGGCGTGCCCGAGGTGGTGCCGCGCTTCTCCCGCCTGGCGCCCAGCGACGATTCGCACGTGCTGATCTTCCTGGACGACACCTCGCTGCTGTCGCGCCGCGCGGAGGAACTGACCCTGTCCTCGCTCGGCCGGCTGTCCGCCTCGATCGCGCACGAGATCAGGAACCCGCTGGCGGCGATCCGCTATTCGGCGCAGTTGCTGGCCGAATCGACCGACATGAACCCCTCCGACAGCCGCATGGTGGAGATCATCAACAACCACTGCGTGCGGCTCAACGAGATCATCGAGAACATCCTGCAGTTGTCGCGGCGCGAGCGCTCGCGCCCGGAGACGCTGGACCTGGGCCGCTGGGCGCACGCCTTCGTGGACGAATACAAGCAGGGCAACGACATCGGCGGCGACTCGCTGAAGGTGATCCACACCGGCTCGCCGGTGGCCGCCGTGGCCGACCCGCAGCAGTTGCAGCAGGTGCTGTGGAACCTGGTGCAGAACGCGCTGCGCTACGGCCGCATGCCGGGCGAGCCGGCGCGGGTGATGGTGGTGGTGCGCCACGGCGAGCACGGCGTCCCGCTGCTGGAGGTGATCGACCGCGGCCCCGGCATCGCGCCCAAGGTGGCCGCGCAGATCTTCGAGCCGTTCTACACCACCCACGAATACGGCACCGGCCTGGGCCTGTACCTGGCCCGGCAGATGAGCGAGGCCAACCAGGCGGCGCTGGAATACGTGCGCGTGGCCGGCGGCGGCAGTTGTTTCCGGCTGGTGCTGACGCCGCCGGCGCGCCATCCGTCCGACCCTGCCGACGGCGCCCGCGCCGCCATGCGTTGACCTTTCGGCCTGCCCTAGTACCCTTCGGGCGTTAACCGCGAGATTCCAGGCTGCCCATGACTGCACAGACCGTTCTGGTCATCGACGACGAGCGCGACATCCGCGAGCTGCTCACCATCACGCTGGGGCGGATGGATCTGCAGGTCGATGCGGTCGGCACCGTGGCCGAGGCCCGGCGGGCGCTGGGCGAGCGCAGCTACGACCTGTGCTTCACCGACATGCGCCTGCCCGACGGCACCGGCCACGAGATCGTCGAGCTGATCGCCGCCAGCCACCCCGACACGCCGGTGGCGATGATCACCGCCTACGGCAACGTCGACGCCGCGGTGAACGCGCTCAAGGCAGGGGCGTTCGACTTCGTCTCCAAGCCGGTGGACATCCAGATGCTGCGCCGGCTGGTGCGCACCGCGCTGAAGCTGGCCGAGGAACGCCGCAGCGGCGGCGGCCCGGCCAAGGCGGGCGACTCGTCCGACCGGCTGATCGGCGACTCCCCGGCCATGCAGCAGGTGCGCGCCACCATCGCCAAGCTCGCGCGCAACCAGGCGCCGGTCTACATTGCCGGCGAATCGGGCGTGGGCAAGGAGCTGGTGGCCCGGCTGATCCACGAGCAGGGCCCGCGCGCCGGCGGCCCGTTCGTGCCGGTGAACTGCGGCGCGATCCCGTCCGAGCTGATGGAAAGCGAGTTCTTCGGCCATCGCAAGGGCAGCTTCACCGGCGCCGGCGCCGACAAGGAGGGCCTGTTCCAGGCCGCGCACGGCGGCACCCTGTTCCTCGACGAGGTGGCCGAGCTGCCGCTGCACATGCAGGTGAAGCTGCTGCGCGCGATCCAGGAGAAGGCGGTGCGCCCGATCGGCGCGCGCGAGGAAGTGCCGGTGGACGTGCGCATCCTGTCGGCCACCCACAAGAACCTCGGCCAACTGGTCGAGCAGGGCCAGTTCCGCCAGGACCTGTTCTACCGCATCAACGTGATCGAGCTGCGCGTGCCGCCGCTGCGCGAGCGGCGCGGCGACGTGCCGCTGCTGGCCGCCTTCATCCTGCGCCAGCTCGCCGCCAAGAGCGGCACCGCGCCCGGGCACCTGCTGCCGGCGGCCAGGCTGGCGCTGGAGGACTACGACTTCCCCGGCAACGTGCGCGAGCTGGAGAACATCCTCGAGCGCGCGATGGCGATGTGCGAGGGCGACAGCATCGACGCCATCGACCTGATGCTGCCGCAGCGCCCGCTGCGCCACCCGGGCGAGCCGGCCGCGGCGCACGCCGCGCCCCAGCCCGGCGTACCGGCCGCGGCGCCGGCGATGCCGGGCGGCCACGCCACCGCCCCCGGCGGCGACGTGCCGCTGGACGACTACATCAGCAACCTCGAGCGCACGGCGATCATCAAGGCGCTGGAAGAGTCGCGCTACAACAAGACCGCCGCGGCGAAGAAGCTCGGCATCACCTTCCGCGCGCTGCGCTACAAGCTGAAGAAGCTCGGCATCGACTGACCGCCCGCTACGGCCGCGCCTCTTCGGCCACCAGCGCCTTGCGCATCGTGCGCAGCAGGGTGCGCACGCGCACCGGCTTGTCCACGATGTGCAGCCGCTCCAGCGCGGGCAGTTCCTCCAGGTCCGGCGGCGCGTCCGGGTGCGCCAGCAGGATCACCCCCTGCCGGTAGCCGTGCTCGAGCAGCGCCGCCAGCGTGCGCACGCCGGTGAACAGGTTCATCTCCGCATCCATCACCACCAGGTCCGGCAGGCCGTACGCCTCGATCCACTGCAGCGCCGCGGTGCCGCTCTGGCTGGCGTGCGCCTGGTAGCCGTAGCTGGCCAGGGCATCCACCAGCATCGACAACTGCCCGGCCTCCTCCACCACCACCAGCACGTGCTCGGCCTGGCCCTGCAGGCCGTCGGCGTCGAGCTCGGCCCGGTCGTTCTCCAGTTCCTCCAGCGGGATGTAGAGGTGGAAGCACGTGCCCTCGCCGGGCGTGCTCTCCACCCGCATCACGCCGCCGTGGCTGGCGACGATGCGCTTGCACGACAGCAGGCCAAGCCCGGTGCCGTTCTCCTTGGTGGTGAAGAACGGCTCGAACAGGCGCCGCAGGGTTTCCTGCGACATGCCCACGCCGGTGTCGGCCACGGTGATCCGCAAGTAGCGGCCCGCATGCGGCTGCTCCTCGGGCATGAAGAAATCCGGCGGCAGCTCGCACTGCGTCGTGCCGATCCGCAGGCGGCCGCCGTCGGGCATCGCCTGGATCGCGTTGAGGCACAGGTTGAGCAGGCACTGCTGCAGCTCGGTATGGTTGCCCTCGAACGAGAGCTCGGCGTCTTCCATCGCCATTTCCATCGTCACCGCGCGCGGCACGCTGCCCTGCAGCAGCAGGCCCAGCGCGTCCAGCAGCGCGCCCAGCCGGACCTGCTCCGCGCGCCGCGCGCCGCGCGCGAACGACAGCATCGACTGCACCATCTGCAGGCCGCGCCGGCCGCAGTCGCGCACCAGCGTGCCCAGCCGCGCCAGGCGCGGGTCGTCCTGGTAGTCCTGCAGGCTGTCGCCGGCCAGCAGCAGGGGCTGCAGCAGGTTGCGCAGGTCGTGGCTCAGGCCGCCGGCAAGCATCGCCAGGCTCTCGAAGCGCTGCGCGCGGATCATCTCCTCCTCCGCACGGCGCTTGGCCTGCACCGCCGCGGCCTCGGCCAGCGCGCGCCGCACCGCGCTGGCCAGCCGCGCCGGGTTCTGCTTGAGGATGTAGTCGGTGGCGCCGTTGCGCAGCGCCTCGATCGCCGCCTCCTCGCCGAGGGTCGCCGAGACGAAGATGAACGGGGTGTCCTCGTCGTGCCGGCGCAGCAGCTCCAGCGCGCGCTGGCCGGAGAACCCGGGCAGGCTCAGGTCCGACAGCACCACCTGCGGCTTGAAGTGCTCCAGCGCATCGACGAAGCCCTGCTCGTCGTCGACCAGGCGCACGTCGTAGGAAATGCCGTCCGCGTTGAGTTCGGCCAGCACCAGTTCCGCGTCGAGCGCGTTGTCCTCGACCTGCAGGATGCGGATGGTCGGCAATGCACGATTCTGCCTGTTTGGCATGTGTGGTTCTCTGGCTTGCGCCATGCAACGGTCGGGCGCCCCCCGCGCCCTGCCTTGTTCCTAGCCGCCCTTCAGTCCTTGTCGGGCGCCTGATTGAGTACTGCCCAGAACTGCCCCAGTGTACGCACTGCCTCGAAGAATTGGGCCACGTCCACCGGCTTGATCACGTACGCGTTGACGCCCAGGTCCCAGCTTCGCGCCAGGTCGCTTTCCTCGCGCGAGGACGACAGGATCACCACCGGCAGGCGCCGCATGCGCTCGTCGGCGCGCAGTTGGGTGAGCACGTCCAGCCCGTTCATCCGCGGCATCTTGATGTCCAGCAGCACCACCGCCGGGTCGAACGGCTCGCGCCCTTCCCACTGTCCGCGGCAATAGATGTAGTCCAGGCAGTCCACGCCGTCCTCGACGTGTACGACCGGGTTGGCCAGGTTGGCCTCGCGCAGCGCGTCCATCGCCATCTCGGCGTCGGCCATGCTGTCCTCGACCAGCAGAATGGTGCGGATGTAGCGGTTTTTCATCGAATCCCCGACTTGGTTGAAGCGCCTGCCTCGACAGGCATGGAAAAGTGGAAGCTTGCGCCCTTGCCCGGTTCCGCCTCGGCCCAGGTCTTGCCGCCGTGGCGCGCGATGATGCGGCGCACGTTGGCCAGGCCGATGCCGTTGCCGGGGAATTCCGAGGCCCGGTGCAAGCGCTGGAATACGCCGAACAGCTTGTCGGCGTACTGCATGTCGAAGCCGGCGCCGTTGTCGGACACGGTGAACTCGTAGTCGCCGCGATCGTTGCGCTTCACGTCCACGCCGATGCGCGCCACCTCGCACTGGCCGGTGTACTTGACCGCGTTGCCGAGCAGGTTCTGCCACACCGTGCGAAGCATGTTCTCGTCGCCCACCACCACCGGCAGCGGCGAGATCTTCCATTCGATCCGGCGCTCGTCGGCGTCCGGCTCCACCAGCGCGCGCGCCTCGCTGACCAGCGTCTGCATGTCCACCGACTGCAGCCGCAGCGCGCCGCGGCCCAGCCGCGAGAACACCAGCAGGTCGTCGATGAGCTGGGCCATGCGCTGCGCCGCGCTGCCGATCACGTCCAGGTAGTGCCGCGCCTTGTCGTCGACGCGGTCGCCCAGGTGCTGCTCCAGCTTGCCGGCGAAGCCGGCGATGTGGCGCAGCGGCGCGCGCAGGTCGTGCGACACCGAATAGCTGAAGGCCTCCAGCTCGCGGTTCACGTCGGAGATCTGCTCGATCTTGCCTTCCAACTGGCGGTTCAGCTCGTTCACCTGCTGCTCGGCGAGCGCGCGCACGGTCATGTCGCTGATGGTCAGCAGCAGCACCGGCGGGTCGCCGTCCTGCTGCTGCATGCGCCGCGCGTTGATCACCAGGTGCCGCTGGACGCCGTCCACGGTGCGCTGCACCAGTTCGTAGTCCCACAGCTCGCGGTCGCGCAGCAGCACGTCGCGCAGGCGCTGCAGCAGGGCGCCGTCGTTCCAGGCGCCTTCGCCGACCCCGACCAGCGGCTGCACCTCGCGCCGATCCTCCTGCGGCAGGCCGTACAGCTCGCTGAAGGCGTTGTTCACCAGCAGGATGCCCAACTGCGCGTCGAGCAGGGCGATCGGCTCGCGCACCGCCTGCAGGATGAGCTGCGAGCGGCGCACCGCCTGGCTTTCGCTGGCCTCGGCGCGCAGGCGCTGGCCGATCTGCCGCTCGGACACCAGCACGATGATGGTCAGCAGCAGCACCTCGGCCAGCGCGCTGATCCCCATCACCCACTGGTTGTTGCGCAGCCTGCGCGTCGCGGCCTCGCGGCGCGCGTCGAGCAGCCCGTCCTCGTCCTTCACGATGCTGTCGATCACTTCCTGCACGTGGAAGAGCGTGGCCGCGTTGCGCATCGACGCGACCGCCGCCGCGCGGTCGCCGGCGGCGAACTGCGCCATCGCGTGGTCGATCAGCACGGTGCGGCCGCTGACCGTGGTCTCCAGCGCGCCGATGCGGGCCTGCTGGTCCTCGTTGTCGACGGTCTGCCGGCGCAGCGCGCGCAGCAGCGCGGGTATCTGCGCGGCGCCGGCCTCGATCTGCGCCCTGGCCAGTCCCAGGTCTTCGCCGTCCAGCACCCGGTAGACCGCGGCTTCGCGGTTCCGGTCGAGGTTGGCGATCTGGTAGGTGACCGATTTCACCTCCGCCGAATGGTTGACCCAGGTCGCCGCCTCCAGCGCCGCGCTGGCGCTGTTGCGCATGACGAAATAGGTCAAGGCCACGACCACGAAGACCGCGACCAGCAGGCCGATTGCGCGCCAGCGCAGTGCCACCGTGTTTCTCATGTCACCTCGTACCGCCGACCTGCCCTTACCGGCATGCCCCGCATTCTGCCATGTCTGGACGATCCGTCACCCGGTGCCCGCGGCCCATGCGGAAATGGGCCGGGCACCGGCCCGCGGCAAGGCGCCGGACCGCGGATTTCACGGCCGCGCGGGCTCGGCCTGCATGCTGAAGTGCAGCTCGCCGCCGGCAAGGATCTGCGCGTGGCGCAACACGCTGCCGCGCAGCGGCTTGCCGTCGAGGGTGACCGCGCCGACATAGGGGTGCGCGTCGTCCAGCGGCGCGGCGGTGACCGTGAAGTCCTTGCCGTTGGACAGGTGCAGCGTGGCCTTCGCCACGAACGGCCGGCCGATCGCGTAGGCGTCGCTGGCCGGCGCCACCGGGTAGAAGCCGAGCGCGGTGAACACGTACCACGCCGACATCTGGCCGAGGTCGTCGTTGCCGGCCAGGCCGTCCGGGCGCGCCGCGTACTGGCTCTCCATGATCTGCTTCAGCCGCTGCTGGGTCTTCCACGGCGCGCCGGCGTAGTCGTACAGGTAGGCCAGGTGGTGGCTGGGCTCGTTGCCGTGGGCGTACCAGCCGATCAGGCCGGTGATGTCCTCGACGTGCTTGAAGTGCGCCGGATCGACCTTGGCGTCGAACACGCCGTCGAGCTTGGCGACGAATTTCGCCGCGCCGCCCATCGCCCGGATCAGCCCCGGCACGTCCTGCGGCACGTACCAGGAATACTGGAACGCGTTGCCCTCGGTGTAGTCGCTGCCGTAGCCGGCCACGCTGGGATCGAACGGCTCGCGGAAGCTGCCGTCGCTCTTGCGCGCGCGCATGTAGCCGGTCTTCGCGTCCCAGGCGTTGCGCCAGTTGCCTGCGCGCTTCTCGAACGTGGCGGCGACGCCCCGGCGGCCCATCGCCCGGGCCATCTGCGCCAGCGACCAGTCGTCGTAGGCGTATTCGAGCGTCTTGGAGGCGCCCTCGGGCTCCTTGTCGATCGGCACGTAGCCGAGCTTCATGTAGTCGCCCAGGCCGCCGTAAGGCGCATAGGTGGCGCTGGCGACCATCGCGTCCAGCGCCTTGCCGGCGTCGAAGCCGCGCACGCCCTTGACGTAGGCGTCGGCGATCACCGGCACGGCGTGGTAGCCGATCATGCACCAGGTCTCCAGGCCCTGGTACGCCCATACCGGCAGGATGCCGAACGGGCTGGCCTTGCGCGCGGCGACCAGCGAGCGGATGAAGTCCGTGCTGCGGCCGGGGTTGAGCAGCACCATCAGCGGCTGCTGTGCGCGGTACACGTCCCACAGCGACCAGGTGGAATAGAACTCGAAGTCCTTCGCCGTGTGCACCGCATGGTCCGGGCCGCGGTACTCGCCGTTCGCGTCCATGCTCAGCGTGGGCGACAGCATGGCGTGGTACAGCGCGGTGTAGAACTGGGTCTGCGCCGCCGCCGGCGCATCGATGTCGACCACCGCCAGCGCCTTGTCCCAGGCGGTTTTCGCCTCGGCGCGGCGGGCGTCGAAATCCCAGCCCTTGCCGTCCTGGTCGAGGTTGGCGACCGCGTTGGCCGCGCTCACCGGCGAGATCGCCACCTTCACTTCCAGCGGCTTGTCCAGCTTGCCGAAGTCGAACACCCCGACCAGGGCGCGGCCGTTCTGGGCATCCTTGTCCTGCGGCTGGTTGCCCGGCCCCTTGAAGCCCTTGTACGGCACGTCCTGCTCGCGGTTGGTCAGCTCGCGCGACACCATCGGCCGCGAGAAGCGCATCGCGAAGCACAGCTCGCGCCCGGGCGCCCAGCCGCGCGTGGTGCGGCAGCCGGTGACGGTGCCGTCGGCATGCGCCTGCAGGTTCGACCACAGCACCTTGCCCGGGTAGTCGTAGATGCTCGGGCGCAGGTCCAGCAGCAGGTGCGCCGGCTTGTCCGCCGGGAAGGTGTAGCGGTGCCAGCCGACCCGGCGGCCGGCGGTCAGCTCGGCGCGCACGCCGTAGTCGCTCAGGGTGACCGCGTAGTAGCCGGCCTGCACCACCTCGCTGTCGTGCGAGAAGCGCGAGCGGTAGCCGCTGCCCGGCCGCTCCGGGTCGCCCGGCTCGGTCTTCACCTCGCCGGCGATCGGCATCACCAGCACGTCGCCCAGGTCGGAGTGGCCTGAGCCGGAGAAGTGCGTATGCGAGAAACCCAGGATGCTGGAATCGCCGTACTGGTAGCCGGCGGCCCACTTGTAGCCGTGCTTGAAGTCCGGCATCGCGGTGTCCGGCGACAACTGGACCATCCCGAACGGCACCGTCGCGCCGGGGAAGGTATGGCCGTCGCCGCCCGTGCCGATGCGCGGATCGACCGCCGAGGCATGGCCCGGCGCGGCATCGTCCGGCAGGCCCAGGGCAAGCCCCGGCGACAGGCAGGCCATGGCGGCGATCAACAAGGTGTACCGACCGTGGGTCATCGGGGCTTCTCCAGATTTGGATCGTTCTAAATCAGGCAAAACTAGCATTGCCCCGCGCGTCGTGCATGTTGCGCTGCGTGATGAGCGCCCGCGGCGGGATCGGCTACATTTGGATCGTTCCAATTCAGGCAACGGCCATGGAAAGCAACACGCCAATCCGCCGCAAGATCACCCTGAGCGACATTGCGGCCGGGTGCGGCGTCTCGCGCGCCACCGTTTCCCTGGTGCTGCGCGGCAGCCCCCTGGTCAACCGGAAGACCCGCGCCCGCGTCGAAGAGGAACTGCGCCGGCAAGGCTACGTCTACAACCGCATGGCGGCCAACCTGCGCCGGCGCACCTCGTCCGGCATCGCGCTGGTGCTGAACGAACTGGCCAACCCGTTCTTCGCGGAATTCGCCGCCGGCGTGGACGAGGTGGTCGGCGAGGCCGGCTTCGTCACCCTGCTCGGCTGCACCAACGAGTCGCCGGCGCGCGAGCAGGCCGTGCTCGGCTCGCTGATCGAGCACGGCCCGGCCGGCATCATCCTGTCGCCGGCCGAGCACAGCGACGCCTCGCAGGTGCTCGCCGCGGTGGGCGCGCAGACGCCGCTGCTGCTGTTCAACCGCGAACTCGGCGGCAGCCTGCCCGAGTTCGCGCACTGGGACCGCCTCACCCTGGACAACCAGCACGGCACCCGCCTCGCCACCGAGCACCTGATCGCCCGGGGCCACCGGCGCATCGCCTTCTTCGGCGGCCACCGCGATTCCAGCTCGTGCCGCCAGCGGCATGCCGGCTACGCCGAGGCGATGCAGGCCGCCGGCCTGCCGATCGAGCCGCACTGGCAGGTGGAATGCGCGCCGACCCGGCTGGCCGCGGCCGCCCAGACCCCCGCCCTGTTCGCCGCCGCGCCGGCCCCCACCGCCGCCGTCTGCTACAACGACGCCGTGGCGCTGGGCCTGGTCCTGGGCCTGAACCAGCGCGGCCTGCATCCGGGCCGGGATTTCGCGCTGACCGGCTTCGACGACATCGCCGAAGCGCAGTTGAGCGCGCCGCCGCTGACCACCCTGGCCGCCGCCCCGCGCGCGCGCGGGCGCCAGGCGGCCGAGCTGCTGCTGCAACGCCTGCGCGAGCCGCAGGCCGAACCCCGCCATACCATCGTGCCCGTGCAACTGGTGATCCGCGAAAGCAGTTGCGCGCCTTCCGACCGATCCTAGCCTCTCTGACCCCAGCCTCCGGAGTTCCCATGGCCTTCGCCGCCTCGCCGAATCCGCCCGTGCGCGCCACCGCCCAGCCCGGTGGCACCCGCTACACCGACTACCCGATGGCCCTCGGGGTGATGACCACGATCTTCTTCATGTGGGGCTTCCTCACCTGCCTCAACGACATCCTGATCCCGCACCTGAAGGCGGTGTTCGAGCTGAACTACACGCGCGTGATGCTGGTGCAGTTCACCTTCTTCGGCGCGTACTTCCTGATGTCGCTGCCGGCCGGGCGGGTGGTGGCGAGGCTCGGCTACAAGCAGAGCATCGTGACGGGGCTGGTGGTGGCCGGCCTCGGCGCGGCGGGCTTCTGGCCCGCCGCGCAACTGCGCAGCTACGGGGTGTTCCTGGCCGCGCTGTTCGTGCTCGCCACCGGCATCACCCTGCTGCAGGTGGCGGCCAACCCGTACGTGGCGCTGCTTGGGCCCGAGCGCACCAGCTCGAGCCGGCTGACCCTGGCGCAGGCGCTCAACTCGCTCGGCACCACGCTGGCGCCGCTGTTCGGCGGCCTGCTGATCCTCTCCTCGACGGTGCTGGGCTCGAGCCAGATCGCCGCGCTGTCGCCGCCCGAGCGGCTGGCCTACCGCGTACAGGAAGCGCAATCGGTGCAGGGCCCCTACCTCGGCCTGGCCGTGGCCCTGCTGGTGCTGGCGCTGATCGTGTGGCTGTTCCGGCTGCCCGCGCTCACCGAGACCACCGAGCGCGCCGACCGCGAGCGCCACACCCTGGCCGACGCCCTGCGCCATCGCCACGTGCGCTTCGGCGTGCTGGCGATCTTCTTCTATGTCGGCGCGGAGGTGTCGATCGGTAGCTTCATGGTGAACTACCTGTCGCTGCCCGGCATCGGCGGCCTCAGCGAGGCGCATGCCGCGCATTACGTCGCGTTCTACTGGGGCGGCGCGATGGTGGGCCGGCTGGTCGGCTCGGCGCTGCTGGCCTGGCTCGACCCGCGCAAGCTGCTGGCGCTGTTCGCCGCGGTGGCCGCGGCGCTGGTGCTCACCACGATGCTCAGCCACGGCAACGTGGCCATGGTCAGCGTGATCGCGATCGGCCTGTTCAACTCGATCATGTTCCCGACCATCTTCGCACTCGGCATCGAGCGCCTCGGCCCGCTGACCGGCAAGGCGTCCAGCCTGCTGATCATGGCCATCGTCGGCGGCGCGCTGGTGCCGCTGGCGCAGGGCTTCCTGGCCGACCGCATCGGCGTGCAGCATGCCTTCGTGCTGCCGCTGCTGTGCTACGGCTTCATCGTGTTCTACGGCCTGAACGGCTCGCGGCCCGATCCCGTCCAGCGTCCCCAGGCCGGGGCCGGCGCTCGATGAGCCGTCCGATACTCTGCTTCGGCGAGGCGCTGATCGACTTCCACGCCGAGGGCTTCGACGACGCCGGCTTCGCCCGTTCCTTCGTGCCCTTCGCCGGCGGTGCGCCGGCCAACGTGGCGGTGGCGGCGGCGCGGCTGGGCGAAGCCGCGCGCTTCGCCGGCATGCTCGGCAGCGACGCGTTCGGCGACTTCCTGCTCGACAGCCTACGCCGCGCCGGCGTGGGCACCGACGACGTCGCCCGCACCGACGCGGCGAATACCGCGCTGGCCTTCGTCACCCTGGATGCGCGCGGCGAGCGCAGCTTCAGCTTCTACCGCGGCCCGTCGGCCGACCTGCTGTTCCGGCCGGAGCACTTCCGCCCGGCCGCCTTCGACGGCGTGGCCGTGTTCCACGTCTGCTCCAACAGCATGACTGACCCGGCGCTGGCCGAGGCCACCCGCGAAGGCATGCGGCGCGCGCGCGCCGCCGGCGCGCTGGTCAGCTTCGACCTCAACCTGCGCCCGGCGCTGTGGCCGGAGGGGCTCGATGCGCGGCCGCTGCTGTGGCCGGCGCTGCACCTGGCCGACGTGGTGAAGCTGTCCGCCGAGGAGTTCGCCTGGCTGGCGGTCGACGGCGAGCAGGCGGCGCTGGACCGGCTGTGGAACGGCCGCGCGCGGCTGCTGGTGGTCACCGACGCGGACAGGCCGCTGCGCTGGTTCCACCCGGACGCCGAGGGCGAGCTGCCCTGCTACCGGGTCGAGGCGGTGGACAGCACCGCCGCCGGCGACGCCTTCGTCGGCGGCCTGCTGAGCCAGCTCGCGCAGCTCGACGGCGCCGACCGGCTCGACCGCCTGGTCGCCGCTCTGCCGCGGCTGCACGCGGCCCTGCGCTTCGCCGCCGCCTGCGGCGCGCTCACCGTCACCCGCCGCGGCTCGTTCGAGGCCATGCCAGGCCGGGACGAAGTCGCCGCCTTCATGGAAACCCACGCATGAGTTCC
Source organism: Frateuria sp. Soil773 (assembly GCF_001428405.1). Classification (GTDB taxonomy): domain Bacteria; phylum Pseudomonadota; class Gammaproteobacteria; order Xanthomonadales; family Rhodanobacteraceae; genus LMSL01. The sequence goes on from NZ_LMSL01000041.1 coordinate 605,608, forward strand.
ACGCCCGCCCTCCCCGACTTCCGCTCCGAAGCGTTCCTGCGCGGCCACGTCGCGCAGACGATGGCGTTCTACCACCCGCGCGCGATCGACCCGGCCGGCGGCTTCTTCCATTACTTCAAGGACGACGGCACGATCTACGACCGCAGCCACCGGCACCTGGTGAGCAGCACGCGCTTCGTCTTCGACTACGCGCAGGCGGCGATGGAGTTCGAGCAGCCCGCCGGGCTGCGCGGCGAATACCTCGACGCCGCGCGGCACGGCCTGCGCTACCTGCGCGAGGTGCACCGCGACGCGGCCAGCGGCGGCTACGCGTGGACGATCCGCGACGGCCGGCCGGACGACCGCACCAACTACGCCTACGGCGCCGCCTTCGTCCTGCTCGCCTGCGCCAGCGCGCGCAAGGCCGGCATCGTCGAGGCCATGCCGTGGATGGACGAGACCTGGGAGCTGCTGGAACGGCGCTACTGGGACGCCGACGCCGGCCTCTACCGCGACGAGGCCGACGCGCAGTGGAATTTCACCGGCTACCGCGGCCAGAACGCCAACATGCACATGTGCGAGGCGATGCTGGCGGCCTACCAGGCCAGCGACGAGCCGCGCTACCTCGAACGCGCGCTCACCCTGGCCGACAACATGACCCGCCGCCAGGCTGCGAAGGCCGACGGCCTGGTGTGGGAACACTACGACGTCCACTGGAACATCGACTGGAACTACAACCGCGACGACCCCAGGCACCTGTTCAAGCCGTGGGGCTTCCAGCCGGGGCACCAGACCGAGTGGGCCAAGCTGCTGCTGATCCTGGAGGCACTGCTGCTCGAACGCGGCCGCGAGGAACGCTGGCTGCTGCCGACCGCCCGCCACCTGTTCGACACCGCGCTGGCGCGCGCCTGGGACGAGACCCACGGCGGCATCTGCTACGGCTTCGCGCCGGACGGCTCCGTCTGCGACGGCGACAAGTACTTCTGGGTGCAGGCCGAGTCGCTCGCCGCCGCCGCGCTGCTGCACGCGCGCACCGGCCTGGCCGCCTATGACGATTGGTACGTGAAGCTGTGGACCTATGCGTGGCAGCATCTGGTGGATCACCGCTACGGCGCGTGGTACCGCATCCTCACCCGCGACAACCGCAAGTACGACGACGAGAAGAGTCCGGCGGGCAAGACCGACTACCACACCATGGGCGCCTGCCACGAAGTGCTGGCGCTGATCCGCGCCGGCGGCACGCCTTAACCCACCTACGCTCCAGGGGCCTTGCATGAAGAAGATCGCGCTTTCCCTCGCCGGCAGCCTCGCCGCGCTGCTGGCGGCCGCCTCCGTGTCCGCCGCCGATGCGCCGGCATCGCGCTTCGATCCCCTGCAGACCTTCGCGCCGTTCGCCTACCCGCAGCCGGCGAACGCGTTCCGCACCGCCAGCGGCAAGCCCGGCCCGCTGTTCTGGCAGAACCGCGCGGACTACCGGATCGAGGCCACGCTCGATCCGGCCACGCGCCTGCTCAGTGGCAGCGAGACCATCGCCTACACCAACCATAGCCCCGACGCGCTCGACGTGCTGTGGCTGCAACTGGACCAGAACCGCTACCGCACCGACGCGCGCGGCGCCTTCACCAGCAAGTTCCCCACCGAGTTCACCGACGGCTACAAGATCGCCTCGGTGGAAGTGGAAGACGCGCACGGCCACCGGCAGCCGGCGAAGTGGCTGGTGTCCGACACGCGCATGCAGGTGCGCCTGCCCGAAGCACTGAAGGGCGGCGGCGGCAGCCTGCGCCTGCACGTGGGCTGGAGTTTCACCGTGCCTGGCGAATTCGGCGGGCGGATGGACGTGAACCCGAGCAAGAACGGCGAGATCTTCGAGATCGGCCAGTGGTACCCGCGCATGGCCGTGTACGACGACCTGCGCGGATGGGACACCGCGCCCTATCTAAACAGCGAGTTCTACCTGGAATACGGCGACTTCGACTACGCGGTCACCGTGCCGTGGGACATGATCGTGGCCGGCTCCGGCGAACTGGTGAACCCGCAGGAGGTGCTGACCAAGACCCAGCAGCAGCGGCTGGAACAGGCGCGCCACAGCGACACCACCGTGATGATCCGCACGCCGGCCGAAGTCACCGATCCGTCCAGCCGCCCGAAGCAGAGCGGCACGCTGACCTGGCATTTCCGCATGCACAACAGCCGCGACGTCGCCTTCGGCGCTTCCAAGGCGTTCGTGTGGGACGCCGCGCGGATGAACCTGCCCGAAGGCAAGACCGCGCTGGCGATGTCGGTGTACCCGGTCGAGAGCGCCGGCGACGACGCCTGGGGCCGCGCCACCGAATACCTCAAGGCCTCCACCGAGTACTTCTCCAGGCAGTGGTATCCCTATCCGTGGCCGGTGGCGATCAACGAGGCCGGCACCGCCGGCGGCATGGAGTACCCGGGCATCACCTTCGACCACAAGCGCGCCAAGGGCAACAGCCTGCACATGGTGGTCGCGCACGAGATCGGCCATAGCTGGTTCCCGATGATCGTGGGCAGCAACGAACGCCGCGACGCATGGATGGACGAGGGCTTCAACACCTTCATCGATGTCTACGAGGCGGACGCCTTCAACCACGGCGAATACGCGCCCAAGCGCGACGGCGAGTACGCGCCCGGCAAGGGCAACCCGGCCGACGAGATCGCCAAGGTGCTCGCCGACCCCGATGCGCCGGCCCTGCTCAACGGCGCCGACATGACGCCGGAGAAGTACCGCCACCCGGTCAGCTACTTCAAGGGCGCCTTCGGCCTGGTGCTGCTGCGCGAGCAGATCCTCGGGCCGGAGCGCTTCGACGACGCCTTCCGCAAGTACACCGCCACCTGGGCCTACAAGCACCCGAGCCCGTCGGACTTCTTCCGCTTCATGGAGAGCGAGGCCGGCGAAGACCTCGGCTGGTTCTGGCGCGGCTGGTACCAGCACAACTGGCAGCTCGACCTGGCCGTGCAGAAGGCCGAGCCGATCGACGGCGACTGGCGCCACGGCGCGGCGATCACCGTGGCCAACCTCGACCGGCTGGTGCTGCCGGCCACGCTGCAGGTGGTCTACGACGACGGCAGCAAGCAGGACGTACGCGTGCCGGTGGAAACCTGGCAGCAGCACCGCAGCTACGTCGTGCGCGTGGCCGGCACGCGCAAGGTCGCCTCGGTGACGATCGATCCGGCGCACGCCCTGCCGGACGCGAACCGCGGCAACAACACGCTGCGCCTGTAGGGGCTCGCGATCAGGCCGTCGGTCCAATCGCCTCGTCGTCATTCCTGCGGCTTTCAACGGCCGCAGGGCCGGTCGAGCCGGAAGCGCTTCTCGACAGCCGAAGGGTTGGTCGTCCAGCGTCGTTGAGCTTGGGAGCATCAAGTCACTGGATTCCTGCTCTTGCCCCCTTTTCGGGGTTCGCAGGAATGACGACGNAGGCGGTTGGACTCGAGCCAGGGACCGTGAACAGGTTCGACAGCCTGTTTACGATCGCCGGCTCCTGCATCGCACGCCACCTAAGCGAATACACGTCATCCCGGCGAAGGCTGGGATCCCGTGCCCGTGGAGGCACCGAGTCACTGGATGACTCGCTGCGCCCGCCTCTTCGGCCAGCCTTCGGCCGTTCAATGCCGCAAGACTCGCTTTTGCCCCGCTTGGCCGGCCCTGCGGCCGCCGAAAGCCGCTGGGATGACGTTTCATGTGGAGTACTGCGAGATTATGGGTAGGCCCTGAGGGGAATGGCGATGACAAGAGCCCTCCTCACAGGCCCCTACAGCTTCGGCAAGCGCTGCCGCACGGCGTCGATGCCTTCCCACGGATCGGCATCCAGGCGCGCGGCGCGGCGCAGCGCCTTCTTCATGTCGAAGGCGCCGCCGCCCTTGACCCGGCCCAGTTCCCCCCAGCGCAGCGGCATCGCCACCGGCGCGCCCGCGCGGGCGCGCAGCGACCAGTTGCACACGCTGGTGGCGCCGCGCGCGTTGCGCAGCCAGTCGATGAAGATGCGGCCCTTGCGCTGCGCTTTGCTCGCCGTGGCGACATAGCGCAGCGGGTGCAGCGCCACCATCGCGTCGGCGAACGATTCGCAGAACCGCTTCACCGTGTCCCAGTCCGGGCCGCGCCGGAACGGCACCACCACGTGCAGGCCCTTGCCGCCGCTGGTGCGCACGAAGCTCTGCAGGCCGATCTCGTCGAGCCGCGCGCGGATCTCGCGCGCCGCCGCCACCACCGCCTTCCACGCCACGCCCTCGGCGGGGTCGAGGTCGAACACGATGCGGTCGGGCGCGTCGGGCCTGTCCACCCGCGCTCCCCACGGGTGGAATTCCAGCGTGTTCATCTGCACCAGTTCGAGCAGGCCGCGCAGGTCACGCACGTAGACATAGTCGGCCGTACCGGCGTCCTTTTCCTTCAGCGCCACCGCCCGCACGCTGTCGCCCAGGCTGGCGGCGTGGTGCTTCTGGAAGAAGCACTCGCCGCCGATGCCGCCCGGGCAGCGCAGCAGCGACAGCGGCCGGTCTGCCAGCCCGGGCAGGATCCAGCGCGCCACCGCGGTGTAGTAGGCCGCGACGTCGCCCTTGCGGATGCCGCTGTCGGGATAGACCACGCGTGAGGCGTGGGTAATCGTCACGCCTTCGCCGGCAGCACTGCCGGCGGCCTCCGGTTTCTTCGCCATGTTTCCGGCTCCCGTGTGTCTGGCCGCCGCGGCCCGCTTGCGCGGCGCCGGGCCGGCGTCCTGCAGGTCGAGATCGTCCACGTTCTTGTCCTCGCGCAGGCGCAGGAAGCTGGCCTGGCGCAGCAGGCGGTGGCCGCCCCAGCCGCGGAAAGCCACCTCGGCCACCAGTTGCGGCCGCACCCAGGTGATGCGCCGCGCCGGCAACGGCACGTGCGCGGGAATCTCCACCACCGGCCCGGCCACCGCCAGCTTCTTCAGGCGTGCGGTGAGTTCGCGCAACGCCGCGGCGTCGAAGCCGGTGCCGACGCGCCCCACGTAGCGCAGGCCGCCCCGCTCGCGCTCCGCCATCAACAGCGAGCCGAAGCCCTGCCGCGATCCCTGCGGCGGCGTATAGCCCACGATCGCGAACTCGTCGGAATGCGAGTGCTTGACCTTGACCCAGTCGGGCGTGCGCCGGCCTGCAGCGTAGCCGGCATCGGCGCGCTTGCTCACGATGCCTTCCAGGCCGCGGCGCCCGGCCGCCGCGAACACCTCGGCGCCGTGCCCCTCGACGTGCGTGCTGTAGGCCAGCGCCTCGCCGGCGCCTTCCAGCACCTGTTCGAGCAGCGCCTTGCGCCGGTCCAGCGGAACGCGCGTGAGGTCGACGCCGGCCACCCCGGGCAGGTCGAACAGCACGTAGCGCAGGCGTTGCGTCCGGCCGTCCTTCAGCGCCTGCTGCAGCTCGGCGAAGCTGCTGCCGCCGTGCGCGTCCAGCGCCACCAGCTCGCCGTCCAGCCGCGCGCTGCCTACCGGCAGCGCCTCCAGCGCGGCCGCCACCTGCGGCAGGCGCGCCGTCCAGTCCAGGTCGTTGCGCGAGCGCAGCCGCACCTTGCCGTCGTCGAGATCGGCGAGCAGGCGGTAGCCGTCCCATTTCGTCTCGTGCAGCCATTGCTGGCCGGCGGGCGGGTGCGCGCGCAGCGTGGCCAGTTGCGCGCGGAAGCCGGCCGGCAACGGTTCGTCGCGTGCGCCGGGCAGCGCCAGCGCCCTGGTCCTGATCGCCGCCTCGGCCTTGCTGCGCGCCGGCGCCTTCCGCCGCGTCGGCGCAGCCGGTTTCTTCGCCGGCTTTTCCGCGGCCGGCTTCGCGGATGCGCGTTTCGCGGCCGCGCCGCCGCCCTGTCCGTGCGCGCGCCGCCAGGCCGCGGTGGCCTTGCGCATCGGCGCGTCGAGGAGATCGTCCGCCTCGGCGTCGCGCGCCTCGGCGTCGCTGCGCTTGAGCAGCAGCCACTGGTTCCTGCCGCCCTGCCGGCGCGTGCGCACCAGGGTCCAGCGGCCGCGCAGGCGTTCGCCGTGCAATTCGAAATCCAGCTTGCCGGCGGCGATCGCCGCCAGCGGATCGTCCGTCTCCGGCTGCCAGGTGCCGTGGTCGAAGATGTCGACGTGGCCGGCGCCGTAGTGGCCGGCCGGGATGTCTCCGGCGAAACCGGCATAGGCGATCGGGTGATCCTCGACCTCCACCGCGAGCCGCTGCTCGCCCGGGCGCAGCGACGGCCCCTTCGGCACCGCCCAGCTCTTCAGCGCGCCGTCCACCTCCAACCGGAAGTCGTAGTGGCGCGCGCGGGCATGGTGCAACTGCACCACGAAGATCGGCCGGCGCGCATGCCGCCGCCCGCCCGCGGCCGGCTCCGGCGTCTGGCCGAACTTCCGCTTGCGGGCGTATTCGCGCAGGCTCACGGATCAGCCCGCCGTGCGCCGCCTGCCCGCGGCGGCCTTGCGCGTCGCCTTCCTGGCCGCCTTGGCACCGGCGTCCTTCTTCGCGGCGGTCTTCTTCGCGGCGCCCTTGCCTGCCCCGCCCTTGCCTGCCCCGCTCTTCTTCGCCGCAGTCTTCTTCGCGGCCTTCGCCGGAGTGCGCTTCTTGCCGGCGATGCTCTTCTTCAGCAGCGCCATGAAATCGACCACGTTGGTGGCCGCGTCCTCGGCCACGTGCTCCTCGTCCTCCTCGACCGTGGCGGTGACGCCCTTGCTCTTGAGGCGCTTCTCGATCGCCTTGCGCAGCTTGTCGCGGAACTCGTCGCGGTAGTCGTCCGGCCTCCATTCGCCGGACATCGACTCGATCAGGTCGCTGGCCATCGCCAGCTCGCGCGGGGCGATGCGGTAGCTCGACGCCGGCTTGTCGGGCAGCGCGTAGTCGGAGGCATCCACCAGCTCCTGCGGATAGCGCAGCAGCACCAGCAGCAGCGCCGCACCCTGCGGCACCACCGCGGCGAGGTACTCGCGCGTGCGGATCACCACCTTGGCGATACCGACGCGCCCGGCCTTCGCCAGCGTCTCGCGCAGCAGCACGTAGCCCTTCTCGGCCTTCTTCGCCGGCACCAGGTAGTACGGCTTCTCGTAGTAGCGCGGATCGATCGAGCCGGCCTCGACGAAGGTGTCGATCTCCACCGTCTCGTGCGACTCGCTGGCGGCGCTGCGGATGTCCTCCTCGTCCAGCACCACGTAGCTGCCCTTGGAGTATTCGAACGCCTTGACCACGTCCTTCCACGGCACTTCCTCGCCCGACTCCGCGTTCACCCGCTCGTAGCGGATCGGCGAGTTGTCGCGCTGGTCTAGCATGCGGAAATGCAGGTCGACCCGCCGCTCCGCCGTCATCAGGCGGATCGGCACGTTGAGCAGGCCGAACGACAAGGTGCCGGTCCAGATGGGACGTGCCATGGCGGCGCTCCACGCATGCGGGGTCTCGATGGTAGCCACGCCGCGCGTGCACGGAACGCCAAGGCCGTGTTTCCCGGCCTGCAAAGGCCGCGCGTGACCGGCTTTCGGAATAAAAGGCATGAAGCACTCTCCGAGCGAATCTTCTTGCCGGAAACGGCCGTCGGCTCACATGCATCCTTTTGTAGGGGAAAGCCTATGGCCCATCGCGGGCCTGACCGATTGCGGCACGCCTACGACATCACCATGCTGTATCGAGCTCCGTTCCAAGTGAGAGGAGTCGAGCGCACCCCACGGATACGGCGACGCAGACCGATGGTCAGCGTCTTTCCCGCCTTCTCTTTGCGTTGCGCATGAATGGCACATTGCCACGATGAGGGCCAGGCGCCTTGAGCAAGATGAGCGCCCGGTCCCGTGAACTGTCTTGAAGGAGTTCCCCATGCTTCGAAAACTGATGATGGCTGCCGCCATGGCGGCCTGCTCGATAGCTGCATCCCAGGCCACTGCAACCACAGCCACGGGCGTCAACGGTACGGTGCGTGGCGTCACTTTCTATTACCTGGACGGGGCTGCCGATCCTTATGCCAACCCGCCGGTTTCCTCCCAAGGATTCGAATGGGTACTGGATCACCAGTACGACTCCGACGTCCGGGAAAGACTGGACAACCTACTGGCGGAATACCGGGCCGCGGGGGTGAACTGGATTCGGCTGCTGGTCGCATCCGACAATTTCAGTGCCCCGGACATGGAGCCCGTGCCGAGCGATGCATGGATCAAAAAATTGAACGACTTCCTGGCCATTACGCGAGCAGGCAGCAATGCAGGCCAGTTCCATATAGAAATCGTACTCATGCCGCACCGCTCAAACGGTCTGATTGCGGATATTCCTCCGTATAACCACGACAAGGCGTGGCTAAAAAAGTGGATCGACAATATCAACTACACGAACGTCGGCCAGATCATGTTGGGTGGGGATCTTTCCCCATGTCTGCTCTCCGGTTGCCAAGGATCAAGCGGAGCCGCCGCCATCGCAAACAGCCATGGTGCCTGGATCAGGTCGATCTGGGCCTGGAAAGACGCAAACTATCCAAATCTGAATGCATCTTACGAAGTGATAGGCGTCCAGGACCAAAGCAACAACAACCCGGCCCTGATCTCCATGCTGGCGCATTGGAACGATCTATATACGCCCACCAATCCGACCATGTCGGCTTCTCTATACGTGACCCTAGCTCCTGGGGCGACCTGGCAACAGTACGCGACGGCGTTCACGTCGATTCTTGACAGCTACGCGGCCGCCTCCAACAAGAACCTGCATATTGACGAATATGGATTGGCAAGAGGTACTGGTGCGGACGGCGTCACGAGAACGCTGGCGGATCAGCGAGCCGGGTACCAGGGAATGCTGGGAGCCATGATTTGCTGGCGCCACAAAGACTATTCGAAGTTCGCCTGGGTGGCGAGCCGCGACTATCCGTACGATGTCGGCCCCGGTCGCGCGCGATGGTATGGCCTGGTCGACTCCTTTAACGGAAACGTGCCCGTAATGAGCCCCACCTGGAGCGACATAAAGCTGTATTACACGCTGCAAACTTGCCCCTGACGCGCCCGAGAAGGATGAGGTGGCGCCCCTTCGCCACCTCATCTGTCATGACCAGCATCGGCAGATTGCATCTACGTTGCATTCCTTCGCACCGACCCAATACCCTCGAGCCTTCAAGGCACCGTCCAAGAGCAAGAATTTCCAGCCTCGAAACCAAAACTCCGAAAAATCGAGGGGTCCCAGTTGAAAGCCGCAGGCAACATGTCTAGGACTTGTTTTGGAACGGTTGCGAACACCCTACCAAGAACTAAGATCGCCTCGAATTCGGAGATGAATCTTGGAAAGGCCTGCATCCAGGGTGCGCTATTCTCAATGATATTTGCTGACCACCACGTCTCCGTCTTGGCCACGATTGTCCCTGGATCGCCCAGGCTCGTGCCCGATATCACCTGGCGATTGTTAAATGCCGGACTGCACAGCAGACGCCAGACCGATTGCACATCGACACCTGTATAACTGTGCACGTGTACCAAACTCGCTGCACGCGTACCCACCTGCGTAGGCAAGGCTTACTGGCTGCCGCATTGCGGGAGCAAGGGGCTTACGGAGAAAATGAAGCGGCTTCTCGCTTCTTGAAACGATCGACGTGATCAACCAACAAGAGCGCCTCAGGCCTCAATGGGCCTGCCGCCTCCAATAAGCCCGAGACTTCTACGTCGAAGACCCGTAACGACAGATCCATCACATCTCCCGTCAATGCAGCGTTGAACTTGGCTACGGAAGTCCCAGGGGTTACGCTATCGGAGAGGCGAAGCCCGATCGCCTTGCCGGGACACTGCGGGTCTGTCAATACGGCGCCATGCCGAGAGGCCCCCGATAGACAACGGCTTTGAGGTGAACGCGACCCGGCAGAGGCGACGCCAGATGGGCGTACAGTTCACACACTGTGGTGTCGTAATCTTTTTCCGTGGAACTTGCCCCCCACGCAGCCGGCTATCCCCGTAAGCGATAGCACGGCACTCAACAGCACGTGGCGGCGCAGCTTTAGCATCCGTTGCTCATGCACCAAACAGCGGTTGATACGTCTGCCACCTGATTAACGCGCGCATCGACATCTTTCTGCAGCGCGCCGGGCGCATAGAGATCGTTGGAGATACCCAGGCCTTTGGCCACACCCAATTCCGTCCGATAGGCATTCATTTCCGTGGCATGTTCGGACTTTCGATCCATGGGGTAACCGGTCGCTAGATAGTCAAGCTGGTGCTGCCCTTCATGGGCAACCGCACCGCCACCGAATGCATTCGCGAGTTGTGCGGCACTAACACCCGGATTGTATTGGCGAAACGGCGCGGACAATGTAGCTGCCTGGCGAACATCGATGGTCATCGCGGTTGCCGTTTCCGCCTGAGCAATCACGCTGGTCTTGAGCGCCCCCGCATTAAGCGGGACACCATTATTGTCCCCGGCTTGCCAATGTGTGCCGACACTGCGCTAAGGGCCTTGTATTGGCCCGAACCCTTCTTAAGATTGGCTAAGCCCTTATTCATGGCACCGACAAATTTATCGATCTTGGCGCAGGTGCTCTGATTGGAACTGCCGCAGGCGTAGCGGCCGTCCGGATCCGTATAACGCAAAGGGTTGTTATTGGCATAACCGTACCGTTCCGCACCGTAGAGGTCACCGACTTTCATGGGCTCGGGGTCCACATTGAGAAAGCGGCCGGTGCTGGAATCGTAGAAACGGGCCTGCATATATACGAGGCCCGTATCCGGATCGTTCATGTGTCCGGTATATCCGGGGCCGCTTGAGTGCATTGCCCATCGCTACGCTGCCATAAGGCCGATAGTCAAAGGTTGCAGTGATATTGCCGTTAGCATCTACTTCCGCAAGTGGCGTCCCCTGGGGGATCGGTATAAACGTAGGTTACCGTGCCGGCCTGCACGCGTGCGATGCCGCATAGCAGCACGACTGACCACCAAGACTCCTTCCTCCATCTGAGGCTCCCCGTCGGACGTCACATAGACCCGGAATATTGTGTAAGGAATGTGAATTCCCAGGTTATTTTCCCAAAACGTGCATCATTGTCATCGGTGTGGCACGATGCGGGAAAGCATGACGATCGACGCCAAATGCACGCCAAGCTAGGCGGATAATCGAAGAATAGTCGTCGGACTCACTCAACCAAAGCCGGGCTGCAGCCGATACAAGGCGGCAGGGCTAGGGAGGGGCTATTGTCGCGGACCATGCTGTTGCTGTGCGGCCTGCTGGCCGCACCCGCCGTGTTTGCCCAGGATACGGACAACGCGTCGTTGCGCGAAGAGAACTCGCGCCTGCGGGCGGAAGTGGATGCCCTCCGCCAATCCGTGCAGCGCATGGAGAGCCGGCTCGAAGCCGTGGAGAACCGTCGCCAACCCGCTGCGCAGGATCGTGCGGCACCCACGCCTGCACCCAGGTCGCAAGGCGTCTCGACGGTCACCGCAGTGGGCGCCCCGCCCACGCGGCTGCCCGCACAGAATTCGGTATCGGATCCGGGCGCCGGCGCATCACGCGTCGACAACGCGCCGCCACCGACCGATCCCGATCTGAAAGGTTTCTTCGATGTGCCTGGCACGGAAACCAAGATCCGCATTGGCGGCTACGCCAAGCTCGATGCCATCGCCGACAACCACGGTGCAGGCAACGATACGCAATTCATTCCAGCGCTCTTTCCCGCTGGTGCAGATGATCGCGACCATTCGCACTTCAACATGCACGCGCAGCAGACGCGCTTCACCTTTGAAGCGCGCCGCCCCACGGATTACGGCAGCCTGCGTTTCTACCTGGAGAACGATTTCCTTGGCGGCGACGCCAATAGCTACCAGTTCCACCTGCGCCACGCCTATGGGCAGATCGGCAACACCTATGCCGGCTACGGCTATTCCTCCTTCATGGATGCCGATAGCTTGCCCGATACGCTCGATTTCGCCGGCCCAGGCGGCCAGATGTTCCTGTTGCAGCCGGGCATCCACCAGGCATTTCCGTTCGGCGAAGGCAATAGCCTGACCATCGCCGGCGAGCGCCCGCAAACGGAAATTTCCACCACCGGCGGTATCGCCAACGCGAAGGGCGCCACGCAGGTGCCCGATCTGGTGATCGCGCTGCGCCGTGAACGCGATTGGGGGCACGTGCAAGTCGGCGCGTTGATGCGCCGCCTTGGCTACACCGCCGGCCCCAGCGAATCGCATACCACCGGATGGGGCGTGGCGCTCAGTGGAGCCTGGAGCACGGTGGGCCGGGACCTGCTCATGGCGAGCGCGGTGTACGGCCGCGGCATTGCCCGCTACCTGTCGGATACGAGCGGTTCCGGCCTGGACGCACTGGTGGGGCCCGGCACCGATATCCGCGCACTGAAAGCATGGGGTTGGTACGGCGCCTATACGCACTACTGGTCGGCGCATTGGCGTTCGAACCTGGTGTACGGCGAGGCGCGCGTACCGCGCCGCAAGGGCCTGGAGCAGACCTCGTTCGGACTGAGCGATTACGCCGCCATGAACATGATCTGGAGCCCCGCGCCCACCTGGACGATGGGCGTCGAACTGCTCCACGGCAAGCTCGAACAGCAGGGCGGCAACCGAGCCAACGATACCCGACTGCAGGGTTCGGTCCAGTACAGCTTCATCAAATAAGCGCGGGCCAACCCGCGCCGGAGGATCAGCGCATGGCATCGGACGATAAGAAGATCGGCGTGGTGGCTGCTACGTTCCTGGTGGCGGGCAACATGATGGGCTCGGGCGCTTTCCTGCTCCCCGGCAACCTTGCGAAGCTGGGTTCGGTATCCATGTGGGGCTGGATGGTCACCGCCATCGGATCGCTCCTGCTGGCGTTTGTATTCGCCAAGTTGGGCAAGCTGGCGCCCAAGGAAGGCGGACCTTATGCCTATGCACGCGATGCCTTCGGCCCGTACATGGGCTTCCAGACCAATACGATCTACTGGTTCGCCAACTGGATCGGCAACGTGGCGCTGCCTATCGCGGCGGTGGGTTACTTCAGTTATTTCATTCCCGCGCTGGCGCAACCCTGGACCCGCACCCTGGTCGTGGTTGCCGTGATCTGGGTGTTCACCTTCGCCAACATCGCCGGTGCCAGCGTGGTGACGCGGATCCAGTCGGTGACCACCTCTTTCGCGCTCATTCCGCTGTTCGGCGTGGCGTTGCTCGGCTGGATCTGGTTCAAGTCGGATCTGTTCAACGCCGCGTACAACGTGTCGGGCAAATCGGATTTCCAGGCGATATCGAGCTCCGCGTCACTCACCCTCTGGGCTTTCATTGGCGTCGAGTCGGCGTCGGTCTCGGCGGGTGTCGTGCGCAACCCCGAGAAGAACGTGCCGATCGCGACCCTGGCGGGCGTGGCATTGGCGGCCGTCGTCTACATCGCCAGTTCCGCGGTGATCATGGGCATGGTGCCGAATGATCAATTGCAGATCGCCGACGCGCCGTTCGCGCTCGCGGCGCAGGTGGCGGTGGGTCATATCGGCGGCGGCATCGTCAGCGTCTGCGCGACGCTGGGCGCCGCCGGGTCGCTCGGTGGCTGGATCCTGCTCACCGCGCTTTCCGCCAAGGCGGCAGGCGATGATGGACTGTTTCCCGCCATCTTCAGCCGCACGAACAAGGATGGCACGCCGGTGAAGGGGCTGCTGATCGTGGGCGCGTTGATGTCGCTGGTCGTCCTGGCGACAGGTACCTCGCCTTCCGCATCGGCGCAGTTTGGCCTGATCACGTCTGCAGCGGTCGTACTCACCCTGCTGCCCTACATCTACTCCTGCGTGGCCTGCTATTTCGTCGTGGAACAGGGGCACAGCACCACCCATGTCGGCTTCTACTGGGTGCTGACCAGCGTGGTGGTCGTGTACTGCCTGTGGGCCATCTTCGGCACGGAAGGGCAACTGGTCACGTGGGCCTTCCTGTTCATGCTGTTCATCACCGTGTTCTACCCGTTCTTCAGCGAGGAGCGCCGCAAGAAGACGCTCTCCGGAAAGATCGCCTCGTCGAATGTCAGGAGCTGAGCCATGTATTTCAACGCACTGGATTACCCGATCGTCATCATCGATGACGACTTCGATTCGCCGCGGATCAACGGGATACTTGTTCGCGCACTGGCCGAGGAGATCGCCACGCACAATCAGCGGGTGCTCACGGGCCTGAACATGGCCGATGCGCACGCGGCCGGTCGAACCTACACGGCCGCGTCCGCCGTACTCGTGTCGATCGACGGTACGGAAGAGGGCCCCAGCCAGTTCGAGGACCTGTTCCAGTTCCTCGACGAACAGGAATCCCGCCGCGGTGACCTGCCCGTGTTCCTCTACGGCGAACGGCGCACCATCGAGCAGATTCCGACGAAGCTGCTTACCCGGGTACATGGTTTCATCTACCTTTACGAAGACACCAAGGCCTTCATCGCACGCCAGGTCATGCGCGCGGCGGATGATTACATGGAGCGCCTGCTGCCACCGTTCTTCAAGGGCCTGCTGATCCATTCCGCGCGCTCCAACTACAGCTGGCACACGCCAGGACACGCCGGCGGCATCGCCTTCACCAAATCCGCCGTCGGCCGTGCGCTGCACCAGTTCTTTGGCGAAAACACGCTGCGCAGCGACCTGTCCATTTCCGTGCCGGAACTGGGCTCGTTGCTGGACCACACCGGGCCCATCGCCGATGCGGAGAAGGAGGCAGCCAAGAACTTCGGCGCGGACCACACCTACTTCGTCACCAACGGCACTTCCACCTCCAACAAGATTGTCTGGCACGGCGTCGTGGCGCGCGGTGATGTGGTGTTCGTCGACCGCAACTGCCATAAATCGCTGCTGCATTCGATCATCATGACCGGGGCCGTCCCCGTATGGTTCCGGCCCACCCGCAACGCTCACGGGATCATCGGGCCGATCACGCTGGATCAGTTCGATCCGGAGGATATGGCGGCCAAGGTCGCCGCGCACCCGTTGGCCAGCCACGCCCGCATGGATGGGCCACGGGCACGCATCGCCACGGTCACCAACTCCACCTACGACGGCCTTTGCTATAACGCCGAATCGATCGCCGAACGCATCGGATCCGCCGTGGATTACCTGCATTTTGACGAGGCCTGGTATGGCTACGCGGCATTCCATGAGCTATATGCGGACCACTATGCGATGGGCAAGGGCAAGGAGCGCACGCAGGATGCGGTGATGTTCGCCACCCAGTCCACGCACAAGCTGCTTGCAGCGTTCTCGCAAGCCTCGATGATCCATGCGCGCGACGGTCGAGAACGTGCGCTGGATGCGGAGCGCTTCAACGAGGCGTTCATGATGCACACCTCCACGTCACCGCATTACGGCATCATCGCCTCGTGCGATATCGCGTCAAAGATGATGGAGGGGCCGGCAGGCCGCTCACTGGTGCAGGAAACACACGACGAGGCCATCGCCTTCCGGCGCGCCATGCTGCATATCGAGCGTGGCCTGTCGCGTGATGAGTGGTGGTTCCAGGTATGGCAGCCCGATGCGTTGCGCAAACGGCTGGAGCAGAGGCTCGACACCATCGGGCCCGTCGCTACGAAGCAGGCGGACTGGCATCTCGAGCCATCCGACGCCTGGCACGGCTTCGGCAAGCTGCCCGCCGATTACGTAATGATCGACCCGATCAAGGTCACGGTGCTTACGCCCGGTTTGAGCCTGGATGGGAAATCGGCCGATACCGGCGGCATTCCTGCTGCGGTGGTCACCAAGTTCCTCTGGGAGCGCGGCATCACGGTGGAGAAGACCAACCTCTACTCTTTCCTCTGCCTGTTCTCCATCGGCGTGACCAAGGGCAAATGGAGCACGCTGGCGACGGAACTGCTTTCGTTCAAGACCCTCTACGACCGCAACGAGCCGCTGCGCAACGCGTTGCCTTCGCTGGTCGATGCCTTCCCGGATGCGTACGAGGACGCTGGCCTGCGTGACCTTTGCGACGCCTTGCATACGTTCAATGTAGAGCACGAGGTGGCGCGGGTAATGAGCGAAATGTACGTGGAACTCCCCGAGCCGGTCATGACGCCGGCCGAAGCATACGACTGCCTCGTGCAGGGCAAGGTCGAGCGGGTGGGCATCGATGACCTCGAAGGGCGCATCGCGGCCACCATGATCGTGCCGTATCCGCCGGGCATCCCTACGATCATGCCCGGCGAGAAGTACGGCGGCGCCAACAAGGCCATCCTGGAGTCGCTGACCCTGGCGCGGGAGCAGAACCAGCATTTCCCCGGGTTCGAATCCGATGTGCACGGGTTGCTGATCGAGGTTGATTCAACGGGAAGCAGGAATTACGTCGTTGAAGTCTTGACCTCGATCGATCAAGACAGCCATTGAGAACGCGTGCGCTCGCCCCGCACGGATTGCAACCTTGCCAGGGACCGGCGATCGGCGAAGGCAAGCCTTCCTCCACGAAGCGCCAAGGAGGCCATGATCTTGCTCGTCATCCCAGCGAAGGCTGGGATCCGGCGCCTGCGGGTCATCGAGCGCAAGGGCATTGGATGACCAGTCCTTCGGCTATTGAAACGCCTCCTGTTTTCCCAGGAATGACGAGCAGGAGGCCGATTAATCGGACCTTCCCTAACGACTGGAGTTACCCGGTTCCGGGGACCGTCGGAACCTGATTCCCAAACGGAGGATCGGCTTGGGTTGTCGGCGTTCCGACATCAGTCGCAAGCAGTGCGAGCAAGTGAAGCCGCTGCTGGAAGAACACGGACACGACCGTTCAGAAGGGGTATGACGCGGGCAAGAAGGCGTCGGGAATCAGGCGACGCATCGCGGTGAGGGATTGGACTCCGAACCACTGCGTTACTCAAAAACAGTGGGCGTCGCTTCTATCTTGACAGTTTAAATTTCCGCAAGTCCCTATCTTGGAGAAGACAAAAGAAAACCGCACCCCAATTCTTACAAATTGGGGCGCGGCTTTATACGACACAACTCATTGATTCAGTAGATCAAAGTCTCGCACGACGACCCTCTCGACCTGGCAATCTAAAGTTCACCAAGGTCAGAACGGAATGTCGTCGTCGTCGAAGCTGTTGTTCTCGACCGGCGGCGCGGATTGCCGCGGGGCCTGGTTGCCGTAGTCGTTGCCGCCGCGCGACTGCTGGCCGCCGCCGTAGCCGCCGCCCTGCTGGCGCTGGCCGCCCTGCGGGCGCTCGCGCTGCTGGTAGCCGCCGCCACCGCCGCCGCCTTCACCGCCACCCATGCCGCCGAGCATCTGCATGTCGCTGGCGATGATGTCGGTGGAGTACTTCTCCACGCCGTTCTTGTCGGTGTACTTGTCGGTGCGCAGCGAGCCTTCGATGTAGACCTGGCGGCCCTTCTTCAGGTACTCGCCGGCGATCTCGGCCAGCTTGCCGAACAGCTTCACGCGGTGCCATTCCGTGCGCTCCTGACGCTCGCCGCTCTGCTTGTCGGTCCACTGCTCGGAAGTGGCGACGCTGAGGCTCGTGACGGCGGTGCCGCCGGCGGTGTAGCGGGTCTCCGGGTCGTTGCCCAGGTTGCCGACGATGATGACCTTGTTGATGCCGCGTGCCATGGATGGATTTCCTCTTGGAGCCGGCCGTACGTCTAGGGGCAGTTACGGCCGGAGTGGTGGGATGGACGGGCTATCATAACCGGGCCGCGGCCGGCGTGGCGTCAGTGCCGGCCGGAATCGCGGCCGGCCCCGCCCGACGGCGGTGGCCGGCCCTGGAGCCCCATCCAGCCAGGAAACCGGCACCCGGACCTGACTTGGCATCCGGCCGGCGCGGGCCGCGCCAGCTACCCGGGCTTCGCGGCCGGGCGCTCGATGCCGTGGGTTCATCGGTCCCGGCGGCGGCGCGATGGCCCGTGCCGATTCATCGATCCGCTCCCAGGGACTCCGAAGGCGCCGACGCTGCCGCGAGCCGGAGTCTGGGCAGGCCCATTGCCACCAGGGCGAGCACCACGGCCGACGCGGCCCAGGCGCAGGCGAAGGCCGCGCCGAAACCGAGTTTCTGGCCGAGCCCGCCGATCGCGCCTGCGGCCACCGCGTTGCCGAGGCTTTCGCAGCACTGCATGGCGGTGTAGTCGGTGCCCGGACGCTCGGGCGAGGCCCAGTTCATGAACAGCGCCCAGATCGCCACGTACATCGCGCCCTCGAACAGCGACTGCACGGCGAATGCGCCGTAGCAGAACGCCATGCCGAAGCTGCCCATCGCATGCAGCGTCCAGGCGGTTCCCAGCATCACCCCGGCCATCGCCATGCTGACCAGCACCGCGCGGCGGTTGCCCAGCCGGCGCACCAGGGGCACGCCGAGCACCGCGCCGCCGACCGCGGTGGCGACCAGGTTGCTCATCTGCAGGCTGCCGACCTGGGCGAGATCGAAGCCGCGGTCGAGCAGCCAGGGCTTGGCCAGCGTCGCCACGGCGGTGCTGGAGAACTTGAAGACCAGGGCGATCAGCAGGGCCCAGCCAAGGTCGGCGTGCCGCCGCAGGTCGCGCAGGCGCACGCGGGCCGGGGCTTCCGTGGCGACGCCCGCCGCGCGCCCGGCACCGAGCCAGCGCCGCTCCCATGCCAGCGGCAGGTAGAGCAGGAACATCAGCACGGCCAGCAGCAGCATCGCGCCGCCCCAGCCGATGCGCGCATGCAACAGCAGCAGGCCGCCGCCTCCCACCAGCATGCCTGCGATGAAGCCGGCCACCTGGATCGCGTTGGCGGCGCCGGCGCTGCGTCCCTGCAGGCGCACCACGGCATAGGCGTTGGTCACGATGTCCTGCGTCGCGCACAGGGCGTTCAGCACGACGGCGCCCGCCAGCGTGCCGTACAGGTGCGTCGACGGCGGAAACGGCACCAGCGCGAGGCAGGCCAGCACGACCAGGGCCTGGGTGCCGAACACGATGCGCGCCATGCCCCAGCGGGCGCAGGCGTTGTCCACCGCGCCCGCCCACAGGAATTTCAACGCCCACGGCAGGAAGGCGAAGCCGGTCAGCCCCACGGCAGCCACGCTGTGGCCGCCGTAGCGGATCAGGGTGCCGAGCGCATCGTAGGCGAGCCCCATCGGCAGGCCCTGGGCGAAATACATCAGCGCCAGAGCTGCGTACTCGCTTCCGTGCACGCGCCGCGCGCCCGCGCCGGCGAACCCGGCCCCGGCAGCCGTCCGTCCGAGGTCCATCAGAAATCCATGCCGAGGCGCATGCCGACGGTGCGCGGGTTGCCGGCAACCACGTAGCTGTCGGACAGGGCGCGCGTGTAGTAGTGCGCGTTGGCGAGGTTCTTGCCGTACAGCCCGACGGTCCAGCGCCGCAACTGCCAGGTGACGTGCGCGTCGAGCAGGTTGTAGGCGCCGTTGACCACGCTGCTGTTCGGGTACAGGTTGGCGCTGCCCTGGCGCGTCAGCGACAGCCCGAGGTCCCACGCGGCCGCGGGCTGCCACGAGGCGGACACGCCGTAGCTGTGGCGCGGCGTGCTGGCGAACTGCTTGCCGGCATAGTCGACGCCGCCCTTTACGTAGCGGTCGTACTCGGCATTGACGTAGCCGGCGAAAGCGCCGAGCTCGAGCCCGCGCCGCGGCCGCCACATCGCCGACAGTTCCGCGCCGCGGCTGTGCGAGCGGCCGGCATTGGTGGTCATGCTCTGGCCGTTGCCGTCGATGATCACCACCTGCTGGTCGCGCAGGCGGGTGTTGAACACGTTCGCCGACAACTCCCAGGAGCCGTCCGCGCCGCGCAGGCGGTAGCCCAGCTCGGCGTGGTTGCCGTACTCGGGGCGGTACGGTTCGCCGGCCGCCGCCGAGGCGGTGGCATAGGTATTGAAGCCGGACGCCTTGTAGCCGCGCGCCAGCGTGAGCCAGCCGAAGTGATGGGCATCGGGCTGGTATTCCAGCGCGATGCGCGGCAGCGCGACGTTGTCGCTGGTGCGCACGCCGTGCAGGCGCTCGGTGCCGTCGAAGGGCGTCTCCGGCATGCCGTCGCCATCGCCGTCGAACAGGCCGGCCTGGCGGCTGCTCCAGTCCATCCGGCGGCGGTCGTGCTCCAGCCGCAGCGCACCGGCCAGGCGCCAGCCGGGCGCGAAATGCCAGCCCAGTTCGCCGAACGCGGCGGCGGTGCCGCCGTTGATGCCGGCCTGCGTATCGCTGAGGTAGTACGGACGGCTGTCGAACAGGTAGGGCGCTTCGCGCTTGACGTGCGAGCCGAAGGCGCCGAGCAGCCAGTCGATCCGGTCGCCCTGCCCGGTCAGGCGCGCTTCGGCGCTGAACTGGCGGGTGCTCATGTCGAAGCCGCTGCGCGCGCCGAAGATCGATCGCGGCAGCCAGTAGTTCCAGCTCGTGCGGTTGCCGCCGAAGGTCACCGCCAGCTTGGTGCCCGCGCCGAACTCGCGGTCGTATTCGCCCGACAGCAAGGTGTATTGCGCGTTGTCCTTGCCGGGGTCGCCGGCGTCCGATTCGTGCTTGCGGGCCAGTGCCGGCGTGGCGAAGAAATCGTTGCCGCCGCGCATGCGCACGTGGTGCAGGCCGATGCGCCATTCGCCGCCGGCCGCATCGCGATGCAGCAGCTTGATGCGCGCGAAGCGGTTGTTCCAGCCCGTGGTGTCGTCGCGGTGCAACGCGGTGTTGTCCACGTAGCCGTCGGCGTCCTCGCCGCCCGCCGCCAGCCGCACTGAGGTCGAGGCGGACAGCGGCACGTCGCCGGCCAGCAACAGGCGCCGGCGCCGCCCGGTGCCGTACTCTACCTGCGCGCTGCCGGCGGGCGCGCTGCCCGGGTCACGCGAGCGCAGCGCGATCAGGCCACCCATGCTGTTCTGCCCGTACAGCGTGCTCTGCGGGCCGCGCAGCACTTCGACCTGCTCCAGGTCGAACAGTTGGCCCAGCACCAGACCGTACATGGGCACGCCGTCGATCAGCACGCTGGTGCTCATGCTGTCCGATTCGTCGTCGGAAAACCCAAGGCCGCGGATGGTGATCGACGGGTTGGCCCGTGTGAAGCTGGTCTGGTAGACGTTCGGCAGGCGCTCGGCGATGTCGCCGAGGGTGTCGAGGTGGCGCGCCTCCAGCGACGTGCCCTCCATCACGGAGACGCCGGCCGCGGTGTTGAACGTGGTGCGGCCCTGCTTGCTCGCGGTCACCGTGACCGTCGGCAGCGTGGTCGAGGCGTCGGCACGGGCGGAAGCCTGGGTTTCACGGGAACTGGTTCCGGGGGAGCCGTACGCGTCCTGGGCGTGGGAGGGGAACGAGGCGCCAAGCGGGGGAAGGCCGAGACAGAGGCAGAGCGCGAGCCGCGAACGGGCAGGAACCATCATGGGGTGAAAGCCGACAGGTGGGGAATCCCCGAGATGATGACGATTCCCGTTTGGAGCGCCTGCCCGCATCGGGTCGGCCTTCACCCGCAGCGGGATTTTCTTCGTGTTCCATGACGCCGTGCGCAACCGGAATGCGCGCGCTGCATGGCACACGCATGGGCAGGGCGCCGATTTGCCATCCTGGCTCGCCGGGTTGCGCATGCAGGGTTGTAGATGCGAATAATTCTCATTAGGATGACCCGCATCCCTGCCAATGCCACAGCCTGGGTCTGCTGGACGCAACCTCGTTGACGCCGTCGTCGCGGTCTCCTGACTCCGGACGCATGCTTGCGCGCCCAGCCGGCCCGACCGCCGCGTACCCGCTGGCATCGAACGCAAGCCGGAGCACACTGGATGTACGAGCTCAAATCCTCTGAATTCTTCGACGCGCCCCCGAGCCGGCCGATGCCGCCGCCGGGCACGCAGGTCAGGACGGTCGACCTGCAGCCTGGCCTGGCCGTCTCGCTGGTGGCCTTCGATGCCCGGCACGACCTGCAGGCGACCGCGGTGGAAGACAGTGCGCGCATCCACTTCAGCTCGCTGCTGCGCGGCGAGACGCACGTGCGCTACGAGAACCGCAGCTTCGACCTGGACCAGGACAGCGTGCTCGCCACGTTCGCACCGGGCAAGCGCTTCGAACTGGGCTTCAGCGCCGACTGCTGCAACATCGAGCTGCGCATCACCCCGCAACTGCTCAGCCAGCTCGCCGGCGAGGAGTCCGAACGGCTCAGCCTGCGCCAGGGCAGCGATTTCTGCCTGTTCCGCAACCGCAGCAACCAGCGCATCCGCGACGCCGCCAGCCGCCTGGAGAAACTGCTGAACGAGGCCAGCGCGCCCGCCCTGCTGGTGCATTCGGCCGCGCTGGAATTCCTCGCCTGGCACCTGAAATCGCTGCGCCCCGAACCGATGGAAGCCGACATCTGCCGGCGCGAGCGGCGGCAATTGCTGGCCGCGCGCGAGCGCCTGCTGAGCGACCTCAGCGACGCCCCCACCATCGAGCAGCTCGCGCGCGAGACCGGGCTCAACCAGCTCAAGCTCAAGCGCGGCTTCAAGAACCTCTTCGGCATCAGCGTCTACGCCATGTTCCAGCGTGAGCGCATGGGCCGCGCGCAACGCCTGCTGCAGCGCCACAGCGTGACCGAGACCGCCTCGCTGCTGGGCTACAGCAACATCAGCCATTTCAGCACCGCGTTCCGCAAGCAGTACGGCGTGCTGCCGCGCGAAGCGAGGCGCGGCGCGCTGGAGTGACGCGGACGGGGAAAGCCGGGAGCGGCCGGGCGCCCATGGCGATCACCCGCAGGCGCTCCCGGCGCCTGTCCGAAATCACCGCCGGGTGCGCATCGGCACCGAGCATTCGCGCAGCGCGTCGGGTCCGGGCCACCCTGCCTGCGGCAGCCACGATGCGCGAGCCGGTGCCGGCTCAGGCGCGTCCGGCATGGCCCCGGTCGTCATCCGGGCCGGGCGTCCGTTCCGTCCCTTCCTGCTCCCGCCACAGTTCCACGTAGAGGCCGTTCGCAGCGAGCAGTTCCTCGTGCGTGCCGCGCTCGCGCAGGCGGCCCTGTTCGAGCACCAGGATCTGCTCGGCATGGCGCACCGTGTGCAGGCGATGCGCCACCACGATCACCGTGCGGCCGGCCACCAGCCGCGACAGCGCCTGCTGGATCTCGTGCTGCGATTGCGGATCGACCGATGCGGTAGCCTCGTCGAGCAGCAGCACCGGGGCATCCTTCAGCAGGGCGCGGGCGATGGAGAGGCGCTGGCGTTCGCCGCCGGACAGCCGCTGGCCGTTCTCGCCCACGCGCGTGGCGTAGCCGTCGGGCAACCGCCGCACGAAGCCGTCGCAGCAGGCCGCGCGGCAGGCCGCGATCACCTCCTCGTCGCTGGCGCCGTCGCGGCCGATGCGCACGTTCTCCATCACGCTGCCGTCGAACAGTTGGACGTCCTGGAACACGAACCCGAGCTGTCCGTACAAGGTGTCGCTGCGCAGCTCGCGCAGGTCGACGCCTCCCAGCGTGATACAGCCCCGCTGCGGATCGTGGAAGCGCGCCAGCAGGTGCAGCAGGCTGCTCTTGCCCGCGCCCGAGGGGCCGACGATGGCGGTGACGCCGCCTTCGCCGGCACGGAAGGAAATGTCGTGCAGCACCGGCTCCGCGCCGTAGCCGAAGCTCACGCCGCGATACTCCACCGCGTGGCCCGCCGGCGGCTGCGCGCGCCGGCCCTCGCCCATCGCCGGCTCGTCCAGCAACCGCTGCAGGCGCGCCTCGCCCTGCACCATCGCACGCAGCTCGACGAGGTAGGCCGCCGCGTCCAGCAGCGGATCGAGCAGGCGGCAGGCGGCCAGCACGAACAGCAGCCAGGTCGCCTGCGCCAGCCCCTGCCGCACGGCCAGCATGCCCGCCGCCACCAGCAGGACCGGCAGCCCGCATTCCAGCACCAGCCGGTACGCCTGGATCGAGCCGCCGCCCCACGCCTCCGCGCCCATGCTGTGCCGGCGAAGCTGCACGAAGCGCCGGTCCAGCCGGCGCAGCCAGGCCTGCGCGCGATGGAACAGGCGCAGGGTGCGGATGCCGGTGACGAACTCGACCAGCAGGCCGCCGGTGTCCAGGAACAGCGCCTGCTTGCGCCGGCCGCGCGCGAGGAAGAACCGGTTGGCGCCGTTGAGGGCCAGCACCGCCAGCGGCAGGGTCGCCAGCAGCGCGAGGGTGAGTCGCCAGTCGATCCATGCCAGTGCCAGCGCGAACAGCAGCGGCACCGCGAGCGCCGCGAGCAGCTCGGCGGTGAGATGGGTGAACACGTCTTCCATCCGCTTGACGTCGTCGGTGACCACCGAGGCAAGCTGCCCGACACGCTGGCGGCCGAGCACGCCGGGCGGCAGGCGCTGCAGGTGGTCGATCAGGCGGCCGCGGTAGGCGATGGTCAGCGCATAGCTGCCGAGGAAACTGCTCATCTGGCTCAGGTAGGAGAACACCATCTGGCCGGCCAGCAGCACGCCGAGCCACAGCACCGGCGTAAGCCAGATGCGCCCTGCGCCTGCCGCGTCCCCCGGCGCCATGGACCGGGCCAGCCAAAACCACGCCAGGAAATACGGCGCGATGGCGAAGGCCCGCTCGCACACCCGCAGCGCCAGGCCGGCGTGGATCTGCGCGGCCGAGTGGCCGCTGGCGCGGACGACGCGCAGGCAGGCGCGGACAAAGTCAGGCATCGGCCGTTTCCTCCATGGACGGATTCGCGGCGGCGCGGATGGCCCAGCCATCGTCCTGCTCCTGAGCCCGCCACTGTTCCCGATACGGCCGGCAACGTTGCAGCAGCGCCGCATGGTCGCCGGCATCGACCAGCCGGCCCGACTCCAGCACCAGGATCTGCGCGGCGTCGCGCACGGTGTACAGGCGGTGCGCGATCACCAGCAGCGTCTTGTCCGGGCAGCCCTCGCGCAATGCCCGGTAGAAGCGCCGCTCGGTGCGGCTGTCGGCGAACGCGGTGGCCTCGTCCAGCACCAGGATCGGCGTGTCGGCGAGCAGGGCGCGGGCGATCGCGATGCGCTGCCGTTCGCCGCCGGACAGCCGCGCGCCGCGTTCGCCCACCGGCGCATGCCACCCTTCCGGCAAGGCATCGACGAACGCCTCCGCCTGCGCGATGCGCAGGGCGGCGCGCACCCGCGACTCGTCCGCGTCGGGGCAGCCCAGCCGCAGGTTGTCGAGCAGGCTGCCGCGGAACAGGAACGCCTCCTGCGTCGCCACGGCGATCAGCCCCGCGCGCTGCGCCTCGCCGATCTGCGCCAGCGGCACGCCGCCGACGGCGATGCTGCCGCGCTCCGGCACGATCAGCCCGCCGAGCAGGGCGGCCAGCGTGCTCTTGCCCGCGCCGGAAGGCCCGACCAGGGCGGTCATGCGACCGGCGGGAACGGTGAGCGAAAGCTCGCGCAGCACCGGCGCGCCGGCGTAGCCGAAGCACACGCCGTCGAAGCGCAGGCTGGCCTCGCCGATCGCCACGCGGGGCACGGCCGCAGGTTCGCGCATCGCCAGCAGCGGCTGCATGCGCGCCACGCCGTCGAGGATCTCGCGGATCTGCGCCTGGAAGCGCATCAGCTTGAACAGCGGCTTGAGCATGCCGCCGCCCAGCACCAGCGCGAGCAGCAACTGCGCCAGGTCGATCCGCTGCCGCT
Source organism: Frateuria sp. Soil773 (assembly GCF_001428405.1). Taxonomy (GTDB): domain Bacteria; phylum Pseudomonadota; class Gammaproteobacteria; order Xanthomonadales; family Rhodanobacteraceae; genus LMSL01. The sequence goes on from NZ_LMSL01000041.1 coordinate 630,973, forward strand.
GCAGCAGCCACAACCCCAGCGGCAGCAGGAACACGATGTTCGCATTGAGCAGCACCATGAACACCGACCAGCCCGGCACCACCCGCCGCGTCACCCCCCGGATCAGCGCGTGGTAGCGCGCCAGGGCGTCGCGCATCCGCGCGAACGAACGGGCGTCCTGCCGGAACGCCTTCATCACCGGCATGCTGCGCAGGTATTCGACCGATGCGTCGTTGAGGTCGCCCACGGCCTCTTGGTATTCGGCCATGCGCCGCTCCATGCCGCGCATCGCGATGGCCTGGAACGCGATCGCCAGCGGCAGCGTCGCCAGCGCGGCCAGCGCCAGGCGCCAGTCGATCGCCAGCAGCACCGCGGCCACCAGCAGCGGCGCGGCCAGCGCGGCGGCCATCTCCACCAGGTGATGGGCGATGAACTGCTCCAGTCGCTCGACGTCCTGCATCAGCAGCTTCTTCAGCGCGCCCGAGCCGTGCCGCTGCAGCCACTCCAGCGGCGCCCACGCCAGCCGCCGCGCGAGGAGCTGCCGCGTCTGCATCAGGATGCGGTACGCCGCGTCGTGGCTGAGGTAGTAGGCCAGCGTATAGAGCAGGTACTTGCCGGCCAGGGCGAGCGCGATCCAGCCGGCGAGTCGGTAGAAGGCGAACGCCGCGGCGCCTTCGGCCAGCAGCGTCACCGACCGGCACAGCCACACGTACGGGACCAGTTCCAGCACGGCGGCCAGGGCGGCGAGCAGCAGCGCCATACACAGCGGCAGGCGATGGCCGCGCAGCAGGCCGAGCAGGGTCGGCCAGGGCGCATCGACACGCGTTTTCGTCATGCTCGCGACCTCCGCGGTGGCAGTGGCCGCTGCGACGCGCGTCCACGGTACGGCCGCCGCGAACGCCGGCGACGGAAACCGGACCGGCGAGGCCAGGCCGCCGTGTTTCCGTCGTCCGCGCTCGCGGGGCCCGGCCCGACGTTGTATCCGCGCGAAGCGCGCCTTGCCGCCCGCATCGGTAGCGCGCTGCCCGTATCCGGACGATTTCGGCCGGCCCATGGCGCAAGCCGCCGGCTCCGTCACGTTTGCGAACAAGAATGCCGATACGGGCAACGCCATCCGCTTTCGGGCAGCGGTCGCGGCGACGGTCGATAACGATTCGCATTCGATCATCGATGCAGCGATGGGCTGCGCCCCAAGGAGTCCCAGATGGAATCGAGCGCGACCGGCTGGCCGGCCTCCGTCGTCGAAATCTACGAGCGCGCCGGTTACTGGCAGCCGCTCACGCTGGGGCAGCACCTGCGCGGATGGGCGGCGCAATACGGCGAGCGCATCGCGCTGATGGACGGCACCGTGCCATGCAGCTACGCCGGGCTCGACCGCCGCGCCGACCGGCTCGCCGCCGGCTTCGCCGGCCTGGGCATCGGCCGCGGCGACCGCGTGCTGCTGCAACTGCCCAACGGCACGGGGTTTGTCGTCGCGCTGTTCGCCTTGTTCCGGCTCGGCGCGATACCGCTGCTGGCCATGCCTTCGCAGCGATTGAGCGACCTCGACGGCCTCTGCGCGCTGGCCGAGCCGGTGGCCTGCATCGTGCCCGACCGCTTCCTGGGCTTCGACCACCGCGGCATGGCCGAGGCGCTGCAGGCCCAGCATCCCGGCATGCGGCACCTGATCGTCGACGGCGACGCCGGTGGCCACCTCGCGCTGGATGCGCTTGAGGCCGAGCCGCTGGATCTCCTTCCCGCGCCGCATCACCGCGACGTCGCCCTGCTGCTGCAATCCGGTGGCACCACCGGCACGCCCAAGCTGATCCCGCGCACGCATGCGGACTATGCCTACAACGCCCGCGCCTCCGCCGAGCTGTGCGGGCTGGATGCGGACACCGTCTACCTTGCCGCGCTGCCGATCGCGCATAACTTCCCCCTGGCCTGCCCCGGCCTGCTCGGCACGCTGTCGGTCGGCGGCCGCGTGGTGATGGCGCGCACGCCGGGCAGCGACGAGACCTTCGCGCTGATCGCGCGCGAGCGCGTCAACGTGACCGCCCTGGTGCCGCCGCTGGTCCAGTTGTGGCTGCAGGCGCGCGAATGGGACGACGCCGACCTGTCCAGCCTGCGACTGCTGCAGGTCGGCGGCGCGCGGCTGGAACCGGCGCTGGCGAAACGGATCGCCCCGGAGCTGGGCTGCCGCCTGCAGCAGGTGTTCGGCATGGCCGAGGGCCTGCTCTGCTACACGCGCCCGGACGATCCGGACGAGGTGGTGCAGAACACCCAGGGACGCCCGCTGTCTCCGGAAGACGAACTGCGCATCGTCGATGCGCAGGGCCGCGGTGTGGCGCCGGGCGAAACCGGCGAACTGCTGGTCCGCGGCCCCTACACCATCCGCGGCTACTACCGCGCCGCCGCGCACAACGCGGTCGCGTTCACCGCCGACGGCTACTACCGCTCCGGCGACCTGGTGCGGCGCACCGCCGACGGCAACCTGGTCGTCGAGGGCCGCCTGAAGGAGCAGATCAACCGCGCCGGCGAGAAGATCGCCACCGCCGAGATCGAGCAGCACCTGCGCGAGCATCCGCGGATCCGCGATGCGGTACTGGTCGCGGTGCGCGACGCGCAGCTCGGCGAGCGCAGCTGCGCCTTCGTCCTCGCCGCGGGCGACGCGCCGGACCTGCGTGAGTTGCACGACTTCCTGCGCCAGCGCGGACTGCCCCGGCACAAGCTGCCCGACCAGCTCGAAACCGTGCGCGCCTGGCCGCTGACCACGGTGGGCAAGATCGACAAGCGGAGGCTGGCGGCGCAGGCGTTGCAGGTGGTCGCCAGCGCGCCGCGCGCACGCTATCGCGAGCAGGCGCTGGCGACCGCCACCGCGCCGCTGGAGCTGGCCGCGCGCATCGCGCGCGCGCTGGACGGCGAGCCGTTCACCGTCTACGAGCGCGACGGCGAATGGTCGATCGGCATCGGCACGGCCGCCGAGATCACTGTCGATGCGCAGCAGGTCCGGCTGGACCACGACGGGGAACGGCGGCACTGGCCGGTTACCGATTTCGCGGCCGCCATGAAGCAGGCGCTGGACACGCTGCCGATCGACGGCTGGCGACTCTACGGCACCGCCCACTTCGAGCTGGCGCGGCTGTTCCACGGACTCGGCCTGGACGACACCCAGGCGCCGCTGCTGCGGCTGGCCGTGCCCGCGGTGGAGATCCGCCTGCGCCAGGATCGCGCCATGCTGCGCGCGCTGGACGAGTCATCCTTGCCGGGCTGGGCCGAACGGCTGGCCCGGCTCGACGCCCTGCCGGCTGGCGACATGGACGCCGAAGCCGGCACCGTCAGCGTGGACGTGCGCGACGCCGACGCCGCGCCCTACCGGCAGCGCGTCGCCGCCGCGGTGCGGCAGATCGATGCGCGCGAGTACCACAAGGTGATCCTGTCGCGCCGGGTGCCGCTGGCCGCGCCGGTGGATGTGGCCGCCAGCTACCTGGCCGGGCGGCGCGCCAACCAGCCGGCGCGCTCGTTCCTGCTCGGCCGCGACGGTTTCCACAGCGCCGGCTTCAGCCCGGAGACGGTGGTGGAGGTGTCCGCCGACGGCCGCGTCAGCACCCAGCCGCTGGCCGGCACCCGCGCGCTCGGCGCCGACGACGCCGAGGAGGCGCGGCTGCGCCGGGACCTGCTCAACGATCCCAAGGAAATCGCCGAGCACGCGGCATCGGTAAAGCTCGCCTTCGAGGAACTCGGCCTGGTCTGCGCGCCCGGCAGCATCCAGGTGAGCGAGTTCATGGACGTGTGCCGGCGCGGCAGCGTGCAGCACCTCGCCTCGCGCGTGCAGGGCCGGCTCGGGCCGGGACGCAGCGCGTGGGATGCGTTCCGCGCGCTGTTCCCCGCCGTCACCGCGTCGGGCATTCCCAAGCGCGAGGCGATCGAGGCGATCGGGCGCCACGAGCCGTCGCGGCGCGGGCTGTACAGCGGCTGCGTGATGATCGCCGACAGCGACGGCGCGCTGGACGCTGCGCTGGTGCTGCGCTCGGTCTACCAGGATCGCGGGCAGGCGTGGTTGCAGGCGGGCGCCGGCGTGGTGGCGATGTCCACGCCCGAGCGCGAGCTGGAGGAAACCTGCGAGAAGCTCGCCAGCGTATCGCGCCACCTGGTCCGCGGACGGGAGCGCGCATGAGCGGCGCGGCATCCGTGGCCGAGCCCGCGGCAAGCGCCGAGGCCGACGACATCCTGGCACCGGCGCAGGTGCGCGCCCAGGTGCAGGCCCTGCTGACCGAGCCGGGCGCGGCGCCGGGCGACGACGAGCACCTGATCGAGCTGGGCCTGGATTCGCTGCAACTGATGCGCCTGGTGAACCAGTGGCGCAAGGCCGGCGCCGCGGTCAGCTTCGCGCAGCTCATCGAGCGCCCCTGGCTGGGCGCATGGTGGCCGCTGCTGGTACGCGACAGCCCGGCGCCGACGGCCGCCACGGCGGCGCCGGCAACGGCATGCGACACCGCCGCACCCTTCGCGCTCACCGACGTGCAGCATGCCTACTGGATCGGCCGCGGCGACGAGCAGGTGCTCGGCGGCGTCGGCTGCCATGCCTACCTCGAACTCGACGGCGGGCGGATCGATCCGCCGCGCCTGCAACAGGCCTGGTCGCGCTTGCTGCGGCACCACGGCATGCTGCGCGCCCGCTTCGACGGGCAGGGGCGGCAGTCGATCGCGGCCGCGCCCGCCGACGACGCCGTGGCCGTGCACGACCTGCGCGCGCAAACGAGCGACGCGGCGGAACGCGCCCTGCTCGGCATCCGCGAACGCCTGTCGCACCGGCGCCTGCGGGTCGAGCAAGGCGAGGTGGCGGGGCTTGCGCTGAGCCTGCTGCCCGGCGGCACGACGCGATTGCACCTGGACGTGGACCTGCTGGTAGCCGACGTGCAGAGCCTGCAGATCATCCTGCGCGACCTCACTGCGCTGTACGCGCACGGCGCCGCGCCCGCCGCGCCGGCGGACTGGCACTTCGGCCGGCACCTCGATGCGCAGGCATCGCGCGGCAAGGACGCGCTTGCCAAAGCCAGGGACTATTGGCGCAAGCGCCTGCCGGACCTGCCCGGCGCGCCGGGCCTGCCGCTGCGGCAGACACCGGAAACGATCGCCTCGCCACGCTTCAGCCGGCGCAGCCACCGGCTCTCGCCCGACGCGTGGAACCGCCTGCGGCGGCATGCCGCCGCGGCGCAGGCGACGCCGGCGATGACGCTGGCCGCGGCCTATGCCGAAGTGCTCGCCGCGTGGAGCGGTACGTCGCGCTTCCTGCTCAACCTGCCGCTGTTCGACCGCCACGGCGACACGCCGGGGCTGGACGAGGTCGTCGCCGACTTCACCAACCTGCTGCTGCTCGCAGTCGATTGCAGCGAACCGCTGCCGTTCGCCGGGCGCGTGCGCGCCTTGCAGGTGCAGTTCCATGCCGACGTCGCGCACGGCGCCTATTCGGGCGTGCGCATCCAGCGCGACCTGGCCCAGCGGGGCGACGGCGAGCGCAGCTTCGCGCCGGTGGTGTTCGCCTGCAATCTCGGCACGCCGCTGCTCGACGAGTGCACGCGGCGCGCCCTCGGCGAACTCGGCTACATGATTTCGCAGACGCCGCAGGTGTGGCTGGATCACCAGGTCTACGAAATGGACGGCGGGCTGCTGCTGGCCTGGGACGCGGTGGATGCGCTGTTCCCGGACGGCCTGGTCGATGCGATGTTCGCGGCCTACATCGGCCTGCTCGAACGACTCGCCGCCGATGCCGACGCCTGGCACCGTCCGCTGCCCGCCCTGCTNTGCCGTGCGCGACGCCGCCAACGCCACCGACCGGCCGATCCCGCCGCGCACCCTGCACGAACGCATCCTCGCCGTGGCTGCGGCGCAACCCACGCGACCCGCGCTGATCGACGGCGCCAGCGGCCGCGTGGTCGACTACGCCACGCTTGCTCATCGTGCCCTGCAGGTCGCCACCTTGCTGCAAGTCCACGGCGTGCAGCCGGGCGACCCCGTCGCTCTTTCCCTTCCGCGCGGTAGCGATGCCGTCGTCGCCGTGCTCGGCATCCTTGCTGTCGGCGCCTGCTACGTCCCCATCGGCCTTACCCAGCCTGCCGCACGGCAGCAACGTATCCATCGCACCGCCGGCATCCGCCACGTACTCACCGATGCCGGACATGCGTCGCAGATCACTACCGCGATAGCCATCGACATCGCGGACGCGGTTACGCATGCACCGCTGTCTATGCCGGTCGCTGTCGATCCCGATGCTCTCGCCTACGTGATCTTCACCTCCGGCTCCACCGGCGAGCCCAAGGGCGTCGAGGTCAGCCACCGCGCCGCCGCCAACACCCTCGACGACCTCAACACGCGCTACCGGGTCGGGCCGCAGGATCGCGGCCTGGCCGTCTCCGCGCTCGACTTCGACCTCTCCGTCTACGACCTGTGCGGCCTGCTCGGCGCCGGTGCATCGCTCGTGCTGCTGGACGAGGCCGACCGGCGCGACGCTTCCGCCTGGCTGCGCTACATCCACGACCATCGCGTCACCGTGTGGAACAGCGTGCCGGTGCTGCTGGACATGCTGCTGGTGGTCGCCGCGGGCGACGGCCGCCCGCTGCCGCTGCGCCTGGCGATGGCTTCCGGCGACTGGATCGGGCTGGATCTCCCCGCGCGCNGGCGGCGATCTGGTCGAACCTGTGCGAGGTCACCGCGCCGCTGCCCGCGCACTGGCGTTCGATTCCGTATGGCCGTCCGCTCGCCAACCAGCGCTACCGCGTGGTCGATGCCCAGGGCCGTGATTGCCCCGACTGGGTGCCCGGCGAGCTGTGGATCGGCGGCGCCGGCGTGGCCGAGGGCTACCGCGGCGCACCCGACCTTACCGCCGAACGCTTCGTTCGCCACGAGGGCCTGCGCTGGTATCGCACCGGCGACCTCGGCCGTTACTGGCCCGACGGCACGCTGGAGTTCCTCGGCCGGCGCGACCAGCAGGTGAAACTGCGCGGCCACCGCATCGAGCTGGGCGAGATCGAGGCGGCCCTGCTGGCGCAGCCGGGCATACGCCAGGCGGTG
>NZ_LMSL01000041.1:638008-639808 GCF_001428405.1 Frateuria sp. Soil773
GCGCTGGTGGTCGGCACCCCTGCCGCACTCGCTGCCGCCGTCGTCGGCGACGCCATCGATACCGACGCCCTCGCCGAGGCNGCTGCACGCCCTGCTGCCCGACTACATGGTGCCGCGCCACTGGCTGCCGCTCGATGCCCTTCCGCTCAGTGCCAACGGCAAGGTCGACCGCCGCGCGCTGGAACAGCGCATCGGCGAAACCCTGGCCGCGAACGACGGCAAGGCGCAACCGCCGCAAGGCCCGGTCGAACAGCGCATCGCGACGGCCTGGCGCGAGCTGCTGCACCTGGACGAGGTATCCCGCAACGATCATTTCTTCCGGCTCGGCGGCGACAGCCTGCTGGCGACGCAACTGGTCGCGCGGCTGCAACGCGAGGGCCTATCCGCCGCGCAGCCGCTGCGTCGATTGTTCGCGCAGCCGGTGCTCGCCGATTTCGCCGAAGCGTGGGAACAAGGCACGGCTATCGCGCCGGCTTCCGCGCTGCGTCCCGATCCGGCCGCACGCCACCGGCCCTTCGATCTCACCGAAGTCCAGCGCGCCTACTGGATGGGCCAGGCCGACGGCCTGCCGCTGGGCTGCGGCACCACTTACCTGATCGAGCTGGACGGCGAGCACGTGGACCTGCCCCGCCTGGACGTCGCATGGCGCGCGCTGTGGCAGCGTCACGACATGCTGCGCGCCTGCGTCGACGACGAAGGCCGGCAGCGCGTGCCGCAGGCGATTCCCGCGGTCGCCGTGCAGGTCGAGCCGGCCGCCGCCGACCTGGGCGCGGCCCGCGCGACCGTCGCCCGGCTCTGGCAGAAGCGCGACCGCGGCCGCGCCAACGCGCCGCTGCACGCCATCCATGCCGTGCCCTACGCCGGCGGGCGCTGCCGGCTCGGCCTGTTCTTCGACTACCTCACCCTGGACGGCTACAGCATCAAGCTGCTGCTCGGCGAACTGGTCGAGCTGTATCGAGATCCCGCGCGCGCGCCCGCGCCGCCGTCCCTCGACTTCCGCGACTACGCCACCCAGGTGACGGCGGACGCCGGGGCGCTGGCCGCGGCCGAGGCGTACTGGCGCGAGCGGATGCCCGGCCTGCCGCCCGCGCCCGCCCTGCCGCTGGCCGCCGAACCGGCGGCGATCGCGCCGGTCGCGTTCGTCCGCCGCGACGCCCGCGTGCCGATGCCGACCTGGAAGCGCCTGCGCGAGACCGCGCGCAGCCATGGCATAACGCCGTCGGCGCTGCTGCTCGCCGTCTACGCGCAGGTGCTGTCGCAGTGGAGCGGCGGCGGCGCGCTCACCCTCAACCTGACCCTGTTCGACCGCCGCGACGTGCATCCGGACATCCACCGCGTGCTGGGCGACTTCACCTCGCTGGCGCCGGTGGCCTTCGATCCCGCGGCGGGTGCCGACCTGCCCGCCCTCGCGCGCGACGTGCAGGACGGCATGGCCGCGGCCTTGCAGCACCAGACAGTGTCGTCGATCCGCGTGCAGCGCGAACGGGCGCGCACCCTCGGCATGGAAGCGGCGGCCCTGCCCGTGGTGTTCACCAGCACCCTGGGCCTGGCCGACGATTTCTTCGCGGAGCTGCCAGAGGGCTTTCCCGACCTGGCCGACGGCGGCCTGTCGGAAACCCCGCAGGTATGGCTGGACCACCAGGTCTACGAGCATCGCGGCGAACTGGTGCTGTCGTGGGACGTCGTGCAGGGGCTGTTCCCGGACGGTTTGGTCGAGGCGATGTTCGCGGCCTACACCGGCCTGCTCGAACGACTCGCCGCCGATGCCGACGCCTGGCACCGTCCGCTGCCCGCCCTGCT
>NZ_LMSL01000041.1:639814-641081 GCF_001428405.1 Frateuria sp. Soil773
CGCCGTGCGCGACGCGGCCAATGCCACCGATCGGGCGATCCCACCGCGCACCCTGCATGAACGCATCTTCGCCGTGGCTGCCGCGCAGCCCACGCGACCCGCGTTGATCGACGGTGCCAGCAGCTTCACCCTCGACTATGCAACGTTGGCGAACCGGGCCCTGCAGGTCGCTTCCCTGCTGCAAGCCCACGGCGTGCAACCGGGCGATCCCGTCGCTCTCTCCCTGCCGCGCGGCAGCGATGCCGTCGTCGCCGTGCTCGGCATCCTTGCCGCCGGTGCCTGCTACGTCCCTATCGCTCTCGCCCAGCCTGCCGCCCGGCGACAGCGCATCCAGCGCACCGCCGGCATCCGGCATGTGTTGACCGATGCCGAGCATGCGCCGCAGGTCAGCGATGCGATAGCCATCGACATCGAAACTGCCATTGAACACGCTCCCTTGCCCGCGCCGATCACCGTCGACCCCGCCGCCTCCGCCTATGTGATCTTCACCTCCGGCTCCACCGGCGAGCCCAAGGGCGTCGAGGTCAGCCATCGCGCCGCCGCCAACACCCTCGACGATCTCAACACGCGCTACCGGGTCGGGCCGCAAGATCGCGGCCTGGCCGTCTCCGCACTCGACTTCGACCTCTCCGTCTACGACCTGTGCGGCCTGCTCGGCGCCGGTGCATCGCTCGTGCTGCTGGACGAGGTCGACCGGCGCGACGCTTCCGCCTGGCTGCGCTACGTCCACGACCATCGCGTCACCGTGTGGAACAGCGTGCCGGTGCTGCTGGACATGCTGCTGGTGGTCGCCGAGGGCGACGGCCGGCCGCTGCCGCTGCGCCTGGCGATGGCTTCCGGCGACTGGATCGGGCTGGATCTCCCCGCGCGCNNAGCGGCGATCTGGTCGAACCTGTGCGAAGTGTCCGCACCGCTGCCCGTGCACTGGCGTTCCATTCCCTACGGCCGTCCGCTCGCCAACCAGCGCTATCGCGTGGTCGATGCCCAGGGCCGCGACTGCCCCGACTGGGTGCCCGGCGAACTATGGATCGGCGGCGCCGGCGTGGCCGAGGGCTACCGCGGCGCGCCCGACCTTACCGCCGAACGCTTCGTTCGCCACGAGGGCCTGCGCTGGTATCGCACCGGCGACCTCGGCCGCTACTGGCCCGACGGCACGCTGGAGTTCCTCGGCCGGCGCGACCAGCAGGTGAAACTGCGCGGCCATCGCATCGAGCTGGGCGAGATCGAGGCGGCCCTGCTGGCGCAGCCGGGCATACGCCAGGCGGTG
>NZ_LMSL01000041.1:641086-766129 GCF_001428405.1 Frateuria sp. Soil773
CCTGCACGCCCTGCTGCCCGACTACATGGTGCCCCGCCGCTGGCTGCCGCTCGATGCCCTCCCGCTCAGTGCCAACGGCAAGATCGACCGGCGGGCGCTCACCGAGCAACTAACCGAACAAACCTCGACCACCGCGCGCCATGAACCCCCGCGCGATGCGCTCGAACAGGAACTCGCCGATCTGTGGTCGCAGGTGCTGGCCTGCGAGCGCGTCGCGCGCGACGACGATTTCTTCCAGCTAGGCGGCGACAGCCTGCGCGCGACGCGGCTGGTCGAGCTGCTGCGCCAGCGCCGGCTCGGCACCGGCACGCTTTCGCTGCGCAGCATGTTCGCCGCGCCCACGGTGGCCGCGCAGGCGGCGCTGCTGCGCCAGCCGCCGGTCCCGTCCGCGCCTCTACCTACCGACAACGCTTTCGAAGAAGGTGCCCTATGAATCCCGCAACCCTCGTCGCCGAGTTCGACGCGCTCGGCATCCGCCTGTGGAGCGAAGACGGCCAGCTGCGCTTCCGCGCGCCCGCCGGAGCGCTGACCGATGACCACAAGACGATCCTGCGCGCGCACAGGCAGGCGCTGATCGATCACCTCGGCGACGCCGATGCCGTCGCGGTGGCAGCCGACCCGTCGCACCGCCATGCGCCCTTTCCGCTCACCGACGTGCAGGCGGCCTACCTGGTCGGCCGCGGCAACGCCTACGACTACGGCGGCATCGGTTGCCACGGCTACGTGGAACTGGAGCTGCCCGACCTCGATCCGCAACGGCTCGAACAGGCATGGCACCGCCTGATCCAGCGCCACGACATGCTGCGTGCCGTGGTGTCGCCAGAGGGGTGGCAACGCGTGCTCGAGGACGCGGTGCCGCCGCCGCTCGCCGTGCAGGACCTGCGCGGCGCGCCGGCGGAACGCGCGCAGGCGGCACTGGACTACGTGCGCGCCGAGATGTCCGCGCGCTGCTACGCGCCCGACGCGTGGCCGCTGTACGAACTGCGCCTCAGCCGCACCGACGCCGGCAGCCGCCTGCACCTTTCGCTGGACCTCCTGATCGCCGACTTCGTCAGCATCCAGGTGATGCTGGCCGAACTGGACCGGCTCTACCGGGAGCCGGACGCCATGCCACCCGCGCCCGCCGTGTCGTTCCGCGACGTCGTGCTGGCCGACCGCCGCGCCGGCGAACGGCCGGCGCAGCTCGCACGGCAGGCGCGCGACCGCGACTACTGGCTCGAACGCATCCCCGCGATGCCGGGCGCGCCCGAACTGCCCACGCTGGACGGTGCGAAGGAGGCCCGGCCGGTGCGCTTCCGGCGCCATGCGCTGACGCTGCCGGCAGCACACTGGCAGGCCTTGTGCAGGCACGCCGGCGGCCGCCGGGTGACGCCTTCGTCGGCCGTGCTGGCCGCCTTCGCCGAAACGGTCGGCCGCTGGTCGCGGCAGCCGTCGTTCTGCCTCAACGTCACCGTGTTGAACCGGCCATCCATCCATCCGGACGTCCATCGCATCGTCGGCGACTTCACGTCGGTCGACGTGCTCGAAGTCGCGCATGCGACGGCGACGGCCTTCGCCGAACGGGCGCAGCAGCTGCAGCAGCGGCTGTGGGAAGACCTGGAGCACGCCGGCTTCTCCGGCATCGACGTGTTGCGCGAGATGGCGCGCCAGCACCGGCAGCGCGGATTGATCATGCCCGTCGTGTTCACCAGCACGATCGGCGTCGGCACCAACGACGGCGATGCCATCGACGGCGAATTCATGCAGGGCGGCCGGCTCGGCTACGGCATCACCCAGACCCCGCAGGTCTGGCTGGACTGCCAGGCCGGCGAACGCGCCGGCGCGCTGCACCTGAACTGGGACGTCCGCGAGGGCGTGTTCCCGCCCGGCCTGGTCGAGCAGGCCTTCGACGCCTTCGGCAGCTTGCTCAGGGCGCTCGCCGACAACGAGGAAACCTGGCAGCAGGACGATCCGCTGCAACTGCCCGCCGCCGTCCAGGCACGCCGGGCGCAGGTCAACGCCACCGCCGCGCCGCTGCCGCAAGGCGCCCTGCACCATGGCTTCCTGCGCATGGCGCGGCAGCAGCCGCTGCAGCCGGCGGTGATCGACGCGCAGGGCGCCACCAGCTATCGCGAACTGGCCGGACGCGCCGCCGCCGTGGCGCTGGCGTTGCGCCAGGCCGGCTGCCGGGACGGCGAACGGGTGGCCGTGGCGATGGACAAGGGCGCGGCGCAGATCGCCGCCGTGCTGGGCGTGCTGTGGGTGGCCGGCAGCTACCTGCCACTCGATACGCAGCAGCCGGCGGCGCGGCGCGACGCGATCCTCGCCGACGCCGGCGTGCGCTACGTGCTGGCCGATGCGGCGCGGCGCGACGACACCTGGCCGGTGGATGCGCGGGTGATCGCCGCCGACCGGCTCGAACCGCCGGCGCACGATGCCGATGCCGTGCCGCCGGCGCCGGTCGATCCCTACCAGCTCGCCTACGTGATCTACACCTCCGGCACCACCGGCGCGCCCAAGGGGGTGATGATGAGCCACAAGGCGGCGCTCAACACCATCGCCGACATCAACGCGCGCTTCGGCATCGATGCGCATGACCGCGTGCTGGGGCTCGCCAGCCTCGCCTTCGACCTGTCCGTCTACGACATCTTCGGCACCCTCGCCGCCGGCGGCGCCCTGGTGCTGCCCGCGCCGGAACGCCGCGGCGATCCCGCGCACTGGGCCGAGCTGATCGCACGGCACGGCGTGACCGTGTGGAACTCGGTGCCCGCGCAACTGCAGATGCTGCAGAGCTATCTCGACACCGAGCCGGGCGCCGCGCCGGACACGTTGCGACTGGCCCTGCTGTCCGGCGACTGGATCCCGGTCGGCCTGCCGGCGGCGATCCGCCGGCACTGCCCGCCGCTGCGGATCGTCAGCCTGGGCGGCGCCACCGAGGCGGCGATCTGGTCGATATGGCACGACATCGGCGAGGTGCCGGCCGGCGCGCGCAGCATTCCCTACGGCACGCCGCTGGCCAACCAGAGCTTCCACGTGCTCGACGGGCAGATGCGTCCCTGCCCCGACTGGACCGCCGGCGAGCTGTACATCGGCGGCGCCGGCCTGGCGCTGGGCTACCTGCACGACCGCGCGCGCACCGAAGCGCGCTTCGTGCGCCATCCGCGCAGCGGCGAACGGCTGTACCGCACCGGCGACCTGGGCCGCTACCGGCCGGACGGCGTGATCGAGTTCCTCGGCCGCGACGACGGCCAGGTGAAGATCCGCGGCCACCGCATCGAACTGGGCGAGATCGAAAGCGCCCTGCAGGCGCATCCGCAGGTGGCGATGGCCGCCGTGGTGGTCTGCGGCGACTCGCCGATGGAGCGCCGCCTGGCCGCCTTCGTGGAACCGGTCGCGCAGGCCGCATCGGACGAATCCGCCGCGCGCGCCCGGCTCGCCGCCGCGGCACATGCCGCGGGGGATGCCAGCGTCGCCTCGCTCGACCGCGATGCGTTCCAGTGCTGGGTGACCACCGCCGACGACATCGCGCGACTGGACATGCTCGACGCCCTGCGCGGCTGCGGCCTGTTCGCCGACACCCGCGCCAGCCACGACCTGGCCGAGATCGTCGAACGCAGCGGTACCGCCGCCGCCAACCAGCGGCTGCTGCGGCGCTGGCTGCACACCTTGTGCGAGGCGCAGTGGCTGGCGCACGATCCGCAGGACCGGCGCTACCGCCTGCTGCGCGAACCGGCCGCCGGCGAAACCGCGCGCCGCTGGAACGACTTGCAGCAACTCGAACAGACCGTGCGCTACAGCAGCGAACTGCTGCGCTACCTGCGCGAATCGAGCGCTCACCTGCCCGGCCTGCTGCGCGGCGAGGTCGACCCGCTGGACCTGTTGTTCCCGCAGGGCAGGCTCGATACGGCGGTGGCCGCCTACAACGACAACCTGGTCAACCGCTGCATGAACGCGGTGGTGTGCGCGGCCGCACGCGACGTGGCCGCCACGCGCACCCGCACCGACGACCCGGCGCGCCCGCTGCGCGTACTGGAGATCGGCGCCGGCGTCGGCGGCACCAGCCGCGCGCTGATCCCGGCGCTGGAGGGTTTCCCGGTCGACTACCTGTACAGCGACGTCTCGCCGTTCTTCCTCAACGAGGCGCGCGAGCGCCACGCTGCCCAGCCGTGGGTGCGCTACGGCCTGTTCGACCTCAACCAGGACTACGCCGCGCAGGGGCTGACCGCCGGCAGCTGGGACGTGATCGTCTGTTCCAACGTGCTGCACAACGCGCGCCATGCGCCGACCGTGCTCGAGCGCCTGCGCGAACTCGGCGCACCGGGCTGCACGCTGATCGTGATCGAGGCGACCCGCGAGATCGCCGCGCTGATGACCTCGATGGAATTCCAGGTCGGCCTGTCCGGCTTCGTCGACGAGCGCGAGGCGCTGGACCAGACCTTCTTCACCCGCGAGCAATGGCAGCGCCTGTTCGCCGGGGCGCATGGCGAACTGCTATGCAGCTATCCGCCGCCGGAGGACGCGCTGGCCAGCGTGGGCCAGGCCGCGTTCGTGGTGCGCTTCCCGCAGGAACGCGCGGTATTGCACGAACAGGTGCTGCGCGACCACCTGCAGGCGCGGCTGCCGGAATACATGCTGCCGGCGCGGCTGGAATGGCTGCATGCGCTGCCGCTGTCGCGTAACGGCAAGCTGGACCGCGCCGCGCTGCTGCAACGCGCGCAGGCGGCCGCGCGTCCCGCGGCCGCCGCCATCGAGCAACCGCTGGACGCGCTGGAAGGCCGCATCGCCGCGGTGTGGGCGGCGGCGCTGGGACGCGACGGGCTCGGCCGCGAGGAAGACTTCTTCCAGGCCGGCGGCGACTCGCTGCTGATCGCCCAGGTGGTCGCGCGGATGCGCGAGCAACTGCCCGAGGCACATGGCTGGGAGTGGGACCGGCTGATGCGGGAAGTGCTGCGCGCGCCCACCGTGGCGGCCATCGCCGCGCACCTGCGCGCGCGTCCCGGCGATGCCGCCGACGGCGCGCCGCGCGTTGCGCCGTCGCCGCTGCTGCCGCTGGCGCCGGCGCGCGGCGACAGCGACCTCGTGCACGTCGTGCTGCACGACGGCAGCGGCACGCTCGCCCCGTACCGCGCGCTGCTGCCGCTGCTGGCGGATGCGCCCGGCCGGCGCGGCGAGATCGTCGGCATCACCGTGCCCGACGCCAGCGACTACCTCGCGCGCGAGCCGGAGCGGCTGATCGCCGAACTCGCCAGCGAGTACGCCGCGCTGCTGCTCGCCCGCGGCGGCCGGCGCTTCCACCTGATCGGCTACTGCATGGGCGGCCTGCTCGCCACCGAGGTCGCCCGCGCCCTGCTCGAAGCGGGCAAGGACATCGAGCCGGTCACGGTCATCAGCAGCGACCGCTTCCGCTACCGCATCGACGACGACCTACTGCTCGAACGCGCCTTCGGCGGCCTGCTCGGCGCCGACATCGGCGCGGCGGGGCATACCGTGGACAACGTGCAGATGGCGCACGCGCTGGCGACCCTGCGTGCGCGCCACGGCGACCGGCTGCCGGCGGGCTGCCTGCAGGAGCTGGACGGCGAACTGGCCGCCGTGTCCGCCTGCTATGCGCAACTGGCGCGGCGGCCGGCGGCCGAACGGCTGTCCGCGCTCGCCGCGACGGTGGAAAGCAAGGCCGAGGCGATCGTCGGCGACCAGATCGACATCCTGTTCCGGATCTTCCGCCACAGCCTGCGCGCGGTGGCCGCCTACGCGCCCGAGCCGTTCGCGGGCGACCTGCGCCTGCTGCGTGACGACGAGGCGCTGCACTTCCTGCCCGGGCTGGCCTCCGACATGCAGCGCTTCTGGACGGAACTCGCGCTCGGCGACATCCGCGTGGAACGGATCGACGGCAACCACCTGTCCTGCCTGCAACCGCCGCACGTGCAGGCAGTGGCCTCGCGCATCCTGCAGGCGCGGGCGGCATGAGCGTCCCGCGCGTCGGCATCGTCGGCGCCAGCGGCGCCGTGGGCGCCGCCGCCCTGGCCTGCCTGCAGGCGGAGGGCCGCTTCGCGCTGCGCGGCGGCTACCGCCATGCGCCGCCGGCCGCCTCCTCGCACGTGGAATGGCTGACGGTGGACGTGGACGATTCCTCGTCGCTGGCGCGTTTCTGCGAGGGCTGCGCGATCGTGCTCAACGCCGCCGGGCCGTCGTGCCGCATCGGCGACCGCGTCGCCAGGGCTGCCGACGCGGCCGGCGCGGACTATGTCGACGCCTTCGGCGGCGAGGGCCTGCAACGCCAGCTCGACGCGCAGCCGCTGTCCGCCGGGCGGCGCGCGATCCATTCGGCCGGCGTGTTTCCCGGCCTGTCGGGCCTGCTGCCGCGCTGGCTGGCGGCGCAGGGCTTCGACCGCGTACACACGCTGTCGATCTGGGCCGGCGGCCGCGAGCGCTGCACGCCGGCGGCGGGCGCCGACGTGCTGCTCAGCACCGTCGCCGGCTTCGGCCAGGCCGGCGCCGCCTGGATCGACGGCCGCCGCGTGGGCGGCGCCCTGGCGCCGCAGGACGGGCTGGAACTGCCGGGCGTGCCCGGCCGCGTGCACGCGCAACCCTTCCTCACCGGCGAACTGGCGCAGCTCGCCGCCGAGCTGGGGCTGCGCCATGCGCAGTGGCATACCCTGGCGCCGAGCCCGCGCGCGGCCACGCTGATCGGCCGCTGGAGCGGGCGCCTCGCGGCCACGCCGGCGATCGATCCGGCGATGCTGGCGCAAGCCGTGGCCGACCTGGTGGAAGCGGCCACGCTCGACCTCGCCGGCCACGCGCCCTACTACCGCGCCGTGATCGAACTGGACGGCCTGCGCGGCGGCCAGCCGCGCCACCGGCGCGCCGTGCTGCGCGCCGGCGACAGCTACCGGCTCAGCGCGGCGGTGGCCGCGGCCGCCGTACTCGCACTCACCGACGGGAGCCTGCCCTGCGGTACGCACCACGCGGCCGAAACGCTCGATCCCGCCGCGACGCTCGAACGCCTGCACCGCTGGCGCGCGTACGACGGCCTCGACCTGGTCGAACTCGCGCCGCGTGACGCGGCGACCGCGGTCACCGAGGAAGGCGTGCTGTGACGGCCGTCCGCTTGCGCGTCATCGTCTGCGGCGTCACCTTCGGCCAGGTCTACCTGCGCGGCGCGGCGGGCCTGCCGGAGCACTTCGAGCTCGTCGGCATCCTCGCCCGCGGCAGCGCGCACGCGCGCGACTGCGCGGCACGCCATGGCGTGCCGCTGTATACCGGCGTGGACCAGCTGCCGCCGCGGGGCGTGGACCTGGCCTGCGTGGTGGTGCGCGCCGGCGTGGTCGGCGGCGTCGGCACCGAACTGGCGCTGGCCCTGCTCGCGCGCGGCATCCACGTGCTGCAGGAGCATCCGCTGCACCACGATGAGGTCACCGCGTGTCTGCGCGCAGCACGCGAGACGGGTTGCCGGTATCGCATCAACAGCTTCTATCCGGACGTGGCGCCGGTCGTCCGCTTCATCGACGCGGCGCGACGCGCACTGGCGCTGCGCGAGGCGGTCTACCTCGACGCGGCCTGCAGCGTGCACGTGCTGTATCCGCTGGTCGACATGCTCGGGCAGGCGCTGGGCGCGCTGCGGCCCTGGTCGTTCGCGCTGCAGCCGGCCGGCGACCATGGCGGCCCGTTCACCTGCATCGGCGGACGCATCGGCGGCGTGCCGCTGACCCTGCGCGTGCAGAACCAGCTCGACCCCGCCGACCCGGACAACCATACCCAGTTGCTGCACCGGATCGCGCTCGGCACCACCGGCGGCACGCTCACCCTCAGCGATACGCACGGCCACGTGCTGTGGCATCCGCGCATGCACCTGGAACGGCGCGATGACGGCGTGCTCGACCTGGCCGCCGAGGACGCCGCCGTCGCGCTGCCGGTCGGCTCGCTGCTGGGGCCGGCCGAGACGCCGACGTTCGGCGCGGTGTTCCGCGAACTGTGGCCGCGCGCGATCGCGCGCGCGCTGCTGCGCATGCATGCGGCGATCGGCAGCGACTCCGGCGACGCCGCGCTGAACCAGTACACGCTGGCCAGCTGCAAGGCCTGGCAGGAACTCGGCGCCCTGCTGGGTCCGACCCGGCCCCTCGCGGCCGAGGCGCCACGGCCGCTGCCCGCCGAGGCGCTGCTTGCGGATGCGGACGGCCTGCCGGCATGAACGCCGTCCACCTTCCCGCGCGCGCCGCAGACTCGCCCTGGTTCCGCCGGTACAGCCCGCGCCCGGCCGCGTCGATGCGGCTGGTCTGCCTTCCGCACGCCGGCGGCTCGGCGGGGTTCTTCCGTGCCTGGGCGGCGCTGCTGCCGGACAGCATCGAGTTGGTGGCCGTGCAGTATCCCGGCCGCGAAGACCGGCTGGACGAACGACCGATGGACGACATGCACGCGCTGGTCGACGCCATCGCGCAGGCGATGCCGGTGCTGCTCGACCGTCCCTACCTGCTGTTCGGCCACAGCATGGGCGCCGCCGTCGCGCACGAACTGTGCCTGACCCTGCACGGACGGCGGCAGCGCCTGCCGGCGCACCTGGTGGTGTCCGCCCGCGAAGCGCCAGCACGCCACCACGGCGGCACGCTGCACCGTGCGGGCGAGGATGCCCTGCGCCACGAACTGCGCCGGCTTGGCGGCACCCCGGCGGCCCTGCTGGACTGCGACGAATTCTGTGCCCTGCTGCTGCCGCGCATGCGCAGCGACTACCGCCTGATCGAAACCTATCGCCCGGCGCTTGCCACGATGCCGCCGCTGCCGCTGGCGATCAGCGCCTTCGTCGGCACGGATGACCACGAACTCGCCAGCGGCGATGCCGAGGCATGGGCACAGCAGACCTCGCAGGCCTTCCACCTGCGCCGTTTTGCCGGCGACCACTTCTACCTGGTGCCGCAGATGCGGCAGGTCGTGCATGCGGTGCTGGCATGCGCCGGCAAGGCCGCAACGCCTGCCGATGCGTGGCCTTCGACGCCTTGAACGAAACGCTGCGGCATGGATGCGCGGAACGCCCTTGCGGCGGCACCCGGCGCGGATCGACCAACCGAAACGGAGCGGTGGCAGGCGGCGTCAGTGCAGCGAAAATGCGCGTTCGTTCCGCCGGGGACCCATTCAACTCAGGAAGCGATAACCCACGCCCGGCTCGGTCTTCAGCCAGCGAGGGTTGGCCGGGTCGTCGCCCAGCTTCTGCCGCAGCTTGCCGAGCACGATGCGCAGGTAGTGCGTGTCCTGCACGTGGCTGGCGCCCCACACCTCGCGCAGCAGCTGCTGCTGGCTGACCACCCGGCCGGCGTGGCGCAGCAGCAGCGCCAGCACGGCGTACTCCTTGCGGGTGAGCGAAACCGGCGCACCGTCCAGGCTCACCTCGCGGCGCGCCAGGTCCACGCCGAGGCGGCCGTCGTCGTAGCGCGGCGGCAGCTCCGGCTCGCCGGACGGGCGGTTGCGCAGCAGCGCACGCAGCCGCGCCATCAGCTCCTGGATGCCGAACGGCTTGGTCACGTAGTCGTTGGCGCCGTGGTCCAACGCGCGCACCTTCTCGCTCTCCGCGTCGCGCACCGACAGCATCAGCACCGGCACCTGGCTCCACTGGCGCAACTCGGCCAGCACGTCGTGGCCTTCGCGGTCGGGCAGGCCGATGTCGAGGATCACCAGGTCCGGCGATTGCGTGGCCGCCTGCGCCAGGCCTTCGACCGCATTGGCGGCGAGCAGCACCTGGTAACCCTCGGCGCGCAGGCCGATGTCGAGGAAGCGGCGGATCTGCGCTTCGTCGTCGATCACCAGGATGCGCGGTGCAGCTGAGCTCATGGATTCGTATCGGGCGGCGCCGGCAACGGCAGGCTGATGCGGATGGTGGTGCCGATGCCGTCGCCGGGCAAGGCCTCCACGCTGCCGCCGTGCGCGCCGATCATGCCGCGGCAGATCGCCAGCCCCAGCCCGGTGCCCTGCGGCGCGCGGTCGCCACGCGATACCGAGTAGAACATGTCGAAGATGCGTGCGCGCTCGTCCTCCGGGATGCCCGGGCCGCGGTCGCTGACGTCGATCAGCAGGCGTTCGCCACTGCTGCGCACGGTCACGCGGACGGCCTCGCCCGGCGGCGAGAAGCGTGCGGCGTTCTCCAGGATGTTGAACAGCGCCTGTTCGATCAGGGCGGGATGGACGTAGAGCAGCACACCTTCCGGCGGCGCCGACGTCTCCACACGCAGGTCGGGAAACTGCTTGCGCAGCCGCGTCACCGCGGCGGCGGCGATCTCGGCGCTGTCGGTCCAGTCGCGGTTGAGCTTGAGCGTGCCGTGGCCGAGCCGGGTCATGTCGAGCAGGTTCTGGATGTAGCGATCCAGCCGCTGGCCTTCGCCGAGGATGGCCTGCAGCAGGTCGCGGCGCTCGTCCGCCGGCAGCCTGTCCTCGTAGCTGACCAGGGTGCCGGCCGCGCCGATCATCGAGGCCAGCGGCGAGCGCAGGTCGTGCGAGACGGACGACAGCAGCGCGCTGCGCAGGCGCTCGGTCTCGCCCTGCACGCGGGCGCCCTCCAGTTCGTCGGACAGCCGCGCGCGCTCCAGCGCCTGGCCGATGTCCTGGGTCATCGCCAGCGCCAGGCTGCGCCGGTCGGCGTCGAACTCGCCCTGCGCGGGATCGAGATGCAGCGCGACCACGCCCAGCGGACGGCCCTCGCCGCCCAGCGGCAGCATCCAGCACGGCGCGGCGTTCAGCGTGTCGGTACTGCGGCCCGCCTGCTCGCCGTGGCGTTCGCTCCAGTCGGCGGCGGCCAGGTCCTGCGCGGACAACGCGTGCTCCCGCGGCGCGCTCGCGACCACGCGCAGCACCTGCCCCGCGTCGCGGGCGAGGATCGACGCCTCGCAGCGCAGCGCCTGCGCCAGCGCCCGGGTGCCGGCCGCGCGGACGCCATCGGCGTCGGTGCTGCTGGTCAGCTGCTGGCCCAGTCCCAACAGGGCGCGCGCCTGCGCGTGTGCGGCGCGCAACGATTCCACCTGGCTGGCCAGCCGCGTCGCGAGGCGGCTGCAGACCAGGGCGGCCAGCAGGAACAGCACCACCGCCAGCACGTCGTCGAGGTTGGCGATCGCCAGCGTGTAGCGCGGCGGCGCGAAGAAGAAGTTGTATCCCACGAAGCACGAAACGGCCGTATAGACGGCCACGCTCATGCGCGTGCGCACCGCCACCACCAGCACCGCGGTGAGGAAGATCAGCGACAGGTTCGCCACCGACAGGTAGCGGTCGGCCACGAACGACAATCCGAACGCGACCAGGGTGGCGAGCGTGGCATAGGCGTATTCGCCGCGCGAACCGCGCCCGCCCGGCAGGCGCAGGCGGCGGCGCGCCTTCGCCCGCTCGCTCGGCGTGGCGATGATGGTCAGCTCCAGGTGTGCCCCGCGGCGCAGCAGCAGTTGGGTCAGCGAGCGGCCGAGCATGCGCGCCAGCGGCCGTTCGCGGGTGCGCCCGAGGATGATCTGGCCGACGCCTTCGCGGTCAGCATGCGCCAGCAGCTCGTCGGCGACGGCATGGCCGCGCAGCACGATGGGCTCGCCGCCGAGACGCCGCGCCAGGCGCATCGCCGCCTCCAGCCGCTCGCGCCGCGCCGGGTCGAGCGTCGCGCCGGTGTCCACGTAGGCGACGCTCCACGGCGCGCCGCGCCGCTCGGCGATGCGCCGCGCCACGCGCACCAGGTACTCGCTCTGGCCTTGCCCGTCGATCGCCGCCAGCACGCGGCGGCGCACCGGCATCGCGCCGCCGCGCGCCAGCATCGATTCGCGCAGGTCGCTGTCGACGTGGCCGGCGATCGTGTCCACCGCCAGCTCGCGCAGGGCGGCCAGGTTGGTCGGCGAGAAGAACGCGTCGAGCGCCGCCGCCGCGGTCTCCGGCACATAGACCTTGCCCTGCTTGAGCCGGCCGATCAGCTCGCGCGGCGGCAGGTCGACCAGCACGATATCGCGCGCGCGGTCGAGGAAGGCGTCCGGCACGGTCTCGCGCACAGCGATGCCGGTGATCCGGCGCACCTGGTCGTTGAGGCTTTCCAGGTGCTGCACGTTGAGCGCGCTGTACACCTCGATGCCGGCGTCGAGCAGCTCGGCGATGTCCTGCCAGCGCCGCTCGTGCCGCCCGCCCGGCAGGTTGCGGTGGGCCAGCTCGTCGACCAGCAGCACCGCCGGCTTGCGCGCCAGCGCGGCGTC
The DNA here is from genome assembly GCF_001428405.1 of Frateuria sp. Soil773. Taxonomy (GTDB): domain Bacteria; phylum Pseudomonadota; class Gammaproteobacteria; order Xanthomonadales; family Rhodanobacteraceae; genus LMSL01. The sequence goes on from NZ_LMSL01000041.1 coordinate 653,260, forward strand.
CAGGTCGAACTCGCTGAACTCGCGCTCGCTGCCGTCGGACGCGCGGTAGCGCACCGCGCGCCGCGGCAGTACCTCCAGGCCCTCCAGCAGGGCGGCGGTCTCGGCGCGGCCGTGCGTCTCGACCAGGCCGACCACCACGTCCACGCCCTGCCGCTTCAGCTCGCGCGCGGCGGACAGCATGGCGTAGGTCTTGCCGACGCCGGGCGCGGCGCCGAGGAAGACCTTGAGCCGGCGGGTGCGCTCGTCCTGTCCCGCACTCAGCAGGGCATCGGCACGCGCTTCGCGGGAAGGTCCGGTCATGGCCTCATTCTCGCCGGTTTGCGTGCGTCAGGCTCGCCTGTACCGAAGAAGGAATGGGCCGGGCACGGGCGCGCGCCACCCTCACGCGCGGATCCGCGCGCAACCGGGCAGGCCTGCGCGCCTCACCTGGCGTCCCGCCCCGGCACGGAGCCAGCGGGCATCGCATCCAGCGCCAGGTTGAGCTGCAGCACGTTCACCCGCGGCTCGCCCAGCACGCCGAACTGGCGGCCGGAGGTGTACCGCGCCACCAGCGCCCGCACCTGCGCCATGTCCAGCCCGCGCGCCCGCGCCACCCGCGCCGCCTGGTACTGCGCCGCGGCGGGGCTGATCTGCGGATCGAGGCCGCTGCCCGAAGCGGTGACCAGATCCACCGGCACCGGCGCCTCGTTGCCCGGGTCGGCCCGGCGCAGCGCGACGATGCGCTGCCTGGCCGCCTCGGCCAGCGCCGGGTTGGTCGGCCCCAGGTTGGAACCGGACGACGCACCGGCGTTGTACGCGTTCGGCGCGGTCGCCGACGGCCGGCCCCAGAAATACTTCGGCTCGGTGAACGCCTGGCCGATCAGCGCCGAGCCGACCGGCTTGCCGTCTTTCTCGACCAGGCTGCCGTTGGCCTGGCGCGGGAAGATCAGTTGGGCCAGCCCGGTGACGGCCAGTGGGTACAGCACGCCGGTGACCGCGGTCAGCACCAGCAGCAGGACGAGGGAGGGGCGCAGCAGTTTGCTCATGGTTGTCACCGCTTTTCGGGAAAGTGGCCGGCGTGGACGGCCGGCCGTTGCCACACGGGGCAGGATCGCCCGCATCAGAAGCTGCCCTGCAGCATCACGAAAACGCGCGAACCGCCCATGTTGCGCGTGTCGCCGGCATCGAGAAAGCTGCTCGTGCGCCGGTAGAAAGCGGCGTTGGTGGCATGCGTGGCGCCCGCGCCCAGCGACCAGTGCGCGGCTAACTGGTACTTCAGCGTGGCGCCGAAGTCGCTGTAGCCGGGATCGCGCGCGCCACTCGCCAGCGGCGCGGCGAGCGTGGTGGTGTAATGCGTGTGGCCGGCGTGCAGGGCGAGGCTCCAGGCCGCGCCGAGCGGGATGAGCGCATCGAGTTGCAGGTAGCCGGTGCCCTTGGAATCGCCCCGGTAGCCCTGCTCCGTATCCACGCCGAAGTAGTCGGTGATCGCGCGGTTGTATTTCAGGGTGAGCCATTTCCAGCTCAGGGCGGCGTTGGCCTCGACCGTGTCGAACGAGCGCGACGACAGCCCGGCCCGGTCGAGGTCGGCGCCCGGGTACACGTAACCGTACACGCCGGCACGCCAGGACCAGTCGTCGTCGATCGACCGTCCGTAGCTGGCGTAGAGGTCCAGCTCCATCGCGCCGCCCGGGTAGCTGCGCTCGCTGATGCTCGATGCCCACAAGCCGGCGGCGAAACCGCCCGGGCCGGTGTAGTCGGCGCCGCCCTGGATCGCCGGCCGGCCCCAGGTCTGGGTCAGGCCGCGGAACATGTAGTCGGAGGTCACGGCGACGTTGCCGGTGACCGGGCTCGCCGGTGCGTCGCCGGCATGCACGGCGACGGCGAGGGATGCGAAGGCTGCCGCGGCAGCGAGGGAAAGCGGTTTCATGGCGGGAACCTCGGCGCCGTGCCTGTCGGGGCGGCGCCTGTCTGGGGATTGCGGGGTTGGAGCGTCGGATCAGATGCCGGCGTAACCGCCGAGCACGTAGTCGTCGTCGCGCGGCGATTCGCTGTCGCGCGGCAGCGGCACCACGTTGTCGCGTGGCAGTCGCACCGCCTGGGCGGGCTGCCCCGACTGCACCGGCAGCGCGATCACCACGTCGCAGGCGGAATCGTCGGCGGACAGCCGCAGCTCCATGTCGGGGTGGGCGGCGCCGGGAAGGGATACGGATACTTTCAATGTCTGCATGACAGCGCTCCAGGGAAGGGAGTCGTCATCCGGTCGAAGGCCGGGATCCAGGATCGTTGATGCGACGAGGCCACTGGACTCCGGCCTTCGCCGGAATGACGAGCAAAGGGAATCAGGCCAGTCCGCACAGGACCAGCAGCATGTCGATCAGCTTGATGCCGAGGAACGGCACGACCATGCCGCCCAGGCCGTAGACCAGCAGGTTGCGGCGCAGCAGCGCGCCGGCGCCGAGCGCGCGGTACTTCACGCCCTTCAGCGCCAGCGGGATCAGGCACACGATGATCAGCGCGTTGAAGATCACCGCCGACAGGATCGCGCTCTGCGGCGTCGCCAGGCGCATCACGTTGAGCGCGTTGAGCGCGGGATAAGTCGTCGCGAACGCGGCCGGGATGATCGCGAAGTACTTGGCGATGTCGTTGGCGATGGAGAAGGTGGTCAGCGCGCCACGGGTGATCAGCATCTGCTTGCCGATCGCCACCACCTCGATCAACTTGGTCGGGTTGGAATCGAGGTCGACCATGTTGCCGGCCTCTTTCGCGGCCTGGGTGCCGGTGTTCATCGCCACCGCCACGTCGGCCTGCGCCAGCGCCGGCGCGTCGTTGGTGCCGTCGCCGCACATCGCCACCAGCCGGTTCTCGGCCTGCATGTCGCGGATCAGCTTGAGCTTGGCTTCCGGCGTGGCCTCGGCGAGGAAGTCGTCCACCCCGGCCTCCGCCGCGATGGCGGCGGCGGTGAGCGGGTTGTCGCCGGTGATCATCACGGTCTTGATGCCCATCTTGCGCATCTCGGCGAAGCGCTCCTTGATGCCGCCCTTGACGATGTCCTTCAGCTCGATCACGCCCAGCGCGCTCGAACCCTCGGCGACGACCAGCGGCGTGGCGCCGCGGCGGGCGACGTCCTCGGCCAGGCGCCTGACCATCGGCGGCAGGTGGCTGCCCTGCCCGTCCAGGTATTTCTCCACCGCATCCAAGGCGCCCTTGCGGATCCGCCGCGCGTCGCTGTCCACGCCGCTCATGCGGGTCTGCGCGGTGAACGGCACGAACTGCGCGTGCAGGGCCTCGAGCGGCTGCTCGCGCAGGCCGAACTTTTCCTTCGCCAGCACCACCACGCTGCGCCCTTCGGGCGTCTCGTCGGCCAGCGAGGCGAGCTGCGCGGCCTCGGCGAGGACGCTTTCCTCCACCCCCGGCGCCGGGTGGAAGGCCACCGCCTGGCGGTTGCCCAGGGTGATCGTGCCGGTCTTGTCCAGCAGCAGCACGTCGACGTCGCCTGCCGCCTCGACCGCGCGGCCGGAGGTGGCGATCACGTTGGCGCGGATCATCCGGTCCATGCCGGCGATGCCGATCGCCGAAAGCAGCGCGCCGATGGTGGTGGGGATCAGGCAGACCAGCAGCGCGACCAGCACGGTCAGCGTGATCGGGTTGCCGCCGCCGGCCGCCTGCACGCTGTAGATCGAATACGGCAGCAGGGTGGCGCAGGCGAGCAGGAAGATCAGGGTGAACTTGGCCAGCAGGATGGTCAGCGCGATCTCGTTCGGCGTCTTGCGCCGCTTGGAGCCTTCCACCATCGCGATCATGCGGTCGAGGAAGCTCTCGCCGGGATTGCTGGTGATGCGCACCACCAGCCAGTCCGACAGCACACGGGTGCCGCCGGTGACCGCGCTGCGGTCGCCGCCGGACTCGCGGATCACCGGGGCGGACTCGCCGGTGATCGCGCTCTCGTCCACGCTGGCCGCGCCGGCCACCACCTCGCCGTCGCCCGGGATCGGCTCGCCCGCCTCGACCAGCACGTGGTGGCCGCTGCGCAACTCGCTGGATGGCGTGAAGGTGATCGCGGCGTTGCGGTCGGCTGATGCCAGCTTCTTCGCGAGCACGTCCTTGCGCGAGCTGCGCAGCGCATGGGCCTGCGCCTTGCCGCGCCCCTCCGCCAGCGCCTCGGCGAAATTGGCGAACAGCAGGGTGAACCACAGCCACAGGCTGACCCAGAAGATGAAGCCGGTCGGCGCCTCGCCGTGCCCGGCCAGCGCCTGCACCCACAGCACGGTGGTCAGCACGCTGCACACGAACACCACGAACATCACCGGGTTGCGGAACTGCAGCCGCGGCGACAGCTTGCGGAACGAATCGGCCAGCGCCGTGAGAACCAGCTCGCGGTCGAAACCGCGGGCGGCATGGGTTTGCGAAGTCATGGATCAATGCCCCGTAGCGGACAGCAGGGATTCGACGATCGGCCCGAGGGCCAATGCGGGAAGGAAAGTCAACGCGCCCACCACGATCACCACGCAGGCCAGCAGCGCGACGAACAGCGGCGTGTGCGTGGGCAGCGTGCCGGCGGACTCGGGCACGTGGCGCTTGGCGGCGAGCGAGCCGGCCATCGCCAGCATCGCGATGGCGAGCGGGAAGCGCGCGAGGAACATGCACAGCCCCAGCAGCACGTTCCAGAACGGCGTGTTCGCCGAGAGGCCGCCGAACGCGCTGCCGTTGTTGTTGGAGGCCGAGCTGACCGCGTACAGGATCTCGCTGAAGCCGTGCGCGCCGGGGTTGGCGACGCCCGCCACGCCGGCCGGCAGCAGCACGGCGACCGCGGTGCAGATCACCACCAGCGCGCACGGCAGCAGCACCGCGAGGCTGGCCATCTTCATCTCGTGGGCCTCGATCTTCTTGCCCAGGTATTCCGGCGTGCGGCCGACCATCAGCCCCGCGATGAATACGGCGACGACGGCGAAGGCGAGCATGCCGTACAGCCCCGAGCCGACGCCGCCGAAGACCACCTCGCCGAGCTGCATCAGCCACATCGGCACCAGGCCGCCCAGCGGCGTGAGCGAATCGTGCATCGCGTTCACCGCGCCGCACGAGGCGGCCGTGGTGATCGCCGCGAACAGGCCGCTGGAGGCGATGCCGAAGCGCGTCTCCTTGCCTTCCATGTTGCCGCCGGCCTGCAGCGCCGAGGCGTGCGCATCCACCGCCAGCCCGTGCAGCGCCGGGTTGCCGGCCTGCTCTGCCGCGACCAGGCCCAGCGTCAGCGGTACGAAGATCAGCAGCATCGTGGCGAGGATCGCCCAGCCCTGCCGCCGGTCGCCCACCATGCGGCCGAAGGTGTAGCAGAGCCCCGCCGGGATCAGGAAGATCGCCAGCATCTCGATGAAGTTGGAGAACGGCGTGGGATTCTCATACGGGTGCGCCGAGTTGGCGTTGAAGAAGCCGCCGCCGTTGGTGCCCAGGTGCTTGATCGCGATCTGCGAGGCGGCCGGGCCCATCGGCAGGGTCTGCGTGACGACCGGGACGTCGCGGGTCATCTCGTGGCCGGCAGCATCCTTCTGCGGATGGCCGGCGGCATCCTTGACGGTCTCCGTATAGCTGGTGGCCTGTGCCACCGGCACGTCGACGTACGGCTTGAAGTTCTGCACCACGCCCTGCGACACCAGCAGCAGGCTCATCAGCAGCGACAGCGGCACCAGCACGTACAGCGTGCTGCGCGTGAGGTCGACCCAGAAGTTGCCGATGGCCTTCGCGCCGCGCCGGGCGAAGCCGCGCACCACCGCCACCAGCACCGCGATGCCGGTGGCCGCGGAGAGGAAGTTCTGCACCGCCAGGCCGAGCATCTGGGTCAGGTAGCTCATCGTCGACTCGCCGCCGTAGCCCTGCCAGTTGGTGTTGCTGGCGAAGCTGATCGCGGTGTTCATCGCCGAGTCCGGCGACACCGCGGCGAAGTGCTGCGGGTTCAGCGGGAGCCACTGCTGCACGCGCTGCAACAGGTACACGGCCAGCAGGCCGAGCACGTTGAACAGCAGCATCGCCAGCGCATAGCGCTTCCAGCCCATGTCCTCGTCGGGCCGGATGCCGCACAGCCGGTAGATGCCGCGCTCCGCGCGGCCGCCGAAGCGGGTGACGCGGTTGGGCGCATCGGCGAACACCAGCGCCATGTAGTTGCCGACCGGCTTGACCAGCAGCAGCAACACGGCCAGGAACAGGCCGACCTGCAGGATGTCGTTGGCGGTCATTCGAACCACTCCGGCTTGAGCAGGGCCACGCACAGGTAGCCCACCAGGGCCACCGCGATCAGCGCGGCGATGAGGTAGAGAACGTTCATGGCGGGAATCTCACGCGGGGAAGGCGGGGCGGAAGGCGGGCGCGCTCACTTGCGCGGCCCGAGCCGGTCGCAGATCAGCACGAAGCCGAGCGCCGCGGCGCACAGCACGAACAGGAACAGCAGGTAGACGACATCCATCGGCGCCGGCTCATGGGGAAGACGGCGCGCACTGTAGGAAGTGCCGCATAAGAACGGGGTATCGCTTCGGCCGCTTCGCGTATAGAACGCGTAAAGTTTTCCGGCGAACCGGCGGGTCGCCGCTCAGACGGTCATGTGCAACCGGTCAGCGCCGCTTGCGGAGCGGCCGACGGCAGATGGTCGACGCCGTACCCCGCGGCGTCCCACGCATCGAGCCCGCCCAGCAGCGGGCGCACCCGGTGGTAGCCGATCGCCATCAGCAGCTTGGCCGCCCTGGCCGCGGATACTTCGTTCGGGCAGCTGCAGTAGATCACCAGCTCGCGATCCGGCGGAACGCCTTGCAGCACCTGGCCGATACCCTCCAGATCGGCCAGCACGGCGCCGGGGATGACCCGCGTGTCGAGCTGGCGCGCCGCCTGCGAACGCACGTCGACCACCACCGGGGCCCGCCCCTCCGCGATGGACTGGTTCAGTTCCTCCACGGTGATGCGGGCCATGCGCAAGGCCACCAGCAGGCGCCGGCGCTGCCACCACTTGGCGGCGATGTAGAGCGCCAGCAAGACCAGCAGCAATTCGAACGCGACCGTGCCGGCACTGGCCAGAGCGGCCAGCAGACCGTCGACCTGGGCGGTGAACGCGTAGCCAAGCCCGACCGCGACGCCCACCCACAGCAACGAGCCCAGGCCGTCCAGCAGCACGAAGGTGCCGGCGCGCAAGCCCATCGCGCCTACCAGCGGCGGGGCTACCGTAGACAGTCCCGGCACGAATTTGGCGATCAGCAACTCCCGCCCTCGCCAGCGCTGGAAGTGCAGCTCGGACTGCTTCACGCAGGAATCCAGCGACAGCGAGATGCGGCAGATCGTGCGCATCACCCTGGAACCGAAGCGGCGGCCTGCCCAATACCAGAGCAGATCGCTGAGCAGGCAGGCGAGAACCGCAGCCAGTACCACGCCGGCCAGCGGCAACCTGTCATTTGCGCCCAGTGCACCTGCCACGACCAGGGTGGGCACCGCCGGCACCGGCACGCCCGCCTGCTCCACCAGCACGTTGAAGAACACCAGCAGCAAGCCGTACTGCGCGATCAGCACGATGATTTCGTGGGCCATCGGTACGCTACCCGTGACGCGATGCGGCCATGATTGGAGCTTGCCCGGGCGATTGCAAACCTCGCGCCCAGGCGGTCGCACAGCCAGCCGCGGCACCCCGCCGCGGGCATTGCGCGCGCCTTCAGCGGCCCTGCGCGAAGGCTGCAAAGCCTGTTCACGATTTCCAGGCATCCCCCATGAAACGTCATCCCGGCGAAGGCCGGGATCCAGCGCCTTTGGCGGATCAAGCCACTGGACGACCAGCCTTCGGCCGTCGAAAGCCGCAGGCATGACGAAGAAGCGGCTGGACTGACGGATGGATCGTGAACCTGCTTTCAGGCCGGTTGCGCCTGCGCCTGCGCGGCGGCCGCGCGGTCGATCCTGCGCGCGCCGGCGATCACCAGCGGCAGCCATGCCAGGGTCAGCGCCGCGGCGCACAGGAACACCCCGCCGGTGCCCAGCCGGCCCAGCGCGAGGCCGCCGACCGCGCCGCCGACGAAGGCGCCGAGGAACTGGCTGGTGGAGTACGCGCCCATCGCCGCGCCGCGCAGGTGGCCCGGCGCCAGCCGCGAGACCAGGCTGGGCAGCGCCGCCTCCAGCAGGTTGAAGGCGGAGAAGAACGCCGTGGCCGCCACGCCGAGCCAGGCCAGGTGGGCGCCGGACACGGCGAACCCCACCAGCGAGAGCCCGATCGCCACCACGCACAGCATCACGATGCGCAGGCTCTGGCGCACTTCCTTCATCCGGTGCATGCAGGCGCCCATCACGAGGGCGGCGATCACCATCACCGGCAGGTACAGCTCCCAGTGGCGGTTCACCGGCAGGCGCAGGCGCTCGGCCAGCAGCAGCGGCAGGCCGACGAAGCTCGCGGTGAGCAGCGCATGCAGGAAGAACACCGAGCCGTTCAGCACCAGCATGCGGCCGTCGCGCAGCATCGCCAGCACGCGGCCGAAGGTGGCGGCCGCCGGCGCCTGCGCGCGTTCGGGCGTCGGCACGATCAGCCACAGCAGCACCAGCGAGGCCAGCGCCAGCGCCGAGGTGGCCGCGAACAGCCCGGACAGGCCGTCCAGCGCTTCCAGCGGCGGCCCCAGGACCAGCGCCAGCAGGAAGGCGACGCCGATCGACACGCCGATGATGCCCATCGCCTTGCCGCGCTGTTCCTCGCGGGTGAGATCGGCCATCAGTGCGGTGCCGGCGCCAGCCACCGCGCCCATGCCCTGCAGCGCGCGGCCGGCCACGATGCCGGCCAGCGTATGCGACAGCGCCGCCACCAGGCCGCCGGCCACGAACACCAGCAGCCCCAGGGTGATCGCCGGCTTGCGCCCAATGCGGTCGGACAACAGGCCCAGCGGAATCTGCAGCAGCACCTGGCCCAGCCCGTACACGCCCAGCGCCAGTCCGATCAGCAGCGGCGTCGCGTCCGGCAGCTTCTGCGCATACAGCGAGAACACCGGCATGACCAGGAACAGCCCGAACAGGCGCAGGCTGATCACGCAGGCCAGTGCCAGCGCGCTGCGGCGCTCGATGCGGTTGAGCCTGCTCAACGGGGTGATCCTGACGGGAAGGGTGTGCCGGACATCGGCCCGATTATACGGACCGGCTCCGCGCCGGGCTTGCGGCGGCGTGTCGCGGGCCGCCCATGACGTCCGGCTGCAGGTTTGCCGGCCCGGGGCCTCTATACTTGGCGCACAGAGGACCCGACCCGCAATGAACTCGATGCCTGCCGACGCCCCCCGCCCCACCGCCGATTTCGACAGCGTGCGCGCGCTCGCCGCCGCCGACATGCAGCGGGTGGACGCGCTGATCCGCCACCGGCTGTCTTCCGACGTGGTGCTGATCAACCAGATCGCCGACCACATCATCGCCGGCGGCGGCAAGCGGCTGCGCCCGATGCTGCACGTGCTGGCCGCCGGCGCGGCCGGCTACCGCGGCGAGCAGCAGGTCAAGCTGGCCGCGGTGATCGAGTTCATCCACACCTCCACCCTGCTGCACGACGACGTGGTGGACGAGTCCGACCTGCGCCGCGGCCGCAAGACCGCCAACGCGCTGTGGGGCAACGCCGCCAGCGTGCTGGTGGGCGACTTCCTCTACTCGCGCTCGTTCCAGCTGATGGTCGAGCTGGACGACATGCGGGTGATGCGCATCCTGGCCGACACCACCAACACCATCGCCGAGGGCGAGGTGCTGCAACTGCTCAACATCGGCAACGCCGACGTGGACGAGGCCGCCTACCTGGCGGTGATCGAGCGCAAGACCGCGGTGCTGTTCGCCGCCGCCACCGAACTGGGCGGCATCCTCGGCGGCCTGCCGCAGGCGCAGGTCGAGGCGCTGCGCGAGTACGGCATGCAACTGGGCTATGCTTTCCAGATCGCCGACGACCTGCTCGACTACGTCAGCGACGCCGACACCCTGGGCAAGAACATCGGCGACGACCTCGCTGAGGGCAAGCCCACCCTGCCGCTGATCTACGCGCTGGAAAAGGCCAGCGTGGAACAGGCGCAGTCGCTGCGCCACGCGATCGAGCACGGCGGGCTCGACTCGCTCGACCGCATCGTCGCCGCGATCCGCGACTCCGGCGCGCTGGAACGCACCCGCGAACGCGCGCTGCGGCACGCTGACGCCGCGTGCGAGGCGCTCGACGCCCTGCCGGCATCGCCCTACCGCGATGCCCTGCGCACCCTGGCGGACTATTCGGTGAACCGCAGCCACTGATCCGTCCGGGCCGGTTTTATCGGGCTGGTTCATCGGGCCGGTTCATCGGGCTCGCTCATCGGGCGGGTTTGTTTCATTGGACCGCTTCGTGGGCCCGCTCGAGTCCACCTGCACCGATCCTTTCGGTCCGGTCAGCCCGGCCGCCGCCGAACCGCGCCGCAGTCGGCCTGCCGCAACGGCATCGCCATGGCGGCCATGCCTGCGCGATTTTTGACCCACGCAAATACCGGGTTATGGCAGGGTGGCCCGATGGACAGCACCTGCCCGATCCCGGACGCATCCTCCGACGGCCTCGATGGCCTCCCGCCTGCCTTCATCCGCCATGCGGCGCCGCCGCGCCGGTGCCGCATGCCGGTGGCGTGGCTCCTGGCGTGCGTGGCCTGGGCGATCGGCAACGCCGCCTGCGCCGCCACGGCCACGCAGGCGCTCGATGCCGGCTGGCGCTTCCGCCTGCTGCCCGGCACCGATGCCGTCCGCGCACACCCGGAAGCCGCCGGCTGGCATGCGGCCGCCGTGCCGGGCAGCGTGCACACCGACCTGCTGGCGGCGGGCGCGATCCCCGACCCGTTCCGGCGCGACAACGAGGCCCGTCTGCAATGGATCGGCCTGGCCGACTGGCAGTACCGGCTTTCCTTCGACGTCGATGCGGCGACGCTGCGACGCGACCACGTGGAGCTGGTGTTCGACGGGCTGGATACCTTCGCCGACGTGGCCCTGAACGGCCGGTCGCTGCTGGCCGCCGACAACATGTTCCGCCGCTGGCGGGTGCCGGCGAAGGAGTACCTGCATGCCGGGCGCAACACGCTCGAGGTGACCCTGCACTCGCCCGTCGCGCGGCTGCTGCCGTGGTTGCTGAAGCAGCCCTATGCGCTGCCGGGCGAATTCGACTCCGCCTTCGGCGACGAGCCCAAGGGCAGGCAGACCGCCAACTACGTGCGCAAGGCCAACTACCAGTACGGCTGGGACTGGGGCCCGCGCTACGTCACCGCAGGCATCTGGCAGCCGGTGCGGCTGGAGAGCTGGGACGCGCTGCGTCTGGCCGATTTCCACATCGCCCAGGCACGGGTGGAGGCGCAGGCCGCCGACCTGCGCGCGCAGGTCGCAGTACGGTCCGACCGCGCCGGCAAGGCGCAATGGCAGGTGGACTGGCGCGCGCCGGACGGCCGCACCGGCCATGCCTCCCGCGAGATCGAACTGCGTGCCGGCGAAAACGCGTTCGAGCTGCCGATCCGGATCGACCGTCCGCAGCGCTGGTGGCCGACCGGCTACGGCGCGCAAAACCTGTACGACTTCCATGCAACCGTGCTCGTCGACGGCAAACCGGTCGAACAGGCCGACCGCCGCACCGGCCTGCGCAAGGTCGAGCTGCGCCGCGACAGGGACCGCTGGGGCCGCGGCTTCGCCTTCGCGGTCAACGGCGTGCCGATCTTCGCCAAGGGCGCCAACCTGATTCCCTTCGACAGCTTTCCCTCGCGCGTCGGCGAGGCGCAGATGCGGCGGGTGCTGCGATCCGCCCGCGACGCCAACATGAACATGCTGCGCGTGTGGGGCGGCGGCATCTACCCGAGCGACGCGTTCTACGCGATGGCCGACCGGCTCGGCCTGATGATCTGGCAGGACTTCATGTTCGGCGGCGCGATCCCGCCGGCGGACGCCGCCTTCCGCGACAACGTGCGGCAGGAGGCGACCGAACAGGTGATCCGCCTGCGCGACCACCCCAGCCTGGTGCTGTGGTGCGGCAACAACGAGGTGCAGACCGGCTGGGAATCGTGGCCCGACCGCAAGGCCTTCGCGCGGTCCGTCGGCCCGACGGAGCGCAGGCGCATCGAGGACGGCATGCGCGAACTGTTCGACCATACCCTGCGCGACGCGGTCAGGGAGCATTCGCCGCAGGTGCCGTACTGGGCCAGCTCGCCGAGCACCGACTACGAGGGTCCGGCCAACGTGCCGGACGACGGCGACGTGCATTTCTGGGACGTCTGGTCCGGCGCAGCCAGGCCGGTCGAGGCCTACCTCGACAGCACGCCGCGCTTCCAGTCCGAATACGGCCTGCAGTCGTTCCCGGCGATGGCGACGATCCGCCGCTTCGCCGACGCGGGCGACCTCACGATCGACTCGCCGGTGATGCGCGCCCACCAGAAATACGACGGCGGCAACGGCAACGAGCGCGTGCTGCGCTACGTGCGCCGCGGCTATGGCGAGCCGAAGGATTTCGAGTCCTTCGTCTACCTGAGCCAGGTGATGCAGGCCGAGGGCATCGAACTGGCGGTGGACCACCTTCGCAGCGCGCGGCCGCGCACCATGGGCTCGCTGTACTGGCAGCTCAACGACGTGTGGCCGGGCGCCTCGTGGTCGAGCATCGACCATGACGGGCGCTGGAAGGCGCTGCAATTCCACGCCCGGCACTTCTACGCACCGCTGCGGGTGGCGCCGATCCGGCGGGACGGGCGCACCGCGGTTTTCCTGATCTCCGACCGCACCGCGCCGCTCGACGCGCAACTGCGCATCCGCGTGCTCGACATGGACGGCCACGCGCGGATCGACCGCACCCGACCGGCCCACCTGCCCGCGCTCTCCAGCACCGAGGCGGCCGCGCTCGACGACGCGGCGCTGCTGCGGGGCGCCGATCCGCGCCGCAGCATGGCCGTGTTCGACCTGCTCGACCACGGCAAGCCCGTCGCCCGTCACCTGATCTATTTCGTCCCGTCCACCCAACTGGCGCTGGCCGACCCGGGCCTGCACGCCGAACTGGCCGCCGACGGCGGCGGCATCACGCTCACCGTGAGCGCAAGGCACCTGGCGCGCCAGGTATGGATCGACTTCGGCGAACTCGACGCCGACCTGTCCGACAACGCCTTCGACCTGCTGCCGGGCGAACCCGCCGTGCTGCGCGTCGATAGCCGCGCCGGCCTCGATGCGCTGCGGAAGGCGCTGCACGTGCGCTCGCTGTGGGGGGCGACCATCCCGGGCCGAGCCTCCGCACCGTAGCGTGGGAGCAGCCGGTGCAGAGGCCCGTGCAACGTCGTCCCGGCAAGTCATCCATGGGTGCTTCCCATGGCCCCACGCAACACCATCGCCGGCGAAACACCAAGATGCCAACACGCCGTCATCCCGGCGAAGGCCGGGATCCAGCGACTTCGGTCCGTCGAAATGCCAAGGCGCTGGATTCCAGCTTGCGCTGGAACGACGCGCGCGTGGTGGGTTGGCAGGGCGGACGTCGGGATGATCCGGCCGAAGCCGGGTTTCCGAGGCAAGGCGATGAACCGACAGGTGCCATGCCGGCGCAACACCACTCTCGAAGGCATCCACACTCTCGAAGGCATCCACGCGCCGCCAACGCACCAGAACGCCCATGCGACACCGCGTCGAGCGAAGCACCAACGCGCCGTCATCCCGGCGAAGGCCGGGATCCAGTGACTTCGGTCCGTCGAAATGCCAAGGCGCTGGATGACCAGTCCTCGGCTTTTGAAAAGCGCCTCCTGCGTGCTTGACCGGCCCTGCGGCCGTTGAAAGCCGCTGGAATGACGAGGGGATGGCGCACCGCGACCATGGGCGAACAGGTCATACCGCCCAACGTCTTTTCTACGGCGAACCCTACGGCGAACCGCGCGAACCACGCCGCCACTCACGTGGCCTCGCACCTTTGCCTCCGACAAGGCTGGCTGCGCCGCAGCAAGCACGGAAACGGCCTGAGATTTAGATCGATTGAATCTTCGCGGCGCAAATTGCTGCAACGCACAGCACGCCATGGAAAAAATCCATTGCCGTCAGTCGATTGATCGTTGGAAAAATTATTTAGATCGAGATAAAAAGCCTGCGTCGGGTGGCTTCGGCACGGGTTGGACATGACCTTCATGCCGCGCCATGAAGATCACCCAAGCCGAGCGACCGGCGACCGGCAACAAGGGCCCTGGCCGCAGAAGCAGCCCAGGTCGCGGGAGAAGGTGGAAAGTACCGGTATCCATCCGGCCGAAGGCCGGCACAGAGGGGAGACTCGATGAGGCTTCGCAAGCACGCCACGTACGCCGCCACGGCTGCCGCGCCGCCCGTCGCTCCTTCGCCGGCGCGAAACGTGCCGGGCCCGCCATGACGACCAGCCGCCGCGACCTCCTGAAGATGCTGGCCTTCGCCGGCGGCGCCGGACTGGTCGGCACGCCGCTTCCGGGATGGGCCCGCACGCCGCCGGCAGCCGGTGCGGATCGGTTCGCCAGCCGCCGCCCGCCTGTGGAAAAGCGCCGCTTCGCCAGCGCGGCGGTGGAAGCGCAGATCGCCCGTGTCAGGGCGAGGATCGCCGATCCGGAGCTGGCCTGGCTGTTCGGGAACTGCTACCCGAACACGCTCGACACCACCGTCCACCTGGGCACGCTGGACGGCAAGCCGGACACCTTCGTGGTCACCGGCGACATCGACGCGATGTGGCTGCGCGACTCGTCCGCCCAGGTCTGGCCCTACCTGCCGCTGGCCGCGAAGGATCCCGCCCTGCGCACGCTGTTCCGCGGCCTGGTCCATCGCCAGGCGCGCTGCATCGCGATCGACCCGTACGCCAATGCCTTCCTGCCCGACCCGGCTGCGCGCACGCACCTGGAGTGGGCCAGGAACGACCTCACCGAGATGCGCCCCGGGGTGGCCGAGCGCAAGTGGGAGATCGACTCGCTGTGCTACCCGATCCGCCTCGCCCACGGCTACTGGAAGGCCACCGGCGACACCGCGCCGTTCGACGACGACTGGCGCGCCGCGATGCACGCGGTGCTGCGCACCTTCCGCGAGCAGCAGCGCAAGGACGGCCCCGGCCCGTACCGCTTCCAGCGCAACTCGCCCAACGCCACCGAGAACCCGCCGCTGGGCGGCTATGGCAATCCCGGCCGGCCGGTGGGGCTGATCTTCTCGATGTTCCGGCCGTCCGACGACGCCTGCCTCTATCCGCTGTCCGTGCCGGCGAATTTCTTTGCCGTGACCTCGCTGCGCCAGCTCGCCGCGATGAGCGAGGCGATCCACCGCGACACGGCCTTTGCCGGCGACTGCCGCGCGCTGGCCGGCGAGGTGCAAGCCGCGCTGGACGAATACGCGCCCATGCGCGACGGGTGCGGCGGCGACGTGTGGGCCTACGAGGTGGACGGCTTCGGCAACCAGTTGTCCATGGACGACGCCAACGCGCCGAGCCTGTCCAGCCTGGCCTACCTCGGCGCGATGCCGCTGGACGATGCACGCTACCGGCGCACCCGCGCGCTGGCCTGGAGCCCGCGCAATCCGTACTTCTTCCGCGGCCGCGCCGCCGAAGGCATCGGCGGGCCGCACGAAGGGCTGCGGATGATCTGGCCGATGTCGATCGTCATGCGCGCGCTCACCGCCCGCGACGACGCCGAAATCCGCCAGTGCCTGCAATGGCTCAAGGCCACGCATGCCGGCACCGGCTTCATGCACGAAGCCTTCGACCAGGACGATCCGGCGCACTTCACCCGTGCCTGGTTCGCCTGGGCCAACACCTTGTTCGGCGAGCTGGTCGCCGGACTCGCCGAACGCCGACCCGACCTGCTGCGCCGCGCCTGAGCGCGGCGTCCACGCCACCGCCGAACCCGAGGAGACTCCTATGGTGACCCGCCGTCGATTCCTGCAAGGCACGGCCACGGCGCTGACCGCGCTGGGCGCCGGCCTGGTCGCCCCCGCCGCGCTCGCCGGCGGGCGCCGCGATGCGCTGGCCGCCGCCACCGGCCAGGCCCTGGGCTCCCCGGCACCGGGCGGAGCGGCGGCGGTCAACCCGGACGGGCTGGCCCGCCACGTCGACGTGTTCGTCGGCACCGGCGGCCACGGCCATACCTTCCCGGGCGCCTCGATGCCGTTCGGCATGGTGCAGCTCAGCCCCGACACCAACGACTTCGGCTGGGACGCCTGTTCCGGCTACCACCAGGGCGACGGCTCGATCATGGGCTTCTCGCATACGCACCTGTCCGGCACCGGCGCCAGCGACATGCTCGACGTACTGGTGATGCCGGCCCAGGGCGCGGTGAAGCTGCAGCCGGGCGGGCGCGGCCGGCCCGAGGTGAACTACCGCTCGCAGTTCGACGGCGCCGCGCCCGCGGGCGTGCAGCAGCCGCCGGTGGACGCCGCGATCACGCCGGGCGACGGCTACCGCTCGCGCTTCGACCCCGCCAGCGAGCAGGCGCACCCCGGCTACTACCGCGTGCGCCTGAGCGACCACGACATCCTCGCCGAGCTGACCGCCACGCCACGCACCGGCCTGCACCGCTACACCTTCGGCAAGGCCGGCAAGGGCCACCTGCTGGTGGACCTGGCGCACGGCTACCACGACGACCCGAAGGTGCCCTGCCAGGTATCCGGCGCCAGCCTGCGCGTGATCGGCGCAGACACCCTGGTCGGCAGCCGCACCGTGCACCAGTGGGCCAACGGCCGCACCCTCCATTTCGCGCTGAAGGTGTCGCGCCCGTTCGCCCGCGCCGCGCTCTACAGCGAGGACCGGCCGCTGGCCGCCGGCGCGGGCGAGGCCGCTGGCACCCACCTGAAGGCCGCGCTGCACTTCGACGAGGTCGCCGGCACGCCGCTGCTGGTGAAGGTCGGCCTGTCCGGCGTGGACGTGGACGGCGCCCTGCGCAACCTGGAGGCCGAGGCGCCCGGCTGGGACTTCGACGGCGCGTGCGCCGCGTCGCTCGCCGCCTGGGAGAAGGAGCTTGGCCGCATCCGCATCGACACCGCCTCCGACACGACCCGCCGCATCTTCTACTCCGCGCTCTACCACACCCTGCTCGCGCCCACCTTGTTCAGCGACGTGGACGGCCGCTACCGCGGCATGGACCTGCAGGTGCACCGGCTGCCCGAGGGCTCGCACAACTACAGCACCTACTCGCTGTGGGACACCTACCGCGCGTTGCACCCGCTGCTCACGCTTTACCAGGGCGAGCGCGTGCCCGACCTGGTCAACGGCCTGATCCGGATGGCCGCGGAAAGCCCGGAAGGCCCGCCGGTGTGGCCGCTGCAAGGCGTGGAGACCGGCTGCATGATCGGCTACCACTCCGCCTCGGTCGTCGCCGAGGCGCACGCCAAGGGTTTCAAGGGCATCGACATCGCCAAGGCGTGGCCGCTGTTCCGCAAGCGCGCAATGGACGACGACTACCGCGGCCTGCCGTACTACCGCAAGCTCGGCTACATCCCCAGCGACAAGGAAGGCGAGGCGGTCAGCAAGACGCTGGAATACTGCTACGACGACTGGGCGGTGGCGCACATCGCCGAGGCCGCCGGCGCGCGTGCAGACGCCAGGGCGCTGCGCGCCCGCTCGCGCAACTATGCCCACGTGTTCGACAGGAAGACCGGCTTCGTGCGCCCGCGCGGCGAGAACGGCCGGTGGCTGGAACCGTTCGACCCGCAGTCGACCGGGCATTCCGCGCGCTGGCGCGACTTCACCGAGTCCAACAGTTGGCAGGCCACCTTCCTCAACCAGCACGACCTCTACCGTTACATGACGCTGTTCGGCGGCGAGAAGGCGTTCGAGAAGAAGCTCGACGGCCTGTTCAGCGCCGACTCCGGCCAGAAGGGCGACGCGCCGCCGGACATCGCCGGCCTGGTCGGCCAGTACGCGCACGGCAACGAGCCCAGCCACCACGTGGCCTACCTGTACGCGTACACCGGCTCCCACCACAAGACCCAGGCGCGCGTGCGCATGCTGCTGGAAAAGATGTACGCGGCCGAGCCGGACGGCCTGGCCGGCAACGAGGACTGCGGGCAGATGAGCGCGTGGTACGTGATGGGCGCGCTCGGGCTCTACGCGGTCGATCCGGTCAGCGGCGACTACGTCTTCGGCAGTCCGCTGCTGGACCGCGCCGAGATGCAACTGGGCGAAGGGCGCACGCTTGTCGTCACCACCGCCGGCAACGGCCCCGGCAAGGCCTATATCCAGTCGGTGAGCTGGAACGGCAGGCCGTGGAAGAAAAGCTGGATCAGCCATGCGGAACTGGCCGGGGGCGGCACGCTGGCCTTCGTCATGGGCGACACGCCGAACAAGGCGTTCGGCAGGGCCCGCGCCGCCCGGCCGCCGTCGTTCGGCCGGGCGGCGGGCTGATCTCGGCAACGGGGCGCAGGCGCGCTCTTCCGCCCACCGCGGAACGGCCGGCTCGCGTCCGGCCTCCGCAAGGCACGCCTACCCGCCCGTTCAGTCCTTGCCGGCGAAGGCGTGCGACAGCCAGTCGCGCATCAGCCGGTAGCTGCGCGCGGCCGCGCGCGCGTCGTAGGCGCAGCCCTCGCTGTGCTGGTCGGTCTCGGTGAAGCAGTGCACCGCGTTGCCGAGCACGACGAACTCCCAGTCGGCCTTGCTGCCGCGCATCTCGTCCATGAACTTGCCCGCGTCGGGCATGGTGCCCCGGTCGTCGGCGCCGTTCATCGCCAGCACGCGCGCCTTGATGTGTTTCGCCAGCGCCGGGTCGTCGGTCTGCAACGCGCCGTGGAACGACACCACCGCGGCGACGTCGGCCCCGCTGCGCGCCAGGTCGAGCACCGCCGAACCGCCGAAGCAGAAGCCGATCGCCGCCAGCTTGGCGGCGTCGATCGGCGCCGTCTTCGCCTGCACCCGGAGCTGGTCCAGCGCCATGACGACGCGCTTGCGCATCAGGGCGCGGTCGGCGTACAGCGGCTTCACCGCGGCCTCCGCCTGGTCGTTGTCGGCCGGCCGCACCTTCTCGCCGTACATGTCGGTGAGCAGGATCACGTAGTCCTTGCCGGCGATCGTCTCGGCCTTCTTCACCGCCGTCTCGTTCACGCCGTACCAGTTCGGCACCATCACCAGGCCGGGCCGCCTGGTGTCGACGGCATCGTCGTAGACCAGCACGCTGTGGAAGCGCGTGCCGTCCTGGGTCCACTCCACCGGCGTGTGCACCATCCTGGCCTGGGCCGTCGCGGCCAGGCCGAGCCAAAGCACCGCCAACAGACTCTTCGCTGCACGCATGGGTACGTCTCCTGACACGGGGGATGGGAGGCGGCGATCGCCGATCCGGCATGCTGCGCGCGGCAGCCGCTGCGTTCAAGCGCTACGGCGCACAGGCGCAGGAGTCGCACCCGGCTCCACCGTCATATCTACATCTACGGCCCATCGCCACGCCCCCCACCGGGACGGGCCGGACGGGGTACTGCCGCACCGACGGCGCCTGCGCGGAGCGCGGACGTCGCCGCTTCGCGGCTCAGCGGCCGGCGGCGTGGCCGGCGAGCAGCCGCTTGAACGGCGGCAGGCGGTCGAGCAGGCGCACGCCCAGGCCGCGCGCCGCCACCAGCGGCGGCGCCTGCCAGGCGTAGATGCGCGCCAGCGCGTCGAAGCCGAGCGCGTCGAGCGTATCGGCGCTGCGCCGGCGCCGCGCATAGCGGCGCAGCACGTGCGCGGCGGCGATGTCGCCGCCCGCCTCGCGCGCGGCCAGCAGCACGTCGCGCAGTTCGGCCACGTCGCGCAGCCCCAGGTTCACGCCCTGCCCGGCCAGCGGATGCACCGCATGCGCCGCGTCGCCCAGCAACACCAGGCGCTCGGCCTGGTAGCGCCCGGCCAGTTGCAGCCTGAGCGGGAACGCGGCGCGCGGCGTGCTGGCGACGATCCGGCCGAGCCGGAAGTCGCTGGCCACGCCAAGCTCGTCGCGGAACGCCGCGTCGTCCAGCGCCAGCACGCGCCGCGCCTCGTCCTCGGGCAGCGACCAGACGATCGAGCTGCGGCCGTCGGCGAGCGGCAGCAGGGCCAGCGGCCCGCCCGGCAGGAACCGCTGCCATGCGGTCCGTTCGTGCGGCCGCTCGGTGGCGACGTGCGCCACCACGCCGAGCTGCGCGTAGTCGCGCCCGCGGGTGCCGATGCCGGCGAGCCGGCGCAGCGGCGAACCGGCGCCGTCCGCGGCCACCAGCAGGCGCGCGGACAGGCTCTCGCCGTCGGCCAGGTCGAGCTGCACGCGGTCCTCGCGCGCCTCGTAGGCGGCGACCTCGGCCGGGCACAGCCGGCGCACGCCGGCGGCATCCAGCGCCCGCCACAGCGTCCACTGCACCAGGCTGTTCTCGACGATGAAGCCGAGCTCGGCACGGCCCTCGCGCGCCGCGTCGAAATGGATCGCCGCGCCGGTGGCGGCGTCCCACACGTGCATCTGCGCATAGGCGCCGGCGCGCGCTTCGCGTATGGACGTCCATACGCCCAGCTCGTCGAGCAGGGCCACCGACGAGGGCGCCAGCCCGACCACGCGCAGGTCCACCTCGTCGCCGGCACGCCACGGCGCGGGCTCGCGCGCCTCCAGCAATGCGGTGGCGAAGCCGGCGCGCGCCAGCGCCAGCGCGGCGGCCGCGCCGACCATGCCGCCGCCGACCACCGCCACGTCCAGCGCCGGCCCGCGGCGGCGCGTCGATTCGCTGCGCACCGGATTCATGGCAGCCGCTCCAGCACCGCGCGCGGCGGCTCGCCGCGGAAACCCATGCCGCGCTGCGCCAGCGCCCGCTGCAACGGTGGCAGACGGTCGCACGCCAGCAGCGCCAGCGAACGCAGCGGCGCCAGCAGCGGCTGCTCCAGGCAGGCCAGCCGCACCAGGCCGTGGCTCATCGTCATGGTGCCCTCGCGGTCCTCGGTGCGGCGCGCCGCATAGCGCTCCAGCAGGGCGGCATCGCCGGGATCGGCGGCGCCGGCCACCAGCTCGGCCAGGGTCAGCGCATCGCGCAGGCCGAGGTTGAAGCCCTGCGCGCCGATCGGGTGCACCGTCTGCGCCGCGTTGCCGACCAGCACCGCGCGCGGCCCGGTCAGCCGTTGCGCGGCGACGCGCTGGATCGCGTACGGATAGCGCTTGCCTGGCCGGCCGAGGCGTCCCAGCTTCCAGCCGAAGCGCCGCTGCGCCAGGGCGACGAAACCGGCATCGTCCAGCGCCGCCACCGCGGCGGCTTCTTCCGCCGGCACGGTCAGCACCAATCCGCAGCGGCCCTCGCCCAGCGGCAGCAGGGCGACCGGGCCGTCGTCGGCGAAACGCTCGTAGGCGCGATGGGCGTGCCCGCGTTCGGGCGTCACCGTGCAGACGAACAGGGTCTGCCGGTAGTCGTGGCGCTCGGCCTCGATGCCGAGCCGGGCGCGCACGAAGGATTCGGTGCCGTCGGCGCCCACCAGCAGCGCCGTGTCCAGCGTGCGGGCACCGTCGGCGGTGCGCACCTGCACGCGCCAGCCGCCGTCATGCGGCGCCATCGACTCCAGCGTCGCCGGGGCGAAGCGGGTCAGCCGGGTGCAGTCGTCCAGCCGGCGCAGCAGCGCCGCGCCCAGCTCGCGCGCCGGCAGCGTCCAGCCAAGCGCATCGACGCCGTGCCTGGCCGCCTCCAGCCGCGCGCTGCCGAACTCGCCGGCGCGGCTGACCCGGATCTGCCGGATCGGCGTGGCCGCGGCCGCCGCATGCGGCCACACGCCGATCGCCTGCAGGCCGTTGACGCTGGCGCGGGCCAGCGCGAGGTTGCGTTCGTCGTAGCTGGGCTGCGCGTCGGCCCGCGGCGCGCTGGCCTCGACCAGGGTGGTGGCGATGCCGGCGGCGTCCAGGGCGATCGCCAGGCTGGCGCCGACCAGGCCGCCGCCGACGACCAGCACGCCGGTCCGGCCGACGGACCCGCTGCGGTCCGTGTTGTCGATGGCATTCATGCGCCGATGATACGCGCTGATCGCCCCGGATCGATGGGCCGCGCTGGCCGTGGCCGCGCCCGGTTGCGCTAAACTGGCCGCTCCGATTCCGGCTCGCCCAACCAGGAGCAGTACCCATCATGGCTAAGACGTCGACCCAGCGCCTGGGTATCTTTCTGGCACTCGCCCTGGTGATGGCGGTGACCCGCATCCACCTTTCGCTGTTCAACCACGACGTGCGCGACGCGTCCTGGGCGGTGTTCTTCCTGGCCGGCTTCTGGCTGCGCGGCCAGGCCCGCTGGGCGTTCCCGCTGCTGATGGCCGAGGCGGTGCTGATCGACTTCATCGTGATCAGCAACACGGGCCAGAGCTTCTGGAGCCACTACTGCGTCTCCGCCGCCTACTGGTTCCTGGTGCCGTCCTACGGCGCGCTGTGGCTCGGCGGCAACTGGCTGGCGCGGCACGACCTGGGCCTGCGCCTGCCCACCCTGGGCCTGGCGGCGGTGGCGCTGCTGGTCAGCGCGAGCCTGTGCTACCTGATCTCCAACGGCAGCTTCTACTGGCTCAGCGCCAGCGTGCCGGCGCCGCGCAGCTTCGCCAACTGGTTCGTGAACCTGGGCGACTGGTACGTGCCCTTCCTCGGCACCACCGCGATCTACGTGGGCGTGGGCGCCGTGCTGCACGTGCTGGCGGTCCAACTGGCGCGCGCGTCGAGGCACGCCGGCCAGACCAACCTGCCGCGCTGAGCCGCGGCCGACCGCGATGGGCAACCGGCTCTCGAAGATCTACACGCGCACCGGCGACGACGGCAGCACCGGCCTGGGCGACGGCTCGCGCGTGCCGAAGGATTCGCTGCGCGTGGCCGCCTACGGCACCGTCGACGAACTCAACAGCGCGATCGGCATGGTGCTCGCCAGCGACGGCGTAGACGACGCCGTGCGCGAGACGCTGACCCAGGTGCAGCACGAACTGTTCGACCTCGGCGGCGAGCTGTGCATCCCGGGCATGGCGATGATCGACGACGCCGACATCGACCGGCTCGAGCAGGTGCTGGACGGCTTCAACGAGCCGCTGCCGCCGCTGAAGGACTTCATCCTGCCCGGCGGCGGCATGGCCGCCTCGTGCTGCCACCTGGCGCGCACCGTGTGCCGGCGCGCCGAGCGCGAGGTGATCGCGCTGCGCCGCGAGGAGGCCGACGTGCGGCCGCAGGCGCAGCGCTACCTCAACCGGCTGTCGGACCTGCTGTTCGTGCTCTGCCGCGTGCTGGCCCGCGCCAGCGGCCACGGCGAGGTGCTGTGGCAGCACGAGCGGCGGCGCAAGCCGAAAGCCGGCTGAGCCCGCCGCATGCTGCGGCTGTATACCCATTCCGCCTGCCTGCAGCATGACCCGGGCCCCGGCCACGCCGAGTCCCCCTCGCGCCTGAGGGCGGTGCTGCAGGCGCTCGACCACGACCGCTTCGCCTCGCTCGACCGCGTCGAGGCGCCGCGCGCGACGCGCGAACAGTTGCTGCGCGTGCACACGCCGGCCCACCTCGAGCGGATCTTCGCCGGCGAACCGGCCGACGGCACCGCCGCGCTCGACGAGGACACCGCGATGTCGCCCGGCTCGCTCGAAGCCGCGCTGCGCGCCGCCGGCGCCTGCGTGGCGGCGGTGGACGCGGTGCTGCAAGGCGCGGTCGCGCGCGCGTTCTGCGCGGTGCGCCCGCCCGGCCATCACGCCACGCCGGACCGCGCGATGGGCTTCTGCCTGTTCAACAACGTCGCGGTGGCCGCGGCGCACGCGCTGGCCGCGCACGGCCTGAAGCGCGTCGCCATCGCCGACTTCGACGTGCACCACGGCAACGGCACCCAGGACGTCTTCGCGGCCGAGCCGCGGGTGCTGTTCCTGTCCAGCCACCAGTCGCCGCTGTACCCGGACAGCGGCTACGAGGACGAACACGGCGCCGGCAACATCGTCAATGGCTGCCTGTCGCCCGGCGCCGACTCGCTGGAGTTCCGCGAACTGTGGGACGGCCTGCTGCTGCCGCGCCTGCACGCCTTCCGGCCGCAACTGGTACTGGTGTCGGCCGGCTTCGACGCGCACCGCAACGACCCGCTGGCCGACCTGCGCCTGGGCGCCGAGGACTACGCCTGGATCACCGGCCGGCTGGTCGAGCTGGCCCGCCAGCATGCCGGCGGGCGGCTGGTATCGACGCTGGAAGGCGGCTACGACCTCGCCGCGCTGGCCGCCAGCGCCAGCGCGCACGTCGCCGCCCTGGCCGAATAGCCGCACAGGGCGAGGCGAGGCCCAGGTCGTTCCGCCCGATGCACGCGCCGGCGCAGGCTGAATCTCCCCCTGAACCATCCCGTCCCGCCAGGGCGCCCGCCTGCCTTAGGAGGGGGCTTTCTGCTAGCTTAACGGGCCTTCGCAGCCGACAGACACACGACGTGACGTCCAAGAGCCCCTTGCCTCCGCGCCGCCTGCTGGCGGTCGCCGCCGCCCTTGCCCTGTTCGGCGGCCCGGCCGCGGCCGGCACCGCGCCCGCACCGGCCGAGCCCGGGACGGCCGGGGCATCCAGTTGTCCGCTCGGCGCGTTCCGCTGCCCGCCGCGGCCGGCCAATTTCGCCATGTGCCGGCCGAACGCGCTGCTGGAGTTCTACGACCCGGCCCTGAGCCGCGACAGCAGCCAGCGCGACACCGCCAACACCAAGGTGGACGCGGTGCACGTGGACAGCTCCGACCAGTCCATCTACAAGCTCAACGGCAACGTGCGGATCGAGCGCGCCGACCAGCTCCTGCGCGCCGACCGCGTCGACTACAACGACCAGACCACCGACTACGACGCGCAGGGCAACGTACGCTACCAGGAGGCCGGGCAACTGCTGTCGGCCGACCGCATGCGCGGCAATACCGACGCCAGCCACGGCATCGCCGACAACGTGCGCTACCAGATGCTGGAGGCGCGCGGCAACGGCGTCGCCAGGCGCGGCGAGATGCTCGACGCGCAGCGCAGCCACTACACCCAGGTGACCTACTCCACCTGCGACGTCGGCCACCACCTGTGGGAGGTGCGCGCGAAGGACCTGAAGACCGACAAGACCACCGGCGTGGGCACCGCGCGCAGCGCCACCATGCGCTTCGCCAACGTCCCGTTCCTGTACCTGCCGTACTTCACCTTCCCGATCGACGACCGGCGCAAGAGCGGCTTCCTGTTCCCGACCATCGGCAGCTCCAACCGCTCCGGCATGATGCTGGGCGTGCCGTACTACCTGAACCTGGCGCCGAACTACGACGCCACGCTGGAGCCGCGCCTCTACACCCAGCGCGGCACCCTGCTCGCGGGCGAGTTCCGCTACCTGTTCCCGGGCACCAGGGGCCAGCTGAACCTCGAGTACCTGCCGAACGACCGCGGCAACAGCGACGACACCGTGGAATCGACCAAGGGTCGCGACCGCTGGCTGCTCAAGTACACCGACAGCACCGCGCTCGCCCCGGGCTGGTCGTTCGGCACCAACATCAACCGCACCTCCGACCGCAACTACCTGCGCGACTTCGGCAACGACCTGTACACCTCCGCGATCGGCACGCTGGCGTCGAACGCCTACGTGTACGGCAGCGGCAACTGGTGGAGCGCCTCGTTCGGCGTGGACAGCTACCAGAACGTGGACCCGTACCTGCCCGACACCGTGGTGCAGTACAAGCGCTGGCCGCGCGCCACCTTCAACATGGACGTGCCGCTGGCGCACTGGCTGGAGTTCGGCCTGGACAGCGAGGCCGTCGCCTTCCGCAAGGACGACGTGATCGAAGGCAAGCGCGCCGACCTGTCGCCCTACCTGGCCGCCGACTTCCGCGGCGCCGCCTGGTTCGTCAAGCCCAAGCTGGCCTACCGCTACACCGCCTACCAGCTCGATCCGAACTACCAGCGCTTCGATTACCGCAGCGTGCTCGCCACCGGCGCGACCAGCCCGTTCGACCGGCGCTCGCCCAGCCGCTCGCTGCCGATCGCCAGCATCGACAGCGGCCTGATCTTCGACCGCAGCACCAGCCTGTTTGGCAGCCAGTACACGCAGACGCTGGAGCCGCGGCTGTACTACCTGTACGTGCCGTACCGCAACCAGAACAACCTGCCGCTGTTCGACACCAGCCTGATGTCGTTCGACTACTGGCAGTTGTTCTCGCCCAACCAGTTCTCCGGCGCCGACCGCCAGATGAACGCGAACAACCTCACCGCGGCCCTGACCACGCGCCTGCTCGACGACAGCGGCGTGGAACGGCTGTCGGCCAGCTTCGGCCAGATCCGCTACTTCACGCCGCAGAAGGTGCAGTTGCCCAACTGCTGGAACGGCAAGCAGAGCGTCGCCTGCCCGGCCACCGACTGGTCCGGCTCCGACTACGTCGCCCAGTTGGGCGTGCAGTTGAGCGACCGCTGGCGCCTCAACAGCTCCTACCAGTGGAGCCCGAACACCCGCCAGACCGACCTGGGCGCGGTGGAACTGCAACGCCGGATCGGCGCGGACGGCATCCTCAACTTCTCCTATCGCTATCGCCGCACGCCGGGCGCGGAACTGCCGCTGCTGGAACAATACGACGCTTCCGTGGTCTATCCGGTCTCCGAGCGCTGGCGCCTGCTGGGCCGCTGGACCTACTCGGTGAAGGACAAGCGCACCGTCGAGGCGCTGGCCGGCGTCGAGTACGACAGTTGCTGCGTCGCGGTGCGGGTGGTCGGCCGCCACTACGTGCGCAGCTTCAACGGCAACACCAACCAGGTAGGCACCAACAATGCGGTGATGCTCGAACTGGAATTCAAGGGCCTGGGCTCGCTCAACGGCCAGACCGAGGACCTTTTGCGCCGTGGTATTCTTGGATATCAATGATCTTGCCGTCGCCAACTTCCCGCGTCGCCCCGCCGGCGACCGAAGGCCCCCACCGATGAAGCAACCCCTCGCCCTGTTCGTGCTCGCGTTCGCCGCGGCCACCGTCCTGCCCGCCCACGCCCAGTTGCTGCAGCAGGCCCCTTCTGCCGGCCAGGCGAACCAGCCGCTCGACCGCATCGTCGCCGTGGTGGACGAGGACGTGATCCTGCAAAGCGAGCTGAACGAGGCGGTACGCTCGGTGCAGCAGCAGTACGCCAGCAACCCCGGCCAGTTGCCGCCGATCAACGTGCTGCAGAAGCAGGTGCTGGACCGCCTGGTCCTGATGAAGCTGCAGGTGTCCAAGGCCAAGGAGCAGGGCATCCGCGTGTCCGACAGCGACATCGACCAGGCCGTGGCGGGCGTGGCGCAGCAGAACAAGATGACGCCGGAGCAACTGCGCGCGGCGGTCGAGCAGGAAGGCGGCTCGTTCGCCGCGTTCCGCGCCCAGTTGGGCGAGCAGCTCATGGTGCAGAACCTGCACCAGAGCGTGGTGCGCGACTCGGTGAACATTACCGACAGCGAGATCAACAACCTGCTCAACAGTCCCAGCTACAAGGCCGGCGAGGTGCACCTGGCGCACATCCAGGTCAGCATCCCCTCCGGCGGCAGCGCGGCCGACATCCAGGCCGCGCAGGCCAAGGCCGAGCAGGCGATCAACTCGATCAAGGGCGGCATGGACTTCAACGCCGCCGCGATCCGCTATTCCGACGCGCAGGACGCCCTCGAAGGCGGCGACCTCGGCTGGCGCCGCATGGACGAGGTGCCGCCGGCGTTCGCCGACACCGTCTCCGGCATGAAGCCGGGCGACGTCAGCCCGGCGCTGCGCGGCCCCACCGGCTTCCACATCCTCAAGCTGGTCGACCAGCGCCAGCCCAGCAAGCAGATGGTCACCGAGTTCCACGCCCGGCAGATCCTGATCAAGCCCAGCGAGCTGGTCACGCCGGCGCAGGCCGAGCAGAAGGCGCAGGACCTGTACAACCGCATCGTCAACAAGCACGAGGACTTCGCCAAGCTGGCGAAGGAAAACTCCAAGGACAACACCACCGCGAACATCGGCGGCGACATGGGCTGGTTCCCGCAGCAGGCCTGGGGCAGCACGATCGCCGAGCAGATCGGCCAGCTCAAGGACGGCGAGGTGTCGAAGCCGTTCCAGAGCGAGGCCGGGTGGCACGTGCTGCAGCTGGAAGGCCGCCGCCAGAGCGACCTCACCGACCAGATCGAGCGCGACCAGGCGCGCCAGGCCATCGGCAACCGCAAGGCGGAGCAGGCCTACGACGACTACCTGCGCCAGCTGCGCTCCGACGCCTACGTGAACATCCTGGTGCCCGAACTGCGCGACGACACCGCCGCCGGCGGCAAGTCGTAAGCGCGAGCGCGCAAGCCATGGCCTTGCCCCGGCTTGCCGTCACCGCGGGCGAGCCGGCGGGCGTCGGCCCCGATCTGCTGGTCAAGCTGGCCGCCAGTCCGCTGGCGGCCGATCTCGTCGCGATCACCGACCGCGCGCTGCTCGAGCGCGCGGCCGTGCGCTACGGCATTCCCCTCCGCCTGGCCGAGGACGATGGCGCCGCCCTGGCGGCGCGCGAGCCGGGCACGCTGCGGATACGCCACGTGCCGCTGGCCGAAGCCGAACGGCCCGGCCAGCCCGACCCGCGCAACGCCCGGCACGTCCTGGCTACGCTGGCCGAAGCCGCCGATGGCTGCATGGAAGGCCGCTACGACGCCATCGTCACCGCGCCGCTGCAGAAGGCCTCGATCAACGAGGCCGGCATCCGCTTCAGCGGCCACACCGAGTTCTTCGCCGAGCGCGCCCGCGCCGACGTGGTGATGATGCTGGCCAGCCCCGAGCTGCGCGTGGCGCTGGCGACCACCCACCTGCCGCTGCACGCCGTGCCGGCGGCGATCACCGCCGACGGCCTCGCCCGCGTCCTGCGCATCGTGCACGCCGAGCTGCGCTCCAAGTTCGGCTTCGCGCAGCCGCGCATCGCCGTGCTGGGGCTCAACCCGCATGCCGGCGAAGGCGGCCATCTCGGCCGCGAGGAGATCGACACGATCGTCCCGGCGCTCGAGCGCCTGCGCGCCGAAGGCATGCACCTGCTCGGCCCGCTGCCCGCCGACACCGCCTTCGTGCCGGCGCAGCGCCGGCACTACGATGCGGTGCTGGCGATGTACCACGACCAGGGGCTGCCGGTGCTCAAGAGCGAGGCGTTCGACCGCACCGTGAACCTCACCCTGGGCCTGCCCTACGTCCGCACCTCGGTCGACCACGGCACCGCACTGGACCTGGCCGGCACCGGCAAGGCCGACCCGGCCAGCCTGATCGCCGCGGCGAATCTCGCCCTGACGCTGGCGGCGCGACGGCGAGAAGAGAGTGGAGAGGAGTGAGAAGTGAGAGAAAAGACCGGACCGCTTTCGCTTCTACTCGCTTCTCACTCCTCCCCACTCACTCTTAGCTCATGAACTCACGCCCCAAGAAAAGCTTCGGCCAGCACTTCCTGCACGAGAAGCGCTACATCGAGCGCATCGTCGGCGCGGTGGCGCCGCGCGCCGACGACTTCGTGGTCGAGATCGGCCCGGGCGAGGGCGCGCTGACCCTGCCCCTGCTCGCCGCGGCCGGCCGGCTCACCGCGATCGAGCTGGATACCGACCTGATCCCCGGATTGCAGGCACGCGCCGCCGCCGTGGGCGAACTCTCGATCGTCCATGCCGACGTGCTGAAGGTGGACTTCACCGCGCTGGCGCACCGCCACGGCGTGGAACGGCTGCGCCTGGCCGGCAACCTGCCCTACTACATCTCCAGCCCGATCCTGTTCCACTGCGTCGAGCATGCCGCGGCGATCCGCGACATGCACTTCATGCTGCAGAAGGAAGTGGTCGACCGCATGGCGGCCGAGCCGGGCAGCAAGGTCTACGGGCGGCTGTCGGTGATGCTGCAACTGGCCTGCCGGGTGATCCCGCTGTTCACCGTGCCGCCGGGTGCGTTCCGGCCGCCGCCCAAGGTCGATTCGGCGGTGGTGCGGCTGGAGCCGCTGGCCGCGCACGAATTGCACGACGCCGACCCCGACCGGCTGCACGCGATCGTCAAGGCCGCCTTCGCCCAGCGCCGCAAGACGCTCGCCAACGGGCTCAGGCAGTTGCTTGACGCCGAGGCCATCCGAAGCGCCGGCATCGATCCGAAGGCGCGCGCCGAGACGCTGGCGCCGATGGATTTCGTGCGTCTCGCGAAGGTTCCCGCCGGCGCCTGAACGGACGCCGGCCGCGCCGGTCCGGCCGCGATCGCGCCGTTCCCGCCCCATGGAGGGCGGCAGGCCTTACAATCCGCCCATGAACCAGAAATCTTCCTACACGATCGACGTGCAGGTCGAAACGCGCTTCGTCCCCGACCAATCGAAGCCCGGCGACAACCGCTATGTTTTCGCCTATACCGTCACGCTGCGCAACGCCGGCGACATGCCCGCGCGCCTGCTCGCCCGCCACTGGGTGATTACCGACGCGAACGGCAAGGTCGAGGAAGTCCGCGGCGACGGCGTGGTCGGCGAGCAGCCGTGGATGCGCCCGGGCGACGACTACGAATACACCTCCGGCGCCGTGCTGGAGACCGCCGTGGGCACCATGAGCGGCAGCTACCGGATGCTGGCCGACGACGGCACGCAGTTCGACGCGGCGATCCCGACCTTCACCCTGTCCATTCCGCGCACGCTGCACTGATGGGCGCCGCATCGATGGGCCTGCTCTGATGGCTACGTACGCGATCGGCGACGTGCAAGGCTGCTACCCGGAACTGCAGCGCCTGCTCGACAAGCTGCGCTTCGATCCGGCCCAGGACAGATTGTGGTTCTGCGGCGACCTAGTCAACCGCGGCGGCCAGTCGCTGGAAACCCTGCGGCTGATCCACGACCTGCGCGAGCAGTCGGTCGTCACCCTGGGCAACCACGACCTGAGCCTGCTGGCGATCGCGCAGCGCAAGCCCGACGCCCAGGCCAAGGTCAATCCCGAGCTGCGCTCGGTGCTGTTCGCCGAGGACGCGCCGGTGCTGTTCGAGTGGCTGCGCTCGCAGAAGCTGCTGCACGTGGACGAATCGCTCGGCTGGGCGATGGTGCACGCCGGCCTGGCGCCGTCGTGGACGCTGCGCCAGGCCCAGCGCTCGGCGCAGGAAGTGGAGCGCGAGCTGTCCAGCCCGCGCCATCCGCGGCTGCTCAAGAACCTGTTCGGCAACCGCCCGGCCGCCTGGTCGAGCCGGCTGCAGGGCATCGAGCGCTTCCGCGCCTCGATCAACACGATGACCCGGATGCGCTACTGCGACGTCGGGGGCCGAATCGACTTCGAGGGCAAGGGCATTCCCGGCACGCAGAAGCCCGGGTTCTACCCGTGGTTCGAGGTGCCCGGCATGCGCCGGCGCGAGATCCGCATCGTCTGCGGCCACTGGTCCGCCCTCGGGCGCTTCGCCGGGCTCGGCGTCCACGCGATCGACACCGGCTGCGTATGGGGCGGCCAGCTCACCGCGCTGCGGCTGGACGTGCCCGAACCGCAGTACGTCACGGTCGATGCCGAGCCGCATCGCAAGCGCCCACCGGGCGGCGGCGACTGAGCCGCGGCGTCCGTGAAAACCATGCAGGGGCGCGGCCGGCGAAGGCACCGAAAGGGCCGGAACGCGGCACGAGCGTGACGAATCGCAACCACCGACGCGGCGTTCAGCGATGAAGATTTCCGATCTGCCCTTCTGCACGGTCGACTGGTCCGAGGTCCAAACCACGGAACATGCCGGCGAGCACGGCATGGCCTACTGGCGGACCTGCCGGTTCGGCGCGATCCGCGTCCGCATGGTCGAATACAGCCCCGGCTACCTCGCCGACCATTGGTGCACCAAGGGGCACATCCTGTTCTGCCTGAGCGGGCGGCTCGAAACCGAACTGTCCGACGGGCGGCGGTTCGTGCTGACGCCCGGCATGTCGTACCAGGTCGCCGACGACGCGGAGCCGCACCGCTCCGCGACGGCGACCGGGGCCACGCTGTTCGTCGTGGACTGATCCACCGGGCGGCGTCCCGCCGCGCAGGGCGGACTTGCGACGGCATCCGGCTTCGGCGCCGTTCCGCGGAATACCGGACCGGCATCGCCATGGCCCGAAACGAAAAACCCCGCCGAGGCGGGGTTTTTCATGCCGGTCTTCGACCGGATCAGCTCAGTTGGCCGTGGCAATGCTTGTACTTGCGGCCCGAGCCGCAGGGGCACGGGTCGTTGCGGCCGACCTTGGGGCCGTCCTCGCGCGCCGGCACCGCACCGCCGGCCGCGGCCAGTTCCTCCGGGCTCGCGCCGAGCGCGCCCGCCGGGGCGCCGCCGCCGCTGGCCAGCATCTGCTGCTGCAGGCGGGCGGCCAGGCGCTGCTGCTCGGCCTCCATCGCGGCCACTTCCTCCTCGCTGCGGATGCGGATGCGCGCCAGCATCTGCACCACCTCGGCCTTGATCCGGTCGAGCATGTCCGAGAACAACTGGAACGACTCGCGCTTGAACGCCTGCTTCGGATCCTGCTGCGCATAGCCGCGCAGGTAGATGCCCTGGCGCAGGTAGTCCATGCTCGCCAGGTGCTCCTTCCAGGCATTGTCGACCACGCTCAGCATCACGTGCTTTTCGAGCTGGCGCATCGTCTCGGCGCCGATCTGCGCCTCCTTCGCCTGGAACAGCCCGTCCACCGCCTCGCTCACGTGCCCGAGGATCGCCTCGGCGTCCAGCTCGTGCTGCTGCTCGACCCAGTGCACGAGGTCGAGCGACAGGCCCAGCTCGCTCTCCAGCTCGCGGTTCAGGCCGGCGATGTCCCACTGCTCGTCGATGCTGTCGGCCGGCACGTAGCGGCGCACCATGCTCTCGACCACGTCGGTGCGGATGTCGGCGATGGCGGCGGACACGTCCTCGCCTTCCAGCAGCTCGTTGCGCTGGTTGTAGATCACCTTGCGCTGGTCGTTGGCGACGTCGTCGAATTCGAGCAGGTGCTTGCGGATGTCGAAGTTGTGCTGCTCGACCTTGCGCTGCGCCTTCTCGATCTGCCGGCTGATCATGCGGTCTTCCAGCGCGTCGTCGTCCTTCATGCCGAAGCGCTTCATCCAGCGCACCAGGCCCTCGCCGCCGAAGATGCGCAGCAGGTTGTCCTCCAGCGACAGGTAGAAGCGCGACGAACCCGGGTCGCCCTGGCGGCCCGAGCGGCCGCGCAACTGGTTGTCGATGCGGCGCGACTCGTGCCGCTCGGTGCCCACGATGTGCAGGCCGCCGGCGGCGAGCACCTGCTCGTGCAGCTTCTTCCAGTCGGCCTTGACGCGCTGGCGCTCAAGCTCGCTGGCGTCCTCCGGCAACGCGGCGAGCGCCGCCTCCAGGCTGCCGCCGAGCACGATGTCGGTGCCGCGGCCGGCCATGTTGGTGGCGATCGTCACCTGCCCGGGCGCGCCGGCCTGGGCCACGATGTGCGCCTCGCGCTCGTGCTGCTTGGCGTTGAGCACCTCGTGCGGCACCTTCGCCTGCTTCAGCAGGTCCGACAGCAGCTCGGACACCTCGATCGAGGTGGTGCCGACCAGCACCGGCTGGCCGCGCTTGTGGCAATCCTTGATGTCCTCGACCACCGCCTTGTACTTCACCGCCTGGCTGAGGAACACCATGTCGGGGTTGTCCTTGCGGATCATCGGCTTGTGGGTGGGGATCACCACCACTTCCAGGCCGTAGATGCTCTGGAACTCGTACGCCTCGGTGTCCGCCGTGCCGGTCATGCCGGCCAGCTTCTTGTACATGCGGAACAGGTTCTGGAACGTCACCGTGGCCAGCGTCTGGTTCTCGCGCTGGATCGGCACGCCCTCCTTCGCCTCGACCGCCTGGTGCAGGCCGTCGGACCAGCGGCGCCCGGCCAGGGTGCGGCCGGTGAATTCGTCGACGATGATCACCTCGCCGTCGCGCACGATGTAGTCGACGTCGCGCTGGTAGATCGCGTTGGCGCGCAGCGCGGCGTTGAGGTGGTGCACGATCGCCAGGTTCTTGGAGTCGTACAGCCCGCTGTCCTGCTCGATCACGCCGGCCTGGCGCAGCAGCTCGTCGGCGTGCGACATGCCCTCCTCGGACATGTGCACCTGCTTCTGCTTCTCGTCGACCCAGTAGTCGCCCGGGCCGTCTTCCTTCTCCTGCCGGATCAGCTTCGGCACGATCCGGTTGACCGCCAGGTACAACTGCGGCGAATCCTCGGCCGGGCCGGAGATGATCAGCGGCGTGCGCGCCTCGTCGATCAGGATCGAGTCCACCTCGTCGACGATCGCGTAATGCAGGGCGCGCTGGTAGCGCTGCTCCTTGCTGAGCGCCATGTTGTCGCGCAGGTAATCGAAGCCGAACTCGTTGTTGGTGCCGTAGGTGATGTCGGCGTTGTAGGCGGCCTGCTTGTCGCCCGGGTCCATGCCCGGATAGACCACGCCCACCGAAAGCCCCAGGAAGTTGTACAGCTTGCCCATCTGCGCCGAGTCGCGGCGGGCCAGGTAGTCGTTCACGGTGACCACGTGTACGCCCTTGCCTTCCAGCGCGTTCAGGTACACCGGCAGGGTGCCGACCAGGGTCTTGCCCTCGCCCGTGCGCATTTCGGCGATGCGGCCCGAGTGCAGCACCATGCCGCCGATCAACTGCACGTCGTAGTGGCGCATGCCGAGCACGCGCTTGGCCGCCTCGCGCACCACCGCGAAGGCCTCCGGCAGCAACTTGTCCAGCGATTCGCCGGCGGCGATGCGCTGCTTGAATTCGTCGGTCTTGCCGCGCAGCGCCCCGTCGTCGAGCTTCTCGAACTCGGCTTCGAGCGCGTTGATGCGCGCAACGGACTTGGAAAGCTGGCGCAGCACGCGCTCGTTGCGGCTGCCAAACAGGCTCGTCAGGGCACGATTGAACATCGGTGGTCCGGTAATGAGGAACGATTGCCGCGCCACGCGCGGGCGAAACGGGCATGGTACTACACCCTGCCCGGTCAACCGGGATGGCGGCGCCGCCGGCCCGATTCAAGTGTGCTCAAGCGCGCCCGATGGCGCAGTTTCCTGCGAGGGAAAGCCGGATCGCCGGCGGGTGCCCTGCTCAGGCGCAGCCGGTCAGCGGTGGTTGCGCACGTAGGCCAGCGGGTTGACCACGCGGCCCTTGTACCAGACCTCGAAATGCACGTGCGGGCCGGTCGAACGGCCGGTGGAGCCGGCCTTGGAGATCGCGTCGCCGACGTGCACGCGCTGCCCCGGATGCACCAGCAGGGCGCTGTTGTGCGCGTAGCGGGTCATGTAGCCATTGCCGTGGTCGATCTCGACCACGTTGCCGTAGCCGCTGCGCACGCCGGCGTAGGTGACCATGCCCTCGGCCACCGCATGCACGGGCGTGCCGAGCGAGGTGGCGATGTCCAGGCCGGTATGCCGCGCGCTGTGGCCGCTGAACGGGTCGGGGCGGCCGCCGAAATAGGAGGAGATGTAGCCCTGCACCGGCATGCCGGTCGGCTTGAGGTTGGACTCGATCTTCGCGTCCAGCAGCAGGCTCTGCAGCGCGGAGAGCTGCGCCTGCTGGCTGTCGAACTGCCCGGCCAACTGGTCGATGCTGGCGGACAGCGTCTGCGGCAGGGCGTAGGCGCTGCCGCTGATGTCCTCGATGCCGCCCACCGCTGGAGGCTCGTCGAAATTGAACTCGCCGTCGTCGAGCTTGCCGATCCGGGTCAGCCGCTCGCCCAGGGCATTGAGACGGGTCGATTGCGCCTGCAACTGGCCCAGCTTGATCGCCAGCGCGTCCAGTTCGCGCTGCGAATCCTTGCGGACGTCGGCCAGTTGCGTGTCCTGCCGCCGTACCTGCTGCTGCAGGGCCTTGATCTCGCTCAGGGCCCGGTCGCGCGGGCTGGCTACCGCCAAGGCCAGGGCGGCGCCAAGGCCGCAGCATCCGAGTACGGCCGTCGCCGCTACCGCAGCAAGTCGCCAGCGCAAGCGGCGGGTGGCCAGGTCGAACGTCCTCGGCACTTTCTTGCTGCGTGATACGAGTATGATTTGCATTGCTTTTTCACGTTGAAGATATCGGCACCATGCAGCGCGCCGTTCCTCCCGCATCCCGCCGACCCGAGCGGGGACCGAAGTCCCTCGCCGAATGCGGCTCCTTCGCTTCGCTGGCAAAGAAAGCCCGCGAGCTGGATGCGCTGGACCGCGCCCTGCGCCAGACGCTGCCGTCGCCGTTGCGCGAGCAGGTGCGATTCGCCCACCTGCGCAACGACCGCCTCGTCTTCCTGGCGTCTTCACCGGCCTGGGCTTCGCGGCTGCGCCTGATGCAGACGCAGATACTCGCCACCGCCCGCGCCATCGGCACGAGCGCCAGTTCAGTCACCGTGAAAGTGGCCCCCCAACCGCCGGCCGCAACCTTGCCGGATCGGTCAAAACCTCTTTCGCCTGCCGCAGCCGTCCATCTGAAGGCTGCCGCAACGTCAATAACAGACCCCGAACTGCGGGCACTGTTCCTTGAGTTGGCGTCCATCGCCGAAACCGCTGTTTCCAGGACCGATGGAACGGACTGAACGCAAGGTCCGACTGTCCCCCCGGGCGGCGCCAGCCGGCGCCTGACCTACCCGCCGCTCCGCGGCGAAGGTGGGTTTATAGCATGGGCGGGCGGCGTGTGTAGCCGGCAATGTCGACGAGGCGTGAAGTAAAACGCGGAAGAAATGTGATGCTCATCACAAAAAAGGGCGGCTACGCGCTCGGCGCAGCCGCCCTTCCGGACTCCCCGTGGAACCTTTTAGATCGCCTGCGCGGGATGCGCGTAGGAGATCGGCGCGGTGGCCGGATCGTCCTGGTAGCTGACTTCCTCCCAGGCCGAGGCATCGGCCATCAGGGTGCGCAGCAGCTTGTTGTTCAGCTCGTGGCCCGACTTGTGCGCGTGGTACGCGCCGATAAGGCTGTGGCCGAGCAGGTAGAGGTCGCCGATCGCGTCGAGGATCTTGTGCTTGACGAACTCGTCCTCGTAGCGGAGGCCGTCCTCGTTGAGCACGCGGTAGTCGTCCAGCACCACGGCGTTGTCCATCGAGCCGCCAAGCGCCAGGTTGTGCTCGCGCAGCATCTCGATGTCGCGCATGAAGCCGAAGGTGCGCGCGCGGCTCACTTCCTTCACGAAGGAGGTGGTGGAGAAGTCGATCTCGGCGCGCGAGGTGCGCTTGCTGATGATCGGATGGTCGAAGTCGATCGAGAAGCCGACCTTGAAGCCTTCGAACGGCTCGAAGCTGGCCCACTTGTCGCCTTCCTGCACCTTCACCGGCTTCTTGATGCGGATGAAGCGCTTGGCGACCGGCTGCTCTTCGATGCCGGCGGACTGCAGCAGGAACACGAAGGGACCGGCGCTGCCGTCCATGATCGGCACTTCCGGCGCCGACAGGTCGACGTAGGCGTTGTCGATGCCCAGGCCGGCCATCGCCGAGAGCAGGTGCTCCACGGTGGAGACGCGCACGTCGCCGTTGACCAGGGTGGTGGACAGGCGGGTATCGCCCACGTTGTCCGGGCGCGCGTGGATGTCCACCGGCGGATTCAGGTCGGTGCGGCGGAACACGATGCCCGTGTTCGGCGCGGCCGGGCGCAAGGTCATGTACACCTTGTCGCCCGTGTGCAGGCCGACGCCGGTCGCACGGATGATGTTCTTGAGCGTACGCTGCTTGATCATTTTTATGGGTACTCGTGGTAGGCAGCAGCCAATCAGGGGACGGATGCTAACACAGTCTTAACCAGTGAAAAAGCAAACCGTACCGTACAGTCTGTTCACGCTTTCATCTTCTCTTCATCCCGTGAACACCGTCACAAGTCAGCGAACACTCCATAACTTTCAATAACTTAAAGACGGCACACGGCCCTGCGCCCGGACGGGATTCCGGCGCAGGGCCGCGGAGGGATCGGCAAGCTCCGGCCAATCCGTCATACGACCTCCCTGCTCGTACAGCCTGTCTCGCCTGGCTTCCGACGGTCTGCAACGCAAGCGCAACGTTCGCGCGGCGCGTTCAACCACTGACAAGCCGATCCGGCGATTTGTTCAATTATTCGTAAGACGCTCCTCGAATCGTGGTCGCCTCCCGCCTCAGTCCGCCTGGCGGCGCAGGAAGGCCGGGATGTCGAGGTAGTCGAAGCTCGGGTCGGCGCTCTTGGCCGGCGCCTCGCCGCGCGTGGCGGTGGCGGGCACCACGTCCGGCTGGGCGTAGTCGACCACTTCGTTGCCGGTGCCGGTGCGCAGCACCACCGGGCGCGGACGCTGGCGCATCTCGACCTGCTGGGTGGCGACCTGGCGGATCGGCTGGCGGGCGGCCGCGGCGCGGTTCAGGCCGGTGGCGACCACGGTGACGCGCACGTCGTCCTGCATCTCCGGGTCGAGCGAGGTGCCGATCACCACGGTGGCGTCCTCGCTGGCGAAGTCGTGGATGACGCGGCCGATCTCGTCGAACTCGCGCATGGTGAGGTTCGGGCCGGCGGTGACGTTGACCAGGATGCCGCAGGCGCCGTTGAGGTTCACGTCCTCCAGCAGCGGGTTGTTGATCGCCGCCTCGGCCGCGGCCTGGGCGCGGTCGTCGCCGCGGGCGGTGCCCGAGCCCATCATCGCCATGCCCATCTCGGACATCACGGTGCGCACGTCGGCGAAGTCGACGTTGATCAGGCCCGGCGCGGTGATCAGGTCGGCGATGCCCTGCACGGCACCCTGCAGCACGTCGTTGGCGGCCTTGAAGGCATTCAGCAGGGTGACCTCGCGGCCGAGCACCGACAGCAGCTTCTCGTTCGGCACGGTGATCAGCGAGTCGACGTGCTGGGACAGGTCCTCGATGCCCTTCAGGGCGACCTGCATGCGGCGGCGCCCCTCGAACGGGAACGGCTTGGTGACCACCGCCACCGTGAGGATGCCCTTTTCCTTGGCCAGTTGCGCCACCACCGGCGCCGCGCCGGTGCCGGTGCCGCCGCCCATGCCGGCGGTGATGAACACCATGTCGGCGCCTTCGAGCATTTCCTCGATACGCTCGCGGTCTTCCAGCGCCGCCTGGCGGCCCACTTCGGGGTTGGCGCCGGCGCCGAGGCCCTTGGTGACGTTGCCGCCGAGCTGCAGGTGCGTGCGGCTGCCGCAGGTCTTCATCGCCTGCGCGTCGGTGTTGGCGACGACGAACTCGACGCCTTCGATGTTGGCATTGAGCATGTGCGCCACGGCGTTGCCGCCGCCGCCGCCCACGCCGATGACCTTGATGACTGCATTGGGTGCGAGTTTTTCGATCAGTTCAAACATTTCCCGTCCTCCGAAGAGCTTCGTTGTCGTTGTAACCGCGGGATACGGCTCCTGCCGGCCCGGGGTGGTGGGCGAACCTCCATTCGCCCGTGGCGGCGCTTCCTGCGCCGCCGAAACGCTTCCGGCAAGGGCCGCCGCCCTCTGCCGGCTAGAAATTCTTGGTGATCCAGCCGCGCAGCCGGTCGACCAGGCCGCCGACGCTGCCGCCGACCGGGCCGCCCACGCGCATGCCGCCGGAGCGCGCGCCGTGCAGCAGCAGGCCCACGCCGGTGGAATGCAGCGGATTGGCGACGACCTCGCCCAGGCCGGTGACGTGCTGCGGCACGCCGATGCGCACCATCTTGTGGAAGATCTCCTCGGCCAGCTCCAGCGCGCCTTCCATCCGCGAGGCGCCGCCGGTGAGCACGATGCCGGCGGCGACCAGGCTGTCGTAGCCGGAGCGGCGCAGCTCGTCCTGCACCATCTCGAAGATCTCCTCGTAGCGCGCCTGCACGCTCTGCGCGAGCGACTGCCGGGCCAGCCGGCGCGGCGGCCGGTCGCCCACGCTGGGCACCTGGATGGTTTCCTCGGCATGCGCCAACTGCGCCAGCGCGCAGGCGTACTTGATCTTGATCTCCTCGGCGTGCGCGGTCGGCGTGTGCACGCCGTAGGCGATGTCGTTGGTGACCTGGTCGCCGCCCACCGGCAGCGACTTGGTGTAGCGGATCGAGCCCTGGGTATAGATGGCGATGTCGGTGGTGCCGGCGCCGATGTCGACCAGGCACACGCCCAGCTCGCGCTCGTCGTCGGTGAGCACCGACTTGGCGCTGGCCACCGACGAGGGCACCAGCTCGTCCACCGAGAGGCC
The DNA here is from genome assembly GCF_001428405.1 of Frateuria sp. Soil773. GTDB lineage: Bacteria > Pseudomonadota > Gammaproteobacteria > Xanthomonadales > Rhodanobacteraceae > LMSL01. The sequence continues at coordinate 693,090 of NZ_LMSL01000041.1, forward strand.
GCAGCGCTGGATGCACTTGGAGATGTTCTGCACCGCCGCCGCCGCGCCGGTGACCAGGTGCACGCTGGCCTCCAGCCGCACGCCGCTCATGCCGACCGGCGAGCGGATGCCGTCCTGGCCGTCGATGCGGTATTCCTGCGATTCCTTGTAGAGCACCTTGCGGTCGGCCGGGATCGCCACCGCGCTCGCCGCTTCCAGCACCTGCTCCAGGTCGCCGGCGGTGACCTCGCGGTCGCGGATCGCGGCGGTGCCGTGCGAGTTCTTGGTCTCCAGGTGACTGCCCGAGATCGAGGCGAACACCGAGCGGATGTCGCAGCCGGCCATCAGCTCGGCCTCTTCCACCGCGCGCTGGATCGAATGCACGGTCGACTCGATGTCCACCACCGAGCCGCGCTTGAGCCCGCGCGACACGTGCGAGCCGATGCCGATCACCTCGATCGGCTCGCCCGGCTCGTATTCGCCGACGATCGCGGTCACCTTGGAGGTGCCGATGTCGAGGCCGACGACGAGTTGCTTGTCGTTCCTGGTTTTCATGTGCGGGGGGAACCTCCAGCGTTGGCGGCAGCCGGTTGCGGCCAGCGCACGGCGAATCCGTTGGTGTAGCGAAGGTCGGCGTAGGCGAAGCTCTCGGCGTGCCCGGCGACCAGTTGCGGATAGACGGCGAGGAAACGGCGCAGGCGGCGGCCCGCCTGCTCGCGGTCGCCGACCACGATCTGCGCCCCCGATGCGGTGACCAGGCTCCAACTGCCGCGCTCGGTCAGCGCCACGCCGGCGATCTTCAGGCGGGTGCCGGCGAACGCCTTCTGGGTCTCGGCGTAGAAGCTCACCACCTCGGCCAGGCGCGCGTCCGGGCCGTGCAGGTCGGGCAGCGCGGCGTTGTCGGCCGCGCCCGGCGCGTCGAACACCAGGCCCTGCCGGCTGATCAACTGCTTGCCGTTCCAGCGCGCGAACGGCTGGCGCTCGTAGATGCGCAGCAGCAGGGTGTCCGGCCAGCGCTTGCGCGCCTCCACCGACTCCACCCACGGCAAGGCGGCCACCGCCTTCTGCACGCTGTCCAGGTCGAGCGCGAAGAAGCCCTTGCCCAGGCGCGGCAGCACGGCTGCGCGGATCTCTTCCGCGCCCACGTGCTTGAACTCGGCCTGCACCGTCAACTGGGTCACCGGCCAGCGATGGGCCGCGAACCACCCGCGCAGCACGCCGACGATCGGCAGCGCCACCAGCGCGATGGCCAGGCACCAGGCGACCAGGCGGACGGCTCCTTTCACGCGGCGCCTCCCTTGGAACCGCGGGATTCGGGATTCGGGATCCGGGATTCGGCAGAGCGGTTGTCCGCACTGAGCTGATCCTCACGGAAGCTGGTTTCCAGCACGCGCCAGCACAGTTCCTGGTAGTCGATGCCGGCCTGCGCGGCCGCCTTCGGCACCAGCGAGTGCGAGGTCATGCCCGGCGCGGTGTTCACTTCCAGCAGCCAGTTGCGGCCGGCGCGGTCGCGCATCACGTCCACGCGGCCCCAGCCATGGCAGCCCAGCGCGTCGAAGGCGCGCAGCGCCAGCGCGCGCAGTTCCGCCTCGGCATCGCCTTCGAGGCCGGGGCACAGGTAGCGCGTGTCCTCGGCGACGTATTTCGCGTTGTAGTCGTAGAACGCGCCCTTCGGCACGATGTGGATGCTGGGCAGCACCTCGCGGCCGAGGATGGCGACGGTCAGCTCGTCGCCCTCGATCAGCGCCTCCATCAGCAGGTCGCCCGGGTATTTCGCGGCCAGTTCCACCGCCGCGTCCAGGTCCTTGTCCTCGAACACGCGGGTGACGCCGACGCTGGAGCCCTCGCAGGCCGGCTTCACGATCAGCGGGAAGCCGACCTCGCGCGCGGCGGCGTGCACGTCGGCGCCGCGCGGCAGCGCGACGAACTTCGGCGTCGGCAGGCCGAGCGACTGCCACACGCGCTTGGAGCGGGTCTTGTCCATCGACAGCGCCGAACCGAGCACGCCCGAGCCGGTATACGGCACGTTCAGCGATTCCAGCGCGCCCTGCAGCACGCCGTCCTCGCCGCCGCCGTGCTGGCCGTGCAGGATGTTGAACACGCGGGCGAAATGGCCGGCGCGCAGGGCATCGAGCAGGGCCGGGATGCCGTCGATCGCGTGCGCGTCGACGCCGCGCGCCCTGAGCGCCGCCAGCACGTTGCGGCCGGAATCGAGCGACACCTCGCGCTCGGCCGAGCTGCCGCCCATCGCCACGGCGACGCGGCCGAACTGGGCCGGATCGGTGATGCGCTGCGCGCCGGGCATCGGGAATCGGGCATCGGGCATCGTGTTTGCGGCCATCATTCGGCCCCTCGGGTCTTGAGTTGGCCGGCCTGGGCCAGTTCCACCGCCGCCGCGCCGATGTCGCCGGCGCCCAGCAGCAGCAGCAGGTCGCCGTCGCGCAGCAGGGCCGGCAGCGATTCCCTGAATTCGCGCGGGTGCTCGATCAGCACCGGGTCGACCTTGCCGCGCGCGCGCACCGCGCGGGCCAGCGCGCGGCCGTCCGCGCCGGCGATCGGCGCCTCGCCGGCGGGGTAGACGTCGGTGAGCACCAGCACGTCGGCCTCGGCCAGCACGTTGGCGAAGTCGTCCATCAGGTCGCGGGTGCGGCTGTAGCGGTGCGGCTGGAAGCCGACCACCAGGCGCCGCTCCGGCCAGCCGCCGCGGGCGGCGGCGAACACCGCCGCAAGCTCGCGCGGGTGGTGGCCGTAGTCGTCCACCAGCAGCACGCTGCCCTGGTCCAGCGCCAGCTCGCCGCGGCGATGGAAGCGCCGGCCCACGCCCTGGAAATTCGCCAGCGCGCGGGCGATCGCCACCGGCTCCACGCCGAGCTGCCAGCCGATGGTGGCGGCGGCCAGCGCGTTGAGCACGTTGTGCCGGCCCGGCAGGTTGAGCTGCACCGGCAGGCCGCGCTCGCGCCCGGGCAGGTGCAGCTCGAAGTGCATCTGGAAGCCGTGCTGCTCGATGTTGGCGGCGCGCACGTCGGCGTCGGCCGTGTCGATGCCGTAGGTCATCACGCGGCGCGAGGTGTCGCGGGCCAGCAGCGCCACCTCCGGATCGTCCACGCACAGCACGGCCAGCCCGTAGAAAGGCAGGCGGTGCAGGAAGTCGGCGAAGGCCTTCTTCACCTCGGCGAAGTCGCCGTGGTAGTTCTCCAGGTGGTCGGCGTCGATGTTGGTGATCGCGGCGATCACCGGCGACAGCAGCAGGAAGGAGCCGTCCGACTCGTCGGCCTCGGCCACCAGGTATTGCCCCGTGCCCAGCCGCGCGTTGGCGCCGGCCGCGTTGAGCTGGCCGCCGATCACGAAGGTGGGGTCGTAGCCGGCCTCGGCCAGCACGCTGGCGGCCAGGCTGGTGGTGGTGGTCTTGCCGTGCGTGCCGGCGATCGCGATGCCGCGGCGGAAGCGCATCAGCTCGCCGAGCATCTCAGCGCGCGGGATCACCGGAATGCGCGCGGCGCGCGCGGCGACCAGTTCCGGGTTGTCCGTCTGGATCGCGCTGGAGGTGACCACCACGTCGGCGTCGCCGATGTGCGCGGCCTCGTGGCCGATGCGCACGTCGATGCCCAGTTGCGCCAGCCGCTGCGCGGTCGGCGAGCTGGACCGGTCCGAGCCGGACACGGCATAGCCGAGATTGTGCAGCACCTCGGCGATGCCGCTCATGCCGACACCGCCGATGCCGATGAAGTGCACCCGGCGGAAGGTGGACATCAGGTCCTCGTGGGCGAGCAGGCGGCGCGGCGTCATGCGGCCACCTCCAGGCAGGCCGCGGCGATGCCCGCGGCCGCGTCCGGCTTGGCCAGCGCGCGCGCGGCCTCGGCCATCGCCAGCAGTTTCGGCCGGTCACCCAGCAGCGCCTCCAGGCGCTGCGCGAAAGCTTGTACGTCCAGATCGCGCTCCTGCATCAATTCGGCCGCGCCGGCGGCGACCAGCGCCTCGCCGTTGCGGGTCTGGTGGTCGTCCACCGCGTATGGGAAAGGCACCAGCACCGCGCCGAGGCCGGCGGCGGTGAGTTCGGCCACGGTGAGGGCGCCGGCGCGGCACACCGCCAGGTCGGCCCAGGCATAGGTGCCGGCCATGTCCCCGATGAACGGCACCACCTGCGCCTCGACGCCGGCCTTGGCATAGGCTTCGCGCGTCTCGTCCACGCCGCGGGCGCCGCACTGGTGCAATACCTCCGGGCGCTGCGCCGGCGCCAGTTGCGACAGCGCGCGCGGCAGGGTCAGGTTCAGCGCGCGCGCGCCGAGGCTGCCGCCGAGCACGAGCAGCCGCGGACGGCCGTCGCGCGCGCCGATGCGCTGCGCGGGATCGGGCAAGGCGGCGATCGTCGCGCGCACCGGGTTGCCGATCCATTCCGCGCCCGGCAGGGCGTCGGCGAAGCCGGCCAGCACGCGCCCCGCATGGGCCGCCAGCTTGCGGTTGGTATAGCCGGCGACGCGGTTCTGCTCGTGCACCAGCAGGGGGCGCCGCGTCAGCCGGGCGGCTACGCCGCCCGGTCCGGCCACGTAGCCGCCCATCGACAGCACGCTGCGCGGCTTCAGCCTGCGCATCACCGCCAGCGAGGCGGCCAGCGCACGCAGCAGCATCAGCGGCGCCAGCAGCCGCGACTTCAGGCCCTTGCCGCGCAGGCCGCGCACCGGCACCACGTGCAGCTCGATGCCGTGCGCCGGCACCACCTTGGTCTCCATCCCGCCGACCGCGCCCAGCCAGGCCACCGGCACGCCCTGCGCGCGCAGCACCTCGGCCACCGCCAGGCCCGGGAAAATGTGCCCGCCGGTGCCGCCGGCCATGATGAGGACCGGGCGGGAGTCCGCCGCACGGGATCCGGGGGCCGGAATCGGGGGTTCGTCGGCGCGCGGCGCGCGGGTGTCAACGCGCCCGCCATTCGGGGCGGCCGACATCGCCATGGCCTGGCGCACGGCGCTCGTCCGAATCCCGAATCCCGAATCCCGGATCGCGGTACTCATGCCGCCACCGCCTCGCGCTCGCGCGGCGCCACCGCGGCGTTTGCGTCGGGCACGGCCAGCGCCGGCATGCGCGTGGCCATGTGGCGCGCGTCCAGCGCGCGGTTGATCTCGAAAGTCGCGCGCAGCAGCACGCCGGCCATCGCGCAGGTCAGCAGCACCGAGGAGCCGCCGGAGCTGATCAGCGGCAGGGTCAGGCCCTTGGTCGGCAAGGCGCCGAGGTTCACCCCGATCGACACCATCGCCTGCAGGCCGAGCATCAGCGACAGGCCGAACGCGACGTAGCCGGCGAAGCGCTGGCCCACTTCCACGCCCTTCAGGCCGAGGTACAGGCCGCGCCCCACCGCCAGCGCGAACAGGCCGACCACCAGCAGGATGCCGGCCAGGCCGAGTTCCTCGCCGATCACCGCCAGGATGAAGTCGGTGTGCGCCTCCGGCAGGTAGGACAGCTTGAGCACGCTGGAACCCAGCCCCACGCCGGTCCATTCGCCGCGGCCGATCGCCATCAGCGACTGGGTGAGCTGGAAGCCGTCGTTGAACGGGTCCTTCCACGGGTCCATGAACGAGGTCAGCCGCTTCATGCGGTAGCTCTCGCTGGTCGCCGCGATCACCAGCGCCGGCATCAGCGGCAGGCCCATCAGGAACAGGAACACCGGCCGCGCGCCGCCCAGCCAGACCATCGCGATGGTCACCGCGATCACCAGCATGGCCGAGCCGAAGTCCGGCTGCAGCAGCAGCAGGCCGACGATGCCGCCGGCGACGATCAGCGGCTTGATCAGGCCCAGGAAGCGCGTCTCGATGCTCTCGCGGTGGCGCACCAGATAGCTGGCCATGTACACCACGAGGATCAGCTTCACCGCCTCCACCGGCTGGAAGCTCAGCGCGATCAGGTTGAGCCAGCGCCGCGCGCCGTTGATGCGCATGCCCAGGTGCGGCACGAACACCGCCAGCAGCAGGATGAAGGCCGCCAGCAGCAGCAGGAACGCATGCTTTTCGAACAGCTTCAGCTCGGTGCGCATCGCCATGCCGGCGAGCACCAGGCCCATGCCCAGGTAGAAGACGTGCTTCTTGAGATAGTAGAACGCGCCGATGTGCTGGCTGTCCGCCACCGCGATCGAGCTGGATGCCACCATCACCACGCCGATGCTGGCCAGCCCGACCAGGGCGACCAGCAGCGGCAGGTCGAAGCTGCCGCGCGGCCCCTGCCGCTTCACCGCCTGCGATGTGCCGAAGCCGAACATCAGCGCACCTTCAACGTGGCGAGGCCGACCAGCACCAGCACGACGCTGATGATCCAGAAGCGCACGATCACCCGCGGCTCCGGCCAGCCTTTCAGCTCGAAGTGGTGGTGGATCGGCGCCATCCGGAACACGCGCTTGCCGGTGAGCTTGAAGCTGGCGACCTGGATCATCACCGAGGCGGTTTCCATCACGAACACGCCGCCCATCACCAGCAGCACGATTTCCTGACGCACGATCACCGCGATCGCGGCCAGCGCGGCGCCGATCGCCAGCGCGCCGACGTCGCCCATGAACACCTGCGCCGGATAGGTGTTGAACCACAGGAAGCCGAGCCCGGCGCCGGACAGCGCACCGCAGACGATCGCCAGCTCGCCCGCACCGGGGATCGAGGGGATGCCCAGGTACTCGGAGAACACCTTGTTGCCGGCCAGGTAGGCGAACACGCCCAGCGCGCCGGACACCAGCACGGTCGGCATGATCGCCAGGCCGTCCAGGCCGTCGGTGAGGTTCACCGCGTTGGAGAAGCCCACGATCATGAAGTAGGCCACCACCACGAACAGCAGCCCCAGCGGCAACGCCACCTGCTTGAACAGCGGCACGTACAGCGCCGTCTCGGCCGGCAGCGCGGCGGTGTGGAACAGGAACCACGCCGCGGCCAGCCCGAACACCGACTGCCAGAAATACTTCCAGCGCGAGGCCAGCCCGCGGCTGTCCTTCAGCACCAGCTTCTTGTAGTCGTCGTAGAAGCCGATCGCGCCGAAACTCACCAGCACGGCCAGCACGATCCACACGTAGCGGTTGTGCAGGTCGGCCCAGAGCAGCGAGGCGATCGCCACCGACAGCAGGATCATCACGCCGCCCATGGTCGGCGTGCCGGCCTTGGACAGGTGCGACTGCGGGCCGTCCTTGCGCACCACCTGGCCGGCCTTCAGCGCGGCCAGCTTGCGGATCAGCCATGGGCCGAACAGCAGCGACATCGCCAGCGCGGTGAGCGCGGCCATGATCGTGCGGAAGGTGATGTACTGGAACAGGTGCAGCGCGGTGAAGTGCCGTGCCATCCAGTCCGCCAGCTCAAGCAGCATCGGATGCGCCCTCCCCTTGCCGGTGATCCCCCAATGCCGCCACGACCTGCTCCATGCCGGCCGAACGTGAACCCTTGACCAGGCAGGTGACCCCGCCGTGCAGTTGCCGCTTGAGCGACGCGACCAGCGACGCCTTGTCCGCGTGGTGCTCGCCGCCGGCGCCGAACGCCTCGACGGCGGCCGCGCCCAGCGGGCCCACCGCGAACAGCCGCTGGATGCCGTGCGCCTGCGCGTAGCGTCCGATCCCCGCATGCAGCTCGCGCGCGTTCTGGCCCAGCTCGGCCATGTCGCCCAGCACCAGCCAGCGCTCGCCGCCGGCCAGCGCCAGCGTGTCGATCGCCGCGTTCACCGAACCGGGGTTGGCGTTGTAGCTGTCGTCGATCAGCACCGCGCCGCCGGCCAGCGTCTCGCTGCGCAGCCGCCCGGCCACGCCGGGCACCTGCTCGAGCCCCTCGACGATGGTCGCCAGCGGCACGTCCAGCGCCAGCGCGATCGCGGTCGCCGCCAGCGCGTTGGCGACGTTGTGGCGGCCCGCCAGCGGCAGCTCCACCTCGGCCTCGCCGGCCGGCGTGCAAAGCACGAAGCGCGAGCCGTCCACGCGCTGCTCGAGGATCCGGGCGCCGACCTCCGCCCCGCGCCCGAGGCCGAAGCGCAGCAGCCGCCGCGACCCGGCCAGTCCGGTGAAGAAGCGCGCGAACGCGTCGTCCGCATTGATGATCGCCACGCCGTCCGCGGGCAGCGCCTGGTACAGCGCGCCCTTGGTCTCGGCCACGCCTTCCAGGCTGCCCATCCGCTCAAGATGCGCCGAGGCGATGGTGTTGACGAGGCCGATATCGGGCCGCGCGATGGCCGCCAGATAGGCGATGTCGCCCGGCTTGCCGGCGCCCATCTCCAGCACGGCGAACTGGGTGTCGGCCGGCATCGCCAGCAGGGTCAGCGGCAGCCCCAGCTCGTTGTTGTAGTTGCCGGCATTGACGTGGGTGCGGCCGTGCCGCGACAGGATCGACGCGGCCAGCGTCTTCACCGTGGTCTTGCCGTTGGAGCCGGTGATGCCGATCACCCGCACGTCGCCCTGCGCGCGCACCGCGCTGGCCAGGTCGCCGAGCGCGAGCTGGGTGTCGTTCACCAGCACCTGCGCCAGCGGCGTGTCCATCCGGCGCGTCACCAGCGCGGCCGCCGCGCCGCGCGCCGCGGCATCGGCCAGGTAGTCGTGGCCGTCCACGCGGTCGCCGCGGATCGCCACGAACAGATCGCCGGGCTGCAGCTTGCGCGTGTCGATCGCCACGCCGCCGATCGCCGTGTCGGCGCCGAGCAGCCGGCCGCGGGTCCACAGCGCGATCTCCGCCAGCCGCATCATGCGCAACGCTCCCGGCGCAGGTGCGCCAGCGCGTCGGCCGCGACCGCCATGTCGTCGAAGGCGCGCTTGCCGGCGGCGCCTTCCTGATAGGTTTCGTGCCCCTTGCCGGCGATCAGCACCACGTCGCCGGTCCGCGCGGAGTGCAGCGCCAGGCCGATGGCGGCGGCGCGGTCGCGCTCCACGCGCATCGCCGCGGGCCGCTGCAGCCCGGCCACGATCTGCGCCACGATGGCGTCGCCGTCTTCGCCGCGCGGATTGTCGTCGGTGACGATCGCCTCGTCGGCCAGCCGCTCGGCGATCGCGCCCATCAGCGGGCGCTTGCCGGCGTCGCGCTCGCCGCCGCAGCCGAACACGCAGATCAGCTGCCCGGCGCAGTGCGCGCGCACGGCGGCGAGCGCCTGCTCCAGCGCGTCCGGCGTATGCGCGTAGTCGACCACCACCAGCGGCGCGCCGTCCACGCCACCCAGGCGGCTCATGCGGCCGTTCACCGGCTGCAGGGCTTCGAGCGCCCCGGCGAGGCGCTCGAACGGCTCGCCCAAGGCACCCAGGCAGGCGGCCACGGCGAGCAGGTTGTCCACGTTGAAGCGCCCGAGCAGGGCGCTGTGGATCCGCCGCGAGCCCCACGGCGTGCGCAGGTCGAACGCCAGGCCCTCGGAGGAGGTGGCGATCGCGCCGGCGGCGAGGTCGGCGGCGGGATCGCCCGCCGCGCTGAAGCGCAGGCCCCGCACGCCGGCGGCGAGCCGGGTCGCCAGCTCGCGCCCGAAGGCGTCGTCGGCGTTCAGCGCCGCCGCCTTCAGGCCCGGCCAGGCGAACAGCCTGGCCTTGGCTTCGCCGTAGGCCTGCATGCTGCCGTGGTAGTCCAGGTGGTCGCGGGTGAGGTTGGTGAACGCCGCCACCTCGAAATCCACCGCGCCCACGCGCCCCTGCTCCAGCGCGTGCGAGGAGACTTCCATCGCCACGTGGCTGGCGCCGGCGTCGCGGAACCCGGCCAGCAGGCGCTGTACGTTGATCGCGTCCGGCGTGGTGCGCTCGCCCTCGTGCAACCGGCCGTGCAGGCCGGCGCCCAGGGTGCCGATGGTGGCGGCGCGGTGCCCCAGGTGTTCCAGCGCCTGGGCCAGCATCTGCACCGTCGAGGTCTTGCCGTTGGTGCCGGTGACGCCGAGCACGCGCAATGCGCGCGAGGGACGATCGTAGAAACGCGCGGCGATCTCGCCGACCAGCGCGTGCAGGTTCGCGATCCACAGCACCGGGACATTCAGCGCGACATCGGCCGGCACGACGTCGCCGGCCGCCTCGGCCAGCACCACCCGCGCGCCGCGCGCCACCGCACCGGCCGCGTGCGCGATGCCGTGCTCGCGCGTGCCCTCGAGCGCGAAGAAGGCGTCACCCGGGCGCACCTGGCGCGAATCCAGCGCCAGGCCCGACACCTCCAGCGCCATGACGGCGGCCTCGCCGGACCCGGCGGGCACGGCGAGGCCGGACAGCAGTTCGTGCAGGGGACGCGGCGTCATGGCGTGGCGTCCTCGATCGGCTCGTTGTCCACCGACATGTCGTCCGGCGGCTTGTTGCCCACCAGCCCGTTCGGGCTCTGCAGCGGGCCGCCCGCGTACCAGCGGCCGATGTTGTCCGGCGGCACGTCGAGCAGGCGCAGCGCGCCCTCCATCACCCGGGCGAACACCGGGCCGGACACCATGCCGCCGTAGTAGCTGCGCTTCTTCGGGTCGTCGATGATCACCACCCCGACCAGGCGCGGGTCGCTGGCCGGCACCATGCCGGCGAAGGCGGCGGTGTAGTTGTTCTTGGAGTAGCCGCCGGCCGAGGCCTTGTGCGCGGTGCCGGTCTTGCCGGCGACGATGTAGTTGGCGATCTGCGCGGTGGTGGCGGTGCCGCCCGGCGCGGTCACCGTCTCCATCATCTTCACCACCTGGGCCGCGATCTGCGGCGTCACGATCGCCTTGGGCTCGCTGTCGGCGCCCTTGATGAAGGTGGGCGTGTGCATCACGCCGCCGTCGGCGAGCGTGGCGTACGCGTTGGCCAGTTGCAGCGGCGTCACGTTCAGGCCGTAGCCGTAGCCCATGATCGCCTTCTCCAGCGGGCGCCAGTCGCGCCCCACCCGCAGCAGGCCGGCCGACTCGCCGGGAAAGCCGCTGTTGGTGCTGTTGCCGAAGCCGAACGCGCGGTAGGTGTCGTACATCAGCGGCGTGTCGAGCTGCATGGCGATGTGCGCCGCGCCGACGTTGCTGGACTTGGTGATCACGCCGGTAGGCGTCAGCACGCCCCAGTTGTGCGTGTCGTGGATGTCGTGGCCCTGGAAGAACCAGTGGCCGCCGCCGGTGTCGATCAGCGGGCTGGTCGGGGTGAACTTGCCGCTGGACAGCGCCGCCGTCATCAGGATCGGCTTGATCGTGGAGCCCGGCTCCAGCAGGTCGGTCATCGCGCGGTTGCGCCGCTGCGACGGCACGCTGCCGCGCACCGCGTTCGGGTTGTAGGTGGGCAGGTTGGCCATCGCCAGCACCTCGCCGGTCTTCGCGTCGAGGATCACCACCGAGCCCGACTCGGCCTCGAACTGGACCAGCGCGTTCTTCAGCTCGTTGTAGGCGAGGAACTGGATGCGCCGGTCGATGCTCAGCGTGAGGTTCTTGCCCGGCTTGGGCTCGCGCACCTGCTCGACGTCCTCCACCACGTGGCCCATGCGGTCGCGGATCACCCGCTTCGCGCCCGGCTTGCCGGCGAGCCAGTCGTCGTAGGCCAGCTCCAGCCCTTCCTGGCCGTGGTCGTCGATGTTGGTGAAGCCGAGCACGTGCGCGGTCACCTCGCCCGACGGGTAGTAGCGGCGGTACTCGCGCTGGCTGTTGACGCCGGGGATGCCCAGGTCGAGCACGGCCTGCGCCGCCTCCGGCGGCATCTGCCGGCGCAGGTAGACGAACTCGCGGTCGGCGCGCTGGGCCAGCCGGTCCTTCAGCTCCGCCGCGTCCACGCCCAGCGACTTGGCCAGCGCCGGGATGCGGTCGTCGTTCTCCAGCACCTCGGCCGGATTGGCCCAGATCGACATCATCGGCGTGGACACCGCCAGCGGCTCGCCGTTGCGGTCGAAGATGGTGCCGCGCGACACCGCGATCGGCATCACGCGCAGGAAGCGCGCATCGCCCTGGTCCTGGTAGAACTGCTTGCGCACCACCTGCAGGTCGAACGCGCGCGCCACCAGCCCAAGCGAGGCGAGGCTCAGCACGCCGACCACCACCACCATGCGCCTGCGCGTGCTGGGGCCGGCGCCGCGACGGCGGCCGCTGGCGGACGATGCGGCGGTACGGTTGCGCCAGCTCATCGGCGCGCCAACTGGATGTCTTGCGGCCGGGGCGCGACCATGCCGAGCTTGTTGCGCGCCTCGCCGTCGATGCGCCGCGGCTCGGCCCAGGTCGCCTGCTCCAGCTCCAGCCGGCCGTATTCCACGTTCAATTCGTCGCGCTGGTTCTGCAGCCGGGTCAGGTCGACGAACAGCACGCGGCTCTCGTGGCGCGTCCACACCACGCCGAGCGCGCTGGCCAGCACGGCGACCAGCAAAAGCAGCACCGCGACGCCGCCGAGCGCCTTCATGCGGCCTCCCCGTCGGGCAGCTTGCGCGCCACCCGCAGCACCGCCGAGCGCGCGCGCGGATTGGCCGCGAGTTCCTCGTCGGAAGGGAACTGCGCCTTGCCGACCGCGGCCAGCCGCGCCGGCGCGGCCGCCACCGGCGGGCCGCGCCGGCTGCCCTGCACGCGGCCGGAGTGGTCGCGGATGAACAGCTTCACCGCGCGGTCCTCCAGCGAATGGAAGCTGATCACCGACAGCCGGCCGTCCGGCTTCAGCCGCGACAGCGCGGCATCGAGCCCCTGCCGCAGTGCGTCCAGCTCGCGGTTCACGCGGATGCGCAGCGCCTGGAAGCTGCGCGTGGCTGGGTGCTTGCCCGGTTCGCGCCGGCCCACCACGCGCTCGATCAGGGCGGCCAGCTCGCCGGTGCGCGCGATCGGCGACTCCTCGCGGCGGGCGACGATGGCGCGGGCGATCTTGCGGCTGAAGCGCTCCTCGCCGAAGGTCCACAGCACGTCGGCGATCTCGCGCTCGTCCGCATGGGCCAGGAAATCGGCGGCGCTCTCGCCCCGGCTGGTGTCCATGCGCATGTCCAGCGGCGCGTCGGCCATGAAGCTGAAGCCGCGCGCCGCCTCGTCCAGTTGCGGCGAGGACACGCCCAGGTCGAGCAGGATGCCGTCCAGGCCGGGGGCGGTCTCGTCCCATTCGGCCAGCTCGGCGAAATTGGCGTGGCGGATCGCCACGCGCGGGTCGCCGGCGAACTCCGCCCGCGCGGCCGCGATCGCGGCAGGGTCGCGGTCCATCAGCAGCAAGCGCCCCTCGGGGCCCAGGCGCGACAGCACGGCGCGGGCGTGACCGCCGCGACCAAACGTGCCATCCAGATAGCGCCCGCCCGCATGCACGGCGAGTCCCTCCACTGCTTCACCCAGCATCACCGGGATGTGCCGCAATTCGGCCATGCCGCACCTCCCGTTCCCGTTTCTGCCCGTCCCGACTGCGCCCGCTTACAGGCGCAGGTCCGCCATTTCGTTGGTGATGTCGTCTTCGCCGATGGTCTGGCGGATCTTGGCCAGGTGGGCCTGTTCGCTCCACAGCTCGAACTTGTTGCCCATGCCCAGCAGCACCGCCTTCTTCTCGATGCCCGCGGCCGCGCGCTGGCTGGCCGGCAGCAGGATCCGCGCCGCGCCATCGGGTTCGACCACGGCCGCCGCGCCGACCAGCTTCATCTGCATGTCGCGGTGGGCCGCCTTGACCTTGGGCAGGGCGTTCACCTGGTCGCGCACCTGTTCCCATTCCGCATGCGGGAAGACCCACAGGCAGCCCGGCTCGAACGGGTTGTAGGTGATCACCAGGCGGTTCGCGCACGCAGCCGACACCAGCTCCCGATACGCGGTCGGGATGGCCAGGCGGCCCTTGTCGTCGACGGTGATGGCGGTTTCGCCCTGGAACACGACCCAATGACTCCACTTATTCCCACGATTTCACACTGAAGCCCACGATAGTCTCGCCCCCTGAGACTGTCAAGGGATTTTCTTTTGTGAATCAAGGAGAAAGGCGGACTTGTGGCGAAATTTCCAGCAATTTCGAGGAAGTGCCTCAAGGTGATTGAAAGCTGAGGATTTTTTGCGAAACCCGTCACCTTCCCGCCGCCCCGGACGGAGGCGGAGACGACCGCCGGGATGAATCGGCGTTCATGCGCCGCCGTACGCCTGCGCACGCACCGTCGCCGGCGCGTTGCGCGCCGGCGACGGTGGTGACGAAGAGGCGGAGTCGGCCTGTAAGCCGGGTTCTGTACGCCTTGCGGCGCGACAGTCATTCCTCTCGGCCAGGCGTCGCCGCCTGGCTCCAGCAACCTACCCGGGAACAACGCGGGCCGCGTTATCGTTCCCCTATTCGGTCTTGCTCCGGGTGGGGTTTACCGTGCCGTACGGCGTTGGCCCCGTACGCGGTGCGCTCTTACCGCACCCTTTCACCCTTACCTGATCCTCTTGCGAGGCCATCGGCGGTCTGCTCTCTGTTGCACTGGCCGTCAGCTCGCGCTGCCCAGGCGTTACCTGGCACCCTGCCCTGTGGAGCCCGGACTTTCCTCGATGCGCTCGCGCGCGACGCGACTGTCCGGCCGACTCCTTGACCAGTGTACCGGTTGGGAATCGGGAATGGGGAATAGGGAATCGGAAAAGCAAATGCGCCCGGCTTCGGCTTTTACCATTCCCGATTCCCCATTCCCGATTCCCCCGACTCCTGATAGAGGAGTCGCCGCGGCGCACCGCTGATCGCCGCGGCGAGCTTGGCCGCCTTCGCCGGCGGCAGTTCCTCGCGCAGGATCGCGAAGACGCGCTGCCCTTCGGCGAGCTTCGCCTCGGCCTCCTCGCCGCGGCCGGCGACGAGGATCACATGCTCGCCGCGCTGCTGGTCGGGGTCGGCCGCGACATGCGCCGCGAGTTCCGCCAGCGGCTCGCCGAGCACGGTCTCGAACAGCTTGGTCAGTTCGCGCGCCAGTACCGCCTCGCGCCCGCCGCCGAAGACGTCGCGCATGTCGGCGAGGCTCTCGGCGACGCGGTGCGAGGATTCGTAGAAGATCAGCGTGCGCGGGTCGCCGGCCAGTTCCTGCAGCCTTGCCCGCCGCGCGGCCGCCTTGGGTGGCAGGAAGCCCTCGAACACGAAGCGGTCGCTGGGCAACCCCGCCACCGACAGCGCCGCGATCGCCGCGCACGCGCCCGGCACCGGCGCGCAGCGGATGCCCGCCGCGCGCGCGGCGCGCACCAGCCGGAATCCCGGATCGCTGATCAACGGCGTGCCTGCGTCGGAAATCAGCGCCACCGATTCGCCGCCAAGCAGGCGCCGCACGATCGCCTCCACCGCGTCGCGCTCGTTGTGCTCGTGCAGGGCGAGCAGCGGCGTGCCGATGTTGTGCTGGAGCAGCAGCGGACGGCTGTGCCGGGTGTCCTCCGCCGCGATCACCGCGACCGCGCGCAGGGTCTCGACCGCGCGCGCGGAGAGGTCGTCGCGGTGGCCGATCGGGGTGGCCACCACCCATAGGCAGCCGGGCTGGACAGATGGCATCTTGCGCTCCAGTTCGCCGCGGGTCGGCGATGCGATCGGCTATGATCGCTCACCATGCCGATAACGACCAAGGGACGCCCCATGCGCCTGATCCGCGCCACAGGCATCGGCCTGTTGACCGCCTTGCTGCTGAGCGCCTGCGTACCGCAGGCCGTCACCCGGTCGCCCGCCGAGATCGCCGCCGCGCAGCAGGCCGGCGAGCTGGCCCGGCAAGGCCAGTTCGACCAGGCCGCACAGGCCTACCTGAATCTTGCGCAGCAGTCCGGCGCGCCGGACGCCTACCGCCTGCTCGCCGCCGAGACATACCGCCAGGAAGGCGCGCTCGACCGCGCCGAACCGCTGCTGACGCAGATCCGCCGCGACCGCCTGCGCAACGACGAGCCGGTCCGTTTCGACCTGCTGCGCGCCGAGGTGGCGCTCGCGCACCACGACGCGCACAGCGCGCTGCAGCTCACCACGCAGCCCACCCTGGCGGTGCCGCCGGCGCTGCAACTGCGCCTGTTCGAGCTGCGCGCCCGCGCGCAGGAGGCCAGCGGCGACGCCTGGGGCGCCGCGCACACCCGCGTGGAGATGGACCCCCAGTTGAGCGGCCTCGACCAGGCGCAGAACCGCAAGCAGATCCTCGAACAGCTCGGCAAGCTCGGCGCCGAGCCGCTGAAGCGCCGCGCCGACGCGATGCAGCAGGGCGACCTGATGCTGCCGTGGATCAACGAGTCGCTGACCCAGCTCGGCGTGGCGGTGGCGCGGCCGCAGCCGGCGCTGGACCAGCCGGTCGGCACCATGCTGCCCGGCGCGGACGCGAACGTGCGCGAAGGCTTCAGCATGCCCGAGCGGCTGGCCCTGCTGCTGCCGGCCAGCGGCAGCGCCGCCCCGGCCGGCAACGCGATCCGCGAAGGCTTCTTCGCCGCCTACGTCGATGCCGCGCGCAACCACGCGCCGCGCGCCAGCGTGCGGGTGTACGACAGCGGCGGCGACGCCGCGAGCGCATTGAAGGCGTACCAGCAGGCGGTCAGCGACGGCGCCAAGCTGGTGGTCGGCCCGCTGACCCGGGCCGAGGTGGCCGCGGTGTTCGGCCAGGCGCCGCTGCCGGTGCCGCTGCTCGCGCTCAACCATCCCGACGACAAGAGCCTGCCCTCGACCGGCGCCAGCGAATTCGGCCTGCTGCCGGAAACCGAAGGCGCGCAGGTGGCCGACCACATGGTCGAGCGCGGCCTGCACGACGCCTACGTGGTGGTCAGCAGCGACGACTTCGCCCAGCGCGCCGCCAGCGCCTTCAAGGCCGAGCTGGAAGCGCGCGGCGGGCGCATCGCCGGCAGCGCCACCCTGGCGACCGGCACGGTCAACTACGCCGGCCAGATCCAGGGCCTGAACGCCGTCGCCGCCGGCGAGGGAGCCGGCGTGTTCATCAGCATGCGGCCCCAGCAGGCGCGCCTGCTGCTGCCGCAGTTGCGGCTGGCGCGGGTCGCCCTGCCGGTGTTCGGCACCTCGCACGTCTATGCGGGCATCGACGACGCCGGCGCCGATGCCGACCTGAACGGCGTGGAGTTCTGCGACGCGCCGTGGCTGTTCGACGCCCAGCCGGGCCTGCCGCGGCACGACGACATCGCCGCGCAGTTGCCGGCGGCGCGCGGCGCGGCGGGGCGGCTGTTCGCCTTCGGCATGGACGCATGGAACCTGGTGCCGTACATCGACTGGCTGCGCAGCCATCCGGGCAGCTACCTGCCCGGCGCCAGCGGCCAGCTCACCGCCGACCAGTTCGGACGGATCCGCCGCGTGCTGGTGTGGGCGGCCTTCGTCGACGGCCTGGCCCGCCCGCTGAGCGGCAGCCTGCAGATGGACGACGTGCCCTCCACCGCGCCGCCGGCCGGCGACGGCCCGGCGCCGGCCGCTTCCGCGCCCGCTCCCGCACCGGCCAGCCCCGCACCCGCTTCCAGCACCGGCAGCGCCGATCCCGGCGCGCGCTGATGCGCGCCGCCGGCGACGTCTTCGAGCAGCGCGCGCTGGACGAACTGGAGCGCGCCGGCCTGAAGCTGCTGGCGCGCAACTACGCCACCCGCCACGGCGAGATCGACCTGGTGATGCGCGACGGCGACAGCGTGGTGTTCGTGGAGGTGCGCTACCGCGTGCGCGCCGGCCACGGCGACGCCCTCGCCTCGGTCACCCGCGCCAAGCAGGACAAGCTGATCCGCACCGCAAGCCTGTGGCTTGCCGCCCACCCGCAACACGCGCGGCGCGCCTGCCGCTTCGACGTGGTCAGCTACGACGGCCCCGCCGGCGACGCGCATGTGCAGTGGCTGNGCGGCGCCTTCGAGGCCGAATAGCGCCGCCCGCGATGCGATACTGCGCGGCATGAACCTGCCTGCAGCCCTGCTCGACACCCTGCGCACGGTCTTTCCCGGCGACGCGTTCGCCATCGCGGAGGAAGCGCGCCGCGCCGCCGCCCGCGACAACTCGCGCTACGAACGACTGCCCGAGGCGGTGGTTTTCCCCGCCGCGCATGCGCAGGTGGAAGCGCTGGTGCGCGCCTGCCGCGAACACCGCGTGCCGCTCACCGCGCGCGGCGGCGGCACCAGTTCCACCGGCGCCTCGGTGCCGGTGCAGGGCGGCGTGGTGGCGAACTTCATGCGCATGGACCGCATCGTGCGCATCGACCCGGACGATCGCCTCGCCGTGGTGGAACCGGGCGTGACCAACGAAGCGTTGCAGCAGGCCTTGGCGCCGCACGGTTTCTTCTGGGCGCCCGATCCCGGCTCGGCGCCGTGGTGCACGGTGGGCGGCAACCTCGCCTGCAACGCCTCCGGCCCGCACGCGGTGAAATACGGCTCGACGCGCGACAACGTGCTCGGCCTCGCCGCCGTGGCCGGCACCGGCGAAAGCTTCCGCTGCGGCACGCAGACCACCAAGAGCGCGACCGGCTACGACCTCGCCCGCCTGCTGGTCGGCTCGGAAGGTACCCTGGCGGTCATCACCGAAGCCACGCTCAAGCTGACCCCGAAACCGGCGGCGCTGCGCACCCTTCGCGCCAGCTACCGCGACGCCGCCAGTGCCGCACGGGCCGTGGCGCGCATCATGGCGCAGCCGGCCACGCCCTGCGCGCTGGAGTTCATGGACGCGCTGGCGCTGAAGCTGGCGCGCGATCACCAGCCCGAGGCCGGCGTGCCGCAGGTCGAGGCGCTGCTGATGATCGAGCTGGACGGCGCCGCGGACGCGCTGGACGCGGCCACCGCCGCCGTCGAGGCCGCCGCCCGCGTCGACGGCCTGCTGCATCTGGAAGTGGCGCGCGACGAGGCGCAGACCCGCGCGCTGTGGGCGGCGCGCAAGGCGCTGTCGCTGGCGCAGCGCGCCGTCACCCAGCACAAGATCAACGAGGACGTGGTGGTGCCGGTGAGCCGCCTGCCCGAGCTGGTGGACAGCGTGCGCACGTTGTCGGAAAAACATGCCGTGCCCATCGTCAGCTTCGGCCACGCCGGCAACGGCAACCTGCACGTGAACCTGCTGCCGCGCGACCTGGACGAGATCGAGCGCGCCTACGCCGCGCTGCCCGAACTGTTCGCGCGGGTGATCGCACTGGGCGGCACGATCTCGGGCGAGCACGGCATCGGCATGGTGAAGCGCGAGTTCATGCCGCTGGCGATGTCCGGCGAAACGCTGGGGCTGATGCGCGGCATCAAGGCCGTGTTCGACCCGGACGGCATTCTCAACCCGGGCAAACTGCTGCCGTAACGAATCGACACAGGCACGAGACAGGGGGAAACGCATGAAGCGCGCGGTATCTGCGGTGTGGATAGTGCTGTGCCTGGCGTTGGGCGCATGCAGCCAGCAATCGATGATCGACAGGCTGGAGCCCAAGGCGGAATCCGCCGCGGCCAAGGCGCTCATCGACCGGTTGCGCCAAGGCGACATCGAGGCCGTCAGGACGCAGCTCGCCCCCCAGTACCAGACACCCGAAGTCTCGGCCCGACTGCGCGAGATGGTCGCGATCTTCCCCACGGGCCAAGCCCTCTCCGTAAAGACCGTGGGCGCCAACGTGACCACCATCCGTCGCACCGGCGATCCGTCGCAATCCTCCACCGCCTTCAATCTCACCTACGAGTACGAGTTCCGGGATGCGTGGGTCGCGGCCAACATCCTCCTGGTGCGGCAGGACGGCAAGCTGCTGATCGAAGGCCTGCACGCCAACCGCCTGGCCGAGCCGCTCGAGGCCAGCCATGCCCTCACCCTCAAGGGCAAGAGCGCCGCGCACTGGCTGATGGCGCTGCTGACCTGCGCGGAAGCCCTGTTCTGCCTGTACGCCTTCGTGCTCTGCCTGCGCACGCCGATACCGCGCCGCAAGTGGCTGTGGGCGCTGTTCACCCTGGTCGGCGTGGGCACGCTCCAGTTCAACTGGGTCAGCGGCGCATTCGGCATCCTTCCCTTGAGCGTGCAGTTCCTGTTCGGCGTTTCCGCGGTGTCGGCGCCTTACGGCCCATGGATACTGTCCGTCTCGATCCCGCTCGGCGCCATCTGCTTCCTTGCCAGGCGCCGCCACTGGAAGGCAGCGGCGACACCGCCGCTCCCGACCTGATCCGATGGCCGGCCGCTCCCGCCATTCGCCGTCCGGTACCGCCGACCTCGACCGTCTGCTCGCCGAGGTCCGCGCCTGCCGCCTGTGCGAGGCCCACCTGCCGTTCGGCCCGCGGCCGGTCGTGCAGGCTTCGGCGACGGCGCGCCTGCTGATCGTGAGCCAGGCGCCGGGGCGCAAGGTGCACGAGACCGGCATCCCGTTCAACGACCCCAGCGGCGATCGCCTGCGCGCGTGGCTGGATGTGGACCGCGCCGCGTTCTACGACGCACGGCGCATCGCGATCGTGCCGATGGGCTTCTGCTTTCCCGGCACCGGCAAGGGCGGCGACCTGCCGCCGCGGCCGGAATGCGCGCCCACCTGGCATCCGCGCCTGCTGCCGCTGCTGCGCGACGTAAGGCTGACCCTGGCGATCGGCCAGTATGCGCAGGCCGGCCTGCTCGGCGCACGGCGCGGCCGCTCGCTCACCGACACCGTGCAGGCATGGCGCGAGCACCTGGCGCGCGGCGTGCTGCCGCTGCCGCACCCGAGCCCGCGCAACCAGTTGTGGCTGAAGCGCAATCCCTGGTTCGAGCGGGAGCTGCTGCCGGTGCTGCGCGAGCGGGTCGCGCCGCTGCTCGAGCCGCCTGTCACGCCCCGCGACGCATGAACACCAGGTGCAGTCTGAACAGCACGAACACCGCGCCGGCCAGCCCTTCGATCCAGCGCGCCAGCCACAGGTAGCCGCGGCGTACCGCCGGCAGGGCGGAATCCGGCCCCGGGCCGAGCGGGGCGACCAGGTACGCGACGGCGTTCGTCGGGAAGGCCCATCGCGGGCTCCGGCAACGGGGGATGCGCCGGTATATGGGCCGGCGCGACATTGCGCTGCGGCTTGCCGCCGGCCCGCCGGCTCCTCTACGCTGCCCGCGCCTCGCCGGGATGCGGTCCGTCCGCACCGGCTGACCGGCTGAGTTGGGGGAGTCGAACACCACGGTCGCCGCCGCCGGCATCCTCGAACCGGCTTTACTCCGCGGCTGCGCGGCGCCACCGTTACGGCCGCGCGGCAGTGTCCGTCCCCACGTCCGCCACCTTACCGACCCCGCGAGAATCCATGAACCTCAAGCTGCGCCTCGTCGCCATGAATTTCCTGCAGTTCTTCATCTGGGGATCGTGGCTGATCACCATCGGCGCGTACTGGTTCCAGAACCGGCACTGGTCCGGCGCGCAGTTCGGCGCGATCTTCTCGACGATGGGCATCGCCGCGCTGTTCATGCCTTCGCTGATGGGCGTGGTGGCGGACAAGTGGATCCCGGCGCAGAAGCTCTACGGCCTGCTGCACATCGCCGGCGCGGTGGTGCTGTTTATCGTGCCGAGCGTCAATTCGCCAGGCATGCTGTTCTGGGTGATGCTGTTGAACATGATGTTCTACATGCCGACGATCTCGCTGGCCATCGCGGTGGCGTTCAACGCATTGAAGAACAGCGGCGCGGATGTGGTGACAGTATTTCCACCGATCCGCGTGTGGGGCACGGTGGGCTTCATCGTGGCGATGTGGACGGTGAGCCTGCTGCACCTGGAAACCTCGGCGGGCCAGTTCCACGTGGCCTCGGCCGCCGCGCTGCTGCTGGGCCTGTACGCGTTCACCCTGCCGAACTGCCCGCCGCGGTTGCGCGGCAAGGCACACAAGTCCTGGCTGGATACGCTCGGGCTGACCTCGTTCGCGCTGTTCAAGAACCGCAAGATGGCGGTGTTCTTCCTGTTCGCGATGCTGCTCGGCGCGGCGCTGCAGTTGACCAACGCCTATGGCGACACCTTCCTGCACGACTTCGCGAACGTGGACGCCTACAAGGGCATGGTGGCGGTGCGCTATCCGGCCATCGTCATGTCGATTTCGCAGATCTCCGAAACGCTGTTCATCCTGGCCATCCCGTTCTTCCTGAAGCGCTTCGGCATCAAGATGGTGATGCTGATCAGCATGCTGGCGTGGACGCTGCGCTTCGGCCTGTTCGCCTACGGCAACCCCGGCCCGGGCCTGTGGATGATCGTGCTGTCGTGCATCGTCTACGGCATGGCGTTCGATTTCTTCAACATCTCCGGTCAGTTGTTTGTCGAGGAGCAGAGCGACCCGTCGATCCGCGCCAGCGCGCAGGGCCTGTTCA
Source organism: Frateuria sp. Soil773 (assembly GCF_001428405.1). Taxonomy (GTDB): domain Bacteria; phylum Pseudomonadota; class Gammaproteobacteria; order Xanthomonadales; family Rhodanobacteraceae; genus LMSL01. Next base: position 715,081 of record NZ_LMSL01000041.1, read on the forward strand.
TGCTGATGACCAACGGCATCGGCGCGGTGCTGGGCAGCTCGATCTCCGGCCTGGTGATCGAGCTTTACTTCACCCATGCCGACGGCAGCAAGGACTGGCACGGCATCTGGACCAGCTTCGCGCTGTACGCACTGGTGGTGGCGGTGCTGTTCTTCTTCCTGTTCAAGCACAAGCACCAGCCGGCACCCCTGCGCGACCTTCAGCCGGACAACGTGGCGCAGCCCTAGGGCCGGCCGCCCAGCCGGCCTTTCCGGGAACGCGGAGCGCCCCGAGCCAGCCACCCACGCCGGGGACGCGAACCGTGCCGCGCAGCACACGGCGCGAAGCCGCGCGCGCGGCAAGCCGCCGTCCTAGGGACAACCCTAGTGTCGGGCGCGCGCCGCATCTCCTTACGATGGCGGCCAGGCGTCATCCCCGCGACGCGTCCCGAGGCCAACCATGTCCCTTGCTCCGATCAACGGCGGCTCCACGCCGGCGCTCCAGCCGCAGGACCACCCGCAGACCTATACCGTGCGCCCCGGCGACACGCTGGACTACCTCTCGCGCCAGTTCGGCGTCAGCGAGCAGGCGATCCGCCAGGCCAACCCGCAGATCTTCGGCGACCACCTGCGGGTGAAGTTCGCCGCGATGGACCACGCCGAGATCATCGGCAGCGGCGACGTGCTGCACATCCCCGCCGCGTCGATGAGCGTGACCGAAAACCCGCCCGACGTGGACGTCAATCCCACCTTCACCAGCTCCAACAGCGAGTACCAGGCCGGACCGGTCACCTACAACCCCGGCGACGGCACGGTCAAGCTCACCCACGAGCAGGAAGTGGAACTGGGCAAGCAGCCCGACCCGCTCGGCGTGAACGCCAAGCCGGAGAAAGGCGTCGCCTTCTCGGTCAGGAACGAGAACTCCCTGGCCGGCACCTACAAGCACCAGGACGGCAAGACCGAGATCTCGGTGGAGAGCGAGGTCAGCGTCTCCCTCGAAGGCAAGGCCGACGCCGGCGGCAAGAAGGGCGGCGCCAGCCTCGACGCGAGCGCAGGCACCGGCGTGCGGGCGCGCTACAAGGTGACCCTGCCCGACCAGAACGGCAAGGCGGTCGACCCGGCGCAGGCGGCCCTCCAGGCGGCCAAGATCAACCCGTTCGACCCCAGCACCCTGCCGCCGGGCGCCACCGTGACGCTCGACAAGCAGGATTTCGTCGGCACTTCGCTGGAAGCCTCGTTCCGCTACATGGCGATGAAGTCGGAGGCGACGGACGCCGAGGGCACCGCGCTCAGCATCACCCGCGGCACCGGCGACGACGCCAGCCAGGTCACCGTGTACACCGGCCCGACCAAGGCGGTGGAGGCGTTCAACGGCGTCGGCGTGAAGGTGGGCGACTTCACCGCGTTCGCCGGCCGCCAGGACGCACTGGGCCAGTCCAAGCTGCGCACCGCCACCTTCGACCTGACCAGCAAGGACGCCCAGGCCGCCTATTCGCGCTTCCTCGCCACCGGGCAGATCGCCGACCAGACGCCGGGCGTGCAGCACGTGGCGACCATCGAGAAGCTGGACATGGCCTCGCAGACCCGGCTGAAGGCCGGCATCGGCGACTTCGGCATCGACCTGGCCGGCGCGGAGAACACCGGCAGCAGCCTGTACATCCACTACCCCGACGGCTCCACCACCGTCAGCACGCAGCTGAAGTACTCCAACAACGTGCCGCTGACGATCACCCAGCGCTACGACACCGACGGCACGGAGCTGATCGACCAGCGCCGCTACGAGTTCCAGGTGAAGGCGGACGGCAACCACAACACCGACCTGCTCAACGTGGCGCTCACCGGCAGCATCACCGCGCTGCGCAACGGCTACAAGCCGGTGCCTTCGGACGGCACCACCAAGCTGGTGTTCGACGACCGCCAGATGGAGGCGCTGATGGGGCAGACGCGCAAGGCGGCCGACGCCACGCTCGGCTACGACAAGATCGACGTGCTCGCCGGCGAGCCGGACCACGCACCCACCAGCATGGAGTTCGCCATCTCGATGGCGCGCAACCTGGGCAACGACGACTACGGCTTCTCCAAGCTGCTGTTCGACATCTCCGACGGCGCCGACGGCTCGTTCGGCAACGGCCGCCAGGCGATCGACGCGAGTGTGCAGAAGGGCTGACCGCGCGGTACCCGCGCTCCGCCGCCCCGGCGCGGCGGAAGCGCGGCCCGGCCCACGCTACAATGGCCGGATGCAGATCGGCCCCTACCGCATCGACCCGCCCGTGGTGCTCGCCCCCATGGCCGGCGTCACCGACAAGCCGTTCCGCCTGCTGTGCAAGCGGCTGGGCGCGGGCCTGGCCGTATCGGAGATGACCACCGCCGACCCGAAGCTGTGGCATACCCGCAAGTCGCTGCGCCGGATGGACCACGCCGGCGAGCCGGAGCCGGTCAGCGTGCAGATCGCCGGCTACGACCCGGCGATGCTGGCCGAGGCGGCCCGCTTCAACGTCGCCAACGGCGCCCAGATCATCGACATCAACATGGGCTGCCCGGCCAAGAAGGTGTGCAACGTCTGGTCCGGCTCCGCCCTGCTGCAGGACGAGCCGCTGGTGGCGCGCATCTGCAAGGCCGTGGCCGATGCGGTGGACGTGCCGGTGACGCTGAAGATCCGCACCGGCTGGGACCGCGAGCACAGGAACGCCCTGGCCATCGCCCGCATCGCCGAGGACAGCGGCATCGCCGCGCTCGCCGTGCACGGCCGCACCCGCGCCGACAGGTACGAGGGCGAGGCCGAATACGAGACGATCGCCGCGGTGAAGGCCGTCGTGCGCATCCCGGTGCTCGCCAACGGCGATATCGCGACGCCGCAGCAGGCCCGGCACGTCCTCGACGCGACCGGCGCCGACGCGGTGATGGTCGGCCGCGGCGCGCAGGGGCGGCCGTGGATCTTCCGTGAGATCGCCCACTACCTCGCCACCGGCGAGCTGCTGGCCGAACCCGCGCCGGCCAAGGTGGCGGCGATCCTGCTCGGCCACCTCGAACATCTCCATGCGTTCTACGGCGAACCCGCCGGCGTGCGCATCGCCCGCAAGCACCTGGGCTGGTACGCCAAGGACCGGCCGGAGAACGCCGCCTTCCGCAACGTGGCGAACCGCGCCGAAAGCGCCGACGAGCAATTGCGGCTGACCCGCGACTACTTCGCCGCGCTGGCCGCAGGCGTGGCGCTGGCGGCCTGAGCCGCGGCGCGCGGCAGCCCTCCGCCGTTCCATCCCGCCACGCTTGCGCAGAAAGCACCCGGCCAGGACCCTCTGCCCCGCCCAGTCAGAGCCCCTTTCGCACGGGAATCCCAAACAACTCGCTCTTAAGCTCGTCATTCCTGCGGCTTTCAACGGCCGCAGGGCCGGTCAAGCAGGAATCCAGCGCCTTTGCCTCGAAGGCACCCGGCAACCCTCACTGGAGCGGCAATGACTCTTCCAGCCGTCTCGATACAAACCTTGCAACCCATCGCCACGACACGACGGCAGCGACTCCAATCACGCACCCTGCGTCGGTCCAACCGCCCCCTCGTCCTTGCGGCTCTCAACGGCCGCAGGGCCGGCCAAGCAGGACAAAAGCACGCTCCGCGAGCGTTGAACAGTCGAAGGGCGAGCGAAGCGGGTCGTCCAGTGACTGTCTCCTCGAAACCCGACGACGCTGCACCCCAGCCTCTGCCCCTTTTCGGGGTTTGCCGGGATGACGTTTCCGGGGATGCCTTGAGATCGTTAACACGCTCTAAGGCTCCGCACCGTCCTCGACGAAGACCCGGATCGCCGGCCCCAGCGAAGCGCTGAACACCGGCCCATGGTTCAACCCCTCGAACAGCCGCCAGCGCACCTGCAGGCCCGGCAGGCGGCGCAGCCGCTCCGCCAGCGCCTGTGCCGGAGACGGGCCGACGGCAGGCGGTGCGGCAGCTTTCGCCCCGGGTCCGCCGCGCTCGGCGCCGCCGGCCATCAGCAGCAGGCGTGCCGGCGCACGGTCCGGCATGGCGGCGTAGGCCGCGGCCTCGTCGTCCATCAGCGGCGCGTGCCACCACAACGCGGGACTGGCGGCGGCGTGGAAGGCGAACAGGCCCGGGCGGGCGTACAGCGCGTGCAGCGCCAGCAGGCCGCCGTAGGAATGGCCCCATACGCCCTGCCGCCGCGCGTCCACCCTCCGGTCCGCCGCGATGCGCGGCATCAGCCGGTGCTGCAGGAAATCGAGGAAGGCGTCCGCGCCGCCGCCCGGCCGGCCGCGCGGATCGGCCACGGGTCCGCCGCCGGGGAGCGGCGGCGTGTAGTCCAGCGCGCGGGCATCGGTGTCGAAGTAAGCGTCGGTGTCGTAGCCCACCGCTACCAGCAGCACGCTGCCGCGCAGCGGCGGCGCGTTGCGCGCGGATTCGAGCGCGGCCATCGCCGCATTGCCGTCGAGCAGGTACAGCACCGGATAACCGCGCGCAGGCGGTGCGCCGAGCGCGGCCGCCTGGATGCGGTAGCGACGCCCGCCCGGGCCTTCCAGCACGAAATGCCGCACGCGGCCGGCGTCCACGCCCACCGCCTCGGCCGGCGGCTGCGCCGCGGGCGGGCGATGCGCGTCGAAGCGCTGCGCCGGGACGGCGCACGGCAGCCCGGCCAGCAGCAGGACGGCCGCGCCGCGCGCGAGCCGGCCGCGCCGGGCCGCCGCCCGCGTCACAGCTTCACCGTCATGCCCAGCCACAACCGCCGGCCGTCCTCGACGTTGTTGTAGGTGTCGTAGTCGAGGCGCCGGTCGGTGAGGTTGTACAGCGCCGCGTTCAGCGTGGTCGCACCGCCCAGCCGCCACGTCGCGCCCAAGTCGGCGGTGGCGTAGGCGCCGTACTCGCGCACGACGCGGCCGTTCGGCGCGGTGACCGGCTTGCCCGCGCTGCCGGTGCGCAGTTGCGCATTGATCTCGCGGCCGTGGTAGTTCGCCGCGGCCCACAGGCTCCACGCCGCGCGCGGCGTCCAGTCGGCGCGCAGGTTGGCCAGGTGCCTGGGCGTGCGCGCCAGCGCGTAGCCCTTGTAGTTGCCGCTCTGCTGCTCGGAGTCGGTGTAGGTGTAGTTGCCCTTGAGCGTCCACGCCGCGGCCGGCGACCAGCGCGCGGTCAGCTCGCCGCCCTGGATGCGCGCCTTGTCCACGTTGCTCCAGTAGTACAGGCGGTAGTTCGGGTCTTCGCTCCAGCGCAGGTACCTGCCGCCGGCGTCCAGCGGCTGCACGTCCATCACCTTGTCGCGGAAGCGGGTGTGGAACAGGGTGAGTCCCGCGCTGAAGGCGCGGCCGGCGTCCCAGATCGCGGCCAGCTCGGCGCTGGTGCTGGTCTCGGGCTTGAGGTGCGGGTCGCCGACGATCACCGCGCAGTTGCCGTTCGGCCCGTAGCTGCAGTTGGCGCCGCCGGTGGTGTAGGCATAGCCGGGCGCGATCTGGCGGATCTCCGGCGCGCGGAAGCCGCGCGACACGCCGCCCTTGAGGATCAGCGCGCCGCCGCTGCGCCACACGCCGTACAGGCGCGGGCTCCAGTGGTTGCCGTAGATCTGGTGGCGGTCCAGGCGCGCGCCGCCGGTCAGCGCGAAACGCTCGGCCAGTTGCCATTCGTCCTCGGCGAACAGCGCCTTCTGGCCGATGCTGAAATGCTGGCTCGCGCCGCTGCGGCGGCCGGGGTTCTGGTCGGTCAGGCGCGCCTGGGTCCACTGCCCGCCCAGCACCAGGTTGTGCGCGTCCAGCGGCAGCGACAGCTTGGCGTCGGCGGTGCGGTTGCGGATCTCCGGCGCGCGCGGGCGGCGCACGAACGAGCCGTCGGCGTTGCGCGCGTAGTCGATGCGCTGGGTCGATTCCTGGTACAGCGCTAGGTCGGACTGTCCCCACGACCAGCGCCCGGCGTGCGAGGCCGACCAGCGGTCGCGCGGGTTGCGGTTGTAGGTGTCGGCCGCGTTGGCCGCCAGCGTGCGCCCGCCGCGGTTCTCGCGGCGCACGTTCTCGTGGCCGGCCTCCAGCAGGATGTCCTGGCGCGCGTCGGGCGCGATCGCCAGGCGCGCGCTGAGGTCGCCCTCGCGCGCGCCGGGATAGCCGTTGAGGAGCGCGTCCTCCCTGCGTCCGTACTGGCGGCCCCACAGTTGCAGGCCGACGCGCCCGGCGGCCAGCGGGCCGCCGGCGTAGAACTGGCCCTGCCAGGCATCGCCGGAATCGTCGTGCTGCTGCAGCGTGTAGTCCACGCCCAGCGAGCCGCCCCAGCGCTGCGGCACCTTGCGGGTGATGATGTTGATCACGCCGCCCATCGCGTCGGAACCGTACAGCGAGGACATCGGCCCGCGCACCACCTCGATGCGCTCGATCGCCTCCAGCGGCGGGATGAAGCTCTGCTCGAAGCCGCTGTTGCCGTTGGTGCGGCTGTCGCGCGTGCTCTGCCGCTTGCCGTCCACGAGGATCAGCGTGTACTGCCCGGGCATGCCGCGGATGAAGATGTCGCGCTGCCCGGCCGGGCCGGTGACGCTGACGCCCTCGACGTCGCGCAGCGCGTCGGTGAGGTCGTGGAACGGGCGCGTCTCCAGCTCGGGGCGGCCGATCACGCTGATGCTCGCCGGCGCCTGCTCGATCGCCTGCTCGAAGCCGCTGGCGGTCACCACCACGCCGTCGAGGTTCTTCGCCTTCGCCTCGTCGGCGTTCTGCTGCGCCATCGCGGGCGCGGCGCACAGCGCGGCCAGCAGTTGCAGGGAAAGCGTGCGGAACGGGATTCGCATGGGACGGGTCTTCCTGGGCAATCGGCGCAAAGCCGCCCGTCCCGCCATGCCGGCGGGTCGCGGACGATGAAGGGAGTCCCGGCCCGGCCGGGTCTGGCGCGCAGGCCGCGCAAGGCGCTGCGGATGGCTGTTCCCTGAGAGGCCCGACCGGCGCCGGCGACGGCGGCCTTGCGGGCTCCGCAAATATACGATTGAGAATGATTCTTATCAACCAGCACTGCCTGCGTCGCGCTGCCGCAGGCACACGGCGTTTGACGATGGACGTCCAGACGTCTATTCTTTGCCGCGCTGAGGTTTTCATCTTTCCATGCGAATGGAAAGATGGAATCAAAAGGGAAGCCGGTGCGAATCCGGCGCTGCCCCGCAGCGGTATGTGGAAACGAACTCCGCCAGAAGCACTGGGATCGCACCCGGGAAGCGGCGGACAGTAGACCGCGCCTTGCGCCCGTCCACGAGCCCGAAGACCTGCCTCAAGCCGACAGCCGCCGGGCCGCGAAACGCGGTACGGCCTGTCGTCCGGCCTGGAACTCCGCGGGGAGCTCCGCGCACCGTGCGCCGCCCATGCGGCACGCGGTGCTGCGTCGTCCCCGCGGCATCCGGTTCGCCCGCGGGGGCGAAGGTCGACGGCAAGCGCGGCCGGCGACGGCCGCCTGCCGCCCTTCGTTCCTCTTTGCCCATCCATGCAAGAGGAATAACCATGACATCCACCATCCCACACACCACCTGCCTGGGCTTCCCGCGCATCGGCCGCCGGCGCGAGCTCAAGCGCGCGCTGGAACGCTACTGGCGCGGCGAGGACGATGCCGACGCCCTGCTCGCCACCGCGCGCGAGCTGCGCCAGCGCCACTGGCGGCTGGCGAGCGCGGCCGGCCTCGACAGCGTGCCGGTCAACGACTTCTCGCTGTACGACCACGTGCTCGACACCGCGGTGCTGTTCGATGCCGTGCCCGAACGCTACCGCGAACTGCAGCGGCGCGATCCGCTGGCCGGCTACTTCGCGATGGCACGCGGCGGCGACGGCCTGCACGCGCTGGAGATGACCAAGTGGTTCGACACCAACTACCACTACCTGGTGCCGGAACTGCACGCCGGCCAGCGCTTCCGCCTCGCCGGCGACAAGCCGCTGGCCGAATGGCGCGAGGCGGCCGCGCTGGGCCTGGACGCGCGGCCGGTCCTGCTGGGGCCGGTGTCGTTCCTGAAGCTAGCCAAGACCACCGACGGCAGCGACCCGCTGGCCCTGCTCGACGCGCTGCTGCCCGCCTACCTCGAACTGCTGGCGCGGCTGGCCGAGGCCGGCGTCGGCTGGGTCCAGCTCGACGAGCCCTGCCTCGTGCTCGATCTCGACGACGCCACCCGCCACGCCTACGCGCTGGCGTATGCGGCGCTGGCGATCGGCCCGTCGCCGCGGCGCCTGCTGGCGGCCTACTTCGGCGCGCTGGACGACAACCTCGCGCTCGCCGCCGGGCTGCCGGTGGACGGCCTGCACGTCGACCTCGCCCGCGCGCCGGAACAGCTCGAGGCCGTGCTCGACGCGCTGCCCGCCGACCGCGTGCTCAGTGCCGGCGCGATCGACGGCCGCAACATCTGGCGCAGCCGGCCCGCCCGCGTGCTCGCGCTGCTGCAAAAGGCCCGCGACCGCCTCGGCGCCGGACGGCTGTGGCTGGCGCCGTCGTGCTCGCTGTTGCACGTGCCGCTGGACGCCGCGCAGGAAACCGGCCTGCCGGCGGAGCTGCAAGGCTGGCTCGCCTTCGCCGTGCAGAAGCTGGAAGAACAGCAGCTCTACGCCCGCGCGCTGGCCGGCGACGCGGCGGCAAGCCAGGCGCTGGACGCGCAGGCGGCGCGCCTGGAGGCCCGCGCGTCGGCGCCCGGCGTGCGGCGCGACGAGGTGCGCGCGCGGCTGGACGCGCTCAGCCCGCAGGCCGCGCTGCGCCGTTCCGCCTACGCGCACCGACGCGCGGTGCAGGCCGAGGCGCTGCCGCTGCCGCCGCTGCCCACCACCACCATCGGCTCGTTCCCGCAGACCGAGGCGCTGCGCCGCGCCCGCGCCGACCACCGCGCCGGCCGGCTCGACGACGCGGCCTACGAGCAGGTGCTGGCGGACGAGATCCGCCACGTGCTGCGGCAGCAGGAGGCCGCCGGGCTGGACGTGCTGGTGCACGGCGAGCCCGAGCGCAACGACATGGTGGAGTACTTCGGCGAGCAGCTCGACGGCTTCGCCTTCACCCGCCACGGCTGGGTGCAGAGCTACGGCTCGCGCTGCGTGAAGCCGCCGCTGATCTGGGGCGACGTGGCGCGGCCGGCGCCGATGACCGTGCGCTGGTCGCGCTACGCGCAGTCGCTCACCGGCAAGCCGGTGAAGGGCATGCTGACCGGCCCGGTGACCGTGCTGCAATGGTCGTTCGTGCGCGACGACCTGCCGCGCGAGACCGTCTGCCGCCAGCTCGCGCTGGCGCTGCGCGACGAGGTGCACGACCTGGAGGCCGCCGGCATCCGGGTGATCCAGATCGACGAGCCGGCGCTGCGCGAGGGCCTGCCGCTGCGCCGGGCGCAGCAGGCGCGCTACCTCGACTGGGCGGTGCAGTGCTTCCGCATCAGCGCCGGCGGCGTCGCCGACGCCACGCAGATCCACACCCACATGTGCTACTCCGAGTTCAACGCGATCATCGACGCGGTGGCCGCGCTGGACGCCGACGTGATCTCGATCGAGAGCAGCCGCTCGCGGATGGAACTGCTCGACGCCTTCGAGCGCTACCGCTACCCCGGCGGCATCGGGCCGGGCGTGTACGACATCCACTCCCCGCGCGTGCCGGACCGCGGCGAGATCGCGGCGCTGTTGCGCAAGGCCCTGGCCGTGCTCGACCCGGGCCAGCTCTGGGTCAACCCCGACTGCGGCCTGAAGACCCGCGGCTGGGCCGAGGTGAGCCCGGCCCTGGCGGCCATGGTGGCCGCCGCGCGGGAACTGCGCGCCGAACTGGCTCCGGCCGGCTGAACCCGAGGGCTGAAACCGGAAGGGCCGCCGCCCGGAAAGCGGCGGGCCTTCCGGGCGGCGCGCGGCTGAACGCGTACCTACCGTCATCGGGACGCGGTAGGCTGGGCGGTGAAATCCGCCGCGCCGGCGTGTATCATGCCGGCCCTCTTCTATCTCCGTATCCGAAAGGAAGGATATAAACCGCGATGAGCAGCCATCTCTTCACCTCCGAGTCGGTCTCCGAAGGCCATCCGGACAAGGTCGCCGACCAGATCTCCGATGCCGTCCTCGACGCGATCCTCGCGCAGGACCCTCGCGCGCGCGTGGCCTGCGAGACGATGGTGAAGACCGGCGTGGCGATCGTCGCCGGCGAGGTCACCACCAGCGCATGGATCGACCTGGAGGCGCTGACCCGCAAGGTCATCCTCGACATCGGCTACGACTCCAGCGACGTCGGCTTCGACGGCGCCACCTGCGGCGTGCTGAACCTGATCGGCAAGCAGTCGCCCGACATCAACCAGGGCGTGGACCGCAAGAACCCGGAAGACCAGGGTGCCGGCGACCAGGGCCTGATGTTCGGCTACGCCACCAACGAGACCAAGGACTTCATGCCGGCGGCGATCTACTACTCGCACCGCCTGGTCGAGCAGCAGGCGAAGATCCGCAAGAAGAAGAACTCGCCGCTGCCGTGGCTGCGCCCGGACGCCAAGAGCCAGGTCACCCTGCGCTACGAGAACGGCGTGGCGACCGCGATCGACGCCGTGGTGCTGTCCACCCAGCACGACCCGGGCGTGAAGCAGAAGGATCTGATCGAGGCGGTGCGCGAGCACATCCTCAAGCCGGTGCTGCCGGCCAAGCTGCTGCACAAGGCCACCAAGTTCCACATCAACCCGACCGGCAAGTTCGTCATCGGCGGCCCGGTGGGCGACTGCGGCCTGACCGGCCGCAAGATCATCGTCGACACCTACGGCGGCTGGGCCCGCCACGGCGGCGGCGCGTTCTCGGGCAAGGACCCGTCCAAGGTCGACCGTTCGGCCGCCTACGCGGCGCGCTACGTGGCCAAGAACATCGTGGCCGCCGGCATCGCCGACCGCTGCGAGGTGCAGGTCAGCTACGCGATCGGCGTGGCGCACCCCACCTCGATCTCGGTGACCACCTTCGGCACCGGCAAGATCAGCGACGACAAGATCGAGAAGCTGATCCGCAAGCACTTCGACCTGCGCCCGTACGGCATCCTGCAGATGCTCGACCTGATCCACCCGATGTACCAGCAGACCGCCAGCTACGGCCACTTCGGCCGCAGCCCGTACGAGATGAAGGACGCCAACGGCAATGCCTTCACCGCGTTCTCGTGGGAAAAGACCGACCGCGCCGAGGCGCTGCGCAAGGACGCCGGGCTGAAGAACGGCAGATAGCCACCCGATCGAACTCGGTTGTCATGGCGGCCATCCACCGGCTAACCTGCCATTGGCCTGGAACCGCGGCCCATGCCGTCCGTCGCGATCCAGGCCTCGAAACGACCGTCAACAAGGAGTGGGTCCATGCGCGAGACAGGAATCGATTTGCCCGAGCTTCCATTTCAGGCGTCCATGGCGGGACAGCTTTCCGCTTTTGACCTGTTCGACTGGCTGACAGGAAAGCGGGGCAACATCGTCGAGACCTACCCTGCCACCGAATAACCGCCGGGGCACGGAAGCCTGGCAATCGAGCGACCACCGCACAAGGCCCGCGAGCGATCGCGGGCTTTTTTATAGCCATGAAAAACCACTTCTCATACGCCTTCAGAGACAGCGAAGCACTGTCGCATTTCATCAAATGCGCGACGAAGCATTGCGACAGGAGAAGGCCGGAAGAATTCTGGGAAATGCGCAATGAATTCGACGGCATCCTGAGAAAGGAAATCTGGCAGGACGTCTACGCGAAATGTATCGGGCATATTGCCGAGCACCCCGCATGCGATGGCGGCATGAACTGGCACGTGACCGGGCTTTCCATCTATGAATCGGATGAATTCTCGCTGGCGCTGCGCAGCAGCAACAACAATCAAGTCGGAGCACGTGCGGATGACGGCGGCGCCGGGCCTGGGACAGGCCTCGTATCCACGCACCCGGCGCCAGCGATGCTTTCCTTGATGTATCCGTCGCAAAAAACCTTCTCTTTCTACCGGCTCCCGCCCGGCTTCGATCCCGACGTGTACGATCCGGATCATCGGATAACGCATCACCGTGACGAATGCATCCCCTCGTGGCGGCGAATAGAAGTCCATTCGTCCCGCGAAATACTCGAGATCGCTCCCGGCCAAGAGGGGCGCTGGAATCTGCTGGAATTCTCCCTGAAACCCGTGTCGGCCCAGAGGTGGGAGTTCCAAAAATCCAATGGGACGCCATCGGCGGCCATACTGACCACCAATCGCTCCGCAACGCTCCTATCGATGCTCAACGAGATCGCCCGGGGAAATCATCGCGAGGCGCTGAGCGAGGTCGCCGGCCTTCTCGATCATCCGGACTTCAATGTCAGATGGAGCGCCGCAAGGTGCATCGGAAAGCTCGATCCAGGCGCCCTGCGCACGGCCCTTCAAAAACTGTCCAGCGACCCTCACCCATGGGTGTCTTCCATGGCTGCCTCCGCATTGGAAACGCTCTTGAACGGACAGCCGCACATCCAGCACCCCGGTACCTCTGCATAGCAAAACTAAAACCATGGCAACGACGCTGAGCATATCGACCGCAGAAACCATCGGCCTGGATGAATTCCGAAAGCGCGTCCTGCAGAAGGTGGATCCGGACGATCCGGATACGCTGCTCAACGCAGGCCACGACATGGTCGCACTCGCGAACAACGACAAGCTTCTTCTGGAACATATCAGAAGCGATCTTGCCAACTGGAAAGCCGACCAGATCAGCATGTACACGCCGCAATGCTGCCTCCTGGACTCCTTCGGCAGATTCAAGGTCCGCATCAATCTGTGGAAGTCCTCGGGCATGACCGAAGCCGAGATGGACTTCTTCTCTTACACCTCGTACCACAACCACGACTTTTCATTCCTGACCACGAACTACTACGGACCGGGCTACAGGACGCGCATCTATCAGGCGTCGGCGCCATGGCGGAGCGTCATGCCAGGCAGCGCTGTCGAAATGGATTTCCTCGAGGAGGCGATCCTGTCGCCAGGCAAGGTCATGTATTACCGAAAGGACATCGACGTCCACTCGCAAATTCCACCGCAGCAGGATTCCGCATCCATAAACCTGCTGCTGGACAATGACGATGACGCGACGGGAAGCCAGTTCTACTTCGATGCAGCGGAGAAACGAATCATCGGCCGCGTTGAAAACAATCTCTCGAAGAGGCTCACGCTGCTCGACTTTGGCTACGCACTGGCAGGTGCCCAAAGCCTCGAGGCCCTGCATGCCATAGCCGAAAACCACCCATGCGGCATCACCCGGGGGAAGGCCGCGGAAATCATCGAAGCATTGCAGGCAAAGGGCCGGGAAGCGTGACCTTACATGCGCGAGCCATCCGGGTCGCCCAGCGCCCTGAGCACCTCCTTGCGCACGGAGTGCATGCTGGCATTCATGCCGGCCGGATCCATGTTCACTAGCGGATCAAGATACGTCTTACGCACGGCGCTGGCCGCGTCGCGTTCACGCAACTTGATCAATGCCTCATACAGGCGCGTCGCGGTATCCACCGTGATCGGCGCAAGCGGGCCGTATTTCTGCGCACGTGTCGTCAGCGCCTTTTGATACTCGGTACGCGCGCCGTCCCAATCGCCAAGATCGCTCTCGATGTCGCCTATCAGGTGGAGCGTGCCAAGAATGATCGGATCGTCCGGCGCCAAGGCCCTGTGCTGCCCTTCCAGCGTGAGCTTCGCTTGCTTAAGTGCCTCGCGATACTGGCCGGCGGCATCCAGCAGGCCGGCCAAGCTGCCACGCGCAAGCAAGGTATGAGGGTGATCAGCCCCCAACAGGCGCACGTGCGATTCAAGAACGGTTTGTTCCACCGCGATGGCGCGGGCGTAGTAGGACCGCGCCTCACGGTCGGTTGGCGCCACATCTCCTTCCTTGGAGAGAATGGTGACAAGCCCCGTCATCGCCGACAATGTCTGCGGATTGTCGCTTCCATACCGGGCGCGCCGCGAATCCACGATGCCCTCGACATCGGCCTGCACGCGAGCAAGGGATGGCAAATCGTCTGCCAGCCTCATCGCGGCGGTATCGACCACGTAACGGGCGTCCTCGGTAGCCGGGTGGGTGGACCCGAGGCTGCTCTCGCGGCTCGTTGCCACCTGCTTCGCCAACGCCAGCGACCGCTCGAACTCGCCCGTGGCGCGGAACAGCTTGGCCAGGGTCAGCATGGCGCGCAGCGTTTCGGGATTGTCCTTGCCCAGCACGCGCTGCTCCAGCGCGACCAGCGGCTCCAGCAGTGCTTGCGCCTGCCGCGTTCTTCCCATCTGCACCAGGGTATCGACCGAATCGCGCTTTAGCTGCATCAGGCCCGGGTCGGCGGAAGGCAGCAATGGCTGCAATTGCGCAATAAGACGCTGTTGCGCCTCGAGCGCCTGCTGCCGATGCCCTTGCGCCACGAGCATGCGGGCCGCACCGGCTTCGGCGGCAATGCGCAGGGAATCGACGAGCGGGTACGCCTGCGCCAGCCTTCCGGCTTGCTCATACACGGCCGTCGCCTCGGCGGTCTGGCCCTGCTTCTCCAACGCCTGCGCCAGGTCCACGCGCACCGACACCCGGCCTCGGTCGGATGCCGGCAGCAGGCGATCGCGCAGCGACGACACCTTGCGCAGTTCATCGGCGGCATGCGCGTAGCTGCCGATGCCCAGCAGCACGCGCGCCAGCGACTGCCTCAGGTCGGCTGCAAGCAGCAAGGCGTCGGGGAAGGAACGATCGAGGCTGTCCAGCGTGTGGCTCACCACGTACGCATCGAACGTCGAACGCGCGAGGTCGGTTGCCTGCACCCGCGCAAAAGCCCGCTCCAGCGCCGCATTGGATACCTGGGCAGGCGGGGACTTCCCGGCCCCCTTGGCCACCTCCGGCGCCGCGCCCGGTGCCTCGGCCAATGCAGCTCGTACCTGCCGCTGCACGGCAGTCGCCATTGCATGCCCCATCGCGTCGATATCCACGCTCTCGTACATCGACTGCTGGAACTGCACCATGCGTTCCAACTGGTGCTCGCGCCGTTCGGCCAGGTGCTGCTGGGCTCGCGCCTGCCGCAGCGAGTACAGCGACGCGGCAAGGCCCGCCAATACGCTAAGCAACAGCGCCGCCGCCGCCGCCAGCGGCCAGCGGTTGCGTTGCAGGAAACGACGCAGGCGATACAGGCCGCGGCCCCGCCGCGCCCGTACCGGCCGCCGTTCCAGCCAGTTGCGCAAGTCGTCGGCGAATGCGCTTACGCTGGCATAGCGCTCGCTGGCCTGGCGGCGCAATGCCTTCAGCGCGATCGCATCGACATCGGCCGGCACGGCACGGCGCAACGGTTCGTCGCGCCCGTCCATCCCCGCCGGCCTGGCGCTACGGCTGGGCGGCACGATCTCGCCCATGACGATCGCCTGACTCAGCCGGTGCGGCGCGGTGATGTGCTGCCAGGGACGCCGCCCCGCCACCAGTTGATAAAGCACCATGCCCAGCCCATAGACGTCCACGGCCGTGGTCAATGGCTGTTGCTCGATCTGCTCGGGGCTGGCATAGGCCAGCGTCAGGGCGTGGTGGCCGGTGGCCGTGGCGGCCACGTCGTCGTGCCCGCCGATGAGGCGGGCGATGCCGAAGTCCAGCAGCTTCGGCGTGCCGTCCGCGGTGACCAGGATGTTGGCCGGCTTGATGTCGCGGTGGATGACCAGGTTGCGGTGCGCGTACTCCACCGCCGCGCACACGCGCAGGAACAGCGCGATGCGCTCGGCCAACCCCAGCCCGTGGCGGTCGCACCAGGCGTCGATGCGCTCGCCGTCGACGTATTCCAGCGCCAGGAACGGCTTGCCGTCGGCCAGCACGCCGCCGTCGAGCAGCCGCGCGATGCACGGGTGCTCCAGCCGCGCCAGCAGCTTGCGCTCCTGGGTGAAGCGTTCGAGCAGGATCGGCGAGCCCTCGGCGGCGGCATGCAGGAACTTCAGCGCCACCTGCTGCACGATGTCGCCGTCGCTGCGCTCGGCCAGGTAGACCATGCCCATGCCGCCTTCGCCGAGCCGGCGCACGACGTGGTAGCGGCGCGGCGTGGCGGCTTCCGCGTCGAGGCCGCTGAGGTCGATGGATTCGCCCACCGCGATCGGCAGCGTGGCGGTGCGGCTGCGCTCGATCGCCGCGATCATCCACTGCACTTCGCGCGCAAGTTCGGCATCGCCGCCCACTTCGCGAGCGACCAGCTCCTCGCGCGGCGAACCGTCCAGTTCCATCGCGGCCAAAGCGATCCGCTTCGCCACGAGATAGCGATCGGTCAACTGCCCGTTCATGGATTTCCCCTGATATCCACCCGCGATTATGGCAGCGCAGAGAGCAGCGAACATAGGCTGCCTGCGCGCCGGCCGTTGCGAAGGCGGTCGCAGGATGCGCACGCCGCCGCAACGGCGTACCCGTCTCGGCGCGCCTGAGCCGGTCGGCGGAGACGCCGGCGCCCCGCACTGCCGGTCGCCATCCCTGCCCGGCATGCGCCGGCCCCCGGCAGGCTTCGGGAAACGGCACATCCGCTAGACTGTGCGGATGTCCCTGATCCAATTGCAGCGCGTCGACTTCAGCATCGGCGGCCCCCTCCTGCTCGAGCACGTCGATCTGTCGATCGAGCGCAACGAGCGCGTGTGCATCGTCGGCCGCAACGGCGAAGGCAAGTCCACCCTGATGAAGCTGATCGCCGGCGAGTTGCAGGCCGACGACGGCGAGGTGCGGGTACAGAACGGCGTGGTGATCGCGCGGATGGCGCAGGAGGTGCCGCAGGGCACCGAGGGCACGGTGTTCGACGTGGTCGCCGACGGCCTGGGCGACCTGGGCCACCTGCTGGCGCGCTACCACCACCTGCTCGCCGAGGGCGACTTCGATGCGCTCGGCGACGTGCAGATGCAGATCGAGGCGCAGCACGGCTGGGACCTGGACCGCCGCGTCACCGAGGTGCTGACCAGGCTGGAGCTGCCGGCCGACACCGACTTCGCCGCGCTGTCCGGCGGCATGAAGCGCCGCGTGCTGCTGGCGCAGGCGCTGGTGCGCAAGCCCGACGTGCTGCTGCTGGACGAGCCCACCAACCACCTCGACATCGAGGCGATCGGCTGGCTGGAGAACTTCCTCAAGCAGTTCGACGGCTCCATCCTGTTCGTCACCCATGACCGCAGCTTCCTGCGTGCGCTGGCGACGCGCATCGTCGAGATCGACCGCGGCGCGCTCACCGACTGGCCCGGCGACTACGACAACTACCTGCGCCGCCGCGAGGAGCGCCTGCACGCCGAGGCGCAGGCCAACGCGCTGTTCGACAGGAAGCTGGCGCAGGAAGAGGTATGGATCCGCCAGGGCATCAAGGCCCGGCGCACCCGCAACGAAGGCCGCGTGCGCGCGCTGAAGGCGCTGCGCGCGGAGCGCGCCGAGCGGCGCAACCTCGGCGGCAACGTGAAGATGACCGCGGCCAATGCGCAGGCCTCGGGCAAGAAGGTGATCGACCTGAAGCACGTGCACCAGGCCTACGGCGGCCGCGTGCTGATCGACGACCTCACCGCCACGGTGATGCGCGGCGACCGCATCGGCATCGTCGGCCCCAACGGCGCCGGCAAGAGCACCCTCTTGAAGATCATGCTGGGCGAGCTGAAGCCGCAGCGCGGCACCGCCGAGCTTGGCACCGGCATCCAGGTCGCCTATTTCGACCAGCACCGCCTGCAGCTCAACGACAGCCTCAACGCGCTGGACAACGTGGCCGAAGGCCGCGAGTTCATCGAGCTCAACGGCAGCCGCAAGCACATCGTCGGCTACCTGCAGGATTTCCTGTTCTCGCCCGAGCGCGCACGCGCGCCGATCACCCGCCTCTCCGGCGGCGAGCGCAACCGCCTGCTGCTGGCCAAGCTGTTCGCACAGCCGTCGAACCTATTGGTCATGGACGAACCGACCAACGACCTCGACGTGGAGACGCTGGAGCTGCTGGAGGAACTGCTCACCGACTACCAGGGCACCCTGCTGCTGGTCTCGCACGACCGCGCCTTCCTCGACAACGTGGTGTCGAGCACCCTGGTGCTGGAAGGCGACGGCAGGGTCGGCGAATACGTTGGCGGCTACAGCGACTGGCTGCGCCAGCGCCCGGCGCCGGCACGCACGCCCGGCGCCGAACGGGATGCGGCGCCCGCACCTGCGCCCGCGGCGTCGGCGGGCGCGGTGGCGCCGGCCGACGCCGCGCCGCAGCCGCCCAGGCGCAAGCTCAGCTTCAAGGACCAGCGCGAACTGGACCAGCTCCCCGCGCGCATCGAACAGTTGGAGCAGGAAATCGCCGCCCATGGCGAGGCGATGAACACCCCGGATTTCTTCCGGCAGGACGGCGCCGCCATCGCGCGCGCCAACGAGGCCGTGGCGAAGCTGCAGGCGGAGCTGGAGCACGCCTACGCGCGCTGGGCCGAACTGGACGGCTGAATCGCCGCGCGGCTAGCGCGCGGGAACACTCCGGCCTGGCCGGGCGTCAGTCGTCGCGCCCGCGCGAACGCGCCGCGACCTGCACGCGCTTGCCCTGGCGCTTGGCCAATTGGGCGGCATGTCGGGTATGGGTCCGCTTGTGCGCCGGGCAGGCCGCCTTGCGCTTGCCGGCCGTGCAGGCGCGGCCGGCAGGCTTGGACGAGGCGCGCACGTGCCGCTGCGCCGCCAGCAGTTTCTTGTTCGCATGCGCCGGCGCCCGGTGTGCCGGCGCCGGCTCGGCCTCGGCGCTGCCGATCGGCGAGAGCGCGGCCAGCACGCGGCCGGCCACGCCGTGTTCGGGCCGGCCGGCCGCCGCGACCAGGGCCGGCGAGGTCTCGCGGTGCGCGAAACCGTCGTCCAGCAGTTGCGCCATCAGGCCGTCGCGCGCCGCCGAGGTGCGCCCGCCCAGCACCACGCCAAACAGCCGGCGGCCGTCCTTCACCGCCGTGGAGGCCAGGTTGTAGCCCGCCGCGTTGGTGAAGCCGGTCTTCAAGCCGTCCATGCCGGGGTAGCGGTCCATCAGGTGGTTGTGGCCGCGCACGAGGCGGCCCTGGAAGGTGAACTCGCGGGTGGCGAAGTACGGCGCCCGGGCGGGGAAATCCCGGTACAGGGCCATCGCCAGCTTGCCGATGTCGCGCGCGGTGGTGGCGTCGTCCGGGTCGGGCAGCCCCGAGGCGCTGGCGAAGCGGGTATGGGTCATGCCGAGCAGCAGGGCCTGGGCGTTCATCGTCTCGACGAAGCGGGCCTCCGAGCCGCCGAGCCGCTCGGCGACCACGGTGGCGGCGTCGTTGGCCGACTTGGTGATCATGCCGAGGATGCAGTCGCGCACCGAGACGGTGCGGCCGGCGCGCAGGCCGAGCTTGGTCGGCGCCATCGCGGCCGCGCGCGACGACACCGGCAGCTTCTCGTCCAGGGTCAGCCGGCCGTCCTGCAGGGCCTGGAAGGCGAGGTAGAGCGTCATCATCTTGGTCAGCGACGCCGGATGGTTGATCTCGTCCGCGTTGACCGCGCTCAGCACCTCGCCGGTCGAGCCGTCGACGACCAGGGCGGCATGGCCGGCCTGGACCTTGCCGGCGAAGCCGCCCAGCCCGCACAGCAGCAACAGGGACGCGGCCGCGCAGCGCAGCCTGCTCAGGTAGCGGTGGGGGCTGGCGGATTCGACAGGCATGCGGGTGATCCTCGGCAACTGGCGCAACCATAGCCGGGTTGGCCTGCCCAAATCCATAGGTTTGGCTTCAATGAAGCGATCCAAATCCATGTTCCTGAAGGATTCGCGCCTCCGGCCGGCGACGCCGGGACACGGTTTTCCGGTCACTTCGGCGGAAGTGAGACCGCGTCGGACGCGGCCGTTTCCAGCGGCAGCCACAGGCGCGCCAGCGCACCGGCCGCATCGCCGCGCGCGGCCAGGCTCACCCCGCCGCCATGCGCCTCGGCGATCTGCCGCGCCAGCGCCAGGCCGATGCCGGAGCCGCCGGGCTTGGTGGTGAAGAACGGCACGAACAGGTTGTCGCTGGACGGCGGCCCGGGGCCGTCGTCCTCCACCTCGACCAGCGCGCGCCCGCTCTCCCGGCGCCAGCGCACGCGCACGCCGCCACCGGGCAGCGTCGCCTCCACCGCGTTGCGCAGCAGGTTGATAAGCGCCTGTTCGAGCTGGTCGGGATCGGCCTGCAGCTCCAGCGGCCCGCCCGCCTCGACCTGCACCGGCAGGCGCTGCTCCAGCTTCGCCGCCTTGCCGACCAGCGCGGGCAGGTCCACCGCGCGCGGCTGCGGCGGCGGCAGCCGCGCCAGCCGGCTGTAGCTGGACAGGAAGCGCCCCAGCGCCTCGGCGCGGTGGCCGATCAGTTCCAGCCCGCCGCGGAAATCCTCGCGCCAGTCGTCGGGCAGCGGTTCGCGCGCCGCCAGCGTGGCCAGCGTGCCGGCCATCGACTGGATCGGCGCCAGCGAGTTGTTGACCTCGTGGCCGAGCACGCGCAGCAGCCGCTGCCAGGCCTGGCGCTCCTCCTCGCGCAGCACGCGGCCGACGTCGTTGACCACCAGCAGGCGGCCGCCGCGGCCGCCGCTGCGCAGCGACGCATGGCGCACGTCGAAGCGCCCGGTGCGGCCGGGGAACGCATGGGTCAGCAGTTGCGCCGGCGGCCCGTCGAGCAGCGCCGCCAGGCCCAGCTGGGCGGCGCCGAGGCCGAACAGGCGATGCCGCTCGGCATCCAGCAGGCGCTGCGCGGCCGGGTTCAGCAGGCGCAGCCGCTGGCCCTCGTCGAACACGAACACCGCGCTGTCCAGCGCGGCCAGCGTCTTGCCGAGCAGGTGGGTCGATTCCTCGAACTGCAGGCGCTCCTGCTGCAGCCGCTCGGCCAGCGCATTGATGTCGTAGACCGCATCGCCAAGCACGCCGCCCTGCACGCCGCGCAGGCTGTAGTCGCCCTCGCGCAGGGCTTCGAGCAGGCCGGCCAGGGTGTACAGCGGATAGGTCACGCGCCGGCGCTGCCAGCGCGCCAGCAGCACGGTGGCGACCGCCACCGCGGCCAGCAGCAGCCAGCGCAGCGACGGCTCCGGCGGCCCGTACGCCAGCAGCGCCGCCAGCCCGAGCAGGGACGGCGCGGCCACCAGCAGGCTGCCGTACAGCACGCGCCGGTCGAACCGCGGCATGCGCCCCATCCGCCGCGCGGCCGGGTCAGTCGGCATCGCCGGCCGCGCTGCGCAGTTCGTGCTTCTCCAGCCGCCGGTACAGCGACTGCCGGGTGATGCCGAGCGCGTCGGCGGCATGCTGCAGGTTGCCGTCGCAGCGCTCCAGCGCGCGCTTCACCAGCCAGCCTTCGGCCTGCTCCAGGGTCATGCCATCCAGGCCCTTGGCCGGCTCCTGCGGCGCGCCGAAGGCCAGCGCGGCGGCGCCGACCTGGTCGTGCTCGGCCAGCAACGCGGCGCGCTCCATCAGGTGCTGCAGCTCGCGCACGTTGCCGGGCCAGTGCCACTCCGCCAGCGCGCGCTCGGCCGACGGCGCCAGCCGCAGGCCGGCGCGGCCGTAGCGCTGCGCGCTGCGCGACAGGAAGGCGCGCGCCAGCGGCAGGATATCCTCGCCGCGCTCGCGCAGCGCCGGCAGGCGCACTTCCAGCGTGTTGAGCCGGTACAGCAGGTCCTTGCGGAAGCGCCCCGCCGCCACGTCGGCGCCGAGGTCGGCATTGGTCGCCGACACCAGCCGCACGTCCACGCCCTGCGTGCGCGAGGAGCCCAGCCGCTCGAACTCGCCGTCCTCCAGCACGCGCAGCAGCTTGGGCTGCTGCGACGGCGGCACGTTGCCGACCTCGTCGAGGAACAGCGTGCCGCCGTCGGCCAGCTCGAAGCGGCCGATGCGCTCGCTCTTGGCGTCGGTGTAGGCGCCGCGCACGTGGCCGAACATCTCCGACTCGAACACGCTCTCGGCGATGCCGCCCATGTTGACCTTGATGAACGGCTGCGACGCGCGCGCCGACAGCGCGTGCAGGCGCTGCGCGATCACGCCCTTGCCGGTGCCGTTCTCGCCCAGCACCAGCACGTTGGCGTCGCTGGGCGCGATCCGCGCCACCATCGCCAGCACCCGCCGCATGGCCGGCGACTCGGCGATGAAATCGGCGCTGTCCTCGTCGCTGAGCAGGGCATTGGCCGCTTCCAGCCGGCGCTGCCGGCGCGCGCTGTGCGCCAGCGCCATCTGCGCGCGCAGCACGCCGAGCAGGCGCGCGTTGTCCCACGGCTTCTCGATGAAGTCGGCCGCGCCGCGGCGCATCGCCTCCACCACCAGCGGCACGTTGCCCCAGGCCGTCATCACCACCACCGGCAGGTCCGGGGCGAGCTGGCGCAGCCTGTCGAGCAGTTCCAGCCCCTCCTCGCCGGAGGTGGTGTCGCGGGCGTAGTTGCAGTCGATCAGCGCGCAGGCGAACTCGCGCCGGCCCGCCGCCTCCAGCGCGGCCGCCGGGTCGGCCACGCCCACGCCGGCAATGCCTTCGGACTTCAGCAGCAGCCGCAGCGCCTCGCGCACGTCGGCCTGGTCGTCGGCGATCAGGATGGTGGGTCTGGTATCGCTAGCCACGCACGGTGCTCCGAAATGTCATGCGCCGCCGCCACGCCGCGGCGCCCGCCTGCCGCGGCCCGGGATCGCGCGCGGCGGCCATGCGGCGTAGCGTACCCGGCCACCCGCGCCTTCCGCACCTCGCCATTCGACGCCCTGCCCGTCCGGCACGGCCTACCTGCCCGCCGCCGCATGCTGCTCCAGCCCGTCCGCCGTCAGCGTGCGCTGCACCTTGCCGTCGGCGGCGAGGAAGCGGATCTCGGCCTTGCCCTCGGGCGTGACCATCAGCAGCAGGCGCGGCTTGCCGTGCGCGTCGTTGAGCATCACCACCGAATTGTCGGCGAACGACTTGCCGGCGAAGTAGCGCGGGGCGCCGTAGTAGTCCTTGTCCCTGCGTTCGGCCAGCAGCGCCTCGCGCGCCTTCGCCGGCATGGCGTCGAGCCTCGCCTTGTCTTCGAGGTCGCCGATGATCGGGCGGGCGGGCACGTCGTTCACCTGCATGCCGGCGTAGGTGCGCCCGCCCTGGTCCAGGCCGATCAACTGCAGTTGCTGGTCCTGCTCGTAGCGGTCGAAGGTGAGGCTGAGGCCGCTGTCGACCCGGCCGTCCGCCGACTTGCGGCCGGCGAAGATCAGCCCGCCCTGCTCGGTGCCCTCGTCGTTGAAGAACAGCATGCCGGCCTGCGGGCGCGCATGCGGGTATTCCCTGCCGCGCAACACCAGGCCGGGGAAGGCCGCGTGGTCGGAGATCACCATGCGCAGCGTGCCGTCGGGCTCGCGCACGTTGATGCGCTGTACGTCGATGGTGTCGAACTTCGCGTTCGCCGGCGAGCGCGCGCCGGTCAGCAGCAGCACGGCGAACGCCGCGCTGAGCACGGTGGCGTAGACGCCTAGGCAGGTCTTCGGGAACGTCGGCACGGAAAGTCTCCTTGGCAAGGACGGGAATCGGGTTTCATTCGTAGCGCAGCGCCACCGCCGGATCGACCCGCAGCGCGCGCAGCAGCGGCACCAGCGCGGCGAGCAGGGTCATCGCCGCCACCAGCGCCACCACCGGCACGAACACCGACGGGTCGGCGGCGCGGGTTTGCATGTGCGCATCGGCCAGCGCATGCGACCACGGCACCGCCAGCAGCACGCCGATGCCGAGCCCCAGCGCGAGCTGCCAGCCGAGCTGGCGGCCGACCTGGCGCGCGATCGCGCCGGCGTCCGCGCCGATCGCGCGGCGGATGCCGATCTCCTGCGTGCGCTGTTCCACCGAGAACGCCAGCACGCCGTACAGGCCGGCCGCGGCGAGCAGCAGGGCGACGACGCCGAGCGCGGCGAACACCTCGGTGAGCACGGTCATGCCCACCCGACCGCGCGCCATGCACGCCGCCTGGGTGCACTCGTCGTACACCGCCGCGTCGGTATCCACGCCGTGCAGCACGCGGGCCAGCGTCGGCGCGAAGGCGGCCGCCGGGCCGTCGGTGCGCACCGCCAGGCCCATGCCGTGCAGCGGGCCCTGCCCGGCCGCCTGCGCCAGCGGCAGCATGAAGCCGGGGCGCGAGGTGTTGAGCATGTCGTCCATCTGCAGCGACTCGATCACGCCGACGACGCGCAACGCCTTCGCCGCCGGCCTGTCCGGCCAGATCACCAGTTGCTGGCCCAGCGCGGCGCGTCCCGGCCACAGCCGCTCGGCCATCTTGCGGTCGACCACCGTGACCGCCGCGTGCTGCGCGTCGTCCTGCGCGCCGAAGAAGCGGCCTTCCAGCAGCTTCACGCCGTACACGTCGAGGAAGCCGGGATCGACCAGGCCGAGCTGGGCCTTCGGCCAGCCGTCGGCCGGTTCGACCTGGCCCAGCGCGCCGACGTATTCGTGGCTGCCCAGCTCCGCTCCGGGCACGGTATTCGCGACCGTCGCCATGCGCACGCCGGCGGTCTCGCGCAGGCGCTCGACCGCGCGCTCGAAGAAGGCGATGCGCTGCGCGTCCCCGGCGTACCGCGCGGGCGGCAGCGCGATCCGCGCCGTGGCCACCTGGCCGGCGTGCACGACCCCGGCCGGCGTGCCGTGCATCAGCGCCTCCAGCGAACGCACGAAGGTGCCCGCGCCGACCAGCAGCACCACGGTCAGCGCGATCTCGCCCACCACCAGGCCGCGCGCGATCTTCGGGAAGAAGCCGGCCGAGCCCTTGCCGCTGTCGCGCAGCGCCTCCTGCAGGTCCACGTGCGCCGCGCGCCAGGCCGGCAGCAGGCCGGCGAACAGGGTCGCCGCCAGCGCCGCCACGGCCGCCGCCGCGACCAGCACCGGCCCGAGTTCGAGATGGATGTAGCTGCTCAGCGACTGGCCCTGCGCCGCATACGTGCCCACCAGCCAGCGGTCGCCGCCCGCCACCATCGGCAGCGCGATGGCGAGCGCGCCTACGCTCAGGCACAGGCTCTCGGCCAGCGCGCCGACCATCAGCCGGCGCGGATGGCTGCCCAGCGCGCTGCGCAACGCCAGTTCGCGGCGCCGCGCGAGCACCTGCACCAGTTGCAGGTTGGCGACGTTCACGCAGGCCAGCAGCAGCACCGTCGCGCAGGCGCCGAACATCAGCCACACCCAGCGGCGCAGGTCTTCCGGCACCAGCCCCAGCGCAAGCGGCTTGGCGATGATGTGCATGGGCCGGCTGCCCGCCGGCAGCACGCGCTGCAGCGCGTCGGCCTGCGCATCCAGCGCGGCGTAAAGCGAGGCGGCGGTCTCGCCCGGCTTCAGGCGCGCCACGCCGAGCACGTCGGCGTGCTGGCCGGGATGCAGCGCCAGCGGCTTCCATATCCGGCTGTTGCGGGGGAAGCCGAAGTCTGCCGGCAGCACGCCGACCACCGTGGCCCAGTCGCCGCCCACGCGCACCGCGCGCCCCACGACCCCGGGATCGCCGCCGAACGCCTGCTTCCACAGCGTCTCGCCGATCAGCACCGCCGGCGGCGCGCCCGGTGCCTCGTCGGCGGCCGTGAAGCCGCGCCCGAGCAGCGGCTGCACGCCCAGCAGGTCCATCATCGAGGCGGTGAAGCTGCCGCCTTCGTACAGCGTCGCGCGGTCGCCGGCGTCCAGCACGATGCCGACCTCCTGGTAGGCGCCCAGCCGCTCCACGCCGGACAGCGAATGCTGCAGCAACTGGTACTGCGCGCCGTCGAGGCTGTCGATGCCGATGCCCACGTCGCCGACGCCGCCGCTGGCGTCCCGTATCTCGCCGATCGCCACCAGCCGGTCCGCGTGCGGGTACGGCAGCGGCGCCAGGATCAGCGCGTGCACCAGGTTGAACACGAACAGGGTCAGGCCGAGCCCGACCCCGAGCACCCCGACCGACAGCAGGCTGTAGCCGGGCCGCCGGCGCAGCCGCCGCAACGCATCGCGTATTTCGCCGAAAAGCATGTCATTCCCCCCGCAAGGCGCGCATCGGCGCCACTCTCGCCGCACGCAGCGCGGGCAACAGGCAGGCCAGCAGCCCCGCCAGCGCCAGCACCGCGCACACGCCCATCACCGCGACCGGATCGAAGGCGCTGCTGCGCCCGAGCAAGGTCATCAGCAGCACGGCCAGCGCATGCGACGCGGCCAGTGCGGCCGCCACGCCGATCGCCAGCCCCGCCGCGATCTGGGCCAGACCGCCGCGCATCACCAGCCGCAGCAGCCGCCACGGCTCGGCACCCAGCGCCATGCGCACGCCGAACTCGCGCTCGCGCGCGGCCACCGCCACCGCCATCACCGCGTACAGCCCGGCCGCCGCCAGCAGCAGCGCCAGCGCGGCGAACAGGCCGATCAGCCACAGGCTCAGCCGCGCGGTCGCGGTGGTCTCGCGCACGATGCTGTGCATCGTGCGCAGGTTGGCGATCGGCTGCTCCGGCGCGACCTCGGCCAGCGCCTCGCGCACGCCGGCCTGCCAACCCATCGGGTTGCCGTGGCCGCGCAGCGCGAAGCGCAGCGGCTCCAGGTCGCGGAAGATCGCCAGGTTCTGCTCTGGCACCTGCGCCAGCGGCACGTACACCACCGGCTGCTTCGGCTGCAGCGCGCCGCGCTGGTAGGTGTCGCCCACCACGCCGACGATGCGCGTCGGCCACGACAGGTCGCCGTCGCCTTCCACGTTCACGATCCGGCCCAGCGCATGGCCGCCGTAGTAGGCGTCGGCCAGGTCCTGGCTGACGATGGCGACCCGCTCGTTGCCGGTCGTGTCGCCGCGCGCGAAGTCGCGCCCCTCGCGCAGCGGGATGCCGAACAGCCCGAAGAAGCCGGGGCCGATGCCGTGGTACTGCGCCACGAATTCCTTGCCCTCCGGCGTGCGCATGCCATTCTGGAACTGGCCGTACATGTCGTCGCTGGCGGGCAGGTTGGTGGTCACCGCGGCGCCGGCGATGCCGGGGATCGCGCGCAGCCGCTGCACCAGCCGCTGCGACAGCCGGTGCACCGCGGCCACGTCCGGGTAGTCGGCGCGCACCGGCGCCAGCTCGAAGGTGAGCACGTCGTCGCCGGCGAAGCCCAGCTCCAGCCGCGAGGCGTCGTAGAGCCCGTGCACGAACACCCCGGCCGCGCACAGCAGCACCGCCGCCAGCGCCACCTGTGCCACCACCAGCACGCGGCCCAGCCGGCCGCTGCGCAGGCCGATGCCGCTGCGACCGCCTTCGCGCAGTTCGTCCACCGTGGTCGCGCTGCGGCTGCGCCACAGCGCCAGCACCGCCGCCAGCAGCGCGCCCAGCAGGCCGATGGCGAAGGCCAGCAGCCAGGCGCCCGCGCCCACATGCAGGCGCCCGCCCCACAGCCATTCGGCGGGAATGAACCCTTGCAGCAGGGCCAGCCCCGCGACTGCAAGCAGCATCCCCAGCAGCGCGCCCGCGCCGCCCACCAGCAGCCCCTCGCCCAGCGCCGGCAGCATCAGCCGCAGCAGCGGCGCGCCCAGCGCGCTGCGAACCGCGGCGTCGTGGTTGCGCGACAGCGCGCGCAGCAGCATCAGGTTGGCCAGGTTGACCAGCGCGATCAGCAGCAACAGCAGCGCGCTGGCCATGAACAGCAGCAGCATCGGGCGCGCGTCCTGCTGCACGGTCGAGGCCAGGCTCCCGGCGCCGAAGCGCGGCTTCTTCCAGTTGCCGCCCATGCCCATGTCGCGGTACATCGTGCGCTCGCGCGCGTCGGCCTGCGCCGCCACCGCGGCGATGTCCGCGCCGGGCGCCAGCCGCGCGAGCGTCACGGTGCCGTTGCGGCTGTAGGCGTGGCTGACCGCGGGCAGCGCCATCGGCAGCACCACGTCGCCCGGGCCCAGCACCGTGTTGAAGGCCGCCGGCAGCACGCCGACGATGGTGCGCTCCACGCCTTCCACGCGCAGGCTGCGGCCGATCGCGCGGACGTCGCCGCCGAAGCTGCGCTGCCAGAAGCCGTGGCCCAGGATCACCGCGGGCGGCCCGTTCGGACGGTCTTCCTGCGCGTCGAAGTTGCGCCCCAGCAGCGGCTGCAGGCCCAGCGTAGGCAGCATCGGCCGGTCCATGTAGATCACCGGCACCTGCGCCGGCGCGCCCGCGCCGGCGACGTTCACCGTTGAGCGCGGCCGCCACAGCCCCAGCGAAAGCACGCCGTCGAGCCTGTCCAGGTACTGGTACTCGTGCGGCGAGATGCCGCCCGGGTAGCCGTTGTCGTGCAGGCTGCCGATCACCGCCAGCCGCGAAGGCTGCGGCACCGGCAGCGGACGCCACAAGGTGTTGCCGATCAGCGTGGCCACCGCCACGGTGGCGCCGATGCCCAGCGCCAGCACGCCGCTCGCCAGCAGCAGGAAGCCGGGGCGGCGCAGGCTGGCGCGCCAGGCGCGCCGGATTTCGGCAAGCAGGATCGCCATCGCGCTCACTCCCCCCGCAACGCGCGCATCGGCGCGGCCCTGCCGGCCCGGAGGGCCGGCGCCATGCAGGCCAGCACGCCCGCCACGGCGAGCACGGCGCACGTGGCGAGGATCGACCACGGGTCGAACGCGCTGCGGCCCAGTTGCACCACCACGCCGCGCAGCACGCCCGAGCCGGCCGCGTCCAGCGCCATGCCCACCGCGAGGCCCAGCGCGATCTGCAGCAGGCCGCCGCGCAGCACCAGCAGCAACAGGCCGCGCGGCGCCGCGCCCAGCGCCGCGCGCACGCCGAATTCGCGCTCGCGCGCGGCCACCGCCACCGCCATCACCGCGTACATGCCCACGCCGGCGAGCAATAGCGCCAGGCCGCCGAGCAGGCCGACCAGCATCAGGTTGAACTGGGTGTCGGTGGTGGTGTCGCGCACGATGTAGGCCATGCTGAACACATGGTCGATGGGCTGGTCCGGCGCCACTTCGGCCACCGCCTGCCGGACGGCGTCGCGGTAGCCGTCCGGCTCGCCGCGCACCTTCAGGGCGTAGCGCAGGGGCTCGAAGCTGCGGAATATGCTCAGGTCGTCCTCGGGCATCTGCGCCAGCGGCAGGTACAGGATGGGCATCACCGAATCGGGATCTTCCGGCCCGAACTGGTAGGTGTCGGCCACCACGCCGACGATGCGCGCGGACACGATGTTGGTGCCCGTGCGCGGCCGCTGCAGCGCGTACTGCTGGATCGTCCGGCCCAGCGCGTTGCCGCCGTAGTAGGTGTCGGCGAACTTCCGGTTGACGATCGCCACGGCCTCGCTACCGCGCATGTCGCCTTGCGCGAACGGCCGCCCCTGCACCACGCGGACGCCGAACGTGGCGAAGTAATCCGGGTCCACGCCGCGGAACTGCTCGTTGAACTCCTCGCCGCCCGGCAGATGCAGGCCGCCCATGTTGAACTGCTCGCCGGTGGGCAGGTTGGTGCCGACCGTCGCCAGGCTCACTCCCGGTATCTGCCGCAGGCGCTCGACCAGGCGCTGCGACACCGACTGCACCGACGCCGCGTCCGGATAGGCCGCCTTGACCGGCGCCAGCTCGAAGGTGAGCACGCCGCGCGCGTCGTAGCCCAGGTCGATCCGGGATGCGGCCAGCAGGCTGTGCAGGAACACCCCCGCGCTGCACAGCAGCAGCGAGGCCAGCGCCACCTGCGCGACCACCAGCACCTTTCCCAGCAGGCCGCCGCGGCGGCCCAGCCCGCTGCGGCCGCCTTCGCGCAGGCTGTCCATCGACAAGGCCGTGCGGCCGCGCCACAGGCCGAGCACGGTGGCGACCAGCGCGCCGAACAGGCCGACAGCGACGGCCAGGCCCCAGGCGGGCCAGCCGAGGCTGAGCCCGCCGGCGCGCGTCCACTCCACCGCCATCCAGTCCGTCGGCATCCACGTGCGCAAGGCCCACAGCCCCAGCGCGGCCAGCGCCTGCCCGAACAGCACGCCGGCCACGCCGACCAGCACGCCCTCCGCCATCGACGGCAGCGCCACCCGCCAGGCCGGTGCGCCGAGCGCGCCGCGCACCGAGGCGTCGTGGCTGCGCCCTATCGCGCGCAGCATCATCAGGTTGGTGAGGTTGACCATCGCGATCAGCAGCAGCATCGCGGCGCAGGCCAGCCACATCAGCGAGGTCGCGCGCTGGCCCTGGTGCTGCTTCGCGCCGAAATCCTGCGCGCCGAAATGCTGGAGCCGCCAGAAGCCGCCGCCGTACCCGCTGCCACCCGGCGCGGCGTAGAAGGCGCGCAGGCGCGTGTCCACCTGCGCGCCCAGCGCCTGCGCCGTGGTGCCCGGCGCGAGCCGCGCCACCGCGACGTAGTTGGTGCCGTCGTCGCGCGAATGTTCGGGCAGCGCGGCCGGCAGCGCGATCGCGGCCTGGCCCAGGTCGAAGCCGGCCGGCAACACGCCGACGATGGCGTGCGCCACGCCCTCCACCTGCAAAGTCCGGCCGACCGCCGCCGGATCGCCGCCGAAGCGGCGCAGCCAGAAACCGTGGTACAGGATCACCGCCGGCGGTCCGTTCGGCCGGTCCTCCTGCTCGGTGAAATTGCGCCCCAGCGCGGGCTGCACGCGCAGCACGGACAGCAGGCCGCGGTCGATCTCCAGCGCCGGCACCTGCACCGGTTCGCCGTAGCCGGCGATGTTGGTGGCGGTCAGCCCGGTCTTGAAGGCGCCCAGGGAACCCGCGCCCGGCAGGCCGGCCAGTTGCTGGTACTGCTGCGGCGAGATGGCGCCGACGTCGCCCCGCTGCACCTGGCCCAGCGCCACCAGCCGGTGCGGCTCGGCATAAGGCAGGGGCCGCAGCAGCACGCCGTCGATCAGGGTGAACACCGCGCTGGCCGAACCCACGCCCAGCGCCAGCACGCCGGCCGCCAGCAGCAGGAAGCCGGGCCGGCGCAGGCTGGCGNAGGATTTCCGCAAGCCAGATGTTCATCTCTTCACTCCTTCCAAAGGTTGCGCCGCATGGCTTGGGTTACGGGTCGTCGCGCAGGGCGCGCATCGGAGGCACCCGCGCCGCGCGCACGGCGGGCAGCAGGCAGGCCAGCAGGCCGGCGGCCAGCAGCACCGCGCAGACGCCGAGCACGACGACCGGGTCGAACCCGTCGGCGCGGCCGAGCCAATCCATCAGCAGCCTCGACAGCGCGCGCGAGGCGAACAGCACCGCCCCGATCCCCAGCACCGTGCCGGCGGCGAGCTGCCGCAGGCCGCCGCGCAGCACCAGCCCGAGCAGCCGCAGCGGCGGCGCCCCCAGCGCCGTCCGCACGCCCAGCTCGCGCTCGCGGGATGCCACCGCCACGGCCATCACCGCGTACATCCCGGCACCGGCGAGCAGCAGCGCCAGCGTGGCGAACAGGCCGATCAGCCACAGGCTGAGGCGGGCGTTGCGCGTCGTCTCCCGCACGATGCTGTCCATCGGGCGCAGGTTGGCGATCGGCTGGCGCGGCGCGAACTCGGCCACCGCCGCGCGGACGGCCGCCTGCCACTGCGCCGGTTCGCCATGGCCGCGCACGGCGAAGCGCAGCGGCTCGAAGCCGCGGAACATCGCCATCAGCGGCGCCGGCACCTGCGCCAGCGGCACGTAGAGCACGCCCTGCTTCGGATACAGCGGGCCGTCCTGGTAGGTATCGCCGACCACGCCGACGATGCGCAGCATCCAGACCATGCCGTTGCCGCCGTCCACCTGCACCCGCTTGCCCAGCGCCTGGCCGCCGTCGATCTGCGCGGCGAGGTTGCGGCTGACCACGGCCACCAGTTCGTTGCCGCCGGTATCGCCGCGAACGAAGGTGCGCCCCTCGTGCAGCGGGATCGAGAACAGCCTGAAGAAACCGGGATCGACACCGTGGTACTGCACGTTGGTCTTGGCGCCGCCCGGCAGGCCGATGTCGGTGTTGAGCTGCCCGGACATGCCGACGCTGCTGGGCAGGTTGGTGGTCGCGGCGGCATCGGCGATGCCGGGCACGTCGCGCAACCGGCGCACCAGTCGGTCCGCCAGCGCCTCCACCGCGGCCGCATCCGGGTAGTCCGC
This sequence comes from Frateuria sp. Soil773, assembly GCF_001428405.1. Classification (GTDB taxonomy): domain Bacteria; phylum Pseudomonadota; class Gammaproteobacteria; order Xanthomonadales; family Rhodanobacteraceae; genus LMSL01. The sequence continues at coordinate 746,837 of NZ_LMSL01000041.1, forward strand.
CTGCACCGGCGCCAGCTCGAAGGTAAGGATGCCCCCGCCGAAGGGCATCGGCAGCCGCGAGGCGTCGTACAGCGCATGCATGAACAGGCCCGCCGCGGACAGCAGGACCGCCGCCAGCATCACCTGCGCCACCACCAGCACGCGCCCGAGCCGGCCGCTGCGCACGCCGATGCCGCTGCGGCCGCCTTCGCGCAGTTCCTCCAGCGCGCCCTTGCGCCGGCTGCGCCACACCGCCAGCAGCGCGGCCAGCGAAGCGCCGAGCAGGCTCGCGCCGAACGCCAGCAGCCACGCCGCCGCGCCGACCCGGATCCGGCCGTGCAACAGCCATTCGGAAGGAACGAACGCTTGCAGCCACGCCAGGCCCGCCATCGCCAGCAGCATGCCGAGCAAGGCGCCGCATCCACCGACCAGCAGCCCCTCGCCCAGCGCCGGCAGCACCAGCCGCAGCAGCGGCGCGCCCAGTGCGTTGCGCACCGCGGCGTCGTGGCTGCGCGCCAGCGCGCGCAGCAGCATCAGGTTGGTCAGGTTCACCAGCGCGATCAGCAGCACGAAGCCGCCGCTGGCCAGGAACAGCATCAGGGTCGAGCGCGCTTCCTGGTGTTTCCAGGAAGCGAAATCCTTCGCGCCGAAACGCTCCCCCTGCTGGTCCTGGCCCATCGACCGGTACATCTCCTTCAGCCGCGTGTCGATCTGGGCCGACACCCCCGCCATGCCGGTGCCGCCGTCCAGGCGCGCGACGCCGAAATAGTTGGCCGCGTCCTGCCGGCTGTCGGCCGGCAGGGCCAGCGGCAGCACCACGTCGCCCGCGCCCGCCACGGCCCGGAAATCGGGCGGCAGCACGCCAACGACGGTGTGCTCGACGCTTTCGATCGACAGGCTGCGCCCGATCACGCCGGGGTCCCTGCCGTAGTGGCGCTGCCAGAATCCGTAGCCGAGCAGCACCGCCGGAGGCCCGCCCGGCCGGTCCTCGTCGGCGCTGAAGTTGCGGCCCAGCACCGGCCGCAGGCCGAGCGTGGGCAGCAGCCCGCGGTCGGCATGCACTGCCGGCACCTGCTCCGCCGCGCCGGCCTCGGTGACGTTCGCCACCACGTCGACCTGGTAGATGCCCACCGAGCGGACGCCGTCCAGCGACGCCAGGCGCCGGTACTGCAGCGGCGAGGTGAAACGCACCTGGTCGCCCTGCATCCGGCCGATCGCGGCCAGTTGCGCGGGCTGCGGCACCGGCAGCGGGCGCAGCAGCGTGGCGTCGATCAGCGCGAACACCGCCGTGCTGGCGCCCACGCCCAGCGCCAGCACGCCGGCCGCCAGCAGCAGGAAGCCGGGCCGGCGCAGGCTGGCGNCAGATCTCGGCGAGCCAGACCTTGACCGGCGCGACGTTCACGCACCCACCTCGATGCGCTGGCCGATCAGCGCGTCCAACCGCTGCTCGTCCTCGCGGCGCAGGCGGTCGAAGGTTTCCTCGTCCACCACGCGGCCGTCGAACAGGCGCACCTTGCGCTGCGCCAGTTCGGCGTAGCGCGCGTCGTGGGTGACCATGCAGATGGTGGCGCCGCCCTTGTGCAGCTCGTCGAGCAGGGCCATCACCGCCTCGCCGTTGCGCGAGTCGAGGTTGCCGGTGGGCTCGTCCGCCAGCAGGATCGCCGGCTTGCCGACCAGCGCGCGCGCCACCGCCACGCGCTGCTGCTGGCCGCCGGAAAGCTGCGCCGGGTAGTGGCGCATGCGGTGCGCCATGCCGACCCGCTCCAGCGCCTCGTGCACGCGCGCGCGGCGCTCGCCGGCATCGATGCCGCTGCGGTAGGTCAGCGGCAGCTCCACGTTCTCCTGCACGGTGAGGTCGCCGATCAGGTTGAACGCCTGGAAGATGAAGCCGATCTCGGCATTGCGGATGCGCGCGCGCTCGGCCGCGCCGAGCCCGGCGACGTCGTGCCCGTTCAGCACGTAGCTGCCGCTGCTGGCAGTGTCGAGCAGGCCGAGGATCGACAGCAGGGTGGTCTTGCCGCAGCCGGACGGGCCGGAGATCGAAACGTATTCGCCGCGGCGGATGTCCAGGTGCACGTCGCTGAGCGCATGCGTCTCCACCTCGTCGGCCTGGAAGACCTTGCGGATGTCGCGGAGGGTGATCACGGCGGTCGTGTCGTTCATGGGTTCGTCCAGGGTTGGAGGTTTGTCGGTGGCTGGCGTGCGGGCTGTCGGGTCGTCGGTCCGGCGGGGATCGAGGGTTCGTCGGTCGCGCCGGCTGGCCCGGACGTCATTCCGGCGCAGGCCGGAATCCAGCGGCCCTGGGCTACGCGAAGGCGCTGGATCCCAGCCTTCGCTGGGATGACGGGTCGAGGGCGACGGGACTTCCTGGGAACGCTCGGCATTGGAGGTTCGGTCACGCCCACCGCACCACCCCGCCCAGCCGTCATTCCGGCGAAGGCCGGAATCCAGCGCCTCGGGATCGTGCGAAGGCGCAGGAATAGCGGATACAGGCGTGGTCGAGCGACAAGGCGCATAGGTCACTTCATCCTGATCCGGTCGTATTTGTCCCACTGGCTGGTGTCCGACAGGATCACCTGGTCGCCCGGCTTCAGGCCGCGCGTCACTTCCACGCGGTCCACCGAGGCGGCGCCGATGTGCACCGGCACGCGGGTCGCGGTGTCGCCGGAGGGGTCGAGGCGGAACAGGCCGATGTCGCCGTCCGGCTTGGCGAGCGCAGGGCGCCCCACCGACAGCACGTTGTCCAGCTTCGCGATGCGGATGCGCCCGTCGACGGAAAGGTCCGGGCGCGCGCCCGGCGGCAGCGTGCCGGCGAGGTCCACGTCCACCTGCACGCTGCCGTTGCGCACCGCCGGGTCGATCCGCTCGACCTTGCCGGCCACCGTGCCGTTGTGCGTGTCCACGGTCACCGGCATGCCCATGGCGACGTCCTTGGCCTGCACCTCCGGCACCTGCAGCCGCGCGATCAGCACGTCGGGCCGCGCCACCCGCGCCAGGTTGGCGCCGTCGGCCACCTGGGCGCCTTCCTGCACCGCCACTTCCTGCAGCACGCCGGCGATGCCGGCCTTCACGTCCAGCGCGTCGGCCTGGCGCTGGCGCAACTGCAGGTTGCTGCGCTGCTGCTGCAGCTTGGCCTGCACCGCGTCCATCTGCGCCTTCATGCTGCCGGCGAACGCGGCCACGCGCTGCTGTTCGATCTGCATGCGCTGTTCGAGCTGCTTCAGGGCGATCTGGCCCTGCTCGTACTGCACGCGCGCGATCAACTGCTTTTCCATCGCCTTGGCGTCGGCGGTCGCCTTGACCTTGGCCGAAGCGTAGTCGGACTGCGCCTGGGCTTCCGCCGAGCGCTCGTCCAGCAGTTGCGACTGCAGCTCGGCGCGCTTGGCGGCGACCTCGGCCTCGGCCGCGGCCACCTGGGCCTGCGCGTTGCGCAGGCTGTCCTCGACTTCAGGGTTGGACAGCCGCATCAGCACGGTGTCCGGCGCCACCTGCGTGCCGGGCCACACCAGGATCTGCTCCACCTGCGCGGCGGTCGCGGCGGCCAGCCAGCGGCTGGAACGCGGCACCAGGGTGCCGGTGGCGCGCACTTCGTGCAGCATGTCGCCGCGCTGCACGCGGTCGATCCACACGCTGCCGCGCTCGACCTCCGGCAGGGCCGGGCCCAGCCGCCACAGCAGCACCGCCAGCAGCACGACCGCCAGCGCGCCGCCGCCCGCCAGCCACTGCATGCGGCGGCGCCGGCGGATCTTCAACATCGGGTTCGCGATATCCATGCGACGGTATTGGCAACTCGCGTGCCAACCGCGGCCCCATCGGCAAACCCCGTCCAATCAACGATTTATGCAAGACGCCTGTGCGGCGGCCGGGGCGCGGCCGTCCGCTTCCGGATACCGGCATCCGCGACCGGACAGTGCGCCCGCCGCCACGGCGCGCCTGCGCCTCAGTGCGCCTGCGCCTCTTTCGTGCGCGCCACGCCGGCCTGCATGATCCGGTCGGTCCAGGCGATGCCGATCGCCGAGGCGATGAACACCACGTGGATGATGGTCTGCCACATCACGCCCACCGAGGTCAGGGTGGAGCATTTCAGCGCCGCGCCGGCGTTGACGTTCTCGGCGGCGATCGTCGCCAGCACCTCGGGCGAGCAGAACGGCAGCCCCTGCAGCGCGCCCGAGGCGATGAAGGTCTTGAGCAGGTGGATCGAGGAGATGCCGATGATCGCCATCGCCAGCTTCACCTTGAGCACCGAGGCGTTCACGTGGCTCAGCCACTCGGGCTGGTCGGGATGGTCCTGCAGGCCCAGCCGCGAGACGAAGGTCTCGTAGCCGCCCACGATCACCATGATCAGCAGGTTGGAGATCATCACCACGTCGATCAGGCCGAGCACGATCAGCATGATCTCCTGCTCGCCCAGGTGCGGCGCCTCGTGGATCAGGTGCCACAGCTCCTTGCCGAACAAAAACACGTAGACGCACTGCGCCACGATCAGCCCGACGTAGAGCGGCAACTGCAGCCAGCGCGAGCTGAAGATCAGCCACGACAGCGGTCTGAGGCGCGGGAGGGCGGGAGACGACATGGAAGCGGTCCTGGGCATGGGCGGATCGGCCGAGCCTACCGGCCCGCGGTTTCGCCGCCAAGCGCGGCAAGTTGCCTCACCCGGTGTTCTGCAATCCCTGCGAAACCCCGTTGACGCAGGCCACCAGCGCGCGCAGCAGCGCGTCGTCCTCGCCGCCGCTGGCGCGCCAGCGGCGCAGCAGGTCCACCTGCAGCAGGCTCATCGGATCGACGTAGGGATTGCGCAGGCGGATCGACACCGCCAGCCGTGGGTTGTCCGCCAGCAGCGGCGCGCCGCCCTTGAGCCGCTGCAGCCAGTCGCGGGTGCGCGCGAACTCCTCCCTCACCAGGGCGAAGAACGGCTCGTGCAGCGGCCCGGCCAGTTGCGAGAACGCCTCGGCGATGTCCAGGTCGCACTTGGCCAGCACCATCGCCACGTCGTCGAGCAGGTTGCTGAAGAACGGCCAGTCGCGCGCCATCTCCGCCAGCGCGTCCTCGCCGAAGCGCGCGGCGCCCTGCTCCAGCGCCGAGCCCAGGCCGTACCAGCCGGTGATGATCGAGCGGCACTGGGTCCAGGCGAACACCCAAGGGATCGCGCGCAGGTCCTGCACGCCGCGCATGCTGCGGCGGCGCGACGGGCGCGAGCCCAGGGTCATCCGCTCGATCACGTCGATCGGCGTGGCTTCGCGGAAGTACTCGATGAAACCCTCGCGCTCGACGAAGGCGCGGTAGGCCCGGCGGCTGTCCGCCGCCAGCGCGTTCATGCACTCGCGCCAGCGCTCCTCGCGCGGCTCGTGCCCGCGCGGGCGCAGGCTGGCGCGCAGCACCGCGCCCACGGTCTGCTCCAGGTTGCGCAGCGCCAGCGCGCGGATGCCGTACTTGCGGTGGATCACCTCGCCCTGCTCGGTGACCCGCAGCACGCCGGCCACCGAACCGCGCGGCGAGGACATCAGCGCCGGCGTGATGCGCGCGCCGCCGCGGCTGGCCGAACCGCCGCGGCCGTGGAAGAAGGCGAGGCGGATGCCGGCCTCGCCCGCCACTTCCAGCAGTTCCACCTGGGCGCGCTGCAGGCCCCAGCGCGAGGCCAGCGTACCGCCGTCCTTGCCGCTGTCGGAATAGCCGAGCATCACCCATTGCCGGTCGCCGCGCGCGGCCAGGTGCCGGCGGTAGACCGGGTCGTCGAGCAGGGCGCGCAGGGTGGCCGGCGCGCTCTTGAGGTCGTCGACGGTCTCGAACAGCGGCGCGATGTCGAGGGGAACGTCGCCCTCTTCCACCAGGCCGCCGTAGCGCGCCAGCGCCAGCACCGCCAGCACGTCGGCGGCCGAGCGCGCCATGCTGATGATGTACAGGCCCAGCGCCTCCCTGCCGTAGCGGCGGCGCGCGTCGCCGAGGGTGGCGAACACGTCGTACAGCGACCGGACCGCGTCGGCATGGCCGATCGCGAAGCGCGCGCTGCCGCCGGCGTATTCGCGCAGCCGCGGCACGCGCTCGTCGGCGCCGCGGCCGCTCCAGTCCGGGTCGTCCAGCAGTGCGGCCAGCGCGTCGTCGTGCGCCCGCGAGTCCTGCCGAACGTCGAGCCGCGCCAGGTGGAAGCCGAACGTGCGCACCCGCCAGACCAGCCGCTGCACCGCGTAGACGCCGGCATGCAGGCCGCGGTGGTCGAGCAGGCTGCCGGCGATCAGTTGCAGGTCGCCCAGGAACGCCTCGGCCGTTGCGTAGCCTTCGGCGTGCCCTTCCTCCAGCGTCGCTTCCAGCCGCGCGCCGATCATGATGAGCAGGCTGCGGTAGGGCATGTCCGCATGCCGCGGGCGGATCTTCCGCGCCGCCTGCGGGAAGCGCTGGCGGTAGTCGGCCAGGCGCGCCTGGAGCCGCGCGTCGATGGCGACGCGGCCCTCGGTCTGGCTGAGCAGGCGCGCCAGCGCGGCCACGTCGGCCACGTAGTGCTCGATCACGTGCGCGCGCTGGGTGGCCAGGCTGGCGGCGATGGTCTCGGCGCCGACGTTGGGGTTGCCGTCCATGTCGCCGCCGACCCAGGTGGCGAAGCCGAGCAGGCGCGGCAGCGGCGCGGCCACGCCGTAGACCTGCCGCAGCGCATCGGCCAGCGCCTCGTACAGCGCCGGCACGATGCGGTAGATCGGGTTGGCGAGGTAGAAGCCGACGTGGTGGTGCTCGTCCTGCACGGTGGGCTGCACCGGCGAGGCTTCGGCGGTCTGCCAGCCGGAGGACAGCGCCATGTAGATGCGGTCCTGGTCCTCGCCGCGCTCCTGCGGGGTGCGGCCCGGGTCGAAGTTGTCGACCAGGGCGCGCACGATCGCCTGCTCCTTCTCCAGCAGCGAGCGCCGCACCGCCTCGGTCGGATGGGCGGTGAACACCGGCTCCACCTGCAGCCGCTCCAGCCAGCCCAGCAGTTCGCCGGCCTCCACGCCCTGCGCCTTCAGGCCGGCCAGCACGTCGAGCAGGGATTCCGGCTGCGGCGCGTGCGCTTCGCGCTGGTAGTCGCGCCGGCGCCGGATGCGGTGCACGCGCTCGGCGATGTTGACCGCCTGGAAGTAGGTGGCGAACGCCCGCGCCACCGCCTCGGCGTGCGACGGCGCCTGGCCGCGCAGGAGCGCGGCCAGCGCGGACAGCGGCTCGTCCTGCTGGCGGCGCGCGATCGCGGTGGTGCGCACGCGCTCAATCTCGTCGAAGAACCCGGGCGAGACCTGCTCGGCGAGCATGTTGCCGACCAGGGCGCCGAGCTGGCGCACGTCGTCGCGCAGGGGGGCGTCGGTATCGGTGGCGACGGGTCCGGGGGAAGGCTGGTTCATCGCGCGGATCGCTGGCTGGCCGGGAGAGTCCCTGAGACTACCTGAAAGGCAGTCCTCTTTTGCACTGCAGCATCCCATGGCGACGATGGCGAAGGCGGACGCCTTCGCCATCGTGCCGATGCCCGGCCCGGCTGCCGCCGGGCCGGGCACGGTTCAGAACGCCAGGCTCCACTGGTCGAGGTAGCCGGTGTCGCCCGAATACACGTCGTCCACCTTCAACGTCCAGTCGCCGTTCGCCGGCATGGCCGAGGCGTCGACGGTGTAGCTGGTGTCGAGGCCGGCACTGCCGTCCCGGCCGTCCGGGTTCTTGAGCACCCGGGTGGCGCCGTCGGGGCCGGCCAGGGTCAGCCGCAGGTCGCCCGCGTAGCTGTGCACCACTTTCACCGCCACCTTCAGCGCCGCCGGTGCGTTGCCGCTGCGGCCGCTGACGGAGACGGTGCTGGTGGCGCTGCCGCCGTCGGGAATGGCCAGGTCGTCGGTATTGCCGAAGACGCCCCCGGTCGATGGCGTGCCGGTGTTCCAGCTCGCCTTCAGGCTGACGCCGGCATAGGCCGCGTAGGCGTCCAGCATGACGTGGTAGACGCCGGCCCTGGGCACCGCCACCGTGCAGCTTTCGCTGTTGCCGTTCCTGTACGGGCGGCAATCGTAGCTGCTGCGGGTCGGCGCGCTGCCGAAGCGGGTGTACAGGTCCACGTCGCCGGTGCCGCCCGAGGTCGAGATCACCAGGTTGCTGGCGCCGGCCGGGATGGTCACCGTATAGGCCGCCTGGCTCTTTGCCGCGGCGCCCAGGCCGGTCAGAGGCACGCCATTCTGCAGCGCGTTGCCGTTGTCGCCGCCCGGCGGGTCGGTGTCGCCGTCGCCGCTCACGTCGCCCAGTTCCACCGCGAAGCTCAGCGCGAGGCGTGCGAACTTCAGCGCATGGTCGGCCTGGTTGCCGGAGTTGGCGTAGGTGTCGTTGCTGGAGTGGATGTAGGGGCTGTACTCGTGCATCGCCGATTCGAACGGCATCGACGTGGGATAGCCCTGGCTGTTCCACGAGGCATGGTCGGAACAGCCGTAGCCGCAGCGGTCGTGCAGCACCTTCAGCGCGGGCTGGTAGGTGTTGGCGAGGTTCTCGACGAACTGGTTCTGCTGCGCGTCGGTGTAGTCGTCCATCAGGTAGATGTCGCCGGCCGAGCCCTTGTAGTTGGTCATGTCCAGTTGCAGCATGCCGACCACGTCGACGTTGCGGCTGGCGTAGTCGGTGGCGATGTAGTTGGAGCCGTACAGGCCGAACTCCTCGCCGGAGTACGCCATCAACTGGATCGTGCGCTGCGGCTTGTAGCCGCTGGCCAGCATCACGCGCAGCGCCTCGGTGAGGCTGGCCACGCCGGACGCGTCGTCGTCGGCGCCCGGGGCGCGCAGGCTCGCGTGCCGCGGGTCGTTGGTGCCGGTGGCGTCCTGCCAGTCCACCGTGTCCAGGTGCGCACCCAGCACCAGCACCTGGTCGGGATGCTCGTTGCCCTTGATGGTCAGCACCACCGAAGGCTGCTTGTCGGTGCCGCGGCGCACCTGCTCGACGCCGATGTCCGCGCGGCTGCCGGCCATGCCTTGCCATTTGTCGCGCAGCCAGTCCGCAGCCTGCGCGCCGTAGTCGCCGTTGTAGTAGCGGTTCTGGAACGCGGACAGGTCCTGGATGGTCTGCGCGATGCCAACGGCCGTGGCCTGGCCCAGCATCGGCTGCAGCAAGGCGTTGTGGGTGATCCGGTAGTCCGGCCGGGTGAACGCGGCCATCGCGCCCTGCGGCTGCAAGGCGGCCTGGGCCGCCTGCAGCGAGTCGTAGGTGACGTAGCCCGCGCAGTGGTGCTGCACCTGGTGCACGCGTTTCCCCAGCGCACCCAGCACGCTGCGGTCCACCTGCACGATGTGCACCTTGTCCATGGTGCTCTGCCCGCCCGCGCCGATGCCGTTGGGCACGTAGCGGCTCTCCAGACTGTGCGCGGACGGGTCGATCTGGCCGAGCAGCGCATACGTGCGCTGGTCGAGCGTGATCCATACCTTCCCCGATGCGGTGGGCGTCGACGCCTGTGCGCCGACGGCCAGCAGCAACCCTCCCAAAGCTACGGCATGTCTTGCTCTCATGATGACCTTTCCTGGTGACGTGGATGCTCCATGCACGGCTCCCCCACCCTGCACGCGTAGTGCCGGCGCCCCCTTCGACGACGCGCGTCAACTTGCTGAGGCCCACTGAAATTGACAAGGACCCGTGCCGGCCGGATGCCCCGGTCTGTGCGCGCGTCGCGGAATCCTCGTCCGGACCGCGAACCCGGTCACACCGCCATGGCCCGGCCCGGCAGCCGCGGCGGGCGGTGCCCGGCGCCCGCCGCGGGACGCCTTGCGGGCCGGCGGGTATACTTGCCGGTCTCCGTCGAGGGGCGCTGCGACCGTGGATGCACGGCCAGGCTCGGCGGAACGACCCTGCAACGGCGCTCGATGGTTTTGCGCGAATCCATTCGCGGGAGGTCCACCCATCCGGGCCTGGACACCCAACCCGCGGATCGCCTCGCCTATGACTCTGGAGAAACCTGGATGAACGCCGTTACCAAAGAAGCCAGCCACCACGACTACAAGATCCGCGACATCTCGCTGGCCGACTTCGGCCGCAAGGAACTGGACATCGCCGAGCACGAGATGCCGGGACTGATGTCGATCCGCCGCAAGTACGCGCCGCAGGCCCCGCTCAAGGGCGTGCGCGTGACCGGCTCGCTGCACATGACGATCCAGACCGCGGTGCTGATCGAGACGCTCAAGGACATCGGCGCCGACGTGCGCTGGGCCTCGTGCAACATCTTCTCGACCCAGGATCATGCCGCCGCCGCGATCGCCGCCACCGGCACCCCGGTGTTCGCCTGGAAAGGCGAGACGCTGGAGGAATACTGGGACTGCACGCTCGACGCGCTGAGCTTCCCCGACGGCAAGGGCGGCTTCCTCGGCCCCCAGCTCGTGGTGGACGACGGCGGCGACGTGACGCTCCTGATCCACAAGGGCTACGAGCTGGAAAAGGGCGACGAGAGCTGGGTCAACAGCGCCTCCGGCAGCCATGAGGAGCAGGTCATCAAGAACCTGCTCAAGCGCGTCGCCAAGGAGCGCCCGGGCTACTGGACCCGCGTCGTCGCCGACTGGAAGGGCGTGTCCGAGGAAACCACCACCGGCGTGCACCGCCTCTACCAGCTCGCCGAGGCCGGCAAGCTGCTGGTGCCGGCGATCAACGTCAACGACTCGGTCACCAAGAGCAAGTTCGACAACCTGTACGGCTGCCGCGAGTCGCTGGCCGACGGCCTCAAGCGCGCGATGGACGTGATGCTGGCCGGCAAGCTGGCCGTGGTCTGCGGCTACGGCGACGTCGGCAAGGGCTGCGCGCACTCGCTGCGCGCCTATGGCGCGCGCGTGGTGGTCACCGAGATCGACCCGATCAACGCCCTGCAGGCGGCGATGGAAGGCTTCGAGGTCAACACCATCGAGAGCACCCTGGGCCGCGGCGACGTCTACGTCACCACCACCGGCAACAAGGACGTGATCCGCCTGGAGCACATGCAGGCGATGAAGGACCAGGCCATCGTCTGCAACATCGGCCACTTCGACAACGAGATCCAGGTCGACGCGCTGAACGGCTCCGGCGCCGAGCGCCTCAACATCAAGCCGCAGGTGGACAAGTACACCTTCAAGGACGGCCGCGCGATCTTCCTGCTCGCCGAGGGCCGCCTGGTGAACCTGGGCTGCGCCACCGGCCACCCCAGCTTCGTGATGAGCAACAGCTTCTCCAACCAGACGCTGGCGCAGATCGACCTGTGGGCGAACAAGGACAGCTACGCCGGCAAGGTCTACATCCTGCCCAAGAAGCTCGACGAGGAAGTCGCGCGCCTGCACCTGGAAAAGATCGGCGTGAAGCTCACCACGCTCACTCCCGAGCAGGCCGCCTACCTCGGCGTGCCGGTGGAAGGCCCGTACAAGCCGGACCACTACCGCTACTGAGCGGCACCGAGCACCTCGAAATCGCGATGGTGGAACGGGCGCTTCGGCGCCCGTTTTTTTTGGCCGGCGCCCACCACGGCACGCGGCGGGGAACGCCCTCTTAGAGCCTGCTCAAAGTCTCCAGGCATCCCCTACGGGGCGTCATCCCAGCGGCTTTCGACGGGGTCAAGCCGGGATCCCGTGCCTCCAGGTTTTGCGGAAGGGGAAAGTCGCTGGATGACCAGCCCTTCGGCTGTCGAAAAGCGCCTCCTGCCTTCGCAGGAAGGGCGAGCGGGGAACGTGAGGGAATGCCAGTCAGATAGAGAGATTTTGAACAGGCTCTTAAACCTTCGCCGGGCGCCGCGCATCCCAGGCGGACAACCTGACGGGGGGGGATTTCCATGCACCACGCGATCGCATTGCTTGCTGCGCTGTTGATGGCCGCCCCTTCCGCCGCCCGGGCCTCCGGGCATCCCTCGCCCGCTCCGCTGACCAGGGACACGGTGGTGATGGACATCCCACTCGACGGCCCGGCCGGCCCGCTGCACGTCACGCTGGGCCAGATGATGTCGGCATTGCACGTGCCGGGCGTGAGCGTGGCGATCATCGATGACTACCGCATCGCCTGGGCCGGCGGCGTCGGCGCCACGGCCGAACGGAACGGCCATCCCGTCGACGCGGACACGCTGTTCCAGGCCGCCTCGATCAGCAAGCCGGTGACGGCGACCGGCGCGCTGTGGCTGGTCAGCCAAGGCAGGCTCGATCTCGACCAGGACGTGAATGCGCGCCTGGTGCGATGGAAGGTACCGGCCAACGATTTCACAAAAAAGGAAAAAGTCACGCTGCGCCGCCTGCTCAGCCACAGCGCCGGCATCAACGTGCACGGCTTCGCCGGCTACGAGCGCGGCAAGCCGCTGCCCACGCTGGTGCAGATCCTCGACGGCAAGCCACCCGCCAACAACCCGCCGATCCGCGTAACGATGACGCCGGGCAGCACGTGCAGCTACTCCGGCGGCGGCTACGTCATCACGCGGGCCCTGCTGGAGGACGCGACGCACCGGGCCTTCGCCGACTTCATGCAGCAACGCGTGCTGGAGCCCATCGGCATGACGCGCAGCAGCTTCCGCACCGAACTGACGCCGGCGCAGGCGAAAAACGCAGCCGCGGGTACGAGTTCCACCGGCGTGCCGCTACCGGGCCAGTGGCATCTGTATCCGGAACTGGCGCCCGACAGCCTGTGGACGACGCCCACGGATCTGGCGCGGTTCGCCATCGAGATCGCCAAGTCGGCGCACGGCAAGGCCAACCGGGTGCTGCCGCAGCCATGGGTGAAGGAGATGCTCAAGCGGCAATGCGAAGGCAACGGCGACCGCATGGGCCTGGGCTTCGGCCTGCGCTGGGAGCAGGCGCCGGGCCTGTTCGTCCATCCCGGAGCAAACGATGGTTTCCAGTCCATCCTGCTGATGGACGCGGACACCGGAAAAGGCATGGCGGCAATGGGCAACTCCGATGCGTTCGACGGCATCGGCGACGCGATCTCGCGCACGGTGGCGCGCGAGTACGGCTGGAACACCAAACCCATCGACCAGAACCTGGGCGATGCGATGCTGGTGCTGGCCGAAGTGAAGGGCGTGGATGCGGCGCTCGCGTTCTACCGCCAGCGCAAGGCCGACGACTTTGCCGGCTACAGCCATGGGCCGGCCACCCTCAATCTGCTCGGCTACCGGCAGATGGCGCGCCACGACACGGCCGGTGCGATCCGCGCGTTCGAACTGAACGTGCAGGCATTCCCCGGGAACGCCAACGCCTACGACAGCCTGGGCGAGGCCTATATGGCCGCCGGCGAACGCGAGCGGGCCATCCGCAGCTACGAGCAATCCCTCAAGCTCGACCCGGCCAACCCTAACGCGGTGAAACGCCTCGACGTCCTCCGCCGGCAGAGCCAGCCAACTGATCGTTGAGTGGTAATCCCTTGCACTTTCTTTCCAATCAAAGCGACTCCGAGGTCAAGGGAAATATGCGACTCCTCCTTAGTGCCTGTTCAAAATCTTTTAAGTAGGAGGGCAAGGAACGCCAAGTGGATGAATTGCAAGCTGGTGTGGAGCCTGCGCTCGCAGTTCTTCCATAGCCTTCGGTGCCACGTAACCCCAGTCCTTCGCGTAGCTCGTTACGGTGAGCCTCGAGCTTCGATACGCCAATGGAAACGGGCGCCTTAAGGCGCCCGTTTCCATTGGCGAGCCGCGACCATTCGCCTACCCGCGACCGGCAGCCGGATCAGAGCGCCATCTGCTCGCGGAACTCCCTCGCCTGCCGTCGCGATACCTCGACCTCGTTGCCGTCCTTCAGGGTCAGCACGTAGCCGTCGGCCACCGACGGCTCGACCGCGCGCACCATGCGCAGGTTGACCAGGGTGTTGCGGTTGGCGCGGAAGAACAGCGCCGGGTCCAGCCGCGATTCCAGGGCGCTCAGGCTGCGCGCCAGCATCACGCACTGGTCGCGGAACCACACCCGCGCGTAGTTGCCGTCCACCGCGATGCGCTGGATCTCGCCCAGCGTCACGAACCAGCAGCGTTCGCCGTCGCGCAGGAACACGCGGTCGTCCGCGCCGAGCATCCCGCGCGCGGGCGGCGCCTCGGTGCGCAGCGCCATACCCTGCGCGCGCGCCAGCGCCGCGCGCAGGCGCTCGGGCGCCACCGGCTTGACCAGATAGTCCAGCGCGTTGGCCTCGAAGGCGCGCAGCGCGTACTGGTCGTAGGCGGTGGTGAACACCACGGCCGGCGCCGGGTCCAGCCCGTCCAGCACGTCGAAGCCGCTGCCGGAGGGCATCTGGATGTCCAGCAGCACCAGGTCCGGCCGCAGCGAGGCGATCGCCGCGCGCGCGGCGGGCACGTCGTCGGCCTCGCCCACGCACTCGGCCTCGGGCATCTGCGCCAGCATGGTGCGCAGTTCCTGCCGCGCCAGCCGGGCGTCGTCCACGATCAGGATGCGCAGGCTCATTGCGCGATCTCCAGGCAGGCGACGACGCGGCCGGCGTCCTCGCGCAGCTCGAACCGGCCCGGCGGCTCGGCGCGGGCGATGTGCGCGCGCAGGTAGGCCAGGCCCACGCCGTGACCGCCGCTGCCCGCGCCGAGCCGGCCCGGGTTCTCCACTTCCACGCGCAGGCGGTTGCCGGCCAGCCGCGCGCGCAGCACCAGCTCGCCGCCGCCGGGGGTCACCGCGATGCCGTGGCGGATCGCGTTCTCCACGAGCAGTTGCAGCGCCATCGGCGGCAGCCGCGCGTCCATCGCTTCCGCGGCGAGGTCGCGGCGCACGCGCAGGCGCTGCTCGTAGTGCACGCCTTCCACCGCGAGATAGTCGTCCACCACCTGCAGCTCGTCGGCCAGCCGCACCCATTCGCGGTCGTCCCGCTCCAGCGCGTGGCGCAGGGTGTTGGACAGCCGGGTGACCATCTCGCGGGCGCGCTCGGCGTCCTCGTTGATGAGCGCGCGCAGGTTGTTGAGCGCGTTGAACACGAAGTGCGGGTTGAGCCGGGCGCGCAGCGCGTCGCGCTCCAGCGCATTGCGCTCGGCCTCGGCGCGCAGCCGTGCGATCTCGCTATGGCGCGCCCGCTCCAGCGCCCGGCCGCTGGCCCAGCCGGCGGTCCACAGCCCCAGCATCACGGCGGTGTTGATCCAGTAGACCAGGACCGCGCCCGGGCGGTAGTCGATCCGCCCGTTGGGCATCGCCACCCAGCCCAGCCGCACCGCCGGCACCAGCACCAGCGCCACCAGCACCTGCACCAGCAGCGCGCCCAGCAGCACGGCGGCCAGCAGGCGCAGCGCCTGGCGGGTGCCGTCCAGTTGCAGCCAGCCCCGCCGCAGCGCCAGTGCGCGCAGCCCGCCCGAACCGAGGTAGAGGCCGCACGCCACCAGGACGCCGAGCAGCAATGCACCCGAGCGCCCCTGCGCGAAACTCATGCCGAACAGCGCGCTGAAGGCCAGGTACAGCGACCACGGCACTAGGTTGATCCACCAGAACCACCGCCCCTGCCGCCTGTGCGCCATTACCTGTCCTCCTCCCCTGGCCGCCGCTCAATGCGCGGCTGCCGCCCCATCCACGATGAACCCGCGCAACTGCGACTGCAGCCACTTCGCATCGTCCCACATCAGGAAATGGTAGCCGGCCTCGCTCAGCGCGATATGCACGCCCGCGAGCTTGGCGTACTGGCCCTGGAACACCTGGGTGGTCGAGGCCTTGGTCGCGCCGTAGGGCGCATAGCCCGCCCACGAGCCCAGCACCAGGGTCGGCGCACGGATCGCCCCGAGCGCGGGACGCAGGTCGGTGGTCATCATCTCGTACATCGCCTGCGCGGTGGTGGCGCGGTCGCTGGCCGCGCTCCAGCGGGCGACCTCGGCCACGCGGGCGGCGTCGTGCACCATGCCGCGCGCGGCCGCCTCGGCCTGGGCGCGGTAGGCCGCGTCGTCGGCCTTCAGCAACTGCTCGCGCACGCCCGCCGCGACCGGCTGCATGCCTGCGCCGGTGGCGGCCGGGTTCTGCACCGCCGGCAGGAACGGCAACGCGTCGATGATCGCCAGCTTGCCGATCGCCTTCGGCTGCGCGATGGCCATCTTCAGCGCGACGATGCCGCCGAGGCTGTGGCCCACCACCACCGGATGCGCCAGGTGGCGGTCGCGGATGTAATCGAGCAGGCCGCGGCTCATCTCGTCCAGGTAGGCCTTGCTCGCCACCGCCGGCTGCCCGGCAAAGCCCGGCAACTGCACCAGATGGCATTGCACGTGGCTGGCCTGCAGCGCGGCGCAGGTGTCGCGCCAGGTGTCGGCGCCGCTGTTGAGGCCGGGGATGAACAGCACCGGGGTGCCGCTGCCGACCACCTGCACGGCGATGCCGTGGCCTGCCGTGGCGGCGTGCGCCGGGGCCGGGGCCTCCGCGGCATGTGCGTCGACGGCGGCGTAGCCGGCCGCGCCGATGGCCAGGGCGAGCGCGGCGATGCGGACGCCGCGGCGGATACGGGACAGGGTGGTGTTCATCGGGTGCCTCCTTGGTGTCGGTGAGTGGGCACAGCGTGCCGCCGCGCCGCCATCGCGGGAGGAAAAACATGACAAGCGGCCGCGGCAGCGGGCGAACGGCCCGCGCACCGGCCGAGCGGTGTCCGTTGCAGAGCCGGATTCACATATCGCTTTATCGCGATGAACGCATATAATCGCTGAGGACGCTCACCAGGAACCCCGCCATGCCGGCGATCAGCTTCGAATTCTTCCCGCCCAAGACCGACGAACAACGCGCGCAACTGGACCGCACGGCGCAGTTGCTGAAGCCGCACGCGCCCGACTACGCCTCGGTGACCTTCGGCGCGGGCGGCTCCACCCTGAGCTACACCGGCGACACCGTGGCGCGCCTGCACCAGCGGCACGGCCTGAACGTGGCGCCGCACCTGTCGTGCATGGGCGGCACGCGCGCGGAGATCACCGAACTGCTCGACGGCTACCGCGCCGCCGGCTACCGCCGCATCGTCGCGCTGCGCGGCGACATGCCTTCCGGCATGGCCAGCGCCGGCGACTTCCGCTACGCCGCCGAACTGGTGCGCTTCATCCGCGAGCACTCGGGCAGCCATTTCCACGTCGAGGTCGCCGCCTACCCGGAGACCCACCCGCAGGCCGACGACGCGCTGGCGGACCTGCGCCACTTCAAGGCCAAGGTCGACGCCGGCGCGAACGGCGCGATCACCCAGTACTTCTTCAATCCCGACGCCTATTTCCGTTTCGTGGACGACGCGCAGCGGCTGGGCGTGGACGTGCCGATCGTGCCGGGCATCATGCCGATCGCCAACTACAGCCAGCTCAAGCGTTTCTCGGACATGTGCGGCGCGGAGATCCCGCGCTGGATCGCCAAGCGCATGCAGGCCCACGGCGACGACGCCGACGCGATCCGCGCGCTCGGCGCCGAGGTGGTGGCGCAGATGTGCCGTCGCCTGCTGCAGGGCGGCGCGCCGGGTCTGCACTTCTACACCTTGAACCGCGCCCGCGCGACGCAGGCGGTGCTGGAGCAGTTGCACTGACCGGCCGCCGCGCCGCCGGCTATGCTGGGCGGATGCGATGGCTCCCCACGATCTGCCTGCTGCTGCCGTTGGCGCCGGCCCTGGCGCAGAACCCCATCCACCGCTGCATCGGCGCGGACGGCAACCCGGTGTTCACCGACCGGGTCTGCAGCGACGTGCAGGCCACGCCGACGCGGCCGGCGGCCTCGCCGGCCGCGACTACCGCCCCCGCCATCGGCGAACCGCCTCCGATCCTGTGCGCCGCCGACCTGGCCGAGCTCAAGCAGGGCGTGGTCGACGCCTTCGCCACGCGCGACGCGAACCGCCTGGCCGGCCTGATGCTGTGGGGCGGCTACGGCCGCCGCGCCGTCGTGGCCGACATCGGCTCGCTGCGCGAGTTGATGCAACGCCCGCTGCTGGACGTTGCCGAAACCGCGCCGGACGCCGCACCGGACGACAGCGGCTTCGCGGACGGCCCGGCCCCGCCCGGCACGGCCGCGGCACCGGCCACTGGCGCCACCCGCGCCCTGGTGCTGCGCACGGCCGCCGACGACGGCACCGGCGTGGCGCGGGAGGCCCGCTACGCCATCGTGCGCAGCGCCGGCTGCCTGTGGCTGCGCCCGGCCGGCTGAAGCCCGGCCCGCGCCAGCGGTTATCATAGGCCGGTTATTCAGGAGAACCGCGATGGCGCAGCAGTACCCCGAGTGGATCTGGCAGAACGGCCAGATCAAACCCTGGCAAGAAGCCACCACCCACGTCATGTCGCACGCACTGCACTACGGCTCGTCGGTGTTCGAAGGCATCCGCAGCTACGCCACGCCCGACGGCGCGGCGATCTTCCGCCTCACCGACCACCTGCACCGCCTGTACCAGTCGGCCCGCATCTACGACATGGTGCTGCCGTACACCCAGGACGAACTGGCCGACGCCTGCCGCGCGGTGATCCGCAAGAACAACCTGGGCGCCTCGTACCTGCGCCCGGTCGCCTACCGCGGCCTGGGCGGCTTCGGCCTGTCCGCGGAAACGCCGATCGACGTCGCCGTGGCGGCCTGGCCGATGGGCCCGTACCTGGGGCCGGAGGCGCTGGAGAACGGCATCACCGCCTGCGTGTCGAGCTGGCAGCGGTTCGCGCCCAACACCATCCCGGCCGGCGCCAAGGCGGGCGGCAACTACCTCTCCGGCCAACTGATCGCGCGCGAAGCGCGTCGCCTCGGCTTCGGCGAGGGCATCGCCCTGGCCTCCACCGGCCTGCTCAGCGAAGGCGCGGGCGAGAACCTGTTCCTGGTCTTCGACGGCGCGCTGCACACCACCCCGGCCAGCGCCTCGATCCTCGCCGGCATCACCCGCAACACGCTGGTCACCCTGGCGCGCGAGGAAGGCATCGAGGTGATCGAGCGCGACCTGCCGCGCGAATACCTGTACCTGGCCGACGAAGTCCTGATGTGCGGCACCGCCGCCGAGGTCACCCCGATCCGCGCGATCGACGGCAAGCAGATCGGCAACGGCACCGCCGGCCGGGTGACCCGCCGCCTGCAGGAACTGTTCTTCGGCCTGTTCGACGGCCGCACGCACGACAAGTGGGGCTGGCTGGAACCGGTCTGATCCGGCACCGCCCGACCGGACGCCACCTGCAAGCCGAAAACGCCCCGCGATGCGGGGCGTTTTCTTGTGGCCGATACCCATGGAAGCGGTTTCAGTCCCGATACCTCGTCGCCTCACTTTCGAACGACCCGCTCCAGACCACCCTGTCTCGTCATCCCAGCGAAAGCTGGGATCCAGTGACTTCGGATCACTGAAGCGCTGGAGCTGAAAGACCAAGGCGCTGGATTCCAGCTTTCGCTGGAATGACGGCGTGGCTGGTACCGCAGTGCGGCACCTTTGGCTTCCCTGGAAGAGCCGCCGCGACTGAAGAGGCCTCGAACATCGTCGCCT
>NZ_LMSL01000041.1:766157-766303 GCF_001428405.1 Frateuria sp. Soil773
GAGGCGCTGGATTCCAGCTTTCGCTGGAATGACGGCGTGGCTGGTGCCGCAGCGCGGCACCTTTGGCTTCCCTGGAAGATCCACCGCGACTGAAGAGGCCTCGAACATCGTCGCCTCGGATTCGAACAATCCACTCCAGTCCACCC
>NZ_LMSL01000041.1:766377-766493 GCF_001428405.1 Frateuria sp. Soil773
AAGGCGCTGGATTCCAGCTTTCGCTGGAATGACGGCGTGGCTGGTGCCGCAGCGCGGCACCTTTGGCTTCCCTGGAAGAGCCGCCGCGACTGAAGAGGCCTCGAACATCGTCGCCT
>NZ_LMSL01000041.1:766528-780544 GCF_001428405.1 Frateuria sp. Soil773
GGCGCCGGAACTGAAAGTCCGAGGCGCTGGATTCCAGCTTTCGCTGGAATGACGAAGGCTCGTTGCGTGGAGACTCTATCGGGCCTTCCCTTCATCGGGCCTTCCCTTCCGGGGACTCACGCTCAACACGTTGCGTGCGATGCTCCAGTCCGAGCCGCGATCGCCTCACCCGAACACGATGCTGGCAACCGCACCGTTCGCATCGCTGCGCGGCCGCATCGACACGTCCCAGCCGTACAGCTCGCACAGCCGCCGCACGATCGCCAGGCCGAGGCCGGCGCCGCTGCCGCCGGCGCCTTCGCCGCGCACGCCGCGCTGGAACAGCCTTTCGGCGTCCTCCGGCTTGATCCCCGGCCCGGTGTCGATCACCTCGATGCGTCCGGCGCCCACCTCGACCCGCACGATGCCTTCCAGCGTGTACTTGATCGCGTTGCCGATCAGGTTGGTCAGCGCCACCGAAAGCACCGACGCGGGCGCGTTGATGCTCACCGGCTCGCGCACCACCAGCTCGATGTCGAGCGGCTTGTCGCGCATCTGCGGGCGCTGGCTCTCGATCACGTCGGCGGCGACCTTGCCAACCTCGGTGATCTCGCCGCGGGTGGGGCCGCGCCGCTCGGCGCGCGACAGCAGCAGCAGCGCCTCGATCAGCTCGGTGGCCTGGCGCGACGCGCGCTCGATCCGCTTGAGCCGCTCGCGCAGCTTGTCGGTGAGGTCGGGCGAGCCCTGCAGCAGCTCGGTGGTGCTGGCGATCACCGCCAGCGGCGTGCGCAGCTCGTGGCTGACGTCGGAATTGAATTCGCGGTCGCGCTCGACCATCGCGGTGAGGCGGTCGGAATACTCGTCCAGCGCCTGCGCCAGCTCGCCCACCTCGTCGTCGGCGAAATGCGGCGCCAGCGGCTCGGCCTTGCCGCTCTTGCGGAACTCGCGCAGGCGTTGCGCCAGTTGGGTCACCGGCTTGAGCACCTTGCGCGACAGCCACAGGCCGAGCACCAGCGACAGCAGGCCGAACAGGAACACCGCGCCGATCACGCTGAAAAGCAGTTGCTCCCGGCCCAGGTCGTCGCGCGACACGTCGTAGCGCAGGAAGCCGATCACGCCGTCCTTGCGCCGCACCGCCAGCTTGTAGTGGCGTGGCTTGCCGTCCTCGCCGGTGTCGAAGATGTCGTGCACGCCGGTACTGAGGTTCTGCCAGGCCAGCGGCATCTTGTAGAGCGTTCGGTCGCTCTTCACCCACGCCTCCATGAGGCGCGAGTGCTGCGGCTGGTCGGGGTGGTGGATCGCCTGGTCGACCGACTGGTCGATGTCCTGCTGCAGCGAGGAGGAGATGAGCTGGTCCTCCACCCGCGCGCGGATGTCCAGCGAGGCCACGGCAAACAGCGCGCTGAGGCCGAAGCCGAACAGCGCGAAGCTCAGGATGAGGCGGAACCGCAGCTTACGCCTGGACTGCATCCGGCTCGACCATGCGATAGCCGATGCCGTGCCGCGTGTGGATCAGCGGCTTGTCGAACGGCTTGTCGATGGCCGCGCGCAGGCCGTGGATGTGCACGCGCAGGCTGTCGCTGTCGGGCAGCTCCTCGCCCCATACGCGCTGCTCCAGGTCCTGCCGGGTAACCACCGACGGGCTCGCCTCCATCAGCGCCTGCAGCAGCTTCAGGCCGATCGGGTTGAGCTGGATCGACTTGCCCTCGCGGCTGACCGTGAGCGTGTCGAGGTTGTAGGTGAGGTCGGCCACCTTGAGCACCCGGCTCTGCGGGCCCTTGCCGCGCCGCGCCAGCACCTCCAGCCGCGCCGACAGCTCCTGCAGCGCGAACGGCTTGGTCATGTAGTCGTCGGCGCCGGATTCGAAGCCGGTCAGCTTCTGCTCCAGCGCGTCGCGCGCGGTCAGCATCAGCACCGGGGTCTGCTTGTGCGCCTCGTGGCGCAGCTTGCGCGCCACGTCCAGCCCGTCCATGCCGGGCAGGGTCAGGTCCAGCACGATCACGTCGAAATCGTGCACCACCGCCAGGTGCAGGCCGGTCACGCCGTCGCCGGCGAAATCCACCACATGGCCCCGGTCTTCCAGATAATCGCCGATGTTGGTCGCGATATCGCTGTTGTCTTCGATCACCAGTACACGCATGTGCCCACTCCGTCAGCCGCCGGCACACGGCCGTCATGAGGGACAAGCTTAACAAGCTTGCCGTCCGATGGGCGCCGGCGCAGCCGCCTAGGAGCTGAACGTCCGCGCGCAACGGAAACCCGGGCAAGAAAAAAGCCCAGGTGAGCGACGTGTCGCCACACCTGAGCCCAAGCTACTGCCCCGATACCGGAATCTGCTGTCACCAAAACCTGGCAGGGTCGAAGTGTCGAGCAAATTTCAGTGGCGTCTTTATAGGGCGCCTGTAGTTACAGCATGGTTAACCCGCGCTCACATCGAGGTTAACCGCCCGGCCGCGCCCGGCTTCACGCCGCGATCGCAAGTTCTTGCAGATGCCAGCACTGGCCATCCAGTCCTCTCCCACCTTCCCCGGACGAACGCTCAAACCGCCGGCTCCCAAATTTCGTCCCTGCCTCGTCGCCATCCCGGCGAAAGCCGGAATCCAGCGCCTTCGCCGTCCAAAGGTGCCCAGCGCAAGACCCTCCGCGCGAGACGCCCCAATCACCTGCCCGCGTTCTGCTCCAGGTGCCGGATGATGTGCGCGGAAACATCCACCCCGGTCGCCGACTCGATGCCTTCGAGCCCCGGCGACGCATTCACTTCCAGCAGCAGCGGCCCGCGCGCCGAGCGCAGCAGGTCGACGCCGGCGATGCCCAGGCCCAGCGCGCCGGCGGCGCGCACGGCGATGCGCTTTTCCTCCGCGCTCAGGGTCGCCTTCACCGCGGTGCCGCCGCGATGCAGGTTCGCGCGGAACTCGCCGGGGCTGGCCTCGCGCTGCATCGCCGCCACCACCTTCTTGCCGACCACGAAGCAGCGCAGGTCGCTGCCCTTCGCCTCGGCGATGAACTCCTGCACCAGGAAGTTGGCGTACAGCCCGCGGAACGCCTCGATCACGCTCTGCGAGGCGCTGCGCTTCTCCGCCAGCACCACGCCGGTGCCCTGGCTGCCCTCGTTGAGCTTGATCACGTGCGGCGGGTCGCCGAGCATCGCCAGCACGTCGGTGGTGTCGTCCGGGTTGTCGCCGAACACCGTCACCGGCATGTCCAGCCCCTGCGCGGCGAGGATCTGCAGGCAGCGCAGCTTGTCGCGCGCGCGCAGCACCGCGTCGGACGAGTTGGGCGTGTACACCCCCATCATCTCCAGCTGGCGCAGCACCGCCGTGCCGTAGAACGTGCTGGAGGTGCCGATGCGCGGGATCGCCGCGTCGATGTCGCGCAGCGACTTGCCCTTGTAGCGGATCGCCATGTCGTTCGGCGCGATGCGCACGTAGCAGCGCAGCGGGTCGAGCACGCGCACCACGTGGCCGCGCTCGCGCGCCACCTCGACCAGCCGCTGGGTGGAATACAGCCGCGCGTTGCGCGACAGGATCGCGATCTTCATGGAAGCTCCATCGCCGCGACCGGCGGCCGCGACTGGGTATAGGAAAGCGCGGGATCGACCGCGAAGCGCCCGCACAGGGCGCTGCGTCCGAGCAGCATGGGAAACAGCATGTGGCGGCGGTCGGTGAGGTTGATCTCGGCGTCGAAGCGCTGCCCGGCCAGCCAGACCTCGCTGCGGATGAACCAGCGCTCGGTGCGCCGCCCGCCGGTGTCGGTGACCGCGCGCCGGTCCAGCGCCGGCGCCTCGCATTGCACCGTGCGGCACTGGCGGCGGCCGGTGCTGACGCTGAAGCGCAGCCAGGTCGCACCGTCGCGTGCAAAGGGTTCGAGCGTATCCACGTGCAGCGAGCTGGAACGCGCGCCGGTGTCGAGCTTGGCCTTGAGCAGGTCGATGCCCAGCCGCGGCAACGCCAGCCGCTCCCGCCAACCGAGGGTGATCACGTCTGCGCTCATCAGCACACGCTGCCGGTGTCGGGGTGTAGAGAGCCCGGTGGGGACCGGGGATAGATTGCCTGTCTTGCGACCCGCACGGCGGCGGACCAGTTGCTCCATTCCCGGCCCGTGCTGGAATGGAGCGGGTGAAGGGAATCGAACCCTCGTCAGTAGCTTGGGAAGCTACAGCTCTACCATTGAGCTACACCCGCATCGCCGGCGGATGGTAACCCGGGAACGGGAAATTTTGGAACCGCCCCGCGGCGGCCGAACCGGCGGTGAACCGGACATGGCGGCCGGCTGAACCGGCGGAGGCCGCGGCTGCACCGGCGTGGCACGGCGCGTGTCCATAATCGCACCGCCAGCCGGCCGGCATGTCCGCCCGTCGGGCGGCGCCGGTGTCGTTGCCCATGCCCGCACGGAGAACGCCATGTCCATGTCCTTCATCACCCGGTCGCCGCGGCGTCGCTGGCGGATCGGCGTGGCCGCGCTGTTGCTCTGCTGGATGGGCCTCGCCCAGGCGCAGGCCACCGGGGACGATGCCGGCGATCCGCCCGACCGGGTCGCCCGGCTGTCCTATCTGAGCGGCGACCTCGGCCTGCTGCCGGCCGGTGCCCAGGACTGGGGCGACGCCAGCGTGAACCGGCCGCTGACCCGCGGCGACCGCCTGTCCAGCGATGCCGATGCGCGCGCCGAACTGGAATTCGGCGGCGGCAGCCTGCGCATGGCCGGCGGCACCGACGTCGGCCTGCTGGCGCTGGACGACCGGATCGCCCAGCTCGAACTGACCCGCGGCACGCTCAACCTGACGGTGCGGCAATTGCCCGAGGGCCAGAGCTACGAGATCGACACTCCCACGGTGGCCCTGGCGGTGACCCGTCCGGGCAGCTTCCGCGTCGACACCGGCCGCGACGGCGCCACGCAGGTGACTGTCTTCGACGGCAGCGCCGTGGTGTACGGCGAAAACAATGCACAGCGCGACGTGCTGGCCGGACGCAGCTACCGCTTCGGCGATTCCGCGCTGAACGACGTGGCCATCAGCGACATCGACGGCAGCGACGCCTTCGATGCGTGGTGCAGCAGTCGCGACCGCCGCTACGCGCAATCGGAAACGCGCCGCTACGTGTCCGATGAGGTTGTCGGCTACCAGGACATGGACGACTACGGCGACTGGAGCAGCGATCCGGACTATGGCGCCGTGTGGTATCCGGCCCGGGTCGCGGCCGACTGGGCGCCGTACCGCGACGGCCATTGGGCCTACGTCGCGCCCTGGGGCTGGACCTGGGTGGACGACGCGCCGTGGGGCTTCGCGCCCTACCACTACGGCCGCTGGGCCTACGTGCGCGACCGCTGGGGCTGGATCCCGGGACCGCTCGGCGTGCGGCCGGTCTATGCGCCGGCGCTGGTCGCCTTCGTCGGCGGCGGCCGTTGGAATGTGTCGCTGGGTGTCGGCGGCGGCGCGCCGGTCGGCTGGTTCCCGCTCGGCCCGGGCGAGGTCTACAACCCCTGGTACCGCGCCAGCCGCAGCTACTACACGCGCGTCAACATCACCAACATCCATGTGCGCAACACCTACAACCGCACGGTGATCGTCAACCGCATCGACCGCCAGTACAACGACTTCCGCCGCGGCCTGCCGGTGCGCGGCGCGGACTATGCCAACCGCAGCGCGCCCCGCGGCTTCACCGCCGTGCCCGGATCGAGCTTCGCCGACGCCCGCAATGTGCGGCATCACCTGCTGCCCGTGGACGCGCGCCAGCTCGCCGGCGCGCCCGTGCTGAGCCGCGGCCTGCCCGTGCGTCCGACGCCGCGCAGCCTGGCGCCGCCACGCGGCCCCCAGGCGCGGCCGCTGCCGGTCGGCAGCTTCGACCGTCCGGTGGTCTCGCGGCACGCGCCGCCGGCCGGCTTCGTCGCGGGCAACGGCAGGGGGCAGAACCGTCCGTCCACGGTTTCCGGCCCGATGCCGGAGCGCCGGCCGGCTCCGTCGTTCCGCGGCGATATGGCCCCCACGGCAGGCAATTCCCGCGTTCCCGGTACTCCGGAGCCGCAGATGCGCGACGAGCATCGGCTGCCGCCCATCGCCACGATACGCCGCGCCCCGCTCGGCAGCCGCCCGACCGGCACCGACGACAACGGGCTGCGTCCGGGCGAACTGCGCTCGGCGCGCTTCGCCCATCCGCGCCTGGACGGCCTGGACACGCGCCGCGAAGCGGCGCAATCGCCGTTGCGCGAAACGGCGCGACCGGGCCCGTCGTTCCGCTCCGGCATGGGCTATATCTCGAATGCCGAAGCCGGACGTACGCACGCCGCTTCGCCCACGGCCGGCCTGCCGCAGGTACCGCGCATCGAGCGTGCGCCCCGCGGCGACGCAGGCGGATATTCACCACGTCCCGAGCCGCCCCGTCGACAGTGGGGTAACGGCGAAGCCGGCAGGACGCCCGGGGTGCCCCGCGAATCGGCCATGCCACGCACGCCCCCGCGCATGGAACGCATGCCGGCGATGGCCCCGCGCGAAACCGCGCGGCCGTATCCCTCCCATGCACCCATGCCGCGGGCCAACGCACCTGCATCGCACGCGCCGGCCCGCGGCGGGCACGACCGCGGACGTCGCCCCGAGCGCCAGGACTGAACTGGCGAGGACTGGACCGGCGAGGACTAGACCGGCGAGGACTGGACCGGCGCCGAGCCGGCGCCCTTCCGGGAACCGGCGCGGCTGCCGCTACAATGGCGGCATGCAGATCACCCTCAATGGCGGCCCGCGCGACTGCGCCCCCGCCATCACCGTCGCCCAGTTGCTGGACGAGGCCGGCTATGCCGGCCGTCGCGTCGCCGTGGAAGTGAACCGGGAAATCGTTCCCCGCAGCCAGCATGCGGCCCGCGCGCTGGCCGAGGGCGACCAGGTGGAAATCGTCCACGCGATCGGCGGCGGCTGAGCTGCACCCGTTCCTTCGCCCGCGGCCGTCCGCCGGCATCCCGCATTCCAAGGCTCCGCCATGAACCAGAAAACCATCGACACTCCCGATCCGCTCGTCATCGCCGGCAAGAGCTACGCCTCGCGCCTGCTCACCGGCACCGGCAAGTACAAGGATTTCGACGAGACGCGCGCCGCCTCGCAGGCGGCCGGCGCCGAGATCGTCACAGTGGCGATCCGCCGCGTGAACGTCGGCCAAGACCCGTCCGCACCCAGCCTGCTCGACGCGCTGCCGCCGGAGGAATTCACCCTGCTGCCGAACACCGCCGGCTGCTACAACGCGGTCGACGCCGTGCGCACCTGCAAGCTGGCGCGCGAGCTGCTGGACGGCCACAAGCTGGTCAAGCTCGAAGTGCTCGGCGACCAGCGCACGCTGTTCCCCGACGTGGTCGAGACGCTGAAGGCCGCCGAGGAACTGGTCGCCGACGGCTTCGACGTGATGGTCTACACCAGCGACGACCCGATCCTGGCCAAGCGGCTGGAGCAGATCGGCTGCGTGGCGGTGATGCCTCTGGCCGCGCCGATCGGCTCGGGCCTGGGCGTGCAGAACAAGTACAACCTGATCGAGATCGTGGAGAACGCCAAGGTGCCGATCATCGTCGATGCCGGCGTGGGCACCGCCTCCGACGCGGCGATCGCGATGGAGCTGGGCTGCGACGGCGTGCTGATGAACACCGCGATCGCCGGCGCGAAGGATCCCGTGCTGATGGCCCATGCGATGAAGCTGGCGATCCAGGCCGGCCGTGCCGCCTTCCGCGCCGGCCGCATCCCGCGCAAGCGCTTCGCCTCCGCCTCCAGCCCCGTCGACGGCGTCATCGGCTGATACCCTTGACCTCTTCCCGCCGGCAATGGGAAGGCCGGGATGGGTGAAAAGCTCCTGATACCGGAAATCGGATCAGGAATACCTCCTCAGCCCTTCCCTTGCACGCAAGGGAGGGAGCCGGCTCCGCCCCCTCCTCCGAGGAAGTCCATTCCGGATTCCGCATGACCGACCACGACCACGACGCTCCCGAACACCGCCGCCGCATCCGCAGCTTCGTGCTGCGCGAGGGACGCATGACGCCGGCCCAGCAGCGCGCGTTTGACGAGCACTGGGCGCGCTACGGCATCGACTACAGCGGCACGCTGCAGGATTTCAACGCCCGCTTCGGCCGCGCCGCGCCGCGCGTGCTTGAAATCGGCTTCGGCAACGGCGAGGCATTGGCCTGGGCCAGCGAGCACGACCTGGCGCGCGACTTCATCGGCGTCGAGGTGCACGGCCCCGGCGTGGGCCGGCTGATGAACGCGCTGGCCGCGCGCGACGCCGCCAACGTGCGCCTCTACAAGCACGACGCCGTGGAGGTGCTGGAGCACGAGATCGCCCCCGGCACCCTGGCCGAAGCACGCATCTGGTTCCCCGATCCGTGGCACAAGAAGCGCCACAACAAGCGCCGCATCGTCCAGCCCGGCTTCGTCGCCCTGCTCGCTTCGCGGATGGCGCCGGATGGCCTGCTGCACCTGGCCACCGACTGGCAGCCCTATGCCGAACACATGCTCGAGGTGATGGAGGCCGCGCCGGATTGGCGCAATGCCGTCGGGCCCGGGCACTACGCCGAGAAGCCGGACTGGCGCATCGAGACCCATTTCGAACGGCGCGGCCTGAAGCTGGGGCACGGGGTATGGGATCTCCTGTACCGGAAGGCGTGAGCGCCGCAACTCCGATCCTTCCGGCGCCTCGCTCCGATTACCTCGGATAGCAAGGAAGGACGACAGCCGCTTCCCCCGCCGGCATCGAAGCCAAGCGGCACGCCTCAAGTAAGTACACGCCCCTGGGCAGGGGGGCGCCCGCACATCCAGGGTTCACCAGCTCTTGCGCTCCCGCGCTTATACTCCCCGCTCAAACAGGGACGAGTCGCAGCGTGAGGCATCCACTGCACAACCGCATCCATCATCGTCAGCCGCCTGACAAGGACGACTGCTAGTGGGCCTCTCGCTCACCCCCGAAATGATCCTCGTGCTCGGGCTGGTGGGCTTCACCATGCTGATGCTGGTGCTGGAGTGGATCCGCGCCGATATGGTGGCCCTGCTGGTGGTGGTGGTGATCGGCCTCACCGGCCTGATTCCGTCCGAGCGCGTGTTCAACGGCTTCGCCGGCAACGCGGTGATCGCGATCATCGCGATCATGATCATGGGTGCCGGCCTGGACCGCGCCGGCGTGCTCAGCCTTACCGCGCAGTTCGTGATGCGCATGGCGCGCGGCATGGAATCGCGCCTGGGCGTGGTGATCAACCTGGTCACCAGCCTGTTCAGCGCGGTGATCCCGAGCCAGGCGCTGGCCGCGCTGATGATCCCGGTGACCAGCCGCCTGTCCGCGCGCACCGGCGTGCCGATGTCGCGGCTGCTGCTGCCGATGGCGTTCTGCATCCTCACCGCCACCAACACCACGCTGATCGCCAACTCGCCGCTGATCGTCCTCAACGACCTGATCGCCAGCGCCAACGCCAACCTGCCACCCGGCGCGCACACCATCCCGAAGTTCGGCCTGTTCAGCGTGACGCCGGTGGGCCTCGCGCTGGCCTTCGTCGGCGTGGGCTTCTTCTACCTGTTCGGCCGCAAGCTGCTGCCCGAGCGCGAAGACGACCGCCTCAAGGTCACCCCCGGCCGCACCGAAAGCTACTTCGCCGACACCTACGGCATCGTCGGCGAGACGGCCGAGCTGACCGTCACCGCCGAAAGCCCGCTGGTGGGCATGAGCATCGGCGAGGTGGAGCAGCTCTACGGCGCGCCGATGATCCTGGCGATCAAGAGCGGCAACGACGCGCGCATGGCGCCGCCGGTCGACCACGTGATCTGGGTCGGTTCGGTGCTCGGCGTGCTCGGCCCGCGCGAGCAGCTCAACCAGTTCGCCAACAACCAGCTATGCCGGCTGTCGCCGCGCATGCGCCAGTTGGGCGAGCTGTTCAACCCGACCCGCGCCGGCATTTCCGAGGCGGTGATCCCGCCCAGCTCGCGCTTCATCAAGCAGACCATCGGCGACCTGCGCCTGCGCAAGCGCTACGGCATCTCGGTGCTGGCGGTGAACCGCGGCGACCAGGTGTTGCGCGACGACGTGCGCTCGATCGGCCTGCGCGCCGGCGACACCCTGGTGCTGCACTCGAACTGGCGCGACCTCGCGCTGGCCTCGGAAGACAAGGACCTGGTCGTCGTCACCGACATTCCGAAGGAAGAGCAGCGCCCCGGCAAGATCTGGCAGGCCGTGGGCTTCTTCGTGCTGGCCAAGTGCCTCGCCCTGTTCACCCACCTCGACCTGTCGGTGGCGATGATGACCGGCGCCATCGGCATGCTGCTCACCGGCGTGCTGAACATGGACGAGGCGTACAAGGCGATCAACTGGAAGACCATCTTCGTCACCGCCTGCCTGATCCCGCTGGGCTGGTCGATGGACGCCACCGGCACCGCCGCCTGGCTCGCACAGGAGGTACTGCAGCACCTGGGCGAGGCCTCGCCGTGGATACTGCAGATGTCCCTGGCCATCCTGACCCTGCTGTTCTCGCAGGTGATGTCCAACGTCGGCGCCACGGTGATGATGGTGCCCATCGCGATCAGCGTGGCGGTGGCCACCGGCGGCAACCCCTCGGCCTATGCGCTGATCGTCGCCGTGTCCTCGTCCAACACCTTCCTGCTCAGCTCGGGCCACCCGGCCCTGATGATGGTCGCCGGCCCCGGCGGCTACCGCGGCAAGGACTTCCTGCGCGTCGGCCTGCCCCTCACCGCTACCGTGCTCGCCGTCACGCTGGTGGCCATCAACCTGATGTTTCGTTGAACCAGGCCACATTTTTCAGTGAATTCAAACGCTTGTTTGCTCACGCGGCCTTGCCGATGACGACTCGGGCCTGAACATTCAGGTTCCGCCTACAGGGTTCCGTGCAGGTCGCGTGATAAAATCAATGCCTTGGACTTGCTTCCTCAGGCCCTCCCACAGGTCTCTTTCCTGGATCTGCCGGCCCGGTACCGGTGCTGGAGAGTGTGTGCCTGTTTCAGACAGGGCTGCGGCCGACGCCCTTTTTGAAACATTTCAACGGGAACAATAAGAAGAGGAAATCCGATGAAGGACACACGGATGCTGATTGCCTGCATGATCGCCGCCCTGACGACGGCCATCGCCATCGCCGTCCTGCGGCGATTCGCCGAGCCGCTCGGCCTGGTCGACCGCCCCAACGAGCGCAAGCACCATGTCGGCCACGTCCCCCTCATCGGCGGCCTCGCCATCTTTGCCGGCGTGCTGGCCGGCGCTTTCTGGTACGGCAAGTTCGGCCCCTTCGCCAAAGTACTGCTCGGCACCTCCGCCGCCCTCGCCCTGCTCGGCGCCCTCGACGACCGCCACGACCTCAGCGTGCGCGTGCGCCTGCTGGTGCAGACCGCCGCCATCCTCACCGTCATCGCCACCACCGGCGTCTACATCCACTCGCTCGGCCATATCTTCGGATACGAGCTCGAACTGGGTTGGCTGGGCATCCCGTTCACCGTGGTCGCGGTGATCGGCCTGTTGAACGCCTTCAACATGATGGATGGGATCGATGGCCTCGCCGGCAGCCTCGCCCTGGTAAGCATCGCCGCCATCATGCTGTTCGTCGGTCCCGCCCCCATACAGGGCGTGCTGGCCCTGATGACCTTGCTGGCAGTGGCCGCAGTCCCGTATCTGATCGTCAACCTGGGCTTTACCGGGCGCAAGATCTTCATGGGCGACGCCGGCAGCATGGTCGTCGGCTACCTGCTGGCATGGACGCTTATCCGCCTCAGCGAACAGCCCCAGATGAGCCTCTCCACCGTCGACGTATTGTGGTGCGTGGCCCTGCCCGTGCTCGATACCCTCGCCGTGATGTATCGCCGCATCCGTCAGGGCAAATCGCCCTTCAAGCCCGATCGTGGCCATATCCACCATATCCTGATGGGCCTGCGCCTCGGCCCGCGTTCCACGCTTATCGCGCTGGTTGCACTTGCATCGTCGATTGCGTTCCTCGGCAATGTGGTTCGGGCGCTTGGCGTCGGCACAGGGCTCAACCTCGTCGCATTCTGCCTGTTCGCTATGATCTATATCGCTGTGGTCACGAGGATATGGAGCCACCAGCAACAGTCTTCGTCCTCGTTGCGCACCCAGGCAGCCAATGACGATCGTATCCATCAGAACTTGACGATCGTCCGGAATATCCGCCCTGATGCCTCGCAGCCCAACGGCTGAGCAAATAGCGACAGGCTACAAAGCAGCTCTCTCCAAGCATGCGTATGCCTGAAAGCCGTCGTCTCGGAGGCAGCCCTGCCCGGGGATTGCCTATGCAGGCGGACAGTTATTGGAAAGGTTCGCTGCGGCATCCTTTTCCAATCGCCCAGCCTTCAGGTACAGCCATGCGTTCTCTCCTTGTTATCTCGATCGTTGCGGTCTTGTGCGTGGGGTCCGCCAAGGCAATCGCAGAGCCACCTCAAGAGAAAACTGCCCATTTGAATGGCGCACTGGACTTGTCGTGTACTGGCAATATCCATGCTGAGGCCATCAAATCGTGGGAACGCACAACGCGTGCTTACGTCAGCGAGCAGATCACCGACAACTTAAACAAGAAAGGTGATGTTTATGTGCTGTACAACATGCAGGTACGCTTACAGTCATTCGTGGAAATGACTCGCCGGTGCAAGGACCGTTTGCAAATCACGCAACTGGTCGATGCCCTCACTCCGGTCTTCGATTCACTCAAACCGCTGCCTGATGCACCAGCTACGCGCGGCTGGGTCTGCACCGGTGGTTCTACCTGCACGTCAGCCAACCACCTGCTTGGTCAAGAAGTGCAATTGTGCAGCGCACAGTTTCTCGGCTTACTTGGAGCCCTTGCAACCAACATTGCCGAAACTCTTCCTGAAGAGCAGCGAAGCGCCGCCGAAAGAGTCTTCGTCACCAATACCGCGAGCACCATCGCCGCCCAACTCGACCATTGGCTGTCGCCCGACTACTTCAAATGGGTCGAGGCACGATCAAAGATGACGCCTGCCGAGGCCGTTGACGGCCAGTCCAAGTATTTCTTTGCAGACCGCGATCTTTGGTTCATGACATCGCTAGCCGATCTCGCCGAACTGCATCAAGCTGGCATCAGGCTTGATGCTGCGGGAGCCAAAGCGTTCAAGTCGCTGCAGTCCAAGCGCAATCAGATCGCTGGCATGTTCAATCTGTTCCAGGCACGCACCACACTCATCAACACCTCAAGTGGCAAGCGAGCAGAAATCGATCGTGGCTACTGGCGCAACTATGGCGACTCAAGGTACGCGCTTTACAGTACCGCGGTCAGCCCTGTCACATGCCACAAGAATATGTTCGGTCTCATGCAAAAGAGCTTTCGTGTCGAAAGCAAAGCATCCTATATCGACACCAATCTCGGCTGGGATTTCAGCCACGCACGGCGCTTGGTGCCGGCACTGGACACGCTCGTTCGCAATCGGCCTAACCTTGCCGCAGTCTTCGGCTACCGAGCTCCTGACTTCGACCCGGCGAAATTGCAGCAGGCATTTGCTCGCCAAATCGTTGACAAGATCTGGAACAAAGACATGCAGCATCCCTTGTTCACCAATTTCTGGGATGGCAGCAATGGCTGGTACCGCGCCGGCTACGACAACGGCACCGGCAGTTGCCGCCCCGGGGAAATGCCCTATAGCTTGGCGTGGTCTTTCCCGACCGGCAGTTATCCGCAGTGGGGAAGCTTCAACAGTACCATTCGATCATTAAGCCAGCAGATTTATCTGCTGATTCACTCGTCAGACACCGAATCCAAAGCCTTTATTGACAAATTTTATCCTCAATTACAGCTACAAAGTAAACCGGGCGATTATCGTGATATCTGGATGATGGTATTTTCTTCAAGCCTGGTAGGCCTCGCAAGCCCCTCTGCCATGCAATTGCCTCAAAAATAAATTCCCCGCGACTTAATGATGACATTCGCAAGACGTCCAAGGCATGAATCGCATATGCCGACTCCGCTGCCCTCGTATATCAGTGCCACGCTAAGCCAGAGGCCTCCGTAGCCTTCCCCGTCAAGTAGCGCACTCAAAAGGAGAAGTTTGCCGCTCGCAGTGTTCGC